>NZ_KQ758601.1 GCF_001457025.1 Pseudarthrobacter enclensis | reverse complement strand
GGATGTGGAAGCGAGGACTAACGACTCGTGAAGCTGACCGGTACTAATAGGCCAACAACTTACACCACACAGAAAAACATTCTGCTCGCGTCCACTATGTGGTTCCCAACCAACAACCCGTCACCGGGCCAGGTCGGAACCAACCATAACTACATACAACACCACATGTTGTAACCACAGTTTTCCCCAACCCCCCCACGGGGTTCGGGTGCAAGGGTTACGGCGGTCATAGCGTGGGGGAAACGCCCGGTCCCATTCCGAACCCGGAAGCTAAGACCCACAGCGCCGATGGTACTGCACCCGGGAGGGTGTGGGAGAGTAGGACACCGCCGGACATAACATCACGCAGGGCCCTGACAAAGAAACGTCAGGGCCCTGCGCATTTAAACCACCAAACCAAAACCCAAACCCCTGGTTGCCCTATCAGATCAGGCACCTAACACCCTCTGTTAGGTGCCTGATCTGATAGCGCAACGGGGGGGGGGTGATCAAGGCGTGAGGCGGGCCGAGGCTGGAAGGTGCCTGCCGGCGTCGGACGCAGCAAAAGACGACGCACCAACGACAAAGACACCGCGCTGCGGAATCCAGCAGGACCAAAACCCCCTAAATTCCGGTGATTAACCTCAAAAAGTGGCGGAAACACGCGGAATTTGCGGTCCCGGCCGGTCCTAACTGGTAAGTTTTCGAACAGTGGCCTGCGCGCATGCCGTGTGCAGGCTCCAGACTCAAACCGTCCAGGAGGACATCAATGGCTAAGAACCGTAGTGAACTTGTTGCAGAGGTAGCGGGCAAGGCCGGCACCAGCCAGGCAGCCGTCAACTCCGTCCTCGACGCACTGTTCGAGGTTTTCGAGACTTCTGTCGCCGCGGGCGAGAAGATCACCATCCCGGGCTGGCTCGCCGTTGAGCGTACCGACCGCGCTGCCCGCACCGGCCGCAACCCGCAGACCGGCGAGACCATCCAGATTGCAGCAGGCCACAGCGTCAAGCTGACCGCCGGCTCCAAACTGAAGGCTGCTGTCTCCAACAAGAAGTAGTCTTTCCGTCCCCGGCAAACTGCCGGTGCGGATCAAGGGAGCGGGGCCCCTCCGGGGGCACCGTTCCCTTTGCTTTACCCCTGTGCCCGCGGCCACCAGCCGATTCGCTGCACGGGCCGGGGTGGCGGACAATGGAATGGTGTCTTCTGCCGCAAAACCCCGTCCCACCACGCCCCAGCCAGCGCCCGGCAAGGGCGCACAGGGCGCGGGCGGTGCCATCCCCGGCATAACCACCGGCTGGCAGCTCGCCGGACTGGCTGTGGTCTTCCTGGCCCTCGTTGCGGCGCTGATCTTTTCGGGTGCGGCTGCTGCACGTGGAGTGTCCGATCCGGGAGCGCTGGTGCGCTGGGGGCTGCCGGCCAGCAAGGCGCTGCATAACGTCGCCGTTGCCACGGTGATCGGCGGCCTGATCTTCGCCGTCGGCATCCTGCCCAAAGACCTGCGACGGCGTACCAGGGACAAGGACTCCGGTCCGGCTGACGGGGACGGCCCGGAGCACCCTGCGTTCACCCGTGCACTGGCCGTGGCTGCCGCCGCCGGCGCCGTCTGGACGCTGTCCGCCATTGCCGTGCTGGTGCTGACCTACGCCGACGTCGCGGGGCAGCCGCTCTCCGGTGACGCCGAGTTCACCCAGGCGCTGGTCTACTTCATGACCGATATCGAAACGGGCCGGGCCTGGCTCGCCGTCACCATTATCGCGGCGGTGGTGACCACCGCCCTGTTCGGGGTTCGCTCCCTCGGCGGCCTGGCTCTGACTTTGATCCTGGCGCTGATCGGCCTGGTGCCCACGGCCCTGATCGGCCACTCCTCCAGTTCCGCGGACCACGAAGGCGCCATCAACTCGCTGGGCCTGCACCTGGTGGGTGTCACCAGCTGGGTGGGCGGCATCATCCTGCTGGCACTGCTGTCCGGGATCCTGACCGGACCCAAGGCCGGCACCACGACCGACATCACCGAGAGCATCCTTCGCCGGTTCTCCACCCTCGCCGGATTCGCGTTCGTGCTGGTCTTCGCGTCCGGCGTCATCAATGCCGGGATCCGGGTCACCAGCTGGGCGGATCTTTTCGGTTCCGCCTACGGCCAGCTGATCCTCGCCAAGGCCGCCGCCACGCTGGTCCTGGGCGGCATCGGGTTCATGCACCGCCAGTGGGTCATTCCCCAGCTGGGCCGCAAGGGCTCAACCATGTCATCGCGCCGCGTGCTGTGGCAGCTGGTCCTCGCCGAGTTCCTGTTGATGGGCGCTACCTCCGGGATCGCCGTCGCGCTGGGCCGGTCCGCGCCGCCGCAGCCCACCACCTTTGCGCCGGATGCCTCGCCGGCGTTCATCCTGACCGGCTACGAGCTTCCGCCGGAACTGACCCCCGCCCGGTGGTTCACCGAATGGCGGCTGGACTGGCTGTGGATCGCCGTGGCCCTGTTCGGGCTGGTGGCCTACTTCCTGGGCGTGGCCAAGGTCCGGGGCCGCGGCGACAAGTGGCAGTGGTTCCGCTCGCTCAACTGGGTCGTGGGAATGGTGGTGCTCACCTACATCACGTCCGGGCCGCCGTCGGTCTACGGCCGTATCCTTTTCTCCGCGCACATGGTGGACCACATGGCGCTGACCATGGTGGCCCCGATCTTCCTGGTGCTTGGCGCCCCCGTGACGCTGGCCCTGCGCGCCCTGCCGGCCCGAGGTGACGGTTCGCGCGGAGCCCGCGAGTGGATCCTGGTGTTCGTGCACTCGAAGTTATCGCAAGTGGTCACGCATCCGCTGTTCGCCGCGGCCAACTTCGCGGGCTCCATTGTGGTGTTCTACTTCTCCAACCTCTTCGGCTACGCCATGCGCGAGCACGTCGGCCACGAGCTGATGATTGTGCACTTCCTGCTCACCGGCTACATCTTCGTCCTGGGCATGATCGGCATCGACCCGCTGCCCAAGCGCGCGCCGTATCCCATGCGGTTGCTGCTGCTCCTGGCCACGATGGGCTTCCACGCGTTCTTCGGCGTCTCCATCATGGGCGGCACAGGGCTGCTGGCCGCCGACTACTTCGGCAACCTTGGCCGCGCCTGGGGGCCGTCAGCGCTGGCGGACCAGCAGATGGGCGGCGCCGTTGCCTGGGGCATCGGTGAGGTGCCCACGCTCCTCGTGGCCATCGGCGTCGCGATCATGTGGTCCAAGTCGAGCCAGCGGGAAGCCAAGCGCATCGACCGGGCCGCCGACAGGAATAACGACGCCGATCTCACCGCTTACAACGATATGTTTGCCAAATTGGCCGAACGCGACGCCAGGCTGGCTGAACGCAACAAGCTGGAAGGACGCTGATGAGCGAAACCGTACGCACCCATGCCCGGGTCCGGGCCTCCGAACTGGTGGGCCGCAACTGGCTGAATACCGGCGGGAAGTCACTCGACCTTGAATCCCTGCGCGGCAAGATCGTGCTGCTGGATTTCTGGACCTTCTGCTGCATCAACTGCCTGCACGTCCTGGACGAGCTGCGCCCCCTGGAGGAGCAGTACTCCGACGTCCTGGTCACGGTGGGCGTGCACTCGCCCAAGTTCGAGCACGAAGCCGATCCCGTGGCCCTCGCCGCGGCCGTTGAGCGCTACGAGATCCACCACCCCGTGCTGGACGATCCCGAGCTGGACACCTGGAAGGCGTACACCGCCCGCGCCTGGCCCACGCTCGTGGTCATCGACCCCGAGGGCTACATCGTGGCTCACCTTTCCGGGGAAGGCCACGCGGACGGCCTGTCCGTGCTGATTCCCGAGCTGATCGCCGAGCATGAAGCCAAGGGCACGCTCCACCGCGGTTCCGGCCCGTACGTGGCCCCCGAAGCGACCTCCGGCACCCTGCGCTTCCCCGGCAAGGCACTCTTCCTTCCGGCAGGGCGCGGGTCCACCGCCATCGAAGCAGCGTCCGACGGCGGCGCGCCGGCGGGTGCCGCCGCGAACGGCTCCGACGGCAAGGGTTCCTGGCTGGTCACCGATACCGGCCACCACCGCCTTGTGGAGCTGGGCACCGACTTTGAGACGGTCCTGGCCACCTATGGATCGGGCACCAAGGGCTACGCCGACGGCCCGTCCGCCGGTGACGACGCCACCGCCCAGTTCAACGAGCCCCAGGGCCTGGTGCTCCTGCCGGAAGACGTGGCAGCCAAGGCGGGCTACGACGTCGTTATTGCCGACTCCGTCAACCACCGCCTCCGTGGCCTGTCCCTCACCGACGGCAAGGCACTCACGCTGGCTGGCAACGGTGTCCAGCGGCTGCTGGAAACCGGCCCCGCCCGCGTGGACGAGGACGGCGCCGGGTTCAGCGGTTCCCTGGGCAACAACCCGCTGGAGGTGTCGCTCAGCTCTCCGTGGGACGTGGTGTGGTCCAGCAAACTGAACGCCGTGGTGGTTGCGATGGCCGGCACGCACCAGATCTTCAGCTTCGATCCGCTGACCGGTGCCGTGGCCATTGTGGCAGGCAACGGGCTGGAGGGACTGCTGGACGGCCCCGCCCATGAATCCTGGTTCGCCCAATCCTCAGGCCTGGCCGAGGATGCGGACGGAAACATCTGGGTTGCCGACTCCGAGACGTCGGCGCTGCGCAAACTTGTCATTGACGACGCCGGCACCGTCACCGTGGAGACCGCCGTCGGCAAGGGCCTGTTCGATTTCGGCTTCCGTGACGGGCCTGCCGCCGAGGCGCGGCTGCAGCATCCGCTGGGCGTGACCATCCTCCCGGACGGTTCCGTGGCGGTCGCGGACACCTACAACGGCGCCGTCCGCCGCTACGATCCCGCCAACGGCACCGTGTCCACGCTGGCGCGCGGCCTGGCCGAACCGTCCGACGTGATTGTTGACCACACGGGCTCGGCCGGCGACGAACCGCTGCTGGTGGTGGTGGAGGCGAACAAGCACCAGCTGGTGTACGTGCCCATCCCCAAGGAAGCGCAGCAGGTGGATGAGGGAGCGTCGCAGACACAGCGCCCCAAGAGCCCCGTGGCGGCCGGACCGCTGGAGTTGACGGTCCGCTTCACCGCACCCACCGGCCAGAAGCTTGATGACCGCTGGGGCGATCCCACGCAGCTGAAGGTCTCCTCCACGCCGCCCGAGCTGATTGTGTCCGGCGGCGGGACTTCGGTGGGGCTGCTGCGGACTGTCGAGCTGTCCCCGGACGTGCCTGAAGGCGTCCTGCACATCACCGCCCGGGCCGCCGCCTGTGACGGGCCGGAAACCGAGGACGGCGAAATCCCGGACCACGCCGCCTGCCACCTGTACCAGCAGGACTGGGGCATCCCGGTGGTGCTGCAGGCCGATGGCGACAGCGAACTGGTCCTGGACCTCCGCGGGATGGACTGACCGCTCCCGTCCCCTCAAGGCTGCTGTCCGCGATCCCGTGTCACGGACAGCAGCCTTTCGGGTCCTAAGCCGGGCGGAATGCCTTGATTTCCGGGGATTAGGGTGGCGGTTGGAACTCAAAACCTGCCTGCAGTGACGCCGCCCCTTCCCGTGTTTGTCCACATATGGCCTTTCACGGCGGTCAGCATGTCGCGGACCTTGCCAGCATGGTTATGTGGATGTCACACGTGCCCTGGAACTTTGCGGGGGCGCAGCGCGCCGTCCTGCCCTCGCCCGGCTGGGAGTAGATGACGCAGCTCTCCGCCGTGCAGCCAGGGGCGGAATCCTTCAGTCGGACCGCGGTCTCTACGTGCTTCCGACGGCGCCTCCGGAGCTGGTTGCCGTCGTACGCAACCGGGAGCTGCTGACCTGTTCCAGCGCAGCCGATGAGTACAGGCTTTGGCGGCTGCCTTCCGCTGGAGCACTCCGCCACGTCCACCACCGGCGCGCCGATGCTGTCGGCCACCAGGGCCTGCATCATGCCGGGCTGCTCCTGCCGCCCTCGCCGTGCCGCCCGGTGGCGGCGTTGGGCGACGTGCTGATTCACGCATTGCGGTGCCTGCCATTACCGGAATCGCTGGTGATGGTTGAGTGTGCTGTTTCCCGGGGTGACATGACGATCGACTTCCTGCGTCAGAGGCTGCCGGGAAACCGGAACGGGAAGGCACGGGCAGTACTGGAGTGGGTGGACGCAGGTGCGGACTCCTTGCTGGAGACTTTGGCCAGGACCTACTTTCGGCAGGCAGGGATTTCGGTTCAGCCCCAGGTGTACTTGGGTGGGGTGGGCTACGTTGATCTGCTGTTGGAGGGCTGGCTGGGTTGAGCTCGATGGCAGGCACCACGCCGAGTGGAAGCAGGTCCAGAAAGACCACCGGCGCAACAATGAGTCGGTGCTCCAGGGCTATACAGCGCTCAGGTACTACTACTCGGACGTCGTGTACCACCCGGCTGCCATGGTGTCCCAGGTCTTGCAGGTGCTGAGTCGCAGGCGGTGAAGAATCCTGCTGTCACGCAGGGCAGGTTATCGGCGGCTCTGGCCAGCCGGTAACCCTGAAATCCGGGACTTGGCCAGCGGAGGCGGGCTCGAAGTGTGCCGAGCGTGACGGCAGCGCAGCCCTAGAAGCTCAGCTGCGGGGTGACCTTGACAGTATCGCCGGAGACGTCCAGGCGGGTGGTGAAGCTGAAGTCCACCTCTTCATCGAGCGGATACCAGGCGCCGGTGAAGGAGTTCTGCTGCAGAGCCTGGACCTTGGCTTTGCCGTCCAGCGGGGAGACGACCCAGCGCCCGTCGAACGGCTCGATGGAGACGTTGGGGTACTCGGTCACGGACCACTTGATGCTGCCGTCCTGGACTCTGTTGTTGCTGGCGAAGTAGAACGGGCAGTCCGGCTGCAGCCGCTGTTCCTTCTGGGCTTCGGCAGCGCAGCCGTCCAGGAACTCCTTGACCTTCGCGGACACGTCTTCCTTGAGCTTTCCGGTGGCCTGGGTCAGCAGGTTCAGCGGCGCCACCGGGGTGTCGCGTGCGGTGACGGTGGCCCGGCTGGCCGGGGCTGAGAAGTACTGGCCGTTCAGGGAGGCCTCGTACTGGCCGGGGTAGAACACGGCGAAGGAGTTCCGGCCGTTGGGCATGTTCACGGGGACGCCGTTGATGTTCGCCTCGCTGCCGTTGACCACCGTGATGTCGACGGTGGGCAGCCGGGATGGGACAAAAGCCCACGTGTTGAAGAAGATCCATTCCGTGCCGGTCTTCTCGAGCAGGAATTCCGTGTTCAGCCTGCTGCCGTCGATGGTGTATTCCAGGGGCACGGCCACGCGGTCCCCGGGGCGCCCTTCCGGCTCACCGATCTGGATGTTGGTCAGCCGCGACGCGGACGTCTGCAGCGCCGTGCCGTCCAGCATGGCGGCGTTGCTGGGCGGAACGGTGGCCCGCAGCAGGCCCAACGCCTTGCCGCCATCGCCCGCCTGCAGCGCGTCAATATATTCGCGCACCGGCTGCTGGGGGCTGGCCACCGTGCTGTTCACCAGGTTCACGGCAACGACGGCCCCGGCGACGGCAAGCATGAGGCCCAGCAGCCACCCGGCCGCTATCCTCACCAACGCTTGACTCATCTGCACGTTTCTTACAGTAACGTCCGGAGGTTGGCGCACTAAAGTTGGTGTCTCCCCTAATTCCCCCGCAGCAGGGTCTGTGAAGGAGCCTCAGCGGCGGCGGCGCCGGGACGACGTGCCGAACATTCCCCGCAGCAGTTCACGCCCGAGCTGCGTCCCGACGGACCGCGCCATGCTCTTCAGCCCGCCGCCCAACGCGCCGCCGAGCACGTTGCCAAGGTCACCCATGATGCCGCCGCCAGGCTGCGGTTGCGGCGCGCGGGGAGCCGGGGGAGCGTCGATACGGTCCGGGGCAGTGCTCCGGCCGGAGCCCGCGGGCCTGCTGCTGGGGCGACCCAGGATTTCCTCCTCGATCCGGCGCGCTTCGGCGTCCACGTCGCGCTCGCCGGAGCCGGACCCGGAACCGGAACCGCCGGACGGTGCCTCACCGGATACCGCGGGGCCCGTCGGTGCGGCCGCCTTGCCGGTGAGCTTCTCATAGGCGGAAGGGTTGTCCACGGCGGTCCCGTACTTGCCCAGCAGGGCCGAACCGGCCACGGTGCTCCGGACCAGGGCCTCGTCGCTGGGCCCCATGACCGACTCCGGTGCCCGGAGCCGGGTCAGTGCCACCGGGGTGGGGGCGCCCTTGTCATTCATGACGGTGATGACGGCTTCGCCGATGCCCGCAGAGGTCAGGGTCTCTTCGAGGTCGTAATCGCTGACTGGGAACGTGGACACGGTGGCTTTCAGCGCTTTGGCGTCCTCCGGGGTGAAGGCCCGCAGGGCATGCTGCACGCGGTTGGCCAGCTGGCCCAGGACATCGGCGGGAACATCCTTGGGGGTCTGGGTGACGAAGAAGATACCAACGCCCTTGGAGCGGATCAGCCGGACGGTGGACGTGATGGCGTCCAGGAACGCCTTGGAGGCGCCGTTGAACAGCAGGTGTGCCTCGTCCAGGAAGAACACCAGCTTGGGCTTGTCCAGGTCGCCGGCCTCGGGAAGGTCCTCGAACAGGTCGGCCAGCAGCCACATGAGGAACGTGGAGAACAGCAT
Organism: Pseudarthrobacter enclensis; assembly: GCF_001457025.1. Classification (GTDB taxonomy): domain Bacteria; phylum Actinomycetota; class Actinomycetes; order Actinomycetales; family Micrococcaceae; genus Arthrobacter; species Arthrobacter enclensis. Next base: position 520,121 of record NZ_KQ758601.1, on the reverse strand, counting down.
GGGTTTGCTTTGCAGCGTGGGAAGCTCCAGGCAGGTGACCACGCCGCGGCCGTCCGGGGCTGTGCGCAGCAGTTCGGCGGTATCGAACTCCGGTTCGCCGAAGAACTTCTCCAGCCCCTGGGCTTCCAGCGTCACCAGCTCGCGCAGGATCACCCCGGCGGTGGCCTTGGAAAGGCCGCCGAGCTGCTCGAGCTCGTCCTTGCCTTCGTCTGAGGTGAGGAACTGGATGACCGCCCGGAGGTCCTTGAGGTCGATCAGTTCCAGGCCGTTTTTGTCCGCAAAGTAGAACACCAGCTGCAGGCTGGACTCCTGGGTGTCGTTGAGCTCCATAATGCGGGAGAGCAGGATGGGCCCGAACGAGGTGACGGTGGCCCGGACGGGAACGCCGTTGCCGTCGCCGCCGAGTGCCAGGAATTCCACCGGGAAGGTCTTCCCCTGCCAGTCTTGGCCGATGCTCTGGGTGCGTGCGGTAAGTTTTTCACTGCCGACGGCGGCCGTCGCCAGGCCGGAGAGGTCGCCTTTGATGTCGGCGAGGAAGACGGGGACGCCGGCCGTGGAGAGCTGCTCGGCCATCATGTGCAGGGTGACCGTCTTGCCGGTGCCGGTGGCTCCGGCCACCAGCCCGTGGCGGTTCATCATGGCCAGCGGCAGCCGCACCGGGGCGTCCTTGTGGAGTTCGCCGTCGATCAGGGCCGCTCCCAGCTCGATGGTGGCGCCTTCCAGCGCGTAACCCTTCTGGATGGTGGCCAGCTTCTCTGCCGTGGTTTTGTTCGCCATGGCGCAAGCTTAGCCGTGGTGTGTCCGCCTGCCGAGGGTTCCGTCCAGTTCCTTGGTGAATGCCAGCGCGCCGATGGTCTCGGGGTCGGCGTCGACGTCGAACTGCGGCAGGTAGCCGGTGCGCAGGTACAGGTGTTTGGCTTCCGGCTGCCGGGGACCGGTGGTGAGGTAGAGGCTCGAATAGCCGCGGTCCACGGCCAGAGCCTCCAGTTCGGCAAGCACCAGGCGGGCCAGGCCGCGACGGCGGTGGGCTGAGTGCGTCCAGATCCGCTTCAGTTCCGCCGTGGTGGCGTCATACCGGCGGAACGCCCCGCCGGCAATGGATTCCCCGCGTTCCTGGATGATCAGCAGCGCACCGGACGGCCCCTCGAATTCGGCGGCCGGATACCGGTTAAGTTCCTCGGCGGCGGCACCGCTGCCGAACAGGTCCCCGTAGCGGGTGTCATATTCGACGGCGAGCTCATCCAGGAGCGGGCGGACCCGGGGATCGTGCATGGGAAGGATGAGGACCTCCAGCGCGGCGGGGTCCAGGGGGTGTGGCCGGACGTCAGGTTCTGCTGTCACTGGTCTTTCCTTATCACTGTCTAATTCTTGCCGACGGCGGCGGGTTCAGGGGAGTGCGTGTCTAATGCTGCGAGGCCGGCGGCGGCGCCGAGGATGGTGCGGGCCAGGGCGTCGTTCTCCCGGAAGGGGGCGGCGTTCGTGTTGGGCCGGGCGAAGGCGCCCGCACCCCAACCGGAGGTGCCGGGACCCACCCCGAAGACCGCCTCCTCCGGCTTCCCGTCAGACCGCACCAACCGGTGCTGGGGCGTCACCAGCAGCTTGCCGGTGGAGTGGATGCCGTCAGCGGTGAGCAGCTGCTGCTCGGTGCCCAGCCCGGTGCCGTGCAGCGAAGCCAGGACCGGGTTGAGGGAACGAGCCACCGAGGTTGCCGGCAGGCGGGCCTCGATCAACGCCTTCGCGGCGACGATGGTGCCGGACTGCGGGGATGAGGCAACAAAGGTTCCCGTTGCCTCGTCGGTGCCCACCTCCAGCCCGGGGCCCAGGAACTGCAGCAGCCCTGCGCGGTGGAGGGCCAGCATCTGCCGGAGGCGGTGCGGCGGCGGCCCGGAATCGACGAAGCTGAAGAACCCATGCCACCAGCCGTGGACGGTCTGCTGCGAACGGGCGTTGAGCCGGTCAGCCGGGACCACGCGGCCCACCTCCATATAGACGTGCAGCAGCCCCAGGAACAGCGCCAGCGTCTCCGGGTGGTCCGGGCCGTCCCGCAGCGCCAGGTCGTGCTCGATGTAGCCGGCCACGGCGTCCTGGACGGCCTCGTGGTCCGCGAAGTGCCGCCCCTCGAAGGGCCGGTCCAGCCGTTCAAGGTCCAGGTGCAGCCTGTCATCGGGCACGGCGGCGGCCACCAGCCTTGCGCGCTCGGCGCTGTACCAGTCCAGCCCGGTGTACCGGGCTGCGAACTCGTCCCAGTCCATGGCGGCCCGCTCCGGGCTTCCCGTCTGGATCTCCCGGTAGTAGTAGTACCCTGCCTCCTTGGCAATCAGCGGCCAGAGGTGCTGGTGGAAGTCCAGTTCGCCGTGGCGCTGAAGCAGGGCGTCCACGGCGGCGGGGGTCAAGAACTGCAGCGGTCCGGGTGCCTCGCCGCGCAGGGTGGCGGAGATTTTTGAGTGGTACGGGACACCGCGGCGCGAACCGGCCCACAGCCGGGGCTCCCGTCCGGACGGGAGGTAGCGCAGCCCGCCGTCGGCCGTTTCCTCGAAGCGGCCGCCGCGGCCCTCCATCAGGATGACCAGCAGGTCCACGAAGGCCAGGCCCATGCCGGAGACGATGACGTCCTGCCCGGGGGCGATGGCGGAATAGTCGACGTCGGTGGTGTAGCTGGGTGCGGCGTGGTACCCGCCGTGCCGCTCGGTGAAGTCCGCGTAGCCGGCGGATGCGGCATCGGGCTGTGAGTCCGTGTGGCCCAGGGCCGTCACGAGGATGTCCGCGTGCAGGGTCCGGCCGTTTGCCAGCGAGACGTCGTGCCCGCCGTCGCCTGTGGGGGCTATCCCGACGGCGGCGGTCCGGTGGACTGTAACGCTCCGGTTGAGCGCCCTGGCGGCGCGCCGGAAGAACCACTCCAGGTACTGGCTCTGCAGTTGCCGGGTGGGGAATGTGGTTCCGTTGAGCGCCCGCAGCTGCTCCTGGAGGTGCTGCGGGAAGTCGGGGACGTCGGTGATGGTCCCGGCCAGGACGCCCGTGGCCCAGTCCACCAGTCCCGGCCCGGAAACGGCGGGGCCGTCGCAGTCCACGGATTCGTCGGTGAACATGGTGATGTCCGCGGCCATGGAGTTCAGGAGCAGGCCCGGGTCCTGGTCGTACCGCCAGATGCGGCCGGAACCGGGCACATGCGGCTCCACCACATGGATCTGCAGCGGCCCGGCGAAGATGTCCGGCCGGTTGGCGGCGACCCGCTCCAGGACGCCGGCAGTACGCGGTCCGCCGCCGATGAAGACGATCACTGGGATCTTCGCTGGCATGGCATGCTCCTGGGGCAGTGGGCGGGGAAGTTTGCCCATGCTAGGCAGCGGTGACGACGGCGGTCGAGCGGCCGGTCACGCCCGTTAACTCCGCGTCACAACAGGTCAAACGACGCAAAAAACCGACTCATGACGCCGTGCGAAGCCCGGTGAACTAATGCAACTTCCCGTGTTGCCGCCCCGTTTGGGCCGGTCCTAGATTTGCAGCCAGCAACCGGGGCATATGGCACCGGACTTACGACAGAAGCGAGGTGGCCCATGAGTTCAGCAGCAACTAAGGCGGCGCAGCCAACAACGCCAGCACAGCCGGCTGCAGGTGCCGGGCTGCCTCCCGACGGCGGGGGCCTGCCGCCCGAAGGAACGGGCCGCGCCGCCGCCGACTATTCGTCCTACCGCGTTGTGGCAGCGAAGCATCCGTGGCGCTGGGTGGGAACGGCCGCCGTCGCCCTCGGCGTCCTGGCCGTGGCCTGGTCCCTCGCGACGAACCCCCGCTGGGAGTGGGACGTGGTGGCCCAGTGGTTCACCGCGCAGTCTGTGGTCAACGGCCTGGTGGAAACCCTGAAGCTCACCGCCATCTCCGGCATCCTCGGCTTCGTGCTCGGCTTCATCCTGGCGCTCATGAGGCTGTCCGCCTCACCGCTGCTGGTCTCGGTGTCCTGGACGTTCTCCTGGATCTTCCGGTCCACGCCGCTGCTGGTCCAGCTGCTGCTCTGGTACAACCTGGGCTACCTGTACGAAAAGATCAGCCTGGGGATCCCGTTCACGGACGTGCGGTTCTTCGAGGTGCAGACCACCACGCTGATCAGCCAGTTCGCCGCCGCCGTCCTGGGCCTGACCCTCAACCAGGCCGCCTACTCAGCCGAAATTATCCGCGGCGGCATCCTGTCCGTGGACCAGGGCCAGCTCGAGGCCGCCGCCGCCCTGGGCATCCCGGCCTGGCGCCGCTCCACCCGGATCGTCCTGCCGCAGGCCATGCGCGCCATCCTGCCCACCGCCTTCAATGAAATCATCGGCCTGGTCAAGGGCACCTCGATTGTGTATGTCCTGGCCTACTCGGAGCTGTTCTACACCGTGCAGGTGATCTACAACCGCACGCAGCAGGTCCTGCCGCTGCTGCTGGTGGCCACGCTCTGGTACGTGGTGATCACCTCCGTGCTCAGCGTCTTCCAGTACTACATCGAACGCCACTACTCCAAGGGCGCCGTGCGGAACCTGCCGCTGACGCCCCTGCAGAAGGCCCGCAAGTTCTTCGCCACCCACGCCGTCACCAACCGGAAGAGCCTCTGATGACTGCCACCCTTTCAGCCCCTGCCACCCGCGGGCTCGTCCAAATCACCGGCGTCCGCAAGTCGTTCGGTCCCACCGAGGTCCTCAAAGGCGTCAGCCTGACCGTCGAACCCGGCGGCGTGGCCGTGATCGTGGGCCCCTCCGGCTCCGGTAAGTCAACGCTGCTGCGCACCATCAACCACCTGGAAAAGGTGGACGGCGGCCACATCTCCATCGACGGAAAGCTGGTGGGTTACGAGGTGCGCGGCCAGAAACTCCACGAGCTGCGGGAGAAAGACATCCTCAAGCAGCGCACCGAGATAGGCATGGTGTTCCAAAACTTCAACCTGTTCCCGCACCTGACCGCGCTGGAAAACGTGGCTGAAGCACCCGTCGTCGCGCAGGGACGCTCCAAGGAGGAGGCCCGCCGCCGCGGCCTGGAACTCCTGGACCGCGTGGGCCTCAAGGACCGCGCCGACGCCTACCCCCGCCAGCTCTCCGGCGGGCAGCAGCAGCGCGTGGCGATCGCCCGGGCGCTGGCGCTGGACCCCAAAATCCTCCTGTTCGATGAGCCCACGTCGGCGCTGGACCCGGAACTGGTCAACGAAGTGCTGGACGTCATCCGGGAACTGGCCAAGTCCGGGACCACCCTGATCATCGTCACCCACGAGATGGGCTTCGCCCGCGACGTGGCGGACACCGTGGTGTTCATGGACCAGGGCCAGATCGTGGAGCAGGGCACCCCGCAGCAGATTTTCACCAACCCCCAGGAACCGCGCACCCGGAGCTTCTTTTCCAAGGTGCTCGAACCGGCTTTCAACATCTAAGGAACCACCCATGGCTCTCTCCACCCCGCGCTTCCGCAACCGCCGCTCACTGGCTGCGCTGCCCGCCGTCGTCCTCCTGGGAACAGCTGCCCTGTCCGCCTGCGCGGACCCCGGTGCCTCGGCCTCCGGAGACGCGTCAGGTGCGGCGCAGACGACGGCGGCACGCAACGGCGTCGTCTACAACACCTCCCCGGACCAGCAGCGCATCAGGGCGGAGAAGGATGCGGCGCTCGCCGCCAAGGTCCCCGGGCTGATCGGCAAGGACGGCAAGCTGACGGTGGCCACGACGGCCGGTTCCATCCCGCTGTCCTTCCATGCCACGGACGACAAGACGGCCATCGGCTCCGAGCTGGATATTGCCCAGCTGGTGGCGGACAAGCTTGGACTGGAACTGGACATCCAGGTCACGTCCTGGGAGAACTGGCCGCTGAAGACCCAGTCCGGCGACTTCGAGGTGGTCTTCTCCAACGTGGGCGTCAACAAGGACCGGGTGAAGCTGTTCGACTTCGCCAGCTACCGGGCCGCGTTCATGGGCTTCGAGGCCAAGAAGTCGTCCAGCTACGACATCAAGGGCGCGGACGACATCTCCGGCCTGCGCGTCTCCGTGGGCTCCGGCACCAACCAGGAGAAGATCCTGCTGGCCTGGAACAAGGAGCTGGAGGGGAAGGGCAAGGCGCCGGCCACCCTGCAGTACTACTCGTCGGAGGCGGACACCATCCTGGCTCTCTCCTCCGGCCGGACGGACCTGAACATCGCCCCCTACCCGTCCACCGTGTACCGCGAGAACACCCGCGACGACCTGAAGGTGGTGGGCAAGGTGAATGCCGGCTGGCCGTCCGAAACCCTGGTAGCCGCCACGTCGCTCAAGGGCAACGGGCTGGCCCCGGTGATCACCGAAGCCCTGAACTCGGCCATCGAGGACGGTTCCTACGGCAAGGTGCTGGAACGCTGGGGCCTGTCCGAGGAGGCGCTGCCGGAATCCAAGACCATCACCGAGGAGAACTACGCCGCCACCCAGGCAGCGGCCACCGCGTCACCGGCTCCTTCCGCTGCGGGGAAGTCCTCATGAAGTTCCAGGTCCTGGACATCATCCCGCACCTGAAAAACCCGGTCACCGGGGAGATCGTCTCCACGGCGGACCGCCTGAACCAGGTTGTGGAAACGGCGCGCCGGGCAGAAGCCTTCGGGTTCGACAGCTTCTCCGTGGGGGAGCGGCACGCCGGCGAGTTCATCTCCTCCTCACCCACCACGGTGTTGGCGGCGATTGCCGCCGTGACGGGCCGGATCCGGCTGCATACCGGCGTCACGGTGCTGTCTGTGCTGGACCCGGTAAGGGTTGCCGAGGACTACGCCACCATCGACCAGCTCAGCCGCGGCCGCCTGGAAATCACCATCGGCAAGGGCAACGAGGTGCTTCAGTACCCGCTTTTCGGCCTGGACCTTGCAGACCAATGGGACCTGCTGGCCGAAAAGTACGAGCTGCTGCGCCGGCTGTGGCGGGAGGAAGGCGTCACTTGGTCCGGGCGTTTCCGGTCCGCCCTGACTGAACCGACCACCACCACGCCCCGGCCCTTCGACGGCCCGCCGCGTATTTGGCACGGCTCTGCTACAACGCTGACCTCGGCGGCCCTGGCCGGCAAGTGGGGAGACCCGCTGTTCACCGCCAATGCCATCCAGCCCCGGGAAAACTACGCCGTCCTCATTGAGCACTACCGCGAAGAATACGAGCGCCACGGGCACGACCCCCGGCAGCAGTACGTGGGTTCGGGCTGCGGTGCGGGCGGGGTGTTCATCGCCGATACCACGCAGGAGGCGGTCCGCCAGTTCGGCCCGGTGTACGAGGCGCTGACGGCCAACCGCAATGTGCCCGGCAACAACTCGCCCTTCCGGGACATCCAGCACGCCGCGGCCGAGGGGCCCGCGCTGGTGGGAAGCCCGGAGCAGGTGATCGACAAGATCCTCAGCTACCACGGGCTGTACGGGCACGACCTGCAGTCCATCTCGCTGCCCACCACCCTGCCGTTCGAACAGCAGCTGGAGATCCTCGAGCGCTTCGCCCTGGAGGTCATCCCGGCAGTCCGGGCCGCCGCGCCGACCACCCTGTGGGAGGCCGAAGACCCCTACGGCAACCGCCCCGAATTTCCGCAGTCCACCCGGTCCGCCACCACCCACGTCAGGAGAGACCTCGCCGATGTCCACTGAAACCGCCCTTGAGACCTTTGATGCCGACTGGCAGGAATGGCACACGGCCCACGAGCGCCACCGCGCCCACCCGCACGGCTTCCTCGCCGTAACCCACCTGCACTGGCTGGGCAGCGAGGCCACCCCGCTGGAAGGCGCCCCGGGCACCTGGAGCGTGGAGGCCGACGTCGTCCGTGTTGTCCTGGAGCCGGGCGAAAGCCTGCAGCAGGACGGCAAGGAACTGAACGCGGACGCTGGTGCGGCGCTTGAATTTGGCCCCATCGAAGAACGCGGCGGCATCAACCTGGTCTCCGGCGACACCGTGATCGAGCTGGCCAAGCGCGGCGGCGAGTACATTGTCAGGCCGCGCCACCCGGACAACGAATTGCTGCGCGGGTACCAGGGCACCCCGGCCTACTCGCCGGACGCAGCCTACGCCGTACGCGGAACGTTCGTTCCGTTCGAGGTGCCGCGGCCCACCACTGTTGGGGCCGCCGTCGAAGGCATCCAGCACGTCTACGAGGCGCCGGGCGAGATCCGCTTCAAGCTCGCCGGCCAGGAACTCGCATTGACCGCCTTCAACGGTCATGCTCCGGGTTCACTGTCCGTGCTGTTCACCGACCAGACCTCCGGGAAGACCACGTACGCGGCCAACCGCTCGCTGACGGTGGCGCCGGCGGTCGACGGATCGGTGCTGCTGGACTTCAACCGGGCCGTCAACCTGCCGTGCGCCTACACCGACCTGGCCACCTGCCCGTTGCCGCCGGCCGAAAACCGGCTGCCCGTGGCCATCGAGGCCGGCGAAAAGATTCCCTACGAACGTCAGGACCAGAAGTGAGCACCACTGATAACAACCGCGCAGGGTTCCTGGCCATCGAGCTCGACGGCGCCGGCTGGGACGGCGCGGACATCTCCCGGGCCGTGCTCGCAGCCGAGTCTGCGGGCTTCCACGCCGCGACCTTCACCGACGCGCCGGCGCCGGGCCGGGCCAACGCGTTGCAGCGCGCCGCCTTTGCCGGGCCGGTGACCCGCTCCATCGCACTCGTCCCCGAAGTGGACACCGTCTACACCGAGCCGTTCCACATCTCCACCCAGCTGGCCAGCCTGGACTACGTCTCGGGAGGCCGGGCGGGGTGGATCGCCACCGCCGCGGAGGCACCCGGGGCGGCTGCCGCCGTCGGACGCCCTTCCGTGACCGGTGCCGCGCTGGGGCAGGAGGCTGCCGCGTCCATCGAGGTGTCCCGGCGCCTGTGGGATTCGTGGGAAGACGACGCCGTAATCCGGGACGTCGCCACCGGCCGGTACATCGACGTGGACAAGCTCCACTACGCCGATTTTGAGACGCCGGCCGATTTTGCGGGCTCCGGGTACTCCGTGAAGGGGCCCTCCATCATTCCGCGTCCGCTGCAAGGACAGCTCCCCGTACTGGTTCCTGCTTCGCTGCTGGGCGAGGTGCCGGCCGACGCCGTGGACGCTGTGCTGGTGTCCGCGCCAACCCCCGAACTGTTGGCGGCGGAGGTCCTCGACGTGCGCTCCCGCGTGGGTGCGTCCGTGGCGGTGATCGCCGAGCTCGACGTCGTCCTCGATTCGCGCGGGCAGGCTGCGGCCTCGCGGGAAACAGCGTTCGACGGCGGACGGGCCTTCGCGGGCACCGCAGCAGCCCTGACGGACTTCCTTGAGTCGTTGCTGGCGGCCGCGGACGGTGTGCGCCTCCACCCGGCGTCGCTCGCCCTGGACCTCGACGAACTGGGCCGGCTGGTCCTGCCCGAGCTGCGCCGCCGCGGAGCGCTCCGCCCCGTGCTGCAGGACGGAACCTTCCGCGACCTGCTGGGCCTGGAACGCCCCGCCAGCCGCTACGCATCTGCCGCCGCCGGCACCGGAAAGTAAGGAAAAACCATGACACAGCACAACCGTGCTAAATCCGATGTCTTCCAGCCCACCGGCCAGATCCAGTTCGGCGTCTTCTTCCAGGGCGTGAACTCCGGGACGATCTGGAAGGCGGCTGAATCGGGCTCGCAGACGGACTTCGAATCGTTCCGCCGGATCGCCCAGACCGCCGAACGGGGGCTGTTCGCCGCGTTCTTCCTGGGCGAAGGGCTTCGCCTGCGCGAGCACCTGGGCCGCCCGCACGCCCTGGACGTGGTGGGCCGCCCGGACGCGCAGACCATGCTCGCCGCGCTCGCCTCCGTCACCCGCAACATCGGCCTGGTGGCCACCCAGAACACCACCTACAACGATCCCGCTGACCTGGCCCACCGCCTCGCCTCGCTGGACCTGATCTCCGGCGGCCGCGCCGCATGGAACATCGTGACCACTGACAACGCGTGGACCGGCGCCAACTTCCGCCGCGGCGGCTACCTTGACCATGCCGACCGGTACAGGCACGCCGAGGCGTTCGTGGAGACGGCAAAACGGATCTGGGACTCCTGGGAGACCCCCGCCGGCCCGGCCCGCCGCGTGCTTCACGAAGGCCAGCACTACACGGTGGACGTGACTCCGCGGCTGCCGCGCAGCGCCCAGTACCGGCCGGTGCTGTTCCAGGCCGGCGACTCGCCCGAGGGCCGGAACTTCGCCGCCCGCCAGGCGGACGTGATCTTCTCCGCGCACCCGAAGTTCGACGACGCCGTGGAGTTCCGCAAGGACCTGGTGGAGCGTTCGGTGGCAGCGGGCCGCGGCGCGAACGCCGTGCAGATCATGCCCGCCAGCGAGTTCATCCTTGCTGCCACTGCCCAGGAAGCTGCGGAGAAGAAGGAATGGGTGCGGAGCCTGCAGATCGGCCCGCAGCAGGCCATCGCGTACCTGGAGCAGTTCTGGGGCCGTGAGCTGTCCGCCTACGATCCGGACGGACCGCTGCCGGAGATCGACCCCGTGGTGGAGGAGACCTCCGAGACCCGCGGCAGCGGCTTCCACGGTGCGAAGGCCCGCCAGCTGGCGGATCAGTGGCGGGCCGAGGCGAAGGACAAGGGGTTGTCGATCCGCCAGTTCGTCACCTCGAAGACGGCCCGGATCGATGCCACGTTCACCGGCTCCTATACGGCCGTTGCGGACCACCTGGCCGAATACGCCCGGACGGGTGCGGTGGACGGGTTCAACATTTCGCCGTGGCTGGTTCCCACCGGGCTCGATGACATCGTCAACCACTTGGTGCCGGAGCTGCAGGAACGCGGCGTGTACCCCACGGAGTACGGCGGCAGCACCCTGCGCGAAAACCTGGGGCTGGACGCGCCGGTGCGTTCGTCCGATGAGGCTGCCGGGGCGGTCCGCGCCTGATGCGCATCACAGGCCTTTGGGGAAGGGTCGACGGCGGCGGGCAGGACAGTGCCGTCGTCGACCCCTCGCCGGGCGTTGCCTTTGCCGGAGCGGGGTCCACGGATGACCCGGCGGGCACCGTCCGGCTGCAGCTGACCGTGTGGGAGCAGTGGGCCTGACTCAGCGCGCCAGTGACGCTTGGCCCATTGAGGACCTAAGAAGGGCCGACGGCGGCGCGTGTGCGCCGTCGTCGGCCCTTCCTTGGGTGGGTGTGGCCTAAGCCGCGGGGGCTTAGTTGCTGCTGAGGTAGCCGTTCGGGTCCAGGACGTACTTCGTGGCGGCGCCGGCGTCGAATTCGGCGTAGCCCCGGGGTGCGTCCTCCAGCGAGATGGCGGTGGCGTTGACGGCCTTGGCGATGTGGATCCGGTCGTGCAGGATGGCCATCATGAGCTGCCGGTTGTACTTCATCACCGGGCACTGGCCCGTGGCGAAGGACAGGGACTTGGCCCAGCCGGTGCCCAGCGAGAGGGACAGGCTGCCCTTCTTGGCCGCCTCATCCGCGGCGCCCGGGTCGCCGGTGACGTAGAGGCCGGGGATGCCTACGGAGCCGCCGGCGGTGGTGAGGTCCATCAGCGAGTTAAGCACGGTGGCCGGTGCTTCCTGGGCGCCGTGTCCGTGTCCGCGGGCTTCAAAGCCGACGGCGTCGATGCCGGAGTCGACTTCCCGGACACCGAGGATCTGCTCGATCTGGTCGGCGGGGTCGCCGTTGGCCACGTTGACGGTTTCGCAGCCGAAGGACCGGGCCTGGGCCAGGCGGTCCTCGTTGAGGTCGCCGACGATGACTACCGCGGCGCCTAGCAGCTGGGCGCTGGCGGCGGCGGCGAGGCCCACGGGTCCTGCGCCGGCAACGTACACGGTGGATCCGACGCCCACCCCGGCCGTGACGGCGCCGTGGAAGCCGGTGGGCAGGATGTCCGAGAGCATGGTCAGGTCCATGATCTTCTCCAGCGCCTGGTCCCGGTCCGGGAAGCGCAGCAGGTTCCAGTCCGCGTAGGGGACCAGCACGTACTCGGCCTGGCCGCCCACCCAGCCGCCCATGTCCACGTAGCCGTAGGCTGAGCCGGGACGGTCCGGGTTCACGTTCAGGCAGATGCCGGTCTTGCGTTCCTTGCAGTTGCGGCAGCGGCCGCAGGAGATGTTGAAGGGGACGGAGACGATGTCCCCGACCGTGATGAACTCGACGTCGGGTCCGGTCTCGATGACTTCGCCGGTGATTTCGTGGCCCAGGACGAGCCCGGCCGGAGCGGTGGTGCGCCCCCGGACCATGTGCTGGTCCGAGCCGCAGATGTTGGTGCTCACGGTGCGCACGATGACCCCGTGCGGGACCTTCCGGCCAACGTTGACGGGATTGACGCCGGGGCCGGCCTTCAGTTCAAACGAAGGATACGGGGTGTCGATGATCTCGACGACTCCGGGCTCCTTGTACGCAACGGCTTTGTTACCTGACATGGGCATGGCTCCTATGGTTGGCGTTGATTGCCACGGAAGGCCTGACGCTGGCTGCATCAGACCTTCCGTGTGGTTCTTGTTCTCACTTGCGTGAATCTTGGGGCTGCGCGGGGCGCCCGCCGCTCCGGGGAACGGCTAGGCGTCGATCACCATGTCGGTGCGCGCGGTGGAGCAGCAGGGAAGGAACTTGCCGGCATCGATTTCCCGCTTGCGGATTCCACCCTGGTGGTTCATGTCGATCTCGCCGGACAGCTTGACCACCTTGCAGGAGCCGCACATGCCCTCCTTGCAGTTGGCGCCGATCCGGACGCCCGCACGCTGTGCCACCTCAAGGATGGGCAGGTCCGGGTCGATCCGCACGTTGATCCCGGTGCGCATGAAGGACAGGGTGAGGCTGCCGGTTCCCACGGTGTCGAAGCTGGACGCATCCGGGGCCGCGGTTTCCGGCGCGGCTTCCGCTGCGGCGGGGGCTTCCCCGTCCGCGGCCACCAGCGGCATCCCGGTGGCCTGCAGGGTTCCGTCCTCGTCGTAGCCGGGCTCGTAGATCCCGAAGGCTGCGGGCTGGCTTTCGAAGTAGTCCTCGGCGGACTCCGCGATTTCCTCTGCGATCTCCTCGGCGATGTCCGCCGCGAGGGCGAGCTCCGCCTGGTATTCCAGGAGGGTCTGCCGGTCGCCGGAGAAAAACTCCATGTAGATGGACGTGTCGTCGACACCCACCTTCTTGAGCAGCTCGGTGGCCGTGTTCAGGTACCCCTCGGGCCCACAGGCGTACACCTGCCGGCCGTTGGCATCAGGCGCCACCTCGTCGATCATCGCCGCGGACAACCGCCCCTTGAAGCCTTCCCACGCCTCGGGCATGCCGCGGTCGCCCAGGGCATAGAAGACCTTGACGCGCGAGTCCACGGAAGCGATGTAGGCCAGCTCCCGGTGGAAGGCGAAACCTCCGGCTTCCGCGCCGTGGTACAGAACCACTACGTCGGCCGTTCCGGGCAGGTCGTGGATGGTCCGCAGCATCGACATGATCGGCGTGATGCCGGCGCCGGCCGCCAGGAAGAGGTACCGTGCGCGCCGGTCAGCATCAGGCAGGTGGAATGCCCCCACCGGGCCCAGCATGTCCAGGACGGTGCCCGGCCGGACGTTCTCGTGCACCCACGGGGAAACCAGCCCGCCGGGGTCCTTCTTAACGGTGACGCTGAAGGTCCACGGTTCCGTGGGGGAACTGGACAGCGAGTAGCTGCGGTCCACCGGCTCCTGGTCTTCGCCGTTCACCGGGAAGGCAATGTTCACGTACTGGCCCGCGCGGAACGCCAGGGGAGCCCCGTCGCACCGGCGGAACACGAACGTCATCATGCCGCCGGCTTCGGGAACGGTCTCGACGCATTCGGCCATGAACTCCTGCGGATGCCACGGACCCAGGGCCTTGGCTGCGCTGGCAGGTCCTTCGAGGCTGCCCATGACCCGGTTCCACGGCATTTCAAGGCCGCGGATGCGCTGCGGTTCCTGGACGGGCGTCTCAGTCAGGGCAACGTCAATCATGCCAAGTGCTCCTGCACCCGCTGCACGTACCAGTTGATGAAGGCCTCCACCTGGTATTCGCTCTTCATGTACGGACCGGGCTCGTAGGCGGGGCTGGCTGCACCCTGCTGGCAGAGTTCCACGAACGCCTTGTCCTGGATGTTGGTCTGCTCCCAGGTGTAGGTCAGCTTCTCGCGGTCGTAGTCGACGCCTTCCACGGCGTCGTCAGCTACCAGCCAGGTGGTGCGGACCAGGGTCTGGTGTTCGTTGATGGGGAACACGCCGAAGGTGATGACGTGGTCACTCTGGAAGTGGAACCAGCTGTTGGGCTGCAGGTGCATGGAGCAGCGGCCCAGGCGGAAGTCCCGCAGGTCGCCGAGCAGCTTCTTGGAGAGCCTGCGCCCGTCGGCCGAGAACGATTCGCCTTCGCCGTCCAGGGATTCCCGGGAGATCCGGATACCGGCGATGCGGGTGTCCAGTTCCTCGACCACCTCGTAGGGGAGGCCGTAGCGGCGGCACCGCTCCTCGAGCGAGGACTGTGCTTCCTTGTTGCGTTCCCAGACCTCCTCGAGGTGGGTGGGGATCAGGCCTTCCGTCAGGCCCCAGGTGGGGAAGAGGGAGCAGGCGAGTTCCGGGTGCCCGTCACAGTGGTAGCACTCACGGTTGTTCTCCATGACGAGCTTCCAGTTGCCCTCTTCGATGATGTTCTGCTGGTAGGCAATCTTCGTCTTGGACAGGTCGTGCGGTGCCAGGTAGGGCTCGAAGATCTTCGAGGTCTCATCGAAGTCCGTGGGCGGTTCGTCGGCGATGCAGACGAAGATGAGTCCGGCAACCTCGCGGCTGTGGGCCTTCTTGAGGGCGAAGCAGTTCTTGTCGAACTTGGCCTCGCCGGGAGCGGAGGCGTGGATCAGGTTGCCCTCGGGGGAGTAGGTCCAGGAGTGGTAGCCGCAGACCAGGTTGCCGGTGGAACCGGTGGATTCGGTCAGGACGCGGGCGCCGCGGTGGCGGCACACGTTGTGCAGGACGTTGACGCCGCCGTCGTCGTTGCGCAGCACGATCAGGGAGTAGGGGCCGTAGTCGACAGTGATGTAATCGCCCGGCTCCGGAAGCTCGGCGACGCTGCCGGCAAAGATCCAGTGCTGGCCGAAGATGGCCTCTATGTCGAGCTTGAAGATCGTGGGATCGGTGTAGAAGGGGGCGTCGAGGGAGTAGCCCGTGCGCCGGAACTCGAACAGCGCAGAGATCTCTGCCAGCTGCTCTGCAGGCAAAGTCGCAGCGAGTTTTCCGCGTGAGTTGAGGGGCACGTTCACTGGAGCAGTCATTTTTTCTCCCGGAGGGCTGGATCAATGTGGCTTTTGGGGACTACGGCGTTGGTGGAGTCAACCGGCGTCGTCTGGGTTTGAAGTTACTCGTTCAGGAGAACGGCGAGGCGCTGGGAAATGTCCTGCGGATGATGCTTGGGAGCGTCTCCATCTTCGGGCCTTTCGCGTGCGTCTTACGCAACAACAATCATTATGTGCAACAGCGTGACGTATGCCACGCGTGCTGTCAAGCTGTTACGCACGTCATCTGGAACAGTGCAGATCAGCGGGCTTTTCGCGGCCCGAAAGCTGTGCCCGCAAAGCGGTTTAGCCGCCCTGCGGAAGGGGGCCAAGAGGTCTCTCCGCGCACCCGGTACGGGCCCGTTCCGGCCTGCGCCGGGCAGCAGGAAAGGGCCGACGGCGGTGCGTGCCGCCGTCGGCCCTTCCCCGGCGCCGTGGCCGGGTAATGATGTGTCCGCTAGGGCACCTTGACCGCTTCATCCACGAGGTCCGGAGACGCCGGGGAGCGGGACGGCTCAGCGCCCTGGGCAGGCTGCTGAGCAGCCTCCCCGGCCGGACCGGAGGAAGGATGCGCCGCCACGGCGGCGGCGTGCTCGGCCAGCACGCCGGTCTGGTGCCGGATCTTCAGCCGGTAGAGCAGGGCGCCGCCCACGGTGACGGCAGCAACGAAGATGACGCCGCCCCACTGCAGGTACCACTCGAAGGGCGGTACGGAGTTGTAGATCTCCTGGCGCGGCCAAATGAGGTTCAGTGTCATGGCACCGCCCCACAGGACGGCCAGGATGTTCACCGGCAGTCCCCATTTGCCCATGCTGAACCCTGCCTCGGACCCCTCGGCGTCCCGGATGGGCCATTTCCGCTGGAACCGCTTGCGCAGCAGGGGAACCGTCACCAGCAGGTAGGACAGGTAGATCAGCACGATGCTGATGCTGGACAGGATGGTGAAGATGGCCGGCTGCATCACGTTGATGAGCAGAGGGACCACAGCCAGGACGCCAATGACGATGGCGGCCACGGTGGGGGTGCGGCGCACCGGGTCCACCTTGCTGAGCTGCCGGCTGAACGGCAAATTGTTGTCCCGGGCCATGGCAAACATCATCCGGATCGCTGCAGCGTGGACGGCGAGGGTGCACACCACCACCGCCACCACGATGCAGACCAGGAAGGCCTTGCCGAACGGGCCGCCCAGGACGCTGAGCACGATGTGCTGCAGCCCGCCGTCAGCCGATCCCACCTTCGGGTCGGTGAGGTCCGGCGCCGCGAGGATGCCGAACAGCAGGATCAGGCCGCCCAGGAGGAAGGATGCCGTGACCGCCCGGAGGATGGCCTTGGGGGCCGTCCGCTTGGGGTCTTTCGTCTCCTCTCCCAATGAACTGGCGGTGTCGAAGCCGTACATGACGTACCCGGAGGCCATGGCGCCGATCAGGAAGACGCCGAAGAAGCCCAGGTCATGGCCCTCGCCAAAGCCGGCAGTGTCGAAGAAGACCTCCGGGCCGCGGACCACGTGCCAGCCCAGGGCGAGGATCAGCAACACCGCGGCGATCAGTTCCACGAAGACGCCGATGCTGTTGATCCGGGTCATCAACTTCACGCCGAACGCATTGATGAGGGTGGAGATGGTGATCATGATGGTGGCCAGCACCACGCCATTCATGGCGAAGTCGAACGGGCCGGTGCCGTCGCCGACGAACTGGAAGCCGGACCACAGCTGCGGCAGCGTGATCTGCAGCGCCAGGGCCACGGATCCGAGGGCCATGATCGAGGACAGCATCAGCAGCCAGCCCGCCAGCCAGGAGGAAGTCCCGGACGCGAGCCGCTTGGCCCAGTTGTAGACCGAACCGGCCACCGGGTAGCGGCCGGCCAGCTCGGCGAAGCAGAGCGCCACCATCAGCTGGCCGACGAAGACGATGGGCCAGGACCACGCATACGCGGGACCGGCCATGGAGAAACCGAAATAGAACAGCTGGAAGACACCGGTGAGGATGGAGATGTAGCTGACACCTGCGGCGAAGCTGGCGAACTTGCCGATGCTGCGGTCCAGCGTCTGGGTGTAGCCGAATTCGTCCATGCCGCTTGAATCAATACTCTTGCTGGGTTCCACTATGGACTCCTAGATCAGAAAAGCACGATGGGAACGGCCGCCCTGGGGTGCGGCGGGATAACGTTCTGCGGGGGCCGGCGCTGTTGGGAACGCGGCCCCCGGCTTTCCGCCGTTCAGGCGAGGGAGGTGCTGAGCTCCTTGTCTTCCCGGGCGTCGGCGCCGGCGCGGTCCGCCTTGATGAGGTCTGCACAGCGTTCGCCGATCATCATCACGGTGATGTTGGGGTTGACCGTGACGTGCTCAGGCATGACGGACGCGTCGGCGACCCGGAGGCCGGTGACGCCTTTGACCCGCAACTGGGGGTCCAAAGGGGACATGCCGTCGTCGGGCGCTCCCATCCGGACGGTGCCCACGGGGTGGTAGACGGTGTTGTGGGTCTTGCGGATGTAGTCCTGCAGCTCTTCGTCGGTCTGGGCCCCGGCGCCCGGCGAGAGTTCGCGGCCGGCCCATTCGGCCATGGCGGGCTGCGCGGCGATCTCGCGGGCCTTGCGGATGCCGGCCACCATGACGCGCATGTCATGGCCGTCGGGGTCGGTGAAGTAGCGCGGATCAACCATGGGCTTGTCCCGGAAATCGCGGCTGCGCAGCCGGACCGTGCCGCGGGACCGGGCATGGGTGACGTTCGGGGTAAGGCTGAAGCCGTTCTCGGTAGTGGGGTAGCCGTGCCGCAGGGTGTTCATGTCGAACGGGACCGAGCCGTAGTGCATCATCAGGTCCGGGCGGTCCAGCCCGTCCTCCGTAGGGGTGAAGATGCCGATTTCCCACCACTGGGTGGAGGCCTGCACCATGGGCTGCTTGGCCTCGAACTGCACCACGCCCTCCGGGTGGTCCTGCAGGTTTTCGCCGACGCCGGGCGAGTCCACCAGGACCTCGATGCCGTGTGCGGCGAGGTGGTCTGCCGGGCCGATGCCGGAGAGCATGAGCAGCTTGGGGGAGTCGATGGCGCCGGTGGACACAACGACCTCACGGTGCGCGGTGAGCCGGTGCGTCCGGCCGAACGCGCCGTCCACCACGTCCACACCGGTGCAGCGCTTGTCCGCGTCGAAGACCAGCTGGCGGGCGCGCAGGCCGGTCAGCAGGGTGAAGTTGGGGCGGTCCACGATGGGGTGGATGTAGGAGACGGAGCTGGAGGACCGGGTGCCGTCCGCGCGGCGGTTGATCTGGAAGAAGTTGGCGCCGTTGACCACGGTGGTGCCGGTGTTGAACTTTGCGCGCGGGATGCCCGCCTGTTCGCAGGCATCCAGGAGGGCGACGCCGGCAGGATCCGCCGGGGGTACGTTCATCAGGTGCACGGGGCCCGAGTCCCCGTGGTGCGGTGCGTCCGGGCCGGCGTCCTCGTTGGTTTCCAGCCGCTTGTACAGCGGCCAGGCGTTGGCGGCATTCCAGCCGGTGGCGCCGTACTTTGATTCCCATTCGTCCAGGTCCTCGCGCGGTGCCCAGAAGGCGATGCAGGAGTTGTGGCTGGAGCAGCCGCCCATCACCTTGGCGCGGGCGTGCCGCATGAAGGAGTTGCCGTTTTCCTGCGGCTCGATGGGGTAGTCCCAGTCGTAGCCGGATTCCAGCAGCTCCATCCAGCGGTCCAGCTGCAGGATCTCGGGGATGTTCCGGTCGTCCGGACCCGCCTCGATGAGGGCCACGGTCACCTCCGGATCCTCGCTGAGCCGGGCTGCCACGGCGGCCCCGGCGGAGCCGCCGCCGATCACCACGTAGTCGAACGCGCGGTCCTCGGCGTCCTCGATGTTGTCGTAGTGCATCTAGTTCTCCTTGCTGTGGTCAGCGAACCAGCCGGTGACCTGCGGGCTGGTGTTCTGGTAGATGTGCTTGGCTTCCTGGTATTCGGCCAGGCCCGTGGGGCCCAGCTCGCGGCCGACGCCGGACTGGCCGAAGCCGCCCCACTCGGCCTGGGGGAGGTAGGGGTGGTAGTCGTTGATCCAGATGGTGCCGTGCCGGAGCCTGCCTGCAACGCGCTGGGCCTTCCCGGCGTCCTGGGTCCAGACGGCACCGGCCAGGCCGTAAATGGTGTCGTTGGCGATGGCGACGGCTTCGTCTTCGGTGCGGAAGGTTTCCACGGTGACCACCGGACCGAACGCTTCATCGGTGACCACGGACATGCCGCGCTGCACCTGGTCCAGGATGGTGGGCCGGTAGTAGAACCCGGCGTCGTACTTCTCCCCGGAAGGCGCCGAGCCGCCGGTCCGCAGCCGGGCGCCCTCGGCGATGCCGCGCTGGACGTATTCGTGGACCTTGGCGCGGTGTTCGGCGGAGATGAGCGGGCCGGTTTCGGCGTTGTCGTCGAAGGGGCCGCCCAGGCGGATGGCTTCGGCGCGGCGGACCAGTTCATCCACGAAACGCTCGGCGATGGATTCCTCCACCACCAGGCGGGCGCCGGCGGAGCAGACCTGCCCGGAATGCACGAACGCGCCGTTGAGGGCGTTGTCCACGGCGGCGTCGAAGTCGGCGTCGGCGAAAATGACGTTCGGGTTCTTCCCGCCGAGCTCCAGCGCGATCTTCTTGACGGTCCCGGCTGCGGCGGCGGCAATGCGCTTGCCGGTTTCCAGGCCGCCGGTGAAGGAGACGAGGTCGACGTCGGGGTGTTCGGACAGCGGTGCGCCGACCTGGGTGCCGGGCCCGGTGAGAAGGTTGGCGACGCCGTCGGGCAGTCCCAGGTCCTTCATGAGCTGGAGGCAGAGGATGCTGGTGGACGGGGTCAGTTCGGCCGGCTTGAGGACGAAGGTGCAGCCGGCCGCCAGGGCGGGGGCGATCTTCCAGGCGGCCTGGAGCAGCGGGTAGTTCCACGGCGTGATCAGGCCGCACACGCCCACGGGTTCGTAGACAATCCTGCTGACGACGTCCGGATTCCCGGCGTCCACCACCCGGCCGGGCTGCTGCCCCGCGAGCCTGCCGAAGTATTCAAAGCAGGCGGCGATGTCATCAATATCGATGCGGCTCTCGACCATCCTCTTGCCGGTGTCCAGCGATTCGGCGCGGGCAAACTTTTCCCGGTGTTCGCGCAGCCCGGCGGCGACCTTGAGGAGGAACGTGCCGCGCTCCGGCGCCGGAACGCTTGACCAGACTCCGGAGTCGAAGGCTGCCCGGGCGGCGGCGATGGCGCGTTCGGCGTCCTCCCTGCCGCCCTCCGACACTGTGGCGACCAGTTCGCCGTCCGCCGGGTTCCGGATTTCCCGGACGGCGCCGGAGGCGGCTGCTTCCCAGGAGCCGTTGATGAAGAGGGTGGATGCTGTTGCTGTCATGGGTCTCCCTTGTGGTGGGTCATGGCGCTTGGTGGGTGGCCTTGGGGCCGGCCGGGGCGTGCACCGGTGGCGGCCAATGGCGTGAAGCCGGTAGGGCGGAGCGGCGCCGGTGATGCGGCGTCTGCCTGTGGGTGGATCGTGGGGTCGGTGCCGCGTCTTCGGCGTAGGTGGTGATGGCGCTTGTCTGCGGAACGGGGGCTGGGTGCCTGCCGCAGGGGACCCGGCTGCCGCCAGGACCCGGGCGGCAGCCGGGAGATCCTCTAGTGGGGCTCGGGGCGGAAAGCGTACAGCCGGACGCTTGCAGCGGGACCCCGGCCGGGTGTGGCGTAAGTCATAGAAGGACAGTAATGCATGTTGAACGACTGTTCAATACTTCTTTGAACGCTCGTTCAAATGTGACGGTCGGGCAGTCCTTCGTGACGTGAGGGGTTTAGCCGCCGGTGCGGGCGGGGGCGAAGGCGATCTCCTCCGTGCGGGCGATGCTTCGCTCGATGGATTCGCTGTCGACGCCGAGCAGGGACGTCAGCCACATCCCGTTCTGGATGACCACGATGTCCGACGCCCGGTCCCGGCACTCGTCCCAGGAAAGGGTAGGCATGGCGTTGGAGACAAGCGCGGCCAAGCCGTCGATGTACCTGTCGAAGGCGGCCGCGTTAATCTCTGCATAGCCCTCGTCCGCCCGGGCCAGCGCCCAGAGGTGCAGGCGCAAGGATAGGTACTTGGTGGTGAGCAGGTCAGCGCCTGCCACCCGGCGCAGGGCCGTACGCAGTTGTTCGTCGGGGGATAACTCCGGATCCGGGGTCACCAACAGGAGGTCATGCTCATCAACACGGTGCAGGGCGGCCCGGATCAGGCTCGTCTTGTCGTCGTAGTAGTAGTTGACCAGGCCCAGTGCGACACCTGCCTCCCGGGCCACCGACCGCATGCTCACGCCGGCAATGCCGTGCCGGGAGAGCAGGTCGAGGGCAGCTTCGAGGATGCGGGACTGCCTGTCGAGCTGCTCGCCTGAGTTCACGGTGTTGGTCCCCATCTGGCCAGACTATTGCCAAACCTCCCGGCAACGCACTTTCCCCGTCCTGTGGTGGACGCGGGGGTGACGTGATCGGCGGCGCAGCCGTAACATCACTGCATGGAACCGCGGCTTTTCGCGTACCTGAGCTACCCCGATGCGCCGGCTGCGCTCGACTGGCTGCAGGCTGTGGGGTTCGACGTCGTCAGGCGCCAGGACGGTCCGGATGGAACCGTGGTCCACTCAGAGGTCCGGATGGGAGACGCTGTCCTCATGGTGGCCGGCGATGATGCGGACTACCAGCGGGCGCCCCTGGTGGGCCGGTCCACGGGACAGGGCCTCTACCTTTACCTGGACGACGTCGACGCATTCTTCGCCAGGGCCCTTGCCGCTGGTGCAAGACCGGTCATCGAACCGGAGGACACCGAGTGGGGTTCCCGCCGCTGCCGGGTCCTGGACCCCCAGGGCCGTGAATGGAGCGCGGGGTCCTATGAGCCTGGGGCCGCCTGGTGACGGGCAGCCACTTCCGGCGTCAGTCGACGACGTCGGCCATATCGTCGAACACCATGTAGTCGCCGTGGGCGGGCTGGAAGCCGAAGCTCTTCCAGTAACGCCGCAGGGACTCCTTTGCTGCGTCATGCGCGGGGGTTCCCGCTTCAGGGCCGTCGGGTGCGGCAGCCGGGGTTGCCTCCAGGACCACTTTGGACGCGGACCGGCCGATGCTGCTCAGGATGGCTTTGAGGATGGTGTGCCCCAGCTTGTTTCCCCGGAACGCCGGGGCCACGTGCAGGGCGGAAAGGATCAGCAGGTCCCCGCCCAGGCCCAGGTCCTTGACCAGGTCCGGGCGGTTGATCGCGAGCATCTCCCCGACGCCGGCCACGTCCTGGTTCACCGCATCCAGGGTCAGGAAGAGGTCGATGATCCCGGCGCTCGGGACAACGTACAGCTGAGCCCGGCCCACGGACACTTCCGCACCGTCGCCGCCGTCGTCCTCGTTGTCCCAGGCGCGGCCTGAGACCTCCACCGTCCAGACAAGCGGGTAGTCCTCCGGGTCATGGTGGACGCCCGGCACGCCGCGGAACCGGCAACGGTAGTCGAAGGTCAGGTATTCGGGGAGAAGGTCTGCCACGGAACTCCTTGCAACGCCAGGCTGAGTGGCCCTTTGCGGTCCACAGCCCCAGCCTAGGCACGGCTGGCCCGCTGCGCTACGGTGCCCGGACGCGAAGGATCCCCGCCCCGATGTCCAGCACCCGGGCGGGGATCCATTCGTCGGCAGGCCGTTACTTCTTGGGAAGGCCTGCCGGGTTCAGTTCGGACCTGGGGATTGCCTCGGAGGACAGGCCCCAGCGGTCCAGGATTTTGGCATAGGTGCCGTCGTCGATCAGGTGGTTCAGGGCGGTCTGCGCTGCTACGGCCAGGCCGTTGCCTTTCTTGGTGGTGAAGGCAATCTCGGCCTTCAGGGGCCAACCGCCCTCCAGGGTGCCCACCTGCTTGGTCTTCCCGTCCTTTGCCGCCTTGTAGGCAGCGCCGGCGTTGGGACCGAAGGTCAGGTCCGCGCGGCCGGACTGGATGGCGAGCGTGGAGGCTGAGTCGTCGTCGTAATACTGGAATTCCACCGGCTTAAGCCCGTTCTTCTTGTTTTCCTCGTCCCAGCGCACCAGGATCGCCTCCTGGTTAGTACCGGAACCGACGATGACGCGCTTGCCGGCCACGTCCTTGGCCTCCTTGACCTCGGTGATGTCCGAGTCACTCTTGGCGTAGAAGCCCAGCAGGTCGTTGCGGTAGGTGGCGAAGTCGAACTTCTCCTTCCGCGCCTCGGTGACGGTGACGTTCGAGAGGACGGCCTCGTACTTGGCCGACTCGATGCCCAGCGGCCAGTCAGCCCAGGCCACCGGTAGGACCTCGACCTGCAGGCCCAGGGATTCGCCCACGGCGTAGGCGATGTCCACTTCGCTGCCAATGAGGGTCTTGTTGTCAGAGGCGAACGTGCTCAGCGGGGCCGTGCCACCAGTGGTCACCACCGTCAGCTTGCCATCGGCCTTGATGGCGTCGGGAACCTGAGCCGCGGCGGGCTGGTAGGCGTCGACCTTGAACCGGTCCTGCTCGGGGGACAGGTTGAACGTCTTGCCGGCCGCGGTGGCGGTTGCTTCCGACGTCGGTGCCGTCGCCGCCGATGCGCCCGGATCGGCGCACGCCGCGAGGCCCAGCAGGGACGCCGCCAGCGCAGCGATGACGGCCGGTTTCGGCTTGAGGGGAGCCATGGTTGTCCTCCTTGGACGGGGTGGTGGATGCGGTGGATGATGCGCGTTGCAGCAACTATCCGGGAGCGTCGCAGGCAGAATCAAAGGCCCCCGCAACGGGGCGAGACAGGGGGTAACGGCAAGTCACCGGAGGACCGCTGCTGTCACAATCCGGGCCTCCCGACGGCTGAAAACCAAGTAGTCCTTGCCTTCCGCGGCTCCGGAAAACGAGTACCTTGGCGGCGAAGTCAGGTGGCCGATTACGCGTGTTCTCCCCCGGGCGGGCCCCCTACCGTGGGATGACCGGGCGGCCAACGGCGGCCGCCGCACAGGTCTCAACAGGAGCACACATGCGCACTTCCCCCACCCCGTCCGTTCTTCGGCGCCGCCTTGCCGCCGCCGTCGTCCTCCCCGGCCTGCTGACCACCAGCCTGGTGCTGGTCCAGCCGGCAACCGCCGCGCCGGCCGGCACCACGGGAATCTGCAACGGCGTGGTGAATCAGATGGCGCACCGGGGCACCGTACAGGAGAACCTGCTGAAGGCGGCCGCAAGGAAGAACGCGGACGCCATCGCGGCCCTGCAGGCGGAACGGGACAAGCTGCAGTCCCAGGCGGCCGACCTGAACGCGTCCATTGCAGCGACAAATCAGCAGCTCCTGCAGCTGGACAAACAGGACGTCCAACTGACTCAGGAAGCGGCTGCCGCCGAGGCCGCCATCGCCGATATCACGGCGGAGATCACCCGGACAAAGGTGGCTGTTGCCGAAGCCCAGGGGGCGATGTCCAGCCTGACCGGATCCCGGGACGCCCTGGCCGCCGAGGTGGCCTCGCTGGAGAAGGAACAGGCCGCAGCCGAATCCGCCGCAACGGACCTGCGCCACACGGCCGCGGAGTTGAAGTCCCGGCAGGATGCCAACAGCCAGGCGCTCGCCGCCGCGGAGGCCGAACTTGAGTCCCTCAAGCAGGCGGCTGCTGCGGCAGCATCCGACGTCGCCGCCAAGGAAGCACAGATTCGGCAGGCCGAAACGGACCTTGCCGCCTTGGAGTCCCAAGCCAAGCTGGCCGCCGGCGCAGTGGCGGCAGCGGAGCAGGAGGTGGCTGCGGCCGAAGACGACCTGAAGGCCCTGGAAGCTGCAGGGAGCGTGGCCGCCGACGCGCTGCAGGCACAAAAGGACAAGGTGGCTGGGGCGCAGAAGACGCTCACCGAGCTGGAGGGGACGGCGTCAGCAGCCAACGCTGCTGTGGAGTCCAAGAAGGCACAGATCGCCGCTGCCCAGGGAGAACTTGCCACGCTGCAGGCCGCTGCAGCCACTGCGCAGTCCACCCTGGACGCCAAGAACGCCGCCATCACTGCGGCCCAGGCCGACCTCGCCAAGCTGCAGGCCGATGCCGCGGCAGCTCAAAAGGCGGTGGATGACAACACGGCGAAGATCACCGCCGTCAACGCCGAAATCCTCAGCCTCCAGGGCCAGGTCACCGCGAAGAACGCGGAGATCGCCACCAAGACGGCACAGCTCGCCACACTCCAAAACGAGCTGCCGGCGTTGGACTCCAGGAAGACAACCCTGGAGACGGAGATCGCCTCCCTGACCAGCCAGATCGACGCGATTAACGGCAACTCAATCAAGAAGCGGAACCTGGAGGAGCAACGGACCGCCAAACAGGCCGAATTGACCAGCGTCACCAACCAGATCACGGACAAGACCGCCCAGATCTCCGGCCTGCAGGGCAACCTGGCCACCCTCAACAGCCAGGTGAACACCCTGAACACCCAGCTCGTCGCCAAGCAGCAGGAAAGCAGCGCCCTCCAGCAGCAGGCAGCCCCGCTGCAGGCCGCCCTGACCGCGGCCAACACCGCCGTCACCGCCAAGGAAACCGACATCGCCACCCTCAAGGGCCAAATCCCGGCCCTGCAGGACGCGGTCACCCAGGCCAACGCGGCGGTCACGGCCAAGCAGGCCGACATCTCCGCCCTGCAGGCCCAGCTCCCGGGTCTCGAAACCTCCGCAGCCGAGGCAGGGGCCGCCGTGGACGCCCAGCAAAAGGTGGTGGCGGGCCTTGAGGCTGCGCTCCCCGGCCTGACGTCCAACGTGGAAGCAGCTCAGAAGGAAATCTCTGATCAGCAGGCAGTCCTGGCAGACAAAGAGAAAGCCCTGGCCTCAGCCCAGGACCAGCTCACAGCCGCCAACGCCGCCGTGGACGCCGGGAAAACTGCAGTGTCAGCGCTGCAGGACCAGCTGCCGGGACTCCAGGCAACCCTTGACCAGGCGAACAAAGCCGTGGCCGCCAAGGAGGGTGAGGTTGCTTCCCTGAACCAGCTGGCCGGCAGCCTTGCCGAACAGGTCAGCGGCGTCAACGCCCTGATCGGTGCCAAGGAGGCGGAGATCCTGTCCCTGCAGACGCGGGTGGCGCCGCTCCTGGAGCAGCTGAACAAGCTCAACGGCGAAATCACCGCCGCCGAAGCAAACCTGGCGGCGCTGCAGGCCCAGTTGAACGGGCTGGACACTCAGCTCGTGGCAGCTAACGCGAAGTTGTTGGAGTTGACGGCCAAGAAGGGCGCCAACCAGGTTGCCATCCAGACCCAGAAAGATGCGGTCAAGGCACTGACGGCCCAGCTCGGAACGGTCATGAACCAGATCGCCGCCATCGACGGCACCATCGCGCTGGGAGGCTGCGCCGTGTAGCGGTGTGGAAAGCGGCGCCCAATGACGTGCGCCAATGAGGGGCCCGGCCACCACGGCCGGGCCCCTCACTTGTGCTTGCTTCGATCGAGCACTGGAACTGGATTGTCAGCCCAGGGCGTTGATGACTTCCTTGGCCACGTCCTCGCTGGACTGAGGATTCTGCCCGGTGATGAGGTTGCCGTCGCGGACCACATGCGACGTCCAGGCGGCGGCGTTGTCCACCTCGGCGCCCTTCTCCTTCAGCGCGTCCTCCACCAGCCATGGCGTGTTCTCGCCGGTACCGCCGTTGAGTTCCTCTTCGTTGCTGAAGACTGTCAGGCGGCGGCCAGCGAAAGCGAACGTCCCGTCGTCGGACGTTGCGCTGAGCAGCCCCGCGGGGCCGTGGCAGAACGGCGCAATGACCTTGCCGGCGCCGTCCGCTGCCACCAGCAGCCTGCCCAGGTCCGCATCCTTGTAGAGGTCGGACATGGGCCCGTGGCCGCCGGGCATCACCACGGCGTCGTAGCCCGGGATGTCGACGTCGGCGAGCACCAGCGGCTGCGACAGCTCGCCGCCGATTTTGGCCAGGTAGTCCCGGAAGCCCTCCGCGCGTTCCTCGCCTCCGGCCGCATCCGGTGCCAGGCTGACCTGGTCCACCGTGGGCTTGGCCCCGCCGGGGGTGGCGATGTGGACCGTATGCCCGGCATCGGTCAGGGTCTGGTGGGAGACCACCAGCTCTTCGGCCCAAAAACCTGTGGGGTGTTCACTGCCGTCCTTCATGGTGAGGGAATCGGCTGCCGAGACAACCATCAAAACGTTGGCCATGCTGTTCTCCTGCCTGTCGTGGTGCTGGGATACTGCCTGGGACGCCGCCGCTACCTGCCGGCGGCCTCCAGCCCAGCGTACGTGTCGTCATCGAGCCTGAGTCCCGCAGCCGCCAGGTTTTCCTCCAGGTGGCTGCCGGACCCCGTGCCGGGGATGGGCATCATCACGGGGGAGCGGCGGAGCAGCCATGCCAGCGCCACCTGCGAGGTGGTGGCCCCCAGCCGCTTTGCCGCCTCATCCAGCGGACCACCCGGCCGGGCCAGCTCGCCGGCAGAGATCGGGGCCCACGGAATGAAGCCGATGCCGTTCTCCTCCGAGTACCGCAGCACGTCCTCTGAGCTGCGGTCCGTCAGGTTGTAGCGGTTCTGTACGGTGGACACCGTGAAGTGCCTGCCGGCGGCTTCGAGCTCGGCCACGCTCACCTGCGACAGCCCCAGTGCCTGGACCTTGCCCTCGTCCTGGAGCTCGCGCAGCACGCCGAACTGCTCCTCCGGATCCACCTTGGGGTCGATGCGGTGCAGCTGCAGCAGGTCGATGCTGTCCACTTTGAGCTTGCGCAGGCTCAGCTCCGTCTGCTGGCGGAGGTACTCGGGCCGGCCAACGGGTACCCACTTGTTGGGTCCGGTCCGCGCGAAGCCCACCTTCGTGGCGATCTTCAGCCCCTCCTGGTACGGATGCAGGGCTTCGGCGATGATTTCCTCGCTGATGTTGGGGCCATAGGAATCCGCGGTGTCGATGAAGTCGACACCGAGTTCGACGGCGCGGCGCACCACCGCGCGCGCCGC
The DNA here is from genome assembly GCF_001457025.1 of Pseudarthrobacter enclensis. Classification (GTDB taxonomy): domain Bacteria; phylum Actinomycetota; class Actinomycetes; order Actinomycetales; family Micrococcaceae; genus Arthrobacter; species Arthrobacter enclensis. The sequence goes on along the minus strand of NZ_KQ758601.1, from coordinate 492,082 downwards.
TTCTCGGTCCGCGGGCTCACCCCACACGCCGTCGCCGACGATGCGCATGGCACCGAAGCCGAGCCGGTGCACGGTTCCCAGGTCCTTGAGGTCGATGGTGTCGGACAGCTCCAGCTGGTTCGTTGTCTCTGTGCTCTTCGTCTCTGGGCTCATAGGGGCGGCAACATCATCAGTGTGCTGCGTATTCCGCAGATCACAGAAATAAGCCGCGGGCCGCCGTCGTTATGTCCTTTGTGCCTGCCGCGACCCGGCGGGCCAGACTCCGCAAGATTTCCCCTCCGCAACGCTTTGAAAGGCCGGCACCCGACGTGACCCTTCCGCTTTCCATCCTTGACCTAGCAACCATCGGCAAAGGCCAGACGGCGGCGGAAAGCTTCGCGGGCAGCGTGGCCATGGCGCAAAGCGCCGAGAGGCTGGGGTACCGGCGTGTCTGGTACGCCGAGCACCACAACATGTCCTCCATCGCCTCGTCCGCCACGAGCGTCCTGATCGCCCACGTGGCCGCGCACACCGAAACCATCCGCCTGGGTGCCGGCGGCGTGATGCTGCCCAACCACTCGCCACTGACCATCGCCGAGCAGTTCGGCACCCTCGAAACCCTGCACCCGGGCCGGATCGACCTGGGACTGGGCCGGGCGCCCGGCAGCGACCAGAACACCATGCGGGCACTGCGGCGCGACCCCATGTCCGCCGACAGCTTCCCGCAGGACGTCCTGGAGCTGCAGGGCTACCTCACCGGCCCCACCCGGATCCAGGGGGTGGAGGCCACGCCGGGCAAGGGCACCAACGTCCCGCTGTACATCCTGGGGTCCTCCCTGTTCGGCGCCCGCCTGGCCGCGCAGCTTGGCCTGCCGTACGCCTTCGCCTCGCACTTCGCCCCCAACGCGCTGAAGGACGCCGTGGCGCTCTACCGCCGCGAGTTCAAGCCCTCGGCCCAGTTGGATGCGCCCCACGTCATCGCCGGCGTGAACGTCATCGCCGCCGATTCCGCATCCGAGGCGCAGGAGATGATGCAGGCCACCAAACGCGCACGGGTTTCCCTGTTCTTCGGCGGCGGCACCCGCGAATTCACGGACGACGAAGCAGACATGATCCTGGACTCCCCGCAGGGGCAGCATGTTTCCCAGATGATGACCTACTCCGCGGTGGGAACCCCGGACGCCGTCCTGGACTACCTTGACGGTTTCGGACGGCACGCCAACGCCGACGAACTGATCGTGGCCCACCAGAGCACCGGCACGGAGGCGCGGCTGCGGTCCGTTGAGCTGCTGGCCACGGCCGCCGGGCTGGCCCGGGTCTGACGCGCCGGCCGGACTTTTACACATACGCAATGAAGGGGACTTTCAGGGGAAACCGCCGGGGATGACGATGGAACCGCTCCCCCGGGGATCCGCCAGGATTTCCGGGAGGGGCGCCAACCGGTAGTCCGCCGGTGATCCGGCGGCTGCATTTCCGGCCTGGTCCTGCTCGAAAGGGTCCCCGATGCCCACGCCTTTGAACCAGAGCGTGGCGGATTCCGCCCTGCTCACCCGGTCCCTGCCACTGGACGTGCTGCGCAGCTTCGTCCAGGCGGACGCGGCGGACAGCGGGCTGACGCCCGCCCTCATGGCAGAGCTCAAAGTGCTGGCCCGCGTTCCCTCCCTGCTGGTGGCCTGCAATTACGGCGGCACCCTGTGCGACGCCGAGGGCATTTCCACCGAAATCCTCCCTCTGGGCAGTGCGGCCATTGCCCTGCGGGCGCTCGCGGCCCTGCCCAACACCCATGCGGCCATCATTTCCGGGCGCTCGCTCCGGGACCTTGCCGCCGTGTCGCGGCTCCCGGTGGAGGTGCACCTGGTGGGGTCGCACGGCGCGGAAACGGACATGGGATTCGCCCACGCCCAGACCCTCGCCACCGAGGCCACCCTGCAGAAGGTCAACGCCGCCCTGAATGAGGCCGTGGGCTTCCACAAAGGCATCTGGATTGAACGTAAGCCCGTGGCGGTTTCGGTCCACACCCGTCCTGCGCACCCTGACGTGGTGGCAGCCGTGACCGAGGCGGCCCGCGGGATCGCCAGGGCCCACGGGCTGTTCTTCATCGTGGACGGATCGGTCCTTGACCTGTCGGTGGTGGAACCCTCCAAAGCGGCCGCACTGGAGGCACTGCGGTCCCGGCTTGGCGCCAGCGCGGCCATGTTCGCCGGTGACGCCGAGAGCGACGAACTGGCCATCGGCACCCTCCGCGGCCCCGACCTGGGACTTCGGGTCGGTCCGGGGGACACCTCCGCGGGCCACCGGGTCCGTGACCCCGAGGCTTTCGCCCGCGTCCTCGCCCTGCTCTTCGAACTGCGGCGGGCCTGGCTGTTCGGCGAGGACGCCGTAGGCCTGGAACGGCACACGATGCTCGGCAACGGCTCCTCCACCGCGCTGCTGACGCCGGACGCCAAGGTCTGCTGGATGACCCATCCGTTGCCCGATTCCGGCTCGGTGTTCGCCCACATCCTGGGTGGTGACGCCGCCGGCCACTTTTCCGTTGAACCCGCCAAGGCATCGCAGGTCCTGGGCCAGCGCTATGTGGACAGCACCATGATCGTGGAAACCCGCTGGGCCGATGTCACTGTCACGGATTACCTCGAACCGGCGCCGGAAGGAATCACCAGCCTGGTCCGGGTCCTGACCGGCACGGGCGCCGCCCGGATCACGTTCGCTCCGCGGCCGGACTACGCCAACGCGCCGTTCAGCCTGGAGGTCCGTGGCGACGAGCTGCACCTGGTGGGCACCTCGGAACCTATCATCCTCTTTGCGCCCGGTGTGGCTTTCAGCATCACCTCCGATGGCCGGCACGGCACAGCCATTGCCTCGGTTAACCTGCAATCCGGGCCCGTGGTGCTCAACCTGCGGTGCGGGGACACCGAACCCCGCCCGGCGGACCCGCTTGGGGAACTGGACCGGCGGGCAGAGGTGGCCCTTCACGCCCGCCAATGGGTGCAGAAGCTGGCTTTGCCCGCTGTGAAGCCATCCCTGGTGCGCCGCTCCGCGCTGGTGTTGCGCGCCCTGGTCCATGAACCCACCGGAGCGGTCCTGGCCGCCCCCACCACCTCGCTGCCCGAGGGAATCGGCGGGACCAGGAACTGGGACTACCGCTACTGCTGGCTGCGGGACGCCTCCATGACCGTGAACGCCCTGGTGGACCTGGGCTCCACCGAGGAGGCTGCAGGATTCCTCGCCTGGCTGGGCCGCATCCTGGAACATGCACCCGGCCCCGAGTGGCTGCACCCGCTGTATTCGGTGACCGGGGCGCCGCTGTCCACCGAAGCCGTGGTGGACAGCCTTCCCGGGTACGCCGGATCGCGACCGGTCCGGATCGGAAACGCTGCGGACCACCAGGTCCAGCTGGACGTCTTCGGCCCCGTTGCCGAGCTGATCCATTCGCTGAGCGCGCAGGAGGAAACACTCGCGGACGGGCACTGGGAACTGCTGGTTCAGATGGCATCGGCAGTCCTGGCACGCTGGCATGAACCGGACCACGGCATCTGGGAAGCCCGGCGCCCGGCACGCCACCACGTCTACTCGAAGGTGATGTGCTGGGTCACCCTTGACCGGGCCCTGAAGACGGCGGCCCGGCACGGCCGGGAACCGCACCCGGACTGGGCTCCCACCGCCGACACCATCCGCAGCGAAGTGCTCACCGAAGGCTGGGACGACGCTGCGCAGTCCTACACAGTGGCGTACGACAGCCCGGACCTTGACGCCGCCGTCCTGCATATCGGGCTGTCCGGCCTGCTGGACGTTGCGGACCAGCGGTTCCTGGATACTGTCACGGCCGTCGAACGGGAACTCCGGGTGGGCCCCACGGTATTCCGATACAGGTACGACGACGGCCTGCCGGGCCTGGAAGGCGGCTTCCACATCTGCACCACCTGGCTGATCGAAGCCTACGTGGCGGTGGGGCGCATCGATGAAGCCTGGGAGCTGTTCGACCAGCTGGTGAACCTGTTCGGACCCACCGGGCTGCTGCCGGAGGAGTACGATCCCGGAACCGAGACGCACCTGGGCAACCACCCGCAGGCTTACTCGCACCTGGGGTTCATCCGGTGCGCCCGGCTCCTGGATGCACACCAGGCCGGACGATAGGCAGCGCCGGTCCGGGGTACCTAGAGTGGAGGGAACAGCGAACCAGAACTGAATCGAGACCCATCATGACCGCCCGCGCCCAAGGGGTGGGATTCCGCTCGGAGCGCGGCCCCATCCTGATCGCCCTGATGCTGTCCACCGGACTGGTGGCGATCGACTCCACGATCGTGGCCACCGCAGTCCCGTCGATTGTCCGCGACGTGGGCGGGTTCTCGTCCTTCCCCTGGCTGTTCTCCGCCTACCTGCTGGCCCAGGCCGTGTCGGTGCCCATCTACGGGAAGCTGTCGGACATGGTGGGCCGCAAGCCGATCATCCTGACCGGCATCGGACTGTTCCTGCTCGGATCCGTCCTGTGCGGCGTCGCCTGGAGCATGCCGGCCCTGATCGCGTTCCGTGCGCTGCAGGGCCTCGGTGCCGGCGCCGTCCTGCCGGTCAGCATCACCATCGCCGGGGACATCTACTCGCTGGAGGAACGCGCGAAGGTCCAGGGCTACCTGGCCAGCGTCTGGGCAGTGTCCTCCGTGGTGGGGCCGAGCCTCGGCGGTGCCTTCTCCGCCTTGGGCATCTGGCGCGGCATCTTCCTGGTCAACATCCCGCTCTGCATCCTGGCCGGATGGATGCTGGTGCGTACCCTGCACGAGGACGTGGAGCGTGCCCGGCACACAGTGGACTACGCCGGGGCTGCCCTGATGGCGGCCTCACTCGGACTGCTGATCCTCGGCGCCCTGCAGGGCGGGGAGGCGTGGGCGTGGGATTCGCCCGTCAGCTTTGGTGTGTTTGGCGTAGGTGCCGCCCTCCTGGTCGCCTTCATCCTGGTGGAGCGGCACGCGCCGGAACCTATCCTGCCGTCCTGGGTGGTGTCGCGCCGGCTGCTGGTGACCACTGCCCTCGCATCCTTTGGCGTGGGCGCGGTGATGATCGGGCTGACCTCCTACGTGCCCACCTTCCTTGAAGGCGCACTGTCCGTCTCACCCCTCGTGGCCGGCCTCGCCCTGGCCGCGCTGACCCTCGGCTGGCCGCTCAGCGCCTCCCAGGCGGGCCGGTTCTACCTCCGGATCGGTTTCAAGGCCACCGGCCTGATCGGCATCTCCATCACTGTGGCGGGCCTTACCATCCTTGCCCTGACGTCCGCCGTTCCCAACGTGGCCCTGATAGCGGCAAGCTGCTTCGTCGTCGGACTCGGCCTGGGCCTGCTGGCCACGCCCACGCTGATCGCCGCGCAGTCCAGTGTGCCGTGGAACGAACGCGGCGTGGTGACCAGCACCAACATGTTCGCCCGCTCCATCGGCAGCGCGCTGGGCGTGGCGGTGTTCGGTGCCGTGGCCAACTCGATCTACTCGGCCAGCCCGGGAGGTGAGGGCAACGGCCAGGCCGTGGTGGCTGCGTCCGGGGCCGTGTTCCTGGCGGCGCTGGCGGCCGGCCTGCTGACCGTCGTCGCCGTCCTGGCCATGCCGAAGACCCGGGCCGCTGCGTCCGGGAACAGCGATGAAGAGCGCGGCGCGGGCACGGAGCAGGGCGCGGATACCGCGTCCGCCGGGGCGGAGGAACCGGGCCGCAACCGGTAGCGTCGCCGGGACCTGTCAGCGGGAAGCGCTGAAGATCTCCGGCGCCGGACGGGTCCCGGTGGCAAGGTCAGCCAGGATCCGGCCCACCACCGGCGTGAACTTGAAGCCGTGCCCGGAGAAACCGGCACCGATCACCACCGGACCGATCCGGTCCAGGATGAAGTCCTCATCCGGGGTGGTGGTGTAGGTGCAGCTGATGGCCTCGAACGCGTCCGCGTCCACGCCGGGGAGCCAGGTCCGGGCATAGTCCTGCAGGGCGGCCAGCTGGACAGGCTCCGGCTGGAACGAGCGCCGGTCCGGGTCCACCACGGGCCCCACGCCGTGCCAGCCGGCCTTGATGCCTTCGCCGGGAGTGTGCATGCCGTAAACGGGGGAGTACCAGCCGGCATAGTCGGACCCGCCCGGGTAATGGTTGAATCCGGGCCAGACGGCGCCCGGGTCCGCAACCCTGAAATGTGCCGGCTGCTCCTGCGTGACCGTCAGCTTCGGAATCCGCAGCCGCCTGCCGACTGCTGCGCCCAGGAGCTTCCCCGTCCAGCCGCCGGCCGTCACCACCACCTGCGCGGCGGTGACCACCTCCGTGCCGGCGGCCGACTCGAGGCCCAGCGTGACGCCGTCGTCCGCCACCTCGAAGGACACCACCTTGGTGTGGTGCCGGATGTCGGCGCCCCGGGCAACGGCGAGCCGCTGGAAGGCGGGCAGCGCCGCCTCGGGATTGAGCTGGCCGCCGTCGGGCATGTAGAGGACCTGCTGGTCGAAGCGGATGCCGCGCCAGCGCTCGCCGGCCTCGTCCGGGTGCAGGAACTCGGCCCGCAGCCCGGCCTGGACCAAGGCGGCGGCCGCGTCCGGAAGCATGGGCTCGGGGCCGTGGGTGACGATGCCGGTCGGGGCCAGGAGTGTTTCGCCGCTGTCCTGCTCCAGTTCATGCCACAGGTCGAGCGACTCGGCCACCATGGCAACGTACTCGGGCCGGTGGTAGCCGGGGTTGAAGTTCCGGGTGGTGCCGTGCGAGGCGCCGATGGTGTGCCCTGGGCCAAACTGCTCCACGAGCGTCACCTGGCGGCCCCGGCGGGACAGGGCCCACGCAGCGGCCGACCCCATGGCTCCGCCGCCGATCACCACGGTGTCAAGAATTGTTGTCACAGGGTCTCCCATTCCACGTTGTTACGCCAGCAGCAGCGCGACGCCGATCATTGCCGGAACAGCCACCACTGTAGTGATCAGGACGGTGTCCTTGGCCACGGTCAGGCCGGTCTTGTAGCGGCTGGCAGCGACGAATACATTTTGGGCGGTAGGCAGGGCAGAGGTGACCACCACCGCGAAGAGGGCGTGGCCGTCCATGCCAAGGGCAAAGCGCGCGAACACGTACGCCAGGGCGGGCTGGACCGCGAGCTTGAAGCTGCTGGCCAGGAGCGTGTCCGCCCGCCGTCCGGTCGAGGCCTGCAGGGGCCTGGTTCCGTTCAGGCTCATGCCGAAGGCGATCAGCATGGCCGGGATGGCGGCGCCGCCGATGAGGTGGATCGGCTCCAGCACGAGTTCGGGGACCTTGAACCCCGTCCCCGCCACCAGCAGGCCCAAGGCAGAACCCACAATCATGGGGTTCCGCAGGATCATGAACACGAAGCTGAGCGGCGTGGTGCGGTGTGAGCTGGTGCTGGAGTCCAGGATCATCAGGAACAGCGGCGTGAAGAACGCCAGCTGGAAGATCAGCAGCGGTGCCACATAACTTGCGTCGCCCAGGACGTATACCGCGATGGGAATACCCAGGTTGGCCGAGTTCGCCAACGAGGCGGACATCGAGGACATCAGCGCTTCCGGCAGCGAACGCTTCAGCCAGAATTTCACTACGGTGAAGAAGATCGCCGCGGTGGCAATGGCGGCCACCGCCGTGACGAGCAGCGGTGCGGCGAAAACCTCCTGCAGCCGCGCCTTGCTGAGGGTTTCGAACAGCAGCGCGGGGCTGGCCACGAAGAAGGTGAGGGAACTGAGCACCTGCCGGGCGTTGTCACCGAGGATTTTCCGCCGCCCGACGAACCAGCCCACCAGGATGATGCACCAGACCACGAAGAAACCGGCGAGTACCCCTAGCAAGGAGGTACCCGGCGCGGGCAGCGGAGAAAGTTCCCGGGACTCACGCCCCGGTTACAGGCTGGCGTTGTTGAGCGCGAACGGCGGTCGCATCATGCCGGGCGTGATGCCCTCAGCGGGATCGTTCCCCAGCTGGATGATGCGGTTCTGCCCGTCCACGTGGACCACCTTGGGCTCATAGGCCTTGGCTTCCTCGGTGGTCATCTGCGCATAGGTGATGAGGATGACGAGGTCGTTCTCGTGCATCAGGTGGGCAGCCGCACCGTTAATGCCGATGACTCCGGAACCACGCTCGCCGGCGATGGTGTACGTTTCCAGCCGCGCGCCGTTGGTGATGTCCACAATCGAGACAAGCTCGCCCGGCAGGATGTCCGCCGCCTCCAGCAGGTCCAGGTCAACGGTGACGGAGCCCACGTAGTGCAGGTCGGCGTGGGTGACGGTGGCCCGGTGGATTTTGGACTTGAACATTGTTCGATTCATAACGGCTCCAGTTTAGCCCCGGGGCGGTCTGCCCGCAGTGACGCAGGGAACACCGCGCTGCCCGGGCCTAACTGCGCGCTGACAGCGGACGTCCCTGCGCAGGGACCGTCCCCGCGCAGCGGCACCAAGCCTCGTTGGGCAGGAAGGTACGCGGACGACGGCGGGTGGTCACCCGCCGTCGTTCATTTTCCTGCGGCGCCCGCCACGGCTGCGGCAGCGGCAGCCAGGGTTTCCCGCGCGGCCAGGATGGCCGGGCGCTGGGTGCTGGACCGGCGGACCGAGGTGAAGATGGTGCGGTGCGGCTTGCCCGGAAGTTCCAGGAGCCGGGCGGTGGTGCCCCGGCCGGTCCACACGAGGTCCGGCATCAGCGCCACCGCGTTGCCGGACTCGATCAGCCGCGCCTGCGCCTGCAGGTCCGCCGTCTCGAAGCGCACATCAGGCTCGAAGCCGGCGCTGCGGCAGGCCTGCTCCGCCCAGTGGCGCGATGCGGCACCCCGCGGCTCCATGACCCAGGGGAGTTCGGCGGTGTCCGCGAGCGTGCGGACCGGTGTGGCGGCATCGGACCCGGCCGGGACCGCCAGCCGGATGGCGTCGGTGGTGAGCTTCACGCGGTCCAGCTCCGGGTAGCGGGGCGCGGCGTGGCCCGGATACTGCTCGGCGATCACCAGGTCGAAGTCGCGCGCCCAGGTTTCGTGGAGCGCCGTCTCCGGTTCGCGTTGGATCATCTCAATCCGCACCTCCGGGTAGGTTTGAGCCATCCGGGTCAGCGTGTCCGGCATCAGTGCCAGCGCTGCCGACTGGAACACCGCAATCCGCACCGTCCCGGTCACGGTGGTCAGCGACGCCGCGAGGTCCGCCTCCGCCTGCTCCATGGTTTCCAGCAGCTGCGCGGTGTGTGCCACCAGGACCTCTGCCTGCGGGGTGAGCTGTACGCGCCGCCCGGTTTTCCGGAGGAGTTCCACCCCCACCTCCTTCTCCAGGAGGGCCAGCTGCTGGGAGACAGACGACGGGCTGTACTGGAGCGCCTCGGCCACCTCGGCCAGCGTTCCCCTGATGCTCAGTTCCCGGAGCAGCCTGAGCCGGCGCACGTCGAGCATGGGGAATTCCTAACTGAAACTAATGAATATAGGTTAGAAGTAGTCACTTTATCTAATGCAAACAGGCTTGCATACTGTTGGAACTGAGTTACCCCCGTCACACCATGTTTGGCGTGCCGCGGCGGGGTCGCACCCCAACCAGGAGTCCCTGATGAGCAGTAGAGATATGAGCCAGTCCATCATGCGGCGAAAGCCCATCGATGACATAGAAGAAGAAAACAAGCACAGCGGCCTGTTCAAGTCCTTGGGCCTCTGGCAGCTCACCGCCATCGGCGTGGGCGGCATCATCGGTGTCGGCATCTTCTCCCTTGCGGGGCTGGTGGCCGCCGGAAGCGAAGGCAACCCGGGAGTGGGGCCCGCGGTGCTGATTTCCTTCCTGGTGGCTGGCCTCGCTTCTGCCGCCGCAGCCCTGTCCTATGCGGAATTCGCCGGCATGATCCCGCGCGCGGGTTCGGCCTACACCTACGGCTACGTGGCCCTCGGCGAGGTCATTGGCTGGTTCATCGGCTGGGACCTGCTGCTCGAATACATCGCCATCGTGGCGGTGGTGGCCATCGGCATCTCCGGCTACCTGGACGCCTTCCTGTCCGGCATCGGCATCCACATGCCGGTGTGGATGACCTCCACGGTGGATGAGGGCAAGGGCGGCATCGTCAACATCCCGGCCATCCTGGTCTGCCTGCTGGTCACCTGGATCCTCTCCCGCGGCACCAAAGCCTTCGGCCGGTTCGAACTCGTGGCAGTGGCCATCAAGATCATCCTGATCCTCTTCATCGTCGGGCTGGGCATCTTCTACATCGACACCAACAACTACAACCCGTTCATGCCGTCCGGATTCGGCCCGGTGCTGGCCGGCTCAGCCACCGTCTTCTTCGCAGTGTTCGGCTACGACGCCATGAGCACCGCGGCGGAGGAAGCCAAGGACGGCAAGAAGCACATGCCCAAGGCGATCATCCTGTCGCTCATCATCGCCATGCTGCTCTACGTGGCTGCCACCCTGGTGCTCACCGGGATGCAGAACTACAAGGACATCGATCCCAAGGCGGGCTTCGCGTCCGCCTTCACGTCCGTTGGCCTGCCGGTCATTGCCACCATCATTTCCGTCTTCGCTGTCCTGTCCATCCTGACGGTGATGCTGACCTTCCTCCTTGGCGTTACCCGCGTCTGGTTCTCCATGAGCCGGGACGGGCTGCTTCCGGGATGGTTCGCCAAGACCGACCGCCATGGCACGCCGCAGCGCGTTACGTGGATCGCCGGCATCGCCTCGGCCTTCCTGGCCGGAGTGTTCCCCATCAAGGAGGTCGCGGACCTGACCAACATCGGCATCCTGGCCGCGTTCGTCGTCGTCTGCCTGTCCGTCATCATCTTCCGCTACAAGCGTCCGGACGCGCCCCGCACGTTCCGGCTGCCGCTGATGCCCCTGGTCCCGGCCTTCGGTGTCCTGGCGTCTGCCTTCCTGATGCTCCAGCTGCACTGGGAAACGTGGCTGCGGTTCGGCGTCTGGCTGGTGATCGGCCTGGCCATCTACTTCTTCTATGGCCGAAAGAACTCCCTTATGAACCCCAACAGCCCGCGGCACGAGGAAATCGAGGAGATGCACCGCCCCCTCGCCTGACGCGCCTGTGCCCGGCGCGCTGGCCGGGACCCCAACGCGGCAGGCCCCGCCCCAAGCCCCCAAGTTGCCCTATCAGATCGAGTCCCTAAACCCCTGTTTTAGGGACTCGATCTGATAGGGCAACGGGGGAGGGGTAGGGCCTGCCGCCGGCGTTTAACCGGCGCTGTTGGAGGCACCGGGAAAGCATTGGTATTTCTAACCTGTATTCGTGGGAAAAGATCGCTTTATCTTATGTGAGTGGAAGCTCATACTGGTGGAAAGACCTCCTCACAACCCCAGGAAAGAACGAGGAAAACCATGACCCACGCAGCAGTGGAAACGGCGGCGACTGCCGGCTTCGCACCGCAGACCGTCGACGCTAATGTCACCCAGGCCAAGGCCCTTGCCGATGAAGCGGTGGCCCTGGTCCGCCACTGGCTGACCGAGGCCGCCAAGGTTCCCGTGGACGCCTCCGCGGAGCAGTTGGCCGGCGTCCTCAAGGACCCCAACGGCCTGGACTTCACGGTGGGCTTCGTGGACGGCGTGGTCCGGCCCGAGGACCTGAACGTCGCCGCCCGCAACCTCGCGGCGCTGGCACCCAAGGTTCCGGCCTTCCTGCCCTGGTACATGCGCAGCGCCGTCGCGCTGGGCGGCACCATGGCCCCGGCCCTGCCACAGGTCGTCATCCCCATTGCCCGCAAAGTCCTCCGCGAGATAGTGGGCCACCTGATCGTTGACGCCACCGACGCCAAGCTGGGGCCGGCCATCGCCAAGATCAAGAAGGACGGCATCAAGCTCAACGTCAACCTGCTCGGCGAGGCAGTCCTCGGCGAGCACGAGGCCTCGCGCCGCCTCGAGGGCACGCACACCCTGCTGGCCCGCCCGGACGTCGACTACGTCTCCATCAAGGTGTCCTCCACCGTTGCCCCGCACTCCGCCTGGGCCTTCGACGAAGCCGTGGAACACGTCGTCGAGAAGCTCACGCCGCTGTTCCGGCTCGCCAATTCCTTCGCGGCCCCGGGCAGCAGCACCGGAGGCAAGGCCAAGTTCATCAACCTGGACATGGAAGAGTACAAGGACCTGGACATGACCATCGCGGTCTTCACCCGGCTCCTCGACAACCCCGAATTCAAGGACCTCGAGGCCGGCATCGTCCTGCAGGCCTACCTCCCGGACGCACTGTCCGCCATGATCCGCCTGCAGGATTGGGCCGCCGACCGCCGCGCGAACGGCGGGGCCGGCATCAAGGTCCGCGTGGTCAAGGGCGCCAACCTGCCCATGGAGCAGGTGGAAGCATCGCTGCACGACTGGCCGCTGGCCACCTGGGGGACCAAACAGGACTCGGACACCAGCTATAAGAGCGTCATCAACTACGCCCTGCACCCCGAGCGGATCCAAAACATCCGGATCGGCGTGGCCGGCCACAACCTGTTCGACATCGCGTTTGCCTGGCTGCTGGCCAAGCAGCGTGGGGTAGAGTCCGGCATCGAATTCGAGATGCTGCTCGGGATGGCCCAGGGCCAGGCAGAGGCCGTCAAGAAGGACGTGGGTTCCCTCCTGCTCTACACGCCGGTGGTGCACCCGTCCGAGTTCGACGTCGCCATCGCCTACCTGATCCGCCGCCTGGAGGAGGGCGCCAGCCAGGAGAACTTCATGTCCGCCGTCTTCGAACTGGACAAGAACGAGAGCCTGTTCGATCGTGAAAAGCAGCGTTTCCTGTCCTCTTTGGACTCGCTGGATGACACCGTGCCGCTGCCCAACCGCCGCCAGGACCGCACCCTGCCCCCGGTGCCGATGCCGCACGCCGGTTTCGACAACACGCCGGACACCGACCCGTCGCTGCCGGCCAACCGCGACTGGGGCCGGGCCATCCTGGAGCGCGTCCCCGGCTCCACACTGGGCAACGCCTCGGTGAAGGCAGCATTCATCAACGACGAAGCCGCCCTCAACAAGGCCATCGACAAGGCCGTGGACAAGGGCAAGGCCTGGGGCCGGCTCTCCGGCGACGAACGCGCGGCCATCCTGCACCGTGCCGGCGATGTCCTGGAGGCCCGACGCGCCGAGTTGCTTGAGGTCATGGCCAGCGAAACCGGCAAGACGATCGACCAGGGCGATCCCGAAGTCAGCGAAGCCGTGGACTTCGCGCACTACTACGCGGAGTCCGCACGGAAGCTGGACACGGTCGACGGCGCCACGTTCGTCCCGGCGAAACTCACCGTTGTCACGCCGCCGTGGAACTTCCCGGTCGCCATCCCGGCAGGGTCCACCCTCGCGGCACTCGCCGCCGGCTCCGCCGTCGTCATCAAGCCCGCCAAACAGGCCGCCCGCAGCGGCGCCGTGATGGTCGAAGCCCTGTGGGAAGCCGGCGTCCCGAAGGACGTCCTCACCATGGTCCAGCTGGGTGAGCGGGAGCTCGGCAAGCAGCTCATCTCGCACCCGGCCGTGGACCGCGTCATCCTCACCGGCGGTTACGAGACCGCAGAGCTGTTCCGCTCCTTCCGCAAGGACCTGCCCCTGCTGGCCGAAACCAGCGGCAAGAACGCCATAATCGTCACCCCCAGCGCGGACCTGGACCTCGCCGCCAAGGACGTGGCCTACTCAGCGTTCGGCCACGCCGGCCAGAAGTGCTCGGCAGCATCGCTGGTGATCCTGGTGGGCTCGGTGGCCAAGTCCAAGCGCTTCCACAACCAGCTGATCGACGCCGTCACCTCGCTGAAGGTGGGCTACCCGCAGGATCCCACCAGCCAGATGGGCCCCATCATCGAGCCCGCCAACGGCAAGCTCCTCAACGCCCTCACCACCCTCGGCGAAGGCGAAAACTGGGCCGTTGAGCCGAGGAAGCTGGACAACACGGGCAAGCTCTGGAGCCCGGGCGTGCGCTACGGCGTCAAGCGCGGCTCCTACTTCCACCTGACCGAGTTCTTCGGCCCGGTCCTGGGAGTCATGACCGCCGACACGCTCGAAGAAGCCATCGCCATCCAAAACCAGATCGAGTACGGCCTCACCGCGGGCCTGCACTCGCTCAACTCCGAGGAGCTCGGGATCTGGCTGGACTCCATCCAGGCCGGCAACCTGTACGTCAACCGCGGCATCACCGGCGCCATTGTGCAGCGCCAGCCGTTCGGCGGCTGGAAGAAGTCGGCGGTTGGTGCCGGCACCAAGGCGGGCGGCCCGAACTACCTGGCCGGCCTGGGCGACTGGACCCCTGCCCAGGCGTCCGCCACGGCTGACGTCACGCACCCCGGTGTCCGCCGGATCCTCAACGCCGCCGGTGCCGGCCTGGAGCCGGCCGACCTTGAGTCCGTGCAGCGGGCACTGGCGTCCGACGCCGAGGCCTGGGCTGAAGAGTTCGGCACCGCCAAGGACGTCTCGGGCCTGAGCGCGGAGCGCAACATCTTCCGCTACCGCAGCCTGCCCGTCACCGTGCGCCTCTCCGAGGGCGGATCCCTGGCCCACCTGGTGCGGACCGTCGCTGCCGGCGTGCTGGCGGGGTCTGCGCTCACGGTGTCCACCGCCGTCGAACTTCCCGCCCAGCTGCGTGCCGTGCTCCTGGGGCTGGACATCGAACCGACGGTGGAGTCCGACGCCGGCTGGCTGGCTTCGGCGGCCCGCCTCGCCTCGGCGGGCAAGCTCTCCGGAGCCCGCATCCGCCTGATCGGCGGTGACGCCGCAGCGCTGGCTGAGGCCACGGACGGCCGCCCCGACATCGCGGTGTACTCCCACGCCGTGACCGAGGCCGGACGCGTGGAGTTGCTGCCGTTCCTGCATGAACAGGCCGTCAGCATCACCGCCCACCGGTTCGGCACGCCGAACCACCTGTCCGATGCGCTGATCTAGCGCGGGAGAAACAAAAAGGTCCGGCGGTTGTGCTTGTTTCCACAAGCTAAACCGCCGGACCTTTTGTATCTCCGCTAGCCCAGGTACCAGCCCGGCGGCGTCCAGGTGACAGGCACACTGTGTGCCGAGAAGTCCTCGCACCGGGTGCAGGTGTAGGCCACCTCGCCCAAGGCGGAGAGGGAGCCGTCGTGCCGGTAGGTGGGCGGGATGTAGGACTCAAGGTAGATGAACTCGTCCGTCCGGCATTTGTCGCAGGTCGGTTTTCCGATGTAGCCCGAATCTGTGGCGATTCCGCTGCCGAGGGTGGACTGTCGTGTGGCCGGGCGCGTGCTGGTGTGCGGGCGCGCGTGGGCGGCGTTGAGATGGGTGTTCCTGGCTGTCGTCATTGGCTGCCTGTCCCGGGCGGCGGTCCCTGTGGTTCAGGCGCGCCCGTATTGTAGAACCGGCCTGCTGCTTGACCCTGGAGACACCAGCATAGATTATGCAACGATCTGACATCAATGGATTCCTGGCCCCTGCAGGGCCTTGACGGGCTGCCGTTGCGGCGCTTGACTCCGCCCGGTTATCCCTGCCGGTTGATGGTCCTTCCCACGATCGACTGCGTGAGGGCATCGATGACCTCTGCGTTGGCCAGGGGGTTTCGGATCAGGGTGAAGTCGACGTCCCCGACCGGTGGCAGGTCGAACCGGCGGGTGATGATTTTGAGGTCCTCGGGCACCAGCGACGACGGCATGACGGCCACCCCGATGCCCGCCCGGACCGCGGCCAGCACCCCGCTGATCTGGCGCGTAGTGCAGGTGATCCGCCAAGTGCGGCCGTGGGCCTCCAGGGCGTCGATGGCGAGTTTGCGGCTGAGGCTGGGAGAGGGGTAGGCGATCAGTGGAACAGGCGCCCCCGGTTCCAGGGAGGTTTGCTCCAGTCCCACCCAGGAAAAGGAGTCATGCTGCACCACAGTTCCGTCCTTGGCGCCGGCCACCCATTTGACGAACACCAGGTCCAGCTGGCCGGCGTTGAGCTTGCGGTACAGCTGGTCGCTTTGCCCCACCGTGAGCTCAAGGTTGATCTGCGGGTAAATCTGCCGGAACTCGCGCAGGATCCTGGGAAGGCCGGTGATGGCGAGGTCGTCCGCCGTGCCGAACCTAAGCCGGCCCCGCATGGCGGAGCCGGAGAAGTAGCGCGCCGCGGCGTCATGGGCGGCGAGAATGTTCCGCGCAAAGCCGGCCATCGCATCGCCATTGTCAGTTAAACGCACGTCCCGGGTGTCCCTGGTGATGAGCACCCGTTTGGCGGCGGTCTCCAGCTTCCTGATGTGCTGGCTGATGGTTGGCTGCGCCAGGCCCAGCCGGTCCGCCGCCTTGGTGAAGCTCAATGTTTCAGCAACGGCAAGGAACGAGCGCAGTTGTGCTGGTTCGAACAAGGGTGGACTCCATCGGCTCAGTGCGGCATGTATTGCGGTTCGCAATACGAGTTATAGGGACAATACGGCTCCATAATCTCCTGGCGCCACCATAGCGTTAAGGGCATCCCGGACCGCACCCACTGTGAGGACAATCTGTGGCACCCCCACCGCCGTCGTCGGCAACCGTCAGCCAGCCCGTCATCGATTCTGCAGGGTCAGTGCCCGCGCAGCCCCCGGAACCGAAGGAACCACTTACCACGCCCGACGCGGACCCCGGCTTGGGCACCCAGCCGGTGCCGGTGGTGGCGGAACGGCTGCCCTGGAAGCACACCTTCATCTCGCTCAGGGTGCCCAACTTCCGCATCTTCGCGGTGGGACACTTCATCGCCGTGATCGCCATCTGGATGCAGCGCATTGCCCAGGACTGGCTGGTGCTCCAGTTGTCGGGATCCGTCACGGCGGTGGGCATCACCGTGGCGCTGCAGTTCCTGCCGTCGCTGGTCCTGGGACCGTGGGGCGGCATGATCGCTGACCGGTTCGCCAAGCGCAGGATCCTGATCCTGTGCCAGAGCGTGGCCGCATTCCTGGCCGCCGCGCTTGCCGCCCTTGCCCTCACCGGAGCCATCGAGGTGTGGCACGTCTATGTGATCGCGCTGGTCCTGGGTCTGGTCACCGTACTGGACCAGCCGGCCCGCCAGGTCTTCGTCAATGAGCTCGTGGGACCGGTGTACCTGCGCAATGCCATCAGCGTCAACTCCACCACTTTCCAGCTGGGAGGCCTGATCGGCCCGGCGCTGGCGGGCCTGCTCCTCACGGCAGTGGGTGCCGGCTGGGCGTTCGCGGCCAACGCTGTGGCCTGCTGTTCAACCGTGGCCATGCTGCTGATCCTCCGCAAGGACCAGCTGCATGTGAGCGCCCCCGCCCCCAAGAGCAAGGGCATGGTACGGGAGGGTCTGCGGTACGCGCTGGGGAAGCCCACGATCTACTGGCCATGGCTGATGGCCGGGTTCATTGCAGTCTTTGCGATGAGTCTGCCGGTGATCCTTGCTGCCTTCGCCGACCACGTCTTCCGGATCGGTGCCGGGGGATACGGGATGCTGAACGCCCTGGTGGCCGCCGGTGCCCTCATCGGTGCGGTGGCCTCGACACGTCGCCGGCACCTGCGCCTGCGGTCCGTGGTGTTCTGCGCCGGAATGTACGGGGCCACGCTCTGCCTGGCGGCGCTGGCGCCGTCGCTGGCCACGTTCGGCGCCGTGATGGTCCTGTCAGGGTTCTGGTGCCTGATGTTCCTCACGGGCTCCAACCAGCTGGTGCAGATCAGCTCGAACATGGCCATCCGCGGCCGGGTCATGAGCCTTTACATCATGGTGCTGATCGGAGGGCAGGCGTTGGGCGGCCCGATGCTGGGGTGGATCGCCGAGCACGCGGACCCGCACGCGGCGCTGTTGGTGTCCGGCGGCGTTCCGGCTCTGGCAGCCTTGACGCTCGGAATCGTTTTGGCCCGCAAGGCCGCGTTGACCCTCCGGGTCGATGTGCGGGACCGGCGCAGGCCGGTAAGGATTGTTGGAGCGGCTGACGGGAATCGAACCCGCGTATCAAGCTTGGGAAGCTAGCGCTCTACCATTGAGCTACAGCCGCGTCGCCGCCGCTTCCGCGGGGCAGAACTTAGCTTAGCGCAGATACGCAGCGGCTCCGGCCACCCGTGGCCGGCGCCGTCCGTGTCCCGGCTCCCGCTGCGTCATCCAGTAACTCTTCAATAACGTCGCCGTCTCTGGCTAGGTGGGCGCCTGGCAGGCTGGCTAACCTGAACCGGAAAGCCGCGGCGCCAGGGGGAGGTGCGAACGCGGGAAGCCGGCGTTGACACAGAAAGAGCCCCATGGCATTCGCAGAGCACGAGGTACTCATCCGGCGTGATGCCATGGCTGTGTACCTGTACCTGATGGACGCCACCAACCTGCCCGCGTGGCGTGACTCGGTCCGCAGCGTGAAGCTGGTGCAGGGCTCCGCCGGCGCCAAGGGCGCGGTGTACCGCAAGATGGTGGCCGGCAGGTCCGGGCTCAGCATCCCGGCCGAACTCGAGATCACCCATGCCCGCCCGGGCGCCGAGATCCAGTTCCGGGTGATTTCCGGCCCGGCCAACCGCTCCGGCGGGTACTACCTCAGCACCGAAAATGACGGCACCCGGCTCCGGTATGCACTTGAGGTCCGGCCCGAGGGGTCGTTCGCGTTCATGGACCGCTTCGGGATCCTGAACAAGATGGCACAGCGAAGCCTCCGGTCCGAAGTGGCCCAGCTGGAGCGGCTGAAGGATGTCCTGGAGCCGCAGAGCGTCAGCTAGGTTCCGCTACTGGGCCAGCCTTTGGCCTGCCCACGGACCGGTGATGTTCGTCGGCGACGCGAGGCTTCCGCCCGAAAGGTCCCAGTACTGCACGGTGTCCGAGGCGCGGCGCAGGGCAATGCCGGTGGAGTTCAGGGCTGTCACGTTCTTCAGCGCCCTGATGCCGGTGACATCCTGCCAGCCTGTGGCGACGGTGGGCCGGGATTCCGACCGCAGGGCCGTGGTTCCCCAGCCCCGGTACAGCAGCGCAGAGCCGTCGGTTCGAAGCGCCAGGACATCCTGGAAGCCGTCGGCGTCGTAGTCCACCATGGCCAGGCGCGCGGCGCTGATGCCGCCCGAGATGAGGGTCCTTGCGGAGAGGTCACCGGTGCCCTTGTTGGGGTAGAGGTACAGGTTTCCGCCGGTATCCAGCGCGAGGATCTGCGGCATCCTGTTGTTGGCGCACCACCCGCCCACCGCGAGCGTGAGGGACTGCCAGCCCCCGGAGCCCAGGGTGACGGCGGGCTCGAAGCCTCCGGTGGCGATGCCGCGGTGGAGGGTCAGGTTGCCGGTGGTCCATTGGGTGACGAGGTCGTAGGCGCCGTCGCGGTCCCAGTCGGTGACGAAGACTTCCTTGGCTCCGCCGAAGCCCGATCCGATGACCTTCGCGGCGGCGTAGCTGCGCCCGCCCGTCGACGCCCTGTTGAGGAGCTGGCCCGAGGCGTTGACGGTGACAAGGTCGCCCGGTCCGGTGATGGAGGCGGCGCTGAGGTCCAGGGTGGGTGGCATGTGCTTGACGGGGGCGTCGCACATGGTGGGCGTTGCCGGGGGGAAGGGGTTGCCCCCGGTCGAACCTCCGGCAGAACCGCCGGGGGAGTCCACCGTGCCGGCCGGGAGGGTGGTGTAGCCGAAGAAGTTCACCACCCCCCAGATCTGGTAGGTGGAGTTGGTGTAGGAGATCCCGGCGCCCATGACGTTGAACCGGGGGTCGATGAGCATGGCGTTGTGCCCGGGGGAGCCCTTCCACCATTCGACGAGCTGCGAGGCGTCCCTGTCCGTGCGGATGGCGATGACCTCGCCCGCGCCGTTGTTGGGGCTGAGCGCGCGGGGATCCGTCCAGAAGCTGGCCCGGTGTTCAATGACCTCGCGGGACGCGATGCTGTCCGACCATTCCTGCGCCATGCCGGCCACGGTGGAGTTGTACTTCACCGGGTTAAGGCCCTTGGAAGCGCGGTACTCGTTGATCTTGTTGAACACGGTGAGGATGGCGGCCGTATTGCTGTCCTTGACGAGCGCTTCGGGGGAGACCAGCGTCTCGGAGGAAGGGCGCGGGGCCTGCGGCGTGGAGGGCGCCGGGCCGGTGGCTGAGGCCGGCGGGGATCCCAGTCCGCCGTCGGGTGCCCACAGTGGCGGGATGGACGGTACCTCGGCCGCGGGCTGGGCGGCCGCCGGTTCAGTGGTGGCTGCAGTGCTGCCCGCCGGGACAGTGCCGCCCGGCGAAACGGCACCGCCGGTCGAAGCAAGGGGCGCAGGCGCTGGAGCGGCGTCCGGAGCGGCGGCGTCCAGGGCCGTCGGCGAGGCGGCGCGGATGTCCGGGTCCACGGCCGGGGTGAGCGGAGATCCGGCGGCACCGTCCCCGCCCACGGAAGTTCCGGCGTCGTGCGCGTCCGCTGCCTCCAGCGAGACCCGGGACGGGCCAGAGGCGGCGGGCAGGTCGGGCCCGGCCGGCAGGGACACCGGGCCGGGCGACGCGGCAACGAGCACCAGCGCGCACAGCACGCCAACCACAGAGGGCGCGACAACTTTATTCACAACATCCCCAGCTCTGTTGGGCCATCCGGGAGACCATCCGGCGCCTAGTATCTGAGGCAACATTAGCCCCACAGGGCTACAGCAACAACGGAAAAATGTGGCTGTGGATAATGCATACGGTAATTTGGGACGGTGCTGATCTCAGACCGCGATATTCGTGCCGAAATAGACTCCCAGCGGATCGTGCTGGAACCGTTTGAGCCCGCGATGGTGCAGCCGTCGTCCGTGGACGTCAGGATTGACAAGTTCTTCCGGCTGTTCGACAACCACAAGTACGCGCACATCGATCCGGCACAGGAGCAGCCCGAGCTGACCCGGCTGGTGGAAGTGGAGGAGGACGAGGCCTTCATCCTGCACCCCGGCGAATTCGTCCTGGGCTCAACCTATGAGACGGTCACCCTCCCGGATGACATCGCCGCCCGCCTCGAAGGCAAGTCCTCGCTGGGCCGCCTGGGCCTCCTGACGCATTCCACTGCAGGGTTCATCGACCCCGGGTTCTCCGGCCACGTCACGCTGGAACTGTCCAACATGGCCACGCTTCCCATCAAGCTGTGGCCGGGCATGAAGATCGGCCAGCTGTGCTTCTTCCGGCTGAGCTCCTCCGCGGAGTTCCCCTACGGCCAGGGTGAGTACGGCAACCGCTACCAGGGGCAGCGCGGGCCAACTGCCAGCCGCAGCCACCTGAACTTCCACCGCACCCGCATCTAGGACGCCGCTAGGCCTGCGCCGGCACCTGCCGGCGGCGCGAGGCCACCTTCACCACGGGTTCGACGAAGCGGGCTGCGAGCGGCCCGAGCATCGCCATGAGCAGCACGTAGGCGGTGGCCAGTGCGGCAAGGTAGGGCGGGACCGCCCCGGACGCCACGGCCAGCCCGGCGATGACGATCGAGAACTCGCCGCGGGCTATCAGCGTTGCACCCGCGCGGAACCGGCCCGGCCGTGCAATGCCTTCCCGTTTGGCCGCCCAGATTCCCGTTGCCATCTTGGTCCCCGCGGTCACAACCGCCAGCACCAGGGCCCAGCCCAGGACCGGTGGAATGGACGAGGGGTCGGTGTTGAGTCCGAAGGCCACGAAGAATATCGCGGCGAACAGGTCGCGCAGCGGTTCGAGTATGCGGGTGGCGTTGTGGGCGGTGGCGCCGGAGATGGCGATGCCCAGCATGAAGGCGCCAACGGCCGCGGACACCTGCATGGCGGACGCCAGCCCGGCCACCAGCAGCGCTGCGCCCAGCACGTTCAGGAGGAATACCTCAGAGTTCTCGCTGTGCACGGCCTTGGAAACGTGATGTCCGTGCCGCAGCGCCACCATCAGCACCACGGTGACCACGGCCAGGGCGATCGCCACGGTGGTGAGCCCGCCCAGGAAACTGACCCCGGCCAGGGTGGCGGTGAGGATGGGCAGGTACACGGCCATGGCCAGGTCCTCGAACACCAGGATGGAGAGCACCACGGGCGTTTCGCGGTTGCCCAGCCTGCCCAGGTCCGTGATGACCTTCGCAGCGATGCCGGACGAGGAGATGTAGGTGATGCCGCCCATGACCATCGCCCCCACGCCGCCCCAGCCGAGGAGGAGCGCCAGTGCGGCGCCGGGGAGGAAATTCAGGACAAGGTCCAGGGCGCCGGCCTGCCACGACCGCCGCAATCCGGTGAACAGCTCCGCCGCCGTATATTCCAATCCGAGCATAAGCAGCAGGAGGATGACGCTGATCTCCCCGGAAAGATGCGAGAACTCGTGCATGCCCTCCAGCTTGACCACGCCTCCCGCCCCGAAGGCCAGGCCGCCCAGGAGGTAGAGCGGGATGGGCGACATTCCGATGCGTCCGGCCAGTCTGGCCAGCAGGCCAAGGCAGAACACAACGGCCCCCAGTTCAATGAGGGTCAGGGCGAGCGGATCCATAGGACTCAGCCGTGGCGCAAGATGGTGGCCGCCGAGTCGAGGCCTTCCAGCGTTCCCACGGCGACCAGCAGGTCACCGCTGTGAAGTACGACGTCGGGTCCCGGCGAGGGCAGGACCTCGCCTTCGCGCATGATGGCCACGATGGAGACGCCGCAGCGGGTGCGGATGCACGCCTTGCCCATGGGCTGATTCTGGAACGGGGACTCGGGGGCGATGGAGAACTGCCGGGTGACGATGCCCGGCACGTCCTTATGCTCCTCGGTGAGCTTCATGGCCAGGTGCTGCCCGCCCAGCAGGTTGCCCAGGGTGGCTGCTTCGTCGCTGGTCAGCGGAATCGACGCCTGGCAGGTGTCGGGGTCATCCCAGGTGGAGATGATGAGCTCGGTCTGGCCCTCGCGCAGCTCGACGACGCCGATCCGGCGGCCGGAAGCTGTCATGAAGTCCTTCCGCAGGCCGAGGCCGGGGAGGTTCGTTTCGTCCACGTTCATGGTTAAAGCCTAGTCTTCCGGGGCCGCTGCGGGGTGGCCGTCAGGCAGGGGGCACGACGGCGATGGGCGCCTTGTCCGGCGACTTGACCGGCAGCAAGACCAGCAGGCCGGCCAGCAGGACCACCATGATGCCCAGGATCCCCCAGCGCTGCGCCTGCCCGGCGGCCACCAGCGGGGTGGCGACGGTGATGCAGAGCGTGAAAAGCGCCGGCGCCAGAAAGCTGACGGCCCGGCCGGTGGTGGCGTACAGGCCGAAGAGTTCACCGGACTCGCCGTGCGGGGCAAGGCGGGCCAGGTACGCCCGCGAGGACGACTGTGCCGGGCCCACGAACAGGCAGAGGAACAGGCCGAACACCCAGAACGTGGTGCTGCCCGCCCATTCCAACCCAAAGAAGACGTAGTCCCCGTTGCCCAGCACCAGGATCACCGTTCCGGCCACCAGCAGGCCGACCAGCGAGCCGATGATGACCGTCTTGGGGCCGAGCCTGTCGTCCAGGAAACCCCCGATGACCGCACCAATGGCCGCGACGATGTTGCCGAAGATGGCGAAGAAGATGACCTGCGGCAGGGCGAATCCGAAGGTCCCGGCCGCGATGATCCCACCGAACGTGAACACCGCGGCGAGACCGTCCCGGAAGACCGCGCTGGCAAGCAGGAAATAGATGGTGTGCGGACTGGTGGCGTAGATGGCGCGGATCCGGCGGAAGAGCAGGCGGTAGCTGGCCACGATCCCCAGCCGGGCCGCCTGCCCCGTCTTGGGCAGTTCCGGCACCGCGAACAGGACCGGGAGCGCGAAAACGAAAAACCAGAGCGCAGAGAAGACGGCCACCAGCCGGATGTTCAGGCTGTCCTCGGTGGACGCGCCAAACCAGTCGAAGCTGGGTTGGACGAACAGCTGCAGCACGATGAGCAGGGCCACGATGCCGCCCAGGTACCCGGCACCCCACCCGATGCCGCTGACCTTTCCGATGTTCCGCGGGGTGGAGATCTGGGCCAGCATGGCGTTGTAGTTGACCCCGGCGAATTCGAAGAACACGTTCCCCAACGCGATCAGGGTGACGCCGAGCAGCAGGAATTCGGGCTGCGGGTAGACGAAGAAACACGAAGCCGTGAGGACGGCGACGGCAGCCGTGTTGACTCCCAGCCACAGCTTCCGCCGGCCGCCGGCGTCAGAGCGCTGCCCGGTCACAGGCGCCAGCAGCGCAATGGCAAACCCGGCGACGGCGAGGGCGGCGCCCAGCACGGCCGAGGCCTGGTCCTCGCCGCCGAAGGCGTTGGACGTCAGGTACACGGTAAACACGAAGGTGGTCATTACGGCGTTGAAGGCCGCCGAGCCCCAGTCCCAGGATGCCCAAGCCAGGATCCTGCCCTTGCTGGAGGCGTCGTTGCCGGAGGCGAGCTCAGAGGACGGCTGCACTGCCCGGGGAGCGCTGGCGCTGTTCATAGGTGCATCGTATCCGCCGAGGGCGAACAGGACGCGGACGAAAGCCCCGACTGGCGCGGAATGATACCCGCCCATCCTGAAAACGCGACAGGGAGGACGCCGGGGCTTGATAAACTGGGCTCTCCCGAACCCAACGCTTTGCCGCCTGCTCCAACTTTTGACAATCGAATTCCTGACGTTGCGGAGATACCAGTGATCACAGTCCTTGCCGTGCACTTTTCGGTGGCTGTGCTGGCGCCGTTGTTCTTCAGGAATTGGGGCCGCAACGCATTCTACGCCCTGGCGGCGGTTCCGGCAGCTTCCTTCATCTGGCTCCTGTTCCAGCATGGTCCGGTCTACTCCGGCGGCGCCGTGGCCGAGGTCATTCCGTGGATTCCGGGCCTGCGCCTCGAGTTCGCCTTCCGCATGGACCCGCTGGCCTGGGTGATGTCCCTGCTGGTGCTGGGAGTCGGCGCGCTCGTGCTGGCCTATTGTGCCCGGTACTTCAAGCGGAAGGACCAGGACCTCGGCGCCTTCGGAGCCCAGCTGCTGGCATTCGCCGGCGCCATGTTCGGCCTGGTGGTGGCCGACGACCTGCTGCTCCTCTTTATTTTCTGGGAACTGACCACCATCCTGTCCTACCTGCTGATCGGGTTCGCCCGGACCAGGCTCGCCGCGCGCCGCTCGGCGCTGCAGGCACTGATGGTCACCACAGCCGGCGGCCTTGCCATGCTGGTTGGCCTGATCATGCTGGGACAGGCCGCGGGCACGTACCGCATCTCCACCATCCTCGACCAGGCCCAGGCCCTTGCCAACGGGCCGTCCGGCGCGATGGTGAGCGCCGCCGTCGTCCTCATCCTGGTGGGGGCCATCACCAAGTCGGCGCTGGTGCCGTTCCACTTCTGGCTGCCCGGTGCCATGGCCGCGCCCACCCCGGTCAGCGCCTACCTGCACGCCGCCGCGATGGTCAAAGCCGGGATCTACCTGGTGGCGCGGCTGGCGCCCGGGTTCGCGGAGACGGCCTACTGGCAGCCGGTGGTGCTGGGCCTGGGCCTGGCGACCATGCTGATCGGCGGTTACCGGGCGCTGCGCCAGACCGACATCAAGCTCATCCTCGCCTACGGCACCGTCAGCCAGCTCGGCTTCCTCAGCATGGTGGTGGGCCTGGGCACACCCGACGCCGCGCTGGCCGGCCTGGCCATGCTGCTGGCCCACGGCCTGTTCAAGGCAACCCTCTTCCTGGTGGTGGGCATCATCGACCACCAGTCCGGGACCCGCGACGTCCGCCAGCTCTCCGGCGTCTTCCGGTCCTCCCGCGCCCTGGGCATCGTGGCGGGCGTCGGTGCCGCGTCCATGGCGGGCGTCCCGCTCCTGGCGGGGTTCGTGGCCAAGGAATCCGTCCTGGAGGCCTTCGTCCACCACGCCGGCGACCCGGACGCCGGACCCTGGGGCATGGTGGTCCTGGCAGGCATCGTGGTGGGTTCGGTCCTGACCTTCGCCTACAGCGCCCGGTTCATGTGGGGTGCCTTCGCCGTCAAGCCAGGCGTGGACCCCACCCCGTTCAAGGCCGTGCGGCCCTCCTTCATCGCCGCGCCGGCCATCCTGAGCCTCCTCACCATCGTGTACGGCCTGTGGCCGGTGCCGGTGGACGCCTGGATCCAGCCCTACGCGGCGCTATTCGCTTCCACCGCGGTCGACGCCGGCACACCGGCCGAGCAGGCAGGGCACCTTGCGCTGTGGCACGGCCTGACGCCCGCCCTGGGGCTCACGGCGCTCACGTTCGTGCTCGGCGCGGCCATGTACTTCGGCCGCAACGCCGTGTCCCGCGCCCAGGCGCTGGTTCCGGACTGGGTGGACGCGGACCGCGCCTACCAGCTGACCATCGGCGCCCTGGATGATGTGGCCGTCTGGATCACTGGCCGCACCCAGCGCGGTTCGCTCTACTTCTACCTCGCGGTCATCCTCACCGTGGCGTTCGTCCTTCCCCTGACGGCCATCCTCCTCGCCGGGAACCCGCTCCCCGACGGCATCTACCTGGTGGATCCCGGGTCACCGCTGCAGCTTGTCATCGGCGCCGGTATCATCATCGGCGCCCTCGCCGCGGTGAAGGCCAACAAGCGCTTCCTGGCGGTGCTGATGGTGTCAGTCACCGGCTACGGGATTGCCCTGGTGTTTGCCCTCCAGGGCGCCCCGGACCTGGCGCTCACCCAGATGTTGGTGGAGACCATCATCCTGGTGGCCTTCGTCTTGGGCATGCGCCGCCTCCCGCCCGAGCTGCGTGACCGTACCGGCGGCAAATACCGGGTGGTCCGGGTCATCATCGGCGCGGCCTTCGGCGCCACCATGGTGTTCGCGGCCATCTTCGCGATGGGGGCACGCGTAGCTGCACCCATTTCGCTGCAGTTCCCGCAGCTCGCCTACGAGGGCGGCGGCGGCCAGAACATTGTCAACGTCACCTTGGTGGACATCCGCGCCTGGGACACCTTCGGCGAGATCACCGTCCTGGCCCTGGCCGCCACCGGTGTGGCCAGCCTGATCTTTGTCCGGGGCCGCGGCGACCGGCTCCGCGCCTCCTCCTCCGTGGCGGAGGGCACCGTGGGCCGGTTCCACGGGGTGGATCCCGGCTCCCGGGACGGCGCGGCGCTGGCCATCAGCCGGAAGTTCGCCACGGCCGCCCGCGACGCCTGGCTGGTGGCGGGCCGGACACTGGCTCCGGAGCGCCGGTCCATCATCTTCGAAGTGGTCACCCGGCTCGTGTTCCACTCCCTGGTGATCTTCTCCCTCTACCTGCTGTTCGCGGGCCACAACCTGCCGGGCGGCGGCTTCGCGGGCGGCCTGACGGCAGGGCTCGCCCTCACCATCCGGTACCTGGCCGGCGGCCGGTTCGAACTGAGCGAGGCCACCCCGGTCAGCGCCGGCGGACTGCTCGGCATCGGTCTGGCCACGGCAGCGGCATCCGGAGCCGCGCCGCTCTTCCTGGGCGGCCAGGTGTTCCAGAGCGCCATCCTCCAGTTCTGGCTCCCCGTGTTCGGGGACATCAAGTTCGTCACGTCCACGATCTTCGACATCGGCGTGTACATCGTGGTGGTGGGCCTGGTCCTGGACGTGCTGCGCAGCCTCGGGGCCGAAGTGGACGAACATATCGAGGAGCGGGCCGCCGAGCCCGTGGAGGACGAGGAAACGGAAGACATGGCAGCCCAGACCATTTCAGGAGGCAAGGCATGAGCATCAATCTCGCCCTGCTGCTGGTCATGGGCGCCCTGTACGCCTGTGGCATCTACCTGATCCTTGAACGCAGCCTCACCCGTGTCCTGCTGGGACTCATGCTCCTGGCCAACGCCACCAACCTTTTGATCCTGGCCACCGGCGGGTATGCGGGCCTGGCGCCGCTGTTCTCCAAGGACACCGCGGCGGGGGACTACAACGATCCGCTGCCGCAGGCGCTGATCCTGACCTCCATCGTCATCTCCTTCGCCGTCACGGCCTTCATGCTGGGCATCATCTACCGCACCTGGGTGCTGGCACGCCAGGACGAGATCCAGGACGACGTGGAAGACCTCCGTGTTGCCGAAACCCCCAGCTTCGACGCGGAGGACGACGCCGAGATCCCGGCCGAAACGTCCGAGTTTCCGCTCACCATGCTGGGCAGCGACGGGCAGGACATCTCGGACCAGGGCCCCGATACCGGAGCCAGGCCCACGGACGGGCCGGAGGCGGCCAGGACCCGCGGCGGCACCGCCACCGTGGTGGCCGGCGACCGGGAACTGCCCGCCGAGCACGCCGCGCAAGAGGAAAAGCCCGGCTCCCGAACCATCAACCCCGGACCGGAAGGAGGCGGACAGTGAACATCGCCAGCCTGGCCCCGCTCGCCGTCGTACTTCCCATCCTGGGCGCCGCCCTGACCTTCATGCTGATCCGGCACTCCCGTGCCCAGCGGGCCGTCAGCATCGGGCTGCTGTCCCTGACCCTGCTGCTGGAGTGCTTCCTGCTCGCGGCCGTCTGGGACGGCGGCACCGTGGCGGTCAGCATCGGCGGATGGATCCCGCCGTGGGGCATCGTCATGGTGGTGGACCAGTTCTCGTCCCTGATGCTGGTGGTGTCCTCCGCCGTCAGCCTGGCCGTCCTCGTGTACGCCACGGGCCAGGGCATGGCCGACGGGGATAAGGACGCGCCGGTGTCCATCTTTCACCCCACCTACCTGATCCTGGTGGCGGGCGTGTCCAACGCGTTCCTCTCCGGCGATCTCTTCAACCTCTACGTCGGCTTCGAAATCCTCCTCACGGCAAGCTACGTCCTGATGACCCTGGGCGGCACCGGCCCCCGCATCCGCGCCGGCGTCACGTACGTGGTGGTCTCCGTGGTGTCCTCGGTGCTGTTCCTGATCGCCATTGCCATGGTGTACGGCGCCACCGGCACAGTGAACATGGCGGACCTCGCCATCAAGCTCGGCGACCTGGACCAGGGCACCCGGACCCTGCTGCACGTCATGCTGCTGGTGGCGTTCGGCATCAAAGCCGCAGTCTTCCCGCTGTCTTTCTGGCTGCCGGACTCCTACCCGACGGCGCCGGCCCCGGTCACGGCCGTGTTCGCCGGCCTGCTGACCAAAGTAGGCGTCTACGCGATGGTCCGCACCGAGACCCTGCTGTTCCCAGGCGATTCACTGAATACGCCGTTGATGATTGCGGCGCTGCTGACCATGGTGGTGGGCATCCTGGGTGCGCTGGCGCAGAGCGACATCAAACGTCTGCTCTCTTTCACCTTGGTGAGCCACATCGGCTACATGGTGTTCGGCCTGGCCATGTCCTCCGTGGTGGGTCTGTCGGCCGCGGTGTTCTACGTGGCCCACCACATCACCATCCAGACCAGCCTGTTCCTGGTCACGGGCCTGATCGAACGCCGTGGCGGAAGTTCCTCCGTGGACCGGCTGGGCGGGCTGGCCAAGATCTCCCCGCTGCTGGCCCTGTTGTTCTTCATTCCCGGGATGAACCTGGCCGGCATCCCTCCTTTCTCCGGGTTCCTGGGCAAGGTTGGGCTGCTCCAGGCCGGTGTGGAGCTGGGCACCCCGCTGGCGTACGCCTTGGTGATCGGCGGCGTGGTGACCAGCCTCCTGACCCTCCTGGCCGTGGCGAGGGTCTGGAACCGTGCCTTCTGGCGCCGCCCCACGGACGCCGAACACCCGGACCCGGTCCTGCTGGCCGCGCCCGGGCAGCAGGTGGAGGAGGAAGCGCTGGAGCAGGAACCGGTGGCCGCAGGATCCGGCCGGCCCCTGCTGCCCGTCCCGGAGCTCAGCCGGGCGGGAACCGGCGGCAGCAGCACCCTGGTGCGTTCCACCCTGATGCCCCGCAGCATGGTGGGATCCACCGCCGGTCTGGTGGTCCTGGGCATGGCGCTGACCGTGTTCGCCGGACCGCTGTTCGGCCTGTCCGACCGGGCTGCGGCTGACATGCTGGACCGTGCCCCCTACATCCAGGCTGTCCTGGGCGGGGACACCACCGTCCCGCCCGCCGCCGCGCCGGCAGGAGGGGGACAATGAGCCGTCAGCGTATTTCCCTGCGCCAGGAACTGCCCCTCCTGGTGTGGCTGGTGATCGTGTGGGGCGCACTCTGGCAGGACTTCAGCCCCGGCAACCTGCTGTTCGGGGCACTGCTGGCCATCGCCGTCGCGCGCCTGTTCTACCTGCCGCCCGTTGAACTCAGCGGCCGGTTCAACATCCGGCATGCCATCCCGTTCGCCCTGATGTTCCTGTTCCGGGTGGTGGTGGCAAGCTTCCAGATCCTGTACCTGGCGGTGGCGCGCGGGCCCAAGGTCACCAACGCCGTCGTGGCCGTGACGCTCCGGAGCCACCAGGACCTCATCGTTACCGCCACCGGGCACGTGATCTCGCTGATCCCGGGCTCCCTGGTGGTGGAGGTGGACAGGTCCACCTCCACGCTGTACCTGCACGCCATCAACATCAGCTCACCCGAGGACGTGGAAAACCTGCGCAATGACGTCCGTGCCATCGAAGCCGGACTGATCCGGATCATGGGCACCAAGGAAGAACTCGACGCCGTCCTGGCGGAGGCCGCCGCATGATGCCCGCCGTCCTGGTGGCCACGTCCGTCATCCTCTCGCTGGCCGCCGGCGGGGCGATTATCCGCATTGCCCGCGGCCCGTCATTGCTGGACCGCGTGCTGGCGTCCGACGTGCTGCTGGCTATCCTGGGGGCCGCCCTCTGCATCGACATGGCCGTCAACCGGCACCTGAACAATCTGATGCTGGTGGTGGCCATCTCGGTCATCGGCTTCATCGGATCGGTGACCGTTGCCCGCTTCGTGGCCGACCGGAGGGAGCACCCCAGTGAACCCTGACCTGATGTTTCCCGACCTGGGCAGCGTGGACGGCTGGATCGACCTGGTGTCCGCCGTGTTCATGGTGGTGGGTGCCGTGATGTCCCTCGGTGCCGCCATCGGCCTGCTGCGCTTCCCCGACCTCCTGAGCCGCATGCACGCGGCCACCAAGCCGCAGGTGCTGGGGCTGTTCCTGCTCCTGGCCTCCATCGGCCTGCAGATGCGCACCTGGTGGGTGTGGCCGGTGCTGGTGGTGGCCTGGATCTTCCAGCTGCTGACCGTCCCGGTGTCCGCCCACATGGTGGGCCGGGCCGGCTACCGCACCAAGCACCTGCACCGGGAGTTGCTCACCTCCGACGAGCTGGATGCGGTGGTGCAGAAAGCCGCCGCCCAGGCTGCCCATCAGGACGGCCCGGACGACGGCGGAGTGCCGAAGGACTAGCTGCGGCTAGACGATGTCCTGCGACTTGGCGAACCGCGTGATGGCGCGCTGGGTGCCGCGGTTGGCCAGCACCTGGATGATGGTGCTGACGAAGGCGGAGATCAGCGCGAAGGTGAGGGCGGACCGGAGGCTGGTGGGAACGTCCTCGTCCTTGCCGGTGGGCGGCTTGTTGCCGGTGGTCTTCTCCCAGATGGTGTTCACCAGCTTGGTGCCAACAAAGCCGGCGCCGAGGCTGACGCCGGTGCCGAGCAGCTTGATGAGAAAGTTCATGCGTAGTACTCCTTGCGGGCGGTAAAACGGTCCGTAACCCACCCTACTGGCTCAGGGCAGCCAAGGGGCCTGATTCGGCTACGGCGCGGGGACCAGGCCCTCCCATGCCACCGTCCAGCCGGCCGGGAAACCGGGGGCGTCGCGTTGCGGGCCGCCTTCCCAGCCGGCCGCCATGAGGGCGACCGCGGCGAGCAGCCCGCCGTTGCCCGGCAGGTAGAGGGGCAGCGATGCCGTCTGGCGGTTGTGGCCGTTGGGCAGCACCAGGTTCTTCGCAGCGTCCATCAGCAGCGCGTCCACGGCCGTCTCCGGATCGTCGAGGCGGGCTGCGGCCATGGCCATGACGGGGTAGTCCCACCCCCAGGTGCTGTCCCAGTCCCAGTCCATCCTCACGCTGGCCAGGGTGGCGCGCATGATATCCGGATCGATGATGTCCGTCTGCGGCAGCACGCCGAGGGCACACAGCATGGACGGGTGGTCCGTGCGGATGGTGTAAGGCTCGACGTCGATCGCTGCGTAGGTGCCGTCCAGCACCTTGGGCGGGACCATCCCGTCAGCCACGGCCAGCCAGGTGTCCCGCGGCGGCAGCCCCAGCCGTTCCCGCCAGGTGCTGGCGGTCCGCAGCGCCCACTGCCAGTAGGCGAGTTCGAACGTGGGGTTGCTGGCCCTGCCGCGGATGGACTCATAGCTCTCCTGCGCCGGAACAAGCGGCGGCCCCAGCTCGAAACCCCGTTCGGTCGGGTGCGCGAACGCTGCCATAAACTCGGCGCTTTCAAACACCACCTCCGCGAATTCCTCCAGCACTTCCCTCGACGGCTCTGCCCGGTACGCCAGTTCCGCGAGATGGATAGGGTGCGGCTGCTGCCAGATCAGGAAGGTGCCGATGGGGCTGGGGCTCTCGCGCCCGTCCGGACCGACCTGCTTGGGCCAGCGGACGCCGTCGAACCCTTGGGCCTTCGCCGTCTGCCGCGCAGGCTCCAGGACCGACGCGTACCAGCGCAGCGCCGGAAGCAGCAGCGAGGTCCGGTTCCACAGCGCAAAGTGGGCGGCGTGCCACCAGTGCATCTCCAGGTGGAAGCGTCCGCGCCAGGAGTTGCATACCAGGCCCGTTTCCTGCGGCGGCAGCGAACCGGAGCAGTTGATGGCCGTGAGGTACTGGGAGAGGATCACCCGGCGCTCGATTTCAGCGGCGCGGGGATCGGCCGTGAGGGAAAGGTCGACGGCGCCTCCGGACTTCCAGAATCCGGGCCAGCCGGAGCGGGACGCGGCGATGACGGCGCTGCCGGCTGCCGGGGCGGCCGGCCCGGTTGGCGGGGCCGCGCCGCCCCTCCCACTGCCTGGTTGCTGCGGCTCCGCCGCAGGCCCGCTCCCGATGCCTCCGTTGCCCCGCGGCAGGCAGTCGCCCTGTCCGGTGCTGATGAAGTGGACGCTGAAGTCCAGCGTGTCCCTGCCGTCGGCTGCACTGATCAGCACGCCATGCTGGCCCGCAGGTTCCACGTGCAGCCCGTCACCGGTGACGGCCACCTGGTATCCCGAACCGTCCAGCGTGCGGGTGACCAGCCAGCACCGCCCGCCGCCGTCAGGCGCCGGTGCCGCCGTCAACGTGGTGGAGTGCGCCTGGGGCCTGGACCAGTCGGCGGCGTCGTGCCACGCCTCTGAGCCGTACGGGAAGGCCAGCGACACGGCCAGGCCGTCGGCCAGTGCAGGGGAGAGGACCCGGAAGCCCAGCTCATCCCTCTGCGGATGGCAGGCCGTGGTGACGTTCACCGGCCTGCCCTGCAGCGTAAAGATGCTGGTGGCCGTCCCCGTCCAGAGGTCCAGTACCTGGTGCGCGTCCGTAATGTCGTTCTCGGTGAGGGCCGGCGATGCCCGGTCCGGCAGGACGAACCCGAGCCGGCCCAGGTCCAGCCGGTGGGGATTGGCACGCAGCCAGGTTTCGGCGGGGGATGATCCTGCTTCCCGGCCGTCCACGATGGCGCCCACCAT
This sequence comes from Pseudarthrobacter enclensis, assembly GCF_001457025.1. Taxonomy (GTDB): domain Bacteria; phylum Actinomycetota; class Actinomycetes; order Actinomycetales; family Micrococcaceae; genus Arthrobacter; species Arthrobacter enclensis. The sequence goes on along the minus strand of NZ_KQ758601.1, from coordinate 458,948 downwards.
GTCCACGTAGGGGACCGGACCCCGCGGGGAATCGTAGAGAACGGTGGAACCGGCGAGGGTGTACTCCTCCTGGACCGGCATGGAGTGCCAGCCCCACTGCGCCTGGGTGCCCAGTAGGGTCCCGGGTGTGAGTTCCCCGCGTGCGGCCACGGGGTACAGGGAGGGCAGCGACTGCAGGCCGCTCAGATCCATGGTGAAGCAGAACTCGCCGTTCCCGACGGACACCGGGCTCCGTGGGTCCAGCGAGTCCTGTTCCACGTTGTGGCGCCGCACGAGCGCCTCACGGTCGATGGGGTCTTGCCGGCTGGGCACGGTACCCGGCCTCCTTACTGGGGGATGGCACGCGAGAAAACGCTTTCTCTTCATCCTTCCCGTGACCGGGGGAAGGTGTCAACCGTCTTCCGGGGCGGGTCCTTCCTGCACTGCGGGTCCGGAGCGGAACTTCGTGAACTTATGGGTGCCGTCGCAGTAGGGCTTGATGGCGGACGCGCCGCACCGGCACAGCGCCACCGTCTGGCGGTCACGGGGAACGGGAAGCCCGGATGGCGTCACGATCTCGAAATCCCCCCGGACGATCAACGGTCCGTCCGGGCAAACCACAATGGAGCTCTCAGGCTGGTCCTGCTTCACAGGCGTTCCTCTCAGGTCCGGCGCCGTGGCCGGCGCGAGGCATAGTGGGTGCGGCCGCGGCAGCACCGGGTCCGGGAAGCGTTCCGCGGTGGTGCCGCCGGAGTCCGGATGTCGAATGGGCCGCCGTGGCTATCCGGGTGCCGGCGTAGTGAACGCCGCCGCGGAGCCGGAACCACAGCGCCACCCAGACGCAGGCCGCCCGTTCCAGCACCCACAAGGGGGCAAACCATGCGGTGCGGGGCGGGAAGGCGGCTGTGCCACGGTGGCGCTGCCTTCCCAGCTCGGCGACGGCAACCGCCGCCACTGCCAGCGCGGGGAAAATGATCCGCCGGGCGCCTGCGGGCAGCAGCATCGCGGACAGCACGGCGGGAAGCAGTGCCAGCTCCACCAGCAGCCGCGCGGGCTGGGCGAAGTCATCGTAGGCCTGGCGGACACGCTGTGTGAGGAAATGCCGGGCGCTGGGCGGCCTGCGGGCGATGAACACGTCAGGCAGGATCTTTTCACGCCCCCCGGCCGCCCGGATGGTCCGGATCAGCTCCAGGTTCTCGAAAAGGACGGGTTCATAGCCGCCCGTGGCCAGCAGTGCGCTGCGGCGCAGGCCCAGGGTGCCGGGAAAGTCGGCTGACCAGGCGCGGTTGATCAGTGTCCGGGCAGTATCCCACGCGGCGTGCCAGGGCAGCGGGTCGAAATAGTTCTGCGGCCGGACCACGTCTGCACTGCCCAGGTGATGGACGACGTCGGCGAGGGACTTTTGCGTGTAGCGGACGTCGTCATCGGCCAGGATGAGCAGTTCCGCCCGTGCCGAACGGACTCCGGTGAGCACGGCGGCCACCTTGCCGTTGCCGTGGGCCGGCCCTGCTGCCGGACGGATGTGCCGGATGCCGGGAGGGAAGTGCTCGCGGTGACGCTTGAACAAGGCGGAGGGCGAACCGTCAATGACGGCAACGGGTATCCACGTGACCAGCTTCCCCAGGTAGCCGGCCAGTTCGGACAAGCCGCTGTCCTCGGTCCAGCGCAACGGCAGGATGTATTCGGCGGGCAGCAGCCCTTCGTGGATCATGCCGCCGCCGGGCCTGCCGTCCGCAACGAGGACCGGCCGTTCTCCCATGAGCCCACCAGGTGGGCGGACATCCTGGCATCGATGGCCATGGCGGCCGTGGCGCCGAAGATGACATCGGCCAGCAGCCCGGGCTCTGCTTCGACGAGGCCTCCTGCAAGGTCCCGGCCGGCGATCTGTTCGTGCACGGCGTCGGCTTCCACGTGCTCATCGAAGTAGTGGGTGACGTCGGGTCCGAAGCCGTGCCGCCTGAAGCCGTTGCCGTAGAAGCGGTTGGGCTGGGAGGACGTCATTTCGTAGATGGCCAGGTGGCCGGCGATGGCACCCCGCAGCCGGCGGTTCAGTCCGCACAGCGACATCAGGTTCACCGCGGCCAGGGACAGTGCAGGCACGGCGTCGACGTACGTTCCGTACCGGTCGTCCAGGCCCAGGCCGCGCATGGTCCGCGCAAAAAGCGTGCTGTGCATCCGCTCCGGCCGGCCCCCGCCGTACTCGTCCGCCTGGATCTCCACCATTGCTGCCTTGGCGCGGCCGGTCAGCCGGGGGATTGCCCAGGTGTGCGGGTCGGCCTCCTTCAGCTGGTAGATCGATTTGTGGACCAGGAACTCCTTGAGCTGTTCGAGGCTGGCCTTGCGGGCAACGTACCGGGAGACGCTGGGCCCTGCGTCGCTCGCTGCCAGCCTGAACAGGGCATCGGCCACCTGGTCGCTGTTTGCTGCCGAATCGAGCTCCAGGCCTTCCGCGGCGTCTCCGGCCGCGCACCGCAGGGCAGCCTCAAACGGGCCCTCCAGCAGCCGGCGTACGCGGAGGAGTTCAGGTTCCCATTCCCAGGCGTCGTCCACGCCGTCGAGGCCGGAGTAATGCAGCTCGTAGAGGCAGAAGAGGGCCAGCTGGACATCGTCGTCGTCGATGATGTCCGGGGTCTCCCCAATGCGGGCAGCAGCCAGGCGGTGCAGGATGTCCAAGTCCTCCGCGGCGTCGTCGGGAGCGCCGGACAGGACGGTGAGCAGGGCGGTGCTGAGGGGACCCCTCGGCGCAGGGCGTTTCATGATGCTCCTTGATGCTGTTTGTGAGGGGAGGGCCGCGGCGTGTGGGGCGACAGGACGATGGCCACGACAATCATGGCCAGCCCGAGAACCAGATGCAGGATGTTGTCCGGGTCATTTGCAGGGAGAATGTTCAACGGTGTTTCGTCGCTCGCGACGAGCCCGAAAAGCCACAAGGCAAGGTAGGCGACGCCGCCGTACACGAAAAAGCTGCGGGCATGGCGGTGCGCCCTGAAGGCGAGGACCCCGGCAAGTCCAAAGATGCCGTGCAGGACGTTGTGGAGCACGGACACCTGGAAGATGCCCAGCAGTGTTGCCTTGGAGCCGGGGCCGGCGAACTCCAGGGCATGATGGTTGTTTGTTGCGCCGGGGACGAACCCCAAGGCGCCCGCGGCCAGGAACAGGGCGCCTGCCCCGAGCGCCGCCCACTGCAGCCCCGAACGCGTACGCCGGGTTCGGGTGCTTGATGCCATGTCCTGTGCTCCTGGGTGTTGCCGGGACAACATAGTAAGCATGTTTACTAATAAAAAGTAAGCAAGCTTCCTTTGCGTCCCTCCCCTTGGCTGAAGGAGGCAGGCTACTGTGGCGCGTCATCCGCCTCGGGCAGGCCCAGGACTCCACGCATCGCCTCCACCACCAGGTCATGGTCCGCCACCTGCGGCAGTCCGGACACCGTCACGGTGGCCACGGCGCCCACGCCGGTGACATAGACCGGAAAGGCGCCCCCGTGTGCGGCGTAGCGGGACTGGTCAAACCAGGCGTTGTCCTCGATCCGGCCGCCCCGGACCCTTCCCCGCAGCCCCACCAGCAGCGACGGGACCTCGTAGCGGGCCGAGGTGCGCTGCTTGGCGCGCACCCAGTACTCGTTGTCCGGGGTGGCGCCCGGCAGTGCGACATGGAACAGGACCTGCTCACCCCTGGTGATGTCGATCGCAATGGGAAGGTTCCGTTCCTTGCCCAGCTCCACCAGCAGGAGACCGAGGTTGAGGGCGTCGTCCGCCGAAAAGCCCGGGAATTGCAGTTCACGCGTTTCGGCCTCGACGCGGCCCATGAGGGCCTGGAGGGAGCCTTCCGGCTGCGCGGCATCGGAGTCCGGGTCGAACTCAGTCACATGTGGAGGATTGGCAGTCATGGCCCACAATCTACTCCCCGCCGGTGTAAACTTGACCACGCCCGGAAGGGCACTGCAACACCATCCACAGCATCATCAACGACACAAACAACGACAGGGGAGCGCCGCCACCGCCCCGGCCCACCAGCCGGGAAAAGCAGGCGGGCGCTGAGAGTGCGGACAGCCGCAGACCCTCGAACCTGATCCGGTTAGTACCGGCGCAAGGGAGTCGAGTTCTCGAAGTGCGTGGCTGCGGCGTACCGGCCGCAAGCTGCTGACACTTTCCCCTCCTGTTTTTCCAGGAGGATCACATGAGCACTGCATCACTGAAGAAGACCGCCGGCAGGTCCTGGCGGGTTGTCGACATCGTCGTGGCGGCGCTGATCGCCGTCGCCGGCGGCGTGATCTTCTGGGCCTGGTCCCAGGGGGCTGCGGCCGTCTCGGCACCCATGAACGCCGCCTATCCGCCCCTCACCGGCCTGCTGGCCGGCGGCTGGATGATTCCGGCAGTCCTGGGCATGCTCATTATCCGCAAGCCCGGCGCTGCGCTGTTCTGCGAAACCGTGGCCGCCACCGGGGAACTGCTCATGGGTTCGCAGTACGGTGCATCAGTGCTGTTCTCCGGGTTCGTCCAGGGCCTGGGCGCCGAGATCATCTTCGCCATCTTCGTCTACCGCAGGTTCAACCTCCCCGTCTCGCTGCTGGCCGGCGCCGCGGCAGGGCTGTTCTGCGGCCTGAACGATTCCTTCGCCCCCTGGGGCTGGAACATCGCCTACTCCGGCGGGGACAAGCTCGCGTACATCGTCTTCACCATGGTCTCGGGTGCCATCATCGCCGGAGCCCTGTCCTGGGTTGCCACCCGCGGCCTGGCCAGGACCGGCGTGCTGGCCCCGTTCGCCTCGCGGAAGGCCGCAACGGAGCCCGTCTTCTCCTGATGGCCGCGCCTTCCCACGCGGCAGCGCCCCACACGGTGCGGCCTGCGGCAGTCACCGCCCGCGGCTGGGGCTGGCGGCACGCCGGCCGGACCAGGCCCGCCGTCCAGGCCCTGGACCTTGACATCAGCCCGGGGGAGCGCGTGCTCCTGCTCGGACCGTCGGGCGCGGGTAAGTCCACGCTCCTCCACGCGCTCGCCGGCGTGCTGGGCGACGTGGACGACGACGGCGAGGCAGGCGAGTCCGACGAGTCCGGTTCGCTGCTGGTTGACGGCGGATCCCCCCGGGGGCAGCGGGGCCGTGCCGGCCTCATGCAGCAGGACCCCGAGACGCAGGTGGTCCTGTCGCGGGTAGGCGACGACGTCGCCTTCGGCGCGGAAAACCTCGCCGTGCCCCGCGAGGCGATCTGGCCGCGGGTGCACGAGGCGCTGGCCGACGTCGGACTTTCCCACCTGCCGCTCGACCACCCGACGTCGGCGTTGTCCGGCGGCCAGAAGCAGCGCCTGGCGCTCGCGGGCATCCTCGCCATGCGGCCCGGGCTTGTCCTCCTGGACGAGCCCACCGCCAACCTGGACCCTGCAGGCGTGCTGGAGGTCCGTGACGCGGTGGCCCGGAGCCTGGACAAGACCGGGGCCACGCTGGTGGTGGTGGAACACCGGGTATCTGTGTGGAAGGACCTGGTTGACCGGATCGTGGTCCTCCAACCCGGCAATCACATAGATCCCGCCGTGCTCCTGGACGGTCCGCCGGACCAGGTGCTTGCCGATGCCCGGAGCATGCTGATCTCTGCGGGCGTGTGGGTGCCGGGATACGTTCCGGCCACCCGGGCAAGGGCCGCCGACGTGCCTCCCGGAACAGGCGATCTGCTGCTCGCCGCGGAGGCCCTGGCCGTCTCCCGGCAGCGTCCCCGGCGCAGGGGCTTCCGGAAGATACCTCCCGTTCCCGTGCAGGAGGGCATCACCGCCCAGGTCCGGGCAGGGCAGGCGCTCACTGTTACCGGCCCCAACGGCGCCGGAAAATCGACCTTCGCCCTGACCCTGGCCGGCCTGCTGGAGCCGGTGGACGGCGCGGTGTCCGCCACCACTGCATTGGCCCGCGGTGCGGGAATAGATCCCTGCCGCTGGAAAGCGGAGCAGCTGATTGAGCGGATCGGGACCGTGTTCCAGGAGCCCGAACACCAGTTTGTCACCGGCAACGTCCTGGACGAACTGCTCTTTGGACCCCGGCACCTGGGCCACGGCGCGGAGCGGGTGGACGAGTTGCTGGAACGGCTGCGGCTCACGCACCTGGTGGACGCAAACCCGTACACGCTGTCCGGCGGTGAAAAGCGCCGGCTTTCCGTGGCCACGGTCCTGGCAGCCAGTCCACAGGTGCTGGTGCTGGACGAACCCACCTTTGGCCAGGATGCCAACACCTGGGCCGAGCTTGCGTCCTTCCTCTCCGAACTCCTGGATGCCGGCACGGCCGTTGTCTCCGTCACCCACGACGCCGAGTTCACCGCGGCCCTCGGCGGCACGGAACTGAAGCTTGCGGCGGAAGCGGGGCGGCCATGAGGCAGGAACTGAACCTGCGGGGAAATGCGGCGCTGCTGACCCGGGCCAATCCGTTAAGCAAACTGGCCGCCGTCGTCCTCATTACCGTGGTGCTGGCCCTGTCCATCGACTGGGTGTCCGCCTCGGTGGCACTGGTGTTCGAACTGCTGGTGTTCCCCCTGGCGGGCCTCACCTTCGCCCTGCTGTGGCAGCGCGGCTGGCCCCTGATCCTCGCGGCCGCCGTGGGTGGCTGGAGCACGTCGATCCTGGCCCCGGACAGTGGCCGGACGCTGATCGACGCCGGCATCTGGACCATGAGCGAGGGCTCGCTGGAAACCGGCGTGGGCTTCCTGCTGCGCGGCCTGGCAATCGCGTTGCCGGCGGTGCTGCTGATGAGCTGCACCGACCCGACAGACCTTGCCGATGCCCTGGCACAGAAGGCGCGGCTGCCGCACCGCTTCGTCCTGGGAACCCTGGCGGCGATGCGACTGATGGGCTTGATGGCAGAGGAATGGCAGACCATCGGCATGGCGCGCCGTGCCCGAGGTGTCGGCTCGCGGGGCAGCCTGGTGCAGCGGGTCAAGGCGACGCTGGGGCAAAGCTTCGGCCTGCTGGTCCAGGCCATCAGGCGGGCTTCCCGGCTCGCCGTCACCATGGAGGCGCGCGGTTTCGGCGGCGGGCCCAGGACGTGGGCCCGCGTCTCCGCCTACAGCCTGCTGGACGCCTGGGTCCTGGCGGGCGGCCTGGCCGTGGCTGGACTCGCCGTCACCGCAGCCGTCTGGGCCGGCACCTGGAACATGCTGTGGATAGGCGGCTGAGGCCTCAGCTGCAGGGGTGGTTGTAGTCCAGCCCGTCGCGGATGAACTGGGTCAGCACTACTTTCCCTCCTGCCGTCAGCGGAGCCCTGGAGCAGGCCGCGGCGGCCGAGGAAGCGTTCCGGGCGCCGGCCAGCCAGCTTGGCAAGGGGTAGAGGTTGCTGGAGCTGCCGACGGTGCCCACGATCCGGTTCCACTGCTGGCCGGTGGAGTAGATGCCCACGCCGTCGGCGTCGATGCTGTGGAAGAAGTCCGTCATGCCTTCCAGGACCGTGCGGTTGGCGTCCTTGTTGCTGGACCAGGTGTTTTCGGTTTCCACATCCAGCCACCAGAAGTATCCGGCGGGGTTGCAGACACCGCGGACGTAGGCGGCGTCGAAGGCCTTGGCGTAGCCGTACATGTAGGCGCAGGCGGTGCCGTAGTCCCCGGCCCTGCATGAACCGTACGGATTGTGGACCTTCGATCCGGTGGGGTACTCGTCGCTGACGGGCCACCAGGACCCCGCCCTCCCGGGGTTGGCGGTGTTGACGTACAGTTGCGCCTTCGGCTGCGAGGCGGCAGCTCCCGACGACGACCGGGCCCATTCGAGCTGTTCCTGCAGGCACGGGTTGGTGTTGTTGGCCAAACCGTTATTGACGCCCACGATGGCAAACGCCTGGCCGGTGGGAAGGTCTTTGTTGCACTGCGGCCAGGAAACATCGTTGCCCAGCAGGGACCGGCCGTCGGTCGCATGCGGATCGTCGGAAGAGCCGGCGAAGGCGGGGCCGCCGCAGGTGAACAGGATTGCTGCCACCAGCAGCCACGCCAGCCTGAAGACCGGGAGGTGGGCTCGAGTCCGGGGCATGATGGGCTCCGTTACCGCTGGGGAAAACGTTCAATTCCAGTCTCCCGCGCTATCACGGTAAGGACAAGGAGCAACGCCGCACTGTGGATCTATCGCATAGAAAAGATAAACAGAGCTCCTTACCGAGGCGTAACCTCTTCTTGGAAGCTGCGAAAACTCATTTATGATATATTCGCTGCATGACCCAGGAAACCGCCGAACACGTCGCCGTCATGCTGAGGAACGCCAGGAGCGAGAAAGGCTGGACCCAGGGCCAGCTTGCCGCCGAGCTGGGCACCAGCCAAAGCGCCGTGGCGCGGATGGAGCAGGGAAAGCAGAACCTGAGCCTGAAGATGATCCAGCGGCTGGAGACCATCTTCGACCGCAGCATCGTCAACGTGGGCAAACCGCAGATGACCCACCTCCGCGTCGAGGGCGGACAAACGCTCTCCGGGGCGGTGGATGTGAACAGCAGCAAGAACGCCGGTGTGGCCCTGCTGTGCGCCAGCCTCATCAACCGCGGCACCACCGTGCTGCGCCGGCTGGCCCGGATCGAGGAGGTCAACCGGATCGTCGAGGTGCTCACCAGCATTGGCATGGAATGCACCTGGCTCAACGCCACCGATCTTCGCCTGCGCCGCCCGGCTGTCCTTGACCTGGACTCGATGGACGTCGCGGCTGCCCGGCGCACCCGCAGCGTCATCATGCTGCTGGGACCCCTGCTGGATGAATCCGCCGAGTACCGCCTGCCGTACGCCGGCGGCTGCGACCTGGGCACCCGCACCGTTGAGCCGCACATGCAGGCGCTGCGCCAGTTCGGCCTGTCGGTGGAAGCCACCGCTGGGTTCTACACCGTGCAGGCTCCGCCGGCTGACTCGCGGCACCGTTCCTTCGTGCTGACCGAACGCGGCGATACGGTCACGGAAAACGCCATCATGGCGGCCGCCCACCGCGAGGGCACCACCGTGATCCGCAACGCCAGCCCCAACTACATGGTGCAGGACCTTTGCTTCTACCTGCAGATGCTGGGCGTGACCATCGAGGGCGTGGGCACCACCACCTTGCGGATCACCGGGAAGCCCGCCATCAACGAGGACATCGAGTACTTCCCCTCCGAAGACCCCATTGAGGCGATGAGCCTGATCACCGCCGGGATCGTCACCAACTCAGAGGTCACGGTCCGCCGGGTCCCCATCGAGTTCATGGAAATCGAGCTGGCCACGCTGGAGCAGATGGGCCAGCAGCTGGAAATTTCGGGCGAGTACATGGCGCGCAACGGCCGCACCAGGCTGGTGGACGTGACCACCAAACCGTCCGAACTCAAGGCGCCGGAAGACAAGATCCACCCCATGCCCTTCCCCGGCCTCAACATCGACAACCTGCCCTTCTTTGCCGTGATCGCCGCCAATGCCACCGGCCAGACGATGATCCACGACTGGGTTTATGAGAACCGCGCCATCTACCTCACCGAGCTGAACCGGCTGGGGGCCCAGGTGCAGCTGCTGGATCCGCACCGCATCTACGTGAACGGCCCCACCAAGTGGCGCGCGGCCGAGGTGGGTTGCCCGCCCGCCCTGCGCCCGGCCGCCTGCCTGCTGCTGGCCATGCTCGCCGCCCGGGGCGTCTCCGAGTTGCGCAACATCTACGTGATTGAACGCGGCTACGAGGACCTGGCCGAGCGGCTCAACACCCTCGGCGCCAGGATCGAGTATTTCCAGGACTGACATTCACGCTTCGTCATGAAGGGGAAGGTCCCTTCACTTCGCGCGTCCCTGCCGGACAATGTGGGTATGCGTACATTCGGCGTCGAGGAAGAGCTCCTGATCGTTCATCCGGAAACCGGAGAACCGCTCGCTCTTGCCGATGCCCTGCTGTCCGGGCGCCAGGTCGCCGCCGACGATTCGGCCGACGGCCCGCACGCGCCAGGGCCGCGCCCGCGGGATCCGCACACGCTCGAAACCGAGGACAAGACGGTTTACGACGACGACGGCATGGGCCTGAGTGCCGAGCTGAAGCTGGAACAGATCGAGACGCAGACGCGGCCGTGCCTGGAATACGGCCAGCTCCTGAACCAGATCCGGGCCGGAAGGACACTTGCCGACCGGGCGGCGCAGAAGCACCAGGCCCGGGTGGCCGCCCTGGCCACCTCCCCGCTGGGACTCAACAGCCACACCACCCCGGACCCGCGGTACGCCAGGATGCTGGAACGCTTTGGACTCACGGCCCAGGAACAGCTGACCTGCGGATTCCACGTGCACACCTACATCGAGTCCCCCGAAGAGGGCGTGGCCGTCCTGGACCGCATCCGGGACAAGTTGGCGGTGCTGACGGCCCTGAGCGCCAATTCGCCGTTCTGGAATGGTGTCCCCACGGGATTCGAAAGCTACCGCACCCAAGCCTGGAACAGATGGCCCACCTCCGGTCCGGCCGGGATCTACGGGACATACCCTGCGTACCGGAGGGTGGTCACCCGGCTGCTGGACAGCGGTGTGATGCTGGACGAGGGGATGCTGTACTTCGACGCGCGGCTCTCCAGGAACCATCCCACCGTCGAAGTCAGGGTGGCCGACGTATGCCTGCGCGCCGAGGACGCGGCGTTGATCGCCTGCCTGGTGCGCGCCCTGGTCGAATCAGCCGGGCGGGAATGGCGCGACGGCGTTGACCCGGCGCCCGTACCCACGGTGCTGCTCAGGATGGCCTCCTTCCAGGCCAGCAGCGCAGGACTCAGCGGAGAACTGCTGGACTTCGGCAACTTCCGCCCGGCGCGCGCTGCCGACGTGGTCCGGTCATTGGTGGATTACCTTGCGCCCGTGCTGGATGAGCAGGGCGAGCTGGCACTGGCCCGGCAGGGCGTGGAGGACATTATCGCCCGCGGCACGGGATCGGCCGAGCAGCGGCAGGTGCGCGGGAAGGCGCTGGTGGCACAGCCGGAGGACGCGGGATTGGGCGCGGTGGTCAAGCATGCCGTCAGGGTCACCATGCGCGACGCCCTGGACCCTTCGGAGGTGGAAGCCGTGCCGGAGCTCCTGCGGGTCAGGCAGTCCTAGCCGGCACGCTCCCGGCTCAGATCTGCTTGAGCGCCTGCTCAAGGTCGCGGATGAGGTCTTCCGGGTCCTCCAGGCCCACGGACAGGCGCACCACCCCGTCGCTCAGGCCAATGGCTGCGCGGCCTTCCGGGCCCATGGCGCGGTGCGTGGTGGTGGCCGGGTGGGTGATGAGGGACTTCGAGTCACCCAGGTTGTTGGAGATGTCGATGACCTTCAGCGCATCGAGCAGGGCAAAGGCCGCTTCCTTGCCGGAGCGGCCGCCCGACGGCGCCAGTTCCAGGGTCAGCACGGTGCCGCCGGCCTTCATCTGCCGTGCGGCGAGGTGATACTGCGGGTGGGATTTGAGGAGGGGGTACTTGACCCAGCTGACGGCCGGCTGCTGCTCAAGCCATTCGGCCAGCCGGAGCGCGGTGGCCGAGGAGTGGTTGACGCGCAGGCCCATAGTCTCCAGGCCCTTGGTGAGGACCCAGGCGTTGAACGCGGACAGAGCGGGGCCGGTGTGCCGCATCAGCTGCTTCACGGGACCGTCGATGAACTCCTTGGTGCCCAGGATGGCTCCGCCCAGCACCCGGCCCTGGCCGTCGATGTGCTTGGTGCCGGAGTAGACGATGACGTCCGCGCCGAACTGGCCGCAGCGCTGCAGCAGGGGAGTGGCAAAGACGTTGTCCACGACGACGGTGGCGCCGGCCGCGTGCGCCAGTTCGCTGACCGCCGCGATGTCCACGATTTCCTGCATGGGGTTCGAGGGGGATTCGAAGAAGACGGCGGTGGTGGGCTCCGCCAGGGCGGCCCGCCACTGGTCCAGGTCCGGGCCGTCCACGAAGACAGTCTCGACGCCCCACCGCGGCAGGATCTCGTTGAGGATGACGAAGCAGGAACCGAACAGGGACCGCGCGGCCACCACCCGGTCGCCGGCAGCCAGCAGCGCGCCGAGCGCGGTGAAGACCGCGGACATGCCCGACGCCGTCGCGAAGCATGCCTCGGTGCCTTCGAGCAGGCGGAGGCGTTCCTGGAACGTGGCCACAGAAGGGTTGCCGTAGCGGGAATAGACAAAGCGTTCGTCCTCGCCGGTGAACGCCCGTTCGGCGGCAGCCGCGGACTCATAGACGAAGCCCGAGTTGAGGAAAACTGCCTCGGAGGTTTCCTGGAAGTTGGTGCGGTCCAGCCCGCCGCGGACTGCCTGGGTGTCGGGGTTCCAGCCGGCGGCGTCTTCGTTGAAGGTCACTTAGTTCTTTCCGAGGTTGGTGGGCAGGCCGCGGTTCTTCCAGCCGTTGACGGTGCGCTCACCGTAACGGTCGGGTTCCCCTTCGAAGCCTTCCAGCACGTTGTAGGAGGTGAAGCCCGCCTGTGTGGCGGCAATGGCGGCGGCGATGGACCGCTGGCCGGAACGGCAGAGGAACACGAGCTCGGTACCCCGGTCCTCAGGCGCCTGGTCGTTGAGGTCCTTGATGAAGTCCGGGTTGGGGATTCCGCCGGGGAAAGTCCACTGGATGAACAGGGGATCGTTGTCCGTGGCTTTGGTGTCCGGAATTCCGATGTGCGCCCATTCGCCTTCCGTGCGGACGTCCACCAGGATGGCGCCCTGCTCGAGCTTGGTCCAGGCTTCCTCGGGCGTCAGGTCTCCGGCGTAGCTCATGCGTGGCCCTCGCCGTCGAATTCGGGTTCATCACCGGATGCTTCGAGGTTGTCCACGGCAGTGGCGACGGCGGCATCCGCGGACGCGATGGCCGCGGGCAGCACCAGGGCCTGGGCCACGATGACGCTGCTGCCGTTGAAGGTTGCCGCCGGGCTGCCATGCAGGACGTAGCCTTCCGCCAGTGCAGCGGAAATCCGCTCGCAGAAAGCGCGGTCGTCCGGGCCGGTGACAAGCCGGTAGGAAAGTCTCTCTTCAGGGGCAGGTGCGTCAGACACGACGGATCTCCTTCTCTCACGCTTGCAGCTCGAATCGGTCGATATGCCGAGTATTCACCTGAGGCACCCCGCCGTGGAAGGAGGGTTGCCGACCGGCCAGTCAGGGCTTGCCACCGGTACTCATTACTCCCCAAAAACGTAACACCTGCCGCGGTGGGCCGCACCGCCGCCGTCGTCATGTTCCGTAACTGAACCGTCAGCGGGGCGTCACACCCGGCTGCCGGGGCAGTGCCGGGAAGTACGACGGCGGCATCGCCGCAGGTGGGCGCGTCCGGCAGGGCTTCCGGCGCCGTCGCGGGCCGATAAAGTACTGGTGGGGCCAGTGCCCCGCATCAGGTCTTCGGCACCGGGGGGTTCCACCAGCATGCGTACAGCCACGCGACAACGTACCGGGAGGCCGTCCCGCATTCCTCGCCGCGCCACGGCCTGGTCCCTTCTTTCGGCGCTGCTGCTGACCGCCTGTGCGGTGCTGCTTCCCGCGGGCGCAGCGCGGGCAGCAGCCCTCGACGTGGACCCGGGCAAACCGATGCTTGGTGCGGTCCTCGAGTGGGGCGAAGACTCTGCCGCCGGGTTCGCCGAGAGGCTGGGTGCGTCCCCTGCCGTGTTCGGCCATGACATCGCTTTTCCCTACCGCCAGTCCGAGCAGGCCAACCTGCAGGGCTTCCTGGAACAGTCATCCCTGCAGGGCTCCCATGCGATGTTCACCGTGAAGCCCACGGTTCCGCTGGACCAGATCGATGACGCCGCGGCGGAGGCGTTCGCCGGCGAGCTGCGGCGGCTGGCGTCGGGGTTCAAGGGCCAACTGCTGATCCGGTTCGCCCCGGACATGAACGCCAGCTGGGTGGAGTGGGGCCAGCAGCCGGCCGCCTACCGGGACGCCTTCCGCAAGGTGGCGGCAGCGTTCCACGGTTCCGCCGGCGACGGACCCGTCATGGTGTGGGAGCCATACCTTGGTGAGGGTTACCCCTTCGACAGGAGCAGGAACGCGCCCGCGCCCGGAAGCGAGGGGTTCGCACTCCTGGACACGAACGGCGACGGCCGCTGGGACGGCTCGGACGGAGCCTACGCCCCCTACTACCCGGGTGACGACGCCGTGGACTGGGTGGCGCTGACGGCGTACCACGACGACACTGCCGGCGGCCCACCGGTCAACACCGTCCCGCGGGCCGGGGAGCTTGAGCAGATGCTGACGTCCTCGGGCTCCGAGGACTTCTACGGCACGTATGCGGCCGGCCGTGACAAGCCGATGCTGCTCCACACGGCGGCGTTCTTCAGCCCGGCAGCCGGCGGCCCGTCCGAGGCGGACGTCAAGGCCGCCTGGTGGGACCAGACGGTGGGCGTTGCCACGTCCACCCGGTTCGCGAAGTCGGCGGCCCTCGTATGGGACGAGCGGACCAGCACCAGGGACACCGGCGTGGCCGGAATCGACTGGCGGCTGACGGGCAACCCGGCCGTGGCCCAGGCGGCGCACGACAGGCTGAAGTCTTCCCCGATGGTCACCGGTCCGGTCACGGAGGTGGGGCAGGGCCAGTCCTACGTCCGGTCCAACACCCTGGCCGGGCCCGCTGCCTGGACGGTGGGGGCGGCGCTGTTGATCCTCCTGGTGGCGCTGTGGCAGGTTCCCCGAAAGGTCAGTGCCGCCACGGCCTGGGGTTATGCGGACCCGTCAAAACGGGACTCCCGGGTTGACCTGCTGCGCGGACTGGCCATCGTCTTCGTGGTGGTCAACCACCTGGGCATGACCTCGCTGTTCCAGCTGCTGACCCAGGAGGCCATCGGCTTTGTCAGCGGGGCCGAGCTGTTCGTGCTCTTCTCCGGACTCGTGGTGGGTATGGTGTACGGGCCCAGGGCCCGGGAGGACTTCGGAACAGTGGTGGACCTGACCTCCCGCCGGGCGGGAAAGCTGTACGTGACGGCGCTGGTGGTGCTGGTGGGTGTCTTCCTGGCGTCCCTGCTGCCCTTCTTCCGCACCGAAGCCCTGACAACCTTCGTGGACCAGGGAACCGGCGGCGCAGGACATGGCGGAGCGGGACGCACGTACGACCTCTACGCGGGAATGGAGTCGCTGTTCCAGTTCCCGATGCCCCCGCAGGTGCTCCCGGCCATCCTGCTGCTCCAGTTCGGGCCCTGGCAGTTCAACGTCATGGGCCTGTACGTGGTGCTGCTGCTGCTCAGCCCGCTGATCCTGGCCGCGCTTAGCCGCGGCAAGGCCGCCTGGGTGCTGGCCGGGTCCCTGGCCGTCTACGCGGTGGGGACCGTGACCCGGTTCCGGCTGCTGCCCTCGCAGTTCGAGGACTCCTTCCCGCTGCTCGTGTGGCAGGTGCTGTTCGTCATCGGGCTGGTGGCCGGATACCACCGGCGGAAGATCGTGGACTGGCTCGCGGCGAGGACGTGGCTGGTAGCCGCGTGCACCGCCGTCGCGCTCTTCCTGACGTTCCTTTCCTGGGGCAACCCCTACCTGGCCAACGGGTTCGACGTGCGCCTCGCGCTGATCCCGGACACGGCCTACCGGGCCATGTACGACGCCTTCTTCGCCCGGACCTACCTGGCGCCCGGGCGCCTGCTCAACGTCCTGGTCCTGGTGGTGGCCGCGTACGCGTTCCTCTCGGCCTACTGGAAGCCGGTGGAACGGGCGCTGGGCTGGTTCCTCATTCCGCTGGGGCGGGCCACGCTGTACGTGTTCATCATGCACGTGGTGCTCATCGCCGTGGTGGCCAACATTCCGTCGCTCCAACAGGAGTACATACTCCTCAACACCGCCGCCTACGCCGTCATCCTGGGGCTCCTGTGGACCATGGTCCGGACAAAATTCCTGTTCCGGATCATCCCCACGTAGGGCCTCCGCTCAGGCCGGCGGCAGGATGACCTGGTGCAGCAGATGGTCCTGCCAGGCCCCGGCGATCTCGAGGTACTCGGGTGCCATGCCGATCTCCGTGAAACCGGCCCTGGCCAGGACCTTCCGGGAGGCGGCGTTGCCGGGCAGCGTGGCTGCCTGGATGCGGTGCAGCCCAAGTTCCTGCGCCGCATAGCCGGCAACAAACCGGACAGCAGCGGAGCCGATCCCGCGCCCCACATGCTCCCGGTCCACCCAGTAGCCCAGGTTGGCGCTGAGGAAGGGTCCGCGGACTATGCCGGTGAGCGTGATGGTTCCGATGACCCGCTCCTCGCCGTGGCCTTCATCGTCTTCCACCAGCACCCAGGGGACTTCGGTGCCCAGGCTGAACATCTCCCGCTTGGCCCGGATCAGGTCCTGCTGGTGCGGCACGGTGAAGAACGCATCGGAGCGGCGCGGCTCCCACGGAGCGAGGTGCCCGCGGTTGCGGCGGTACGCTTCGGTGAGGGGCGCCGCGTGGCGGGAGTCCAGCAGCCGTATCCCAACGCCATGCCCCAAGCCGGCGGAGCCTGTCCTGTCAGTCGAGTTGGTCATGAGGCATTCTCGCAGCCGCTGGCCGCGGCTCGGGCCTGCCGTCACGGCGAAGGTCCGGTGGAACGACGCTGACGGGCAATGGCTGGGAATGGCGGGACCGGCAGGCGGAAAGCCTGCCGGTCCACAATTTTCACTAATGCCTAAAGCAGGTCCGGGTACGTGGAAACTATGTAGTCCGCGGCGGCGGGCCCCTTCATCCGCAGCGAGTTCTTTTTCGGGTTGATCCTGTGCTTCATGGCGGCCCAAAACTTGGATTCCGGGCCGGGGGATTGCTGGTTGATGAAGCACCAGCTGGTGTACAGCCCATACAGACGGTCACGGCTCATGCCGGGTTCCGGGGCTTCGTCGAGGTAGGTGGCTTCCTGGAGGAAGAGGTCAATCTGCGAATTGGCCATGATGGCTTCCCTTCGCTCAGTGCAGTGGTTGTCGCCATTCGGCTATAGCGGCAAACCTCCCACACGCCCTGCACGGGGCGGCGGAGGGTAAATGGCCCCAAAAAGGGTCTTTCGGGCTGAATATTTGCCTTATCTACACTGTAGACTTTACCCGTAGACTACAACACAAGCAATGCCCCGCCGGGTACGGCCCCACAGGCCCAGTGCCTCTCCTGCTGGATGTGCGGGCGTGCATGAATGACGCAAGGACGGGCACCATGGCCACCCCAGACACCGGAGCCGGGACGCAGACCCCCGGCAAGCCGCGCCTCACCAGGGAGGCGGTGCTGGCCAAGGCCCTTGAAATCGTGGATGCCGACGGCGCGGATTCGCTGACCATGCGGCGCCTGGGCCAGGAATTGGGCCGGGACCCCATGGGCCTTTACCGCTACGCGGAAAACCGCGCCGCTTTGCTGGACGGCGTTGCCGAGCTCGTGCTCGATGACTTGTCCCTCACACCGTCGGACCCGGACTGGAAAGGCCAACTCCGGACGCTGGCCCACGACCTGCGGCTGCTGGCACTGCGGCACCCCAATGTGGTTCCGCTGCTGGTCACCCGCCCGCTGTCAACGCCGCTGGGATTGCGGCCGCTGGGCACCCTCCGGCCTTTGGAGCAGATCCTGTCCCTGCTGGTCAAGGCAGGCTTCCGTGCTCCGGACGCACTGCACGTCTACCGGGCTTACTACGGATTCCTTTACGGCCACATCCTCAATGAGCTTCAGGAGTACATCGTGGACCCGGATGAGAACGAAGCGCTGCTCCGGCTTGGGCTCCACCGGTTGCCCCCGAAGGAGTTCCCGCGGCTGCGGTCCCTGGCGCCGGCATTGGTTGAGTACGACGGCGCCGAGGAGTTGGACCAGGGGATCAGCATCCTGCTGGCCGGGCTCGAAAGCCAGCTCAAGCGACAGCAGGACTCCGCCTCGATGTAAGTACGCCCGGTAGCAGGTTCGCGCGGCCTATTCGAAGGACGCGCGCCGCCGGTCCTGCAGCCGGGTGTTCCAGACATCCGGGCGGTTCACCTGGAACCGCCGTCCCGTCAGGGCCTTGGCGTTCAGTCGGATGTAGTTTGACTTCTCGCCGGGCTGCCACGGTTCAAGGCCCAGGCTGTCCACGGCGTCCATGTCCTCCTGGTCCTCGATGACCTGGGTGTCGCCCCGGACCACCACACTCCATGCGAGCTCGGTGGCGGGGTCGTAGCCGTCTATCTCCAGGGCTGCCGGACGTTCCATCATGGCACCCCACAGCTTGGAGCCCGCTGCGGTACGGAAAGCGATGCTGCGGCGGTGCACGACGTAGTTGACCGGGAAGACCTCCGGATGACCGTCCACCACGATGGCGAGCCTGCCCAGCGTGTCGTCCTCAAGAAGTTCCCAGCAGTCGTCGAAGGAAAGGTTTTCGATTGGCAGCTTGAGCGAGTCCATGGTCCACACCTTACGGGCGAACCTGCACTCACAAAAGGGACTTCACCAGTTGTTTCACTTACTCGATTCCGGCATACAGTCCGGTCAGTTCGGCCGTCAGTTCTTTCCGCAGCGCAGGCGTTCCGATGTCCTTGCCGTCGATCCGGTTGACCGGGGCCAGCAGCCGGACGCTGGAGATCAGCCATACGGCGTCCGCGTCCAGCAGGTCCTGCGGCTCCAGCGGTCCGTAGCCCAGCTCCCAGCCAGCTGCCTTGGCGGCGGTGAACAGGGCACCCTGGGAGGTCCCCGGAAGGATGCCGCTGTCCAGCTGCGGTGTGATGAGGCGCTTGACGGTTGATCCGTCGTCGGACTTTTCCACATGGGCCAGCAGCACCGTTGACGTGGGGCCTTCCAGGACCCGGCCGTCGGACGAGAGGAAGATGACGTCGTCCGCCCCCTGCTTGCGGGCATGGCGCAGCGCCGCCATGTTCACCGCGTAGGACAGGGTCTTGGCGCCCAGGAGCAGCCACGGCGCACGCTCGGCGACGTCGCTGTCGTAGCCCCGGTCGAGGAAGATCACATCGAGGCCTGTTTCGCGCTGCCGGCGCCCGGCGGCGCCCGCGGCGGACACCTGCACCCAGGCGGTGGGGGAAGCTGCCCCCTCCACACCGCGGGTGGCCACCAGTTTGACTACCAGCTCGTCTTCCCCGGCTGTGGGTGCGGGGTGCTGGTCCCGGTGTGTGGCGATACCCGTGGCAATGGCCCGGCGCCACGCGTCCTGGCCCGGAATGGCCAGGTCCAGTGCCTCAGCGGATCCACCCAGGCGGTCCAGGTGTGCCTGCAGCTTTCGGACGGAGCCGCCCACCGCGAGCATCGTCTCGAAGATGCCGTCGCCGCGGGTTGCCCCCTGGTCCGTGACCATCAGCTGCGGCCGGGACGCGTCAGCGAGCCGGCCGTCGGGGAATGCGGGGTCAAGGAAAACGAGGACAACAGGGGCGGGAGAGCTCATGGCTCCAGCTTAGTGCGGGGCGGCGCGGATAAGCTGGGCGGAGCGCCCCGGGAGGAAACCGTCCGCCGGGAGCCTGTCTTCCCGGGGGTTAACTCGTGTTGTGGCCTTTTTCGCTTGCCGGCACCGCGCCGATGTGGGTTGTGGTGATCCTTGGCGTGGCCGATCTCGCCATTAGGGTGCTGGCCATTGGCATCATCCCGGGAAACCGGCGGCCCACCACGGCGATGGCGTGGCTGCTGGGCATCTTCTTTGTTCCCTTCGTGGGCATCATCCTGTTCCTGCTGTTCGGGAACTTCAAGCTCTCCAGCCGGCGCCGCGAACAGCAGCAGCTGGTCAACGACAGGGTGCGCGCGGGGGTCACGCCGCTCGCCGACGTCGAAAGCGACTATCCCGGCCCGGAATGGGTGAAGTCCGCCGCGGAATTGAACCGGCGGCTGGGGTCGTTGCCCATGGTGGACGGCAATACCGTGGAGCTGATCCCCGGATACCCGGACTCCATCCTGGCCATGACCCAGGCGGTCCGTAAGGCCAGGAAATACGTGAACGCCGAGTTCTACATCATGAGCTCGGACCACGTCACGGACGACCTCATCACGGCGATGGAGGAAGCGGCCGAACGCGGGGTGGAAGTCCGGCTGCTGTTCGACCACATCGGCACGCTGCGCATCAAGGGCTACAAGAACCTGCTTGACCGGTTGAAGGCCGGGAAGATCCAGTGGAAGAGGATGCTGCCGCTCCTTCCCATCCACGGCCAGTGGCGGCGCCCGGACCTGCGGAACCACCGCAAGATCATGGTGGTGGACGGGGAGGTGGCCTTCACCGGCTCACAAAACCTGATCGAGCCGTCCTACAACAACCCGCGCCACCGCAAGGCGGGCCGCGAATGGGTGGAGCTGATGGCCTGCCTGCGCGGCCCCATCGTGACCACCCTGAACGTCGTGTTCGCCACCGACTGGCTCGGCGAGACGGACGAGTCGCTGGAACACCAGCTGCAGCTTCCCTCCGATCCGCACCCCGGAGCCATCACGGCCCAGGTGGTGCCCAGCGGCCCGGGATTCAGCACTGAGAACAACCTGCGGCTGTTCAACACCCTGATCTACTCGGCGCAGCACCGGATTTCCATCTGCAGCCCGTACTTCGTCCCGGATGACTCCCTGCTGTACGCCATCACCACGGCGGCCCAGCGCGGAGTGGACGTTGAATTGTTCGTCTCCGAGAAAGGCGACCAGTTCCTGGTCCACCACGCCCAGCAGTCCTACTATGAGGCGCTGCTGGAGGCGGGGGTGCGCATCTACCTGTACAAGGCGCCGTTCGTGCTCCATGCCAAGCACTTCACCATCGACGACGAGGTGGCCGTCCTGGGATCAAGCAACATGGACATGCGCTCGTTCTCGCTGAACCTCGAGGTGTCCGTCATGCTGCTGGGCGAGGACATCGTCACCAAGATGCGGGCCGTGGAGGACACCTACCGGGACATCTCCCACGAACTCATCCTGGAGGACTGGCTGAAACGGCCGCTCGCCGCCCGCTACGTGGACAACGTGGCCAGGCTGACGGCCACCGTCCAGTAATCCCCGGGCCGTTGTAGGGCGTCAGCCGGGGAACTCGGCGCCGAGCGTGTACAGCACCCCGAACGCCTTGGTCCGGATCTCCTCATACTCGTCGTCCGGAACCGAGTCGGAGGTGATGGCGCCGCCGACGCCGAGGGACAGCTCCGCCGTACCGTCGCCTCCGGCGCTGACCACCAGTGTCCGGATGGCCACGGCAAGGTCGGTGGCCCCGTTCAACGAGAAGTACCCGACGGCGCCCGAATAGACGCCGCGCGGGCCCGCTTCCAGCCGGTCCAGGATGGCCATGGTGCTGATCTTGGGGGCCCCGGTCATGGAACCGGCGGGAAAACACGCCGCCACGGCCTCGGCGCGCGACGAGCCGGGCAGCAGCTGCGCGTCAATGGTGCTCACCATCTGGTGGACGGTGGCGTAGCTTTCGATGGCGCACAGCCGGCTCACGGTGACCGAGCCCGGTACGGCGAAATGGCTGAGGTCGTTCCGCAGCAGGTCCACGATCATGATGTTCTCGGCGCGGTCCTTCAGCGAGGTGGCAAGGTCCGTGCGGAGCGCGGCGTCTTCTGCGGCGTCGGCAGCCCGGCGGCGGGTGCCCTTGATGGGCTCGGCGCGCATGCCGCCGTCGGACGCGATCCGCAGGAACCGTTCGGGTGACGTGCTTGCCACGGTGACCCCGCCCAGCCGGAGGTAGCTGGCGAAGGGCGCCGGGTTGCGCCGGCGCAGCGCCAGGTAGGCGCCCCAGGCGTCGAAGGAGCCGGTTGCCACCCTGGCTTCCAGGGTGGTGGTGAGGCAGACCTCGTAGGTGTTGCCCTCGGCGATTTCGCCCTGCGCGGCAAGGATCTTTCCGCGGTAGGCGGAGCCGCTGTCCCGGCTGCTGAAGGCGGGGATTGCGCCGCGTCCGACGCCGGTGCTGCCGCCGGCGGAGGCGGGTGGGGTGCCTGCCGCCCCGGCTGCCGCAAGGACTGCCGCCCGCGCCGTGTCCAGCCAGGCGGCAGCGTCCGGCGCGTCGAGCGCCAGCAGCCATGCAGCACCCTCGGCGTGGTCCAGGACCACGGCCCTGCCGGCGCAGATCAGCGCCGCATCAGGGGTGGATGCCCGGACGTCCGCGCCGCCGGTCTCGCGTTTCAGCTCATACCCAAGGTAGCCCAGCCACCCCAGGGTGAAATCCCCCGGGTAGGTCTCCGGAGCCTCGACGGCGCTGCGTCCCCACACGGAATCAAGCCAGCGGAAGAACGGCCCGGGGACGGTGGCTGTGGCCGAACCGGCGGTGATGGTGCTGGTCCCGGAGGCGTGCGCCACTGCCTGCCCGAAGCTCCCGCCGTCGTCCGCCAGGATGCTGAAGCGGCTGCGGGCGGCGGCGGTGAGTGCAGTGGGATCCGTGGATCCGGGACGGGCAGCAGTGTCGGCGTTGGAGGAATCGAGCCAGACGGCGTTGGCGGAGCGGCCGTACAGGGAGGCGAACAGTCCGGCGGGGTCCGGCCTCGCCTCCAGGCGCTCGGCGAGCAGGCGGAGGCCGCGCCGGCCCGGGAGTTCCGGCGCCAGGACCGGGGCCAGGGCAGGGAGGTACGGCAGGAGGTGCAGCACGTCCCCCGGGGCGCTGCCGTCCGCCACGTTCCGGACCCGGAGATCGGCGCCGGCAGGCACATCATCGGCGGCCAGCCAGTCAGCCTCCTGTGCTGCCCACTGGTCCCAGTACGGTTCATAGGTGGCGCCGTCGCGCTGCAGGGCGCGCGTGCGCCGCACTTCCTCCGGGGAGTCCGCCCAGATGACGGCACTCAGCAGGGGACGGGCGGCGGCCGCGGCAGCACCAACGCCCTCCACGATGACGATCTCGGCCGGCAACGTGACCCGGGTTTCGCCGTCGTAATGCCGTTCCCAGTCCCAGCTGGTCCAGGTGGCGGCCTCGCCGCGGCTGAGCGGGCCGAGGACGGTGCTGACGTAGCGTTCGATCCCGGCGGCCAGGCCGTTCCAGCCCGGGTAGATGTCCTCGAGGTGGAACAGCGACACCTTGTGGTGGGCGCGCAGCTGTGCGGCGAGCTCCACGGCAAGGGTGGTCTTGCCGGCGCCCGAGCGTCCGTCAATGGCGATGATGACGGGGGCTGGGCTCATGGAGTAGAGCGTACCTTTTTCAGTGTGGCTGCCGCTCCAGTTGCAGGTTCGCTGCCACCGCCGCCTTGATATGGCCCACCAGGCCGGGCAGTGCGGTGTGGATCTGGTGCCAGACGGCGTCGAAGTCCGCGATCCCGCCGTACCAGGGGTCCTCGATGCCCTGGTCCAGGAGGTCCCGGCCGGCCATGGCGGGATCGAAGCTCCGGAGCATCCGGATTTTCTCCAGCGATTCCCTGTCCGGGGCTGCCTGGCTGAGCCAGGCGTAGTGGTCGATGTCCAGGGCGAGGATCAGGTCCCGCTCCCGGAACCAGGAATGCATCCATTCCCGCGCAACGTGCTGGTCCGAGGCGAGCTGGGTGACGGCCAGCCTCCGCGCGGCGCGGGGATCGATGGGCCGGCCGGCCTCGTAGCCGGTGGTGCCGGCGGAATCCACCGCCACGACGTCATCCAGCCCTTCGCGTTCCAGGGCCGCCCGCAGCATCATTTCCGCCATGGGGGACCGGCAAATATTGCCGGTACAAACGGCAATGACGCGGTATGGGCTCGACGTTGAGTTCATGCGTCTAAGCATGCGCTTTCTGGGCACGGTTGGCCAGCGGCGATTCACAATAGTTGACGGGTTTGTAAAGATGCATGACGAAAGTCCGCCAGGGGTAAGGGGCAAGGTTGGGGATGCCGGCCGGTGTGCAGCGGCCCCCTGACCCGGATGATCCGGTACCAGGGCTCAGGGATGCAGGGGTCAGTGGATGAAGGCCAGCAGGATCCCAACCGCGACGAACAGGACGCCGAAAACCTTGCTGAGGACCAGTTGTCCCCGTTCGGTCTGGGTGAACCGCTGGAAGGAGCGCGCCGCGGCGGCGAAGAAGAACCACATCACCAGGATGTCGATGGCCACGATGGTGGCGGTGAGGACGGCGTACTGGGTGACGATCGGCTGGTCCGGGCGGATGAACTGCGGCGTGAAGGCCAGGAAGAACACGATGGCCTTGGGATTGAGCAGGTTGACCCAGAAGCCGCGGCGGAAAATGGAACCGGCAGGCTCAAAGCGCAGGGCGGCGGCCTGTTCCTCCTGGATAGCCGGCTTGCTGAGGAACTGCCGGATGCCCAGGTACACCAGGTAGGCGGCGCCGGCGTAGCGGATGATGTTGAAGGCCAGGGGTGAACCGGCCACCAGCACGCCAACGCCCAGCGCCACGATGAGGACGTGGACCACCAGTGCCGCCTGCTGGCCCAGGATGCCCCAGATGGAGCGGCGGAAACCGGCGTTCAGGGAGTTGCTCATCGTGTTGATGGCTCCGGCTCCGGGGGTGAAACTGATCAGGGCGCCGGCGCCGGCAAGGGCGAGCCAAAGGGAAAACTGCACTGACCAATCTTACGCGGCCGGCCCGCCCTCCTAACGGTCACCACAAGGTGGCCACGGGTTCGAAAGCTTGAAGGTCCTCGTCTGCGGTGACGAGGGTGAAACCCTCCACCATGGCCTGAGCTGCCAGCAGTCGGTCAAAGGGATCCTTGTGGTCCCAGTCGAGCTGTCCGGCGGCAAGTCCATGGGAGGCGCTGACTGGAAGCTCGGAGGCGTAGAGGTGAGCGAGCTGCCGCCCGAAGCTTGCGGTAATTGCGGACCCGGCGGGAAGCTTTCCGAGTTTGTGCTTGTAGGACAGCTCATAGGCGGTCACCGGCGAGACGAAGACCTGGTTCTCTAATTTGGAAATTGCGTTCCGTGACTTGGTGGAGAGCCGCTTTGGCTCAGCGATTGCCCAGAGAAATACGTGGGTATCCAGGAGCAGCCTCATTCCCCGGCAGCCCCCATCTCTTCGTCCGTCCACCGCTCATAGAACGCATCCGGAATATGCAGGGGGGTCAGGAACCCAAGTTCCCTCCTTGTGGGAGGCTCGATCCTGACCAGCCGGGCTACGGGGCGTCCCGCTTTCGCGATGACAACATCCTCGCCCCGTTCCACGAGGTTCAGAAGTTCGGAAAGCCGAGTTTTTGCTTCCTGGACGTTGTACTGCCCCATGTTGACCAAGTCTACTTGGTCAACCTCGACGGCATAAGGCTCTGCCCAGTACTCATTGGTTCCGTAGTAGCTCATTGTCCGAGGTTATGGGAGCGGCGCGGTCCCCGGCAGGGCGGTGGGGGGCTATGTGGAAAACCGCCCGGCCTACGCCCGGGCAATGACCTCTCCGTTCGGAATCAGGAACCAGCCGTCATCCGTGGAGCCCCAGCGGTGCCACCCGGCGGAAATCCTGGCCAGGTCGGCCTCGTTCGCTAAACCGTACTCCAGCGCCTGCTCCGCGAATGCCGAGTGCAGCACCCGTTCGCCCCAGACGCGGGCCTGCCACCGGCGCTGCTGGCCCGTGGCGTAGAGCCAGTTGCTGCTGGTGGGCGCGACGTCGGTGAAACCCGCGGACTGCGCCCAGCTGACCAGGCGCCGCCCGGCGTCGGGCTCTGCTCCGTTCCGCCGCGCAATCCGCTGGTACAGGTCCATCCATTCGTCCAGTTCCGGAATGGCGGGGTACCAGCTCATCCCGTGGAAGTCGGCGTCGCGCACGGCAACGATGCCGCCCGGCTTGGCCACCCGGCGCATCTCGCGCAGCGCCTCGACCGGGTCCGTGAGGTGCTGGAGCACCTGGTGGGCGTGGACGACATCGAACGTCCCGTCGGCAAAGTCAAGGTCGTAGATGTTGCCGGCCAGGAATTCCACGTTGGGCACTTCGCGTTCGACTGCGAGCGCCTGGGCCTGCACGATGACGTCCGGGGACCGGTCCAGTCCGGTGACCTTTCCCGGGCTGACCAGAGCGGCGAAGTCGCACGTGATGCTGCCCGGGCCGCAGCCGACGTCGAGCACGTCAGAGCCCGGGGTGAGGTGTGGCAGGACAAATGCCGCTGAGTTTTCGGCGGTCCGTGCGGCGTGGGCGCGGACTACGGACTCGTGATGGCCGTGGGTGTAGACGTCGTCTTCAGGCTGCTGCGCACTCATAAACAAACGCTACCCCCTGCGCGCCGCGGCTATTCGGATTCCGTCCTTGCCGCCACGGTCGCTTCGATCATCGACGCCATGAAGCGCGTGGCGATATCCAGTTCCTCGGCCGAGAAACCGGCCAGGGCGGTCCCCATCCGCTGGGCCAACGGGGCGAAAATTGCCCCGCCTTCCCGGAAGGCCTTGGGCGTCATCTTCAGCTGGACCTGCCGGCGGTCCGCGCTGTGCCGCTCGCGGACCACGTGGCCGGAGTTGTCCAGCCTGTCGATCAAGGCGGTGGTTGCCGGCGAGCTCAGGTTCAGTTCCCTCCGCAGCAGGCCGGGCGTCACCACGATGCCCCGCGCCGTGTGGCGCATGATCACTGCCAGCGCATTCATGTCCGTGCGGTGCATGTCCTTGCGCTCGCCGGCGGCATCAACGTAGCGGTTGGCTTCGAGGGTGAATTCCTGCAGCATCCGGATCAGGGGATGGCCGAACTCCGGACCCGCCGGTGGAAGGGCACTCGGTTGTGCGTTGTCGTCTGCCATCTCCACCTCCCTGTCATTGGTTGCAGGCTGCCTGCTGCTCCGCGCCCGGCATCTGCGCCGGGCGTACTGACGGATATTACTCCAGCGCCGGTCATCGGGTGGTTCTCAGCCGCCGGGGCCGACGCGATACAAAAAAGCTTGACTGGAACTTATCTCTATTATGGAGATAATCTATGCTGGAGCAAATACTACTCCCCTTGTCCGTGGATGGAAGGCATCATGAACCGCACCAAAGCTGCCCGGGAACGGGTTCCGTTCTGGCTTCGCTGGCTTATCCCCGTCGTCCTGGTGCTCGTGTGGCTGGGACTTGCCGGGATCGGCGGCCCCACCTTCGGCCGGCTGGAGGAAGTGTCCTCCAATGACCAGGCCTCATTCCTTCCGGCCAGCGCCGAGGCCACCGAGGCCCAGGACTGGCAGGCAAAATTCCGGGACTCAGACGAGGTTCCGGGGATCATCGTCATCGAAAACTCCGGGGCGTTCACCCCTGCGCAGCTGGGCGAGGTGGCCGGGCTGCGGACCAAGATCGAGGAACTGAAGCTCGGCAGCGCGGTGATCGGGCCGATTCCGTCCGAGGACGGCAGGGCCGTCCAGTTCGTCGCCCCCATCGGCGACAGCGTGGAGGTCAAGGAAGCCGTCAAGGAACTCCGCGATACGGTCGCCGAGGGCGCCCCCGCAGGGATGCAGACGTACGTCACGGGACCGGCCGGCCTTGCTGCTGACCTGACGGCAGCGTTCGGCGGAATCGACGGCATCCTCCTGCTGGTGGCGTTGTCCGCGGTGTTCGTCATCCTGCTGGTGGTCTACCGGTCCCTGCTGCTGCCCATCATGGTGCTGCTGACCTCTGTGTTTGCGCTGTGCGCGGCCATCCTGCTGGTGTTCGGCATGGCCAAGGCCGGCTGGATCCAGCTGAACGGCCAGAGCCAGGGCATCCTGTCCATCCTGGTGATCGGTGCGGCCACCGACTACGCACTGCTGTTCGTGGCGCGGTTCCGGGAGGCGCTGACCCACACCACCAACCGGACAGCCGCCGTCCTGACCGCCTGGAAGGCGTCCTTCGAACCCATCCTGGCCTCCGGCGCCACCGTCATCATCGCCCTGCTGTGCCTGCTGTTCTCGGACCTCAACTCGAACAAGGCCCTGGGCCCGGTGGCCGCCGCCGGCATTGTCTGCTCGCTCTTCGCCGCGCTTACCCTGCTTCCGGCCTTCATGGCGCTCCTGGGCCGGGCCGCGTTCTGGCCCTTCCGGCCCAAGCTGGTCCCGGCGGACCAGCGCGAACCCGAACTGGTCACCGGGCTTGAAGGACAGAAAGGCCTGTGGCGGGCCACGGGTTCGCTGGTGTCACGCCGCCCGCGGACCATCTGGATCGGTTCCGTCCTGCTCCTGGTGGCGGCCTCGGCCGGTCTCCTCCAGCTCAAGGCCAACGGCGTCCCGCAAACCGACGTCATCCTCACCGCATCCAACGCCGTGGACGGCCAGGACGCCCTGGCGCGCCACTTCGACGCCGGCAGCGGCAGCCCCGCCGTCGTGGTAGCGGACCAGGGCAGGGCGCAGGAAGTGCTGGATGCCGTCAAGGCGGCCGACGGCGTCGGCGAGGCCTACCTCCTGGCGCAGGGCAGCGTCCCCATCACCGGAGCCCCCGGGGCGCCCAGCGATCCCGACGTCCGCGAGGGCAAGGTCCTCATCAACGCCACACTGAACTCGGCAGCGGATTCCCTCGAGGCCGAAGAAGCGGTCAAGGCGCTCCGCAACGACGTGAAGGCAGTGGACCCGGGTGCCTTGGTGGGCGGCGTGACAGCCACCGCCCTGGACACGAACACCACGGCCCAGCGCGACCTGTTGATCATCATCCCGGTGGTCCTGGTGGTCATCCTCTTCATCCTGATGCTCCTGCTGCGCTCCGTCGTGGCCCCGGTCCTGCTGGTGCTGTCCGTGGTGCTGTCCTATGCCGCGGCCATGGGGGTCTCGGCCCTGGTGTTCAACAACATCCTGGGCTTCCCGGGTGCCGACGCCACCGTTCCGCTGTTCGGGTTCGTCTTCCTGGTGGCCCTGGGCGTGGACTACAACATCTTCCTGATGAGCAGGGTCCGGGAGGAATCCATCAAGCACGGCACCCGGCCCGGCATCCTGCGCGGCCTGGGCGTCACCGGCGGCGTCATCACCTCCGCCGGGGTGGTCCTGGCGGCAACCTTCGCCGCCCTGGGCGTCATCCCCATCATGTTCCTGGTGCAGCTGGCCTTCATCGTGGCGTTCGGCGTGCTGCTGGACACCGTGCTGGTGCGCTCGCTGCTGGTGCCTGCCCTGGCCTACGACATCGGACCGAAGATCTGGTGGCCGGGCAAGCTGGCCCGCAGCCGCACGGCACCCGCGGAGAAGCCGCGGGAGCCCGGCGTCGAGCCCCTGGAGGAGGTTCCCAGCCGCTGACCGGGAAACCCCTCCCTGCGGATCAGCCCTGCTGCCGCCACCACTCCACGGTGGCGGCAGCAGCCGTGTCCAGTGGAGTGGGCTTGATGCCAAGGGCTGCCTCGGACAGCGTCGAATCCATGACGAACGGACGCTCGAACTGGTAGAGCATCTCCGCGAGTTCACGTGCGTCGCCGGATACCAGGCCGGCTCCCCGGAGCAGCCATCCCGGCAGGACGCGCACCTTGGGGGCAGGCATGCCGGCCGCACGGGCGAACGCTTCGGTGAGCTGTCGCTGCGTCACCGCGGGTCCGGTGGGCGCGTGCCAAACGGTGTTCCAAAAGGACGGCGTCTGGGCGGCCGCGATCATGGCCGCAGCCAGGTCCGGAACAAAGGTAAACGAATGCGGTTGGCTGGCGCTGCCAATGACGCTCACGTTCTTGCCGGCAAGGATGGGCGCCACCACGCGCTCGCCGCCGTGCGCCATCCGGACCCTTGGGCCGTAGAAATCGCCGGCCACCACACTCGCCGTGGGAGTCGCTGAGGCCTCCCGGGCACGCAGCAGGCGGGTCCGCACACCCCGTTTCCCTCCTGTGGCGTCCCGCGGCCCTGCCTCCGTCATGACGGCGTCCGGCCGGCTGTAGGAATACAGGCTTTCGGGAAAAGCCACGACGGCGCCCGCCCGGCCGGCTGCCTCCAGAACGGCCCGTTCCGTACCGGGAAGTTCAGCCTCCCATGCCGCCGCCGTGTAGGCCGAGCCATGGATGCAGTGGAACACTGCTTCCGCTCCAGCGAAGACAGTGGGCAGCAGTTCCGGATCTCCGGCGTTGCCGCTGATCCGTTCCACGAGGGGGTGCTCCGGACCGCTGCCGGAGCGCGTCAGAATCCGGACCCGGTGCCCCTGCCCTGCAAGTTGTTCTGTGACGGCCCACCCCACCGGTCCTGCCCCTGTCACCACGTAAAGCCTGGACACTGTGCCTCCTCGAATTATTATGAGAGCGGTGCTCTCCCAAAAGAGTCCCGGGGTTTTGTACATAAGTCAAGAGCAGTGCTCTCTATAGATGCCGGCGCTCTCTCATGTGTCATCCTTGAGGCATGGAGGCTTCAGGACACAACCGGGACGTCGTGCCAGAGAAAGCAGGTCCTCAAGGCCGGCGCCGGACGCCCCGCGAGCGGGCGCGCGAGCAGACAGTGGCAGACATTGTCCGGCTCGGCAGGCAGCATCTGGCCGTCCACGGTGCGGCGGCGCTCTCGCTGCGCGCCGTGGCGCGGGACCTGGGCGTGGTGTCCTCTGCCGTGTACCGGTATGTCGAGAACCGGGACGAGCTGTTGACCATGCTGTTGGTGGACGCCTTCAATGAGCTGGGAGACCGGGTGGATGAGGCCGTTGCCGGGGCGGAGGAACATGACCACCGCGGGCGCTTCATGGCGTTGGGCCGGGCTGTCCGCTCCTGGGCCTTGGGCGAACCGGCCAGCTACGCGCTCCTGTTCGGCAGCCCGGTGCCGGGCTACGCAGCTCCCGCGGAACGGACCACCGGTCCCGGCACCCGGGTCGTGGTTTCGCTGGTGGGAATCCTGGACGCTGCTGCCCGGGCCGGGTGCCTCTCGGGCGGCCACCAGGACGGGCACTTTCCCGCGGCGCTGGCTGCGGACCTGGCAGCCATCCGCGCGCAGTTCGATCTTGAGATGTCCCAGGACCTTATCGCCCGGGGGCTCCTGGTGTGGAGTGCCTTGTTTGGCGCCGTCAGCTTCGAGGTTTTCAACCAGTACGGCCCGGACACGTTCGCGGCCCCCGGCGAGCTGTTCGAGCATCACCTCTCTGTCCTGGGTGCCGTGGCGGGCCTGGAAGCGGCAGATTCCTGAGCGCCCTGCTAACCCTGTTGGCGCCGGTTGCTGCTCGATAAACTGCCAGTGCGCCCACGTGGACGCGGAACTCGAAGGAGAGATGACGCATGAGTGAACACCGCGCTGACGAGGAACCCCGCAAGGCCGGCTCCGCCCCCGGCATGGAAGGGGAGGGCGGACAGTACATGGACGGCGACTACGGCGAGGCGGGGGCGGTTGAGGTCCCTTCCGAGAACCTTGAGGACGGCGAGTACCCCGACGGGGACTACGGTGAAGCCGGCGCAGTCCGCGGCGAGGACGCTGTCCGGGAAGGCCTGACCGACGGCCAGGTCCAGGCCACCGACGAGGAACGCGGCCCGCTCCACGGCCGGTAGTCCCCGCGGCGGTTCGTTTCGACGGCGGCGTGCCCCCGGGCCGCCGTCGTCATCCCTGGGTAGGCCGTGCCGGGCTGCCGGACGCGGCCATGGCGCCGGCACCGGATGCATCGCTGTCCGTTGAAACGCTGTCCTTTGCATCCCTGTCCGGGGCCGCGTCCGAGCTGCGGGCCCGGCTGATCGCTGCCACAGCTGCCAGGACCGTAACCAGGCCGCCGTACGCGTACGTGGTGACCGGCAGTGACAGCACCGGCGCCAGCAGCCCCGCAAGCACCGCCGGGATGCCGAAGGCCGTGTAAGCCACCACGAACAGCGATGCGAAGGTGCCGGCCCGCTCGTGATCCTCGACCAGCGGGCTGATGGAGCGGATGACGCCCATGAAGGCGGTGCCGAAGCCGGCGCCCGCCACCACCACGGCGGCCAGGAACAGGCCGAACGAGTGGAGCCCGATGGCCAGCAGCGAGAGGGCCGTTCCCAGCGCGAGTGCGGTCGTGCCAAAGATGGTGATGGTGCGGGCCCCGAACCGGTGCAGGACGGCGGCCGCCGCAGCCCCGACGCCGGCCAGGATGGTGATGACCATGCCCTGCCACAGGTGTTCCCTGATGCCGAATGTTGTGTGGACGATCGCCGCCCCCAGCGAGAGGTACAGGCCGCCGGTAGCCCAGCCCGCAAACACGGCCGGCGCTCCACTGACGAACCCGGCGCGGGCGGCCGGTGGCAGGGTGAGACGCGGCCTGAGCGATGCAGCCACTCCCGGCGCGCGGGGCGACGTCTCGGGGGCGGCCCACACGAGCGCGGCAAAGGCCAGGTACAGGCCAGTCAGGGAATCGAACACCAGGGTGCGCGGCTCCGCCATGACGTCCAGCAGCAGTCCGGACGCCAGGGCGCCCAGCGCCAGCCCGCCCAGCGGGGCCACAGTGTTCCAGGCCGCACTGGAACCCGGATCATCCTCAGCCTCCAGGTCCGCGATGGCTGCAGAAAGCGTTGTCAGCAGCAGCCCGCTGGCAATGCCCTGCAGGACGCGCGCCACCAGCAGCAGCGCCAGTGAATCCGCCAGCAGGAAGGCAGTGACGCTGCAGGCAAGGAGGATGAAGGCGGCGCTGATGACAGGCCTGCGGCCCAGGTGGTCCGAGACGGATCCGAAGACCAGCAGGGCTGCCAGCAGCGCGACGGCGTACACGGCAAAGATCCCCGTGGTGGCCACCGGCAGCAGGTGCAGCTGCTCCTGCAGGGTGGGATAGAAGGGCGACGGGGCGCTGGCTCCGGCCATCATTGCTGCCGTGGCAGCCGCGACAAGGACAAAGCCCAGCCGGCGGTGTGCTTCGCGGGGCCGGGCCGCGGGGGAGTGCGTCAAAGGAGGCCGCCTTCTGCGTCTTGGGAAGAATTGGTTCGAAAAGAATCGAATCTTCAGCCTACTGGCACCGCGCCAATGGTTCAACTAAAATCGAACCGTGGCTACGCCGGCGAACCTCTCCCACCCCTCTCGGGCGGATCTCACCCTGACTGCGGTGCTCTTCGCGCTGAGTGATCCGGAACGGCTGGCGATTGTCCGCCAGTTGCGCTCCGGCCCGCTGGACATGGCCGACTGCTCGCTCAGCATCCCGGACATGCCGAAGTCCACCAAGTCGCACCTCATGAAGGTCCTGCGCGAGGCGGGCGTGGTCCGCAATGAAGCCAACGGCCGGGGCCGGCGCCTGACGCTCCGCTCCGAGGACCTGGATGCCCGGTTCCCGGGCCTGCTGGGCGCCATCCTCGATGCGCCCGCATCGTAGCCCGACGCCCCCGTAATCAATGCTGCCCGGGCAGCATCCTGCCCGTTCTCCCACAGCGAAACGACGGGTGGGGGGTGGGAAGATCCGCGGAATTCCGGTGCTGCGCGGCCGCCCGGCCCACCATCAGGCAGCTCAAGGCTCGAAAGTTGAGTCCCGTGCGCTCAACTTTGGTTGACATCATCCGGACCCGGAGTAAAGTTGAGTGCAGAACGCTCAATCATGCGGGCGCCAACCAGTTTCCAAGGAAAGAAGGAAGCAACACATGTCACGTGCAGTAGGTATCGACCTCGGAACCACCAACTCCGTCGTCTCCGTTCTCGAAGGTGGCGAGCCCACCGTTATTGCCAACGCCGAGGGCGGCCGCACCACGCCGTCGGTCGTTGCATTCTCCAAGTCCGGCGAAGTCCTGGTGGGCGAGATCGCCAAGCGCCAGGCCGTCAACAACATCGACCGCACCATCGCCTCCGTCAAGCGCCACATGGGCACCGACTGGACCGTGGGCATCGATGACAAGAAGTACACGCCGCAGGAAATCTCCGCGCGTATCCTCATGAAGCTGAAGAACGACGCCGAGTCCTACCTTGGTGAAAAGGTCACCGACGCCGTCATCACCGTCCCGGCCTACTTCAACGACGCCGAGCGCCAGGCCACCAAGGAAGCCGGCGAGATTGCCGGCATGAACGTCCTGCGCATCGTCAACGAGCCCACCGCTGCGGCCCTCGCCTACGGCCTGGACAAGGGCAAGGAAGACGAACTCATCCTGGTCTTCGACCTCGGTGGCGGCACCTTCGACGTCTCCCTGCTGGAAGTCGGCAAGGACGAGGACAACTTCTCCACCATCCAGGTCCGCGCCACCGCCGGTGACAACCGCCTGGGCGGCGACGACTGGGACCAGCGCGTCGTCGACTACCTGCTGAACCAGCTCAAGGTCAAGGGCATCGACCTCTCCAAGGACAAGATCGCCCTCCAGCGCCTCCGCGAGGCCGCCGAGCAGGCCAAGAAGGAACTGTCCTCCTCCTCCAGCACCAACGTCTCCCTCCAGTACCTCTCCGTCACCCCCGACGGCCCGGTCCACCTGGACGAGCAGCTGACCCGCGCCAAGTTCCAGGACCTCACCAAGGACCTGCTGGAGCGCACCAAGAAGCCGTTCCACGACGTGATCAAGGAAGCGGGCATCAAGCTCTCCGACATCAACCACATCGTGCTGGTCGGTGGCTCCACCCGTATGCCCGCCGTCTCCGAACTGGTCAAGGAACTGGCCGGCGGCAAGGAGCCGAACAAGGGCGTTAACCCGGACGAGGTCGTGGCCGTTGGCGCAGCCCTGCAGGCAGGCGTGCTGAAGGGTGAGCGCAAGGACGTCCTCCTGATCGACGTCACCCCGCTGTCCCTCGGCATCGAAACCAAGGGCGGCGTCATGACGCACCTGATCGAGCGCAACACGGCAATCCCCACCAAGCGGTCCGAGACCTTCACCACCGCCGACGACAACCAGCCGTCCGTGGCCATCCAGGTCTTCCAGGGCGAGCGTGAATTCACCCGCGACAACAAGCCGCTGGGCACGTTCGAACTGACCGGCATCGCCCCGGCACCGCGCGGTGTTCCCCAAGTTGAGGTCACATTCGACATCGACGCCAACGGCATCGTGCATGTCTCCGCCAAGGACAAGGGCACCGGCAAGGAACAGTCCATGACCATCACCGGCGGCACCGCACTCTCCAAGGAAGACATCGACCGCATGGTCCGTGACGCCGAGGAGCACGCAGCCGAGGACAAGGCCCGCCGCGAGGCCACCGATACCCGCAACTCCGCCGAGCAGCTCGCCTACTCCGTGGACAAGCTGATCGCCGACAACGCCGACAAGCTGCCCGAAGAGGTCAAGACCGAGGTCCAGGCCGACGTCGACGCCCTCAAGAAGGCCCTCGAAGGCACCGACGACGCCGAGGTCAAGACCGCGTTCGAGAAGCTGCAGGCTTCCCAGACCAAGCTCGGCGAGGCCATCTACTCGCAGGCAGGCTCGCCGGACGGCGCCACCGGTGCTGCGGGTGCCGAAGGTGCCGCGGGCGCCGGTGCGGGCTCGAACGACGAAGACATCGTCGACGCCGAGATCATCGACGAAGACGAAGCGAAGAAGTAGACCATGCCCCATCACGGTAACGAGGAAGAGCACAACGCTTCCGCCGGCCATGATCGCCAGGGCAGCAGCCAGGAACCGGTCATCCGGGACAACCGCAAGGTTGACCCGGTGACCGGGCAGGCCAGGCACCCGGAGGGCGGCCATGCCGAAGGCAGCACCGCACCCCAGGACGCCCAGGGCGGCTCCGCGCAGGATTCCGACGGCGACGCCCTCGCCCAGGCTGAGGAGATCCTCAACGGCGTCGAGGTTCCGGCAGCGGAATCAGTGGCCCAGGGGGTTCCGGCAGGTTCCTCCAGCGCGGAAGCAGCTGAGCTGAAGAACGACCTCCTGCGGCTGCAGGCCGAGTACGTCAACTACCGCAAGCGCGTGGAACGCGACCGCGCCGTGGCAGGGGAGATGGCCGTCATCGGCGTCCTGAACTCCCTGCTCCCGGTGCTGGACGACGTCGACGCCGCCCGGCAGCACGGCGACCTGGCCGACGGTCCCTTCGCCGCGATCGCCACGAAGCTGGAGAACGCGCTGAAGACCTACGGCCTGGAACGCATCGCGGACACCGGAGTCGAGTTCGACCCCACCATCCACGAGGCCCTGATCCAGCAGCCCGGCGAAGACATCGAGGTTGACACCGTCAGCCAGGTGCTCCGCTCCGGCTACAAGTCAGGCGACCGGGTCCTCCGTGCAGCACAGGTCATCGTCGCGGTACCTGCGTAGCACCGGTCCACGCCTCCGCGGATGAGGGGGCCCCGCCCCTTCGCGTGGCGGCTTTGGTCCTGCGGACCACAGCCGCCACGCTTCGGCAGGCCCGATGCCACTCCCGGGCCCACTCATCCACTCCGGCGTTCGGCGTTCGTGTCACCTAAGGTGAGATGACCACAAGCTCGGAGCGGTGCATGGGCCCCGGGAGTGGCATCGGGCCTATCGGAGCCGGGTGGCTTGGGATCGAAGATCCCAGCCGCCCGGCGTAGGGGCGGGGGCCCATGCAGCGCGTAGAGCACAAGTAAGTACAAGAAAGGAAACGCCATTGGCTAGCCAGGATTGGGTGGACAAGGACTTTTACAAGATCCTTGGTGTTGCCAAGGACGCTTCCGATGCCGATATCAAGAAGGCGTACCGGAAGCTCGCGCGTCAGCATCACCCTGATACCAACGCCGGCGACGCTGCTGCCGAGAAGAAGTTCAAGGACGTCTCCGAGGCCTATTCGGTGCTCTCGGATCCCGACGAGCGCCAGCAGTACGACGCCATCCGCGCCATGGGCGGCGGCGCCCGGTTCGCTCCCGGCGGGGCCGCAGGCGGCAACGGCGGGTTCGAGGACCTGTTCGGCGGCCTGTTCACCGGCAACACCGGACGCCACGCGGGCGGATTCAACACTTCCTCCGGCGGCATCCCGCCGGAGTTCGCAGACCTGTTCGGCGGCGGATTCGGCGGTTCGCCGGGCTTCCAGCGCACCCCGCAGAAGGGCGCCGACCGTACTGCGTCCACCAGCATCTCCTTCGCCGGCGCCATCCGCGGGACCACCATCGGCCTGCGCGAACCCAGCGGCGAAGTCATCGACGTGCGGGTACCCGCCGGCATCAAGGATGGCCAGAAGGTCCGTGTCCGCGGCAAGGGCCAGCCCGGCCCGGCGGGCAACGGCGACCTGGTGGTTTCCGTTTCCGTCAAGCCGCACGAGTTCTACACGCGCGACGGCGACAACCTCCGCATCCACGTGCCGGTCACCTTCCCCGAGGCTGCCTTGGGCGGCGACATCGAGGTGCCCACCATCGACGGCGACAAGGTGAAGGTCCGTGTTCCGGCGGGAACGCCGTCGGGCCGTACCCTCCGCGTCAAAGGAAAAGGCGTCAAGACCTCCAAGGCAACCGGCGACCTGCTGGTGACCATCGACGTCGCCGTTCCCAAGAACCTGAACAAGGACGCCGAAGCCGCCGTGAAAGCCTTCGCCGAGGCCACGGCCGGCGCCGACGTCCGCGAGGGCCTGGCCGCCAAGGCGCGGCTCTAGCACAGGAGGTGTGCCGTGGACATCAACGCCGACCAGCCCATCTTCGTGATTTCCGTGGCGGCTGAACTGGCGGACATGCACCCGCAGACGCTCCGCCAGTACGACCGGCTGGGCATCGTCAAGCCCAGCCGTGCACCCGGGAAGTCGCGCCGATACTCGCAGCGTGACGTCAACATGCTCCGTGAGGTGCAGCGGCTGTCCCAGGAAGGCGTCTCCCTGGAGGGGATCAAGCGCATCCTGGAACTGGAAAACCAGGTATCGGCCCTGCAGCGGCGCGTCCTGGAACTGACCGACGAACTCGAGCGGCGCCCGCAGGCCTTCGATACCCGCATTTTCGCCGCCGGTGCGGCCGGGGACGTGGTGAGCCTGGCCCGCGGCCAGCGCCCCCGGGCCCGGTCCCAGGCCGTGGTGCTGTGGCGGCCGCGGGCCATCGGCCAATAAACCCCGGGCACGCGCTGCTTCGGGCGGCAGGTGGCAGGTAGCCCTTTCCCGCCCTGGCCCGAAAAACTGAGTACCCGCTACTGGTGCGGCCCCACCGCCCGGAACCTTCAATGGAACCACTGCTGATGCAGCTGTGGTTCCATTCGTTTCCGGGGGGTAATTCCGATGTTTGGTACTCAACGCAAGGCCCGGCCATGAGCCCGGGAATGCAGGCCGTGGCGTCCTTCAGCGGTTCGGTTCCCGGCCAGATCCTCCTGGCCATCGGGCAGACCGTCGTGGTGGTGTGCGTCTGCTTCGACATGGTGCGGGCGCTCTCCGTGCCGCGGTCGCACCGGCGCTACGTGGCCAGCACAGTCTTCCGCACCCTGGCCATTCCGGCGGTGGCCGCCAACGCCCTGACCGTCCTGGTGGCCATCGTGGTCTCGTCCTGGATCGACGTGGTGATGGGCATGTTCGTGCTCACGGCCATCATTTTCCGCTTCCATTACGACAAGGACGAGGACAACTGGTGGCAGGGCAAAGGCAGGAAGCTGGCCCGGTGGGCCCGCCGCCGTCTTGCCGGACGCACCTCCATTGCCCCGGCCATGGGCTGAACGGGCCCGCAAACGCGGGCAATCCCACCGTGAACCAGGCACCCACGAGCAACGGGGGCCCGGCGCCGCTGGAGGGCGTGCCGGGCTCCCGTGTCCAACCCCGTGATGCTGCGGGTCAGCCGTTGATCACCTGCGGGACGCCCAGGGCCTTGAGCCCCTCGACGCCGAACTCCACGCCGTAGCCGGACTGCTTTGCCCCGCCGAAGGGGATGCGCGGGTCAACGGCGCCGTGGCGGTTGATCCAGACGGTGCCCGACTGGATCCGGGCCGCGACCTTCCGGGCTTCGGCGACGTCGGAGGACCACACGGAGGCGCCCAGGCCGACGTCGAGGCCGTTGGCTTTCTCCACCGCCTCGTCGATGGTGTTGTACCGGATGATCGGCAGGGCCGGTCCGAACTGTTCCTCGGCCACCAGCGGGTTGTCGTTGTCGATGTCCGCGACCAGGGTGGTGGGGTAGAAGTAGCCGGGCTGTTCCGTAACCGGGTCGCCACCCAGCAGGACGCGGGCGCCGGAAGCCTTTGCTGCCTCCACGAGGTTCGCCACCACGTCGTACTGGGCCTTGTTCTGCAGCGGGCCCAGGACGTTGCTCTCGTCCAGGCCGTTGCCCATCGGCATGGCCTTGGCCACGGCGGTGAGTTCCTCGCAGACGGCGTCGTAGATGCTGTCGTGGACGTAGAGGCGCTTCAGCGCGGCGCAGGTCTGGCCGGTGTTCAGGAACGCGCCCCAGAAGATGTCCTGGGCGATGGCCTGGGGGTCTGCGTCGGGCAGGACGATGCCGGCGTCGTTGCCGCCCAGCTCCAGGGTGAGCCGTTTGACCGTGTCCGCGGAGGACTTGATGATGGCGCGGCCGCCGGCGGTGGAGCCGGTGAACATGACCTTGCCGATCGCCGGGTGCTCGGTGAGGCGGGCGCCGACGTCGCGGCCGCAGGAGACCACCGAGAGGACGCCGTCGGGGAGTTCTTCGTTGAGGACCTTGACCAGGGCGAGGACCGAGAGCGGGGTGTTCCCGGAGGGCTTGACCACCACGGTGTTGCCCATCCGCAGGGCCGGGGCGATCTGCCAGACGGCGATCATCATGGGCCAGTTCCAGGGGCCGATGGCGGCAACCACCCCGATGGGCCTGTAGTGGAGCTCGGCACGGGTTTCGCCGTCGTCGACGATGGTCTCAGGCTCCAGCGGCAGGCCGGCGGTGGCTCGGAGCCACGCCGCGCAGGCGCCGACTTCGAAGCGGGCGTGGGGCCATTAAGGGGCTTGCCCTGCTCGCAGGAGAGCAGGCGGGAGAGTTCTTCGGCAGAGCGTTCGACGGCGTCGGCTGCCTTCAGGAGCGCGGCGGAGCGGGCGTCGTGGCCCAAGGCAGCCCAGCCCGGCTGGGCGGCCACGGCCCCGGCCACGGACTCTTCCAGGACGTCGAGGGTGTGCACCGGGGCCTCGCCCACGGGCTCGCCGGTGGCCGGGTTGAAAATGGTCCGGCCCGTTCCGGGCACGGCCGAGATTGAGGCGAGCAGCGCATCATAGGTTTCCAAGGTGTACTCCACTTCGAGTAGGCAAGGGCGCCAGCCGGACGGCGTAGCGGGTTGCTTCCAGTGTGGTTGACCTGCCGGACTGATCCTTGTGTTGTGGCGCAGGACAGTTGACCCGGAGGGAACAGTGGCCAGGCCCCCGGCCCGGTGCCATGATGTTGATGGTCAGCTTCACGGCAAGCCCGGCCTGCGGGCAGCAAGGATGCGGTCATGACCTGGATCTATGGCCTGGCGGATGTGGGACGGAACGATCTTGCCCTGGCCGGAGGCAAGGCGGTGGGACTGGCCGGATTGATCCAGGCCGGGCTGCCGGTGCCGCCCGGGTTCGTGCTGGGCACTGATGCCTATGGCGCTTTCGCTGAGGCGAACGGCATTGACCGGCGCATCGTGGAGTTGGCCGTGGTAGCCCCACAGGCAGCGCCCGGGGATTACGCCGCAGCATCCGGCCGGATCCGTGCACTCTTTACCGGCGGAGAGATGCCGGAGGACATCGCCGCGGAACTGGCCGCCGCCTACGGTCTGCTGGGGGACGGCAATGTCCCGGTGGCGGTGCGGTCCTCCGCCACGGCCGAGGACCTTGCCACCGCCAGTTTCGCCGGACAGCAGGAAACGTACCTGAACGTCCGCGGCGCCGAGGCGCTGGCCCGGGCGGTCGTCGACTGTTGGGCATCCCTGTGGACGGCGCGGGCCATGGCCTACCGTGCCCGGGAAGGGGTTTCACCCGGGGACGTGCGGCTCGCCGTCGTGGTCCAGCAGATGGTTGAGGCCGACGCCGCCGGTGTAATGTTCACGGCCAACCCGGCGAACGGCCGCCGCGACCAGGCGGTCATCAGCGCCGCCTGGGGGCTGGGCGAAGCCGTGGTCAGCGGGACAGTCAGCACGGACAACCTGGTGGTCGATGCCAGGACCGGCGCCATCGTCTCGCGGCAGACGGCGGACAAGGACGTCATGACCGTTTATGCGGAAACCGGGACCCGGGAACAGCCGGTGGCGGCAGCCCGCCGTCGTGCGCCCGTCCTGGACGACCAGGCAGCGGCCGGACTTGCGGCCATCGGCACGCGGATCGCGGGCCATTTCGGGGTGCCGCAGGACGTCGAATGGGCCCGGACCGCGGACGGGTTCTTCGTCCTGCAGTCCCGTCCCATCACCGCCCTGCCGGAGCCTGCGGGAGACGTCCCGGACACCTGGCCGCTGCCCTACCCGAAGGGCATGTACTTCCGGGCGAGCATCGTGGAACAGCTGCCCGATCCGCTGACTCCCTTGTTCGCGGACATGATTGACGGCGCGGTGGCGCGGTCCCTGCAGGCCCTGATGGCAGGGGCACTGGGCAAGAACGCCATCCGCGACGGCGATATCGGCCTGCCCACCATCAACGGCTACGCCTATTACTACTACCGCAACTCCGGGATGTGGCGGATGATGGCGAAATCGCCTGCCGCCTTCCGCGCACTGATCCGCGGCGAGGCGCACATGGGAGTGGCAGGATGGCGCGAATACTCCCACCCCAAGTACGAACGCGTGGTCAGGGAGTGGTCCGCGAAGCCGCTCCCCGAAATGTCCGGGGAGGAGCTGCTGGCGGGCGTCCGGGCGCTCCTGGACGCCGGAACCGTCTACTACACGGCCGTCCAGTCGATTATCCCGCTGGCCGCCACCAGCGAACTGACCTTCCGCGCCTTCTACGACAAGCTGGTCCGGCGCGACGGCGACCCGCCGGCCCAGGCGCTCCTGCTGGGTTTTGACAGCGAACCGATCCGCGCCGAAAAGTCCCTGTACGACCTGTCCGGCTGGGCGCGGAGCGACCCCGCGCTCACCGCAGCGCTGCTGGAGCGGCCGACGGCGGAACTCGCCGGATGCCTGCGCACCGGTTCACCGCCGCAAGGGCTGGACGACGTGCTCTGGCAGGAATGGCGCATCGCGTTCCGGGAGCACCTGGACCTGTACGGCCACACCGTCTACAACCTGGACTTCGCCACCCCCGTGCCGGCAGACGACCCCGCCACCCTGCTGGAGACCGTGAAGTTCTACCTGCGGGGCCAGGGCACCGATCCGCACGAGCGCCAACGGCAGCTGACCGAACGACGTGAGCAGCTCACCACCGTCATGGCCGCCCGGCTGGGTCCGCGCCGGCGCGCGGTGTTTTTCCGGCTGCTGAGGTGGGCCCAGCAAACCGCGCCGATCCGCGAGGACGCCCTGGCCGACGTCGGACTGGCCTGGCCGCTGCTGCGGCGCATGCTGGCCGAGCTGGGCGGGCGGCTGGTGGGCTCCGCCGTCCTTGCCGGCCCGGCCGACGTGTACTGGCTGCGTTTCCAGGAGCTCCAGGCCGCCGTGGACTTCGGCCTGGCGGGCACCGAAACCCGGGATGCCGACGCCGGGGAGGTTGCCATTACCGGCGCTGACCGGCCAGTCCGTGCCGCAGCCGTTGAGGAACGGAAGATGCGGTGGCGCGGCCAGGCCAAGGCAGCAGCCCCGCAGATGCTGCCCGAGAGCCGGTGGATGGAACGGTCCTTCGGCTCGTGGATGCCGGCCGGATCGCAGCATCAAAGCGGGGATGTCATCAAGGGCGTCGGTGCAAGTTCCGGCCGGATTACTGCCGGCGTCCGCGTACTGGAGGGGCCGCAGGACTTCGGCAGCATGCAGCCGGGTGAGGTGCTCGTGGCGCGGATTACCACCCCGGCCTGGACCTCGTTGTTTGCGATGGCTTCCGCGGTGGTCACCGATGTGGGCGGGCCGCTGAGCCACAGCTCCATCGTGGCCCGGGAATACGGGATTCCGGCGGTCCTTGGCACCGGGGTGGCCACCCAGCGCCTGGTCACGGGGCAGCAGGTCCTGGTGGATGGCGACGCCGGCACGGTCACCATACTGCCTGCCGACGCATCCGCCGCGTAATCTTCAGTCCCAACTATTGTGAGTAAATCAAATTAAGCCTACTATCGTGCTCAGGCCGGCGCAGACCTCAAGAAACGCCGGGTGAATCCTCCCCGGATCCAGGTAAACGCACCGCATACCCACCAGCGAAAACCACGCTTCCTCCTGCCCCAATACCGCAGGGGAAGTGGGTAATGGGCGCCCCCACCCAGAAACGCAGGAGAGCACCATGACTTTGCAGTCCTACCTCATTGAAGCCGGCGCAATCGACGCCACCGCCGTCCCCCGTGGCGGAAGCT
This sequence comes from Pseudarthrobacter enclensis, assembly GCF_001457025.1. Taxonomy (GTDB): domain Bacteria; phylum Actinomycetota; class Actinomycetes; order Actinomycetales; family Micrococcaceae; genus Arthrobacter; species Arthrobacter enclensis. The sequence goes on along the minus strand of NZ_KQ758601.1, from coordinate 416,356 downwards.
ACGTCACCTTGCCCGCCGGCGCTGAGGTTCCGCCCACCCCGCAAGGCAGCTACGTCTCACTGCCCGGAGAGCTTCCCGGGAACGCCAACAAGGCCCAGGGGACCTACGTGACACTTTCCTCGGTCCCGGCGGGGGATACGGAAATCAGCTACACGCGCGTCGGCTGACCGCCTGCGGGCCGTCGGTCAGAGGCTTGTTCGCAGGACCTTGCCTTCAGGGGCCGGATCTGCCGTTAGGCCTCTGACCGGGGGTGCGGCCTGCCTACCGGCCTGTGTTTATTGGCCTGTGTAGGGGTCGTTGACGCCGATGTATTGGGTGGTGGTGTATTCGGCGATGCCTTCGGAGCCGCCTTCGCGGCCGAGGCCTGATTGCTTGACGCCGCCGAAGGGTGCTGCGGCGTTGGAGATGACGCCGGCGTTGAAGCCGACCATGCCGAACTCGATCTGCTCCGCCACCCGCAGGAGCCGGTTGAAGTCGCGGCTGTAGAGGTAGGACGCGAGCCCGTACTCGGAGGCGTTGGCCAGTCGGATCGCATCTTCTTCACTGCTGAAGGTGGTGACGGGGGCGACGGGCCCAAAGATTTCCTCGCCCAGGATCGCGGCGGTGTTGGGGACGTTGGCCAGGACGGTGGGCTGGTAGAAGTACCCCGGCCCGTCCACCGGTGCCCCGCCGGTCACCGCCACGGCCCCGGCATCAAGTGCAGCCGTGACGAGGGCGTGGACGTCGTCCCGGGCGCCACCGTCGATGAGCGGGCCGACCTTGGTTTCCGGTTCGGTGCCGCGGCCGGTGGTCAGTGCCCCCATGGCGGCGGCGAACTTTTTCGTGAACTCGGAGGCGACGGTTTCGTGGACGAGGAACCTGTTGGCGGCGGTGCAGGCCTCGCCCATGTTCCGCATCTTCGCCGCCATCGCCCCTTCAACGGCTTTATCGAGGTCGGCGTCGTCGAACACGATGAAGGGTGCGTTCCCGCCGAGCTCCATCGAGGTCCGCAGCACGTTCTGGGCGGCGTCAGCCATCAGGCGTTTGCCGACCGGGGTGGAGCCGGTGAAGGAGACCTTCCGCAGCCAGGAGTCTTTCAGCAGCGGCCCGGAAATCCCCGACGCGCTGGAGGAGGAGACGACATTCAGGACCCCGGGCGGGAGGCCGGCGTCGAGCATGGTCTGCGCGAAGTACTGCGCCGTCAATGGGGTGAGTTTGGCGGGCTTCAACACCATGGTGCAGCCGGCGGCGACGGCGGGGGCGACCTTGCGGGTGGCCATCGCGAGCGGGAAGTTCCAGGGCGTGATGAGCAGGCAGGGTCGACGGGTTTGTGCTGGACGAGGATCTTGTTCTTGCCTTCGGGGGTGGTGAGGTAGCGGCCGTAGTCGCGGACGGTTTCCTCGGCGAACCAGCGCAGGAACTCCGCACCGTAGGTGACTTCGCCGCGGGCCTCGGCCAGGGGCTTGCCCATTTCCAGGGTCATGAGCAGCGCGAAATCCTCGGCCCGCTCGGTGACCAGGTCGAAGGCCCTACGGAGGATCTCGGACCGGGTCCGTGGTGCGGTGCGGGCCCAGGAGGCCTGCGCGGCGTCGGCCGCGTCCAGCGCGGCGATCGCGTCGGCGCTGGTGGCGGAGGCGAGGGTGGCGAGGACCTGCCCGGTGGCGGGATCGTGCACGTCGAAGGTGCCGTCGTCGGACGCCTCCACCCACTCACCATTGATCAGCAGGCCGGTCGGCACCGACGCGAGGAGCGCGGCCTCGCGCTCCGGTGTGAGGGCCTCGGGTTGAAAGGCGCTGGGCAGCGCGGAAGTAACTGTCATTGAAAAGTCCTTAAGGGTCAGTAGCTGACGGTTTCGTCGCCGTCGGATGGCTTCACGAACTTCGCCGCAAGGGCTTCGGAGCCCCGGGCGAGGATGGCGACGTCGGCGCCCACCAGGATGAAGTTGGCGCCGCTGGCCAGGTAGTGCTCTGCGGTGCCCGGGTTGAAGGCGTTCACGCCGGCGGGCTTGCCCGCGGCTTTGGCGGCGGAGAGGCAGTGTTCGACGGCGGCACGCACCTCGGGGTGTTCCTGCTGTCCCAGCAGGCCCATGGAAGCGGCGAGGTCGGACGGGCCGACGAAGACAGCGTCCACACCGTCCACCTTGAGGATGTCCTCCACCGCTTCGACGGCGGCGGTGGACTCGATCTGGACGGTGACGCTGATGGTGCTGTCGGCGCGGGCAAGATAGTCCGGCACTCGGTTCCAGCGGGCGGCGCGTGCCAGGGCGGACCCGACTCCGCGGACGCCCTGCGGCGGGTAGCGGGTGGCGGCCACCGCGGCTTCGGCTTCGGCCACCGAGTTGACCATGGGGACCAGCAGGTTCTGCACGCCGAGGTCCAGGTACTGCTTGATCACCACGGTGTCGTTGACCGGCGGCCGGACCAGGGTGTGGACCGGGTAGCCGTGGATGGCCTGGAGCTGGGCCAGGATGGATTCGAGCCCGTTGGGGCTGTGCTCGGCGTCCACCAGCAGCCAGTCCAGGCCCGACCCGGCGCAGAGCTCGGCGATCAGCGGGCTGCCGGAGCACACCCACATGCCGGCGAGTGGCCGGCCTGCCACGCCCTTTTGCTTCTGCTCAGCCAGGGCGTCCCGGAAGGTGTCGGTTATTCGAAGCGGCATGTCACGCTCCCCAGCGGGCCGTAGTCGGCGTGGACGGTGTCGCCCTTGTAGACCCACATGGGGCGGGTGAAGGACCCGGCCAGGATGATGTCCCCGGCTTTCAGGGAGTCGCCGTGGGCGGCGATCTTGTTGGCCAGCCAGTGGACGCCGTTGGCGGGGTGGTCCAGCACGCCGGCGGCCACGCCGGTTTCCTCCACGGTCTGGTTCTTGTAGAGGATGGCGGAGACCCAGCGCAGGTCCACCGCGTCCGGCTTGACCGGGTTTCCGCCGATCACCATGGCGCCCATGGCGGCGTTGTCCGAGATGGTGTCCACGATGGTCCGGCCCTCCATTTCGATCCGGGAGTCGAGGATCTCGAGGGCCGGGACCACGTAGTCGGTGGCTTTCAGGACATCGAAGATGGTCACGCCGGGGCCCTTGAGGCCGTCCTTCAACACGAAGGCGAGCTCCACCTCCACCCGCGGGTGCGTGTAGCGGTCCCACTCCACGGAGCAGCCGGTGTCCAGCACCATGTCGTCGAAGATGGCGCCGTAATCGGGTTCGGTGATGCCGGTGGCGGCCTGCATGGCCTTGGACGTGAGGCCGATCTTGCGCCCCACCAGGGTCCGGCCGGCTTCCTCGTTGCGGCGCCGCCACAACTGCTGCACCGCGTAGGAGTCCTCAACGGTCATGTCCGGGTAGCGGGCGGTCAGGCGGGGGACAGGGGTGCGGGTCCGGCCGGCTTCCACCAGCTCGTCCGCGATGGCCTCAATCGTCGTCGGCTCCAGCATGGCTTAGACCTGTGCTCCCAGCTTGAAGCCCTCTGCGGGTGCACCCTCGGGCCGGGTGTAGGAGAAGCCGTCGGCGCCGATGGTCACGGCCATCTCCGACTTTTCCTCGCGTTCGATCACCGGCTGGGGGTTGCCGTCGAGGTCCAGGACCAGGGAGGCTTCGGTGTACCAGGACGGGACCACGGGGTTGCCCCACCAGTCGCGGCGCTGGTTGTCGTGGACGTCCCAGGTGATGGTGGGGTTGTCCGGGTCGCCGGTGTAGTAGTCCTGGGTGTAGATCTCGATGCGGTGGCCGTCCGGGTCCAGGATGTAGAGGTAGAAGGCGTTGGAGACGCCGTGCCGGCCGGGGCCGCGTTCGATCCTGTCGCTGATGCGCAGGGCGCCCATTTTGTCGCAGATTTGGATGATGTTGTGCTTCTCGTGGGTGGCGAAGGCGACGTGGTGCATGCGCGGGCCGTTGCCGCCGGTCAGGGCGGTGTCGTGGACCGTCTGCTTGCGGTGCATCCACGCGGCGTACGTGACGCCGTCGGAATCCTTGATGTCTTCGGAGACGCGGAAGCCCAGGTCCTCGAGGTACTTGCGGCCCTTGGGGACGTCCGGGGTGACCTGGTTGAAGTGGTCCAGGCGGACCAGTTCACCGGCGGAGTACAGGTCGTAGCGCTGGGTGAGGCGCTCCACGTGATCCACATCGTAGAAGAACTCGTAGGGGAAGCCCAGCGGGTCCTCCACGCGGACGGAGTCGCCCACGCCCTTGGTGAAGCCCTCCTTGCGGCGCTCGACCCGGCAGCCGAGCTCGCGGTAGTAGGCCTCGGCGGCGTCCACTTCGGCAGGGGACTTCACCCGGTAGGCGAAGGCTGCGACGGCAGCAACCGGGCCCTTGCGGAGGACCAGGTTGTGGTGGATGAACTCCTCCAGGGAGCGCAGGTAGATCGCATTCTCGTCTTCCTCGGTGACGTGCAGGCCCAGGACATCCACGTAGAACTCGCGGGACCTGGCGAGGTCGGTGACCACAATCTCCATGTAGGCGCAGCGGACGATGTCCGGGGCCGGGACGGTGGGGGTGGGAACGAAGTTGGTCATGGGATTCTCTCTTCTTTGAAAGGTGGCGTGGAGGGTACGACGGCGGCCTGCTGGCTTAGGCGCCGAACTTGGGGGTGTGGACGGTTCCGAGCGTGATGTGCACGGCCTGCTGGTCGGTGTAGAAGTCGATGGAGCGGTAGCCGCCCTCGTGGCCAAGGCCGGAGGCCTTGACGCCGCCGAACGGGGTGCGCAGGTCGCGGACGTTGTGGCTGTTCAGCCACACCATGCCGGCCTCGACGTTCTGCGAGAAGTTGTGCGCCCGGGTCAGGTTCTGGGTCCAGATGTAGGCGGCCAGCCCGTATTTGGTGTTGTTCGCCAACGCGAGGGCCTCGTCGTCGTTCTCGAACGGGGTGATGGCCACGACGGGTCCGAAGATCTCCTCCTGGAAGATCCGGGCGTCGGGGGCGACGTCGGCAAACACCGTGGGTGCGATGTAATTGCCTTCGGGCAGGCCTTCCGGGCGGCCGCCGCCGGCCAGGAGCCGGCCCTCGGACTTGCCGATCTCCACGTAGGATGCCACCTTCTCGTAGTGTTCCGGGTGGACGAGGGCGCCCACCTGGGTCTTGGGGTCGTGGGGATCGCCCACCACGATGTTCTTGGCCCGGGCGGCGTACTTCTCGCAGAATTCGTCGTAGATGGCCCGCTCCACCAGGATGCGGGAGCCCGCGGTGCAGCGTTCGCCGTTGAGCGAGAAGACGCCGAACAGCGCCGAGTCGATCGCGGCGTCCAGGTCCGCGTCGGCGAAGACGACGCAGGGGGACTTGCCGCCGAGCTCCATGGACAGGCCCTTGAGGTTGGCGGCGGCGTTGCGGAAGATCGTCTGGCCGGTGGTGGTTTCGCCGGTGAAGGAGATCAGCGGGACGTCGGGGTGCTTGACCAGGGCGTCGCCGGCTTCCTCGCCCAGGCCGTTGACCAGGTTGAAGACGCCGTCGGGCAGCCCGGCGTCCTTGAAGATGGTGGCCCACAGGGAGGCGGAGAGCGGGGTGAACTCGGCCGGCTTGAGGACCACGGTGTTGCCGGTGGCCAACGCAGGGGCGAGTTTCCAGGACTCGAGCATGAACGGGGTGTTCCACGGCGTGATCAGGCCTGCGACGCCGATCGGCTTGCGGTTCACGTAGTTGATCTGTGAACCGGGGACCTTCATGGCATCGTCGAACTGCGCCACGATCAGGTCAGCGAAAAAGCGGAAGTTTTCCGCCGCGCGCAGGGCCTGCCCCTTGGCCTGGGTGATCGGCAGGCCTGTGTCGAAGGTTTCGAGTTCGGCGAGCCGGGCCTCCTGGGCCTCGACGGCGTCGGCGATTTTGTTGAGGACGCGGGCCCGTTCGCGCGGCTTCATCTTGGGCCACGGACCGTTCACGAAGGCTTCGCGGGCGGCGGCGACAGCCAGGTCGATGTCTTCCTTCTGGCCGGCCGCCGCGGTGGCGTAATTCCGGTTGGAGACCGGGTCCAGGACATCGAACGTCTTGCCGGAGACCGAGTCGACGAACTGGCCGTTGATGTAGTGCTGGATGTGGGTGGGCAGGTCCTCGGGGACGTGATGCTTGCTGGTTTCTACAGAGGTCGTCATCGTTGAAGTCCTATCTGGGGATCAGTGGTGTCAGTGGTTGGCCTGGGCGAGGTAGGCGTCCAGGGTGGCGGCGCGGTGGTGGCGGGCAGCCTTTTCGATGGTGTCGGCGTCGGCCCCGGCCTCTATGAGCCGGAGCAGGTTCTCGTGTTCGTCCACGGAGTCGCGGGCGCGGCCGGGGACGAAGCGGAAGGTTGAGGAGCGGATGGCCGCGAGCCGGTTCCAGCCGCGGTGCACCAGGTCCAGGATGTGCGGATTGGGACAGTGCTCGAACAGGACGCTGTGGAAGTCCTGGTTGAGCTGGGTGAAGCGGACGGGGTCGAAGTGGTCCAGGCAGCCGCGCATTTCCTCATTCACGGCCCGGGCCCGGGCAATGGCGGATCCGTCGATCAGGGGAGCGGACAGTGCGGTGGCGGCACCTTCGACGATGCTGAGGGTCTGCATGGTGTAGAGGTACTCCGTGGGGTCGATGCCGGCAACGGTGGCGCCGACGTTGCGTTCGAACGTCACCAGGCCCTCGGCCTCGAGCCGGCGGATCGCCTCGCGGACCGGGACAACGCTGAAGCCGAGGTCCTTGGCGATGATGCTCAGGACCAGGCGGTAGCCGGGGGTGTACGTGCCTTCCACAATGCGGGCTTTGACCGCCTGGTAGGCCTGCTCCGACTTGCTGCCGGCAACCATGGTGGCCTCAGTCATGGTGGTTTCCTGCTTCCCATTCCTTGTACTTGGCCTGCCATTCGGCGTTCATGGGGTAGAGGCCGTCCACGCTGTTGCCTTTCCTGACCATTTCGAAGATGAAGGCTTCTTCCTTTTCCTGCTGGATGCAGTCTTCAACGAGTTCCTCAGCGATGGCCGGCGGAATCACCAGGATGCCGTCGGAGTCGGCCACGATGATGTCCCCGGGCTGCACGGTGGCGCCGCCGCAGGCGATGGTGATGTCCGTGTCCCACGGAATGTGCCGGCGGCCGAGAACCGCGGGGTGCGGATTGGCGAACCAGGTGGGCATCTCCAACTCCGCGACTGCCGAGTAGTCCCGGACGCCGCCGTCGGTGATGATGGCTGCGGCGCCGCGGACCTGGGCGCGGAGGGCCAGGATGTCGCCCACGGTGCCCGTGCCCTTCTCGCCCCGGGCCTCCATGACCAGGATTTCGCCCTCGTTAACGGAGTCGATGGCGCGCTTTTGGGCGTTGAACCCGCCGCCGTGGGTCTTGAAGAGGTCCTCCCGGTTGGGCACGTAGCGCAGGGTCCGGGCCAGGCCCACCACCTTGCCGCCCGGCCGGGTGCCCTGCAGTCCGTCGATGCTGACGTTGTTCAGGCCGCGCTTGCGCAGCTGCGAGGACAGCGTGGCCGTGGCCACGGACTCAAGTTTCGCCTTCAGCTCCGGGGAGAGGACAGGCCCGACGGCGGCAAGGCCCGCCGCTTCCCGGGAACCGTAGGCTTCCTCCCGCTGCAGGTCGTCAACCTTGGGCTGGGCACCAAAGTCCGCGAACGCCGTCGTGCCTTCCTCCACGGTGGTGGCCAGGCGGCCGGTTGACAAAGCACCGTCCGTGGTGCCCACCTCCACCTCCAGGACATCCCCCGGCTTCGCGACGGACGCGCCGGCAGGGGTGCCGGTGAGGATCAGGTCGCCCTCTTCAAGGGTGAGCAGCTGGGACAGGTCCGCGACGAGCCGCGCAAACGGGAAGAGCAGGTCTTCCGTGGTGTCGTCCTGCACCAGCTCCCCGTTGTGCCAGGTGCGGATGCGCAGTTTGGAAGGGTCGACGGCGTCTGCCGGAATGAGTGCCGGACCCACGGGTGTGAAGCCGTCCCCGCCCTTGGACCGGACGTTGGAGCCCTTGTCTGCCCAGCGCAGGTCGTAGACACCGAGGTCATTGCTGGCCGTGACCGCTGAGACGTGGCTCCAGGCGTCCTCGATAGATACGCGGCGGGCGGCCTTGCCAATGACCAGGGCGATCTCGCCCTCGTAGCCGAGCAGTTCGCAGCCGGCCGGCCGCTCAACAGTGCTTCCGTTCAGGGCCAGCGAGCTGGAAGGCTTGAGGAAGTAGGACGGCTGGGCCGGCGTGCGGCCGCGCTGTGCCGCCCGGCTGGGGTAGTTGATGTGGACCGCAATCACCTTGCGCGCCGCCGCCAGGGTGTCGCCGTTGACCTGCTTCAAAACCGCTCTCCTCATCAGGTACGAAATCGTATACGATCACTATTGCCGCTTCCGGCCGGCCCGTCAACCCCCGGATTGCCGCCGATTTTCATCCCGGCGCATCACCCCTTGTCGCCCGGATCACATCCGGCGTACAGTGGAAGCCAGCCCTATATTTCGATTATCGAACCATATGTTCTGATATAGAACGCGCCGCGATGATCGCCACACCGAAGTGAGGACAAGCCCGTGCAGTTCCACCACCACGGATACGTATCCGGAGACCCGCGAATCCAACCCGCCGCCGGCGTCGGCCTGAACCGCCCCGAGGAGCTCCCGGACAACGTGGACGTGCTGATCGTCGGCACGGGCCCCGCCGGCATGCTCGCCGCAGCGCAGCTGTCCATGTTCCCCAACGTCACCACCCGCATCATTGAACGCCGCCCCGGCCGGCTGGCCATTGGCCAGGCCGACGGCATCCAGGCCCGCAGCGTGGAGACGTTCCAGGCTTTCGGTTTCGCGGAACGGATCATCGCCGAGGCATACCGCATCACGGAGATGGCCTTCTGGAAGCCGGATCCGGCCAACCACGCGAACATCATCCGCAGCGCCCGCGCCGCGGACGACGAGATGGGCATCAGTGAGTTCCCGCACCTGATCGTCAACCAGGCCCGGGTACTGGACTACTTTGCCGAGTTCGCCGCGAATTCACCCACCCGCCTCAAGCCGGACTATGGCTACGAATTCGAGGGCCTCCAGGTTGCGGACAGCGGCGACTACCCGGTGACCGTGACACTGCGCCACACCTCCGGCCCCCGGGAGGGCCAGGAGCGGATTGTCCGGGCCAAATACGTGGTGGGTGCCGACGGCGCCCGCAGCAAGGTGCGCCAGGCCATCGGCTGCACCCTCGCCGGTGACCAGGCCAACCACGCCTGGGGCGTCATGGATGCCCTGGCTGTCACCGACTTCCCGGACATCCGGACCAAATGCGCCATCCAGGGAGAAAAAGGCAGCATCCTGCTCATCCCGCGGGAAGGCGGCCACCTGTTCCGCATGTACGTGGACCTGGGCGAAGTGGATCCCAGCAGCCACCACTCCGTCCGCGACACCTCCATCGAGGAGATCATCGCCAAGGCCAACGCCATCCTGCACCCGTACACCCTGGACGTGCGCAACATCGCCTGGCACAGCGTCTACGAGGTGGGCCACCGGCTCACGGACCGGTTCGACGACGTCCTGCCGGAGGACCGCGGCACGCGCACCCCGCGGGTCTTCATCACCGGCGACGCCTGCCACACCCACAGCGCCAAGGCCGGGCAGGGCATGAACGTCTCCATGCAGGACGGCTTCAACATCGCCTGGAAACTGGGCCACGTCCTGGAGGGCCGCAGCCCGGAGAGCCTGCTGGGCACCTATTCCGAGGAGCGCCAGGTGGTGGCGAAAAACCTGATCGACTTCGACAAGGAATGGTCCACCATGATGGCCAAGAAGCCGGAGGAGTTCGAGCACCCCTCCGACCTTGAGGACTTCTATGTGCAGACCGCCGAGTTCCCGGCAGGGTTCATGACCCAGTACACGCCGTCGCTGATCGTTGGGTCGGCGGACCACCAGGAGCTGGCCGCCGGCTTCCCTGTGGGCAAGCGCTTCAAGTCCGCGCCTGTGGTTCGGGTGGGGGACACCAACCCCATCCACCTGGGCCACCACGCAACCGCTGACGGCCGCTGGCGGATCTACGTCTTTGCCGATGCGGCAGCACCCGGTACCGACTCCGCCACGGACCGGCTCGCCGACTGGTTTGCCACGTCTCCCGAGTCCCCGCTGGCCGCCTCCCCGGCCGGCGCCGACCCGGATGCGTGGTTCGACCTGAAGGTCATCTACCAGCAGCCGCACACCGCCGTCGACATCAACTCTGTGCCCGCTGTGTTCAAGCCACAAGTGGGCCCGTTCAAGCTGACCGACTACGAAAAGGTGTACGCCACCGATCCCACGGCGGACATCTTCGACCTGCGCGGCCTGGACCGCAACGGCGTCGTCGTGGTGGTCCGCCCGGACCAGTACGTGGCCCACGTCCTCCCACTGGGTGCGACGGATGAGCTGGGGGGATTCTTCGCGCCGCTCCTGGGGGCGGGGCAGCGCGCGGAGGTCTAGGTAAGGCAACCGGTTGCCATTGATGGGGGTCCGTGTACTACCATTGGCATGCAGCCCGCACGGCGAGTGCCCTTCTGTGCACGGCCTCCCTCCTTCTTCCGGACCGGGGTCTTCTGCGGCCACCCGCCACGGGTGCCCGGCCGGCCTGCTGCCGATCGGAGGAGGACTTCATTGGCCGAAGAATTGGAAAGCCGTCCAGGGGACCAGCAGCCGACAGCGATGATCCAGCGCAGCACGCTCGGCGGGACTGACCGCCGGCGTCCGGCAGTCGACGCTGAAAACCGCCCGCCGGTGTCCAGCGACGAACTGAGCAAGGCCACCGCTGAGCTCATCGAGGAACGCAGGCCCACCGTCAATTGGCGGGTGTTTGCCATTGCCTCGGCGATCATTTTCGCTTTCTCCGCCTGGGCGATGCTTGTGCCGTCCGAAGCCCAAAACACCATGAAGGCCGTGGTGGCATGGATCGCCACGAACCTGGGCTGGTTCTACGTCCTGACGGTGACCGTGGTGATCGGGTTCGTCCTGTGGGTGGCGCTGTCCAGGGAAGGCAAAGTCCGCCTGGGCCCGGACCACTCCCGGCCGCAGTACAAGCTGTTCACCTGGGTGGCCATGCTGTTCGCCGCCGGCGTCGGCATCGACATGCTCTTCTATTCCGTCACCGGACCCATCACCCAATACATGCAGCCTCCCGCCGGAGAGGGGCAGACGGCGGCAGCGGCGCAGGACGCCGTGGTGTGGACCATGTTCCACTACGGCATCGCCGGCTGGGCCATGTATTCGCTCCTGGGCATGGCCATGGGGTACTTCGCCTACCGCTGGGGCATGCCGCTGTCCATCCGCGCTGCCCTGTACCCGCTCCTGGGAAAACGGGTCCGCGGCGGCATCGGGGACACCATCGACGTCGTCACCCTGGTGGGCACCGTCTTCGGCGTGGCGACGTCCATGGGAATCGGTGTGGTGCTGCTGAACGTCGGATTCTCCATCCTGTTCGGACTGGAGGAAGGACTGGCGCTGCAGATTGCCCTGGTGATTGTCGCCGTCGTCCTTACCGTTGCCGCCTGCACCTCCGGCGTGGACAAAGGCATCCGCTGGATCTCCGAACTCAACATCTGGAGCGCGGCGGCGATGCTGCTGTACATCCTGGTGACCGGCCAGACGTCCTTCCTGCTCAACGCCATGGTGGAAAACATTGGACGCTTCCTGTTCACCCTGCCGGACCGCACCCTGCAGACCTTCGCCTACGAGGAGGGCGGCTCGGAATGGATGGCCGGCTGGACCCTGTTCTTCTGGGCCTTCTGGCTTGCATGGGGGCCGTTCGTGGGACTGTTCCTGGCGCGGATCTCCCGCGGCCGGACCCTCCGGGAGTTCGTGATCGCCGCCATCACTGCGCCGGTGCTCTGCGACTTCCTGATCGTGAGCATCTTCGGCAACAGCGCCATGCATGAGGTGCTGGGTGGGAACACGGAATTCGCGCAGCTCGCCATGGCCAGCCCGGAGGAAGGCTGGTACGCACTGCTGAACATGTTCCCCGGCGCAAGCTTCCTGATCGGGCTGGGCACCCTGTCCGGCATGCTGTTCTACCTCACCAGCGCCAACTCCGGCGCCATGGTGATGTCCAACTTCTCATCCTCTATCCCGGACCCATCACAGGACGGTGCCAAGTGGCTGCGTATCTTCTGGGCGGTCCTGACGGCGCTGCTGACCATCGCCATGCTGGTAGCAGGCGGGGTGACCACTATGGAGTACGCCACCCTCATCTTCGCCCTGCCGGTGACGGTCATCGCGTGGCTGGTGATGGCCTCGTTCTCCAAAGCCCTGCGGATGGAACGGGCCGAGCGGGAAGGACAGGTGCTGCGGCGGCAGTCGACGGCGGCCCACGGCGGCCAGGTGCCGGACCGCACCTGGCGGCAGCGGTTGGCCAGCATGCGCGCGTACCCGTCGAAGAAGCAGGTGGCACTGTTCATGGAAGGCACCGTCCGGCCTGCCCTCGCGGACGTGGTCAAGGAGTTCACCCGGCAGGGCTACCAGGCCACACTTGACCTGCTGCCAAACCCGGACGCCGGCATCTCCAGCCACGCCCTGGTGGTCAGCATCCCGGAACATCGCGACTTCCACTACCAGGTGCAGGCAGTCGAAGCGCCGGTGCCGATGTTCGGCGGCCGCATGTCCAGGCAGACGGACATCTATTACCGGGTGGAGGTGTTCGCCCAGACCGGCTCCGAAGGCTACGACCTGATGGGGCTGTCCCAGCAGCAGGTGATCGACGACGTCCTGGACCGCTACGAGGCGCACCTGGGCTTCCTCACCTACTCCACCCAGCACGACTACGCATCGGTGCTCACCCCACCGGTGGCCACAGGCAGCATGGCCGTGGTGGAGGACGACCGAGGCCAATCCCGGCAGTGACGTCGGCAGCACCCGCGCCCGCCGGGGACTTCCGGGTCAGGCAGGCGTGCGGCCCACGCGGTGGTCCGCCGCCGCGTACACGCCCAGGATCCGCACCTCGGTGGTGAAGAAGTCCAGTTCCTCGAGCGCCAGCTTCAACGGGAGGTCCTCGGGGTGGCCTTCGACGTCGGCCATGAACATGGTGGCGGCGAACTCGTCGCCCACCATGTAGCTTTCCAGCCGGGTCATGTTCACGCCGTTGGTGGCGAAGCCGCCCAAAGCCTTGTAGAGGGCCGAGGGAACGTTGCGGACGCGGAACACAAAGCTGGTGACTGCCGGCCCGGGCAGTTCGTCCCGGTCCGGCAGTGCCGTCTCCCGGGCCAGGACCACGAAGCGGGTGGTGTTGGACGGGTCATCCTCCACACGCGAGGCCAGGACGTCCAGGCCGTAGATCTGCGCCGCCAGAGGGGGAGCCAGGGAGAGCTTGCGGGGATCGTTCCACTCCGCCACCTCCCGGGCGGAGCCGGCAGTATCACCGGCAATCACCGGTTTGAGCCCGTGGTCGCGGATCAGCTTCCGGCACTGGCCCAGGGCGTGGATGTGGCTGTGGACCTCGGTGGCACCCTCGATGGTGCTGCCGGGGATGCCCAGCAGATCGAAGTGGATGGGCAGGAAGAATTCGCCCACGATCTGCAGGTTGGACTGCGGCAGCAGGATGTGGATGTCCGCCACCCGCCCGGCGATGGAGTTCTCGATGGGGATCATAGCCAGCTCCGCCTCGCCGCCGGCCACCAATTCAAAAGCGTCCTCAAAGCTGGCACAGGGAACACTTTCCATGTCCGGGAACATCTGCTGACACGCGATATTGGAGTTGGCGCCGGGCTCACCCTGGTACGCAATCTTGGAGGCCATGATCCGTATGGTTTCACGCACCACCCCCGCCCTCCCAACTAAGTAGCGCCAAGTGCCGTTTTAGGGGCTCAAAAGGGCACTTGGCGCGACTTAGTTGGGAGGGGGAGGTCAGACGGGAGTGACGCGCAGCCAGAGGTATTGGCGGGGGAGGAGGGTGATGCCGGCGTCCAGCTGCAGCTCAGCTTCGGAGAGAAGGTCGACGGCGGCAGGGGCGAATCCGCCGAAGGTTTCCGCCGGGAGGGCCTGGGGTGAGTCGCTGAAGTTGGCCAAGACCAGGACCCGGGTGCCGTTCCCGGGCCCGCCGGGCCGCTGGTAGGCCAGGACGGACCGGTTGTGGGTTTCGAAATCGACCAGGTGCGTCCCGGCCAGCTCGGGCGTGCCCGCCCGGACCTCGGTCATCCGGCGCAGCCCCGCGAAGACCGCGCCCGAGGGCGTGGATGGATCGTTCCGAAGTCTGTACTGTTCCGCGGGGTAGTGCGGCCGGTGCACCCAGCGGCTGTCCTCCCCATGGCCTGGCTCCTCGGCCCAGCCGTAGTCGTTGACCTGCCCCACCTCGTCGCCGAGGTACAGCAGCGGGATGCCGCCGGTGCTGAACGGCACCGAGTGGGCCAGGAGGATCCGTTCCACCGCCTCAGCCGGGTTGTCCTCCATGCCGCACAGCGACGCCGTCGTGCCTGAAATCCGGCAGTCCCCGGTGCGCGGGTTGTCCTGAAACGGAATACCGCGGGCAAAGCTGCCCGGGAACCGGCTGACGTAGAAGGAGTTGAGGAAGCGGCGGTGGTCGAAGCCGTTGATGCCCAGTTCCGCTGCGTCCTCGTCGGCGAAGGTCCAGCCGATGTCGTCGTGGCTGCGGACGTAGTTCACCCAGGCGGTGCCCTCCGGGATATTGTGCCGGCGTTCCAGCGCCTGGGCCAGCAGGGACACATCCCGGGTGGCCAGGGACTCCCAGATAAGGGCCATCTGGAGCGGATTGTAGGAGAGCTGGCATTCGGCGGGGTCGATGTAGAGCGCCACCTCGTCCGGGTGCACGATCGCCTCCGACTTGAACAGCAGCGACGGTGCGGCCAGCCGGCAGACGGCGTTGAAGGCGCGCAGCAGGGTGTGGGCTTCGGGCAGGTTCTCGCACGGAGTTCCCAGCTGTTTCCAGATGAAAGCCACCGCATCCATGCGCAGGATGTCCACGCCCTGGTTGGCCAGGAACAGCATCTCACCCGCCATGGCCCGGAACACCTCGGGATTGGAGTAGTTCAGGTCCCACTGGTACGTGTGGAACGTGGCCCACACCCAGCGGCTGTCCTCCATCTGGATGAAGGAGCCCGGGTGGTTCTCGGGGAAGATTTCCCGGACGTTCTCCTCGAACGCGTCCGGCATGGTCCGGTCCGGGAAGATCCAGTAGTAGCCGCTGTACTCCGGGTCCCCGGCAGCCGCCTTCCGTGCCCACTCATGCTCGTCGGAGGTGTGGTTGAAGATGAAATCCACCACCAGGCTGATGCCGTTGTCCCGCAGTTCCGCTGCCAGCGACCGCAGCTGCTCCATGGTCCCGAGGGCGGGGTTGACCTCCCGGTAGCTGGACACCGCGTAGCCGCCGTCTGAATGCGGCTCCGGGGCCAGGAACAGCGGCATAAGGTGCAGGTAGGTGAGCCCGAGTTCCTTGAAGTACGGGATGCTGGCCCGCACGCCCTCCAGGCTCTCCGCGTAGCGGTCCACGTAGCAGACCCCGCCCAGCATGCCGTTGGACTGGAACCACTGCGGGTGCGCTTCCCGTTCCGTGTCCAGGGCCTTGAGTTCCGGGGAACGTTCCTGCCAGGACCGGGCGGCCTGGACCACCAGCGCCGCCAGCTGGTCCTGCCAGTCCGGACGGGATCCATACAGCGAGCGGAACAGCCCGGTGAGCAGCGGCAGGTACCGGTCCAGCCGCCCCCCGAAGGCAGGATCCGCCGTGAGGCTGCCGGCAGCCTGTTCGCTGGCCAGTACCGCCAGAACCCGCTGCCGGGGGCCGTCCTCCACGCTGACGGATTCCTGCATGTCACGGCCCTTTCCGCTGACGCTAAGCCTGCGCTGAATGAAGCAGGCGGCTTTTGTACCGAAGTATGCCACGTCACACATTGGGGTGGGGTGCGGCAGGTGCGGGCCGCTGACTTTCCCCACTTTTCAGGGCGGACGACGGCGTGTCCCGGCAACGCGCCGTCGTCCGCCCTGCGCCGCGGGCCGAACCCGGGAAAATTCAGCGGCCCAGCGACCTGTCCCGTGCCGGGATCAGGCCGGGAGCAGCGCTCCCTGCCCTGCCGCGGCGTAGAGGGCGGCGCCCACCACTCCGGCGGTATTCTCCAGCGCGGCGGGGACGACCGGGGTGCGCAGCGACAGGCGGGGGAGGTATTCCTGGCTGCACGCCGAAATTCCCCCGCCCAGGATGATGAGGTCAGGCGAGAACAGGAACTCCACATGCGACAGGTAGCGCTGCAGCCTGGCGGCGTATGCGGCCCAGTCGAGGCCCTCGGACTCGCGGGCCACGGCGGACGCCTTCGACTCGGCCTTGCGGCCGTCCACCTCCAGGTGGCCCAGCTCCAGGTTGGGTACCAGACGGCCGTCCACCACGAGGGCCGATCCGATGCCCGTGCCCAGGGTCAGGACCAGGACCACGCCGGTCCGGTCCTGGCCCGCGCCGCAGCGGGCTTCCGCCATGCCCGCGGCGTCGGCGTCATTGACGACCGTCACCGGCCTGCCCAGCCGGGACTCCAGGCAGGACCGGACATCGAGGCCGATCCAGCTGCTGTCCATGTTCGCCGCGGACCTGGCCACTCCCCGGTGGACGATCGAGGGGATGGCGACGCCCACGGGAAGCCCGGCAGGCCCGGCAACGGCGGATCCGACCGTGGCGTCGAGCTCCCCGACCAGCCGGTCGAGGGCATCCGCCACCCCGGCCACGGTTCCTCCGGCCGGCGTGGCCACCCGCCGCACACCACTCACCAGCGCACCGGTGGCAAGGTCCACGGCGGCACCCTTAATCCAGGTCCCGCCCACGTCGATTCCGATGCCGAGTCCCACGGCTACGCCTGCAGCCAGGCTGTGGTGGCTGCCGGCAGCGAGGCGCCGTCAACCGGCGCACTCGTGACCAGCAGGGCACCTGCGGGCAGGATGAACGGTTCGGTGCCGAAGTTGGTCACGGAGGTCCAGCCGTTGGGGCGGCGGAAGGCCAGGACGTCATCGCGGCCGGTGTCCAGCCATTCCAGTGCCTCTGCCGCCTGCAGCTCCGAACGGAGGGCCAGCGCCCGCCGGTAGAGCGACAACGTGGAGTCGTCCTGGAGTTCCTGGACTTCCACGGAGCTGCCCGCGAACCATGCCGGCTGCGGCAAGTGGGATCCGCCCGGGCCGAAGCCCAACGAGGTACCTTCCGCCGTCCAGGGCAGCGGGACGCGGCAGCCGTCGCGGCCGATTTCCACGCCCCTGTTGCGGAAGAAGGACGGGTCCTGGCGTTCGGCGTCCGGTATTTCGCAGCCGACTTCCTGCAGCCCCAGTTCCTCGCCCTGGTACAGGTAGGCGGAGCCGGGCAGCGCGAACATCAGCAGCGATGCGGCGCGGGCACGCCGCAGCCCGAGTTCGATGTCGACGTCCTCCTGCCGGCCGCCCCCGAGCAGCCAGTGCTTGCCCGCCTGCCCTGCCATGATTTCCCCGTCGGCACCCGGTCCGGAGACGGGGAGGCCGTAGCGGGTGGCGTGCCGGACGACGTCGTGGTTGGAGAAGACCCACGTGGAGGAGGCACCGGATGCGTCGGCCTCGGCGAGGTTCTTGGTGATGGTCCTGCGGAATTGGACGGCGTCGAAATCGGCCTGCAGCAGGTCGAAGTTGAAGGCCTGGCCCAGGCCCTCGGGGCTGGCGTAGCGGGCGCGCCGGTCCGCATGCACCCAGGCTTCGGCGACGGCGGTCCTCGGCGGGGTGTATTCGTTGAAGAGTTTGCGCCACTCGGCATAGATTTCGTGGACTTCGTCGCGGTCCCAGTAGGGGTGCATGCCTTCGAGGTACGCCGCCTCGCCCATGGCGTCCAGGTCAGCCTTCGACGGCAGGGTTTCTTCGAGGTTCTTCGTCAGGGCGTGTGCGACGTCGATGCGGAAGCCGTCCACGCCGCGGTCGGACCAGAAGCGCAGGGTGGTCAGGAAGTCCGCGCGCACCTCGGGGTTGTCCCAGTTCAGGTCGGGCTGTTCCTTGGCGAAGATGTGCATGTACCACTGGCCGGGGGTGCCGTCGGGTTCCGTGATGCGCTCCCAGGCCGGTCCGCCGAAGATGGAGTCCCAGTCCGACGGCGGCAGCCCGCCGTCGACGCCGAGCCCGTCACGGAAGATGTAGCGGTCCCGCGCCGAAGACCCCTTCGGCGCGGCGAGGGCTTCCTGGAACCATTCGTGCCGGTTGGAGGAGTGGTTGGGGACGATGTCCACAATCAGCCTGATGCCGGCGCCGTGCAGGGCGGCGGCCATCGCGTCGAAGTCCTCCAGCGTGCCCAGCCGTGGGTCCACGTTGC
Organism: Pseudarthrobacter enclensis; assembly: GCF_001457025.1. Classification (GTDB taxonomy): domain Bacteria; phylum Actinomycetota; class Actinomycetes; order Actinomycetales; family Micrococcaceae; genus Arthrobacter; species Arthrobacter enclensis. The sequence goes on along the minus strand of NZ_KQ758601.1, from coordinate 398,213 downwards.
GGTAGTCGTCCACGTCGTAGCCGCCGTCGGCGAGGGCCGAGGGGTAGAACGGGCTCAGCCAGACGGCGTCGATGCCCAGTTCCTTGAGGTAGGGAACCTTGGCGGTGATGCCGTTGATATCCCCGATGCCGTCCCCGTTGGAGTCGGCGAAGCTCCGTGGATAGATCTGGTACACGGAGGCCTGGCGCCACCAGTTGGGGTCGTCGGAGAGGATCGCGTCGGAGTGGAAGGGTGCCGTGGCGGCGGTGATGGACACAGGGAGTTCCTTAAGGTGGTTGGTTCGGTGGCTCCGGGGGAGCGGGGTTACTTGACGGCGCCCTGCGTGAGGCCGGCCATGACCCAGCGCTGGGTGAACAGGTACACGACGATGGCCGGGGCCATGGCCATCAGGTAGGAGGCAAAGGCCACGTTGTAGCTGTTGCTGAACTGCGTCTGGAAGATTTTCTGCAGGACGGGAATGGTCTGCATTTCCGGGTCGGAGATGATGAGCGAGGGCATCATGAAGTCGTTCCACGAGGCGATGAAGGCGAAGATGCCCACCGTGGCGCTCATGGGCCCGAGCAGGGGGAAGATGAGCTTCCAGAAGACCTGCCAGGTGCCGGCCCCGTCCATCCGCATGCTTTCCTCCAGTTCCAGCGGGATGGAGCGCAGGAACGCGGTGAACAGCATGGTGTTGAAGGCCAGGGCAAACACGATGTGCAGGACGGCAACGCCCAGCGGGTTGTCCAGGCCCACCATGCCCGTGAGCTGGATCTGCGGCAGCGCCACCACCGGGAATGGTATGAACATGGCGGCCAGCAGGTAGAAGAAGGACCAGCGGAATATCCGGCGGTCCCAGTTCCGGAGGATCGCATACGCCGCCAGCGCCGAAACCACAATCTCTCCGGTTACGGCGATGACGGAGACGAAGACGGAGATCGCAAAGCCGCGGGGGAAGTTCGTGAGGGTCCAGGCCTGCGCGAAACTGTCAAAGGTCAGCGGGCTCGGCAGGGAGAAGGCATTGCCGTCCACGGCCTGCCCGGTGGTCTTGAATGCCATGCTGACGGTGACGAAGAGCGGCACGAGCACGCCGAGCGTGCAGACCAGCAGGATGGCCGTTGTGGGCCAGTTGGTGCGTTCCTGGCCGGAACGGATCCGCCGCGGTTTCGCGGCCGGCACTGCGGGGATGGTGCTGGGCGCGCTGCTCATGCGGCGGTCCCTCCTTTGCCACGGGTGAAGCGGAGCTGGATCAGGGCGATGGCCACGCTGATGAGGAAGAAGATCACGGCGTTGGCCATCTGGTAGGCGTAGTCGCCGCCTTCGAAACCGCGGAAGATCGCCATGGCGACGCTGCGCGTGGATACTCCGGGGCCGCCGTCGGTGAGGCCAACGATGATGTCGTAGGTGTTGAGGTAGTTCTTGAAGCCAAGGACGGTGTTGATCACCGCATACCCGGCCACCAGCGGAAACGTGATGTGCCGCAGGGTGTGCCAGGGGGTGGCACCGTCGATGGAGCTGGCCTCGTAGACCTCCGGAGGGACGGTGAGCAGGCCGGCGATGTAGATCAGCATGGCGCTGGGAATCGACTGCCAGGCCGTAACGAACACGATGGCCAGCCACGCCAGGTCCGGGTTGGCCAGGATGCTGCTGGCCAGCGGTTCGATTCCCATGGCCTTGCCGGCCAGCGGCAGCGAGTTGGAGAACAGGTACTGGAAGACGAAGGCGATCACGATGCCGGAGATCACCATGGGGATCACGAACACGGTGCGCAGTGCCGTGCGGAAGCGGATCCGCGACGTGAGGCCCAGGGCCAGCAGGAAGGCCACTGCGTTCACCACGACGACGGTGACCAGCGAGAACGCCAGCGTGAAGCCGTAGGCGCCGAGGATGCCTTCATCGCGGAAGACGGCGATGAAGTTCCGGACTCCGATGAAGCTGAAGTCACCAAAGCCGATCGAGTTGGTGAAACTGTAGACGAACCCGAGGGCGGCCGGCAGCGTGACGGCCAGCGTGAAGATGGCCAGGGAGGGGAGGAGGAAGAGGTAGTAGAGCGGGTCCACCCGGGACTTGCGTGCCCGCGGCGTCGTGGCCCGTGGCGGGGCTTTTACCGCCGCGTCCGGGGAGGGCTTGGTCATGATGGACATGGGGATGTCTCCGTTTCATGCATGGGTCTGGGATGCCCGGTTATGCGCGGAAGGCCAGGCGCGCCCAGTCGGCGTCCATCCGGGCCAGGGTGCTTTTGGCGTCTGCTCCGGCGACGATCGACTGGAGGTAGTTGGCGGCGGGAATGGTGTTCGGGATGAATTGCGAGGCACCCATGTAGAAGCGGCCGTCGTCGTAGTATTCCTGCATGTCTGCAATCCGGGGATCGGTGACCGCGGGGGCATCCTTGACCGTGCCGAAGCCGAGGAACTTCGCGTTGTAGGGGTTTTGGATGTCCGGCTTCAGGAGGTAATGCAGGAAGGCTCGGGCGCCCTCTTGCCCGTTTGATGCCTCGGGCACCCACAGTGAGAGGTCGATGTTGACGCGGACCTTGAGGTCTGCGGGATCGCCCGTCATCGGCAGCGGGAAGGTCCCCAGGTCCAGGTCCGTTCCGGCTTTTTCGATTTCGCCGAAGGCCCACGGACCCTGGAAGTACATGGCCGCCTGCCCCTGCGCCATGGCCGTGTTCCCGTCACCGTAGCCCCGGCTTGAGGCGTCGGGGTTGACGTAGCCGGTCAGCTGGACCATGCGGCGCACGGGCTCCAGCAGCGTCTCCTGGAAGGAAACCTCGGAATCCGGGCCCACTTTTTCGCCGACGTCATGCATCGATTTGTAGAAGGCGCGCACGTCCACCATGCCGCCCACGGTGTAGTCGAACAACCCCTGTGCGATGGTCCAGGGGTCGCGGAAGGTGCCGTAGATCGGCGTGATGCCGGCCGACTTGAGCCGTTCGCAGACGTCCACGAACTGGTCCCAGGTGGTGGGTACCTCCAGGCCGTTGTCCGCGAAGATGCGGCGGTTGTAGATGACGGAGGCTGCCATGACGGAGTAGGGGATCACGCTGGTGCGGCCGGCGTAGGTGGGGTACCAGTTGGTGAGGTCCAGGACGTCGTCCCGGATGGATGCAGCTTCCGGGAGGTCGGCGAGGTCGGACAGCGCGCCGCGCTCCATGAAGCGGGCCATTTCGAGGTTGTAGTTGAGGCACCCGAGGTCGGGAGGGCTGCTGCGGACAAAGCTGGCGGAAAGGTTCGTGGCCATGTCGTGCAGGACGCGGAAGCGATCCTGGGAGCCGGTGAACTTGGCCGCCAGGTCGCGGAAATACGGCACGGCTTCCGGCTTCGACTGATGGAAGTTGATGGTGGGGCGGGCCTCCGCCGGGCTGCAGGCGGCAAGGCCGGCGGCGGCCAAGGAGCTTCCGGCAGCGGCGAGGAAAGTTCGTCGGGACAGGCGCGTCCCGGCGGACGTCAAAGGTGGCAACATCGGCTCCTATGGGGGTCACTGCTCAATTTATTTGGATCTTATATTTAGGTCCTATACGAGGATGGGGGACGCAGGGGCTATCGTCAAGGGGTGGACGGAACTACGGCGAGCTCGACCCAACTGTTACGGCAGATCAACTCGGAGGCGCTGCTACGCTTCGCCCTCCAGGAACAGGTGTTCACCGCCGGCGAGGCCATGGCGGCAACCGGCCTCACGCGCGCCACGGTACTGGGCGTCTGTGACGGCCTGGTGGATGCCGGTTGGCTCGAGGAAGTAAACGACGGCGCCGAGGCCGGCCGGGCACCCAAGGGCCGGCCGGCCCGCAGGTACCAGCTGAGGGAAGCCGCGGGTGTGGTGGTGGGGCTGGATGCCGGCGAAAGCCACTTCACGGTCATCGTCGCGGACCTGCGGGGCCGGGAACTGGGGAAACGCCGGCGCAGCATCGACTCGCATGCCCTGGGCCGGGCGGGACGCGTCAGGAGCGCGCGGGAGCTCATCCGGCTGGCGCTCGCCGACGTTGGCCGCGACGCCGACGATGTCCTGCTGACCGTGGTGGGTGTTCCCGCGCCGGTGGACGCGGAGGGCCGGTCACCCGGGGGCGGAGAGTTCTGGCAGCTGATGAACAGCGGATTCGACCAGGACCTGCAGGGCAAGGTCCTGGTGGAAAATGACGCCAACCTGGCCGCCATCGCCGAGCAGGCCCAGCAGCCGTCCGCCAACGTGGCCACGCTGCTGTCAGGGGAGCGGTTCGGCGCGGGCCTGATCGTGGACGGCCGGCTGCTGCGCGGACGCCGGGGCGGCGCCGGCGAGATGCGTTTCCTGGACATCCTCGCGGACAACAAGCCCGATGACGAGGGAATCTCGGACGGCTTTGGTGCGCTCGCACGCAAGTGGGCCCGGAAGCGCGTCCATTCCTATGAAGGGACCACGTCGCTGCGCCGGCTTCCCGAAGACGGGATCAATGCCGAAGACGTCTTCCAGGCGGCCCGCGAGGGTGATCCGCTGGCGGGCGACATCATCGCCCGGCTCGGCGTCCGGCTGGCACGGATCGCGGTGGTTCTCTCCAGCCTGCTCGACATCGAGCGGGTGGTCATTGCCGGCGGCATTGCCCGCGGCATCGACCCGGTCCTTGAGCATGCCCGCAGCCTGCTGCCCGTGGACTCCGGACTGCCGCTTCCGGAACTCGTCGCCAGCAGCTTAGGGGCCGATGCCGTGGTGCAGGGGGCCATAGAATCGGCGCTGACGGGCATCCGGCATGAACCCATGGCGTTCCTGCCGCGCGCACTCCAACCCTGACACGCGGCCGCAATCGGGTCCGCGGCGGCGGGCGGCCCCTACACTGGCCAGCATGTCATGCCGCATCAGCGAACTGGTCCTGAACTGCGCCGACCCCGGGCTGCTGGCGCAGTTCTGGTGCGGGGTCCTGGGGTACGTGGAACTGGACCGTGAAGACGGTGCCATCGAGATCGGCCCGCCGGAGGGGTTCGGCGGGCTGCAGCCCACCCTCATCCTGAGCCCCAGCAGCAATCCGCGGACGGGCCGCCTGCCGCTGCACATCGACGTCAATCCCGTGGACCGGGACCAGGCCGCCGAGCTGGAGCGGCTGCTCGCGCTCGGAGCCCGCCCGGCCGACGTCGGGCAGTCCGGCAACGAGCAGTGGCATGTCCTGCAGGACCCGGAGGGCAACGAGTTCTGCCTCCTGCGCAGGCGGCTTGAGCCGCCGGCTTGACCCCGAATCCTCCTTGCCCCGCGCGCCTCGGTGCTACAGCACGCTGCGGATGGCCTGCTCGAAACTGGTGACGTGTTCCAGGGCGAGCTTGCCCGCGCGGTCCGCGTCGCCGTCGGCCACTGCCTCCAGCAGCTCCACGTGTTCCGCGATGTGGGAAGCCACGGAGGGAACCTTCTCCAGCACCATGCACCAGATGCGGGTGGCCAGGTTGTCGTAGCGGATCAGCACATCCTCGAGGTGCGCGTTGGCGGCGGCCCGGTAGATCAGCCGGTGGACCTTGATGTCGTAGCGCATCAGGTCGTAGGGATCGTTGTCCAGTGCCATGCCGGCGATGGCCGTTGCCGTCTCCCGGATTTCCGCCCGCAGCGCGGGGGTGGCCAGTTTGGCGGCGCGCCTGGCGGCCAGCGGCTCCAGGGACTCGCGGAGTTCGGAGACATCGGCGAGTTCGGTGATGTCCACGATGGTGGCGAACGTTCCCCGGCGGGGATAGGACACCACCAAGTGGTCGCTTTCCAGGCGCTTGAGGGCCTCGCGCACCGGAGTCCGTCCGATGCCCAATTCGGCGGCGAGCTTGCCGTCGTTGATCGGGTCTCCCGGCCGGATGTCCAGCATGATCAGGCGGTCCCGCAGGTGCCGGTAGGCCCGCTCGGAGAGTGACAGATCCTCCTCGCCGGCGATGGAGTTCTCCAGCATTACGCCCATGTTGCGCTCGCTTCCCGGGTGGCTATTGACTGCAAAGTGATCTGGAACATACTATTACGACAGTTCTAATATATCAGTTACAGATCAGTTACAGATCAGAACTTTCAAGGGCTCGATAAGGAGAAACATGCAGGACGCACTCAACGCCTCGCTTGCCACGGTGGACGCCGACGTCGCCGCCGCCGTTGCACAGGAACTGCACCGCCAGCAGTCCACCCTGGAAATGATCGCCTCGGAGAACTTCGCTCCCACGGCCGTGATGGAGGCGCAGGGTTCGGTACTGACCAACAAGTATGCCGAAGGCTACCCGGGTAAGCGCTACTACGGTGGCTGCGAGCACGTGGACGTCATTGAACAGCTCGCCATCGACCGGGTCAAGGCCCTCTTCGGTGCGGAATTCGCCAACGTCCAGCCGCACTCCGGCGCCCAGGCCAACGCTGCGGCGATGTTCGCCCTGCTGAACCCCGGCGACACCATCCTGGGCCTGTCGCTGGCCCATGGCGGCCACCTGACCCACGGCATGAAGATCAACTTCTCCGGCAAGCTCTACAACGTGGTTCCGTACCACGTCCGCGAAGAGGACCTCCGGATCGACATGGCAGAGGTCGAAGCCCTTGCCCTCGAGCACAAGCCCAAGCTGATTGTGGCCGGCTGGTCCGCCTACTCCCGCCAGCTGGACTTCGCCGAGTTCCGCCGCATCGCCGACCTGGTGGGCGCCTACCTGATGGTGGACATGGCCCACTTCGCCGGCCTCGTCGCCGCGGGCCTGCACCCCAACCCCGTCCCCTACGCGGACGTGGTCACCACCACAACGCACAAGACCCTCGGCGGCCCCCGCGGCGGCGTCATCCTCGCCAAGGAGGAATACGCCAAGAAGATCAACTCAGCAGTGTTCCCCGGCCAGCAGGGCGGCCCGCTGGAGCACGTGGTGGCTGCCAAGGCCGTGGCCTTCAAGCTCGCCGCATCCCCCGAGTTCAAGGAACGCCAGGAACGCGTCCTGCAGGGTGCCCAGCTGCTCGCCGACCGCCTCCTGCAGGCCGACGTCCAGGAAGCCGGCATCTCCGTGGTCAACGGCGGAACCGACGTCCACCTGGTCCTCGTCGACCTGCGCAACTCCGAGCTCGACGGCCAGCAGGGTGAAGACGCGCTGCACCATATCGGCATCACCGTCAACCGCAACGCCGTCCCGTTCGACCCCCGCCCGCCGATGGTCTCCTCCGGCCTCCGGATCGGTACCCCCGCCCTGGCCGCCCGCGGCTTCGGCGCCGCCGAATTCGCCGAGGTTGCGGACATCATCGCGACGGCGCTCATCGCCGCCGCAGGGACCGGCACCCTCCCCGGGGACACCGCCGTCGAACTCCGCGAACGCGTCACCGCACTGGCCGGCAAGTTCCCCCTCTACCCGCATCTTTCCGACAGCAACAGCGCAGGCCTGGCCGGCGCCGAGGCAGAACTGATTGGAGCAGCCCAGTGAGCGCACCGCACCTTCCTGAGCACCCGGACTTCCTGTGGCGGAACCCGGAACCCAAGTCCTCCTATGACGCCGTGATCGTGGGCGGCGGCGGGCACGGACTGGCCACCGCGTACTTCCTGGCCAAGAACCATGGCATGACCAACATCGCGGTCCTGGAAAAGGGCTGGCTGGCCGGCGGCAACATGGCCCGTAACACCACCATCATCCGCTCCAACTACCTCTGGGACGAGAGCGCGGCCATCTACGAGCAGGCCCTCAAGCTGTGGGAGATCCTGCCGGAGGAGCTCGAGTACGACTTCCTCTTCAGCCAGCGCGGTGTGATGAACCTGGCCCACACCCTGGGCGACGTGCGCGAAAGCATGCGCCGGGTGGGCGCCAACAAGCTCAACGGTGTGGACGCCGAGTGGCTGGACCCGCAGCAGGTCAAGGAACTCTGCCCCATCCTGAACATCAGCGACAACATCCGCTACCCGGTCATGGGCGCCACCTACCAGCCCCGCGCCGGCATCGCCAAGCACGACCATGTTGCCTGGGCCTTCGCCCGCAAGTGCGACGAAATGGGCGTTGACATCATCCAGAACTGCGAAGTGACCGGCTTCCTGAAGGACGGCGACCGCGTGGTGGGCGTCAAGACCAACCGCGGCACCATCAACACCGAAAAGGTGGGCCTCTGCGCCGCCGGCCACAGCTCGGTCCTGGCGGAAATGGCCGGCTTCGAACTGCCCATCCAGTCCCACCCGCTGCAGGCCCTCGTGTCAGAACTGCACGAGCCCGTCCACCCCACCGTGGTCATGTCCAACCACGTCCACGTCTACGTTTCGCAGGCGCACAAGGGCGAACTGGTCATGGGCGCCGGCGTCGACTCCTACAACGGCTACGGCCAGCGCGGCTCCTTCCACGTCATTGAGCAGCAGATGGCCGCCGCCGTCGAGCTCTTCCCCATCTTCGCCCGGGCACACGTGCTCCGGACCTGGGGCGGCATCGTGGACACCACCCTGGACGCCTCGCCGATCGTCGGCACCACCCCGGTGGAGAACATGTTCGTGAACTGCGGCTGGGGAACCGGCGGCTTCAAGGGCACCCCCGCGGCCGGCCTGACCTTCGCGCACACCATCGCCACCGGCGCTCCGCACACGCTGAATGCGCCGTTCTCGCTGGAACGCTTCGAAACCGGCGCCCTCATCGACGAACACGGCGCCGCCGCCGTGGCCCACTAGCCGCCGCCACCAGAAAAGGACTAACGCACATGCTGCTGATCCCATGCCCCAACTGCGGCCCGCGGGACGAAACCGAATTCCACTACGGGGGACAGGCCCACGTTGCCTACCCGGAGAACCCCAACGAGCTGAGCGACACGGAGTGGTCCCGCTACCTCTTCTACCGTGAGAACCCCAAAGGCATCTTCGCCGAACGGTGGGTCCACAGCACCGGCTGCCGCCAGTGGTTCAACATGCTCCGAGACACCGTCAGCTATGACATCAAGGCCATCTACCCGATGGGGGCGAAGCGGCCTGACCAGGCCGGAGCCCCGGCCGCCGAATCCGGCACCGCCAGCCTTGCCGCGGACAGCACCACCACCGGGACCGCCGCGCCCGACATTTCAGGCACCAGCATCTCGCCCGCCTCCGCCCCGGAAGGAGCCACCAAGTGACCTCCCAGAACGCCCGCCTGGCCACCGGCGGCCGCATCGACCGCACCATCTCCTGGCGCTTCACCGTGGACGGCGAGGAATTCACCGGCCACCCCGGCGACACGCTTGCCTCGGCGCTGCTGGCCAACGGCCGCATCGCCGCCGGCAACTCCCTCTACGAGGACCGCCCCCGCGGCATCATGTCCGCCGGCGTCGAAGAAGCCAACGCCCTGGTCCGCGTGGAAGCCCGCTTCCCCGGCCATGTTGCCGAATCCATGCTCCCCGCCACCACCGTTTCACTCGTGGACGGGCTGCAGGCCCTGCAGCTGAACGGCCTGGGCAAGCTGGATCCCGCAGAGGACCGCGCCGAATACGACAAGAAGTACGTCCACACCGACGTCCTGGTGATCGGCGGCGGCCCTGCCGGACTCGCCGCGGCCCGCGAGGCGGTCCGCACCGGCGCCCGCGTCATGCTGCTGGACGACCAGCCCGAACTGGGTGGCTCCCTGCTCTCCGGCTCCACCGCCGAGGGCCTGGCCGAAACCATCGAAGGCAAGCCTGCCCTGGAGTGGGTGGCCGACGTCGAAGCCGAACTCGTCTCCGGCGCCGAGTCCACCGTCCTGAACCGCACCACCGCGTTCGGTGCTTACGACGCCAACTACGTCATCGCCGTCCAGAACCGCACCGACCACCTCACCAGCCCCGCAGCCACCGGCGTCTCCCGCCAGCGGATTTGGCACATCCGTGCCAGCCAGGTGGTGCTGGCACCGGGCGCGCACGAGCGTCCCCTGGTGTTCGAGAACAACGACCGCCCCGGCATCATGCTCGCCTCGGCAGTGCGGACCTACCTGAACCGTTACGCCGTGGCCGCCGGCCAGCGCGTGGTCATCAGCACCACCAATGACAGCGCCTACGCCGTCGCCGCAGACCTCGCCGCCGCCGGCGTCAAGGTCGCCGCAATCGTCGACGCCCGTCCGGCGCTGACCCCGGTGGCAACGGCCGCCGTCGAATCCGGCCTCCGGGTCCTGATCGGCAGCGCCGTAGCCAACACGTCGGCTGACTCCGCAGGCCGCCTGGACGGCGTCACCGTCCGCAGCATCAACGACGACGGCGAACTCACCTCCGGCGTCGAGCAGATCGCCGCCGACCTGCTGGCCGTCTCCGGCGGCTGGAGCCCGCTGGTGCACCTGCACTCTCAGCGCCAGGGCAAGCTGCGCTGGGACGAGGACCTGGCCGCCTTCGTGCCCAGCACCGAGGTCCCCAACCAGCAGACCATCGGCTCCGGCCGCGGCTCCTTCGGCACCGAGGACTGCGTCGCCGAGGGCATCTCCGCCGGCGCGAAGGCGGCCACCGCCGCAGGCTTTGCGTCCGCCGTCGAGCCTGCCGTGCTCGGCGCACCGAAGGCCTCCGCCCCCACCCGCCAGCTGTGGCTGGTGCCCGGGGAAAACGGAACCCCGGACGACTGGCACCACCACTTCGTGGACTTCCAGCGCGACCAGTCCGTGGCGGACGTCCTCCGCTCCACCGGCGCGGGTATGCGTTCCGTGGAGCACGTGAAGCGGTACACCTCCATCAGCACCGCCAACGACCAGGGCAAGACCTCCGGCGTGAACGCCATCGGCGTGATCGCAGCAGCCCTGCGCACCGCAGGCGAGGCCTCCCGCGGCATCGGTGACATCGGCACCACCACCTACCGTGCACCGTTCACCCCGGTGGCGTTCGCGGCACTGGCAGGACGCCAGCGCGGCGAGCTCTTCGACCCCGCCCGCATCACCTCGATCCAGCCGTGGCACGTTGCCAAGGGCGCACTCTTCGAGGACGTCGGACAGTGGAAGCGCCCCTGGTACTACCCGCAGGGTGGGGAGGACATGGACGCCGCCGTGCTGCGCGAATGCGCCGCCGTCCGCGAGTCCGTGGGCTTCATGGACGCCACCACCCTGGGCAAGATCGAAATCCGCGGCAAGGATGCGGGCGAGTTCCTCAACCGCGTCTACACCAACGCCTTCAAGAAGCTCGCACCGGGCTCGGCACGCTACGGCGTCATGTGCCTGGCAGACGGCATGATCTTCGACGACGGCGTGACCCTCCGGCTGGATGAGGACACCTTCTTCATGACCACCACCACCGGCGGTGCCGCGAAGGTGCTGGACCACCTGGAGGAATGGCTGCAGACCGAATGGCCTGAGCTGGACGTGCAGTGCACCTCGGTGACCGAGCAGTGGAACACCATCGCCGTCGTCGGGCCGAAGTCCCGCGAAGTCATCGCCAAGGTGGCGCCGGAGCTGGCAGCCAACGGCGGCCTGGACGCGGAGAACTTCCCGTTCATGACCTTCCGCGAGACCACCCTGGCCTCCGGCGTCCGCGCCCGGGTCTGCCGGATCTCCTTCTCCGGTGAACTCGCCTACGAAATCAACGTACCGGCCTGGTACGGCCTGAACACCTGGGAGTCCGTGGCCGCAGCGGGTGCCGAGTTCAACATCACCCCGTACGGCACCGAAACCATGCACGTGCTCCGCGCCGAGAAGGGCTACCCGATTGTCGGGCAGGACACCGACGGCACGGTCACCCCGCAGGATGCCGGCATGGAGTGGATTGTCTCCAAGGCCAAGGACTTCATCGGCAAGCGCTCCTACTCCCGGGTGGACGCCCAGCGTGAGGACCGCAAGCACCTGGTCAGCGTCCTTCCCGTGGACCGCACGCTGCGGCTGCCCGAAGGCACCCAGCTCGTGGAAAAGGGACGCTCCACCAACCCCGCCTACGGCCCCGTGCCGATGGAAGGGTTCGTCACCTCCAGCTACCACAGCGCAGCGCTGGGCAGGTCGTTCGGCCTGGCCCTGATCAAGAACGGACGCAACCGCATCGGCGAAACGCTGATTGCCGCCGCCGGCGACCAGCTGGTGGACGTGGTTGTCGCAGAGACAGTGCTTTTTGACTCCGAAGGGACCCGCAAAGATGGCTGAGACAGCAGCTTCCCCCACCCCCGCAAAGACCCCCGCGGAGAAGGACCTCGCAGTGCGCACCAGCCCGGCAGGCTCGCTCCGCGACGCGTTCGCGGCGGGCTCCCTGGCCGGAACCGTCGAGATCGCCGAACTGCCCTTCCTCACCATGGTGGGCATCCGGGCAGCCGCCGGCTCCGACGCTGCCCGGCGCATCGCCGATGTGACCGGCGGCCTGCCGGCCCGGTCCGGGGACGTGGCCGGCAGCGGGGACATCTCCGTCCTGTGGCTGGGCCCGTCCGAGTTCCTGGTCGTCGCTCCCACTGAGGCGCACGAATCCCTCGGCGGTGACCTGATCCAGGCCCTCCGCGAAGCGCTGGGCGGTGACGCAGGCCAGGTGGTTGACCTTTCCGCCAACCGCACCACCTTCGAGCTGACCGGTCCGCAGGCCAGGTCCGTCCTGGAAAAGGGCTGCTCGCTGGACCTGCACCCCCGGGTCTTCAAGGCCGGCACCGCCTACTCCACGGAGATCGGGAACATCCCGGCCCTCCTGTGGAAGACGGGCGAGGACTCCTTCCGGGTATTCCCGCGGGCCTCGTTCGCCGAGTTCCTGGGCCGCTGGCTCCTGGACGGCATGCGGGAGTACGCGTCCCCTGAGGTCCCCTGATGGCGCTGAGCGTCCTCGACCTCTTTTCTGTCGGCATCGGGCCCTCGTCGTCACACACGGTGGGCCCGATGCGGGCGGCCAAGCTCTTCGCCGACGGGCTGAAGGGCGACGGCCAGCTGGCCTCCACGGCGCGCGTCCAGTCCGAACTTTTCGGGTCGCTGGGCGCCACCGGCCGGGGCCACGGCTCCGACAAGGCGGTGGTCCTGGGCCTGCAGGGCCTCGAGCCCGAAACGGTCAATACCTTTACCGCGGATGACCAGGTGGCTGCCGCGGCCCTGAACGCCGAGCTTCACGTGGCCGGTTCCCACCGGGTGGATTTCAACTGGGAAGAGGACGTTGTCCTCCACCGGCGCAAGTCCCTGCCCGCGCACCCCAACGGCATGACCTTCCGGGCGTTTGACCGCACCGGCGCAGTGCTGAGCGAGCGGAGTTTCTACTCGATCGGCGGCGGGTTCGTGGTGGACGGCGACGCCGAGGGCGCGGACAAGGTGGTGGCCGATGACACGGTGCTGCCGTACCCGTTCTCCACGGCGGACGAGCTGCTGCAGATCTGCAGCCGCGAAGGCATGTCCATCTCCGACGTCATGCTCGCCAACGAACTCACCTGGCGCAGCGAGGCCGAACTCCGGGAAGAACTCCTGGGGCTCTGGGCCGTGATGAAGGAATGCGTGCAGAACGGCTGCAACGCCGAGGGCATCCTGCCGGGCGGCCTGAAGGTCACCCGCCGTGCCCCGTCCCTGTTCCGCACCCTCACCGCCTCGGCGGCAACCGCCGAAGCCGCGGCAGCAACGCCGTCGCCCGTCCAGGCACCTGCGGATCCGCTGCTGGCCATGGAATGGGTCAACCTGTTCGCCCTGGCGGTGAACGAGGAGAACGCCGCCGGCGGGCGGATCGTCACCGCCCCCACCAACGGGGCAGCGGGCATCGTGCCGGCCGTCCTGCACTACTACGTGAAGTTTGTTCCGGGAGCCGACGACGACGGTGTCGTCCGCTTCCTCCTGGCCGCGGCCGCCGTCGGGATCCTGTTCAAGACCAACGCCTCGATCTCCGGCGCCGAAGTGGGCTGCCAGGGCGAGGTGGGTTCCGCCTGCTCGATGGCTGCGGCCGGCCTCTGCGAAGTGCTTGGCGGGACGCCCGCGCAGGTGGAGAACGCCGCGGAGGTGGGGATCGAGCACAACCTGGGCCTGACCTGCGACCCCGTGGGCGGGCTGGTGCAGATCCCCTGCATCGAGCGGAACGCGATCGCCAGCGTCAAGGCGATCAACGCGGCCCGGCTGGCCCTGCACGGGGACGGCAGCCACAAGGTCTCGCTGGACAAGGCGATCAAGACCATGCGTGACACCGGGGCCGACATGAAAACCAAGTACAAGGAAACGTCCCGAGGAGGACTCGCCGTGAATGTGATCGAGTGCTGAACCATGACTGCAACTGAAACCCACGTCCCCGCCCCGAAGGCGCCCACCACAGTGGAGCACGTCCTGACCCTCGACTGCCCGGAAGGCCCCGGGATCGTCCACGCGGTGTCCGGCTTCCTGCTGGAGCACGGCTGCGACATCATCGACAACAAGCAGTTCGGTGAGCGCTCCGAGGGCCATTTCTTCATGCGCGTGCACTTCGTCTCCGAAGGGGACGAATCAACGCTTGAGCTGCTGCGGTCTTCCTTTGCCCCCGTGGCGGAGAAGTTCGGCATGCGATGGCAGCTGGAGCGGCACGGGTCCAAGCGCAAGGTCCTGATCATGGTGTCCAAGTTCGGGCACTGCCTCAACGACCTGCTGTTCCGCGCCCGCATCGGGGAACTTCCCGTGGACGTCGTGGCCGTGGTGTCCAACCACCGGGACCACCAGGCGCTGGTGGAGTGGCACGGCATTCCGTTCCACCACATCCCCGTCACGGCGGACACCAAGCCGGCCGCGGAGGCCGCGCTGATGGAACTGGTGGACGGGCTCGATGTCGAACTGGTGGTGCTGGCCCGCTACATGCAGGTGCTCAGCGACGACCTGACCCGCAAGCTGGACGGCCGGGCCATCAACATCCACCACTCGTTCCTGCCCAGCTTCAAGGGCGCCAAGCCCTACCACCAGGCCTACGCCCGCGGCGTCAAGACGGTGGGCGCCACCGCTCACTACGTCAACGCCGAGCTGGACGAAGGGCCCATCATCTCCCAGCAGGTGGTGGACGTGGACCACACCTACGGTCCGGAGGACCTGGTGGCCGCCGGCCGCGACACCGAATGCAAGGCCCTCTCCAACGCGGTCAAGTGGCACTGCGAAGGCCGCGTCATCCTGCAGGGCAACCGCACCGTGGTGCTCCGATAGCCGTGGCCCGCGTCCCCTTCCCTGACTGGAGCCGGCTGATCGGCATCCCCGTCCAGATCCGGCAGTACGGCACCGCCATCCGCTCCGGCGTGGTGGACGATGCCATGCCGGACTCCTCGATGCTGTGGCTGATGGCAGACTCCAGCCAGGGCCGCACGCTCTACAGCGCGTACGAGGGCCACGAGGCCTGGATCGAACCGGAACTCCTGGAAGCACACCACCTCCTCCAGGTGGCGGCACCCGTCACCGCATAACTGGATATCTGAACAGCCGAAAGCGCGGCTGGTTGCCCCCGAGGGCGGCCAGCCGCGCTTTTTTGCCGTCCCTTGGTGCCCCGCCTGAACCCCCGTTGCCCTATCACTTGGAGCTGTTATTTGGGGTGGATGGGGACTCGATCTGATAGGGCATCCTGGGGGAGTGGGGCACCTGTGGTGAGGGCGACGTCGGCCGTCCGGGTTGGGTGCCGGCCGTACCGTCGCTGCGGCGAACCCAGGGCGGCAGCATTCCTCCGTATCGGCGGTACATCCGGACCCCTGCCCTGCCTAAATGCCCTGTTGCCCTATCAGTTGGAGCTGTTATTAGGGGTGGATGGGGGCTCGATTTGATAGGGCATCCTGGGGGAGTGGGGCACCTGTGGTGAGGGTCGACGTCGGCCGCCCGGGTTGGTGCGGGCCGCACCGTCGCTGCTGCGAACCCAGGGCGGCCGCATTCCTCCGTAGGGGCGTTACATCCCGACCCCTTTGCCCTGCCTAAACTCCGGTTGCCCTATCACTTGGAGCTGTTATTTGGGGTGGATGGGGACTCGATCTGATAGGGCATCGGGAAGGGGGATGGGGGAAAGGGGTCGGCGGCGGGCGCAGCAGAAAGGTGCGCCGCCCGGAACCTGTCGTCCCGGGCGCCCCACCAGCGGGATGTCGAGCACTACGGCGTTGCCTGTTCGGCCAGCCGGGCCTTGATGCGTTCGGTGGCGTCAACCAGTGACGCCTCGTTGACGGACGCTGCAGCCGCGGGGTCGCCGTTCCGGGCCGCCGTCACCAGGTCCTGCTGGTAGCGCCACAGGGAATCGTCCTTGCCGGCGTCCAGGGAGCCCTGGGCGCCCACGATCTTGTATGCCCGGCACTGCTGCCACAAGGTGCGGATCATCTGGAGCAGCACCGGATTTCCGGCGGCCTGGTAGAGGATGGCCAGCATCTCCTCGTCGTGATCCAGCAGGTCGATGACCCGCTGCTCCCGGATGGCCTCGCGCATGAGTTCATACTCGGACTGCATCCGGTCGCAGTCCTCCTGTGTGATTCTTTCGCTGCCCAGCCGGGCGGCCTCGGTCTCCAGCAGCCTGCGGACGTCGTACACGTGGATCAGTTCCTCGAAGGACAGGCTCTTGACCACCGCGCCCTTGTGCGGCTCACGCTCCGCGAGTCCCATCTCTTCCAGCCGGCGGATTGCCTCGCGGACGGGCATCACGCTGGTTCCCACCTGCTCGGCGAGGTCGCGCACCTTGAGCCTGGAGCCGGCGGGCAGGTCGCCGCTGAGGATCGAGGCGTGGATCGTCGCAAAGACCTGGTCGGTCAGCAGGGTGGGTTCGACGCGCTTGGATATTGCCACCCGTCCAATATACGGCCGGGACAGGGCTGCCCCGGTGCGGCCGAAGCGAGCCCCCGGACCAAAAAGAAATGTTCAGTGCAGGTCTTGTGTGATCTGTGATCACATCTTAGGGTGGTTTGTATCACACCGCAGCAGTGCACGTTTCTGCAGCCCCGGGGGAACGGGCGGCAGGCCATGAAACTCCGGCGGCGCCGGCAAAGGCGCCCGGCAACCACCACGAACCAACAGCAAGGAATGCAAGATGAAAGACGCAGTAATCATCGGCGGCGGACTCGCCGGACTGGCGGCAGCCTGGCGGCTCCGGCACTGGGACACCGTCGTCCTGGAGTCCGGGGACCGCGTGGGTGGACGCATCCGTTCCGAACGCCGGGGTGACTACTGGCTGAACTGGGGCGGGCACGTCTTTGCCGGTGCCGGATCCTCCACCGACGCGCTGCTCAACGAGGTCGGTGTCATGGCCGTCCAGATTCCCGGCTCGCTGCAGGGCCTGTCAATGAACGGCAAGTTCATCAAGCAGGGCCACATCGCCACCTACCCGTTCCGCATCCCGATGTCCCTGGCCGCCCGCGTGGACACCATGCGGGCAGGGCTGAAAGTGGTAAGCGGAGTTGCCAAGTACACCGGCGTGGTGCGCAAGCGTACCGGCGAGTCCGGCGCCATGCGGCAGCAGCGCATCTACGACTTCGAGAACAACACGTCCTTCCAGGACTTCGTCGGCAACCTGTCCGAGGACGCGGCCGCCCTGTTCAAGACCACCGTGACGCGCTCCGCCGGTGACATGGACCAGATCTCCGCCGGGGCCGGCATCGGCTACTTCAGCCTGGTCCTCAGCTTCGGCCAGGGGCTGAGCCGGGGCATTGTGGGCGGACCTTCCACGCTCACCGAATCCATCGCCGCCGCCCTGGGCGGGGACCGGATCGAGCTCGGCGCCGCCGTGCACGAAGTAGTCCACAAGAAGGACTCCGTCGTGGTCCGGTACCGCCAGGACGGCGTCGACCGCGAAGTCGAGGCGCGCACCGTGGTCCTGGCCACCACTGCCGACGTCTCCCACAATGTGGGCGTGGACCTGCCCGAAGACCTGCGCGGGGCCCTAAGCCAGATCAAGTACGGCCCGCACGTCAGCACCGCCTTCCTCACCAACGAAACCACCGCAAAGCCGTGGGATGACATCTACGCCATCGCGGCACCCAAGCGCTCCTTCGCCATCGCGCTGAACCAGGCCAGCATCGTGCGTGGCACCGAGTCCGTCCGCAAGCCCGGCGGCAGCTTCATGACGTTCTCCCCGGCCAGCCTCGGCAAGGCCCTGCTGGAAAAGCCCGAAGAGGAGGTCATCAAGACCCACCTCACCGACCTCGACCAGGTCCTCGGCCACGGCTTCGCAGACAGCGTCGTCGAGGCCAAGGTGGACCGCTGGAAGAACGCCTCCCCTTACTGCTTCCCGGGCCGGGCCAAGATCCAGTCCACCCTGATGCGCGGCGCCGACCGCGTGTTCCTGGCCGGCGACTACCTGGGCACCCTCTACACCGAAAGCTCCATCACCACCGGCTTCTCCGCAGCGCAGGAGGCCGCGAGCGTACTGGCAACCCACCGCCAGGCCCCGCCGCAGTCCCTGTCCATCGTGGCCTGAGCAGCAGCGCCACCCCTGACCACCCCGCACCTATCCACAGAAGGAAACACCCATGACCAACGAACTCCGCGGCGTCCTCACCGCCCTCTCCACCCCCTTCGCCCAGGACGAAACCCTGGACGTCGAGACCCTGAAGCTGATTGTCGACCGCTCCATCGACGGCGGCGTTGACGGCGTTGTCGCCGCCGGCTCCACCGGCGAAGTGGGCGCCCTGTCCTCCGAGGAACGGCTCCTGCTCATCGAAACCGTCATCAAGCAGGCCAACGGCCGGGTCCCGGTCATCGCCAACACCGGGGCCACCTCCACCGCCGAAGCCATCCGCCTGTCCCAGGCCGCCGAAAAGCTCGGCGCGGACGTCCTGATGCTGGTCACCCCCTACTACGAGCCGCTGACCCTCGAGGAAACCGTCATCTACATCAAGGACGTGGCCCGGTCCGTCACCCTTCCGGTCATGCTCTACAACATCCCGGCCGTCACCGGAGTCAACCTGGGCCCGGCCACCGTCCGTGCCCTGGCCGAAGAAGTCCCGAACATCAAGTACATCAAGGACTCCAGCGCCAACTGGGAACAGGCCCTGCAGCTGATCCACCACCACAGCGACGTCATCGGCACCTTCATCGGCTGGGACGTCTACCTCTACAGCGCCCTCGTCGAAGGCGCGGCCGGCGTCATGGCGGGCACCGCCAACGTGGTCCCCAAGGAAATCGTCGAGGTCAGCCGCAGCATCTCCGACGGTGACCTCCAGGGTGCGCTGGAGCAGTGGAAGAAGGTCTACCCCGTCATCGACGCGCTGCTGTCCGTGCCCTTCATCCCCGCCGTCAAGGCAGGGCTGACCCTGCAGGGCATCCCGGCCGGCTCGCCGCGCCGTCCCACCGCGGACCTGGGCACCGAGGACCTCGCCCGGGTCAAGGATGCCCTGTCCGCCCTGTACCAGACCGTCGGCTAGCCCATGGATACCGATTTCGGCGCCTTCCTGTCCACCGTCTCCGACGCCATCTGGGCGCCCATGGCCTACGTGGTCCTGGGCCTCGGCGTCGCCTATTCCATCGCCACCAAGGGCATCCAGTTCCGCCGCATCCCGGACATGCTCCGCCAGCTGAAGGACAGCGAAGGGGGAGAGGGCGGCCTCTCCTCCTTCCAGGCCCTCGTGCTGGCGCTGGCCAGCCGCGTCGGCGTCGGCAGCATCGCCGGCGTGGCGACTGCGGTGGGTGCCGGCGGCCCCGGCGCCCTCGTCTGGATGGCCATCACCGGCCTGGTGGGCTGCACCGTCGGCTACGCCGAAGCTGCCCTGTCCCAGACCTTCAAGCGCCAGGTCCAGGACGAGGACCGCCGCAACGCCAACGAGGACATCGGCGGCATGCCGTACTACATCAAGTACGGCCTCAAGCTGCCCAAGGTCGGGGCCCTCGTGGCGGTCCTGGGCGTCATCGGCTACGGCTTCGTCTTCCCCGGCCTGCAGGTCAACACCATCGCGGCCACCGCCAAACTGGCCTTCAACCTGGACAGCTGGATCCCGGCCGTCCTGGTCACCGTCCTGATCGCCCTGGTCATCTTCGGCGGCACCACCCGCCTGGTGAAGGTCACGCAGGCACTCGTGCCGGTCCTGGCCATCGGCTACCTGGTCCTGGCCCTGGCGGTCATCGCCATCAACTTCGGCAGCGTCCCCGCAGCCGTCGCCCTGATCTTCCAGTCCGCCGTCGGCATCCACCCGGTCCTGGGCGGCATCGCCGGCGCAGCAGTGGCCTGGGGCGTCCGCCGGGCGGTCTTCGCCTCCTCCAACGGCTTGGGCGAGGCAACCTTCGCCGCTGCCGCGGCCCGCACGTCCCACCCCGGCAAGCAGGGTCTGGTCCAGACCTTCAGCATCTACATCGACGTGCTGCTGATTTGCATGGCCACCGGCCTCATGATGGTGGTCTCGGGCAAGTACAACGTCTCCGACGGCTCCGGCGGCTACCTGGTCAACAACCTGCCGGGCGTTCCGGTCGGCGCCAACTGGGTGCAGGAATCCATTGACACCCTGGTCCCGGGCTGGGGCGCCGGGTTCGTCGCGGTCGCCGTGCTCCTGTTCGGCTTCACCTGCCTGCTCGCCTACTTCTACGTCGCCAACTCCAACCTGCTGTACCTGCTGGACGGACGTCCCGGACACCGGTGGAAGAACGTCCTCAAGATCGGCACCATGGCCATCGTCTTCTTCGGTTCGATCGTCAACGCCCAGGTCATGTGGGCCGCCGGCGACATCGGGCTTGGCCTGATCGCCTGGGTCAACCTCATCTGCCTGGTCTTCCTGTTCCCGCTGGTCCGAAAGATCTACAAGGACTACGAACGCCAGCGGAAACTCGGCCAGGACCCCACCTTCGACCCCAGGGCGCTGGGCATCGAGGGCGCCGACTTCTGGGAGGAAAAGGTCCCCGTCGAGCACCACCACCATCACCTCCACCACGCCAGCAACCCCACCGAAAGGACCCCGGGCACGCCATGACCACCGCAGAAAAAACACTGTTCACAGTCCTCCGGGCAGACGCGCCGCCGGTGCCGTCCCTGCCGCCCTTTGGCCAGTTCATCGGCGGACAGTTTGTTGCCTCCACCTCCACGGAGAAGGTCGACGTCGTCAATCCGGCCACCGAGGAGATCCTCACCCAGGTGCCGGCCGGCACGGCGGAGGACGTGGACGCCGCCGTCGAAGCCGCAGTGGCCGCCAAGGACGCGTGGGCGGCGACCACGCCGCGGGACCGGTCCGCCGTCCTGCTCCGCATCGCGGACATCATCGAGGCCAACCGGGAAGTGTTCGAAACCCTAGAAGCAGCCAACACCGGCAAGCCGGCCGCGGTGGCGGAGGACGACATCTCCAGCGCCATCGACACCTTCCGGTTCTCCGCCGGCGCCGCCCGCGCCTACAGCACCCTCGGCTCCGATGACTACGCCGAAAACCACACCTCGGTGATCCACCGCGAACCCGTTGGCGTGGTAGGGGTGATCACCCCCTGGAACTACCCGCTGCTGATGGCCGCGTGGAAGATCGCCCCGGTCCTTGGCGCGGGCAACACCCTGGTCCTCAAGCCCTCCGAGCAGACGCCGCTGACCACGCTCAAGCTCGCAGAACTCATCGCCGACGAGGTGCCGGCCGGCGTCGTGAACATCGTCACCGGCCCCGGCCGCGTGGTGGGCAACCGCCTGTCCGAGCACCCGCGCGTGGACCTGGTGGCCATCACCGGCAGCGTCGGCAGCGGCCAGAAGGTGGCCGCCAGCGCCGCTGGCTCGGTCAAGCGCGTCCACCTCGAGCTGGGCGGCAAGGCACCGGTCGTGGTGTTCGCCGACGCCGACCTCGAGGCCGCCGCGAAGGGCGTCCGCAGTACCGGGTTCTGGAACGGCGGCCAGGAATGCGGCGCGGCCTGCCGCGTGCTCGTCCACGAATCAGTGGCCGACAAGTTCACCGAACTGCTCGTGAAGGAAATCAGCGAGATCACCGTCGGCACCCCCGGCGCCGAAGACGCCGAAATCGGCTCCATGATCTCCAAAGCCCACTACGAGCGGGTCCTCGCCGCACTCGACGACGTCCGCAAGGATGGCCACACCATTGCCGTCGGCGGCCGCGCCATCGAAGGTCCCGGCTACTTCATCGAGCCCACCGTGGTCACCAACGTCCCGGCCGGCGCCCCGATCAGCAGCAACGAGATCTTCGGCCCCGTCGTCTCCGTGGAAACCTTCAGCACCGACGAGGAAGCCGTCACCCGGGCCAACGAAACCATCTACGGCCTGGCCGCCTCGGTCTGGACCAAGGACTCCGCCCGGTCGCTGAACGTTCCGCGGAAGCTGGACTTCGGGACCGTCTGGGTCAACTCGCACCTGGTGATCGCCACCGAAATGCCCTGGGGCGGCTTCAAGGGCTCCGGCTACGGCCGCGACCTGTCCAGCTACGCCCTGGACGACTTCTCCCGCACCAAGCACGTCATGTACAACCGCGGCTAAGTCCAGGCAGACCCCCAAGACCCCGCCACCGCGCCTTCGGGCGCCGTGGCGGGGTTTTGTGGTTTCCGGTGCAGGACATGGTCAAGGCAACGGATCGTTATGTACGATCGTACACATGACCGATTATTTCGCGGGGGATCCGCGCACCAACCGCGAGCGCATGCTGGCGGGGGACCTCTATATTGCGGACGATCCGGACAACGCAGCAGCCTTCCACCGCGCCTTGAAGCTGCAGGCCCGTTACACGGCGGCCTACATCGAGGACCCGGAATCGGCCCGGCCCGTCCTGGCGGAACTGCTGGGATCCGTGGGTGACAACGTGGACGTCCGGCCTCCGGTCACGGTGGACTACGGCAGCTACATCACCGTGGGCGACGGCACCTTCATCAACTCCAACCTGACGGCCCTTGACGTCGCCGCGATCACCATTGGGCGCGACTGCCAGATCGGCCCCAACGTGCAGCTGCTGACCCCCACCCACCCTCTCGAAGCCCGGCCCCGCCGCGACAAGCTGGAAGCGGCCAAGCCCATCACCATCGGCGACAACGTCTGGCTGGGCGGCGGCGCCATCGTTTTGCCGGGCGTGACCATCGGGGAAAACTCCGTGATCGGCGCCGGTGCCGTGGTCACCAAGGACATCCCCGCCAACGTGGTGGCCGTTGGCAACCCCGCCCGGGTGGTCAGGGACCTGCCGTGAAGGTTTCCCCGTGGCAGTAACCCAGCGCCGCTTCGACCCGGAACGGCGCGACCGGATCATCGCCGCAGCCCTGGACGTCATTGCCGAATCAGGGGTGGCCGGGGCGTCCCACCGGAAGATCGCGGCCCGGGCGGACGTGCCGCTGGGATCCATGACCTACCACTTCACCGGCATGGATGAGGTGCTGCGTGAAGCCTTCACCCGATTCGCCGGCACCATCGCCGTCCGCTTCGAAGCCCGGATGGCGCAGGCAGCCACCCTCGACGAGGCCCGTGCCGCCGTGGTGGACCTGATCCACGAGGACCTCACCGGCTCATCCCGCGAACTGGTCCTCACCCAGGAGCTATACACCCTGGCGGCCCGCGAGCCCGCCTACCGGGAGATCACGCACGCCTGGATGAAGCAGAGCCGGGACGCGCTGGCCCGGCACTTCGACCCCGCCACGTGCCGGATGCTGGACGCCCTGATTGAAGGCTTGTCCCTCCATGCCGCACTGGACACCGAAGAACACCACCGGACAGCCACTGCCGAGGCGGTAGCCCGCATCACCACGCCTGCCGCACCGTTCCACTGACGCGCCGCACCGCTACCGCACCGCTACCGCACGGCACCACTGACGCAACACCCCCAGAAAGGCCGCCCCATGGCTTCCTCCGACAACCCCGTTCCTTCCGACGGCCCTGCTGCCTCCGGGCAGGAAGTCCGTCCTGAGGGCAGTTCACTCCCGGCAGCACGGCTCCGCCGGGCCAGGACCGGGGTGGCGCTGCTGTTCCTGACCAATGGCGCCCTGTTCGCCAACCTCCTGCCGCGGTATCCGGCCATCATGGATGAACTGCGGCTGACCAACGCGCAGTTCGGGCTGGCCGTGGCAGCATTCCCGTTCGGCGCCCTGGTGGCTGGGCTGGCCGCCGCGGTGCTGATCCGCCGGTTCGGGTCAGGCGCTGTTGCCGTGGCGGGCACGGTCCTGACCGGCGCCGGGGTGCTGGCGGCGGGTGTGGCGCCGTCGTGGGCCCTGCTGGCCGGTGCGCTCTTTGCAGCGGGGGCCGCCGACGCCGTCACGGACGTGGCGCAGAATTCGCACGGCCTCCGGGTGCAACGCCTCTACGGCCGGTCCATCCTCAATTCATTCCACGCGGTGTGGAGCATCGGGGCGGTACTGGGCGGCCTCATGGGGGCCGGCGCCATCCTGGCCGGGCTGTCCCGCGGACTCCACCTCGGACTGTCCTGCCTGATGTTCGCTGGGGTGGCACTGGTTGCCCTCCGCCTTCTCCTGCCCGGCCACGACCCCGCAGCTGCTGAGCATGACGGGCGCCGCGCGGCAGCCAAGGCCACCCGGCCCGGGCTGACTGTCTGGGCGGTCCTGGCGGCGCTGGTCCTGATTGCAGTGTCCGGCAGCCTGGTGGAAGATGCCGGCAGCACCTGGTCCGCGGTGTACCTCTCCGGCGCGCTGGGGGCGGCGGCGCCGGTCGCTGCCCTGGGATTCGTGGCGCTGACCGGCGCCCAGTTCGCCGGCAGGCTCATGGGGGACAGGCTCGTGGACCGGTTCGGCCAGCGTGCCGTGGCCCGGGCCGGAGGCCTGGTGGTACTGGCCGGGATGGGCTCCGCGCTGGTGTGGCCGTCCGTTCCCGGGACCATCGCCGGGTTTGCCGCCGCCGGCCTGGGCGTGGCCACGCTGGTCCCCGCGGCCATGCACACCGCGGATGAACTGCCCGGACTGCGGCACGGCACCGGCCTGACGCTCGTCAGTTGGCTGATGCGCCTGGGCTTCCTCTGCTCACCGCCTGTGGTGGGTCTCATCGCCGACGCCACCAGCGTCAGGACCGGACTGCTGGTGGTCCCGCTCGCCGGTGTCCTGGTCCTCGTCCTCGCCGCTGTGCTTCCGGTCCGCCCGGGGCTGCCTCCTGCGCGGAAGCAGCCCCGTGGAACGGATCAGGCCTCCGAAGCCGGCCCGCCGTCGTCGTCCCCTTCCTCCACCTCAAGCAGCAGCGCCGTGCCCTGATAGGCGGGCAGGTCAAGGAAGAAGCTGTGCAGGTCGTCCACCTGGCCCACCGTTTCGCCGCTGAAGAGGTCTCGCACGCTGGCGCCAGGCTGGAGGTGCGTGGACCTGACGCTGCCGGAAATGTCCTGGTCCGAGAAGTTCAGGACCGTGACTTCCAGGGCCCCGCCGGCCACTTCGTTGACCAGAACCAGCAAACCCCGGTGGGAGACGTCCGGAACATCCAGGAGCGTGCCGGTGGCGATGCCGTGCTCCTCACGGACAGCCAGGATGCGCTGGAGCCGGCGGGCAAAGGAGTTTTCGTCGTCGAGCTGTTCCGGCAGTGACCCGTAGAGGCTGCGGGCCCGGGGCATCCCGGCCGAGGAGGTCCTGGCCTCGGGGCTGGTCCCCATGATGTCGTGCGCGCCGCGGTTGATCCAGCGGGTGTCACCCTGCGCGATCAGCTCGTCAACGCTGCCGCGGTCCAGCACAGAAATCCCGGCCAGGTCCCAGCCGGACAGTGCGAACACGCCGGGCTGCAGTGCGTTGTACATGGACAGCAGGATGTGCGCGTCCAGGACCTGGGCCTCCTGCTCCGGGGTCAGCTCCTCCGGGTCCTGGACCCCCAGGCTGGCCATGATGAAGCTGACGGTGGTGCAGGCGATGCCGTTCATGGTGAATACGGAGTTGTAGGGGGCGTTCTCGCCGGTGAGCCTGTCCCGCATGGTCTGCTGGACGTGCTCGGCGATCTGGGCGCCGGTCAGCTCCTGGCCGCCGAGCTCAAAGACGTCGTCACGGTGGCCGGCGGCGAAGTGCATCAGCTCGTAAGTGAGTTCGTCATGGTTCTGCAGCGCGTGGACCAGGGACGCCTGGTCCACGCCGATTTCCATGGAGAGCCGGAGCGTGAGCCGCAGGAACTCGGTATCTCCCATGACCAGGGCAAAGTGGTACGCCGGCCGGGTGATGAAGTCATAGGAGAGGTCCGGCCCGGATTCCGAGGTGGCCTTGATGTCGTCGATGGTGAGGTTGAGCTCCTGGAAGGAGAAGCCGCCCACTTTGCGGATCATGGAGCCGATGAGCTGGTTGGCTGCCTCGGACAGCGGATGCCCCTCGGACCAGCCCGGCTCCTCCTCCGCGCTCTTCTCCACGCCCAGGAAGCCGTTGGCGTCCAGCCGCAGCGCCCCGGTGCCCAGGTCCACCAGCGAGTGCAGGGCGTCGCCCACCACCAGGCGCATGCCCGCGAAGGTGGGGTCCAGCCAGTTGATGGACGGCTGGCCGGCCTTGAAGTAATGCAGGTAGACCCAGCGCCGGGTCTTGCCGGCGGTGTCCACGATGGGGCGGGTGGCGCTCCAGTTGGTTTCCTTGACCCCGGGCTCGTAGAAGATCACCCGCTGCAGCCGGCCGATGATGTAGCCCGCCTTCTGCAGTGCCCGCTCGGCGTCGGGGCTCAGGTTCACCGAGTCCTTGCCTTCCGGGACGTCCGGCAGCAGGTGCCAGTCCTCCTCGGGGATGTCCACCATGTGGTAGATCCCCGGGTAGTCCCGGAAGTTCATCTCGGCCAGGCGGAAGTCCGCACCTTTGCCGGTGTGGCCCGGGACGATGTCGTCGATGATGGTTCCGCCGTGGTCGGCGGCCACCTCGCACATCCGGCGGAATTCGTCCTCGTCACCGAACACGGGGTCGATGCCCATGCTGATCCGGTCGAAGTGGCCGTCCACGCTGGGGGTCTGCATCCAGCCGCTGATGCCGCCTGCCAGTTTCACCGGCCCGGTGTGGATGGCGCGGATGCCGATGTCCCGGAACGCCTCCCACATCTTCTCGTCGCCCAGCGCCGAGAGGAAGGACTGCCCGGGCTTCGTGATGAAGGACAGGGGGTAGGCGGTGAACCAGACAGGGGCGCGTTCGACGGCGGCACGCGGGTTGGGATGCGCATAGGAGTTCTGCCACATGCTGGCCTGGCCGGAGAGCTGCCGGGCGAGCGTGTTGGCGTCGCCGAGCATCGCCTGGTTCCGCAGCCACTCCACGTAGGCGGCGTTGCGCCCGTCGAACTCGAAGGATGGCCGGGTGGCAAGGTACTGGCGGCGCCGGGCGATGGGCCTCAGGGCCTTGGGCCGGGCGGGGTAGAACTGTTCGTCGTAGCTGACCTCCGCGTCGGCCGCGGGCTCGGATGCAGCGGCCGCCTCCCGGGTCTCCTCGCCGTCAAGGGCATCCGCGTCAAAGATCCCCTCGTTGGTGGTCGGTTCGCTCATGGTTCCTCTTTCCGAAGGTTGCTTCCATGGTCCGGAGCGAAGCCCCGGGACACCTTGCGCACGAATTCACCGTACCCCGGGGTGCGGGGGCTATTCGTGGAACCCCCGGCGTTGCGGGAGTAAAGGACTGTCATAACCACCGCTGCGCTGACCGACAACAACTGATCGCCGGCGGACAAGGCAGCCGCCGGCCCCGCTGCCAAGCTGGATCCCAACCACAACTTCCCCGCTCATGACCGTGAGAAGGACCCTATGAGTATTTCCAATTCCGAACCCCGGACCACCGACGCTCCGGCCAAGGATCACTCCACCGCATTGCGCTCCGGGAGCATCGGCGTACTGGGCATCCTGTTCTTCGTCCTGTCCGCCCAGGCGCCCCTGACCGGCATCGTGGGCGCCTCTCCACTGGCCGCGGCCCTCGGCAACGGTGCCGGCGCCCCCGGTGCCTACCTGATCGTGGGCATCGTGATCGTCATTTTCGCCGTGGGATTCGTGGCGATGAGCCGCAGGATCCAGGCCAACGGCGCCTTCTACGCCTACGTGACCGCCGCCTTCGGCCGGAAGACCGGCGCCGGCGCGGCCTGGCTGGCGCTGCTGGCCTACAATACCGTCCAGGCTGCCATGTACGGGCTGTACGGGGCAGCGTTCTCCGGGCTCCTCGCCAATGCCGGACTGGACGTACCGTGGTGGGTGCTGGCGCTGGCCACCATGGCCGGCGTGC
Organism: Pseudarthrobacter enclensis; assembly: GCF_001457025.1. Taxonomy (GTDB): domain Bacteria; phylum Actinomycetota; class Actinomycetes; order Actinomycetales; family Micrococcaceae; genus Arthrobacter; species Arthrobacter enclensis. The sequence continues at coordinate 370,482 of NZ_KQ758601.1, read as the reverse complement.
AGGTCCTCGGTTCGTTGAACATCGAACTCGGCGCCCGCGTCCTGGCCCTGCTGGTGGGACTCGAGGTGGCCGTGCTGCTGCTCTTCGGCGTCACCGTCCTCTTCAGCGGCGGCGGCCCGGAAGGCATCAGCGTGGCAGCCTCCTTCTCGCCGCAGGCCATCGGTGCCGGCGCCCCCGGAGTGGCCATCATGTTCGCGGTCGCCTCCATGTTCGGCTTCGAATCAACCGCCATCTACTCGGCCGAGGCCAAGGACCCCCACCGCACCGTGGCCAGGGCAACGTACCTGTCCGTCGGCGTCATCTCCATCTTCTTTTCCTTCATCTCCTGGATGCTGGTCAGCTACTACGGACCGTCGAGGGTGATGGACGCCGCCGGCGCGGCACTCGCATCAGGCGATGCCACGTCCTTCGTACTGGGGCCGATGATTGAACTCTTCGGACCGTGGGCGGGTACCGTGGCCGGCATCCTGCTGGTGACATCACTGCTGGCCGGGATCATCGCCTTCCATAACGGCATCAACCGCTACCTGCACTCGCTCGCCCTGCGCGGCTCCATGCCCGCAAAGGTGGCGCGGACCAACCGGCACCGGGCACCCGCTGTTGCCGCCTGGATCCAGACCGCTGCCGCCGTCGTGCTGGTGATGCCGTTCGCTCTCCTGGCCTTGGACCCCGTCCTCACGCTGTTCTCCTGGTTCAGCGGGCTTGCCGTGGCGGCGCTGCTGGTGCTGTACATTCTGTGCTCGGTTGCGGTGGTGGGCTTCTTCCGCCGCGAACCGGCCGGGGCGGGTTTGTGGCAGACGCTCGTGGCACCCTCGCTGGCCGCCGTGCTGCTGGGCTGGGTGCTGTTCCTGGTGCTCAGCAACTTCACCGCCCTGATCGGCGGCAGCGCCGAAACCGCGGCGGCCCTGCTGGCTTCCGTCCCGGTGGTCTTTGCAGCCGGAGTGCTGGTGGAAGCCCGCGTGCAGCGCAGACTGGAGGCTGCGGACGCTGGTACGGCGGGCACGGGCACCGCAGACGCTGGCACCCCAGCCACCGGCACCCCGGGCCTGGGTGCCGCGCGGGAGACGCTCAGCTGACGTTGGCCTGGCCTGCGGCAGGCTCCGGCGGCAAGGATTCGGCCCGGTGCGGAGCAGACGCTTCGCGCCGGGCCAGCAGCCGTGCAGCGGCAAACATTCCCGCCAGCGCCACCGCCGCCGCCCACGCCGTTTCCGGACCGCCGGGCCAGGCGCCGGTGAGTCCCAGGAAAGCCGGGATGGCGGCGGTTGCGGGGCTGGCCAGCACGAGGGCCCAGCCGATGAACGGGTCCAGCCGCTTCCTGCCCAGCGCCAGCGACGCGAACAAGCAGCCCCACAGCACCGCCCAGGCCAGCCACAGGACCGCCAGCAGCGGATCGCCGGCCAGCCAGGCGCCGGCGAGCAGCACGCCCAGCCCGGACACCAGGCCGCAGAACCAGCCCAGCCCCTTCGACCCCAGGGCAAGCAAGGCATCCAGCCCGACATAGGTGTAGGTCAGCCCGAACAGGAACATTCCGGCCGAAGCCGGCAGGGGAGTGGCGCTGCCGGACAGCGACAGGATGGCGAGCAGCAGCTGGACGGCGCCCACTGCCAGGTTCAGGACGCCGGCGTCCCGCCAGGGCAACCGGCCCAGAGTTGCCAGGCCATTAATCAGCAGGGCAGCAGCGGAGAGCAGCAGGCAGATGTGCGGCATGTCAGCCGGCCCCGCAGCTGCAGGCAGGCCTGAGCGCAGTTATCACAGTATGGAATTCCAGAGTCACAATACGGAGATTAGCGCTGCAACTGCCCGATCGCTTAACGGTCTCCAGTCGTAATCGGTTAGGTTGAAATGTAAACCTTTGAGGACGGAGCCGCCTTATGCGTGCCGTCCTGCGTTCGGCCACGGTAAGGAAAATGACATGGATGCACGGCTCGAGGCCATCAGGGATACAGTCCTCGCCAGGAACCCGGGCGAAGCGGAATTCCACCAGGCGGTGGTGGAAGTTTTCGAGAGCCTGGGGCCCGTCCACGACCGGCACCCCGAACTCCTCGAGGCCGCCATCCTGGAGCGGCTCTGCGAACCTGAACGCCAGATCATCTTCCGTGTCCCCTGGACCGACGACGCCGGCCGGGTCCAGATCAACCGCGGCTTCAGGGTGGAGTTCAACTCGGCCCTGGGCCCCTACAAGGGCGGCCTGCGCTTCCACCCTTCTGTCTACCTGGGGATCGTCAAGTTCCTCGGCTTCGAGCAGATTTTCAAGAACGCACTGACCGGCATGCCCATCGGCGGCGGCAAGGGCGGCTCCGACTTCGACCCCCGTGGCCGCAGCGATGCCGAGGTGATGCGCTTCTGCCAGTCCTTCATGACCGAGCTCTACCGGCACATTGGCGAATACACCGACGTTCCGGCCGGGGACATCGGTGTGGGCGGACGCGAAATCGGCTACCTCTTCGGCCAGTACAAGCGCATCACCAACCGGTACGAATCGGGCGTGCTCACCGGCAAGGGCATCTCCTGGGGCGGCTCCCTGGTCCGCCCGGAGGCTACCGGGTTCGGCACGGTCATCTTCACGCAGGAGATGCTGAAAACCCGCGGCACCTCCTTCGACGGCCAGCGCGTGGTGGTCTCCGGATCCGGCAACGTGGCCATCAACGCAATCGCCAAGGCCCAATCGCTCGGCGCCACCGTGGTGGCCTGCTCGGACTCCTCCGGCTACGTCGTGGACGAGGCCGGCGTCGACGTCGGACTTCTCCGCGCGGTCAAGGAAGTGGAGCGCGGCCGCCTGAAGGACTACGCGGAACGCCGCGCGGGAGTCTCCTACGTTGACGGCGGCTCGGTGTGGGACGTGGACGCCACGGTGGCGCTGCCCTGCGCCACCCAGAACGAGCTCGACGGCGGTGCTGCCGCCCGCCTGGTGCGCAACGGACTCCTCGCGGTGGGTGAGGGCGCCAACATGCCCTCCACCCGTGATGCGGTGGCGGTGTTCCAGGACGCCGGGGTCCTCTTTGGACCCGGCAAGGCCGCCAACGCAGGCGGCGTCGCCACCTCCGCCCTGGAAATGCAGCAGAACGCCAGCCGTGACTCGTGGTCCTTCGAGCACACCGAAGAGCGGCTCACGGAGATCATGGTGGGCATCCATGACCGGTGTGCCGCCACCGCCGACGAGTACGGCGAGCCGGGCAACTATGTCCTCGGCGCCAACATCGGCGGGTTCGTCAAAGTGGCCGACGCCATGCTGGCGCAGGGCCTGATCTAAAAGCCTGATCCAAGGTCCTGGTCCCAGGGCGCGTCCCCCGGGGCCGTTGCCCGTCTACCCGGCGCGGCGCCAGTCGGACGGCGGGACGCCGAAGGCGTCGCGGAAGGTGCGGCTGAAGTGCGCCGCGTCGAGGAAACCCCACCGGGCCGCCACCGCACCCACCGGCAGGCCGGCGTGCAGCGGGTCCCGGAGGTCGCGGCGCGCGCCGTCCAGCCGCTGGGACCGGATAAAGCCGGCCACCGTGGTCCCTGATTCATGGAACAGGTTGTGCAGGTGCCGGGTGGAGATGAAGTGGGCCGCGGCAATGCTGGCGGGGGACAGGCCGGGATCGGACAGGTTGGCCTCGATGTACTCGCGCACCGAGACGGCCAGCAGGGCCTGCGGCTTCATCCGGTCCGGGCTGATGTCCATCTCGGCGTGCAGCATGGTGGACACCAGGTCCAGCGCGTTGGCGGCCAGCCGGGAACCGCTGGGGCCGTTCAGGACGTCCAGGTTTCCGGCCAGCTGCCGGATGAACTGGCCCACGATGCCGCTCAGCCCAGCATCGCCCGCCATCCGGACGGCGGCGAGCTGGCCCACGTAGTCCGTGGGCAGGGCCAGGGCGTCGCAGGGAAACATGACCACCATGATCCGGGCCTGTTCCTCGAAAGCGAGGGTGTACGGCCGGTTGGTGTCATAGATGGCAAGGTCGCCGGGGCGGAGCACGGCTTCCCGGTTGTCCTGGATGAGGAGGCCGGTGCCTTCCAGCTGCAGGTTGAGCTTGAAGTACCGCTCCTGGGCCCGGGCTATGAGGGCTGGGGTGCGGTGCACCTCGTGGGATGTCGCCGTGACCTCCACGATGGACATCCGGTCGACCACACGGGAGCGCAGGCGGCCACGGAAGCCGTCCACGTCGGACGTCTGCGCGGCCAGGGGCACGAACGATTCCGCCACCAGGTGCTTCCAATGGTCGAAGGAAGCCGCGGTGTCCGTGGTGAGGCGTTGGCCTGCCGGGGCGGCGGCCCGGACGGTTGCTGGCATGGATGCTCCTGACGAGTGGTCATTGGACGATCCCCCGGAACTGTGTGCTGGAACACAGTGCTAACAGATTAGGGGCGGCGGAATCTTTTTTCAACAGTTGGCGAAAAAAGATTTGCAGGCAACTCCCTGCCATCTCCCGGCAGCGGACCTCCCTGCAGCAGATGCGGCATGGCATGATCGGGCCATGGAAAGCAGGGGCGATTCGTCCGGAACTGCGCGGGATTTCAACTCCCGCTCGCACCACTCCAGCCTGCGGCTGCTGGTGATGCTCGCCGTCGGCCTTTTCACGGCGCTGGTGCTGGTCAACGCCTCCGGGGCGGAGGGGTACTCCAAGGACGCCATCGTGGCCATGGCCCTGGGCAGCATTGCCCTGTCGTGGTTCCTGGTCCACACGCTCTTCACCCTGCGGTACGCCTCGCTCTACTACCGCGACCGCGGCGGCATCGACTTCAACGAGGAGGGTCCGCCGCGGTACCGGGACTTCGCCTACCTGGCCTTTACCGTCGGTATGACGTTCCAGGTGTCGGACACCGACCTGAAGACCCGGGACATCCGGGGAACCGTCCTGCGGCAGGCGCTGCTGTCCTACCTGCTGGGGACCATCGTGCTGGCCACCACCATCAACCTTGTGTCGGGCCTGATCCGGTAGCCGGACATGCGGAAGGGGTGCAGCCCCGCGGGGGCTGCACCCCTTCATCCAAAGGCAAACCGGCGTCCGGTTAGTCCTTCTTGAAGGCGTCCTTGACCTTTTCGCCGGCCTGCTTGAGGTCAGCCTTGGCCTGGTCCGTCTTGCCTTCGGCCTTCAGGTTTTCATCGCCCGAGGCGTGGCCGGCAGCTTCCTTGCCCTTGCCGCCAAGCTTTTCCGCGGCGTTGTCAATCTTGTCGTCCAAACCCATGAGCTGCTCCTTGCGTTCGTACCCGCTCCGGGATGTCCCGGAACCTGACCTTCCAATACTAAGCATGCTTTTGGTTCAGGTGGCCTTTTCCCGGCGTCTTTTGTGCGAACTCCCAGCTTTCCTGCCCGGCTGGCGTCAGTTCCGGAGCAGCTCCAGGTATCCTTCCAGCTGGGCGGCGTGGCCAAAGTCCTGCGCGCCGTCGGGGGCCAGGGCGGCCTCGATCTGCGCGCCCAGCAGCATGTTCAGGAGCTGCCGGGCCAGGAGGGAATCGTCGACGGCGGTCCGCACGTCTCCGGCGTCCCGCGCCTCCGCCAGGCAGCGCCGCAGCCCGGCCACCCATTCCTCCATGGACTGCCGGTGGATGTCCGCCTTCCGGGGATCGTTTACGGCCTTCTGCCAGAACGGGATGACGATCCGCGCTTCATTGACCCGCTCCTCATCCAGCGGCAGGACTTCAAGGCAGAAGGCCCTCAGGGCGTCCAGCCCCGCCTTGCCCGCGGTAACCTCGGCGATCCGCCGGTTGGTGCGGTTGAAGACGTGGCTGAAGGCGAATTCCAGGAGGGTGTCTTTGGTGGGGAAGTAGGGCTTCAGGGCGCCATTGGCAAAGCCGGCCTCCAGGGCGATTTCCCGCATGGTGGCGCCTTCGAGGCCCTGCCGGGCGATGATCCGCCAGGTGGCGTCCACCAGTTCAAGGCGGCGCTCGTCATGGTCAACAATCTTCGGCACCGCTGGCAACTCCCCCGGAAATTTTTTGGCCCTGACTCTTGTGAGCCATGTTACGGACGTTTATTCTCTACAACTATAGAAAATAAACCCAGTGGCCGGTTGACGGTCCTTTCGAAGGTTTTCCCATGACACTTACTTCCACCGATACTGCGTCCGCCTCCGTAGCGGCCTACGGACTGGCAACGGCGCCGGAAATCCTGGACGTACGGTCCATCCTGCAAGCCGAAGGCCTGTTCGGCCCGCGGCACCGGATCGCCTACCTGGGCCTGCTGGACCCGGCGCGCGGCGGCCACCCCGCTGCTCAGGCAGGAGCCGCGGACCGGCGCTTCCGCGCATTCATCCACGACGTCTCCGGGGCTGCCCCGCGGGACGTCGTCGTCTCCCTGACGCGCCGGACGGTGGAATCCGCCGTCGAACTCGACACCGCGGTGACCGGCGAATTGCCGGTCCTCGAGGAGGAGTTCGAGGTGGTGGAATCCCTGCTGGCCACGGACGAACGCTGGCTCAAGGCGCTCGCCGGCCGCGGGCTCGACGTCGAAAAGGTCCGCGTCGCCCCGCTGTCCGCCGGCGTGTTCGAATACCCGGAGGAAAAGGGCCGCCGCATCCTCCGCGGACTGGCGTTCGTCCAGGATTTCCCGGAGGACAGCGCCTGGGCGCACCCGGTGGACGGCCTGGTGGCCTACGTGGATGTGGTCAGCAAGGAAGTCACCCAGGTGATCGACCTCGGCGCAATGCCCATCCCCGCCGAGCACGGCAACTACACCGATCCGGAGCTGACCGGCCCCATCCGCGACACCCAAAAGCCCATCAGCATCACCCAGCCGGAAGGCCCCAGCTTCACCGTCACCGGCGGCAACCACGTGGAATGGGAAAAGTGGAGCGTGGACGTTGGCTTCGATGTCCGTGAAGGCGTGGTCCTGCACAACCTCGCCTTCCAGGACGGCGGCCGGAAGCGGCCCATCATCAACCGCGCGTCCATCGCCGAAATGGTGGTCCCGTACGGCGACCCGTCGCCCATCAGGTCCTGGCAGAACTACTTCGACACCGGCGAATACCTGGTGGGCCAGTATGCCAACTCCCTCGAACTGGGCTGCGACTGCCTGGGCGAGATCACCTACCTCAGCCCCGTCATCTCCGACCCGTTCGGCAACCCGCGCGAAATCCGCAACGGCATCTGCATGCACGAGGAGGACTGGAGCATCCTCTCCAAGCACTCCGACCTGTGGAGCGGCGTCACCTACACCCGCCGCAACCGCCGCCTGGTGATCTCCTTCTTCACCACCATCGGCAACTACGACTACGGCTTTTACTGGTACCTCTACCTGGACGGCACCATCGAATTCGAGGCCAAGGCCACGGGCATCGTGTTCACTTCCGCGTTCCCCGAGGGCGGCTCGGACAACATCTCCCAGCTGGCCCCCGGCCTGGGCGCACCCTTCCACCAGCACCTCTTCAGCGCGCGGCTGGACATGGCCGTGGACGGGTTCACCAACCGCGTGGAGGAAGAGGACGTGGTCCGCCAGCCCATGGGCCCCGGCAACGAACGGGGCAACGCCTTCACCCGAAAGCGCACCCTGCTGGCCCGGGAATCCGACGGCGTCCGGGAGGCCGACGCCCGGGCGGGCCGCACCTGGATCATCTCCAACCCGGAATCCCGCAACCGGCTGGGCGAGCCCGTGGGCTACAAGCTCCACTCCCACAACCAGCCCACCCTGATGGCGGACCCGGGCTCATCGATTGCCCGGCGCGCAGCGTTCGCCACCAAGGACCTGTGGGTCACCCGGCACGCCGATAACGAGCGCTACCCCACCGGCGACTTCGTGAACCAGCACTCCGGCGGCGCCGGGTTGCCCGCCTATGTGGCGCAGGACCGGGACATCGATGGCCAGGACATCGTCGTCTGGCACACCTTCGGCCTCACGCACTTTCCGCGGGTGGAGGACTGGCCCATCATGCCTGTGGACACGGTGGGCTTCAAACTGCGCCCTGAAGGCTTCTTCGACCGCAGCCCGGGCCTGGACGTCCCCGCCAACCCGAACCGGCAGGAATCCTCATGCCACACTGAGGGTGGCAGCGGTGGCTGCCACTAGCCTCGTCCCCGCACGAGCCACTGCCGCACCGGCGGCGGAGCGTACGACGGCGGCGGGCCGGGTCCGTGCCCGGCGGCCCGTCCTGCACGCCCGGCTGCTGGCCGTGGTCACCGCGGTCTCCTGCGCGGCACACCTGTGGCTGGCGGCCGCGGGCCACCACGGCCCGTGGCTGGGGATCCTGATGGTGGCGCTCGCCGCCGTCTGCGTTCCCTGCACTGTCCATATCTGGCGGCACAGCGCGGGACCTGCCCGGGGCGCCCGCGCGCTGCACCAGGTCACGGCCTCGGCGCTGGTGATGGTGGCCGTGCACGCCGCCCTCCTGCTGTCCGGCATGGGCGGCGGCGGTGCGGGGCACGCCCACGGCGGGGCGGCGGCGTCGTCCGCTGCGGCTAACTCCGGTGCGGGAACGGAAGCCGCAGCCCAACTGCTGCTCGTCATCGGACTGGAACTGGCCACGGCGCTGCTGGCGGCCACGCTCGTGGCCAGGCTCCGTGCCGCCCGGCTCTGTACCGTGCGCCGGCCTGACTGAGCAACCAGCCCAACTAGGTAGCGCTAACTGCCGTTTTGGAGGCTCAGAACGGCACTTAGCGCTACCTAGTTGGGATGGGAACGGGGGGAGTGGGGCCACGGGCAGGTTCCGGGCCGGTCAGGATTTCAGCCGCTACTTTTCGTCCGGGCCAAGGTCAGGGGCTGCCACGAAGCGGACCGTCCGGGTGGCGCTGCCCTGCAGTTCCAGGATGGCCAGTTCGTTGGCGCCCGCGCGGATCAGCGGGCCGGGCACGTACAGCGTCCGCTGCGGGCCGCGGCTCCAGTACCGGCCCAGGTTGAAGCCGTTGACGAACGCGTTGCCCTTGGTCCAGCCGTCCAGCCGGAGATACCTGTCGCCGGGGCCGTCGGCCTCGAACGAACCGAACGAAACCGAGGGCCCGGCAACACCGCCCCGGCCCGAACTGCCGGCCGGAAGCTCCACGGCTGATGCCCGAAACGGGTCCAGCGACGAGAGGTCCACGGCGCGGACGCTCCACTCCTCCAGTTCAGTGCCGTCGAGCAGCGCCGGCCCAACAAGGCCTTTCGCCTCGCCGATCCGCGGCCCGTAGTTCACCCGGCCCTGGTCCTCCACCAGGACCTGGAGGAGTCCGCCGCGGGGGAGGACGATGCTGCCCTCGCCGTGCTCACGGCCCAGGGTGCCCACGGGGGCGCCGTCCAGGAAGAACTGTGCCCGGTCGCGGACCTCGCCGAAGCTGAGGACACCGCCGCCGCGGAGCCGCCGCTCATAGAGGAAGAAGCCGCTGTACTGCCCGGTGGCCTCAGCCGGCGGCACCGGACCGGGAACCGCTACGGCAGGGAACGTGGAGGTAACGTCCAGCAGCGGGGCGCCCGCAGCGACGGACACCACGGACTCCGGGGCGGGGGACCGCCGCGCAGGGGTTTCCGGCGGCACGGGAAAATGCCGGGCAATAACGTCGCGGAACGCGAAGTACTTGTCCGTGGGGTGGCCGTCCTCGGTCAGCGGGGCGTCGTAGTCGTAGGAGGTGATGGTGGGTTCGTAGATGCCCTTGTCATTGGCGCCGTTGGTGAACCCGAAATTCGTGCCGCCGTGGAACATGTAGATGTTCACGGACGCCCCGGCGGAGAGCAGCACGTCGAGCTCCGCCGCGGACGCTGCGGCGTCGGTGGTGTGGTGGTGGGTGCCCCAGTTGTCGAACCAGCCGTTCCAGAATTCCGCGCACATCAGCGGACCGTCCGGCTGCCGTTCCCGCAGGAATTCCAGCCGCTCGCCGGCCCGGGACCCGAACGTGCCGGTCTTGTGCAGCCCTGGCAGCGAGCCGTCCTCGATCATGGTCCCGAACGGCTGGTCGCAGGTGAACAGGGGCACATCGATCCCCGCGCGCTTCGCCGTGTCCACCAGGTGCTGCAGGTAGTCCTTGTCCGAGCCGTAGGCGCCGTATTCGTTCTCGACCTGGAACAGGATCACCGGCCCGCCCCGGGTGACTTGCCGCTCCACCACGATGGGCAGCAGCCGGTCCATGAACCCGTCCACGGCCGCCAGGTAGCCGGGTTCGCTGCTCCGGACACCCACCGACGGGTCCGTGAACAGCCACGCCGGCAGCCCGCCGTTGTCCCATTCCGCACAAATGTAGGGGCCGGGCCGGACGATGGCCTGCATCCCCTCGGCGGCCACCAGGTCCAGGAAGCGGCCCAGGTCCAGCGCGCCGTCCGTCCGGAAGGTGTCCGGGGCGGGGGAATGGGCGTTCCACGGCACGTAGGTCTCAATGGTGTTCAGGCCCATCTGCCGTGCCTTCCGGATGCGGTCCGTCCACAGGTCCGGGTGCACCCGGAAGTAGTGGATGGCACCGGAGAGGATGCGGAACGGCTGGCCGTCCAGGAGGAAGTCGCGGCTGCCGATGGCGAAGGTGTGCACGGAAGGATCCAAATCAGTCAGGCGTCGCGGAGAACGGTGGAGAAGGCGTAGGAGGCGTTGCTCCACACCACGAACAGCAGCGGCGCCGGAGCCAGCGCCACGCCCAGGACCGGCTGCAGCACAGCCGCGGAGGCGATGATCCCCAGCAGCACCAGCATGGCCAGGCTCAGGTACCAGCGCTGGACGGCAAGGTAGAGCGAGGCCTTCAGCACGCTTCGCAGCCGCGCCGCCGGAAGGAGCACGACGCCGGCACTCGCCGTCACGGCGACGCTCACCGCGGCGGCTGTGGCCACCACGATCAGGGGCACCAGCACCCCGGCCCCGGGCATCGACTGGACGATTACGAGGTCCACGCCGAGGAACAGCAGCACCGCGACGGCGGCCAGCCCCAGCGGGGCCGTCCGGCGGAAGCCGTTCCGGTACCCCCGCAGGAAGGAGGCAACGGGCCTGACCGCGGCGCCGTCGTCGTGCAGGGCCTGGAAGGCGGCGAAGAGGCCGGCGAGCGACGGAGGGATGGTGACGGACAATGCCAGGAAGAACGGCCAGGCAGCGGCGGGGTCCGCGACCAGGGCCAGGCACAGCACCAGCGGAGCGTTGGCCAATGCCATCAGCACGTTCCCGGCCAGGAAGGTGTAGACGAAGCCGAAGATGCCGCCAAACGTTTCAAAACCGGGGGAGGGGATGCGCCCGGCCAGGCCGCGCCGGTTTGCCTGCGCCGGACGCTGCGTTGTGCCTTGGGTGGGGTGCTGTGCCACTGACGTCATCCTTTCATGCCGCTCGTGGCGATGCCCTGGATGAAGTACCGCTGGCCGATCAGGAAGATCACCAGGATGGGGATCACCGAGATCACGGAACCGGTCATGATCATGGCGTACTCGGCGTCGAACTGGCCCACGAAGGAGCGCAGGCCCAGTTGCACTGTCCAGAGCCGGTTGGACGTGAGGTAGATAAACGGGCCCATGTAGTCGTTCCAGGTGTTCACGAACGTCAGCAGCGCCAGGCTGGCCAGGGCGGGCTTGGACAGCGGCAGGATGACGCGGGCCCAGATGCCGTACTCGCTGAGGCCGTCGATCCGGGCCGCCTCGCAGAGTTCGTCCGGGATGGTCATGTAGTACTGGCGCATCAGGAACACGCCGAACGCACCAAAGGCCTGCAGCAGGATCAGGGCGTTGAAGCTGTTGGTCAGGCCCAGGTTCTGCATCATGATGTACTGCGGCACCATGTAGGCCTGCCACGGCACGGCGATGGTGCCGATGTACGCCAGGAACAGCACATCCCGGCCGGGGAAGCGGACCTTGGAGAATCCGTAGGCGGCCAGCGACCCGGTGAGGACCTGCAGGCAGGTGATGATCACGGCCAGGTACAGCGAGTTCTGCAGGTAGCCCATCATGGGGATGCGGGTCCAGATGTCCGTGTAGTTGCTCCACACGAACTCGGTGGGAATCCACTGGATGGGCACCGTGAGGACCTGGTTGTTCTCCTTCAGCGAGGAGGACACCATCCAGATGAACGGGACCATCAGCCCCACCACCAGCACGGCAAGGACGGCGTAGATGACGACGTCCGCGGTCCGCTTCTTCCGTTCCCGGGTGGAGCGCCCGCGAGGCGTACGGCGGCGTTCTTCCGCGGCCGGTGCACGGTCCGGGAGGCGGGCCGCATCCTTGGAAAGGGAGGCCTTGAGGTCTTCTGCCATGTGGGTCATCAGCGTTCCCTCCGCTGCTGGATCTTGAACTGGAGCACGGTGACCGTCAGCACGATGAGGAAGAGCACCAGGGAGATGGCGGACGAGTAGCCGAACTTCCCTTCGCCGATGCCCTCCTGGTAGATCAGCTGCGAGAGCACGGTGGTGGACCGTCCCGGGCCGCCGTTGGTCATGACGACGATCAGGTCGAACACCTTGAAGCTGGAGACGGTCAGCATGACCACCACGAAGAACGTGGTGGGCCGCAGCGACGGGATGGTGACGTTCCAGAACCGCTGCCAGGCGCTGGCACCGTCCACCTCCGCGGCCTCGTAAAGCTCGGTGGGGATGGCCTGCAGCCCGGCCAGGTAGAGGACCATGTAGTAGCCCATGTCCCGCCAGACGCTGGTGATGATGACGGCGGGCAGGGCCCAGTCCGAGCTGGAGGTCCAGCCCGGGGCATTGGCGATGCCCACGGCGTGCAGGAACTGGTTGATGGGGCCGTTGTCCGGGCTGAACAGCATGTTCCAGACCACGGCCACCGCCACCAGGGAGGTGATGTACGGAAAGAAGATGGCCACCCGGAAGAAGCCGATGCCCTTGAGCTTGCGGTTCAGGAGCATCGCCAGCAGCAGGGCCAGGGCCATGGTGAGCGGGACGTGGCCGATAGCGTAGACCACGGTGTTCCGCAGCGCCACCCAGAACGAGTCGCTGCCCAGCATGCGTTGGAAGTTGGCCAGTCCCACCCATTTGGGGGCGGTGAAGGAGGTCCACTCCATGAAGGAGAGGGCGAACGCTGCCAGCACCGGGATGAGCGTGAAGGCGAGGAAGCCCAGGAAGTTCGGCAGGATGAACGTCCAGCCGATCAGGGTGTTGCGCCTGGCCTGCTTCCGGTTGCCCCGGCCCGGGGCCGGGGCAACCGTCGAAGGAAGTGTTTCAGTGGTCATGGCTGCCTGTTACTGGCCCAGGACTTCGCTCTTGACGCGCTTGCCCATCTCGGCGATGCCATCGGCCACCGAGCGCTCGCCTACCATGATCAGGTCATGCTCCTGGTTGAGGACCTTGTCCGTGGCGGCCGACTTGTCGCTGACCGGCATCTCCAGGGCCACCGTGTCCGGGGTGAAGGCCTTCTTGGACAGCTCGTCCGTGGGCATCCCGTCCAGCTTGAAGTACTCCGCCGTGATGGCATCGTTCTGCAGGGCGGGGACAACACCGATCTTCGAGATAGCCTTGGCGCCTTCTTCACCGGCGGCCCATTCGATGAACTTCCTGGCCTCCTCGGAGTGGCTCGCGTTCTTGTTCACCGCGAACGCGGTGGGCGAACCGAACGTGGTGACCTTGCCGTCGTCGTTCTTCTGCGGCATGGGCGCCAGGCCCCAGTCCACCGTGGACTTGCCATCCTTCTTGGCCTGCAGGATGCCGGCGATGTACCAGGTGCCCATGGGCATCATGGCGGCCTGGCCGGTCTCAAACATGGTGCGGTAGCTGGTCTTCTGGCTCTTGGCCGTGCCGAAGTCCAAGGTGGCGCCGCTCTTCTGCAGGTCCAGGGCGGTGTTGTACTGGTCCTCGAAGAAGCCGTAGTCGCCGCTGTTCTGGTCCGCGCCGTTCTGTGCGGCGGCGATGGCCTGGACCACGGAACGCCAGATGTGGTGGTAGGTGCCGTAGACCTTCTTGCCGTTGGCCTCCGTGGTGAGCTTCTTGGCCAGGGCCGTGTATTCGTCCCAGGTCAGGTCCGCCGGGTTCTCCACGCCGGCGGCCTTCAGCAGGTCCTTGTTGTAGTACAGCAGCCAGAAGTCCTGCCGGTAGGGTGCGGCGTAGTACTTGCCGCTGATGTCGAAGGCGTCCAGGCCGGCCAGGTTGTCCTTGCCCACGGTGTCCACCACGCCGTTGATCTCCTGGAGCTGGCCATTGTTGGCGTAGCGGGCATAGTCGATGACGTTCTTCATGGTGAGGACGTCCGTGGTGTCACCGCCGGCCAGCATGGTGGTGACCTTCTGGGGGTAGTCATCGGCCAGGATGTCCACCGGTTCGATATCGATGTCCGGGTTGGCTGCCTCGTAGCTGTCGAACAGGGCCTTGAACTCGGGGGTGCCCTCATAGTTCCACACGGAAACGGTCAGGCGGGTCTTGCCGTCCTGGGCCTGGGGCTCCGCGGGACCGGCGGCGCCGGCACAGCCGGACAGCCCCAGCCCTGCGGTCACAGCCAGTGCGATGGCGGCGAGGGTGGTGCGCTTCATTGCGTGCTCCTTACTGGATTTTTGTCTGCCGCTGGTGCGGCCGGGTGTTTCAGGCGCTGAGGGAGAGGTCTTCGGAGACCACCTGCGCCACGAGCCGCTGACCGGTGAGGTGCCGTTCAAGGTCGTTCAGGGCGGCATCGGACATCCGCCGGGTTTCCGTTCCAAGGGACCCGGCGATGTGGGGTGTGATGACGACGTTGGGCAGGCTGTAGAGGACCGAGCCTGCCGGGAGCGGCTCGGGCTCGGTGACGTCGAGCAGGGCGTGGATCCTGCCGGTGGCGCATTCGGCTTCGAGCGCCGCCGTATCCACCAGCGAGCCGCGGGCAGTGTTGATGAGGGTGGCGTTGTCTTTCATGGTCCGCAGTTCCGCCGCGCCGATCATGTGCCGGGTTTCCGGGAGGGCCGGAGCGTGGACTGAGACGATGTCCGAGGCTGCCAGCAGTTCCGTCAGCGGGACCAGCCTGCCGCCGGCCGCTGCCACCTCGAGCGGGTCTGCGTGCGGATCACTGACCAGACAGGTCACGTCCTGCAGCTGCTGGACCAGGCGGACCACCCGCCGGCCGATGCGGGAGAACCCGATCACCCCGATCACCCGGCCGATGTTGCCGAGTTCCCCGCGGGCCGTGGTGTAGCTCCAGTCTTCGCGCCAGGTGCGGGCGTCATTGGCCAGCACGTGCGCTTTCTTGCCCGCCAGAACGATGGACGCGAAGGTGAACTCCGCCACCGGGATGGCGTTGGCATCGGCCCCGTTGGTCACCAGGATGTCCCGGTCCCACAGTTCCTGGGTGACAAAGCTGCGGACGGTTCCGGCGCAGTGGAACACGGCGCGGAGCCTGGGCATCCGTTGCAGTGCCGCGGCATCCAGCCGCGGCACGCCCCAGCTGGTGAGCAGGATTTCCACGTCTCCCAGGCGTTCCTGGAGCCCGGGATCTTCCAGGGAGTCGGTCCACGGCTGGCCGCCGAGGTCCACCAGGCCCGCCAGCCGGTCCAGTCGGGTGGCATCGAACTGGTCCGTGAAGGTTCCACGGTTCATGACCAGCAGGGCCTTGGGCTTGGGCGTCATCGGGGCCTCCTTTCTGTTGTGTTCGTTCGTGCTCTTTCCTGCACTTCATGTCTTGCATCACATCTAACAATCAGTAGATACTCATGAACAAGACAGAACAACCAAGCCAGTCTGAATCGATCCAAAATGATCATAAACAAACATGAGGTGGGTTGATGCCGGTTCTTCCCACGCCCCTTCGCGCCACGCCCGACGGCCCTACGGCGAGGTCCGGCAGCGGCCCGGCAGGCGCCGGCCCGCTTGCCACCGCCTGGGGAGCAGCCGCTTCCGCTGACTCCCTGGCCGGCCTCCTTGAGAGTGCCGCCGTCCGGGTGGACGTGCCGC
This sequence comes from Pseudarthrobacter enclensis, assembly GCF_001457025.1. Lineage (GTDB taxonomy): Bacteria > Actinomycetota > Actinomycetes > Actinomycetales > Micrococcaceae > Arthrobacter > Arthrobacter enclensis. The sequence goes on along the minus strand of NZ_KQ758601.1, from coordinate 354,773 downwards.
CGGCAGGACCGCGGGCCTGGCCCTCGGCGGATGACGCGCGGATCGCGGACCTGCGCCGCCAGGCCGCAACGGAGCGCGGAACGGCCTGGCCCCAGCCGCTGGTGTCCCATTACGCGCGGTACTTCCGCGACGGCAACCGGACGGCCTACGAAGGCCTGGTCGCCGCCCGTCAGCAGCGGCTCACCCGGGCTGTGGTGATGGCACTGGCCGCGGTGTCCGATGACCCGGCCGGCACGGACGCCGAAGCATGGCTCGACGAGGTCATCGACGGCGCGTTCCTGCTGTGCGAGCAAAGTTCCTGGTGCTGGGCCGCCCATGACGACGTCCACTCCCGCACCGGCAACGTAGTGCCGGAACCGGCGGTGCCGTACCTGGACCTCGGGGCCGGGGAAGTCGCAGCCCAGCTGGCGTGGATTGACCACGTGCTTGGCCCGCAGCTGGACGGCCGCGCCCCCGGGCTGCGCCGCCGGATCCGGGACGAGGTGCGGGACCGGGCCATCCGGCCCTTCCTGGAGCGGCTGGACTGGCACTGGCTGGGCCTGGACGGGGACGTCCATAACTGGAACCCCTGGATCCACTCCAACCTGCTGGCCGGCGCCCTGTTCCTGGTGGAGGAGCCCCGGCTGCAGGCGCATGCGGTGGCCCGCTGCATCGAGGGCCTGGACAGGTTCCTGGCGTCCATCCCCGGCGACGGCGCCATCGACGAGGGCTTCGCCTACTGGTGGAACGGTGCAGGCCGGGCGCTGGAAGGACTGCGCCTGCTGGAACAGGCCACGGCGGGAGCCCTCGACGGCGGCCTGCCGGTGGTCCGCGCGCTGGCTGCCTTCCCGTACCGCATGCACCTGGGCGGCACCTGGTTCCTCAACGTCGCCGACGGTCCGGCCCGGGCGGCGGACGCCCTCCCCTGGGACATGCTCCGCCGCTGGGCGGTCCGGCTGGGTGACACCGCGGCGGCAGCCCACGCAGCCTCCCTGGCGAGCGGCCGGCCGGATGCGGCCGCCGGCCTGGGCCGGGTGCTGCACTCGCTGCTCGATGAACCGGACGCCGGGGCGCGGCCCGCCGCCGCGCCGCTGCCCGCGTTCAGCTACCTGCCGTCAGTGCAGATCATGGTGGCCCGTGAACACGGCGGGGCCCCGCTCGGACTGACCCTGGCCGCGAAGGGCGGCCACAACGGCGAGCACCACAACCACCGGGACGTCGGCTCCGTGGTGGTAGCCATGGACGGGATTCCGCTGCTGGTAGATGCCGGCCAGCCGACCTATACCGCGCAGACCTTCGGGCCGGACCGTTACCTCATCCGCGCCATGCAGAGTTCCTGGCACAACGTCCCGGCCCCCTACGGCCTGGAGCAGGGCACCGGAGCGTCCTTCGCTGCCACTGTGCTGCAGGAACCCACCGCCGGCGAACCAGCCCTCGCACTGGGCCTTGGCGCCGCCTACGGGCTGGACCACCCCGAGCAGTGGATCCGCACCGCGCTGCTCAACAGGGACGCCGCGGCGGCGGTGATCGATGACCGCTGGACCCTGCCGTCCCCGCCTCCGGGCGCCACGGACGACGTCGACATCACCTACCTCGCCGCCGGCACCGTCCGCCTGGGCCAGGACGCGACGGCGACCGTCCTGCCCGAGGGCATCCCGGCCGTGCCCGGCGGGCGTGGGGTGCGGCTGCGCTGGAAGCCCGCCACCGCCGTCGTCCTCGTGGACGAATGGCAGCTCGACGATCCGCTGCTCAGCGGCGTCTGGGGCCACCATCTGACCCGGCTGCGGTTCCGCATGCCCGCTGAAACCCGCGCCGCAGGCGCATTCACCCTCACCGTGGAGGCAACACCATGAGTCCCGAGCAACCCGCCGAAACCGCCGGCAGGTCACTGTTCTCCCTGCAGCGCCGCGAACGGCTGATGGAGGAACTGCGTGCCCACGGCGCTATCACCGTCCGCGACATTGCCGCGAAAATGGGCGTCAGCGAACTCACCATCCGCCGCGACGTAAACATCCTCGCCGACGAGGGCCTGGTGTCCCGGGTCCACGGAGGCGCTACGCTGCCCAGCCCGCTGGACCGTTCCGCCTCCGGACGCACCGCACAGCACAGCTACTCCATCGGCATGGTGGTTCCGTCCCTGGACTACTACTGGCCGCAGGTGATCAGCGGCGCCCGGGCAGAAGCGGAGGAGCAGAACCTGCGGATCGTGGTCCGGGGCTCGGCCTACGACGCCGCGGACAACCGGCGGCACGTCCAGGCGCTGCTGGACACGCAGAACATCGATGGCCTGATCGTGGCGCCGGACATGGGCGGAGCGCACGGTCCCGAACTGCTGCGGTGGCTGAACGCCCTGCCCATCCCGGTGGTGCTGGCCGAGCGGCGGGCTCCGGCCGAGATTCCGGCCCACCGCCTCGAATGGGTGGCCACCGACCATGCCTTCGGGGCCGGGATGGCCGTCCGGCACCTGTGGCAGGAGGGACACCGCCGGATCGGCTGCCTGACCGATTCCACCAGCCCCACCAGCCCGCACGTGGTCAGGGGCTGGCACCAGGCGCTGGCTGCACTCAAGATTCCGCTGGAAGGCTCGGTCCACGAGGACTCCGCCGGGCAGGAGAACGGTGCGCGCGCCAGCCACTTCGACCATGTCCTCGAACTGTGCGCGAAGACCGGCACCACGGCCATGCTGGTGCACTCGGACACCCAGGCGGTGGCGTTCGAGCAGCACTGCGTGGACCGCGGAATGGCGGTGCCGGGGGACATGGCGATCGTGGGGTACGACGACGAGGTTGCCTACCTGGCGGAACCGGCCATTTCCGCGGTGCGGCCGCCCAAGCAGTACGTGGGGAAGGTGGCGGTGCAGCTGATGGCCGCCCGGCTGGCGGAGGGGCGCCTGCGGCCGGTCCACCGGATCGAGCTGAACCCGGACCTGATCCTGCGGGAATCATCCATCGGCGCCCCGCGGGTGCCGGCGGCCGGCGTGCTGCAGGACTCGCTGTGACGGCCGCGCCGGCCGCGGCGCCGGTCCTTCCGCCGCTGGATTTCACGCTCTCACCGTTCACCGGACTGACCCGTGACCACTGGTGCGGCTACGCAGACCATCTCCTGCGCTCCGCACACCGGCACGCAACAGCGGACCATGCAAATCTCTACCTGCCGGGAGCCACCAGTGCCTACGGCCGGAAAAGCGATTCACTGGAAGCGTTCGCCCGGACCTTCCTGCTGGCGTCCTTCCGGATCGCCGGCGATCCGGAAGGTACGGGCCGGCTGGCCGCCTGGTACGCGCAGGGGCTTGATGCCGGCACCAACCCGGCCAACCCGGACCGCTGGCCCACGCCCGGCGAACTGGACCAGGCAAAGGTGGAAGCGGCCTCGCTGGCCGTCGGGCTGGCGCTGACCCGCGGCGTGCTGTGGGACAAGCTGCCGCAGCGGGTGCAGGAACAGCTGGTGGCCTGGTTCGAAACGGTGATCGGACAGCCGTATCCGCCCATCAACTGGGTATGGTTCCAGATCGTCGTCGAAATGTTCCTGGCAAGCGTGGGCGGCCGCTCCTCGGCGGCGGACATCGACGCCGGCCTGGCCATCCACGATTCCCTGTACCGGGGACACGGCTGGTTTGCCGACGGCCCGGAGCGCGCCTACGACCACTATGTGGGATGGGCCTTCCAGGTCTACCCCCAGCTGCTGCAGCTGATGGCGCCCACCGATCCGCGCGTCCAGGCCCGGGCGGCGGTGGACCGGGAACGGCTGGCAGACTTCCTGGATGACGCCATCCACCTGGTGGGTGCCGACGGTGCGCCGCTGATCCAGGGCCGCAGCCTCATTTACCGGTTCGCGGCGGCGGCCCCGTTCTGGGCCGGCCAGCTGGCAGGCCACACGCGCCTAACGCCCGGCGCAACGCGGCGGGCGGCGTCCGGCATCCTGAAATACTTCCTGGACCGCGGTGCCATTAACGACGACGGGCTGCTCAGCATCGGCTTCCATGGGGAGTTCCCCGGCATGAAGCAGTCCTATTCCGGCGCCGGGTCCCCGTACTGGGCCGCGAAGGGAATGATGGGGCTCGCGCTTCCGGCCGGCCATCCGGTGTGGACGGCCGTGGAAGAACCGCTGCCGGTCGAGTCCGGCGACTTCCAGCGGCTCATCGGCGCTCCCGGCTGGCAGGTGGACGGAACTGCCGCGGACGGCATCGTCCGGGTCCGGAACCACGGCACCGACCACGCCAACCCCGGGGTACGCGTGGCCGATTCCCCCCTGTACGCCCGCCTGGGCTACTCCACTGCCACGTTCCCGGACCTGGTTCCGGAATCGCTGGACAACGCGGTGGTGTTCGCGGATGAGGCCGGCCGGTTGACCCACCGCACCGGATTCTCCTTCCTGGGCCACTTCGAGCAGGACGGCGTGCAGGTGGGAGGGTGCCGGTTCACCGCGCACTGGATTGACGTGGACCCCGACGGCGGCCCGGACCATGGCAGCGGCGCCGCGGGGACCGCCACGCCGGGCCCCGACGTGACAGTGGCGTCACTGACGCGGGGAGCCGTGGAACTGCGCGTGGTCCGGGTCCGCCACGCCGGCCGATGCAGTGCCCGGCTGAGGATCGGCGGCTGGCCTGTGGACGCGTCATCCGCGCTGGCCGGCTCGGTCCGGCCGGTCCCTTGGGGCGGGGAGCTGCCCGACGCCGGCACCTGGCACCGTGCGGCGCCGCACCCCGTGGGGGAGCACCTGTCCATCCCCTGGATTGGCACCCCAGGTGCCGTGGCGGATGGAGACTATGCCGCCGTCGTCGTCCTCTCCGGGGAAGGCGGCGGCGCCGGATCGGCCGGCACGACGCCGATGGCCGACGGCCATTTCGCCTTCCCGGACGGCACGACGATCGACGTCGCGGCGGCACTCGCCCGGCTCGTTTCCGAGTAGGGAACGCTTGCTGCCACCCATCAACCGTTCTCCGTTGTCGAGTACCCGCGAGTAGCAAAGTAGTCAGGGGAGTACCGAAGTCGAGTACCCGCTACTGGTGCCTGTCAAGGTCCCAACTGATTAATTGGGGCTGTCACTACTCGAACAGCGGGGACCTGCTCGTAGTGGCGCATGGCGCATTAGGGGCCCCCGAAAGCCCGGTTGCCGGTGCCCGAACCACGGGCCCCGGGGGACCGGGCCTCTGGACGTCTACCAGCAGAGGGGGCAGCGGGGTGAGCGCAAGGACCTGGCCGCAGATTAGCGGCAGGACCACCGCCGAAGACCTCGTCCGCGCCCTTGAAACCTCCCGCTCCGGAGTGCTCATCACCGGAGCGTCCGGGAGCGGCAAAAGCTACCTCACCGGCCTCCTGCTCAAGGAGATCCGCGACAGCTCCTTCATTGTGGTGCTCCGCGCCAGTGCAGGCCTCGCCGGCAGCCGGTACGGTGCGTTGAACGTGCTGCTGCGGGACCTTGATTCCCGGCTCCTGGCCCATCCTGCCCTGGTGCTGTCCGCGGTGACCGACCTGCTGGCTACGCGGGCCGAGGGCAAACCCGTGTACCTGGTCATCGAGAACGCGGCGGACGTGGATGAATTCGCCGGCGTGGTGATTTCCCAGCTCGCCCGCAACGGCACCGCCGGCCTGATCCTTACCTGCACCGACCCGCAGCGGTTGTGCAGCGAAATCTCCCGCCTCTTCACGGACGGCTACCTGGCCCGGATCGACCTGGAACCGCTGCAGCTGGCGGACGCCGTCAGCTGGCTGGAAGCCGGCCTGGGCGGCCGGATCTCGGCCTCGGCGGCCCACGAGTTCTGGACGGCGAGCGGCGGGAATCCGCACTACCTGAAGATGCTCGCGGGGGAACTCGTGGACTCGGGCGCCCTCACCGTGCGGGACGGCGTCTGGGTCCTGACGGATACCGGAAAGCCGCATGGGCCCGCCATCACGGACCTGATCGTGACCAGGCTCGGCAAGATGGGCCGTGGCGAGCGCACGGCACTGGAAATCACGGCCCTGGCCAGGGCCGTTCCCCTGGAGGCACTGCTGGCCATCGCGGCACCCGATGACGTCGACGCCCTGGAAAAACGCGGAATCCTGGTGGTGGACGACTCCCTGCCCCGGATGGTGGGGGTGCAGAACCAGCTGCTCTGCGACGTGATCCGCGCCAACATCCCCACCGGGCGCAGCAGCGACCTGCGGCGGCAGTTCCGCGACGCGGTGGATCCCGCCCTCATGCACCCCGCGCTGACCGTGGCCCTGGCTGCGTGGGCCCTGGACTGCGGTTCGCCGCTGGACCCTGACGAAGCCCTCCGGGCGGCGGCGATCGCCAATGCCCGGGCGGACCACTCCCTGGCGCTCCGGCTGGTCCGGTCGGTGCCCGGCCACCAGTACAACGCTGCTGCCGTGGCGGAAGAAACGACGGCGCTCGCGGCCCTCGGTGCCCCTGCAGAGGCCCGCGCGGTGCTGGAACAGTTCCACGCGGGCGGTGATGACGCAGCAACAGGGAAAGCCGAGGACCATGCCTCGCACCTGCAGGCAGCGCGGCTGGCGCTCGCTGAAGTCGCGGTCCTCCAGGCCGGCCGGGACACCCTGGACCAGGCCGCCGAAGGACTCCGGCATGCGCGGAAAATGCTCGACCGGGACCCGCCGGGAGGCAACGCTGCGGACAGGGACCCGGGTGGCCTGGCCTGGCTCCGGGAACAGCTGGTCTTCGCCGAGGCCCGGAGTGCGGGCTACCTGGGCCGGTACGCCGAGGCCGCATCACAGCTCGAAGAAGCTTTGCAGGACTTTGAAACCCACGGCCCCGAATTCCGCCTGCTGGCCGGAAGCTGGCTGTGCGAGGCCTGGGCGCTCACGGGACGGCAAGCCGAGGCCGCTGACATGGCCGGACAGCTGCTGGCCGACAGCAGGAGCCCGAGGATATCCGCCGTGGCAGCCTGGACCGCCGCAGGCCGGCTGCGGATGTCCCTGCTGCTGGCAGGGTGCTGGGATGAGGCCGCCTCCATGGAGCAGCCGCACTGGGACTCCCCGCCGCCCGCCGGCCAACCCTTCCCGGCGTCCTTCGACCTTGCCCTCGCCCTGGTCCGCTGCCTGCAGGGAAGGGCCCATGAGGGCATGGAATCCCTTGTTCCGCTGATAGGGCAACTCCGGGTGCGCGACGACGAAGGCCTGCTCCCGGCCGCCTGCGCGGCCGCAGCCTACGCGTCGGCCCAGCTGGGAGAGCAGTGGCAGGCGGAGAAGTTCCTGGCGGACGCCCGTTCCGCTCCGGCCCGTCCCGGGAGGCCCGTCGAATGGCTCACGGACTGCTTCACCGTCCTGGCCGGCGGCGGCACCCCAGGCCACGTGACGGTGGCCGACGGCCTGCTCCGGCTCGCCGACGCGGACCACGACGCCGGCAACCACGGCCTGGAGATCCTCGCACTGGCCGCCGCGGTCAGGCTTGGCCGGAACGACGTGGCACCCCGGCTCCGGGAAGCGGCCCTGAAATGCGACGGCAGGTTCGCCGCCCTGTGCACCGCCTACGCCGAGGCCGTGCTCGCTGACGACCCCGCACGGCTGGTGGCCGCCGCCCAACTTGCCCAGGACCTCAACCACGACCGCTTCGCCTTCGATGCCGCCGAAGCCGTAGTCCACCGCGCCCAGCCACCGGAAGACCGTGCACTGCTCCTGCAGGCCCGCCGCATTGCGGAGACGTGCCGCCACCGCATGCGGGCCCCGCAGGAATCCGCGCAGCAGGAAGACCGGATCACCGCGCGGGAACTGGAGATCGCCAGCCTGGCGGCCAAGGGCCATACCAACAAGGCGATCGCCGCGAAGCTGCACATTTCGGTACGGACCGTGGAAGGGCACCTGTACCAGATCTACGGCAAGCTGCAGATCATGGAGCGGTCGGAGCTGCCGTTCGCGCTGGGACTCGTTGAAGGAGGCCGGCCGTGACCGGAGTACTGGCAAGCGAAACGCTCGTGGGCCGCTCGGGCGTCCTGGCCGCCGTCGCAGACTGCCTGCTGGACCGCAACGGTCCCGGCGTCCTCCTGCTCGGCGACGCGGGGCTGGGCAAGACCGCGCTCGTCAACGCCGTGATCCACGAGCTGGGGCATCGGGTGCGGCCCTTCCGGGTGTTTGCCGGAGCCACGCTGTCCGGAGTTCCTTTTGCGGCCCTGGCGCCCCTGCTCACTACGCTCACACCGCAACAGATCAATGAACCGCTCTCGGTGCTCAAAGCGGTCACGGCCGCCTTGAGTCCTTCCCGGGGCCCCGAATCGGTGGCCCCCGTCCTGGTGGTGGAAGACGCCCAGCACCTGGACGAGGGAAGCGTGGCGGTCCTGGCCCAGCTGACCGCCGCAGAAACCGCCAAAGTGGTCTTCGTCTGCCGCCCGCACCCCGCGCCGCCGGCGGAGATCTTTTCCATGTGGTCAGAAGGTCTCCTGGACCGCTTCGACCTGCAGCCGCTCAGCGGAGAGGACGTTGACCAGCTGTGCACGCAGGTGCTGGGCTCACCCGCGGTTCCCACCGCCGCCGCCGTACTCCGCAAGGCCTCCGGCGGCAACCCGATGTTCCTGCTTGAACTCATCGAACACGCCAGGTCCGATGGGCAGCTGGTCTGCCGGAACGGTGCCTGGATGCTCACCTCGGAGCTGCGGGGCAACAGCCTCAGGCTCGTGGACCTGGTCCGCAACCAGATCGTCCACCTGGACACCGCGCAACGGGAAGCCCTGGACACTATTGCCGTGGCGGAGCCGGTACCGCTGGACGTGCTCCGGCAGGCCACGGACCACTACGCCGTGGACGAACTGCAGGAAATGCGGCTTATCGCCATTGATGCCGACGACGGGCAGCACGTCCGGCTGGCCCAGCCGCTGGTCGGGGAGGTCCTGCGGCAGATCGTGCCCGCGGCCCGCAGCCTCAGGATCCGCCAGCACATCCTGGAACTCCTGGACAGCAGGCCGCAGACCATGGACGGCCTGCTGCGCTACGTCTCCTGGGGACTCGAAGCCGGGGCAAGGATCCCGGACCGGGACATCCTGGAAGCGGCGCAACTGGCCAACCGGCTGTTCATCCCCAGCTACGTGGAACGGGTGGCGGGGGCCATCCGGGACCCCGCCCTCAAGCTCGCCGCCCGGGTGGAGGTGGCACGGGCCAAGTGGTACCGCGGCGACATCCGCGGGACCGCCTGGGAGATCGGCGGCATCGTCGAACGGACCAACGATCCCTCCACCTTGCGGCAGGTGTCCATGCTCGCTGCGCAGCTGGCCCGGCGGCAGGGTGCCGGTGCAGGGGCGGTGAAACAGGCGGCCTACGAGTGGGAAGCCGCGCTGGCCAGGCTGGCGGAGTCTCCGCGCGGTATCGACCCGGCCGAACTGGAGCTGGGCCGCCTGGGCAGCAGGCTCCTGGTACTCGAGGGCATGCAGGCCGAAGGGCGCCACGTCGAAACGGAGCGGGAACTGCGGCAGATCCTGCAGCGCACGGAGGACGGCGAAACCCGGCTGCTGGCCGGAACCCTCCTGGCAGAGGCCATGGCCGTGACCGGACAACCGCTGTCCGCGCTGCAGGTGTTGGCGGACGTCCGCGACATCCTCGACACAGCGGGCCACTGGGGCCTCCAGCACAACGGGTTCTTCCAGCGCCGGTACATCCTCGCCCTGATGCACGCCGGTGAATTCACGGTCCTCGAAGAGTACCTGCGCAACCATGTGTCGCAGGCCCCCAATTCACTGATCTACGACGGCGGCATGCTGCACTTCAGCGCCGGCAGCGTGGACCTGCGCCGCGGGAACCTGGCGGCAGCGCTCCCGTGCCTGCGCCAGTCCGTGAGCATGCTCCGGGTCTCCGACCTGCAGAGCGATCTTCCCGACGCCGTCGCCGCCGCCGCGTACGCGGCGTCACTCCTGAAATTCCGGGAAGTAGCCGCATCCTGTTCCCAGGATTACGAGGCGCTGCTGCGGGAAGGGCTGGAAGCATCCCTGCTGGGACGTGCCTACGCCGCCATGGCAAGGCTGCAGCAGGTGGGCCTGCGGCCAACCCTGGCCAGGCTCATGTCCCTGGCAGACATGGCTGCCGCCAACGGTGCGGTGGGCCCGGAAATAGACATCCTGGTGCTGGTGCTCCGCGCCGGAGACCTTTCAGTGGTGCGCCGCCTGAATTCCCTGGCGGAGACCAGCGAAGGGCGCACCGCCGAGTTTGCGTTCTCCTATACGCAGGCACTCGAAGCCAAGGATGCGGCCGCCCTCATGGCGCTCAGCGAATCGGCGGCCAGGGAGGGACTGGAGCTGGCGGCAGCGGATTACGCAGGCCATGCCCTGCGGATCCTGGAAACCCGGGGGGACAAGGCCCGCCAGCTCGAAGCGCAGCGGCTGCTCAAACGTCGCACCGCAGCCCTGGGAAAGGCCCCGGCGGCCACAACCCAGGGCATGCCGGACCTGTCGAAACTGACCCGGCGCGAACAGGAAATCGTCGCACTGGTGCAGACCGGCTCCAGCAACCGGGACATCGCACTCAGTCTCGGCCTCTCGCTGAGGACGGTTGAAGGCCACCTGTACAGGATGTTCGCAAAACTTGGAATCAGCGACCGCGAAAAGCTCATCAACGGCCGCCACGGCCCCGAAAACACCGCCTAGCGCGTCCTTGTTCGTTAACCAGCGCTGCCCGGGCGGCGCTGGTTGGCCGTGTTTTCCGCGTGTTCAGCGGCAACGGGGCGGAACGTGGGCCACCGAGTACCCAATCGAGTGGTGCAACGCCGCTCGCCACGTAGTCTCGCCGCCACAGCCACGAAAAAGGGGCAAAGACGGGTACACCCCACTCGCGCCCGCCCAAGGACTTGATTAATACCCTCGTCTTGTTGGCAACCGCCAGCACGAGGGGAAGTGGGCCTCGACATGAAACGCAGGAAGATCTCCTTTCCACAGGACGGCCTCATGACGGCCGCCCGGGAAGGCAGCTCCGATGCGACAGGTCTGCCGCCGGTGGCGGCGACCCCCCAAAACGGGCCGGCAGCGAAGGCAGATGTGCCCGGGGGCCGGGCGCACGCCGGTCCGCAGCCGGTTTTTATTCACTCTGGAGACAACATGCACCGGGAGGTCGACTGACCATGGCACCGAACACGAGAGTCAAAACCCTCAAGAAAAAGGTCGCCGTCGATTCCCATTCCCTGCCGGCTCCGGCAGTGGAATGGGCCGAAGGCACCGCGAACAGGGCACCGGCGCAGGACCAGGTGTTCACGTTCGACGTCGCAATTGTCGGGCTGGGATACGTGGGCCTGCCCACCGCCCTGGCCATCAACGCCTCGGGGCGCCGGGTCCTTGGGCTCGACGTGTCCGAACGGCGGCTGACGGTCATCCGGGAACAGCAGGCAGACCTGCTGGACTCGGACAAGGAACGCCTCAAGACGGCCCTGCTCGACCCGTCGTTCATGCTCACCAGCGACCTGTCCCTGCTGGCCCACGCGGCCGCCGTCGTGGTCTGCGTCCCGACCCCGGTTGACGAATACCTCGTCCCGGACCTCGGGATCCTGCGCGCGGCCTGCGCCTCGGTGGTGGAATACGCCGTGCCGGGTCAGCTGCTGATGCTGACGTCCACCACCTACGTGGGCACCACCCGGGACCTGTTGGCGATGCCCCTGGCAGCCAAGGGACTCATCCCCGGGCGGGACGTGTTCGTGGCCTTTTCGCCGGAGCGCATCAACCCCGGCGTCGACTCCTTCTCCCACGAGGACGTTCCGCGGGTGGTCGGCGGGATCACCGCCGCCTGCGGCGAGGCGGCCGAACGGCTGCTCAGCGCCAGCACCAAGCGCGTCCATGTGGTTCCTTCCGCTGACGCGGCGGAAATGACCAAGCTCGTGGAGAACACCTTCCGGGCCGTGAACATTGCCCTGGCCAACGAATTCGCCCAGATCTGCCACGAACTGGACATGGAAGTGATGGACGTGATCGACGCCGCGGCCACCAAGCCCTACGGCTTCATGCCCTTCACCCCCGGACCCGGGGTGGGCGGACACTGCATCCCCTGCGACCCGCACTACCTGCTGTGGCAGCTCCGCAAGGCGCGCATTACGGCCCCCGTGATCGAGCAGGCGATGATCGGCATCGCCGGCAGGCCACACCAGGTGGTGGAGAAGGCCCGCCGGATCCTGTCCGACCGCAACCACGGCCTCGCCGGCGCCAAGGTGATGGTCCTGGGTGTGGCCTACAAGCCGGATGTCGAGGACCTGCGCGAATCGCCCGCCCTGGAAATCATTGCCGAACTGATCGCCGACGGTGCGGAAGTGGCGTACTCGGACCCCTGGTGCCTCACCGCGCCGGACGGCCGCGGGGGAACGCTGATTTCCAATCCTGCGCCGCAGCTGTGGGAGGCGGACCTCGTCATCCTGCACACCAGGCACACCGACATGGACCTCGACTGGCTGGCCGGCGCGCCCGCCGTCCTGGACACCACGTACCGGCTGCCCAAGGCAGACAACACCATCAGGCTCTGACCAACCCCCTTTCACCCGGAAGCAGGAAGCATGAGAACAGCAATTACCGGCGGTGCCGGATTCATCGGGAGCCACCTCGTGGAACACCTCCTGGCGGCGGGGGACGAGGTAATTGTCCTGGACGATCTGTCCACCGGCCGGCTCGAAAACCTCAAAGGCGTCATCGGGCACCGCAGGTTCCGCTTCATCGAGGGCAGCATCCTGGACCGTGCTGCCGTGGACAAAGCCGTTGCCGGGGCGGACCGGGTGTTCCACCTGGCCGCGGCCGTGGGCGTCAACCTTATCGTCGACCACCCGCTGGAGAGCCTCCGCACCAACATCCACGGAACAGAGGTGGTCCTCGATTCCGTCCTCGAAGCCGGCGCAAGCCTCCTTCTGGCCTCCACCAGCGAGATCTACGGCAAGAACACCTCGGACAGCCTCTCTGAAGAGTCGGACCGCATCCTTGGCTCCGCGCTCAAGTCCCGCTGGACCTACGCGGCAGCAAAGGGCATCGATGAGGCCTTCGCCCACGCCTACTGGCGGCAGTTCGGGCTTCGGGTGGCGATCGTCCGGCTGTTCAACACCGTGGGGCCGCGCCAGACGGGACGCTACGGCATGGTGGTGCCGCGGCTGGTGCGCCAGGCCCTGGCCGGCGAACCGCTCACCGTGTACGGGGACGGGCACCAGACCCGGTGCTTCTCCTACGTGGGGGACATCGTGCCAGCCATTACGAGGATCTCCGAAGATGAGCGCGCCTATGGCAACGCCTACAACCTCGGCGGCAACCATGAGATCTCGATCCTGGCCCTGGCGCAGCGGATCGTGGAACTGGTGGGCAGCGACAGTCCCATCACTCTGGTCCCCTACGAACAGGCCTACTCCGAAGGGTATGAGGACATGCGCCGGCGGGTGCCGGACAACAGCAAGGCCTTTGACCTGGTGGGCTTCGACCCGAAGACCACCGTGGACCAGATCATCACGAACGTCGCTGCCGACAACCGGACGGCGAACAGCACTGACGCGTCGCGCTGGAAGGTCATCCTCGCCTCCTGATCCCTGCAACCCTGCTTATTTCAGGAAGAATTCCAGGCATATGGTGAATACGCGGCCGGGCCGGGGAATACATCCCCGGTCCGGTCGCTGCCTGCCTTTTGGGGTTGCTGTGAATTCACTGTCAATCCTTGGAAATACCTCCCGTCATCCGCCTGCGGTCGCGGAAAATAAAGGGATACTGCTAAAGGAGTCCCGAATGAAAAAGGCGGCAGCGCTGAATACACGGCGAGCACCGGAATTGCTGCGCGTGCCGGGCCGCGGGTCAGCAACCCGAAAGCGGTGGACCGCCGCCGGAATCCTGTGCGCCCTGGCACTTGCGGCTTCCGGCTGTACGCCAAACCCCGGGCCGCCGGACAATAGGGGCACGGAAGGCGGGTATCCCTGGCATACCGACATTGTGGCCACCACCTTCTGGGTGGGGGAACTGTTCGACCCCAGTGCCGATGACGGCAGCCAGGTCATGTCCACCTACGATTCCGGCTGGATGCGGAACTATGGCGGCTGCGACGGGGTGCTGAAATCAGGAAAATGCGAAACGGAAAAAAGGACCGAAGCGAACCGTTATATGCCCACCGGAATGACTCCCAAGGAAAACCCCTTTTATCTTGACCTGCCCTATGACGACGTCAATGACAGCAAAGCATTTGCGGAGCGGGCCGATGTCATTCCGTGGGCCAACGATCCCGCCTATGCCGGCCGTGAACAGGATAAATCCTTCAGCTACATGAAAAACCAGTGGGTCCGCATCCGCAAAGGCGACCAGGAATGCTACGGCCAAATCCAGGATGCCGGCCCCGGCCAGTACCACGACAAGGACTATGTCTTCGGCTCGGATGACGCCCGGCCGGCCAACAAGGAGTTCAACGGGGCAGGGATGGATGTATCTCCGGCGCTCAACGGGTGCCTGGGCTTTGAGGACGTCAATGGCGAGTCGGACCGGGTTGACTGGCAGTTCGTCTCCAGGGACCAGGTCCCGGCGGGTCCTTGGCTGGACATCGTCACCACCAGCCAGGTCCGCTGACCGGGGCGCAGGCGCGGGCGCGGACCGCCAAGCCGGGGGCCGGGAGCGTCAGCGCAGCCGGCCGCCGAACCCCGCCGCCAGCAGTCCGGCGAACTGCCCGGCGTCCTGCTCCACACCGCTGCAGACGTGGCTTGCCTGGCCACCGGGGGAGGCCGCGCTGCACTGCACGTCCCGGTTCAGCGACCACATGGAGACCCGCTGGATGCCTTTCTCCACGGCAAACGCATTCAAGCCACGGGCATCGTCGAGGCTGAAGACTTCACCCGGCAGGTCATTGGCGCCGATCATGGGGGTCAAGCCCATCCTGGCCCAGATTTCGGCGCTGCCCAGGTTGGTGCCGATGCGCTGGTAGCTGATGCTGATCTGGTCATGTGCCGCCCCGGCCGCGGCCACCGCCGCGTCGAGCATGCTTTGCGACGCAGGCCGGCTGGAGCCGTAGTTCATGGTCATGATGTTGACGCCGGCGAGGCGGACACCCGCCGCCAGCATCTGGTCAACGGATGCGACGCCGTCGTCCGTCAGGCCGCGGGGCGAGGCCGGGAGCGTGAGCCACACATCGAGGCGCCCGCCCCATGCTTCCTTCTCCTTCTGGAGGGCGGCAACGGCCGCGGCCCGCCGCTCCCCGGCCGGCGCATTGAGCAAGGCATCGCCTTCGATGTCGAAGTCGATGGTGGACGGGGCATAGCGGTCCACCACCGACCGGTAGGCAGACAGGAGGCTTTCCGGGTTCTGGCAGGCCACGGCAAGCTCGGTGTTCACGGAGCCGCCAAAGGACACCGCGATGGCCCCGCCCTTGGACTTCAGCGCCGAAATCCGCTGTTCAAGGTTCAGGGCATCCTTTGCCGCGTCAAGGCTGTAGGCACTGCCCCAGGTTGGCCTGCACGGGTCCGAGGCGTCGGCCACGACGAACGCCAAGGTGACGTTCCGCGGCTGTGGCAGCGCCGTGCCGCCAAAATCATAGGGCGGATCAACCGTCACATCGGCATAACCTGAAAACCACGGCTCCTGCGCCATGCCTGCCTCCGTCATGGAACGCCACACGAAAACCCCTGCCACCAGCGCCAGGGCTGCTGCTGCAGCGACCCACGCCAGCCGTCTGTGACGCAATGCTGTGTTCGATGGCCCGCCAGGCGTACCCTGCCGGGAGCGCGTTGCCGTTGAGGCAGCCCGGAGGACCTGGCCTGAGACCGGTTTGGCAGCCACACTTCCCCCGTCATGCTCGGATAATTGTCCAATCCCCTGAAGCACCATTTGACCACAGCTGCGGCCGTTCGGCCCTTGCGTGGCCGGGCATCTTCCACACAGGTTCCCGCTGCCTCCGGGGCACGGACGGCCGCCGAGTAGCAGCCGCGCGGGGCTGGGTAATGCCCCCGCCAAATACGGGTACCGCCTACTCGTGTCCGCCGGGAAGGGGCCTCCCTAGGCTGAGGTTGTGAACGGCTGACATCGCTCGGTGGAGAAACGGGTCTCACCATGAAAACTTCCTCTATGAAGGACACTGCCGTCTGGAGGCGGCATGCCCTGCGTCCCCCGGCGGGCACCGGCGCCCGCCGGTCCACGGCAGGAGCGGCCCGGTGACGGGCCCGGATCCCGCGGAGTCCGGAACCGGACCCGCCGGCCATGCTGCGGGGGCACCCGGCCTGATGCAGGCCAAGGCGTCCCGCAGGCGCGTGGGACTGCTCGCCGTCTCCTGGATTGCGGTCCTCGCCGTGCTGACCGGAGGGTCATTCATGGCCACCGGGCGCGGAACGCCCACGGACGTTCGGGGCGGTCCGCCGTCGTCGGAGGCGCCCAGTACCTCCGCTCCGCC
The DNA here is from genome assembly GCF_001457025.1 of Pseudarthrobacter enclensis. Classification (GTDB taxonomy): domain Bacteria; phylum Actinomycetota; class Actinomycetes; order Actinomycetales; family Micrococcaceae; genus Arthrobacter; species Arthrobacter enclensis. Next base: position 338,514 of record NZ_KQ758601.1, on the reverse strand, counting down.
GCTGCTGTCCGTCTCCCTCACGTTCGACGGCGGCCGGTCCAGCCAGCGGACGGCCGCCCGGATCCTCGCGGACCACCACCTGCGGGGGACATTCTTCGTCAATTCAGGATTCGTCGGCGCCCCGGACTTCATGAACCAGGAAGACCTGAACAGCCTCGCCGGGCAGCACCACGAAATAGGCGGATACACGGTCACGCTGGCCGACCTGACCGCCGTCGAGCCCGCCGAAGCGCAACGGCAGGTGTGCAACGACCGCGCAAAACTGACGGAATGGGGTTTCAAGGTCACCTCCTTCGCCTATCCGTTCGGGTCGTCGTCGGCCCCCGCGGCGGACATTGTCTCGGGTTGCGGCTACAACAGCGCCAGGGGGATGGACAAGATCCGCACCCCGTACTCCTGCCCTGACTGCGACGCCACCGAGACCGTCCGCCCGCAGGATCCATTCAACACCCGCGCCACTGCGGAGGCCGGTGCTGGCTGGACCCTGGAGGGACTGCAGCAGACCGTTGAACAGGCCCAGGCCGCAGGCGGCTGGCTTCAGCTCTCGTTCTACGATGTGGACGACTCCGGCGCCCCGCGATCGGTCACACCCGCCCTTTTCGAGCAGTTCGCGGCGTGGCTGGACGCCCGCACCGTCGAGGGAACCATGGGGGTGCGGACCGTCCACGAGGTGATCGGGCAGGTGGCCAAACCGGTCGTCCCGGGACCGGCCCCCACGCCGGCCGGCCCCGGCGTCAACGCCCTCCGGAACCCCGGGCTGGAAACTCCCGGGAAGTACGGCCTGCCCGAATGCTGGCAGGTGTCCGGCTACGGCGAAAACTCCTCCGAACTGGCAACACTGACCCCCGGCTTCAACGGCGGCGTCACCCGGCGGCTCGATGTTTCCGGCTACAAGTCGGGGGATGTGAAGATGCTCCCCGTCCTGGATCTCGGAGCCTGCGCACCGAGTGTGTCCGCCGGCCGCACCTATTCGCTGCGTGCCTGGTACCAGTCAACGGCGCGGACACAGTTCGCGGTCTACTACCGCAACTCCGTGGGCGACTGGCAGTTCTGGACCGCGAGCCCGTATTTCCCGGCGCGGACCACCTACGGCCAGGCGGTCTGGGAGACGCCGCCGGTTCCCGAAGGCGCCGAGGCCATCAGCTTCGGGCTCAACCTGTTCAGCGACGGCCAGCTGGCCACAGACGACTACGAAATGTACGACACCGTGGGGGCGCCGCCTCCAGCCCAGTGAGCCGCCCCGCCCCCGGGGCCCGCAATAAAGAATCGAGTGGTATGCCATGGAAACTGCCGGCCGCCCGCCTGTGGAAGAACTGCCGTCGCGCCACGTCCCCCGGCGGGGACTGCTCCGATGGGCCAAACCGCTGGTCACAGCGGCTGCTGCTGTGGCGTTGGCGGTGGCCGGTGTGGCCGTGGGCCCTCCGGCCGCCCAAGCCGCGGCGCCCACCGTGGTCAGCCTGACGTTCGACGACGGCCACGCGGACCAGGTGGCCGCGGCCCAGACCCTGAACTCGCTTGGCCTGAAAGCCACATTCTTCGTTACCTCCGGCGTGGTGAACACGCCCAACTACTTCACCCTTGCCCAAGTCCAGGCGCTCGCTGCCGCAGGGCACGAGATCGGCGGCCACACCGTCACCCACCCCGACCTCACCACGCTGCCCAGCGACGAAGCCACCCGGCAGGTCTGCAATGACCGTGTCAACCTGGCCAACTGGGGCTTCAGGGTCACCAGCTTCGCGCACCCGTTCGCGGCAGCCAACGCCGCCACCGAGACCATCGTGAAGAACTGCGGATACAACAGTGCCCGCGGCCTGGGTGACATCCGGACACGGTTCAGCTGCGGCACCTGCGCCGTGGGCGAATCCATGCCGCCCGCGGACCCCTACTTCACGAAGGCGCCGGACCAGGTGGAGAACACCTGGACCCTGGCCGACCTTCAGCGGAGCGTTACGCAGGCGGAGAACGGAGCGGGCGGATGGGTCCAGCTGACCTTCCACCACATCGCCAACAACCCGTCGGATCCCATCACCATCTCGCCGACCCTTTTCAACCAGTTCGCCAACTGGTTGAAGACCCGACCGTCCACCACCACCGTCAAGACCGTGGACCAGGTCATCGGGGGGACGGTCAAGCCCCTGGTTTCCGGTCCGGCGGTACCCCCGCCGGGCACCGGAAACCTGGTCAAGAACCCGGGGTTTGAAACGTTGACCAACGGTGTCCCGCAGTGCTGGCAGCAGGGCGGGTACGGCACCAACACCCCCACGTTCAGCACTGTCACGCAGGGCCGCACCGGACGTGGCGCCCAGATCGTCATGCGCAATTACTCGAACGGGGACGCCAAATGGCTGCCCTCCCTGGACCTGGGCGGATGTTCGCCCGCCGGGACGCCCGGCCACACCTACAACCTGGGCATGTGGTACAAATCCACGGCGGCCACGCAGTTCGCCCTCTACTACCGCACCGGCATCGGATCCTGGACGTACTGGACCTCAAGTCCGTGGTTCGCTGCCGCCTCCACCTTCCAGAAGGCCAGTTGGACCACCCCGGCCCTGCCCCAGGGGGCCAGCGGCATCAGCTTCGGCCTGAACATCTTCAGCAACGGGACACTGGTCACCGATGATGCGGAGATGTTCGACGCCGCCGCGACCCCTCCGCCTCCGCCTCCGGCGGCCGGCACCAACCTGGTCCAGAACGCCGGCCTGGAGACCGCCGGGACCGGGACGCTGCCGCAATGCTGGCAGGCCGCGGGCTACGGAACCAACACGCCCACCTACACCACGCTGAGCAGCGGGGCCCACTCCGGCACCAAGGCCGTGCGCCTGGTGATGACCAACTACTCCAGCGGCGACAGCAAGCTGCTCCCGTCCCTGGACACCGGAAGCTGCGCTCCGCCCGCCGTCGCCGGAAAGACCTACTCCCTCCGTGCCTGGTACACCTCCACCGCCACCACCCAGTTCGCGGTCTATTACCGGAACTCCGCGGGTGCATGGGTGTACTGGACCTCAAGTCCCTGGCTTGCCGCGGCCGGCACCTACACCCAGGCGAGCTTCACCACCCCGGCGCTGCCCGCCGGCGCCACCGCCATCAGCTTCGGGCTCAACCTCTTCAGCAACGGCACGCTCATCACCGATGACTACGCCATGTACGACACCGTGGGGGCTCCGGCGCTGTGATAGCTGTTTCCATCATCCTGGTGCTCGGGGTCAGCACCATCTTCTGGACCCTTGTTGGGCTGGTGCGCCTGACCGGGGAGAACGCCTGGCTGCTTGAGGAATGGCGGAGACGGTACCGGGCCTGGCGGTCCGCCCGGGCCGGGCTGCCCGCAGTGGCACCGCGCCCGCCGCGCGGCCGCCACCGGCGGGCCGGCACCCGCATCCTGCCGTCACAGGTGGCAGTCCTGGTGGCTGCCCACAATGAGGCCCTGGTTATCAACGAGACCATCCGGGCGGCGGCGCGGCTGGTGCCGCGCCGCAACATCCACGTGGTCTCGGACATGTCCACGGACAACACCGCCCAGCTGGCACGCGCCGCCGGCGTCAAGGTCCTGGAGCTCGATCCCAACCGAGGCAAGGCCGGGGCCCTGGCAGCGGGAATCGCGCACTTCAACCTGTGCCGGCGGTACAAGGTGGTGATGCTGCTGGACGCGGACACCCGTCCTACGGAGGATTACCTCACCACCGGGCTGCCGCTGTTTTCGGACCCCACGGTGGTGGCGGTGGCCGGACGGGCGAAGTCCATCATGGATCCGCCGTCGCCCTCTGCCATGGGACGGTTCCTGGTGGCCTACCGGGAGCGCCTGTATATCGTGGTGCAGCTCCTGCTGAAGTACGGGCAGGCCGCACGCGGAGCCAACGTGGTGTCCATCGTGCCCGGGTTCGCCAGCATGTACCGGACCACCGCGCTCGAGGAGATCGACGTCGTCGCGCCCGGCCTGGTGATTGAGGACTTCAACATGACTTTCGAGATCCACGCCAGGAAACTTGGCCGGATCGCGTTCCACCCGTCAGCGGCGGTGGCGTATACGCAGGATCCGGACCGGCTGCAGGACTACATGAAGCAGGTGCGCCGCTGGATCCTGGGGTTCTGGCAGACCGTGCGCCGCCACCGGAAGCAGACCGGCCGTTTCTGGCTGGTGCTGGCCACCTATATTTTCGAGCTGCTGATGAGCTGCGTCTTCTTTGTGCTCCTGCTGCCGGTTTTCCTGGTGTCCAGCTTCGCGGCACTCCAGGTGGCGGCGTTCGGCAATACCTGGGAAGTCATGGTGTTCCTGTCCGGGCTGCTGCGGCCGCAGGACGTCCTGTTCGGCGTGTTGCTCCCGGATTTCCTGTTGACGGTCCTTGCCGCGGTGTCATTGCGGAAACCGGGGATGCTGCTCATGGCCCCGCTGTTCCCGCTGATGCGGATACTCGACGCCGTGCTGTGCCTCCAGGTCCTGCCCAAGGCGTTTTCGTCGACGTCGACCGGCACCTGGGTCAGTCCCGCCCGCAGGGTGCAGGGCAAGGACCTGGCCCAGGTTCCGGCCGGCAGCGGCTAGTTGCCGACTCCGGAGGTGGTCTCCACGGTCAGCCAGGGACCGGCCGGGACGTCGGCACGGTCAATGAAGCGCCACGAAACGCGGTCGCTGCTGCCGTCCAGTTCGGCGAAGCCCAGGCAGCCGTTGAGGGCTGGCGAGACGTCCATCCCGGCGCCCTGTGAGGCGTCGGCGGAGAAGCTCTGGTTGACCGGCCGGGCATCACCGCTGCCGAAGACGTACGCGGAGTCGTGGTACTCAGACCCGCTGGAGGGGCCGGCGTCCTCGATCTGGCCGTAGCAGGTGTTGCCGTTCGGCCCGGTGATCTGGACCCAATGGTTCTTCATGTAGCTGTGGTTGGGGTTGGCGCAGTTGTCCACCCCGGCGGCGGCGTTGTCCGCAGCGGCCCACGGGATGACCCGGCAGCGCTCCTGGAAGGCAACGGGATCATTCAGGTCGTCGTAGGGCAGGTCCAGGTAGAACGGGTTCTCCAGCGGTGTCGGCTGGTTCAGCGGGAAGTAGCCGTTGTCCGCCACGCGGCGTTCGGTGGCGCAGGTGAAGCCGGCGCCGGTGCCCGAACTGATTCCGTCGCAGCCGCCGTAGTAGCTTCCGGGGCAGCCGGCAGCGCCGGCGTCCACGGTTCCGAGGTTGACGCCCGTGTGCTGGTAGGCCCACTGGCTGTTGTAGGTGGAGCACACCTGGGAGCCGTCAGAGAGGCTGGCGTTGAAGATTTCCCCCACCCAGAACGTCGTGCTGATGATGTTGCTGTGCAGCGGGTAGGCACTGTTGCCGGTCCCGGTGGCAGCCGCGGGAACGATCGCCGGGGCCGGTGTTGGCGCGGCGGGGGCCGGTGCCTGGGTGGCCGGGGCGGGCGCTGCGGCCACTGGAGCGGCAGGGGGAGGCGTGGTGCTGGGGGACGGGGCCGGCGTGCCTTTCGGTTTCGCCTTGTCCTGTCCGGGTGCCTTGGCTGCGCCCTGTTCCGTTACGGGCTTCACCGAAGCCGCGGACGAGGTTGACGCGGACTGGGTGGCCGAAACCGCGAACAGTCCGCCGACGGCCAGGAGCAGTACTGCTGCCAGCGCCGTGAAGAGGTGTTTCATTACGTGTCATATCTGTTGGGTGCATGGACGGCGAGACCATGGCGACCTTTCGCGGGCGCGCGACAGCAACGCCCAGCGGCAACGCTGCGCGTTGTTTCACTTGCCCAGGGGACTGCTGCCCGGATGAGAAGATCGCGGTGGGGCAGCTACATCAATCGGCGGCACGTCAACTCCCCAGCCGCAGGCGCCGGAACCTGCCCACGCCACCCCACCTTACACACCGGGCCGCCGGCACCCGAATTCCCGACACCCGGTCCGGTATCCGAAAAACCAAGTAGTACACACTCAATCCCTGCCTGATCGGGGCGGATACGGTGTGTGCATCTCGTCAACGGTCCCACCCGCGGCCACCAGGAAATGCGCCCGGAGGCCCCCACCTAAGACAGGACCATGGATAACGCGGCAGGGAACCATCCCGCTCAGGGAATCATCCGGGCAGCTGAGCTGCATGACATTGTTGTCGCCCTCTCGGGGGCTGAACCTGCGGGCGTGCTGATCTCCGGAGCCGGCGGTTCCGGCATGACCACGCTGCTGGACGCTGCAGCCTCTGTACTGGAGGGCAGTTTCGCCGTCGTGGCCCGTACCGCTGCACCGTCCTTTGCCGACGTCCCCTTCGGCATTGCCATGGCGTTGGTCCCTGACCTGCCCGCCACGCCCAATCCCTCGCCCAGGTTCCTGCTGCAGGCTTCGCGCAGGGCGCTCCGCAGCGCCGGTCCGCCCGGAATGCCGGTGCTGCTGGCCTTGGACAACATCGATGTGCTGGACGACTTGTCCCTCTGGCTGCTCAACCGGATCGTCTCAGAGCCGGACATCAAACTGCTGGCCACGCACCGGTCGGACCGTCCGCTGCGGATGGAACTCATGGAATCGGTGGTGGCCCGGCAGCTGTCGCTGGTGAACCTGGCGGGGCTTGGCCAGGGCCGGATGCGCGACTTCCTGGCATCCTGCCTGCAGGGAAGCCCGTCGGAGAACCTCGTCCGGGAGGTCCACGCGGCTTCAGGGGGAAACATGCTGGCGGCCAGGCTGCTCCTCGACAGCGCGGCCGACGACGGGAACCTCACCTGTCTCAACGGCGAATGGACCCTTTCGCGCGGCGCAGGGCACGACGCGTCCCCCGTGCAGGAGCTGATGGCCCACCGGCTGGCCAGGTACCCCCGCCACCAGCGGCGGCTGATCGACGTCCTGGCGGTGGGCGAACCGGTGGCGGTGGGCGTCGCCGAGGCCCTGGCGGGGAAGGCGGCGCTGGCTGAACTTGCTGCGGCGGGGACGGTGCGGATCCAGGCTCCCGGGAACGCGGCCGGCGGGGCAACGGCCACCCTGTCCCACGTCCTGGAGTCCGCGGCCGCCCTCCAGCAGCTCCCGCAGGAGCGCCGGCAGGGGCTGCGGCTGGCCCTGCACGGGCAGATGGCAGCCGGGACGGGTGGTTCGCTGTGGAACCTCTTCCGCCGCGTTGCGCTGGAGCAGGACACCGGGCTTCCGACGCCGCAGGCAGACCTGTTGGCCGTCGCCGTCGCAGCCAATGACCTGCACGACAGCAAACGCGCGCGCCGCGCTGCCGCCGCCGTCACGGACCCGGAGCTCCGGCTGCCCGCGGGCGTGGAACAGGCGCGGGCCCTGTACCTGCTCGGGGACAGCTACGGCAGCATCCAGTTGCTGCGCCGGCTGCTGGCTGTACCGGACGGGCCCGGCGACGTGGACTTCGTCCGCGCCGTACGCCTCCTGGTGCGGGCACTGCACCCCACCGCCCCGTCCCCCAACGTTCTTCAGGCCATCCTTGACGAAGCCCGACGGCGGGTGGAGTCCGCCGTCGGAAACGGCTCGGCCGGCGTGCAGGAGGCAAGGGACGAACTTGCCGTCCTGCAGATCTACCTCGACGCCCAGGCGGGCAGCTGGCCGCGCCCCGGTGACGCCCTGTACCAGCGGCTCGCCCGGCAACACGCCGCGGATCCCGCTGCGGCAGGGAATGCGGCTGCCGGCGACGGGCCAAGGCACCCGGCGGCTGCGGAGGCACTGCCGGCCACGGAGGCCGGCGTGCTGCTCATGGCGCTGGTTTCCCAGGGGCTGGCCGTCGGCGGCCGGTTCGCCGAGGCCGTGGAGCTTTCAACGGCAGCCCTGGAATCCCTGGAACGCCTGCCGCGGTGCACAGTGGATTTTCACGCGGTGGTCCTGGTCATCCACGGCTCCAACCTCATCTGGCGCGGCCAATGGGGCGGTAAGGAGATGGTGTGTTGCGGCCCCCCGCGGCGCGGGGTGGGGAGGCTGAGCTATTTCGAGGGTCCGGCCCACCTTTACCGTGCCTTCGTGCTGGCCAGGCAGGGCAGCCTGGACCTCGCGTGCGAACACTTCAGGCAGGCCAAAACGCGGTTTGACGAGGCCGATCCGGAAGGCCTCCTGCCCATAACCCTCGGCGGACTTGCGGCTGCCGCCTGGCTGCTGGGCGACGTCGGGCAGGTGCGGCGGGCGCTGGCGGCTTATGATGCCCGCCGCACCGCCGGCAGCTACCTGGCCGCCCGGCTGGCAGACAGCTACTCGTCCGCTGCCCGCTCGGTGGTCAGCGGAGCTGCCGCTGCCAACCGCCGGTTGCTGCTGATGGCGGAGACGGCGGGAAGGCGCGGCCACCGGGCCCTGGAAAACCTGAACCTCGGGCTCGCGGCCAGGACGGGCGCGCGCGGGCTCCGCCCGCAGGAAGTATCGGTGACGGACCTCGTGTGGAGCGTCACGCCGGGCTTGCTGGGTGAAACCGGTGAAGAGCTGCCCCTGCCGGGTCCTGAGGACTCCCTGCCCGGCTACGCCGACGTTCCCGGGGACGGGGATGACCAGCTGTACGGCAGCGACCGGCAGCCCGGTGCGGTACGGCCTGCCGGGTTCCCGGACCTCGGGAAGCTGTCCAACCGTGAGCGGGAAGTCGCCGGGCTGATCGCTTCGGGACTGAGCAGTGCCGAAGCAGCCATCCGCCTGGGAATCTCGGTGAACACGGTCAACGCGCACCTGCAAAGGACTTACGGCAAGCTGGGCGTCTCAAGCCGCCAGGAGCTGTCCGAGGTGTGGAACAACGCCGCAGACCTGCCCGCATAGGGGAGGCCCGGCCGGTATGCCCGGCCGGGCCTCGAGGCAGCCTGTCACAGTGGCAGGGCTGTCATCAGCACTGAAACCGACACGAGGCCAAGGACGCACCAGACAAAGGCCAGCGACCAGATTTTTGCCTGCTCCTTGCGGTGGCGCCCATGCCACACCCGCTCCATCTCCTGAGCATCCATGCGGCAATTCTTACCCCGCATCACGGTGGGCAAAAAGCGTGGCCGACACCCTTGCCCGCGGGGCGGACACTCCACCCGGCACGTGATGCTACCTATGTCCGACGGTCCGTAGCGCGCCTTTATGTGACAACTAAACAAACTTATGTACGAAAACTACATATAATGCTACCCTCAAGGTGACCCACGCCTCCGCCGCCTGGCACTGATCCAACTGAGAGGGAGCAACGATGCTTCTCGAAAGAGACCTCATCCAATCCACCGGATTCCGCAACGTCCGGGAGGGCGGAAAGGTCACCGGATTCCAGTTCCGGGTGCGCATGCCCTCCTACCGTGGCATGGCGGCCTCGCTGATCGATGGCATCGCCGTCCGGGTGGGAAGCCTGGTGGACGTGGCTGCTGACGTCCCGTTGTGGACCTTCGGCGGCACCACCTACACGCTGCAGGAGCTGTGGAACAGCGACGGCGTTCGCTGGCCGCTGGAGGAGGCTGCGGTCATCACCGTGCCGCTCGACGGAGGCCTGCCGCAGGGAGTGCACGAAGTCTCCATCGACCTGCGCCTTCGGATGTCCTACATTCCCCTCGAGCACCAGCCCACGGTGCACCGCACCTCGCGGAAGGTGACCCTGGCACCCGAGGGCGGGGATGGCCCGTTCAAGTACGGCGTTTCCCTCTACAGCTTCATGGGGGACTACGGCACGGTGATGGACCTCGAAACCACGCTGGCTGCGGTTGCGGATGTCAATGCCACCGGCGTCGAGATCCTCGGCGAGGGACATGTCCCCGGGTACCCGGAGCCGTCCACCGCCTGGCTGGACAGCTGGTTCAACCTGCTCGAAAAGCACTCGCTGGAGCCCACCAACTACGGGTCATGGATCGATACCCGCCTCCATCCGGGCAGGGAAATGACTGTCGCAGAAGGCGCCGCCGCGCTCCAGCGCGACCTGAAGCTGGCCGCCCGGCTGGGCTTCCGCTATGTCCGGCCCAAAATCGGTGTGGTGTCCGGCGATTTGGTGCCCGATCCCATCTGGGCCGGATCCGTCGAGCGCTCGCTGGACCTGGCCCACAGCCTGGACATCACCATCTGCCCGGAAATCCACTCACCCACGCCGATCAAGCACCCGGTAGTGGACGACTACATCGGCCTTATCGAGCGCACCGGCACCACGAACTTCGGCCTGCTCATCGACACCGGGATCTTCCAGGACCGGCCCATTCCGCTGCGCGAAGGTGAGACGCGTGAAACCCGTCCGGCCTTCCTGGACGGCATCGGCGTCGACCCGGCGGACCTTGCGGACATCGCCCCGTATGTGGTGTTCGTCCAGGCCAAGTTCCACGACATCGACGAACACCTCGCGGACCGGCAGATTCCCTGGGAGCCCGTCCTCAAGGCCCTGGCCGGAGCCGGATACACCGGCTACCTTTCGAGCGAATATGAAGGTGAACGGACTCCCTGGCGGGCCCTGGAACAGGTCCGCCGCCAGCACTCACTGATCCGCGGCATCGCCGCCGGACTCGTCTGACCCCACCCCGACCAGCAAGGACATCCCATGCCTAACGGACTCATCGACAGTTCAAGTTTGCGCGCCCACCCGGAGGGCCTGGCGCTCTCCCTCACGCTGCCCTGGTACCGCAGCCTGTGGCTGTCCTCGGTCACTTCGCTGAAGCTGGCCATTTACGGTCTTCAGGTCCCCGAAGCGGACCTGTCACTGGAATTGGGCGGCATCCGCTACTCCATCGCGGACCTGCCGGCCCAGAGTGAAACCCTCTGGTTCCTGCAGGAGCACCCGCTCCTGGTGGTGCGCCGCGACCGCCCAGCATCCCCGGGCGAGGAACACGACATCCACCTGGAGGGCGAACTGCGCCTGCCCTACATGCAGATCGCACCCGGCCAGGACGGCAACCCCGGCCTCTACGTGCCCAACTTCGTCAACCAGCAACTGCAGCTGGCGGTCACGGACCGCGCCGCTCCGGCCCCCGGCCTTTCCGCCGCCGAAACCCCGCCCCCGCCTGCAGCGGATGACGATCCCTTTGCACTGGGCCTGACCCTGTACTCGGCCAGCGCCGAATTCCGTGCGGGCTGGTACGACTTCGACGGCCTGCTCAACCGCGTGGCGGGCCTGGGCATCGGACCGGGAATCGAAATCGTCGCGTCCCAGGTGCTGCCCACCTATCCCGTGGTGACCGACGAATTCGCAGCGGACTGGCATGCTGCCTTTGACCGGCACGGCTTCACTGCGAGCTCCTTTGGCGCCAACCTGGACATGGGCCGACGCCGCGACCGGGACATGACGCCGGACGAGGAATACGGGTTCACCGAGACCCTGTTCCACGGGGCAAAGAAGCTGGGTTTCCCCCTGGTCAGGATCCAGAGCGCCAAACCGGACCTGCTCCGCCGCCTGCTGCCGCTCGCTGAACAGCTTGAGCTCAAGCTGGCCTATGAGATCCACGCACCGCTGGGCCCCAACTCGCCCGAGATCATGAAGGTGCGGGACGTCTATGCGGAGCTCGATTCACCGCTGCTGGGATTCGTGGCTGACTTCTCCTCCACCATGCACAGCATGTCGCCCACGCTGTTGCGGGCCGTCCGGCGGGCAGGGCTGGATGACGACGCCGTAGCGCAGCTGCAGGCCATTTGGGCCACCGATGCTCCCATGCGCGCCCGGCAGGAGGAATTTATCGGCTACCTCAAGGGGCGGGACTTCGACCCTGCCCGGCTGGGGTCTTTCGCGCACCTGGCCTTCAACATGCATGGCCACATTGATCCGAAGGAGTGGGCGGAGATCATGCCGCAGATCATGCACGTCCACGCCAAGTTCTACGACATCGACGACGCCGGCAACGAGCCCGCGATCGACTACCCGGAGCTGGTCCGCGTCTTTGTCGAGGGCGGCTACCGCGGCTACTGGTCCAGCGAATGGGAGGGGCACGCCTTCGCCGAGCTTGGCGAAGTGGATCCGCTCCTCCTGGTGCGCCGCCAGCACGACCTCATCCGCCGCAGCATGCGGGGCGCGCTCACGTCAGCCTGACCCGGCCTGCTCCCGCGCCCGGGGGATCCTGCGGGGTCCACGGAGGCACGCAACGATGCCCGGCCGGAACGTTCCGGCCGGGCATCACTGCTCCTCAGGAGGTTTTCTGTGCCGCCACGGAGGCCGCCACGATTCCCGCGGCCTCCTCGAAGAGCCCGCGCATCCACTCGTGCTCCGAGTCCCGGTTGTGCACCGGGTGCCACCACAGGGCGCTCACCAGCGGCGTGGCGTCGAAGGGCAGTGGCAGGATCCGAACCCCGCCCAGGCGCTGCGCATACGGTGCCAGTGCGGCCTGGATGAGGGCAATGCGCCGGGTGCCGACCACAAAGTGGGGGAGTGACAGGAAGCTCTCCACCACCACCTCAACCTTGGGCTCGATGCCCAGTTGCTGGATCTGCCGTTCGGCTGACGTGAAAGCCGAGCGGGACTGATAGGTCATCACCCAGGGCAGGTCCGCCAGGTTCTCCATGGTGACCCGCCCGCCAACGGCATCGTTGGACGAGGACACCATGGCCAGCCAGTTGTCTTTCCACAGGTCCAGGTAGGGCAGCCCGGAAAGGAACCCGTGGGGAATCACCATGCCGTCCACGGACCTGAGCCGGTTGGCCGCGTCCTCCACCACTACGGGGTTGTGGAGCATGAACCTGAACTTGACGCCGGGAGCACGTTCGGCAGCCAGCTCGGAAGCCACCCGGCCGATCGTGGTGAAACCGTAGTCGGAACCGTAGATCGAAAACTCGCGCTCCGACTCCGCCGGTTCCCACGTCGCCTGGCTTTCGAAAACCCGGCGGGCGGCCTCAAGGGCGGTAGTGGTGTGGTCCGCCAGCCGAAGGGCGAAAGGCGTGAGCTCGTAGGAGTTGCCCCGGCGGGCCAGGATGGGATCACCAAAGTGGGAGCGCAGCCGCGCCAGTGATGCGCTCAATGCCGGCTGGCTCAGGTGCAGCCTCTCCGCGGCCCGGGTCACGCTGCGCTCGGTGATGAGCGCATCCAGCGAGATCAGCAGGTTGAGGTCAAGGCGGGAAAGCAGGGCGTGATTCGTCACTGTGTGGCGACCCTTCGGCGGAGGACGTTCAGTGGCCCCATTGTATCCGCGCAACGGATGCTTTGGGCATGGGACATCAAAGATCCTGATGAAGACGGCCGCCCCGGCCTCGGGCCTGAACTTATGTCTGCTATCGGTAACACTTATGTGCTTTTTAGGCACATCTCACTCATACTGATGAGTGACCGGGGTCACGGCCCCGGAGATTTTTCGACAAAGAAGTCAGAAAGGCTGGATATGACACAGCACCGCCGCTCTTCACGACTGAAGGCCGCTGCATTTGCGATCCCCACGATCGCAGCCCTCGCACTGACCGGCTGCTCGGCTTCCGCCGGCGGCAGCGACTCATCCGGAGGGTCGAAGGAGTTCTCGCTGTCCTTTGCCACTTCCAATACGATCGAAAGCCCTTTCCAGGTACTCGCCGAGAAGTACATGGAGGCCAACCCGGACGTCAAAATCACGTTCAACCCGCAACCCAACGACTCCTATGACCAGACCTTGCGGACACAGCTGCAGGCCGGCAACGCCTCCGACATCGTGGTGACTTCGCCGGGAAGCGGCCAGGGGCGCAGTATCCTGCCGTTGGCCGAGGCTGGCTTCCTGGAGCCGCTGGACGATACCGCCAAGGAACTCCTCCCGGAAGGCAGTGCCGGCACGTTCGGCCCGGATGGCAGGGTTTTCGGCCAGGCAACTGCTATCACCGTGTCGGCGCTGGTCACCAACGAGGGGGCTGTCAAGGAGGCGGGAGAATTCCCCGCAGACTTCGAAGCTCTTGAAGAACAGTGCAAAACCTTGGAATCGTCGGGGAAGTCACTGTTCGCACTCGCTGGCGCAGCACCCCCCAACACTGGACTTACGGCGATGTCGCTGGCAGCTTCCAGGGTTTACGCGCAGGACCCTAAGTGGAATGACAAACGCGCGGCCAAGGAAGTAACCTTCGCCGGTTCCGAAGGCTGGAAGTCCGCCCTCGAAGCAGTCAACACCCTCAAGGACGCCGGCTGCTTCCAGAAGGGCGCCGCAGGTGCAGGCTTTGACGCCATCACGAAGGGCCTGGCCAGTGGTACTGCCTTGGCAGGATTCATCCCCGCGACAAGCTGGAAGCAGCTTCAGTCAGCTACGGCGGGCTCGGAATTCGGAGTGCGCGCGCTCCCGGCCGAGGAGGGTTCGGGTAAGGACTTCCTGTACGCCAGCGCCAACTACGCCTTCTCCATCAACGCAGCCTCGAAAAATAAGGAAGCTGCCAAAGCCTTCCTCGCGTGGGCAGCCGAGCCTGAGCAGACCAAGGCCTTCGCCGAGATCGACGGCGCCCTCCCGGTAAGTGGCCTGGACAGCTACGACTTCGAGGGCGGCGCCTACAAGAACGTGGGGGACTTGATCAAAGACGGAAAGTACGGTCCGCTGCCCAATATTCAGTGGCCCAACTCCGCCGTCTATGACGCGCTGGCCACCGGCGTGCAGGGCATCATCACCGGACAGAAGACCCCTGACCAGGTGCTGCAGGCCATGGACGCGGCCTGGGGTTAAAGGGCCCGGACCACCACCGTTCGACCGGCCCTACGGGACAAGCAAGCAAGGAATATCATGACTGCGACGATGCAACCTCAAATGGAAGCAGCCAAAGCACCCCGGCGGGGCCGGCGCGCTCCGGGGGCGGGAGTCACCACCCGCTCCCGGGGCCGCGGCCTGGAATTCGGGCATTGGTGGTGGGCCCTGCCCGGCATTGCCCTGGTTTTCGCCATCCACTACGTGGCAACCGGCGTGGGCGGCTTCTTCGCCTTCACCAACTGGACGGGCATCGGCGCGTTCAAGGTCACCGGTTGGGTCAACTTTGAAGCAATCTTCAAGGACCCCACCAAAGTGGGGGCCCTCTCCAACACCCTCTTCCTGGCCTTTGGCTCGGTCCTGCTGGGCAACATCGCCGGGCTGGTCATTGCCCTCGGACTGAACCGGGTGATCAAAACGCGCTATGTCCTGCGCACCCTCTTCTTCATGCCGGTGGTGCTCAGTCCGCTGGCTACCGCCTACATCTGGAAATACATCTTCGACTTCGACGGCCCGCTCAACGCCTTCCTTACCGCCATCGGCGCAGGGGACCAGGCCAAGCCTTGGCTGGCCGACCCCCAGTGGGCCATCTGGACCGTCCTGGTTGTCCTCGTTTGGTCCTCAACGGGTTTTGCCATGGTCATCTTCATGGCAGGCCTGGCCGGCGTCCCGGTCGAGGTCGAGGAAGCAGCGGCCATCGACGGCGCCAACCTGTGGCAACGGTTCCGCAACGTGACCCTGCCCGCCATCCGGCCCGCCGTCGCGATTGCCACCACCCTGGGCATCGTCCAGGGACTGCGCGTCTTCGACCCCATCATGGCCCTCACCGGCGGCGGCCCTGCCGGGGCGACGGAAACCCTGGCCACGCAGGTCTATAAGCAGGCCTTCGCACTGGGCAACTTCGGCGGCGGCGCCGCCCTGGCCCTGGTATTGGCCGCCATCATCCTGTTCTTCGCTGTCATCCAGCAGCGGCTGACGCGCTCGAACCCTGAGGACTAAGCCATGTTCCGCTACACCAAGCTCACCCTCCTGCGCGAAATCGGCCTCTGGGCGCTTGCCCTGCTGTTCCTCGCACCCTTTTACTTCCTCGTGACCACGGCCCTGAAGCCGGCCAACGAACTCTTCACCACCTCTGCCCTGGCGCCGCCGATCAACCCGGACTTCAGCAACTTCGTGGCAGTCCTGTCCGCGAAGGGAAACTCCAATGTGCTGATGGGCCTGGTCAACAGCGTCATCATCACCGCCGGCAGCATCCTGGGGCTGGTGGCCCTCGGATCGGTCACCGGCTACGTCATCTCGCGCAGCACCCGGCGCTGGAGCAAAGCCGCCTACTACCTCTTCCTGGTGGCCATCATCCTCCCCGGCCAGCTGGGCGCCGTCCCCCTCTACATGGGCGCACGGTCCCTTGGCCTGACCGGTTCGGCCTGGGGCCTGATCATCCTCTACACCGGCATGCTGCTGCCGCTTTCGATCTTCCTGTACTCCAACTTCTTCCGTGGCCTCGGAACGGACTATGAGGAAGCAGCCACTATCGACGGCGCCAGCAAGTCACAAATCTTTTCCAAGGTGGTCTTCCCCATGATGGCCCCCGCCACCGGAACGGTCACCATCTTCGCCGGGTTGATCGTCTGGAACGATTTCTTCACGTCCCTGATCTTCCTGGGCGGCTCGGCCAACCAGACACTGCCCGTGGCCATGTACTACTACATCGGCTCCCTGGTGTCGGAGTGGAATTCGATCTTCGCCATCGTGATCGTGTCCATGATCCCCATCCTCGCCCTGTTCCTCTTCGCCCAGAAGCGCTTCATCCAAGGCTTCTCCGGCGGGCTGAAAGGCTGACCCGGCGGTCGACCACGCACAGCGTTCCGGCGCTGCGCGGCGGTCCCGCACACCCAAAACCGGTTGAAGCGCCGCAGGCGCCCCCGCACTTTCCCTACAGATACCTCGACTTTCCAGGAGACACCCATGTTTCAACTTTCGCCTAATATCGACCTTTTGTTCACCGAAGCCGGCGAAAGTGCCGCCGACCGGGTGCGCGCGGCGGCCGCGGCAGGCTTCGACGCGGTGGAGATGTGGGGCCCCACCGGCAAGGACATTCCCGCACTCAAGGCAGCCCTGGAGGAAACCGGCGTCCAGCTCACCGCCCAGCTGGCCGAGCCCCGCATGCAGTTCATGATTCCGCCCCGGAACCACGAACCCTTTTACGAGGGCCTTGATGCCGGGGTCAAGGTGGCACAGGAGTTGGGCTGCCCCCGCATCGTGGTGGGAAGCGGCACCGGATTCGGCGGCCGCAAGCGGCAGGACCAGCTCGACGAACTCATCGAGATCTTCACCAAGGGCGTGGCCCACATCGACGGATCCGGCATCACCTTGGTCCTGGAGCCAGTCAACGTCCGCGTTGACCACCCCGGTGCCCTCCTGGACCGCACTGCCGAGGCCGCGTACATCGCCCGGGGCGTCGATTCCCCCAATTTCGGCATCCTCTACGACCTCTACCACTCCACCGTCGAGGGTGAAGACGTGGCTGCCGAACTCGCCAACGCCGGCAGCCTGGTCAAGTACGTGCAAATCGCTGACGCACCCGGCCGCGGCGAACCCGGCTCGGGGTCCATCGACTGGCCCGCCCGCCTCGCCGACCTGGCGAACAGCGGGTACAGCGGCCCCGTGGGGCTCGAGTACTACCCCACCATTGAGTCCGCCAAGTCCGTGCAGTGGATCCAGGACCTGGTGGCAAAGCTGTGAGCCGCTATCCGGCTGCCGTGGATGTCGCCATCGTCGGCAGCGGACCCACCGCATCCGCCTACGCCCGCATCCTCAGTGAGCAGGCACCTGGCGCCACCATCGCGATGTTCGAAGTGGGCCCCACCGTCAGCAACCCGCCCGGCGCCCACGTCAAGAACATCGAGGACCAGGACCGCCGCAGCCAGGCGCAGCGGGCATCGGAAGGGCCCGGCGCCGGCGCGGCAACGGTGAGCTCGCCCGGCGCCGTTAAGAGCGGCGAACGGCGTGCCCGCCCGGGAACCTTCCTGCTCCAGGACGGATACGCCTTCCCGGGTGAGGACGGCATGCCCGTGGCGGCCATGTCCAGCAATGTCGGCGGGATGGCCGCGCACTGGACCGCTGCTTGCCCTCGGCCCGGCGGCAGCGAACGCATCGGCTTCCTCTCCGACCTCGACGAATTGCTGGACGAAGCGGACCGGCTCTTGGGCGTTACCACGCATGCCTTTGACGGCGCCCCCTTCTCCGGCCTCGTCCACAGCCGCCTTTCCAGTGCCGTTGACGCCGGCCGTGAGCCGGCCTTCCGGGTCCAGCCCATGCCGCTCGCCGTCCACCGGCGCGGCGACGGCCGCCTTGTCTGGTCCGGGTCCGACGTCGTCATGGGGGACGTAACCCGCGAAAATCCGCGGTTCGAACTCTTCGACCAGTCGCTGGTCCGACGCGTCCTCGTCGAAGACGGCAGCGCCGCGGGCCTCGAGGTGGAGGACCGCCGCACCGGTGAGACCCACCGCGTCGCGGCCCGCTGCGTAGTGGTGGGCGGGGACGCGCTGCGCACGCCGCAGCTGCTGTGGGCCTCCGGCATCCGTCCCGATGCCCTGGGACGGTACCTCAACGACCAGGCCCAGGTGGTGTTCGCGAGCCGGCTCCGTGACGTCAGCCCTAACGGTTCCGTATCCCGGGCCGACGGTGCGCTCCAGGAGCAGAGCGGCGTCACCTGGGTTCCTTACACCGACGAGGCGCCCTTCCACGGCCAGATCATGCAGCTCGACGCCTCGCCGGTACCACTCGCTGAGGACGACCCCGTGGTTCCCGGATCAATCGTGGGGCTGGGGCTCTTCTGTGCCAAGGACCTGCAGCGCGATGACAGGGTGGCGTTCGACGACGACAGCCTGGACAGCTACGGCATGCCGGCGATGCGCATCCACTACCGCCTGACCGGCAAGGACCACGAGGTGCTGGAACGGGCCAAGCAGGAGATCGTCAGGCTGGGCAACGCCGTGGGCGAACCGCTGGATGAGCGCCCCTTTGTCCTCCCCCCGGGCGCGTCCCTGCACTATCAGGGCACCACCCGTATGGGGGAGACGGACGACGGCGGGAGCGTCTGTTCGCCCGACAGCCAGGTGTGGAGCGTCCCCGGCCTGTTCGTGGCAGGGAACGGTGTTATCCCCACGCCCACCGCCTGCAACCCCACCCTGACCGCAGTGGCGCTCGCGGTGCGTGGGGCGCGGAAAATCGCAACAGACCTGGGCAGTCCTTTACTTATGTCAAAAACAGACATTAGAATGTCTAAATAATGAATAAGCGACCCATGCGGCTTTGCTGCATGGCAAAGACGAGGAGGTCTTGATGATCGCCGACCGCATCATTGAGCAGGGAACACTGACCACCGTGGACGGCCGCACGGCTGTGGAAGTCCGCATCCCTTGGTATCGGGCACTTCCGGGCTCCTGCATCGCAGGCGCCGCCCTGACGGTGGACGGAGTGGCAGCGCCCGCGGAGTCGCTGCGCTGGACCATGAATGAGCGCACCTTCAGCTTCGACGAACTTGTGGACCGTACGGACGAGTGGTGGTTCCCCCTGGACTCGGCCGTCCTCTCCGGTGAGCTGGCCGTGGATGATCCCCAGGCCGAGCATGAGGTGCGCGTGGACCTGAAGCTTTACATCCCGTACATCATCACCGACCACGGTGTTCTCCACATCGAAGAGCACGACACCAAGACCATGAAGGCGGCACAGCGATGACCAGTCCCGGCACGCCCATCCAGGGCGTTACCCTCTACAGCTTCACCCGCGCCTTCCACGCCCGCCAGTACGACCTCGACAGCCTCATCCGGAAGGTGGCCGCCGACGGGTTCGGCCCGGGTCTGGAAATCATCGGCTTCTCCAGCCTGCGCGGCTTCCCCGACCACATTGACGACAACTTCGTGGGCCACTTCCGCGACCTCGTGGCCGAGGTGGACCTGGTCCCCACCTCGCTGGCTGTCAACGTGGATACCGGGCTCCGCCGCGACAGGCTCATGAACCATGACGAGCTGGTCGAATACATGCGGAAGCAGATCGAGGTTGCCGCCCGCCTGGGCTTCCCGATCGCCAGGGTGCAGATTTCCCTGACTCCCGACGCCATGGAAAGCCTGCTGCCGGTCGCAGAACAGTACGGCGTCACCCTGGCACTGGAGGTCCACGCCGACCAGCACGGAGCCCATGAGCGCATCCTCGCCCTCCGGGACCGGTACGAGAAGCTCAACTCGCCGCTCCTCGGGTTCACCGCCGACTGGGGCGCCACCGTCACCGGCTTCGCCCCCTCGCTCCTTGAGGCGTACCGCCGCCGCGGCGCCTCCGAAGAGCTCCTCGCCCAACTGGTGGACCTCTGGAACGGCTTCTACGCCGAAGGCCCGCCCAACACCCAGAAGGTCCACGGCGAACGCTTCGGTGCCTTCATCGGCCTGGCGGCACGCAATGGCCGGCCTGATCTCGGCATCGACTTCGCCATCAACGGAACCGGGCTCTTCGGCCCCGCACCGCTGGACACCTGGCTGGAAATCATGCCCTGGGTCCGCCATGTCCACGGCAAGTTCTTCGGCATCGACGAGACCGGCGAAGAGCCCTCAGTGCCGGTCCGCGGCCTGGTCCGGCAGCTGGTGGAGAACGGCTACTCCGGAGCCATCTCCAGCGAATACGAAGGCTGGCACTGGAACAACTGGCAGGACCCGTTCGACATCATCCGGGGCGAACAGGCCGTACAGCGCTCCGCAGCAGCCGATGCCGGCTCCACCATGGTCACCGATCCCGCCGAAGCGCGGCGGATCCTCAACAGCCACCTCGCGCAGCCCGTCCGCGGCTGACAGGAAAGGAAACCCGAAGACATGTCAGAAGGAATCGCCGGCTCGGGCATCGATCTGGGCATCACGCTCTATTCACTCACCTCCGAGTTCGCCGCCGGGCTCTACACACCCGAGACGCTGATCAAGGCGGTCGCAGACGAAGGCCTCGGCCCCGGCGTCGAATTCAACATCGCGCAGATGCTGCGCACCTACCCTGATGTCGACAACGACTTCGTGAAGCTCTGGCGCGACAGCATGGACCGTTACGGCCTCACCCCCAGCGCCGTGGGCACCAACCTGGACATGGGCCGCCGCAAGGACCGGGACATGACCCCCGACGAGGAATACGACTTCTTCGCCCGGCAGCTGAAGACCGCCAATACCCTGGGCTTCAACAAGATCGTCATCCGCTCCGCAGGCAAGGAGCTGCTGCGCCGCCTGCTGCCCCTGGCCGAGAAGTACGACCAGAAGCTCGGCTACGAAATCCATGCCCCGCAGGGACCCAACGATCCCAAGATCCTCCAGATCCGCGAAATGTACGAGGAGCTCGGCAGTGACCGGCTCGGCTTCACCGCCGACTTCAGCTCCACCATGCACAGCCTCTCGCCCACCCTCTTCCGCACCCTGACGCAGATGGGCCTGCCGGAGGAACACTTCGCCGTCATGCAGGACATCTGGCGCAAGCCCCTGCCCATGCAGGAACGCAACCAGGAGTTCGAGGACTACCTCCGGGAGAACAACTTCGACCCCGCCCGGCTGGGCCCGTTCACCCGCCTCGCGTTCAACATGCACGGCCTGGTCCCGCCAGAGGAATGGCTGGACATCATGCCGCAGATGTTCCACGTGCACGCCAAGTTCTATGACATCGACGCCGAGGGCAACGAGCCCGCCATGGACATCCCGCGGATTGTGCGCCAGTTCGTCAAGGGCGGCTACCAGGGCTTCCTTTCCAGCGAATGGGAAGGCCACGCCTTTGCTGACCTCGGTGAATCCGACCCGATCGACCTGGTGAAGAAGCAGCACACGCTGATGCGCCAGGCCATCGAAGACGCCGTCGTCCCGGCCTAAGGGGAGCCATGACTGCAGCCGAAACTGCCGCCGTCGAAACATCAACCGGGCTCGCCGCCGAGCTGGACCGCCTCCGCGCGGAACTCGCCGAAGCGCTGAAGCTGGCCCGCAAGGCCAGTGACCGGGGCGACATCGAGAACCTGTTCAACCGCTACATGTACCTCCACAACGCCTTCGAGGACGAACAGATCATCCCGCTCTGGGTGAAACCGGGCACTCCCGGCATCCGTGCCCGCTACACCAACGCAGGCCAGTACACGGATTATGACAGCGTCATCCGCTATCACCAGGGCCGTCCGCGCCCGGAGGGCAAGCTGATCCTGCATTACACCACCACTCCCGTCATCGAGGTGGCCGCCGACGGCAAGACCGCCAAGGGCGTCTGGATCATGGCCGGCAACGAGTCCGGCCTTACGGACCCGGAAGTGGCCAAGGGCAGCCCGGACTACATGTACTCGCCCGGCGAAGTGCAGGGCAAAAAGGTCTGGGCCCACTGGGTCTGGTGCAAGTACGCCGTGGACTTCCTCCGCCAGGACGGTGAATGGAAGATCTGGAAGTTCCGCTGCTACGAGCTCCTGCGGGCCCCGTTCGAGGAGAACTGGATCAGCTTCGCGGAGAAGAACCAGCACGCCTTCGCCCTGGACCTCATGTACTTCGGCGACGACGGCAAGCCAGTCTTCATGCCGCCCGCCGACGAACCGGTTCCGCAGGAGTACCACCCCTACAGCCCCACCTCGCGGCAGGTGCTGGACCCGCCGCCGCCCACTCCCCACGACACGTTTACCGACACCTTCAAGTAAGGAAAACCCATGGCAACCCACAACTCCCTCTTCCAGGACACCGACGTGCGCAGGCACCCCGAGGGCATCGCCGTGGCAGTGCAGCTGCCCTGGTACCGCAGCCTGTGGCTCTCCGCCGTCGACGACGTCGCGGCCAGGGTCAACGGTGTGGACATCTCCAAAGAAGCCCTCCGCTTCGAACTGCAGGGCCGGTCTTACTCCATTGCCGAGCTGCCGGACCAGTGGGAGACCCTCTGGTTCGTCGCCGACAAGCCGGAGGTCATCATCCCGCTGGACCGCGTCCCCGACGCCGGCGAGGAGATCGACGTCGAGGTGGTCCTGACCCTGCGCCTGCTGTACATGCAGATCGCCCCCATGCGCTACGTGGGCAACCGGGTGGCCGTTGACCGCAAGGTAGTGCTCGCATGACCAGCCTCCGGGTGGCCATGATTGGCTACGGGTTCATGGGAGCCGCCCATTCGCAGGGCTGGCGGACTGCGCACCGCGTGTTCGATCTTCCCGCCGAACCGGAGATGGCCGTCCTGGTGGGACGCAACGCCGCAGCCGTGGACCAGGCGGCGCGCAAATGGGGTTGGGCCGAGTCGGCCACCGACTGGCGGAAGGTGGTGGCACGTGACGACATCGACGTCGTCGACATCGTCACGCCAGGCGACTCCCACGCCGAAATCGCCATCGCGGCCCTGGAGGCCGGAAAGCATGTGCTGTGCGAAAAGCCGCTGGCCAACACCGTGGAAGAGGCTGAAGCCATGGCCGCAGCCGCGGAACGGGCCGCCGCCCGCGGAATCCGGGCCATGGTGGGCTTCACCTACCGCAGGGTCCCCGCGGTCACGTTCATGCGGAACCTCATTGCCGAGGGGGCCGTGGGCACCATCAACCAGGTGCGCGCCTCCTATCGCCAGGACTGGCTGGTGGACCCGGACATGCCCCTGGCTTGGCGCCTCCAGAAGGAACACGCCGGCTCCGGCGCGCTCGGCGACATCGGCGCCCACGCCATCGACCTCGCCCAGTTCGTCACCGGCCAGAACCTGGCCAAGGTCTCCGGCGTCGTCGACACCATCGTGAAGGAACGCCCGCTCCAAGGCTCGGGAAGCGGCCTGTCAGGCACCGCGGCAACGGGCTACGGCCAGGTGACGGTGGACGATATCGCCATCTTCACCGGCCGCTTCGAATCCGGCGCCCTGGGCTCCTTTGAAGCCTCACGCTTCGCCACCGGCCGGAAGAACGCGCTCGCCATCGAGGTGTCAGGGGACAAGGGCGCCCTCGCCTTCGACCTGGAAGACCTCAACAGCGTCCACTTCTACGACCGTACCGCCCCCGCCGACCGGCAGGGGTTCCGGAAGATCCTGGCCACCGAGCCCCAACATCCCTACGTCGCGGCATGGTGGCCCGCCGGCCATATGCTCGGCTACGAGCACGGGTTCTCGCACCAGGTCAAGGACCTCGTTGAAGGCATTGTGCAGGGCAACGACCCGCACCCCACCTTCGCGGACGGGCTGCGCGTGCAGCGGGTGCTCGAGGCGGTCGAACGCAGTTCCGCGAATGACTCCGCCTGGGCGCCGGTCGCCGTCGATGTGCCGGTCCAGGCCGGCTAGGAAAGGACAAATCATGCCACGACCCATCACCCTCTTCACTGGCCAGTGGGCCGACCTTCCCTTCGAGGAAGTGGCACGGCTCGCGGGCGAGTGGGGATACGACGGCCTTGAGATCGCCTGCTGGGGCGACCACCTGGACCCAACACGGTGGAACGACGACGCCTACGTGCAGGGCAGGCTGGACATCCTGGAGCGCCATGGCCTGAAGGTGTGGACCATCTCCAACCACCTCAAAGGCCAGGCCGTCTGTGACGACCCGATCGACGAACGGCACCGCGGCATCCTGCCGGATTCTGTGTGGGGCGACGGCGACCCCGAGGGCGTACGCCGGCGCGCTGCCGAGGAGATGAAGGACACCGCCCGGCTCGCCGCGAAACTCGGCGTCAAGACCGTCACCGGCTTCACCGGTTCCTCCATCTGGAAGTACGTGGCCATGTTCCCGCCCGCGTCCGAGGCGATGGTGGACGCCGGCTACAAGGACTTCGCCGACCGCTGGAACCCCATCCTGGACGTCTTCGACGAAGAGGGGGTCAGGTTCGCCCACGAGGTGCACCCGTCCGAAATCGCCTACGACTACTGGACCACGCAGCGCGCCCTGGAAGCGATCGGCCACCGGAAGGCCTTCGGGCTGAACTGGGACCCGTCCCACATGGTCTGGCAGGACATCGACCCCGTGGGGTTCCTCTGGGACTTCCAGGACCGCATCTACCACGTGCACTGCAAGGACACGAAGAAGCGCCTGGCCAACGGCCGGAACGGCCGGCTCTCCTCGCACCTGGCCTGGGCGGACCCACGCCGCGGCTGGGACTTCATCTCCACCGGCCACGGTGACGTTCCGTGGGAGGACGCGTTCCGGATGCTGAACTCCATCGGCTACCGCGGGCCGTTGTCCGTCGAGTGGGAGGACGCCGGCATGGACCGGCTGGATGGTGCCCCCGAGGCGCTCGCTTTCGTCCGCAGGCTGTCCGGCTACGAACCGTCTGCCGCGGCTTTTGATGCCGCTTTCAGCACC
This sequence comes from Pseudarthrobacter enclensis, assembly GCF_001457025.1. Taxonomy (GTDB): domain Bacteria; phylum Actinomycetota; class Actinomycetes; order Actinomycetales; family Micrococcaceae; genus Arthrobacter; species Arthrobacter enclensis. Next base: position 313,746 of record NZ_KQ758601.1, on the reverse strand, counting down.
AAATAGGAGTGGCTATGCGGCCGCGCAGACCCAGGCTGGAAGGCAAGACTGCCGTCATCACCGGCATCGCCAGCGGCCAGGGCCGCGCGGCCGCTTTGCTGTTTGCGGCGGAGGGCGCGGTCATTGTTGGCTGCGACATGAACGACGGCGGCGCTGCCGCCACCGTGGGCCTGGTGCGGCAGGCCGGCGGAGAGGCCTTCTCCAGCCGCGTGGACCTGACGGATGACGCGGCCGTTGCCGCCCGGGCAAGCAACGTTTCCCGGGACCACGGCCAGGTCCACATCCTTTACGCCAACGCCGCGGCCACGCGCTTCGCGCCGGTGGACAGCATCAGCCATGAGGACTGGCAGTGGAACGTCGCCCATGAGATGGACGTCGTCTTCCTTCCGGTCCGGCACTTCTGGGGCCAGCTCAAGGCCGCCGGGGGAGCGGCCGTGGTCCTGGTGGGGTCCACCGCCGGCGTGACCGGCTCCGTGACCAACGGCCGCCTGGCCCACACCGCCACCAAGGGGGCCGTGGTGGCCATGACCAGGCAGCTGGCAGCTGAAGGCGCACCCCACAACATCCGCGCCAACGCCGTCAGCCCGGGAATGATCCGCACCGAGGCCACCGATAAGGACCTCCTGGCGCCGGACCATCCCATGAACAGCATCGCGTCGGCCATCCCGCTGGGCCGCATCGGTACGCCGGAGGAGGTGGCCGCCTGCGCCCTCTTCCTCGCCTCCGACGAGGCCTCCTACGTCACTGGCGCAAACCTCATGATCGACGGCGGGTGGTCGGCAGTGCTGCCGGGCTGACCGCTTCGCGGCCCCAAGCCGGTGACGGCGCCGGCAGGGATGCCGGCGCCTGCGACGCATCGCCTACGACGCCAGCGACCGGGAGGCCAGGGCCAGGTGCTGCCGTGTCATCGCGGTGGGGTCGTCGCGGAGCCACTCATGTCCTCCCCACTCGCTGGTCAGCGTACCGGTGAAGCCTTCGCTGCCGAGGAGACGCCCCAGGTCGCGGATCGGCCGGGAGATCCTGCCGCCGTCGTCCTCCAAATCCCAGAACTTGAGGTGGAAGGCGCCCACCAGCGGAAGGACGTCCTGCAGGTCCCGTGCGTGGCTGCGGCCAAAGCGGATGAGCAGGTTCATGTACAGCGTGTGCACCTGTGGCGGCACGTTGCCTGACCGCAGGAACGAGGCCACGGCATCCTGGGTTTCCGGGCTTTGCCACTCAGTGGCCAGCCGCGCCACCAGGTCCGCCGGTATGCCGCCCCGGGACAGCTCATCGAGGTAGCTGACCGGCAATGCCGGCATCAGCATGCTGATGTCCACCAGGATCCGGAGTCGCGGGTCACCGATGGATGCCACAGTCTCCAACGCTGCAGCTGTGGCGGGAGTTGAAGGAGCCTGCTGGCCCTGGATCTCCTCGTACAGCACCAGGTCCAGTTCGTGCAGGAGTGGCAGGAGGCGGCGGAGCAGGTCCGGCCCCGCCTGGCCGATGGGGAGGCGGACTCCGGAAGCTCCCACCCGCGCGGCAGCACGGAGCTGGGGAACCAGGAAGTCCAGCCGCTCCTGGGGCGGACGGGCCCGGGTGGGGGAGGAGAAGTCATCCAGGCTTACGCCCACCGTGCTGACCCGGCCTCCGGCCGCTGCCAGGCCGCTCCGGAAGCGGTCCACCTCGCCACCATCGGGCTCCGGGAAGGACCGCCACAGCAGGCCCGGTTCCAGCTCGACCGTATCCGCGACGCCTTCCTCGACGATGGCGGTGACGATCTCCGGGGCGGGCCGGTGCGCCGCGATGATATCCGGAGCCCAGTTGAACGCGCTGGCGCACAGTGTCCAGCCCTGGGGTAGTGAGGCAGCCATGGGCACCTTCCCGCTTATGCATCTTTGTGTCAGACTTATGTCTGATTAATGATAAAGACAGGCAATGGAGGAAATCAATGCTTTCCGGTGCCCTGCGCAGCGATGCGCTCACCTCTGCCCCTGACGGTTTCCGGCTGCGGCTGTCGCTTCCCTGGATCCGTTCCATGCCGCTGTCCAGCGTGTTGTCACTGGAGGCGACGGTCGCCGGAGTGCCTGTACCGGCAGGGAGCCTGGACGTCGTTCTGGGGCACCGGCGCGTCCCGGCTGCCGGGCTTGAACGGGAAGCAGGTTGGTGGTTCGTACGGGACCGGCTGGTCCTGGCTGCCCCGCACCGGCTGGATCCGGGAATGCACGCGGTCAGGGTTTCCTTCGAGCTGCTGGTGCCATACCTCCAGGCCGGCCCCGGCCGGCCGCTGATCCTGCCCTTCGTGGCGGAGGCCGAAGTGGAGCTGGACGGCGGGCTGCTCCCGGCCGGCGCAGCGCGCGACGTAGCCTGAGAGTGGCCTGCCGGCGGTTCCGGGGGTCAGGCGGCGATGCGCTCGGGGGAGGGCCTGCCGTCAGCGAACCAGCGCGGGAAGGTGATGTCGAAGAGCTGCTCACGGGCCAGTTCGGCACCGCCCCGGAGGGGCTCGCGCTCGTCATTGACGGAGAGGACGATCGTGAGGTCGCGGGTGGCGAGCGGAAGCGAGAGTTCGTAGACCCGCTGGCGCACTTCGGCCAGGAAGACCTCGCCCGCGGCGGCGATCGCACCGCCGATGACGATCACCCCGGGGTTGAACATGTTGACCAGGGCGGCGATGGACTCCCCCATCACCCGGGCTGCTTTCTGCACCAGGCTGATGGCCAGCGGGTCGCCGCCCTCGGCCGCCGTGGTGATGTCCTCCAGTGTCAGCGCACCCTTGTTGGCCCTGCCCTCCATCGAACTCGCGGCACCCCCGGCAATCGCCTGCCCGGCGTCCCGCACCAGGGCCCATCCGCCCGCCACGGCCTCCAGGCAACCCACCTTGCCGCAGCGGCAGGTTTCCCGGGAGTCGGGGACCCGGACGTGGCCAATGTCGCCCGCGGCCCCGTTGGCACCGCGGTGGATCCGGCCCTGGGAGAGCAGGCCCGCGCCGATGCCGGACCCTATCTTGCAGTAGATGAGGTCGGCCAGGGCCTCACGGCGCCGCGCGCGCTCTCCGAAGGCCAGCAGGTTGACGTCGTTGTCCACCCACACCGGGGCGTTGAACCGCTCCTCGAAAGGGGTCCGGACATCGGCGCCGTTCCAACCCGGCATGATGGGCGGGGCCACGGGCTGGCCGGTGGCAAAGTCCACCGGCCCGGGCAGGCCCACCACTACGCTCCACACCGGGAGTTTGGGGAAGTCCTTCATCAGCTCATCGACCATGTCCATGGCCGCGCCCAGGGTCTTGGCCGGCCCCTTGGCGATGTCCCACGCGCGGTGCGTGTGGCCGAGGATGTCTCCGTCCAGGGCGGTGACGCCCACCCTGATGTGCGCGGCGCCGAGGGCACAGACAATGATGTGGCCCTGTTCGGCCCTGAAGCGCAGAGTCCGGGGCGCGCGTCCGCCGGAGGAGGCGCCGAAGTCTCCCTCGCCGAGGAAGCCCATCTGGATTGCCTGGTCGACCCGCTGCGTGACCACGCCGCGTCCCAGTCCCGTGACGCGGCCGATCTCGGGGCGCGTGGTCGCTTCCCCGGTGCGCACCAGGTTGACGATCCGCAGCAGGCTCGTGACTTCATCGGTCTGGGCTCCAAAGCGGAGTGTTGAGTCGGTCGACATAGTAAGGATTCTTCCATACCAAAGGCCACTAAGGTGTGATTGGTTGCGACTATAGCCAGATCAGTTCCTACTTATGAATAATAAGTGCAAAAGAAGGGTGGGTGTCATGGCGTGGAATGTAGGTGTGCTCGGGGCCGGCCCCGGGGTCTCAGCGCTGCACCTCCCCATCCTGGGCGGTATGCCGGGAGGCTTCCGCGTGGTCCACATTGCCGACGGCGGCAGCGGGCGGGCGCAGGAGCTGGCCGGCCCGCTGGGGGCGCGGTGGTCCAAGGGGGAGGAGCAGCTGCTCGGTGATCCCGATGTGGACCTGGTGGCAATCTGCAGCCCGCCGGACCGGCATGCCGGCCACATCCTGGCGGCCGTCAATGCCGGCAAGAAGGCGGTCTTCTGCGAAAAGCCGCTGGCAACGTCGACGGCCGGCGCCGAGGCGGCCATTGAAGCCTGCCGGCAGGCCGGGACCGTTCTGCTGGTGGGCACCAACCACCTGTATGACGCCGCCTGGGGCAACGCGAAGCACCATCTGGTAGTACTTGAGGGCAAGGTGCTCACGGTGTCCCTCACCCTGGCGCTGCCGCCCAACGACCGCTACCACCGCCTTGTTTCCGAAGGCGGACCCTTCCAGCCGGCAGGCCGGGGCAGGCCCGACCTGTCAGACCCGGCGGTCGCGGCGGATGTCCTGCGCCAGCTCCTTGTTGGCCTGGCCGTCCATGACCTTCCCGCCGTGCGGGACCTCGCACCGGTGCTGGACGAAGTGGTTTATGCCCGCCTGGTTCCTCCAATTGGCTATGCCGTGGGATACCGCGCCGGCGACCTGCTGGTCCAGCTCTGCCTCACCATGCTCCCGGAAGGCCCCGACGCCCTGTGGCGCCTCGCGGTTGCCACCACCCACGACCGGGTGGAACTGGACTTCCCGCCCGCCTTCGTCCATGCCGGCAGTGCACTGTCGCGTGTTCGCAGTCCTGACGGACGCTGGACGGAGTTCGCCCGGGATGCCGAGGATGGATACCTGGCGCAGTGGCGGCTCCTGGCCGCGATGCTCGACGGCGGCACGCCGGTTGAGTACGACGAGCTGCTGGCGGACGCGCATTACGCCATCAACCTCGCCGAGGCCGCGGCAGCGCTGGTCGCGGAAGGGGTGCTGCGGTGAGCGGGCCGCGCGGACTGCGGATTGTCACGGAACTGCCGGCCTATCACGCCGCGGCTGCGCAACTGCCGGTCACCGCCGTGCCGCTGGATCCCGCGGGCAGTGCCCAGGTGCGCGGCGCGCTGGTGGTGGTTCCCGGCGTCGGGCCCTGGTGGCGCGGCATCCTGGCGGCACGCGACGCCGGTGCTGCGGCCGCCATTGTGGCGGACCCCGTCACCGTGCCTCCGGAAGCCGTCGACGCGCTGGACATGCCGCCGGACATCCCCGTCATCGTGGAGCGCCCGCGGCTGCGTCCGGACGTCGCGGCGGATGCGCTGTCCGGCCGGGAGGACGGACCCACACTGATATCGATCGAGGCAGCGGCAGCATCGGCAGGCTTCGAGGCCGTGCTGCGGGACGCTGTCGGCTGGGCCCGGACGCTCGCCGGTGCGCCGGACGTGCCGCCGGCGCTGCGGTCCGCGGCCGCCACGCCGCACGGCAGGATGGCCCTGCTGGATGCCGGCCTGCCGGGCGGGGCCGTCCCGGTCTCCGTCCTGGCTGCTGTCCTGCAGGGGAAGCGCTGCGGGGGACTGGTAAGAGTGCTGGCGCTGGGAACTGTCCGGACCGAGGTGACCATCGACCAGCCGGCCGGCCTGGCACGCGTCCAGCGGTCGACGGCGGACGGCGGCCTCGTTGCTCCGGCCCGTTTCGAAGCCTCCGCGCGCCTGGCGCTGCGGCGGGCCGCCGCGGCGTGCGCCGATAGCCGGGAGGTGTCCGACCTCCGCGAACTGCTGCTGGACGCCGCCGTGGTCAGCGCCATGAGCTCCGCATAAACGACATGGATTCCGAGCATAGGTAATATCCCCTTCCCTTATGCGTCTGTCGTAGCCACCATTGAAGGTGAGCACCAACACAGCCACTGAAAGGATCGAAGATGATCAAGCTGCTCTCCCACCTGGCCCACCTGGAAATTGCCAGCCCGGATGTTGACGCGTCGGCACGCTTCTACGAAGAGAAGTTCGGCATGCGGATCGTTGACCGCCTGGACGGAAGGGTCTACCTGCGCTGCTGGGGCGACTACTACCACTACAGCCTGGTGGTCGTCCCGGGCGCCGAGCCCGCACTGGCCGCCATGGCGTGGCGGGTCACCAGCCCGGAAGCCCTCGACACGGCGGTCAGCAACATCGAGGAGCACGGCGTCACCGGCACCTGGGCCGCATCCGGCCACCGGCACGGCAAGGCCTATACCTTTACAGGCCCCTACGGGCACACCATGAAGCTGTTCTGGGACGTGGACCGCTTCGAAGCGGACGCCGACCACGCCTCCATCTACCCGGACCGCCCGGAGAAGCGCAGCAGCCACGCCGCCGCACCCCGGTTCCTGGACCATGTCACGGTGGCCAGCAGCGATGTCCGCGGCTTCGCCAAGTGGTACAGCGGCACCCTCGGCTTCCGCACCATGGCCTTCGTGGACCTGGACGAGGCCCCCATCACCGTCTTCTCGGTCCTCACCACCAACGAGAAATCGCACGACCTGGGCGTGGTCAAGGACACCTCCAGCCGGGCCGGCCGGGTGAACCACATCGCCTTCTGGGTGGACACCCACGAGGACCTGCTGCGCACCGCCGACGTGCTCATGGAAAACGGCACCCCCATGGAATACGGCCCCTCCATCCACGGCGTGGGCGAGCAGAACTTCCTCTACTTCCGCGAACCGAGCGGCCTGCGTGTGGAACTCAACTCCGGCGGCTACCGCAACTACGTGCCGGACTGGGAGCCCAACACCTGGAAGCCCTCCGAGGGGTCCAACAACTTCTACCGCAACGGCGCCATGCCCCACTCCATGACCGAGTCCTTCCCGCAGGCGGAAGGGTTCACCGCCACCGAGGAAGGAGCCTCCGACGAGATGAAGGCGGCACTCCTGAACCCCTACGCAGTCCAGGGCCGCGGCTAGCAAGGCGGCGTACCGGGCATCGGCGGCGCGGTCGGAAACCATCCGTGCCGCTGATGCCCGGTATAAGCACAAAAAGATGTACTGATGTCCGTTACCGGCATTGAATAGAAGCGGGCCGCATTCCGGTCCGCGATGGGAGACATACACATGACGACGACGTCGGGCCACCTGGCCGCGCCATTCGCCTTTGCCCGCTACCGGGACGGGGACGCCGTACACCTCGGGCTGGCGGCAGGTGACCGGATCCGCCCGCTGGCACCGGAAGACCTGGGCGCAGGGGGCCTCAACGGCTTCCTCGCGGCACCGGACTGGGACCGCCTGCAGGACATCGCGGAAGCGGACGGGCCCTGGCTTCCGCTCGACAGCGTCGAACTGACGGCACCGGTGGAGCCGCGGCAGGTGCTGCAGACGGGGGCGAATTACCGCACCCACGTCATCGACCTCGTGGTGGCCGGCCTGGACAAGGATGATCCGCGCAGTCCCGAAGAGGCCCGCGAATGGGCCGGCCGGATGATGGACGAGCGCAGGGAGCACGGCGAGCCCTACTTCTTCATCGGCCTGCCCGCCTGCGTGGTGGGCGACGACGTGCCGCTCGTGCTGCCCGGCTACAGCGCGAAGCATGACTGGGAACTCGAACTCGCCGTCGTGATCGGTGCCGAAGCCTTCCGCGTCTCCCGCGACGCGGCCATGGACCACGTTGCCGGCTACACCATCGTCAACGACATCACCACCCGGGACCTGGTGTTCCGCCGCGACATGAAGGAAATCGGCACCGACTGGTACCGCGGCAAGAACGCCCCCGGCTTCCTGCCCACTGGCCCGTTCCTGGTGCCGGCGCCCTTCGTGGAGCCCGCCAACCTCAAGGTCCGGCTCGAGCTCAACGGCAAGGTCATGCAGGACGCCACCACCGATGACCTGCTCTTCGACATCCCCGCTCTGGTCTCCGCAGCCTCGCAGAACATGCCGCTGCTCCCGGGCGACCTCCTGCTCACCGGCAGCCCCGCAGGCAACGGCGCGCACTGGGGGCGCCTCCTGCGCGACGGCGACGTCATGACCGGCAGCATCGAAGGCCTGGGCACCCAGGTGGTCCGCTGCGTGGGGGAGGGACAGTGAGCGTTCACCCCCGGGACACCCTGGCCGGCGCGCCGGCGCTCGCCGATCCGGACCTCCTGGACCGCAACGATCCCGACGGCGAGATCCGGCGCCGGGCCGAGGCGTACCGCAACTGGGGGCGCTGGGGGAGCGAGGACGCGCTCGGCACGCTGAACTTCATCGACGACGGGAAGCGGCTGCAGGCCGCATCGCTGGTGTCCGAGGGTCTGACCATCTCGCTCTCGCAGCCGTTCGACATGAACGGGCCGCAGAAGGGGTGGCGGCGCCGCACCAATCCGGTCCACACCATGCTTGACACCGGCACCGACGCCGAACGCGGCACCCAGGGGTTCCCGCACGGCCTGGGCGGCGCGGATGATGTAATCGCCATGCCGCTGCAATGCTCCACCCAATGGGACGGGCTGGGCCACATCTTCGACCACGGCATGGCCTGGAACGGCCGCCGCGCCGGCGACGTGGTGACCAGCGACGGCGACCTGGTCACCGGCATCGAGCACGCGGCGGCGTCGCCTGTTTCCCGCGGCGTCCTGCTGGACCTGGGCCGGCACCTGCAGCCGGACACCGGCGAACTGCCTGACGGCTATGCCATCACCACCGCAGATTTGGAGTCCTGCGCCGCCGCGCAGGGCGCCACCAGCGCCGTGGGCCGGGGCGACATCGTCCTGGTCAGGACCGGCCAGCTGGCCAGGGCCCGCCGCGACGGCTGGGGCGACTATGCCGGCGGCGCAGCACCCGGGCTGTCCCTGACCACCGCCGGCTGGCTCCACCGCACCGAAATCGCCGCGATTGCCACGGACACCTGGGGCTTCGAGGTCCGGCCCAACGAATTCGATGTTCCCGCCTTCCAGCCGCTCCACCAGGTGGTCATTCCCAACATGGGGCTGACGGTGGGCGAGCTGTGGGACCTCGATGCCCTGGCCGATGCCTGCCGGACCCGCGGCCGCTACGAATTCCTCCTGGTGGCGGCGCCGCTGCCCATCACCGGGGCAGTAGGCTCACCCATCAATCCCGTGGCCATCCTCTAGGACGGATCCACCGGCCGGACTGCCAAACCGGTCCGCCGCACCCAACCCACCCAGAACGAAGGGGTTCACCATGACAGCAGTTAAGAAGGTCGCCATCGCCGGCAGCGGTGTCGCTGCCATGGCGGCCGCCATCCAGCTCGCCAAGGCCGGCGTCGCCGTCGACGTCTTCGAAGCCAAACCGGAACTCAGCGCCCTTGGCTCCGGCATCACCCTCCAGGGCAACGCCCTGCGGGTCTTCGACGCCCTCGGCGTGTGGCAGGACGTCCAGGCGAAGGGGCTTTCCTTCGAAGGCCTCACGCTCCGGGCGCCCGGGCCGGACGCCCCGGTCATCGCGGAGCTGCCCGAGGTCAAGACCGGCGGCCCCGACTACCCCGCCTGCATGGGCATGTACCGGCCGGACCTGGCGAAGATCCTGCTGCAGCATGCAGAGAAGTCAGGCGCCGCCGTGCACTTCGGCTCCAAGGTCACGGGCCTGGAGCTGCGGGACGGGGATGCCGTGGACGTCGCCGTTAACGGAGCCCCGGCCGGAACCTACGACCTCCTCATCGGGGCGGACGGGATCAACTCCACCGTCCGTGACCTGATGGGCATTGACACCAGGCCCGAAACCACCGGTATGGGCATTTGGCGGGCGTTCGTGTCCCGGCCGCAGGACGTTGAGCACAGTGAGCTCTACTACGGCGGTCCCGTCTACATTGCCGGTTACACGCCCACCGGCGAGGACACCATGTACGCCTTCCTCGTCGAAAAGGCCCAGGACCGGTTCGGCGTCACCGGAGAGGAAGCCGCCAACATCATGCGCGGCGAGTCAATGGCCTACGGCGGCCCCTGGAACGCCATCCGCGAAGACCTGACCGCCGACGCCAAGGTCAACTACACCTGGTTCACCAAGCACCTGGTGCCCGGCCGGTGGAACCGCGGCCGGGCCGTCATCATCGGCGACGCCGCGCACAGCTGCCCGCCCACCATCGCCCAGGGGGCAGCCCAGGCGCTGGAAGACGCCGTGGTGCTTGCCGAACTCCTGGTGGCCGCCGACGCCGTGGACGACCGCCTCTGGGACACCTTCCACGAACGGCGCGTGCCCCGCGCCCAGGCGGTGGTGGAAGCCTCCGTCCAGCTTGGCCAGTGGCAGATCGAAGGCAACCGCGACGCCGACGCGCCGGGCCTGATCTTCGGGATCGCCAACCGGATGGCGGTGCCGGCATGACCACCGACGTCCACGCCCACGTCCTCCTTCCCGCCCTTCAGGCAGAAGTTGAACGGCGCGCCCCGGAAGCCTTCCGGGAAGCCGCCGCCCTGGATGCCCGCCGCAACGGCCCCGAAAGCCTTGCCGCCTCCGGCCGGATGATCGGCGAGCGCTTCCCGCTCCTGACCGACGCCGGAGCCCGGCTCGCGGCCATGGACCGGCAGGGCGTCGACCGGCAGTGGGTCAGTGCTTCACCCAGCCACTTCTACCCCTGGGCCGGCGAGGACCTGGCGGTGTGGATCGCCACCGAGGCCAACCGGATGGTCGCCGAGCACGTGGCCAACGCCCCGGACCGGCTCACCGGCCTCGGCCTCGTGCCGTTGCAGCACCCGGGCCGATTGGTGGAGTGCCTGGACGACGCCATGCTGAAGCGCGGCATGGCGGGCGTCGAAATCTCCTCCTTCGCCGGAGACGTCGAACTGTCCGACCCGCGCCTCGAGCCGTTCTGGAGCCGCGCCGGGGAGCTGGGTGCCATCGTGTTCCTGCACCCGTTCGGCTGCAGCCTCGACGAACGCCTGGACCGCTACTACCTCTCCAACACCGTGGGCCAGCCCACCGAAAACGCGGTGGCCCTGTCCCACCTGATCTTCTCCGGCGTCCTGGACCGCCACCCCGGCCTGAAAATCGTGGCCGCACACGGCGGCGGCTACCTGCCCACCGCCATCGGCCGCTCCAACCACGCCTGGCGGGTCCGCCCCGAAGCGCATGGCTGCGCCCACGAACCCTCCAGCTACCTGCAGCGCATCTGGTTCGACACCGTGGTCCACGATCCCCGCGCCCTCGCGCACCTCGTGGAAGCCGCCGGGGCATCCCGCGTCCTGATGGGCAGCGACTTCCCGTTCGACATGGGCCCGCAGGACCCGGTGGCAGAGGTGCGCAACGCAGGCCTGCCCGCCGCCGCCACGGAGCAGATCCTCTCCGGCAACGCCGAAGCCCTCCTGGCCGGCCAGGTGCGCCCAGCCCAGCAGGTGGGCGCATGAGGCTGGCACGTTGGGAGGACGGGCCGGACATCGGGGAAGGCTTCGTGGTGGGCGGCCGCGCGGTGCCGTTCCCGGACAACCTGACGGTGGCGAAGGTCCTGGCCCAGGGCCTGAAGCGCGCCCGGGGCCTGTTCGGACAGGTGAAGGACGACGCCGGCCGGCCGCTTGACGCCGTCCGCCTCCTGGCGCCGCTGGTTCCGGCCTCGATCCGCGACTTCGTGGCGTTCGAGGAACACGTGGAAGGCGTCAGCGCATCCGTGGACGGCAAGAGCGAAGTGGTGCCCGAGTGGTACCAGGCACCCACCTTCTACTTCACCAACCCGCACACCGTCCTGGGGCCTGATGAAGCCGTGGCCCCGCCGGTGACCGAGCGGCTGGACTTCGAGCTGGAGGTGGCGGCCGTGCTGGGCGGCCCCGGCGGCTCCAACCTGGACGCCGCGGACGCCGGTGCCGCCATCTTCGGCTACACCATCATGAACGACTGGTCCGCCCGTGACATCCAGTCCCGGGAGATGAAAGTCCGGCTGGGTCCGGCCAAGGGCAAGGACTTCGGCACCAGCCTGGGCCCGTGGATCGTCACGGCCGATGAGCTCGAGCCATTCCTGGACGCCGACGGCTTCCTGGCCGTCCGCGCCGAGGTCCACGTCAACGGCGAACGCGTCGGCGAGGACCTGGTGTCCAACATGGGCTGGCCCTTTCCCGAACTGGTGGCCTACGCCTCCCGCAACTCCAAGGTGGTGGCCGGGGACGTCTTCGGCTCCGGCACCGTGGGCAACGGCGGCTGCCTGGGGGAGCTCTGGGGCCGATCGGGGGAATTGAATCCCCCACCCCTTCAGGAAGGGGATGAGGTGCGCATGGTGGTGGAAGGCATCGGTGAGCTGGCCGGTACGGTGGGTCCCGCCGTCGTGCCTCCCGCCCTGCCCCGTGCCAGGAGCCGCAGCCGGGAGCGCAGCCGCGCGGCCGTCTGATAACAACAATCTTTTGTTGCAATCAGACTAAAGTCCGGTAGACTGGGAGTGGCGTTGGGGTCCTCGAAGGGCCCGTTCTCCGCGGTGACGATGCTGCGGAGGCACAACGAGTCGCGTCGACGGCCCGATCGTTCGGGCAGAACCATCATGCCGCTATCGCCTATGAGGCTCCGCCTCCTTGTTGCCTCGCTCCTCACGGTGTCCTTCCTGGGAGCGCTCGACCACACTGTTGTTTCCACCTCGCTGGCCACCATCGCCGGCGACCTTGGGGCCCTGCAGCTGATGAGCTGGGTGGTGGTGGGGTACACCCTCGCCAGCACCGTCCTGCTGCCGGTCCTCGGCAGGCTGGGGGATGTCCTGGGACCGCGGAAGGTGTTCCTCGTTTCCCTCGCCGTTTTCCTCGTGGCCTCCCTGGCCTGCGGATTCGCCTCCAGCATGGCGTGGCTCATCGCCGCCCGCGTGGTGCAGGGCATGAGTTCCGCGGGGCTCCAGCTGATGTCCCAGACCATCATTGCCCGGGTCACCACCCAGCGTGAACGGCCGCGCTACATGGCCATCATCGGTGCGGCGTTTCCCATCGCCATCCTCGCCGGGCCGGTGCTGGGCGGTGCCATCACCGACTACTGGGGCTGGTCCTGGGTCTTCTGGATCAACCTGCCGGTGGGCGCCGCCGCGCTGGGACTCGCCCTCGTGGCCGTCCCCCGGGTTGAACCGGGCGGAGCCGCCGGCCGGCTGGATGTCCCGGGTGCCGCTGTCTTCACCGCCGCCCTCGTGGCGCTGGTGCTCGGCGTGACCTGGGCGGCCGACGGCACCGGGGGAGGCGCCACCGCCGCCGCCCTGGCGGCCAGCGCCGCGGGATTCGCCGCCTTCTACGCCATTGAGTGCAGGGCTCCGGAACCCATCATCCCGTTCCGCTACTTTGCCAACCGCACCATCGCCGCCGGCACCGCGCTCTCGGCAATCATCGGCGTCGGACTGTTTTCCATCACCGCCTACCTGCCCACCTATGTCCAGATGGCCTACCAGACCAGCGCCACCGTGTCCGGGCTGGTGCCCATCGCCACCGTCTTCGGGATGCTGATCAGCAACCTGCTGACCGGCTGGCTGGCCAGCCGGACGGGACGCTACCGGATCTTCCCCATCCTCGGCACCATGCTGGGAGCTGCCGGACTCTGCGGGATGGCCGTGCTCCCCGCGGGGCTGCCCCTCTGGGTTCCCATGGCCGTCATGGGAACCGTGGGCATCGGCACGGGGGCGTTCATGAGCCTGATCGTCGCGGTGGTCCAGGGTGCGGCCCCGGCGCGGGAAACTGGCAGCATCACGGCCACCATCAACCTGGTCCGCCAAGTGGGTTCCACGGTGGCCACGGCCATCATCGGCGGCGCGATCGGGTCCACGGTGGCCGCCCGGCTCCCGGACGGACTGGACGGCGCCACGCTGACCCCGCAGGCAGTCCACAACGCCGCCCCAGCCATTCAGTCGGACATTGCGGGCATCTACGCCAACGCCTTCACGCCCGTCTTCGTTGCCTTGGCTACCACCTACGCCCTGGGCATCATTGCGGCTGTGCTGCTGCCCCACGGCAGGTTGTCCGACGATCCCGTTCCCGCCCACCCGCCAGTCCCGGCATCCGAATCGCTGCCGGCCTGAGACCTCCGCTTTTGCCTGACCTGAAGGAGACACCATGACCACCAACCCCACCATCGCCATCGTCGGCAGTGGCCCCATCGGCTCAACCTATGCGCGAATCCTCCTGGAGCAGTTGCCCCAGGCGCGGGTCATCATGTTCGAGGCCGGGCCGCAGCTGACCGACCGCCCCGGTGAAAGTGTCCGGAACATCGCGGATCCGGCCGCAAAGGCCCGGGCCCGCGAAATGTCCCAGGGGCCGCAGGCCGGGGAATACCGGGAGTCGCTCGGCATTCCGGCGGGAACCGTGACCGAGGGAATGTTCACCGCGCGCCAGGGGACCCATCTGCTGGACTTCGGCGGCACCGGATCCGCCCATGCCGACACCTTCCCGGCCGCTGCTGCCGCAACCAATGTCGGCGGCCAGGGTGCCCACTGGACCTGCGCGACGCCGTCGCCCGCCTTCAGCGAGAGGATTCCGTTCATCGGGGATGCCGAATGGGATGGCCTGATCGCCAACGCCAAAGACCTGCTGCATGTGCAGAGCGCCGCGTTCGCCGACTCCGCTGTGGGGGCGGCCGTCCGTTCCCTGCTGGAGGAGGAATTCGGCGCTGAACTGCCTGAGGGCTATGGCGTCAGCACCCTGCCCGTTGCCGGCGATGTCCAGCCGGACGGGTCCATCCGCTGGGCGGGGGCGGACGTTGTGCTCGGTCCGCTCATCGACCCCGCGAGCCCCCTCTCCGCCCGGTTCGAACTCCGTGACCTCACCTTGGTCCGCCGCGTGGAGCGGGACGGGGACCGCGTCACCGGCGTCGAGGTGGAGGACCTCCGCACGGGTTCGACGTCGTTCGTCGCGGCGGACGTGGTGGTAGTGGCAGCCGACGCTTTCCGCTCGCCGCAGCTGCTGTGGGCTTCCGGCATCCGGCCACGGGCGCTGGGGCATTACTTGACGGAGCACCCCGTGGTGATCTCAACCGTGGCCCTTGACGCCGGCCGCATGCAGCGCTTCGCCACCGAGGAGGACCTCGACGCCGAGCTTGCGCGCCGGGCCCAGAACCCCGCTGATCCCGTGGCCGCCGTGAACCGGATCCCGTTCTCCGAACCGGAGCACCCGTTCTCTGTCCAGGTCATGTACTCCGAGACCACACCGTTCCCCATGGATCCTGCGGCACCGCACGCCAACAACCGGTGGGGTTACGTCAACATGGGCTACGGCATGCGCAAGCACCCCCGCTTCGAGGATGCCGTCACTTTCAACGACGACGAGCCGGACTATCGCGGCTTCCCCAACATGACCATCCGCTATGCCCTCACCGAGCGCGAAAACGCGGAGATCGACGACGCTACCGCCCGCCTCCGCCGGGCCGGCAACGCCCTGGGGACCTTCGTGGCCGAGCCGCGCCTCATGCCCAACGGTTCCAGCCTGCACTACCAGGGCACCATGCGCATGGGGGAGGCCGACGATGGCACGTGTGTTGCCGATCCGTGGTCCCGGGTGTGGGGCTTCAGCAACCTGTTCGTCGGCGGCAACGCCCTGATCCCGACCGCCACGGCCATGAACCCCACGCTGATGAGCGTTGCCATTGCCGTCCGCGGAGCGCGGAAGCTGGTGGAGGAGGTGACCTCCGCTCCGGCGAGGGCCACCGCGGAGGCCACGGCCTAGTACTCCCAACCGGTTGCTGCAGCGGCGGCCGTCCCTTCCCGGGGCAGCCGCCGCTTTGCTGCGCCCTCCGGCGGGGTTCAGGACCGGGGCGCCCGGAGAAACATGCATTTAACCTGCCGGCCCGACGCGCGAAACGTCCGCTTGGCTACTGTGGTTCAACAAGGTTTACCAGTAGCTAACACCAACCCGGACAGGAATGTTTCGATGACCAGTGTCGCAACCCCTGCTGTAACCCCCGCGGCCGGCGTCCAGGACAGTCTGCAGGCGCCCGCTCCCGCCAACACTGCGCCCGCCGCCTCCGTGACTGCCGGCGCCCCCGCCATTTCCCTCGCCGACATCGCCCGCGCCCACGACGTCCGCTTCCTCCTGGCCACCTTCGTGGACATGACCGGCAAGCCCTGCGCCAAGCTGGTCCCGGTGGAGGCCGCCGACGAACTCGAGGCCGGTGCCATGGGCTTCGCCGGCTACGCCGCAGGCCTGATCGGCCAGAAGCCCCAGGACGCCGACCTCATCGCCGTCCCGGACCTCACCTCCTTCACCCCGGTCCCCTTCATCAAGGAGGGCCTGGCCATCATCCACTGCGATCCGCACGTCAACGGTGAGCCGTGGCCCTACGCCCCGCGCGTCATCCTCAAGAACGCCCTGGCGCGGCTGGAGGAGAAGGGCATGCAGGCCAAGGTGGGCGCCGAGGTGGAGTACTTCCTGGTGAACAGGAACGACGACGGGACGCTGAGCACCGCCGACACCCGCGACGACTCGCCCCGCCCCTGCTACGACGCCCGCGGCGTCACCCGCATGTACGAGCACCTGACCTCCATCAGCGAGGCCATGAATTCGCTGGGCTGGGGCAATTACGCCAACGACCACGAGGATGCCGCCGGCCAGTTCGAACAGAACTTCAACTACGCGGACGCCCTCACCACCGCAGACCGGGTGGTCTCGCTCCGCTACATCCTGAACATCCTCGCCGAGCAGCGCGGCATGACCGCCACATTCATGCCCAAGCCGTTCACGGACCGCACCGGCACCGGCCTGCACTTCCACCTTTCGCTGTGGTCGGAAGGGGCGCCGCTGTTCCCGGCGGACGGCGACGGCCGCGGCCTGGGGCTCTCCGGCCTCGCGTATTCCTTCATCGGCGGCATTCTGGACCACGCGCCCGCGCTGCAGGCCTTCCTGGCCCCGACGGTCAATTCCTACAAGCGGACCGGCGCCACCACCAGCTCCTCGGGTGCCACATGGTCCCCGCGGAAGGCGTCCTACGGCGGCAACGACCGCACCCACATGATCCGCGTCCCGGACAACAAGAGGCTCGAACTGCGCTCCGGCGACGGCTCCGCCAACCCCTACCTGGCCATCGCCGCCGCCGTGGCGGCCGGCCTGGACGGGATAGAGCGGTCCACCGACCCCGGCACGCCTTCAGGGCCGGGGGAGTCCAAACCAGACGCCCACGTCCTGCCGGCCACGCTGCTGCACGCCGTCGAAGCGCTCCGCAAGGACCCGGTGATCCTGGCCAGCCTCAGCGGTGACCCGGACATCGGAACGTACTACGCGGACGCCAAGGAAGAGGAGTTCCTCAGCTGGCACAACCAGGTCAGCGACTGGGAAATCCGGACCTACCTCACGTCGATCTAATCCCTACCCCGTAAAGGAATCCCACCATGTGCGGAATCGCCGCGCTGCAGCTGCGCAATCCCTCGCTGCACCCCCGGATGGGCAGTTTGCTGTCCTCCATGCTCTGCCAGATCGTGGACCGCGGCCCTGACTCCGCCGGCCTCGCCGTCTACAACACCCCCGGCCTGGTCTCCCCGGGCACGTCCACCCTGAGCCTGCTCGGCAGGGACCAGGGGATCACGACGGCGGCCCTCACCGCGGGCGTCGCAGCGCTCCTCCCGTCCGACGCTGAAGCAGCCGTCAAGGTGGTGGGCGACACCACCCTGGTGAGCGCCGCCGTCGGGACCGACCTGCTGGCCAAGGCCGTCACCGAAACCGTGCCCGGGTCCACCATCATCGGCCGCGGTGAGCACGTGGCCGTGATGAAGAGCGTGGGCCACCCCATGGAGATCGCCGCCGAGCACGGGCTGGAGGCCATGGCCGGCAGCCAAGGGCTGTCCCACACCCGGATGGCCACCGAATCGGCCGTTACCGCGGGCGGATCGCACCCGTTCTCCGTGGCCGACGACCTCTGCCTGGTGCACAACGGCTCCTTCTCCAACCACGCCACAGTCCGCCGTGAGCTCAAGCGCCAGGGCGTGGTGTTCGACTCCGAGAACGACACCGAGGTGGGCGCCCGCTACGTCGCCTCCCGCCTGCAGCAGGGCGACACCCTCGAGGAAGCCCTCATCAACCTGGGCAAGGTCCTGGACGGCTTCTACACCCTGGTGGTCACCACCTCGGACAGCATGGCCGTGGTCCGCGACCCTATCGCCTGCAAGCCCGCCATCATCGCCGAAACGGACGACTACGTGGCCATGGCCTCCGAGTACCGCGCCCTGGCAGCACTGCCCGGCATCGAGAACGCCCGCATCTTTGAACCGGAACCCGGAAAGGTCTACACATGGTCACTCTGACAGCCCCCGAAAGCCTGGAAACTGCCGCTACTGCCGAGGCGCCCACCAAGGTGGACCTCGCCGATGCCCCGGTCCGCGGCCTCAACCAGGACCTGCACCACGCCGTCGACGGCCAGTCCTGGACCGTGGCCAACCCCGGCGGCAAGCACAGCCTCGCCGTCGGCATCACCGCAGACGTCACCGTGACCATCGACGGCCACGCCGGCTACTACGCGGCCGGGATGCACCAAAAGGGAACCGTGACCGTCGACGGCAATGCCGGCGTCGGACTGGCAGAGAACATCATGTCCGGCACCGTCCACGTGAAGGGCGACGCCTCCCAGTCCGCCGCCGCCACGGGCCATGGCGGCCTGGTGGTCATCGACGGCAACGCCGGGGCCCGCTGCGGGATCTCCATGAAGGGCGTGGACATCGTGGTGGGCGGGAACATCGGCCACATGTCCGCGTTCATGGCGCAGGCCGGCCGGCTGGTGGTCTGCGGCGACGCCGGGGACGCCCTGGGCGACTCCATCTACGAGGCCCGGATCTACGTCAAGGGCACCGTGGCCTCCCTGGGCGCGGACTGCATCGAAAAGCCGCTGCGCGAGGAGCACCTGGCCGAGCTCGCGGAACTCCTCGAAGCCGCGGGCCGCACCGACAATCCGGCCGACTTCAGGCGCTACGGCTCCGCCCGGAACCTCTACCACTTCCACGTCGACAACTCGACCGCCTACTAGGAGGCCCCTCATGACCATCACCTCCGTTCCCGCCCCCGCCCAAGCACCCGCAGGCATCGCTGCTTCTGATATCGCGGCGCTGGGGCTCCGCGAGTCCGCCACCTTCGACCGCGCCACCATCGCCGACATCCAGCGCGCCGCCGCCACCGGCGTCTACGACATCCGCGGCTGGGGCGCCAAACGCAAGGTCCCGCACTTCGACGACCTGCTCTTCCTCGGCGCCTCCATGTCCCGCTACCCGCTGGAGGGCTACCGCGAAAAGTGCGATACCGACGTCGTCCTCGGCGACCGTCACGCCAGCCGCCCGCTGCACCTGGCCACCCCGGTGACCATCGCCGGCATGAGCTTCGGCGCGCTGTCCGCCAACGCCAAGGAGGCGCTGGGCCGCGGCGCGTCCGAGGTGGGCACCTCCACCACCACGGGCGACGGCGGCATGACGCCTGAGGAACGCGGCCAGTCCAAGCACCTGGTGTACCAGTACCTGCCGTCCCGCTACGGCATGAACCCGGACGACCTCCGCAAGGCCGACGCCATCGAGATCGTCCTGGGCCAGGGCGCCAAGCCCGGCGGCGGCGGCATGCTGCTGGGCCAGAAAATCACCGAACGCGTGGCCGGGATGCGCACCCTGCCGGTGGGCATCGACCAGCGCTCCGCCAGCCGCCACCCCGACTGGACCGGCCCGGACGACCTTGAGATCAAGATCGGCGAACTCCGCGAAATCACCGACTGGAAGACGCCCATCTACGTCAAGGTGGGCGCCTCCCGGCCCTACTACGACACCGCGCTCGCCGTGAAGTCCGGCGCGGACGTGGTGGTGCTGGACGGCATGCAGGGCGGTACCGCGGCCACGCAGCAGGTGTTCATCGAGAACGTCGGCATCCCCACGCTCGCGGCCATTCCGCAGGTCGTCCAGGCGCTGCAGGAACTCGGCGTGCACCGCAAGGTCCAGCTGATTGTTTCCGGTGGCATCCGCACCGGCGCCGACGTGGCCAAGGCCATGGCCCTGGGCGCGGACGCCGTGGCCATCGGTACCGCCGCGCTGATCGCCCTCGGTGACAACGACCCCCGTTACGCCGCCGAGTACGCGGAACTGGGCTCGGCTGCCGGGTTCTACGACGACTTCCAGGACGGCCGCGACCCCGCCGGCATCACCACCCAGGACCCTTCGCTTGCTTCGCGGCTGGATCCGGTGGCCGCGGGCAAGCGCCTGGCCAACTACCTCCGCGTCCTCACCATGGAAGCCCAGACCATCGCCCGGGCCTGCGGAAAATCGCACCTGCACAACCTGGAACCCGAGGACCTGGTGGCGCTGACCATTGAAGCCTCCGCCATGGCCCGGGTGCCGCTGGCGGGCACCAGCTGGATCCCCGGAGTGCAGGGAAGCTTCTGATGGCCGGCGCGTTTCCGGACTCGTCCGATTATGTGGTGGTGGGCGCCGGCCTGGCCGGCGCCGCCACCGCCTGGCAGCTCGCAGCACGCGGCCACCAGGTCACCCTGCTGGAACGCGACGTGCCCGCCGCCCACGACGGCAGCTCCCACGGCTCCGCCCGGATCTTCCGCTACGCCTACCCGGACCAGTTCTACACGCGGGCGGTGCTGGAGGCGAAGGAACTTTGGGACGGCCTTGCCTTGGAGGCCGGCGCTGAGCTGATCACCCCGTTCGGCGCGGTGGACTACGGCCCTACCCGGCAGCCTGCGTTGCTGGCGGGTGTCCTGGCAGGCGCCGGGATTGAGCATGAGCTGCTGACCGCGGAGGAAGCACGCCAACGCTGGCCGCAGATTGCCTTCGACACCGAGGTCCTCTGGCACCCCGGCGCCGGCGTGATCGACGCCGAAACGTCCGTCAACGCGATGGTGGCGCTCGCGGTCCGGCACGGCGCGACTGTCCTGACGGGCTGGAGCCTGGACCGGGTTGAGCGCCTGGGCAGCGGGGCCGGCAGCGGCTACCGCCTCCACTCCGCCGCGGGGGAAACGCTCGACGCCGGCAACCTCGTCATCAGCGCCGGCGGCTGGCTGCCGCGGCTGCTGGAGTCCCTGCCGCTGCCGTCCGGCTTCCTCGCCGGCCTGCCGGAATTCACGGTACGCCAGGAGCAGGCCTTCCACTTCCGGTACCGGGAGGGTTCAAGCTTTTCCGCCACCAACTGGCCCACGTTCATCCACAAGGCCGCGGACATGCAGACCTACGGACTCCCCGGTGGCCGGGACGCCGGATTCGCCGGCCAGAAGGTGGCCGAATACAACGGCGGCCCCCGCGTCCCGTCGGCGGCCGACCAGACCGGCCTGGTGGACCCGGCCAACCGCGCCCGCGTGGTGGACTACGTCCGCCGCTACCTGCCCGGCCTGGACCCCGAACCGTACGCCGAAACCACCTGCCTGTTCACCAACACCCCCACCGAGGACTTCCTCATCGACCGGGCGGACAACCTCACCATCGTCTCGCCGTGTTCCGGCCACGGCGCCAAGTTCGCCCCGCTGATCGGCCAGTGGGCAGCGGACCTGGCCACCGGCGCAGCAGCCGTCCCGGACCGGTTCCGCAGCGCATCCTCCCCGGCACTCACCACGTAGAACGGATCCCCGTGAGCCTTCCCCAGACAGCACCCGCACCGCCCGCGGTACCCGCAGAAACCACCGGCGCACCCACCGTTGCCGGCCTCCTGAAGGAAATCTCCGACGTCGGGCGTGACAGGACCCGCGGCGGATACTCCCGCCCGGTGTTCTCCACCGCCGAAACGGACCTGCGGGCCTGGTTCATCGAGCAGGCGGGCCGGCGCGGACTGGACGTGCACACGGACGCCAACGGCATCATCTGGGCCTGGTGGGACACGGCAACCGGCGTGCGGAAAGACGCCGTGGCCACCGGCAGCCACCTGGATTCCGTCCCCGGCGGCGGTGAGTACGACGGCCCGCTGGGGGTCGCCTCGGCGCTGGTCGCCGTCGACCTCCTTAAAGCCCGCAACGTCCGGCCCCGGCGGCCCCTGGCCATCGCGGTGTTTCCGGAGGAGGAAGGCTCACGGTTCGGCATCGCCTGCCTGGGTTCGCGGCTCCTCACCGGCGAACTCGACCCCAACAAGGCCCGTAACCTCCGCGACCCGGACGGCAACACCTACGCCGACGTCGCAGCAGCCAACGGACAGGACCCGCGCTTCATCGGCGCCGACTACCAGGCGCTGCTGCAGCTGGGCCAGTTCGTCGAGCTGCACGTGGAGCAGGGGAGGGGCCTGATCGACCTGGATCAGCCGGTGGCGGTTGGCTCTTCCATCCTGGGCCACGGCCGCTGGAAACTGAGCATCTCCGGGGAGGGGAACCACGCCGGCACCACACTGATGAAGGACCGCAGGGACCCCATGGTCGCGGCCGCCAAGGTCATGGTGTCCATCCGCGACACCGCCCGCAAATACAAGGATGCCCGTGCCACGGTGGGCCGGCTGCAGCCCATCCCCGGCGGCACCAACGTCATCGCCTCACGCGTGGACCTGTGGATCGACGTCCGGCATCCGGAGGATTCGGTCACCGCCGCCCTGGTGGAGGCCATCGGCCTGAATGCCCAGGTCCTCGCCGCCGAGGAGGGGTGCACGGCGGTCCTGGGCACCGAGTCGCTCAGCCCCACGGTCCATTTCGACGCCGGCCTGCGGGACCGGCTGCAGCAGCTGCTGCCGTCCGCGCCCGTCCTGGCCACCGGAGCTGGGCACGACGCCGGGGTGCTGGCGGCGCACCTGCCCACCGCCATGCTCTTCGTCCGCAACCCCACCGGCATCTCGCACTCACCCGACGAACTGGTGGAGGACGGCGACGCTGAAGCCGGCGCCGTGGCCCTGGCGGACGCCCTGGCCGGGCTCCTTGGCGAGGCACGCAGCAGTGGCTAGCGCCGGCGTCGTGCGCGGCACCCCGCGCGGCCCGCCTAAGATGGCAACCATGACCGAACAGGCCGGAGAGCACGCAGCGGACCAGCCCACCGGCAAGCTCGAGCAGGTCATTGCGGCGCAGGTGCGGCACTACCGCACCACGCAGGGCCTCTCCTCGGCCGAGCTGGCAGCCCGGACGGGCATGTCCAAGGCAATGATCTCCCGGGTGGAAACCGCCACCACCTCCTGTTCGCTCACCACCCTGCAGCGGCTGGCGGACGGGCTGAAGGTTCCTGTCACCGCCCTGTTCCGCGGGGCGGACACGGACCGGGACGCCACCTTCACCAAAAACGGCCAAGGCAGCCTCACGGTCCGCAGCGGCACCCAGCACGGCCACGAATACCGCGTGCTGGGAACCCTCAAAGGCCGGACCGACGCCCTGGAACCCACCCTGGTGACCCTCACGGACGCCTCCGACGTGTTCCCCCTGTTCCAGCACCCCGGCACCGAATTCATCTACATGCTCTCCGGGAAGATGGTCTACGGCCACGGCTCCTACGAGTACGCCATGGAGCCCGGCGACTCCCTGCTGCTGGACGGCGAGGGCCCGCACGGCCCGCTGGAACTGCTGGACCTGCCCATCCGGTTCCTGGCCATTTCGGCCAAGTAAACGCTTCACTAACCCTGCCGTGGCAGGCGCCTTCCGCCTGCCCTGTTACTGCTGAAACTCGCGCGTGGATGACTGAAACCATCATTTAACACGCCCGAAACCCAGCCCCCACAGCCCGCCCTACAGTTGGATCACAACGGCAATTCGCCGCCCTCCGCTGAAGATGGCACAGACCCCGCGCCACGTCCCGCGGAGCGGTTATGACGGCAACTTTCCGTTCTTCGTCGCATCACGAAAGGGGTTTCCCATGGATTCGGGAAATGTCGCTTGGATATTGGCCAGCTCGGCGCTGGTCTGCATGATGATTCCCGCACTGGCCCTGTTCTACGGGGGCATGGTGGGATCGCGCCGCATCCTCAACATGATGATGATGTGCTTTGGCGGCGCCAGCCTGGTGGCCGTCCTCTGGGCGCTGTTCGGGTACTCGCTGGCCTTCGGTAACTCCGTGGGCGGCCTGGGGCTGATCGGTGACATCACCGAGTTCCCCGGCATGGGACAGCTGATGGCCGAGGACAAGGAGGCGTCCATCCCGGTCATCCTGTTCGCAGCGTTCCAGTTGTTCTTCGCCTGCGTCACCACGGCACTCGTTGCCGGTGCCGCGGCGGGCCGCATGAAGTTCGGGGCCTGGATGGTCTTCGCCGGCATCTGGGCCACCGTTGTCTACTTCCCCATCGCGCACTGGGTGTTCGCCTTCAACTCGGCGGACGGCAGCACGGTGGGCGGCTGGATCGCCAACGGCATCAAGGCCATCGACTTCGCCGGCGGCACCGCGGTCCACATGAACGCCGGCGCCGCCGCCCTGGCCCTGGCGCTGGTCCTGGGCAAGAGCTCCGGCTGGCCCAAGGTGGAACACGCCAAGCCGCACAGCCGGCCCCTGGTCCTGGTGGGCGCAGGCCTGCTGTGGGTGGGCTGGTTCGGTTTCAATGCCGGCTCGGCCCTGTCCGCCGGGCACTCGGCGTCGGTGGTCTTCCTGAACACCGCCGTGGCAGCGTCCGCCGGCCTGCTCGCCTGGGCACTCGTTGAGCGGCTCCGGCACGGCGCCGCCACCAGCATGGGTGCGGCGTCCGGCCTGATCTCCGCGCTCGTCGCCATCACTCCGGCCTGTGGAGCGGTCAGCCCGCTCGGCGCCCTGGCCATCGGCGCGATCGCCGGGGCCGTCTGCTCCCTGGCCATCGAACTGAAGTTCCGGCTCGGCTTCGACGACTCGCTTGACGTCGTCGGCGTCCACCTGGTGGGCGGCATCCTGGGCACCCTGCTGATCGGCCTCTTTGCCACCGACGCCGCCCCCAACGCCACCAGCGGCCTGTTCTACGGCGGCGGATTCGAACTGCTTGGCGTGCAGTCACTGGCCACGGTCACGGTCCTCGCCTACTCGTTCGGCATCACCTGGATCCTGGCGAAGATCCTGGACAAGACCATGGGCGGCCTGCGCATCAAGCCCGAGGACGAACTGCGCGGCATCGACCTCGCGGCCCACTCCGAACTGGCCTACCTGACGGACGAGGACCCGGTGGACCTGGGTTCGCCGCAACGGGTCTGACTCCTCGCTCCTGCCGGAGCAAAGCTGCCGGGCGCCCGCCTGCTGGGGGCGGCGCCCGGCGCACCACCCACGGCCCACTCCGCGTGGTCCCACTCAGCACAACAGTCAGGGCCAAACCCCGGACCGGTGCCGGCAATCGCCGGCTTATAGTTCCAGGGTTTGGCCCTTCTGTGTTCAATGCTCCCGGCACACCAGGATGCCGTCGCGGACTTCCAGCACAGCCGCCCGGACATGGCTCAGCCGGGTGCGCGGATCCGGCGACATGGTGCCGATGTCCTCGCCGTTCCAATGCGGGTGCGTGAAGTAGGCCAGCAGCGCCCGCTCCGCGCCGCCGTCGCCCGTGTCCTCCACGCCAAGCGGCACCACGTCCGCGTGGCGTCCGACGACGGGCCGGCCGTCCACCGATTCCGGCGCCGTGAGGATCAGCCCGTCAAGGTGCTCCTGCCGGGTCCAGCCTCCGGTGGCGTCGCGGGAGCGGTAGACGCCCTGGCCCCGCCATTCGTCCACGATCATCCAGTACCAGCCGCCCAGCCGGAACACCTTGGGACCCTCGTGCGGACGCCCCGGGATGGCCACCCCTTCGAGGGCCCACGACCACGGGTCCTTCGGGGTGTCGCTGACCGCGCTGTAGGTGTTCGAACCGCGGGTTTCGTCCTTGTACCAGAGCCTGTACCGGCCGTCCCCGCACCGGGCCACGGCGGCGTCGATGACGCGCGGCGAGTCCAGGTCCACGGCTCCCAGGTACTCCCAGTGCTCCAGGTCGCCGCTGGCGAACTGGACGATTCCTGCCGTTCCGGTCCAGTCCGTGCGCCTGCCGCCGAGGACCGAGAGGTACATGATCCAGCGCTCCCCGACACGGACGACGTCGGGCGCCCAGAGGGTTGCCGGCAGTTCCGTTCCGGGCGGGACGAGTCCCTCCGCGGTGCCCTGGTAGCGCCAGGTTGCACCGCCGTCGGACGACCTCGCGACGCCGATCCCGGTGCCGTGCACCCATTCAACCCCCGTCAGCCCCGGAGCGGTGGCGCGGCGCTGGGTGTAGAAGAGGACCCACTCGTCCCGCAGGTGGTCCGCCACCAGGACGGGATCCGTAGGGCCGTCCCACACCGGGTCGCGGTACGGGGCGGCAAAGGCGTCCGGGCGCAGGTGGGGGAGGGCCGGCGGTGCAGTAATGTGCTGCGACAAGGGGTTTCTCCAACGTTGTAGTTTTGCGTTGGGTACCAGCATAGGCTGCGTTTTTCGACGCGTGAACGCATTTGCGCGGCGCATCTTCGCCGGCGCTGCCGGGATCCGGGCCGCGAAGGCGGAGATGCGCGTCGAAAACCAGGCTGCGTGTCCGTAACGGCGGGCGCTACTCCTTGAACAGCCCGGCCAGGTCCTCAGCCGTGATGGCGCCGCCGGCCAGGGCATCGCCCTCCATCACGTCAGCGAACAGCTGCGACTTGCGGGCCTTGAGCGCCATGACCTTCTCTTCGATGGTGTCCTTCGCGACCAGCCGGTACACCATGACGTTCCGGGCCTGGCCGATCCTGTGCGTCCGGTCCACGGCCTGCGCCTCGGACGCCGGGTTCCACCAGGGGTCCAGCAGGAAGACGTAGTCCGCTTCCGTCAGGTTGAGCCCGAAACCGCCGGCCTTCAGCGAGATCAGGAACACCGGAGCCGTGCCGTTCTTGAACTCGCTGACCACGTCGGCACGGTTCCGGGTCCCGCCGTCGAGGTAGCAGTACTCGATCTCCTCCTCGTCCAGCCGCTCCCGCACCTTGCCCAGGAAACCGGTGAACTGGCTGAAGATCAGGGCCCGGTGCCCCTCTGCCACCAGGTCCTCCAGCTGCTCGAAGAGCACATCCAGCTTGCTGGAGCGGATGGCGGCAAGGTCCGGGTCCACCAGGGAGACGTCCAGGCTCAGCTGCCGCAGCAGGGTCAGGGATTGGAAGATGGTGAACCGGTTCTTGTTCACGTCCTCGATCAGGCCCAGGATCTTTTGCCGCTCACGCTGCAGGTGCGTCTGGTAGACCTTCTGGTGCCGCGGGTTCAGTACCACTTCCAGGATCTGCTCCTGCTTGGGCGGCAGGTCCTTGATCACCTGGTCCTTGGTGCGGCGCATCATCAGCGGCCGCACCCGGCGGCGGAGCTTCTCCAGCTGGCCCTTGTCGCCGTTCTTCTCCACCGGCTTCTGGTAGTACTCCGCGAACCGCTTGGGGCTGGCGAACAGGCCCGGCGCCACGATGGACGTCAACGCCCAGAACTCCATCAGGTTGTTCTCCAGCGGCGTGCCGGTGATGGCCAGCTTGAAGGACGCCGGCAGCTTCCGGGCACACTGGTACGCCTTGGACTGGTGATTCTTGACGAATTGCGCCTCATCGAGCACCAGCCCGGACCAGGTCCGCGACGCATAGGACTCGTAGTCGATGCGGAACAGTGCGTACGAGGTGATCACGACGTCGGCCCCGCCCAGGACGTCCGCCACGTCCAGCCCGCTCTTGGCAAACGTCTCGCCGACGGTCCGCACGGTCAGGCCCGGTGCGAACCGCGCAGCTTCCAGCGCCCAGTTGCCCACCACGCTGGTGGGGGCCACCACCAGGAAAGGCGCGACGCCGGCCGGCCGGGTTTCCGGAGCCGCGTCACCCGGGGCGGCGGGGACCGGGGCCGCGTCACCGGTGCCGGCCTCAACTGCCAGTTCCTTCGCCGCGCACATCAGGGCCAGCGCCTGCACGGTCTTGCCGAGGCCCATGTCGTCGGCGAGGACGCCGCCCAGGCTGTGCTTGTACAGGAAGCTGAGCCAGTTGAAGCCTTCCAGCTGGTACGGGCGCAGTTCCGCGTTCAGGGAGGCCGGCAGTGGCAGCCCGTCAGTGCCGCCGTCCAGGAGCCCGCCCACCGCGGACCGCCAGGCCGCGGCCTGCTCGTCCACGATGCCCAGGTGCGCCAGCTCATCCCAGAGGCCGGCCTGGAACCGGCTGATCTGCAGGGGTGCGTCCTTGTTGTCCTGCAGCGAGCGGGCCTCCTCGATCAGTGCCCGGAGCTGGTGCAGCTCGGGCAGGTCGAGGGAGAAATAGGCGCCGCTGGGCAGCAGCATCTTGGTCTGGCCGGCGGCGAGGGCGGAGAACACGGCGGCGAAAGACACCGGCTGGCCCTCCAGGGAGATCTGGATGCCAAGGTCGAACCAGTCCCGCTGCTCTGTGGCCTTGGTGGAGATCGAGACCACCGGCGCTTCCTCGGCCTCGCGGTAGTCGGCGATGTCGCCCGCCGTTTCCACGTCAACGTCCCGTGCCTCGCGCAGCCGCGGCAGGACCTCTTCGGTGAACGCCAGGGTGTCCAGCCCCTTCAGCTCTGCGGCCGGCGCCAGCCGGGGCGTGCCCCAGCCGCCGGTGGAGGACTCACCGAGGGCGGCGACGACGTCCCAGGGCTGGCCGATCCCCTCCAGGATGCGGGCCTCGGCCACGTCGTCGCGGTAGCCCTGGTCGCCCGGGTGCCGCCACAGCGGCTGTGCCGTGACGTGGTTGCCGCTCTTGTAGTGCCACTCCCAATGCAGCCGTACCCGGTGGTCGGCGCCGTAATTGGCCAGCAGGGACAGGGTGGGAACCGCCAGCGTGGGCAGCTCCACCGACTCGTCCCGGGCGGTGACCCGGGCAGCCTGCTTCAGCTTGGGGTAGAAGCCGGTAAGGAATTTGGATTCGTCCCTGGCCGGGATGTGCAGCGTGCTTCCCGCCGTGACGAACGCCAGCAGCTCCTCGCTGAGGCCTCCCTCCAAGGGGGCCAGGGTGATGGCGCCGTCCGGGTCGGGAACGCCCGGCAGCGACGCGTCCCCGGTGGTGAAGAAGATCCCGTGCGCGGGCCGGCCGATCGTGCCCACGACCGCCGGATCAACCTCTTCCCCCTCCACGGTGATGGTCGGCGCAAGTTCAAGGCCGCCGTCGGACGCGTCCGTTCCCGAGGCGCCGGCCGCCGCGTCCGGCTGCTCCGTCCCCGCGACGGGGACGCCGTACCGGCTCAGGGAAAGCGCGACGGCGGCAGGATCCTCCGCGAGCCGCACCGGTTCGGCGCCGCGCGAGTCGACCAGGGCGAGCCCGATGGTCCGGGCATCGGCGAGCAGGCTCCACAGGTTCTTTCCCGCGTAGGAGTTCAGCCCCAGCCACAGCCCGGAGGAGTTGTGCATCCGGCTGGCCGCGGCCGAATGCGACGCCAAAAATTCCTGCATCCACTCGACGTGTTCCTGGTTCGATTCGCGCCGGAAGTTCAGGTAGCTCAGGGTGTTCCACGAGACGTCGCCGCGGATCCACTTGCCCTTGGCGCCCATGATCACCGGCCGGGCCTTGAGCTGGCGGACGCTGCGCACCGGATCCCGCCGGCCGGTATAGGAAAAGTGGGGGGCCGGTTCCTCGATCTCGAACTGCAGCGCCAGCGGCACGCCGTTGCCGGGCGCCGACGGGCCGAGCCTTGCAATCAGCGGATTAAGCGCCTGCTCCCAGTCGGACAGGACCGCGCCGGCGGCGTGGTGGGCCACCTGGGTGGACGTGGCCGGCGCCAGCAACTGAACCCGGATGGCAGGGTTGTCCTCCGCCGCGAACAGCAGCGCGGCCACGTGCTTGCAGTCCTTGCGGACCGGGCAGCTGCACACGCCCACGGTGCAGCTCCAGCCGCCGCCCTTGCGGACCAGCTTGGCGGTGGTGGAGTACGGTGTGGCGGCACTTCCGCGGACCTTGCCCAGCATGAGCCCGGTGCCGGCGTCGAACGACATGCCCGTGACCCGGCTGCCCATGGCATAGGCGAGCCCCGCCGCGAGCGAGCGGTCGTTGATGGCGGGAGTCTGTATTGCCAGTGCCGCACTCTCGTCCGGTTGGGATGGCATGGGGCGCACTACTTTCAGCAGCCCACGGAAGGGCCGGGTCCGTTGGGTGGTTATCTGATCCATCTTAGTTGGCCCGGCGGCGCGGCCGGGACGGAGGGCCGAACACCTGCCTCCCATGAAAACTTCGCCTGACGTTCATGTCCCCCTCAACGGGGCGGCAGTTTTGCGCACGTAGCGTGAAAACCGTCCGGAGCACCACCAGCGATCAGTGAGGGATACCCATGACCATCCAGCAGCCCGTCGTCCTGACCAGCAGCAGCATCGAAGCAAGCGATGAGGAAACCGTGGCGGCCAACGTCAGCGTTGTGGATTCCATGCATACGGCGCTCCTGAACACGGAGGAAATGTCCCCCGTGGCCGTCCGCAGCTACTACGTTGACTTCTACCTGACCCAGGCGCTGGAAGGCGGCTTCGCCCAGTACGCCTTCATGTCGCTGGACCGGCAGGAGACGGACACCCTCATCCGCGAAGGCATGGCAGGCATGGGCGCCACGGCCCACCTGGAACTGTTCAACCGGGCCGTCGAAGCCTACGAGGGCCTCTCCGAGGAGGACGCCGAGCTCTACCTGGACGGTCCGCTTGATGACGACGACGAGGTCCCCGCCGGCGTCCTGGCCATGGAGGAGCTCGACGCCGAATTCGAGGAGCTGCTGGAACGCGAAAACGTCACCGCACTGAACGCCGCCTGGCTCCGCAGCCAGCCGGACCTGCTGGTGCTCGACGACGAAAAGGTGGGCGCGTACATCCACGAGCTCGCCGCCGGGATCCCGGACCTGCCGGAGCGCCAGGCCAGGGCCGCTGCCGAAGCGCTGGAGGACGCCCCGGACTTCGAACTCATCATCCGCGAACTGTGCAGCATCGCCGGCTATGAGCTGAACCGGATCACCATGGGCGACCCCAACTACCTGCACGACGGCGAAAAGACCCTCGCCTGGCACTTCAGCACCGACCACGGCGACTTCCTCATGGTCGAGGAAGACGACGAGGCGTTCATGATCAACCCCGCGACGCAGGAGATCGTGGCGGCCTTGGAGTTCGAAGAGGCTGACGCCGGCATGGTCGACGCCTGACAGGTCCCCGGGCGGGGGTGCGAGCCCCCGCTCAGGTGTTCTGCTCCAGCGCTTCCGCGAGGAGGCCCGGCAGGAAGCGGCCGAGGCCTGCCCGGATCCTCAGGCACGAAAAAACTTTCCGGACACCCGTAACCTTTCCGGACCGCCCGGCGATGTAGGGGGTGATGGGCCCACGGGCCCCACCGACAAGTCGTCAAGGTTTGGAGAGTTTTATGTCTTTGTTCACCGTTCTGGCCACCAGCAAGGTCGCAGCCGGAGTCCTCGCAGCAGGCACCCTGGCCGTAGGTGGAACCGGCGCAGCCGCCGTGTCCGGTGTACTTCCCGCCGAAGCCCAGCAGGCCGCCCACGACCTCTTCGGCGCTCCTGCCCCCAAGCTGGCCAATGACGCTGCCGACGCCGCCGAAGGCACGGCAACCGCAGCCGGTGAAACTGCCGCCGACGCTGCTTCTGACGCCACCGCCACCGCTGCGGCCGACGCCGATGCCACCGTTTCCGCCGACGCGGACGCCAAGGCCAACGAGGACAACGTTGCTGCCAAGGGCTCCGTTTCCGGTGCCGCCAACTCCGCCGTGGATGCCGCCGGCGCCGCAGCCATCGGCCTCTGCACCGCCTTCACCCACGGTGGCCTGAACGCAGCCTCCGAGGGCTTCTCCTCGCTGGTCATCGCCGCCGACGGCGAAGCCAACATCGAGAGCTACTGCGCCGACGTCGCTGCCGGCGCGGATGCCGCCGCCAACGCTGCCGCCTCGGCCAACGGTTCGGCCTCCGTGGACGCCAAGAGCCCGGAACTTCCGTCCGCTCCGGCCCTGCCCGCAGTGCCTGCCGTTCCCGCCGTCCCCTCCGTTGACGGTGCCCCCGCGGTCCCGGCAGTTCCGGCTGTTCCCGCCGTTCCGGGCAACGCCGTGGACGCTCCCTCGGTTTCCGTCCGCTAGCAGCAGTTGGCTAGGGTGGACTGCGGGAACCGGCCTTGCCGCCGGCCCCGCAGTCCACAGCGGCCTGCATGCCGCACCCGGACCACAGGGTCCGGATCCTGCCGGGGGCAGGACCATCGCACCTGCCTGACCGCACGGCAGGAACAGCGAAGGTGAAACACCGCGGGGCGGCCGGAGAACCGGCGGCGCCCCGCAAACCTAGCCGGGCAGGGCGCGCACGCCCATCCCGGAATGGAGGAGCCGCCGGTGCTGGACACTCTGGCCCAGGAAGAGATCAATCAGTTCGAGGACGCAGCCGGAACAGATCCCGCTGTGTTGTTCGCTGCTGCCTACAAGTCCTTCGCGGGCCCGGTCCAGGGCTACCTCACGGCACGCGGTGTTGACGATCCCGAAGCCGTCACCCAGGACGTCTTCCTGGCGTTCTATCCCAGGATCGACGGGCTGACGGGCGGCCTCCAGGGAGCCAAATCCCTGATCTTCTCCATCGCCCACGCGCGCATGGTGGACCACTACCGCCGCCTCGAACGCAGGCCCCGGCTGACGCCGTACGATCCCGGGGAGGACGCGCGCACGTCCCCGTCCGCCGAGGACCACGCCGTGGAACTGACCGCGGGCGCGGCAGCAATGCTCGAGGGGCTGCCGGACGAACACCAGGAAGTGCTGGCGCTGCGCATCGTGGCGGATCTGTCCATCGACCAGGTGGCAGCCATCATGGGCAAAAGCACCGGGGCCATCAAACAGCTGCAGCGCAGGGCCCTCCACAATCTCAAGGCACAGACGCTCACAAGAAACCAGGCGAATCATGAGTGACACCGCAGGAACCCGCAGCGAAGGGTTCGTTGACCAGCTGCTGGCCGACGCCGGCATGGACGACGACAGCCAGCTCCGCCCCGCCCTCCTGCAGCTCCGCGCCCTCGGCGACGGGGTGCCGGAACCGTCGCCGGCGGTGGCCGCCCTGCTCCAGCGCGCCGGAGCTGCCGGGGCCGGCGCTGCAGTCGCTGCGGAGAACACCGCACCGGCCGCGGACAACGCCGCGCCGCCCGCGATGGGGACGGGCAAGGTGCCCGCGCCGGTGGACGAGCTGGCCGCGCGGCGCCGCGCCAAGCGCAGGGCCGCCCTGACAGCCC
This sequence comes from Pseudarthrobacter enclensis, assembly GCF_001457025.1. GTDB lineage: Bacteria > Actinomycetota > Actinomycetes > Actinomycetales > Micrococcaceae > Arthrobacter > Arthrobacter enclensis. The sequence goes on along the minus strand of NZ_KQ758601.1, from coordinate 281,111 downwards.
TGGCGCTCGGGGTTTCCCTCACCGCGGGCGGGGCCGTTGCCGCGGCATCCGAGCAGGGGATCCGGGACTCGTTCACCAAGCTCAACCACGCCGTCACATCGTTCGTGACCGGCACCGGTCCGGCTGCCGAACCGGATCCCTCGCCGGCCCCCGCGCAGCCGGCGGCGCCCGCGCCCGCCGGCCCGGCCGGCCCCGGCTCCGTTCCCACGGTTCCGCCGGTGGTGGAGGCACCTGCTGTGGCGCCGCCGTCGGACGTACCCGCCGCGCCCCGGGACGTCCCGTCCCAGGGAGGCCACTCCAGCCAGCCCGCCGACGTCCCCGGTTCCGCGCCGATGCCCAGCGTCCTGCCACCCGAGGTCACGGACAAGCTGCCCCAGCGGCCGCAGGTGCCCCTGCCGGAAACGCCGCAGCTTCCGCTGCCCACCACCGTCCCGGCAGTCCCCCACCAATAGGCGCCTGCAGCCCGTCAAACCCCTCAGCCCGGGGACCAAGGCCAAGCCCGGGTGCGGGGGAAGACAGCTGCCCCCTATAACGCCGTCGGGTGAAGAATGGTTCAGTAGGGCCGCTGGATCGTGCCGCTGAACCGTTGGCCGGTTCCGTGCGTTTGTATGGGCAGACAGCTGACGGCGCAGGCAGGAGGGACGCAATGCCGCTCGACGAGGACGCGGTGGAGTCCATCTACCGCGAACACGGCACGGCCCTGCGCCGCTTTGTGCTCAGCGCGTCCCGGGACCCCCAGCTGGCCGAGGACGTGGTGCAGGAGACCGTGCTGCGTGTCTGGCAGCAGGCCCCGGACCTTAACGGCAGCATCCGCAGCTACCTGTACCGGACGGCCAGGAACATCATGATCGACAACTACCGGCGGGCCCAGCGCCGCCCCGCAGAAACCCTTGAGGGCGACCCCGCACGCCAGGCCGGGGTGATGGAACGCGTGGACGGGCTGCTGAACCGGGTGCTGATCGAGGAGGCCCTGCTTCGCCTCAGCAAGGAGCACCGTGACGTCCTGGTGGCCCTGCACTACCGCCGCCTTACGGTCAACGAGGCCGCAGCCTTGCTGAACATTCCCGCCGGCACCGTGAAATCCCGGGCGTACTACGCGGTCCGGGCGCTGCGGACCATCCTGGATGAGATGGGAGTGGAACCGTGACCGGCAATCCGCACCAGCTGCTCGGCGCCTACCTGCTGGGCGGACTCGACGACGGCGACCGGGCAGCGTTCGAAGCCCACCTGGGCCGGTGCCCGGTGTGCCGCGAAGACCTCGCCGGACTGGACACCCTCCCCATGCTGCTGGACGCCCTTCCTGCGGCCGATGCACTGGCGCTCGCCCCTGCCCCCGGCGACACGCCAGGACCCGCAGGCGTTGCGGCAGGAACCGCGGAACAAGTACCGGCGGGCCCGTCACCCGCCGGGGAGGCCGCCGGCCACCTTCCGGAATCGCTGCCGCTGCTGCACGAACTGGCACGGCGCCGCAGGACTTTACGACGGCGGTGGGCGGCGCTCGCAGGCGCCGCGGCCGCAGCTGCCCTGGCCGTGGGCCTCGCCGCGGGGCCGCTGCTGGTGCGGCCCCCGCAGCCGGATGCCACCTATTCGGTGCAGTCAGGCGGGGGACTGCGGTTCAGCATCGACATGGCCCGCAAGACCTGGGGGACCGAGCTCGCCGTCAACGGCAGCAGCCTGCCGTCTGACGGGACGCTCTCGCTGTGGGTCAGGGACCGCGACGGCGGCGAGGACCGCGCGTGCGCCTGGACGGCAACACCCAGCGGCCGGGTCAAGGTCACCGGTGCCACGCCCATTCAGCTGGGCAGCATCTCCAGCGTGGAACTGCGGGACGGCGCCCATCATCCCGTGGCCGTGATCACCGTTCCGTAGCGGTGGCGTCCCGGCCGCTGCCGTCCGGGGTTTCCCTTGCCTGCCGGGACTGCAGTTCGCGGAAGCCGGCCTGCAGCCCGGGGTCCTCGCACGCGCGGGCAAAAGCCTCGATGCGTTTTTCGATTTCACGGCCCAGCAGCCAGGTGCCGATCCGCTCCATCAGCGGCCGGAGCAGGGCCGGGCGGCACGAAAAGGTGTACTTCCAGACAGCCCTGGTGCCGCCGTCGTCCGCCGTGAAGCGCCAGCCGCCGCCGAAGTTTTCAAAGAACCAGGGACCGGACACCATGGTCATTCCCACGTTCCGCGGCGGCGCGTAGGACACGTACTCGCTGACCATGACCAGGCCCAGCCGGGAACGCGTCCGCGTCCGGACCCCCTTGCCGGCCCGGGTGGCGCCGTCCAGGAACCGCTGCCCGGAAATGAACGGATCCCACCGCAGCCGGAACGTGCCGGTGGTCTGGGAGAAGGCGAAGGCAGTCTCCGGGTCGGTGCGGACATGTCGTTCGGCGCGTACCTGGGGCATGCTCCCACCCTAGCCATGCCGGGATGGCCAGGCGGCCAGGCCCGGACTATTCGATCATCCGTGCCAGCTTGGCCCTGACGATCATGAACACGCCGTAGCAGATCAGCCCGGCCCCCACCGCGGCCAGGAGGTAAACGCCCAAGGGCTGGTCCCGGAGGGCGCGGAGGCCGCCGTCCAGGCCGGTGGACTGCTCCGGGTGGGACTCCCAGGTGGCGATGGCGATCAGCAGGCCGGTCAGCAGCAGCACGGTGCCCTTGGCCACGTAACCGGTCACGCCCAGCACCGTCACGGCCGTCCGGGCGGTGTGGTTGGCGGGCATCACCAGGTGCTTCTCGAAGGACTTGCGCATGCCCCGGATGGCGTAAACGACGCCGGTGACGGCAATGGCTGCGCCGAGCAGCACCAGCAGCGCCACTCCGCCCGGGGCCTTCATCAGGGAATAGGTCAGGTCGCTGGCGGCCTTCCGGTTGTCGCCGCCCGAGCCGGTGCCACGGGCAAAGGACAACAGCGTCAGCGCCAGGCCCGCGAACACCAGGGCCTGGGCCGCCGCTTTGGCCTTGTTCCCGGCCTTCTGCTTGGCGGGCAGGTGGCTGTAGTCGAAGATGGCGTCGCTGGCCTGCCAGAGGGCAAGGGCGGCGCAGGCAGCAAAGCTTGCCCACAGCAGGAAAGGCCCCAGGGGCTGCGTGGCGAGTTCGGCCACCGCTCCGCTGAAGTCCGCATTGCCTGTACCACCGGCCGCCAGCCGGATGGCGATGCCGCCCACCAGCAGGTGCAGGATGCCGCTGGCCGCGAAGCCCGCCCTGGCCAGCACCTCCAGTGTCCGCGAATTCGTGACGTCTTCAGCCGCATCCACGGCCTGCTTCAGTTCTCGTTTGATGGCTGTTCCTTTGTGCGTGCGCCGGGCCGGCGCGGTGGTTCACTGGTGTGCGTGCCCCACACACCAGTAATCGTGCCACGCCGGTCAGGCCCGGAACAGTACGCAGGATCAACCCGGAACACGGCCCGCGCAGGAGCCGGGACCCCATGGGGAGGGATCCCCATCGCTGCCCGGGTGGCTGTTGTGCAACCATAAGCTTCAGCGATTCACACTCACCGCGAACTTCCCGGGGGAACACCATGACTTTTTACGGCGCTGACGTCAGCCAGCTGAGGGCGCTGGCCAAGGCAGTGGACCAGGCCGCGTCCCTGCTGAGCAGCCGTGCCGGCTCGCTCCAGGGCCAGATACAGTCCGCTCCCTGGAAGGGGGCCGACGGCGCACGGTTCCGGCAGGAGTGGAGCTCCAGCCACCGGCCCAACCTGGAGAAGGTGGTCTCCAGCCTGCGGGCCAACTCGAAGCTGCTGATGAAGCACGCCGATGAGCAGGAGAAGTCCTCCAACTCCACCGGCGGGGGCGGCGGAGGAGGAACCTGGGACCGCATTACGTCTTTGGCGGACAAGGCCCGGGAGTGGCTGAAGGAGCAGGCGGCTGCCGCAGCCGCGGCAGCCGAACACCGCCGCGAACTGGAGTCCGGCCTGGACCGGATGCTGGACGCCAGCCCGGAGGAACAGGCCAAGTGGTGGGCCGGCCTGTCCGAAGCGGACAAGAAGTACCTCATCGAGGGCGAGGGCGAGGACGGACCGTTCGCCAAGGACCTCATGCGCATGGACGGCGGCATCCCCGCGTCCGCGCAGCAGCTGGCCAAGGAACACCTCCAGGAACTGGCCAAGGCGGACATCCCCGTCTACACCGAAACGGGCAAGGCCTCCATCGAAGCGCGGGTCGCCTGGGTCCACGGCGGCGCCGAGGTGGGCACCGAGGTCGTGGAGAACGCCGACGGGTCCGCCACCATGAAGGTCTACGGAAACATGGGCCTGGGCGTCAACGACACCTCCGGAACCGCCGGCGTCACCCTTAGCGGCGAGGTGTCGCGCGAATACAAGTTCGCCAGCGTCGAAGAGGCCATGGCGGCGCGGGCGCAGATGTACCGCGACCTCCCGCCGGACAGCATCGGAGACATCAAGGACGTTGCCGGGAACCCGCCGGGCTACATCCTGGACACCATCAACGAGGCTGCCGGGGACAACGGCTCCACCGGCCAGACGGACAAAGCCAAGGGAACGCTGTCCCTGGAGGCCGAGGGCGAAAGCGGTACCGCTTCGGGTTCGGCCAAGCTCGACCTGTCCTACGAACGGAACCTCACCGACGGCACGGCAACTGCCAGCGGCGAAGTGTCCGCCCAGGGCAAGCTCAACCTGGACGGACGGACCTTCGAGGCGTCCGGCAAGGGCGGCCTGCAGGTCAACATGGACAAGGGCAACAACATCGAGTCCGTGACCGTTTCCATGGACGGCACCGTGGCGCAGGGCGTGACCGAGGGTACCGATGTGAAGGCCGCCAAGGTGGAGTCCTCCGTATCGGTGGGTACCCAGGGCACCGTGAAAATCAACGTGGACTACACCCCGGAGAACCGGGCCGTCGTGGACAGCTACCTGCGCAACGTGGCCCTGGGGAACGATTACGGCGCGGCCCGCGACGCTGCCCGGCTGTACGAGGCCGGTTCCGCCACCGTCCAGGTCAACAACGTGGTCACCGCCTCCAACGAGGCAGGGTTCGACGTGAAGGTGGGCGAGGTGGAGGTCAAGACCGAGAGTTCGGCCACCACCAACGTGTCCACGTACTATAAGGTCCCCAACGACACCAAGCTCGAGAGGCTCTGAACCCATGTCAGTGCACGTCGAATCCCCGCTGGGGTTTACCGCGGACTTCCCTGAGCACACGCAGGTCCTGGACGATTCCAGCGCCGGACCCAACACCGAGCAGTTCGGACTGCTGGGCGGTGTCCTGGTCACCGTCATCAAGGATGACAACTCCGTGCAGGACGCGCCTCAGGCCACAGGCTGGGCGCACCTCATGGCGGACTTCTACCGCGAAGAGCGCGGCGGCACTCAGCTGGCCGAAGGCGAGCTCGGCCTGCCGGGCAAGTCCTCGTACGCCGTGGTGGTGGGCTACGACGACGCCGAGGGATCACCCAAGGTGGCGGCCACGGTCGGCGTCCTGGAAAACGGCCGGTTCATCGGCGTCGTGGTGATCTGGCCGTATGCCGGCCCGAACACCGAGCCGCGGCTGGAGCTGCTCAAGGACGTGGTGTCCGCCATCAGCGTCAGCTGACGCTGCCGCGGCTCGCTAGCCCTGGCGCCGGCGGTAGCAGAGATCGAAGATCAGCCGGCCGGCTTCGTGGGCCTTGGCCTCGAAGCTGGTCCGGATCCTTCCTTCGAACCGGGGAGCCCATCCGCCGGTCTCGTCCACGCCCTCATTGGGGCCGGTGTGCCCGGTGCTGACGGGGGCGCGGCCTTCCCGGACCGGCGCGCCGCCCACCACCGTTTCGACACCGGACTGCCATACCTGGGTCAGCGGGCTCTCCGGCCCGCTCCGCTCGCCCGTGTGCAGGTTCTCGAAGTCCGGTGACCCGGCCATCACGTCGCGGACGTGGATGGCGTAGTTGGACCAGTCGGTGGCAATCCGGAACAGCCCGCCCGGCTTCAGGGCCCGGCCGGCCAGGGCAGCGAACTCAGGCTGGATGAGCCGGCGCTTGTGGTGCCGGGACTTGTGCCAGGGGTCCGGGAAAAAGACCCACACTTCGTCCACGGACCCTTCCGGGAGCATGGTGGCGAGCACCTCGGGGGCGTTGGCTTCGACCACGCGGACGTTGGTGAGTCCCCGGCTGTTGATCTTGATGATGGTGTTGGCAAGCCCGGGCGTGTAGACCTCCACGGCGAGGAAGTCGGTGTCCGGATTTTCTTCGGCGGCGTGGCACACGGCGTCGCCCAGGCCGGATCCGATTTCCACGATCAGGGGTGCCTTGCGGCCAAACTCGGCCTCGGCGTCGAACGTGTAGTCGGGGTGGACCGAGGTGTTGGCGACGTGGCGGGGGACGTCCACGGCCCAGCGGTCGGCGTGCTCATCCCACGCGGCCTGGCGCCGGCCCTGCAGGCGGGTGCCGCGGCGCACAAAGCTGACCGGCCGGCCGCCGTACGTACCGAACGACGCCTGCGTTCCCGGGGTCACCGGGCGGGGGACATGCGGCTGCGGGGAGTTGTTTTCTGGGGATTCACTCATCCCTTCCAGAATACCGGCGCCGGAAGCGGCAGCAGCCTGCCGCACCTCCCACCGGCGCAGCCGCCCGCAGGTGGATCACATCCGGCGCCGTTCCATGCTGCAAGAATGGGCGGGTGACGGAAGCAACGAATGCCGGGGCAAGGAAGCCCGGCCTGGAAGCGGACGCCGTAAAGGCGCCAGGCCGTGATGCCGGCGGGCTCATCGACGCTGAGATCGACGAATCGCCGGCACCTGGACCCACCAGCGTGGGGAGCCGCCGGCATTTGGCCTACCTGGGGCTGTGCCTGGTCCTGATCGGCCTGAACCTGCGGACCGTTTTCTCCAGCTTCTCCGCCGTCCTCCCGGAAATCACCGCCCAGGCGTCGCTGCCGGGATGGTCCATCGTGGTCCTGACCACCGTTCCCGTGACGCTGCTGGGTGTCTTTGCACCGCTGGCGCCCGTCCTGGCCCGCAGATTCGGGGCCGAACGCGTGCTGCTGGGTGCCATGGCCGTCCTGGCTGCGGGGCTGCTGCTGCGCCCGGCAGGCCCGGGGCTCCCGGGCGGCCACCTGCCGGGCCTGCTGGCGGGCACCGCCGCGTGCGGGGCCGCGATCGCCCTGTGCAACGTCCTGCTTCCGGGACTGGTCAAACGGGATTTCCCGCACCGGCTGGGACTGATGGGCGGGCTTTACACCACAGCCATCTGCGCGTCGGCCGCGCTGGGGGCCGGCTTCACCTATCCCGTATACGCGGCGACGGGGGAATGGACCGCGGCGCTGTGGTTCTGGGCGCTGCCCGCCGCCGTCGTCCTCCTCCTGTTCCTGCCGGTGGCCCTGCGGCAGCGGGCGGTCCGGCACACGGCCGTCAAGGACGGCGTGAACGTGTGGCGCTCCCCGGTGGCCTGGCAGGTGACCATCTTCATGGTGCTGCAGGCCATGATGTCGTTCAGCGTCTTCGCCTGGCTGGCCCCCATCCTCCGCGAACGCGGCGTGGACGGCGCCACCGCCGGGCTGATCGTGTCGGTGAGCATCGTGCTGCAAATGCTCGGTTCACTGTTCGCCCCCGCACTGGCCGCAAGGTTCCGGGACCAGCGGGCCATCAACACCGTGGTGGCGCTGATGACCGGGGGAGGCTTCGCCCTGAGCATCTTCGGGCCGCTGGACCTGGTGTGGGTATGGGCCGGGCTGCTGGGCCTTGGCCAGGGCAGCCTGACCGCGGTGGCGCTCACCATGATCATGCTCCGCACCCGGGACGGGCACACCGCCGCGCACCTGTCCGGCATGATGCAGGGCGTGGGCTATGGGCTCGGCTCCACCGGAACACTGCTGGTGGGGCAGCTGCACCAGGCCACCGGGTCCTTCACGGCCGCCGGTGTCCTGTTCCTGGCCGTGGGCCTGCTGGCCGCCGTCTTCGGCTACCGCGCCGGCCGCGACCGGTTCGTGGAGTAGGCGGCCATGATGCAAGACCCCACCCTCCCCGCCACCGGGTCCACTGCGGGCATCCTGCAGCGGCCCTACCTCTGGGTGACGGTGGGCACCTGCGCGCTGGTGTTCCTCGCCGCCTTCGAATCGCTGGCGGTGACCACCATCATGCCGCTGGTCAGCCGCGAACTGGACGGCGCGGGCCTGTACGCGCTGGCGTTCGCCGGGCCCCTTGCCACGGGAGTGATCGGCAACGTGGCAGCCGGCAACTGGTCCGACCGGCGCGGACCGGCAATGCCCCTCTATGCCTCGGTGGCGCTGTTCGTGGCAGGCCTGCTGATCGCCGGAACGGCCGTGTCCATGCCTGTGCTCGTGGCCGGCCGCCTGGTCCAGGGACTGGGCGGCGGCGCGCTTACTGTGGCGCTGTACGTTTTGGTGGCACGGATCTTTCCCGGTGTCCTCCACCCCAAAATCTTCGCCGCGTTCTCCGCGGCCTGGGTGATCCCGTCCCTGGTGGGGCCGTTCGCCGCAGGCGTCGTGGCACAGGTCTTCAGCTGGCACTGGGTGTTCCTCGGCGTGGTGGGCCTGGTGATTCCGGCCCTGCTCATGATCGCCCCCGTCCTGAAGGGGATGGGCCGGCCGGCCACCACCGGGGATACCGGCACGGAACGCGTGCCGCCGTGGGCCGTCGGCCGGCTGGGCTGGGCGGCCCTCGCCGCCGTCGCAGTCCTCGGGCTGAACCTTTCGGCCGAGGTCCGCGTGGAGGGGTTCCCGGCGGCGACGGCGGTGCTGGCCATGGCCGCCGTCGGCGTCGCGCTGGTGGCTGTGCGGCCGCTGGTGCCACGCGGGACGCTCCTGGCCCGGCCCGGCCTGCCCAGCGTCATCCTGGCCCGCGGGCTCGCCTCGGCCTCGTTCTTCGGCGCCGAGGTGTACCTGCCGTACCTGCTGATCGAGCTGTACGCGTTCCCGCCCACCTTCGCCGGGCTCACCCTCACCGGAGGGGCGCTGGCGTGGGCGGGAGCTGCCGCCGTGCAGGGCCGCCTCGGTGCCCGCCTGCCGCACCCTGCCGCGGTCCGCATCGGCGCGTTCATGGTCCTCGGGGCGGTGCTCCTGGCGCTGGCCACCGCTGCCCTGCACTGGCCTGCCGCCATCGCCATTGCTGGCTGGGTCTTCGCCGGCGGCGGCATGGGCCTGCTCTACCCGCGGCTCAGCGTCATGACCCTGGCCCTGTCCACCAAGGACAACGAGGGATTCAACTCCTCGGCGATGTCCATCTCGGATTCGCTGGGCGGAGCACTCGCCCTGGCCACCACCGGTATCGTCTTCGCGGCGTTCACGACGACGGCCAGTTCCTTCGCCGGCGTCTTCACCTTCGCCGCGGTCATCGGTGCCGCCGCAACGTTCGTGGCGCCCCGGGTCGCCCCGCGTGCGGGGTGAGGCCCCGGTTCAGGCGAGCCTGGTGGCCCGCAGCACCACGTCCGCGATGGTGGCATGCTGGCCTTCCGGGCCAGTGACCGGGCGTTCGCGGCTGGTCAGCACCTCCACCTGCCAGTCCGGCCCCGCCAGCCCCAGCTCCCGCACCAGGTCTTCGCCCGTGTAGAACATGTCTGCGTGGTGGTGCCCGCCGCCCCACGGCGGCAGCCGGTCAGGGTGGTGGCCCACCACCAGCAGCGTCCCGCCCGGCTTCACCGCCGCTGCCGCCGTGCGCAGGGGGCGCCGCCAGTCCAGTTCCTGTGAGTGCAGGAACTGGGAGGTCACCAGCTCGAACGCCGCCTCCGGCTCCCACCGTTCCAGGTCCGCCTGCTGCCAGGTGATGCGTGCAGCTGGCGGGCTGTCCGCCGGCTGCACGCTCTCCCGCGCGTAGACCGCTTTTTCGTGCGCCTGCGCCCGTTCCAGTGCGACGGCGGAGACGTCGACGGCGGTCACGGACCAGCCGTGGCGGGCCAGCCAGATGGCGTCCGCACCTTCGCCGCACCCCAGTTCCAGCGCACGCCCCGGTTTCAGGCCGCCCGCCTCCCGGACCAGCTGGGGATTGGGATTCCCGCTCCAGAACTGCTTTTTGGTCCGGTAGCGCTCGTCCCACACGGCTGCCGCACCGACGGCGGCGGTGCCGTCCGGGGAAGTGGGGGTGCCGTCGTCGTGCTGTCCGTGCTGGTGCGGCGCGTGTTCGCTCATGCCCCCACCCTGCCCTGCCGGCTCCCGCATGGCAACGGCCAATGACGGTGCCCCGCGGCGGGATGCTAGACTGGTGGAACTTGATGTGCAGTGATGCCCTGGTAACCCTTCGTTGAGGGGTCGGGGCTTTTTTCATGTGAGAGGCACATCCTGCGTCGATGAACGCGTTCCATTTGGTCCCGGCCGCCGTCCTGACAACGGCAGCGCGCCGGTTGACCACCTGACTTTTCTTCGGCGAACCCCCGGGCCAACCGGCATCGGGGCCGATATCCCCACGGATACCGCCAGAAAGACCTTTGAGTTTATGACTACTTTTGCTGCCCTCGGCACGCCCAAAGCCCTCGTCGAAACCCTCGCCGCGCAGGGAATCGAATCCCCGTTCCCCATCCAGGTCAAGACCCTCCCGGACACGCTGTCCGGCCGCGATGTCCTGGGCCGCGGCCGCACCGGGTCCGGCAAGACCATCGCCTTCGCCATTCCGCTGGTGGCCCGCCTGGCCGAGCGCGAAGCGCCCTACTTCCGCAAGCCCGGCCGGCCCATGGGCCTGGTGCTCGCCCCCACCCGTGAACTGGCAACCCAGATCAACGCCACCGTCGAGCCGCTGGCCAAGGCCGCCGGGCTGAACACCACCGTGATCTACGGCGGTGTCTCCCAGGCGCGCCAGGAGAAGGCGCTGCGTGCCGGCGTCGACATCGTCATCGCCTGCCCGGGCCGGCTGGAGGACCTGATCCGCCAGCGCATCCTCACCCTCGAGGGCGTGGAAATCACGGTCCTGGACGAGGCGGACCACATGGCGGACCTCGGCTTCCTGCCCGTGGTGAAGAAGCTGATGGACATGACCCCCCAGCAGGGCCAGCGGCTGCTGTTCTCGGCGACGCTGGACAACGGTGTTGACAAGTTGGTCAACCGTTTCCTGTCCAACCCGCTGACCCACTCGGTGGACGATCCGCAGGCCGCGGTGACCACCATGGAGCACCACGTCCTGGTGGTCAACGACCAGACCGTGAAGAAGCAGCTGATCGTGGAGCTGGCCTCCGGCGCCGGCCGCCGCGTGCTCTTCATGCGGACCAAGCACCACGCCCGCAAGCTGGCCAAGACCCTCACCGACGCCGGCATTCCCGCCGTGGACCTGCACGGAAACCTGTCGCAGAATGCCCGTGACCGCAACCTCGCGGAGTTCTCCAACGGCGACGTCCGCGTCCTGGTGGCCACCGACGTGGCCGCCCGTGGCGTGCACGTGGACGACGTCGAACTCGTCATCCACGTCGACCCGCCCACCGAGCACAAGGCCTACCTGCACCGCTCGGGCCGCACCGCCCGCGCCGGCTCCGACGGCACCGTGGTCACCCTGACCCTGCCGGAGCAGCAGAGTGACGTGAAGAAGCTGATGAAGGCCGCCGGCGTCGAGGTCAGCTTCGAGCGCGTCACCGCTGGCTCGCCCATCGTGGCCGAACTCGTCGGCGAGGTCGCCGAGAAGGTGGACCCGCGCACCCGCGCCGCACTCCTCGCAGCCCGGATGCCCAAGCAGGGCGGCGGCACCTCCACCGGTGCCAACGCCGAGCGCAAGCGCGCACGCCGCCAGGCGTCGCCCACCGCGGGCGGCCGTGGTGGCCGCGGCGGCAGGGGCAAGGTGTCGGCCGAACGGGGCGAGAGCACCCGCGCCGAGCGCCGCGCCGTTGCCTTCGAGGGACGCACCGAGGCCCGCGCCGCCGCTGATTCGGTCCGCGAGCAGCACGAGGACCGCGCCATCGCCGCCGCTGCAGCACGCCGCAACGCCCGCGGCCGGGGGACCGCCAGCACCCACCGCAACGACGTTCCCGCCGCAGGGGGCCGCGCCTCGGCCGGCCGCGGATCTGACGGGCGCAGCCCGGAAAGCCGTACCGATTCACGCATCACCCGCAGCGACGCCCCGCGCGGCGGCTCCGGCCGCGGCCAGCGTTCAGGCGGTGCAACCGGTGGCCAGCGTGGCGGACGCCCCGCTACCGGCCAGCGCGCCGCAGCAGGCGCCTCCGGCGGCAGCAAGGCCGTCTGGTCTTCGAACACCGGCGGGGTTTCCGGCGGCTCGTACGGCTCGGGCAACGGCGGCAACGGCGGTTCCGGCCGTCCCAAGCGCAGCGGCCCGCGCCGCGCCTCCGCCCCGGCGTCGAACGAACGCCGCGGGCGGTAGTCCCCACCAGTTAGTGCATCGAGTGCTCCGTAACTGCCCTTTTGAAGCTTCATAAGGGCGGTTACGGAGCACTCGATGCGTCTAAGGGTTACCAGCCGCGGGCGCGCCACTCCTCAAGATGGGGGCGTTCGGCGCCGAGCGTCGTCGGCTTGCCATGGCCGGGATGGACGACGGCGGTGTCCGGGTAGGCGCCGAACAGGCGCTCCGTGACGTCGGACAGCAGCTGGTTGAACCGTTCCGGGTCCTTCTGGGTGTTGCCCACGCCGCCGGGAAACAGGGAATCGCCGGAGAAGATGTGCGCCGGGCCGTCCGGGTCCTGGTACACGAACGCGATGGACCCCGGGGTGTGGCCGCGCAGGTGCACCGCCGTCACGTCGAACCCGTCGAAGTTGCCCACATCGCCATGGCTGAGCCGCACGTCCACGGGGACGGGCAGGGCCCCGGCGTCGTCCACACCGGCGGCCGTGCGGGCTCCGGTGGCGTCGACCAGGTCCTTCAGCGCCCGCACATGGTCCCAATGCTGGTGCGTCGTGGCGATCAACGCCAGGCGCGGTTCCGCGGGCGTGTCCGCGGCGCCGTCGGCGATCAGCTTCCGGATCGCCGGAAGGTCGTCCGCGGCATCGATCAGAAGCTGCGCACCGCTCTCCTTCGCCGTCAGAAGGTACACATTGTTGTCCATGTCGCTGACGGAAATGCTGCGGATGGTCAGCGCGGGCAGGTCGTAGAGAAGTGAGTCCATGGGGTTCAGTCTAGGGATGGCGGTGTGACACCGCTCCCGGGCAGCGGTGAGGAGATTCATAAAAGTAGGCCTTTCCGGAAGCCCCTTGTTAGCGTCGAAAACCAAGCCTGACTCTGCAAGACGCCGGCTGATGCCTTTCCGCGGTCGCAAGAACCCGCCAGGCCGGCGTGGACCACAGCCTCAAAACTGGAATGGGATCCGATGAGCCGAAATGCAGCACCGCCCGTGGACACCGCGGGCCTCGAGAAAGAAGAACGAAAACCGCCGGCAGCCGGCGAAAGCACCGGCAGCGCCGCCCCGGAGGCCAAAACCCGGGTCAACAAGACAGTCTTCCTGGGCTCGGCCACCGGAGTGGTGGCCATCGCCCTGTGGGCCATCCTCGCCAAAGCCAACGCCGAATCGGTCATCGGCGCCATGGTGGGCTGGGTGTCCACCAACATGGGCTGGTATTACTTCCTGATCGTCACCGCGGTGGTGGTCTTCGTCCTGGTGGCCGCCCTGTCACGGGTGGGCAAGACCAAGCTCGGCCCCGACCACTCCAAGCCCCAGTTCGGCATGTTCACCTGGGCGGCCATGCTGTTCGCCGCCGGCATCGGGATCGACCTGATGTTCTTCTCCGTCTCGGAACCGGTCAGCCAGTACCTGGCGCCTCCGCAGCGTGAAGGCGGAACCGCCGAAGCCGCCCGGCAGGCCCTCGTGTGGACGCTCTTCCACTACGGCATCACCGGCTGGGCCCTCTACGCCCTCATGGGCCTGGCACTGGGCTACTTCTCCTACCGGCACAACCTGCCGCTGAGCATCCGCTCCGCCCTCTACCCCATTTTCGGCAAGAGGATCGAAGGACCGGTAGGCCACGCCGTGGATATCGCGGCCCTCCTGGGCACCATCTTCGGGATCGCCACGTCCCTGGGCATCGGCGTCGTGCAGCTCAACTACGGGCTGAACTTCATGTTCGGCATCCCGGAAAACCTTGCCGTGCAGATAGGCCTGATTGTCCTCTCCGTGGTGATGGCCACCGTCTCGGTGGTGTCCGGCGTCGAGAAGGGCATCCGCAGGCTCTCCGAACTCAACGTCGTCCTGGCCGTCGCCCTGATGCTCTTCGTCCTGGTGACCGGCAAGACCAACTTCCTCCTGGACGGGATCGCCCAGAACATCGGCGACGTCATGAGCCGGTTCCCGGCCATGACGCTGGACACCTTCGCCTACGACCGGCCCACCGACTGGATGAACGCCTGGACGCTGTTCTTCTGGGCCTGGTGGATCGCCTGGGCGCCGTTCGTGGGCCTGTTCCTGGCCCGCATTTCCCGCGGCCGCACCATCCGGCAGTTCGTGCTGGGCACCATGACCGTGCCGTTCATCTTCATCGTCCTGTGGATCTCGATCTTCGGAAACTCCAGCCTGGACCTGATAATGAACGGCAACGCCGCATTCGGCGAGGCCGCCATGAGCCACCCGGAACGGGGGTTCTACAGCCTGCTGGAGCAATTCCCCGCCGTACCCGTCACCGCCGCCGTGGCCACGTTCACCGGACTGCTCTTCTACGTGACCTCGGCCGATTCCGGCGCCCTGGTGATGTCCAACTTCACCTCGCACCTCAAGGACGCAGATTCCGACGGTCCCGAGTGGATGCGCGTCTTCTGGGCCGTGGCCACCGGCCTGCTGACCCTGGCCATGCTGACGGTGGGCGGCGTGCCCACCCTGCAGAACGCCACCATCATCATGGGCCTGCCCCTTTCGCTGCTGCTGGTGCTGATCATGCTGGGGCTCTACAAGGCGCTGCGGGTGGAAAACTCGCTCAACGACAGCTACCGTGCCAGCCTGCCGGGCATCATCACCGGCCGGTCCCTGGACCAGCGCGGCGGCCGGACCTGGCGGCAGCGGCTCACCCGCGCCATGAGCTACCCGGGCCGGAAACAGACCACCCGGTTCGCCGACACCGTGGCGCTGCCCGCCCTGCAGGACGTCGAGGCCGAGCTCCGGTCCCAGGGCGCGGAGACGTCCCTGACCGTGGCCACCGTGGAACCCTGCGGCATCCACAGCATCGACCTGCAGATCGCCATGGGGGAGGAACGGGCCTTCAAATACCAGATCTACCCGGTGCAGTACGAGACCCCCAGCTACGCCACCCGGCGGGCCGACCCCGACGACCGGTACTACCGGATGGAGGTGTTCTCGCAGGAAGGCAGCCACGGCTACGACCTCATGGGATACACCCGGGAACAGGTCATCACGGACGTCCTGGACCACTACGAGCAGCACCTTGAATTCCTGCACCTGAACCGTGCAGCACCCGGCAACACCGTCCTCGTCGAGGACCAGGTGGCAAAAGACAATTGGGAATCCGACTTCGACATGCAGGAGGAAACACAGTGAGCACGTCCACGCTTTTCATCGGCGGGAACTGGACCGCAGCGTCCGACGGCGGGACCCGGGAGATCCACTGCCCGGCGGACGGCGGGCTGGTGGGCGCCGTCTCGGAAGGGACCGCTGACGACGCCGGCCGCGCCGTCCTGGCCGCACGCGCGGCATTCGACGCCGGCGCATGGTCCGCCACGCCGCCGCTGGAGCGGGGGAGCTTCCTGCTCAAGGTGGCGGGCCGGCTGCGCGACCGCAAGGACGAGTTCGCCCGCGCCGAGACGCTGGACACGGGCAAGCGCCTGGTGGAAAGCGAAATCGACATGGACGACATCGCCAACTGCTTCGAATACTTCGGCAAGCTGGCCGGCCAGGAGTCGGGCCGGATGGTGGACGCAGGCAGCCCCACCGTGGTGAGCCGGATCGAGTATGAACCGGTGGGTGTCTGCTCCCTGATTGCGCCGTGGAACTACCCGCTGCTCCAGGCCGCCTGGAAGATCGCGCCGGCCCTGGCAGCCGGCTGCAGCTTCGTCCTGAAACCCAGCGAACTGACCCCGCACACGTCCATCCTCATGATGGACGTGCTCCAGGAACTCGGACTCCCCGACGGCGTCGCCAACCTGGTCCTCGGCGCCGGCAACACTGTGGGCGCTGTCCTGTCCAGCCATCCGGAGGTGGACCTGGTCTCCTTCACCGGCGGACTGGAAACCGGCAAGACCATCGCCGCCTCCGCAGCTGCCTCCGTCAAGAAGGTGGCGCTGGAGCTGGGCGGCAAGAACCCCAACATCGTTTTCGCGGACGCTGACTTCGACGCCGCGCTGGACAACGCCCTGAACGCTGCGTTCGTGCACTCCGGGCAGGTCTGCTCCGCGGGGGCCCGGCTGATCGTGGAGGAATCCATAGCGGAGGAATTCGTGGACGAGCTCGTCCGCCGGGCGGAACAAATCCGCCTGGGCGGTCCTTTCGACCCGCAGGCCGAGACCGGCCCGCTGATTTCCGCCGCCCACCGGGACAAGGTCACAGCCTACGTGGAGAAGGGCATCGCCGAGGGCGCCCGCCTCCGCTGCGGCGGGGCGTGGGGCAGCGGGGAGCTGGAAAAGGGCTTCTACTACCTCCCCACCGTCCTGGACCAGGTCAAGAGCGGCATGTCCGTCGTCGTGGATGAGGCCTTCGGACCGGTGGTCACCGTGGAAACCTTCACCACGGAAGCCGAGGCCGTGAAGCTCGGCAACGACACCCACTACGGCCTGGCCGGCGCGGTCTGGTCCGGGGACGCCTCCAAGACCCAGCGGGTGGCCCGGGCCCTCCGCCACGGCACCATCTGGATCAACGATTTCCACCCGTACCTGCCGCAGGCGGAATGGGGCGGCTTCGGCCAGTCGGGCGTCGGCCGCGAGCTGGGCCCCACGGGCCTGGCCGAATACCAGGAAGCCAAGCACGTCTACCAGAACATCGCCCCGCAGGTCACTGGCTGGTTCGCGGACCACGCCGCAGCTGCAGAAGGGAAGTAGGACACATGGCACACGAATCCAGGACTGACTTCGACTACATCGTCATCGGAGGCGGGTCCGCCGGGGCCGCCGTGGCATCGCGCCTGAGCGAAGACCCGTCGGTGCAGGTTGCCCTGGTGGAGGCAGGGCCGGACGACCGGGACATCCCCGAAGTCCTGCAGCTGGACCGCTGGATGGAGCTGCTCGAATCCGGCTACGACTGGGACTACCCCATCGAGGAGCAGGAGAACGGGAACTCCTTCATGCGGCACGCCCGCGCCAAGGTGATGGGCGGCTGCTCCAGCCACAACTCCTGCATCGCCTTCTGGGCACCGCGCGAGGACATCGACGAGTGGGAGCGGAAGTTCGGCGCCACCGGCTGGAACTCGGACATGGCGTACCGCCTGTACAAGCAGCTGGAAACCAACGAGGACGCCGGCCCGGACGCACCGCACCACGGCGACAGCGGACCCGTGCACCTGATGAACGTCCCGGCGTCGGATCCCACGGGCCGGGCCATGCTGGAAGCCTGCGAACAGGCAGGAATCCCCAAGGCGCACTTCAACACGGGCGACACGGTGATCAACGGTGCCGGCTTTTTCCAGATCAACCGCCGCGCAGACGGCACCCGGTCCTCCAGCTCTGTGTCCTACATCCACCCCATCATGGACCGGGAAAACTTCACCCTCCTGACCGGGTTGCGGGCCAAGGAACTGACGTTCGACGACGCCAACCGCTGCACGGGCGTGGCCGTGGTGGACAACGCCTTCGCCAAGACCCACCAGCTCACCGCCCGCGCCGAAGTGGTGGTGTCCACCGGTGCCATCGATTCGCCCAAGCTGCTGATGCTCTCCGGCATTGGCCCGGCGGCCCAGCTGGAGGAGTTCGGCATCCCCGTCCGGGTGGATTCACCCGGCGTGGGCGAGCACCTGCAGGACCACCCCGAAGGCGTCATCCAGTGGGAGGCCAGGCAGCCCATGACGCAGACGTCCACCCAGTGGTGGGAGGCGGGCATTTTCACCACCACGGAGGACGGCCTGGACCGCCCCGACCTCATGTTCCACTACGGGTCCGTACCGTTCGACATGCACACCCTGCGGCAGGGCTTCCCCACCACGGAGAACGGCTTCTGCCTCACCCCGAACGTCACGCACGCCCGCAGCCGCGGCACCGTGAAGCTCCGCAGCAAGGACTTCCGCGACAAGCCCAAGGTGGACCCGCGCTACTTCACCGATCCGGAGGGCCACGACATGCGCGTCATGGTGGCAGGCATCCGGAAGGCCCGCGAGATCGCGGCGCAGCCCGCACTGGCTGAGTGGGTGGGCACCGAGCTGTACCCCGGCAAGGACATCCAGAGTGACGCGGAGGTCGCCGGGTACATCCGCAGGACCCACAACACCGTGTACCACCCGGCCGGAACGGTCCGGATGGGCGCGGACGACGACGCCATGTCACCACTGGACCCCCAGCTGCGGGTCAAGGGCGTCACCGGACTCCGGGTCGCCGATGCGTCGGTCATGCCGGAGCTGACCACCGTCAACCCGAACATCACCACCATGATGATCGGTGAGCGCTGCGCCGAGCTGGTCCGGGAAGCCCGGAACGCCTGACGGGCCGGGCCTGCACGCCGGAGGGGCGGCCACCCTGCGGGGCGGCCGCCCTCCGGCGTATCTCCGGGGTTGGCTATTCGCGGCCTTCGGACACCCAGGCGGGGTCTGCTGAGCGTGAACCGACGACGGCGTCCGACGCCGCCCCGAGTGCGTCCAGGTGTGCCGGGGTCAGCTCAAGGGCCAGCGCGCCGAGGTTCTCGTCGATGCGGCTCCGCTTGCGGGTACCGGGAATGGGCACCACCGGCAGGCCCAGGCGGGCGCCGCGGGCCAGCAGCCAGGCCAGGGCCACCTGCGCCGGGGTGGCGCCGAGGCTGTCCGCCACGCCCCTGACTACGTCCACGACGGCCTGGTTGGCGGCAGCCGCGTCCGGAGCGAACCGGGGTATGCGCCGGCGGAAGTCGTTGCTTCCCAGGCTGGCCGTGTCCACCGTTCCGGTGAGGAAACCGCGCCCCAGCGGTGAGTAGGGAACAAAGCCCGTGCCCAGCCGGGCGGCTGCCGGAACGACGTTGCGTTCCACATCGCGGCTCCAAATGGACCACTCGCTCTGGACAGCGGCGATGGGGTGCACAGCGGACGCGTCGGCCAGCTCCTGGGCCGTCACCTCGGACAGGCCCAGGTGCCTGACCTTGCCCTGCCGCACCAGCTCCGCCATGGCACCCACCGTTTCCTCAATGGGTACCCGGAGGTCGCGGCGGTGCATGTAGTACAGGTCGATCACGTCGGTGCCCAGCCGCTGCAGGCTGCGGTCCACCGCCTGCCGGACATAGGCGGCGTCACCCCGGACATCCGTGTAGCCGTCCGCCGGGGTGCCCACCAGAGCGAACTTGGTGGCCAGCTGCACCTCGTCCCGGCGTTCTTTCAGGAGCTCGGCAATCAGTTCCTCGTTGCTGCCCCCGCCGTAGATGTCCGCGGTGTCGATGAAGCTGACGCCGGAATCGACCGCGTGGTGCAGGGTGCGGAGCGCATCCGCCGGGTCTACGTCCCCGTAGACGGGGGTGAGGGCCATGCCGCCGAAGCCGAGGGGGCTGACGGTGAGCCCGTCGCCGAGCTGCACTGCTGGGGTCATGCTGTGTCTCCTTAGGTGGGTCAGGTCCAGGGAATGATGCGGTCTGCTGAGTGCCGGGTGGATCCGATCAGGACGGCGTTGGCTTCGTCCGGTCCCTTGGCCCAGGCGTCCGCGGCCTCGGGTGCCATCCCGAAGGAAACATGGCGTGCCACCAGGCGGCTGAGCCGCAGCTCGTGGGGCGTCTCCAGGAACCAGACTTCGTCCAGCTGGGCCCTGACCTCCTTCCACGGCTCCTGTTCCGCCAGCAGGTAGTTGCCCTCGGTGATCACCAGCGGAATCTCAGCGGGTACGGCGATCGATGCCGCCACCGGCTCGTCCAAGGTGCGCCGGAATTCCGGGGCGTACACCACCGCCTCGTCCCGGCGCGCCAGGCGGCGGAGCAGCGAAAGGTACCCGCCGGCGTCGAACGTGTCCATGGCGCCCTTCCGGTCCCGCAGCGGGGTGCCGTCGATGATGGCGTTGCCCAGGTGGAAACCGTCCATGGGCACCACCACGGCCGTTGCGGGACCGAACTGCTGCTGCAGCCATGCTGCACAGGTGGACTTCCCGGAGCCGGGCGCCCCGGCGATGCCCAGGATGGTGCGGGTCCCGGAATCGAGCCGGCGCCGCAGCGCGGCCACGGCCTGGGCGATGTCGGGGGAGTCCATGGCAAAAGCCTACCCAGCATCCCCGGGGCCGGGCCGCTGAATTTCCCCACCTTTGCCGTCAACAGGGTGGCGGCCGACGGCGCGTCGCCGGGACACGCCGTCGGCCCGCCTCAGAAGTGGGGAGATTTAGCGGCGGGCAGGCTCGGACGGCGGCGCCGCCTGCTGCTTCTTCCCGGCCGGCAACGCCTTCAGCCCGGCAGCGCAGCCGACGATTCCGGCGATGAACAGCAGCTTCAGTACGCTGAACGGTTCGACGCCGGTGGCCATGGCCCAGCCGACGGTCAGGGCGGCGCCGATTCCCACCCAGATGGCGTACGCCGTACCCAGCGGGATGGTCCGGATGGCCATGCCCAGGCCCAGCATGCTGAGTGTGGCGGTGACGGCGAAGACCACGGTGGGCAGCGGCTTGCTGAACCCGTCGGACAGGCCCAGGGCGGTGGCCCAGACCGCTTCGAGGACGGCGGATGCCAGCAGCACCAGCCACGGAACGGAACGCTGCAACATCACGCCACCACCTTCAGGCCAACCACGCACGCGGCGATGCCGGAGAGCAGGAGCAGCCGCGCCGCCGTCGGGCGTTCAACCTTGGAAGCCATGGCGTAGGCGGAGGTCAGGACCACGCCCACGCCTACCCAGACCGCGTATGCGGTGCCGGTGGGGATGGATTGCATGGCAAGGGCCAGGCCGCCGGTACTGGCGGCGACGGAGGCCAGGAACAGGAGGGAGGGGGCGATGCGGCGTTTGCCGGATGCTTGCGCTGCGCGGTGCAGGGCTGCGGCCCAGACGGCTTCGAGCGCTCCGGAGAGAACCAGGATTAACCACGACATGACAGATCCTTTGGCCAGTCTTGTCGCGTGCCGGGTACTGAACCGTCGTCCGGAGGCTCGGGTGCGGAGCCTTGGTTTCCACCATAGCAACGCACGACGGCGGGCATCCACCGTTGGTGCCCAAGGTCACCAACCGCGGG
The DNA here is from genome assembly GCF_001457025.1 of Pseudarthrobacter enclensis. GTDB lineage: Bacteria > Actinomycetota > Actinomycetes > Actinomycetales > Micrococcaceae > Arthrobacter > Arthrobacter enclensis. Next base: position 260,007 of record NZ_KQ758601.1, on the reverse strand, counting down.
CGGCGCGGTCCGTCCTTCAGTCCGTCACGGGGTCGATGGACACCACAGCGAGGAAGCCGCGGCCGGACACTTCCGGGGTGGGTTCATCCGAGCCTGCCACGGCGTCATAGCGGCCCAGGTCGGCGGCGTCAGCTGCGCCGTCGGACACGGTGGCCTGCCCCTGCAGCAGCACGGCCACCTGCCCGCCGAACACCGGCTGGGCCCGCTTTTTGGACAGTTCGATCACCGACGCGTAGCCCTTGAACACACCGTTCCTGGCGATGACGTTGAGGTTCCGGATGTCGCCGGTGGGCAATGCGGCAGTGGTGGGGGCGCCGCCGTCGAACCGGAACGGGCGGTACTTTTCCACCGGACGTTCCGTGCCGTCGACGGTGAGCAGCAGCAGCTCGCCTTCCACTACGGTGAGCACGCGTTCGTATCCGTCAAAGGGCGAGAACTCTCCTGCCTTGGTGACGTCGGCGATGCTGACCCGCCAATCCCAGCCGCCCTCCTGGTCAGCCGGCCCGCTGAGGAGTTCACGCGTGGCGCCGCCGCCGTTGCGCCAGGGTTTTGCCTTGAGTGTTGCGAAGCGGATGATCTCCATCGGTCCAGCCTAGTTCGCGGGCCCCGGCGCGCAGGTCATGTTCCAGCCCACGCGTCGCAGGTTGGGCGGCTGCCTGCTACTCTCCTGCGGGGGGTCAACACGAAAACAGCCTGAAGGAGCCCGGGAATGTTCGTCAAAGTGTGTGGTCTCAGTACGCCGGAATCTGTCCGGGAAGCCGTGGACGCCGGGGCCGACGCCGTGGGCTTCGTCCTGACGGCCAGCCCACGGGTTGTTTCACCGGGGCAGGTTTCGGAGCTGCTCGCCGGCGTCCCCGACGGGGTCTCGCCCATCGCCGTCTTCCGGCACGAGCCCGTGGCCGACGCCATCGCCATTGCCCGCGCCGCAGGACTCCAGTGGATCCAGCTCCACGGCGCGCGGACGCCTGCGGACGTTGCCACCGCGCACGACGCCGGCATGAAGGTGGTCAGGGCCGTCACCGCGGGTGCCGCTCCGGAAGAACTGGAGGACTGGGGCGAGGACCTCCTCCTGATCGATGCCGCAGTGCCCGGATCCGGCGAAAGCTGGGACTATGCGGCGATGGCCGCGCTGCCGGTCCTGCAGGGGCGCAGCTGGCTGCTGGCCGGCGGCCTGGACCCGGCGAATGTCGCGGATGCCTCGGCCGCGGCCCACGCCTGGGGGGTGGACGTTTCCTCCGGTGTCGAGGCTTCACGCGGAGTCAAGGACCTGGCGAAAATCCGGGCCTTCGTGGGCGCAGCGAAAGCAGCGGCCGCCGCCTGACGCAACGGACTCCCGCGGCCCGGATGTTCAGGGTCCGTTCAGGGGCATCCCCCACCTGCCGGGGCGGGATGCACGGGGCACAATGGGATGCATGAAGACACTGCTTAACATCATCTGGCTGGTATTCGGCGGCCTGTGGCTTGCCCTCGGATACTTCCTGGCCGGCGTGATCTGCTGCGTGCTGATCGTGACCATCCCTTGGGGCATCGCCTCGTTCCGGATTGCGGCCTACACCCTCTGGCCGTTCGGGCGGATGGTGGTGGACAAGCCGGGCGGCAACGGTGTCTTTTCGTTGCTCGGCAATGTTATCTGGCTGCTGGTGGCCGGAATCTGGATCGCGGTGGGCCATGTGGCCACGGCCATCGCCATGGCCGCCACCATCATCGGAATCCCGCTCGCCATCGCGAACCTGAAGCTCATCCCGGTATCCCTGATGCCGCTGGGCAAGCAGATCGTGCCGACCAGCACGCCGTTCGTGTCCACCTACCGGTAGGCGGGTCCACCTGCCGGCAGGCGGGCCAGGGCCGGCTCAGTTTGCCAGTTCGTCCGGCCGCAGCGCCCGCAGCACGCAGAACTCGTTGCCGTCCGGATCCTGCAGCACCACCCACGTGACCTCCGCGCCCTGGCCGACCGACACGCGGCGGGCGCCCAGCTCCTCAAGCCGGGCCACCTCGGCATCGCGGTCCTCGGGCCGCAGGTCCAGGTGCAGGCGGTTCTTCACCGCCTTGCCTTCGGGGACTTTGAGGAACAGCAGGTCCGGTGAGACGCCGTCCTCCGGGCTGCCTGCAGGCGGCTCGAGCGCGATCTCGTCATCGGCGTCGTGGGTCCGGCGCCAGCCGAGGGCCTTGTCCCAGAAAGCGGCCGGGATCCTGGGGTCGGTGGAGTCGATGCAGATGGCTTGGAGGCGGAGGCTCATCCGTGCAGTGTTTCACCGCCCGGAGGATCCGTAAACCCTCCTGGCCAGCGACGACGCCGGGTCAGGGCCGCCGGAACGCCCCGCCGCCGAGCAACGCCACGGAGTCGCTGTCGTCCAGCTCGGCGGCGATGTCCACGTCCGCGGCGTACCCGGCGCCCACCAGTTCCCGGCCGCTGGCGCAGCCGTACAGCATGTCCCGCAGCCGGGGTTCGGCCGCTTCGAAGACCGCCATGGCCGCCACCGCTTCGGGCGAGTAGCCGTGCCTGCCCTCCCGGCCTTCGTCGGCGTCGTAACCCCCCTTGCCTGCGGCAGCCAGCCCGGCGATGAAGGCTCCTGCGCCGATCTGGTCCTCCACGGCGGGGCGGAGCGTCCCGTCATGCCAGCGCTCGCCTGCGGCGACCACGGCGATGACGGCGTCTTCCGGCAGGCTGGCAGCCACCCATTCCGCTGTTGCGGCCGCATTGCGGAGGGACACCGCCACCACCCGCGGTACCTCCGCTGCAAGCTGATGGCTCAGGGACGAGCCGTTGGGGGAGGGCAGGACCACCCGGCCCAAGTTGTCCGCAGCGCGAAGGCTGGCGGGGGACAAACTCAGCCCGCCGCCGTCACGCGGTCCGGCCAGTTGCGCGCCATGGTGCGCGGCGAAGTCCTCGGCGCTGGTGTCCTTCCACGGGTAGGGGAGCACCTCGGCGCCCCGGTCCAGCGCCACGCTCACGCAGGTGGTGAAGGAAAGGACATCCACCACCACCGCAAGGTCCACGCCCGAGGTGATGGCCTGGGCGGCCGGGCCCCATTCCAGCCGGACTGTGTAGGGCAACTGCCAATGGGCGGCATTCGCGGTCCTGGTGTGCCGCGGATTCGAGCCAGGTGCGTTCATGCCAGTTCGCCCTCCAGGTTGCGGTGTGCTGCGTCCTGCCACAGGTCCCGGGCGCGGGGGTGGTGGAACAGCGGGTCCAGGTCCAGCAGGTGGCGGACGACGGCGGCCCGGCCGGCGGCGAAGTCGGCGTCACCGATGTGCGCGTAGTCCTTGCGGACGGCCGCCACGTAGCGGTCGTACTCCTCCGGGCCGCCGCCCAGGATCGACAGGTCTGCGTCACAGAGCAGGGTCCCGTCAGTGTCACCCGGTTCCGGCCGGTGGTCGGAGGTGAGGCGGACCAGCCGCGCTACCTCGTCCACCTCCTGGTCCGGAAGGCCGGCATGGGTCAGCCGGTCCTCAGCCAGGCGGGCGGATTCCTCCTCATCCTGGCCGGCGGCCCCGCGGTAGACGGCGTCGTGGAACCAGGCGGCGAGCAGCACGGTGCGGGGCGGCCCGGCGGGCTCCGTGAGCAGGTCCAGGGCTTCAAGGACCGAGAGCAGGTGGGTGCAGCCGTGGTAGTGGCGGTGCGGTTCGCTCCAGCGGTCCAGCAAGTCCAGGAAGAGGGCATCGTGTCCGGCCATGATGGTGTTCCACCGGTTCAGCAGCGGCACCTTCAGGGACTTGTTCCGCTGCCGTGCCGGGATGCGGAGTCCGCTCGCAATCAGCTTGCGCACCAGGACGCGGGCCTCGACCGGTACGGCGCCGGCAGCCACCAGGTCATCAAAGCGCCGCTCCGGCACATCGTAATGGTCGCCGTCGAACGCCCGTTCGGGGATATCGGCTGCGGCGGCGAACGCATGCAGTTCCTCCAAGGATGCGTCCGAGACCAGGTGCGAGAAGTGCGTTCCGTGAGCAGGCCACAATGGCGGGTCCAGGTAAATGGCCATGCAGGAAGTGTAGTGCCGCGGCCTGCACGAGTCCGGCACCCCGGAGCCGCCGGACGATTATGCAGTCATCACCGAATTCGCGGACGGCGGATCAATAAACTTCCGCAAATGCGTCGTAGCATGGGCTTATGACCCTCATCCGCGTTTCTGATGCTGCCCGCTTCCTCGGTGTCAGCGACGATACAGTCCGCCGCTGGACGGACAACGGCTCCCTGACGCCCTTGCGCGACGACTCCGGCCGGCTGGCCGTGGACGGGCTGGAGCTTGCCCGGCACGCGCAGAAGCTCGCGCAGTTGCCGGACGATCCGCACCGCACCGGCAGCTCCGCCCGCAACCGGTTCGTGGGACTGGTCACCGGCATTACCGCGGACAAGGTCATGGCCCAGGTGGAACTCCAGTGCGGCCCGTTCCGGGTGGTGTCGCTGATGAGCAGCGAAGCCGTCCGGGACCTGGGACTGGAACCGGGCTCCGTGGCCACAGCGGTGGTCAAGGCCACCACCGTCATCATCGAAACCCCACAGGGGAAGGGAACAGTGTGAAACGGAGAAGTGTGGCGGCGGTCCTGCCGGCAGTGTCGGCCCTGCTGCTGGCGGCCGGGCTCACGGGGTGTGCCGGTGGTGCGCCGGCAGGTATGGCGGGGGCCTCCACGGAGGGCGCCTCCGGCTCACAAACCCTGACCGTGTTTGCTGCTGCCTCGCTTAAGTCAAGCTTCACCGAACTGGCCAAGACCTTCGAGGCACAGCACCCCGGCACCAGCGTGACGCTCAGCTTCGCGGGTTCTTCGGACCTCGCCACCCAGATAGGCCAGGGTGCCCCCGCGGATGTTTTCGCCTCCGCGGACACCAAGAACATGGACAAGGTCACCGGGGCCGGCCTGGCCGATGGCAGCCCTCGGGTGTTCGCCACCAACACCCTTGCCATCGCCGTTCCCGCAGGAAATGCTGCCAACGTCACCGGCTTCCAGGACCTCGCCAGGGACGGCATCAGGCTGGTGATGTGCGCCAAGCAGGTGCCCTGCGGCGCGGCTGCAGCCACCGTGGCAGGGAAGGCGGGGGTTACGCTCCGACCGGTCAGCGAGGAGAACGCGGTGACTGACGTCCTGGGGAAAGTCATTTCCGGTGAAGCCGACGCCGGCTTGGTGTACGTCACGGACGTCAAGTCCGCGGGCGGCAAGGTGGACAGCATCTCTATCCCCGAGGCGGACGCCGCTGTGAACAGCTACCCGATTGTGCCGTTGGCGGGTGCGAAGGACAAGGAAGCGGCCAAGGCGTTCGTTGACCTCGTCACCGGCCCCGAAGGGCAGCAGGTGCTGGCCAAAGCCGGCTTCGGCGCGGGCAGCCGGTGACCCGCCTGGCCCGCCACCCCTATACCGGAATTCCGCGCTGGGTTTCCGCGTTGGCGGTGCTGGCCGTGGCGGTGGTGGTCCTGCCCCTGGTGGCCATCGTGGCCAAGGTCGACTGGGAGAACTTCACCACGCTGGTCACGTCCGAATCAGCGCTCGACGCCCTTGGCCTGAGCCTGCGCACATCCGCCGCCAGCACCCTGCTCTGCATCGTCCTCGGCGTCCCGCTGGCACTGGTCCTGGCCCGCTCCAGCTTCCCGTTCCAAAGGCTGCTGCGCTCGCTGGTCCTGCTTCCGCTGGTGCTGCCGCCGGTCGTCGGCGGCATCGCGCTGCTGTATACCTTCGGCCGGCAGGGGCTCCTGGGCGCCACCCTCCAGGTCCTGGGCGTCCAGGTCGCCTTCTCCACTACTGCGGTCATCCTGGCCCAGACGTTCGTTGCGCTGCCGTTCCTGGTGGTGAGCCTGGAAGGGGCGCTGCGGATCGGCGGGCACCGGTATGAGGCGGTCGCCGCCACGCTCGGCGCGCCGCCCGGAGTTGTGTTCCGCCGCGTCACGCTGCCGCTGATCCTTCCCGGGCTGGCATCCGGCGCCGTGCTCTCGTTCGCCCGCAGCCTGGGCGAGTTCGGCGCCACCCTGACGTTCGCCGGCAGCCTCCAGGGCGTCACCCGGACCTTGCCGCTGGAGATCTACCTCCAGCGCGAGACCGACCCCGACGCCGCCGTCGCGCTCTCCCTGGTCCTCGTCGCCGTGGCGGTAGCCGTGGTGTCGCTCGCCTACGGCCCGGGCACAGCCGCCCGGCGTGGCCTCGCACAGCGTTCGACGCCGCCGCTCATCCTCGAGCGGAGCGTGAAGTGAGCTTCTCCTTCCACGCAGCCGTGGCCGAGCGGGGGTTCGATGTCTCGCTGGAGCTGGCGCCGGGCGAAACCGTGGCGGTGATGGGTCCCAACGGCGCTGGGAAGTCCACCCTGCTGTCAACCATCGCGGGACTGGTCCGGCCGGACACCGGACACGCCGAGTTGGACGGCCGGACACTGTTCCAGGTCGGCCCCGGAAGCCACCACTGGACACCGCCGCACCGGCGCGGAACCGCGCTGCTTGCCCAGGAACCACTGCTCTTTCCGCACCTCACTGCCGCCGAGAATGTGGCTTTCGGCCCGCGCAGTGCCGGTGTCCCGCGCCGCCAGGCGCGGGAACAGGCCCTGCAGTGGCTGGCGGACGTTGAGGCGGAAGCCCTGGCGGGCCGCCGGCCTGCCGGCCTGTCCGGCGGCCAGGCGCAGCGGGTCGCCGTCGCCAGGGCGCTCGCGGCGGATCCGGGCCTCCTGCTGCTGGATGAACCCATGGCGGCGCTGGATATCCACTCTGCCCCCTTGCTGCGGCGGCTGCTGAAGAGTGTCCTTAAAGGCCGGCAGACGATCATCGTCACCCACGACGTGCTCGACGCCCTGATGCTGGCGGACCGGGTGGCCATCCTCGAAAACGGACGCATCACGGAGGAGGGTCCCACCCGTGAGGTACTGGCGCGCCCCCGAAGCCCGTTCGCCGCCGGCCTGGCGGGACTTAACTTCGTGACCGGAACACTGACCCCCGCCGGAATCCGGACCGGCACCGGGCAGGATGTGGCCGCGGGCCTGGACATTGCCGGACACCTGGAGGAGGCAGGCCCGGACGGCCCATCCGGGGCGGCGGGGCAGCCGGGAGTCGCGGTGTTCCCGCCGTCGGCCGTTTCCGTCTTCCTCACGGATGCCCACGGAAGCCCCCGCAACTCGTTCCGGGTTGAGGTCTCCGACATGGAACCGCACGGCGACCAGATCCGCGTCCGCGGCGGCGGCCTGGCGGCGGACATCACCCCGGCGGCCGCTGCCGAACTGGGCCTGGTGCCCGGAGTGGTGGTGCATCTGGTGGTGAAGTCCGCGGCGGTCGCGGTGTACGAAGCCTGAGCGCGCCAGGAATTTACAAGTTTTGTCATAGCTAGTGACAAATTTCCGGGAGCTCGTGTAAAGTCCGGATGGGCGGACGGCCACCGCCGCCGCCATCCCCGGAACCGGCCCCGCTCGCGCGGAAACCGCAGCGGTGCGGGGCCGTACGCAAAGGAGCCATCCGCTGTGAGAATTGCCAGAATCCTTGCCGTCGTCGCCGCCACCGCCGCGTTGTTAGGACCCTTGCCCGCCTACGCCGCGCCCGCGCCGGGCGGTGACACCGCAAGCCCGGACATCGCCGGCGGAAGCACCACCACCATTTCGGCTGCTCCCTATGCGGCGCAGATCTCCTTTGATGCCACCGGCACCAATGTGGGCTGCACCGGAAGCCAGATCTCGGCCAGCTGGGTGATCACCGCCAAGCACTGCAACTCCGCGTCACTGCAGTCCGTCCGCTTGGGCGCCAGCTATCTCGAATCCGGCGGCACCGTCAAGACCGTGGCCGCCCGCTACGCCTCCAGTACGGGCGATGTGCTGCTGTTGAAGCTGTCCACGCCGCACTATGGCTCCTACGTCAGCCTCTCCAGCACGTTCCCGGCCACCGGCGCCTCTGCCAAGGTCTACGGCTGGGGTGACCAGACCGAGGGTGCAGGCACCATGTCCTACAGCCTCAAGACGGCCGACGTCACCGTGGCCGGGCAGGGGACCGACACCTACGGCGGGGCGTCGGTCCGGACCCAGTCGCAGAGCGGGCATACCCTCGGCGGCGACTCGGGCGGCCCGCTGATCGTCAACGGCAAGCTGGTGGGCGTCCTCTCAACGTCCAGCATCCTGCCGGTGCCCAACCCGTCCAGCTTCACCCGGTACTACAACGACCACGCCTCGGTGTCCCGCAACCTCAGCTGGATCACCAGCGTCTCGGGGGTCGGCGCTTCCTGACGTGCGTCCTGCAGAAGACCGGACGCAGGCCGGCCGGCAGGCGGCTCCTGGGGGGAGCCACCTGCCGGTTTTTCTGTGCCGGCTCCCTGCTGCCGCCACTCCATCCCGCGGCGGAAGCGGCGCCGGTTCGCTGTGGGAAAACAGGGCCAAAAGGGTACGAATTTCAAAGTTGAGCGTAGTACACTCAACTCTAAGAAACCGTGCCCCTGAAAGGAGCCCTCTTTGGACGTCAAATTCACCACCAAGAGCCAGGAGGCTCTCTCGGCTGCCGCCATGAACGCCTCCACGGCCGGCAACCCGCAGGTGGAACCGGCCCACATCCTCAAAGCGCTGATGGACCAGCGCGAAGGCGTGGCCGTGGCGCTGCTTCGCGCCACCGGAGCGGACCCGGATGCCGTCAGTGTCCAGGCGAGCAGCGCCATCAAATCCCTGCCCGCAGCCTCCGGCAGCTCCACCCAGCAGGCCCAGCTGTCCAGGCCCGCTTTGCAGGCCATCCAGAACGCCAAGGAGGAAGCCGACCGCCTCGGCGACACCTTCGTGTCCACCGAAGTCCTGCTGCTGGGCCTCTCCGCCGGAAGTGACGCCGTCGGACGCCTGCTGCGTGAAGCCGGTGCCTCCCACGAAGCCCTGCTGGCGGCCCTCCCCGGCGTCCGGGGCGACCGCAAGGTCACCAGCCCCGATCCCGAGAACACTTTCCAGTCGCTGGAGAAGTTCGGCACGGACCTGACCGCCATGGCGCGCTCCGGAAAGCTGGACCCGGTGATCGGCCGCGACACGGAAATCCGCCGCATCGTCCAGGTGCTGAGCCGCCGCACCAAGAACAACCCGGTGATCATCGGCGAACCCGGCGTCGGCAAGACCGCCGTCGTCGAAGGCCTGGCCCAGCGCATCGTGGCCGGCGACGTCCCCGAAAGCCTGCGCGGCAAGACCCTGATCGCCCTGGACCTGGCGTCCATGGTGGCCGGTGCCAAATACCGCGGCGAATTCGAGGAACGGCTCAAGGCCGTTCTGGAGGAGATCAAGAACTCCGAAGGCCAGATCGTCACATTCATCGACGAAATCCACACCGTGGTGGGCGCGGGTGCCACCGGGGACTCCTCCATGGACGCAGGCAACATGCTCAAGCCCATGCTGGCCCGCGGCGAACTCCGCCTCATCGGCGCCACCACCCTGGACGAGTACCGCGAGAACATCGAAAAGGACCCCGCCCTGGAGCGCAGGTTCCAGCAGGTCTACGTGGGCGAACCCAGCGTCGAGGACACCATCGGCATCCTCCGTGGCCTGAAGGAACGCTACGAGGCGCACCACAAGGTCACCATCGCGGACTCGGCGCTGGTCGCCGCCGCCACCCTGTCCAACCGCTACATTTCCGGCCGGCAGCTCCCGGACAAGGCCATCGACCTCGTGGACGAGGCCGCATCCCGGCTGCGCATGGAGATCGACTCCGCGCCGGAAGAAATCGACCAGCTGCAGCGCCTGGTGGACCGGCTCACCATGGAAGAGCTTGCCCTCCAGGATGAGAAGGACCCGGCGTCGGTGGAGCGCCTGGCCGCCCTGCGCGCGGACAAGGCCGACAGGGAAGAGGAACTCAACGGGCTCAAGGCCCGCTGGGAAGCCGAACGCGCCGGCCTGAACCGGGTGGGCAACCTCAAGGTCAAGCTGGACGAACTCCGCAGCGCCTACGAGAAAGCCGCCCGCGAAGGCGACCTGGAAACGGCCTCCCGCGTCCTGTACGGCGAGATCCCCGCGCTGGAACGCGAACTGAACGCCGCTGCCGAAGCCGAGGCTGCCGTGACGGACAAGTCAACCCTGATGGTGGCCGAGGAAGTCACCGCGGACGACATCGCCGAGGTCATCTCCGCCTGGACCGGCATCCCGGCCGGGCGCATGCTCCAGGGCGAGAGCCAGAAACTCCTGCACATGGAGGAGGAACTGGGCAGGCGGCTCATTGGCCAGTCCAAGGCCGTCACCGCGGTGTCCGACGCCGTCCGCCGTGCCCGGGCCGGCATCAGCGACCCGAACCGGCCCACGGGTTCGTTCCTGTTCCTGGGCCCCACCGGTGTCGGCAAGACCGAGCTGGCCAAGGCCCTGGCTGATTTCCTCTTCGACGACGAGCGGGCCATGGTGCGCATCGACATGTCCGAGTACGGCGAGAAGCACTCGGTGGCCCGGCTGGTGGGTGCCCCTCCCGGATACGTGGGCTACGAGGAAGGCGGCCAGCTCACCGAGGCCGTCCGCCGCCGCCCCTACTCCGTGGTCCTGCTGGACGAGGTGGAGAAGGCGCACCCCGAGGTGTTCGACATCCTCCTGCAGGTGCTCGACGACGGCCGCCTCACCGACGGCCAGGGCCGCACCGTGGACTTCCGCAACGTCATCCTGGTGCTGACGTCCAACCTGGGCAGCCAGTTCCTGGTGGACCAGACCCTGGACGCGGAGGCCAAGCGGAACGCCGTGATGGCCACCGTCAACGCTTCCTTCAAGCCGGAGTTCCTCAACCGGCTCGACGAAGTGGTCCTCTTCGACGCCCTGAACGTCGAGGAACTGGGCCGCATCGTGGAGCTGCACGTGGACGAGCTGGGCCGGCGCCTCCATGACCGCCGCCTCACGCTGGAGGTCACCGACGGGGCCAAGGCGTGGCTGGCGCTGTCCGGTTTCGACCCCGCCTACGGCGCCCGGCCGCTGCGGCGCCTGGTGCAGCGCGAGATCGGCGACCGGCTGGCCAAGTCCATCCTGTCCGGCGACATCAGTGACGGCGACACCGTGGTGGTGGACACCGCTGCCGATCTGGGCGAGCTCACCGACGGGAACGTTGACGCCCTGACGGGAGCCCCCTCAACCGGGCTGTCGGTGCGGCGGAAGGGCTAGCCGCAGCCGCCACCCGGTGCGTGCTGCCCTGGCGGATGTCCCGCGGGATGTCCTGTCAGGGCAGCACGCTTTTGTTTATGACGTTGCCGTTCGGGGCTGAGACGTAGCAGTCCGCCCTGCGGTCCCCGGCGTCCCAGCTGGTGTTGCTGGGGAAACTGCGCTGGAAATTGAGCTGGTATTCATTGGCGGCCGGCCCCAGTTTCGTGGCCTGGCACGCTTCCAGGGCTTTGGCCTTCAGTACCTCGGCGCCCGGGTAGGACTCCCCTTGGGGGTAGTGGAACACGGCGACAAGCTGCGCCGAATGCGGGGAGTCGCAGGGCACTGCCGTTGCGGCCAAAGACTCCGGATCAAAATCCTTGAAGCAGTCACCCACGGCGTAGTCCGCGGACTTGACGCCCTCCCGCGGCAGCGGCAGCGACGTGGCACGCGGGGTCTCGACGGTTTGCAGGGTCCCCTCGCGGCTGCCGTCGGCCTCCGGTGATGCCCCGCCGGTGTTGAGCCAGACGGCCAGCCATGCCAGGCAGCCCACCACGGCCAGGAGGACGACGGCGAAGAGCACCTTCCACAGGGTCCTGGCCTTCGTTGCCGGGACCGCAGGTGCGGGTTCCGGGTCCGGCCGGGGTGCGGACCACGTGACCGAGGCGGGGGCCGGAGCGTCCGGGTGTGACTCCGTCCGCGTCTCCATCGGTGTCTCCGTCTGCGTTTCTGTCCGCGGGAAGCTAACTGGGTCCGTGCCGGGTTCCACCCTGGGGATGCCGGCCGTGGGCGGGGACGTGGGTTTCGGCGGGACGTCCTGGGGGTTCACGTGGTGCATCCTCCTGCGTTGTCGTCGCTTCGGGCAACCGCCCGCAATGGCCGTTTTTGCGGTTGCCTGAAGCGACTCTACCGAAGAAAAATCCCGGAATCCCGCGGAAGCAAGGGGGAATGTTATCCCAAACACCCGCCGGGGCGCGCCGTTCGGCGAGCATGGGCCGCCGAAAGCATGTAATCTAGGTGTACGACAAATTGACCAATCATTCCGGGGCCTCACCATCGCCAAGGTGACCACCTCCGGTCCAAGTACAAAAGGGGGTCACGCCATGGGGCGCGGCCGTCAAAAGGCAAAAGCTACTAAGCAGGCTCGGGACATCAAGTACTACTCCCCGAACACTGACTATTCGGCACTTCAGCGCGAGCTGACGGGCCCGTCAAGTCGTGCCACGAGCCATTATGCGAATGAGCCGGTTGAACCGGACTATTCAGCTTACGTGGACAAGTACGCGGATGATTTGGAAGATGACGACGACGAGGTAGACACCCGTCGCATCGGCTAGTCGCCGCCGCCCGCCCGCCCTTGTGGCCGGCATCTCAGGCGGCGCCGTACCGCGGACCTCAGTCCGCAGCCTTCCTTAATTCAGGCCTACCGGGGCCATGCTGTTTTCCTGCGCGCACCGGCCCGGGCCTGCACACCGCTGCCCAAGGAGGCAACGGCACACGCTCACCGGCTGATCCTTGGGTGCTGCCCGTCTGTGGCGGCGTGTAGCGTTGGCCGCATGCCACACGTAGAGCAATACCGGCACGGCGAACTGTGCTGGGCCGACCTGCAAACACCCGATGTCGCCGCTGCCAAGGACTTCTATGGCAGCATCTTTGGCTGGACGTACCGGGACCTGCCCACGCCGGACGGGCGTTCCTATGCCCAGGCGTTCGTAGACGGGAAGCTTGTGGCCGTCATCGCGCCGCAGAACCCGGGGCAACTGGCGGCGCGCGCCCCTGCACAGTGGAACGTCTATTTCGCGGCAGCGGATGCCGCATCAGTGGTCCAGGAGGCGCCTTTCGCCGGGGGCACAGCCGAGTTCGGTCCCGAGGAAGTGGGGGACACCGGCACCCTCGCCTTTGTGGCGCCGCCCGGCGGCGGCACCACCGGGGTCTGGCAGGCCGCAACACATCGCGGCACCGCCCTGTTCAACGAACCCGGTGCGCTGGTTTGGGCCGAACTGTCCACGCCTGAGCCGCAGGCCGCCGTCGGCTTCTTCCAGCAGCTCTTCGGGCACGAGGTGACGGAATACCCGCAGGACGACGGCGGCAGCTACAGCACGCTGATGCTGGACGGTACGGAGGTGGCCGGGGTGGTTCCTGCCGGGGAGGGCGAGGCGCCGGGCTGGCAGGCCTACTTTGGCGTCACCGCTCTTGGCGCCGCGGTGCGTGCTGCCGTGGAGGCAGGCGGCGAAGCGCTTGTGGAACCGGGTGGGGATTTCCCCCAAGCGCCTGCCACCATCCGCGACCCTTGGGGAGGGATCCTCAGCCTGGTCCAGGCCGGGACTTAAACACAGCAGGGCCCCCCGCAGCGGGGAGCCCTGCTCAATGCTCAGGCGTAGGCGTTGACCAGCTGGACAGCCCCGCCGTCGACGCCCTTGGCGCCCTGGACGTAGTCGGGGCCGGAGTTGGCCCCGGCGCCGGAATCTTCGGAAACGGTGCCCATGATCCAGGACGGCAGGCCGCGCTCGTTCAGACGGGCCACAGCGGCGTCCGCGGCGTCGGCGGACACGATGGCCACCATGCCCACGCCGAGGTTCAGGGTGCGTTCCAGGTCCGCCAACGGGACGTTTCCGAGCTCGGATACCAGCTTGAAGATGGCCGGCAGCTCCCAGGTGGAGCGGTCAACGGTGGCAACCAGGCCCTGGGGCAGGACGCGGGCCAGGTTGGCGGCCAGGCCGCCGCCGGTGACGTGGCTGAAGCCGTGGACGGCTGCGGAACCCGTGACCGGGAAGGCGCGGGCCAGGTCCAGGCAGTCGGCAGCGTAGACGCGGGTGGGCTCGAGCAGTTCCTCGCCCAGGGTGCGGCCGAGTTCGGAGACCTGCCGGTCCAGGGCCCAGCCGGCGTGGTTGATGACGCGGCGGACCAGGGAGTAGCCGTTGGAGTGCAGGCCGGAGGAGGCCATGCCGATCACGACGTCACCGGCGCGGACCCGGTCCGGCCCCAGCAAGGCGTCGGCTTCCACGACGCCGGTGGCTGCGCCGGCGACGTCGTATTCGTGCTCACCGAGCAGTCCGGGGTGCTCTGCGGTTTCGCCGCCCACCAGGGCGGTGCCGGCCACGGAGCAGGCCGAGGCGATGCCGCGGACGATGCCCGCGATGCGCTCGGGAACCACCTTGCCGCAGGCAATGTAGTCAGTCATGTACAGCGGCTCGGCGCCCACCACCACGATGTCGTCCACCACCATGCCCACCAGGTCGAACCCGATGGTGTCGTGGATGTCCATGGCCTGTGCGATGGCCACCTTGGTGCCCACGCCGTCCGTGGACGTGGCCAGCAGCGGCTTCCGGTAAGTCAGCAGTTTGGACACATCGTAGAGGCCGGCGAAGCCGCCCACCCCGCCGATGACCGAGGAGTTGTGGGTTGCCTTGACGGCGTCCTTCATGAGCTCGACGGCGCGGTCGCCTGCCTCAACGTCCACACCGGCGGAGGCGTAGGTGATGCCCGCCTTCCCGGAGTCGGAGCCGGCGGCGGAGTGTGCGGAAGTCATACGGACTCTTTCTTGTCGGTGCCTGCGGCGGCGGGCGTGCCGGGTACGAGGTCGGCGTCGGTCAACAGGTTTTCGAACTCGGAATCCGGTCCCGGATCGCAGCCGGTGGCACCCGCCTTCTCCGCGGGATCCTCATCGGGGTCCACGGCCAGGGCGGCGGTTTCACCGGGAAGCGCTGCGGGGGAGGGCTTCAGGCCGCTGGCCTGTCCGACAGAGTCAGGGCGCTCCAGCAGGTTCTTGCCCAGCTTGTCCGAGTCCGGCAGCTTGATGGGGTATTTGCCCGTGAAGCAGGCGGTGCAGAGGCGTTCGCGCGGCTGGCGGGTTGCGCCAATCATGCCGTCCTCGGAAATGTAGGCCAGCGAGTCGGCGCCGATGGCCTGGGAGATCTCATCGATGGAGGCGCCGTTGGCAATGAGCTCCGCGCGGGAGGCGAAGTCGATGCCGTAGAAGCAGGGCCACTGGACGGGCGGCGAGGAGATCTTGACGTGCACCGCGGCGGCGCCGGCCTCGCGGAGCATCCTGACGATGGCCCGCTGGGTGTTGCCGCGGACGATCGAGTCGTCCACCACTACGACGCGCTTGCCGCGGATCACCGATTCCAGGGCGTTGAGCTTGAGTCGGATGCCCAGCTGGCGCAGGGTTTGCGAGGGCTGGATGAACGTGCGGCCCACATAGGAGTTCTTGACGAACCCGTGCGCGAACGGAATGCCGGATTCCTCGGCGTAGCCGACGGCGGCGGGTGTCCCGGATTCCGGAACGGGAATGACGATGTCGGCCTCGTGGGTGTTCTCGCGGGCCAGTTGGCGGCCCATTTCCACCCGGGATTCGTAGACGGAGCGGCCGGCAATGGCGGCGTCCGGGCGGGCGAGGTAGACGTACTCGAAAACGCAGCCCGCCGGCGTCGGCTCTGCGAACTTCTTGGACCGCACGCCTTCCTCGTCGATGGCGATGAACTCGCCGGGCTCGATTTCGCGGATGAAGCTGGCGCCCACGGTGGCCAGGGCGGACTGCTCGGAGGCCACCACCCAGCCGCGTTCCAGCCGGCCCAGGACCAGCGGGCGGATGCCGTAGGTGTCGCGTGCCGCGTAGAGGGTGCCTTCGTCCATGAAGACGAAGCAGAAGCCGCCCTTGATCTTGGGCAGGAGCTCGGTGGCGGTGTCTTCGAGGGTCTTGCCCGGTTCGCCTTCCAGGAGGGCGGTGACCAGGGCAGTGTCCGAGGTATTGCCCTGCTTCATTTCGCCGGTGAGCTGTCCGCCGTTGCGCTCAGTGATCATGGCGTTGAGTTCGGCGGTGTTGGTGAGGTTGCCGTTGTGGGCCAGGGCCACGGTGCCGGTGGAGGTGGCGCCCAGGGTTGGCTGGGCGTTGGCCCAGTGGCTGGCGCCGGTGGTGGAGTACCGGCAGTGGCCCACGGCCAGGTGCCCGGTGAGGGTGTTGAGGGTTGTCTCGTCGAAGACCTGGGAGACCAGTCCCATGTCCTTGTAGACGTTGATCCGTTTGCCGTCGCTGGTGGCAATACCAGCCGACTCCTGGCCACGGTGCTGCAGTGCGTACAGCCCGTAATAGGTAAGTTTTGCTACTTCTTCTCCGGGGGCCCAGACGCCGAAGACGCCACAAGCGTCCTGGGGGCCTTTTTCGCCGGGGAGAAGATCATGGGAAAGTTTTCCATCGCCGCGTGCCACTGATCGATTATCGCACGACATGGGGTATGACTTTTTCCCGCGCCGCTTTGTGACCCTGACCCGTCACCGCGGGTTGTCGCAGCGTCCCGGGCGGGGATGGTCCGGTGACCGCCGTACTGGTCCGCGCGTTCAGTCCTGCGGGTTGGTGTCCGGCTCGGAATCGGGGACGGATTCGACGACGGCGCGCTCCTGCTTCCGCACGCTCCGGCGGTCCAGGAGCAGCGCCACGACGGCGCCGAGGACGGCTCCGGCGGCGCCGAAAGTGATCATGAGGAAGCCGAAGACGGCCCCGGGATCGAACTCCGCATCACCGGGGACTGCGTACGCCGCCACGGCTGCCGCCGCGAATCCCAGCAGGGCGCCGAGGACCAGGAACGGCACGAATTTGGGGGCCCGGCGGACGGTGACCTCGCGACGCTCAGCGGGCGGTTCGTTCAAAGACATGCCATCCAGCCTAATGCCGGGCATATGGACGACATAACGGGAAGCCCGGACGCCGGCGGCCGGCCCGGCTTGCGGGTTGCCTTCACAATCGCGGAAGGAGTGGACCCGGTCGGGATACCTGACCTGATGACTGATATATCTATTGACAGCGACTGTGGCCGCTGTCATATTCGAATAAGCGCTATGTGCACCCTGTTGTGTAATGCGCAATGGAGTCGGGTGGAAGCTGCTACGCGGAAGCCGCCTGCACGCTGCGCCATGCTCGGCTAGATTGGCACAGGGTGCCGGCTCACCGGCTTCCGTCCGGACTCCAGGAAAGGAACTTCAGAACCATGGTCCATAAAGTCCAAGCTGTCATTGCCCGGGAGAAGGATGCCCCGGTGTCGCTGGAAACCATCCTGGTTCCGGATCCGGGGCCGGGGGAGGCCCTGGTGGACATCCTGACGTGCGGTGTGTGCCACACGGACCTGCACTACAAGCAGGGTGGCATTGGTGATGACTTCCCGTACCTGCTGGGCCACGAGGCCACCGGCGTGGTCAGTGCTGTTGGCCCTGATGTCACCGAGGTGGCTCCGGGGGACCGCGTGATCCTGAACTGGCGCGCTGTGTGCGGGCAGTGCCGTGCCTGTGCCAAGGGCCAGCCGCAGTACTGCTTCAACACGCACAACGCCACGCAGAAGATGACCCTTGAGGACGGCACCGAACTGTCCCCGGCCCTGGGCATCGGAGCCTTCGCGGAGAAGACCCTGGTTGCTGCCGGGCAGTGCACCAAGGTGGATCCCGAAGCTGACGCGGCCGCCGTTGGCCTGCTGGGCTGCGGCGTGATGGCCGGCATCGGTGCCGCCATCAACACCGGTGAGGTCAAGCGTGGCGAGTCCGTGGCCGTCATCGGCTGCGGCGGCGTGGGCATCGCCGCGATCGCCGGTGCCAAACTGGCCGGCGCCACCACGATCATCGCCGTGGACATTGATGACAACAAGATCGAGATGGCCAAGTCGCTCGGCGCGACCCACGGCATCAACTCGCGGCAGCAGGACCCCGTGGAAGCCATCCAGGCCCTCACCGGGGGCAACGGAGCGGACGTGGTGATTGACGCCGTCGGCCGTCCCGAAACCTACAAGCAGGCGTTCTACGCCCGCGACCTGGCCGGCCGCGTGGTCCTGGTGGGTGTCCCCACACCGGAGATGACGCTGGAACTGCCGCTGCTGGACGTCTTTGGCCGCGGCGGGTCGCTGAAGTCCTCGTGGTACGGCGACTGCCTGCCGTCCCGAGATTTCCCGATGCTGGTGTCCCACTACAAGCAGGGCAACCTGGACCTCGACGCGTTCGTTTCCGAGCGCATCACCATCGACCAGGTGGAGGAGGCCTTCGGCAAGATGCACGAGGGCAAGGTCCTCCGGTCCGTCGTCGAACTCCCTGTGGCGGCTTCCTGATGGGCGTCACCATCGAGAACCTGGTCACCTCGGGGACGTTCTCGCTCGACGGCGGCACGTGGGATGTGGACAACAACGTCTGGATCGTGGGCAACGACGAGGAATGCGTGATCATCGATTCCCCGCACGACGCCGCCGCGATCATCAACCAGGTCAAAGGCCGGAAGGTCAAGGCCATCCTGCTGACCCACGCGCACAATGACCACATTGGCGCCGCGCGTGAGGTTTCCGAGGCGGTGGAGGCCCCCATCTACCTCAACCCCGAGGACCTGGTCCTGTGGAAGCAGGTCTACCCGGACTTTGAGCCGCACCGGCAGCACGCGGACGGCGACGTCTTCGAGGTGGGCGGGGCCGCGCTGACGGCCATCCACACGCCGGGCCACTCTCCCGGATCGACGTGTTTCTACCTGGAAAGCGAAGGAACCGTCTTCACGGGGGACACGCTGTTCAACGGCGGCCCCGGTGCCACGGGCCGGTCCTACAGCGACTACCCGACCATCCTGAAGTCCATCCGTGAACGGTTGCTCACGCTGCCGGCCGGCACGGTGGTCCGCACCGGACACGGTGACAACACCACCATCGCGGCGGAACAGGAAACCCTGGCGAAGGTCTCCGAGTAGCCACGCCGGCCAGAGTGTGCCAAAGGGGCGCGCCGGGGAAACCCGGCGCGCCCCACTGCAGATTGACGAATTCATGCCCCTAAGGAAGTTGGAACGATGAAGTTCGGTAAGCAGCCCGCCCCGGTGGCGGACATCAACGAGGACAACCTCGAAGTCCACAAGCCCAAGACCGAGGCCGCCGGCGTCAAAGCGGTCATGGTGGCACTGGAACGCGCCGTGGCGCAGGCCGGTGTGACGCGCACGGCGCAGTCGCTGCTGCGGCTGAACCAGCGCGGCGGCTTCGACTGCCCGGGCTGCGCATGGCCGGAATCGGACAAGAAGCGCAAGGCTGCCGAGTTCTGCGAAAACGGCGCCAAGGCCGTGGCGGAGGAGAACACCCTCCGCACGGTGGGCGCGGAGTTCTGGGCCAAGCACTCCATCGCGGAACTGTCGGAGAAGACCGAGTACTGGCTGGGCAACCAGGGCCGGCTTTCCGAACCGGTGGTGATCCGGGAGGGTGAGACGCACTACTCGCCGATCTCCTGGAACGACGCGTTCGAGCTGATCGGTGAGCACGTCCGGGCCAGCACCCCTGACCGGTGCGTGTTCTACACCTCCGGCCGTACCGCGAACGAGACCGCCTTCCTGTACCAGCTGTTTGCCCGCTCCATCGGGACGAACAACCTGCCGGACTGCTCCAACATGTGCCACGAGTCTTCCGGATCGGCGCTGAACCCCACCATCGGCATCGGCAAGGGCACCGTGTCCCTGGACGACATCCACGACGCAGAGCTGATCTTCGTGGTGGGGCAGAACCCGGGCACCAACCACCCGCGCATGCTCTCCGCCCTGAAGGAATGCAAGGACAAGGGCGGCAAGGTGGTGGCGGTGAACCCGCTGCCCGAGGCAGGCCTGTTCAACTTCCGCGACCCGCAGACGCTGTCCGGTGTCGTGGGCGGCGGAACCCCGCTCGCCGACGAATACCTGCAGATCAAGGTGGGCGGTGACCTGGCGCTGTTCCAGGCGCTGGGCCACCTCCTGCTGGAGGCCGAGGAGAAGAACCCGGGGACCGTCGTCGACCATTCCTTCATCGCCGCGCAGACGGACGGGTTCGACGCCTACCGCGACGCCCGCCGCACCCTTGACTGGGACGAAACTGAAACTGCCACCGGCCTGACCCGGGAACAGATCGAGAAGGTGGCCGGGATGCTCGTTGCATCCAAGGCCTCCATCTTCTGCTGGGCGCTCGGCGTGACCCAGCAGCCGCACTCCGTGGACACCATCAAGGAAATGGTCAACGTCCTGCTGCTGCAGGGCAACTTCGGCAAGCCCGGCGCCGGCGCCTGCCCCGTCCGCGGGCACTCCAACGTGCAGGGCGACCGGACCATGGGCATCTGGGAAAAACCCGGCGAAAAGCTCCTCTCCGCCATCGACGCCGAGTTCGGGATCACCTCCCCGCGGCACCATGGCTACGACGCTGTCGAGTCCATGGAGGCGTTCGAACGCGATGAGGTGGACGTGTTCGTCTCGATGGGCGGCAACTTCTCGCTGGCCTGCTCGGACACCGAAACCCTGGAAGCCGGGATGCAGCGGATCGGCCTGACCGTGCATATCTCCACCAAGCCCAACCGCTCGCACATCGTGCACGGCCGCACGTCGCTGATCCTGCCGACGCTGGGCCGGACGGACAAGGACGACAAGCACCCCAAGGGCGCGCAGTTCCTATCCGTGGAGGACTCCATGTCCGTGGTCCACTCCACCCAGGGCCGCCTGACGCCCGTCTCCGAGCACCTGCTGGCCGAGCCCGTGATCGTGGCGCGGATGGCCGAGGCCACCTTTGGCGCTGACCATCCGGTGGACTGGCGGGGCATGGCCGAGGACTACGACGTGATCCGCGACCACATCGAGCGTGTCCTGCCCGGCTTCGAGGACTTCAACGCCCGTGTCCGCACCAAGAACGGCTTTGTGCTGCCCAACCCGCCGCGCGACACCCGCTCCTTCGCCACGGACATTGGCCGGGGCCGGTTCACGGTCAGCCCGCTCGAATACCTGACACCGCCCAAGGGGCACCTGGTGCTGCAGACCATGCGCAGCCACGACCAGTACAACACCACCTTCTACGGCCTGGACGACCGGTACCGGGGCATCTCCGACGGCCGCCGCGTGATCCTGATCCACCCGGAGGACCTCGCCGAGGCAGGCTTCCAGGACCGGGAACTCGTGGACGTCGTCAGCACCTTCCAGGGAGTGGACCGCAGGGCAGACAAGTTCCGCCTGGTGGCCTACCCCACCGCGAAGGGCTGCGCCGCTGCCTACTTCCCCGAGGCCAACGCCCTGGTGCACAAGGAAAACGTGGCCCGCGTGTCCAACACCCCTGGTTTCAAGGCGATGTTCGTCCGCTTCGAACCGCACAAGGGCGAAACCGCGGCAGCCGAGGAATCGGCATCGCTGCAGGCCAGCGCCGTCTGATAACCACAACTGGTGACGCCCCCGCTTCCGTTCCGGAGGCGGGGGCCGTTGCCATGACCGGGTCATATGGGAATCCCGGAAGTACCGGAAGGCGGCGATTCGGTTGAACGCTGCTGAAGCCCGTCAGTGGACGTTGTTGGACCGGCCTACGGCGGTTGGCTGCGGCGATCAGTTCGCCCTGCGCCTCATCGTCACACGAACGATGAGGTGGCAAACAAGAGCCGCTGGTCCCAGGACGACCGCGCCCAGGACTCCATCCCCTGCACGTAGCGGAACTCCGTCCAGGGTAAGTTCTCTGGCTGCCGCAATTACGCCGGGCAGCATCACGGGCACCGCAGTCGCGACGCCTGCCGTGTAGCGCCGCGCAAGCACAGTCGCGACGAGGTGCGTCCCGACATGGGCACCTAGCCCTGCGACGGTTGCCCGGTACAGGCGAGAACTGCCCGCCATCTGCGCGCCGCGGCTGCAGCTGAATCCGACGAGCACACCCATCAGGCCAACCGCTGCCCAGGACTGACGCGAGTCCATCCGCAGCGCGTCAACCCCAGTACGGTCAGCCAGGTAGCTGCAGCTGCCAGGGAAGGTTGCGGCTTCCTCGAGGTCGTGAAACGCCCACGCGAGGAAGAGCCATGCCGGCCCGCTACGCCGCTTGCGATTTCGGAATTTAGGGGGCGCTGCCACTCGTTCATCATGACAGTAAAAGACCGGACCCAAATCCGGGCCCACTTACCACCCACAGCGGGGCTCGGGATTCGGCAGTCAGGTGTTCTTGGAACATCCATCCCACGACAGAGTCTTCTTTAGCGGGACCACAAGCTGGTCAGGTGTGGGTGTTGAGGTATTGGCTGAGGGCGTCTTCCCAGGGGGATCCGCGGTGGCGGGTGATGTCGATGGCGCCGGTCGCTGCCGGTGACGGCCAGTGGGCGTGCGGGTGGTGTGGGGGTGGCCGGTGGGGTGGTTCCCAGTCCTGGTGTTCGCTTTGGTAGTGGCGGCCGGTGGGTGAGGTCCAGCCCGGTGGTGTGGTTTTGGTGGCGGGGGTGGGTTTCCAGGCGGTGGTGTGGCGGAGCCTGTGGTGTTTCGGGCAGGGTTGTCCCAGGTTGCTGATGCCGGTGGTGCCGCCGTTGGCCCAGGCGAGGAGGTGGTCGGCGTCGTTGTCCAGGGAGTGGTTGCTGCAGCCGGGGAACGGGCACGTGCCGTCGCGCAGCCGCAGCCAGGCCCGCATGGCTTTGGTGAGCCGGTAGCTGGTCCGGCCGATTTCCAGCGGCGCCCCGTCCCGGGGGTCCACCAGCACCCGGTAGAACGAGCCCGCCCCGCCGGCCACCAGGTTCCGCGCCATCGACGGCGGGATGGGACCGTACCCGTCCAGGACCGCCGGTTCATCGGTCAGGCCCAGCAGCGAGAACACCGGGACGGTCACCAGCACCTGCGCCCGGATCCCGGGGGAAGGACGCTCTGAAGACCTGCCTCCCGGCCCGGGTGCGGGGTAGGTGGCGAGTAGGGCTGTGGTGTAGTTGTCGGCGCGGAGCTGGGCGAGGGTGCGCCGCTCGTGCGGGCCTTGCAGGGCACGGGCTTCGGAGGTGAGGCGGTCCCAGACCGCCGAGGCCTGGTCGGCCGGCAGGTACGCGGTGAGCCAGGCCATCCCGTCCCGGTCCGGCCGGTACTCCACCCGCCGCTCCGATACCCCCTTGGCGTGCCGGGCCTCATTACTCCCGGCGTGGTGGCGTTCGCGCCAGGTCCGGGCCTTGACCCGGAACCGGTGCGCCGGCAACTCCCCCACCCGGCATCCCCGCGCCGCGTCCGCGTCCTCCGGGTCCAGCATCCCGGTCAGGAAATGGGCTTCCAGCGCGGCCGTGCCCGCAGCGTCCAGGCCGGCTGCCTCGTCGGCCATCACCAGGGCGTGCTGCCAGGACAGCGCCCCGGCCTGCAGCCCCGCCAACGTGCGGGGCAACGTCGTGACCAGGGCGTGTGCGGTGGCCAGGAACGATCCCGCGGCCCGCGGCCCCAACGCCAGGACACACCCGATCTCCGCCGCGGCCGACATCTCCTGCACCTGCGCCGGCACCCCCGGCCCCGCAACCACCGCGGCACTGTCCGCATAGGCCACCGCGGCCTTCGCCTTCAACCCCGCAACCCGCGCCTCAACCGCCCGGGCACCAGCCAGGACGTCCAAACACCCGCCCGCCAGAGCAGCCAACGGATCAGCCGCAGAGAACGGCTCGCAACCGGCACCATCCACCTCCGCGTCCAGCACGGCCAGGGCAGCCCGGATCTCCTCAAACGCCCTCACCACCGCCGCTTTCCCCATAAACCCACTATGGCAAAGGGGTACGACAGTAGGAGCCGACGCCGGTTTTTCACAAGCTCAACCAGCGCGCAAAAGGGTGGTTGGGCCTGCCGGTCTCAAGCAGGCTCAACCACCCCATGGGAGGAATGAAAGATCAGCCGCGGATGCGCTCCATGCCCGGGTCCACCAGCGGCTCGGCGCTGACGGTGGCTGCCACCCGGTGGCCGAAGTATTCAATCTCCACGGCGTCGCCGATCCCCACGGAAGCGGGCAGCCAGGCGTAGGCGATCGGCTTGCCGACGGTGTAACCGTAGGCGGCGCTCGTCACGTAGCCGACGGCCGAGCCGTCCACATACACCGGTTCCTTGCCCAGCACCACGGACGTGCCGTCGTCGACCGTCAGGCAGCGCAGTGCGCGGGTGGCGGGCTGCTCCTTGCGGGCCACCAGGGCCTCCGCGCCCACGAAGCCCGTCTTGTCCTTGGCCACGGAGAAGCCGAGACCGGACTCGTAGGGGTGGTGCTCGGAGGTCATGTCCGTGCCCCACAGCCGGTAGCCCTTCTCCAGGCGCATGCTGTTGAACGCCCCGCGGCCGGCTGCCACGATGCCGTATTCCTGCCCGGCTTCGAACAGAAGGTCCCACAGCTTCAGGCCGTATTCGGCGGTGGTGTAGAGCTCCCAGCCGAGTTCACCCACGTAGGACAGCCGCCAGGCGCTTACGGGAATGCCGCCCACGGAAATTTCCTTGGTGCGGAAGTACCTCAGGCCGTCGTTGCTCAGGTCATCGCTACTGAGCTTGCCGATCACTTCGCGCGCCAGCGGGCCCCACAGGCCGATGCAGCAGGTGCTGCCGGTGATGTCGGTGACATGTGCCCACTGTGCCGGGTCGGCCTCAGACTGCTTGCGGGCCTCGACGCGCAGGTAGTCGAAGTCCACGTTGCTGTTGACGCCAAGCTGGAACTTCTCCTGCTCCAGGCGCGCCACCGTCACGTCACTGCGGATGCCGCCGTCGTGCTCCAGCAGGAGGCAGTAGGTGACGGCGCCGGGCTTCTTCGTGATGTTTCCTGTGCTGAGGCGGTGCAGCAGCGCTTCGGCGCCGGGGCCAACGACCTGGAGCCGCTTGAGCGGCGTCATGTCGTAAAGTCCGACGGCGGTACGCGTCTTCCACGCCTCGGCGGCGGAAATTGGGGAGTGGAACATGTTCGCCCACTCCTCGCGCTCGGGTGCGCGCCATTCTTCGGGCAGCTCCTCCAGGAGCGGGCGGTTGGCCTCGAACCAGTGCGGGCGTTCCCAGCCGGCGGACTCCAGGAAGAACGCCCCGAGCTCCTTCTGGCGGACGTTGAACGGGCTGACCCGCAGGTCCCGGGGCGACTTGCGCGGCTGCAGCGGGTGGAGGACGTCGTAGATCTCCACGAAGTTCTGCTGCGAGGTCTCACTGACGTAGGAGTCCGAGGTCTGCACCTTTTCGAAGCGGGTGAGTTCGGTTCCGTGCAGGTCCGTGCGGGAGCGGCCTTCCACGAGCAGCTCGGCGACAGCCTTGGCCACGCCGGAGGAGTGCGTCACCCACACCGCCTCGGCCACGAAGAAGCCGGCCAGGTCAGGGTGCTCGCCGATCAGCGGGCCACCGTCCGGCGTGAACGAGAAGATGCCGTTGAAGCCGTCCTGGATCTCTGCGTTGCGCAGGGCCGGCAGCAAGTCCCGGCTGTCTTCCCACGCGGGCACGAAATCCTCGAGGGTGAAGTCCAGTCGGGAGGGCATGCGGTGGTCGGACATCTCGTCGGCAGGCACCTGGGGCAGGGCGGACATATCCACCGGCATGGGGCGGTGGGCGTAGCTGCCGATGCCGATCCGGTCGCCCCACTCGCGGTAGTACAGGTCCTTGTCCTGGTAGCGCAGGATGGGCTTGCTGGCTCCCTTGGGCAGTTCGTTGACGCCCTCAAGTTCGGGAAGGGGGGTGCTGACCACGTACTGGTGGGCCAGCGGCAGCAGGGGAACCTCGAGACCCACCATCTTGCCGAGCTCACGGCCCCAGAAGCCTGCGCAGGACACCACGATGTCCGCGGGAACCACGCCGGTTGAGGTTTCGACGCCGGTGACCTTGCCGTTCTCCCGGGCGATGCCCGTGACGGTGGTGGAGCCGAGGTAGGTGACGCCGTGTTCCCGGGTACGTTCGATCAGGAGCTGCACGGCGCGGGCGGCCAGGGCGAGGCCGTCGGTGGGGATGAGGAGGCCGCCCAGGACCTCGCGGCCGCCGGTGAGCTTGCCGGTGTTCAGCAGCGGGTAGATCTTTTCGCATTCGTCGGCGTCGATGATCCGGCTTTCCACGCCCCAGGAGGTCATGACGCCCATCTTGCGCTTGAGGTCCGCCAGCCGCTCGGGGGTGGTGGCGAGCTCCAGGCCGCCCACCTGGTTGAAGCAGGACTGACCGTCCTTGGTCAGGGACAGCAGCTTGTTGACGGTGTAGGTGGCGAATTCCGTCATCGTCTTCGACCCGTTGTTCTGGAACACCAGGCCCGGAGCGTGGGATGTGGAACCGCCGGCAAGCTCCAGCGGGCCCTGTTCGACGACGTTGATGTCGGTCCAGCCGCGGCTGGCGAGTTCGTCGGCGAGGTTGGTGCCGACGATGCCGGCTCCGATAATGACGACACGGGGCGAAGCGGTCATGGCGTGTAGTTCTCCTGGTTGGTGCTGGGTTCCGGCGGGGGTTGCAGAGCTGCTTCGCTATGAGCAACGCGCATCACCATATGCAACACGGTGGCGCAGCTCACACCGGATGTCAAGGGGCGCGTGTTTTATTGCGGGAGTCTGCGGCACTGTGTCGGATGGCAGCAAGGAGGCCTCCGCCGCTGGGTGCGGCGAAGGCCTCCTGGCAGTACCCGGGCAGTTTGGGGATCAGTGCGAGAAATCTGACGAAATCTCGGCGAGGGTGCGCCCCTTCGTTTCGGGTGCGAGCCACTGCGAGAGGATGGCTCCGAGCAACGCGACCCCTGCGGCCACGACCATGCTTGCACCCATGCCGATGTTGCTGATGGCCCACGGCAAGGCGAAGGTGCCGAGTGCGGCTCCAACGCGGCTGAAGGCCGCGGCGAAGCCCATGCCGATGCCGCGCAGGTGGCCGGGGAACACCTCGGCCGGATAGACCTGGGTCATGGTGGTGTAGCCGGCATTGAAGAAGGAGAAGGCGAGGAACAGGGCGAGCACGAGGATCGCCGGCGCATCCGCCCAGACTCCAATGACCAGCAGGATGCCTGCGCAGAGCCACTGCCCAGGCACGGTGAGGACCCGACGGCCGAGCTTGTCAATCAGCAGCACCGTGGTGACGACGCCCGCAGCCGCCAGCGCGGACAGGCCGACTCCACCGGCCCAGCCGCCGCCGAAGCCGAACTGGTGGAGAACATCATCGGCGAAGGTCGCGATCGCGAAGTACGGCGTGACCGCGCAGAACCAAAAACCGGAGGTGAAGAGCGTGGTGCGCCAGTTCTGCCGCGAGAACAGCATTCCAAAGGAAGCACCCTTGATTTCGGTCTTGTTCTTGGCGGCCTGGGCCTCCTGGATCACCCGCAGGTTGATCTCCTCGGTGATGCTGTCCTGCATTTCCGGCGACTCGACGTACTTGCGGGTGATCGCAAGTGCTTCCTCCCGCCGTCCCTTGGTGATGAGCCAGCTCGGCGACTCGGGCAGGCCCAGACGGGCGATGAACAGCACGAAGGCGATGATCGTGCTGGTGCCAATGACGATGCGCCACGGGGTGCCGGAATCGTGCAGGGCTGTGCCGACGATGAATGCCACCATGAAGCCGACGTACCAGGCGATCAGGGTCAGCCCGAGCAGTCTTCCACGGAGCTTCGGAGGGGAGAACTCCGACAGCAATGGCCCGCCGATCGAGTACTCCCCGCCGATGGCCACGCCCATGAAGAACCGGATGATGGCCAGCTGGATCACCGCGCCATCCCCGGAGGTGACGAAGAACTGGGCCGCTGACGCCGCCAGGAACAAGCCCATGTCCACGAGGAACATCGGCTTGCGGCCGAACTTGTCAGTGGCCCAGCCGGCCAGCGGTGAGCCGACGAAAATACCAGCCAGCGGACCCGCTGCGATCAGGCCCAGGGACAATGCGTCGAGCTGGAGTTCTGACCGCATGGGGCCGGTGACGGGGCCGATGATTCCGAGGATGTAGCCGTCGAGGAACATCCCGCCGATGAAGACGCCGACAAGCCGCATCATGAAGCGGCGCTTGAATTTGGCGTCGGTCTCTTTCGGACTGGAGGTGCCGGCGGGGGCCGTCGTCCTGGTTGGATTGGTCATGGAGATTGGTTCCCTTCTGGCTTCAGCGCAAACCGCTGGCGGCGCCAGGGCGCCGTTTACTGGATGCACGGTCAGCCGCAGCCCCCAGCGGCCGGTGGACGAGGCAGCCTGGCCGGATGCCGGCCGGGCTGGCCTCCAAGGACCCGCAGGATGGGGACGGCGTCGTCCCCGGGCTCCGGCGCTCCGCGCTGCTTTGATCGATGGTGCTGCCACCGTGGATGGTCATCAACATTTCCTTTGGGTGTTTGTTGCGGCGGCAGGATGCCAGCCACTGCGGGAGCTGCCGGGGAACGAGGTTCCTCTGCCGGCGGCCACCGCAGGTCGGTTTTTCGTCGTGACTGATCGCGCCCCGGTTGCCGCGGCCCGGTGCCGCGGAGCAAAAGGTACGCGCATATGAAAGGTCTTTCGTCCCGGGATGATCAACAAGCTTCGTGTTATGCAACAAAACAGTGCTTTAGGTCACAAGGGTTGTCAAATACATTGCGGCCGCCGCAGGGCCACGACCCCAGGCCTGGCGGCGCTGAAAAAGGGCAGCGCGAATCGCACCCCCGGATTCAGGGGAGTGACCGGCCCGGAACGAGGGCGCGGGGCGCAGGGTCTTACTGGCCGGCGCCCACCCGAAGACGGGCTTCTGTTACGGCCGGCCTGTCCAAACGGTTCCGGCCGGCGTAGACGTTGAGGGTGTCCCCGCGGTTGAATCCCACCAGGGCAACGCCCGTTTCGGTGGCCAGGTCGATGGCCAGGCTTGAAGGAGCACTCACCGCCGACAGCACGGGGATGCCCGCCAGGGCGGCCTTCTGGACCAGTTCAAACGAGGCCCTGCCGGACACCTGGAGCACCGTGCCGCGCAGCGGAAGCAGCCCCTGGCGCAGCGCCCAACCCACCACCTTGTCCACGGCGTTGTGCCGGCCCACGTCCTCGCGCAGGCACAACAGTTCCGGCTCTCCAGCGTCAACGCGGAAGAGCCCGGCCGCATGGACGCCGCCCGTCTTCTCGAACACGGCCTGCGCCTCCCGCAGGCGGTCCGGGAGCCCGGCCACCACATCCACGGGGACGGTCAGCGGGTCCGCGGACGGGTCGAAGTGCTGGGTCTTCCGGACGGCCTCGATGGATTCGGTCCCGCAGATGCCGCACGAGCTTGACGTGTAGACGTGCCGCATCGTGTCCGGAGGCCGGACGTCCGGACGCAGTTGTGCGTCCACGACGTTGAAGGTCTGTTCCTCGCCGGGACCGCCGGCGCAGAAGCGCAGGGATACCAGCTCGGACTGGTCGCGGATCACGCCCTCGGAGACCAGGAAGCCCGCCACGAGGTCGAAGTCGTCTCCGGGGGTCCTCATGGTGACGGCAAAGGAGCGCCCGCCCAGCCGGATCTCCAGGGGCTCTTCGGCGGCGATCACGTCCTCCTTGAACCGCACCGGAAGTTCGGTGCCGGAACCGTCGAGGCGGAAGCGGTGGATCTTCCGGCGCTGCGTCATGCGTGCCATGGGGCACCTCCTGTGGCTCGGGCGGACTTGGGCGGAAGGGGCGCCCAGGGGAGTGGGAGGACCGGGACCTGCCCGCCGGAGTCAACGCCAGCGGGAGGTACTGCCATGATGCCTTCCGCCCAGGCCAGGCCGCGCATCATGCCCGGGCCGGTGTGCGCCACGGGGAAGGCCAGTCCGGACAGGAACCTGCACGGGATGAGCCGTGTACGCCCGGGCCCGCTTCCGCAGCCGGCGTCGGGCCCCACGTCGCTGCCGGAGACGGCGTACTGAAGGTCCGCCAGCGGCAGGCCGCCCAAGGCTGCCAACAGCGGTCCGCCGATGGTGGCCAGGGACATCATCGCGGCAAGGGGGTTGCCGGGAAGTCCGACGGCGAACCGGCCGTCGGCGAGTTCGGCCAGGACGGCGGGGTGGCCCGGGCGCATGGCGATGCCGTCGAGCAGCAGCCTGCCGCCCAGGGCCGCCACGGCGTTGCGGAAGTGGTCCGTTCCGGATTTGCCCGTTCCGCCGGTGGTGATGACCACATCGGCGCGGTTGGACCCGGTCCCCGCATCCGCCAGGGCCCCCAGCCAGGCGTCGAAGGAGTCCCCGATCCGGGTAAACTGCCCTGCGATGCCACCCAGCTGGCCGATGACGGTGCCCAGCTGCGGGCCAAAGGTATCGCGTACCTGTCCGGGGGCGGGAACCCCGGCGGTCACCACTTCGGACCCGGTGAGGACGACGGCGACCACGGGCTTCGCCTGTACCTCCAGGTGGTCGTGCCCGGCCACGGCCGCGAGGGCCAGGTGTGCGGGGTTGAGGACAGTGCCGGCCGGAACCAGCACTTCGCCGGCCAGCGCTTCGGTCCCTGCCGGGCGCACGTCCTGGCCGGGCCGCGGCGCTCCCGTCCCGCCGTCGGTCAGTTCGAGGGAAGGGTTGCCGCCGGCGTCGGTGACGATTCCACGTTCCTTGCGCACCACTGCGGTGGTGCCTTGCGGCACCAGGCCGCCGGTGGCGATCACCGCGGCCCCGCCCGGTGCCAGCGGCTGCCCGGAAGGCACCAGCTGCCACGGTCCGGCGCCGTTTACGGCCCAGCCGTCCATGGCCGATGATGCGTAGTGCGGCAGGTCCTGGAGCGCCGTTACCGGACGGCTCAGCGTGCGGCCTGCGGCCTCGTGCAGCGGGAGCCGCGCGGGCGGGAGGGGGCCGGTGCATTCGTGGGCCAGGCGCCGCGCTTCCGGCCAGCCGGGATCGTGCAGTCCCTGCCCCGCCGTCGGGGAGGGGGGAGCTGCCGTGTGCTCGTGGGTAATCAAAGGGATGCCCCTTGCTGCGTTGAAGAGAAAAGCCCGTTGCCCGTAAGCGGTGCTTCGACGAGGAATACCTCCCCAGGTTTCAGGCCATCGAAGCACCGTCTACGAGCAACGGGCTTGTGATATCTCACGGTAAGAAACAAAGATATATCAGTTAGATACTACGTCTGCCGTCCGGCTGTGTCTAGGCATTTTCCAGAACCGGTACCAGCGAACTCCGGCGCGCGGCCTCCACTGTGTGGAGCAGCAGCAGGGCAGTAGTGACGGAGCCGACGCCGCCCGGAACGGGACTGAGCGCCGCCGCAACCCCGCGGACGCTGTCCGCGTCCACGTCCCCCACCAGGGAGCCGTCGGCCAGGACGTTGGTGCCCACGTCGATGACCACCGAGGCGGGGGAGACGTGGCTGCCGTTGAGCAGCCCTGTCCTTCCCGCCGCGACCACCACAATGTCGGCTTCGGCCGTGTAGCGCTCCAGCGGTCCGGAGCGCGAATGGCACACCGTCACGGCGGCGTCGCGTTCCATCAGCAGGAGGGCCAGGGGCTTACCCACCACTGCCGAACGGCCCACCACCACGGCGCTGCGGCCGGCCACCGGGATCCTGTAGTGCTCAAGGATCTCGACGACGGACCGGGCCGTAGCCGGCGCAAAGGCCGGCTGCCCCACGGCCAGGCGGCCAAGGCTCAGCGGGTTCGCGCCGTCGATGTCCTTTTCGGGCGGGATCAGGCCCACCAGGGCGTCAGTGCGGACGCCGGCCGGAAGCGGCGTCTGCAGGATGATGCCGTGCACCGACGGTTCTGCGCCCAGGTCGCGCAGGACGCTGGCCAGGACCTGCTCCGTTGCATCGTGCCCGAGGTCGATGATCCGGCAGCCAATGCCGGCCGCCTCCGCGGC
Source organism: Pseudarthrobacter enclensis (assembly GCF_001457025.1). Classification (GTDB taxonomy): domain Bacteria; phylum Actinomycetota; class Actinomycetes; order Actinomycetales; family Micrococcaceae; genus Arthrobacter; species Arthrobacter enclensis. The sequence goes on along the minus strand of NZ_KQ758601.1, from coordinate 228,588 downwards.
ACGTTCGATGGAACGGACGTACCAGTGGGTGGAGCCGTCGTCGGTGGCGATGACCACGGCCAGGGCGGGGTGGATGCCGCCCTGCTCGAGGTCGCGGGCCTGTTCGCGGGCCCGGCGCCGGATCTCCCCGGCCAGTTCCTTTCCGGAGAGCGACTGGGTGCTCATTGGAGGATCCTTTCCCGTACCCGCGCCACGAGGGCGTCCGCAGCCGCCACCACTTTTTCCTCGATGCCGTCGGTCTGCTCCTTGAGCAGTGACCGCACCGCCTGGTCCTTGATGGCCACGACGTTGATGTCGATGTTGACCCGTGCGGTGGTGGCAGCGGCACGTGCCGCATCTGCCGCTGCCGCGACGTCGCTGATCACGTTCGGATTGGCGACGTCGGCAAGGCCGTCTGCGAGGTCCACCACCGCGCCGGCCAGCTTGACCAGCTGGGCAGGGGTCTGTGCCGCCTGGACCAAAGCTGCCTGGATGGCTGACGTTTTGGCGGCCTTGAGCTCCCCGGTGTCGGAGGGAAGCCGGTAGGCGTCGATGACGGCCTGGAAGACCTGTTCATCGGAGTCGGCCAGCCGCAGTGCCTCCGAGGAAAGCTCATCGGCCACCTTCGTGGTCCGCTCCACCAGGGCTTCGTGCTCTGCATACTTGGGGCCGGTGGTATAGCGCGCCACCATGGCCACCAGGGCTGCACCCTGGGCGGCGTGGAGTGCGGCCGCCGCCCCGCCTCCCGGCGTGGGTTGCCGGGAGGCGAGCCGTGCGAGGTAGCTGCCGATGGTTTCGGTACCAATCGAGTCCGTGGCGGCCGAACCGGCGCCTGCCGGCGCCGCGCTGTTCGCTTGCTGTTCCGCCATGCTCAGCCGCGCAGCCGGGACATGGTGGGGTCGTACAGCGGATCCTGGGTCACGGTGGCCACGATGCGGCGGCCGAAGTACTCGATCTCCACGGAATCGCCGATCGAGACCTCCGCGGGCAGGTAGGAGTAGGCAATGGGCTTGCGGACCGTGTAGCCGTAGGCGGCGCTGGTGACGTAACCCACCGCCTGGTCCTTGTAGAACACCGGTTCCTTGCCCAGGACCAGGCTGCGTCCGTCGTCGACCGTCAGGCAGCGCAGGCGGCGTGCGGAGTTTTCCTCGGTGCGTCCCTCCAGGGCTGCCTTGCCGACGAAGTCCTCCTTGGCCATCTTCACCGCGAAGCCGAGTCCGGCCTCGAAGGGATCGTGCTCGGTGGTCATGTCGGTGCCCCAGGAGCGGTAGCCCTTTTCCAGGCGGAGCGAGCTGAAGGCGGCCCGGCCGGCGGCGATGATGCCGAACGGCTGGCCGGCCTTCCACAGTGCGTCCCAGAGGCGCTGGCCGTTGTCGGCGCTGGTGTACAGTTCCCAGCCCAGTTCGCCGACGTAGGACAGGCGCATGGCGGTGACCGGGACGCCGCCGATGACCACCTGCTTGGACCGGAAGTACTTCAGGCCGTCGTTGGTGAAGTCGTCGCTGCTGACCGCGCCGACGACTTCACGGGCCAGGGGGCCCCAGAGGCCGATGCAGCAGGTGCCGCCGGTGGTGTCGCGGACCTGGACCCAGTCCTCGGGTCCGCCGTTTGCGGTCTGGTGCCGGGCGGCGCGGTCGAAGTAGGCGGTGTCGATGTTGCCGTTGGCGCCGAGCTGGAAGGTCTGCTCGTCCAGGCGGGCCACGGTGATGTCGCTTCGGACGCCGCCTTGGTCGTCCAGCAGGAGCGTGTAGGTCACGGCTCCGGGCTTCTTGTCCATTTCCGCGGTGGTCAGTTCCTGCAGCAGCTTCAGGGCGCCGGGTCCGGAAACTTCGAGCCGCTTGAGCGGGGTCATGTCGTACATGGCGACGGCGGTGCGGGTCTTCCATGCCTCGGCCGCGGCGATGGGGGAGCTGAACATGCCGGACCAGGAATCGCGGGCCGGGGGCTGCCAGTCCGCGGGCATGTCCTTGAGCAGTTCGGCGTTGGCCTCGAACCAGTAGGGGCGCTCCCAGCCGGCGCCTTCCAGGAAGTAGCCGCCCAGCTGCTTGTGCCGGGCATGGAAGGGGCTGACACGCAGGTTGCGCGGGGAGAGCTTGGGCTGCAGCGGGTGCAGGACGTCGTAGATTTCCACGAAGTTCTGCTGCGAGGTTTCGCTGACGTATTCGGGGGTCAGCTGGACGTCCTCGAAGCGGTGGATGTCGCAGTCGCCCAGGTCGATGGAGGACTTGCCGTCCACCAGGAGCTCGGCCACGGCGCGGGCGATGCCTGCCGAGTGGGTGACCCAGACGGCCTCGGCCACGAAGAAGCCGTCCAGTTCCTTGGACTCGCCCACCAGGGAGCCGCCGTCCGGGGTGAAGGAGAAGATGCCGTTGAAGCCGTCCTCGATTTCGCTTTCGCGCAGGGCCGGGAGGATCTGCTTGGTGGCTTCCCAGGCGGGGAGGAAGTCCTCGAGGGTGAAGTCCAGGCGCGAGGGCATGTTGTGTTCGCTGATCTCGTTCGGCTTGAAGCTGCCGAGCTCGTCCAGGTCAACGGGCATGGGCTTGTGGGCGTAGGAGCCGATGCCGTAACGGTCGCCGTGCTCGCGGTAGTAGAGGTCCTGGTCCTGGTGCCGTAGGATCGGAAGCTGCGCGCCGTTGGGCAGTTCGTTCTTGCCCTGCTGCGCGGGCACCGGGGTGGTCTTGACGTACTGGTGGGCCAGGGGCAGCAGCGGCACGGACATGCCGATCAGCTCACCGACCTTTGCGCCCCAGAAGCCGGCGCAGGAGACGACGATGTCTGCCGGGATCACGCCGTCGGGAGTCTGGACGCCGGTGACCCGGCGGCCGGACTGTTCAATGCCGGTGACCTCGGTGTTGCCGATGTACTTCACGCCGGCAGTCTCGGTGCGCTTGATCAGCAGCTGGACGGCGCGGGCGGCGCTGGCCAGGCCGTCGCTGGGAACGTGGAGGCCGCCGAGGATGTCCTCGTCGTTGATGAGCGGGTAGAGCTCCTTGCACTCGGCCGGGGAAAGGATGGAACCTTCAATGCCCCATGCCTGCGCGTAGCCGAGCTTGCGCTTCAGGTCCGCGAGGCGGGTTTCGGTGGTGGCAACTTCCAGGCCGCCCACCTGGTTGAAGCAGCTGACGCCGTCTTCGGTGAGGGACAGCAGCTTCTCCACCGTGTACTTGGCGAACAGTGCCATGGACTTGGAGGGGTTGGTCTGGAAGACCAGGCCGGGGGCGTGGGACGTGGAGCCGCCCGGCATGTTGAGGGGGCCCTGGTCCAGGACCGTGATGTTGTTCCACCCCTTCGTGACGAGTTCGTCCGCGAGGTTGGTGCCGACGATGCCGGCTCCGATGATGACAATGCGAGGCGTCGATTCCATAAGGTTCTCCTGCTGCTCTACGTATTAGTGTCTGTGCGTGCGGTGCCGGCTAGCGGAAAACCACGGTGCTGGTCTCGTCCAGCAGGACCCGGTGCTGGCAGTGCCACCGGACGGCGCGGGACAGCGCGAGTGCCTCGGCGTCCTGCCCGACGGTGGACAGGGCGGACGGGCCGTAGCTGTGGTCCACGCGGATGACTTCCTGCTCGATGATCGGTCCCTCGTCCAGGTCGGCGGTGACGTAGTGGGCGGTGGCACCAATGAGCTTCACGCCGCGGGCGTGGGCCTGGTGGTAGGGCTTGGCGCCCTTGAAGCCGGGCAGGAAGGAGTGGTGGATGTTGATGGCGCGGCCCTCAAGGGAGCGGCACAGGTCATTGGAGAGGACCTGCATGTAGCGGGCCAGGACCACCAGGTCCGCCTGGTATTCGTCCACGAGCTCCAGCAGCCGCTGCTCGGCGTCGGCCTTGGTGTCCGGCGTGACGGGAATGTGGATGAAGGGCAGGCCGGCGGCCTCCGCCATGGCGCGGTGGGTCTCATGGTTGGAGACGACGGCCACGAGGTCTCCGCCGAGGGTGCCGCCGCGCCACCGGAAGATGAGGTCGTTGAGGCAGTGGCCGAACTTGGACACCATCACCAGGACCCGCTGTGGGGTCTGGTCGTTGAAGCTGAACTTCATGCCGAACCGGTCCGCGATGGGACGGAACTCTTCTTCGAGCTGGTCCGGGCTGTAGGACGGCGAACCGGAGAACGCAGTGCGCAGGTGCAGCGTTTCGCGGAGGCTGTCATCGAACTGCTGGTGCTCGTCGATGTTGAAGCCGCGGTCGAACAGGAAGGTCGTCACCGCCTGGACGATGCCCGCGCGCTCGCCGCAGGACAGGGTCAGCACGAATTTCTGCTGGGTCTGCTGTTCAGCCGGTGCGGATGCCACTGATGCGCCGGGTGCCGTCAAAGGGGCTGTTTCCACGAGGGTCATGTCTCCTCCTCCTAAAGATATATTCCTGTGTTGCGTACTGATATATTAGGTTGCAGATCAGCGTATACTGGTCACTGGGCGAGGTCAATAGGTTTTTCCGACTCAGAGGAAGAGGTCCCGCGGTGGCATTTGAAACATTGGCGCTTTCAGAAGATGCCGGAAAAAAGTCGCTTGCGGACGTGGCCTATGAGAGCATCCGCGACCGGCTGCTGATGCTGGACATCAAGCCCGGCGAGCTCCTGAATGATGACGCGCTGTCCAAGTCGCTGGGCGTGGGCCGCACCCCGGTCCGCGAGGCGCTGAAGCGGCTGGAACTTGACCGGCTGGTGGTGACCTACCCGCGGCGCGGAACCTTTGCCACGCGCGTGGACGTGACGGACCTTTCCTTCATTTCCGAGATCCGCGCCCAGCTGGAACCACTGGCAGCGTCACGCGCGGCCCGGCTGGCCTCCGCCGGTGTGCGTGCCCAGCTGAAGGCGATCCTGGCGGAGGTGGAAGCCTTCGATGTCAGCTCCGCCCCGGTCATGGAAACCCTGCAGCTGGATGCCAGGGTCCATCAGGGCATCTACGCAGCCTCGGCTAACCCGCATCTCGAGGACATCCTGATCCGCTACGACAACCTGGCTACCCGGATCTGGTGCATGGTGGTGGACCGTCTTCCGGACCTGTCCGGCCACGTCCACGAGCACCTGAACCTCCTGCGCGCAGTCATAGACGGCGATGAGGAGCAGGCAGCCGAACTGGCCCGCGTCCATGTCAGCGGCTTTGAACGCGCCGTCCGGGAAGCGCTCTTCAGCGCCTAGGACTTCTCCCCTGGGGTTGTTGGACGGGGATTGACGCACTGTGTGAGCTGGGTCATACTTTCCTCATCTTTGATATATCAAAGAAATATCAGTGCCGGCTGCGGCACCCGATGACGACACCCGGAGGAAGAGATGAACACCAGCGCGCCAGCCGTCAATGACGCCGGAAGCCACGCAGCTGCAGCGGCCAGGAACGGGCTGGCGGGCAATTCCCCGGTCCAGGGCATGCGCCATGACTGGGCCCGGCTGCCGGGCCATGCCGTGGAGGTCTGGCTTTCGGGCGAATACGTGGCCAGCGGGATCGTGGACCAGGCGGCCGACGATGACTCCGTGTTGTGGCTGGCAGGAGCCGGCGCCAATACGCGCCGGCTCTTCGACAAGTCCACCGGCTACCAGATGTGGGTTTGATCCCCAGCCCGCGCAGAACCGCAGCTGACTGTTCCTAGCGCAGCCCCCGGCTGTGGGCCAGTGCGATAGCCTCCGACCGCGAGGCCACGCCCAGCTTCCTGAACAGGTTCCTGACGTGGAACTTCACGGTGTTCTCACTGATGGTCAACGCCGCGGCGATGCTGCGGTTGCGTTGCCCTGCGGCCAGCAGCTGGAGCACCTCGAGCTCCCGGGCGGCCAGTTCCCATCCGGCCACGTCGCCCGGCGACGACGGAGGGTCGAGCGGCAGCGTTACCGAAATATCAGATCCCCATCCCGGCTGCAGGTCCACCTCCATCCGCCCGGCAAGGGCCTGCACCCTCCGCTGCAGCCTCCCCATGGCCGGCGATTCCGCGGACAGTCCGCCGTCGCCGTCGTCACGGACGCTGATCAGCAGGTTTTCGCCGTCGCAGTCCCACTGGGTACGGACGCGGCGGACTTCCGGCTGCTCCATCATGGCCAGCAGCAGCCCCCGCACCACCGCCCGGGCCGCGACGGCGACTTCCCCGGGCAGAGCCCTGCCGTTCAGCGGCGGCTCGATGAACTGGACGTCCACACCGCCGAACCTTGTCAGCGGCCGCAGGTCGTCCCGCAGCCTCTCGAACGCTGAAGCCACCGGTTCTTCGATCTGGTCCGCCGTGCGGTCATTATGCGTGCGGAGTTCCACCAGTGCGCGCGCCGCGAGGTCCGTGACCGATGCCCTGGCGGCGGCGTCGTCCAGCGACGGCGAACGGGCCGCCGCCAGCAGCGTTTCCAGCGTGGTGGAATGCAGGTCCACGAGTTCGCTGGTCACCCGGAGCCGTTCCGCCGACGCCGCGCGGGATTCCACCAGGTACGACGGCGGCGCGTCGCTGACTTTTTCCTGGATGCGGCCGGCCGCGAGGTCCCACAGGTAGCGCACCATTGCGGCGGTGTCATCCTCCGCGCCGGGGCCTCCGCCCGCCTCAGCGGTACCACCTGTGCCGGGGTCTTTTCCGGTATCCGGGGTGCGGGCCTTGGCCTCGTCCGGGTAGGTGATGACCAGGATGGCGTTGCTGGGCGGGTAGGACAGGGCCTGGACCCGCCGGTCCCTGCCCGCGATCAGGGCCTCGCCCTGCCAGTGAGGGTGCCCGGCCAGCGACTCCCGCAGCTGCTGCAGTTCGGCCACGGAGACCCGGGCCGTGACGTCCTTGTTGCCGGCCTTCTTCTGCGGCCGTCCCGTGCATTCCTCGGTGAAAATCACCAGCGCGTCCCCGCCGGTGAAGGGAAGCAGCGCTTCACGAAGCCGCTCGGCTATCTGCGACAACGGCGCATCCGCGATCCGGGCGACGGCATGCAGCAGCGGCCACGGAGGGGCGGGTGCTGCGGGAGCGGCGTGACCGGGTGCGTTGGGGTGGGCCATCCGGCCAGCGTATGCGAAACACAGGTGCCTGCACTACCCGAAAGGATAGGCGGAACCATCCCAAATCAGCGTTTCACCTACCCGGCGGGGGTCGGAGGATGGATAAAAGCCACTTTGAAGGAGGACAAGTGACCCCGACCGTCACGAGCACGCGCGGCCTGGAGGTGGACCGGGCAGCTGTGTCCGGGAACCTTTCCCTGGTGCTGGGTGAAATCACGGATACTGCCGCGGCCATCAGTGAAGAGCAGCTGGCGGCAGTGTCGCTGCTGCTCGAGCGGGCGGACCGGGTGTTCGTTGCCGGTGCCGGCCGCAGCGGCCTGGTGCTGCGGATGGCCGCCATGCGGCTGATGCACCTGGGCCTGCAGGTCCACGTGGCGGGGGACGCCACTACCCCGGCCATCCGGGAGGGCGACCTGCTGCTGGTGGCCTCCGGTTCGGGAACCACCAGCGGCGTGGTCAAGGCCGCCGAGACTGCGGCCAGGGCGCAGGCCCTCATCGCAGCCTTCACCGCCAACCCCGGTTCCCCGCTGGCGGCCGTTGCGGACGCCGTCGTGGTGGTCCCTGCCCAGCAGAAGACCCACCATGGTTCCGGCGTGTCCCGGCAGTACTCCGGAAGCCTGTTTGAACAGGCCCTCTTCGTGGCCACCGAGGCCCTCTTCCAGTCCCTGTGGGATGCGGTGGACGTGCCGGCGGAACAGCTGTGGCTGCGGCACGCCAACCTCGAGTAGCAGAACCCTTTCCCGACCCTTCCGATACACCCCCTAAAGAAAGCGACAGACATGAAACTTCAGGTAGCCATCGACCTCCTCGCCGTCGAAGATGCCCTCGAGCTGGCCGGCAAGGTTGCCGAGTACGTGGACATCATCGAGCTGGGCACGCCGCTGATCAAGGCCGCCGGGCTTTCCGCGGTCACTGCCATCAAGGAGGCCCACCCGGACAAGACCGTGTTTGCGGACATGAAGACCATGGACGCCGGCGAGCTGGAGGCCGACATCGCGTTCAAGGCAGGAGCCGACCTCGTCTCCGTCCTGGGCAGCGCGGACAACTCCACCATCTCCGGTGCCGTCAAGGCAGCCACCGCCCACAACAAGGGCATCGTGGTGGACCTGATCGGTGTCCAGGACAAGGCTGCCCGCGCACGCGAGGTCCGTGCCCTTGGTGCCACGTTCGTGGAATTCCATGCAGGACTGGACGAGCAGGCACAGCCCGGTTTCGACCTGAACGGACTGCTGCGTTCCGGTGAGGCGGCGCAGGTGCCCTTCTCCGTGGCCGGCGGCGTCAATGCCGGCACCATTGCCGCGGTCCAGGCCGCAGGTGCCGACGTGGCTGTGGCCGGCGGCGCCATCTACGGTGCAGCCGATCCCGCCCTGGCCGCCAAGGAACTCCAGGCTGCCATCAACTGATTTGCCAAGCCCCTCGCAACGGGACAGCGGCCCCGCCCCTCAGGGTGGGGCCGCTGTTGCGTCCCGGGCCTCCGCCTGACGGGCACCAACGCAAAAGCCGGGCCCCCGTGGATGAACACGGGGGCCCGGCTTTGCGTTGGATCTACGGAGATCAGCCCTTCACGGGGTCCTGGCTCTTGGCCGGGTCCGCGGTGCTTCCGCCGGGGCAGGACGCCGGGTCCTGGCATTGTTCGCCGCACTCGTGCTTGGTTACGAGATCGAACTTGACGCCGCCGTGCTGTTCGACGCCGGTGCGGATGGCGCGGTCCACCACGGAGGTGGCCAGGCGCCGGTGCAGCGAGAGGGGGTCCCGCCGCAGGTCCTTGGTCACGGCGAAGCAGAGGAGCAGCATCACGATGATGAACGGCAACGCCGCCACGATGGTGATTCTTTGCAGCCCGGACAAGGCTTCCGAGGGCTCGTCGCCGCCGGCCAGCAGCATGACCGCTGCCACCGCGCCGGTGAGGGTTCCCCAGAAGATGACCACCGCGCGGCGCGGGTGCTCCGCGCCGTTGGAGCTCAGCGAGCCCATGACGATCGAGGCTGCGTCGGCGCCGGTGACGAAGAAGATCGCCACGAGGACCATGGCCAGGACAATCACGGCTGCCGTGAACCAGTCCGGCATCTGCAGGTTCTTGACCAGATCGAAGAGGGCGCCGTCGAAGTTCACGGACGGTGCGCCGTTGACCATGGTGACCAGGCCGCCGGTTCCTGCCTTGTCCGCTTCCTGCTGCACGTTGAATGCCGCGCCGCCGAAAATGCCGAACCAGATGACGCTCACGATGCTGGGCACCAGCAGCACGCCGGTGACAAACTGCCGGATGGTGCGGCCGCGGCTGATGCGTGCGATGAACAGGCCAACGAAGGGCGTCCAGGAGATCCACCAGGCCCAGTAGAAGATGGTCCAGCTGGTCATCCAGCTCCGCAGTGCCTCGTCACCCACGGCCTCGGTCCGGGAGGACATCTCCGCCAGGTCGCGGACGTAGTCGCCGATCGCGGACGGGATGAGGTTGAGGATGAACAGGGTGGGCCCGGCGACGAACACGATGAGGGCCAGGACGACGGCCAGGACCATGTTGATGTTGGACAGCCACTGGATGCCGCGGCTGATGCCCGAGACGGCGGACGCCACGAAGCAGAAGGTCAGGACGGCCACGATGACCACCAGGATGGGGGTTCCCACCTCGCCCATCCAGCCGTTGGACGTCAGGCCGCTGCCGATCTGCAGGGCGCCGAGGCCCAGGGAAGCTGCAGTGCCGAACAAGGTGGCGAAGATGGCGAGGATGTTGATGAACTTCCCTACCGGCCCTTCCACCATGCGGACGCCGAACAGGGACGTAAAGGCAGTCGAAATGAGCTGCTTGCGGCCCAGCCGGTAGGTGCCGTAGGCCATCGCGATGCCCACCACGGCGTACATGGCCCAGGGGTGCAGGGTCCAGTGGAAGATCGAGGTGGCCATGGCCGTCTGGATGGCGTCCGGCGTGCGGCCGTCCACCGTTCCCGGCGGCGGCGAGACGAAGTGGTAGAGCGGTTCGGCCACGCCGTAGAACATGAGCCCGATGCCCATGCCGGCGGCGAACATCATGGCCACCCAGGAGACGGTCCGGAACTCGGGCTTTTCGCCGTCCTTGCCGAGGGGGATGTTGCCGAACTTGCCAAGGGCCAGCCACAGCACGAAGACGACGAACAGGGAGGCGAGCACCATGAACAGCCAGCCCGTGTACTCCATCACCCAGTTAAGGGCGCCAGTGGAGGTGGCGGCGAGGCTGTCCCGGCCGGTAAATCCCCAAATCACGAAGGCGACGGCGATGGCGCCCGTGATTCCGAAGGTGACCTTATCCAGGCCGAGTTTGCGGTTGCGGCGCTGGCTGACGGCCTGCTCCGTCCTGGAGAGCCGCAGTTCCTCGAGGATCTGTTCGTATTCTTCTGTGTCCGTGGCGGGCTCGGCAGTGGCAGGCGGGGCATCGGATCCGGGGAGCCCGGGGGTGGTGCCGTCGCTGTCGGTGCCGGCCGCCCGCGGATCGGTGTCCGCGGGCAGCTCGTCGGGTTTGGAGGGGGTTAATTCACTATTGATTGCCATGAGCGGGTCCTTTGCTCGGCGGGTCATGGAATTGCTGAAGGCAGGGCAGAGCCCGGCAGATGCGGCGAAGGTTGGGTTCGCCGGGTCAGGGGCCATGGGGCCGCAGGGTGGATAAAGACACCTGGGGAGTGTTTCGCAAGGATCAACAGTATTCGCGTTAGGCAACAGAGTGCGGTACGCCACATTTAAAGTCAAGGTATTTCGCAGCGCTTCTGCTACAAGTCGGGAGCGCTTGACAGTGAGCAAAGCGAAATCCAGTTGTTGCATAAGGCGAACCATGGTGCGTCATGAGCGACGCTGCGGTGTTGTCGGTGCAGGTCAGACGGCTGAGCATCCTCTGCTAACGCCGAGGACCCCGCCCCTTTTGGGCCGGGGTCCTCGGGGTGCTGCAGCTGTCAGCGCCGGGCGTAGCCCATGTTTGCGCTGACCTGCAGTCCCGCTTCCTTGAGCGATTCCACCAGGCCGGGAATCTTTTCCGGCTCGAACCGGAAAGCCGGGCCGGAGATGCTCACCGCACCCACGACGTTTCCCTGGTGGTTGAAGACCGGTACGGCAATGGCGTTGAGTCCGATCTCGAACTCTTCCCGGACGATCGCAAAGCCCTTGCCGGCAGCGTCGAGGAGTTGCCGGTCCAGTTCCTTCCGGTCCGTGATGGTGCGGGAGGTGCGGGGCGGAAGGCCGGTTTCCTTCAGGATGCGGTCGCGCTCGTCCGTGCTCAGGGCTGCGAGCAGGATCTTGCCGCTGGAGGTGGCGTGCAGCGGAGTCAGGCTGCCTACCCAGTCGTAGGTGGCCAGGGTGGAGGGGCCCATGGCCTGGTCCACGTTCACCGCGTAGTTGGAGCGGAGGACTGCCAGGTTGACGGTTTCCTTGAACTCCTCGGCGAGGCTTTCCAGGACCGGCCGGGCTTCATGGACCAGGCTGAGGCGGCCGGGAATCACGCTGGCCAGCCGGAGGATGCCAAAGCCCAGCTGGTACTTCCCGCGGTCGCTGTTCTGCTGCACCATGTCGCGGCTGACCAGTGAGCCCATCAGCCGGGAGACGGTGGATTTGTGGATCCCCATTTCCTCGGCGATCTCACTGACGCCGGCGCTGCCTTCACGGGCCAGGATCTCCAAGACCGTCAGTGCGCGCTCCACGGACTGCACTCCGCCGGATTGGGCGCCCTCGGCCTCGGCGTCGGGTTCCGGGTCGTTTTTAGAAGCCATACTTCCTGATCCTATGCCGCGGGGTGCCACTTAACCGCAATCGCGGACCCCGGGGCAGCCGTCACATGGTGCCCCGCGGGGCCGGACATGCGGCGGTCAGCTGCCGCGGTACGTGGAGTAGGCAAAGGGGCTGAGCAGGAGGGGAACGTGGTAGTGCTCGGGGCCGGACACTTCAAAGACCAGGTCCACTTCCGGAAAGAAGGTGGCCGTCTGCAGGCCGGCGTAGTACGTGCCCGTCGCGAAGTTCAGTTTGTACTGGCCAGGCTCCAGCTGCTCCGGGCCCAGGTCCTTTGCGCGGCCGTCCGCGTCGGTAGTGGAGGCCGCAAGCTCACGCCAGGTGCCGGCGTCGTTCGCGAAGAGTACGACGGCGACACCCGCCGCCGGACGCCCGGCGCCGGTGTCAAGGATGTGGGTGGTGACGTGGGAAACGCTCATTCGGTGATCAGTCCTTCAAGCCGGAGTACGGCAATTTCGCGGAGCTGCTGGGCGACGATGGTGTCTTCTTCCGCAGGGGTGTGGGCAAGGCGGGTGTTCAGTGCCTGCAGGATTTCGGGTGCGGTCCGGCCCGCCGCGCGGATCAGGAAGACGCGCCCGAACTTCTCTTCGTAGTCGCGGTTGCCGCGGGCCAGTGCCTCCGCTGCCGCGGCATCGGCGGGATCCACCCCGGCCTGTTCGGACCGGGACATGGACGCCTCGGCCGTGCCCGCCGTCGGCCGTTCCCCGATCCGGGGATGGTGCGCCATGGCGGATTCCACCTCGGTGGGAGTGAACGGATCTGCGGCGGCGGCCGCGAAGGACAGGAGGGCGTCCCTGCTGGTGAACGGGCGGGCGCCGGCGACGGCATCCACCCAGCGGGTGACGTCTATGCAGGGTCGAAGGGTATCCGCCGCGGTGGCGGGGTCCGCACTGTTGAATTCGGCGAGCTTCATGCTGGCTGGTTCCTCGGTGACAATGCTGGCATCCATGGTGACGGCTATGCGGAGGCCGGACTGCCCGGCACCCTTTTCACGGCCGGACTGTAGGTCCGGTCATGGGGCTTCCGCATCATGGAACTGTTATTTCAGCATACGTAATTATTCAAGGGCAGGACGCGTCCGGTGTCAAGAGACTACAACAGCCGTGCCGGCCGTTCGGTATCATCACGCTAAAGGGTCCTGGAGCCCTGTGACTGAGACTGGGGAGTCAAAAAGAATATGGACGGGACGCTATGCAAATGCTGACCGATCAGGAAACGGACCGCGACCACGGCCTGCAGCAGTACGGACTGCTGCCGGAGGTGGACGGGACCCTTCCCACGCTGCTGGACCGCCAGGCGCAAAGTGCGCTCAACAACCTGGTCCGCGTCGCCGCCTCGCTGTGCGGGGTGCCGTACAGCGTCGTCAACATCATCACTTCCGACCGGCAGCTGCAGGTGGCTGCCTCCGGGATCGAACCGGACGTCTGCTCCCGGGAAGACTCGATGTGTGCCTCGGTGTTCCTCACACCGGGAACCACCCTGGTGCCGGATGCGTCCCAGGACCCCCGCTTTGCAGCCAACCCGTTTGTGACGGGCGAGATTGCCGATGTCCGCTTCTACGCCTCGGTGCCGCTGAGGGCATCCACCGGCCTGATCCTTGGCACGTTGTGTGTCTTCTCGGACCGTGCAGGGATGCCCGGCCCCGAACAGATGGAGCTGGTGGAAGTGCTGGCACAGCAGGTGGTGGAACTGTTCGAGCTGCAGCACAAAACCCTGCAGCTTGACCGGGCCATGGCGGAACTCCAGCGCAGCAACGCCATGCTGTCCGAGTTCGCCGGGCGGGTAAGCCACGACCTCCGCACGCCGCTGACCACGATCCTGGGATACGTTGAACTGGCCGAGGACGATCCCGGCATCCCGCAGGACCACCCGGTGGTGGAGTACTTGGGCCTGATCGGCACCGGCGGGCGGCGGATGCTCGGCACGCTCGACGACGTGCTGAACTACTCCCGCGCCGACGGTGAGCTGGCACCCGAAACGGTGTCACTGCTGGCCGTCACCGCCGAGGCCGCCCAGGACCTGGGCGTGGACCTGGGGCTGGGAAGCGGGATCCTCTGCGAGGACGCCGCCGTATTCGCGGACCGGGCACAGCTGCGGACCCTCCTGCAGAACCTGCTGGCCAATTCCCTGAACTACCGCTCGCCGGAGAGGCCGCTCGAGGTGGCCGTAACAGCTGCCACCTGCCCCCAGGGCGTCACCGTCCACGTGGCGGACAACGGCAAGGGCATCACCCCGGCGGACAGGCAGCGCGCCGTGGAACCGCTGGTCCGGCTGAAGCGGCCAGGCGACGGGCCGGGCACCGGGCTGGGCCTGGCCACCTGCCAGCGGATTGCCCAGGCGCACGGCAGTGCGCTGGCCATCAGCGCAACACCGGGCGGGGGAACCACCGTCTCGGTCCTTTTCCCCGGCGCCCGGGAGCTTTCAGTCCTGGGATGACGTCCGGGACAACACCCAGGTGTTGGTGCCGTCCTGGCGCTCGAACGTAACCGTGGTGACCAGCGCCTCGATCAGCGCCAGGCCGCGGCCCGACTCCGCGTCTTCTCCGGGCGTGGCCGGTTCCATGGGCCCGAACGGCGGCTTGGCGTTGTAGGCGCTGACGCGTGCCTGCAGCAGCGTGGGCTGCACGGTGATGTCCACGCCCAGCTCCACGGGCTCGCCCGCTGCCGGCTCGGCGTGCTGGACAATGTTCGACGCCGATTCGATGACCGCGGTGGTGAACGTCATCTGGTCCATGTCGGAGACGAACGGAACGTCCCGCCACAGGCTGTCGAGATCATTGTGGACGGCGTTGATGGCATCGTCCGCGGCAAGTCCCCTGAAGCTGCGCGAGGCGAGGATCTCAGTCATTGCTGAAGGCCTCTTCGGCGGAGGTGTAAGCGGTGAGGACCTTGTCCATGCTGGTGAGCTGGAGGACCATCTTCACCTGCGGCTGCACCGCCGCGATCCGGAGGTCACCGCCGGCGTGGCGGGCCGCCTTGAGGCAGCCGATCAGTGCGCCCAGTCCGGAGGAATCCATGAAAGCGGTGTTTTCGAGGTTCACCACGATCCGGTTGGATCCGCCGGCGATCACGTCAGTGACGAACTCGCGCAGCTTGGGGGCGGACACCATGTTCAGCCGGCCGTCCGCCTTCACTTCCGCGTATGAGTCCTTGACCTCATAGCTAAACTCCATCGGGTTTCCTCTCTGTCGGTGCAGGATCTGCGGGTTCTGCCGGCGGTTCGTACCCCTTGTAGAGCACGGCGCGGACCAGGATGCTCATGACCACCAGGTCGAAGATCACCCAGGCGACGTTCACCAGGGTGCCCAGCGGTTCGGCCAGGCCCGTGGCCAGCCGGATGATGCCGACTACGGCGGCCACGGCGAGCAGGATGGACACCACGATCTGGGGCTGGATGAGGCTCCAGCTGGGTCCGCCGCTCTGCCGCGCCTTGGGCGTGACGGCAAACCCCAGGGGACGTCCGAACCAGACGTTGCGGGCCGCCGTCGTGCACGCCTTGATCCAGGTGGGGAACAGCGCCAGGCTGTACTGCTGGCCGCGCCACGTGGGGATGCCGCGGCCGGCCACCGCGAAGAGCAGCTGGTTGACCACCATGAACGGGATGAACCGGATGAAGAAGTCCCAGCTGAGGCTGGTGACCGGCAGGATGCCCAGCAGCAGGTAGATGATGGGGGCCGCGAAGTAGATGACGGCAGCGAAGCCGCTCAGGTAGGTCCACATGGTGGCGAAGTACATCAGCCGCTGGCCGATCTTGAGGCCCTTCTGCACCAGCGGGTTCTCGCGGAGCAGCACCTGGATGGTGCCCTGGGCCCAGCGGAGCCGCTGGGTGAGCATGGTCTTCAGGTCTTCCGGGGCCAGTCCGTAGGCCAGGATTTCGTGGTGGTAGACGCTCTGCCAGCCCATGGCGTGCATGCGCATGGCGGTGGCCATGTCCTCGGTGACGGAGATGGTGGCCAGCGGCATGACCGGCTGGGCCTCGTCGTTGCGTTCCACGGAGAGGGCGTCCAGGACCGCCTGGACGGATTCGAGAGCGCCCAGCGGGGACCAGTCACGGGCGGACATGCGCTGCACGGCGTCGTCGGCCACCACCGGCACACCGGCCTCGCCCACATGGGCGAGTTCCATGGCCGCGATTTCCTCAAGGTCGGACTGCAGGGCTTCGACGTCGGCCTGCACCAGGGTCTGCACGGCGGTGTCCACGCGGCGGCGCACCCGGTAGGTGATCTCGCTCAGCGCCATGCCGGCGTCGAGCTCCTGCTGGGCCTCGACGGTGGCTGCTTCCACCTCGTCGAGGACCTGGGCCACCAGCGGCGAGTCCATGTCCGTGGACTTGCGCGCCTGCCGGATGGCCTGACGGGAGGCAGCCAGGGCGCGGCGGATGCTCTTCTCGGTTTCCTTCACGTAGCCCACCAGGCCCAGCTGCATCAGTGCTTCACGGCGCAGGATGGCGTTGGAGCCGCAGAAAAACGCGGCGTTCCAGCCGTCCTTGCCCTGCTGGATGGGGCCGTAGAACAGGGGTGCCTGGCTGCCCAGGGGGTCGTCGGCGGGGACGTTGCTGAAGTACTGCGGGGTCTGGACCAGGGCCACCCTGCGGTTGTTGAAGTAGCCCAGCGTCTTTTCCAGGATGTCCGGTTCCGGGATCTGGTCGGCGTCCAGGATCAGCAGGAACTCGCCGTCCGTCTGCATGAGTGCGTTGTTGAGGTTGCCGGCCTTGGCATGGCGGGGCAGGTCCTTGGTCCAGTCCTCGCTGCGCGTGACGTAGCCGAGCCCGTGCTTTTCGGCGAGGGCCTTGAGTTCGGGACGGGCGCCGTCGTCCAGGATCCAGGTACTGTGCGGATGCCTGATCTTTTGGGCGGCCAGCGCCGTGGTGAGCACCATGTCCAGGTCCTCGTTGTACGTGGTGATGAAGACGTCCACGGTGGCGTCCGCCGGCGGTTCCGGGGCGCCTTTGCGGATCTTCAGGTTCCACACCGTCATGCCGAAGAGCATGACGTCAATCAGGCTGTAGGTTTCGGCGATGACCAGCGGCAGCGCAATCCACCAGGCATCCCAGTTGAGGGACGCGAGCCAGCGCCAGGCAATGTAGTTCACGCCCGTGATGATGGTCAGCACCACCACCAGGCGGGTCCAGAAACGCGTCATGCCGCCACCTCCTGCGGGAGCCTGCGGACCACAACCACCGTCACGTCATCCTCCGCTGTTTCCGCCGGCGCAAGGGACAGGATGGCGCTGCTGGCTCCCTGTGCCGAGGCTTCGGCCTGGGTGGTGCGGCGGACGGCTTCGGTGAAATCTTCCACGGAGTCGAAGACATCGAGCACGCCGTCGCTGACCACCACGAGGGAGTCGCCGGGGGCCAGTTCGAGGCCGGACTGCGGCCATTCGGATCCCGCCCACGCCCCAACGGGCGGTCCGCCGGACGGCAGCCGGTGTGCCGTCCCGTCTGCCCCGATGTGCAGTGCCAGTCCGTGGCCGGCATCGACGTAGCTGACCGTTCCCGACGCCGCGTCCAGCCGGGCGTGGAACAGGGTGACGAAGGAGTTGGAGGAGTCCAGGTCCGTGGCGATGGCCTTGCTCGCGGACGCGAAGGCTCCGTCCAGGTCCTGGCGGCGCCCGGTGGAGCGCATGACGGCGCGGACGGTGGCGGCGATCAGGGCAGCACCCATGCCCTTGCCCATCGCGTCGGCAAAGGTCAGGTGCAGGCCGTCCGGGGTCTGGTACCAGTCATAGAAGTCCCCGCCCACGCTGCGGGACGGGCGGAACATGCCGGCGACGTCATAGCCGTCAACCCGGATGTCCTCCTTGGGCAGGAGGCTCTGCTGCACCTCGGTGGCGCGCTGGAGTTCGCTGCGTGCGGCCGAGTCCGCGGCAGGGGAGGGGCGCCGGCGGAACAGGGCGTTGATGCGGGACTGGAGCTCGCGCGGGCTGAACGGCTTGCTGATGTATTCGTCGGCGCCGTTGTCCAGGCCGGTCAGCTTGTCCAGCTCGTCGGCGCGGGCGGTCAGCATGACGATGAACGCGTCGGAGAACTCCCTGAGCAGCTTGCAGACTTCCAGGCCGTCAAGGTCCGGCAGGTTCAGGTCCAGCGTGACCAGGTCCGGCTGCCTGTTCCGGACTTCCTCCACTCCCGGAAGGCCTGCGCCCGCTTCGGTCACGTCGAAGCCCTGCTTGGTGAGCACGCGGACCAGCAGGCCGCGGATGTCCGGGTCATCCTCAATGACAACGGCACGACGCACTTCGGAGGGAGAGACCATAGCTCTACTTCTACCGTATTAAGGCGGACAGGGCATGTCTTAGGGCTTCACAGTTTCCAACAAAACCGCTGTTCACGGCGCTTCTTCGGCTGCCGTGCAGGCGTCGTGCTCCGCCGGCGGGGGTGCCGTTTGCAGGTGCCGCGGGGATCTTGCGGAAATCTTGGGATCCGCTTGCCCGGACATTGAGGGTGGCCCGCCACCATCGAAGGAAGGCAACAGCTTCCGGACAGCAGGGGACGACGGCGGTCCCCGCCGAAGCAGCACAGCCGGCGGGATAGCGGGGAATCCATGGGACACACCAAAAGGCGCACCAAGAGCATGGGACGGGCCAAGAGCCTGGGGAAGGCCGCGCGCAGGGATGAGACCACGTGCGCGGAGGAGGCCACGGGCACGGCAGCGGCCAACCCCGCGTCACGGGAGCAGGCGCAGCCCGCATCCCAGGCCGGGAGTGCAGCCGTCCACGGCGTGGGGCTGGACCTGATTGTGCGGGAAGTCGTGGAGGCCGGCGTTGCCAAGACCCACGCACTCCTGCGGCTGTACATCCATTCCCGCAAGGTGCGGGCGGCGGCCCGTGAACTCGCCGCTGCATTGGGCGAGTCCCGGGACGTCTGGAACTGGCCGGGGGACCGCCTGCCGGTGGGCGACGAGATGTCGCAGCAGGTGGAGAAGCTGACCCGCAGGCTCAAGCTCGAAACAGAGGCGCACCACCGCTTCGAAGCCCTTTTTAAGACTGTGGGTTGGGGGCGTTCCGTCGCGGCGGTTTAGATGCCACACTGGGGAGCAATCGATTGGCTGGGGGATACAGTCAGGAGATTGCTATGGGTTGGATGGCAGGTTGGGCCTACCTCTTGGCCGGACTCATGACCATGGATGCGCTGCTCCTGGCACTGTGGGCCATGGATGTGGACTGGGGCAAGTACTGGCGGCGGAAGTAGCCACCACCCCGGCTGTCACGGTTCCCGGCGGCCCACCATCTCCCTGATCCACACCGGCGCGAAGGGTGACGTGCAGTTCGGTGGCGTGGGGTAATCCTTGAGGACCTCCAGCCGCTCGCCGATGTCGATGGCCCGGCGGCGCTGGTCCGGGTGCTCGATCCCGATCTGGGCAAGCGTGTGGTTCATGGCCCACTGCAGCCGGTCCGGCGCAGTCTTCAGGTCCGCCTCGATGGTGTCCAACAGGCCGGGCAGGTCCAGCCCCGACGGGTCCTTGGCAATCCGTTCGGTGGTCAGGGCCCATCCCGCGCTGGCCACCACAGGGTCCGGATCGGCCATCCACGCCACCCGCAGGGCTTCGGCGTGCGGGCTCTTCTTGACCACATAGTTGACCAGCCAGTCATGGACCTTGGGAGCCCGGGACTCGCGCAGCATGGTGTCCAGCCCTGCCCTGTCGAAGTCTTTGGGCCTGCAAACCAGCAGGGCCAGCAGCCTGGCCGCAGTGTCCCCGGTAGCCCACAGGGCGCGGGCCAGGTCCTGCTGGGTTTTCAGCCGTTTGGCTACGGCCCGGAGCTTCGACAGGTTGACCCCGTGGTCATCGCCGCGTTTCAGGTTGGCCTGGCGCATTTTCGGGTCATCCAGCTCCGCCAGCTCAGCCATGATTCCGTCAACTGACTCTGACATAGTGCCTCCGCGCGCCGTGGTGAGGGTTCCAGCCTAAAGCTACGCCCCCGCTAGGAGTTCAGTTCCAGGCGCATCAGGACGCGCGGGAAGCCGTTAAGCACCGAATCCGTGTCCGCGGCCTTGGCGAATCCGGCGTCCTCAAAAAGTTTGCGGGTTCCCACATACGCCATGGTGAGGTCCACTTTCCGGCCCTTGTTGTCCACCGGGTAGCCCTCCACGGCGGCGGCCCCGCAGGTTCGGGCCAGATCCACCGCACCGGCCAGCAGCGCATGGGAGATCCCGGAGCCGCGGTGGCCCGGCCGGACCCGGATGCACCAGACGGACCAGGCGTCCGGGCCGTCCACATGCGGGATGCGGCGGTTCGTTGCGAAACTGGTGTCCGAGCGGGGGTGGACCGCTGCCCACCCCACCGGTGTGCCGCCGTCGTACGCCAGCACACCGGGCGGCGGATCCTCGGCGACCAGTTTCCTGACGAAGTCCCCGCGTTCGGTTCCCCGAAGCTGCTGGTTTTGCCGTGAGCTGATGCGGTAACTCAGGCACCAGCAGACGTTGGCGTCAAGCCGCTTGGGGCCGACCAGGATTTTGACGTCCTCGAACACGGTTGCGGGACGGACCTCGATCGCCATGCGGCCATCCTGCCACCGGCAGGTGGGGGCGGCAACCGGCCGGGAGGACCGCCCGCAGACCGGCCTGGAAGACCGGCCCGGAAGACACCGAACGCCCCGGCACAAACCATGCCGGAGCGTTGGAGGGTAACAGTCCCTGGTGCGGGACGGCGTTGTGGCTAGATGCCCAGGGCTTCCTTCAGGCGGGCCACGTGGCCATCGGCCTGCACCTGGTACTGGGCCAGGACAACCTTGCCTTCTGCGTCCACCACAACGGTGGAGCGGACGATGCCCTCGACGATTTCACCGTTAACGAGCTTTTCGCCCCAGGCACCGTAGGCCAGGGCGACGGCGTGGTCGGGGTCGGACAGGAGCGGGAAGGTCAGGGAGAAGTCGCCGCTGAAACCAGCCAGGGCTTCCTGCGCGTCAGGGGAGACGCCCACCACCTCGTAGCCGTGGCCCTGGAGCGAAGCCAGGCTGTCGCGGAAGTCGCAGGCCTCGGTGGTGCAGCCGGGGGTGGCGGCCTTCGGGTAGAAGTACACGATGACATTTTTGCCACGGTAATCGGCCAAGGCGATCTCCCGGCCCTGGGCATCCCGGAGGGTGAAATCGGGTGCCGGGGTGCCGGGCTGAAGCTTGGTGGTCAAGGTCTGGCTCATGGCGTTCCTTTGGAGATTCGGTCAATAATGGCCAACATCAAGTGAAGCGGTTTTCCGTCACTGGCAACAACTCCGCCGTCACACCCGGTATTCCTTCACCTGTGCTGTGGACGCCGCCCGGAAGCCCGAACCGGGCCCTTGAGCGCCTCTGCGCGTTTCCCGGATAAGAGTCTTCAGAGTCTGGGTTTCACCAGCCAGTTCCCCGGCTGTGAGGCCGTCGCTGAAGGATACGACGGCGGCAATTGAGGCCAGGAGGCCGGCTGCGGTTCCATGAGCGTGGGGCCGCACGTAAAGATCGGCAACGGCCGCGTCATACACGGCCTGGAAGGCGGCCCAGGCCCGGCACTTGCGCCATCAGATAACGTCCCTAAACCCCTGTTTTAGGAACCAAAACTGATAGAGCAACTACCGGGCGGGTGCCTGGAAGTGAGTGTGTGTTGGGGTTTAGAGGCCCAGTTCGGTCCGGAGCGCGGCGACATGTCCCTGCGCGTCCACCTGGTACTGGGCCAGCGTGACGGTTCCGTCCCGGCCCACCACCACGGTGGAGCGCAGGACGCCTTCGGTGATCTCGCCGTTGAGGAGCTTTTCGCCCCAGGCGCCGTAGGACTTCGCCACGGCATTGTCCGGGTCGGAGAGCAGCGGGAACGTCAAGAGGTGGTCGGCCGTGAAAGCTGCCAGGGCGTCCTGCGGGTCGGGGGAAATTCCCAGGACCTCGTAGCCGAGCCCCTGCAGCGAGGCCAGGTTGTCGCGGAAGTCGCAGGCCTCGGTGGTGCAGCCGGGGGTGGCGGCCTTGGGGTAGAAGTACACAATGACACTCCGTCCGCGGAACGAGTCCAGGGAAACCGGGGTGCCGGCGGCGTCGGGGAGCGTGAACGCCGGTGCCGCCGCGCCTGGCTGGAGCCGGGCGGTGTAGGGCAGGGCGCCGGTGGGCGCGGCGGGGGCGGGCAGGGTGGTGGCCTCGGTGCTGGTCATGCTGCTCCTTGGGGGTTAGATGGAGTATTCGGCGGGCCCGCGCACGGTGGCGTGCGGGCCGGGAATGAACTGGTATCCGCCGCCGCGGACAGTGGCCACGGCGTGCCGGGCATTGCCGAGTTTCCGGCGGATCCGGCCCACGTACACGTCGATGGAACGTGCCGTGGCGCCCGGGAAGTCCAGGGCTTCCAGAAAGTCCTGGAGTTCCTCGCGGCTGACGGTCCTGGACAGGTGGGTGACGAGGAACCGCAGCACTTTGTATTCGACCCCCGTCAGGGACACCGGGGCGCCGTCCAGCAGGACGGTGTCGGCGGCGAGGTCCACGGCCACGGTGCTGACGGGCCCGGCCGACGGCGGCAGGCGCGTGCCGTCGTCGTCATCTCCGGGTGCCTGGCCGGCAGCGCCGGGGCGGCCGCCGTCCGGACTGCCGGTGGTGGCGCCGGGTACCTCCGCCATGGAAGGAGTGCGGGAGGAGTGGTCTGTGGCTCCTTCCGCGGCGGAGGCCCCGGACGTGGGGGCTCCGGCGGCAGGCCAGTGGACTTCCGCCTCCGGAGCAGTCTGCAGGGCGCGGGCGAGCACCAGTTCGGCGGCCCGGGCCAGGATCTCGGGGCTGGTTCCTTCCGCCGGGACAACCCAGACGGCCAGCCCGCGTGCGGCAGCTTTCGGCGGGACCATCCGCGGACGGGCAGCGGCCCCCGAAGGGCACGCCGTCCGCGGATGGTGGGCTTCCACTGCCATGGCGGTCCTAGACGCCGCCGCGGCGGATCAGCTTGCCCGTGGGGGTCTGGCCGTCCACCACGGCGCCGCGCAGGAAGGTCTTGCGGACCACTCCGGAGAGGGTCTTGCCGTCGTAAGGCGTGATGGGGTTCTTGTGCTTGAGCTTGGACACGTCCACCACGAACGCCTCATCCGGGGCGAACACGGCGAAGTCGGCGTCGTAGCCGAGGGCCAGTTGGCCCTTGTTGGTCAGCCGGGCCAGGTTGGCGGGCTTCTCCGACATCCAGGAAACCACCTGCTCCAGCGGGATGCCGCGGTGCCGGGCCTCGCTCCAGATCAGGGACAGGCCCAGCTGCAGCGAGGACACGCCGCCCCACGCCACGGCGAAATCACCGTTCTCGAGGTCCTTCAGGTCCAGCGTGGACGGGGAATGGTCCGACACGATGCAGTCGATGGTGCCGTCCAGCAGGCCCTCCCACAGCAGTTCCCGGTTGGAGGCCTCGCGGATGGGCGGGCAGCACTTGTAGGCGGTGGCGCCGTCCGGGATCTCCTCCGCCATCAGGGTGAGGTAGTGCGGGCACGTCTCGACGGTGAGCTTGACGCCGTCGCGCTTGGCGCTGGCGATCATAGGCAGCGCGTCCGACGACGACAGGTGCAGGATGTGCGCCCGCGCACCGGTCCAGCGGGCCCGTTCGATGACCTCGGCGATGGCCTTGTTCTCGGCGCCGCGGGGGCGGGAGGCCAGGAAGGTGGAGTAGTGGCCGCCGCCGGGGTGCGGTGCCCGGTCGATCGCGTGCGAGTCTTCGGCATGGACGATCATGAGCGAGTCGAAGGACTTCAGCTCGGCCATGTCCTCTTCCATCTCGTCCGCGTCCAGGTGCGGGAACTCGTCCACGCCCGAGTGCAGCAGGAAGCACTTGAAGCCGAAGACGCCGTCGTCGTGCAGCGGGCGCAGGTCCGCCTTGTTGCCGGGGATGGCGCCGCCCCAGAACCCGACGTCGATGAAGGCCTGGTCCTCGGCCACTTCGCGCTTGAGCTTGAGGTTCGCCACAGTGGTGGTGGGCGGTACCGAGTTCAGCGGCATGTCGATGATGGTGGTCACGCCGCCGGCTGCTGCGGCCCGGGTGGCGGAGGCAAAGCCCTCCCACTCGGTGCGGCCGGGCTCGTTGACGTGGACGTGGGTGTCCACCAGGCCCGGGAGCAGGGTTTCGTCATCGGCCAGCTCGATGACCTCGGAACCGGCCAGGCCGTTGCCGAGGGGCTCGATGGCCACGATCTTGCCGCCGCGGACACCCACCTCGCGTGGTGCGATGCCGGCGGTGGTGAGGATGCGCTGGCCCCGGATGACCAGGTCAAAACGTTCTTCAGACACGGAGGTCCTCCTTGGTACTTGGGGTGCGGGCGGGCCATCCGGCCGCCAGCCGCCCACTGATCTGGGTGCCCAGCTGCTCCAGAAGCTGTCCTGCCTCTGATATGCACCTGTTTACATCGGTTTCGAGTTCGGTCAAAGCGTAAACATCTTCGAAGCCCGCCGCCGCCGTATGGCCGGGCTCCAAGGTGGTCCGGCCGCAAACGGCGACGACCGGAATGCCCTGCTCCGACGCCGCCCGGGCCACCCCCATGGGGGTCTTGCCGAGCAGGCTTTGTTCGTCCAGGCTGCCTTCGCCGGTGATCACCAGGTCCGCACCGGCCAGTCTCTGCTTCAATTCAGTGAATTCCAGGACGACGTCGATGCCCGGCCGCCGCGTTGCGGCCAGGACGGCGATGGCGGCATAGCCCACGCCGCCGGCTGCCCCGGCTCCGGGAGCCTCGGCAGCCTTCACGGCGCGGAATCCGATTTCCCTGGCCAGGACTTCGACAAACCTGGCCAGGGCGGCGTCGAGCAGGCCGACATCCTGTTGCGTGGCGCCCTTCTGCGGGCCGAACACCGCCGCGGCGCCCTGGGCGCCCAGCAGCGGATTGTCGACGTCGGATGCCAACACAAAGCGTGTGTCCACCAGCCGGGGCTCGAAATGCGTGAAGTCGATGCTGTGCAGGTTGGCCATCGCAGCCCCGCCCGGTGGAAGTTCGTTGTTCCTGCTGTCCAGGAACCGGGCGCCCAGGCCCTGCAGGAGCCCGGCGCCGCCGTCGGTATTCGCGCTGCCCCCGACGCCCAGCACGATCCTGCGGCAGCCCGCGTCCAGTGCGGCCCGGATCAGCTGGCCCGTACCCAGGCTGCTGGCCGCCGTGGCCTCGGCAGGAGTGGGCCGGCCGCCCTTCAGGACGCCGGGAACCAGCGCCAGCCCGGACGCGGTGGCCATCTCGATGACAGCCTCATGGTCCCGGACCGCGAAGTCCGCCTCCACCGGCTGCCCGGTGGGGCCGCTGACCGTTGCCGTGCGCCGGGTGAAGCCGGAGCCGACGGCGGCATCGAGGGTGCCCTCGCCGCCGTCGGCCACCGGAATCCGGACGATTTCAAGGTTTCCGCCGGCGCCCCGCTGCAGGCCCTTTTCCAAGTGGCTGCACACCTCCGGGGCTGACAGCGATCCCTTGAATTTGTCCGGGGCAATCACGATCCGCATGGTTTAGGCCTGCAGGGCCAGGATGGCGGTGGGAGCGTCGGCGGCGGATTCCGCCAGTTCCTCGAACTCGTTCACGGCGTTGATTTCCACGCCCATGGAGATGTTGGTGACCTTTTCCAGGATCACTTCCACCACCACGGGAACCTGGAACTCGCCCATCAGGGCCTTGGCCTTGTCGAACGCGGCCGCGAGGTCGTTGGGGTCCTCCACGCGGACGGCCTTGCAGCCCAGGCCCTCGGCCACCTTCAGGTGGTCCACGCCGTAGCCGCGGGTGTCCTCGGACAGGTGCGAGCTGTTGATGTTCTCGAACGCCAGGGACACGTTCTGTTCCATCTTGAAGCCGCGCTGGGACTGGCGGATCAGGCCCAGGTAGGAGTTGTTCACCACCACGTGGATGTACGGCAGATTGAACTGCGCGCCCACGGCCAGTTCCTCGATCATGAACTGGAAGTCGTAGTCGCCGGAGAGGGCCACCACGGTCTGGTCCGGGTTTGAACGGGCGACGCCGAGCGCTGCCGGGGCGGTCCAGCCCAGCGGGCCTGCCTGGCCGGCGTTGATCCACTTGCGCGGGCCGAACACGTGCAGCATCTGCGCGCCGGCGATCTGCGACAGACCGATGGTGGACACGTACACCGTGTCGCGGCCGAAGGACTTGTTCATCTCCTCGTACACGCGCTGCGGCTTGATGGGGATGTTCTCGAAGTGCGTCTTGCGGTGCAGGGATGCCTTCCGGCCGGCGCATTCGGCAACCCAGGCGCTGTAGTCCGGCAGGGACCCGGCAGCAGCCCGCTCCTTGGCGAGCTCAACCAGCCCGGCCAGCGCCGCGCCGGCGTCGGACGCGATGCCCAGGTCCGGCGAGAACACGCGGCCGATCTGCGTGGGCTCGATGTCGATGTGCACGAACTTCCGGCCCGCGGTGTAGGTCTCCAGGCCGCCGGTGTGGCGGTTGGCCCAGCGGTTGCCGATGCCGATCACGAAGTCGCTCTGCAGGTAGTTCTCGTTGCCGTAGCGGTGGCTGGTCTGCAGGCCCACCATGCCGGCCATCAGCTGGTGGTCGTCCGGGATGGTGCCCCAGCCCATCAGGGTGGGAATGACCGGCACATTCAGGGTCTCGGCCAGTTCCACCAGCTGCGCGGAGGCGCCGGCGTTGATGATGCCGCCGCCGGCAACGATCAGCGGGTGCTTGGCGGCCAGGAGCATGTCCAGGGCCTTTTCCAGCTGCTTGCGGGAGGCCTTGGGCTTCTCGACCGGCAGCGGCTCGTAGGCATCGATGTCGAATTCGATTTCAGCCATCTGCACATCGATGGGCAGGTCCAGCAGCACGGGGCCGGGACGGCCGGAGCGCATCACCTGGAAGGCCTTCTGGAAGGCACCCGGAACCTGCCCCGGCTCCAGGATGGTCATGGCGAACTTGGTGACCGGCTTGGCGATGGATTCGATGTCCACGGCCTGGAAGTCTTCCTTGTGCAGCTTGGACACGGGGGCCTGGCCGGTGATGCAGAGCATGGGAATGGAATCCGCCCAGGCTGCATAGAGTCCGGTGATCATGTCGGTCCCGGCGGGGCCGGAGGTGCCGATGCAGATGCCGATGTTGCCGTCCTTGGCGCGGGAGAAGCCGTCGGCCATGTGGCTGGCGCCTTCAACGTGGCGGGCCAGGGTGTGGCGGATGCCGCCGTGGGCGCGCATGGCGGAGTAGAAGGGGTTGATGGCCGCGCCTGGCAGGCCGAACGCCTCGGTGGCGCCTTCCTTTTCCAGGATGGCCACCGCTGCATCAACGGTACGCATCTTGCTCATGGGGTGCTCCTTGAAAGCTTGAAAAGTCTGTTTTTGGGTGTGGTGAGGGAACCGCCGTCGTTTCAGGTACGACGGCGGGCTCCCTGCTGTGTTTCTTAGGCGCCTGTGCGCCTGGCCTTACTTGCGGCCGCTGAGCTGGAGGACCTGCTTGAAGAGTCCGGAGTGGTCCAGTGCGCCGTCGCCCTGGTTGACGGTGGCGGCGACGAGCTGGGCGACGACTGCGCCGAGCGGGATGGCGACGTTGGCTTCGCGGGCAGCGGAGGTGACGATGCCCAGGTCCTTGTGGTGCAGGGCGAGGCGGAAGCCGGGGTCGAAGTTGCGGTCCAGCATCTTCTGGCCCTTCTGGTCCAGGACCTTGGAGCCGGCCAGGCCGCCGCCGAGGACCTTGAGAGCGGCGTCGGTGTCCACGCCGTAGGCCTCAAGGAAAGCGATGGCCTCGCCGAGGACCTCAATGTTGACGGCGACGATCAGCTGGTTGGCTGCCTTGACGGTCTGGCCGGAGCCGGAGGGGCCGACGTGGACGATGGTCTTGCCGACGGCGTTCAGGACGTCCTGGGCGTCGTCGAAGTCTGCCTTGTCGCCGCCGACCATGATGGAGAGGACGGCGTCGATGGCGCCCTGTTCGCCGCCGGAGACCGGCGCGTCGAGGGGGCGGATGCCGGCTTCGCGGGCTTCGTCGGAAAGGCGCTTGGCAACATCCGGGCGGATGCTGGACGCGTCGATCCACAGGGTGCCCTGCCTGGCGTTGGCGAACACGCCGTCCTGGCCGCTGACCACGCCCTCAACGTCGGGGGAATCCGGCACCATGGTGATGACGACGTCGGCCTCCTTGACGGCGTCGGCGATGCTGGAGGCGCCCTTGCCGCCTTCGGAGACCAGCTTGTCGATCTTGTCCTGGCTGCGGTTGAAGCCGGTGACGGTGTGGCCGGCCTTGACGAGGTTGATGGCCATGGGCAGGCCCATGATTCCGAGGCCGATGACTGCAACGTTGCTCATGATGGTTCTCTTTCTGGAAAGTCTGCGTGGAAGGTTCCCAACTAGGTCGCGCTAAGTGTCGTTTTGGAGGCTCAAAACGACACTTGCTGCTACTTAGTTGGGTGAGGGTGGGGGATTACTTGGCGACGCGCTCGCGGATGGCCCAGTTGAAGGCCGATTCCTGCGGTTCCTTGTACTCGAGGCCGATGTAGCCCTCGTAGCCGAGTTCGCGGCTGCGGGCGATCCATTCGCCGAGCGGAAGGGTGCCGGTGCCCGGAGCGCCGCGGCCGGGGTTGTCGGCGATCTGGATGTGGCCGAAGTCCTTGGCGTGGTTTTCGATGACGAATTCGACGTCGTCGCCGTTGACGGCCAGGTGGTAGAAGTCCGCGAGGAGCTTGATGTTCCCGACGCCGGCCTCCGCCTTGGTGCGGGCGATGACCTTCAGCGCGTCCTCGGCGGTGAGGAGCGGGTACCTGGGTGCGCCGCTCACCGGTTCGAGGAGGACGGTGCCGCCCATGCGTGCGACGCCTTCGGCTGCTGCCACCAGGTTCTTGACGGCCAGTTCGTCCTGCTCTTCGGGGGTGAAGTCGTCCTGCCGGTTGCCGTAGAGGGCGTTGAAGGCCTTGCAGCCCAGGCGTTCGCCGATGCCGGCCACGACGTCGATGTTGTCCTTGAACTCCGAGCAGCGGCCCTTCCAGGAAACCAGGCCGCGGTCGCCGCCGGGCATGTTGCCGGCGTTGAAGTTCAGGCCGGTGAGCTGGACTCCGGCGTCCGTGATGGCGTTCTCGAATTTGGTGATCTCGCTGTCCGCCGGGACGGACGTCTCGAAGGGCCACCAGAACTCGACAGCGTCGAAGCCTGCTGCCTTGGCGGCGGCGGGGCGCTCCAGCAGGGGAAGCTCCGTGAGGAGGATGGAGCAGTTCACTGTGTACGTCATCGTAGGTCCTTCCGAGGGAGGGGCTTTGATCTATCTTCCCTTGCTTCCGGCGTCAACACCGTTGCGGTCTTCTTCCGCTTTGTGGAATTTAGATTCTGCTTTATGAAAAGTGTAGGGAAGGGTGGTGACGGGCGTCAAGTAGTTGTCTGTACCGTTGCCTAGCATTGGACGCGTGGAA
This sequence comes from Pseudarthrobacter enclensis, assembly GCF_001457025.1. Lineage (GTDB taxonomy): Bacteria > Actinomycetota > Actinomycetes > Actinomycetales > Micrococcaceae > Arthrobacter > Arthrobacter enclensis. The sequence continues at coordinate 199,658 of NZ_KQ758601.1, read as the reverse complement.
GTGACGGAGACGGGCAAAGAAGAGTTGGGGACATTGGAGCACGCGGCCCGGGTGGCCCTGGGCGTGACCCTTACGGATGTCAGGCACGCGCGTTTTAGGCAGCCAGGATGGTTCTACGGCGGTTCGACAGCTACGAAATGCCCTGTTGATGGCGAAACGCTCCATGTGTTTCGGAAGAGCTATCAAAGCGCCGGCCGGGATTACCTCTATGCTGCGTGCGTGTGTTCGGGGTGCCTTTCCGCTGTGGCTGCGGCAGATTTGGGCCTGAAAACGGCTGACCTGGGGGTGGATCCACGTCGTCAGCATCCACCGCTCGAACCCCGGCTGCTGGTGGACAACGCACACGACGGGCTGGAGGAGCTTGAGTTTCATTCGCTTCTCATTGAATGCGTAAGGTCACTGCCGGCCGAACGGCTCCGTTGGGTCATGATGGATCGCCTGTGGATGGGCAGGGATGCGCTCACCGCGCGGGACGCGGCTGAGCGGCGAGGAGCAGCGGAAGGCCTGATTCTCGATCTTCAACAGGAAGCCCTGTCCATACTTGGCGGGATGGCTCGGCGCAGCCCGGATTCGGCTCCGCACAGGCTGGCCGCCAAGCTTGGCGTCATCGGTAAGCCGAATCATTTGGAGGTCGCTGCGACCGCGTATCGGTTTGCCTCCGACCTCGAACCGCAAATGGCGCAGGAGCGGAGCTGGATGTGGCTGGTAATGGCCGGAGCCGAGGAGCCCTGCTGCAGGCACATCGCCGGTATGGTTTCCGGTCAGGTCCAGGCTCTCTTGGATTGGAAGCAGCTTCAGAGCGCAGGGTGAGGGCTGGCTGGTCACCGGAAAAAGGCCGGCTGCACGTGAACGTTTCACGTACAGTCGGCCTTCCTGTGAGGTCCGGGCGTTACCCTCAGCCCAGGTCGAAGCGGTCCAGTTCCATGACCTTGGACCAGGCGGCGACGAAGTCGTTGACGAACTTCCCGCGGCCGTCCTCGCTGGCGTACACCTCGGCGAGGGCGCGGAGCTGGGAGTTGGAGCCGAAGACCAAGTCCACCGGGGTGGCCGTCCACTTCAGTTCACCGCTGGCAACGTCCGTGATGTCGTAGACGTTCTCCTCGTTCTCGGAGGCTTTCCACTTGGTTCCGGGCGACAGGAGATTGACGAAGAAGTCGTTCGTCAGCACCTCCGGACGGTCGGTGAGGACGCCGTGCCGGGTTCCGCCGACGTTGGTGCCCAGGGCGCGCATGCCGCCCACCAGTGCCGTCATCTCCGGGGCGGAGAGGTCCAGCATGTAGGCCCGGTCCAGCAGCAGGGTCTCCGGGGGGACCTTTCCGCCAAGGCGCAGGTAGTTGCGGAACCCGTCCGCCCGGGGCTGGAGGTACTGGAACGACTCGACGTCGGTCTGTTCCTGGGCCGCGTCCGTGCGTCCCGGACGGAACGGCACCGTGACGGGGAACCCGGCGTCGGCCGCGGCCTTCTCCACGGCTGCCGCGCCGCCGAGGACAATCAGGTCCGCCAGCGAAACCTTTTTTCCGTTGGACTGGGCGGAGTTGAACTCATCCTGCACGCGCTCCAGCGTTTGCAGCACGCCGGACAGCTGTTCGGGTTCGTGGGCTTCCCAGCTGCGCTGCGGCTCAAGCCGGATCCTGGCACCGTTGACCCCGCCGCGCCTGTCGGTCTTGCGGTAGGTGGACGCTGCGGCCCAGGCCGTACCGGCCAGCTGGGCCACGGTCAGGCCGGAGTCCAGCAGCCTGGCCTTGAGCGAGGCGGCGTCCGCCTCGTCCACCAGGTCGTGGTCGACGGCGGGAACGGGATCCTGCCACAGCTGGGCTTCCGGAACCCACGGCCCGAGCAGGTGCGGGCCCACCGGGCCCATGTCGCGGTGCAGCAGCTTGTACCAGGCCTTGGCGAAGGCCAGGGCGAACTCGTCCGGGTTCGCCAGGAAGCGGCGGCCGATCTTTTCGTAGGCGGGATCGAAGCGCAGCGACAGGTCAGTGGTGAGCATGGTGGGGCGGTGCTTCTTGTTGGGGTCGTGGGCGTCCGGGATGATCTCCGGCGCGTCCTTGGCCACCCACTGCTTGGCGCCGGCAGGGCTCTCCACGAGTTCCCACTCGTACTCGAAGAGGATTTCCAGGAAGCGGTTGCTCCATTGGGTGGGCTTGTCCGTCCACGTGACCTCGAGGCCCGAGGTGATGGTGTCGCCGCCCTTGCCGCTGCCATAGGTGCTCAGCCAGCCAAGGCCCTGCGCCTCAAGGTCGGCGGCTTCGGGTTCCGGCCCCACATGGTCATCGGCACTGCCCGCGCCGTGGGTCTTGCCGAAGGTGTGGCCGCCGGCGATCAGGGCGAATGTTTCTTCGTCGTTCATGGCCATCCGCTTGAATGTCTCGCGGATGAAGGCCGCGGCCTTGACCGGGTCCGGGTTGCCCATGGGCCCCTCCGGGTTGACGTAGATCAGGCCCATTTCGGTGGCGCCGACGTCGTCGGCCATTTTGCCCTCGCCCACGTAGCGTTCGTCGCCCAGCCAGGCGTCCTCCGGACCCCAGAAGATTTCCTCCGGCTCCCACACGTCCTCACGGCCGAAAGCGAAGCCAAATGTCTTGAAGCCCATGGACTCCAGTGCCACGTTGCCGGCGAGGACCAGCAGGTCCGCCCAGGACACCTTCTGGCCGTACTTCTGCTTTACCGGCCAGAGCAGCCTGCGGGCCTTGTCCAGGTTGGCGTTGTCCGGCCAGCTGTTCAGCGGCGCGAAGCGCTGGCCGCCGTCGCCCGCCCCGCCGCGGCCGTCCTGGACGCGGTAGGTGCCTGCGGAATGCCAGCTCATGCGGATCATCAGGCCGCCGTAGTGGCCGAAGTCGGCGGGCCACCATTCCTGGGAGGTGGTCAGGACGTCGGTGATGTCCCGCTTGAGGGCCTCGACGTCGAGCTTCCGGAATTCGTCCCGGTAGCTGAAGGAGGAGCCCAGCGGGTTGCCTTTCGGATGGTTGGCGTGCAGCACGGAGAGGTCCAGCTGGTTGGGCCACCAGTCGGCGATGGTCCGGGGGCGGTGCCCCTTGGGCTGCGGGGAGTCGATGGCAGGGTTTTCGCTCTCGCTGCCATGGGCGGTGACGCTGTCGTGGGCCACCGGGCAACCGCCCGCGGCCTTCTGGTCCGTCCCCTGGGCGCTGCCGGGAGCAGGAACCGGAGGATGGTCCTGGGGTTCGGTCATGTGCTTCTTCCTTCCGTTGGGCCGAGGCCGCGGTTGGACTCGGGCAGCCGGTGCAACCCTCCCATTTGACCACGGCAGGCTGGCTCGCTGAACCCCTGTTTCCTGCACGCCGAAGGGCCCCCGGTGCGGGGTTTCCGCAGCGGGGGCCCTTGAAGGCGGCGTGGCTTGCCACTCAGTGGGTGAGGTCCTTGCCCTTCGTCTCGGGGATGCTGAAGACGAACGCTGCGCTGATGACCAGCAGCAATACCGCGTAGGCATTGAACACCTGGGGCGCGCCCAGTGAGGTCCCCAGCCACTGCTGCAGGTAGGGGGCGGTGCCGCCGAAGAGGGCCACGCAGATGGAGTAGGGGACGCCGACGCCAACGGTGCGGATCGACGTCGGGAACAGCTCGGCGTAGACGGCGGGCACGATCGCTGCGCTGGCGGCGATGAAGACCAGCATGACGGACATGGATACTGCCAGCTGCCAGGCTGAGTCCTTCAGCAGCCAGGTCATGGGGAAGTGGAACACTGCCGAACCGATGGCGCCGGCCCACAGGACCTTCTTCCGCCCGATCCGGTCAGAGAGCCTGCCCCACACCGGCAGGGCCGCGATGAAGACGATGTTGGCGACGACGCCGGCCCACAGGGCTTCGCCGCGGTCGATCTTCAGGGCGGTGGTGGCGTAGCTCGGAGCCACGACGCCCCAGATGTAGTAGATCACCGTCAGGCCGACGGTCAGTCCGATCACCTGCAGGGCCTGCTTGCGGTAGCGGACAATCTGCGGCCAGATGGGCGCCCGCTTCTGGGATGCCGTCTCACCTTCGAAGGCCTCGGTCTCGTGCAGCCGGGAGCGCATGATCAGCGCGTACAGGCCCATGGCGGCGCCGAGCAGGAAGGGGATTCGCCAGCCCCACGCGTTCATGGCCTCGGCGGTCAGCGCCATGTTCAGGACGGCGCCCAGCAGGGTGCCAAAGAGGATGCCCACTGTTCCGGACGTGTAGATCAGGGTGGCCCAGAACCCGCGGTGTTCCTTGGGTGCCATCTCGGACAGGTACGTTTGCGACGACGGCAGCTCGCCTCCGTGCGCGAGGCCCTGGACCAGGCGGGCCACCAGCAGCATCAGGGACGCCCAGGCGCCCACGGCGGCGAACGTCGGGGCGATGCCGATCATCAGGCTGCCCAGCGATGCGAGGCCGACGGCGAGGGTCATGGACGCTTTCCGGCCCACCCGGTCCCCGATCCAGCCGAACAGGAAGCCGCCGAAGGGGCGGGCGACGAAGCCGACGGCGAAGATTGCCAGGGTGGACAGCACGGCCGAGGCCGGGTCCTGCTTGCTGAAGAGCTGGCTGGCGATGAACGGCGTGAACGTGGCGTAGATGGCCCAGTCGTACCATTCGACGGCGTTGCCGATGCCGGTGCCGACGATGGTCTTGGCGGTGGACATGCGTCCAGTCTGCTGCCTGGTTACTGCAATGGACATGGTGACTTCCTGGGGGTCGGTGGGGTGTGGATGCCGGGCGGCCGCGATGCCGGCCGGCTACGTCGCTGACAGGGCGGCGAGCCGCGAGACGGCGAGTTCGACGTAGAGCGCTGCTCCGTCAGCCAGCACGCCGTCGTCGAAGGTTGCGTAGGGGGAGTGGTTGAACGGTGACGTGGCGTGGTCGGCGCCGGGTGCAACGGCGCTGAGTCCGATGAAGGTGCCGGGAACCTCGGCCAGCACGCGGGAGAAGTCCTCCGAACCACTGAGCGGGGTGGCCCAGCGGGCAAGGCGGCGCTCGCCGAACAGGGTGCCGATGACCTTCTCGGCGGTGTGGGTTTCATCCTCGTTGGTGATGGTGAGCGGGTATTCCTCGAGGTAGTCGACGGCGACCTCCACCCCGTGCGCGGCGGCGATGCCTTTGAGGAGCCGGGGTACGGCATCCTTCATCTTGAGCCGCGATGCTTCGGAGAAGGTCCGGATGGTGGCCTCGATGCGTGCCGATTCGGGGATGACGTTCCTCTTGGTGCCGGCGTGCAGCACACCCACGGACAGGACCACGGGATCGAACATGTTGAACTGCCGGGTGACCATCACCTGCAGTGCGGTGACCATTTCCGCGGCAACGGTGACCGGGTCCTTGGCCGAGTGCGGGGCGGAGCCGTGGCCGCCGGCGCCCAGCACCGTGACTTCGAGGCCGTCCGAGGCGCTGAGCATGACGCCGGGTTTGGTGCAGAACGTGCCGTGCGGTTCGAGCGAGGAGAAGACGTGCATGCCGTAGGCCGCCTGGACCCGGGGCCCGGCCGCGTCCAGGACGCCTTCGCGGATCATGTACCGGGCGCCGTCGCAGCCTTCCTCGCCGGGCTGGAACATGAGGACGACGTCGCCGGCCAGCTGGTGCCGCTTCTCGGCCAGGAGGGTGGCGGCCCCGGCGAGCATGGACGTGTGCAGGTCGTGTCCGCAGGCATGCATGGCGCCATCGGTCCGGGAGGTGAAGTCCACGCCGGTCTTTTCCTGGACGGGAAGCCCGTCCATGTCCGCCCGGAGGAGGACTGCGGGCCGTCCGGCGGCGTCCTTGCCTTCTCCCGGACCGGCGCCGCCGCGCAATACCGCGGTGACCGACGTCGTCTCCTTGCCCAGGGTGATCTCGTACGGAAGGCCGTCCAGGGCCTGCAGGACTTTTTCCTGGGTGCGGGGGAGATGGAGCCCGATTTCCGGCTGCCGGTGGAGGTCGTGGCGCAAGCGGACCAGGTCCTCCTGCAGGTCCAGGGCATCGGTGGTGATCGTCATTCCAGCTCCTCGGCGGTTCGGTTCCGTTTCGTCGACTATTCTGAAGTGGCGTGGTTCACATTCTCCTGAAGCGCAGGAAATATGCGCTTGGTGTGGGCTGTCTGCAGGATTCATGAAAGCTGGTGGATGGTCCGTGGAACTGAGCGAGGAGGACCTTGCCCTGATCCAGGTCCTGCAAACGTGGCCGAGGCTGGGCTGGGCTGATGCGTCCAAGGTGCTCGGCGTGCACGCCACAACCCTCGCGGCGCGGTGGGAAAAGCTGCGGTCGTCCGGCGCCGCCTGGGTGACAGCCCATTTGGCCGGCGATCCGCACCAGATGCTCCTGGCGTTCGTGGCCGTCGACTGCGACATGAACCAGCGTGATGCCGTGACCGCCCAGCTCATCGCCATCCCGGAGATCGTCACGGTGGAGGAAGCCGCCAGTACGCGCGACCTGATGCTGACGGTGATCACCCGGAACCTGGGGGACTTCAGCGAAAAGGTGGTGTCCCGGCTGAAGGCCATCGACGGCCTGACCAAGTACCAGACCGCGCTGTGCACCAGGTTGCACAGCAGTGGTGACGCCTGGCGGCTGAACGTGCTGGACAAGGCCCAGCTTGCCATGCTGAGGACCCTGGGGAACCCTGCCCCCGCCGGCGCCGGTCCGGCGGGTGCGCAGCTTCCCGCCAGCCACCAGGACCTGCTGCCATACCTGGCCCGGGACGGAAGGGCCACCGCGGCGGAGATCGCCAGGGGGCTGGGCCGGCAGCCCGCCACCGTGCAGCGCCAGCTCAACCGTGTCCTGGGCAGCGGCACGCTGCTGTTCCGGTGCGAGGTGGCCCAGGGGCTGACGTCCTATCCGGTGACCTGCCAGTGGTTTGCCAACGTGCCGGCCGGCCGGCACGAGGAAGCGGCCGCGGCGATCCGCACCATCAGCAACGTCAGGCTGAGTGCCTCGACCACCGGGCCCACGAATTTCGTGATCATCATGTGGCTGCAGACCCTGGCGGACGTCATGACCGCGGAGCTGACGCTGCAGCAGAAGGTGCCCGGCATCGACGTCGTGGAGAGCGTGGTCATGCTGACTACCGTGAAGAGGGTGGGGTGGGTGCTGAATCCGGATACGACGGCGAGCGGCGCCGTGGTCCATACCGGCGGACTCGAGCTGGCGGGGTAGTGGACCTGGGCCACCAGGGCGGGCCTGCGCAGGAAAAGGCCAGGAGCCTGCGCCCCTGGCCTTTGTGCGGGTGATCAATCGGATCCCGCTGCTGTGCCCCTATCGGCGCACTTCAGCGACGGGGCTCTTTTCCCACCGGGTCCAGTCGGACCAGCGTCCCCTGTCGTCCTTCACCCGGAAGGAGACGATGTGGTAGACCTCTTCGCTGCCCCTGCGGTCAAGGTTCGGAACGCGGTCAACACTGTGGAGGGTCCGGGCGTCGTCCCGCCGGTCGAAGTGCTCGTTGAAGTACGAGCTGCCCAGGAAGTCGTCGCTGCGGCGCGGGCCGCGTTCGTCTTCGTAGCGCAGTTGGCGGATCTGGACGGTTTTTTCACCGTTGCAGTCCACCCGGATCCTGAAATCAACCTTCTTGCCACGTAGGTCCGTTGGCTTCAACGGGTCCACGGTACAGCCGCTCCGGTGGTTGTCGTTGGCCTGGGCAGGGGCGGCAACGGTTGCGGCGCCGCCGAGCAGGGCCAGCGTCAGGGCCGGAATAACAGCCATCTTCGCCCTGATGGACCGGGAATTTGTTGTTGGGGTAGTTCTCATTTCTGTTGCCCTTCAAGAGCATGCGTTCCCATTTTGTAGGGTGCGGGTGTCCCTACCGATGTGCGCTAAGCGCGACCAGGCGCGTCGCGGTGTTCGTGTGGCGGCCGCGGCCTGCCTGTGTTGTTTCAAACAGCACGCCCGGCTGAGCGGGGACGTGACTGACCGGAGGTCGACATCCGGTGATTAAATCCTGCCCCGTCCCGGGCGGCCAGCCATGTGCCGAAATACCCTAAATGGGCTTCGACGGCGGTGTGCGGAAGCAGGAGGTCGGGTTGCCGCCCACCATTGACTTCAGGTACCTGAGGGTTACGGTTAGAGATAGCCAGCAGTCTGGTCAAAGGGCATGCGCCGGGGGCCAGGCGCTTGCGGCAACAGGTCTCGATGTACTCAACCGCTTGCGGTGTCAACTTCATTGCCCGCCCACACGGCGGGTTCCGTCCCTGATTCACAGATTGTGTTCCGGTGACCGCAAACTTCATCAGAGCTTTGGCAGTTAAGTCCTTGGACGTTCCCGACAGGAAGCGCTGCCCCGACAAGGCCGAGTTCGATCTTGTCACCGTTGACGACTACTCAGTGGCGCGCCTGATCCTTGCACCAGGCTGGCGCTGGACCGAGTCCGCCAGGCCCGCCGAGCTGACGGCGCTCTGCGAACACCACCATCTGGGCTACTGCATTTCCGGATGCCTGGAGGTGGCAACGGCCGACGGCGGCAGGTCATCCATCAGGGCCCACGACACCTATGCGCTCCCGCCGGGACACGACGAGTGGGTGGTGGGCGACGAGCCGTTCGTCGCCGTCGAATTCCTTGGCGCCGCCTCTTATGGGCGCCCCAGAAGTTACGGGCTGCATGCCCTGATTTGAGCCGTCCCGGTCCTGCAGCGGGCTTTCGGCCCGCCGCGGGGCCGGCCTGGGTCCAGGTCAGCTGCCGACCCGCCGCCGGCGCAGTTCCAGCGCGGCGGCCCCGGCCAGTCCGATGGCCAGCGCCACCGCGACGGTGGGGCCTGCTCCGCCGTCGGGTCCCAGTGTTGCTGCCAGGATCTGCCGCGCCAGCAGGGACATTTCGCCGAAGTCGCCCAGGTAGGTGCGGGTGCCGAGGACGTAGCTGACGCTGGTGAAGAGTGCGGGAACCAGCCACAGCAACAGGAGGTTTACCACCCACACCACCAGGCGGACGGCCGGCCGGAAACCGCACCAGGCCAGTGCCGCTCCCACCAGCACAGCGGGCAGCCACCGCCAGGCCGCCGCCAGGAAAGCCGGGGTACCTCCGGGCCCCGCCGCCGAAGATGCGGCGAAGGCCAGCCAGGATGCTGCCGGCACCGCCATCAGGCCGACGCCCAAGGCGGCCGGCGCCTTGGACTCCGCCGCCAGCAGCAGTGCGGCTGCCACCGCTGCAGCCATGGCCACCACCGTGCCCGCCAGGAGTCCTGCCACATAGAGGGCGGCCGCCGCCCCGCCGGTCAACCCCCCGCCGACGGTTGTGAAAGCCTGCAGCACGGCGATGGCGTGAACGGCGGAAACCCCGGCCGCGGCGCAACCCGTGGCCAGTCGGCGCCGCCCCGGACGCCAGATCCTGACCGCAAGGCCTGCCACGGCTCCGCCGACCGTCAGGAGGGCCACGATGGAGGTTGCGTGGTACTGGCTCAGCGGAAGGAGGGTGACCGGCATGTCCGCCGGCAGGGCCTCCCCGGCCCACAAATTCTGCAGCGGCGACCGCGCCCCGGTGAGGAGCCATGGCGCCAGGCCAAACGCTGCCGACAGGACACCCAGGGCAACGGCCAGGGCCGCCTCCACTGCGCCGCTCCTGGCAGGTCGGGAGACGGGTGCAGCAGCGGGCTGCTGTGGCTGATCCAACGGGTACCTCCGGCTGCCGGCAGGCTTTCCGGCCCAGACGGGGAAAGCACGGCTCCAAATTCTACATCGTCTGGACTAACGGGTTGGCTGGGTACTCCCATAGGGCCCTGTTGCGGACCACCCTTCACGGCTAGGCTCTGTGGGCATCGACTGCAACCGGGATACCGGGGTAAGGGAGTTCCATGAAGCCGCTGCCTGCACTTGAGCTTGTCACCCGTTTCGAGGACGCCGAATGGCTGGATCCCCTGGCTAAGAGCGTCCGTAAAGCCGTACGGAAGGTGGTTCGGCCGGGCTGGCTCCGCGACCTCCTGCACGGCGTGCCGATCGGCCATCCCGTCCACCCGCTGGCCGTCCAGGTGCCGATGGGCGCCTGGATTTCCGCTGCAGTGCTGGATGCCGTTCCGGGAACGGGCCAGGCAGCCAAGGTCCTGGTGGGAGTGGGTGCCCTCAGTGCACTGCCGTCCGCCGTGGCCGGATTCACTGACTGGACCCAGCTGCACCCGCAGCAGCAGCGGGTGGGGCTGGTGCACGCCGCAGCGAACGTCACAGCAACAACCCTGTACACCGCGTCGCTGGTACAACGCGCCAGGGGCCGGGAGGGGAGCGGAAAGGTCCTGGCCTACCTGGGCCTTGCGGCGGTCAGCGGCGGGGGATTCCTCGGCGGGCACCTGACCTACCGGCAGGCCGCAGGGGTGAACCACAGCGAGGAAATCCCGCACCGGTTCCCCGCCGGCTGGCATGCCCTGGCGCCACTGGCGGAGCTGCCCGAGGGGAAGCTGGATCAGCGCGTGGTTGCCGGTCTGCCCCTGCTCGTCTTCCGTGAGGGGGAGCGGGTCAGCGTCCTGTCCGACGTGTGCAGCCACCTCTCCGGGCCATTGCATGAGGGCAAGCTGAAGAGCTCCAACCTCGCGGACGACGGCGGCCCTTGCGTCGTTTGCCCATGGCACCGGAGCACGTTCTCGCTGCGGACCGGCGAGGTGGTGGCGGGCCCGGCAACAGCGAAGCAGCCACGCTTCGACACACGGACCAACGACGGGCTCGTGGAAGTCAGCCTTCCCGGCGCCGATGGGTGATGTACGCGTAGACGAACGGACAGGCGGGCCGCTAAGCGACCAGGATTTCCGTGAGTACCGCTTCGAGGGGGCTGAGTTCCGTATCGTCGGCGGGCGTGCCGGTCATTCCGTCCGAGCGGCTCGACGGCAGGGCTGACCCGCTGGGCGTACCGCCGGATAACAGGGCTGATCCGCCGGGCGTGCCCGCGGATGGCAGGACTGACCCGCCGGGCGTGCCTCCGGGCAGGGCAGTTTGTCCGGTGAGTAGTCCGGGTGGCCAGTGGGGTGGTTGTGGGTCGGGGTGTTGGGCCGGGTAGTGGCGGCCTGCGGGTGAGGTCCAGCCGGGTGGTTCGGTTGTGGTGGCGGGTGTGGGTGTCCAGCCGCTGTTGTGCTTGAGCCTGTGGTGTCTCGGGCAGAGTTGTGCGAGGTTGCTGACGCCTGTTGTTCCGTGGTGGTGCCAGGCGGTGAGGTGGTCGGTGTCGTTGTCGGTGCTGGGGTTGGTGCAGCCGGGGAAGGTGCAGTGTCCGTCGCGCATCCGGATCCAGCGTTTCATCGCTTCGGTGAGCCGGTAGCTGGTCCGGCCGATCTCCAATGGTGCACCGTTGCGGGGGTCAACCAGGACCCGGTAAAACGAGCTGGTTCCGTTGGCGACGAGTTGGCGGGCCATGGCTGCGGGGATGGGCCCGTACCCATCAAGGTCAGCAGGTTCGTCCGTGGTCCCCATGAGGGTGAACAGCGGGACGGTGACCAGCACGTCTGCCCTGGGGGCGGGGATCTTGCTGAGGTCAACGGCATAGGGGTCGGTGCCCTGGATGCCTGTGCCGTGCGTGCCGGTGCCGTGCGTGCCGGTGCCGTGGGAGCCGGCTGTGTTGCCTGGTTCTTGGCCGTCGTCGGACCGGGCCGGGTCAGCGGTACCGGTGTGGGCGCCGAGCAGGAGCGCTGCGGCGACGTCCGGGCGAAGCTGGCTGAGGGTGCGGGTCTCGTCGGGTCCCTGGAGGCCGCGGGCGATGGCAGTGGTCTTGTTCCAGATGGCACACGCGGTGTCCCCGGGCAGGTGAAGGTTGATCCATGCCATCCCGTCGGCGTCCGGGCGGTATTCCATCCGCCGGTCCGCCACACGCCTGCTGTGCCGTTCCTGGACGGAGTCGGGGTAGCTGCGTTCACGCCAGGACCGTACTTTCCGGCGGAACTGGGACGGGACGAGGTCACCGGGCGCAGACCCCCGGGCACGGTGGGGTGCGCCCGGGTCGAAGAAATGCGCCACCAACGCCTCAGTACCGTCCGGGGCGAGGCAGTCGGCTTCGTCGGCGACGATCACCGCGTGCCGCCAGGACATCGACCCCGTTGCCAGTGCGCCCCACACGAGCGGCATGGCGCAGATCTTCCGTGACCCGCCGATCAGGGCATCCGCGGCGCCGGACGAGAGCGTCAGGACCCCGGCGACCTCCGCCGTCGTGGACATCTCCACGAACGCCCGCTCCGACCCGGTGGCCTCCGGCGGCGTCATCGCCTCCTGGAACTCTGCGAACTCCGCAGCGTCCAATGCCTTCCCTGCGGCAATCTGGGCCTCCAGGCGGGCCCATACCGCCAGCCGCTGCAGCCGAACCTCCGACTTCCGCTCCAACACATCAACATCAGGGGCAGCCCCCTCCAGCCCTGCGTCCTCAAGAAACAACGCGTCAAGGCCTGCGACAGAGGCCCGAAGACCCTCCATCACCACTGCTCCAGCCGCTGCGTTTCCCATATCAACATCATCGCGGGAGGGTCTGACATTCTGCGGCTGCTCCAACCCATCGACGGATCTTGGGCGGCAGCACAGCGAAGCCGGCACCCCGCGGTGCTTCCGGTCTGGGGGATGCAGTCCTAGAGTAGAAACACTAAGCATGCTTTCTATTCTGAAGGGGTTGTTCCTGATGCGAAAAGTACCTGCTCTTGGACTTATGGCGGCTGCAATGCTTGCCCTGGCCGGCTGCTCGGGCGGAGGCGGGGGCACCGCAAGTCCGTCGCCGACGTCGAGCGCCTCGGCCAGCCAGACGGCTGAGGCCAAGGTCTTCACCGAGGATGAGCTGCGTGACCTGATCTCCGGCCAAAAGGACGGCGACGGCAACGAACTGCAGCTTTACTCCAAGGAGCAGGTGGACCAGGGCGGCAACATCGCCAACCTCCTGATGAGCACCGCCACCGTGGACCCGCAGGACTGCAAGGACATTGCAACAGCCGGGCTGCTGGACAAGGTGGAGAGCGGGGAGGTGGCCGTGGCGCTGTCCGAGGGCGACCAGCCGCGCACCCTGTCCGCCCAGTCCGGCAGCGAGGGCCCGGATGCCGAGAAGGTCCTCAGCGACATCAAGGGCAAGATGGGCCAGTGCAGCAGTTTCAAGGTGACGGCGCTGGGCCAGACCTACGAGGTTTCCTCCGAGGAACTCTCTGCGGACACCGATGCCGAGGAAACCTTCGCCACGGTCAGCACCCGCAGCGGAGAGAACCGGCAAAAGCTGATGCAGGTCTCCGCGGCGGAGGGCCGCCTGCTGGTGGTGGCCACCAAGAGCGGCGCAAGCCTCGGCGATCCGGACCAGAAGGAACTTGAGGACCTGATCAACAAGGTACTGGAGAAAGCGGACGACGCCGGCGGGGCCACGTCCAGCCCCGCGTCCACCTCCACGGGCACTTCCGGCAGCACGACGTCCGGCTCCGCCTCGCCCACCGGTACGGCCTCGCCCTCGGCGACGGAGTCGGAAATGGAAGAAAGCGGATCGCCGTCGCCCACGGCGTCGCGCTGACGGGCTGACGGCGGCCAGCGCCCCGCGGGCCGCAAAGACAGGGCGGGCAGGGCCCAGTGGTCCTGCCCGCCCTGATGTTGCATGCGGCCGGTTCCGGGCGTCAGTCCGGGCTGTTGCCGGTTCCTGCCCGGGTGGCCTTGCTCATCTGGAACCGCGGAACTTCCTCGGGGTTGGGACCGCCCCGGAACTTGGGTGAGGGTGCCTGCCCTTCGCTGATGCGCTGCAGTTCCTGGTCTTCGAAGACCTCTTCCTTGCCGAGCATGATGGCGGAATCGTGGTTGGTGATTTCGCCCTTGAAGGCCCTGACCATGACGCTGCGGTCGAACTGGCCTTCCCACTTGGAGACAACGAACGTGGCCACGCAGTTGCCCAGCAGGTTGACCACCACGCGCATGGAATCCATCAGCCGGTCGGCACCCAGCAGGAGCGCCACGCCGGCCACGGGGAAGATGCCCAGGGCAGCCGCGGTGGCGGAGAGGGCCAGGAACGAGGAGCCGGGAACGCCTGCCATGCCCTTGGAGGTCAGCAGCAGGACGCCGAGGGCGGCAAGCTGCTGGCCCAGGTCGAGGTTGTGGCCGAAGGCCTGCGCAAGGAACAGCAGGGAGATGGACAGGTAGATGGCTGCGCCATCGAGGTTGAAGGAGTAGCCGGTGGGCACCACCAGGCCGGTGGTGGCCCGGGAGCAGCCGGCGTTGGTCAGCTTGGTCATGATCCGGGGCATCACGGCTTCCGTTGAAGCTGTACCCAGTGCCAGCAGGAATTCCTCCCGCGTGTACTTGAGGAACTGCCACAGCGGCACGCGGGCGGTGATCCAGGCGACGACGAAGAGGAGGCCGATGAAGACCACCGCGGCTCCATAGCAGGCGGCGATCAGCAGGGCGTACGTGCTGAGCGTGCTGAGGCCGTACTGGCCAATGATGAACGCCATGGCGCCAAACGCGCCGATGGGGGCAACCTTCATGATCCAGGACATGATCTTGAAGATCAGTTCCAGGACCGTTTCCATCAGGCTGATGACCGGCATGCAGCGTTCGCGGCCGATGACCACGATGGCCGCGCCGAAGAAGACCGAGAAGAACAGGACCTGCAGCAGGCTGTTGCTGGCGAACGCGCCGATCACGCTGGCCGGGATCACGTCCAGGATGAAGGACGCTGCGTCCTTGGGCGCTGCCGAACCGGTCTTGGCGTCCAGGTCAGCCTGCGACAGCGTGGATGGATCGATGTTCAGCCCGGCGCCCGGCTGGACCAGGTTGCCCACCACCAGGCCGAAGATCAGCGCGAACAGTGTGGCTGCCGTGAAATAGAGCAGGGCCTTGACCCCAACCCTTCCAACCGCCTTGACGTCGCCTACGGCTGAGATGCCGGTGACGATCACCAGGAAAATCAGCGGCGCGATGATCATCTTGATGAGTTTGATGAAGCCATCTCCGAGCGGCCTCAGCTGTGATCCAAGGTCCGGCCAGAAATGCCCGATGAGGACACCTGCCACGACGGCGATCAGAATCTGGAAGAAGAGCGACTTGTACAGCGGCTTCCTCTTCGTGGGCACCGAACTCGCCTTCAGTGCCTCAGGGTTGGGGATCTTCATGACCTTTGCCTTTTGCTTTGGGAACAGCCCGGTACGCCCGGGGCCTATGGCAAAAGTAACGCCGGTCACACTCTTCCACAAGAGGAAAAAGCATTTCCGCTATGTGAAATGCTTAATTCCCATTTGTGACTGATGGCTCCCCGCTGGTGCCGGGTGCTGAGTGGGGAAGCGTGGCGGGGAGCCCATCCACCGCCTGCATTAGACGTCGGGCCAGTTCAGCGGCGGGCAGCGAGGCATCCACGCGGATGAAGGCGCCGAATCCGGGCAGCGCGGCGTACCCGTCACGGAACGCCACAAGGTCTGCCAGTGTTTCCGCGTCGGTGCCCCGGGCGGTGATCCTGCGGTGCGCCTCCGCCGGGTCCAGGTCCAGATGCACGACGGCGGCAGGCCGGGGAAGTGCCGCCAGGAGCCAGGGCAGGAAGCGTCCGCGTGGCAGTCCCTTGGCGGAGCGGAGCCCCAGCTGGCAGTGCAGGTGCCGGTCCATGACCACCAGCCCGTCAAAGCGCGAGGCCCGCAGGTGTGAGACCAGGACGTTGGCCGTCCGGACTGCGCTCTCCACCGCGTCCGCCAGTCGGCCCGGAATCCGGACGCCGCAGGCCGCGGCCATGATGGACATGGTGCGCCGGCCGGCATGATTGCTCAGCAGCAGCGCCTTGCCTCCGCGTGCCCGCACGGCCTGCACCAGGGACCGGGCCGCCGTCGACTTCCCCGAGCCGTCAATGCCGGTGAGAACAATGATCATGTGGGCCTCCTTCCACCACTACAACGACGGGCCCGCGCCCGGCGTCCCGGGTGAGGGGCAACTCACAGGCGAAGTAGGCTGGATCCGGGGCGGCCCATGGCCTGTCCCGCGAAGCCAGTTCCCGAGGAAAGGCAGCACCATGAGCACACAGAGCGACGAGCCCCTGAACACCGCGGACCTGCGGGGACCGGGCGATCCGGAGGAAGCCGGCGGGAACCGGGAACCGGGAGCCACAGCGCCGCAGACCGGGCAGCACCCCGACCAGCCCCACGCCGGAAACATCCGTGAAGAGCAGCAGGCGCACGCTGCCGGCGCCGTCCCGGCGTCCTACGTTGGCAGCGGCGACGCCACCGCCGACGGGCCGGAAGCGGGTGCGGCCGGTGAGGGGCAGGAAAGCAAACCCGAGGATGCGCTGAAGGAACAGGGCACCTGGGACGACGACGTCTAGGATGATCAGCCGCGACGACGTCAACGGGGCCGCCCACCGCATCGCCGGGCTTACCCGGCTCACACCCGTCCTGGAAGCCGACCGCGGCCAAGTTCCCGGGGAAGCCTGGTTCAAATGCGAGTTCCTGCAGCACACCGGCACCTTCAAGGCCCGCGGTGCCCTAAACCGGATCCTGGCCAGCAAGGAACGCGGTGAGCTCACCGCTGCCGGCATCGTGGTGGCTTCAGGCGGAAACGCCGGGCTGGCGAATGCGTTCGCCGCGGCCAGGCTGGGCGTTCCCGCCACCGTCTTTGTTCCCGCTGCCGCCCCGGCGGTGAAGGTGGCAAAGCTCAAGGCCATCGGTGCCGTGGTGGTGCAGGGCGGCTCCGAATACGCCGTGGCCTACCAGGCGGCGGTGGCACACGCAGCGGAAACCGGTGCAGTCTACTGCCACGCCTATGACCAGCCGGAAATCGCGGCCGGCGCCGGGACGGTCGGTTCCGAGGTGCTGGAGCAGGTGCCGGACGTGGACACCCTGCTGGTCGCCGTCGGCGGCGGAGGCCTGATGGCCGGCATCGCCGCCGCAGTCGAAGGGCGGGCGCGGGTGGTGGCGGTGGAACCGGACGGGGCGCCGACGCTGCACGCCGCGCTCGCGGCGGGCCAGCCGGTGGACGTGCCGGTGTCCGGCGTCGCGTCGGACTCCCTGGGTGCCCGGCGCATCGGCGACATCGGGTTCTCCGTGGCGGTCCGCACCGGCGTCGAAAGCGTCCTGGTGACGGACCCGGACATTATCGCCGCCCGCAGCGCGCTGTGGAACGGCTACCGGATCGTGGTGGAGCACGGTGCCGCGGCGGCCTGGGCGGCGCTGCTCTCCGGCGCGTATGTGCCCGAGCCGGGGGAACGCGTCGCGGTGGTGTTGTGCGGGGCCAATACGGACCCGGCCACCCTGTAGGCGGCCGGACCCCTCAGCCGCGGCTCAGCTGCAGAACTGCGTGTAGGTGCTGCTGGCCTGCTGGTAGCCGGACTGGAGTTCGGCCAGTTTGGCCTCGTCCGGAGTCTCCTTGGCCTGCTCGTCGGTGTAATCCAGGATGGACTTCAGCGCGGGCTTGAGATCGTCCGAGGCAACCGCGTGGATGGGGCGGATCTGGTTGGCAAGCCGGTTCATGCCCGTCTTGCCGGCGCCGTTGGCGGGGTTGGACACCACTGACTGAATACGCTCGCAGGTTTCGGCGGTGGACAGCTGGTGGGAAGAGGAGCAGGCCGTGGCGGAGGCAAGGAGGCCCGCGGCGAACAGGACTGTGGCGAGTTTCTTCATGGATCCCTCAGTAGGCAATTGAGGTTTCGATTGTAAGCAGAAGGGGGGCTTCGATGCCTTGGCGGGCCTGTTCCGCGCGCTTAAAATTGCTACACCATCGTGCGGAGCTGCCGCAGATTGGCCCCGCGCATCAACCCCACACAAAGGAAGCCAGCATGCGCCGAACAGTGCATCGCCGCATCGCAACAGGACTCATGGCGCTCTTCGCGCTGCTCGCACCAGGGGCCCTTCCAGCCGCGGCATCAACATCCGATCCCGACGTCATCGTGCTCGACGGTGCCACCTCCGCCGAAGGCATCGCGGCCGGGCGTGGAACCACGTTCTACGCCGGCGACCTGGGAACCGGCGACATTTTCAGGGGCGACATCGGCAGCGGCAAAGCCAGACGCCTCATCGACGCACCTGCAGGCCGGTCCGCCGTCGGCATGAAATTCGACGAGCGCCGGAACCTCCTGTTCGTGGCCGGAGGCCCCACCGGAAAGGCGTTCGCCTACAACACCCGGACCCGCGAATCCGTGGGCGAGTACGACCTCGCACCCGGCTTCATCAACGACGTGACACTGACCGGTGACGGCGCCTGGTTCACCAACTCGGCCAAGGGCGAGCTGTACCGGATCGCGGTGGACCGCAACGGGAAGCTGATGGACCGCGAAACCCTCGCCTTGAAAGGCCCCGCCAAGGAACTGACGGGTGACTTCAACCTAAACGGCATTGCATCAGCCAACGGAGGCAAGGTGCTGATCGTGGCCCACAGCAGTGATCAGGCGGTTTACACGGTGGATCCGGAAAGCGGGGAAAGCGCCAGGATTGACACCCCGCCGCTGCCCAACGTGGACGGCATCCTGGTGCAGGGACGCACGCTTTGGGCCGTCCAGAACATGTCCAACAAGATCGCCCGGATCAAGCTCTCCGGCGACCTCACCTCCGGTACCCTCAAGGACGAGATCACCAGCAAAGCCTTCAACGTTCCCACCACGGTGGCCAAATTCGGCGATACCCTGGCCGCCGTGAACGCGAAGTTCAATGTGCAGCCTCCGCCCACGCAGTACGAGGTGGTGCTGGTCCCCGCCCGCTAAACCGCCCCAGGCCGCTGGCAGCAGGTATCTCAGCCGGGTTATGACGACGCCTGCTGCCAGCCATCAGGGGCGGGCACGGGTCAGATGGTGCGGGGCGCCCTGGCGAGGTTGTCCTTGAGTTCGCCGGCGTTTTGCCGCTTCACGTACGCCGGCCGGTCGCGTTCCACCCGCCAGCTCTCCTCCACCCGCCCGATGTTGACGGTGTCGAAGCCGAACTCGTCATACAGGCGGGTGACCAGTTCCGCGGCGTCCGGATAGTCGCTGGCCGTGGCCAGGGCGCGGCGGTTTTCCGTGCCTGCCGGGCTGCCGTCCGTGGTGATGTCCTTGGCCATGATGTGGTTGAAGCCCTTGGCCACCCTGGACTGGGGCAGGTGTTCCTGGAGCAGCCCGGAGGTGGTGGTTTCACCGTTGTCCAGGGCGGGGATGCGCCCGTCGCGTTCCCAGTAGTAGTTGTTGGTGTCGATGACCACCTTGCCGGCCAGCGGCTCCACCGGGATGTCCCTGTAGTTCTTCAGCGGCACGGTGACCACGGCGAAGTCTCCGGCGGCCGCCGCTTCGGCCGCGGTGGCTGCCCTGGCTTTGGGGCCCAGTTCCGCCACAAGGTCCGTAAGGGTTTCCGGTCCGCGGGAGTTGCTGATGACCACGTCGTAGCCGAGTTCCACCGCCTTCCGGGCAACCTGGCTTCCGATATGTCCTGCACCGATGATTCCGATTGTTGTCATACCGGCGGCAACAGCGGCCCCCGCACAGATATTTCTGGCCCGGAACGGGAATAAAGCGGCCATCCGGCGGCGACGGGCCGCCCCTACATCCCCAGGTACCGCCCGGGTTTGTGGTTGAGCGCAAGGATGAGGTTCAGCAGGACCGCGCCCACAGCGGACAGCAGCACCATCAGCGGCGTCACCAGAGCCAGCGACGACACCACAATGGCCACGTCGAGCACCATCTGCACATACCCGGCACGCCAGCCCAGCTTCTCCTGGAGCAGCAGCGCCATGATGTTGAAGCCGCCCAGGCTGGACACGTGCCGGAAGAGGATGAGGAGGCCAACGCCGGCCAGCAGGTTGCCGGCCAGCACCCCGTACGCAGGGTCCAGGTCCAGGGACCCAAACGCCCACGGGTGCAGGCTGGCCATCACGGACACCAGGGCGATGGCCACACCGGTGCGCAGCGCAAAGTTCCAGCCCTTCTTCCAGATGGCCAAGCCGAAGAACGGCAGGTTCACACCCGCGAAGATTACGCCGAAAGGAAGCGGGAGGCTGTAGCTGAGCAGCAGTGCCAGCCCCGCTGTTCCGCCGGTCACCGCCTCGCTGGACTTGAGCAGGAACAGGCCGAGCGACGCCGCGAACGTGCCCGTCAGGATGCCCAGGACATCCTCGAGCAGCGTATGCCGGACGGCCGACGGCGGTGCGGCGGGTGCCGCCGTCGGGCCCTTTTCCGCGGTGGTGCCTTGTGCGGCGGTGGTCTTTTCGGTGGTGATGGTGGTGCTCACTGGGCCGCGAACCGTCCGCGGCCGGCCAGGACCTCGAGGACCCGGTTGTTCGTTTCGGTGTCCGCCAGCGAGATGCGGACTCCGTCTCCTGCGTAGCCGCGCGCAAGGATGTCCGCGGCGGAAAGGGCTTCCAGGAGTTGGGCGCGCAACTCGTCGGATGCACGCAGCCAGTAGAAGTTGGCCTGGCTGTCCGGGACGTCCCAACCTGCCTCGCGGAGGGCCGTGATGACGCGTGTCCGCTCCGCGGCCACGACGTCCGTCCTGGCTGCAAGTTCGTCGCCGGCGGCCAGCGACGCGATGGCCGCCGCCTGGGCCATCCGGTTCACCCCGAACGGGATGGCGGTCCGCCGCAGGCCGTCCGCCACGGAGGGCCGGGCGATGGCGTAGCCGATCCGCAGTCCTGCCAGCCCGTAGGCCTTGGAGAAGGTGCGCAGGATGCAGAGGTTCGGGTAGCGGCGGTAGAACCCGAGGGAATTAAGGCCGGGGCCGCGCTGGTACTCGATGTAGGCCTCGTCCAGGACCACCAGGACGTGCTCGGGCACCGCCTGCAGGAAGTCCTCCAGCTCGGCGGTCCCGATGGACACTCCGGTGGGATTGTTGGGGGAGCAAAGGATCACCAGGCGGGTGCGGTCAGTAATGGCAGCGGCCATGGCAGGAAGGTCGTGGCGTTCGTCCTTCAGCAGCGGAACGGGCACGGGCCGGGCGCCGGCCACCGTCACCAGGATGGGGTAGGCCTCGAAGGAACGCCAGGCGAACACCACCTCGTCGCCGGCATCGCACACGGCGGAAATGATCTGCTGCAGCACGCCGGAACTGCCCGGGCCCGCCGCGACCTCGTCCACGGAGACGCCAACGTGCCGGGCGATCGCCGCGCGGGCGTCCACCACGCCCATGTTCGGGTAGCGGTGCATCCGTGCGGTCTCGGCGGTGACCACGTCGACAACGGACGGCAGGGGAGGGAAGTGGCTCTCGTTCGAAGCCAGGGCGGCAGTCAGGGCGGACTCGGCGCTTTTGCCGGCAACATACGCGGGAAGGCTTGCGACGGCGGCGCGCAGGGCGGGAGCCGCTGCTTCGGGAAGGGTGCTGGTCATGCCAGCATCGTGCGGCAGTGCAGGACTTCTGCGCAACACAGTAGATTGCTGCAGGACAGATCCTGCACTATGTGTGGGGCCTGGTGGCAAAATGCTCAGTATGCACCGCATCGACGCTCTTGACGCAGAGATCCTCCTCACACTCGACCGGGACCCGCAGGCCACGGTCCTCTCGCTGTCCCGGGCCCTGGGAGTGGCACGCAACACCGTCCATGCGCGGCTGCGCCGGCTGGTCAATGACGGCAGCCTTGCCCCGTTCAGCCAGCGGGTCCGCACCGAGGCCCTGGGGCTGCCGCTGATCGCGTTCATTTCGATCTCCATCAGCCAGTCGGCCAGTGACGAGGCCACAGCCGCCCTGCGCACTGTCCCGGAGATCATCGAGATGCATGCCACCACCGGCGACGCGGACCTGCTCGCCAAAGTGGCAGCGAGGGACCCGGCCGACCTGCACCGGGTGACCAACGCGATGCTGGCGATTGCCGGCGTCGTCCGCACCAGCACCGCAATGTCCCTGGTGGAAGTCATGCCCACCCGCACCCTGCCGCTCCTGGAAGCGGTGGCGCACCCCGGGTAGCCGTCCGCCCCACGCGACGCGCTCACTTGTGCCGTGATCAGGCGAGGGCCTCCAGGCCGTCGATGAGTGCGTCAATAAAGGCCGTGAGGATGGCCGGCTGGGCGCGGCCGGTCATGGTCTGGATCTGTCCCTGCCGCTGCCGCAGCACGGGATGGTCCAGCTGCACCATCACCAGCTCGTCCCGGTCCCGCCGGTCCAGGGACAGCCCGCCCACCAGGGAGACGCCGACGCCGGAGCGGGCGAACTGGATGACCGGGTTAATGTGGTCCGACTGCAGCGTGATGGAGGGCGTCAGGCCCTCGATCTGCATGGCAAGGTCGAACAGTTCGCGCTGGCTGGAACCCGGCGCCGTGACGGCCAGTTTGTAGCGGCACAGGTCCTTCAACGTGGTGCTCTGCTGGGCGGCGAGCGGATGGTCCGGGGATACCAGCGCGAAGGCCACAGGCGTCGGCGTGGAATGCTCCACGGTCACCTTGGACTGCGGGCCGAGGGAAAAGACAACCGCGACGTCGGCCTCGCCCTCGGCCACCCGGCGGGTCGCTTCGGAGGAGGAGACCACGTCGAGGTGGAATTCGACGTCGTCATGCTGCCGGCTGAGGGCGGCAACTGCCGACGGTACCCACACCCGGGCGAACCCCTCCGCGCAGGCCACGCGCAGGGTGCGGGTTTTGCGCTGCATCGACACCAGCAGCTCTTCCCGCACGACAGCGCCCTCAGCCTCGGCACGGCGCACGTAAGCCAACAGAAGCCGGCCGGCCTCAGTGAGTTCCACACCCCGGGCGTGCCGGTTGAACAGCGGCATGCCAAGGGATGTCTCCAGCTTGTTGATCTGCCGGCTGATGGCGGACGCGGAGACATGGAGCCTCTCGGCAGCGTCGGTGAGCGTGCCTTCCTGCGCAACGGCGTCGAAGTACAGCAGGGCGGGCGTCAGCATGTTCACCGGGGCTGGCCCGCCTCGAGGTTTGCAGAAAAGTCAAAGCTCATCGACAAAACGATACTGGTTGTTTCCTCCCCGGACACCTAACTTGGGACTCACGCCGAAAAGCAAAGGATGTTCAAGAATGCAGGAACGCAAGGATCTTCTGGATGCGGCAGCGGAGTTCGTGGACTCTGGCCGCTTCCGGGAGGAATTGGAAAGGCTGGTTGCTTACCCAACGGAAAGCTTCAGCCCCGACGGCCGGGTTGCGCTGAAGTCATACCTTGATGAGGTTATTGAGCCTGCCTTCACGGCGATGGGATGCGCGGTGGAGCGCTTCGACGCGTGGCGGGGCGGCAGCAACTCCTTCCTTGTGGCCAGCCGGCACGAGGATCCCGACCTGCCAACAGTCCTGTGCTACGGGCACGCCGACGTCACTGACGGGCAGGCCGGCGCCTGGACCTCAGGCCGGGATCCCTGGTCACTCAGCGATGAAGGCGACCGTTGGTACGGACGTGGCTCGGCGGACAACAAGGGACAGCACTGGATCAACATCGTGGCGCTCCGGCTTTTGCTGGAACAGCAGGGCCGCCTGGGCTTCAACCTGGTATTCCTGCTCGAAGGGGCGGAGGAGATCGGCTCCCCTGACCTTGCTGAATTCGCCGCCGAACACACGGGCCTGCTCAAGGCGGACGTCTTCATCGGCTCCGACGGCCCCCGCCTGGCCGCCGGCAAACCCACCGTATTCCTGGGTGCCCGCGGCGGAGTCAGCTTCGAACTCGTGGCCGACCTCCGTTCCGGTTCGTACCACTCCGGAAACTGGGGCGGACTCCTGCGGAACCCGGCCACCACGGTGGCGGCCGCCGTCGCTTCCCTGGTGGACGGGCACGGCGTCATCAGGCTGCCGGAGCTGCTGCCCGCGGGCATCCCGCACTCCGTTGCCGAGTCCCTGGAAGTCCTGGACCTGGCCCCCAATCCTGGGGACCCCGAGTCCGATCCGGCATGGGGTGACCGGACGCTCAGCCCTGCCGAGCGGCTGTACGCCTGGAACACCCTTGAAGTGCTGGCCCTCGGTGCCGGGAACCCGGACAAGCCGGTCAACGCCATCCCCGGGACTGCCCGCGCTTCGCTCCAGCTCCGGTTCGTGCCCGGGACGGACGTCGCCGGCATGGAGCAGGCCCTCCGTCGGCACCTGGACGCGGCCGGGTTCGGCATGGTGGACGTAAAGATGGGCATGTCCTTCCCGGCCAGCCGGATCAACCCCGACAATCCGTGGGTCTCCTGGGCGGCCGGCTCCCTGCGCGCCAGCACCGGGCGGCAGGCAACGGTGCTGCCCAACATCGGCGGCTCACTGCCCAGCTTTGTCTTCGCCGATGTCCTGAACCTGCCCACTTTGTGGATCCCGCACTCGCACCCGGGGTGCCGGCAGCACGCCCCGGATGAGCATCTGCTGGTGGACGTGGCCCGGGAGGGCCTCCAGATCGCCGGCGGCCTCTTCTTCGACCTAGCAAACGCCGCAAGCCCCGCATCCACCGGGACGCACCGCAGCAGCACACTGACCGCAAGCTCCGTTTCCTGAACCCTGGAGTCCCCATGAGCACCCCGCAGCAACAGAAGCAGTCCACGGCCCGCCCGCTGGGACCGGCGGATGCGCCGCAAGCAGTCCCCCCGTCCGCGGCGGCCACCCGCGGGATCGTCGCCGCCACCATCGGCAACGCCCTTGAATGGTTCGACATTGCCATTTACGCCCTGCTGGCCATTTACATCGGCCGGAACTTTTTCCCCAGCAACGATCCCGGGGTGGAACTCATCCAGGCGTTCGCTGTTTTCGGAGTCTCCTACCTCATTCGGCCGCTGGGCGGGCTGGTGCTGGGGTCGTTTGCAGACCGGCACGGGCTCAAGAAGGGCCTCACCGTAACCATCCGGCTGATGGTGCTGGGCACGGCCCTGCTGGCGTTCATGCCCAACTACGGAACCATCGGGATCCTGGCCCCGATCGGCATCGTGCTCGCGCGGCTCATCCAGGGCTTCTCGGCCGGCGGCGAATTCGGCGCCGCCACGGCCTACCTCATCGCCCAGAACGGCAAGCGCAAGGGCTTCCTGGGCAGCTTCCAGTTTGCCAGCCAAGGGCTTGGCAGCCTCCTGGCCGCCATCTTCGTGGCCGTGCTGACCACCGTCCTCACCGACGCCCAGATGACCGAATGGGGCTGGCGCATCCCGTTCCTCTTCGGCCTGCTGGTAGGCCCTGCCGGCTTCCTTATCCGCCGGGAGATGCAGGAAGTTCCGGTGGTCCGGCCTGCGGAGCACAAGCACTCACCCGTCCGGGACGTCTTTGCAACGCAAAAAACGGGCATGCTGCTGGCGGGTGGTGCCTTGGCCGTCTCCACTGCGCTGAACTTCATCCTGCAGTACATGCCCACCTTCGCCATCAAGGAACTCGGACTGGAGCCGGGAATCTCCTTTACCTCGCTGATCATCACCGGCGTCATCCTGACCTTCGGAACCCCGGTGGTGGGGCACCTCTCGGACAAGTACGGCCGGATGAACATCATGGTGCCGACCGTGGTGGTGCTGCTGCTCGCCGTCGTACCGCTCTTCCTGTGGGTCATCAGCGCCAAGTCCTTCCTGGTCCTCGCGCTGGTGATGACCATCCTGGGCCTGCTCAAGGCCGCCTACTTCGGTGCGCTGCCGTCCGTGATGTCGGATGCCTTCGACCCGCGGACCCGCGCCACCGGGTTGTCCTTCAGCTACAACACAGCAGTGGTGGCCTTCGGTGGTTTCACTCCCATGATCGCCGCCTTCCTGGTGCAGCAGACCGGGCAGGCAGTGGCCCCGGGCTACTACCTGGGCGTCGTGGCCATCATCAGCCTGGTGGCCCTGGCCGCGGGGGTGAAGGTCCGCGGGATCAGGTAACTGCACCCGGCGACGCCCGCCGGACGTACCTCGAGACCGGGAACGCCCGCCCACCTTCCTCC
Organism: Pseudarthrobacter enclensis; assembly: GCF_001457025.1. Taxonomy (GTDB): domain Bacteria; phylum Actinomycetota; class Actinomycetes; order Actinomycetales; family Micrococcaceae; genus Arthrobacter; species Arthrobacter enclensis. Next base: position 174,099 of record NZ_KQ758601.1, on the reverse strand, counting down.
CTCGGGAGGCAGAGGTGAGCGGGCGTTTCGTTATGACCGACGACAAGTGAGCGGGCGTTTGGATTTGAGGGGGCATATGTGAGAGAGGGTTCGGAATTTAGGGGGCATATGTGAGAGAGGGTTCGGGCTTTAGGGGCCAGCAGAGAGCACACGTCACGGCGGCTAAGTGAACGTAATGGAACAAATTCTCCCAATCAGTATCGGCCAAACCCTTGACCCTGATTGGAGGGCGCTGATAAACCAGAGGGGCAGAAAGCGTTTTCAGTTACGCAGCACCACTCCGGCCCACCTCCATGACGCGGTAAGCCGACGGCCTGATTGAAACGTTCCAAGCACCGAGTGGCAGACTCAGCTGCCGCCGCATCAAAGGAGATGTTCTTTTGGTTTATCACCCGCAACGCACCCCCCAACGCACGGCCGGCAAAGCCCGGAAAGCAGTACCCCTCGCGGCGGCAGCCGCCTCGTTGACCGCCGCCGCGCTCGCCTTCACCGGCCTCCCACTGGCCCAGGCGGATCCGTCCGGAGCCCCCGGACAGGCCGGCAAAGCCACCCTTAAGAGGCAGGTGGAAAAGCTCGACCGCGCACCCGTCGCAGTCCTCACGGACCAAGGCGTGACCCTCGGCTGGCGGATGCTGGGCCTGGACAAGGACAGCGTGGGCTTCCACGTCATCCGCGACGGCGTGCAGATCACCGTCGAGCCCATCCGCAGCACCACCACCTACGTTGACCCGGACGGCACGGCCGCCTCCAAGTACGTCATCAAGACGGTGGGCAACGGCAACGGCCAGGACAAGCTCAGCGCCGCCTTCACCCCGCTGGCGCAGGACTACCTGGCCATCAAGCTGGACAAGCCGGCAGGCGGTATCAGCAAGGACGGAAAGCCCTACACCTACAGCGCCAACGACTCCACCGTGGCGGACCTTGACGGGGACGGCGCCTACGAGATCATCCAGCTTTGGAACCCGTCCAACGCGCAGGACAACTCCAAATCCGGGTTCACGGGCAACGTCTACGTCGATGCCTACAAGATGGACGGCACCAAGCTCTGGCGCATCGACCTGGGCCGCAACATCCGCGCCGGGGCCCACTACACCCAGATGCTGGCCTACGACTTCGACGGCGACGGCAAGGCCGAGGTCTCCTTCAAGACTGCGGACGGCACCACTGACGCAGCCGGCACCGTCATCGGCGACGCCGCCGCGGACTACCGCAACAGCGCTGGCTACGTCCTGTCCGGACCCGAGTACCTGACGGTCTTTAATGGCACCACCGGAACCATCATGGACACTGTTCCCTATGACCCGCCGCGGGGCAGCGTCGCTGCATGGGGCGACAACTACGGCAACCGGGTGGACCGGTTCCTGGCCGGTGTTGCCTACCTGGACGGCGAAAAGCCCTCCCTGATGTTCAGCCGCGGCTACTACACCCGCACCGTCCTGGTCACCTACGACCTGGTGGACGGCAAGCTGGTGAAGCGCTGGACGTTCGACTCCGACATTGCCGGCGCCGAATACAAGGGCCAGGGCAACCACAACCTGTCCGTCGCGGACGTAGACTCCGACGGCAAGGATGAGTTCGTCTTCGGCTCCATGACCATTGATGACGACGGCAAGCCGCTCTACAACACCAAGCTGGGCCACGGCGATGCGATCCATACCGGTGACCTGGACCCGTCCCGCCCGGGCCTGGAAACCTTCGCCGTCCACGAAAGCATGAGCCAGAGCGGCAACCGCGGCGCCACCTTCCGCGACGCCGCCACCGGCGAGGTGCTGTGGAGCATTCCTGCGTTCAAGGACACCGGCCGGGGTGCCACCGGCGACATCGATCCACGCTTCCCCGGCTCCGAGAGCTGGGCCGTGGGCGGGGATGTCGCCTGGAACTCCACCGTGGGTTACCTGATGTCCGCCAAGGGCGAGCGGATCTCCGACAAGATCCCGGCCGCGAACTTCATGGCCTGGTGGGACGGTGACCTCCTGCGCGAGGTGGTGGACCACGAGTTCGACGCCGAGGCCGGCATGGGCGTGCCCACCATCTCCAAGTGGAACTGGAACACCGAATCCAGCGACCGGCTGCTGACCGCCACGGGCGCCCGCACCAACAACCACACCAAGGGCAACCCGTCACTGCAGGCCGACCTGCTGGGCGACTGGCGCGAAGAGCTCGTCTACCCGTCCACGGACAGCACCGAGCTGCGGATCTACACGAACACCGCACCCACCGAGGTACGCCTCCGGACCCTGATGCACGATCCCATGTACCGGACCGGTGTGGCCCGGGAAACCGTGGGATACAACCAGCCCCCGCACCCGAGCTTCTTCATCGGCGTGGGTATGGAGACTCCCGCTGCCCCGTCGGTCTACTACGCAGGAACCGACAAGTAGCAGGCAGCAAAGTGCCGCCCGCCCCGGGGGAGGGGCGGGCGGCACTTTGGCCTTCAGGGACCGAAGCGTCCGACGGCGGCACCGGGCTTGGTGCCCCGGATGCCGGGGACCGGCCGGGGTCCGTCAGCGCCGGCCAGGTCCCTCAGTGTTGGCCGAGGTTGCCTCCCACCGGCGGCATGCCGCCGTCGGGCCGGCGCTCGTCCTCGCGGCGTTCACCGGCGCTCAGGTTCTCGCCCTCGGCGGTTTCATCCGATTCGCCGGAGGTGTCCACCAGCCCGTTGGTCTGGTCAAACGGGTGCCCGATCCTGTCATCACCCAGATCGGCGACGGACCCGTCGGAACCGGCTGCCGCCGTCGTTCCTGCGGCTCCAGCGCCCGTGACACCCGAGCCCGTGACACCCGAGCCCGTGACACCCGCGCCGGTGACCCCGGTGCCGGCCTCAGCCGAGCCGGTAGTGGCACCGGCCGTGAGCGGCTCGACCGGCACGGCGTGTTCAGCGGGAACAGCCGGGGTGTGCGGTGTTGCCTCCACGACCTCGGGTTCGTTCCGGTTGCCGCCGGCCGCCATGGCTGCTGCCGCCCCGGCCACAGCCGCTGCGCCCACGCCGGCGGCCATTTTGCCGGAGACGCCGGCCTTGCCGGAGTCGCCAAGGGATGCCCCTGCATGCTCGACGCCGGGCGTCCCCACCGAGGCGCCGGGGTTCACGCTGCCGCGCCAGGCGCCGCTGGCGTAGCCCTCGTCCTCGATGAACTCCTTGAACTTCTGGAGGTCCGACTCTGCCTGCCGGTCCACCACGTTGAGCTTGTCGCCCACCTTTTCGATGAGGCCCTCGGGTTCGTACTCCAGTGTCAGCTGGAGGGAGGTCTGGCCGCCGCCCACGTCCTCGAAGTCGACGGCGCCGGCGTTGGTGGCTCCTTCCGTGGCGGCCCAGGCGACCCTGCGGTCCGGTACCTGCTCGAGGATCCTGGCCTCCCACTGCCTGCGGATCCCGCCGATCTCCGCCACCCATTCAAGCCTGTCGTCGCTGAGCTGCTTGACGCTCTTGACGCCGCCCATGAAGTGCGGGAAGTCCTCGAACTGGGTCCACTGGTTGTAGGCCGTGCTGACCGGTACGTTCACCAGAATGCGTTTTTCCACCTTCGTGCTCATAACGTCTCCTTTGCTCTGTGACCGGAAGCCGATGGAAAATCATCAGCATGCTTATTAAGTTACCTTCTGCCGGCGAACCTTGCTACCCCCGGGCGGGAGGGGGAAACGGGAAAAGCGCGACGGCGGCACCCGGCCCTGCTGCGAACAGAAGCCGGGTGCCGCCGTCGGAAACGCGGGTACGAATGGCGCCTCAGGGCTTCACGACCACCCCGTAGGAGCCCTCGTTGAGCGGGTCCGCCGTGGCAGAGGGTGCCACCACGCCGAAGTCGTAGCCCTTGGCCCGCAGTGCATCAATGGTGCGCGCAAGGTAGTTCCACTGTGATGCCGGGCAGGACAGGACGTCGTTGCCGTCGTGGAGGAGGATGATGGCGCCGGGAGCTGCCTCGTCCAGGATGTATTTCTGCACTCCCGCTGCGCCCGGGCATTCGAAGTCACCGGGTTGTCCCACGTGCCAGCGCCACTGGATTCCGCCGCTCATGCCGATGCTCCGGATGTAGTTCAGTGAGTAGGACGTGCTGTTGCCGAACGGGAACCGCATCAGCTTGGGTGCCGTGCCCGTGATGGCGCTGATTGCCGCGTTGGTGCGGTCCACCTCCTGCCGCTGCCGTGTCTGGTTAAGGTCCGGGAAATTGGCGTGGTCCCAGGAGTGGTTGCCAATGACATGCCCCTCGGCCTTGATCCGTCGGACGAGGTCCGGGTACTGCTGCGCGTGGTTTCCCTGGAGGAAGAACGTGGCCTTCACGCCTTTCTGCTTCAGGACGTCCAGGACGAAGGCCGTGCGCTGGACGGAGGGGCCGTCGTCGAATGTCAGGCCGATCAGTGGTTTATCCGCAGCATTGGCCGCGGTGGGGCCGCCAACCAGCAGGGCCAGGCACAGGCTGGCGGCGGCCAGGGCCACGGCGGCAATTTTGCTCTTCATGGTGCTCGAATCCCTTCCCAAGGTCGCCATCAACCTTGCTAGGTGCAGCACCCTATGGCGGGCCGAAAGCCGCTGTAAACACGGCCAGGGCGTCGACTCGGTAACTTCTGCACAGCCGAAAACGCCGTTACCGGCCCGTGACCCGGATCAGCGCAAATGGTCCCCCACCAGCGCCAGGTTCTGGATGACCGCAAGGCCGAACTGGGACGCGTCGTTGGTGGACACCGTGGGCGCCTCATCCACGGGCAGCAGCACGTAGGGCGGTTCGATTCTGCGGAGCGTGAACGCCGACTCGTGATTCAGATGCTCTCCGCCTTCGGCGAAGCTCTCCCAGGCCCGGGCCGCGAGGCCCTGGTCCTGCAGGCGTGCCGCCGCGTACGCGGTCAGCCTGCTGTGGGCCTGGGTGAGGTAGATGCCCGCCAGCGGTTCGCCCACCTCGGCAACCTGCTCCTCCTTGGTGCCCAGGAACAGCCGGCAGTACTGCAGCCAGGCGCGCTCAAAGCCGGGATCATCCACCAGGTCGATGAGTTCGCTGCAGATCTCCACCAGGCCGAACACGGCGCTGAGGTGGGAAACGGAGATCATCTCCCGGCCGGTATCGAACCGGCCTGCGTCCAGGTCGTACAGCGCCTCGCCGGTCAAGAAGCCGTACTTCAGCGCGCCAATGTCCGCCATGGTGCCCAGCAGCCGGTCCCGGGAACGCGGGTTGCCGGTGCGCTCCCAGTCAGTCAGCCACGTGGCGGCCAGCGAGCCCCAGTCAGTGCCCAGTCCCACCCCCAGGGCGCCGCGGTTGGGCCGGTAGGTGGCTGCGTCCGGGCGGACCTTGCGGACAGGGTCCAGGCCCAGGAAGTTCTGGTCGCTGTCCACCAATTCCGTCAGCAGGTCCCCGGTGCGTTCGTCCGCGGTCAGGTAGTAGTGGAAGCGGCGGTAGGCGGGGGTGCTGATCCGCAGCTGCTTGGCGCTGCAGCCCCAGTGCTGGACGTTGTGCCGGGAGCCCAGGCCCTTCCACCGACCCAGGTGGTAGACGTCCACCTCGCCCGTGTGCCGGGTCATGGCCTCGGCGAACCGGAAGATGTCCGCCCGGCCGGTACGAAGGTAGGAATACCAGAGCCACAGGTCCGGGGAGAGCTCCGAGTTGTCCCAGGCGTAGCCGCCGAGGTCGTAGCGCCACGTGTGCCTGTCGAAGTCGTAGGTGTGCATGACGTCGCCGTAGTTCCAGAATCCGTACCAGCGGCGCTGTTCCACCTGCCCGGCATAGAAATCGAAGAGGAAATCCAGGCTGTCCTCGAGCCGTGCACGTGCCGGGGTGCTGCGGTCCACCGGCGCCCAGTCGCCAAAGACGTTGACCGAATGCAGGTATTCCGGGCTGGCCTGCAGCAGTGCCGGAACGGATGCGGCGGCGGCGTCCGCGGCAAGGTTCGCGGTGGACGGTGTGGCGTCATAGGCAAAGAGATTTAACTCATGCGTGCGGGCGATCCCGGCGGGGTCCCCGAAGCCGGGCTCGTAGTCCTCGTACGTGATCTCCAAGCCCTCAAGCTGGTCCTCGAACGTGTCCTGTCCCAGCCCGTCATGGTAGAACCGCAGGTCCATCGGCTGGGCCTCGGGGGAGTAGAGCCAGGCAGTCAGCGTACCGTCGCTGCCGGCAGCGCCACGGATATCCAGCTGCCCGGGGTACGACTGCCAGAAATCCTTGACGCCCACGCCGAGTCCGCCGGCGGTATCGCTGAGGGAACAGAAGCCGCCGGAGCGGGTGCCGCCCTGGATGCCCACCCAACCGTGGCCCGGGGCGGTCCGTTTGCGCAGTTCGAAGCCGTCCGCGTTGAGCTGCGTGAGGGTGTAGTCTCCCCACGCGGGTATCAGGTCCAGCCGGCCGGACACCTCGGGGTTCCATGATGAGGGGTCCGGGGTGGGGTGACCGGCAACCTGGGCTGCCCGTACTTCCGCGCCCGGGTCGCGGCGCAGCCCGGTGAGGCCGCGGACCGCTTCGGCAAGGAAGCCGCCGCCGGCTCCGGCTATCCGGACGTGCCGGTTGTGGAGTTCGGCCTCCAGGGGCACGGTGAAGCGGACGCCGAGCCCTGCCAGGAAGTCGCGGTCCGCGTCACCGTCCCAGGTGAAGGAGTGCACCATCCGCACGCTGCGGGCGTTGGCATGGAAGTAGAACCGCACCACGAATGGCAGCCAGCTCCGCGCCGCGGCCCCGGCACGGTCTTGGCGGTGCCGCCCTTCGAGCCGCACCACCGCCCGGACCGGGCCGTCCTGTTCCACCACGACTGCGGTGACTTCGCCGGTGAAGGAGTTGCGGACGGCAGTTCCCGCTTCTTCCGGAACGCCGTCCTGCAGGAGGCTGACCAGCTGCGCGTCCCGTGCCACGGTGCGGCCATTGCGGATGAGTTCGCTGAACAGGGTTGAGCCGCCGCGGCCGATAACCATCTGCAGGACCCCGGTGTCCACGGTGACCGTCTCCGCGCCTTCGGTGACGCTGACCCGCGCGCCGGGAACGGCTGGCGGAACGGACGACGGCGGGAGGCCGCCGCCGGACGGTGCGTCGCCGGCGTCGTACGCCACGCGGTAGCCTGCCGACGGCGTGTCCGTGGCCGGCAGCGCAAGGCCGGCCCATTTCAGTGATCCGTCGGGCCAGGTGGCCAGCGGCCAGGCCTGGCTTGGCACCGCGGCTCCGTCAGCATCGGTGACGTGCAGCGCGGAGGCGGCGGGAACGGTGCCGCGCGCAAACGGCATGCCCCAGGTGGTTCCGCCGCTGATTGCCGCCGGCGCCCCGCCGTCGATCCACCTGATCATGGTGCTGTCCGTCATGTCATCCAATCCCGCTGATTCCGTGGCGCGCAACAGTGTCCCTGCACCTCGCAGGAAAGCCCTTTCTTGAATGGTTTCAAAAATACTGCGGGTCGTGGTGGCATGCAAGGGGTGGCCGGAAATTCAACCGACGCCGGAAGATTCAGGAGGCCTTGCCGGGCGCCGGTTCGTCGGGCACGTCCGCGCCCTCGGCTGGATCCTGCGCATGCGCCCTGATGTCATCCGTGGGGTCGGCGTCAGGATCGCCTTCGGCGGGGGACTCGGGGTGGGCACGCTCGTCGCGCAAGGGATTCTCGGTCATGGCAGCTTGCTCCTCTGGTGGTGCGGCGGCACGGCGACTGCGGTACTGATCATTGAGCGCTCCTGCGGGGTGGCTGTCAAGGACCACTGGCCGGGCCCGGCCGTCTGTGCTGGACTGGGGGTGCACTGGGCACTGCCGCCGCCGGTACCGCCGGCGGCTCCCCATCCGGCAACAGCAATTGAGGGCAATGAGGCCGGCTCCCGCCGGCCCCTGGAAGGAATACTCATGGCACCGTTCAAGATCGGATACTTTGTGGGCAGCCTGGCAACCGGCTCCATCAACAGGACCCTGGCCAAGGCGCTGATCAAGCTCGCCCCGGACGACCTGGAATTCACCGAGATCCCCATCCGGGACCTCCCGCTCTACAGCTACGACTACGACGCTGACTTTCCTCCCGCGGGCCGGGCGCTGAAGGAGGCGATCGAAGCCTCGGACGGCATCCTGTTCGTCTCCCCGGAATACAACCGGTCCATCCCCGGCGCCCTGAAAAACGCCATCGACTGGGGTTCCCGCCCCTGGGGAACCAACTCGTTCGCCCGCAAGCCCACGGGAATCATCGGCGCCTCGCCCGGCAGCATCGGCACCGCGGTGATGCAGTCCTCCATGCGCAGCGTGCTGAGCTTCCTGGACGCGCCCCAGCTGAACGCGCCGGAGGCTTACATCCAGTACAAGGCCGACGCTTTCGGCGACGACGGCGAGGTCCGGGATGAGGGCACCGCCAAGTTCCTGCGGCACTACATGGAGGAATACGGCGCCTTCGTTGCCCGCGTCCTGGCTGCAAATGCCCCGGGCCACATCGGCGACCTGGAACCGGACGCGGACAAGCTCTCACGCTGACGCGGCCATCCACCCCGGCCATGCGGATGCCCGCCGTCCCAGCACGGCGGGCATCCGGGTCTTTGCGGCCCCGGTCCGGGTATCGCCGCGGCGTCAGTCCAGCGGCAGCGTGACCGTGACGGAGGTGCCGTGGCCCGGGCGGGAATCGATGTCCACCGAGCCGCCGGCTTCCTGGACCGCCACCGCCATGAGCCGCAGGCCGTAGCCGTGGTGCCGCCCGCGGTGGGCGCGGCCGCAGTCAAAGCCCGTGCCGTCGTCGGCCACTCTGAGGCGGATGCCGTGGTCCACCACGGCGAGCTGGACGGTCAACTCCGTGGCGTCCGAGTACTTGTAGGCATTACTGAGCGCTTCCCGGGCCGACTGGTAGAGCAGGGATGCGCAGTCTGCCGGAATCTCGATGCCCCAGTGCGGAGTATCCCAGCGGACCGCGGTCCCCCGTTGCCGGAGGGGCCCCGTCAGCCGGTCGATGCAGCCGGCCAGCCCCAGTGTGTGGAAGTCCAGTGGGTGCTGGTCCGTGAGCACCCCGCCCACTGCGATGACGTCCTTGTCATATGCTGTTTCGTTTCCCATGACGTCCTGCTCCCCAAGCCGGTTTGTCCTTTACGCACCAGCGTGGACCCGCCACTGCAGGGGTCTGTAAGGTTTGCCTCAAGATCCCATCAATTCTGCGTGCGGTGCGTGCCATGGACGGTCCGGGCGCCTACACCCCTTGCTTAGGAAGGGCGTGGCAGGGTACGGATGCGGGGACGTGGCTTCCGCAGGGGAAGCCGGAAAGGGGATCACCATGCCCGTGTGGCTGCAGGCGCTGATGTGGGGCACCATTGCGGGGGCCGCCCTGGTCCTGGGTGCGGCGCTGTCCTGGCGGTGGTCGCTGCCGTCCAAGCTCGTATCGTCCATCATGTCCTTCGGTGCCGGCGTGCTGATCTCGGCGCTGGCTTTCGAGTTGGTGGATGAGGCCGTGGAGGGCGGCGGGCTGTGGCCCACGGTGGCCGGGTTCCTGGCCGGGGCGGTGGTCTACGTGGGTGCCAACATGCTGCTGGCGCGGGCCGGAGCCAAGCACCGGAAACGGTCCGGCGACCAGCAGCCGTCCGAAAAGGATGATCCGGGCAGCGGCACGGCCATCGCGGTGGGTGCGCTGCTGGACGGGGTGCCCGAATCGGTGGTCCTCGGCGTGGGCATGCTGGCCGGCGGTGCGGTGAGCCCGGCCATGATGGCTGCCGTCTTCATCTCGAACGTCCCCGAAGGCCTTTCCGGAACCGCCGGCATGAAGAAGGCGGGCAGGAGCCCGGCCTACGTCTTCGGGCTCTGGGGCGGGATCGCCCTCCTGAGCGGCCTGGCGGCCCTGCTGGGCTACACCATGCTGGAAAACGCGCCGGAAGAGCTGGTCGCGTTCATCACCTCGGTGGCTGCCGGCGGCATCCTGGCCATGCTGGCGGACACCATGATCCCCGAGGCGTTCGAGGAGCATCACAACCTCACAGGGCTGACCGCGGCGGTGGGCTTCCTGTCCGCATTCACCATCCACCACGTGGGCGGCTAGCCGGTAACAGAAAACAGTGACGTCCCAAGACAAAGGACGTCCCACGTCCTGTACACTGAACCCAGACGAGGGCCGCCATGGAGCGCGGCCGAAGGAGATGACGTGACAGCAACACCAGCAGCGGTATCGTCAGCCAGGTTCAGTGCCCAGATCCGCTCCCAGGCCCTGCAGACCCGCATTATGGACCTGATCCTGGAGCGCGGCCTGGATGTGGGCGATGCCCTGCCCACCGAAAGTGAGCTGTCCGCCGAACTCGGCGTGGGCCGGAACACCGTCCGGGAATCCCTCAAGGTCCTGCAGGCGCTGGGCGTCATCGAGATCCGCCACGGCTTCGGCATGTTCGTGGCACCCAACAACTTCAGCGCACTGGTGTCCGGGTTGACCTTCCGTGGCAGGCTGTCGCTCCGCCACAAGGGCGAAGAGGCCATGGAACTGATCGACGTCCGGCAGGCGCTGGAGTCCGGGCTGGTGGGGTCCGCCATCGACCTCCTCACCGACGATCACCTTGCAGGGTTGCGGTCCAGCATGCAGGCCATGGAGGAGGCGGCCGCCAAGGGGGAGTCCCTCGCCGAGCACGACGCCGAATTCCACCGCCGCCTCTACGCGCCCCTGAACAACGAGCTGCTGATCAACCTCATGGACGTGTTCTGGCAGGTCTACCGGCAGATCCACGAAGCCCTCGGCTCCGGCCCGGTCAACCTGGAGGAACAGGTCCGGATCCACTGGGAAATTTACGAGGCAGTGGAGTCCCGCGACAAGGCCCTCGCCTCCGAGCGGCTGCAGCGCCACTTTGACGGCATCCGGCTGAAACTCAAGGACGTGGCTTCCGCCTAGCCGCCTCCCGTGCCGGCACCGCCGGACCGTTCCGTGCCGCACCTGTCGGGTGCGGTTTCCGCCTGCCAGGCACGCCGCCTGGTCCCCAGAGAGACCTTTGCCGTGGAAATTTTCGTTGTACCCACCCCCGCCGCCACCGGTTCCGTCGCAGCCGGGATCCTCGCCGCCGTCGTCCGGAGCAAGCCCGACGCCGTCCTGGGCCTTGCGACCGGCGGGTCACCGTTGCCCGTGTACCGGGCGCTCGCGGAGCATTCAGTGGACATGGGCGCCGTGCGCGGCTTTGCGCTCGACGAATACGTGGGCCTGCCCGCCGGCCATCCCGAAAGCTATGCGGAAGTGGTCCGGCGTGAGGTGACCGAAAGGCTTGGCCTGGACCCGGCCAGGGTCTCAGTGCCGGACGGCGGCGCTCCGGACCCGCAGCAGGCGGCCGCGGACTACGACGCGGCCATCAGCCGGGCCGGTGGCATCGACATCCAGATCCTCGGCATCGGCCACAACGGCCACATCGCCTTCAACGAGCCCGGCTCCGCGCTGGACTCCCGAACCCGCGTGGAAAACCTCGCCGAACGGACCCGGGAGGCCAACGCCCGCTACTTCGCGTCGCCGGCGGATGTCCCCACGCAGTGCATCACCCAAGGGCTCGGAACCATCATGGAAGCCAGGCACCTGCTGCTCGTCGTCAACGGGGCGGACAAGGCAGGGGTCCTCGCGGCGGCATTGCAGGGGCCCGTCACAACAGACTGCCCGGCCTCGGTCCTGCAGCGCCACCCGCACGTCACTGTGGTGGCCGATGAAGCGGCCGCCTCTAAGCTGCTGCCCGGCAGCGGCGGGGTCAACGTGCGCGTGGCGGACACCGCCGTCGGCGTCTAGCACCTGCGGGGCGCCGGTTCGCATCAGGCGGCCGCCGCCGGGGTGCGCACGTATTCATCAATGGACACGCCGGACTCAAAGGTCCGCGACCCGGCCGGCCGGAACGCCCGGGGCTCGAATGCCGCGTTCCCGAAGAGCGGTATCCCGGCGCCGAGGACCAGCGGGTTCCGTTTGAGGATGAGCCGGTCAATTTCGGGAAGCAGCGCCCCGGCCAGCGTCCCGCCGCCGCAGAGGTAGATGTCCAGACCCTCCTCCTGCTTGAGTCCACGGACGGTGGCCAGGGCGTCAGCGGCGAAGGTGACAGCAGGATCCGCGGCATCCCTGGTGCGCGTGGCCACGTACTCACGAAGATGCGCGTAGGGGCGGGTGATCCCGATGGAGTGGGCGGCGTCGTAGCTGTTCCAGCCCTGGATCACGGTGTCGAACCGGGTCCCCGGAGGCGCGATGCCCAGAGCAGACAGGACATGCGCCGGCAACGCGTCGGCAAACTCTGTAAAGAGGACCTGCAGGTGGTCGCCCTCCACCGGGAAGGCATCGAAGGACCCGTCCGGGGCGGCGATATAGCCGTCAAGTGATACGGCCACGTAGTAGACAAGTTCCCGCATGTGAAACCCCAATCGCGGTGGAGGATGTGTCCTGAACACTAGCCGATGGCGTCGGATCGGGCAGACCCCACCGGCACCGTGTAGCGTGCAGGGAGATCAATCAGCCTGAGGGGGCAGCGCTTGAACATCATTGACTACCTGATCTTGGCCATTTTCCTGGCGGTCGCGCTGTTGGTGGCGTTCGCTGTCCACAAGCACCGGAACGCCCGCCGGGCCACGCTGGTGCTCGCCGCCGCAGGAGCGGGACTGGCCGTCCTCCAGTACGGGCAGTGGGATCCGGCGCCCACATTGAAGGTCCTGGACAGGGCTGCCGCCGCCGAGGACGCCGTCACCGCCGACTATTCGCTGTACGGCGGAATCAACACCGACTCGGCCCGGTACCTGGGTTCACGGGCGGGGTCGAAGATCTTCGTCGCCACCCGTGACGTGCACGGCGAGGAGATCATCTGCCTGCTGGTCGAGCCGGGGGACGTGCCGGGACCGCCCGGTGCCGGGTGCGCCGGCATGATGTCCGCGTCTGATCCCATCGTCACCCTGAGCGACCAGGCAGGACGCGAGCTGACCCTGGTCCCGGACCAGTACGACACCAACGAGCTGCAGGCTGCCGGCTGGACGAAGATCAGCGCCAACCTCTTCCGGGGACGGCAATGAACGGGCGGGTGAAGGGGGCGCCACTGACGGTGTTCTGGAGGCTGATGATCACCCTGGCAGCCGTCGTCGGTGTTGGCACGTGCGCCGTCCTGGGGCTGCTGTACGTGCGGTTTGTGATGGCTGTCCCCGGAACCGTCGAGGTGCTCGAGCGGCAGTTGACCAAGCAGGATGCCGTTCCCGCCATCCGGGACGAGGACGGAGAGGCGAAGCTCGGCGAGTCGCGGTTCCTGGCAGCGTACGAGTCCATGAGCTATTACGCCGCCCCGGGCCCGCTCCCCGGGGTGGTGTGCCTCGTGGGGAAGTACCAGTACGACGACGAATACGACTACTGGGAGGCGTGCAACGGACTCGGTGACGGCCGGGACGTCCTGGTGGAGGTGCCGGACCCGGACAACAGGACAATCATTCTGGTCCCGGACCAGTTCGACCACGTGCCGCTGGAGCGCGACGGCTGGGTGACGCTGCACCGGAACCTGCTGGTCCATCCACTGGGTGACACTGCCTTGGAGCCGGCCGGGCCGCTGATCCGCAGTGCCGGGTACGGCCTGGCGGGCGGGTCCGAATGAGCAGCCGGCGCCGCATGGGGGCCACGCTGTGGGTGCTCTGCCTCCTGACGTTCCCGGCCCAGCTGCTGGCGGCCGCGCAGTGGCCGGAGCCGTATTCCTGGCAGGGCAACCTGATCAGCGATCTCGGCGTGACGGGCTGCGGAATATACGACGCCGGCACCCGGGTGGAGCGGTATATCTGCTCACCCGCGCACCTGCTGGCCAACGGTGCCACGGTGGCCAATGGCCTCCTGCTGGCCGCCGGTGCTGTCCTCCTGTGGTCGTCCTGGCCCCGCCCGCGGACAGGGAAGGTTGCGATGGCTTTCCTGGCGCTGGGAGGCCTCCTCGTGGCCGTGGTCGGGGTGCTGCCGTGGGACGTCGAGCCTGACGGCCACAACGCTGCGGCCCTGGCCCAGGCGGTGGTGCAGTGGGCGGGGATGCTGATCCTGGCAGTGACCCTCAGGGGCAGCACTGCCGGCAGGTGGGCTGGCGCCCTGACAATGGCCTGCGTTGTGCTTTCCGCGGTGGGGTTTGTCCTGTTCGTTGGTGCGGTGGGCGGAGGGCCTTCCGCCCCGTTGGGCCTGGGGCTGACGGAGCGGTTGGCCTTCGATACGCTCACGGTGTGGGGCGCCGCCCTTGGCCTGATGGTGCTGGCCATGCCCGGTGCCCTCCGTGGCGGGTCAGGCCCGTTCCACGGGAAGCCACAGCTCGCAGCTCGCTGAACTGAAATCGGGGGCGCGGTTCAGGACCGCCACGATCGACGGGCCGGGCCGGAGCCGCCACGGGTTCGAGGGGAACCATTCGGTGGCCGTGGCGGCCCACGTCGATTGCAGGACTGCCGGGTATTCGCCGTCGGCGTGGAAGACGGCCCACGTGCCGGCGGGCACAGTGATTACGTCGAGGTCCCCGGGCACGGGGGTTGCTTCGGATACGGCGACGCCGTGCAGGTAGGTCAGTTCGCTACCTTCGGCGTAGTCGGGGTCCACGTCGTCGCTCACCTGGAGCAGGCCAGCGGGATCGGTGTTTCCCAGTTCCTTGAGCCGGGCGTGCTCTGTTGACGGCAGCGCGGCGATGTGCGCCTGGATGTGCGGGTTGATGCCGTGGTGGATGAGCGGCACGCGGGCGGCGTGGCCGATCAGCCGGAACGCGGGCCGGTCTGCGATGCGGGTGTCCATGGGGGTGTTCCCTTCTACGGTCAGGCGGAACCTGAGCTGCGGTTGCATGCGAAGGGGGCCGCCGTTCCGCCGCACGTCGCCGGGACCGGCTCCGTGCACCGAACGGAATGCTCTGCTGAATGCCTCGGCGGAACCGTACCCGTACCTCACCGCGACGGCCAGCAGTTCTCCGTTGGCCAGGACATCCGTGGCGGCTACCGTCATGCGGCGCCGGCGGATGTACTCGGACAGCGGCATGCCGGACAGCGAGGAAAACATCCGTCGGAGGTGGTATTCGGTCATTCCGGCTTTGCCGGCGAGGTCCCCGACGTCAATCTCCCCGGTGAGCTGGTCCTCGATGGTTTCGATAAGACGGTTGAGCGCTGAGATCACTGTTCTCCCTTCGTCTCCATCCTGCTGGCAGGTGCCGGTCCGCGCCCTACTTTTGCGGTCCGATGTGATCGATCCTGGACCTTCAGGCCAGAAGACACACGGGACTACCGCCGGATGAGCAGGGCTCGTGCACGAACTCCGATCGATGCTCACCGATCGCCGGTCCCAGTCTGGGTCCTAGGCCAACACCTCGCCCCGACGAATCACCAAAACGGGCCGGAAGTTGTGATCAACAACCACGACGTCGGCGCGCAGCCCGGTACGAAGGCTGCCCACCTCGGCGCCGAGGCCAAGGACCGCCGCCGGGACAGCCGTGGCGGACAGGACAGCCTCTGCAGCGTCCACGCCCGCGGCGATGGTCCGGCGCACCACGTCCAGCAGCGTGGCCGTGCCCCCAGCCAGGGCACCGCTGCCCCGCAGCCGCGCCTCACCATCCCGGACCACCACCCCGGCCGGGCCCAACTCATACTCGCCGTCCGGCAGTCCCGTGGCAGCCATCGAATCGGTCACCAGCGCAACGTTCGCAGCCCCCGCCAGGGCAAACACCATCCGCACCGTCTCGGGATCCAAGTGCACGCCATCAGCCACTAGTTCCACAGCGACGCGTCCCGCGGCAGCCAACCGGAGGCAGGCACCCACCGGACCGGGGGAGCGGTGGTGCAGCGGAGGCATGCCGTTGAAGAGGTGGGTGACCGTGGGGCGTGCGCCACCGGGCCCGGACGCCGCCAGCAGATCCGCCGCCTCGGTGAGCGAATCCGCCGTCGTGCGGGTGTCCGCATCGGTGTGCCCCAGCGACGGAACAACGCCGTGCGCCACCAGGGCCTGCACGAGGCCGGCCGCCCCAGACAGCTCCGGGGCGTACGTCATGGTCCGCAGGTGTCCGCCGGCAGCGCCGGCCAGTTCGCCCAGCAGCACGGGGTCCGGGTCCAGCAGGAACCGTGGATCCTGGGCGCCGCACCGGGCGTGGGACAGGAAAGGCCCCTCGGCGTGGAGGCCGGCAATCAATCCTTCCGCGGCGAGGACCCGAAGCGTCTTGGCGGTCTGCACCAGGTCTTCCCGCGGTGCGGTCACCAGACTTGCCAGCAGCGTGGTGGTCCCGCTGCGGTGCAGGAATTCGACGGCGGCACGGGCGGCCGCCGCATCACCGCCGGGGAAGTCCCCGCCGGCCGCGCCGTGGCAGTGCAGGTCCACCAGTCCAGGCAGGAGCAGGCTCCCCGGCGGCAGCTCAAGCTCGCGCAAGGAAGGCAGAGCCACGCTGTCCAGGCCCGCCCGCGGCCCCGCGTACGCGATCCGTCCGTCCATCACCGCGACGGCGCCGTCCCGGACGGTGGTGCCGTCCGTCAGGAGGGTGCCCGTGAGCAGAAGCGCGTGGGAAGCCGTCATGCCAGCGCGTCCACAAACCAGCCGGTAATGGTGGCCGGGTGCGTGATGGCGGTGCCCACCACCACGGCGAATGCACCGGCGTCGAGCGCCTGGCGGGCGTGGGCAGGGGTGTGGATCCGGCCCTCGGCGATCAGGGGGACACCAAACCCGGCCGCCGCAATCTCCGCCAGCAGGTCCAGGTCCGGCCCGGAGGTTTTGGGGCGCTCGCCGCTGTAGCCGGCCAGGGTGGTGCCCACCAGGTCTGCTCCGGCGTCGACCGCCGCAGCAGCATCCTGCAGCGACCCGCAGTCCGCCATTACCAGGGCATGCGATTCCGCGTGGATACCCGCCACGGTCTGCGCCAGGGAAAGGCCGTCCGGACGTTCACGCCGCGTCCCGTCAATCGCCACCACGTGGGCTCCGGCGTTGGCCACGGCGAGGGCATGCCGGAGGGTCGGCGTGATGAAGACGCCGTCATGCCCGTCCTTCCACAGCCCGATCACCGGCACTTCCACGGCTGACCGGGTGTGCTGCACGTCCGCCAGGCCCTGCACGCGGACCGCCGCTGCGCCGCCGGTCACAGCGGACGCAGCCACCTGTGCCGTGGTCCGGGGATCGCGCATCGGCTCACCCGGATATGCCTGGCAGGACACAATGAGCCGTCCACGCAGGGATTCGAGGGCATCGGGGGACAGGAGCATGGTCAGATCCTCTGGGATGTCGGGGCAGCAGCGCAACCGGACGCGCTGGAGGCGGCAGGGCGGGCCATGGGGGAATCAAGGACAAGGCGGGCGGCGCCAACCATCGCGGCGGCGTTCCCCAGGGCTGCCCGCCGGACGGGAACCCCGGCCAGTGCCGGAAGCAGTTCCGCGCGCAGCGCCGCTTCCATGGGGGCCCACCAGCGGGCACCGGCATCGGCCAGGCCTCCGGAGACCAGCACCACCTCGGGGTCCAGGATGTTGGCCAGTCCGCCCACCGCCTGGCCCGCAGCGGCGGCAGCCACATTTATGGCCTGGCAGGCAACAGCATCGCCCGAGCCGGCCAACGCGAACACAGCCCGGGTATCCGGCACGGACGCCTGCCCGCCCCGGCGGATATACAACTCAAGGATGGCCGGGCCGGATGCGATGGCCTCCACATGCCCGGCGCTGCCGCAGACGCACGGAAGAGGGGTGCCGCCGTCGTACGCGTACGGGGAAGCAAAGTGCCCCACATGCCCGCCGGCGTGACGGTGGCCCAGCACAGGGGCGCCGCCCAGCACGAAGCTGCCGCCAACGCCGGTGCCGAACGCCACCAGCAGCGAACTTGAGGTCCCCGCGGCTGCCCCGGTCCACGCCTCGCCCAACGCGTGGGCGTGCACGTCGTTCACCGCCAGGACGGACGACGCCGGCAGGCCCAGCCGTGCGGCCAGGCCTGCGGTGAGTGCCGTCCCGGCCCAGCCGGAGATGGCGTCCGTGGCGGAAACCACGGTGCCGCGCGCGGCATCAATGACCCCGGCGGACCCGACACCCACGCACCCCACCGTGACGCCGGCGTCGGACGCCTGCCGGAACAGCCCGGCAACAAGGCCTGCCGTGGCATCAAGGATGGCCGCACCGCCGGACCGGTTAAGGGTGCGGAGGGTCTCCGAAAACAACACCTCACCGGCATCGGAAACAACCCCGGCAGCAGTCTTGGTGCCCCCAAGGTCAACACCGATCGCGTACATCATTTTCTTCCTAACAGGGGATCTCGACAGGATCGATCACCGGACGGCCAAGTAGCGGATGGTGGTGGCATTTTCGTAGGCTGCGTTGTTGCGTGAGGAACGAGCGCAGCAGCCGGAAAATGTCGCCACCACCCGCAGCAACTAGACCAGGCCGTTGCGTTCGAGGATGACCTTGATGGCCGTGGTCTCGTCCTCGTTGAGGGCAGGCATTGGCGCGCTCATGGTGTTGGACTCGATGACGCCCATGATCTGCAGGGCGGTCTTGAACGCGCCGAGGCCGGCAGCTCCGCCGGAGACGCGGCCGTTGGGGGTGTAGACGATCTCGAACAGGTCGGCCAGGCGGTCCTGCTCTGCCGCGGCCTTGGCCCAGTCGCCGGCTTCTGCAGCGTCCACCAGGTTGCGGTAGCCGCGCGGGTCCACGTTGCCCAGGCCCGGGACCACGCCCTGGGCGCCGCCCAGCAGGGCGCCGTCCACCACCACTTCGTGGCCGGTGAAAATGTCGAAGTTGTCGATGTCCCGGGCGGCGAGCAGGAGCTGCCGGAAGGAGACATCGTCACCCGAGGAGTCCTTGACGCCGGCGATGACGCCTTCGCGGCCCAGCCGGACCAGCAGGTCGGTGGGGAGCTTGAAGTGCGTGCGGACGGGCACGTCGTAAGCGAAGACCGGCTTGCCGACCGCGGCGTGGATGCTGCGGAAGTGCGTCTCGGTTTCCGCCGCGTTGCCGATGGCGTAGTACATCGAGGTGACCACGATCGCGTCGGCGCCGAGGTCGATCACGCGCTTGGCTTCGTCAATGACGCGGTTGGTGGTCTGCTCGTTGGCGCCGACGATCAGCGGTACGGCGCGCTCGCCGGCGGCGGCGTTGGCCTCGGCGATGGTGCCCACCACCAGGTCACGTTCGGCCGTCGTCATGTACGGCACCTCGGCGGAGGAGCCCAGGACGAACAGGCCGGACACGCCGCCGTCGAGCAGGTGGTTGGTGAGGTTGTGCAGGGAGGCGGTGTCAATGCTGCCGTCTGCGTGGCGGGGAGTGACGACCGGCGGGATAACGCCGGAAAACTGGGAAGACAAAGGAATACTCCGATAACTGGGTTGGAAAAGGGGTGGTCTAGGTGTGCAGCAGGCTGGGGGCCGCGCCGAGGAGCTTCTTGGTGTAGTCGTTGCTGGGGTTGTCGAACACCTGCGCGGCCGGGCCCTCCTCGACGATCTGGCCGAAGTACATGACGCAGATGCGGTCGGAGACGTAGCGGACGGTCTGGATGTCGTGCGAGATGAACACCATGCCCAGGTTCAGGCGCGCCTTCAGGTCGGAGAGCAGGTTCAGGACCTGCGCGCGGACGGAGACATCCAGGGCCGACGTCGGCTCGTCCGCCACGATGATGTCCGGATCCAGCGCCAGCGCCCGCGCGATGGCCACGCGCTGCCTCTGGCCGCCGGACACCTGCGACGGCGTCACTTCAGCCGCGGAGGCCGGCAGGCCCACCAGCGCCAGCAGTTCCTTGACCTTGGCGGCGCGGCTGGCAGCGTTGCCGATCCCGTGCACCTGGAGCGGGTCGGTGAGGATGTCCTGAATGGTCATACGCGGGTTCAGGGCTGTGGCGGGGTCCTGGAACACCACCGACACGGAGCGGCCAAACTCTTTCCGCATGGCGGCGCTGCGCTTGATGGCGGGCTTGCCGTGGAACAGCACCTGCCCGGAGGTGGGCGCCTGCAGGCCCACCAGCACGGAGGCGAGGGTGGACTTGCCGCAGCCGGATTCACCCACGATGCCCACGGTTTCGCCGCGGCTGATGCTGAAGTCCACGCCATTGACGGCTTTGACCACGTTGGGCCGGAAAAGGCCGCCGGTGCGTGCCCGGTGGTGGACCTTGACGTCCTTGAGCTCAATGACCGGCTGTCCGGTGGAAATGCTCACTTGGCATCCTCCTTGAGGTGGCTGGCCCAGTAGTGGTCCGCATCCCCGCCGTGGGCCGAGGCCACGGCGGTGAGGACCAGCCGCTGGTTGGGGTCGGCGTCGCTGCGCAGGGACCGCGGCGCGAACCGGTCGCCGGGGGCGAAGTCGCTGGGGGAGGGGACCGTGCCGGGGATCTGGTGCAGGCGTGCGGCGTCGGCCTCGATGGAAAGCACGGCGCCCAGGAGCCCGCGGGTGTATTCGTGCTTCGGGTTCTGCAGCAGTTCGGAAGCCTGGGCCGATTCCACCACCTGGCCGGCGTACATGACCGTGATGCGGTGCGCCAGCGACGCCACGAGGGCGAGGTCGTGGCTGACGAAGACCATGGCGAAGCCCAGTTCCTCACGGAGTTCGTTGAGCAGGTCAACCACCTGCTTCTGCACGGTGACGTCCAGGGCGGTGGTGGGCTCGTCCGCCACCACGATCTTGGGCGAGCGGGACAGGGCCATGGCGATCAGGACGCGCTGCCGCTGGCCGCCGGAGAGCTCGTGCGGGTAGCTGGCCAGGGTGCGGACGGGGTCCAGCTTCACCATTTCCAGCAGCTCGGCCGGGGTCTTCCGGCCGCCGCGACGGGTCAGCTGCAGCATCTGGTCCTTGATCTTCATGGACGGGTTCAGTGAGCTGAGTGCGTCCTGGTAGACCATGGCAATCTGCTCGCCGCGCAGGCCCTGGTAGGCCTTGGCGTTGCTGTGGCTGGTGCCCGGGTCCAGGAGTTCCTTGCCGTCGAACATGATGGACCCGGTGATCCGGGCGGTCTTGGGCAGCAGGCCCATGACGGCCAGCGACGTGATGGACTTGCCGCAGCCGGATTCGCCCACCAGGCCCATGGTTTCGCCTTCGCGGACGGTGAAGGACACGTTGTCCACGATGGCCGTCTCACCGAACCGGTCGGGGAAGCGGATGGAGAGGTTCCTGACCTCGAGGACCGTCCGGGCGTCCGCGGGGACCTGGGGGAGGCGGTCCGTGCGGGTGGCCTCGACGGCGGCGAGCAGCTCCAGCTCGCGGTCCAGCAGTGCGTGCGGGTTGGCTGCGGCAGTGCGAACGTCGGTGAGGACCGCTGAGGTGTCCTGCCGGCCTTCGGTGGGGGTTGTTCCCGAAGCCGGCAGGACGCCGTCGAGCTCGTGCTGTTCCACGACCGACGGCTGGGCAACCGAGGTGGCCACTTCCGTGTCCACCGCGGAGCCGGTGACGGCGGCGCCGGCCACCGAAGCGGCAGCACCGTCGTCGTCCTTCACCGCCGGCGCGCGCCGCAGCCGGGGGTTGACCATGGCGTCGGTGAGTCCCTCAGCGAGGATGTTCAGCGCCAGGACGGTGAGGAGAATGGTGAGGCCGGCGAAGGTGGTGGCCCACCAGCCGCCGGACAGGACCAGGTTGCGGCCGTAGGAAATCACGTTGCCCCAGGACGGGGCGGGGTCCTGGACGCCGGCGCCCAGGAAGGACAGCGAGGCCTCAAGGATGATGGCGTCCGCCACCATCACCGTGGCGAACACCAGCACGGGGGCGGCAGTATTGCGCACAATGTGCTTGACCAGGATGTAGAACCGGCCGGCACCAATGACCCGCTCGGCGCGGACATAGTCTTCGCCGTACTGGGCCAGGACGTTGGCGCGGACCACCCGGGCCAGCTGCGGCGTGTAGATGATGGCGATGGCAACAATGATGGTGGGCACCGAGTTGCCGAACGCCGCCAGCAGCACCGCGGCCAGGGCGATGCCGGGGAACGCCATCAGGATGTCCATGATCCGCATGATGAGTTCATTGACGGCCTTGCTGGACGTGGCGGCCAGCGAGCCCAGGAGGGCCCCCACCAGCACCGCCAGGCCCACGGCGCCGAGGCCGATCATCAGGGAAGACTGCGAGCCGTACAGCAGGCGCGAGAAGATGTCGCGACCCAGCCGGTCGGTGCCGAAGAAGTGCTCGGCACCCGGGGGAGTGGCCGGCATGAAGGTCTCCAGCGGGTCGTGCGGGGCCAGGACCGGGGCGAACACGGCGGCGGCGGCGATCACCACCAGGAAGGCGAGGGCCAGCCGGGAGCCCCAGGGCAAGGCCTTGAGGCGGAGGCCGGGGGCGCTCAGACGTTCAGCGAGTTTGCTGCGCATGGGTCACACGGTCCTGATTCGGGGGTTGATGAGCAGGTAGAGCAGGTCCACGGCGATGTTCACCAGGACGAAGGTGACGGAGATGGTGAGCACCACGCCCTGCACCAGGTTCACGTCCAGGTTGGTGATGCCGTTGAGGATCAGCTGGCCCATGCCGGGCAGCGCGAAGATCATTTCGATGACGACGGCGCCGCCCAGCAGGTAGCCGATCCGCAGTCCCAGCACGGTCACCGGAGTGACGAGTGCGTTGCGGAGCACGTTCTTGGACACCACTTCGCGGTAGGGCACGCCGTTGCCGATGGCGGTGCGGACGTAGTCCCGGTCCAGCTCCTCCACCATGGAGGTGCGGACCACCCGGATGAGCGAGGCTGACACCGGGATGCCGAGGGCCAGGGCGGGCAGCGCCATCGAGTTGAGCCAGCCGCCGAAGCCGGACTCCGGGGTGGCAATGCCGCCGGACGGGAACATCGCTGCCGGACCCAGGGCGAACCACTGGATCAGGAGGATGCCCAGCCAAAACGACGGCGTTGCCACCGCGGCGATGGAGAACACGCGGACCAGCTGGTCCTGCCACTTGTCCCGGTACAGGGCGCCGATGATGCCGAACACCAGGGAGACCACGATGGCGATGACGACGCCCAGGAAGGTCAGCTGCAGCGTCAGGGGGAACGCGGAGCCGATCATGCCCGCCACGGACTTGGCAGGGGGCGTGGTGACGCCCAGGTCAAACTGGAGGAGCTTGCCCAGGAACCGCACATACTGCAGCAGCAGCGGATCGTTCAGGCCGTTTGCCTGCCGGTACTGTTCCTTGGCCTCTTCGCTGGCGCCCTCGCCCAGGGCGCTGCTGGCCTGGTCTCCGGGGGCTGCCTGCAGGACCAGGAACACCAGCAGGGTGATGCCTAGGACCATCAGCGGCAGGGCTGCGAGCCGTCGGCCCAGCAGTCGCAATATGGTGCTCAATGTAGTCTCCGGTGGGTAGGGCTAGGCGGTGCGGCCCACACCAACGAAGGACACTCCGGTGGTGGGGAGGGGCTTGAAGCCGCTCAGTTTCTTGGCGTCCCAGGCGCTGGGAAGCTGGCGGTGGAACAGCGGGTACAGCGGGACCTCTTCGGACACCAGGTCCACGATCTCGCCGGTCAGCTTCTTGGCGTCGTCCTTGGATGCCTGGCCGGCCTTGGACATCAGGTCCACCAGCTGGGCGCGCTCCGGGGTGTCGCCCCAGAAAGCGCGGTTCTTCATCCAAGTGTCGCCGGCGTAGAACCAGCTCAGCAGCAGGTCTGCGTCGTTGCCGAACACCGAGGGATCGCCCGGGGCGGCAACAACCTTGTAATCGCCCTTGGCCACGCGGTCCGTGTACAGGGCGCCGGACTGCAGGTTCTTCAGCGTGACCTTGACACCGGGGATCTTGTTCCAGGATTCGAGCATCAGCGGTGCCACGTCCTTGACCCAGGCGGTGTCCGTGGTGAGCAGTTCGAATTCCAGGCTGGTGACGCCGGCTTCCTTCAGGAGGTCCTCGGCCTTCTTGGCGTCGTAGCCGTAGACGTTCTTGGCCTTGACGTAGTCCGGGTGGCCTTCATGGAAGTAGGAGCTGGCCGGCTTCGCGTTGCCGAACAGGGCCTTCTTGATGATGGAATCCTTGTCCAGACCGTAATGGAGGGCCTGGCGGACCAACTTGTTGTTGAAGGGGGCGGCGTTGCAGTTGAACATCATGAACAGCAGGCCAAAGGACTGCACCGCTTCGACCGTGGCGGCCGACTTGAGGCCCTCCATGTCCAGGTAGGGGACGTCCTCGATGGCCTGGACGCGGCCGGACTGCATGGCGGTGACGCGGGCGGCGGCGTCGGAGAGCAGCAGCCAGGTCATGCCCTTGGCCAGCGCAGGCATGGGGCCGTTGTAGGCCTGGTTGGCCTCAAAGACGATCTTGTCGTCCTTGACGGCGGAGATGAGCTTGTAGGGGCCGGTGCCTACGGGCTTGGCGTCGAAGGATTTCAGCTGGTCGGAGCCGAACGGGAAGTTGGTGAGCGCCTTGGGGACCACCTTCACCACGGAAATGCGCGGGCCGAAGCCGGGGAACGCGTACTTGAGGGTGAACTCAACGGTCTTTGCGTCGAGGGCCTTGACCTCCTTGATGAACGGGATGAACTGAGAGAACAGCGACTTGTTGGCGGGGTCCATCACGCGGGTGAAGGAGAACACCACGTCCTCGGCGGTGACCGGGGAACCGTCGTGGAAGACCGCGCCGTCGCGGAGGGTTACCTGGTACTGGGTGTCGCTGACCATCTTGGGGTCTGCCGCGGCCAGGGCGTTGTACGGCTCGCGGGTGGCCGGATGCAGCTCGATGAGGCCCTCGAACACGTGCAGGTTGGCGGCCATGGGGGTGGCGCCGGAGGAGGAGATGGGGTCGAAGCCGGTGGACAGTGCGTAGGAGATGCCGGCCTCGATGGTGAGGTCCTTGTTGATGGGCGAGGTGTTCTCCGTGGCGCCCGTGGTGGTGGCCGCGGGGCCGCCGCAGGCAGCGAGGGAGCCGGCGAAGGCTGCGGCCAGGCCCATGGCCCCGCCGAGCTTCAGGAAGTTCCGGCGGCTGGCGTCATTGACCAGCGGCAGGTTCTTGATGTTGTTCATGTGCCTCACCATTCAAAAGATGTTTATCGGATGTAGGATGTCCTAGCTCGTAGTGAAAACTGTAAGTCCCATCACAGCCAGCGTCAAGTGCGCAGCACCACACCCGACCCACGCACCCGTCTGCCGCCCTTTCCAGAATTGGAGCCCCCATGCCATTGATCATCGGCGCATACCCTGCCCACCCGGACGAAGGGCGGGAGCATTTCTACCGGGAGCTTGGATCCCTCTCCGCGGTCCGGGGCTTGGAACTTCCTTACGGGCCCTTCGGCGGGACCCCTTGGCCGGATGGCGCTCCGGAAGGTTGGTCCGCCGTCGTGACGTCCATCCCCGGGACCATGCAGCGGCTGGGGAGGAAGCCGGCGTTCGGGCTCGCCTCCCCGGACGCTGCAGGCCGGCGGGAAGCGCTGGAGTTCACCGCCGGCGTTCGGGAGTACGTGCTGCGCCTCGAGGATGCCGGCCATGCAGTGGAAGCCGTCGAGCTGCATTCTGCGCCTTATCCGGGCGCGTTCGCGCCGCGCTTCCGGGAGTCCCTCGAGGAAATCCTCGGCTGGGACTGGGGAACCACCCGGGTGCTGGTGGAACACTGCGACGCGCCACGGGATAGCGGCAGGCCCGAGAAGGGCTTCCTGCCATTCGGCGAGGAAGTGGACGTGCTCCGCTCGCTTCAGGATCAGGCCGGAGGCCGGGTAGGGCTCGTGATCAACTGGGCCCGGTCGGTCATTGAAACCCGCAACCCGGACACTGCAGCCGAACACATTGCCCAGGCCCGGGCCGCCGGAGTACTGGCGGGCGTCATGTTCTCCGGCTGCTCACCGGTCGAGACGGAGTTCGGCTACCCCTGGATTGATGCGCACCTTCCGCCGGTGGAGGTGGACGGCGCACCGTCCACCTCGCTCCTGGGCCGCGGCCACCTGGCGGACTGCCTCGCCGCCGCCGGTCCGGTTCCCCTGCTCGGCTTCAAGATCGGACTTCCGGCCCAGGGGCTTTCCGTGAGCCAGCGGGTGGGCCGCCTCAGGCAGATGTGTTCGCTGCTGGAGGGGAGTCTTCCACGGTGACGTCTCCGGTGGCCATGTTGAACCGGAAGGTCCACGAGAGCCGCACGGAGAAGCCGCATCCCTCCCCCTCCACCGCATAGGTGACTTCCAGGAACTCCTTCTCCAGATCCGCAGCCGTGACCGTGTGGGAGGGGGTGAAGTAGAGCGCCTCCCCGCCCGGTGGCAGGTCGGTGGCGGGAAAGGCCTCCGCTCCGGGGCCGGACAGCCTGACCCGCCCGAGTGTTGTGCCGCCGTCGTTCCTTACCCTGCCAGTGAAGGCGAGGATGTCGCCCGCCTTGTAGCCGGGGGTGATAGGGCCGTAGTTCAGGTCCTGCGCCTCGCGCGTGCCCAGGACCTGGACCTGGCCGTCGGAGTAGCCCTGGCCGATCTCCTTCGACGCCGAACCCCAGCCACCGCCGTCGGGCGCCATGACGTGGAATTCGCCCACGTTCTGCCACACGGCGGGCAGGCCGGGGGTGACGGAGCGCAGTTCCATGTCGAAGGTGGGGCCGGCATCCGGCGCGTGGTGCGGGGCTGCTTCCGGAAGTTGCGGGGCAGTGAGCTGGTCCGTCAGCTGCGCGGCCGGGATGGAAACGAAGACGATCTGCCGGTAGCCCTGCCGTTCGTACAGGACGCCAATGTTCCCGTCCGGCAGGCGCGTGGCGGTGGAGTAGGCGGAACTGCCCGCGCACAGGACCACCCCAGCGCGCCATGTACTGCCGTTGTCCGTGGAGAGGCTCAGGACGGTGTTGCGGCGCAGTGCCGTGTCCCGGTTGTTGGTGGCCAGGAGCCACCGGTCCGTCGCGGTGGTGGCGAGGCCCTCCACAGCCGGCAGGCCGTCGAAGCGGCTGAGTGACCCGTTGTCGCTCGGGTCCGGCAGGTCCTCCACCGGCAGCAGGGCGCTCCAGTCCTGACCGCCGTTGATGGATCTGGCCGCGAGCCTGCGCGGCGTGGCCCGGCTGTGCAGGAGCAGGCTCCCGTCTTCCAGGGCCGCCACCTTGTTTTCGTTCGGTGTGGCGCCATGGGTTCCGGCGCCGATAAGTTCCCCGAAGGTCCAGCTGTCCCCGTGGTCGTCGCTGTAGGCGGAGGCGGCCATGATGGCCCCTCCGCACAGCAGTACGAACTGCTGGACCAGGCGGCCGTGGAACGGGCCGGTGTGGATCTGGATTCCCTGCCCGGCGGCGGCGAACATGCCGGTGATGTCCCGGCCGGCGGGGGTGCTGCCCTTCAGCTCGGCGGTGAGGCGCCGGTGCTGCCAGGTCACCCCGTCATCGTCGGACCAGCTGAGGTCGCAGTGCTGGACGGACTCGTCCTCCGGCGCGGATCCCGTGGTGGATTCGAAGAACCCGGCCCGGGTCCCGGCGGCGTGGAACAGGAAGATCCGTCCCGTTTCGGTATCCACCAGCAGGCTGGAATCGCCGAAGCCCTCCAGTCCTGTCCCGCGCCGCACCACCTGCTGGACGCCCCATGAAACTCCGCTGTCCGTGCTGCGACGGACCAGCAGGTCGATGGGGCTGGGCAGGTCATCGAGGTTAGGCCTGCCGTCGTACGCGGCAAGGAGCGTTCCGCGCGCGGTGACGGCGAGTGCCGGGATGCGGTATTGCCGGTATCCGCCGCGGCCTCGGGTGGCCAGGACGTGCTCAACGGAGGGCTCGGCGGCAGGCCGGGAAATCGGTAGGTAGGACGTCACATGTCAAGTCTAGCTTTCCCGAGCGCACCAACCTATGGTGGTAGGACGTCGTATGTAGCAGGAATCATAGTGAGGTTCCCGAGAGCGGCGTCGTCACCTCCATTCGAGCCGCAGCGCGGCGTCCAGAAAGGACATGGGTTTGCGAATTACCACCAGAAGAACCAGGAAGAGATCACTGGGTAAGGCCACGGGCACAGGGGCCCTCGCCCTTGCCCTGCTGGCTGCAAGCGGGCTGCCCGCACAGGCCGCACCCATCCCGTCCACCAGTCCCACCGCGCCGCCCGGCAGCTTCCAGGAAACGAACCTGGCAGCGGACCGGACCGCCAGCAACTTTTTCTACCGGATCCCGGCCCTGTCTTACCTGGGCAACGGCGTGGTCCTCGCCGCCTGGGACGGCCGGCCCGGCAGCGCAGCCGATGCCCCCAATCCCAACTCCATCGTGCAGCGCCGCAGCATCGACGGAGGCCGGACCTGGGGCCCCGTGCAGGTCATCGCTGCCGGGCACGTCGCCGACGCCTCCGGCCCGAAGTACGGCTACAGCGACCCGTCCTACATTTACGACACCGAGGCCGGGAAGGTCTTCGCCTTCTTTGTCTACTCCAAGGACCAGGGCTTCGGCGGCAGCCAGTTTGGCAACGATGATGCGGACAGGAACGTCATTTCCTCGGCCGTGATCGAATCGTCCGACGCCGGCGCCACCTGGAGCCAGCCGCGCCTCATCACCGGCGTCACCAAGCCGGGCACCAGCAAGACCAGCCCCGTGGCGGGCGACGTCCGCTCCAACTTCGCGTCCTCCGGCGAAGGCATCCAGCTTAAGTACGGGCCATACAAGGGCCGCCTGATCCAGCAGTACGCCGGCGATGTCCGCCAGGCTGACGGCACCAA
Organism: Pseudarthrobacter enclensis; assembly: GCF_001457025.1. Taxonomy (GTDB): domain Bacteria; phylum Actinomycetota; class Actinomycetes; order Actinomycetales; family Micrococcaceae; genus Arthrobacter; species Arthrobacter enclensis. The sequence continues at coordinate 145,757 of NZ_KQ758601.1, read as the reverse complement.
CAGGATCCAGGCCTACAGCGTCTACTCCGACGACCATGGCGCCACCTGGCACAAGGGCGCCAACGTGGGCGACCGGATGGACGAGAACAAAACCGTGGAACTCTCGGACGGGCGCGTGCTGCTCAACTCCCGGGACAACGCCAACCAGGGCTACCGCAAGGTGGCGGTCTCCACCGACGGCGGCGCCACCTACGGGCCGGTCACGCAGGACACCGAACTGCCGGACCCGGCCAACAACGGCGCCATCGCACGGATGTTCCCCAACGCCCCGCAGGGTTCCGCCGACGCGAAAAAACTGATCTTCACCAACGCCAACTCCAAGACCGGCCGCGAGAACGTCTCCGCCCGGGTGTCCTGCGACGACGGTGCCACCTGGCCGGGAGTGCGCACCATCCGCTCCGGCTTCTCCGCCTACTCCACCGTGACCCGGCTGGATGAGGGCAGGTTCGGCGTCCTGTACGAGGGCAACTACACGGACAACATGCCGTTCGCCGCCTTCGACGACGCGTGGCTGAACTACGCCTGCGCCCCGCTGGCCGTCCCCGCCGTCACCACCGCACCCGGTGCCACCAAGCAGGTGTCCGTGACCGTCACCAACCAGGAACCGGTCACGCTCACCGGCGCCACCGCCACCGTCTACACCCCCAGCGGCTGGTCCGCCACCACGGTGCCCGTTCCCGACGTCGCCCCCGGTGCCTCCGCCACCGTCACCGTGGACCTGACCGCTCCGGCCAACGCCAGCGGTCCACAAAACCTCAACGCAGCATTCACGACGGCGGACGGCCGGGTTTCGCAGGCCACCTTCACGGCCACCGTCCCCGTGGCACCCCAAGTGGGTCTCACCATCACCGGCTCCGCGCCGGACCGCGACGTCGCGACCAGCCCCTACCAGGCCGGCGACGTGCTCAGCTATACCTTCAACGTCAAGAGCACGGCCAACGTCACCGCCAACTCCGTGCCCGTCTCCGGCACGTTCGACGCCGGCTTCCTGCCACCATCGGCTCCCAACTGCCGGTACAACAACCTGGCTGCCGGCGCCAGCTACACCTGCACCACCGCCCGGCACACGGTAACGGCCGAAGACATCTCCCGCGGCTACTTCGTGCCCCAGGCAACCTTCAGCATCACGGCCAGCGCGACGCCGTCGCTCACCAGGACGGTCACCTTCACCGGCGCCGCCGTGGCACTGCGCGACGGCCTGGTGGCCGCCACCATTACCGGCAGCCGCAGCGACGCAGGCCGGGACCTGGGCGCGCAGCCGTACACGGCGGGGGAGGCGTTTCCCTACACGTTCGACGTCACCAACACCAGCCCACTGGTGGAGAAGGTGGTGCCCACGGCCGGGAACTTCAGCCCGTTCGTCCCGGACGGCCCCGGAAACTGCCGGTACAGTGTCCTGCCCGCGGGCCAGTCCTACAGCTGCGCCACGCCACGCCACACCGTCACCGCCGCGGAAGCGGACCAGGGCTTCTTCATCCCCGAGACCAGCTGGGACGTCAGCGCTGCGGGACAGACCACCCGCACCTATGCCGTCAACGGAGGCGAGGTGGACCTCAAGGTCCGCGACACCAGGCTCGAGGGCACGGTTTCCGCTGAGTGGACCGACAACGACGGCGACCGGTACGCCTCCGCGGGCGACACCGTCACCTACACCTACACCCTGGGCAACGCCGGCAACGTGGCCCTCACCGGAGTTGCCGCTCCGGACGCCGGCATCAGCGAATCCCTCCTCGCCGCCGGCAGCAGCGTCACCGCCACCCGGGACCACGTGCTCACCGCCGCGGACATCACCGCCGGAAAGCTGGCGCCCGTCAGCTTCGCGGCGGCGGCTGACAACGGCGCCAGGCACGTCACGGCGTCGGTCACCGGCGGCGGCATCGAGCTCAACCTGCAGCCCGCGCAGCCCGGCACCATACCGGCCTTGACGGTCCAGGACTTCGACGGCCAGGCACCGCCCTCCGACCTCGGCACCGCGGACAAATACCGCAACGGCCAGAAGGTGGTCCTCCAGGGCCTCGACTACGGGCAGTGGTACTACGTCTACCTCAACAAGCGCAGCCAACGGATCGGCTGGATCTTCCCCACCACGGACAACACCGTGGAGTTCATCCTGCCCGCCGATATCCAGAACGGCCGCGACGACGTGGTGGTCCTGGACCAGGACGGCAAGCAGGTCTCCTTCGACCGGCTGCAGGTGACCCCCAAGGGTTAGCCTGCACGCTGCTCACAGACGTGAACGGCCCCGGCGGTTTGTACCGCCGGGGCTGTCTGCGTTGCTCCCGCGAAACGAGGTTCAGCTAGGCTCCGGCCGGCACCGGTGCCGTGAGCCTGCCGTCCCGCATGGTGGCCACCACGTCCGTCAACGGCAGGAACTCGGTGTCATGCGTGACCATCACCGTGGCCACGGCAAACTCGGCGGTCACCTGCCGGAGCAGCCGGACGATCGCTTCGCTGCGCTCATGGTCCAGCGCCGCCGTCGGCTCATCCACCAGCAGCACCTTCGGGCTGCCCATCAGGGCGCGTGCGATGTTCACGCGCTGCCGCTGCCCGCCGGAGAGCTGGTGCGGCAGCTTGTCCGCGCTGGCGGACAGCCCGACGACGTCGAGCAGCCCCGCGGCCCTGGCACGCCCTGGCGGGCTTCCCGCGCAGGTGGTCGCTGATGATGAGCTGCTCGGCCGCGGTCAGGGACGGGAGCAGGTTGGGCTGCTGGAAGATGATGCCCACCTTGCTGCGGCGCAGCGCGGCAAGGTCTTTCTCCTTCAGGCCGTTGGTGTCCGTCCCGTCGATCAGGACCTGCCCGCCGGTGGGGCGGACCAGGGTGGCGGCGGTGGCCAGGAGGCTGGACTTTCCGGAACCGGACGGGCCCACGAGGGACACCAGCCGGCCCGCGTGCGCGGTGAGGCTGACCCTGTCCAGGGCGGTGGTGGTGCTGCCGCCGTCCGGGTAGTCGAGGGTGACATTGACCAGGCTGAGGGGCGCGGTGGAGGACATGGAGGATTCCTTTCAAGAACCGGAGGAGGGTGGTCAGTTGCCGCCGAGGGCCAGGAGCGGGTCCACCCTGGCGGCGCGGCGGACGGCCAGCGCGGCGCCTGCCAGGCCCAGGGCAACAATCCCGACGGCGGGAAGCACGGTGGTGCCGGCGTTCAACTGGAACGGGGCAGCCTGTGCGGCGAGGGAGCCCGCGGCCAGGCCCACGGTTCCACCGGCCGCGGCACCCGCCACCAACACCACCGCGGCCTGGGCGATGGCATCGCGGAGGACGTACGAGGCCGGTGCGCCCAAGGCTTTGAGCACCGCGATGTCCCGGGTCCGCTGGATGGTCCACACGGTCAGGAACGCCACGATCACCAGGGCGGCGATGCCGTAGAGGAAACCCTGCATCAGGGTCAGGGAGCCGTTCTCGCTCTTGAAGGAGCCCAGGGCCTGGAAGGAGCCGGTGCGGGATTCACTGACCGTGTTCGCCGCGGCGTCGGCGGCAGCCTGGTCCACGTCCGCGCCGTCCGCATAGGTGACGGCGACGACGGTGGCCAGCAGGCCGGCGTCGGACACGTGCGCCACCCGGGACCATGCGGGCAGGGCCGTCCACACCACGCTGGTGTGCGAGTACCACTGGTCCGGAACCACGGCGGCAACGGACAGGTCCACCCCGCCGAGGGAGACTGTGTCCCCCTGGCCCACCGAGAGTGCCCCTGCCACCGAGGCCCCCAAGGCGGCGGTGCCGGGAGAGACGTCCACCGGCGCCAGCGGGCTGCCGGCGGGGACGCCGAACACGGCCACGTTGGCGGTGCCGCTGCCGTCGCCGGTCTGCAGCCTGGTCTGGGTGATGCCCAGCGGCTCGGCCGAGCGGACGCCCGGCCTGTTCCGCCAGCTGTCCACCTGCGCGGCAGTGACGGAACTTTCGGTAAAGGAGGCCTTGGGGGTGCCGGAACCGGGCGCGCCGAACGCCACCAGGTCCACGGGCCGTGCCGCTGCCGCCCCCAGCTTCCCGATCGCGGAGGTGGACTGCTCGGCCAGCCCTGCCGTGAGGCCGGTCAGCATGACCAGCAGCAGGGTGATCAGGGCTACGACGCCGCCCATCATGGCGAACCGGCCTTTGGCAAAGCGGATATCGCGGAGTGCCAGGAACACGTTTCTTCTTCTCTCAGCAGTGGTGGATTTCTTGTCCTTCCACTCTTCCGGCGGCGTCACGCGCAGGCATCGCGGGGATGGTTGATCCGCCGGAAACAAGGGGTGGATCCGGGAGTCAACCATTTGGTTGATGGCCCGCCCGCCGTCCCGGCATAAGCTGGGGAAATGCCTGCCACGCCCCTGCCCCCTGCACCGGACAAGGCCGGCGGCGTACCGGAGCGGGGGCCCCTGGACGCGGTGGAGAACGCGTCGTCAGCGGCCATCCTCCGCGTCCTGCGGGTCACCCTGCACACCGGCTTCGCCGTCCTCCTGGCGGTGGCGCTGGTCCGGATGCTGATGGCCGGCGGTGCGCTGCGCTGGGCGTGGGCCGGCGCCGCCGTCGTCCTCGCCGGCGTCTACCTGGCCGGGACCGTCCTGGAAAAGCGGCATGCGGAGGGCCGGACCGGCTTCAACCCACGCCGCTACGCCCTCCTGTGGCTGGGTCTCGTGACCGCTCTCTGGGCCGTCCTCCTGGCGGGCAGCGCCGACTTCGCCTGGCTGGCCTTCCCCCTGTTCTTCCTGCACCTGCACCTGCTGCCCCGCCGTGCCGCGCTGGGCGCCATCGCGCTGATGACCGCGGCGGTGATCCTGTCGCAGTGGGCCGCCAGCGGCGCGCCCGCGCCGCACGTGGCCGCCGTGGTGGGGCCGGTGCTGGGGGCCATGTTTTCCGTGATCACCGGCCTGGCCTACGCTGCCCTCTACCGCGAGGCCCGGAACCAGCGGCTCGCGGCTGATGAGCTCCGCCGCACCCGCCAGGAACTGGCCAGGTCACAGCATGAGGCCGGAATGCTGGCCGAGCGGGAACGGCTGGCCCGGGAAATCCACGACACCCTGGCCCAGGGGCTGTCCAGCATCGTGCTGCTGGGCCGGGCGGCCGAACAGTCGCTGTCAGGGGGTGATGCCGCGGCGGCCGCCTCGCAGCTGGACCTGATGCAGCAGGCTGCGGCGGACAACCTGTTGGAGGCCCGGAGTTTCGTCCGCGGCCTGACCTCCCCGCAACTGGAAGGGCGCTCCCTGGTGGACGCGTTGCGCCGGCTCTGCGCGGCCACCGAGACGCAGGCTGCGGCGGCCGGGTTGCCACTGCGCTGCCGGCTGGAGGTGGACGGCGACCCCGCTGACCTGCCGCAGCCCGTCCGCGTCACCCTGCTGCGCGCCGCCCAGGCGAGCCTCGCCAACGTCCGGAAACATGCGGACGCCGGCACCGCCGTCGTCACCCTCGCGTTCCTGGGCAGCGAGGTGACCATGGATATTTACGACGACGGCACCGGCTTTGCCACGAAGGCTGCGGTGGCCGCCGCACCGCCTGACGGCAGCGGGTTCGGGCTGCGCTCGCTGCGGGAGCGCGTGGCCGCGCTGAACGGCTCGCTCGAGCTGGAATCGGCTCCGGGCGAGGGCACCGTGGTGGCCATCCGGCTGCCGGTGGAGGGGCAGTGACCGGGGGAGCGGGACCCGGGGCCGCATCCGGCGTGCGCGTGCTGCTGGTGGACGACCACCCGGTGGTCAGGGCGGGACTGCGGGCCATGCTGGCCGGGTTTGAGGGCATATCCATTGCAGCGGAAGCCCGGGACGGCCGGGCCGCGCTGCAGGAACTGGCGCGGCTGACGGCGCTGGGAGAGCCTCCCGCGGTGGTCCTGATGGATCTGCAGATGGGCGGCGGCATGGACGGGGTGGCCGCCACCGCCGAGATCCGCAAACTGCCGTTTCCTCCGCCGGTCCTGATCCTCACCACCTATGACACGGACGCGGACATCCTGGCCGCCGTGGAGGCTGGGGCCAGCGGCTACATGCTCAAGGACGCCCCGCCCGAGCAGCTGCGGCAGGCCGTCCTGCAGGCGGCGGCGGGCGGCACGGCCCTGGCACCGCGGGCGGCGGCGCTGCTGATGGACAGGATCAGCAACCCCGGCACGTCGCTGACGCCGCGGGAGGTGCAGCTGCTGGAACTGCTGGCCACCGGGCTGTCCAATCGGGCGATCGCGAAGCAGGTCTTCATCTCCGAGGCCACCGTGAAGACCCACCTGGTCCATATCTACGGCAAGCTCGGCGTGGACAACCGCACCGCGGCCATCGCCGTCGCCACCCAGCGGCGGATCATCCGCCCGCCGGGCGGTACGGCCTGATTCGCCCCCGGATCCTCTGCTGTTTGAGGGCAACCGGGCCCTGTTGTGCGGCCGTTCCCCGGCCTAGAATCACGGCCATGGCCAACCTACAGCAGCCGCAAGCCGAGACCCTCTCCGAGGAAGAGTGCTGGAGGTACCTCGAGTCCGCGTACATCGGCAGGCTGGCGGTCATCAACCGGGCAGTCCCGGAGATCTTCCCGGTCAACTTTGTGCCCGTTGACCGCACCATCCTGTTCCGCACCGCCCCCGGCGCGAAGCTCAACGCCCTCCTCACCAGTACGCCCGTGGCCTTTGAAACGGACGGGCTCAGCGCGTACAGCACCGAGGTGTGGAGCGTGGTGGTCAAAGGGATTCCCGGGCAGGTCCCGGACGGTGAGGCGCCCATCGACCTCGCCGACCCTGACCGGGAACCTTGGCTGCCGGGCCCCAAGGACCACCTGATCCGCATCACGCCCACGGAAGTCAGCGGCCGCAGGTTCCGCGTGCATTCACGGACGCGCTGGTGGCCGCCGCTCGATTTCTCCTCGGACTGGACCTGACGGGCCTGCAGGCGCTGGACCGCCTCCGCCAGCCTCGCTAGCGTGCATCCATGACCATCAAACTCGAGAACGTGGGGATCGCCGTCCGCGACCTGGAAGAAGCCATCGCCTTCTTCACCGATCTTGGCCTGACGGTGCTGGGGCGGGATACGGTCAGCGGTGAATGGACCGACACCGCCGTGGGCCTCGACGGGAACCACGCCAAAATCGCGATGCTCCAGACACCGGACGGCCGCGGCCGGCTGGAACTCTTCGAATACATCCATCCAGATGCGATCGAGACGGAACCCACGCTGCCCAACGAAATCGGCATGCACCGCGTCGCCTTTTCCGTGGACAACATCGACAAAGCCCTGGCGGTCGCCGCGAAGCACGGCTGCCACCCCCTGCGCGGCGTGGCCACCTACAAGGACATCTACAAGCTCTCGTACGTGCGTGGGCCCAGCGGCATCATCGTCATGCTCGCCGAGGAGCTGAAAAAGGACTGACGACGGCGGGTTGCGGCTTTCCGGAACATCTTCCCGGTGCCGCGCGCCGCCGTCGTCCGCTTGATTCGGAGGCTGCGGCCTACTGGAGGCCCTGCCGCGCCAGGTCTTCGCTGACCAGGCGGGCCAGCTCGGTGGCGCCTGCCCGGTTGGGATGCAGGGTGTCACCGGCCATGAACAGGGCCAGCGTTGCCTCCGGGCCAATCTCCGTGAAGTAGGCCGAGGACAGGACGTTCAGGTCCACCAGCGGGATGCCCTCCTCCGCTGCCAGGGCAACGGTGGAGTGCCGGTACCAGCGGTCCACCGACGAGTGGACCCCATCGACGAAGTCGGTGGCCCGGCCCTGCGGCGTCACCAGGACGGGAGTGGCGCCGGTGGCAGCCACCTGCCGGACCATGTCCCGCATGATCTCCTTGAACTCCGCCTCGGTGGTGGCGTTCTTGGCGGCGGTGTCATTGATGCCCATCTCCAGCAGGAAAAGATCCCCCGGCTTGATGTAGCGCAGGATGGCTTCGAGCTGGCCGTCGTTCCGGAAACCGCGGGCAATCTGCCCGCCGGTGGCCATGTTGCGGACATCGAACTGTGCAGGGTCCACGAACTGCGGCAGCATCTGGCCCCAGCCGCCTTGGATGCTGGACTCCAGCGGATAGTAGCTGGCCACGGTGGAGTCGCCGCCCACCCAGATGGTGGGGTCCATCTCCGGATGGCGTGAGACCTTCTCAATCTCCAGTGCACTGAGGGTAAACGCCGTGCCCACCTTGCCCTCGGTGACCAGGAGGTTCAGTTGGCCGTCGGTGACGGGGATTTCGAAGGACGCCTTGGCGCCGTTGCCGGTCAGGTTCATCTCCTGGAAGACGCCCTCCGCGGCGATGCTGGCGCGCGAGGTGTCGCCCAAGGTGACGGATACCCGGTACAGGCCTTCCTTCAGGTCCACGTTGAAGGTGTTGGTGCTTTTGGTGCCGAATTCGAGGAAGCGCACTGCGTCACTCCCCACCCCGGCCCCCTTGGCGGGCACGTTGGCCATCTGCCCGGGAGTGTTGAAGCCGTAGCGCCGTTCCGGGGTGTAGGCGTCCGTCGCGCTGACACCGGTGTAGCCCTTTTCCACCGGCCCGTCGCCGAAGTCGAAACGGTAATTGCTGGGTTCGGCCTGGGCGGCGGGGGCGGTGAGCACCAGTCCGGCCCCGGCCGCGAGGGCGGCGGCGGCAAGGCACGATGCCACGGGCTTCCGCCAGTTCATCCCGGGGTGGACGGCAGGGGTTTGGGGCATGGTCATCTCCTTTGATGAGGACGGAGCCTGGATAGCGTTGTTGTAACGATTCACTCGCAGGCTTTACAACGTTGTAACAGTCATAGACGCGGAAGGTCAAGGACTTTGTGGGTTTTCTTCACTCTTGGACGGCAGCGGCGCAGGTTTCCCGGCCACCTACAGCGGAACGGAAACCCCGGCACGCAAGCTGCCCATCGCCGTCGTGTCCCAAAAAAGTTCCGGTCCTGCCGGAGCCTTTCGCGCTGGGGGCTGTTAGCGTGGAGGCCCGGCCAATGGAGGAGGAGTCATGACCATCAACTCACCCGATGCACTGCCCGACGACGAGTCCCGGGACGCCAAGGCCCAGGGCAAGGACGACGGCGGTGTCCCCGGCAGCAGCGACGGCGTAGGGCTCGGCGCGGACGCCGAACCCAACACGTTCGAACCCGAGGAGGACCCGGACGCCACGGGAAATCCCGAAACCGACTGAGGGCTGACCTCCGTCCCGGCCTCAACTTTGAGTCAAGATTTTTGGAAGCTTGCGTCAATTGACCGTTTGGCAGGTTACCGGCCGGTAGATTGTTAACTGCTTCCAATTTCCCCCAATGCGGAGGCAACAAGAAGGCCCCCGCGCTCGAGCTTCGACTCGCGTGGGGGCCTTCCTCTTGTCGCACTCCGGCTTCCGTCAGTCCGCGCCCGGCGCAGCGGCTGTAGATCCGGCGGGCCGCGCCGATGTCACCAGGTCGTAGTGCTCCACCACCGGAAACGGCTCGTAGAACCGGTGCAGCAGGGCACGCCACTGCTGGTACTCGGCGGAGCCGCGGAACCCTTCGGTGTGGTCCTCGAGGGTTTCCCATTCCACCAGCAGCAGATAGGTGCCGGGGGACTCGATGGACCGGGAAAGGGAAAGAGAGATGAAGCCGGGCATGGCAGCGATGATGTGGCGGGCCTGCCCGAAGGCGGCTTCAAAGTCCTGTTCCAGGCCCTGCCGGACGGGAAGCAGCGCATGCTCGGTGATCATCCGGCCATTCTGGCAGGTCCCCGCGGCAGCAAAGGTCGTGACCTGCGGAAACAACAAAGGACCCCGGTCCGGACGCGAGTCCGGGCCGGGGTCCCCTGCGGCGGTTTAGTTCTCCAGGAAGGAAATGTCGCGGACGGCGCCCTTGTCCGCGGAGGTGGCCATCGCGGCGTAGGCGCGCAGCGCGGCGGACACCTGCCGTTCCCGGTCCTTGGGCTTGTAGCCGCCGTTGATCAGCAGCTTCTCGCGGCGTTCGGCCAGGAGCTCATCGGAGACCTCCAGCTGCAGGGAGCGCTCGCTGATGTTGATGCTGATGATGTCGCCGTCCTCCACCAGGGCGATGGCACCGCCGGAGGCAGCCTCGGGGGAGATGTGCCCGATTGACAGGCCGGAGGTGCCTCCGGAGAAGCGGCCGTCCGTGATGAGCGCGCACTTCTTGCCCAGGCCGCGGCCCTTGAGGAATGACGTCGGGTACAGCATTTCCTGCATACCCGGGCCACCCTTGGGGCCCTCGTAGCGGATGACCACCACGTCGCCTTCCTTGATGGACTTGTTCAGGATCTTCTCCACTGCCTCGTCCTGGGACTCGCACACCACGGCCGGTCCGGAGAACGCCCAGATGGACTCGTCCACGCCAGCGGTCTTCACCACGGCACCGTCAACGGCTACGTTGCCGCGGAGCACGGCCAGGCCGCCGTCCTTGGAGTAGGCGTGCTCCACGGAGCGGATGCAGCCGCCTTCGGCGTCGGTGTCCAGGGAAGTCCATTCGTTCGACTGCGAGAACGCGGTGGAGGAACGCACCCCGCCTGGGGCCGCGTGCCACAGGGCCTTGGCCTCGTCGGTGGCCTTTCCACCGCGGATGTCCCAGTCGTCCAGCCAGCCGTCCAGGTCGTTGGAGTGCACGGAGTGGACGTCCTTGTGCAGGAGGCCGCCGCGGTTCAGCTCGCCGAGCAGGGCGGGGATCCCGCCGGCGCGGTGCACGTCCTCCATGTAGTAGGTCTTGTCCTTGGCCACGTTCGGGGCCACCTTGGCCAAGCAGGGCACCTGGCGGGACTTGGCGTCCATCTCGGCTAGGCCGTAGTCCACGCCTGCTTCCTGGGCAGCGGCCAGCAGGTGCAGGATGGTGTTCGTGGAGCCGCCCATGGAGATGTCCAGCGCCATGGCGTTGTCGAACGCCTTCGCCGTGGCGATGGAGCGGGGCAGGACGGACTCGTCGTCGCCGTCGTAATAGCGCTTGACGAGCTCGACGACGGTAGCGCCGGCTTTCTCGTACAGCGCCTTGCGCGCGGTGTGGGTTGCCAGGACGGAGCCGTTGCCCGGCAGGGAGAGGCCGATGGCCTCGGTGAGGCAGTTCATGGAGTTGGCGGTGAACATGCCGGAGCAGGAACCGCAGGTGGGGCAGGCGTTCTCTTCGATGAGGTTGATGTCCTCATCGGAGATGGATTCATCCACCGCATCGGCGATCGCGTTCACCAGGTCCAGGGAGCGGACGGAACCGTCGGTGAGAGTGACGCGGCCGGCTTCCATGGGGCCGCCGGAGACGAAGACCACGGGGATGTTCAGGCGCAGCGCGGCCATGAGCATGCCTGGGGTGATTTTGTCGCAGTTGGAGATGCAGACCAGGGCGTCGGCGCAGTGGGCGTTGACCATGTATTCGACGGAGTCGGCGATCAGGTCGCGGGACGGCAGTGAGTAGAGCATGCCGCCGTGGCCCATGGCGATTCCGTCGTCGACGGCGATGGTGTTGAATTCGCGCGGAACGGCGCCTGCAGCGAGGATCGCGTCGGAGACGATCCGGCCCACGGGGGCGAGGTGGGTGTGGCCGGGAACGAACTCGGTGAAGGAGTTCGCGACGGCGATGATCGGCTTGCCGATGTCCGAGTTGGCGACGCCGGAAGCGCGCAGCAGTGCGCGGGCGCCGGCCATGTTGCGGCCGTGGGTGACTGTTTTTGAACGTAGTGCAGGCATGGATACCATCCTTCTTTGGCGCCGCCGCGGGAGGAAGACGGCCTTGCTACTAGTAGTGCGAGTACCAGAGTAATAGTATTTTTGGGTGCAGAATTCAGGCCGCCGCAAAGAACTGGGGCTGTTCCTCCGTGCCCGCCGGGATCAGGCACTCCGTGCCGACTATGGGCTGCCGCCGATCGCCCGTAAGCGGGAGCGGGGCCTGCGGCGCGAGGAGGTGGCGTTCCTGTCCGGGGTGAGCGTCACTTGGTACACGTGGCTCGAGCAGGGCCGGGACATCAGCCCGTCCCGGCAGGTACTGGAGGCGGTCAGCCGTGCGCTGCATCTTTCGGACACCGGCCTGGATTACGTTCTGTCGCTGGGCGGTTATGCCTCCGCCGGACCAAGCACGACGGCGGCTGCCACCGCGCCTGCCCATCTTCAGCGGCTGCTTGATGCCTTGGACCCGAACCCGTCCTTCGCGCTGTTCCCGGACTGGGGCGTGGCGGGCTGGAACACGGCGTACGCGGCGCTTTTCCCCAACATTGCCACGGTTCCCCTCGCGGACCGGAACCTGCTGTGGCTGGTGTTCACCGATCCCTACGTGCGCGACCTGTTGCCCGACTGGGACGTGACCAGTAAGAGGTTCCTGGCGGAGTTCCGCGCCGAAACGGGGCAGCGGCTGGGTGACGTGGACGTCAAGAACCTGGTGGAGCGGCTCAAGGAAGCCAGCCCGGAATTCCGGGAAGGCTGGGACCGGTACGACATCCTGGGCTTCGAATCCCGTGAGCGGCTCTTCCACCACCCGTCTGTGGGGGTCCTCCAACTGGAGCACCATCAGCTCTCGCCCTCGGACCGGCCGGACCTGCACCTGGTGGTCTATACGCCGGCGTCGGGCAGCGACGCCGGGGCCCGGATGCAGCGGCTCATCGCGGCGGCGGAGCAGCACGCGTAACAGTTGTCACGCGTTTGGGAGGCTGCCCGGGAAATGTCTGATAATCGACCGTGCGGGCCTTCCCTCCGCCTTCCCGGCGCACCGGCCCCAACCCTTTTTCGGAGTACTGCCACTCGCCCTGCTACCAACGACCGATGGCTGGGCCGTGTCCAGATGTCCGGGCGCCTCACTCACTGCATCCCGCTTTTGGCGCGGAGACAACCACAATTTCAGGAAACACATCCCATGGACGGTTCAAGCCTTGTAGCCCTTTTCCTTGCGAGGAATGACGATACTGCCACCAGTGCGCTGCCGCACGCGCCCCGGAAGGTCAGGGCCAGGAAGCCCGGACTGTCGTGCGGGGAATCGCTGCGCGGCCGGCTAGCCAGCGCGCTGCACCGCCTGGCGTGGGCCATCGAGCCGACCAAGGGCACGTACTAACTTCTCGGATGGGGGGGGGGTCATTATTGAGATGAACTGTCATCCGTCTTAGTCCCCGGGAGTGCCGACATGCCCACCAAAACTGCCCTTGTCACGGGAGCGTCGTCCGGAATCGGCGAGGCCACGGCCAGGAAGCTCCAGTCCCTTGGGTTCACCGTCTACGGAGCCGCCCGCCGCACCGACCGCCTGGCGGACCTTGCCACCGACGGCGTCCGGCCGCTTGCCATGGATGTCACCGACGATGCTTCCATGCAGTCGGGCATTGACCGGATCATCGCTGAGACCGGACAGATCGATGTCCTCGTAAACAACGCCGGCTACGGGTCCTATGGTGCCCTCGAGGACGTTGACATCGACGAAGGCCGCCGCCAGTTTGACGTCAACGTCTTCGGGGCGATCCGGCTGGCGCAGCTGGTGCTGCCGCACATGCGGTCCCGCCGTTCGGGAACCATCGTCAACATCAGCTCCATGGGCGGGAAAATCTACACCCCGCTGGGCGGCTGGTACCACGGCACCAAGTTCGCCCTCGAGGCGCTCAGCGACTGCCTGCGGCTCGAGGTCAAACCCTTCGGAATCGACGTAGTGGTCATTGAACCCGGCGGAATTGCCACCGAATGGGGCGGGATCGCCGCCGACCTCCTGTTGAAGACCTCCGGACAAGGGCCCTACGCGGCGCAGGCTCAGGCCATGGCCAAATCACTGAAAGCCGAAACGAGCGCCAACCGGAACTCCCCGCCGTCGGTCATTGCCGACGCCATTGCCAAGGCCGTCACCGCATCCAAACCGAAGACCCGCTACGCCCTGGGGTTCGGAGCCCGCCCGCTGATCGCAGCCCGGAGGCTGCTGGGCGACCGCCAGTTCGACGCCCTGATCAGCCGCGCCGTCGGCATGCCGCGCTGAGCCAACATAGCCCCACGGCGGGGCAGCCCGCGCAGCGCTGGTACGCCGTGAGAGAACTGCCGGATTTCCCAGCCAACTCCAAGGATCAACGGCCCGCGGCGGACGTAAACTGACGCTCGCACCACGTTTTGTGGACACTCCGTCAGGCGGGAGCCGCCCATGCTCTGGAAACTGCTTGTTGAATACCTGCGGCCGCACCGCAAGCTGCTGGCCGCCGTCGTGGTCTTCCAGCTGGCGCAGTCCATCGCGTCGCTGTACCTGCCCACGCTGAACGCGGACATCATCGACGAGGGCGTGGCCAAGGGCGACATCACCTACATCCTCAACCTCGGCGCCGTGATGCTGGCTGTCACCCTGCTGCAGATTGTCTGCTCGGTGGTTGCCGTCTACTTCGCCGCTAAGGCCGCCATGGGCACGGGCCGGGACCTGCGCGGCGCCATCTTCCAGCGGGTGGGGGAGTTCTCGGAGCAGGAGGTCACCCGGTTCGGCGCGCCCAGCCTCATCACCCGCTCCACCAACGACGTCCAGCAGGTACAGCAGCTGGTCCTGATGTCCGCCACCATGCTGGTCACCGCCCCCATGCTCAGCATCGGCGGGGTGATCATGGCGGTGCGGCAGGATGCGCAGCTGTCCTGGCTGATCGCCGTCGCCGTCCCGGTGTTGCTGGTGGCCATCGGTTTGATCACGGGCCGGATGGTGCCGCTGTTCCGGAAGATGCAGAAGCGGATCGACACCGTGAACCGGGTCCTGCGCGAGCAGCTCACCGGCATCCGGGTGGTCCGGGCGTTCGTCCGGGAGGACATCGAGACGGCGCGCTTCGGCCAGGCGAACGACGACGTCACGGACACCGCGCTGAAGGCCGGACGTTTGATGGCGCTCGCCTTCCCCGTGGTGATGCTGGTGCTGAACGTCTCGTCCGTGGCGGTGATCTGGTTCGGTGCGTTCCGGATCGAGGACGGGTCCATGCAGGTGGGCACCCTGATCGCGTTCCTGAGCTACCTGATGCAGATCCTGATGTCCGTCATGATGGCTACGTTCATGGCGGTGATGATCCCGCGCGCTGCCGTCTCGGCTGACCGGATCGGCGCGGTGCTGGGCACCGAGTCCAGTGTCCGGCCGCCACGGAATCCCGTGAGCAGCAGCGTGCGGCGCGGCGAGCTGGAGATGGTCGACGCCGGATTCGCCTACCCGGGTGCCGACCAGCCCGTCCTCACGGGCATCACCTTCATTGCCGAGGCGGGGCAGACGACCGCGATCATCGGCAGCACCGGCGCCGGCAAGACCACCTTGGTGAACCTGATGCCCCGGCTCTTCGACGTGACGTCCGGCTCGGTCCGGATGGACGGGGTGGACGTGCGCGAGCTGGACCCGGACCTGCTGTGGGGGCACATCGGCCTGGTGCCGCAGCGGCCCTACCTGTTCAGCGGCACCGTGCGCAGCAACCTGCAGTACGGCAAGCCGGACGCCACGGACGAGGAGTGCTGGGAAGCGCTGGAGATCGCCCAGGCGCGGGACTTCGTGGAGCGGATGGACGGTGGCCTGGACGCGCCCATCAGCCAGGGCGGCACCAACGTTTCCGGCGGGCAGCGGCAGCGGCTGGCCATCGCCCGGGCCCTGGTAAAACGGCCCGAGCTGTACATCTTTGACGATTCGTTCTCCTCCCTGGACACGGGCACGGACGCCCGGCTGCGGCAGGCGCTCAAGCGAAGTACCGTCGGGGCCACGCTGGTGATCATCGCGCAGCGCGTGTCCAGCATCGTGGACGCGGACCAGATTTTAGTGCTCGACGACGGCAGGATCGTGGGGCGCGGAACGCACGGTGAGCTGCTGGAGACCTCCGAGACGTACCGCGAGATCGTGAACTCCCAGCTGGCGGCGGAGGAGACGGTATGAGCCCCGAACCCACTCCCGCAAGCGGCACCAAAGCCGGGCCGGCCTCCCCGAACGCGGGCGCCGCCGTCGTACGCATCCCGCGCCCGGCAGGCGGCCCGGGGCGCGGCGGACCATTTGGCGGGATGAACATCCCGGCGGAGAAGGCAATGAACTTCTGGCCGTCGGCCAGGCGGCTGCTGGGCAAGCTGCGGCCGGAGCGGCTGTGGCTGCTGCTGGTGTTCGTGACCGCGGTGGCCGGCGTGGCGCTCTCGGTGATCGGGCCGCGGCTGCTGGGCGAGGGCACCAACCTGATTTTCGCCGGCGTGGTGTCCAAGCAGCTGCCGGCCGGGGTGACCAAGGAACAGCTGGTGGCGCAGCTGCGGGCCGCGGGGGAGAACCAGAAGGCGGACATGCTCGCGCCGATGGCGCTGACGCCGGGGCAGGGGATCGACTTCGCGGCGCTGGGGAACGTGCTGACGTGGGCGCTGGTGCTGTATGTGCTGGCGTCGGCGTTCATGTGGATGCAGGCGTATGTGCTGAACGGAGTGGTGCAGCGGACGGTGTACGGGCTGCGGGAGGAGATCGAGGCGAAGATCCACCGGCTGCCGCTGCGGTACTTCGACAGGATCCAGCGCGGCGAGCTGCTGAGCCGGGTCACCAACGATGTGGACAACATTTCGCAGAGCCTGCAGCAGACCATCAGCCAGGCGGTCACGTCCGTGCTGACCGTGGTGGGCGTGCTGGTGATGATGGTGATTCTCTCGCCCACGCTGGCGCTGATCGCGCTGGTGACCATTCCGCTGACGCTGGTGATCACGGCGCTGATTGCCAAGCGCTCGCAGAAGCTGTTCGTGGCGCAGTGGAAAAACACAGGTGAGTTAAATGGGCAGATCGAGGAGACGTACACCGGGCATGCGCTGGTGAAGGTGTTCGGCCGGCAGCGCGAGGTGGAGGAGCGGTTCCGGCAGAAGAACGCGGAGCTGTATGAGGCGAGCTTCGGGGCGCAGTTCATTTCCGGGCTGATCATGCCGGCCATGACGTTCATCGGGAACCTGGTGTACGTGGGGATCGCCGTGGTGGGCGGCCTGCAGGTGGCGTCCGGGGCGATGCAGCTGGGCGACGTGCAGGCGTTCATCCAGTACTCGCGGCAGTTCACCATGCCGCTGGCGCAGCTGGGGTCCATGGCCAACCTGCTGCAGTCCGGGGTGGCGTCTGCCGAGCGGGTGTTCGAGCTGCTGGATGAATCCGAGGAATCCGTGGAGCCGGCAGACTCTGACGGGCCGGTGTTCGGGCGGGGTCGGCTGGTGTTCGAGGACGTGTCGTTCTCCTACTCGCCGGAGAAGCCGCTGATTTCCGGGCTGTCCCTGGTGGCGGAGCCGGGCCAGACCGTAGCGATTGTGGGGCCGACCGGCGCGGGGAAGACCACGCTGGTGAACCTTATGATGCGGTTTTACGAGCTGGATGCGGGGCGGATAACGCTCGACGGCGTGGACGTCACCTCGGTGCCGCGGCGCGAGCTGCGCTCGCGGCTGGGGATGGTGCTGCAGGATACGTGGCTGTTCGGCGGGACCATCCGGGACAACATTGCCTATGGCCGGCCTTCTGCTACCTCAGAGGAGGTGCTGGAGGCGGCGCGGGCGACGTATGTGGACCGGTTCGTGCGGTCGTTGCCGGACGGGTACGACACCGTGCTGGAGGACGAGGGGTCCAACGTGTCGGCGGGAGAGAAGCAGTTGCTGACGATCGCCCGGGCGTTCCTGGCACGGCCTTCTGTTTTGATTTTGGACGAGGCGACGTCCTCGGTGGACACCCGGACCGAGGTGCTGGTGCAGAAGGCCATGAGTGCCCTGCGGTCCGACCGGACGTCCTTCGTGATCGCGCACCGCCTGTCCACCATCCGCGACGCCGACCTCATCCTGGTGATGGAGGCCGGCCAGATCGTGGAACAGGGGACGCATGCTTCCCTGCTGGCCGCCGGCGGGGCCTATGCCCGGCTGTATGAGGCCCAGTTCGCGGCTCCTGTGGCGGAGGTTTGAGTTAAGGCTTAGGCTCAGTTGCCGGTTCCGTACTCTCCGCCCGACGACGCAGGAGGATGTAGCGGGCCACCAACCACAGCCCCAATGGCACCAACACGATTCCGGTAATCAACCGAAGCGAATAGACCGGCGTCCACGTCAGAAATATGACTGCCCATAAGAGCATGAAAATTCCTGCAACGAGTCCAGACACCACTGGCCTTCTATTCATCGCCGCAACCCCCATTTTGGTCCACGTGTAAACTCTCTTATTCACGGTACCGGAACTCCCGTGGTTCGAGATTTTCAGAACCAGTTCGCTGAGACGCAACGGCTTTAGGTGCCGCCGATCTGGCAACTAGGAACGCGAGAGCCTGCTCATCCGCGATCCGGTGGATCACTGGGTGGGCGGCCGCTCTATGCCCCCAGGGCCGGGCTCCCAGGACAACTGCCAACTGTGTCGTTAAACCGCCCCATTGGTTGGTCATAAGTTTTCATTCCGAGTCCCTTCAAGGCGCAGTCGATGGAACCGTAATGCACTTTCAAGCGCCGATAGGAAGCTTATCCATGGACCACTCCACGATTGGCTTGCG
This sequence comes from Pseudarthrobacter enclensis, assembly GCF_001457025.1. Classification (GTDB taxonomy): domain Bacteria; phylum Actinomycetota; class Actinomycetes; order Actinomycetales; family Micrococcaceae; genus Arthrobacter; species Arthrobacter enclensis. Next base: position 127,486 of record NZ_KQ758601.1, on the reverse strand, counting down.
TCAGACTCGGCACGTTTGCTGAGGACGTTGATCACCCCAGCTTTGTGGGCCGATTTTACACGGTATGGCTCTAGATTACCCTGCGAATCCTCTGAGAATTCGTCGAACCACGTCGGGTGCTCATGATGTATGTCTTGAATCCACGTGTCTGGGAAAAGTCCTTCGATGGCAAAACGGTCACGAACGGATAGGTAATCTTGATTTGACTGAAATGGAATCTGCTTCTGACCAAAATACTGCTGCAGCTCCCGGCGTTCTTTAGTACCTGCCTCATCTCCATCGAAGACCGGAACCGCGACGCGCTCGCGTCGGATGAAGCCATAGTTTGCGCGCAAAAATCCAGAAAGATGCTTGACTCCTCCAAAATCTAAAAACGCGGCTGCGAAGAGTAGTGGGTATTCTTGCTCAGTTACTGAGTCGATGGTCTGCATGGCCCAGGGAATCAAGTCTTTATCAGACTGGCCCTCAACCAGGACGTTAATTTCACTTAGATTGAAGTAGTCACTGAATGCCACGCCGAGCGCCCGGCTGAGGTTTTCCGTTGCCTCCCGGTAGTTCCTGAACGCTTCAATTCGTGTCATGCCATCAACGAGCGAGACGCCGCTAATTCTCTGGACGTTCTGAGGCACAAAAGCAAGTGCATGAGTTGTGATCAGGACGGTCGACTCCTTCCTCAACTGGTCGACCAGATCAAGGGCAGAGCGAGAAAGTTCAGGGTGTAGGTAAGATTCCGGTTCTTCTAGGAGCCAGATTGGCCTCGAACCCTGTAAGCGCAATTGTTCGGAGATCCAAATCAAGCTTGCCAGTAGCGCCACGGATTGAACGCCCTGCCCCTTGTGTTGGATTGAGGTTCGTCTTGGGTCACCAAGTGCAAAGTCAAAACCAGACAACAGTGCTTCGAGAGAATTGTTAGGGAACCCGAATGAAGCTACAAAGTGAGCCAGACCAGCTTCGGCTAAAGCAGCGTTGATTGTGGCAGCCACGGCCTCTAGCGAGCTCTCTATTTCCGGCACATACGGCGTGATTGTTCTAGCTACCTTCTTCACCATGAAAGGCATCAAAAGCTCGCTGTTCAGTTGATCCATAGTCTTCGCAGCTGGCACGTATTGAACAGAGAATAGCCCGAAGAGATCTGCAACCAATTTTGACTGGAGTCTGCTGAATGCTGTTTGCTCAGCCGGTGATCCCGTCTTTCTGGCATTGGGAAAGAATTGATACACTGGGTTATCGCTCGGAGACATGACGAGCGACAACGTAAACTCGGCACTGTCACGAGGCCTAACGTCCACGAACTCCGTGAGGCGGTCGTAGGCTGCGAACACAGCTTGGTCAGGGTGCTCGTCTTCGTCTATACCTGCGAATGTTGCTACAAGACTCGTCTTACCAGATCCCGCAACAAACGAGAGATCGCGAGCTTTGCTGAACCCAAACTTGTTTTCAGGCCCGGTAAAAAATAGCTCAACCGCGTGCAAGAGATTGGTCTTACCAGTGTTGTTAGGGCCGACTAGAGTTGTGCCTCCCTCACCGATGGAGAGGGTCTGTTCTATCGGTCCTATCGTTCGAAAATTCCTTACACGCAGTGCTTTCAACTTCACTTCAGATGTCCCCCGGCTAGTTTTTACAAATTCTTCCTAGATTCAAACATGAAAGTAGGCCGTACTCGGGACCGGATCGCATCTCTGCCCAGCAGATTTGGCGCTACTACCTTGGCTTCCGCCGTAGTACACAGACACACAGCGCAACGTGTCAGCCCCCACACGTAACCTGTTGAGATGCCTCGCTTCGCGCTTGATATAGACTCCGTCGCCCGTCCCGCCCGCGCGCAGGCGCTCCTGGACGCGGTCAATCACAGGGTCGTCATTGCGGACGGGGCCATGGGCACCATGCTGCAGGGCAGGGACCTCTCGCTCGAGGACTTCCAGGGCCTCGAGGGCTGCAACGAGATTCTCAACGACACCCGGCCGGACGTCATCGCCGACATCCACGACGCCTACTTCGCCGCCGGCATCGACGCCGTGGAAACCAACACCTTCGGCGCCAACTGGTCCAACCTCTCCGACTACGGCATCGACGACCGCATCACCGAGCTCGCCCAAAAAGGCGCCAGGATCGCCCGCGAACGCGCCGAAGCCGCAGAAGAAACCGACGGCCGCATGCGCTGGGTCCTCGGCTCCATGGGCCCCGGCACCAAGCTCCCCAGCCTGGGCCACACCACCTACGACCACCTCAAGCAGACCTTCGCCCAGCAGGCCGAGGGCCTCATCGACGGCGGCGCAGACGCGTTCCTCATCGAAACCAGCCAGGACCTCCTGCAGACCAAGGCCGCCGTCAATGGCTGCAAGCAGGCCATCGTCTCCAAGGGAATCCGCCTCCCCATCTTCGTCGAGGTGACGGTCGAAACCACCGGAACCATGCTCATGGGCTCCGAAATCGGCGCCGCCCTGACCGCCCTGGAACCGCTCGGCGTCGACGCCATCGGCCTGAACTGCGCCACCGGCCCGGACGAGATGAGCGAGCACCTCCGCCACCTCTCCAAGCAGTCCTCCGTCGCCATCGCCTGCATGCCCAACGCCGGCCTGCCCATCCTCGGCGCCAACGGCGCGCACTACCCGCTCACCCCCAACGAACTCGCCACCGCGCATGAGCAGTTCGTCCGTGAATTCGGCCTCGGCCTGGTGGGCGGCTGCTGCGGTACGACGCCGGAGCACCTGGCCGCCGTCGTCGAACGCCTTGCGCCCTTCCGCAACGCAGCCGTGGCCGCCACGGTGACCAGCAACGGAAAAACGCAGCCCGCCCGCGTTCCAACCGAGCAGGACCCAGGCATCGCCTCCCTCTACCAGCACGTCTCCTTCGACCAGGACGCCTCCTACCTGGCCATCGGTGAGCGGACCAACGCCAACGGCTCCAAGGCCTTCCGCCAGGCCATGCTCGAAGAGCGCTGGGACGACTGCGTGGACATCGCCCGCGAACAGATCCGAGTCGGTGCCCACCTCCTGGACGTCTGCGTCGACTACGTGGGGCGCGACGGCGTGGCGGACGTCAAGGAGATCGTCTCCCGTTTCGCGTCGGCCTCCACCCTCCCGCTCGTCATCGACTCCACAGAACCGCCCGTCCTAAAGGCCGGCCTGGAACTCATCGGCGGCCGCCCCGTGGTCAACTCCGTCAACTACGAGGACGGCGACGGCCCCACCAGCCGCTTCGCCCGCATCATGCCGCTGGTCAAGGAACACGGCACCGCCGTCATCGCCCTCACCATCAACGAAGAAGGCCAGGCCCGCACCACCGACGGCAAGGTGGCCATCGCCTCCCGCCTCGTCGATGCCCTGGTAGGGGAGTGGGGCATGCGGGTCGAGGACATCATCGTGGACGCACTGACCTTCCCCATCGCCACCGGCCAGGAGGAAACCCGCCGGGACGGCATCGAAACCATCGAGGCCATCCGCCAGATCACCGCGAAGTACCCGGGCATCAACACCACCCTCGGCGTCTCCAACGTCTCCTTCGGCCTGAACCCGGCCGCCCGCATCGTCCTGAACTCCGTGTTCCTGCACGAAGCCACCGAGGCGGGCCTCACCAGCGGCATCATCGACGCCGCCAAGATCGTCCCGCTCGCCTCCCTCCCCGAAGAGCAGCGGAAGGTCGCCCTGGACCTCGTCTGGGACCGCCGCGAGTACGACGCCGACGGCAACACCACCTACGATCCGCTGGCCATCATGCTGGACATGTTCGCCGGCGTCGACACCGCTGCGCTCCGCGACCAGCGCGCCGCCGAACTCGCCGCCCTGCCCACCGGTGAACGCCTTCAGCGCCGGATCATCGACGGCGAAGGCAAGGGCCTCGAGGAGGACCTGGACCTGGCCCGCAGCGAGGGCATGACGCCGCTGGGCATCATTAACGACCACCTGCTCGAAGGCATGAAGGTGGTGGGCGAGCGCTTCGGCGCCGGCGAGATGCAGCTGCCGTTCGTGCTGCAGTCCGCCGAGGTGATGAAGAACGCCGTCGCCCTGCTCGAACCGCACATGGAAAAGTCGGATGCGTCCGGCAAGGGCACCATGGTCATCGCCACCGTCCGCGGCGACGTGCACGACATCGGCAAGAACCTGGTGGACATCATCCTCACCAACAATGGCTACAAAGTGGTCAACATCGGCATCAAGCAGGGCATCGCCGAAATCATCGCCGCCGCCGAGGAACACGACGCCGACGTGATCGGCATGTCCGGCCTGCTGGTGAAGTCCACCGTGGTGATGAAGGAGAACCTGGCCGAGCTGCAGTCCCGCGGCCTGGCCAAGAAGTGGCCGGTCATCCTGGGCGGCGCCGCCCTCACCCGCGCCTATGTTGAGCAGGACCTCGCGGAGCAGTTCGACGGCGTGGTCCGCTACGCCAAAGACGCCTTCGAGGGCCTTTCCCTGATGGAACCGCTGGTCCGCATGGCGCGCGGAGCGTCACCGGACGACGTCGGCCTGCCGCCGCTGAAGAAGCGCATCCACCGCTCCGGCCCAACCTTCACCGTCACCGAGCCCGAGGCCATGCCCGGCCGGTCCGACGTCGCCGAGGACAACCCTGTGCCGGCGCCGCCGTTCTGGGGCACCCGCATTGTGCGCGGCGTCGCCCTCCATGAATTCGCGGCGTTCCTCGACGAACGTGCAACCTTCATGGGCCAGTGGGGACTCAAGCCCGGCCGCGGCGAGGACGGGGCCTCCTACGAGGAACTCGTGGAACGCGAGGGCCGCCCGCGCCTGCGCTACTGGTTGGACCGCATCCTGGCCGAGGGTATGCTGGACCCCTCCATCGCCTACGGCTACTTCCCCGTGGTCTCCGAAGGGGAGAAAGTGGTGGTCCTGCACCACGGTGAGGATCCCGACGGCGTCCTGGGCGTCCCGGGGCTGCTCGCCCCGGACGGTGGAACAGGTGCTCCGATCGGCAGCGACAGGCTGCACTTCGACTTCCCGCGCCAGCGCCGCGACCGGCACCTCTGCCTGGCCGACTTCGTGCGCCCGCGCGAGTCGGGCCAGATCGACGTGCTGCCGGTGCAGCTGGTCACCGCCGGCTCGAAGATCGAACAGTTCACGTCCAAGATGTTTGAGGCCAACCAGTACCGCGACTACTACGAGCTGAACGGGCTGGTCATGCAGCTGACCGAGGCGTTGGCCGAGTTCTGGCACGCCCGCATCCGCAAGGAACTGGGCTTCGCCGCCGAGGAACCCAAGGACACGGCAGGGTACTTCAAGCTCGACTACCGCGGCGCCCGCTTCTCCCTGGGCTACCCCGCCTGCCCGGACATGGAGGACCGCCGCAAGGTGGTGGAACTGCTGGAACCCGAACGCATGGGCGTGATCCTCAGCGACGAACTGATGCTGCACCCGGAACAGTCCACGGACGCGTTCGTGTTCCACCACCCGGAGGCCAAGTACTTCAAGGTGTGAGGTCACTCGGCAGCGCGGCCAGCTGGGTCAGGGACCCGTCCCGCCCCAGGCTTAGGATGAGGTCCAGCTCTAGCCGTCCCAGGAAAGCGTCGTCGTGGCTGACCACAATGACGGCGCCCCCGTAGACCTGCAGGGACTCCACCAGCTGGTCCACGCTGCGGATGTCCAGGTTGTTGGTGGGCTCATCCAGGATCAGCACCTGGGCGGGCGGGTCGGCGAACAGCAGCCTGGCCAGCGACACCCGGAACCGCTCACCCCCAGAGAGCGTGTGCACCGGCCGGTTCACGCTGTCGCCGCGCAGCAGGAACCGGGCCAGCCGGTTTCGGATGTCGCCTGCCGGGACGTCCGGAGCGGCGTCCTGGACGTTTTCCAGGGTGGTTGCATCCTCCCGCAGACCGTCGAGCCGCTGGCGCAGGTACCCGGCCCGGTCCGTCTGCAGGGTCCCGCCGGCCTCGCCTTCTTCGCACGCCAGGCGTCCGGCCAACCTCTCCAGGAGCGTGGTCTTGCCAGCGCCGTTGGGCCCGATGATCGCCACCCGCTCCGGGCCCTGCACCACATAGGAGCGGTTGGTGCCCCTGAGCTCCGCGATCCGCCGGCCGCGCGGAACTCCGGGGTCCGGGAGGTCCAGCGACACGCGCTCGTCCTCGCGCACCCTGGCGGCGGCGGCGTCCAGCGCTTCCTTGGCCGCCTGCACCCTGGTGTCCATTCCGGACCGCATTTTCCCGGCGGATACCTGGGCGTCGGAGGCGCGTTGGTTCATCAGGATCTTGGAGCCCTTCTTGTTGTCGTAGCTCTTCTGGCCCGTCCTGGCCCGGCTGGCAAGCTTCGCCTCCGCCTCCTGCTTCTGTCGCTTCTCCTTCTTCACCAGCTGCTCGGCCGCCCGAGTGGCCTGCGCAGCGGCGGCCTGCTGCTCGTCCAAGTAGGCCCGCCACTCGCTGTAGGGGCCGCCGAACACGGTGAGCCCTCCGTCATAGAGCTCCGCCGTTTCGTCCATGAGCTCCAGCAGTGCCAGGTCGTGGCTGACCACCAGCAGGCTCCCCGGCCAGTCGGCCAGCATCCCGCCGAGCGCCGCGCGGGCATCCCGGTCCAGGTTGTTGGTCGGTTCATCCAGCAGGGTGATGGGCGTCCGCCGGATCCGCAGCCCGCTGATGGCCGCCAGCATAGCCTCCCCACCGGAGAGTTCACCCACGCTCCGCTCCAGGCCGACGCCGGCAAGACCGATGGCCTGCAGCTCTTCAGCGGCACGGGTCTCGATGTCCCAGTCGTCACCCAGGACATCGAAGTGCTCCACTGCCACGTCACCAGCTTCGATGGCGCGCAGGGCGGACACCTTGTCCTGGATGCCCAGCAGTTCCATCAGCGTGGAGCCGCGGCGCAGGGTCAGTGTTTGCGGGAGGTAGCCGACCTCGCCACCTGTGCTGATGGTGCCGGCCATGGGCGCCAAGATGCCGGCCATCAGGCGCAGCAGGGTGGATTTTCCGGAGCCGTTCGTTCCCACGAGTCCGGTCCGGCCGGGACCGAAGCTGCCGGAAATCCCGGAAAGTGCCGGTGAGCCGTCCGGCCACCGGAAGTGCACGTCGTTGAGGACGATGGATGGGTTTATTGCGCTGGGCATGGTGCTCCCAAAGAGTCAGGGCGGCTGGGCCGCGGATCGCCAAGGTCAGGTCCGTCTCACAGGGGAGGTCCTACGGGGGACGGACCGTGGCGGGAGGGCGCCAGGACGCACGACGATGAACACCGGGCGGTGCAGGGCGGCGGGAATTCAGTGCAGGAAAAGGAAAGCCAAGGATTGGCATGGGGCTCCGGGTGGTTTCAGCGGAAGAAGCGCTGAGACCTGCCGAGCCCTTAGGGCATCAGGGAAGTGTCAGCGCGCGGACTGCGTCGCGAAACCTGAAATGCCCGTCACAACATTGCCTAACACTGGGGAACAGAGGAGTTCAGTGTCACAAATTGGCAGGCCCAAGGCAACCCGGGTCGCTGCCTCGTCTGCCCGGTTCAGGGGCCTAAGCTTCCCCTATGGGAATAATCATCACCTTGCTTATTATCTGGCTCGTCCTCTCCGTCCTGGGCTTCGTGGTCAAGGGCCTGCTCTGGCTGGCCTTCATCGGCCTGATCCTGTTTGTGGCCACGGCCGTGTGGGGCTGGTTCAAACGCAGGGCCAACGTCTGACGCTGCCCCGCACCCAAGGAAGCGGACGACGGCGGGTGGCCACCCGCCGTCGTCCGCTTTCCTGGTGCAAAACGGTACGGCGGTCCGGGCGTGCATTTCCCGCGGGTAGGCTTTCCCCATGCTTGAGATCAGACCCAATTGCGAGTGCTGCGACCGGGATATTGCGCCCTCTGCGGAGGCGTATATCTGCACCTTTGAATGCACCTGGTGCCCTGAGTGCGTGGAACGCTTCCCCAACGGTTCCTGTCCCAATTGCGGGGGAGACCTGCAGCGCCGCCCAGTCCGGCCGGCCGCTGCTCTGGTGAACAACCCGGCCAGCCAGGTCAGGGTCTTCTCGCCGGACTGCCTCCCGAAGACTGGCCGCTCCGAACTGGCAGCTCTTTAATCGATTCTTCAGCCGACCGCTCCTGGGCCTGCGCAGTCCGGTTACCCTGACCCGCCATTCCACCCGACACCGGCTTGACCCGGCGCAGCGCGGCCAGGACCGCCCGGCCCACCACGGCGACGCCGACTGCCGTGGTTACGGCCCGCAGCGTGTCCCACCCGGCCGTCGAGGTCAGCAGCGAATACAGCAGGAAGCTGCTCAGGTTGGTGGCCAGCGGCGCGCCCGGTTCGTAGGAGATGCCCGTGCCGGCGCCCACCGCGAACGGCCAGAACCACAGGTTGGTGAGCAGCCCGAACAGGTAGGACGCCACGATCCCGTACCCGGCCAGCATCACCAACTCGGCCTTGCCGCGCACCAGTTTCGGAAGCAGCCCGGCCCCGGCGCCCACCCACGCACACGCGAAAACCTGGAACGGCGTCCACGGCCCGAGTCCGCCCCACAGCGCACTGGACAACGCAATCGTGGCGGTGCCCAGCAGCAGCCCGAACCGGGCGCCGAACGCACGGCCGGCCAGGACCAGCAGGATGAACACCGCCTCCACGCCCCCGACGCCGGTACTCGCCACCCGCACCGCCGACCCCACGGCCGCCAGCACTCCGAGCAGCGCTACCGTGTGTGCCGAACGCACCGAACCGTCCAGTGAAACCACGACGGCGACAGCCGCCACGGGTGCGATGGCCAGTGCCGCGTAGGGCATCGCTGCGGCGGCATCCGTCGGGAGGGCCGCGGCCAGCAGGGGCCAGCAGAAGGCCCCGAGCGCCAGCAGGTTGGCGACTGCCAGCAAGGTGAGCTCAACGGAACGGGGCAGCCGGATCCTTCGGCCCGGCTTGCCCGGGGCCACGTCCGGCAACCGGTCCACGATCAGGGGCAGGGTGATGGGCTGCGGAGGTGAGGCACACTCAGTTGCAGTCTCCGGTTCAGCCGCGGGGGCTACGCCGTCCCGCATCGGCAGGATCCGGGCGCCGAGGCCGTGGGCGAATGGAAGGTCGTGGGTGGCGATGAGGATGGCCGCCCCATCCTCCGCCGCAGCCCGCAAAGCCCTGGCCACCGCCGTGCGGGCCGCAGGATCGAGGCCGCGGGTGGGCTCGTCAATCAGGAGGACCCGGGGTTGGTCCAGGGTCTGCAGCGCAATCGCGAGGATCCGGCGTTCCCCGGCTGAAAGGTCCCGGGGATGCTCGTGCCCGACCGGAATTCCGGCCTCCCCGCGCAGCCGGGCCAGGTGCGCCGCGGCGAACCCGGGAGCCACCGGTGCTGCACCCCTGCGTCGGGCCAGGCGGCGTTCGGCCGCGTGCAGCTCCGCCGCCACGGTGTCCCGGGTGAACAGGTCGTCGGAGGCGTCGGGCACCAGGGCGACCCTGCCGCCGTCGGCCGTTCCCGTGTCAATCGTTCCCTCGACGCCCTTGCCGCCGCCCAGGGCGAGGGCCACCAGCACAGAGGATTTTCCGGCCCCGTTGGGTCCCACCAGCGCCGTCACTTCGCCGGGATACAGGGTCACTGACGCGCCCCGCACCAAGGGGCTCCCGTTCTTGTGTACCGAGAGATGCGAGGCGGTCAGCACGGGCGGCGCAGACGTGTCACGAACAGCGGTGGGTGCGGCCACAGCGGGTGCAGAAGGGGCGGGCGCGGCACCCGGAACCAGGGCGCCGTCGCGGATGGCCCACCAGGAGTCGGCGATGGAAACCAGGGCCTCGGCCCGGTGTTCGGCCACGATGACGCTCACACCGGCGTCGCGGGCGAGCGCCTGGAGCACGACAATCACGCGGGCGCGGGCCCATTTATCGAGATCCGCCAGGGGTTCGTCCACCAGGAGCAGGGCCGGTTGCTCCACGACGGCGGCCGCCATGGCCACCAGCGCCGCCTCACCCGCCGAGAGGGTGCTGATGGTCCGGTCCAGCAGCGCCGACACCCCGATGCGCTCCGCCACCTCGGCCACGCGGGCCTTGGAGTCGGCGGCCGCCACGCCTCGCAGGTCCAGGGCGAGGGCGATCTCGTCCCGGACCCGGGTGGTGGCGAACGCGGCCCGGGGGTTCTGCAGCACGACGCCGACCGATCGGGCGGTCTCGCGCGGCGGCGTCGCTGCCCGGTCCAGCCCGGCGACGCGGACCGTGCCGGTGAGGTTGCCGCCGTCCACGTGGGAGAGAAGCCCCGCGATGCCGCGCAGGATAGTCGACTTTCCGGAGCCGGTGGGGCCGGTCAGCACGGACACGGTCCCGGGCCGCGGCTGAAAGTCAGCCACTCGGAGTTCGGTGTCGCCAATCCGGAACCTGGCGTCGCGCACCAGGAGCGGAGCCTGTGTGTGGCCAGTGCCGTCGTCGTCCGTTGAACGGTGAGCGCCCCTGCTGCCGAAGCCGCGCAGCTCCAGCGCGGCGGCCACCCTGGCGGCGTGCTCCAGTGTCCGTTCGAGGATGGGCACCAGGGCGCGCGGGCCGAACTTTTCGCCCCGCAGCCGGAACGCGAGGCGGACGGAGGTGACGGCGTCGGCCAACGCCGGAAGCGCGGACCACGCCACCACCAGCATCCGGGCGACGCCCTGCAGCGGCCCGCGACGGGCCAGATGCACGAAACCGCGGGCCACGTCCACCCACGCGTTCAGCAGCCCGAACGCCAGGATGGTCGCGGCGATGGGGAGCGCTGAAACGACCGCCGCCCAGACCCCGGGCGCCGAGACCGGGCCGAGGAGGACCACATGGGCATAAGGGGTCGGCAGCCGCAGCTGGGGAAGGTCGAGCAGGAGCGGGGCACCGAGGCCCGCCCCGTTGAAGAGAACGCGGTAGATGACCCGCGCCGCGATAAACACAGCGGCGAGGACCGCCGCTGCGCGTAACGGCGCGGGCCGGAAGGTCATGCCGCGGGTGCTGCGGGTTCGCCGTCCACCGTGTACAGCAGTTCAAGGCTCTCGCCCGGGTTGAGCTTGAGGCTGTCCAGGCCTTCCTGCGCGTACGCCCAGTCGCCGTTGGCGGGCTTCACCCAGAGGGCCCAGTAGGAGACGGTGTTTTTGTCATCGCACGCTTCGCGGATGGTGCCGCCCTTGTGCTTGATGTCGAAGTCCGCGGCGGGCACGCTGTTGACGCGGCACGCGAAGCTCGTGGGGTACTTGGCGGTGCCCTCGATCTTCACGTCGGCTTTGCCCAGCACGTCCGACGCCAGGGCGGGTCCGTCCGCGGGCACGCAGGCGGAGGTGTCTGCGGCGGCCTGGTTCAGCGAAGCGGAGTCGACGATGACTTTCACACCGGCGCAGGGGCCGGCGTCGGCGCTGGCGGACGCGCTGGCGCTGGCGGAGGATGCGGGGGCGGATGAGCTGGGCTGGGTCGCGGCCGGCGTGGAACACGCGGCGAGGGTCAACAGGAGCCCGGCGGCGAGGGAGCTTGCGGCGGCACGCTTCGTAGTCAGAGTCACGTGTCAAGGGTAGGGCGTTGCCTGTCCGGAATCAGGTGCCGTCACGTTGTGTGACGCGGGGTTCCGACCCGGGTGGCCCGGTCCCGTGGGACGGAAGAGTACGACGGCGGGTGGGCGCCCGCCGTCGTCCGCTTCCTGGGCTTGGTGTGCTTCTTGGTGTTTAGTGCTGCCGCAGCGGCCAGGGCGCCCAGCCGCGCTGGACGTCCCTCAGCCGGAGCTCGGCCTCGCGAAGCCGGGACGGGCTGAGGGGGCCGGGCTCGCCTTTGCCGCTTTCCGCGCCGGACCCGTCGAACGCCGTCAACGCGTATTCACGCCAGCGCCGCCCGCCCACGGGGTAGCGTTCGGCATACCCGCCGGCCGCCACGCTGAGGACCAGGCGTTCCAGCCGGTCTGCTTGTGTCAGGACCGTCTCGTCGCAGGCATCGCAGCCGCACACCGGGAACGCGAAGTCATGCAGCACCCCGGCATGCACCACAACGCCCGGAAAACCGGTCAGGATGAATGTCAGGGGCGCAGCATCGGAGGCACGAGGGGTGAGCCTGACCGCCGTCACCACGTCACGGGCTTCAATCATCATGTCGGCCGCCAAGGCCTTGTATTCGAGGACCTCCACGTCGTACACGGCCACCAGGTAATCGATCAGCGCGCGGGCCACCAGGTGCAGCCCCGTGAATCGTTCCGGATGGCTGGTCACGCTGTAGGAGTCCGGGTCAGGGCCGTCCTCGCCCCACCTGTGGCCGTACGGAATGGCTGTCCCGTCTTCCGCGTCGTACGTATTCACCGGAAGGGCGGGCCGGACATACGAGTGGTCAGTGCTCCGGGATGTCGGGCGGGGCTGCATCATCGGCGGGTCGGGTTGGCTCCGGGCCCAGTCCGATACCTTCGCAATCAGCCCCTCGACCGCCGCGTCGTCGGCGATGTTGAGGCCGTCCAGGAGACGGTCCACCTCGAACTGGAGCTCCTCCGTTCCTACGGTGGGCGCGCCGCCCTCATTGGCCTTCCACTCCGCATCCGGCCTCGCCCGGGCCAGGGTGTTGCCCGCGAATACCGCTGCCGCATTCTTGAGGGCGCCGTCATTGACGATGCCCGGCGCGGCCTGGCGCAGGAAGCGCAACAGGCGGATGGCGTCCCCAGCCAGTTCCGCAGGTTGGACGCCCAGGCCCCGGCAGAACTCGATGAACGGCTCGTAGCCGCCCACGTGCCTTACAGGCTGAGGCTGCTCCTGAACCGGCCGGTACAGCGCCACCCCGAGCGCCATCGGCTCGGGCAGTTGAGTAGGCGCACCTTCAAACAATTCCCCCATGGCGGGATCCTAGCGGGGCCAGGCGGGGAGGCGCAGTCCCACTCAGGGACGGACGACGGCGGGCGCCCACCCGCCGTCGTCAACCCGCCTTGGGGCGGCTCCGGCTTTGTGATGCCGCAGCTTCGTTGCGCGGCAGCGTGGGGTTCCTGTACGAGAGCCGCGGGGAGTCCCGGTCAGGTGCGGCTTGGAATGTCAGACCCTCCTGTGAGACTTGGTTCATGGAGACCAGTTTGGTGGTGGATGCGGGTGGCGGGGCCGGGGTAGCGGCTGCCGTTGCGTCTGTCGCCGGGCTGGTTGACCAGCTTTCGGAGGTCGTCACCCCTCCTTTGTCCCGGCGCCGGTCAGGTGTTTCGGCTGAAGGTGATCCTTTGGGGGCCTTGGCTGAGCGGTGCCTTTCTGGTTTGGAGGTGTTGGCGCGGGTTGAGGCTGCTGCTGCGGCGGTGAAGGTTCGTTTGGTGGCCGCTTATGCTTCGGTGTCGGAGGTGTTGGAGGGGCCTGTCTCGGGTGCGTTTGAGGCGTCGGCTCGGGAGAAGTGCTTGGTGGCTGAGGTCGCGGGTGTGTTGACGGTGGGTGAGGGTGCGGCGTCAAACCTGTTGGGTGAGGCGCACGCGTTGACCACGTCGTTGCCGTTGGCGTTGGATGCGTTGCAGGCCGGGACCATCTCCTGGCAGCATGCGCGGGTGTTGGCTGATGAAACCAGCGGACTGGATCCGGTACGGGTGGCGGCGTTGGAGGCGCACTTTTTCGACCCGCAGGCGCCCAACCCGGCCCGTGGTGCGGTGCCGGGGGAGTTGGTCCCGTCGCGGTTCCGGCGGAAGGTCCGGTCGTGGCGGGAGCGTCAGTACCCGGACACGTTGGAGGTCCGGCATGCGTTGGCTGTGGCGGACCGTCGGATGGAGTACCGGCCCGAGCCTGATGGGATGGCCCGGATTTCGCTGCTTCTGCCCGGCGGTACTGCCTGCGCCATTTGGAATAAGGCCACGGCGATCGGGCGTGGTTTGCAGGGCCCGGGCGAGGTCCGGACCTTGCCGCAGTTGCGGGCCGATGTCGGTGCCAATCTGTTGCTGGGTGAGACGGGCCCTGATCTGCGGAAGCTTCCGTCGCCGAAGGCCGATGTGCTGGTCGTGGTCCCGGTGCTGTCCACGTTGGGTGTCACGGATGAGCCGGGCGAGGTTGATGGGTATGGTCCGGTTCCGGCGTCGGTGGCGCGGAGGCTGGTGGGCGAGGGTGCGGGGTCGTTGTACAGGTTGTTGGTGGATCCCCGGGATGGGGCGCCGTTGGAGATCGGCCGGAGGAGCTACCGGTTGCCGGAGGGCCTGAAGAAGTGGTTGCGGGTGCGGGATGGTAAGTGCACGTTCCCGGGCTGCAGCAACCACACTACGGATAACGAGAATGATCATCTGACCGCTTGGGAGCATGGTGGGGCCACCGGGGTCAGTAATCTGGGCCAGGTATGCCCGAAACATCACCGGCTGAAGCATCAAAGCCGCTGGACACCCACCCCCGCCACCAAGGACGAACCGCCGGGCTGGACCTCGCCGACCGGCAGGCACTACCCGGCAGAACAACCCGACCGGACCCCACCCATCATCCCGCCGGAATTATGGCCGGCCAGTTCGACCGGCCTGCAGCAGCCCAGTTCGACAGCCCCGTCCCCGGACAATTCGACCGGCCTTCCGGACAACTCGACGGGCCTTCCACTGGACAGCCCGACCGGTCTGCGCCCGGTCGGATCAACGGGCCTGCACCCGGGCAACTCGACCGGCGACTTTCCGGTCGGGCCCGCCGAGCCGGACGCGGAGCTGAGCCTCCTCGAACGGATCATCACCACCTACCTGGCCGCCTGAAGTCCGGCCTGGCTCGCAAAGCCGCCAAGCCTGGTAGCCGTGGAGTGCCGGCAAGCCATTGCGTAGCGAAGTACCGGGCAGGTTCATCGGACTTGGTCTGTTAGAGGCGGAGCTCCATGAACACGCTGTTGGGGTCGAGCCGGTAGTTGCCGAACGGAGGGCATTCGGTGAAGCCATGGCGCAGGTAGAGTCGCCGCGCCGGCGCAAAGTAGTCTTCCGTGCCGGTTTCCAAGTAAAGGGCCTCAAAATTCCGGGCGCGGGCGTGGTCCACGATATTCGCGAGCATGAGCGTGGCCACGCCCCGTCCCCGGGCCTGCGCGGCAGTCCGCATGGACTTGATCTCTCCCGTCACAGCGGGGCCCGCAGGAGGAACCAGGAGCTTGAGGGCGCCGCACCCCAGCAGGCTGCCGTCCTCCCGCGCACTCCAGAACGTCACGGACGGCACGGACAGTGCTGAGTGGTCCAGGGCGTGGACGCTCTCAGCCGGTGAGGTGGCGTACATGTCGGCAAGGTGCTCACTCAGGAGGTCCCGGATGTCGGCGCGCGCGGGATCGTCCCGGTCTATGAGTATCATCGCCCCAAATCTACCGGCGCCCGGTGGCGAGTGACGGAGCCGGGCAGCAGCTAGGTACTAATGGCCGTGGTGGCGCCCGTCCAACAGGTCCACCATGGCCCTATGAACGAGGAAGCACCCGCCGCAGTGGCCCTGAACCTGCCACAGGAGTTCCTGATCCTGGCAACGAATGACAAGGACGGCAAACCCGAGGTGCCGCTGTTCGTCCTGAGGACAGCGGTGGCAGGCGCCGTGCTGGCTGAGCTCGAGCTTGCCGGAGCCATTGAACTGGCGGGCAAGCACCTCCGGACCACGGGCTCGCCCGCCAGGGATGACCTTGCACCGGAACTGGAACTGATCCGCGGCAAGTCCCGGCCCCACACACCCGCCAGATGGGTATCCATCATGGAAGGCCGTCCACAGGTGCAGCGGATCTACGAGGGCATGGCGGCCCTGGGCATCGTGGAGCATGTGGGGGAGCGGCACCTGGCGCGGTTTCGGCCTGTCCGCTACCCGGAAAGGGACCACGCGCCGGAAGCTGCGCTGCTAAAAAGGCTCGCGTCCGCGCTGAACGCCGCGTCGCCGGAAACCCGGGTGCCGGATGGGCCGTCAACCGGAACACCGGCCGGAACACCGGCCGGAACCCCCGCCGGTACCCCCGCCGGGGCGTCGGCGGCACAGGCCGGCAACGGGCTGCCCGGAACCGGCAGAACCCGTGCCCTGGCCCTCATCGCGCTGCTTGAGGCGGCGGGGCTGCTGCACAAACTCTTCCCGGACGCTGACAGGGCCTGGGCGTCAGGACTGGCAAAGGACTACTGGCCCGCCCGTGCCGTTGAGGACGAACTCCGCCTGATCCGGCTGGCGGAGGAGGAAGCCGCCACCCTGTGACGCGGGCGCCACTCCGGGCCAACCCTGCGGGGCTGCCCTGAAAGTGACTACGCCCCGCTCCTGTCGATGACGCAGAACCTGTTACTGTCCGGATCCTCGAGGACGATGAAGTCCGGGTCGTCCGGATAGAGGTCCCAGTCGACCCGCCGGGCACCCAGTGAAACCAGGCGTTCCACCTCTGCCGCCTGGTCCTCCGCGTACAGGTCAAGGTGGATCCGGGGGTGGTCCTGGACCGGGGTTTCGCTCAACATCAGGGACAGCAGCGCTCCAGGACCCGACGCCGGTGCCAGCGTCACCCAGGTCCCGTCACCGGGTTCGCGGGGTACGTAGCCGAGGGCCGCATGCCAGAAATCGGTGGAGCGGGCGACGTCGTTGACGCCGAGGACGATGGTGCCGATGGTCAACATCCGCCCAGCCTAGACCCGCCGGACGGTGCCGGAAAGGGCTGCCCGGTTCCCGGCTAGACTCACTTTCATGGGGGAGAACAACACATTTGACCAGCACCCGCCATCCAATCGGGCAGGACTTCGCGCCGCCGTCGTGCCGGTCCTGGCCTTGGGCGTGGTGCTCGCAGGCTGCCTGGTCGCCTGGAACGGGCAGGTGAAGTCCAGCTTTGGCTGGTTCGCCTATGCGCCGCTGAGTAACGACTTCTTCAGCGGTTCCGGCATGGCATTCGTGACCCAGGGGACGCAGATCGGCCTGGCCATCGCCGTCGCAGGACTGCTGGTCCTGGCGTTCTGGGCCGGATTCCGGTTGGGCCGGCGGCCGCGCCGCCGGTTGTAGTTCCAGCTAGTCCTCGTAGCCGATCAGCCAGTGCAGCCCGTAGCGGTCAATCACCTGGCCATCTGACGCACCCCACGGCTTCGGCCCCAGCGGGTCCACTACCGATCCGCCGGTGCTGAGCCTGTCGAACCATTCGTGCAGGACTGCCGGTTCGGCGGTTCCCAGCAGGGACAGCATGATGCCTTGGGGCTTGGCGGCCGGCTCGCCGTCCGCGGCATCCGAGCCTGCCAGCGCGACGACGCCGCTCAGCGTTCCGTGGGCGATGGCGTCCGGGGAGCCGTCGCTCCTGCTGAAGTCCCGGTAGGTGTGCAGGGCAAGCTCGCCGCCGAAGACGTCCCGGTAGAAGCCCAGCGCTTCCCGCGCTGTTCCGGGAAAACTGACGTAAACCTGTGGCCCTGCGGTGCGTACTGGATCCTGCGCGGAGATGCCGGTCATGAGTCCATCCTTGGGGTTGGTGCGGTGGTCCGTCGGTGCGTTGAGAGCTCGGCAGGCAAAGATGCCGGTGTGCCGGCATTCGCCCAGCCTAAAGGGCTCGGGCGGCGCCGGGAAGGACGCAACCCGCCTATCCCAGGAGGTCGTCCGCGTAGCACCAGCGCCAGTCCTCGCCCGGCTCGATGCTCCGCATGACGGGATGACCGGTGGTCCGGAAGTGCCGCGAGGCGTGGGACGCGGGGGACGAATCGCAGCACCCTACCTTGCCGCAGTCGAGGCACATGCGCAGGTGGACCGTCGTCGTGCCTTCCTTGACGCAGTCGTCGCAGAAGGCGTCCCCGGGCACTTCCGGCGACCCCGCGGACTCCAAATGCGCGCACTCACCGCCCGGTTTGGCAACCCCCTCGCCACCGCCGTCGCCGGATGTGTCGACCTCCTCGAGCACGCCGTCGAGCATGGATTCCTCCACGTCCAGCCGGTCGAGGACGGCCGTGAGCACTTCCTGGGCGTATTCGCCGCCGCGCCGCAGCTCCAGGACTTTTTCCCGTTCAGCCTCCAGCATGGCCAGCCGCAGCCGGGCATAGCGCTCACTGGGTGTTGCTGTCTCCCCGGACGGCCGGCCCAGCCGCTCCCAGGCGGCCAGCCCGCGCTCCTGGGTGCGGCGCTTCAGCATGGACACCACCTCCGGCGGGTCGTCCTCCGTCCGGAGCTCGTGCAGCCTGGCCACGCCTGCCGCGGTGGCCAGCTGCGTCAGGGACGCCTGGTTCAAGGCATCCTCCCGTTGGTCCGGCCCCTGCACCCGCAGCACGCGCACCAGCGCAGGCAGCGTGAAGCCCTGCAGCGCCAGCGTGCCGCCCACCACCACCAGGGCTGCCAGGATCAGCACGGACCGGTGTTCGAGGTCTTCCGGCAGCACCAGCACCGCTGCCAGCGTGACCACGCCGCGCATCCCGGCCCAGGAGACGATGGCCGGGAACTGCCACGGAGGCGCCGGGTCCTTGCGCTGAACGGAGGGAATGAGGCGCGGCAGGTAGGTGGCCGGGAACACCCACACCGGGCGCAGCACCAGCACCGCAAGCAGGATCACCGCGCACCCGGCCCAGATCCGGCCCGCTCCCAGGGAGTCGTCCTGGACGCCTTCGACGATGCTGCGTACCTGCAGCCCGATCAGCAGGAACACCGAGTTTTCCAGCAGGAACTGGACCGTGTTCCAGTTGCTGCGCTGGCTCAGCCGGGCCGCGCCGTTGGGCATCGACGGGGCCTTGGTGCCCATGATGAGGCCGGTGACGACGACGGCCAGCACCCCGGACGCGTGGATCGCCTCCGCGGGCAGGTACGCCACGAGCGGCGCCACCAGCGAGGTGGAGGTGTTGATGGCGACGTTCCGGATCCGTTTGCGGAGCATGGTCAACACGTAGGCCGCGGCGATGCCCACCACCAGCCCGCCGCCCACGGCCAGCAGGAAGTCGCCGGCGATGCCCGCCACGGACACCGCCCCGGAGATGGCGGCAATGGCGGCCCGCAGACAGATCAGCGCGGTGGCGTCGTTGACCAGGGACTCACCCTCGAGGATGGTGACGATCCTGCGGGGCATCCCCACTTTCCGGGCAATGGCAGTGGCCGCCACGGCATCCGGCGGGGCCAGGACCGCGCCCAAAGCCATGGCGGCGGCCAGCGGGATCTCCGGGAACAGCCACCAGACCACGAACCCCACGCTGACGGTGCCGAAGATGACGTAGCCGACCGACAGCAGGCCGATGGCCCGCCGGTTCGAGCCGAAGTCGAACAGGGACGTCCGCAGCGCCGCCGCATACAGCAGTGGCGGCAACAGTCCCACCAGCACCACTTCGGGGTTCAACTCGATGTCAGGGACGAACGGCAGGAAGGACCCCGCGACGCCGATCAGCACCAGGACCAGCGGCACCGAGATGTTGAGTTTCCGGCCCAGGGCGCTGCCTGCACACACCACCGCAACCAGCACCAGGACGCCCAGGGCGATTTCCATGGGGTCATTCTCTCAGGCAGGTTCGGACGGCGAACAGGCCACGCGGGGTCTGTTTACTCCGGCCGGCGGGCGGGTAACCATGGGGTATGACTGATTCCGGAACCGGCGGCGCAGACGACCCCTTTGACGGCAGCGACGAGATCGCCGCGGGAGCGGCGTCCGACGAGACTCCCGAGTCCATCGCCGAGGACGTGCGGCACGAGATCCAGCTGGGCCATGTCCAGGACGACGTCAGTTCCGTCCTGGAGGAACGGTTCGAGGAAGCCGGCATCGAGGCCCGGCCTGAAGAGGTGGACGACCTCGCCGAGGAGATCGAGAAGGACGCCTCCAGCTGACGTCCGGACAGGCTAAGTGACGGCAGGCCTGAAACGGCGGGTAACGACCTGGTCCAGTGCGCTGGCCGTGTTGGGCGCATGGCTCCCCGGAGTCATACCACTGGTTCAGGTGGCCTGCTTCCGGGGGCTTCGAGCGGAACCACCTCCACCCGCCCCGCTGGTCCCACCATTACCAGGACGTGCCGGCCTGCGCTTCCTTCCCGCCCAGCTCCTTCCGCGCTGGACGATTCCAGCGCGCCGGCTACCTGCCGGATGACGTCCCCGGCCGCCGGTGGGGCGGACGACGGCGGCACTGCAGGGCCGCCGTCGTCCGTCCGCAGCCAGGTGGTCACCTTGGCGCCCCCGGCAGCGGCGGAGATGCCGGCCGCGAGAGCCTCGGGATCCACCGTGGCCGGCGGGTAGCCGCTCACCAGCGTGATGCTGATGATCCGTCTCCGGGCGGGGGCCGCCGCCGCCAGCAGGCCACGGTCGTGCCGCCACAGCGCAAAGTGGTAGCCGGCCACCAGGCCGGCCGCCACCAGCAGGCCCAGCGGTGCGCGGACACGGTCCAGCAGGCTGCCGCCGGTCACGTCGCCGAGCAGGAACTCGAACAGCCGGTAACCGATCACCAGCAGCGTCACCAGGGCCACCACGGCGCTGACCCCGAAAAACGCCACCAGGTAAACCCGCCGCCCGGGCGGAATCTGGTCAGCGGACCGGGGCTGGTGCCGCGGATCCCATGCCAGCCACCAGGCCGGTGCCCCTACAAGCAGCGAGCTGATGCCGCCCAGGAGCAGGGTGCGGGTGCCGCCGCCCGCCAACGGCGAAACGGCCGCGGCCAGGACGGCGTTGACCACCACGCCCACTCCCGCTGCGGCGACGGCCAGGGCCACGGCCGATGTCACCAACAGGCCGGCGCGCCGGGTGGTGGGGGAGCGGTGCGCGGATGTGGTCCGGTGATAGCGCCACACCACGGCGCCGATGAGGGCGGCCGACACTGCGGGGGCCAGGGGTTCGAGGAGCAGGTTCAGCGGGTCGCTGCGGTCAAAGGCCAGGCGGAGCAGCACGAACACCACCACACCCAGCCCGCCCAGCGAGGTGATCCCGGCGGCGAACACGCCGACGGCGATCATCGCCACGTCCACCAGTCCGGTCCGGAAGCGCCTGCCGCCCTCCCGGAACCAGTGCCACCACCACACCAGGGCGCCGCCCGCGGCCCACACGAGCGGCCGGAGCACGGCGTACCACCAGGGCTCGAAGCCCGCGCTGAGCGGAAAACCGCGGATGGCGACATCGAGCAGGGCGCTGAGGGCGGCGATGGCCGCGCCGGCGCCCAACAGCAGGCCGAAGACGGAGCCGACGACGGCCCTGACGTCGTCCAGGTGCCGGGACGGCTTGGCGGGGCGCTTCCACATCCAGCGGTGCCACAGCCAGATGCCCAGCCACACCAGGCCGGTGGCCAGCGGTGGCTGCCACTGGCTCTCCCGGGTGTCGATGAAGGACACCGCCATGGCCAGCAAGGACGTGGTGGCGATGATGAGCGAGACCGCGTACATCGCTGTCAGGTAGAGCCCCCACCCCGCGGCGGTCCGCTCGGCAGGATCGTCCAGGCGCCGCCAGGCAAACCACCACAGGAGCAGCGCCAGCGGGCCACCCACCAGGGTGAACGCCAGCGACAATGCCACACCCTGGACATCGCCGGAGGCCAGGACGGACGCCGTCTGGAAAAGGCGCTCCAGCAGGCCGCCCACACCGGAGGCTGCAATGACCACCAGGGCGAAGAGCAGCGCGTACATGATCAGGCGGCGGAGGCTGGCCAGGGCGCCGCCCTGTGATGGCGGGGACGTAACGGCCGCCGGCGCCGTCATCGCTTCACCGGTTCCAGGGTGCAGGAGGTCAGCGGATACGGCGGCTGGTCGATCTTCCATTCGCTGCCGACCTTCAGGAGCATGAACGCGTCCTCCATCTCATACTCCGGGGGGCCAAAGGGGCCGCCCTGGGATGACTGGACGATCGACACCCGCACCGTGGCCGAATCGGTGCGTTCCGTCGTCGACACCAGGACCACGCGCGCCGGGCGGGGAACCCCGCCGTACGTGCCGAGGCACCTGCTGCGGGCACCGTCGGTGAGGTACTTTTCCGCTGCCGCGCTGTCGCCGTCGATCACGGCCTTGCTGTAGCGCTGCACCACTCCGGCCGGACTGGCTTCATCCAGCGGGGCGGGTCCGCCCCGGGTGAACACCACCGCCAGCGCCACCACCACCAGCAGCCCCACGACGCCCACCAGCACTAACAGGATCCGGTCTGGGGTGCGCGCGGCGTCACTCATGGCGCAAGTATGCACGCCGGCGGCGGCTTATGCAGGTGTCTTTAGGCCCGGTGTGTGGCCGCGGTTCGCTGTGGCCCTATCCGGGCAACAGCCGCGGTGGGACGATGGTCCCATGCAGGAAAACAGGGTCGACAGCCCCAACGATGCAGGCCCGCATCAACATGCACACACCGCGCCCACCACGCAGCAGATGCGTACCGTGGGCCAACGGCGCCGCGACGCCGAGGAGAAGCTGGAGCACCACCTCCAGGAAGCCCGCCACAAGGACCATCCGGAGGAAACGCAGGAGCCGGAGGCTGAGGAACCCGGAAACACCTAGCACAACAAAACTTCTTTAAGTAAAACTCGGTTGCTGTCAACGCAACAAAAGGGGGCGGGCCTGCAGGCTTCGCCCCTTTTTTTGTTGCGCTAGCTTCCCAATTTTCAAACCACGTGCAACAAACCTCTTGACGCGCGCTGCATCACGCCTTACGTTTATGGCAACAGCGTTGCAATGAGTGCAACTTTGTTCCACTTCTTCCATAGAACCACCGTGCAGAAAGGCGCACCCATGACTATCACCGCCGATAACGCATCGTCCATTGCCGAACTCGAGCGCCTCAAGGTCCTCCACAACGGCTCCAAGGGCAAGCTCACCTTCTCCGATGCCGAGTTCGAGCGCCGCCTGAACGGCCTCCGCAAGATCATGGCAGCCAAGGAACTGGACGCCGTCATCCTCACCAGCTACCACGGCATCAAGTACTACTCCGACTTCCTGTACACCACGTTCGGCCGCAACTACGCCCTGGTGGTCACCGCTGACGACTCCGTCACCGTCACCGCCAACATCGATGCCGGCATGCCGTGGCGCACCTCCTACGGCGAGAACATCGTCTACACCGACTGGCGCCGTGACAACTTCTACTTCGGCCTGCAGGAAGCCCTGCGCCAGCGCGGCGTCAAGGCAACCCGCCTCGGCGTCGAGGACGACTTCCTCCCCGGCCTGACCCGCGAGAAGATCGCCGCCGCGTTCCCGGGCGCCCAGCTGCTGGACGTCTCGCAGGACGCCATGCGCCAGCGCATGATCAAGTCCGCCGAGGAAATCGAGGTCATCAAGCACGGCGCCCGCATCGGCGACCTGGGCGGCGAGGCCATCCGCAACGCCATCCGCGAAGGCATCACCGAGTACGAGGTGGCCCTGATCGGCACCGAAGCCATGGTGCACGAAATCGCCCGGACCTTCCCGGACCGCGAGGTCCGGGACACCTGGGTGTGGTTCCAGTCCGGCATCAACACCGACGGCGCCCACAACTGGGCCACCACCCGCAAGCTGCAGCAGGGCGACATCCTCTCGCTGAACTGCTTCCCCATGACCTCCGGCTACTACACCGCCCTGGAGCGCACCCTCTTCCTGGGCCAGCCCGACGAGCGCTCCCTGGAACTGTGGAACATCAACGTCGAGGTCCACAAGCGCGGCCTGGAGCTCATAAAGCCCGGTGCGGTCTGCAAGGACATCGCCGCCGAGCTGAACGAGATCTACATCAGCCACGGCCTGCTGGCCAACCGCACCTTCGGCTACGGCCACTCCTTCGGCGTCCTCA
This sequence comes from Pseudarthrobacter enclensis, assembly GCF_001457025.1. GTDB lineage: Bacteria > Actinomycetota > Actinomycetes > Actinomycetales > Micrococcaceae > Arthrobacter > Arthrobacter enclensis. The sequence goes on along the minus strand of NZ_KQ758601.1, from coordinate 104,076 downwards.
GCCACTACTACGGCCGCGAAGCAGGCCTGGAACTGCGTGAGGACATCGACACCGTGCTGGAACCGGGCATGGTGGTCTCCATGGAACCGATGATCACGGTGGCGGACGGCCAGCCCGGTGCCGGCGGCTACCGCGAGCACGACATCCTGGTCATCGGCGAGGACAACACGGTGGAGAACATCACCAAGTTCCCGTTCGGCCCGGAAAAGAACATCATCGAGGCCTAGCGTCCACACCAGAGGCGGCGTCACGGACACGTGGCGCCGCCTCCGGCGTCTGTGCCGAACATAAGGAAAAATGATGGCTACCATGACTCCAGCAGCAGCCAAAGACACCAGGAAAAGCGGCGGGACCGCGGACAGCGCGGGCGCAACGGCCGACGGCGGTGCCGGCACCAACGGCGGGGCGGACGCCAAAGGCGCCTCCGTCGTCGTCAACGCCATCGCCGTGCTGCGCACCTTTTCCGCGGAGGAACCACTGCTGGGCGTCACGGATATCGCCGGCCGCGTGGGCATGCACAAGAGTTCAGTCTCCCGCATCCTGGCCACCCTGGAGCAGGAAGGGCTGGTGGAGCGGGACCCCGAGACCCGACGGTTCCGGCTGGGCCTGGGGCTGATCGCCGTGGCCGGGCCGCTGCTCGCTGAAATGGACGAGCGGCGTGTGGCGTACCCGGTGCTGCGCCGGCTCACCGAACAGACCGGGGAGACCAGTGCGCTCATGCTCTGGAACGGTGATGAGGCCATCTGCGTGGAGCAGATCGCCAGCCCGCACCAGATCAAGCACACCACTCCGCTGGGCGCCCGCTACCGGGATGCCATGAGCGCCTCCGTGCAGGTGTTCCTGGCCAACCAGCCCGTTGAACGGGTCCGGGAACTGCTGCGGAGCGGAACCATCACCTTCCCCGGGCTGGACGACGCCGGGCTGCAGGCTTACGAGGCCCGGCTCCAGGAAGTCGCCCGGCGGGGTTGGGCCGGCAACTACGGCGAATCCTCGATGGACGAGGTGGGCGTCGCCGCTCCGGCCTACGACCACCGCGGCGACGTCACCGCCGTCGTCCTCATTCCCGCACCCAGGTTCCGCGTCTCACGCGAACGGCTTGAAGACCTCGGCGAGGCCTGCATGGCCGCCGCCGCCCAGGTCACCACGCGGCTGGGCGGCCGGGCAGCAGTCTAGGCACAGGCCGTTCCTAGGGCAGGTCCGCCATCCGTACCGCCAGGTGCAGCGCAGCCAGTTTGCCCGTCCCGCGCGGATCGCCGCCGCACAGCTCGAAAATCCGCTGGAGGCGGTGGTGCATCGACTGCCGCTCCAGGTGCAGCTCGCGGGCGGACTGGGCAGTATTGCAGCCCGAATCCAGCCACACATGCAGCGTTTCCAGCAGCTGGGACTGCCGCTGCGCGTCGTGCTGCAGGACGGCGCGCAGGTGGTGGTTGACGAACGCCTCCCGCGCGGAAGCGGTCATCCCGGTCAAGGCGAGGCTCTCCACTGACACATCGTCGGCGTCCACCACCACCAAGCCGTGGGCCGGCGGCCGGCGGCGCGGTGAGGCGTTGCGGCGCCTGACCTGGCGGACTTCCAGCGCCCGGCGCGCCTCGGCCAGCGACCACGCGGCCCGCGCCACCCCGTCCGCCAGCGGACCCACCGAAATCACCGCATCGTGGTTGCCTTCGAGCCCCTGCAGGGACTCCACCAGCCCGCGCCGGGCGCCGGCCGTTTCCGTGTCCGGGAGGCTGGCCATCACCACGAGTTCGGCATCGTCCAGGTAGGCGGCACTCGGGATCCGGCCCGCGCTCAGGAACGCCTCGATGGCACCGCGCAGCTCCTGCGGGGCCGCCGCGTGCACCGCCGCGACCACCAGGGGCGAGTCCGCGGGGAAGCCGGCGCCGGGCGCCAGCTGCTCCAGGCGCCACTCCGGTGCGGACGTGAGCACGGCCCGCATCAGCTCGGCGCCGGCCTGGGCATGCAGGCCCGGCGGGGTGTGCTGCAGCAGCGCCAGGCCAAGGATGTCGACGGCGCGTTCCCCGGCAACCTGGGCCAGCGCTGTGTCCCCGCCCTGCGGCACCCGCACCTCCAGCCTGCCCATCAGGACCCCGCGGACGGGGATGTCCACGCCCATCAGCGTCCCCGCGGGCGCATCGGGCACGCTGGGGGCGTCGGGTGCCGCGGGTGGAAGCGGCTCGCCGGGAAGCTCCGCGGCCCCGGCTGGAACCTCCGCCTGCGCACTCCCGTCCGCGCCGTCGTCGTCCGTTGCTGTTTCCGGCACGGCGCTGCCCAGGTCCACGCCCCAGGGCGACACCAGCCGCACGGCCGAACCGGTGATGTCCGCCAGGACGGCCAGGATCTTGTCCAGTGACGCTCCGTGGGCCAGTTCCGCCGCCATGGCGCGGGTTGCGGCGTCCGCCTGGTGCAGGTGGCCCGCGGACTCGCTGACCAGGATGGAATTAATGGCCTGCATGACGCCCACGAACGGCACCACTTTGCGCAGCTCCACCACCGGAAGCCCGTATTCCTCCGCCGTTTCCAGCATTGCTGGAGGCACCTCGGGAAGAACCCCGCCGGTCTCGATGGCCAGTGCGGCGATGCCGCGCTGTGCCAGTTCCCGCACGTAGTCGGCGCGCCTGGCGGGCGTTGCCGTGGCGAGGGTGATGCCGCCGCACAGCAGCAGTTCGCCGCCGCGGAGCAGCGGCGCGATGTCCAGCACCTCGCTTGAATGCACCCAGCGCACCGGCTGTGCAGCGGTGTCTGCGCCCTGCGGGTGGACCACGGGATCAGCGGCGGCGAGGGCCGGGTGGGCGAGTATTTCGCCGAGGGACACTGACATGACATTCCGTAAGGTCGAATGGGAATCTGTTCGACACATCGTATCTTGTTCGTTGTGATTGGGGCCACATAGCCTTGAGGTACACATTCCCCTCTTACGGAGGCCCCCATGCACACACAGTCTTCTTCCGCAGCGCAAGGGCGCGCTGCCTCGGACTCAAACGGCAATACTGACCACCACACAACCGACCACGAAGCCTGGCTTCAGCCCATCCCCGAATCGGCGCGCACCCGCAAGGTGTCCGGCCAGTTCTGGATCTGGGCCGGCGCCAACCTGGCACCCATCAACTGGGTCCTCGGCGCCCTCGGCATCCACCTGGGCCTCGGCTTTGCGGACACTGTGACCGTCCTGGTCCTGGGCAACCTGATCGGCATGCTGCTCTTCGGCTGCTTTGTCCTCCTGGGCCAGAAGACCGGCGCCACCGGAATGGTCCTGGCCCGGGCAGCGTTCGGCCGGCGCGGCAACTACCTCCCGGCAGCCATCCAGGCGCTGCTGGTGATCGGGTGGTGCGCCGTCAACACCTGGATCATCCTGGACCTGGTGATGGCACTCTTCGGAACGCTCGGCTGGGTTGATCCGGAAGCACACAACTACGCCTGGAAGATCGGCGTCGCCACCGCCATTATGGCGGCGCAGGTAGCTATCGCCTGGTTCGGCTACAAGGCCATCGCCGCCTTCGAAAAGTGGACGGTTCCGCCCACCATCATCATCCTCGCCGTCATGTCCGCCGTGGCCTGGTTCGGCATGAAGATCGACTGGGGCTACGCCGGCCCCGCCGGGGCCATCCTCGAAGGCTCCGAACGGATCGCGGCCATGAGCGCCGTCATGACTGCCATCGGCATCGGCTGGGGCATCACCTGGTTTACTTACGCCGCAGACTACTCACGGTTCGTGAGCACGTCCGTGCCCAAAAAGAAGGTGTACCTTGCCTCCGTCCTGGGTCAGTTCATCCCGGTGGTGTGGCTCGGCATCCTCGGCGCCAGCCTGGCCACGAACAGCGGCGAAGTGGACCCCGGCAAGCTCATCGTCCAGAACTTCGGCGTCCTGGCGCTGCCCGTCCTGCTCATGGTGCTGCACGGCCCCATCGCCACCAACATCCTGAACATCTACACGTTCTCCGTCGCCACCCAGGCGTTGGACATCTCCATCAACCGCCGCAAGCTCAACCTGTTCGTCGGCGTCTTCTCCCTTGCCGCCGTCGTGTTCTTCATCTTCCAGGAGAACTTCGCCGAGGTGCTCGATGCGTGGCTGATCGGCCTGGTGGCCTGGGTGGCAGCCTGGGGCGGCGTCATGCTGGTGCACTACTTCTGGCTGGAGAAGCGCTGGCCCGGCGGAGCCGAGCGGCTCTTCGACGGCATCGGCACCCGCCGGCTCCCCGCCGTCAACTGGGCCGGCGTCACCTCGCTGCTGGCCGGCATCTTCGCCACCTGGCTGTTCATGTACGGCCTGATCCCCGTCATGCAGGGGCCCATCGCCGTGGCCCTGGGCGGCTGGGACCTGTCCTGGCTGGCCGGCGGCCTGACCAGCGCCGGTGTCTACGCGGTCCTCGGCCCGCGGGTCCACCTCCGCTACGTCACCGGCAAGGACGCCAAGCCGGCGCAGGCGCCCGAGACCACGGACGGCGCCGCAGCCATCCCGGTCCTCTGACCGCGGCCCACCCAGACCATCCCTCCACACTCGTGATCCGGGGCGGGCACGCCGTGCCCGCCCGAAAGGAAACTATCGTGAACCAGCCCGCCATCGCGGACCTCCTGCACCCCATCACCTGGCCCGAAGGCTACAAGGCCGCCGCGTCCTTCACCTTCGACGTCGACGCCGAATCCTGCACCATCGCCCACGATCCCACCAGCACGCGGCGGATGTCCCTGATGACCCACCAGTCCTACGGGCCCAAGGTGGCGGTGCCGCGGCTGCTGAAGATCCTGGAGCGCCAGGACATCCGGGCCACGTTCTTCATTCCTGGCTTCACCGCCGAGTCCTACCCGGACATCGTCCGGCAGATCGTGGACGGCGGGCATGAGGTGGGCCACCACGGCTACCTGCACGAACCCATGCAGGGCATCGACGCCGCCACCGAGGCAAGCTACATGGACCTTGGCCTGGAGGCGCTGGCCAAGGTGGCCGGGGTCCGGCCGGTGGGGTACCGGGCGCCCTGGTGGGAACTGAACTGGCATTCACCGGGCCTGCTGGCGGACCGCGGATTCCTCTACGATTCGAGCCTGCTCGACGGCGACGCCCCCTACCGCTTTGCCGTCGCCGCCGATGATCCGCGGGACATCGTGGAGATCCCCGTGGACTGGACCTTGGACGACTGGGAGCAGTACGCGTTCTACCCGGGAGTCACGGGCAGCGGGGTCATCGAAAGCCCGGCCAAGGTCCTGGAAATGTGGACCCTGGAAGCGGAGGCGCACCACTCGCAGGGCAGCTGCTTCGTCCTCACCAACCACCCCTTCATCTCCGGGCGGCCCTCCAAGGCGGTCGCCCTGGAGCAGCTGATCGAACGGGTCAAGGACATGGACGGCATGTGGGTGACCACTATGGAGGACATTGCCCGGCACACCAAGGCCACCGTCACCGAGATCCACACCCACGCCCGGATCGACGTGCCGGTGTTCCCGGGGGCGGGTGCAGCCTTTACGCCGGCCGGAGTGCGGGAGGGGGCGCTGAAGTAGCCCGGAACAGACGTAAGCGGACGACGGCGGGAATTTCCCGCCGTCGTCCGCTTGCGTTTAGTGTCAGGAGCTTAAGGGCTTGCGAGCAGGATCAGCTGCCCGAAAGTGGATCCGGTAGCCTGCGCCGGCCTTAGTTGGCAAGTGATGGGATTCCGAGTTCGCTGCAGACTTCCGCTGTGCCCGGGATGACCCCGACCTTTCCGTCAATGACACATTCTGTGAGGACGGGGATGTAGTTGCCGAAGGTCCTGATGTTGGGGTCGGCGTAGAGGGGGTTGCCGTTCTGGTCCTTGGCTGGCTCCGTCAGGGTGTGTTCGGCGGGGACTCCTGGGGGCGGGGAGACAAAGTCGTCGGGGACCAGACCTTGGTTGATTCCATTCAGAATCATGTCTCCGGAGTCCCAGATGCGGCTGCACTGATTGATCGGATCGGCCACTTGCAGGAGTCCCGAACTGGGGTCTTCAGGCGTCGGATTTGCTTTGGCATTAAATCCGACTTCCTCAATTCCTGTCCTCATATAAGGCGGCCGTGGGGTCTCCGCTGATCCCTCAATCTGATATTCGGAGGAGAGGTCGGCCCGGTAGTAGCAGCGGATGTCCCGTTTGTCCTCCACAGCCACCGGGGCGAGGCCGGAGGCGGGCGTGAGGTCAGGCGACGGGCCGGGCACGGCTATGAAGGCCACCGGCGTCCTGTCCAGGGTTTCGGTTGTGGCGGGATGGCCAAACTGAATTGCTGCGGCTGCTCCAACCGCAAGGACGGCTGTTGTGCCGGCGATGCCAAAGGCGACTTTCATGTTTCCCCCATTCTGAAGTCGCGACAGCAGGGTGCCGCCGCGGTGGAGCACGTCCTGGAATCTGGCCGACGTTGATGAGCGGGCGGCGGCTAGAAGCAGGGACTCCTCGGAAATGCCCATTGCAGGGCCGTCCCTCAGGTCGGCCCGCCATTGTTCCTCGCGGACTTCCCGCAGGGCAGCGGGAGTTAGGGCCAGGCACAGAGCCAAGAGCCCGTCTGTATTCTTCATGCGCCCAGCCACTGGCCCTCAAGGAGTGCTGGGGATGGTCGGCCCGCAGACTGTGCCGACTTCGCCTTGCGTGTGGCCACGTATTCTCTGGCCAGTGGTTGCGCCTCCGCGAGCAGCCGGTAGTAGCGCCGGCGAGGGCCTTTGCGCGTCTCGGTCGAATCCCATTCGCTTTTTACCCACCCTGCCGCTTCCAGGCGTTCAAGGATCGGGTAAACCGTGCCAGGCTTCTTGCCCACGTCCTTGACGATCTGCAGCCCCCAAATACCGTCGGCCGACAATAACGCCTCGAGGACCAGTGCGGTAGCCGGCGTAACCCGTCCCAAGTTCTCCATGCGTTAAATCTAGCTATATAGATTTAGAAGTCAAGGCGCTGTCGGTTGCTTTACCCGGCGCCCGGGCCGATCGTCTTACGGAACAAGTAGCCGGGGCTAGGCTGATGTGGTGATCGAGTCAGCAGCCTTCGTCATACGCGCCGCTGGCCATGCCGTGGATTTCGTTGTGGAGCCATTTCCTCCGGCAGACCCTATTGCGTCGCTGCAGGCTGCGATGCGGGGTGAAGGATCGGAACCCCTGAGAGTGCCCCTGGTTTACACGGGCGTGCATACGGGGCCTGTGGAGTTGGCCATCGAAGTTTTGCAGGAACGCCCGGATGCGGCTTCTCCTATTTGGGAAGACGTCCACGAAGTATCCCTGACATTGCCGGAAGGGCGGACATACTTCAATACGCCCACGGAATGGGAGATGAAAGACGTGGGCAACCTTGTGGGTGACGAGAAGGGCAGCTACCGTGCCCGAATCCAGGCGGTCGGCCGGGATGCAGCCTCTGACCTGGTTGTGTATGCTCCAACAGAGCGGCACCTGATCCAGTTATGGAAGGAATCAGCATCCCCGCCACGTGTTATCTCGACAAAATCAGTTCACGGCAAAAGCATCCTGAAATTGATTAGGTTATGGCAGGCAACCGGAACAGCGACGGCGCAAACGGAACCAGCTCCTATCGACGCGCATCGATAAGAGTTGACTAATGGGTCGCCCTGTTTGCTCTGGGCCCCACCCAGTTCCAGGAAACTCGCGAGTGTTCGGAGTAGGATCCTTTAGCGGACGAGGTCCAGCATTCCTGGATCAGTTTTCGGCTGCTTCAGTTCTTCTTGCTTCAAAGTCGCGGCCGGGTGTGCCGGACTCCAACGCCTGCAAGGCGCCGGGGAGTGCAAAGACTGTGCTGATGAAGCTGAGGTCGATGTCCAGGTCTGGCCTTGTTTGGATCCCTTCTAGCCCCCAGGCCCGGGTTCCGTTGCGCCGAATCCATGACGTGCTGCGATTGACCCATCGTTCATAGTCCTTGGAGATTTCCGCCATCGAATCTGCTTGTGAGCCCAGCGAGCTGGGAAATATTGCTTCTGCGGTGAGACGGGCAGGAGACCACAAGATGGTGGGCGAAGCGTTGGCATCCATCAAGGCTTCATCCTCTGCGGGGGCAAACTTCTCCCAGTTCAATCTGTTGAATATGGCGTTGACAGAGCCGCCTTGCATTGCTGCGTCACCGGGACGTACTGGAACGGGCAAGCCGAGTTGGTGATTCACTACCATGACGCGTGATTGCTCAAGCGCTTCTTCCCGGCTCAATGACGTCAGCGGCGTTTGGATGAGTGGCCATGGATGCAAGGTCACTTTCGAGGGCTCACCCAAGTAATCGAACAACATCATCTGATCTTCAAGAGTTGCGAAGTAATGAACGGCCGTCACCATAACTGGAGTCTTTCATGCCCCATCGCAGTTCAAAGAGGCGCCCGTAAGCCGGTCCCCAACTGCGACAATCTGGTTCAGATGTGCGGCTTTGCAAGGGCCGATTTCGAGGTTCCCGTGTACCGCCCGTAGAAATGCCCGGTGAAGGTGCCCTAAACGCTACACGCCCCAGACTGTCTCATATCCCTTGAAATAGGAGACGTCTCAGGTTGTGCACGGTTAGGGCGGGATGCCTGTCGTGGCTGCGTGGTAGACAGGTGCGGAAGAACCCACAAAGGAGAACCCCCAATGACCAACGCCATCCGCCTGGAACACCGCTTCGATCATCCACAGGAGGCCGTTTGGGCAGCCTTGACCACGCCGCAACTGTTGGCCCGCTGGTGGGCGCCGGGGAACATTGCGCCCATTGCCGGCCACCGCTTCACCATGGACATGGGAAGCTGGGGCCTGCAACAGTGCGAGGTCCGCACCGTTGAACCGGGCACCGCCATCAGCTTCCTGTTTTCCGAGGGCATGCTGGACACCACCATCACCTGGCAGCTGGTAGAAGCGGCGGACGGCACGGTTCTCCAGTTCGAGCACGCCGGCTTCAACCTGGACACGCCCATGGGCCGCACCGCCTACGAGGGGATGGGCAGCGGCTGGCCCGGCCTGCTGAACCGGCTCGACGGGATCCTGGCGGGCCTGCCTGACGCGCGTCAGTAGCCGCCGGTCCGTTCCTGCAGGAGCGCCCGCAAAAGGTTTGTGGTCTGGTCCGCGCACTGCTTGATGGCGCGGAGGTGTTCGGCCGCCAGCCGGGGGAGTGCAGTGCCGGCGCTGGCATCCCGGACGGCGCGCAGCGCCCGCTCAAGGTCCAGTGCAAGCCCCGCCAACCGCTCGGCGCCCACCATCTGGCTGGACGTCTTCAGGCTCAGAATGGCGTCCAACGATCCCGACGTATCGCCGGTGGTGAACGTCAGGCGCACCTTCTGGATCCTGTGCGGAAGGTTGGCAATGAAGTCCTGGATGAACACCTGCCAGACGCCCTCGTCATCGTCCAGGTCCGAACGCAGCCTCTCGAGCACTGCCTTGTCCAGGAGCGGCAGGGCATACCCCTCCTCGGGTGTCACGGTCCACCACCTCGAAGGTCCCGGTGCCAGCCCATGATGTGCTCCCGCCGTCGGCATCCCGCGCTACCTGCGGCAGGACTTTCAACGGACGGTACGTGGCGGCATGCCCGGTGCGCATGAGTGGTGGGTACTCGCATTTCCGGGTAGCGACCCCTGCTTACAGTGGTGTTTACCTCCGGTAGCCTGTTGGGATGGTTCGGGGAATGGCTGATTACGGCGGTGAGGGCATCATGCTCGCCGGGGCTGGCCGTGCCCTGCTGCTGCAGCTTGCCAACCCGGCCGTGGGACGCGGCGTGGAAGAACACAGCAACTTTGAAGGCCGCCCGGTCAACCGGCTCAAAGGCACGCTCACGTACGTGTACGCCATCGTCTACGGCACCGACGAACAGGTGAAGGAAGTACGGCGCAGGGTGAACCGGGCCCACGTGCCCGTCCGCCGGCCGGACAACGCGGACTCGCCCGGCTACAGCGCCTACGATCCCGAACTTCAGCTTTGGGTGGTGGCCACCCTCTACGACACCGCCCGGACCATCCTCGAGATGATCTACGGCGCGCCCGACGACGACACCGCCGACGCCATGTACCAGGACTACGCGCGGCTCGGCACAGCCCTGCAGGTTCCCGAGGGCATGTGGCCAGAGGACCGGGCCGCCTTTGGGCGCTACTGGGACCAGCAGGTGGCAACCCTCCAGGCCGGGCCCGCCGGAATCCGGGTGGCCCACGGACTTCTCTACCCCAAGCACACCGCGCTCTGGTACCGGGCCATCATCCCGCCCGCCCGGTTCCTTACCGCGGGCCTCCTGCCGGAACGGCTCCGCCAGGACTTTGGGCTGCCCTGGAACGAGCGGCGGGAACGGCGGTTCAGCAGCACCATGCGGCTCCTCTCCGCAACTTATCCCAAGCTGCCCCGCCAGGTCCGGCACGGACTGAAGGACTACCTCCTTGCCGAACTGGACAAGGACATCCAGCGGAACCGCAGGGACATCCAGCGCAACCGCAAGGACGGCCGGCCAGCCAAACGTCAGGGAGTCAGTGCGTAGTTCCACCCCGGTTGAACAGCGGATCGATGAAAGTGCCCGCCGCTTCCTTGCCACCGCGCCGGCCAACGGCGCCAAAGCCAGGCTCACGGAGTTCGTCGTGTTCGGCCTCAAGCAGGGCTGGGCGTGCATCTTCGGTGCGGCGCTGCTGGCCGTGCTGATGGCGGCCCGCCTCTGGTACCCGGACAGCGCCGCGCTGGCCCGGAACGACTTCCTGACCCTCGCCGCCGTGGTGATCCAGGTCCTGATGGTGGCGTTCAAACTCGAGACCCTCAAGGAACTGCGGGTCATCGTCCTGTTCCACCTGGTGGGCACCTGCATGGAACTGTTCAAGACGGACGTGGGTTCCTGGTCCTATGAGGCCGAGGGCGTCCTGCGGATCGGGGCTGTGCCGCTGTTCAGCGGCTTCATGTACGCCGCCGTGGGCTCGTACATGGTGCGGGTCTACCGGCTCTTCGACCTCCGGTTCGCCAACTATCCCCGGCGCTGGATCACCGCCGCCGTGGCCGCGGGCATCTACATCAACTTCTTCAGCCACCACTACATCTGGGACCTGCGCTGGGTCCTGCTGGCCGCCGTCGTGGTGGTCTTTGGGCGCTGCGTCATGCACTTCCGGGTGTTCCGCCGCCGGTTCCGGATGCCGCTGGTGGTTTCCTTCCTGCTGGTGGCGCTGTTCATCTGGATCGCCGAGAACATCGCCACCTGGTCCGGCGCCTGGCTCTACCCCAGCCAGATGGACGGCTGGCACCCGGTAGGCCTGGAAAAGCTGGTGGCGTGGTTCCTGCTGATGATCATCTCCGTGGTGCTGGTGGCTTGGGTCTACAAACCCCGGCCGCCGGAAGAGGACAGCGGACAGCGGCGGGAGGTTCCGCCGTCGTCCGCCGTGCTCCAGTAGCCCGGCCGCGTTGGAAGGGGCACTGCCATAACCCGTTTCAGCAGGGCCCTCGCTAGCGTGTTCCGGCGCCGCTTTGATGGAAACCATGGCGCACGAAACAACCGCACTGCCCACCATTCCGCTCCCCGACGAACAACCCCACGAAACCCGCAGCGCCGGGCACCACGGCCACTGGGGCGGCGTGTTCGCGATGTCGCTCTGCGTCTTCGCGCTCATCGCCTCCGAGTTCATGCCGGTGAGCCTGCTGACCCCCATGGCTGCCGAGCTGCAGGTGTCCGAGGGGATGGTGGGGCAGGGCATCGCCATCTCCGGACTGTTCGCCGTCATCACCAGCCTCTCCGTGTCCACGGTGGCAGGCACCATGAACCGCAAGACGCTGCTGCTGGGACTCACCGCCCTGATGGCTGCCTCCGGAGCCCTGGTGGCGCTCGCCCCGGGGTATCCGCTGTTCATGGTCGGGCGCGCACTCATCGGTGTGGTGATCGGCGGGTTCTGGTCCATGTCCGCCGCCACCGCCATGAGGCTGGTGCCCGCACACCGGGTGCCACGGGCGCTGGCCATCTTCAACGGCGGCAACGCCCTGGCCACCGTGCTGGCGGCGCCGCTGGGCAGCTATTTGGGCTCCGTCATCGGCTGGCGGGGAGCGTTCCTTTGCCTGGTGCCGGTGGCGCTGCTCGCCCTGGTGTGGCAATGGATCAGCTTGCCGTCCATGCACGTGGAGAAGACTGCCGGCAGGAGCGGCGGCATCCTGGCAATATTCGCCGGGTTCAGGAACCGCACCGTGGCATGGGGAATGGCCGCGTGCGGGTCCTTCTTCATGGGCCAGTTCATGCTGTTCACCTACATCCGGCCGTTCCTGGAGATGGTGACCAAGGTTGACGTGGCCACCGTGTCCCTGGTGCTGCTGGTGATCGGTGCGGCTGGGTTCGCCGGGACCATGCTGATCGGGCGCTTCCTCGGCAAGGGTCTGTACCGGACCCTGCTGGCCATCCCGGTCCTCATGGCAATCATCGCCGCGGTGCTGGTTCCCACCGGCGGTTCCGTCGCCGCCGTCGTGATCCTCCTGGGGCTCTGGGGGCTGCTGTCCACGGCCGCGCCGGTGGGCTGGTGGAGCTGGCTCGCCGAAGCGATGCCGCACAATTCCGAAGCGGGCGGCGGGCTCATGGTGGCTGTCGTCCAGACGTCCATCGCGCTCGGCTCAACACTGGGCGGGGTGCTGTTCGACGCCTCCGGCCACGGCGGCACCTTCCTGGCCAGCGCGGCGGTGCTGGCAGCCGCGGCCCTGCTGGCCTTCCTGACCTCGCGCGCGGCGGCCACCCAACCAACCCACCCCTAAAAAATAGGAACATCATGAAATTCACCCCGAGCAGCGGCCAGACAGGGGCCGGCCCGAAGGAATGGTTCACCGGAACGGTGCAGATCGACGGTATCCGCACCCCGGATGAGCAGTCAGCCATCGGCTGCGCCCACGTCCGGTTCGCCCCGGGCGCCCGGACCGCCTGGCACCACCACCCCAAGGGCCAGACCCTGTACGTCACCGACGGCATCGGCCTTGTTGCCCGGCGAGGCGGGGAAGTCCAGGAGATCCGGCCCGGGGACGTGGTGTACATCGAGCCCGGCGAGGAGCACTGGCACGGCGCCACCCCGCACCGCTTCATGGCGCACGTCGCCATGCAGGAAGCCGACGGGACCGGCCAGGTTGTCACCTGGCTGGAGCACGTCACCGACGAGGACTACGGGGCCTGACCCCGGCCCGGCACCCCGGAAAACGGAACGGACGACGGCGGGAGGTTCCGCCGTCGTCCGTTCCGTCGCCTGACCAGCCGGGAGACTCAGTCCTCGTAGGTGTTGGCGATGTAGACATCGCACGGGGCGTTGTGCGCCACGCTGTTGGCGACGCTGCCCAGGAGCCTGCCGATGCCGCGCATCCTGCGGTTGCCCACCACGATCAGCCGGGCATCGAGCCGGATGGCTTCCTTGATCAGCGAATCCGCCGGCTTGCCGCGGGCCGCGAAGTGGGTGACCTGCACGCCCGGCTTGGACGCAGCCAGGGATTCGGCAACGTGCTGGGCGCTGTCGCCGCTGTACACGGTGACCTGGTCCGAGCCGGAGCCGAATGTCTCAGCGCTCTCGGATTCGAATCCCGTCACGACGTGCAGCGAGGCGCCCAGCGATTCCGCCAGGCCCAGCGCCACTTCCGCAGCTTTCCGTGCAGATGCGCTGGCATCCACGCCTACAACAACAACTCCGCTCATGCCTGCTCCTTCACTCGGGTTTTACCGTCCACCGGCCAGTCTAGGGACTATCCGGGCAGAACCGCGGTAGACCAGCCTAGGACAACGCTGCCTGGTTCAGAACGCCGATCCAATTGATGCCAGTTCTGGAGCCGCGGCGCCGGCATACTGGTTTTCCGGACGGGGCAGGCCGTAGTGCTCCCGGAGCGTCCGGCCCGTGTACTCGGTACGGAAGAGTCCGCGCTCCTGCAGGATGGGCACCACCTGGTCCACGAACGCCTCCAGCCCGGACGGGAGCACCGGCGGCATGATGTTGAAGCCGTCCGCCGCGCCGCCGTCGAACCATTCCTGGATGGCGTCCGCCACCTGCACCGGCGTGCCCGTGAACGTGCGGTGCCCGCGCCCGCCGCCCAGCCGCCCGATCAGCTGGCGCACGGTGAGCTGCTCCCGGCGGGCGAGTTGGACAATCAGCGTGTAGCGGCTCTTGGCGCCCTCAATCTCGTCCTCGCTCGGCAGGTTCTCCGGCAACTGCCGGTCCAGCGGCAGGTCCTCGGGGTCCACGCGCAGGGTCTTGGCCAGCTGGATCCTCGCGTACTCGGGCTTGATCAGCCGGTCCAGTTCACGCTCCAGTTCCAGGGCTTCCTCCTCGGTGGCGCCGATCACCGGAACGATGCCCGGGAGGATCTTGATGGTTTCCGGGTCCCGGCCGGCGGCAGCTGTGCGGGACTTGAGGTCGCGGTAGAACTCCTGAGCGTCGGCGAGGGTTTGGTGCGCGGTGAAGACCGCGTCCGCGTACTTCGCGGCGAGGTCCTTGCCGTCCTCGGAGGAACCGGCCTGGACAATCAGCGGGTGTCCCTGCGGCGACCGCGGTACGTTGAGCGGGCCGCGGACCTTGAAGTGCTTGCCCTCGTGGTCGATGGTGCGGATCTTGTCGGCGTCGCCCCACACGCCTTCTTCCTTGTCCGCCAGGACGGCGTCATCGGTCCAGCTGTCCCACAGCTTCCGCGCCACCTCGATGAACTCTCCGGCACGCTCGTACCGGACGGCGTGGGCGGGCTGGTCGTCCACGCCGAAGTTGCGGGCAGCGTCCGGGCCGGCGGTGGTCACCACGTTCCAGCCGGCGCGGCCGCCGCTGGCCCAATCCACGGACGCGAAGCGGCGGGCCAGGTTGAAGGGCTCGTTGTAGGTGGTGGACGCGGTGGCGATCAGCCCGATGTGTTCGGTGGCGCCGGCGATGGCCGTCAGCAGCACGGTGGGTTCCAGCTTGCCGGCGGGACGGCGGCCCACCTCGCCGAACAGCACGGGCGAATCGGCGAAGAAGATGGAGTCCAGCTTGCCGCGCTCGGCGGTGCGGGCGAGCTTCTTGTAGTGCTCCACGTCGGTGTTGGCGTGCGGATCACTCTCCGGCAGCCGCCACGAGGCCTCGTGGTGGCCGGTGCTCATCAGGAAGGCGTTGAGGTGGAGTTGGCGGTGCGCCGGGGCGGGAGTGGTGCTCATGGAAGGCTCCTTGGAAAGTTCCGTATGAGTGGCCGACGGCGGCCGGTTCAGGCTGTGGGTGGCCTGGACAATGCTGCTGAACGACGCTGCGAAGTTTTCGGTGCAAACGGCCGGGCCCGGGCCGTGGGACTTACCTAAGCACGCTGCCCGCGGGCAGGGCCAGCACCTTGCCAACACTGCTCAACCCGGCGAAACAGCGGTACACATTGCGCCCTGTGCGGGGTTAAACCAGGCAACCCTGCGCCATGGGCGGCAACAGGCGTTAATGTGACTGGAACGGTTCGAAAGTCAGGGGAGCGCGTGCGTCACAGGATTCCGGCGGTTACCGTAGGGGCCGCCCTCGTACTGGCCGCGTGCACGCCTGCCCCTGCCCCGGGGCCGCCCCCTGCATCGGGGACGCCCACTGCCTCAGAGATCCCCGCGACCCCGGCCCCTTCCACTGCCGGCGGTACCAGCGCACCCGCCGGGCCCCCGGCGACTGCTGATGCCACCGTGGCCGGCACCCCTGAGACGGTCGTGGCGGACCTGGCCGCTCCGTGGTCCATCGTGTTCCGGAACGGCGTCCCGCTGGTGAGCGAGCGGAACGGCGGCCGGATCCTGGAAGTCGCGGCCGACGGTTCCACCAGGTCAATCGGAACAGTGGACGGGGTGCAGGCCGGCGGCGAAGCCGGGTTGCTCGGGCTTGCCGTGGGCAGCACCGGCGACCTGTTCGTCTACTCGACGGCGGTGGGCGGCAACCGCGTCCAGCGTTTCACTGTGACCGGATCGCCCGGGTCCCTGGCATTGGGGCAGGCCCGCACCCTGCTGGACCGCATCCCCGCGGCGGGCAACCACGACGGCGGCCGGATCGCCTTCGGCCCCGACGGCAATCTTTACGTGGCCACCGGGGACGCCGGCGAACGGGACAGCGCACAGGACCGCGGATCGCTGGCGGGGAAGATCCTCCGGATGAGCCCGGACGGCGCCGTCCCGGCAGGCAACCCGTTCCCAGGCTCCTTGGTCTACAGCTACGGGCACCGGAACCCGCAGGGCCTGGCTTGGGCGGAGGACGGCACGATGTTCGCCACCGAGTTCGGCCAGAACACCTGGGACGAGCTGAACATCATCAAGCCCGGTGCCAACTACGGCTGGCCCACGGTGGAAGGGATCGCGGACCGGGACGGATTCGAGGACCCGGTGCAGCAGTGGCAGCCGTCCGCGGCAAGCCCCAGCGGCATGGTCCAGTCCGGCGGCACCCTGTTCATCGCCAACCTCCGCGGCCAGGTGCTGCGCTCGGTCCCCGTGGCGGATCCGTCCACCTCCACCGAACACTTCAGCCGCGGCTACGGCAGGCTGCGCGATGTCACTGTGGCCCCCGACGGCCGGCTGTGGTTCCTGACCAACAACACTGACGGCCGCGGCAGCCCCCGGCAGGGTGACGACCGGATCCTGGCAGTCCCGCTGGCCCGGGAGTAATACGGTCAGGGCAATGGATGCTCCTTCAGCGGGGTTTCAGTTCCGGGCACCCGCCTGGGCCAGTTCCACGATGTTTTCCGTAGCCGCCCAGGAGGCCAGCAGCTTCAGTGCCTCCTCGGAGGGGCTGCCGGGCGTGGCCGGGTACACCGTCAGCGAGTGGCCGGGGTCCTCCTCGAGCCCCAGCACCTGGTAGTTCAGCTCCAGCAGCCCCACCACCGGGTGCTGGAAGAACTTCGTCCCGGCGTAGTGCCGCCGCACGTTGTGCGCGGCCCAGCGGGTGCGGAACTCGTCGCTGCGCATGGACAGCTCACCGATAAGCTCAGCGATGCCTTTGTCGTGCGGGTTCCGGCCTGCCTCCCTGCGGAGGATGGCCACGTTGGTGTTCGCCGCCCGCTCCCAGTCCGTGTAGAAGTTGTGCGCCCGCGGGTCCAGGAAGATGAAACGGGAATGGTTGGCCGGGCGTGCCGGGCCGCGGTACATGTCCGAATAGAGGGCATAGCCCAGGGTGTTGGCGGCCACGATGTCCAACCGGTTGTTGCCGATGAAGGCAGGCGCCCCGGTGATGGCGTCCAGCAGGTACTGGAGTTCGGGCCTGACCCCGGACGGAGCGGCACTCGGCGCCCCCGCCGCCCGTTTGCGGCCCGAGGTGTTGGCGGTGCGGGCCAGGTCGTACAGGTGGTCGTGTTCGGCCCGGTCAAGCTCCAGTGCCCGGGCGATGGCGTCCAGGACGCTGTCCGAAACTCCCGTGAGGTTCCCCCGTTCCAGCCGCGTGTAGTAGTCCACGCTGACCCCTGCCAGGCGGGCCACTTCTTCCCTGCGCAGCCCGGGGACGCGCCGCCGCCCCCCGTAAGGCTCGATGCCTGCCTGCTCCGGGGTGATCCGGCCGCGGCGGGTGGAAAGAAACTGCCGTACCTCGGCTCGGTTATCCATACAGGACACGTTACGACGGATGCGGGGCCGCCAAAGAGGCCCTGCCAAAACCAGTTACGGCAGGGCCTCGCCAAGGACCGCCCGGACGGGTTGGATAGGGGTGTCCGCTGTTCGGCCATTCAGCTTTGGAAGGACCCCCTTATGCGCGCCATTATCATGCATGCCCCCGGAGACGTCCGGGTCGAGGACCGTGACCGGCCCACCATCCAGCGGCCCACGGACGCGGTAATCAGGGTCGCCGCCGCCTGCGTGTGCGGGTCAGACCTGTGGCCCTACCGCGGGGCGGACAAGGTGTCCAGGCCATCGCCGATGGGCCACGAATACGTGGGAACCGTCGAGGAAGTGGGCGACGACGTGAAAAACGTCAGGCCGGGCCAGTTCGTGGTGGGATCCTTCTTCGCCTCCGACAACACCTGTGAAATTTGCCGGGCGGGCTACCAGAGCGGCTGCGTGCACCGGCAGGGTGTGGGCGGCGCCCAGGCAGAGTACCTGCGCGTGCCGCTGGCGGACGGCACCCTGGTGGCCACGCCGGAAACGCCCGACGCCGGCCTGGTTCCGTCGCTGCTGACCGCCTCCGATGTCCTGGGTACAGGCTGGTTCGCCGCCAAGGCGGCCGAGGTGGGGCCGGGAAAGACAGTGGCGGTCGTGGGCGACGGCGCGGTGGGACTTTTGGGGTGATGGCAGCGAAGCAGCTGGGCGCCGAACGGATCATCGCCATGTCCCGGCACGCCGACCGGCAGGCGTTGGCCCGCGACTTCGGCGCCACGGACATCATCGAGGAACGGGGCGATGCCGGCGTACGGAAAATCAAGCAACTCACCGACGGCCTCGGCGCCCATTCCGTCCTGGAGGCCGTTGGCACCCAGGAATCGATGATGCAGGCCATCCACGCCACCCGCGCCGGAGGCCACGTGGGGTTCGTGGGCGTGTCCCATGACGTGGCGCTCCCCGGCCGCGACCTGTTCTATTCGCACGTCCACCTGCACGGTGGCCCTGCGCCGGTCCGGCAGTACCTGCCGGAGCTGATCGACCTGATCCTGCGCGGCACCATCAACCCCGGCAGGGTCTTCGACCTCGAGCTTCCGCTCGACCAGGCCCCCGAGGCGTACAAGGCCATGGACGAACGCCGCGCCATCAAGGTGCTGCTGCGCCCCTAGGAATGTCAGCCGGGAAAGGGCTGGCAGGTCCGGCGAAGGGTAGGACTGCCAGTACCAGTTACAGCAGGGCCACCGCTACGGCCAGGATTTGCCGCTGCGCGGTCCCGTGCCCCAGCTAGCATGAAAAAGACCCCCAACGAAGACCACAGGAGAACCATGACCACCGTCAAGGCATACGCATCCCCGTCCGCCACCGAGGACCTGGTTGCCACCACCATCGAACGCCGCGAAGTGGGACCCCACGACGTGCTGATCGAGATCAAGTTCGCCGGCATCTGCCACTCCGACATCCACACCGTCCGCGGCGACTGGGGCCCGCAGCAGTACCCGCTGACCCCCGGCCACGAGATCGCGGGCATCGTCACCGAGGTGGGCGCCGAGGTGACCAGGCACAAGGTCGGCGACCGCGTTGGTGTTGGCTGCATGGTCAACTCCTGCCGCGAATGCGCCAACTGCCTCAAGGGCGAAGAACAGTACTGCCTCAAGGGCAACGTGGGCACCTACGGCGCCGTGGACCGCGACGGCACCATCACCCAGGGCGGTTACTCCACGCACGTCGTCGTCACCGAGGACTTCGTGGTGACCATCCCCGAGGGCCTGGAGCTGGACGTCGCCGCACCGCTGCTGTGCGCCGGCATCACCACCTTCTCCCCGCTGCACCACTGGGGTGCGGGCCCGGGCAAGAAGGTCGCCGTGGTCGGCCTGGGCGGCCTCGGCCACATGGCCGTCAAGATCGCCCACGCCATGGGCTCGGAAGTGACCGTCCTCTCGCAGTCCCTGAAGAAGCAGGAAGACGGCCTGCGCCTGGGTGCCGACCACTACTACGCCACCAGTGACGAGAACACCTTCGCCGAACTTGCCGGCCACTTCGACCTGATCATCAACACGGTCAGCGCCTCGATCGACATCAGCTCCTACCTGCAGCTGCTGACCCTCGACGGCGCCCTGGTCAACGTGGGTGCCCCGGCCGAGCCGCTCCCGGTCAATGCCTTCGCCCTCATCGGCGGCCGCCGCTCGTTCGCCGGCTCCATGATCGGCGGCATCCGCGAAACCCAGGAAATGCTGGACTTCTGCGCCGAACATGGCATCGGCGCCGAGATCGAGGTCATCCCGGCAGAGAAGATCAACGACGCCTACGAGCGCGTGCTGGCATCCGACGTGCGCTACCGCTTCGTGATTGACACCGCCACGTTCTGACAATTCATCACGAGCCTTACCGACGGCGGCCCGTTCCGGAAGGCGCGGGCCGCCGTCGTTGCGTGACATACAAGGGGAGCGGGGCGGGAACTGGCTCCATTCGTTATCAGTCACTACGGTTGGGTGCCAATCATTCCGCGTCCAGTCCCGGATGCCCCGTCCGGTCCCACAATGGAAGGACATTTCCTGGAAACCCGGGAGGGGCGTCATGAAAAAGTTCCGCGGGCTGCTTCCCGTGGTGGTCCTCGCGGCCGTGGCGGCAGGCGGGTGCGCAGACCAGCGGCCTTCACCACCGATTGCGGAGGCTACTGTTGCCGGTACCGTGCCCGTTCGCACCGTGCCGCCCGGCGCCGGCACCGCCACCACGGCACCCGCGGCAACCGCAGCACCCACCCCGACAAAGGGTGCCTTGAAGACCTTCACGACGGCGGACGGCCAGCTGGCGTTCGACCTTCCGGCTGCGTGGACGGTGCGGGACCCCGCCGGGGAGCTGCCTGAGGGCGGTGGGGCCTTCGCCGAAGTCGCCAACGAGGCCGGGAGGCCGCTGGCGACGCTGCGGACGAACATGGCCACCGGCTCCACGTGCACGGAAAAGTATCCGTTCGCAGAGTTCGAGTCCCAGCAGTTGCCGGCCCTGGTCCAGTCCGGGACGGTGCCCCGCTACGTGTTTGAAACCCGCGGGAACAGCAGCACCCCCGGCCCATCGGACACGCCCGCGGCGGCCTACGGCATCACCGTGATGCCGGCTCCGTCCGGCAACACCGCCTGCCCCATTTTCCATTTCTTCACGTGGCCGCCCACCGCAGCCATGTTCGGTGCGTTCTACAACCCGGAGAACAACAAAACGCCGGGCGCGGACGGCCTGCCATACCTGGAGCAGGCCAGGAAGTACATGGACACCACGGAATACCAGAACATCCGGCGGATGATCACCTCGCTCCGCCCCGCAGGCTAGGGCATGCCCCGCTGAGCTGACTTTCGACGCGCCTATTCGATGCCGCATCGGAGATACCGTCCGCGCCGTCGATTATGTTCGTCGAAATCGGATATCTGCAGCGCGAAGCGAACGCAACATACGGCCGGCCCCGTCTGCCCTGGATCTGCCTTTATCGCTCCCCACGTGGCCCGCATTGTGATGCTTGACACGTGTTAGGTTGACGGTCTACAGTTCCTAACACGTGTTAGGAAGGAATTAGACATGACCGGAGCCATCAACGGGCACCTGCGGCAGATCACCCGCCGCACGGCCCTTGGCGCCTTGGGAGCTGGAATCATCGGAGCATCCGTGGCGTCGTGGCCGCGGCTCACCGGAACGGACATCCCCGGCCGCGGGGACAACAGCCTCAGCATCGCCATCCTGGGCACCGCCGCGGACGCCGCCGCCCGCCAGCGTGCCATCGACGCCTTCAGCCGGATCCACCCGGAGATCAAGGTGAAGGTCCAGGCCATCCAGGCCGTGGACTGGAAGGACTTCTTCACCAAGATCCTCACCATGGTGGCCGCCGGCACCCCGCCGGACGTGGTGTACGTGGCCACCGAGGGCGCCCAGCTCTTCGCTGAGAAGCTCGCCCACCCGCTGGATGACTACATCCGCCGCGACGCCGCGGACATGGCCGACTTCTTCAGCGACGTGCACCCCAGCCTGGTGGAAGCGTTCATGTACAAGGGCAGCCTCTACCAGCTGCCCATGGACTGGAACGCCGCCAACATGTACTACAACACCGCCGCTTTCGCGGAGGCAGGGCTGGACCGCCCCGCGGACGACTGGACGCACCTGGACTTCCGCAGCAACCTGGCCGCCATGAAGAAGGCGCGGCCCTCCGACTTCACCCCGTACTACTGGACCAACAGGCTCTTCGGCGGCGTGGTGCCCTGGCTTTACGCCAACGACACCAGCTTCCTCAAGGAGACGCGGTCCACGGGCGGGGACTGGCTCTGGGACGGGTTCTACGCCAATGACCCCTCCCGCAGCCTCCGCTCCGGCGGCTACCAGTGGCTGGAACCCAACGCCACCGACGGCCGGGTGTTTGAATCCTTCGACTACCTCCGCGGCCTGGTCAAGGACGGCCTGGGCGTCCGGCCCGAGGAAGGCGGCGGCAACTCGCTGGTGGGCCTGTTCGCCTCCAACCGGATCGGCACCACCCCGGCCGGCGGGTACTGGGTACAGGGCCTGCACGAGGCCGGCATGGGGGAGAACGGCTTCGACGTCCAGTTCTTCCCCCGCTGGAAGACCCAACGGCACCAGTTCGGCACCGCCGGCTACGCCATGATGAAAACCGCCAAGGACAAGGACGCCGCCTGGGAATGGATCAAGTTCAGCTCCAGCCGCGAGGCCATGGAACTGATCTTCCCCAACCCTGCCACCACCCCGGCACGCCGGTCCATGGTCAACGCAGACCTCTACGCCGGCAAGGGTCCGGCCCACTGGAAGGTCTTCTACGACACCCTGGACCGGTTCCCCACCACCGGCCCCATCCCGGCGCCGCCCCAGCAGGCCGCCGTCGAAACTGCCCTGATGAAGAACGTCTCACTCGCTGTCAGCGGCGACGAGCAGCAGCTCAAGCAGGCGCTCGCCTCGATGCAGCGCGACCTTGAAATTGCCTTGAGGAGGCAACCATGAGCACCACCGTCCCGCCGCGGGAAAAGACCCGGCAGGCAGCCCGGGCCGGCAAGGCGGCACCGGCGCGGACCGTCCGGCGCGGCACCAGCCGGCACAGCCAGCGGTGGCTGGCATGGGCCTTCCTGGCCCCCACCATCCTGGGCATGGGCCTGTTTACGCTGATCCCCATTGTGGCCTCCGTGGTCCTGGCCTTCTTCCGGTGGGACATCATCTCCGCCCCCACCTTCGTGGGCCTGGACAACTTCGCCGAGGTGGCCCAGGACCCCACCGTCCGGGTGTCCTTCTTGAACACCATCGTGTTCGTGGTGGTGGCCGTGGCACTGCAGCTCGGCCTGGCGCTGGCCCTGGCCATCATGGTGCAGGAAAAGCTGCCGGCATGGCTGCGGGTGTTCTTCCGTTCGGCGTTCTTCTTCCCGCTGATCCTCTCCGCCGCCTCGGTGTCCATCTTCATGCGCTACCTGTTTAACGAACAGTTCGGCGTGGTCAACTGGCTGCTGTCCCTGGTGGGCATCCCCGCGGTGCCGTGGCTGACCACCCCCGGAGGCTCCGCCGCCGTCGTCATCCTGGTCTATGTGTGGCAAAACTTCGGCTTCTCGTTCCTGCTGTTCATCGGCGGCCTGGCCTCCATCCCCGTGGAAACCTATGAGGCGGCATCCATCGACGGCGCCACCGGCTGGCGCAAGCACGTCCACGTCACGCTGCCCCTGCTCAGCCCCACCACCCTGGTGGCCTCCGTGATGGCCATCATCAGCGCCCTCCAGGTCTTCGACCAGCCCTACGTCCTGACCCGCGGCGGTCCCGGCGACTCCACCCGCACCGCCGTCATGGTGATCTTCGAATCGGCCTTCCAACGGCTCGAGTTCGGCCAGGCGTCCGCCATCGGCGTCCTCCTCACGCTCATCATCATGGGCATCACCGCCGTGCAGTTCCGGCTCAGCAAACGATTCGTCTTCTACCAGTAAGGCCAGCCATGACCACCACAACAGAGCACGGCCTGGCATCCGGGCCCGCGCCCCGGCTCACCGAGGGCCTTCCGGAAGTACGCGCCAACCGCCGCCGGTTCAGCTGGAACACCGCCGTCCGGATCATCCTGCTGCTGATCGCCGCCACCCTGACCCTGGGCCCGGTGCTGTGGACCCTGTCCACGTCCCTGCGCTCGCCGTCGGAATCCTTCAAGCTCCCGCCGTCGTTTATCCCCTGGAACCCGGACTTCACCTCCTACGGGCAGGTGTTCCAGCAGCTGGACATCTTCCTGCTGGTCCTGAACTCCGCCCTGGTCACGGGCCTGATCGCGGTGGGCCAGATGGTCTCCGCAGCCCTGGCCGGATATGCCTTCGCCCACCTGAAGTTCCGCGGCCGCGGCGCGCTGTTCTCCATCGTCCTGGCCACCATGATGGTTCCCGTGCAGGTGACCATCGTGCCGGTCTTCATGCTGATCCGCGGCATGGGCCTGTCCGATACCCTCCTGGCGCTGATCCTTCCCGCCATTCCGACGGCGTTCGGCACCTTCCTGATGCGGCAGTACTTCCTGGGGCTCCCCACGGAGCTCGCGGAAGCCGCCTCGATCGACGGCGCCTCGCCGTGGCGGACCTTCCGCTCCGTCTACGCCCCGCTGGCGATGCCCGGCATGGCCATCGTGGGCATCCTCGCGTTCAACTTCCACTGGAACGAGTTCTTCCGCCCGCTCATCCTCACCATCTCCGAGCAGAACTTCACCCTTCCGCTGGGCCTGGTGTCGCTGCAGGGCAACCTGGGCACCGGCAGCATCTCAGTGGTCCTGGCGGGCGTGGTCCTGTCCATGATCCCCGCGCTGGTGGTCTTCATGTTCGGCCAGCGCGCCCTCCAGGCCGGCCTCACCGCCGGCACCGGCAAGTAACGTCACCCTTCTCCAGCCACCGAAAGGCTCCAGCATGCCCACCCCGGACCTCGCCGCCATCTCCTTCGACGACGTCGCCGCCAGCCATCCCGACCCCGCTTTCCCGCGGTTCCACCCGCGTCCCGCGCAAGGCTGGATCAACGATCCCAACGGGGTCAGCTTCATCAACGGCCGGTACCACGTGTTCTTCCAGTACAACCCGGACTCGGCCCGGCACCACCGGATCGCCTGGGGCCATGTGAGCTCCGCTGACCTGGTGCGCTGGGAAGAGCACCCAGTGGCGCTCCGTCCGCAGCCCGGCGGTCCGGACGAGTACGGCTGCTGGACCGGGGTGGTGACGGACGACGCCGGTGTCCCCACCGCCGCGTACTCCGGTGTCCGGGGCGACGGGGGCCACTCCGAGGTGGTCATCGCCCGCGGGTCGGAGGACCTGGTGCACTGGGAGCAGACGGGCCACGTGGCCGCCCGGATGCCCGGCGGAGATGTCACGGCGGTGCGGGATCCGTTCATCTTCCACTTCAACGGCAAGCGCTACGCCATGCAGGGCGCCGGGCTGGCCAACGGGCACGCGGCCCTCCTGCTGTACACCGTGGAGGACCTGTCCGACTGGAAGTACCAGGGCGTGTGGCTCACGTCCGCGGACCCCGTGGCTGCGCAGTTCACGCCGGCCGAAATCTGGGAATGCCCGCAGCTGGTGCGGGTCCCGGACGCCTCCGGCGCGGACACGTGGGTGGCAATGTTCTCGCTGTGGCTCTCCGGCGACGCCCACGAGCACGCCAACGGGGTGGGCCACCTGGTGGGATCACTGAGCGAGGATCCTGCCACCGGCCTCCCGGTGTTCACCCCCCGCAGCGGGGGCAAATCCGATCTGGGCCGCGACTTCTACGCCCCGCAGATCGTCGCCCTGGAGGACCGCGCCCTGCTGTGGGGGTGGGCCAACGAAGGCCCCGGCCGCGACGGCCGCCGCGGCCGGAACCAGGACGACATCGACGCCGCAGGCTGGGCCGGCGTGCTGACCTTCCCGCGGGAACTCTCCGTGGCTGACGGCCGGCTCGCCGTCCGGCCCGCCCCGGAGATCAACGCGTACCGCGGCGAAGTGGTTGAACGCGAAGCCGGAGGCGCCGTGGTCCTGCCCGCCTTCGCGGACGCTGTCCTGACCCGCGCCCCGGCCGCTGGAACGCCAGGCGCCGCGGACGCCGTCGTCGAACTCCTGCTGGCGGGTGCGGCCGGGCAGCAGACCGTCTTCAGCGGACCCCTTGCCGAAGGGGAGGAACTGCGGATCATCGTGGACGCCTCACTGGTGGAGGTGTACCGGACCGGGTCCGTGGCCACAACGCTCCGCGCCTACCCGGCGCCGGGGGAGCAATGGCAGCTGAACCTGCCCGCCGGCGTTGCTGCGCAGGTGTGGGAGCTGCGCCGGCCCAGCTAAGGCGCGGTTGCGGATTCGCCGGGTTCAGCGGCCCGCGGGCACCTGCCCGGTGGAATCCCGGACCACCAGGCGGCAGGGGACCATGGTTTCGGCTGAGGTGCCGGAGCGGGGTTCCTTGCCGCCGGGTGCTGCCGTGCCGCCGTCGTCGGGCGCCTGCTGCCGGTCCACGTCCCGCAGCAGCGAGGTCATGGCCGCGGCACCCATTTCGCGCAGCGGCAAGGCCATGGTGCTCAGGGCAGGCACCATGGCTTTGGCAATGCGGAATTCATCGTCGTAGCCCATGACGGATATGTCCTGCGGGACGCTCAGGCCCAGCCGGTAGCACGCCAGCACCACGCCGATGGCCAGGCGGTCGTTGGCGCAGAGGATGGCCGTGGGCCTGCGGGCGGGCTCGACGCCGTCCAGGAGCTTCATGGTTCCGTGGAACCCGGCGTCGATGTCCCAGCCCACCTGCAGGACCCGAGCCTCGTTCACCGGAAGTCCGGCGTGGAGGAAGGCGCTGCGGTAGCCCTCGATCCGCCGCGGCGCCGCAGGGGTCAGGGAGTCACCGGCGAGGAAGGCGATATCCCGGTGGCCCAGGGACATGACATGCTCGGCTGCCTCCCGGCCGCCCCGGACCTCGTCCGGAATGACGGCCGGCACCACGGCTTCGGGGCGGTCGTCAAAGCAGTTGGCCAGGATGGCCGGGACCCGGTCCATGTTCGCCGGAACGTGCAGCGGGCGCAGGCCCACCGTCACATACATCAGCCCGTCCACCTGCCGGTCCAGCAGGGTCTCCACCGCTCCCTCGTCCCGGGACCCGTCCAGCTCGGTATCCATCACCACGGTGACGAATCCGTGCTCCCTGGCCACGGCGTCCGCCCCGGCAATGATGTTGCCGTCGAAGGGGCTGGTGACCACCTGGTCGGAGACGATGCCGATGATCCGCGACTGCCGGTTCCGCAGGCTTAGCGCAATCTTGTTGGGGCTGTAGTTCAGCGCCGCCGCGGCTTCCCGGATGCGCTGCTGGCTTTCCAGCGCCACGTTTCCGTCGCCGCGGCCGTTGAGCACCAGGGACACCGCGCTGCGGGACACCCCCGCCAGCTTGGCAACGTCCAGTGCGGTGGCCTTGCGATTCATGCTGCGTCCTCTGCTGCAAACTACTGTGTTGCTGCAGTTTACCTAACGCGTGTGAGGGCGCGCAGGATCCTCACTTGGCGGAGATGCGCGCCACCGTGACGGAGACGGACACCTCGGCCGGGGCCAGGTGGCCCCGGACCGCCGACGCCACGGCCCGCACCACGTCCGGGGTCCGGGCAGAATCGCTGACGCCAAGCCGTACCGTCACCTGCAGGGGGCCGGTACCGCCGCCTTCCACCAACGGCCCGTCCTCGGCGTCCGCCGCCCCGCCCTGGAGCAGCGACAACGCGCCTGCCGGGAGCCGCTGCCACAGGGGGCGGGACGGGAAGACGGCGGTGACGCCGTCGACGCCCAGGACTACGGCCCGCAGGGCGTCGGCAGCCGTGCTGTCCGTTGTGTCCTCCCTGCCGTGGGCAGGTTGCGCCGGCACTGTCATGATTCCTCCCGCGGGGCATCGATCACGTCCGTGATGGTGATGTCTATGGCTGCGATGTTGAGTTCCGTGTGCCGGGCCAGGGCTTCCCCGAGGTCCCGGCGCAACGCGGTGGCACTGCCCAGGAGCGGATGCCCGAACACCACGGCAAGGTCCAGATTGACGGTGATGGCTTCACCCGGAACGGTGACATCACCCTCAAGCCGGACCTTGCCCGCCACGGCGCCGGGCGTACTGTCGGTCACGGATCGGACCAGCGCCAGCACGGAACCTTCTGTTTCGGTCAGCCGGTCCAGCGGGTCCTCGGACCGCAGGGGAATGGTGCGGCCGGGCCGCAGTTCCAGTTTCAGGTTGGCCAGGATGTTCTTCATCCAGTCGTCGCTGCCGCTGCCGGCGTCGGCGAGGTCACTGCTGAAAAGCTCACTGCCTGCCGTGGACAGGCGCCGCAGCGAGTCGAGGCCGTTGCGGCACTCGGGGCAGGAATCGAGGTGGCCGGGGTCCGGGAAGTCGCCGGTATCCAGGTACAGGCTCAACTCCTCCAGCGTGTGTCCGCACCCCAGGGTGTCGTGGGAAGTGCTCATCGCCATCCTTCCATGTCGCGGACCAGCGCAACCCGGGCACGGGCCAGCCGGCCCCGGACGCTGGCAGGGCTGATGTTCAGGGTCTGCGCGATCTGCTCATAGGTTTGCCCGTTGAACTCCTTAAGTACCCAGCACCGGCGCTGTTCCTCGGGCAGCCTGGCCAGTGCGAGCTTGAGTGCTTCGGTGCCCGAGGTTGCCATGGCAGAGGACTCCGGGCCTGGTTCCCCTGCGGGTGGCTCCACGGCCTGTCCGCCGTCGTCGTCCGCGGACAGGGTGGCGTGGTTCCTGCGGCGGCGAAGGCAGTCGATGCTCCGGCTGCCGGTGAGGCGCAGCAGCCAGCCCTTGACGGCTGCCGGCTCGCGCAGCGAATCGAGCTGCTTCCAGGCCTGCACCAGTGCCTCCTGCACCACGTCGTCGGCGTCGGCGTGCGATCCTGTCAGCCGCCTTGCACAGGCCCGCATGTGCGGGCCGTAGCGGCGGGCGAGGGCCTCGAACGCCGCGGTATCGCCGTCGGCGGCCCTGCCTGCCAGGATGGCGTCGGGGACCAGGTCCAGCTGGTCCCGCACCAAGGGTGATCCTGTCACCTGACTCTGCTTTCACTCTGGGCGCCTGCACGGTCCGTGCAGGAGCCAGGGGAAGGACGGCAGGTGCGTCGCGCCGTTCGGCTCTGCGCCGCGCCTGCCGTCCGGCCGGGTTAGTCCTTGCTGAAGCTTTCCTTGACCTTGGCCGCGGCGTCCTTGAGGTTGCTGCCAATGTCCTTGGCGGCATCCTTGACCCGTTCACCGGCTTCCTGGACCTTTGCCTGGGCCTGGTCCTGCTGGCCCTCACGTTCCAGCCGCTCGTCGCCGGTCAGTTTGCCGGCGCCTTCCTTGGCTGCGCCCATGTGACGGGTTGCTGCGTTGTTGAGCTTGTCGTCGAGTCCCACGATTGGTGCCTTTCTCTTGGTGTGCCTTGCCGCTGTGGAGCGGATATTCCAACCAGCGGTGCTAGCTGGTGCGGTGTGCACCGGCCAGCCGGGTCCTGGTATCACCTGCTATTCGGACCAGGACGGTGGTGTGATGGCCCAGCAGCGCCTCTATCGCTGCGATGAGCTCATCGGCGAGGTCCGCCACCTCCCGTGGTGACGCCCCGCGGCGTGCGTGCAGCGTCAGCCGCAGCCCGCCGGGTGTGCCGCGGCGCCCGCGCCACGCCGTGACAGAACTTCCGACGACGGCCCGGTTGCCTGCCAGGGCGGCGTCAACGGCGGATTCCAGGAAGGAGATGTCGACGGCGGTGTCCCCGAGTTCGGCGTCGCGGTGCCGGGCTGCCTCGCTGGTCCGGCCGCCGCCTTGCCTGCCCAGCCACAGGACGCAGGCGGCGGCCCCGGCCAGGAGGATTGCGGGCACCGCCACGGCCCACCAGCTGCCGGCTGGTTCCTGGAGCGGTGCGGTGCCCGCGAGGTTCCGCCAGCCCCCCAATAGGCTGGTGCCGGCGGAACTCCAGCGGCCCCTGATGCCGGCGTCCAGTCCGGCGCCCGCAATCAGGGCGCCGGCGGCCAGCAGGACCAGTCCGGTTGCGGCGAGGAGGAAGCGGTTCAACGCGCGGTTGGTGTGGTTCATCGTCCCAAGGCTCCTTCAGCGGCTATCCGGACATCGGTGGTGACTTTTCGGACCGGGCGGCAGGCATCGATTTCGGTCGCCGCGGCGGTGGCCACGGTGTCCCGGTCCAGCGGCGCGCCGGACGTGGGCGTGACCATCACCTGCACGCGCGAGCGGCTGACGGTGGTGGACACCTGCTCCGGGGCGAGCTTCGCGGCCCGCTGGACCTGCCGGGAGACTGCCGCGGCGATCACCTGGTCGTCCACCACGACGGCGGCGCGGTCTGCCGCGATTCCACGGCGCCCCTTGCGGCCGCCCTTGAGCGCCGCCACCAGCAGGGTCAGCCCCAGTACCGCGGCAGCGGTGCCGGCCGCTGTGAGCTCCCCGCGGTCAACTGCCCCGGAGGCCGTTACTGTGGCCGATGCCAGCTGCCAGGGGCTGGCCAGCAGCGGGGCCAGGCCCAGCAGTGCGAGGACGCTTTCGGTCCCCAGCCACAGGAACACGGCCAGCAGGACCAGCGCGACGGCGATGGACAGCCCTGCGCGTGATGAATGGGTTTCGCGCCGTATCAGCTTTTTCCGGGTTCGGGCCTCGCCCACGGTGACCTCCTGCTGTTGTGCGGGGCACCGCCGCCTCCTCCCGGAGGGGTTCTACGCTGCCCCGAGCCTGATGTTGATCCGGCCGAGTTCCATGCCGGTGACTTCCCGTCCCATGAACGAGATCTTGAGCCGTGCAATGTCTGCCCGCTCGAACAGCGGCCGGTCCCGGCCGCCCGGGTCCAGTGCCAGGAGCGGGGGTGCCGGGAGGCGGACCAGCAGGTCCACTCCCAGCTTCCCCGCATCGTCGTGCAGCGAGGCCGACGCGTCGCCCGGCGGGATGCCGAACGCCTGGCACGCCACCGTTTCCACGGTTTTGCGCAGCGCGGTGGGGGTGATCCGGGTATGGCCCGGGCGGTTCATGGGGAGGTGCGGCGGCCGCGCAGGGCGTCAAACACCGCCGCCAGGTCCAGCCTGCCCTCGGCTGCCCGGCCCAGGACCGCGCCGGCGCCCATGAAGAGCAGGGTGAGGATGAAGCCCCAGAATCCGAAGGCCAGCGCCACGACTGCGAGGACCGCCCCTGCAGCCGCCCCGGCGGCGGTCCCGGTAACGGTGGAGGTCATGCCACCCTCGGTTCGCGGCCGGCGTCGTCCGCCTCGCCGTCATTGTCCTCGGACGGGACGTGGATGTCGGTGATGGTGATGTTGACTTCGGTGACTTCCATGCCCACCAGGTCCTCCACGGCCGAGTAGACGGCGTCGCGGGCGTTGTCCGCCACCTGCTGGAGCGGGTGCGGGTATTCGACCACCAGGGTGACGTCCACCGCCACCTGGGTCTGGCCCACCTCGACGCTGACGCCCTGGGTCAGGTCCTTCTGGCCCACCTTTTCGCGGAGGTTGCCGATAGCCCGGGCAGCGCCGCCGCCCAGGGCGTGCACGCCGTCGATTTCCTGGATGGCGATGCCGGCGATCTTCGCCACCACGCCGTCGGCCACCGTGGTGCGGCCGCGGCCGTCGTTGCCGTCGTTGGGGGCCAGGGTATGCGGTCCGGCCGGCTTCTTCTGCCCGGTGGCCGTGCCCTGGCTGTTGGCGGGGGTTTGGGTTTCCGTCGTCATAACCGTCACTCCTTGACTGCTTGGCGTCTTGTTTCCAACGCATGGTCTGCGCCGTTACAGGTAAGACGCAGCCCGGAGCGGGTTCGTCACGGTCGAATTGCTGTGACGTGCATCACGTCTTGGTGCTAGTAGAGGAAGATGTTGATCCAGTCCCGGTTGTGGGCATGGATGAGGACCAGGAACAGCACGAAGTCGAAGAGCAGGTGCACGCAGACGATGTAGGAGAGGGACCTGGTGACGGTGAACAGGCGGGCCTGCAGCAGGGCGAACGGGAAAATGAAGAAGGGCGCCCAGGCGTGGAAGCCCAGTTCCCACAGGAAAGAGGTGAACAGGACGGCCTGGAGGAGGTTCGCCTGCCAGTCCGGAAGGTGCCGGCGCAGCAGGGTGAAGGTGGTGCAGATGAAGAACAGTTCGTCCCAGATGCCCAGTGCGTTGGTGCCGAGGAAGAGCCGGAAGATTCCTTCCGGGTCGCTGACCGCCGGCCAGTTGGCGTAAACGCCGGTGCGGATCATATACACCGGCATCAGGGCGTAGCCGATCACCAGCACTGCCGGCAGGTACCACTTTTCGGCGCGGGTCCAGGGCTGTCCCGTCCTGACGGGGAAGCGGATGGCGTGCTCCCGGGTAATGAAGCGGGACACGGTGTAGGGGATGCCGACCGCCAGGACCATGGCCGTACCCATGACGGCCATGTGCCCGGTGCTGATGTCCGTGGTGATCGGAACCAGGCTCATGGCCGTCAGCCCCACCGCTATCAGGGCCAGGTCGATCAGGAGGCGGCGGCTGAGGAAGGCGGCGACCACCAGGGCGGCCGCCAGGAGGGTAGATCCGGCAGGCCTGTTTTCGAGGGCAAAGAGCACGAATCCCGAGGCTGAGAGCAGGGCTGCGGGCAGCGCGGCCAAACGTGCCCGGGCCGGCTGGACCTCCCCGGCGCCTGGGCCCGACGGGGATGTTCGTGTGGATTGTCCGCCTGGCTGCATAAGTCAAACCTTCGTCGTGAGCCGTTGCCTCGACTCTACTGGTTGAAGTGCGGAAGGCGGAGACAAGGAAAGCGGGCGACGGCGGGAGGTCCCGCCGTCGCCCGCTTTCCTTTCGCGTCTGCCGGCCCTTAAGCGTTGGCCAGGGCGCGGTCGCGCACGCTCAGCGTGAAGGTGTTGGGGCCGCTGCAGGTCACGGCGATCTGGCAGGTGGTGGTGTTGTGCCGTGCCGAGAGATCGCTGACGGCGGCGTCAAGCGTGTGGTGCAGGGTGGCCCTGTCCCAGATCTTCAGGGTTACGGAACTGGTGGCATCGAACGTCATTATTCAACTTCCATCTCGTGTCAGCGGCCGCGTGCGGCCGGGCCTCATCGGTGAGGTCAAGCATCGGGAAAGCGCGTTCCCACAATCCATGGTGCACGGCACTGGAGCA
The DNA here is from genome assembly GCF_001457025.1 of Pseudarthrobacter enclensis. Taxonomy (GTDB): domain Bacteria; phylum Actinomycetota; class Actinomycetes; order Actinomycetales; family Micrococcaceae; genus Arthrobacter; species Arthrobacter enclensis. The sequence goes on along the minus strand of NZ_KQ758601.1, from coordinate 71,617 downwards.
CCTTGGCAACAGTTTGGGCCCCGATGTGAGCAAGCACACCGGCGCCGCGGCAAGTGTGCGGGCTCCGCGTCAGAGGGCGGGTGCGGAGCCGTTCAGGCTGAGGGTGAAGGTGTTGGGGCCGCTGCAGGTCACCGAGATGCTGCTCCTGGCGGCATTGTGGCGGCTGGACAGTTCGTCGATCATGGCGTCCAGCGTGTGGTGCGTGGAGGCGCGGTCCCAGATTTTCAGGGTTACGGATTCGGCAGTTTCAAACGTCATTGTTCAGTACTTCCTGTGTAGGCCCGGCCCGTAGCCGGGAAAGCGGCCTGCTCGAGCTCTGTGGCGTCGGCGGCGCGTGGCGCACCGGTGTGCCACGTCGCGTCATCAGGTGGTTCAGGGCCAGCGAGTGCTTCTGCCCTGCCTTTCAATAGTGCATGGAGCCGCAGGTGCCGCCCAACCAAAATGGCCGTTTGTTGCAGGTGAATCTCATCACACGGCCGGGCGGGCCGGTCCGTGGCTGCTATTCGTCAAAGTAGGTGGAGATGTGGCTTTCTCCGGAGATGGACGTGATGACGGAGGCTGCCACGTCCCGCAGCTTCACGTTCCTGGTGCTGGAGGCCCTGGTCAGGATGCCGAAGGCAGTGTCCCGGTCGCAGCGGTTCTCCGCCATCACCGCCCCGATGGCCATGTCAATCACTGTCCGGGACCGCATGGCCGCCGTCAGGTCGCGGCGCACCTCGTTCAGCTGGGCGATCTTCAGGACCAGGCGAAGGGAGCCGGCTGCCTGCGCGGTGAAGGCCTCCACGGTGTCTACGTCCTCCGACGAAAATCCGTTGCGCCGGCCCGAGTAGAGGTTGAGTACCGCGTCCGCCTCGCCGTCCAGGTCAAGGGGGATGGCAAGGATTGAGTGCACGCCCTCTCCGGTGGCGATGCCGCTGTAACCCGGCCAGCGTGTTTCCGTATCCAGGTCGGGGACCAGGAGCGTCCTCTTCAGCTTCAGGGCCGTGAGGCAGGGGCCATCGCCGATCCCGTTCTGCAGTTCGTCCAAGGCCGCGGCCGTTGCATCGCTGGAGGCCACGGACTGCGGCCTTTTGTGGCGCAGCACCGTTACGCCCGCATGAACCGTGTTGTCCGGTGCGGACAGCCGCGTGGCGGCCAGGGCTGCCAGCTCCTCAAGGAAAGCCCTGACGTCCTTGCTGTCCAGGACTGCTTCCTGCAGTGCGGCCGCCGTGTCCGGCCTGCCGGTGCCGTCGCCGTGCGCCGGCTCCTCCCCGGCGCTCACGCGGGCATCTCCCTGGCCAGTTCGGCCAAGGCCATCACAATCAGTCCTACCTGGACGGCCGGCAGGTGCAGTGCCTCGTGGAGGTAAGCCTCGAGCGAGAGCTCATCCACGTCGCCGCCGATGCCGTAGTAATAGGCCCACAGCTTCGTCAGGGGCAGGTCTGCCTCGCGGTACTGCCGGGCGGCGCCTGCCCGCTGCAGGTCCGCCTCACGCACCTGGTCCGGGCCGCCCATCCAGTCCGGGTTCATGGCGGAAACTCCGTGGGTGCGTTCTGGGTTTGATGTCGGGCCACGCCGGCCTCGATTCCGGTTGGGCCGCGGTCCCGGCCGCGGCTTTGGACGGTCGCTGTTTCCTGGGCCAAGCCACTAACGGCTGGCTTTCGGACGGGGTGGACCGCCGGTAGTCCCTAAGTTCGAGACTACGCCCGCCGGGGGCATTGCAACAGGGCAAGGGCTATCCCGCAGGCAGGGGACCGCACGTCCCGCCGCCGGGGGAGCCGGGACCGTAGGATGGGCGTATGTCCAATGCGGGTGACAGCGAGGCTGTCCGTGAGTTGCAGGAAATCCTGGTGGGTGCCGGGGACGCAGTGGAGTTCCTCTCCGGGCTCTCCGGCATGGCTGCGGCAGCCGTGTCCGAGGTCGCCGGCGACACCATCGAGTGTGCCGTAACCCTGAAAGTGCGCCGCAGGCCTGCCACGGCTGCTGGAAGCAGCGTGCGGGCGGTGGAACTCGACCGGGTTGAGCAGGCCTTGGGCGACGGTCCCTGCATCAGGGCCATCAAGGAGATGTCCGCGGTACTGATCGACGACGTCGCCCGGGACCAGCGCTGGCCTGCATACTCCAAGGCGCTTGCCGAAGCCAACGTGCGCAGCACCCTGGGCGTCCCGCTGGATATCACCGGTGAATCCCGGGCGGCGCTGAACTTCTTCGCCACCAGGCCCGGCGCCTTCACAGCCGAGGTGTATGAAAAGGCGGTGGCCTTCGCCGCGGCCGCACACAGTACGCTCCATTTGTCGGTCCGGATCAATACGGCGCAAAACCGCGCCGACGATCTTGAAGCGGCCCTCGAAAGCAGGACGGCCATCAACCTGGCCTGCGGCGTCATCATGGCGCAGAACCGGTGCTCCCAGGCCGAGGCCATGGAGATCCTCACCAAGGTTTCCAGCAACCGCAACCGCAAGCTGCGGGACGTGGCGACGGACCTGATTGAACAGCTCTCCGGTGACCGGATCCAGACCCACTTCGACTCCTAGCCGTTTCCGGGACACATCCGGTCCGGAGCTGCCCCTCGCGGGCCTACGGCGTGGCCGCCGTCCGGAGGGTCACGTGCACGGGCCTTGCTGCAGGCCCGCCCGCCGGAACCGCCCCTTGCCCGGATTGTGCCCGGATGTCCCAGCACCGGCCTGCTCCAATCACTGTGTAGTGGGCGGAGTTGGGTGCCTTCAGGACGGCCGCCGTGCCCTCGTCGATGGCGACCGCGCGGTCCACCAGCCCCGCCGATACCGCGCCGACGGCACGGCTGAGGGTTCCGGCCTGCGCAGCGTGGACATCCACCGCGAACGGGACCAGGTCCAGCCCGGGACGGACAGCCAGTTCGTCGAGGCCTTCTGAGCACTCCTCGCCGCACACCTCGACACCGTCCACCCGGTAGCCGCCGATGAGGGAGCGTTCCGGTGCCACCATGGCTCCGGCGGAGAAACCCAGGTAGGGGACGCCGCCGGCAACGGCGTGTGCGATGGCCGGGGCTGCGCCGCTGAGGCCCCGCAGGTAGGACGGGGTCAGGCCGCCGCCCACCACGATGCCGTGGACGTCGCCGAACACGGCAGGATCGGCGGGCTGTCCGTCCGCCAGGAGCACCGGAATGATGGCGCAGTCCAGCCTGGCATCCAGTGGCCGGGCGTAGTCGGGCAGCCGGTCCAGCGGCCGGCCGTCCGGGCTGTGGACCGCCACGGCGACGCGGGCGGGGCCGCCGCCTGCACGTTCGGCCACCTCTGCGGCGAACCGGTCGAACGCGTCCGGAAAGGCCGCATCGTCAGGGCCGGATCCCACCAGGAAGATACTCATGGCATCAACTTACAGAACCGTTGACAGTCCCGCCGGGCGGCGCTATCGTGCAACCAAATGGTTGTAGATCAGCTCCGTGATTCCGAACTTGACCGCCTCTTCCAGGCGCTCGCAGATTCCACCCGCCGGGACATCGTCCGCCGGGTGACGGTCGGCGAGTATACGGTCTCAGGTCTCGCGGCGCTCTACGCCATGAGTTTCGCAGCAGTCCAAAAGCATGTTGCGGTGCTGGAGCGCGCCTCCCTGGTTTCCAAGGAAAAGCGCGGAAGGGAGCAGATTGTGCGCGGTGATCATGAAGGCCTGCTGAAAGCCCGGCGGCTGCTCGACGAATATGAACAGATCTGGCGGCAGCGCGCCGCCCGGATGGCAGACATTCTCACTGAAGGTTAGGAAGGCATTGCCATGACAGTCATCAGTACGGATAAGAACCCCGAGGCCTTGACCCTTACCCTCGTTGCGGAATTCGACGCCGGGGTCGACCGCGTCTGGCAGCTCTTTGAGGACCCGCGGCAGCTGGAGCGCTGGTGGGGCCCTCCCACCTACCCCGCCACGTTCCACCAGCACGACTTTGTTCCCGGCGGCAAGGCCAGCTACTACATGACCAGTCCCGAAGGGGAAAAGTTCCACGGCTGGTGGGAATTCACCTCCATCGAGGCCCCGCGGCAGCTGGAATTCAACGACGGCTTCGCGGACAGCGACGGCAATCCCACCGGGGAACACGGCACCAGCCATGCCACGGTGACGCTGGAGCCGGTGGGGGAGCGCACCCGGATGACCATGCTGTCCACGTTCGAGTCGGAAGAACAGCTGCAGGAGATGATCCAGATGGGCATGGAGGAAGGCCTGAAGGAGGCCGTGGGCCAAATCGACGGCATCCTCGCAGAGCGCGCCAACGCCTGAGGCGCCGGACCCAGCTGCGCAGGCAGCAACGGCAAGCGGACGACGCCGGGACCTCCCGCCGTCGTCCGCTTTCGTGTTCGCTGGCCCGCTTCCGTGTTCGCTGGCCTGCTGCCCGGGCGGGCGGGTTACGTCGCCGACCCCTCCTGCCAGGCCGTCCAGCCGACCAGCCGGACCAAGTCCAGCGCGGCAAGGTCGCCGCGCGAAGCCTCCCGGCGCCGTTGTGCCTCGGCGGGCAGCCCCACCTCGGCCGCGGGGGAGAGCGGAAGGATCTCCAGGGTGACCTCCGCGCCCGGGCGGATGCCGGCACCGCATGTGTCGAGGACCCACGGGGAGCCGTCCCAGAACCTGTCCGCCACCACGGACCCGTCCACCAGCAGCCGGGCAACGTCACCGGCCCAGTGGATCTCCAGCTCGTTGTGGCCCTGGTCCAACAGGTCATGCGCGGCCAGGGCCTCACCCGGGATGGACAGCCGGTACGTTTCGGCGAGCCCGGCAATGGTGTCTGGCGAAGGTGCCGCGGCGCGGTTGGCGGAGGAGCCGTAAGTGGCGGGGACCGGGCCAGCAGGCCGGAGGAGTTCCGTCTTCACGGTGTGTAGGGCGGCCGGGCCGTGGCGGAGAACCGTTTCCACGGCCTCGAAGGAGCGTGCTCCGGCCCGGTAGCGCAGCACTTCCGCGGGGGCCTGCGACCTGCCGGCGAGGCGCCCCGTGCCGTCCAGCCACACCGGGTCGGCTGACAGCACCAGCGCGCGGTTAGGCGCGGTTCCCAGGACCCATGCCACGTTCGCCGCCTCTGCGGGCAGGACCAGGACGTCAAGCTGGGCATCGCCATGGCGGGTGGTGAAAACCGTGGGTTCGGCGACCTGCGGCCGGTAGGTGCCGGCGGGGTCGGCGCTTCCCGCCCCATGGACCTCGGTTCCTTCAGGGAAGCAGAGCTCCACGGGAATCCCGGGCTCGGCGGCCAAAACCAGGGTGGGCAGCGAATCGGGTTCTTGGGCCGAGGGCTGCAGGACGGTCAGGGGAGACGCCGTGGCCCAGGAGACCGTCACGCCGGCCACCTCGAGGTTCACAGGCCAGTGCGCAACCGTCCCTGCCGGGATGTCTACGGGCGAACCCGGGAAGGTGACCGTGCCGCCGTCGAGCACTGCCCCGAAGCGTGCCCCCTCATAGGTGCCCAGCGGGAGGTGGGGCTGGTGCCACGTGATGAACACGAACCCGGCGGCGCCGTCGCTGCGCAGTGCCCAGCGCAGCGTGGTGGTGTCATTGATGCCGCCGGGCATGGCATCGGGAAGGGAAGACGGCATCTGCGCCAGCCGGTCACCGAAGGCATCCAGGAAAGCATGCTGCCGGCGCAGCGCCGCGAAGCTCGGTGCCAGCCTGCCCGAGGCGCCGATGGGGGCATGGAAGTCGTAGTCGAACCGGGGCATGTCATTCGGGTAGCCGGTTTCCTGCGACTCCTGCAGCCCGTCGGCCGGGTTCGTGCCGCCCGCGAACATGTAGTAGCCCTGCCAGGCGGACCCGTTGCCGATCTTGTTGTGCGCCACCGCGGCCACATCCAGCCCTTTCGGCCAGGGCCTGCGCTGGTAGGCCGTCGCCATCCCGCCGGCCAGTTCGCAGGTGGCCGGCGGGAAAAGGTCCGACGGCGTCCGCGGGGCAGGTGCCGCGGGGCCCGGCTCCGTGCCGTTCCCGGCAAGTCCGCGGACATCCGCCCCGATGCCGGGATCGTCCCAGGTGTGGCTGAAGAAGTAGTGCTCACGGAAGGTGGGATCCCAGGGGGCATCCGCGTCAACCCAGAACCCGTCCCCGTAGCCGCCGAACAGGGGCAGGACCTCTCCTTCGGGCATGTCCGCTCCGCCCCAGGCGGTGGCCGTCCACAGGGGAGCGGACAGTCCGGCGTCCCTGGCGAGCTTCTTGAGCTCCGCGAAGTGCTCCGGCTGGTCGTAGAGCTCGTTTTCCAGCTGGATGCCGATGACGTTGCTGTCCGGGCCCGTCAGCTGGTGCAGTTCCTCACCCACGCGGGCAAACCAGGCCTTGACCAGGGCAAGGTAGGCGGGGTCGTTGGTGCGGTGCCGCACCGGCGCTGCCTGAACCCAGTCAGGGAAGCCACCGTTGCGGACCTCGCCGTGGCACCACGGGCCGATGCGCAGGACCACGTCCAGTCCGATGTCGGCACACAGCCTGACGAATGCTGCTGCGTCCAGGCCGCCGTCGAACCGTATCTTTCCTTCGGTCTGCTCGTGGTGGATCCAGAAGACATAGGTGGCCACTACGGTGATGCCGCCGGCTTTCATGAGCCGCAGCCGGTCTTCCCACTGTCCGCGGGGGAGGCGGCTGTAGTGCAGCTCGCCGGAGACGGGGATCGCGGGTGTTCCGTCGATTTCAAGGTAGCGGTTGGTGACCCGGAAGCGGGTGTGGCGGTCAATGGTGTTGCTCATGGCGGGGGACGTGAGGGGAGTGTCCCACGGCTGGTGGGCGGCGCGCAGGAGGGGCCTGGCGTGGCTGGAGGGTGAGGGCATGGGAGGAAGTATTGCACAGCCACACCGTCTCCGGGAAACGTTTTCTCAGTTGTGCGCTCCGAGGCGTTGAACCGGGCGGGCTGCTCCGAAATACTGGAAGGACGGGATGGGTCCGGAGAGGGCGGTGCAGCATGGGCAGTGGTTCGGCGGAATACCGGAAGCGCCTTGAACGTGCCGCGGAGGTGCGGTCCTACCGGGGCGCCGGCATCAGCGCCGAAGAGGAAGCCGCGCTGGATGCGCTGGACGCCGCCGAGCGGGAGAAACGGCGCAAGGTCAGCGACGCCGCCCGGGCCGAATACCTGGTGCGGGATGCCATGGCGCAGGGGAAGTTCGACAACCTCAAGTACGCCGGCAAACCCATCCCCGGACTGGGCGAATCCTACGACCCCGACTGGTGGGTCAAGGGCCTGCTGCAGCGGGAAAACATCAGCGGCCTGGGCCCGCCAGCCATCCTGCTGCGGACCGAGGACGCCGGACTGGACCACCAGCTGGACGGGCAGTACACCGAGCAGCAGGTCCGCGAGCTCCTGGAGGACTTCAACCGCCGGGTCATCGATGCCCGGCGGCAGCTTCAGGGCGGCCCTCCCGTGATCACCAGGACCCGCGACGTTGACGCCGAGGTGGAGCGGTGGCGGGCGCGCCGGGCCGCCCGGACGCCCGAAGTGGCAGAAGAGCCCCGGACGGAGCGCACCTGGTGGCAGCGGCTCTGGCGAGGGCAGGCCTAACCGGCAGGGTTCACCAGTTCGAAGAGCTCACACAGAGCGTTGTAGTACTTGCTGGTCCGGCCCCGGTGCAGCAGGCCGATCCGGGTGCAGACCCGCTGCGATGCGGTGTTGGCCGGGTTGGTCACGGCAACCACTTTGGGCGCGCCGTTATTGAAGGCGTAGGCGAGGACCGCCGCCGCGGCCTCGGTGGCGTACCCCTTTCCCCAGTGGTCCGGGTGGAAATGCCAGCCGATTTCCGTGTCACCCGATGGTTGCAGCGGAAGTTCAGCGCCCGACGCCGGAATGGACTTGAGGAGCAGCGTCCCGGCGAGTGCGGGCTTGCTGTGTCCGGGGATTCGTGGCTGCGCAGGGTCTGTCTGTTGCGGCGGGTTTGATGGTTGGGCTGGGTTTGTTGAGTTGGCTGGGTTCGCCTGCTGGGCTGGGCCTTTCAGTTGAACGACCCAGACCGCGTGGACCGGATGGTCCATGGCACGCCACACCCGGATTCGTTCCTCTGCCTCAGCGCGGTCCGCCATCACGCGGGGCGGGTTGCCGATGAAGCGCTGCACCTCCCAGCGGGAGTAGAGATCCAGCACGAAGTCTGCGTCCTTGGGCTCCCAGGGCCGGAGGATCAGTCGCTCTGTTTCAAGGTTCTCCACGCCGTTCATTGTCCACTTGATCGTCCTGGACCACCGCTTTTCCACATAGGGCTTGAGGGGCGTCGGGAATGTCGGTGGGTGCTGGAAGACTTTGGTCATGGAAGCGGTGCTGGGGACGGCTGAGGATGGAGTGGCGGTGCATGGGCATCTCGCCGGCATCCTCATGCTGCTCTCGGCGGCGCCTATTGCTCCTGATGGTGCGGGGATGATCGATCAGCTCCGGCAGCTTGAGGATTTGAAGGCTGTGGCGGCGGCGAGGCAAGCCGAGATAGCTGTGGCGTTCGACCTGTTCCAGCGGCGGGAGCAGGCCGCTGCAGGTGTTCCTGCTGATCAGCTTGGAGTGGGTGTCGGGGCGCAGGTGGCGTTGGCGCGGCGGGAGTCCCCGTCCCGGGGCGGCAGGCTGCTGGGATTGACGAAGACCCTGACCGGGATGCCCCGCACGTTTGCCGCGTTCCGGTCCGGACGGTTGAGTGAATGGCGGACCACGCTGGTGGTGAAGGAAACCATCTGCCTCTCACTCGAGGACCGGGCGGGCGTGGATGAAGAACTTGCCGCCGATACCGGTGCTTTCGACGGGGCCGGGGACCGGACCATCATCTCCGCGGTCAAAGCCGCCGCGTACCGGCGCGACCCTGCTTCGGTGGCCAGGCGGGCCGCCAAAGCGGTGGGGGCACGGACGGTGGGCCTTCGCCCGGCGCCGGACACCATGGCCCGGCTGACCGCGCTGCTGCCCGTCGCCGAGGGCGTGGCCGCCTACGCCGCCCTTACCAGGGAAGCCGGTACCCTCCGGTCCTCCGGGGACGGCCGGTCAGCGGGCCAGATCATGGCGGACACCCTGGTCGAACGGATCACCGGGACCCCGGGCGGGATCAGCGGGGTCCAGGTCCAGCTCGTCATGACCGACCGGACCCTATTACAAGGTGACAGCGAGCCGGCCCGGCTCGCCGGGTACGGCATCGTGCCCGCCGCCTGGGCCCGCGAACTCGCCGCCGGACATCAACCGGGCACGGGCACCGCCACCCGCGCCGCCACCCGCGACGCCAACCGTGCCAACAGTGCCACCGGTGCCGGCGCTCCCGGTGCCGGCGGTGCACGCCGGAACCTTGCCGGCACCAGCATCAACAAAGAACCCGGCGCCGACCCCGAGTCCGCGATGGCTGTCTGGGTCCGGCGGCTCTACACGGCCCCCGGCACCGGTGAGCTCATCGGGATAGACTCCAAAGCCCGGCTCTTCCCGGCAGGACTCAAACGCTTCCTCCACATCCGGGACGACACCTGCCGCACCCCGTACTGCGACGCACCCATCCGCCACTACGACCACATCACCCCCTGGCACCACGGCGGCAAAACCACCACCGAAAACGGCCAAGGACTCTGCGAAGCCTGCAACCACACCAAAGAAAGCCCGGGATGGTCGGCGGCAACAGCTCCCAATCCCGGGGCCCGACACACCGTGACGCTTCGAAGCCCCACCGGCCACGCCTACCACTCCACCGCACCACCACTCCCAGGAAACCGGAGTTCCAAACTCCCCACTTACATCCCGCAGCCCGCCGCACTCCCTGGCGCGGGGGCGGATCAGGAGCGTCGCCGTCGTCCCAACCTTCCCTTGCGGCAGAAGCTGGGACGGCGGGCCAGGACCCCCGTGCCACGTACTTCAGGACCCAAGGCGGCCGCCGTCGGCATCCCCGAAGCCAAGCGAAACAGCGTGGAAGTGCTCGGCCGGGCCGGACCAACGCCTGCTGTGTAAGGCAGGTTAAAGCGGCCAGCCCCTGCGTTGCTACCGCTTGGGTGCGGGGGTGGGTGACGGGTTCGGACCGATCATCGACTGAGGAGGACCGGGGAACGGCGCGGCGGGGTAGAGGGGAACCGCCTTGAGCATGTAGTTTGCCCATTGCGGGCCGGCGATCATGTAACCGTCGAGGCGGGGATAGAACGTTCCGTTGATGGTGACGTTTTGGCCTGCACGTTTTTGACCTTCGAGTGCGTCCCCGAAGAAGGATGCCGTGGCCAGCCCGCTGGTGTAGCCCACAATCCAGGTGGCGCCGTTGTTGTTGGAAGTGCCGGTCTTGGCGGCCGTCGGCCACTTGTCGTGAACCTTCGGCTGGATCCAGAAGCCGGAACCCCTCACCAGCACGTCCTGTAGGACGCTGTTGACGCCGCGTGCCACGTCCGGCTTCACGGCATCCCTGCACTCCGGAATCTGGGCCGGCAGTTTGCGGCCGGTGGCATCGGTGATGTCCACCAGGGCAATGGGCTGGCAGAAGCGCCCGTCGTTGGCGAACGTGGCGAACGCGTTGGCCATGTGCAGGGGTGCAACCCCGGTGGCGCCGAGCAGGTTGCCCAGCTGGTGCATGTTGATGGGGGATCCGTCCAGGCCGCTGTGCAGTCCCACAGCGTCAACCATCTTTTGGATGCCGCAGAAGTCCAGCTGCGCAGCGGACGCGAACGTGGCCGTATTGATCGAGTTGTAGAGGCCGTAATTGACGGGCATCTTCCGGTAGAAGCCCTCCTCGGCGTTCTGCAGGTCATCAGCCGCACCCTGCTGTGGATTGTTCTGCGCCGTGCTGTAGGCGCCCAGTACCTTGCCGCAGCTGGAACGCCAGGGGAACCCGAGCGGATACACCCGGCGGGAGGCATCGATCTCGGCGGTGATCGTCTTGCCCTCGTTAAGCCACTCAGCAAACGTGAAGGGCTTCATGGTGGATCCGGTCTGGAAACCGCCGGCGCCGTTGAGGTCATTGCCCTGCGGGTCCCGGGCATCGACGTTGAAGTTCAGTTGGGTGTCGAACTTGCCCGGTTCGGGGAGGAATGAGGTGTTCTGGGCCATCGCCAGGATCTTGCCCGTTCCCGGTTGCACTGTGACCAGTGCTGCACCCCACTTGTCTGGGTTGGCGCCCGCTGTGCTGTCCACCTGGGCCTGCGCTGCGGCCTGCAGCCGGCTGTCGAGGGTGGTGACGATGGTCAGGCCGCCGCGGTACAACGTGCGTTCCCGCTCGGTCGCGTTGGGCCCGAATGCCGGGTTGTTGAGGATGAGGTGCGAGATGTAGTCGCAGAAGTACGGTGCCATGGCCGCATTGGCGCAGCCCTGCCGCTCCGGGCTGAGCTTCAATTCGATGGGCGTGGCCTTGGCATCGTCGTGCTGGGCCTGGGTGATCTTGCCCAGGCGGAGCATCTCATCCAGCACCTGGTTGCGGCGGGCCAGCGAATTGTCCGGGTTGATGGCCGGGTTGTAGAACGTGGGGCTGTTCACCAGGCCGGCCAGCAATGCCGCCTGCGGAAGGGTGAGGTCCTTTGCGGAGGTGCTGAAGAAGTACCGGGCGGCAGCCTCCACGCCGTAGGCGTCGCTGTTGAAGAACACAATGTTCAGGTAGCCCTCAAGGATCTGGTCCTTGCTGTACTTCTTCTCGAGGGCGATGGCCAGTCGCATCTCGCGCAACTTGTCGCCCATGTCCTTTTGCCCGCTGAGGACCACCTCGTCCGGCCGGTCCTGGGAGAGCCTGGCCTCGTTGACCACGTTGGTGACGTACTGCTGGGTGATGGTGGAAGCGCCCTGCTGGTCCCCCTTGGTCACGTTGGAGATGAGTGCGCGGAGGATGCCCTGCGGGTCGATGCCGGCGTGCTCGTAGAACCTGCTGTCCTCGATAGAGATGATGGCGTCCTTGATATAGGGAGACATCTGGTCCAGGGGAATCCGGACCCTGTTCTCGGCATAGAACGTGGCAATCGGCTGGCCGTCCGCGGTCAGCACGCGCGTGGACTGCGACGGCGGCTGCACCGTGAGTTCCTCGGGCAAACGTTCGAAGAATCCGATCGAACTGCTGACACCGAAGCCTGCGGCGGCCACTGCCGGCACCACCAGGCTGGCCACCAGCACGCCGCACATGGCACTTGCGGCAAGGAACCCCACAATTCGTCCCAGGGCCGCGCCGAAACCGCGCCTGCGCCTGCTCTTCTTTGCCATCCGTCAGCCCTCACGCCTCGAGGTGCGTCCAGCCTACGCCGCTGCCCAGGGGTGATCCAGAACCTGCAAGGTCAGGATAAGGTCACAAAATTTCCCTTGACCGGCGATAGTTAACGACATATCGTTAACTATCGCCGAAGACATCGGCGAAATGATTTTACTAAGAAAGGTGGACGCCAACATGAGAGGCATACCAGACGAAAAATTTCCCGGTCCCGAGTTCGCCAGGGGCCGGTTCGAACGTGGCAGGGGACGCCGGGGCCCGCACGGCCACCGCGGTGGTGGCGGCTTTGGTCCGGGATTTGGTCCGGGCTTCGGACCGGGGTTTGGGCCGGGTTTCGGCCGCGGACCGCGCCGGGCCAACCGGGGCGATGTGCGGGCGGCCATCCTTTCCCTGCTGGCCGAAGCACCCTCCAATGGTTACGGCTTGATCAAGACGATTGCCGAAAAGACCGAGGGTGCGTGGCGTCCCAGTCCCGGGTCCATCTATCCCACGCTGCAGCAGCTGGTGGATGAAGGCCTTATCGAGGCCCTGAGCGAAGGCCGGGGCACCGAGTTTTCGCTCACCGATGCCGGCCGGGAGTACGTTGCCGGGCACGCGGAGGAAATGGAGGGCGCCTGGAGTGCGGTGCCGGAGGGCTCGGACCGGGAGTTCCATCAGAGCGTCGGCAAGCTGATGGCCGTCATTCACCAGTTCCGCAGCGGTGTCACTGAGGAGCAGCGGGCAGCGGCGCTGGAGAAGCTGAACGAAACGCGGCGGGCGCTCTACAAGATCCTTGCCGATTAGGGCACGGGGCCGCCGGCAGGGGGTGCCCGTCAGGCGAAGGACTCCTCCTTGGCCTGCTCCTGCCTGGCAGGCTGTCCCGCCACCGGTGTGTGGGACACTGCGTGGCGCAGGGGATTGAAGGCCGCGCCGAGCTCACCGAACGCGTAGGCGGTCTCGGCGTGCTCCGACAGGTCCACCCCGGCGGTCTCCGCTTCGTGGCTGACCCGGAAACCCACCGTCCTGTTGATGAGGCGGCCGATCACGAGCGTGCCGAGGCCGGAGACCAGCAAGGTGATGACCACCGCCGCCGTCTGGGCGATGAGCTGCTGGAGCCCGCCGCCGTAGAACAGGCCCCCGCCTTGGCCATCCACGGGCAGGGCGATGAATCCGAGCGCCAGGGTGCCGATCAGTCCGGCGCCCAGGTGCACGCCCACCACGTCCAGGGAATCGTCGAGGCCAAAGCGGTACTTCAGGTCCACGAAGACGGCGCAGGCGGCACCGGCGACCAGGCCCAGGCCGATTGCGGCCACCGGGCTGATATTCGCGCAGGAGGGCGTGATGGCGACGAGCCCGGCCACCACGCCGGACGCCGCACCAAGGGATGTGGGGTGGCCGTGCCGGACCTTCTCGGTGACCAGCCAGCTGAGCATGGCGGCCGCCGGCGTGACCAGGGTGTTGATCCAGATCAGCCCGGCCTGCTCCGCGCTGGTGGCGGCTCCACCGTTGAATCCGAACCAGCCGAACCACAGCAGGGCGGCACCCAGCATGATGAAGGGGACGTTGTGCGGCCGGTGGTTGGGGTCCTTGGCAAAGCCGTGGCGCTGGCCCACGATGATGGCCAGGACCAGGGCGGCGGTGCCGGAGCTGATTTCCACCACGGCACCGCCGGCAAAGTCGATGACCTGCCCGAAGACCGCCGTGACGGCGCCGCCGGCACTCATCAGGCCCCCGCCCCAGATCATGTAGGCGAGCGGGCAGTAGACCACCGTGATCCAAACGGGCACGAACAGGGCCCACGCACTGAATTTGGCGCGGTCTGCGATGGCGCCGCTGATGAGCGCCACCGTGATGATGGCGAAGGTGGCGCTGTAGCCGGCCTTGATCAGGTCCGGTGAACCCATGAGGTTCTGGAGGCCAAAGCTGGTGAGCGGATTGCCGAAGATGCCCAGGAACCCGTCGCCGGTGGTCATGGAGTAACCCCACAGGACCCACACCACGCCGACGATGCCGGCCGAGATGAAGCTCATCATGATCATGTTGAGGGCGGCCTTGGCGCGGGTCATGCCGCCGTAGAAGAGCCCGAGCCCGGGGGTCATCAGCAGTACCATCGCCGCCGAAATAAGCAGCCAGACGTGTTGGGCAGACATCTCCACCGGTGGTCCCTTCGCAAGATTCAACGGGGCGGATTGCCGGCCCCGCTTTTCCCCCGGGGACCATCATTCGCGGCGCGTGTTTCATTCAGTGCCGCGAAAAGTTGCGGCTGCGTTACACAAACCGGCCTTGCGTGAAGTTCGCGTGTCGGAATTGTTTCGGCCGTGTAAACGGGCACCATCCGGTTCCGCGGTGACCGCACCGGCTGAGTGCCGGAGGTCCCGGCGTGGCGCGGGAAAACCGCAGCCGGCGGGGTCCGCGGGGTGAGGTGCCGCCGTCGTCCGCAATTTTGCGGGACGTTTCCCCGCCATGAACGGGACCTCACCGCTCCGGCGCTTCGCCCGGAACACTGTGGCGCCGGCAGACGACGACGGCGCGCCGCAACAGGGTGCGGCGCGCCGTTGAGGACTGGCGGGGGAGGGGCCTTGGGCAGCCCCTTAGAATTGCCGGGCGTTGGCCAGGACGGGCAGTTTGGTGCGGACGTCCTCAACAATGGACGGATCGATATCGACGACGGCGAGTTCCGGGCGGCCTCCCAGCGCGGCCACGGTGCTGCCCAGCGGGGAAATGACAGCGCTGTGGCCGATCCCTGTGGGGGCACTGCCGGCGGGGCCCGCGCCGATGGTTTCAGGGTCGCCCTGTCCGCACGCCACCACGAAGGTGGTGCTGTCCAGTGCACGGGCGCGCACCAGCAGATCCCACTGGTCGGCCTTTCCTTCGCCGGCGCCCCAGGAGGCACAGACGATGTTCACCTGGGCGCCGGCCCGCGCGTTGGCCGTGAAGAGGGCCGGGAAGCGGACGTCGTAGCAGGTGGCGAGCCCGAACACGGTGCCGTTGAACTCGAAGGTCACCGGCTTTTCGCCTGCTTCCACCGTGGTTGATTCGGTGAACCCGAAGGCGTCGAAAAGGTGGACCTTGTCGTAGGAGGTGTCGAGCCCCGGACCGGTGACCAGGAGCGTGTTGCGGACGCGGCCGTCCTTCCCCGGGGTGAACATCCCGGCTATGATCGCCAGGTCCAGGTCGCGTGCGATGGCACGCACCTGGTCTGCCCACGGGCCGTCCAGCGGCTCCGCGATGCCGGTCAGTGAATGGCCGAACGCGCGCATGGCCGCCTCCGGGAAGACGACCAGCTCCGCTCCGGCCGCCTTGGCCTGAGCGGCGGAGTCCCGGATCAGCTCCAGGTTGGCTGCGGTATCAGCGCTGCTGATGATTTGGGCGACGGCGAGACGCATGGATGAACTCCGATCTGTTGTATCCATCATGCCTGCCTCAGCGCGGCCCTACTGCTTGTAGCCTTCCACCTCGCTCACGGGCCGGGTCTCGGCCTCGTCCGGGTTCTCTCCGGAATCCTTCTTGGCCCGCCGCTGCCGCAGCAGGTCCCAGCACTGGTCGAGGCTGATCTCCACCTGCCGCAGCCTGGCGTGGTCCGGTGCCTGCCCGTCCCCGGACCCCTCCCGGAGGGAATGCTCCTCGTCCACGAGGGCCTGGATACGCGTCAGGATGTCTTCGTCGTTCATGCTGTCCCCTTCGTCCGGACTGGTCCCCTCAGCGTACGTACCAGGTGCTGATGCCACCAGCCCCCGGGCGGTACCATCAAAGTCATGCCCACTGTGTTCGATATGGCAGGACCCATCCTGGAAGTGCTGACGTGGATGTGCCTTCCCGTCGGCCTGGGGCTGCTCTTCTACACAGGCTTCCTGCGCCGGTTCGTCCACCCCTGGGACGTGGCGGAGGCCGTGGTCTACTCGGACACCACCGGTGTGGGCTTCCGGTGGATGGACCGACGGCACCAGGTACACAACGCGCCCATGTCCCCGCACGACATCAGGGACATGGCGGTGGGGGACACCCTGCCCATCTACTACCACCCCAAGCGGCCCACCCAGTGGCAGACCACGGTTCCGGAGGAGGCAGGCAGGACGGCTTCCGTGCTGGGGCGGGTCCTGACGGCGATCGGGTCGGTGGCCCTCCTGGCGGGCTTCGTCCTGCCGATGTTCTGACCCCGCGTTGTGGCGCCGGTTCCAGTGCGCGGTCCCCACGTGGCCGGCCTTCGTCCCTAAGCCGCCAGGACCACGCCGATGCCCAAGGCTCCGAGGGCCACGCCCGCGAACGCCGTCCACAGCACCGCGTTAACGTCAGCGTCCACGCGCTCCCGCGACACCCCGTAGGCACTGGCGCCGTAGCGCCTGCGCTGGGTGAGGTAGATGGCCAGCGCCGCGCCGGCGGAGACGGCGAACAGCAGCAGGATGGGCAGTCCATGGTGCGGGAGCCACCGCAGGTACAGCGCGCTCGCCGTCACCAGGGACAGCATGGTGCGGCCCCAGGCCAAGGTGGTCCGTTCAGGCTGCAGGCCAGGATCCCCGTGGCCGCGGGGTGGTGACGGCACGCCGTCAGCGCCAGAGGACAAAGACAAGGACGACGGCGGCAGCCACCGCGCCTGCCCCGGCCAGCAGCGGCACAATGAGCGGCAGGGGGAGCGGAGCCTTATGCCGCATGCTCCGTTCCACGCGGAGCCACCGCAGGGCAGCCCCGGCGCTGAGCAGCATGCCCAGCAGGAGGAGCACCACGGCCAGCCCCTTGCGGACGGGCTCCAGGAACAGGTCAGAGGTAAAGGCTTCGATGGCGATGCCGCCGGCAAGCAGGGCCAGCGAGGTCCTGATCCATGCCAGGAACGTCCGCTCGTTCGCGAGGGTGAACCGCGGGTCCGGTTCTTCGCCGCCCGGCAGGAGCCGTTCGGCGAGCCTGCCGCGTGGCGGCGCTCCGCCGTCGGGAGCGTCCTGGCTGTTCGTCACGGTGCCAGTCTAGCCGCGCCCCGGACACGGCCGCGCCTACGCTGAGCGGCGGAGCGCAGCCTTTGAAGCCAGGTGTTCGCCGATGGGCAGCGCCGCCGTGGCCGCCGGGGACGGGGCGTTCAGCACGTGGATCATGCGGTCCGTTTGGGCGAGCAGGAAGTCGTGGATGAGCGTCCCGTCCCGGCGGACAGCCTGCGCCCTGATCCCTGCTTCGAACGGCAGCAGGTCCGCCTTGGCGAGCCCGGGGGCATACTTGCGGCACTCCTGCAGGTAGCTTCCCTTGAACAGGGAATTGCGGACCTCCCGGACCGCCGTCCACGCGTTGGCCCGGGCCATATGCCACAACCCGGGGAAGCGGACATACCGGGCAACGTCCCGGACATTGACCGAGAACTTCGGGTAGCCCTCCCGGGACAGGCCCAGCACCGCGTTGGGGCCCACGGTGATGGTGCCCTGCACCGTGGGCGTGAGGTGGACACCCAGGAACGGCAGGGCAGGATCCGGAACAGGGTAGATCAGGTGCCGGACGTAGCCGGACTTTTCGGCGGGGAGCTCAAAGTACTCGCCGCGGAATGGGATGATTTGGACATCGATGTCTACGCCCGCCATGCCGGCCAGCCGGTCCGACTGCAGCCCCGCACAGGCCACGAGCTGCCGGCAGGCGTACGTCTCCGCGGCGGTGCCCACGGCCACATGGCCGGGTTGCTCGGCGATCGACGTGACCCTCGAGCCCGTCACCACCGTCCCGCCGGCCGCCGCCACCAGCTGGGCAAGCTTCCGCGCCACGGCGCGGTAGTCCACGATGCCGGTGCTGGGAATGAAGAGGGCGCCACGTCCGGTGACATTTGGTTCGCGCCGCAGCAGCTCCTGCCGGTCCAGCCGCTCGAATCCGAGGCCGTGAACGGTGGCGCGTTCGGCAAGCTGCGCCAACCGCTGCACTTCCAGCGGTGTGGTGGCCACCAGGAGTTTTCCCGGCTCGCGGTACGGGATGCCATGGTCCCGGCAGAACTCCTTGGTCTGCCGGGCGCCGGCTTTGCTGAAGCGGGCCTTCAAGCTCCCCGGGGCGTAATAGATGCCGGAGTGGATGACGCCGCTGTTATGGCCGGTCTGGTGGGCGGCCAGCTGTTCCGCGGCCTCCAGCACCACCAGCGAGGCGCCGGGTTCCCTGCGCAGCAGCTGGTAGGCGGTGGCCAGGCCGACGATGCCGCCGCCGATGATGCAGTAGTCCACGTGCTCCACACCGCACATTCTGCCCCATCCTGCGCAGGCGCCCCAGCTATCCGTTCCGTGGTGCGAACATGATCACCGCGACGCCCAGCAGGCAGATCACCGAACCGGCCATATCCCACCTGTCCGGCCGGAAGCCGTCGAAGATCATGCCCCAGGCCAGGGATCCAGCCACGAAAACCCCTCCGTAGGCTGCCAGGATCCTGCCGAAATGGGCGTCCGGCTGGAGCGTGGCCACAAAGCCATACGCGCCCAGGGCGATGACGCCCAGGCCTGCCCACCACCAGTCCTTGCCTTCGCGGACCGCCTGCCACACCAGCCAGGCGCCGCCAATTTCCGCTACGGCTGCCAGGGCGAAGAGCACCGTGGTCTTGAGGATGCTGACAGTTTCTTCCGGGATACCCACCCCGCCATCATGCCAGCCGGGAATGCCGCCGGACCGCAAGGGGTTGCTGCAGGTATGGAGCGCATAGGATTCCTCTCATTCGGCCACTGGGGACCCGGCCAGGGTTCCCACACGCGGACAGCCGGCCAGGCGCTGCTCCAGGGCATTGAGCTGGCGGTAGCGGCCGAGGACATCGGTCTTGACGGCGCGTTCTTCCGGGTCCACCACTTCGCCAGGCAGCAGGCCTCCCCGTTCCCGCTCCTGTCAGCCATCGCCGCCCGCACCGCCAGGATCGACATCGGCACCGGCGTCATCGACATGCGCTACGAAAACCCGCTGTACATGGCAGAGGAAGCTGCCGCCACTGACCTGATCAGCGGCGGCCGGCTCCAACTGGGCATCAGCCGCGGTTCACCCGAGCCCGCCCGCCAGGGAGCCTCGGCCTTTGGCTACGTGCCACGGGACGGGGAGACGGACGCGGACATGGCCCGCCGCCACACTGAGGCGTTCCGCACCGCCATCTCCGGCGCCGGCGTGGCAGAGGCTGATCCACGCTACGCCGGCGGGGCCACGGGCCTGCTGCCGGTCCAGCCGCACTCACCGGGCCTGCAGGAACGGATCTGGTGGGGTGCCGGCAGCCGGAAGACGGCCATCTGGGCGGCGGAGCAGGGAATGAACCTGATGAGCTCCACCCTGCTGACGGAGGACACCGGGGTGCCCTTCCACGAACTCCAGGCGGAGCAGATCAGGCTCTTCCGGGACGCCTGGCAGGCGGCGGGCCACTCCCACCGGCCGAGGGTTTCGGTCAGCCGCAGCGTCCTGCCGATCGTCGATGACGAGGACCGCCGCTACTTCGCCGGCAGCGCCCTGCGGGACAGCCGGGACCAGGTGGGGATCATCGACGGGCTGACCGCGCGGTTCGGCAAGAGCTACGTGGGCGAGCCCGACCGGCTCGCCGAGGAACTGGCCGCTGACACCGCGGTCCAGGCCGCGGACACGCTGCTGCTGACGGTGCCCAACCAGCTCGGCGTCGACTTCAATGCCAAACTCCTGGGCACCGTGGCGCAACACATCGCGCCCGCCCTCGGCTGGGCGCCGGCAAAGGGTTGAGCGGAAGCATTTGGGCAGGACGGGAACCATCTCCGTGACCGGGCCGTTATCCTTGGAGTGCGGCTTGGGGGCTTAGCGCCCAGACAAGCGTGACTGCGGGACGGTCATATGACGGAGAGAGAGAAATATGGCTCGCGCCGCCCTAGGCTTTAACGCATGATCCGGCTACGACAGCTGGCCCAAGCGGCCTCGGTGCTCACCACGCCCTTGGCACCCGAAGACATCCTGGCCCTCTTCAACCCCGTCTACTCCGCCCGGCAGTTGCGCGGCGTGGTCACGCGGGTGGTACAGGAGACGGCACAGTCCGCCACCATCTTTTTCCGCCCCGGACGCGGCTGGAAAGCCCACCTGGCCGGTCAGTGGGCCCGCATCGGCGTCGAACTCGACGGCGTCCGGCACTGGCGCTCCTACTCGCTGAGCACCCCCGCCGGCAAAGACCCGGCCATCACCGTCACCGACGTCGGGGCCGTCTCCGGCACCCTGGTCCGCACCACCCGGCCCGGAGACGTCCTTTTCCTGGCGCCCCCGCAGGGCGACTTCGTCCTGCCCGAGCACCCGCGTCCGCTGCTCATGCTGACCGCGGGCAGCGGCATCACCCCGGTGATGTCCATGATCCGTACCCTGGTTCCGCGGCGCCCGGATGCCGACGTCGTCCTGGTGCACTCCGCCCGCACACCCGGTGAGAGCCTGTTCCGGGAGGAACTGGCCGAGCTCGCGGACCAGTTCCCCAACTTCCGGCTGGCACACTGGTTCACCGGCAAGCGGGGCCGGCTCGACTTCTCCAGCGCCAAGGAACTCGACGGCATCTGCCCCGACTGGAAGGACCGTGCCGCCTATGCGTGCGGGCCGGACAGTTTCCTGGACGACGCCGAAGACCTGTGGAAGCGCACGGCGCTGACTGCAGGCACCCCGGGCAAGGACCTCGCCGTGGCCGGCGGCTCCGGCAACCTGACGATCGAACGGTTCAACACCAACCTTTCCGCCGGTGCCGGGCACGACGGCGGGCTGGTCACCTTTGAAGCCTCCGACCGCGAGGTGGAGGCCGACGGCGATACCCCCATCCTGGACGTCGGCGAGGACGCCGGGGTGCTGATGCCCAGCGGCTGCAGGATGGGAATCTGCCACAGCTGCCTCACTCCGTTGCTCGCCGGTCAGGTCCGGGACCTCCGCACCGGGGAAGTCCACGGCGACCCCGGCCAACTGATCCAAACGTGCGTTTCGGCAGCCGCCGGGCCCGTCAACCTCGAAATCTGAGGAGCAGAAAAGTATGTCTGTCATCTCACCCACCAAGACCACACCCGCCGAAAGCGCCGGCAGCACAAGGAAGCGCCCCGGCAAGCTGGCTGAATCCGGCAGCCCCACCGTCCGGCCGCCGGCCGCCGCCCACCTCACCGACGAACAGGTGGCGGAGCTGGGCCGGGAGCTCGATGCGATCCGGGACGAGATCCTGGCCAAGCGCGGCGCGGAGGACGCGGCCTACATCCGCCGCATGATCAAGATCCAGCGCGGCCTCGAAATTTCGGGGCGTGCCGCCCTGCTGGTGGGCAAGAACAAGGCGGCCTGGGTTACCGGAACCACCCTGCTCAGCCTGGCCAAGATCCTCGAAAACATGGAGCTGGGCCACAACATCCTGCACGGCCAGTGGGACTGGATGCGCGATCCCGACATCCACTCCACCACCTGGGAATGGGACTTCGTCACCCCGTCCCGGTCCTGGCAGCACACCCACAATGACCTGCACCACCGCTGGACCAACGTGGTGGGCAAGGACAACGACGTTGGATACAACCTCCTGCGCATGGACAAGGAGACGCCCTGGAAGCCCAAGAACCTGGGCAACCCGCTGTACAACGCCATTTTGGCCCCCATTTTCGAATGGGGCATCGCCGTCTACGACCTCGAACTGGTGGACTACCGGGAAGGCCGCAAGTCCAAGGAAGCGCTGCTGAAGGACCTGAAGGCCCTGGGACGCAAGGCCATCACCCAGTTCACCAAGGACTACGCCGCCACTCCGGCCCTGGCCATGCTGACCGGTTCCGCCAAGCAGGCCCTGTTCGGCACCCTGGCCGCCAACGCCATCCGCAATGTTTGGGCCCACTCGGTAATTTTCTGCGGCCACTTCCCGGAAGGAACCGACACCTTCACCGAGGAAATGGTCGAGGGCGAGACCCGGGGCGACTGGTACGTCCGCCAGATGATCGGCTCGGCGAACATCTCCGGCTCGAAGTTCATGCACATCATGACCGGCAACCTCTCGCACCAGATTGAGCACCACCTGTTCCCGGACCTGCCGTCCAACCGGTATGCCGAGGTGGCGCCCAAGGTCCGCGAGATCTGCCGGCGGTACGGGCTGAAGTACACCACCGGGCCCCTGCTCAAGCAGGTCGGGTCCGCCTGGGCCAAGGTCTTCCGGCTGGCGCTGCCCTGACAGCCGGCGGCGCCCGCTGCTGCAGCCAGCGCCGCCGGGGCTACCTCCCTGAGCGGGGTGAGAGCACCATGTCGTCCAGTTTCGGCAGCGCATGCCGGAGTCTGTGGTCCGCCCGGTCCAGGATGTCCTGGACATCGGACAGGCTGCCGTCCTCCAGCATCACCGTGGCGGTACCTTGCAGCCGGTGGCCGCTCCAGCGCAGCTGGACGCGCTGAACCTCCAGTACCCCGGGGGTACCTGCGAGGGCAGTCCGCGCGCGTGACACGAGGTCCGGCTCGATGCCGTCCATCAGCCGGCGTCCGATGCTCCGGACCGTTCCCCAGAGCAGCACCATGATGGCCGCGGAAATCAGGAGGCCCACCACGGGGTCTGCGAGCGGAAAGCCGAGCATGACCCCCAGGGCGCCCAGCACCACGGCCAGGGACGTGAAGCCGTCCGTCCGTGCGTGGACACCGTCGGCCACCAGCGCGGCGGACCCGATCCTGCGGCCCACCCGGATCCGGTAGATGGCCACGGCCTCGTTGCCGGCGAAGCCGATCAGCCCGGCGGCCATCACCCAGCCGAGGTTCTGCAGGGGTTGCGGGTGGATCAGGCGGTCCACTGACTGCCAGCCCGCCACGACCGCGGACAAGGCAACCACTGCCACGATGAACAGCCCGGCCAGGTCCTCAGCGCGTCCCATCCCGAAGGTGTAGCGGCTGCTGGCGGCCCTGCGCCCCAGGATGAACGCAACCCAGAGCGGGACGGCGGTCAGGGCGTCGGAAAAGTTGTGGATGGTGTCCGCCAGCAGTGCCACGGAACTGCTGAAGAGCACCACCACAAACTGCAGCACCGTGGTGCCGAGCAGGACGAACAGGCTGATCTTCAGTGCCCTGATGCCTTCGGTGCTGGCTTCCATGGCGTCGTCGATCGAGTCCGCGGCGTCATGCGTGTGCGGAACGAACAGGTCGACCAGCCAGCCCTTGAAGCCACCGTGGTGATGATGGTCGTGGTCGTGGTCGTGGTCGTGGTCGTGGTCGTGGTGGTGATGGTGCCCCGCGGGCGCCTCCTGCCGGCCCGGACCCGTCATGACGCATCCTTGGCTGTGCGGTGGTGCGCAGGCTCGCCGCCCAGCGCGTGCTCGGCCTGGAAGATGGCATCCACCACCAGCTGCCGGGCGTGCTCGTTCTCCAGCCGGTAAAGGACCCGGGTCCCGTCCTGGCGGGTGGACACCATGCGGGCCAGCCGCATCTTGGCCAGGTGCTGCGAGACAGCGGCAGGGGACTTGCCCACCACGTCGGCCAGCGCGCCCACGGCCATTTCGCCGTCGCGCAGCGCGAGGATGATCCGCACCCGGGTGGCGTCGGCCAGCAGCGAGAACACCTCCACTGCCAGTTCCACGTACTGGCTGTCGGTGCCCAGCCAACATCTGCCATTATCTGCATTCATGCGCATATAGTGTCATAGATTCGGGCCGCGGCGCACTGTGCCGCGGCAGGACGCCGTCGCATAATGGAACGCACAGCCGCCGCGGCCTACGGAGGAAAGATGAAGTTCCTGGGAGCCCTTATTGTCATCTGGCTGGTCATCGGCGGGGTCGCCGCGTGGCAGCGGGGCTACTTCGGCGGGGCGCCCGGGACGTGCGCCGAGGCGGGAACCATCGCGCTGACGGTCGTCGCCGGCCCGTTGAACTACATGGGAGCCAACCCGCAAATATCCTGTGAACTTCCCCAGCCGTCCCAGTAGCGGCCGGGCCGCGGCCCTAGAGTAGGGAGTGCGCGGGCCACCGGCGTGCCGCCGGACCGCAACAGCCCAGTCTCGAAAGGAATTCGCCGCGATGGCTTTCATTACCGTTGGAACTGAAAACAGCACCGACATCGAGCTCTACTACGAGGACCACGGCTCAGGCCAGCCGGTCGTGCTGATCCACGGCTACCCCTTGGACGGCTCCTCCTGGGAGAAGCAGACCGCTGCGCTCCTCGAGGCCGGCTACCGGGTGATCACCTATGACCGCCGCGGCTTCGGCAAGTCCAGCAAGCCCACCGAAGGCTACGACTACGACACCTTCGCGGCCGACCTGGACACCGTCCTGAACACCCTGGACCTGAACGACGTGGTGCTGGTGGGCTTCTCCATGGGGACGGGCGAAGTGGCCCGCTACCTGGGCACCTACGGTTCCGCCCGCGTGGCCCGCGCCGCGTTCCTCGGCTCGCTGGAACCCTTCCTGCTCAAGACGGACGACAACCCGGACGGCGTTCCCCAGGAGGTCTTCGACGGGTTGAAGGAGGCAGTCACCGCCGACCGGTACGCGTTCTTCACCGACTTCTTCAAGAATTTCTACAACTCGGACACGTTCCTGGGTACCCCGCGGCTCAGCCAGGAAGCGGTGGACGCCAGCTGGAACCTGGCCGCCGGCGCCGGTGCCACGGCCTCCGTGGCCGCCCAGCCCACCTGGTTGACGGACTTCCGCCAGGACATTCCCAAGATCGATGTTCCCGCCCTCATCCTGCACGGCACCGCGGACAACATCCTCCCCATCGACTCCACCGGCCGCCTCTTCGCCAAGGCATTGCCCGGCGCCGAATACGTAGAGATCGAAGGCGCCCCGCACGGGCTGCTGTGGACGCACGCCGCAGAGGTCAACGAGGCACTGCTCGGCTTCCTGAAGAAGTAGGACACACGTCCGACGGCGGCACGGGCCGCCGTCGGACGTTCCAGGAAGGTGCGGGTCACCGGCGCGGGCCGCCCCCGCCAGGGCCCTGCTCCGCGGTGTATTCGCCGGCCGTGACGGTACCCACCTTGGTGGCGCCGTCCAGCGAGCCGGTACCCAGGCCCGCAGCCACCGTGGCAGTGCCGCCGGTGTACACGGTGTATTCCGCGCCCGCAGTGATGGCCGCGGAGGAATAGACAAAGGACGCGGCAGCTTTGGTGGTCACGAATGACGCCACCACCGATCCGGACGAATCGGCGATCTGCAGGACCGTCCCGGCCGGCACCGACGAGCCCAGGGTCACCTGTACGCCGGACTGGGTGGACGACGTTCCGGGGGTGACGGCCATCCCCGCGCTGCCCGCTGCTGCCACGGTTCCGCCGGATACGGCGAGCTCACCGTTGACGTCCAGGGCGCCGTTGCCGTCATTCGTGGGGCCGTTTACCACCACGGTGCCGCCGGAAACTGTCGCGTTGCCGTTGGAGTCCAGGCCGTCGCCCTGGGCATTGATGGTCAACTGGCCGCCGCTGATGTCAACGGTGTAATCGCCCACTTCCATGCTGCCGCCGCCCATCCCGCCGCCCATCTGCTGGCCGGAGGACGAGGTGCTGCCGCCCGAGGCGTTCACACCGTCGTCGTTGGAGGTGACGGTGGCCGTGCCGCCGGACATCACGATGTGCTGGGCCTCGAGGCCTTCCTCGGACTCCTTCACCGTGGTGGTCCCCGCGGCGATGGTGAGGGTGTTGTAGGCCTTGACGCCGTCGTCGCCCGCTGAAACGTCCAGTGTGCCGCCATTGATGAGCAGCCAGCCGCGGCCTTCGTCGGTGTCGTTGTCGGATTTGAAGCCGTCGTCCGCGGCGGTGACCTGGTAGGCGCCGTCCAGCAGGACAGCGTAGTCCTTGCCCACAATGCCGTCGTCTGCCGCGTCCACGGTGACCTTGCCGCCGGCCAGGACCAGCCCGTCCTTGCTGGAGATGCCGTCGTTGAACCTGCCGTCCACCGCCAGCGAACCGGGGCCAGCGATGGTGAGGTCCGCCTTGGAATACAGGGCGGCGTTGGGGGCATCCGTCCCCTGGTCGCTGTAGGTCGCGGCGTCGCTGAGGGAATTGCTGGTGCCGTCCGCCAGGTAAACGATGGCCTCATCCGCGCTTTGGACCACGAACGGCGAGCCGGTGGAGTTGGACACTGTGGCGCCGTCCAGGATGATGCGCACGGTGTCCTCCTCGCCGGCGGCCACCACGATCCGGCCGTCGGCCAGCGAGCCGCTGAGGCGGTAGGTGCCGGCGGCGTTGATGGTGACGGTGTCGCCGTCCACGGTGACGGCGTCCGACGAGCCCGATACCGTGCTGGCCCCGTCGGCCAGGGTGACGGCTACTTCGGACGCGGCGTCCCAGGTGAGGTCGTCGTCGTCGAAATGGGTGTCCTGCGCGAGCGTGTCCAGCGACACCGCTGCGGCGGTACCGGTGGATGAGTTGGCGGCGCTGGTGCCGGCCACGGCGGAGACGCCGGTGGAGGCGGTACCGGCTGCGGAGCAGCCGGCCAGGCCGAGGGCGGCCGCCATAGCGGCGACGGAGAGGTAGGTGCGGAGGCTTTTCATGGAGAATCCTTTGGGCTGTTGACGTGGGGTCGGGGTCAGGCGGCGGGCCGGAGGGGCAGGCTGCGGGACAGTGTGCGGTTCCAGCGGTTGGCGGGCAGGTCCGGCCGGAGGGCGGCCATTCCGGTGGCGAACTTGGAAATCCGTGACGGCCTGATGCCGGCCGCCCACAGGTGGCGGTCCAGCGGGCCGGCAGTGGACCCGGATTTGGTTTCGAGGATGACGGCGTCGTCCAGGACCCAGGGGTCGAGGCCGGGCTGCTGCCAGGTCACTGCACTGTCGATGGTGGCGCGGCTCCCGGAGCCCGGGAGGTAGAAGGTGGTGCGGTGGTACCGGGTTTCCAGGACCGGTCCCAGGGCGCCGGCGGGAACTGTCCCCACCGCCGCGGCGAGGGTTTCACGGACGTAGCCCAGTCCTTCCGCCGTGAGCCTGGAACGGTCCTCCAGGCGGTAGGGGATCCGCTCCTTCACGGTGGCTTCCCGGGCTCCCTCGGTCTTGACCTCCAGGAAACTGACGGTGCTGTCCACGTAGGTCCTGGTGCGGATCTTGTAGCGCCGGCGCCGGCCGCGGGCGGCCAGCAGGTAGCTGTCCAGGGCGGCGGTGTCGAAGTAGACCGAGTCGTAGGCGAAGCTGCGGTTGCCGTCCATCTCCAGGACGCGCATGTCCGTGGCGCAGGTGGCCAGCAGGCGCCGGGCCGTACCGGTGGCCAGCACGTACTTCCGGTCCACCCGGGTCTGCAGTGCTGCTTCGGCGTTCAGCTCCTCCAGGCCGATGGCGGGCAGGTGGTACAGGTTTCCGACGGCGGTAGTTGCGGTGGTGCTCATGCCGCACCTGCCTGGGCGGGTGCCTGCCCGGCGCCGGGGATGTACTCGGCGGCGGGGATGGTGCCCGCGGTGTGCGGGACCGCCGTCGTAAGATCCGCCAGGCTGCCCGGCACGGAGGGGGCTGCCGTGAAAGACCCGGGGGAGTAGGCGTAGCGGACGTCCACGATGGTCTTATCGTTGACCAGGTCCAGTTGCTGGACGGTGGCGGAGTGGACCCTGCCGTGGAGGACTTCCTCCAGCCGTGCATACAGTTCACGGTCCCCGGCGATGGCGCGGTCCAGGATGACGGTCTGGTGGCGGTGCGCCGGCAGGAGGCGGGGGTGGTCGCCCACGAACATGACCGCCAGGACCAGTGCCATCAGGGATGCGGTCAGCCAGAACGGTTCGATGCCGAGCCCGGCGATGAGGCCCAGGGCCAGCGCCGAGAAGTAGTAGGCCACCTCGTGCTGCGCCAGCTCGGTGGAACGGAGCCGGATGATGGACAGGACGCCGAACAGGCCCAGCCCGAGGCCCAGCCCGGCGGCTGAGCCGGACAGCGCGGTGGCTACTGCCAGGACGCCCACGTTCATTCCGAGGTAGGAGACCACCAGGTCCCGCCGGCGGTGGCGCCGCAGGTACAGGGCGAAGGTGAGGATGCTGATGGCCGCGAGGTCAGCGGCGATGAAAAGAAGGTTCATGGGGTTCTCCGGAAGGTTTATCTGTGGGCTGATTGCTACGTTGCCGGGCGTTACTGTGCGGGTGCTGTGACGGAACCCAGCTGGAAATATGAGCCCTGGCCGACGGTTTCCCGGCAGTGTCCGCTGAGTCTGCGGCGCCCCCTGCAGGGCCAGGTTTCCGGGCGAAGAGCCAGCGGTGCTGCACCGCGAAACTGATGGCCAGCAGGGCCAGCTCGGCCAGGATCTTGGCCGGCAGGGCCTGCACTCCGGCGGCCTCCAGTGCCAGGAGCAAGCAGAAGTTCGCCGCCAGGAGCACAGCGGCGAGCCCGGCGTAGCGGGCACCGGCGGCCCGGGCGGGCCTGTCCCTGCCGTGGCGGAACACCACGTGCCGGTTCACCAGGAAGTTCACCGCGGCGCTGACGGCCCTGGCGCCCAGCACCGCCAGCAGCAGCGAGTCCACCAGGATGGTGAGGAGCAGGAAGACAAAGGTGTCCACCAGGAATGCCGCAAAGGACGACGCCAGGAAGGTCAGCAGGGGCGCGTAGATGCGGGCCGAGTCTGCCAGCGGCCGGAAGTGGGAGCCCGAGTTGTGGTCCAGGTACACGGTGGCAATGTCCAGCGGCCGGATGGTGCAGCCGGCGTTCTTCGCTTCCAGCAGGACGTTCAGCTCGTACTCGTACCGGTCCCCGCGGACGCTGCGGAGCCAGGGGAGCATGGCCGCCGGGTAGCCGCGCAGCCCGGTCTGGGTGTCCGGGATGCGCTCGCCGGTGGCCAGGGTGAACAGCCAGCGGGTGGCGGTGTTCCCCAGCCGGCTGCGGGCAGGAACGTCCCCGGTGAAGCGCCTGCTGCCCAGCACCATGGTGGCGGAGCCGCGGGGTTCCCGGCAGGTCGCCTGCACGGCGGCCGCGACGCGGAGGATGTCCGTGACCGTGTGCTGTCCGTCGCTGTCCGCGCAGACCACGTCCTGGCCGGGCAGCGTGTCCGCGATGAAGCCGAAGCCGGCCTTCAGCGCAAACCCTTTGCCCCGGTTGCGGGAATAGCCGATGACGTGGCACCCCAGCGCCCTCACGTCGTCGAACACGTGCCGGTAGGCGGGGCCGCTGCCGTCGTCAACCACCACGACGGCGGTCCACGGCTCGGCTGCGCGGATGCTGCGGATGAGTGCGGGCAGGTGCCGGTCCGGCTCGTAGGCCGGAATCAGGATGACCATGGCCGGCTACTGCGCGATGTAGAGGATGTCGGAAGTGCCGCGTTCCTTGTTCTGGCCCAGCGGGTTGTTGACCAGTGAACCGTTGAAGTACATGGTGGAGGAGCCGCCGCCGTCAATGTTGTAGGCGGTGGTGGCACCCAGGCCCTGCATGATTTCCGCCAACCCGGTCATGGTGACGCCGGCGCTGTAGCCGGGGCTGCGGCCGTCCACCACCACGAACACCAGATGGTTGTCGTCGATGACCCCGACGGCGGTGCGGGGCTGCGCACCCTGGATCGAATGGTTGCCGAAATTGGTGTCCACTTCGACGTCCTCGATGCCGGCGGCCACCTGGCCGTTGTCCAGGAGGGACGGGCCGAAGGAGAGGGTGTTCCAGACCCCGTCAGCCACCAGCTGTTCGGCGGTGGTGGAGGTCTCGTCGTAAATCTTCACCGTGCCGTCGCGGTAGAAGGCGAGGCCCTGGCGGGCGCCTTCGTCGCGGAACACCACGCCGTTGCGGATCACGATGCCGGTGTCCCGGAACCCGTAGTAGTCGCCGTTGATGGCAAAGACGGCATTGTTGTCCTCGGCGATGGCGGACGTGGTTTCGGTGATGTTCTCGCCGAAGCTGTCGTTGGCGAAAGCGGACTGCAGTGCGGTGGCGTCATCCAGGACGACGTCGGCAACGTAGTAGGTGACCGTGCTGTCACCGCTGCCGGTGGTCACCGTGGAGATGTTGATGCTGGATGAACCGGAGGTATAGGAGGTGCCGGTTGTGACCGCGTCGCCGCTGGCCGCCGAGCCTGAATCCGAGGTTGTGCCGGTGCCCGTCCCGGTGGTGCCCGACTGGGCCGCCTGGTAGGCCGACACGTCGGCGATCTCCACGTGCTGGATCACGAACCGGTCCAGGGCCCAGGCGGTGGCTCCGCCGGCCGACAGGGAGAGCGCTACGGCGCCGGCGGCGAGGGCGTGCCGGACGCGGCGGGGTTTACGGGGTGTGGTGTGCGGTGAAGTCATGCCTCCTTTTTAGGGAGGCAAGTTAGCAGTACGTTTTGCCGTTGATGTGAGAGGCCTGTGAAACAGAGGCGGGGCACAACTGGTTGGCCAGCTCCGTGAGTTCCTTCGGGTGGAACGGCTTGGTGAGGTACGCGGCGGCGCCGGATGCCATGCCAGCCAGCACGTCGTCGCTCTCGGACCGTGCAGTGAGGAAGAGCAGCGGCGCCTTGCTCAACGACCGGATGGCCCGTGCCACCACATGCCCGTCCATGTCCGGCAGGCCAAGGTCCAGGGTGACCAGCGAAACCGCCGGATCGGCGGCGGCTGCAATGCCTTCGGCACCGCTGGCCACCGCCTTGACCGTGAACCCGGCGCGCGTGAGGACAACGCTGATGAGTCCACGGATATCGTCGTTATCCTCCACGACAAGGCACACACGCTGCTGTTCCATCGAAGCCCCCCAGGCCAAAAAGATGGCATCAGTCTAGCGTGGCGGGGCTAGCCGTCGTAATGCGTCCTGGCTGGCCCCTGGCCCAGCGAATTGACCACGGCGGACGCCACGTCATGCAGCTTGGAATTGCGGGTGCTCGAGGCGGTCTTCAGGATCTCGAACGCGTCATGCTGGCTGCACCTGTTCTGGGCCATGATGATGCCCACCGCCATGTCGATCACGGTGCGGGATTCCAGGGTGGCGCGCAGGTTGGCCGCCGTTTCGCTGTAGTGCGCAAAGCGCACCGCCAGGCGGAGGGCCAGCGATGTCTGGCTGACGAAGTCTTCGGCGAAACCCAGGGCACGGCCCTCGAAGCGGTACGGCCGTTGTGAGTACAGCATGAGGGCGGCCTTGGTTTCGCCCTCCAGCCGGAAGGGCAGGGCAAGCAGGGAACGGATCCCCTGGGCCTTCAGCGCCTCCGAGTACTCGGGCCAGCTGCCGTCCCGCGCCAGGTCGGGCACATGCACCGTGACCTTCTCCGCGGATGCCGTCAGGCTGGGAGTTTCGGCATACTGGTGCTCCAGGACCCCAAGGGATGCGGCGTCGGGGCTGCTGCTGGCCACGGTGGCGGCCTTCCGCTGCCGCAGCAGCGTGATGGCACACAGGATCTCGTCGTCGGGCTCGGAAAGGTTGCGCGCCGACACCCGCGCGAGTTCATTAAGGAAGTCCTCAACGTCGGAGCTGCTGAGGACCAGTTCGTGCAGGTAATCGGTAATGGATGTATCGGTTTTAGCTGTTGACTCGCTGGCCACGATTCTCTGGTGCCATTCGCTCAGGTCAAAACGACCCGGCAACGAGCGCCCCGGCTCCGGTCCATGCCGGAGGAGGTTCTGGTCGCTGGATCGACGAACTTTCCAACGGCCTGCTGCTAAACCGATATCCAGAAGTATATACATCGACCGGCAGCACAAAGTGTCATGGTGGCGCGTCCACGGACAGTGGCCAACTCCCGGTCTTCCCGGCAGAATGAAGCGGTCGCCGCGACCGCGGCGGCGGCCGGGCACCAACGGAGCTTCACCGGAGGGACGCGAACATGACCAGATTGCTCATTATCGGTCCGCCCGGCTCGGGCAAGGGGACGCAGGCCGAACACCTGGCCCGCCACTTCAACGTCCCGGCCGTTTCCACCGGCGACATCTTCCGCAGCAACGTAAGCCGGGAAACCGTCCTGGGGGTCCAGGCCGCTGAATACCTCGACGGCGGCAGGTTCGTCCCGGACCAGCTCACCAACGCCCTGGTCAGGGACCGGCTGCAGGATCGGGACCTGCAGGCCGGCTTCCTCCTGGACGGCTACCCGCGGACCGTCCCCCAGGCCGCCGAACTGGACAGCATCCTGGCCTCCCTGGGCACGGCACTGGACGCCGTCCTGGAACTGCGGGCCCCCGATGCGGAACTGGAGCAGCGGATGCACCGGAGGGCGCAGGACCAGGGACGCTCGGATGACACCGTGGAAGTCTTCCGGCACCGCCTGAAGCTCTACCGGACCCAGACCCATGAGGTAGTCTCGGGCTACGCCGGCCGGGGCATCCTGGTGTCCGTGGACGGCACGGGGGAACCCGGCGCGATCACCGCCCTGGCGATCACCGCCGTCGAGAATTTCCTGGCCACCTCCCGCGGCGCCTGATCTCCGCCCCACCAGCAAAGGAAAGTCCATGAAGATTGCCGTCACCGGCGGAAACGGAAAACTCGGCCGGCACGTTGTCCGCCGCCTCACGGAGGACGGACACCAGGTCCTCACCCTGGACCGCGAAGGGACCCGCAGCCCGGGGCTCCTCGTGGTGGACCTGCGGAACTACGGCCAGGTCCTGGACGCACTGCTGGGCGTGGATGACCGGCATGAGGGATTCGACGCCGTCGTCCACCTCGGTGCCATTCCGGCGCCGGGCATCCTGCCGGACGCCGCAACGTTCGAGAACAACATGCTCTCCACCTACAACGTCTTCCAGGCGGCCCGCCGGGCCGGGATCAAAAAGGTGGTCTACGCCTCGAGCGAGACGGTGCTGGGGCTGCCCTTCGACGTCGACCCGCCCTACATCCCCGTGGATGAGGAATACCCGCCCCGCCCGGAAAGCACCTACTCCCTGGTGAAGACCCTGGAGGAGCGGATGGCTGCGGAATTGACGCGCTGGGACCCGGAGCTGAGCATCGTGGGGCTCCGGTTCTCCAACGTCATGGACGTGGAGGACTACGCCCGGTTCCCGTCCTTCGACGCCGACGCCACGCTGCGGAAGTGGAACCTGTGGGGCTACATTGACGGCCGCGACGGCGCCCAGGCCGTGGCGAAAGCGCTGGAGAACGGCAAGCCGGGGTTCGAGGCCTTCATCATCGCCAACGCGGACACCGTGATGAGCCGGTCCAGCGCTGACTTGGCCGCGGAGGTGTTTCCCGCCGTGACCGTCACGAAGGACCTGGGCGAGCACGAGACGATGCTTTCGATCGACAAGGCACGGCGGCTCCTCGGATTCGAACCCGAACACAGCTGGCGCCACCACCGGCAGGGCTGAGGTTCCGCAGGAACCTGCAAGGCTTGGCGAAGGATCCTGCAAGGACCCGGTGCTGCGGCCTGCCGGGCTCCTACCCTTGTGGCATAGGCGGTCCACCACCCCGCTCCGCCGTCCAGCCGCTATCCCAAGGACCCCGCCATTCGTACCCCGTTCTTCATGCTGCCCGCGTTGCTTCCGGTGCTCGCCCTGGCCGCCGCAATTCCAGCCGCAGCAGCTCCCGCCACCCCCTTTCCTGTCAACGATGCATCCGTGGCCACTGCCACGGCCTCCGACTCCGGGCGTTACATCGTCCGGTTCGCCGCCGCAGCGGACGTTGCGGCGGAGGCGGACGGACTCCGGCGGCAAGGCCTCGCCGTCGGACGTACCTTCACGCACGCGATGCGGGCCGCCGTCGTCACCGCGACGCCGGCCCAGGCGGCTGCACTGGTGCGCTCCGGACGGGCAGCGTCCGTTGAGCCGGACGCCCGGGTTGGCCTGGCCGGAACCCAGCAGCCCGCACCCTGGGGCCTGGACCGCGTGGACCAAAGGCCGCTGCCGCTGTCCGGCTCCTACACCTGGGCCGCCGCCGGGGCAGGGGTGACCGCGTATGTAGTGGACACCGGCGTCCTGGCCCAGCACGCCGACTTCGGTGGACGGGTCTCGGCCGGATGGACTGCCGTCAGCGACGGCAGGGGCTCCGGCGACTGCAACGGGCACGGCACCCACGTGGCCGGGACCGTCGCCGGCGCCACCTACGGCGTGGCCAAGGCAGCCACGGTGGTGCCCGTGCGCGTCCTGGACTGCAACGGTTCCGGGTACAACTCCGACGTGGTGGCGGGCCTGGACTGGGTGGCGGCGCACCACACCGCCGGCGTGCCCGCCGTGGTGAACCTCAGCCTCGGCGGCCCGGCCAGTTCCGCCGTGGACGCGGCCATCCAGGCCGTCATGAACGACGGCGTCACGGCCGTGGTTGCCGCCGGGAACTCCGCGGTGGATGCGTGCGGAAGTTCCCCGGCCCGGGTGCCCGCCGCCATCACCGTGGCTGCCAGCGATTCCACCGACCGCCAGGCGTCCTTCTCAAATTTCGGATCCTGCGTGGACCTCTACGCACCGGGCGTGGGGATCACCTCGGCCTACTACACCTCCACCACGGCCACCGCCTCGATGTCCGGCACATCCATGGCCACGCCGCACGTGGCGGGGGCCGCCGCAGTGCTGCTGTCCCAAAACCCGGCCCTGACCCCGGCCCAGGTGGCGGGTGCGCTGGCATCCTCGGCAACCTCCGGCGTCATCGGCGGAGCGTCCGCCGGCACACCGAACCGGCTGCTGTTCGCCGGGGCCGCGGCCCCTGCTCCGGCGCCGGCACCCGCGCCCGCTCCGGCACCCACCATGGTGTCGGCGTCGCCTGCGTCGAATGCCGTGGCCGTCGCCGCGGGCACCACCGTGACCGCAACGTTCAGCGTTGATGTGCAGGGGGTGGGCGCCGGCACCTTCCTGCTGCGCAATTCCGCCGGCAGCACGGTCCCGGCCACCGTCACGTACAACTCCGCCACCAGGACCGCTACCCTGGACCCGTCGGCGAACCTGCCCGCGGACAGCACCTACACCGCCACCCTGGCCGGCGGCACCTCAGCCATCCGCGACGCCGCCGGCACGCCCCTGGCCACCACCAGCTGGCGGTTCACCACCGGCCCCGCGCCGGCCATCACCGCGTTCACGCCTGGCAGCAACGCCCTGCTGGTGCGGCGGACCAGCAACGCCGCCGTGACCTTCAGCGAACCCGTCCAGGGCGTCACCACCGGCACCTTCACCCTCCGGAACGCTGCCACCGGCGCCGCTGTGGCAGCGGCCGTCTACCGCAACGGCACCACCAACCAGTGGATCCTGGACCCCCAGCAGGCCCTTGCCGCCAGGACCAAATACACCGTGGCGGTGTCAGGCGGCAGCTCCGGCATCCGGGACCTGGCCGGGAACCCACTGACCGCAAAGACCTGGCAGTTCACCACCGGATCGCTCTGACCGGCTGCACGGCGCCCGGACTTCCGGGTCGACCTGATGGGCGTTGATCGTCCCGGCGGGGGCCGGCAGGGATAGTCTTCACTTCAGTGAGACTTCATAATGAAGACTCACTGGACGATCATTCACTGGCAGCAACCCTGCACGGCAAGAACGGACACCGCGGTGGCACAAAGAGAAGCAGCAGGTTCCGGGGCCGCCGGAAGGTCCGGGCGCTGGCGGGCCTTCCACGACAAGTTCGTGGTGGAGGAACGTTTCGTGGAACCCGCGGACCGGCGCGGGCTGTACCGGGCCTCGGTCATCCTGGCCATCGCCGGCCTGGCGCTGTTCATCGCCACGCTGATCAGCGTGCTGCAGGCGGATGGGCTGTCCGCCGCGGACGGACCCGTCCGGGACTGGCTGCTGACCGAGCGCTCGGCCACACTGACCGCCGTCATGATTTTCCTGGCCGTGGTGTTCGGGCCCATCGCACTGCCCATCATCGTGCTGGTGGTCATTGTGGTGTGGGGCTTCGCGGCCAAGCATGCCTGGCGTCCCATCCTGCTGGCCTCGGCCATGCTCAGCGGCGTGATCATCTCCCAGATCATCCTGCAGATCGTGAAGCGCTCACGCCCGCCCGTGGACCAGATGCTCTTCGGGATCGACCACACGTTCTCCTTCCCCTCCGGGCATGTCCTCGGCGCCTGCGACTTCCTGCTGGTGGGAACCTTCCTCATCTTCTCGCGGCGCCGGAACACCAGGGCCGCGGTCCTGGGCTTCGCGGGTGCCGGCGTCGGCATCATCCTCGCCGCAGTGAGCCGCCTCTACCTTGGCTACCACTGGCTCACCGACGCGCTGGCCTCGGTGTCGCTGTCCCTGATCATCCTGGCCGGCGTCATCGCCCTCGATACTTGGCGAACGGTGCGGGTCCCCGGGGAAGAGGTCACCGGGGAACTGTCCAAGGCCGAAACACGGCAGGACTAAGGAGCTTCAGTCCTGCGGACGGGACCGTGCGCGCTTGAGCGCCCGGTGCAGCTTCACGTTGGCGGCCTCCAATTCAAGGACCTTGGCCACCCCTGCCAGGTTCAGCCCCTGCTCCAGGAGCTCACCGATCCGCAGCAGCACGGTGATGTCATCCTCGCTGTACTGCCGGGTGCCCCCGGCCGTCCGCGCCGGGGTCAGGAGCCCCTTGGTCTCATACAACCTGATGTTCTGCTGTCCCGTCCCCGCCAGCTTGGCAGCCACGGAAATGGCGTAGAGCGCACGTCCGGACGGGCGGTGCTCCCGCGGCAGATCTGTCCCTGCCATCTGGTCTCCAAAATCCCCGGGGAAACCCTTGCCTCGGGTTCCCGCCGGTGCTATAAGAAATCTATATTCACCACCATAGATTATAGGGGTGTGCCTGACCAGTGGGTTTCGAGCTTCGCCAAGGAGGGGAGCCATGACGAACATCCCCGACTACTACGCGGTCCTGCACGTCCTGCCGCAGGCCAGCCAACAGGACATCGCCCGCGCCTACCGCGCACTCATGCGCAGCCACCACCCGGATCTGGACCGGGAGTACGGTGCAGGAAGTGGCGTGGCAGCAGACGGCGCGGCTGGCAGTAGTGCACAGGACGAGCTCCTGCTGATCATGAAGGCCTACGGCATCCTGCGGGACCCCGGCCGGCGGGCAGCCTATGACCGGCAACGCGCCGGGCACCCGCAGGCATCCGGGCTGCCGGAGGGCCAACGGACCCGGCCGGCCTCAACGGCCCGTCCTGTCCCTGTCCGCAAGGTCCGGCACGAAGCACCGGACGGCACCATCCGGGTCACCCCGGTCCGCTGGGAAAGCGGGCCCTGGGCATGACACCGGCCATCCCACACAACACCGGCCCGAGGAGGCGGAGAAACGCATGAGCGATTGGCGTCGCTACGATTCACACCTGATTCCGGCATTCCACGAACGCTTCGAACAGCGGTGGGGTGCCGGAACTGCCCCCTTCCTGGACCCGGAGGCGCATGAGGAGCCGCTCCCGCGTGCGCAGTGGATCAACCCTGCAACCGGTGCTGCCCTGGCGGTGGTGCCGGTGTGGACAACGGAGGAGAAACAACAGCGTTCCTTTGGCGTGTTCTACCTGCCGCCCGCCGGGGATATCTGGGTCCTCCGGCCGGGCTATACGGCCTACCTGGAGCCGATGGACGGCGAACCCGAGCACCTGGTGACCCTCCGCAACGACGCCTTCCGGAAGGCGGTGGCGCACGCCAAGGAGTTCCTGTTCGGCTCGCAGTAGCCGGCACCCGCGGCGCAGCGAAGCGCTGCTCCCGCAGTTGCTCGTCAGCAGCGGATTGCTGTGCCATCCTGAGACGTACTTATCCGCCGTTGACCCCTAAGGCCCCTCCATGCATATCTCCGCCAAGGACCTCGCCGCACTTATTCCGCCGGGGTTCACGCTCGGTGTTGCCACCGCAGCTTTCCAGATCGAAGGGGCTTTGGAGGAGGACGGGCGGGGGCCGGCCGGCTGGGACGTCTTTGCCGCCAAACCCGGCGCCATCGTGGAGGACCACAGCCCGGTGGTGGCCACCGACCACTACCACCGGATGCCGCAGGATGTGGCCCTGATGAAGCAGCTCGGGGTGGACTCCTACCGGTTCTCCTTCGCCTGGCCGCGGATCCAGCCCACCGGGCGGGGGCCGGCCAACAAGGCCGGCCTGGCGTTCTACGACCGCCTCCTGGACGAGCTGCTGGCCAACGGCATCTCACCGATGGCCACCATCTACCACTGGGACACGCCGCTGGCACTGGACGAGGCCGACGGCTGGATGAACCGTGACACGGCCTACCGGCTGGGGGAGTACACCGCCATCCTGGCCGAGGCGTTCGGGGACCGGGTGGCCCGCTGGGTCACCATCAACGAGCCCGCCACCGTCAGCGCCAACGGCTACGCGTTCGGGCTGCACTCGCCCGGCAAGGAGCTGGCCCTGGGTGCCTTCCCCACGGTCCACCACCAGCTGCTGGGCCACGGGCTCGCGGTGCAGGCCCTGCGCGCGGCGCGGGTGCCCGGCGAGATCGGCATGACCAACGTCTACTCGCCCATGGTGCCCAACTCCGCCAACCCGCTCGACCGGATCAGCGCCGGCCTGATGGATCTTGGCCAGAACCGGCTCTACGCGGATCCGGTGCTCACCGGCAAATACCCGGACCTGATCAGGGCCGCGAAATTCTTCAGCTCCTTCGAGCATCCGGACGAGGATATGGAGCTGATCTCCCAGCCGCTGGATTTCTATGGGCTCAACTACTACATGCCCACTAAGGTGGCCGCGGGATCCGGTGGGGGCGCCGTTCCTGCCAGCATGGCCGAAGCCATGGGCAGCGACCTCAGCGCTGCCGGCAGCGGGGGCACCCCGTTCCATGTCGAGACCTGGCCGGAAGCGGACATCACCGCCTACGGCTGGCCCGTCAAGCCCGAGTACATTGCCGTGGCGCTGAAGGAAATGGCCGAACGCTACCCCAACCTGCCGCCGGTCATCCTGACCGAGGGCGGCGCCAGCTTCGAGGACATCATTGTCCGGGACAAGTCCACCAACACGCGCTTCATCCCGGACGAGCGCCGGCTCAAGTACCTCTCGGACCACCTGGAGACGGCGCTGCGGGCCACCGCCCCCGGCGGTGCGGCGGAGTCCGTGGACCTGCGCGGCTATTACGTCTGGTCGCTGCTGGACAACTTCGAATGGTCCGCCGGCTACAAGCAGCCGTTCGGGCTGCTCCACGTCGACTACGAGACGCTGGAGCGCACCCCCAAGGCTTCCTACTTCTGGCTGCAGGAACTCATCGAGGAACGGGACCTGTCCCTGGCCGCCGGCGCGGCGATCGCCCAGGCGGTCATCCCGGAGGACGCGGCCTGAACATGCCAGGGGTGCCGGCGCCGGGCCGGTGAGCCTTCCGGCGGCTAGAGCAGGTCCAGCATGCCCAGCTGCCTGGCGATCCCGGCGCCGTCCGGGGAGTAGATCCACGGGACCTTCGAGGCCGTGTGATCCCCGTCCTCGGAGTGGCCGCCGGCAAAGACGGACTCACTGACGGACAACTGGCGGATGGCGATGGCCGCCACCTTGTCCGGGTTCCGGGCGGCGAAGCTGGAGTAGATGGCTTCGTCGTGCTGGCCGTTGTCGCCAATAAGCAGCCACCGCATGTCCGGGAACTCCCGGCTGAGCCGTTCCAGGTTGCGGTGCTTGTGGTCCTGGCCGCTGCGGAACCAGCGGTCCTGCGTCAGGCCCCAGTCGGTCAGCAGGAGCGGGCCGGACGGGTACATGTTCCGGCTCAGGAACCTGGCCAGGGTGGGGGCCGCATTCCACGGGCCGGTGGACAGGTAGATGATCGGGGCGTCGGGATGTTCGATGGTCAGCCGGTCAAGCAGCACAGCCATGCCGGGCGTTGCCATGCGGGCGCGCTCGCTGAGGACAAACGTGTTCCACAGGGCCAGGAAGGGTCGGGGGAGTGCCGTGACCATGACCGTGTCATCAATGTCGGACACGATGCCGAACTTCACGTCGGGGGCAATGACGTGCACCAGGGCCTCGGCCGGTTCTGTTCCTTCGGCCTGCAGGACCACCGTGTGCCAGCCGGGCGAAAGCTCCACGTCCACCTCGGTGTCCACCAGGCCGCCGCGGTCGGCGCGCACGCGGGTGACCACATCGCCAATGGTGATGTCGACGTCGATGAACTGCAGCGGGACGCCGGTGAAGGCCCGCCACCCGCGCACGTTCTGGGTGCCGTTCCGTGCCTCCTGCTCGGCTTTGCTGCCCGGCAGCGGCTTCTGCGTCATCAACACACGGCCCAGGACACGGACCCGCGTTGTGGATCCGTAGCCCTGGTAGGCAATGGTCTGCGGAACGAACTTCCAGCGCCGGGCCAGGCGGATCCGGAAGGTGTTGAACGCATCGGAGGCCCGGTGCGCCAGCCGGAACACCTGGTTGCCGTGAAGCTCCTGGTTGTTGTCCGTGGCGTCGGGTTGGGTCCGGGGCGTCCGGGCTGCGGGCTGGGGCGGATTCTGCGGAGCCGGGTCCATGGCTCCACTCTGCCACAGGGCGGGGGCAGGTGCTGGCGCAGCGTGCCGGTGCCGGCCCACTATGACGTCAACCGTCCCCCAGGATGGCGCGCAGGGTCCGGGCGTTCCGCACGGCGTTGCCGCCGCCGTCGTTATTGAAGTAGGCGTAAACGTCCAGGCCGCTGCCGGCCCAGCCCCGGATCCTGTCCGCCCACCAGTGCAGGTCCGCGTCGGAGTAGGACCCTGCGTACAGGTGCCGGTGGTCCGGCCCGTGCAGCCGCACATAGGCGAACGGCGCGGTGGTCTGGAGCAGGCAGGGCAGGTTGGCGCCGCTCATGATGCAGTAGGCCGCCCCGTGCCGTTCCAGGATGGCCAGCACCTCCGGACAGTCCCAGGTGGGGTGCCGGAACTCCACCGTCACCCGGATCCATTCCGGCACCGCGGCCAGGAAGTAGTCCAGGCGGGCGTCGTCCCGTTCCAGCTGCGGCGGCAACTGCACCAGCAGCACCGCCCGTTTGTCCCCGAGTTCGTGCCAGCACCGCGCGATCCGCTCCAGCCACACCTCCGGCTGGTACAGCTTCCGGGCGTGGGTCAGGCCGCGGGGAGCCTTGACGGACATGGTGAAGCCAGGCGGCAGGCGGTGGTTCCAGCCCGCGAAGGTGATGTCCCGCGGCCACCGGTAAAAGCTTGCGTTCAGTTCCACCGTCGTGAACTCCGCCACGTAATGCTCCAGCCGCTTCCCGGCCGGCAGCCCCGGCGGGTACAGGACGTTGTCCCAGTGCCCGTAACTCCATCCTGAGGTGCCGATATGGACTGCCACTCCTGCAGGCTACACCGGCCGGCACCACAAACCGCGGGCCGGTTTGTGGCAGGGTAAGGTCATGGCGCGAATCGAGGATTATGCGGTGGTAGGCGACCTTCAAACCGGGGCGCTGATCAGCAATGAAGGCTCCATCGACTGGCTGTGCCTGCCCCGGTTCGACTCGCCGGCATGCTTCAGCGCGCTGCTGGACACACCGGACGCCGGCCGTTGGCTGCTGGCGCCGGAGGGCGGCGGCCCCTGCACGCGGCGGAGCTACCGGGACGGCAGCCTCATCCTGGAAACCGAATGGGAGACCCCCGACGGCACGGTGCGGGTCATCGACTTCATGCCGCCCCGCGATTCCGTGGCGGACATCGTGCGGATCGTCGAGGGCGTCAGCGGCTCGGTGACAATGCACTGCGAGCTGGTGCTGCGCTTCGATTACGGGCACATTGTTCCCTGGGTCCGCCGGGACAAGCACGGACTCCACGCGATCGCCGGCCCGGACGCCGTGTACCTCGTGACCCCGGCCCCTCTGCACGGCGAGAACATGCACACCGTTGGCGATTTCACCGTCAGTGCCGGTGAACGCGTCCCGTTCGTCCTCACCTGGGCGCCGAGCCATGTGGGCCGGCCGCATTCGGTGGACGCGGAAAAGGTCCTGGACACCACCTTCGCCTTCTGGCGGGGCTGGAGCAGCCAGTGCACGGTACAGGGCGA
Source organism: Pseudarthrobacter enclensis (assembly GCF_001457025.1). Taxonomy (GTDB): domain Bacteria; phylum Actinomycetota; class Actinomycetes; order Actinomycetales; family Micrococcaceae; genus Arthrobacter; species Arthrobacter enclensis. The sequence continues at coordinate 30,012 of NZ_KQ758601.1, read as the reverse complement.
ATACCAGGAAGCGGTGGTGCGCTCGCTGGTGACCCTCAAGGCACTGACCTACGCACCTACCGGCGGCATCGTGGCTGCCGTCACCACCTCGCTCCCCGAACAGCCGGGCGGCCCGCGCAACTGGGACTACCGGTACTGCTGGCTGCGCGACGCAACCATGACGCTGCAGGCCCTTCTCGCTGCCGGCTACACGGCCGAGGCCGCGGCATGGCGCGACTGGCTGCTGCGGGCGGTGGCCGGCGATCCGGCCGACCTGCAGATCATGTACGGCATCCACGGCGAACGCCGCCTGCCGGAAATGGAGCTGCCCTGGCTCCGTGGGTATGAGAAGTCCGTTCCGGTGCGCATCGGCAACGGGGCGGCGGAACAGCTGCAGCTCGATGTCTGGGGCGAGGTGCTCGATTGCCTGGCGCTGACGCGGAACTCCCTGCTCAAGCACCCGGATGAGTCGTGGGACGTGCAGTGCGCCCTGATGGAGCACCTGGAAACCATCTGGGACCAGCCGGACAACGGGCTGTGGGAGATGCGCGGAGCCCGGCGCCATTTCACCCACTCGAAGGTGATGGCCTGGGTGGCCGCGGACCGGATGGTCAAGGGCGTCCGCGAGTCCGGGCTGCCAGGCCCGGTGGAGCGGTGGGAGGCGCTGCGGGACACCATCCACCGGGACGTGATGGCCAACGGGTTCGACGCCGAACGCAACACGTTCGTGCAGTCCTATGGCAGCGGGGAGCTGGACGCCAGCCTCCTGCTCATACCGCGCGTGGGGTTCCTGCCCCCGGACGATCCCCGGGTGATCGGCACCATCGAGGCGATCCAGCGGGAGCTGACGGAGGACGGTTTCGTCCTGCGCTACCGTCCGGAAAAGAGCGACGACGGCCTGCCGGGCAACGAGGGCGTCTTCCTGGCATGTTCGTTCTGGCTGGTCGAGGCGCTGCTGGGGGCCGGCCGGCACGAGGAGTCCCGCGAGCTCTTTGAGCGGCTGCTCGAACTGCGCAACGACGTGGGGTTGCTGAGCGAGGAGTGGGCGGTCCGGGCGGGCCGTCAACTGGGCAACACCCCGCAGGCGTTCAGCCACTTTGCGCTTGTGACTAGCGCCCTGGAGCTGCATCAGGATACCGTTCGCCGGAGTGACACCCCCATTCAGCCGGAATCGGCCGAACGGCGCTGAGGCGGCGCCGGCAGGGGCCTAACTTTCCCTTCGCAGAACAGATAAGTATACTTACTAACACCTCATGGGAGTGCTCCAAGCACAACGCCGTGACTGACGGAGGAGTGATTTGCATGGCCGGGTATTTTGAACTCGTTGATGCCCCTGACGGCGGCTATAGGGTCAGGATGATGGACGGGGCAGGTCATTTGATGGCTATTTCCGTTACCTTCCCCACCAAGAGGGCGGCGGTTGCCGGAGTGGCGATGGCCCGCGAGATCGCCGGGACCGGCCTGATCCGGGACAAGAGCCTTGACGGCGCCGGGACCGTAATCCGGGACCGCGTACGCCCGGTGCCTACGCCCAAGGAAGAGGCCGCGAGCAGGAAGAAGGCACCCGGAGCCAGACGGGCAGCGGTGGGGTGATGGCGACCGCCGGCGCAACGCCGTCGGCGTCGAACGGAACCTCCCGCCGGGGGGTCCTGTTCGATGTTGACGGGACTCTGATCGATTCGTCCTATTTCCACACCATTTCCTGGTGGGGTGCTTTCCGGCAATTCGGCTATGACATCCCGATGGCATCCATCCACTACTACGTGGGGATGGGCGGGGCGAGGCTGGTGGACAGCCTGCTGCCGCCGGACCGGGACCGTGCGGACGACGAGGACATCATGGCCAGCCATGGGGCCCTTTATGCTTCCCGCTGGCCGTCACTGCGGCCCTTTGCCGGCGTCGGGGAGCTCCTGGCGCGCTGCCATGAGGCGGGCCTGGCCGTTGCCCTTGCGTCCTCGGCGCGGGAAAAGGACCTCGAGGTCATGAAGGACGTCCTCGGGGCCGGCGGTTCCATCGACGCCGCCACCAGCTCCAAGGATGCGAAAGAGAGCAAGCCCGCACCGGACATCCTCGCAGCAGCCCTGGAAGCCCTTGGGGTGCAGCCGGCGGACGCCGTGTTCGTCGGCGACGCGGTCTGGGACATGATGGCCGCGGCCGCGCTGGGCGTTCCCGCGGTGGGCGTTACCTGCGGCGGCATCAGCGCTGACGTGCTCAAGGACGCCGGCGCGGTGGAAGTCTACGAGGGTCCGGCGGACCTTTTGCGGAACTTTGACGGCAGTGCCATCGGGAAGCTGCTCACCCGCGGCAGCTAGGCCGTTTGTCAGCCCGCCGCGTCTGCCTCGGTGCCGTTGTCGGCCGGCTTGACCCAGGACACGGCCACTTTTACTGAACCGTCGTCGTTGCGCTCAATGTCCGTGACGACGTCAGCCGGGAGTGCCCCCATGTCCGCGATCCTGCTGCGGTAGCTGGCCACCAGCTCCTCCAGGCTTTCCTCTGTCCATTCGCCGGGCCGCATGCGCGTGGAAATCTCGACCGGTTCGGGCTGGTACAGCGTCATGGTGTTCCTCGTTCCGTTGGCATGAAGGTCCGCCGGTGTGGCGCGGGTCTGACCCTACTTACGCTAAGAGTCCCGGGGAGGGTGGACAAGTACCGGAAGCCTGCGTTTCATCTGCCGGTGCCCGGGGGTTTCCGGGGTGGCCGTGGGTTGGCGGGCAAGGAATTTAGTCAGCATACTTACTTTCTTGTTCCATTTTCGATAGCGTCGAGGGAAGGGCGCGTGCCCGCCACCACGAGGAAAAGGAGAAATCCGTGAAAGCACTGACCTGGCAAGGGAAACGCTCCGTCAGCGTGGAAGAAGTTCCGGACCCCGTGATCCAGGAGCCCACCGACGCGATCGTGCGGATCACGTCCACGGCCATCTGCGGCTCGGACCTGCACCTGTATGAGGTCCTCGGCCCGTATATGCACAAGGGCGACGTGATCGGCCACGAGCCGATGGGCATCGTCGAAGAGGTGGGCAGCGCGGTCACCAACCTTCGAAAGGGGGACCGCGTTGTGGTTCCCTTCAACATTTCCTGCGGCTCCTGCTACATGTGCAAGCAGGGCCTGCAATCCCAGTGCGAAACAACCCAGGTGGCAGAGAAAGGTTCCGGCGCGGCCCTCTTCGGCTATTCGGAGCTCTACGGCTCGGTTCCCGGCGGACAGGCCGAATACCTGCGCGTGCCGCATGCCGACTACGGCCCCGTCAAGGTGGGATCGGAACTGCCGGACGAGCGCTACCTGTTCCTCTCCGACATCCTGCCCACCGCCTGGCAGGCGGTGGAGTACGCCGACGTCCAGCCCGGCGGAACCCTCGCGGTGTTCGGCCTTGGCCCGGTAGGCCAGTTCGCTGCCCGGATCGGCGTGCAGCGGGGCCTGAAGGTGGTGGGCGTGGACCCTGTGCCGGAACGCCGGGCCATGGCCGCCCGGCACGGCGTGGACACCTATGACTACACGCGGTCCATCGGCGATGAACTGCGCGAAACGACGGACGGGCGCGGTCCGGATGCGGTGGTGGACGCCGTCGGCATGGAAGCCCATGGCTCACCCGTGGCCGGCTTCGCCCACCAGGCGCTGGGCCTGCTGCCGGACAAGCTGGCCCAGAAGGCCATGGAGACGGCCGGGGTGGACCGGCTCGCAGCGCTGCACACGGCCATCGACGTCGTCCGCCGCGGCGGCACGCTGTCCCTGAGCGGCGTGTACGGCGGCCAAGCCAGCCCCATGCCCATGCTCACCATGTTCGACAAGCAGCTCCAGGTGCGGATGGGCCAGTGCAACGTCCGGCGCTGGACGGATGACATCCTGCCGCTGGTGGAGGACGACGCCGATCCGCTGGGTGTCATGGACCTGGTCACGCACCGCGCCGGCCTGGACGGAGCACCGGCACTGTACGAGAAGTTCCAAAAGAAGGAAGACGGCTGCATCAAGGTGGTCCTCAACCCCGGTGCCTAAGTCGCACCACCAACGCCGCTCAGCACAGGCTGTTCAGGGCGTCCTGGGAGACCTCCGTCAGTTCGGTGACCAGGGGGTTCACGCCCAGGGTTGGGGGCTCGGGCGGGTAGGCCACGGCCATGGCCAGTTGGGTGCTGCCGTCCTCGCTGGTCATGGCCACGGTCCCGTACCCGTCGGTGTCTCCGGGCAGGCCGTAGTAGAACCGGTTGTTGCAGGTGTTGTTCCAGCGGCGCAGCGCAAGCCCGTAATACTGCGAGTAGCCGCCCTTCATCGCCGTCACGGTGTCCGGCGGGAGCAGCCCGCCGCGGAGCAGCGCCGAATAGAACCGGTTGATGTCCTGCAGCGAGGACGCCATCCCGGACGCGGGGGTCTCCGCCTGCCACGCGGGCATGCTGGTGTCCAGCCGCGTTCCCCCGACGGTGATGTAGCCGTGCACCATGTCCGGCGGGCGGGGGCCGCCCAGCCGGGTGGATGCAAGGCCCAGCGGTCCCGTGGTGTCCGTGGCCAGGACTTCCGCGATGTCCCGGCCGCGGAGCCGCTCCACGATCAATGCCAGGGCGGCGTAATCGGTCCGGGAGTAGTTGAAGACCCGGGCAAGCCTGGCCGGCCAGGGGACAGTGGCTGCGAGGGCCAGTTGCTGTTCCAGGCTGAGCGGCCGGTCCGCCACGTCCTCCCAGCTGCCGGAGGCCAGCAGGGGGCCGGTGAAGTCGGGGAGCCCGGACTCATGGGTCAGCAGCTGCCGCACACTGACCGGCCCCGGCGGGTGCAGAACCGTACCAAACTCAGGGAGGTAACGGGCTGCCTGGTCATCCAGCCCAAGCTTCCCCTCCGACACCAGCTTCATCACCGAGACCGCCACGATCGATTCCGTGATGCCGCCTATCCTGATGGGGTCGGATGCAGTGGCCGGTTCGCGCGCTTCGAGGTTCCGCACGCCGGCCACATGCGTCCACGTCCTGCCCCCGTACCTGACGTCGATCAGGACGGCCGGGGCGCCGTCGCCGATCATCCGGTCGCTGAAGGCTTCCAGGAGGGCGAAGGCGACAGCCCTGTCCGGCTCGGTCGGAGTGGGATCCGGAGGGCGGGGTTCACCGGTGCAGGCGGCGGCCCCGGCAACCAGCAAGGCCGCAGCCAGGACGGCTGCGGCCTGCTTCCAGAGCGCGGATGGGCGCGGTCCCATGGGATCATTTTCCCCCGCCGGCCCTGTTTAGGTGAGCTTCACCTGGCGGTTCATGTCCTTGTAGAGCAGGTAGCGGAATTCGCCCGGGCCTCCGGCGTAGCAGGCCTGCGGGCAGAAGGCACGCAGCCACATGAAGTCGCCGGCCTCCACCTCAACCCAGTCGTTGTTCAGCAGGTACATGGCCTTGCCTTCCAGGACGTACAGGCCGTGTTCCATGACGTGCGTCTCCGGGAACGGGATGACGCCGCCGGGCTGGAACGTCACGATGTTGACCTGCATGTCGTGGGCCAGGTCGCTGGAGTCCGTAAAGCGGGTGGTCTTCCAGACGTCGTTGGTGTCCGGCATGGACGTGGGCTCGATGTCCTTTTCGTTGGTAACGAAGGACTTGGCCTCGTACCCCTCAAGGCGCTCGTAGGCCTTGCGGATCCAGTGGTAGGAGACGATGTCGTCGGAGACGTTCTCCACGCCCCATTCCGAACCGGCTGCGAGGTAGGCGTAGCCGCCTTCCTCGAGGTGGTGCAGTTCGCCGTCCAGGGTGAGGTTCAGCTTGCCCTTGGTCACGAAGACCACGCCTTCGACGCCGGATTCAAACTCGGCCTTCGGCGCGCCGCCGCCCGGAGCGATCTCGACGATCAGCTGGGAGAACGTGGTGGCGAAGCCGGAGATGGGGCGGGCGATGATCCAGGAGCGGGTGTTGGTGAAGCCCGGCAGGTTGGACGTGACGATGTCCGTCAGCACGCCTTTGGGGATCACCGTGTAGGCCTCGGTGACGATGGCACGCTCGGTGGTCAGGTGGGTCTGGGGCGGCAGGCCGCCCTGCGGGTAGTAGTAGTTGCCCATGAGGGGTTTCCTTTGCTGAGGACTTAGGAGTTGGACGTGGTGGCGAGCCGCGGGTGCGCCAGTGCGGTGAGCTGCGGAAGTCCGACGCCGGCAAGCGCCTGGACCTCTTCGGTCCCCACTGCGCCGCACTGGACGCCGCGGAGGACGAACGCTGCCAGCGCCCGGGCGGTGGCGGGCTCGTCCATGACGCCGCCCTCGGTCCGCTCCACGTAGTTGCGCAGGCGGGCGGCGGCGGCCGGAAGGCCTTCGCGGTAGAACGCGTAGGTCGCGGCGAACCGGCTGGGCAGCTGGGCCGGGTGCAGGTCCCAGCCCTGGTAGTAGCCGCGTTCCAGAGAGCGGCGGACCAGCCGGCCATGCAGGGCCCACGCGTTTTCCACGTTGTCGCCCACCGGGATGATGTTGGTGGAGCCGTCGGAGAGGCGGATGCCGGTGCCTGCCACTGCCAGCTGCATGACTTCCTTGGCGAAGTCGGCCACGGGGTGCTCCATGGACTGGTACTCGGCAGAGATCTGCAGCGATGCCGAGTAGTCGTAGGTGCCGTAGTGCAGCCCGCTGATCCGGCCGGGCACGGCATGCGGCAGTTGCGCCACCGGCGACGTTCCGTCCGGGCCGAGGATCAGCTGCGGCGTCTCCACCTGCACCTCGAAGCGGAGCCGGCCGGCAGGCAGGCCGTGGACTTCCTCCAGCCGGGAGACTGCGTAATCCATGGCCTGCACCTGCGCCACGGTGGTGACCTTGGGCAGGGTCAGGACCAGGCCGTCGGGCAGTTCACCGGAGGCGGCGAGGCCGGAGACGAACAGGTCCAGGGTGCGCAGGCCGCGGGCGCGGGTGGCTGCCTCGAAGCATTTGAAGCGGATCCCGATGAACGGGGGAGCGGACCCGGCCGCGACGGACTGGGCCACCGCGGAGGCCGCAGCAACCGCGGCGGCGTCCTCGGCGTCGTCGCCCCTGTCCCCGAAGCCGTCCTCGAAGTCCAGGCGCAGGTCCTCGATGGGCTCGGTGCGCAGCTTGGTGTCCACGCGGCCGGCGACCGCTTCGGCGAGGCCGGCGTCCTGGCCCAGGAGCCGTCCCAGCTTTTCGAAGCCGCCGTGCGCTTCCGCCGTGGCCGCTGCCTGGGCACCCCAGTCAGCCGCGAACGACGGCGTGAAGCGGTCCGCGGGGACGTACACCGTATGCACGGGCTGGCGGGAGCCGTCGTCGCCAGGGTAGTTCCGGTCCAGCAGCCGGTCGGTGGCGGCCAGCTGCCCATCGATGTGGGCGAGGTCCCCTGCCGTCAGCGAGGTGGTGGGTGCGGTCATCTCAGTCCACCAGCTCGTAGGCGGGGGTGGTCAGGAAGTCCGTGTAGTCGTCGGACAGGCAGATGTCCGCGATCAGTTCGCCGGCCGGCTGGTAGTACCGGCGGAACGCTTCGTCGCCGAACTCGGTGCGGAGCCGTTCGGTCTCCTCACCGAGGATCTTTTCCACCAGTTCCCTGGTCACCGTGTTGCCGGTGTCCGCCAGGACGGACTTGTTGCGGATCTGCTGCCACACCTGGGAGCGGGAGATCTCCGCGGTGGCGGCGTCCTCCATCAGGTTGTGGATGGCTACGGCACCGTTCCCGGACAGCCACACGGCCGTGTAGGCGACCGCCACGTACAGGTTCAGGCGCAGGCCTGCCTCGGTGACCTGGCCCTGGGCGGAGGACACGTCCAGGAGCTGTTCCGCCGTGACGGAAACTTCGGGGCGCTGCTTGTCCACCTGGTTGGGCTTGTCGCCGAGTACCGAGTCGAAGACTTCGCGGCAGGTGGGCACCAGGTCCGGGTGGGCCACCCAGGAGCCGTCGAACCCGTCGTTGGCCTCGCGGGTCTTGTCCGCCCGGACCTTCTCGAAGGCGGCGGCCGTGACCTCGGGGTGGCGGCGGTTGGGGATGACCGCTGCCATGCCGCCCATGGCGAAGGCGCCGCGCTTGTGGCAGGTCTTGACCAGCAGTTCGGTGTAGGCGCGCATGAACGGGGCGGTCATCACCACGGAGGCGCGGTCCGGCAGGACGAATTCCTCGCCGGCGTCGCGGAAGTACTTGATGATGCTGAACAGGTAGTCCCAGCGGCCGGCGTTCAGGCCGGAGGCGTGGTCCCGCAGTTCGTACAGGATCTCGTCCATTTCGAACGCCGCCGGGATGGTCTCGATCAGCACGGTGGCGCGGATGGTGCCCTGGTTCAGGCCCAGGAAGTCCTGCGCGAACACGAAGACGTCGTTCCACAGCCGCGCCTCGAGGTGGCTCTCCATCTTGGGCAGGTAGTAGTACGGGCCCTGGCCGTTGAGCACCAGCTGCTTGGCGATGTGGAAGAAGTGCAGACCGAAGTCCACCAGGGCTCCGACTGCCGGTTCACCGTTGATGAGCAGGTGCTTCTCCTGCATGTGCCAGCCGCGGGGGCGGGCCACCACGACGGCGAGCGGCGCGTCGGTGCGCAGCCGGTACTCCTTGCCTTCGTCCGAGGTGTAACTGAGCGTGCCCTGGGCGGCGTCACGCAGGTTCAGGATGGCGTCGATGACGTTGGACCAGGTGGGTGTGCTGGCGTCCTCAAGGTCCGCCAGCCACACCTTGGCGCCGGAATTCAGGGCGTTGATGGCCATCTTCGCCGGCGAGGCAGGCCCGGTCATCTCGACCCGGCGGTCCTGCAGGGCCGCAGGTGATGGCGCAACCGTCCAGTCGCCGTCGCGCACGTCCCGGGTCTCCGGCAGGAAGTCCAGCTTGCCGGTTTCGGCCACCCGCTGCCGCTTGGCGGCGCGGGCCGCCAGCAGCTCGTTGCGGGTGCCGGCGAACCGGGTGTGCAGTTCCTCCACGAAGGCCAGCGCCTTGGGGGTGAGGATCTCCTCCGCGCGGTCTATCGGCCGGGGATCTGTGACAGTGATGGCCATTTCTGGTCCTTTCCTAAAGCTGGAAGTCGGGCGGTCAGACGGAAGCCAGTGCGGGTTCCGGGTCCTTGGCAGGATCGGCCGCCGTGGCAACGTTGGAGGCGTGGGCGGCTGCCGCCACGGCCGCCGCGACGTCGGCGGTCACGTGCGGGTCGAAAATGCTCGGGATGATGTAGCTCGCATTGAGCTCATTATCATTCACGCGCTTGGCAATTGCTTCGGCAGCGGCCACCAGCATTTCCGGGGTGATGTCGCTGGCGCCCACATCCAGGAGTCCGCGGAACAGGCCGGGGAAGGCCAGGACGTTGTTGATCTGGTTGGGGAAGTCGCTGCGGCCGGTGGCCACGACGGCGGCGTGCCGGGACGCGATGGCCGGATCCACCTCGGGGGTGGGGTTGGCCATGGCGAACACGATGGCGTCCTTGGCCATGGAGGCGACGTGCTCTTCGCCGAGGATGTTCGGGGCGGAGACACCGATGAAGACGTCCGCGCCCACCAGGGCGTCGTGCAGGCTGCCGGAGAAGCCTTCCTGGTTCGTGTTCTCGGCGATCCAGGTGCGGTGGGGATCGTTGTAGGACTCACCGTTGTGGATGGCGCCCGAACGGCCGGCGGCCACGATGTGCCGTGCGCCCTGTGCCTTGAGCAGCTGGATGATGGCGGAACCGGCAGCGCCGACGCCGGAGACCACGATCTTCACGTCCGCGATGTCCTTGCCCACCACGCGCAGGGCGTTGACCAGGGCGGCGAGGGTGACGATGGCGGTGCCGTGCTGGTCGTCGTGGAAGACGGGAATGTCCAGTTCCTCGCGCAGGCGGGCTTCGATCTCGAAGCAGCGGGGCGCGGCGATGTCCTCCAGGTTCACGCCGCCGAAGACGGGTGCCAGGAGCTTGACGGTGCGGATGATCTCCTCGGTGTCCTGCGTGTCCAGGCAGACGGGCCATGCGTCAACGTTGGCGAACTGCTTGAAGAGGGCGGCCTTGCCTTCCATGACCGGGAGGGCGGCGGCGGGGCCGATGTTGCCCAGGCCCAGCACGGCGGATCCGTCGGTGACGACGGCGACGGTGTTGCGCTTGACGGTCAGGTTGCGGGCGGCGGCGGGATCTTCGGCGATGGCCAGGCAGACCCGGGCGACGCCGGGGGTGTAGGCCCGGGACAGGTCGTCGCGGTTGCGCAGCGGAACCTTGGGGACCACCTCGAGCTTGCCGCCGAGGTGCATCAGGAAGGTGCGGTCCGAGACGTGCTGGACAGTGACGCCCTCGAGTGCGTTGAGGGCGTCCTTGACGCGGCCGGCGTGGGCGTCGTCGGTGGTGTTGCAGGTGACGTCCACCACGAGGGTCTCGTGGTGGGACTCGGTGACGTCCAGTGCCGTGATGGCGGCGCCTGCCGCTCCCACTGCTGCAGCGAGTTCGCTGGTGGCGCTGAAGCTGGACGGTGCTTCCACGCGCAGGGTGATCGAATTGCCGGGGCTGGGGTTCGCCATTGAATGTCCTCCTGTGGGGCCGTGAAACGGGCCGGGTCCGGTACGCGTTCTTTTACGAATGTTTTCGTATTATGGATATTATTATCTGCAAGATGGAAATACAACCCCTCCGATTGCGACTGCTGCCGGCGCGTGACGTGTCATCGCCGCAGGTGCCGGTGTGCTGTATGTTGGGTGTTCTAAGCAACTCTTTTCACGATGCGGATAAGAGTTGTCGGATTCCGAGCCACAGGAGACAACGGAATGGCAGAAAAAGCCTCGGGCGGCGTGCAGTCGGTAGAGCGCGTCTTCGAGCTGCTGGAGCTCATCACTGATGCCGGTGGTGACGTCACGCTCAGCGAGCTGTCCTCGTCCACCGACCTGCCGCTGCCCACGATCCACCGCCTCCTGCGGACCCTGGTGGCGCTCGGCTACATCAGGCAGCTGCCCAACCGGCGCTACGCCCTGGGCCCGCGGCTGATCCGGCTGGGCGAAGGCGCCAACAAGCAGCTCGGTGCCGTGGCCCGCCCCCAGCTCAAGGCCCTGGTGGACCAGCTGGGCGAGACGTCCAACATGGCCGTACTGGACTCGGACATGGTGATCTACGTGGCCCAGGTCCCCTCGCTGCACTCAATGCGCATGTTCACGGAGGTGGGCCGCCGCGCCCACACCCACGCCACCGGCGTCGGCAAGGCCATCCTGGCCCAGCTCGACGACGATACCGTCCGCGGCATTGTGGCCCGCGCGGGCATGCCCACCCCCACCGTCAAGAGCATCGGCGACATCGACGATCTCCTGGCGGACCTCAAGCTGATCCGCGAACGCGGCTACGCCATCGACGAAGAAGAGCAGGAGATCGGCGTGCGCTGCTTCTCCATGGCCGTGCCCAATGCCCCCACGCCCACGGCGATCTCCGTGTCCGGCCCGGTGTCCCGTGTGGACGAACACTTCGCGGACAAGGCCGTGCCGGTCCTCCGCGAAGCGGCCGAAGCCATCTCGCGGGAGCTGAACCGCACCTGATACTGCAGAACTGCCGACGGCGGCGGCCCGCACCTTCGCTGGAAGGTGCGGGCCGCCGTCGTTTGCTATGTCCGGATCAATGCTCCGAAGCCTTTTCGGCCGATTCGATCCGGACTTCCTTGCCGTCGCAGTCGATAAGCTTGCCGTTCTCGAACCGGTCACCGTCCATCAGGCACTTGATGTCCTGCTCCTGGACCACCCGTTCGGTGCCGGCGACGAACACGGACTGGTTGTCCGAGTTGCCGGCCTTGAGGTGGTTGAACAGCAGGTTCAGCAGGATGGCCATCACGGCTGCGGAGCTGATGCCTGAGTGGAAGATGGTCCCGAACCAGGACGGGAAGTGGTCGTAGAAGGCGGGGGCGGCGATCGGGATCATGCCGAAGCCGATGGAGGCGGCCACGACGATCAGGTTCATGTTGTTCCTGTACTCCACCTTGGAGAGGGTCCGGATGCCGCTGGCGGCCACGGTTCCGAAGAGCACGACGCCGGCGCCGCCGAGGACGGGGGTGGGCACCGCTGCGACCACCCGGCCCAGGACGGGCAGCAGGCCGAGGATCACCAGGATCAGGCCGCCGGCACTGACCACGAAGCGGCTCTTGACGCCGGTGATGGCCACCAGGCCGACGTTCTGGGCGAAGGCGCTCTGGGTGAAGGAGTTGAACAGCGGGGAGATGGCGCTCGAGAGCATGTCCGCACGCAGGCCGTTGCCGATCCGCTTGGAATCCACCTTGGTGCCGACGATCTCGCCCACGGCGATGATGTCCGCCGAGGTTTCCGTCAGGGTGACCAGGATGACGATCAGCATGGAGATAATGGCCGCGATCTCGAACGTGGGCGGGCCGAAAGCGAACGGCGTGGGGAAGGCGACGATCTCGCCCTGGCCCACCTTGGAAAAGTCGGCCATGCCGAACGCGAAGGCGATGCCGGTGCCCAGCACCATGGCCAGCAGGATCGAGAGCCGCGAGATGGCGGCGCTGCCCACCTTGCTCAGGAGCAGGACGATGGCCATGGTGGCGGCTGCGAGGCCGATGTTGGCCATGCTGCCGTAGTTGTCCGCCTTGTTGTTGCCGCCCATGGCCCAGTTGGCGGCCACCGGCATCAGGGTCAGGCCGATGGTGGTGATCACGGTGCCGGTGACCACCGGCGGGAAGAACCGGATGATCTTGGAAAACAGCGGGGTGATCAGCAGGCCGATGAGAGAGGCTGCGATGACCGAGCCGAAAACGGCCTGGATGCCGCCGCCGCCGTGGACGATCGCCACCATGGTGGAGACTCCGGCGAAGGACACGCCCTGCACCAGCGGAAGCTGCGACCCGAAGAAGGGGATGCCGACGGTCTGCAGGATGGTGGCGAGGCCGCCGACGAAGAGGCAGGCGGCGATCAGCAGGCCGATGTCCTGCGAGGACATGCCGGCCGCGGCGCCGATGATCAGGGGTGGGGCGATGATGCCGCCGTACATGGTGAGGACGTGCTGGAAGCCGTAGGCGAACGTGCTTCCCAGCGACAGGCGCTGGTCCTCGGGGCGGCCGGCCTGCGTGCCGGCTCCGGCTGCCGCGGCGGCCGGTTTCTTCTTGGTGTTCATGGCAGACTTTCTGGGTTCATGGCAGACGTCATCGTCTGGCTAACTGGTGTCTGGCTAACAGGTGTGGTTGAAGATGCGGGGCCGGTGGGCGGGCCCGCGAGAGCCGCGGACCCAACCACCGGTTCAGGGGTCAGCAGAAGCCGGCGATGCCGGACCAGGCTGCGGGCGCCGCGGTGGCGTCGTCGCGCTGGACGGTGGCCTCGATCAGGCCGTAGGGGCGGTCGGCGGCGAAGAAGACCTCGTTGGGGTTGTCCAGCCCGAACGGGGACAGGTCCACCAGGAAGTGGTGCTTGTTGGGCATGGAGAACTTGATCTCGTCGATCTCGCTGTGCGCCTCCAGGACCTTGGTGCCCATGTCGAACAGGGTCTGCTGCAGGGCGTGCGAGTACTTTTCGGTGAAGCCTTCCAGCAGGAGGCCCTTGACGTCGTCGTAGCTCTTGTTGAAGTCCAGGGCGCTGAAATCGGTGCCGGGCTTGAAGCGCCAGCGGGCCGAAACGTCCGTGGCGAGGATCCGGTCAGTGGTTTCCGGAAGGGTGGTGTAGCGGTCGCGGGGGTAGCCCACGAAGCCCGACTGGGTGGACTTCAGGACGGTCAGGTCCTTCAGTCCCGAGATGAGGTGGGTGTCGGCGCCGTCCCGGACCAGGACGGCGGTGCGCACTTCCTGGCCGTTGCGGACGAACGAGTGGTCGTGCTCGCTGCCGTGGGCCTGGATGCGGTTCCAGGCGTAGGACTCGGCTTCCCAGCGGCCGCCGGTGACCCAGTCGAAGCTGGAGGTGAAGTGCTCGCCCAGGCGCAGGAGGAATGCCTCGGGTGAACCGATGCCGTCGCGGGCGAAGGCGTAGATGGTGTTCTTCTGGGTGTCCGTGGCCACCACGTGGGCGTTGTCGCCCTCAAGGTGGGCCGCGGTGAAGTCGCCGCGCAGCTGCGAGGTGACGTTCAGGTCTTCGATCTCGTGGCGGTTGGTGTCCCTGGTGATCTTGACGACGCGGACTTCGGCCTTGCCGTACTGGTTTTCGCCGAGAATGATCTTGCTGCTCATGGTCTTTTCCCAATCTCCGGTAAGTGGAACCAAGGTTCCATCACTGAAATTAAGTGCGCGTTTCCAGCGCATTTCCGGTGGAGCCGACCCAACAAAAAAGAGCCGGCATCCATTGATGCCAGCTCATTACGACCCTGCCTGCTGCTCCCAGGTTACGTGACCTGCGCCACGAGTTGCCTAACAGCGTACCTCTCCCGGGCGGTGGTGTACATCACAGAATCAAAATTCCGTTTGTGACCGTCCGGCTGGCCCGCCGGCAGCGCGGGGCGTTGACGGGGAGCTGAACTCCTTCTAGGCTTTTCACATAGCAATAAATAGTTTCCGCTATACGAAACCCAAGTGTTGAGTCGCGCGGAACCCCGACAGACCGTGAAAGAGGAGGATCAGATGTACCAGCAGGACATGACGCCCGTCGCACCGCAGCCGGCTGCCGCGCCTTCAGCCCAGGAGTTCTACCTCCCCCTCGGCGGTGGCACGGACCCTGACTTCTATGTTCCGGAAGACCGCAGTGCCGCCCCCGGCCGCCTGTCGCGCTGGATCCATGCCCTCCCGGGTTTCAGCCGCCGCTGAACGCGGAGCGTTGAGGGGGTCCGGCGCTCACTGGCTTTCCGGCCGCCCGGGCCACTGTTTGCCGGCCCACGGGTCGTAATCGGCCAGCAGTTCCTCCTGGGTGGGACGTTCCGCTTCGGGGACGTGCTGCAGGTTCACCCGCACCCGGTACCAGAGCGAACTGGACCCGCGCATCCCGTCCACCAGGACATCGGCCGGGGCCAGGGAGGGCACGACGGCGGAGTGCCAGCTTTTCCATTCCTCCAGCGCCGCGAGTGCCTCCGGCTTGGTTTTGGTGCGGGCCACCTCGATCAGCGGCATGGTGGACTGCCGCCGGCCGGATCCGTTTCCGGCCCGTGGCGCCTTCTCAGCCGGACCCAGCTCCTTGGCCAGGGCCAGCAGCCCGTCCAGCGAACCCGGCGCACCATCAATGCCCTGATGCGGGTCTCCAATCTCCGCAAACCGCTCCAGCATGGTGGGGACAGTAAATGCCTCCGGCCTGGCCGTGCGGACTTCCTCCCAGGCCAGCGGCGCAGACACCCTGGCGTCGGGCAGGGCGCGCACTGAATAGGCCGACGCCACGGTGCGGTCCTTGGCGTTCTGGTTGAAGTCCACGAACACGCTTTCGCCGCGTTCCTCCTTCCACCATCGGGCGGTGGCCAGGCCCGGGGCCCGGTTTTCCACCTCGCGCGCCAGCGTCTCGGCCGCAAGGCGGACGTCTTTATAGGACCACTGCGGGGCAATCCGCACCAGGACGTGCAGTCCGCGCGACCCGCTGGTCTTCGGCCACCCGACGAGCCCGACGTCGTCGAGCACTTCCTGCGCCACATAGGCGACGTCCACGATCTGCGACCAGTCCACGCCCGGCATGGGGTCCAGGTCCACCCGCAGTTCGTCCGGGTGCTCGAGGTCCTCGGCCCGCACCGGATGCGGATTCAGGTCCAGGCAGCCGAGATTGACCACCCAGGCCAGGCCCGCCGCATTGCGGATGACGGCTTCCTCCGCCGACGTCCCCGAGGCGTAGTGCAGCGTGGTGGTGTCGATGAAGTCCGGATGGTTCTCCGGCACGCGCTTCTGGAAGAACGGCTCGGCGTCGATGCCTTTCGGGAAGCGCTTGAGCACCATGGGCCGGCCGCCGGCGCCCCGCAGGGCCCCGTCCGCCACGGCCAGGTAGTAGCGCACCAGGTCCAGCTTGGTCAGCCCGGGGTCCGGGAAAACCACTCTGTCCGGGCTCGAGATCCGGATCTCGAAGCCATCGATGTCCAGGACCTCGGCCGGGGTCTTTGACGGAGTCATGCGGCCACGCTAGCAGTGGGTGTGCTGCCTGTCAGCCGTTGACCAGCCTCTTTGCAGCGGCGGAATGGTCCGCAATAAGACCGGCGATGTCCAGTCCCGGGATCTGGCCGTCCACCACGCGCCACCGGCCGCCCACCATCACCCGGTCGGCCCGGTCCGCGGCACAGAGCAGCAGCGCAGCCACGGGATCGTGGCTGCCGGAGAAGCGCAGGTCGTCCAGCGTGAACAGGGCCAGGTCCGCCTGCGTCCCCGGAGCGAGCTGCCCCAGCCCCGCGCGCCCCAGGACCGCCGCCGAGCCGCGGGTGGCCCAGGCCAGTGCCCGTTCCACCGGGACGTCCGCGCCGTACCGCAGCCGCTGCAGGTACAGGGCCTGCCGTGCCTCGAGGATCATGTTGGAGGTATCGTTCGACGCCGAGCCGTCCACTCCCAGCCCGACGGGGACTCCCGCGTCCTCCAGTTCCAGGACGCGCGCCGTGCCCGAGGCCAGCCGCATATTGGAGGTGGGGCAGTGCGCGACGGCGGTGCCCGCCTTTCCGAGGCGGGTGATCTCGTCATTGCTGAAGTGGATGCCGTGTCCCAGCCAGGTGCGGTCCGTCAACCAGCCCACGCTGTCCAGGTAGTCAACGGTCCGCAGTCCGAACCTCTCCCGGCAGAAGTCCTCCTCGTCCAGGGTTTCGGCCAAGTGGGTGTGGAGCCTGACGTCCAGCCGTTCGGCCAGTGCCGCACTTTCGGCCATGATCTCCTTGGTCACCGAGAACGGGGAACAGGGCGCCAGGGCTATTTGGATCACCGCATCGTCACCGCGCTCGTGGTATTGGCGCACCAGGCGCTCGCTGTCCTGCAGCACCACCTCCGGATCCTGCACCGTGGACTGTGGCGGCAGGCCGCCGTCGTCTGTTCCCAGGGTCATGGAGCCGCGGGTGAGCGTGGCGCGCATGCCCAGCCTGCGCACCGCGTCCACCTCGATGTCGATGGCGTCCTCGAGCCCGGCCGGGAAAAGGTAGTGGTGGTCGGCAGCGGTGGTGCAGCCGGACAGCAGCAGCTCGGCCAGGGCAACCGTGGTGGCCAGCTCAAGATCCTTGGGGGTGAGCCTCGCCCACATGGGATAGAGGTTCTGCAGCCAGGGGAAGAGCGGGGCGTTGGCCACCGGACCCCACGCCCGGGTGAGGGTCTGGTAGAAGTGGTGGTGCGTATTGACCAGGCCGGGCAGCAGCACGTGCCGGCCGGCGTCGAAAACTTCAGCGCAGGGCGTGGCAGGCTGCTGTCCGGCGGCCAGGACCTCGGTAATCACGCCGTTGCTGACTACCAGGCCGCCTGAGGCGTCCAAGCCATTGGCCGTGAAGGCTGCCCGGGGATTCCTGATCC
The DNA here is from genome assembly GCF_001457025.1 of Pseudarthrobacter enclensis. Classification (GTDB taxonomy): domain Bacteria; phylum Actinomycetota; class Actinomycetes; order Actinomycetales; family Micrococcaceae; genus Arthrobacter; species Arthrobacter enclensis. Next base: position 12,818 of record NZ_KQ758601.1, on the reverse strand, counting down.
AGAGCCGGGGCGCGGCGGGGGTGGCGGAAGCGGGGGAGGGGAGGATCATGGGGTGTCCTTTGGTGAGCGGGCTGTCAGATATTCCAGCTCAGTGAGGCCCTGTCTGCTGATCCAGGTGCCCGCGGCCAGGCTGCTCGAGGCAGGCAGTACGGGTGGACCCAGCGTAGGGAACGGCATCCGACGCCGTCAACGCCTGCGTTTGTGACCGGGAGACTGTGAAGTGCTTGAAACAAGGATTTCACATCGCGAAATTAAATTTCCAGAAAGCTATGGCGTGGACCACAATCCGGTGCTAATCTCGATTCTGCCAAAGGCGGGCACCCGAACCCGGGAAGCTATCTACCAGGCGCAACTACACCTTCACAGCACATGCTGAAGCCTGGTAACCGTTCGCACCTGGTTCCACTGATCCTCCGCGCGGCAGCAGGCTTCCCGGCACTAAGGAAGTCGCATCATGAGTACCACCGTCACGGCCGAGCAATACCTGGCCCGATCCATCCGGCTGGCAACGGCCAACGTCCTGAACAGCGGCGGCCCCTTCGGCGCCATGATCGTCACCGCGGACGGCAAGACGTTCGACGGCGTCAACCGCGTTACCGCGGACAACGATCCCACGGCCCACGCCGAAGTCACCGCCATCCGCACCGCCTGCCGCGAACTGGGCACCTTCGACCTTAGCGGCGCCGTCCTCTACACCAGCTGCGAGCCCTGCCCCATGTGCCTGGCCTCCGCGTTGTGGGCACGCGTCAGCCGCGTTGTCTTTGCCGCCGACCGGCATGACGCCGCCTCCGTGGGCTTTGACGACGCCGTGTTCTACGAATACTTCGACAACCAGGACAGGGACGCCCTGATGCCGGTCTCCAAGCTGGAGCTGGGCGATCCCCAGGCACCGGAACCGCTGGAGCCGTTCAACACCTGGAACACGCTGGACACCAGGATCGACTACTAAGGCCCGGTGGCTGAGATGACAATCCTGGACAACTCCTCTGAAAAGCAGGCTGCACTGTTCCCGAACGGGAACACCAGTGCAGAGCCCGCAGGGGCACGCGACACGCAGACGGCAGCCGGGCGGGCACGGCAAGGAAGCACCTCGCCGGCGCCGAACAATATCCTTGACCGGTTCTTCCACATCAGCCGGCGGGGCTCCACCATCGCCCGGGAATTCCGCGGCGGCCTGGTCACCTTCTTCACCATGGCGTACATCGTCATCCTGAACCCCCTCATCCTGGGCGGGTTCAGCGCCGACAACGCCCCCACCGACGTCGCCGGAGGCTGGCTCTCCGCCGCCCAGGTGGGTGCCGTCACCGGCCTGACCGCCGGCGTCATGACCATCCTCTTCGGCCTGATCGCCAACCTGCCGTTCGGCCTGGCCGCCGGGTTGGGCATCAATTCCTTCCTGGCAGTCTCGGTGATCCAGGAGGTCACCTGGGCCGAGGCCATGGGCCTGGTGGTCATCAACGGCATCCTGATCGTGCTGTTCGGCGTCACCGGCGCCCGGACCGCCATCTTCCGGGCCGTCCCCAAGGAACTGAAAGCCGCCATCACCGTCGGCATCGGCCTGTTCATCGCCTTCATCGGCTTCGTGGACTCCGGCTTCGTCCGGCCCACCGCGGGCGGCCCGCCTGTACAACTGGGCGACGGCGGCTCCATCACCTCGGTGCCCACGCTCGTCTTCGTCGTGGGACTCCTGGCCATGGGCATCCTGGTGGCGCGCAAGGTCCAGGGCGGGCTCCTCATCGGCATCGTCGGCACCACCGTGCTGGCCGCCGTCGTCGAAGCCGTCATGAAGATCGGCCCCGCCAGCGCCACCAACCCCGGCGGCTGGCACCTGAACACCCCCGTCCTCTCCGGCCAGCTGGTATCGGCGCCGGACCTGGGCCTGGTGGGCCAGTTCGACCTCTTCGGCTCATTCGCCCGGATCGGCGGACTCGCGGCCACCATGCTGGTGTTCACCCTCGTCTTCACGAACTTCTTCGACGCCATGGGTACCATGACCGGCCTGGCCAAGAGCGCCGGCGTCGCGCATAAGGACGGCACGTTCCCGCGGCTCAAGTCGGCCTTCATCGTCGAAGGCTTCGGCGCCGTGGCCGGCGGGGCAACCTCCGGCTCGTCCAACACCGTCTACATCGACTCCGCGGCCGGCATCGGCGAAGGCGCCCGCACCGGACTGGCCTCCGTGGTCACCGGCGTGCTGTTCCTGGGTTCGATGTTCCTCACGCCGCTCACCAGCGTGGTGCCGCTCGAGGTGGCCGCTGCGGCCCTGGTGGTGGTGGGCGCCATGATGATGGCGCAGGTCCGCGAGATCAAGTTCACCAAGTTCACCGTGGCCCTGCCGGCATTCCTCACCATCGTCACCATGCCGCTGAGCTACTCGATCGCCAACGGCATCGGCGTGGGCTTCGTGTCCTGGGCCATCATCGGGGCAGCCTCCGGCAAGGCGAGGAAGATTCATCCGCTCATGTGGGTGGTCAGCGCCGGGTTCCTGGTGTACTTCGCCCGCGGACCCATCAACGCCCTGCTCGGCGGCTGACACCGTCAGCCCCGGTCCGGCGGGACATCCGCATCCCGCACCGACGATGCGGATGTCCCCGCCGGAATGCTTTCCCAACCACCGGATAGGAACGACAATGGACACCACCGCGCGGCAGGAGGAACACCGCAATGCTTGATCTGATCCCTTCGCTGGGCGCCTGGTTGCCTGCGCTCGCCGGCCGGCCGTTCGCCGTCGCCACCATCGTGGCCGCCGCCGGTTCAGTGCCCCGGCCCGTGGGCACGTCCATGATCGTCACGGCGACAGGCCAGGTGCTGGGCAGCCTGTCCGGTGGCTGCGTGGAGGGCGCCGTGGTGGCGCTCGCGCAGGACGCCATGGACGACGCCGGCACCCGCCGGGAGACGTTCGGCTTCAGTTCCGCCGACGCCTTCGCCGCCGGACTCACCTGCGGCGGCACGCTCACCGTCCACATCGAACCTGTTCCCGCCGATGACGCCGCTCCGCTGCGACGGGCACTGCACCTGCTCGCGGACTGCGCCCCGGACCAGCCGGTGGCGCTGGTCCGTCGGCTGGATGACCGGGGGAGTGCCGCCGTCGTGCTGGCCGATCCCGCCACCGCCGGCGCCCGGTCGCTGGGCATTGACGGCGTGGACGGCGAAGGGCTCCGCCGGGTCGCGTCCCTGGTCCGTTCCGGCGGCGCGGGCGTCATCGGCGTCGGCCTGCCGGGCGGCTGTCCGGCGGACCAGGATGCCGCCCATACTGCGGACGGCGCCGCCGCAGGCGCTGTCCTGGTGGAATCCCGGCTCGCCCCGCCGCGGATGCTTGTGTTCGGCGCCAACGACTTCGGCGCCGCCCTGGTGCCCGCCGCGAAACTGCTCGGCTACCACGTCACCCTGGTGGACGCCCGGCCGGCCTTCGCCAACCAGCCGCGCTTTGGCGCCGCGGACGCTGTCGTCACTGACTGGCCGCACCGCTACCTGGCAGCCGAAGCCGCCGCGGGCAGGCTGGACAGCCGCACCGTCGCCGCCGTCCTGACCCACGACCCCAAGTTCGACCTTCCGCTGCTGGAAGCGGCGCTCGCCGTGGACCTCGCCTACGTGGGAGCTATGGGCTCGCGGCGGAGCCACCTGCAGCGCGTGGACGGGCTCCTGGCCGCCGGGGTCCGGCCGGAACGCATCGCCGCCCTGCACTCGCCCATCGGCCTGGACCTGGGTGCCGTCACCCCCGCCGAGGTTGCCGTCTCCATCACGGCCGAGCTTATCGCGGCCCGCACCCGCACCGCCACCGGAACACCGCTCCGGGACCGCCCGGGCCCCATCCACGACCACCCGGCGCCGGACCACGGCGTGCCCCGCTACGGCACGTCCCCGGCACCCGCACCCTCTGACGCACAGGAGATCGCATGGACATGAACACCATCGAGGCCGTGGTCCCCACCACGGACCCCGGCCAATGGCAGGACGGCGACGCCTGGCTGGCCGGCGGAACGGTCCTGTTCTCCTACGGCAGCTACGCCTTCGGCCCGCAGCCTTTGCGGCGCCTGCTCGACCTCGGCAACGCCGGCTGGGCGCCCGTCACCGTCACTGACGACGGCATCGATCTGGCCGCCACCTGCACCATCGCCGAGTTGTATGCCCTGCCCGATTCGCCGGAGGTGTCCGGCCGTGCCTGGCCCGCGCTGGACCTGGTCCGCGCATGCTGCGATTCCTTCGTTGCCTCCTTCAAGGTCTGGAACATGTCCACGGTGGGCGGCAACCTCTGCACCTCGCTCCCGGCCGGGCCGGTCATCTCCCTCTGCGCCGGGCTGGACGGGGTGGCCACCATCCTCGGCCCCGGCGCCACCAGCAAAACGGTGCCGGTGGCGGACTTCGTCACCGGCGACGCGAAGAACTGCCTGGCACCCGGCGAGCTGCTCCGCAGCGTCCACCTGCCGGCGTCGGCCCTTGCCTCGCGGGTGGCCTTCCGCCGGCTGTCGCTGAGCAACCTCGGCCGCTCCGGAGTACTGCTCATTGGCCGGCTCGACGGCGGCACCGCCCTGGTCCTGACCGTCACCGCCGCCACCAAACGGCCCGTGCAGCTCCGGTTCGACGCCCTGCCTGACGCGGACACCCTGGCCGCGGCCCTCACCGGGGCCATCCCCGCCGACCTCTACCACGACGACATCCACGGCCTGCCGGCCTGGCGCCGGGACATGACCTACCGGCTGGCCGAAGAAATCCGAGCCGAACTCGCAGCGCCCGATGGTGCCCCCGGCATCCCGGTGTCCGGCGACTTCTGGCCGCCCCGGAGCGGCTCCGCTCCCGGTTCCACAGCACTTCCGAAAGGGGCCTGAGCATGGCCATCGACATTAACGGCACACCTGCCGGCGCCGAACCGCGCCCCGGCCAGTGCCTGCGGACGTTTGTGCGGGAGCAGGGCACCACCGGCGTCAAGAAAGGCTGCGACGGCGGCGACTGCGGAGCCTGCACGGTCCACGTGGACGGCACCCCCGTGCACAGCTGCATCTACCCCGCGGTGCGGGCCGAAGGCCACTCCGTCACCACCATCGAAGGGCTGGCCGCTGCCGCCGGGGCGCCGGAAGGGGAGCTCCATCCCGTCCAGCAGCAGTTCATGGAACGGCAGGGCTTCCAGTGCGGCTTCTGCACCGCGGGCATGGTGATGACCGCGGCAACCTTCGACGACGAACAAAAGGAGAACCTGCCCCGGAACCTCAAAGGCAACCTCTGCCGCTGCACCGGGTACCGGGCCATCGCCGACGCCGTCTGCGGACACCCCGGACACCCCGACCCCGAGGGGCCCGGCTCCGGCATCGCCGGGGCCGGCCAGCCCGAACCCGAGCCCGGGCGGCTCGGCGACGACGTCCCCGCCCCCGCCAGCCGGGCGGTGGTCACCGGAACGGCCCGCTACACCCTTGACCTGCCGGCGGACCAGCAGCAGGAGCTCCTGCACTTGAAGATCCTGCGCTCCCCGCATGCCCACGCCCGGGTCCTGTCCATCAACACCGATGCCGCCCTCGTCGTTCCCGGGGTGGTGGCTGTCCTGACCCACCGGGACGCGCCGCGGCAGCTGTTCTCGACGGCCCAGCACGAGCTGTTCACCGACGACCCCGACGACACCCGGGTGCTCGACGACGTGGTGCGGTTCATCGGGCAGCGCGTGGCCGCCGTCGTGGGCGAATCCGTGGCCGCGGCCGAGGCCGGCGTCCGGGCGCTCACGGTGGAGTACGAGGAACTGCCGGCTGTCTTCACCCCGCAGGATGCCCTGCTGCCGGGGGCTCCGCTGGTCCACGGGGACAAGGACGGCACCGCCTCCCGCATTGCCCGGCCGGACGGAAACGTGGTGGCCGAACTGCATTCCGAGCTGGGAAGCGTGGCCGACGGTTTCGCCGCCGCCGATGTCATCCATGAGCAGACCTACCAGACCCAGCGGGTGCAGCACGTGGCGCTGGAAACCCATGCCGCCATCGCCTCCGTCGACCCCGACGGGCGGCTGCAGGTCCGGACCTCCAGCCAGGTCCCGTTCCTGGTGCGGCGCACCCTGTGCCGGGTCTTCGGCCTGGAGGAGGACACGGTCCATGTGGTGGCCGGGCGCGTCGGCGGCGGGTTCGGCGGCAAGCAGGAGGTGCTCACCGAGGACCTCGTGGCGCTCGCGGCGCTGAAACTGCGGCGGCCGGTCCAGCTGGAACTGACGCGGACGGAACAGTTCACAGCCACCACCACCCGGCACCCGTTTACCATCAGGCTCAAGGCGGGTGCGTCCAAGGAGGGGGCGCTCACCGCCCTGGAACTGGACGTCCTCACCAACACGGGGGCCTACGGCAACCACGGCCCCGGCGTGATGTTCCACGGCTGCGGGGAATCCCTGGCGGTCTACAAGTGCGCCAACAAGAAAGTGGATGCGCACGCCATGTACACCAACACCGTGCCGGCCGGCGCGTTCCGCGGCTACGGGCTCAGCCAGATGATCTTCGCCATCGAGTCCGCCATGGACGAGCTCGCCGCCGGAATTGGGATGGACCCGCTGGAGTTCCGGCGGAAGAACATGGTCCGCGAGGGCGACGACATGCTGTCCACCCAGCCGGAACCTGAGGAGGACGTCCACTACGGCAGTTATGGGCTGGACCAGTGCCTGGATCTTGTCCGCGATGCCCTGGACCGCGGCGAGGCCCGGTACCGGGAGGCGGGCCTCGACGACCTGGGGCCGGACTGGCTGGTGGGTGAAGGCTCTGCGCTGTCCATGATCGACACCGTCCCTCCGCGCGGCCACTTCGCCCACACCCGCGTCAGGCTCCTGCCGGACGGGACGTACCAGGCCGACGTCGGAACGGCCGAGTTCGGCAACGGCACCACCACCGTCCACGCCCAGCTCGCCGCCACGGCACTGTCCACCACCGCGTCAGCGGTGGCAGTCCGGCAGTCGGACACTGACCTGATTGAACACGACACCGGCGCCTTTGGCTCCGCCGGAACGGTGGTGGCCGGCAAGGCCACGCTCGCCGCGGCCGAGGAGCTCGCCGTCAGGATCAGGGCCTTCGCTGCCGGCACCCGGCAGACCCAGGCAGCAGCCTGCGTCCTGGACGCCGGCTCCGTGGTGGTGGACGGAACGCCCGTGGCACTTGCCGACCTTGCCCGCGCAGCTGCGGATGCCGGCGTCGAACTCGCTGCTGAAGGCCGCTGGGGCGGTACCCCGCGCTCGGTCGCGTTCAACGTGCACGGCTTCCGGGTGGCGGTGAACCGCTGCACGGGCGAGTTGAAGATCCTCCAGAGCGTTCAGGCAGCCGACGCCGGCGTGGTGGTCAACCCGCGCCAGTGCCGCGGCCAGATCGAGGGCGGCATCGCGCAGGCCATCGGTGCCGCGCTGTACGAGGAAGTGGTGGTGGATCGCGGCGGAAAGGTCACCACGGACATCCTCCGGCAGTACCACATTCCGACGTTCGCCGACGTGCCCCGCAGCGAGGTGTACTTCGCGGACACCAACGACACCGTCGGGCCGCTGGGTGCCAAGTCCATGAGTGAAAGCCCGTTCAATCCCGTGGCGCCGGCGCTGGCCAACGCCATCCGGGATGCCACCGGGGTGCGGTTTGCGTCCCTGCCCATTGCCCGGGACCGGATCTACCTGGGACTTAAGGAGGCAGGCCTGGTCCCCACGCTGGAGCCCTCGGCGCGGTGAGCCTCCAGCCGTAAAATTCCGGCCCCGGAAGCAGCGCCCCCTATAGTCGGGGGATGGAACAACGGATTTTAGGCAGGACCGGACGTAACGTCTCCATCGTGGGGCTGGGCACCTGGCAGCTCGGCGCGGACTGGGGCAACGTGGACCCGGACCAGGCCCAGGCCATCCTCGCCGCCTCGGTGGAAGCCGGCGTGACCTTCTTCGACACCGCGGACGTCTACGGTGACGGCAAGAGCGAGCAGGCCATCGGTAAGTTCCTCGCTGACAACCGGGGCCTGGACATCACCGTGGCCACCAAGATGGGCCGCCGGATGGACCAGGTCCCGGAAAACTACACCCTGGCAAACTTCCGCCAGTGGGTGGACCGGTCGCGGAAGAACCTGGGAACCGACACCTTGGACCTGGTCCAGCTGCACTGCCCGCCCACCCCCGTGTACAGCAACAACGAGGTCTATGACGCCCTGGACACCCTGGTCTCCGAGGGCGCCATCAGGAACTACGGCGTCAGCGTGGAGCGCACCGACGAGGCTTTGGAAGCCATCCGGCGCCCCGGTACGGCATCGGTCCAGATCATCCTCAACGCCTTCCGCCTCAAGCCGCTGGACGAGGTGCTGCCGGCCGCCAAGGCAGCCGGTGTGGGCATCATCGCCCGTGTTCCCCTGGCGTCCGGGCTGCTCTCCGGCAAGTACTCCAAGGAAACCACCTTTGCCGACAACGACCACCGGAACTACAACCGAAAGGGCGAGGCGTTCGACGTCGGCGAAACCTTCTCCGGGGTGGACTACGAGCTGGGGCTGAAGGCTGTGGCCGAATTCGAACAGCTGGTTCCCGCCGGCACCACCACGGCCCAGGCGGCGATCGCCTGGATCGCAGCGCAGGACGGCGTCACCACCGTGATCCCGGGGGCCCGCAACGTGGACCAGGCCACCGCGAACGCCGGTGCCTCCTCCGTGGAGGTCAGCAGCGAGTTCGATGAAGGCGTCCGCTGGATCTACGACCACTACTTCCGCGAGGCCGTCCACCCGCGCTGGTAGCGGAACCCTGGACGGTTCCGTGCGGGATGCCCGGAGTGTTGACGCCTTCATCGAAGGCCTCGCCGCCGTGCCCGCGGGACCTGCCGTCACCAATTTCTACGACCACACCGTCCCGGAAAATGCGCTCCGCCGCGACAACCTCCGCTGGTACCTGACCCAGATGCTGGAACGATCGCCAACCGTGCTGCTGGTGGGCGAGGCGCCAGGCTACCGCGGCATGCGCATCACCGGCGTACCGTTCACCAACAAGGGCATGTTCGAGGGACCGGCCAACCACTTCGGACTCTTCGGCGCAGGCCATGGCTACGTCCTTCCACCTGAGGCGGCCGGAGTGGCGGCGGAACCCACGGCAACGGTGATGTGGCAGGTCCTGGCTGAGCTGGACATCCTGCCGGTGCTGTGGAGTGCCTTTCCCTGGCATCCCCACCAGCCAGGCCAGCCGATGTCCAACCGCACACCCCGGCCCTCCGAGGCGGTCCTGGGCACCCCGTTCTGGCAGGCCCTGGCCGAGCTGTTTGGTGTCCAATCCGTCGTGGCGGTAGGCAACGTGGCCCACCAGAGCATGCTCCGCAGCGGTGTGGACGCCCGGAAAATCCGGCACCCGGCCCACGGTGGCCGGGCCGGCTTCAAACGCGGGCTGGAGCAATTGCTGGAGGACGGGTTGCGGGCCTGAGCTGTTGCCCCTGGCCGTGCCCGTTTGATTGTCGGACCCCTTTGCCATAGTGGGGTTATGGGGACAGCGGCGGTGGTGAGGGCGTTTGAGGAGATCCGGGCTGCCCTTGCCGTGCTGGACGCGGAGGTGGATGGCGCCGGTTGCGAGCCGTTCTCTGCGGCTGATCCGTTGGCTGCTCTGGCGGGCGGGTGTTTGGACGTCCTGGCTGGTGCCCGGGCGGTTGAGGCGAGGGTTGCGGGGTTGAAGGCGAAGGCCGCGGTGGCGTATTCGGAGAGTGCCGCGGTGGTGGCGGGGCCGGGGGTGATGGCGCAGGTGCAGGAGATGTCGGCCGCGGCGGAGATCGGCTGTGTCCTGGCGTTGGGGCCTCGGGCAGCGTCATCGTTCCTGGCCACCGCGCACGCCCTAGTTTCGACGTTGCCCCGGACGTTGGCGGGGCTGCAGGCCGGGGCGCTGTCCTGGCAGCACGCCCTGGTGATGGCCGACGAGGTAGCCGGCCTGGACGCTGCGGGCACGGCCGCGCTGGAAGCCCATTTCCTGCCCGGGATGCTGGACCCGGAGGCCGCGGACGCGGCGCGGGGATGCCGGGTGGGGGAGTTGCCGGCGCATCGGTTCCGGGTCAAGGCCCGGACCTGGCGGGAACGCCACCATGCCGGGAGCATCGAGGCACGGCACGCCAAGGGGGTGGCGGAGCGGCGGGTGGAGTACCGCCCGGACCGGGACGGGATGGCCTGGCTCACCGCATACCTGCCGGCCGACCGGGCCTCGGCGGTCTGGGACCGCCTCACCTCCGAAGCCCGCGCCCTCCAGGCCCCGCACGAGCGGCGCACCCTCGCCCAGCTCCGTGCCGACACCTACACCACGGCCCTGCTCGCCACCTATGCCGCACCCGGCCCCACCCACACCCGCCCTGACCGCACCAGCCTTGACCGCACCAGCCCTGAGAGCGGCGGCACCCGTGCCATCACCGGTACCGGTACGGGCGGGGCGGGCGCGCCGGTCCGGGCGCAGGTCCTGGTGACCGTCCCGGTGTTCTCACTCATGGGCCTGACCGACGAGCCGGCGGTCCTGGACGGGTACGGTCCCATCCCGCCGTCGATGGCGCGGAACCTGGTCGCCGAAGGTGCAGACTCGTTCTACCGGGTGCTGGTGGATCCCCGGGACGGGGCGCCGCTGGAAATCGGCCGGACCAGCTACCGGCTCACCAAGGCCATGCGGGCCTGGCTGCGGCTGCGCGACGGCAAATGCCCGTTCCCCGGCTGCAGCAACCACTCCCTGGACAACGACGCCGACCACCTCCTCGCCTGGGCCAACGGCGGCACCACCGGGATCAGCAACCTCGGCCAGCCCTGCCCGAAACACCACAGGCTCCGCCACACCACAGCCTGGAAACCCACCCCCGCCACCAAAACCACACCACCGGGCTGGACCTCACCCACCGGCCGCCACTACCAAAGCGAACACCAGGACTGGGAACCACCCCACCGGCCACCGCCACGCCGCTCGCACGCCCCTTGGTCGTCACCGGCAGCGACCGGCGCCATCGACATCACCCGCCACCGCGGATCCCCCTGGGAAGACGCCCTCAGTCAATACCTCCACACCCGCACCTGACCAGCCCGGGCCCAGCGGTGACGCGGGACGGGCCTGGCGGAGACGGGGACGGGCCTAGCGGAGCAGGTGGAGCTGGTCCGGGGTGTCAATGTCCTCGCCGGTGGACTGGTCGCTGCAGTCGACCTCATCCACCGCGTCCGGGTGGGCGCGGAGGAAACCCCTCGCCCCGGCATCACCGGCCACTGTTGCAGCAACCGCTGCCCTCAGGTCTGCGTCGATGAGCAGCGGGTGGCCGCGGCGCAGCCAGGCTTGCCCTTCGCCGGCGGGGTCACCCTGAGCGCGGTACGCAGCGGCGGTGATGCGGCCGGAATGGTGGACGGCCAGCAGCCGACGCACGGTTTCCGGAGTCAGCCCGGGCTGGTCCGTCAACGCAACCATCACGTGGTCCGCCGGATCAGCTGCCGCCAGGCCCAGCAGGAATGAACTTCCCATCCCCGACTGCCAGTCGGGGTTGACCGCAGTCCGGAAACGTCCCAGTTCTGCTGCTGCGGCAACATCTGCAGCCCCGGAACCGAGGACCACCACCACCTCCCGGCAACCTCCGTCGAGCAGGCTCCCGGCCACAGCCTCCACCAGCGGACGCCCGCGGAAGGGGAGCAGGGCTTTGGGACCCCGGCCCAGGCGCGTCCCCGAGCCGGCGGCCAGGACAATCCCGGTGGTCTGCCGCTCCTGCATTCGTCCCTCCATACCTGCACCCTAGCCAGACGACGGCGGCCGGGACAGCTTCCTCCCGGAAACTGCCCCGGCCGCCGACCTGTCCGTCAGGTGCCCGTTCCTGCGGTGATCACCCGTCGGGATCCACCCGTCAGGCGTCCACCCATGAGGCATCCCGTCGTGCGGTGATTATCGGGTCAGGCGTCACCGCCGGCTCCACCCGTCGTGCCCGCGTTGACGTCCAGGAGCTTGTAGCGGTCCATGGCGTACTGCGGTGCGCCCTCCTCGACTTCGCCCCGCGCCGCCAGCATCTGCAGCGCCTTCACCACGATGGAGTGGGTGTCGTTCTTGAAGTAGCGGCGGGCTGCTGCGCGGGTGTCGGAGAAGCCGAAGCCGTCGGCGCCGAGGGTGGCGTATTCGTTGGGGATGAATTGCCGGATCTGGTCGGGGACGGCCTTCATGTAGTCGCTGACGGCGACGACGGGGCCGGTGGCGCCTTCGAGCTGTTGGGTGACGAACGGGACGCGTGCGGGCTGGTCGGGGTTGAGGAAGGCTTCTTCCTCGGCGGCCAGGCCGTCGCGGCGCAGTTCGTTCCAGGAGGTGACGGACCAGACGTCGGCGGAGACGGACCAGTCCTCGGCCAGGATGCGCTGGGCTTCGAGGGCCCAGGGCACGGACACGCCGGAGGCCAGGATCTGCGCCTTGGGTCCTGCAGCTTCCGACGCCGACACCCGGTAAATGCCTCCCACCACTCCCTGCACGTCCAGTTCCTCGGGTTCGGCCGGCTGCACGATGGGCTCGTTGTAGACGGTGAGGTAGTACATGAGGTTCCGGTCTGCGTTGTGTCCTTCGGACCCTGGGCCGTACATGCGTTCGAGGCCGTCGCGGATGATGTGGCCCATTTCGTAGCCGTAGGCGGGGTCGTAGGTGACCACTGCCGGGTTGGTGGAGGCCAGGAGGGGGGAGTGGCCGTCGGCGTGCTGGAGGCCTTCGCCGGTGAGGGTGGTCCGTCCTGCGGTGGCGCCGATGATGAAGCCGCGGGTCATCTGGTCCGCTGCGGCCCAGAAGGCGTCGCCGGTGCGCTGGAAGCCGAACATGGAGTAGAACACGTAGACCGGGACCAGGGGCACGCCGTGGGTGGCGTAGGCGGTTCCGGCGGCGGTGAACGCTGCCACGGCGCCGGCTT
>NZ_KQ758600.1 GCF_001457025.1 Pseudarthrobacter enclensis | reverse complement strand
GCGTAGGTGGAGATGTGCCCGCCGACCCCGATCTCGGGCCGCTGCGCCCGGTGCACCATCACCGCGGCGTTCCAGCGCATGTACGCCCGGTACCGGCGCTCGTACTCCTCGTTGCCCGGGAACTGCGCTTCCTGGTCCACCGGGATCGTGTTCACATAATCAGTGGTCGTCACCATCGGCACGCCCACGCTCTGCGCGCCCGCGCGCTGCAGCAGGCTCCGCATGATGTACCGGGCACGCTCGGTACCCTGTTCCCGGATCAACGCATCCAGGGACTCAACCCACTCCGCAGTCTCTTCCGGATCACGATCAGGCAGCTGGTCAGTCAACCCGCTGAGGATATGGGAGGTATCTTCTCCTGCAGCCACGTCCAACCTCTCTTTGCGCGCATAGAAGGCGCACTCAGGCCAGGCAGGGTGACTGCCCGGCAAACATACGCCGTGTGCGACGTATCGGTTACATCAGCCCGGTCATGTGTGCCGGGCAGGGTTCCTAGAGCTCCTACGTCCGGCAGGAGTTACAAGGTTGTCGTCCTGCAGGCATAGTCGTCATCTGCCACTCTAACCGTCAGGGCAAGCCGATGCGTAGCCGCGGCCTGGGCGCCACAGTTGTATTTCGCCGTCATACTGGTTGTGTGACGAAGGGCCGCTGCAGGGAGGGCAGGCGCCGCCGGTGTGACGCAGAATATGCGCCGGGCCGGGGATGCCAGCTTGAAGCGCAGGCACAAAGGGTGTTGGCTTGGGAGTAATGGAAATCACTATGCAGAGTGCATATGAAGCGTATTGGAGGAACACGTGAGCGAGGCCGACGCCGCCACTTCGGTAAATGTGGCGGAAAAATTGGGTTTCAAGAACGGGGATCTGATTCAGGAGTTCGGTTACGACGACGACGTCGACTTCGACTTGCGTGATGACATCGAGGACCTCACCGGCGCCGAAATGCTGGATGAGGACGATCACGAGGTGGCGGACGCCGTCATCTTCTGGTGGCGTGACGGTGACGGCGACCTCGTGGACAGCCTGATGGACTCGCTCACCACCCTCGGCGAAAACGGCGTCGTCTGGGTCCTTACCCCCAAGTCGGGCCGGGACGGCTACGTCTCTCCGGCGGACATCCAGGAAGCAGCACCCACGGCCGGCCTGCATGTCACCACCTCTGCCGGTGTTTCCAAGGACTGGAGTGCCACCCGGCTGGTCAGCAGGAAGAACAAGTGACGGCGGCGCCCGCCGCTGCCGCAACCGTCGTGCCTGCGGAAGGCGATGCCGCTCCGGACTTCGAATTGTCCAACCAGTTCGGCGAACCCGTCCGGCTCTCCTCCTACCGGGGGCAGAACGTCGTCCTGGTCTTCTACCCCTTCGCTTTTTCGGGCATCTGCACCGGCGAACTGTGTGAACTCCGGGACAACCTGGCACTCTTCGAGAATGCCAACGCCACCGTCCTGGCAGTCTCGGTGGACAGCAAGTTCAGCCTGCGGGCCTACGCCGAGCAGGAAGGCTACGGCTTCGACCTGCTGGCCGATTTCTGGCCTCACGGCCGCGTCGCCGCCACGTACGGGGTCTTCGATGCGGACAGCGGCATGGCCAGGCGTGGCACGTTCATCATCGATGCCGAGGGTGTGATCCGTTACACCGTGGTTAATCCGCGGGGCCAGGCACGCGACCTTGCCGAGTACCGGGCGGCCCTTGCCAGTCTGGAACGGGCCTGACGCTGTGGAAAAGGCGCGGCACGGAACAGGCCTGACGGGCTTCGCCAGCCTGCCGCGCGTCGAGCCCGCCGAACCGTCCCCGGAGGAACTTGAGGCGTTGGGCAGGATCAGGGACCTGCTCGCCGGGGCGCCGTTTGCCCTGCTGACCGGCGCGGGACTGAGCACGGACTCGGGGATCCCGGACTACCGCGGCCCCGGCTCGCCGCCCCGTTCGCCCATGACCTACCAGGAGTTCGTCAAGGAGCCCGCCAACAGGCAGCGGTACTGGGCCCGCAACCACATCGGCTGGTCCCATCTGCGGCACGCCGACCCCAACCACGGCCACTTCGCCGCAGCCGAGCTTGAGCGGCGCGGTTACCTGACCGGCCTCATCACCCAGAATGTGGACCGGCTGCACGAGGATGCGGGAAGCACCAATGTCGTGGACCTGCACGGCAGGTATGACCAGGTCATCTGCCTTGACTGCGGCCGGACCTATTCCCGCGGCCTCCTGGCCGGAATGCTGGGCGAACTGAATCCGGGATTCCTTGACCAGGCGGAGCAGTCCGGCCTGGTGGAGATGGCCCCCGACGCTGACGCAACCGTGGAGGACCTGGCACTGATTGGCAGTTTCGTGGTGGCTGTCTGCCCTGCCTGCGGGGGTACCCTGAAGCCGGACTTTGTCTACTTCGGCGAGAACGTGCCCAGGGACCGGGTCGACCGGTCCTATGCCATGGTGGACGATGCCGCGGCCTTGCTGGTGGCCGGATCCTCGTTGACCGTCATGAGCGGGCTGCGCTTTGTCCGCCACGCCGCCAAGGACGGGAAACCCGTGGTGATCATCAACCGGGGCGAGACCCGCGGCGACGATAAAGCCACCATCAAGCTCGAAGCGGGGGTCAGCGAGTCCCTCATCTGGCTGGCCACGAATCTGCCCTCATTATGACCGGGGCAGCTGCCGGGAGGGGCGGGATACCCGATTCGCGTTTGGCGTCCTGCGTCAGGTAGAGTCTATGTTCGTTGGTTCGCGGTTCACCGCCCGCGGCAACGACGCAAGGGTCTTTAGCTCAGCTGGTAGAGCGCCACGTTTACACCGTGGATGTCATCGGTTCGATCCCGGTAGGACCCACCCTTCAGATCCCGTCTGGAGCGCTTCAACGAAGCGCTCCAGGCGGGATTTTTTGTGCCGGCGCTCCCGTGCCCTGGCTCCCCTTGGCGCCGGGGGTGCATTGTCATACCCCTGCCATACGGTGCAGGGATGGAACACGTGATGGTCCGCCAGGGCGCGGACGGAACGCCGGTGGCTGTGGCTTACCGCGGCAGGGAGTGGCTGGTGGGCGCCGAGCCGGTCAGATGGTTCGAGCGGGTCAACTGGTGGGAAACCAACCGGCGGATGCCGCGGGGGAGCAGCCGCGTGGATGTGGAAGTCCTGCAGGTGCAGGTTCGGCTTGGAAGCAACCAGGCATCGGCGCTCACCACCATGCTGCTGGAACGCGACGGACTTGGGGGAGGCTGGCGGTTGCGTGGCTCGATGGCGGACGCTGCATAGGCTGCGGGCAGGCAGGGCCGGCGCCGGGCATTGGAAAACCCTCCACCGCGACTATTGGGGGATGCCGCGGTGGAGGGCCTGGAATGAATATACCGTGAACAGCCGGAAACAAAAAAGTTGCCCGCCAGTGTGTCGGCGGCACTGCCGCGGCCCCAGCGTGGGGCCGCGAAACGTCAGCGCCGGACTGGTATGAACACGCGGGGCTGTTCCGTCCAGGAGTCGGACATCTGGGAAATTGTCCGCCGCATGATCCGGCCCGAAGCCTCGCGGGCCGCAGCCGAATCGCCCCGCGAGATCGCCTCGGCGACGTCCACGTGCCACTGCAGCGGGGCCTCGTGCGGGTGGTCGGGCATCAACCCGTGGACGGTGCGGCCTGTCAGCGTTTCCGCCACCTGCCCCATCAGGTTCGCGAACATCTCGTTGCCGGAGCCGGACAACAGCAGGGAATGGAAGTGGATATCCAGTTCGAGGAAGCGCGGAACGTCGCCGCTGTTACCCGCCTCGCGCATGGCATAGGCCACGTCCACCAGCTCCAGCCGCAGCGGCGCCGGAGCGTTCTGAGCCGCAAGTTCCGCGGCCACCGGCTCCACGGCTGCCCGGAGTTCGGCGAGGGAACGAAGTTGCGCGCCCCGGGCGTTCCCGGCCAGCCGCCAGCGGATGACCTGCGGGTCGAAGGGATTCCACCGGCTGGCCGGAAGGACCCGGATGCCCACGCGCTTGGTGGTCTCCACCAGCCCCAGCGACTGCAGGACCCTGACGGCTTCCCGGATCACGGACCGGGACACCTGCAGCTCTTCCTCGAGCTGTTCGGCCAGCATGAGGTGGCCTGCCGGCAGGTCGCCGGAGACGATGCGGGTGCCAAGGTTCTCGATGGCACGGTGGTGCAGGCTGCTGGTCATGCAGCTAAGCCTAGTGCGAAGCTCTTCCTGGTCCTGCCGAAAGGGTAGACCGCGGCCGGGACGGTCTGGTCCACTGGATGGGCGTTACTTTCCTGTGACCCAAAGAATATATATGCTTTATTCCGACCGTCTGATCAGCCGGTGATTTCCCCGCGGTGGGAAAGGGCGGCTGCGCGTCCCCGTCGAACGTATTGAATTGGAGTTTTGATGTCTGCACACATCGGTGTCACCGGCCTCGCGGTGATGGGTGCCAACCTGGCCCGCAACCTCGCACGTAACGGCTTCACGGTGGCCCTGCACAACAGGTCCGTGGAGAAAACCGACACCCTGCTGGAGAAGTACGGCTCCGAGGGCGACTTCATCCGCACCGAGACTCTCCAGGAACTCGTCGACTCGCTGGAGAAGCCCCGCCGGGTACTGATCATGGTCAAGGCCGGCAAGCCGGTGGACTCCGTCATCGAACAGCTCGAACCCCTCCTTGAGCCGGGCGACATCATCATCGACGCCGGCAACTCCCACTACGAGGACACCCGCCGCCGCGAAGCGGCGCTGGCCAAGAAGGACCTGCACTTCGTGGGTGTTGGCGTCTCCGGCGGCGAAGAAGGCGCGCTGAACGGCCCGTCCATCATGCCCGGCGGCTCCAAGGAGTCCTACAAGGCCCTGGGCCCGCTGCTGGAAAAGATCTCGGCCAAGGTTGACGGCGAGCCTTGCTGCGCCTGGGTGGGAACCGACGGCGCCGGCCACTTCGTCAAGATGGTCCACAACGGCATCGAATACGCCGACATGCAGGTCATCGGCGAAGCTTTCGACCTCCTCCGCTCCGGAGCGGGCATCGAACCGGCCGAACAGTCCAAGATCTTCACCGAGTGGAACAAGGGCGAGCTGTCCTCCTTCCTGATCGAGATCTCTGCCGAGGTCCTGGGTCACGTTGACGCCAAGACCGGCAAGCCGTTCGTCGACGTCGTGGTGGACGCTGCCGGCCAGAAGGGCACCGGCCGCTGGACCGTCATCTCCGCCCTGGAACTCGGTTCCCCGGTATCGGGCATCGCAGAGTCCGTCTTTGCCCGGGCCCTCTCCTCGCAGGCAGGCCAGCGCAAGCTCGGCCAGGAACTGCTTGAAGGCGGCGAAGCCGCCGTCGAGATTCCCGAAACGTTCGTCGAGGACGTCCGCCAGGCGCTGTACGCCTCCAAGCTGGTGTCCTACGCCCAAGGCCTGGACATGCTCACCTCAGCCGCCAAGGAATACGGCTGGGACCTGAAGCTGGACGAGATCGCCTCTCTGTGGCGGGCCGGCTGCATCATCCGGGCCGAACTGCTCAAGGACATCACCAAGGCCTACGCTGCCGAGGAAAAGCCGGCAAACCTGCTGTTCGCCCCGGCCTTCACCAAGGCGATCGCCGACGCGCTGCCCGCATGGCGCCGCGTGGTGGCCACGGCTGTCCAGCTGGGTATCCCCGTGCCGGTGTTCTCCTCTTCCCTGGCCTACTACGACGGCCTGCGCCGCAAGCGGGTTGCCGCAGCCCTGATCCAGGGCCAGCGCGACCTGTTCGGTGCGCACACCTACGGCCGCGTCGACGCCGAGGGCACCTTCCACACCCTGTGGGGCGAGGACAAGTCCGAGATCGAAGCGGTGGACACCCACTAGCCTTCCCGGTACGGGCCTAACGACGGCCGGCGGCTCCCGGATATTCCGGGAGCCGCCGGCCGTTGCCGTGTCCGGCGCCAGCCTGCGGCCAGCGGGGGAAGAGTGGCCCCTCCCAGCGGCAATTGCCACCGGAGCATCCGCAGGAATCGGGCTTTGGGCGGCCCAGCCATCTGCCGGACATTCGGTTAGCGCATGGTTGCAGGCCCCGAGGTGACGGACGCGGCGTGGATGAGTGCCGCCGTCGGCCGCTTTTTGGCGAAAAGGGCAAGCGGGACGTGCTGGTCCGCAACGCCGGCATGCATCATGCGGGCGCACGAAAGTGAGGGGCAGGATGGCGTGCTTTCCTGTGGCCCGGGGAGCAGGAGCCATCACGGCGGCGCGCAGGCTCCTGCCCCGCAGGGTGTATGACACGCAGGTCAGGCGGCCCTGAAAGGCGTGGCTGGACCTAGATCCGGTATTCGATGTCGTACTCGGCAGGATCCACGGCAGGCTTGGTCTCGCGCTGGGCGTCACGGTGGCGCCACTTGGCAGGTACGCCGGTCACGATGGACTCCGGCGGTGCGTCCTTGACCACGACGGCGTTCGCACCCACGGCGCTGTCGCGGCCGATGGTGATGGGGCCCAGGATCTTGGCGCCCGCGCCGATGGTGACGCGGTCGCCGATGGTGGGGTGCCGCTTGATCCGCGCCAGCGACCGGCCGCCGAGGGTGACGCCGTGATAGATCATGACGTCGTCGCCGATTTCCGACGTTTCGCCGATGACCACTCCCATGCCGTGGTCGATGAAGAACCGGCGGCCGATCGTGGCGCCGGGATGGATTTCGATTCCGGTGGCGAACCGGGCCAGCTGCGAAATGATCCGGGCGGGGAAGCGCAGGGCAGGGTTCTGCCAGAGCCGGTGCGTCAGCCGGTGGACCCAGATGGCGTGCAGGCCGGAATAGGCGAAAAAGTTCTCGAGGGAGCCCCGTGCCGCCGGGTCATGCGACCTGGCGGCATCGAGGTCCTCTTTTAGTCTTGCGAAAAAGCCCACAAAGTTCTTTCTACAGGAAACGGGCGAAAGTACGGCCTGATCAGCCGCGGATGTCGTCATAGAGAACGGTGGAGATGTAACGCTCACCGAAGTCGCAGACCACAGCCACGATCAGCTTGCCGGCGTTTTCCGGACGCTTCGCCAGTTCCAGGGCACCCCAGACGATGGCGCCGGAGGAGATGCCGCCAAGGATGCCCTCCTTGACGCCCAGTTCGCGGGCCACGCGGACCGATTCCTCGAGCGGGGCGTCGATGACCTCGTCATAGACGTTGGTGTCGAGCAGTTCCGGGATGAAGTTTGCGCCCAGGCCCTGGATCTTGTGCGGGCCGGGAGCGCCGCCGTTGAGGATGGGGGAGTCCTTCGGTTCCACGGCGACGATCTGGACGCCGGGCTTGCGCTCCTTCAGGACCTGGCCGACGCCGGTGATGGTTCCGCCGGTGCCTACGCCTGCGACGAAGATGTCGACTTCACCGTCGGTGTCGGCCCAGACTTCCTCGGCGGTGGTGTCGCGGTGGATCTGCGGGTTGGCCTCGTTGGCGAACTGCTGCGCCCAGATGGAGTTCTCGGTGTTGGCCACGATTTCCTGGGCCTTCTCCACTGCGCCGCGCATTCCCTCAGAGCCGGGCGTGAGCACGATCTCGGCACCAAAGGCGCGGAGCATGACGCGGCGTTCCGTGGACATGGTTTCGGGCATGGTGAGGATGACCTTGTAGCCGCGGGCGGCGCCCACCATGGCCAGGGCGATGCCGGTGTTGCCGGAGGTTCCTTCGACGATGGTGCCGCCGGGCTTCAGGGCGCCGGACTTCTCCGCGGCGTCGATGATGGCCACGCCGATGCGGTCCTTGACGCTGTTGGCCGGGTTGTAGAACTCCAGCTTGACGGCGACGGTGGCGCCCAGCCCCTCGCTGAGCCGGTTCAGCCTGACCAGCGGGGTACGTCCCACCAGCTGGGTTACGTCGTCATAAATCCGTGCCATGTACATACGCCTATCTCTGAGGGGTGAATACTGAGGTCAGCCTAACGAGGCCGCGTAATGCTGGCTAAGCGTTAAGCCACGCAGAGTAATATTTCCTGGCCTTGGCGAGCTTGGGGTTGATGATGACCTGGCAGTAGCCCTGCTCCGGATGCTTGGCGTAGTAGTTCTGGTGGAACTCCTCGGCAACATGGAAGCGCGGGAGGCGGCTGACCTCCGTGACGATCGGGTTGCTCCACAGTGCCTGGTTCCGGTCGATGGCCTCCTCAAACAGGATCTTCTCCTCGGTCGTTTCGTAGAACATCGATGAACGGTACTGGGTCCCCACGTCATACCCCTGCCGGTTGAGGGTGCTGGGGTCGTGGAGGGCGAAAAACATGTCCAGGATGACCTCGGCGGGGATGATGTCCTCGTCGAAAGTCACGGCCACGACCTCGGCATGACCCGTGGTGCCGCTGCAGACCGAGTAGTAGTCAGGGTGCGGATCGTGGCCCCCGGTGTAGCCGGACACCACCGACGTGACGCCCTTGGTTTTCTGGTAGACGGCGTCGAGGCACCAGAAGCAGCCCCCGCCCAGAACAAAAGTTTTCATGACCTCTTCAATGGTTGGCGGCCCGGGATGATTCCCTGCAAACCGGCAGGCATGCCGGCGGCCGGTGGACGATGGGGTAAAACTAAGACTATGGAACCTGTGGACACCGACGTTACCGGTCCGGACGAACACGACGGCGGCGCCTCCGCCGGCGGACCCGCGGACACGGCGGACGGGGCCCCCACCCTCGGCGACCTGCTGCTGGCGGTGGAAGAGCTGTGGCCCGAATCGCTCGCCGAAAACTGGGACGAAGTGGGCCTGGTGGCCGGCCATCCGTCCGCTCCGGTCAACAAGGTCATGTTCGCCGTCGACCCTACGCTCGAGGTGATCGAGGAAGCCATTGAATGGGGCGCCGAGCTCCTGATCACGCACCACCCGCTGCTGCTCAAGGGCGTCACCACGGTCGCGGCCACCACACCCAAGGGGCGTGCCGTGCACCGGCTGATCGAGTCGGGCACGGCGCTGTTGACCGTCCACACGAACGGGGACTCCGCCGTCGGGGGCGTTTCCGACGTCCTCGCAGACGCCCTGGGCCTGCAGGACGTCGCGCCGCTGACGGTCGCCGCCAACGGCCTTCCCGAGGAAGGCATCGGGCGGGTCGGGGACCTGGCCGATGCAATGAGCCTGGGCGACTTTGCCGCGAAGGTCTTCGGCATCCTGCCCTCCGTGGCCGGGGGCGTGCGGGTCTCCGGGGACAAGGACGGCCTGGTGCGGCGGATCGCGGTGTGCGGCGGAGCCGGGGACTCGCTGTTTAACGAGGTGAGTGCCAGCAACGCCGACGTCTACGTCACCGCCGACCTGCGGCACCATCCGGCGTCTGAAGCACGCGAGGCTGCGCTGGACGGGCGTCCCTACCTGGTGGACGTGTCCCACTTCGCCAGTGAGTGGCTGTGGCTGCCGGCCGCTGCCGCAGCGCTGGGCAACGTCCTGGCGGATCAGGGGCACGACGTCGAAATCCAGGTCAGTACCACCAACAGCGATCCCTGGGACTTCATCCTCACTCCCGGCTAGGACCGGCGTGCCGGGCGGTACCGCCAGTCCCGGAGACGGCGCCAGGCGCTAGAGTCGAGGAAGCGCCGGTTCGGCGCCCGGCTCCGGCCGGAAGTACCAAGCGGAGGTAACAGTGGCGAAGGCAGCACCGGCGGAACAGTTGAAGTTGCTCGATCTGCAGGGCCTTGACGCCCGGCTGAAAGCACTCGCCAACCGCCGCCGCGTCCTGGAGAACGACCCCCGGATCAAGGACCTGGAAGCAGCGCTCTCCGTCGCCAACGGTGAGTTGGGCGCCGCCAAGGTGGCCGTCCATGACGCCGAGGCCAGCCTCAAAAGGGCCGAGGACGACGTCGAACAGGTCACCGCGCGCATTGCACGCGACGAAGCGCGGCTCAACAGCGGGACCGGGCTGTCGAAGGACCTCGTGGCGCTCCAGAAGGACATCGCCTCCCTGAACAAGCGCAAGTCAGACCTTGAGGACGTCGAGCTGGAAGTCCTGGAACGGCTGGAGACCCTGCGGGAGCGGCAGGCCGCGCAGCAGCGGATCGTGGACGACATCCAGGGGTCTTTCGGGAGCATCCGCGCCGAACTTGACCAGGAACTCGCTGCGGTCGACGCAGAGGCCGCCGAAGTGGGCGCCCGGCGTTCGGAGTTCGCTGCCGGGCTCGACGCGGGGATGCTGGCGGTGTACGAGAAAACCCTCGCCCGGCGGGGCGTGGGTGCCGCCCGCCTGTTCCACGGCACATCGGAGGCGTCCGGCATGAAACTGAGCCCGGGCGACCTCGCGGAAATTACGGCCGCCCCCGCTGACGACATCGTCTTCTGCCCCGACTCGGGCGCCATCCTGGTCCGCTCGGACGAGTGGGCCTGAGGCTGCTCAGCCCGGCAGGATGATGTTCAGGGCGTGCGGCTTCCGGGCCGTCCCGGGCAGCAGCTCCGCGGTCCACTTTTCCCGCGCCGCCTTGAGCAGGCCGGCCGGCGTTGAGGGTGCATTGCCGCGGCGCACCAGGAGATGCCGGGCCAGTTCCCCGCGCGTGTGCTTGGCGAAATGGCTCACCACTTTCCGCACCCCGGCGGCCTCGGTGAAAACGTTCACCGTAACGGTCTGGTCCGCCGGCGGAGCCCAGGCGGCAGCGTAGGTGCTGGAGCGGCAGTCCACCAGCAGCTGGTTCCCCACGGCGCAGGCGAGGGCCTCCGCCAGCAGCGGTTTCCAGAACGCGGCGAGGCGGCCGACGTCGGGCAATGCCGTGCCCATGGACAACCGGTAGGCGGGCACGGCGTCGTTGAAGCGGATGGCGCCCCACAGTGCGGAGACCACCAGCACGGATTCGTCCGCCTTGCGCCGCTGGACGGCGGTCATGCTGCGGTAGCCCAGGGCGTCGTAGAGGACGCCGGAGTAGATGCTGTGCGCCGGGGCAGCCGGTTCTGCATGCAGCCGGGTGTTGCGTTCGACGTCGTCCCGCAGCGACGCTCCCACGCCCAGCAGGGCGAGGGCGTCCTCATGGGCGCTGGCGGTTCCCAGCGCCTCCAGCACCTTGGCCCGGGCGGGATTCAGGTCCGGAAAGCCCAAGGAGGACCAGTCGACGGCGGCACCATGGACAGCGGGAGTCTTGCCTTCGGAGGGAGGAAGCAGAATCAGCACCGTCCGATCCTACCGGCGGCAACAGCAGCTGCCGGCGCCGGTAGGATGGAAGCGGATGGGACAGCCAGGCGGCCGCGCGTCACGAAAGTGGCTCGAGGAACGTCCGGGCTCCACAGGGCAGGGTGGTGGGTAACGCCCACTCGGGGTAACCCGCAGGCAAGTGCCACAGAAAACAGACCGCCCGCATCTGCAGGTCCTTGGACAGGCAGGGCAGGTAAGGGTGAAACGGTGGTGTAAGAGACCACCAGCTTCCCGGGTGACCGGGAAGGCTAGGTAAACCCCACCCGGAGCAAGGCCAGACAGGGCACGTTTGAGGGCTGCCCGCCCGAGTGTCCGGGTAGGCCGCTGGAGGGTGCTGGCAACGGTACCCGTAGATGGATGGCCGTCGCCCCCGCACCGGCAACGGCGCGGGGGAACAGAACCCGGCGTATCGGCTGTCCCGTCCGCACAAACTGTTTGACCTGGAACGATGTGTTGGGGATCCTGAACCGTGCCCGCAAAGACCCATACGCGAGAGGCCGGCCGCCCCGCCGGACGGCAGCCGCACGGCCTGTCCACCCAAATCCTGGGCCTGGCGGGCTTCCTTGCGCTTTCCGTCACGGCCTGGGCCCTGGCCACCGTCCCGATCCTGCTGAACATGCACGGCTGGTTCGCGGCGTCCACCCAGGCGCCGTGGATGCCGCCGCAGTGGATGTTCCGCTCCATGTGGATGATGCTGTACGCCGGCATTGCAGTCGCGGCCTGGCTGGTGTGGCGCAAGGGCGGGCTGACCGGGGCCACGATGGCGGGCTACCTCGCCCAGCTGGTGCTGAACGCATCGTGGCCGCTGAGCTACTTCGGGCTGTACCCGCTGCTCGGCCCGGCCGCACTCTGGGCGGCGCTGGCGGTACTGGCCCTGCTGGCCGCCTGCCTGGTTTTTCTGGTGGTCCGGTTTGGTCCGGTGGATACCGCGGCCGGCGTGCTGGT
Source organism: Pseudarthrobacter enclensis (assembly GCF_001457025.1). Classification (GTDB taxonomy): domain Bacteria; phylum Actinomycetota; class Actinomycetes; order Actinomycetales; family Micrococcaceae; genus Arthrobacter; species Arthrobacter enclensis. The sequence continues at coordinate 734,856 of NZ_KQ758600.1, read as the reverse complement.
GCTTCCCTACTTCTCCTGGGTGCTGTTTTCCGGCAGCCTCAACCTTTACTCGGCGCTCCACAACTGAGCGCCGTGTGAGTGATTTCACTCCAGACGGGCCTGTTCCGTGCGCCCCGCCAATTTAGAATGGATTCCGGACGTAGGGGTTCTTCCGCTGGAACTGCGTTCGCATCCAGCGGTTTTTCTTTGCACACGATCCAGGCGCCTGGGGGCCAAACCCGGCAGGCGCGGATGCCCCTGGACATCATCAGGTGGCCGACATCCGCATACGAGGACGTATGCGGCTGAACCAAGGAAGGTAGTTCTGTGAGCCAGACGTCAGATTCTTGTCTTGATACGTGGATGGGCCGGGAGGCTCTCGCCGAGGCCATGATTCCGGTGATCGGCCGGCTGTACCGGGAAAACAACGTGGTCACCAGCATCCACGGCCGGAGCCTGATCAACAAGTCCACCATGAACATCCTCAAGGCACACCGGTTCGCCCGCCGTGTCAGCAAGGACGATCTGCCCCTCGAGGAGACGGCACCCCTGCTCAACACCCTCGCGGGACTGGAGCTTGGCGCTGCCGCGATCGACATCGCCCGCCTGAACCAGAAATTCAAGGAAGAGGGCAATGGCGCCACCCTTGAAGAGTTCCTCCGCGCGGAACTGGCGGACATCGTGGGCAAGCGCGGCGCCGATGAGCGCACCAGCACCGACGTCGTCCTTTACGGCTTCGGCCGGATCGGCCGCCTCCTGGCCCGCCTCCTGATCGAAAAGGCCGGTGGCGGCCATGGCCTGCGCCTGCGCGCCATCGTGGTCCGGCGCGGGTCGGACAACGACCTCTCCAAGCGTGCCAGCCTGCTGCGCCGCGACTCCGTCCACGGCTCGTTCGAAGGCACCATCCGCATCGATGAAGAGGCCAACACCATTACGGCCAACGGCGTCCAGGTCCAGGTCATCTACTCGAACGACCCCGCCACCATCGATTACACCGCCTACGGCATCAACGATGCCCTGGTCGTGGACAACACCGGCCGCTGGCGCGACGCCGAGGGTCTTTCGCAGCACCTGCAGAGCAAGGGTGTGGCCCGCGTCCTGCTGACCGCTCCCGGCAAGGGCGAGCTGAAGAACATCGTGCATGGCATCAACCACCGCGACATCACGGATTCGGACACCATCGTCTCCGCGGCGTCCTGCACCACCAACGCCATCACCCCGGTACTGAAGGCCATCAACGACAAGTTCGGTGTGGTGCACGGCCACGTCGAAACCGTCCACTCGTTCACCAATGACCAGAACCTGATCGACAACTTCCACAAGGGTGACCGCCGGGGCCGGTCCGCAGCCCTGAACATGGTGATCACCGAGACCGGCGCAGCCAAGGCCGTGGCGAAGGCCTTGCCCGAGCTGCTCGGCAAGCTCACCGGCAGCTCCATCCGCGTCCCCACCCCGGACGTTTCATTGGCCATCCTGAACCTGAGCCTCGAGAACGGCACCACCAAGGATGAGGTCAACACCTACCTGCGGGAGATGTCGCTGCACTCGGACCTGCGCAAGCAGATCGACTACATCGACTCTCCCGAGGTCGTGTCCACCGACTTCGTCGGTTCACGCCGCGCCGGCATCGTCGATGGCCTCGCCACAGTGTCCACGGACAAGAACCTGGTGCTCTACGTCTGGTACGACAACGAATTTGGCTACAGCTGCCAGGTGGTGCGCGTCATGGAGGAGATGGCCGGAGTGAACCCGCCGTCCTACCCGGCGAAGGAGAGCGCCGCGGCCCTGGCCGCGATCGCCGTCTGACGTTTCCCGCCCGTCCTGTGAATTCCCGGCTGGTTCTCTGGAATCAGCCGGGAAACGGGACCACACTGGTGGCATGGAAAAAGATCAGACACTCGAGCACGAGACCACCCTCGAACACGCTTTCGACGTCGCCAAAGCCAACCACAAGGAAGCCGTCCGGCTGCTTGAGCATGCCCGGGCCGCGCACGCCGCCGGCGACGTCAGCGGCGAACGCGTGCAGCAGCTGGAAGGCCTGCTGGCGATTGCCGAGGAGGACCTCCGGAGGGTTTCGCGGGAGCTGTAATCCCGCGGCTGTGCCAGGCACCCGTCCTCCACATTGTGGATAATGCCCGGGGCCGGTGCCCACCCGCCTAGGCTCGGGGCATGCCTCCTCCTGGACCACGAACTCTACAGCGGTGACCGCAACATGGACCGCTTACCGGCGCGCACGCCGCCGCTCCTTGCAGGCCTGGGCCCTGCTCGCCGTGGGCGCCGCCGCCCTGCTGGCAATGCTCGGCTGGTTCTTCGCCGCCGGGCAGTTCGCCCTCACTGCGTCATCGTCGGACGGACCCGCCGACGCCCCAGTCTTCGATCCGGCCTGGATGAAGCCCGTACCGTCGATCCACGGAGTTCCCGAAGGGCCGGCACTGGCCGTGCTGGATTACCTCCCCGTCAAAGGGCGCGCCGGCAAGGAGACCTACACCCGCGAGGCCTTCGGCCAGGCTTGGCTCGACGCCGACCGGAACGGCTGCGACACCCGCAACGACATCCTGCGCCGGGACCTGGAGGATCCGGTCTTTGCTGAGGGATCAGCCTGCCGCGTCGCCGCCGGGCACTTCCGTGAACCCTATACAGGAAAGGCTGTCGAATTCCGGCGTGGCCAGGGCAGCAGCGCGGAAGTGCAGATCGACCATGTGGTGGCCCTCGCCGACGCGTGGCAGAAGGGTGCACAGGGGCTGACCCCGCGCCAGCGGGAGAACCTGGCCAACGATCCCCTGAACCTGATTGCCTCGGACGGGCCGGCAAACCAGCAAAAAGGTGCCGGGGACGCGGCCACCTGGCTGCCGAAGAACAAGGCCATCCGATGCCACTACGTAGCCCGGCAGGTCTCAGTCAAGGTTGCCTACGGGCTGTGGGTGACAGAGGCGGAAAGGGATGCCATCAAGCGCGTCCTCGGGTCCTGCCCGGGGCAGCAGACCATCAGGGCCGGCTGACAGCGTGCGGCCCTTCAGTGGCCGAACGGGTCCGGGTCCACGCCCGGCAGCCAGGTCAGTCCGGGGACGCCCCAGCCGTTCTTCTTGGCCTGTTTCATCGCCTTGCGGGCGTAGCGGTCCATCAGGCGGTTCACGTACAGCTTTCCGTCAAGGTGGTCGTACTCGTGCTGGATGACCCTGGCGAACCAGCCCGTGGCCTCGAACTTCACCGGCTGCCCATGCCCGTCAAAGCCTTCCACCCGCGCCCATTCGGCCCGCTTGAGCGGGAACTGCTCTCCCGGGAAGGACAGGCAGCCCTCCTCTTCCTCATCGGGGTCGGGCGCGGCGCCTGAGATCTTGGACAGCGTGAGGACCGGATTGACCACCACGCCGGACGGGGGAGCGCCGTCGTCGTTGGCGTATTTGTAGACGAAGATCCGCTTCCCGACGCCGACCTGCGGCGCCGCCAGGCCCACTCCGTTAGCGGCGTCGTTGGTTTCGAACATGTCAGCGATCAGGGTCCGAAGGTCGTCGTCGAAGACTTCCACTTCGGATGCCCGTCGGTGCAGTACAGGTTCACCCCAGATGGTGATAGGCAGAACGGTCATTTCGCTGTCCTTCGGCTGACGGCCCCGCGGGGCTGCAGGGCGGGGTGCAAAAGAAAGGAGGCCGCACCGGAAATTTCCGGTGCGGCCTCCTGCCGGACGGCTGCAATACCGTCCTGTGAGGGTGAGCGACGGGGGTTGAACCCGCGACCTCCTGGACCACAACCAGGCGCTCTGCCAACTGAGCTACGCCCACCATGTGCCCCGCAGTTTAGCCGTTTTTCCGGCCTCCCGGGAAGGCAACTCAAATAGCTTACCTGCTCTTCGGGGATGCTTTGTCCACTTTGGGCGATTTCAGCAAAAAATCCTGAAAACGTGGCGCAGATTACGTCTCCGGCAGGACCGTTTCGCCTCCGGTGATTCGCCTGGCAATCTTCTGGGCCGTAGCGCTGTCCGGTCCGGGGGCCGGGACGAAGACCGCCTCCCGGTAGTAGCGGAGTTCGTCGATGGAATCCTTGATGTCCCCAAGGGCGCGGTGGCCGCCCTTCTTGGCCGGAGACTGGAAGTAGGCACGGGCGAACCAGCGGCGCGAGAGCTCCTTGATGGTGCTGACGTCGATGACGCGGTAGTGCAGGTGTTCCACCACGGAGGGCATGTCCCTGGACAGGAAGACGCGGTCGGTTCCGACCGAGTTTCCCCCCAGCGGCGCCTTGCGGGGTTCCGGTACCCATTCGGCGATGTACTCCATGACGGCCGCTTCGGCCTCGGCCATGGTCTTGCCGGCCGGGAGTTCCTTCAGCAGGCCCGACTTGGTGTGCATGTCGCGGACGAAGTCGTTCATCTGTGCCACCGCGGCGTCCTCGGGCTTGATCACGACGTCGACGCCGTCGCCCAGGATGTTCAGCTCGGAGTCGGTGACAAGCGCCGCCACTTCAATCAGGGCATCATTCTTGATGTCCAGGCCGGTCATTTCGCAGTCGATCCAGACGATTCTTTCGTTTGTTATAGGCACCGGACCAGCCTACCGTTACAGGTCCCGGGAACCTGCCGGTGCTAGGATTTCGAATACGTGGCGGGCAAGCTGCCGCCCGGGAGTGCGCCCCGAAGCAGGCCTGGCGGCCGGCGGGAGCCGCCTGCGGAAAGCACGAAGATTGGACAATCCTGACATGACGGCGCCTTTGCCCGCGGCGGGGGGAGTGGCTGCTGCCGACCCCGCCGGTTACGGCGCAGAGATGGACGATCCCCGGTCCCCGATCCTTGCCGGCTTTACCGGGTCCATGTTCATGTTTATCGGATCGCTCGGCGTGGGCTGGCTGGCGCCGGTGTCCGAGCTCCGCCGGATGCCGCTCTTCATCTGGATGCGGACAGAGGCTCTCGGAGTTGCCCTCTCCATCATCCTGTTGGCTGTCGGCGGCATGCTCCTGGTGCGGGCCTGGCTGAGGCTCGGGCAGAAAGTCCACGTCTGGGGCAAACAGGCCCGCGCGGCGACGCTGAAAGCCATCGTGGCCTGGAGCCTGCCCATGACGGTATGCGTGCCCCTGTTCAGCCGCGACGTCTACGCCTACATAGGCCAGGGGCGCCTGATGGTGGAAGGCTTCAACCCCTACAGGAACGGCATCTCCGCCCTGTCCAACTACTTCCAGCTGGGCGCAGACAAGATGTGGACCGAGGCGCCCGTTCCCTACGGGCAGCTGTTCCTCTGGATTGAACAGTTCGTGGTGTGGTCCACCAACGTCCAGCCGGAAGCGAGCGTCCTGCTGTTCCGGCTCGTGGCAGTGGTGGGCGTGGTCCTCTGCGTGGTCTACGTTCCGCGGCTGGCCGAACTTCACGGCGTCAACCCGCACCGGGCCCTCTGGCTGACCGCCGCCAACCCGCTTTTCCTGACCAACTTCATCGCCAGTGTCCATAACGATGCCCTGATGATCGGTCTGGCCCTGGCCGGGCTGTACTATTCTGCGACGCACCGGGTGGTGCGCGGCATCTTCCTGGTGACGCTGTCCATCGCCGTCAAACCGATCACCATCGTTTTCCTGCCCTTCATTGGGCTGCTCTGGGCCGGCAGGGACGCCGGCTGGGTGCGGAAGTTCTCCTTCTGGGCGCTGACGGGCGGAATCAGCCTGGGCCTGCTGATCCTCATGAGCATGGTGAACGGGTTCGGGTTCGGGTGGATCAACGGGCTGTCCGCCCCGGGCAGCATTGCCATCTGGTATGCGCCGGTGGGCCTGATCGGTATGGTGGTCGCGTCGCTGGCCAATTCGTTCGGGCTGGACGGCAGCATCCCCGCCGACTGGGTGTACAGCGCCGGCAAGCTCCTGGCGGTCGGTGTCGTGGCGTGGCAGATCCTGCGGGGTGACTATGACCGCCTGATGCGCCGGCTCACGCTGGGCTTCGCGGCCGTGGTGGTCCTCGCCCCGATCATCCAGTCCTGGTATGTTGTCTGGCTTATTCCGCTCTTCGCGGTGACGGGGATCCGTAACGACTGGCAGGTCAAGGCGCTGTACTTCGTGGTTTCCTTCTTCATGATCTACGCCATTTCGGACCAGCTTGAAGTCTTCCCCTACCTGCAGGCCGGGGAAGTGGGGTTCGCCCTTTTCCTGGCACGGGTGGCCGCCGCCGTGACGGGGCTGTTGTTCGGCCTGTACCTGATTTTCTGGGACCCTTCCACCAAGCGGCTGTTCCGCAAATCCGGTGAGCTGCCCGTGGAGCGGCCGGTCATCTAGGCGAGGGCGGGGAGCCCGGCGCGGCTGCGCCGGGGTGCCTACGCGCTGCCGGGTTTGCCGCCCTGCCCGCGGAGCGCTTCGCGGCGGGACAGCGGACTGATCTCCGCGGCGTGGGTGGCCACGAAGCCGGCCACCCAAGCCGGTGCCGTTTTGGCGTATTCGCGCAGCGCCCACCCGATGGCCTTGCGGATGAAGAATTCGGAATCCCCCAGGTTTGGTTCCAGCACCTGGGAGAGCAGGGTCGTGTCCGTGGCCGCCTTTGCCTTCAGCTGCGAGGTGATGGCGGCGCGCCGGAACCAGAAGTCCCCGTCCCTGCTCCAGGCCAGCAGCACCGCCGTCAGCTCTTCGCGGTGGGCCTGCAGCAGGGCGAAGATACGCCCGGAGATGCCGTCGACGTAGTCCCACCAGGCCCCGGTCCGGATGATCTCCTCGTAGACCGGCAGCATGTGCAGGTCCTTGGCCACGGACCTTCCGGCAGTCAGGTCGATGGCGGCATAGCGTTCCTCGCGGACGGTGGAGTTGCGCCACAGATCCAGGACGGTGGCCCGCAGTTCATCCCCGGACCGGAACGGCGCAGCAGCGGCGGCGGACCTTGCAACGCGCCGCACGTCCGGCACCCGCACCCCCAGGGAGGGCAGGGCCGACTTCATGTAGGCCTGCGCGCCGGCGGCACGGCCCGGATCGGCAAGCTCCCGCAATTGGGTTCTGATGGCATCCAGCACATCCTGGCGGGGTGGTCCGAAGCGTTCCATGGCCCAACCTTAGCCATCGGCGCCGTCGGCGGCGCAGGCATTCGGGTGCCCGGCCCCGGGGCTCCGCGTCAGCCGGCTCCGACGGCCAAGGGCGCGGAGTCGTCGGCAGGCGGCCGGGCCCATCCCAGGCGGACCAGCCACGCGGCGCAGAGGGCAGGCCACTGTTCGGTGCCCGCCGTCCCGCCGGCAAGGCCGATGCCGTGCCGGCCCAGCGGAAACAGGTGCAGCTCGGCGGGCACGCCCGCCCGGACCAGGGCGTCCGCGTAGGAGAGGCTGTGGCTGGCCGGAACCGCGGTGTCTTCGGCCGTGTGCCACAGGAACGTCGGCGGAGCCGCCGCGGTGACTTGCCGCTCGGCTGAGAGCAGCTCCAGGAGGGCCGACGGCGGCGCGCTGCCCAGCAGGTTGTCGATCGATCCCTGGTGCACGGCGCGGGTGAACGAGATGACCGGGTAGCACAGCACCGCCAGGTCCGGAACGGCACCGGCGACGTCCAGGTGTGCGGTGCCGGTGGCAGCGGCCGTGGACAAGGTAGCGGCCAGGTGTCCGCCGGCCGAGAAGCCCAGCACGCCAACGCGCCGGGAATCGACCTCCAGGCCGTGGGCGCCGCTGCGGATATGCAGCATGGCTTCCTTGGCATCAATCAACGGTGCAGGATGCCGCTGGGGCGCCACCCGGTACCGCAGCACGAATGCGTGGATGCCCAGCGCGGCAAGCCATTCCGCCACCGGCTCCGCTTCGTGGTCGGCCTGATGGCCGTACCCCCCGCCGGGCAGCACCAGGACGGCCGGCCGGGGCCCGTCGGCCGCGGCTGGAATAACGGTGAGGCCCTGGGGCCCCATCACCCGGCAGCCGCCTCGGTGCTCCGGCGCAGGGTGACCCTGCCGGTCACGGGAGGCGCAGGCTGTCCGTCGTCGTCGGCGTGGCGGGGTGCGGTGGCCCGGGTGGCGAGCCTGCCGATGTCCTCCAGCGGAAGGCTGACGGTGGACAGGGCCGGCCGGAAGTCACGCAGTGTTTCTATATCGTCGAATCCGGCGATCCGGGCGTCCCGGGGTATCCGGAGTCCTTCGGCGCGCAGTGCTGCTGCCGCCCCGATGGCCATGACGTCGTTGACGGCAAAGATTCCCAGACCCCCTCCGTCAGGCCCGCCCGCTGTGATGCGTGCGGCAAGCTGGAGCCCGGCCTGGTATCCGCCGTCCCTGTTGAAGGAGCTGCGCAGGACCTCTGCGGGGCCGCGGCCTGCGCGGGTGAGGCCTTCCTGGAAGCCCCGGACGCGGTCATCGGAGGTGAAGAGCCCCTCCGGGCCGGCGATGATGACAAAGTCGCCGTCCCACCGCGCAGCAAGTTCCACCGCCAGGTCGGCTGCAAGCTCCTGGTTGGGTACGGCCACCACGTGGTAACCCTCCGGTGCGGCAGCGCCCACCACCGGGTGCCCCACCACGGCAACCTGCCCGCCATTGCGGCAGTAGCGGTCCAGTTCGGCGGCCAGTTCGGCATTGTCCTCCCGGTCCTCAGCACGGGATGAGCGGGAGCCTGCGATCACGATCGAGTCGGCGCGCCGCGCGGCGAACGCGGCCACGGCTTCCTTTTCCTCACCGGGCGCCCCTCCGGTGGTGGCGAGCAGGACCATCCGACGCTGCTCCCGTGCGGCTTCCTGCACACCACGGGCAATGGCGGCGAAGTAGGGGTCCGCGATGTCGTGGACGATCAGGCCGATGAGGCCGGAACTGGACTTGGCCAGCCCCTGTGCCTGGGCATTGGGAATGTAGCCCAGTGAGTCCGCTGCCTGGCGGACGCGTTCGGCGATGTCCTTGCCGGGCTTGCGGGCAGAGCCATTGAGGACGCGGGAGGCCGTGGCGGGGGAGACTCCGGCCAGCCGGGCCACCTCGGTAAGGGTACTTGCAGCCACAGCATCTCCTGGGCGTCGTAGGGGCCATTGAAACGGTCACCACATTATGGCAGTTGGGAGATCCTTTCGGAAAGCGCTTGCCAATCGACGGAGCGGCATGCATCATGGAAGCAGTGGGAATGCGCTTTCCCAGCCAGCTTTACTACAACTGCTCACTCACCGTGGAGGACACATGGGCTTCGAAACCAAAACCATCCGTATCGCCATGAACGGCATCACCGGCCGCATGGGCTACCGCCAGCACCTGCTTCGGTCCATCCTGCCGATCCGCGACGCCGGCGGCTTCACCCTGGAAGACGGCACCCGCGTCCAGGTGGAGCCCATACTCGTCGGCCGCAGCGAGGCGAAGATCCGCGAGCTTGCAGAAAAGCACAAAGTCTCCGAATGGACCACGGACCTCGACGCCGTCATCAACGACCCCACCGTCGACGTCGTCTTCGATGCCTCCATGACCAGCCTCCGTGCTGCCACGCTCAAGAAGGCTATGCAGGCCGGCAAGCACATCTTCACCGAGAAGCCCACGGCCGAAAGCCTCGAGGAGGCCATTGAGCTGGCCCGCATCGGCAAGCAGGCAGGCGTGACCGCGGGCGTCGTCCACGACAAGCTGTACCTCCCGGGCCTGGTCAAGCTCCGCCGCCTGGTGGACGAAGGGTTCTTCGGGCGGATCCTTTCCATCCGGGGCGAGTTCGGCTACTGGGTCTTCGAAGGCGATATCCAGGCCGCCCAGCGTCCGTCGTGGAATTACCGCAAGGAAGACGGCGGCGGCATGACCACGGACATGTTCTGCCATTGGAACTACGTCCTGGAAGGCATCATCGGCAAGGTCAAGAGCGTCAACGCCAAGACCGCCACCCACATCCCCGCCCGCTGGGACGAGGCCGGCAAGGAGTACAAGGCCACGGCTGACGACGCTTCCTACGGCATTTTCGAGCTTGAGACCCCCGGCGGTGACGACGTCATCGGCCAGATCAACTCCTCCTGGGCCGTCCGCGTCTACCGCGACGAACTCGTTGAGTTCCAGGTGGACGGCACGCACGGCTCGGCCGTTGCCGGCCTGAACAAGTGCGTCGCGCAGCAGCGCGCGCACACCCCCAAGCCCGTCTGGAACCCGGACCTCCCCGTCACCGAGTCCTTCCGCGACCAGTGGCAGGAAGTCCCCGCCAACGCCGAACTGGACAACGGCTTCAAGCTGCAGTGGGAAGAATTTCTTCGCGACGTCGTCGCCGGCCGCGAGCACCGCTTCGGCCTGCTGTCCGCAGCCCGCGGCGTTCAGCTGGCAGAACTGGGCCTGCAGTCCTCGGCCGAGCGCCGCACCCTCGACATCCCGGAGATCACCCTCTGATGACTTCCCTGATCCTTCCTTCTTCCGACGGCGGCACCAGGGAATACCGCCTGCAGGGCTCCACGTCCTGGTCGCGGCCGTCCGCGCCGCTGACTGCCCGCCGCGCCTACGCCGCAGCCCACGTCATCCCCGAGGTCCTGGCCGACAACACCCCCGGTGCGCCCGCGCGGCTGGACTGGGAAGCCACCATGGCCTACCGGCACGAGCTCTGGTCCTACGGGCTGGGCGTTGCCGATGCCATGGATACCGCCCAGCGCGGCATGGGCCTTGACTGGGCTGCCACGCAGCAGCTCATCAAGCGCACCGGCGTTGAAGCGGCATCCGTGGTGTCGGCAGGCAATGCAGCAACGGCCGGCAAGTCCGTCCGTGACCTGGTGTCCTGCGGTGCCGGCACTGACCAGCTGGACCTCGACGCACTGCCCGCGGGGGACGCCGGCATCAAAGCGGTCCTGGAGGCCTACCGCGAACAGATGGCGGTGGTCAGCGAGGCCGGACCCAAAGTCATCCTGATGGCATCCCGCGCCCTGGCGAGGGCCGCCCGCGGACCGGAGGACTACCTCAACGTCTACTCCACCCTGCTGCAGGAAGCGGACCAGCCGGTCATCCTGCACTGGCTCGGCACCATGTTCGATCCCGCGCTCGCCGGCTACTGGGGCTCCGATGACATCGCCACCGCCACGGAAACCTTCCTGGGCCTCATCCGGGACAACGCGGACAAGGTGGACGGCGTCAAGGTATCGCTGTTGGATGCAAGCCATGAAGTTGCCCTCCGGGCCGCCCTGCCCGCGGGCGTCCGCCTGTACACCGGTGACGACTTCAACTACCCCGAACTGATCGATGGCGACGGCACGCACCACTCCGACGCGCTGCTGGGCATCTTCGCCGCGATCTACCCCGCAGCCTCGGTGGCCCTGCAGAACTACGACGCCGGCAACAGCGCCAAGGCACGCGAGATCCTCGACTCCACCCGGGAGTTGGGGAAGCACATCTTCAGCGCGCCGACGTTCTACTACAAGACCGGCATCGCGTTCCTTTCCTGGCTCAACGGCAAGCAGCCCGGTTTCCAGATGGTGGGCGGCCTGCACTCCGGCCGCTCCGTCCTGCACCTGGCCCGGACCTTTGAACTGGCTGACCAGGCCGGCCTGCTGAAGGATCCCGCCTTGGCTGCCTTCCGCATGTCGGACTACCTGCGGATCAACGGGGTGGGAGCATGAGCGACTTCTCCCGTCTGGCCATCAACAGCGCCACCACCAAGAAATGGACACTCGCCCAGGTTGTCGAGGGCTGCGTCAACGCGGGCATCCCGGCCATTGGCCCCTGGCGCGACCGCGTCGAGGAAGCCGGCCTGGACAAGGCGGCACGCCTGATCAAGGATGCCGGACTGCGTGTCTCCTCGCTGTGCCGGGGCGGTTTCCTTACTGCGGCCGATGCCGAGGGGCAGGCCGCTGCCCTGGCGGACAACCGCGCCGCCATCCTTGAGGCTGTGGCCCTTGATACCCGGGAGCTGTTCCTGGTGGTCGGTGGCCTGGCCCCGGGGGAGAAGGACGTGGTGGCTGCCCGGCAGCGGGTTGCCGACCGGCTCGCGGACCTGGTTCCCTTTGCGCAGGAGAACGGAGTCCGCCTGGTCCTGGAACCGCTGCACCCGATGTACGCCGCGGACCGTGCGCTCATCTCCACCCTGGGCCAGGCCCTTGACCTCGCGGCGCCCTTCGACGCCGCCACCGTGGGGGTCGCCGTCGATACCTTCCATGTGTGGTGGGATCCGGAACTGAAGGCGCAGATCGAGCGTGCAGGCCGGGAAAACCGCATTGCCTCCTACCAGGTGTGCGACTTCAACATGCCCATCGCCGCCGATCCGCTGCTCTCCCGCGGCTACATGGGTGACGGCGTGGTGGACTTCGCCACGATCGGCACCTGGGTGCGCGACGCCGGGTACACGGGCGACATTGAGGTGGAAATTTTCAATCAGGAGATCTGGGACACGGACGGCAGCGCCGTTCTGGCCACGGTCAAGGAGCGCTACGCGGACCTCGTCCAGCCGTACGCCTGACCTGATCCAAGACCGCGGGCTCCTGCTACGTCACGGCAGGAGCCTGCGCCCCACATGAAAGGGACCCGGGCCGCTGGTGGTATTTCCATCGGTGGTCCGGGTCCCTTTGTCCTGGGCGCTGCCTGCGGCTGCCCTACGCGTAGAGCGAGGCGAACCTGCGGTACCGGGCCAGCACGCCGGCGTAGTCCTTTCCCTCCGGAAGGTCGACGGCGGCTGCCGCCCACGCCGGGAAATGTCCGGTGAGTGCCGCGGCGGCCTGGCGGGCAGCGCCGTCGGCCACATACTCACCTGGGTGCGGAACCGCGACGGCTGTTCCCAGCAGGCTTGCCGCGACCTCCTGGACGGCTGCTGACTGGGCGCCGCCGCCTACCAGCAGGATGCGCCGGGCCTCCACCCCCTGCTCCTGCAGGGCAGCAAGGCCGTCCGCCAGGGAGCACACCACGCCTTCGACGGCGGCTCGCGCCAGGTTGGCAGGGGTGTAGTTGGCCCGGGTGATGCCATGCAGGGATCCGGTGGCATCGGGCAGGTTGGGTGTCCGCTCGCCGTCGAAGTAGGGGACCAGGGTGAGGCCGCCCGCTCCCTGTTCCGCGGACAATGCCAGATGGTTGAACTCCACCAGGTCCACGCCCAGCAGGCCGGCGGTGGCGTCGAAGACGCGGGTGGAGTTCAACGTGCAGACCAGCGGCAGGTAGTGTCCGGCAGCGTCGGCGAATCCCGCCACCAGTCCCGAAGCATCTGCGGCTGGGGTGTCAGACACCGCAAAAACGGTGCCCGAGGTGCCCAGCGACATGACGACGTCGCCCAGCCCCGCGCCTGCGCCCAGGGCGGCCGCCGCGTTGTCGCCGGCGCCAGCTGCGAGCAGGGCACCTGCCGGCGTCCTTCCCGCCGCCTCCAGCGGACCCAGGACCCGCGGAAGGACTGGAACGTGGCCGAGTGCGGCGGACAGGACCTCGGGAAGGTACCTGTCCTCCGCCGTCGAGTAATACCCGGTGCCTGACGCGTCCGAGCGGTCTGTCGCCAGGGCGGCCAGACCCTCCGCGCCGCTGCCCGGGCCGTAGCCGGCGAGCCGCCAGGTCAGCCAGTCGTGCGGCAGGCACACGGCAGCCGCCCCGGCGGCGTTTTCCGGCTCGTGTTCGGCCAGCCAGCGCAGTTTCGTCACCGTCAGGGACGCCACCGGGACCGTCCCGGCAGCCCGTGCCCAAAAGCGGGCGCCGGCGGCAGCATCGCCGTCGCCCGCGGTTTTGATGAGGTCCGCGGCAGCGCCGGCGCTGCGGGTGTCGTTCCACAGCAGCGCCGGCCGGATCACCGCCCCATCGGCGTCAAGGCAGACCATGCCGTGCTGCTGGCCGGCGACGGATACGGCGGCGACGTCGTCAAGGCCACCGGCGTCCGCGACGGCCTTCTGCAGCGCCGTCCACCAATGGTCCGGGTGCACTTCCGTGCCGTCCGGGTGGGTGGCACGGCCTTGCCGGACCAGCGCGCCGGTCTCCGCGTCGCGGATGACGATCTTGCAGGACTGGGTGGAACTGTCGATCCCTGCGACGAACACCATGGCCTAGCGTGCGCCGAGGAGGTGTTCGATGGCGAGCTGGTTGAGCCGGACGAAGGCGAAGGAGCGTTCGGCGGCCTTGTCGGCGTCGAAGTTTTCGAAGGCGGCGGCGTCGGCAAGCAGGTCGGCAGTGGTTTCGCCGGCGGCGAGAGTCGTTTCGCCGAGTTCGAAGACGCCGGATGCCTTGAGTGCTTCCTGGACTTCGGCGTCGGCGCGGAAGGCCAGGGCGCGTTCCTTGAGCAGCAGGTACATGGCCATGTTGGCCTTGGCGGATTCCCAGACGCCGTCGTAGCCGTCGGTGCGGGAGGGCTTGTAGTCGAAGTGGCGGGGGCCGTCGTAGGTGGGGCCGCCGCCCGGGAAGCCGTTTTCGAGCAGGTCGACGGTGAAGAAGGCGCTGGTGAGGTCGCCGTGGCCGAAGACGAGGTCCTGGTCGTACTTGATGCCGCGCTGGCCGTTGAGGTCGACGTGGAAGAGCTTGCCGGCCCACAGTGCCTGGGCGATGCCGTGGGTGAAGTTCAGGCCTGCCATTTGCTCGTGGCCGGTTTCCGGGTTCAGGCCCACGATGTCGCCGTGTTCCAGCTGGGCGATGAAGGCCAGACCGTGGCCGACGGTGGGCAGGAAGATGTCGCCGCGGGGTTCGTTGGGCTTGGGTTCGAGGGCGATGCGGAGGCTGTAGCCCTTCTCCTTGATGTAGCCGGCGGCGGTGTCCACGCCTTCCTTCATGCGGTCCAGGGCGGCGGCGAGGTCCTTGGAGCCGTCGTATTCGCTGCCTTCGCGGCCGCCCCACATGACGAACGTTTCGGCGCCGAGTTCTGCTGCGAGGTCGATGTTACGCAGGACCTTGGACAGCGCGAACCGGCGGATGGAGCGGTCGTTGGACGTGAATCCGCCATCCTTGAACACGGGGTGGCTGAAGAGGTTGGTGGTGACCATCGGGACCTTGAGTCCGGTCTCGGCGAGGGCTGCGCGGAAGTTCTTCAGGATCAGGTCCCGCTCGGAGACGGTCGCGTCGAACGGAACCAGGTCGTTGTCGTGGAAGGTGATGCCGTAGGCGCCCAGCCCGCTGAGCTTGTGTACCGCCTCGACCGGGTCCAGCGCTGGCCGGGTGGCCACGCCGAAGGGGTCGGCGCCGGTCCATCCCACGGTCCAAAGCCCGAAGGTGAACTTGTCGGCAGGAGTGGGGGAGAGAGTCATGATGCGTCCTTGCGTCGTGCCCTGCGGCAGGCAGTTAGTTTATTGCCTGAACTATATGGGGGCCCGTAGGCTTGGTCAAGGGCCCGCCACAGCCGGCCCATTTTCTGGCGGCGCTACAGCGAGGAGTTCCCATGAGGTTGCCGGCGCCGGCGTTCCGCGAGTCCGTGGCCCCGGGCAGCATGGTGGATGTTCGCCGGAGCAACCTGGCCCTGGTCCTTGGCGCCATCGCCGGATCGGACCCCGGCCTGCACCCCACCCGCGCCCAAGTGTCGGCCGCCACCGGCCTGACCAAAGCCTCCGTCTCCAGCCTGGTCCTCGACCTGCTGGAGGCCGGCCTGCTGCGGGAACTCGGACTCACCGCCCGGGGCGAGCGGGGCCGGCCGGGCGTCGGCCTTGCGCTGAACACCCTTCGGGCCGTCATGGGCATGGAGATCAACGTCGACTACATCGCCGCGGGCGTCCTGGACCTGTCCGGAACGATCCTGTTCAAGGAAGTCCGGGAATGCGACAACCGCGGCGCCCAGCCCGACTCCGTGCTGGCGGAACTCGCCCTGCTCGCGGCCCGGGCACGCAGCACCGTGGGGGAGCAGGGTGTCGAGGTCGTGGGCGGCGGCCTCGCCGTCCCCGGGCTGACAGGCCCCGGAAGGGCCCGGATTCTGGCCGCCCCCAACCTGGGCTGGACCGACGTCGACCTCGACCTGGGTGCCCTGCTTCCGGAAGCTCCGCTGGTTGTTTCGCTGTTTAACGAGGCCAACGCTGCTGCCTTGGCAGAACTTCGGCACCGGCCCGGCGACGACGCCGACTTCCTGTTCGTCTCCGGAGAGGTTGGCGTTGGTGGTGGCCTTGTCGTAGGCGGTGAACTCTTCACCGGGCCTGCCGGCAACGCCGGCGAAGTAGGCCATGTGGTGGTGGACCCGGGCGGAAACAGGTGCTCGTGCGGCGGGACTGGCTGCCTGGAAACTGTCGCGGGACAGGACGCGATCTTTGCCGCAGCCGGCCTCCCGCCCGGAACCGGACGCTCGGCGGCCATGCGTTCGCTGCTTGACGCGCTCGCCGGAGGAAACGCCCAGGCGCGGGCCGCCGTCGAACGCGCTGGTACGCACCTGGGCATTGCCGTCGCCTCAACGGCCAGGGTGATGGACATTGGCGCCGTGGTGCTGGGCGGACACTTCGCTGTCCTCGACGAATGGCTGAAGGGTCCTCTGCTGGCCGGCCTTGCCAGATATGCGCCCGGGCGGGTGGCGGACGGGGATGTCACGGTCGCTGCGGCCGGCGAATGGGGTGCAGTGCTGGGTGCTGCGGGGAGCGCCCTGCGTTCCCTCGTTGATGCGCCGTACCTGCTGCAGGAGTAGGCTCCGGCGGCACCAGGGCTTCCGGAGGCTCCGGACAGGTATTATCCACTTGGTGTGGAATTCCACGTCAACGTTTGGGGCGGGCGGTGGCGCCGGAACGAACATCACTTGATGCATGAATACCAGCCCGGGTACGTCGCTGCGTACCCGGTTCAGGGGCCTGGGCCCGCACAGGCGCTCAGCAGCAGGTCTTTTATTGCCACCTGGCTCTTGGCGCTGTTCCTGGGCGGCCTGGGCGTGGACCGGTTCTACCTCGGCAGGACGGGCACCGGAATTGCCAAACTGCTGACATTGGGCGGCCTGGGGATCTGGACGCTGGTGGACATCGTGCTGGTCCTGGCCAACAGGCAAACTGACGCGCTCGGCCTTCCCCTCCGGGGCTATGACCGCCACAAAGCGCTTGCGTTTGTGGTTACCGGCGTCGTCGTGGTCCTTAACGCGGTGGCCGCTGCAGTTGCCGGGATGGTCCTGTACCTGGCCGGCCTGCATGCTTCTGCCCTGCCTGTTCCGGGCGGCCAGGCCGTGCAGTCCACGCTGGCCCCGCAGCCTGTTCCAACCACGGGGCCGATGGGCCAGTTCACCACTGTCGCAACCCAGACCGTGACGGGGTCCGGATCCGACCGCATTGACACCCTGGAGCTTGATGGACTCCCCGCGGTGGTGACGTTCCGGTGCGACGACTGCACGGGCAGCACGGCACTGCGGGCCAACGGCCTGGACGGGACCCTGGTGGACACCACAGGGCCGTACCTCGGCGAACACCTGATCGATATTTTCGACGGATCAATCACTGACGAGTTCGAAGTCACCGCGGCGGGCAACTGGTCCCTGACCGTGCGGGACCTCTCGGACATCCCGGCGTGGGATGGCCGCGTGGAAGGCCGTGGCGACGCCGTCTTGTATTTCGACACCGAGGGAACCGAAGCCGGCCTGACCAACAGCGGTGGAGGCCGCTTCGTGGTCAGGGGATTCGGCGCCGGGCTCACGGAAGTCCCGGTCGACTCCACCGGCAAGTTTTCCGGCACGGTAAAACTCACAACCCCCGGGTACGTCCAGATCCTCTCTGACGGCGACTGGTCGGTTGACCCTGCCCCCGCTCCGCAGGCCGGCGTGGTCTCGCTCAGGATGGGGAGCCGGCGGGGCTGATTGCCCGGGAAGCCCGCGCCGTGCCCGTGCTGATCGGGCTGCAGCAGGGGTGGTCGCGCTTCCCGCCGTCCGTGACGCAAAAGCGGTCCTGCCCTGCGCATGCAGGCCAGGACCGCTTCTCGGTGCCCCAGGAGGGAATCGAACCCCCGACCGGCGGATTAGAAGGCCGCTGCTCTATCCCCTGAGCTACTGAGGCTTCCGGTCTCCGGCCTCTCGGCCGGCGCACCCAAAAGTTTACCCTGCCGGCAGGGCCCCTGCCGTCATGGGCGCACTGCTCCTCCACACCCGGGATGGTGGCCCTGTTATGCACATACGTGCAGCCGCGCCTCCCGCCGCGCGCCGTCCGGCGCGAAGCTGGTGATGCCTGCAAGGGCAACACCACTGAGACAGGACGTGAACATGAAAGATTTGATGACCATCCGTGGCTTTGTGGCCACCGATGTAACAACCTCCACGACGTCGTCCGGGGCCGCGAAGGCATCCTTCCGGGTGGGCGTCACCTCGCGCCGGTTCGACGAGTCCAGCAAAGCGTGGGTGGACGGCCACACCAACTGGTTCACCGTGCACGGCTACCGCCAGTTGGCGGGAACCATCGGATGCAGCATCAGGAAAGGGCAGCCGGTAATCGTCGTTGGCAAGCTGCGGCTCAGTACCTGGGAGAAGGACGGCCGCGTCTACCACTCCACAGTCATCTACGCCGACGCCGTGGGGCACGATCTTTCCCTGGGCTCGGCCAATTTCACGCGGACATCATCCAGGCCTGCACTGTCCCTCGTGGAGCCTCCCCGCGAAGCCGAAGACCCACAGGCTGCCCTCGGCCCGTTCCATGACGATCCCGAGGACCATGACGAGGACGCCCGTGATGATGACGGCCAGGCCGCCGTGCTCATCGAAGACGGCAACGGGGACCTTGCCTCACTTGATCTCGAAACGGGGGAACTCGCGGACGTCTGATCCCTTCACGGTTCACCGTCTCCCAGGCCCGGGCGGACGGGGCAACGGCACCCCCCGGCCTTGCCCCGTCCGCCCGATACCAACGCCGTCCCTGCCAAACCGCCCAGCCGCCCCTGCGCGTTCCGGCGGTTACGGGCGGCCGGGCTGCCTGCGCGGCCAGCGTCCGTGCCGGCAGCCGGCCGGCTGCATGGCAGAATGGCACCATGCGGCACTCTGCGACCTCCCGTCACACTGTCATGGCGGGAGCAGCGCTGATGCTCCTGCTGTCCGGATGCGCCGGAAGCCCCTCAAGGGACAGCACAACGGCACAGCCGTCCGGAAACGCCGCCCCGTCCGCCACGCCGGAAGCCCGTCCTTCAGGGCAGGCTGCTGCGGACAGCAGCGGTGGCGAAGCGCTGGCCGACACGTCCGGAACAGCCGCCGACGCCAAGGCCACCGACGCCATGAAGAGCACCGTGACGGAAGCGCTGACACGGCTGGCCTCGGGAACCCCCAAACCGGCAACCGACCAAGTCACCGAGGTCCTCACAGCCGCAGGCGTCGGCCCGTCCGTCCTTCAGGTCTCGCAAAGCCGCACGCCAACCGGCCTTGAGGCAGACGCCATCGAAGCTGCCGTGCTGCAGGGCAAGGACTGCGTCATCGGCCAGGTCCGCGAGGGCACGGTCACCGTTACGGTGCTGCCGGTGCTCGCCAGCGGCAAGTGCTTCGTTGGAACCTGAGCAGGAGCAGGCACCGCGAATGTGAGATATGCCCGCCAACCCACTAGATTTGGAACCATGGCGGAATTTATCTACACAATGACCAAGGCCCGCAAAGCCGTTGGCGAAAAACTCATTCTTGATGACGTAAGCATGTCATTCTTCCCCGGCGCGAAGATCGGCGTCGTGGGCCCGAACGGTGCCGGTAAGTCCACCATCCTGAAGATCATGGCAGGCCTGGATACGCCCTCCAACGGCGAAGCCCGGCTGAGCCCCGGCTACACCGTGGGGATCCTCATGCAGGAGCCGCCGCTGAACGAGGAGAAGACCGTCCTGGGCAACGTCCAGGAAGGCGTGGGCGAGATCTACGGAAAGATCCAGCGCTTCAACGAAATCTCCGAGGAGATGGCCAGCCCCGACGCCGACTACGACGTCCTCCTCGAAGAGATGGGCAAGCTGCAGGAAGCCATCGACGCCGCGGATGCCTGGGACCTCGATTCCCAGCTGGAGCAGGCCATGGACGCCCTCCGCTGCCCGCCCGCCGATGCCGACGTCACCAACCTCTCCGGCGGTGAGCGGCGCCGCGTTGCCCTGTGCAAACTCCTGCTGCAGAAGCCGGACCTGCTGCTCCTCGACGAGCCCACCAACCACCTTGACGCCGAAAGCGTCCTCTGGCTGGAACAGCACCTTGCCACCTACCCCGGAGCCGTCCTGGCCGTCACCCACGACCGGTACTTCCTGGACCACGTGGCCGAGTGGATCGCGGAAGTGGACCGCGGACACCTGTACCCGTACGAAGGCAACTACTCCACCTACCTGGAGAAGAAGCGCGCCCGCCTCGAAATCCAGGGCAAGAAGGACGCCAAGCAGGCCAAGCGCCTCGCCGAGGAACTTGAGTGGGTCCGCTCCAACGCCAAGGGCCGCCAGACCAAGTCAAAGGCTCGCCTGGCCCGCTACGAGGAGATGGCCGCCGAGGCCGACCGCACCCGCAAGCTCGACTTCGAAGAAATCCAGATTCCGCCGGGACCGCGGCTGGGTGGACTGGTCCTGGAGGCCAACAACCTCCAGAAGGGCTTCGAGGACCGCGTGCTGATCGACGGGCTGTCCTTCAGCCTGCCCCGCAACGGCATCGTGGGAGTCATCGGCCCCAACGGCGTCGGAAAGACCACGCTCTTCAAGACCATCGTCGGCCTGGAACCGCTCGACGGCGGCGACCTGAAGATCGGTGATTCGGTCAAGATCTCCTACGCCGACCAGAGCCGCGGCGGCATCGATCCCAACAAGACGCTGTGGGAAGTTGTTTCCGACGGGCTCGACTTCATCCAGGTGGGCAACGTCGAAATGCCCTCCCGTGCCTACGTGGCCGCTTTCGGCTTCAAGGGCCCGGACCAGCAGAAGAAGGCCGGCGTCCTCTCCGGCGGTGAGCGCAACCGCCTGAACCTGGCGCTGACCCTCAAGCAGGGCGGCAACCTGCTGCTCCTCGACGAGCCCACCAACGACCTCGACGTCGAAACCCTGAGCAGCCTGGAGAACGCCCTGCTCGAATTCCCGGGTTGTGCCGTGGTGGTCTCGCACGACCGCTGGTTCCTGGACCGCGTAGCCACCCACATCCTGGCCTACGAAGGCGACGAGGAGAACCCCTCCAAGTGGTACTGGTTCGAGGGCAACTTCGAATCCTACGAGGAAAACAAGGTGGAACGCCTCGGCCCTGACGCTGCCAAGCCGCACCGCGTGACCCACCGCCGCCTCACCCGCGACTAGCCGCGGACCGCGGAGCACGCTCCGGGCAACGCAACAGGAAGGCCGGCACCTGCGGACCATGGGTCCGTGGGTGCCGGCCTTCCGGCGTGTCCGCGTCTTCGCCGCCGGGACTCAGCGCTGCCCGGCCGGGCCCCCGCCCGGCCGCTTTACCCGGGAGCTCAGTTACGCCCGGCCTTGCGGAGCTGGTGCTCCATGACCTTGGACTGCACGGCGCCGGCCACCTTGCTCTTGAAGTCTGTGGGAACCCGGACCATGCCCTCCTGCGCCACCGAGGCCACGTGCTGGCCGGCCCGGTTGAAGATCTTTCCTGTGGCCAGGCCGCGGGCGGACTGGGCGCTGGGGGACTCCTGGACATACAGCAGCCACTCGTCCACGCGGGCGGGCCGGTGCCACCACATGGCATGGTCCAGGCTGGCCACGTTCATTCCCGGGGTGATCCAGCTGAGCCCGTGCCGCCGCAGGATGGATTCCAGCAGGGTGTAGTCGCTGGCATACGCAAGGGCAGCGCGGTGAAGGTTCGGGTTGTCCGGCATGGGACCGAACGTCTTCATCCAGACGGCGTTGCGGGCCTCCTTGGCGCCGGTCGCCGAGACGTAGAGCGGCGGATCCACATGGCGGATGTCGAACGGCCGTTCATATGCCCAGTGCCTGGCCACGGGGTGGTCGAACTTCCCCAGCAGGTCTGCCGTGGTGGGCAGCGACTCCGGGTCCGGAATTCCGGCGGGCATGGCAGACTCGTGCTCAATCCCCTCATCCTCGGTCTGGAAGGAGGCGATCATGGACAGGATGGGCATGCCCTCCTGGTAGGCATGCACGCGGCGGGCGGAGAAGGAACGGCCGTCCCGCAGCCTCTGGACGCCGAACGTGATCGGTTTGTTGGCGTCACCGGGCCGGAGGAAGTAGCCGTGCATGGAGTGGACGTACCGGTCCCCGGCCACGGTCCTCGTGGCGGCCACGAGTGATTGCGCCAGTACCTGCCCGCCGAACACCCGGTGGTGGGGCTGCTGCTGCGACGGACCCAAAAAGATGTCCTCGTCCGTCCGCGCGCCTTCCAGTTCCCCCAGGTCCAGGAGCTTGATGAGCGACGACGTGGGGTCATCGCCGGGAAGGGCCAGGATTCCGGCTTCGGCTTCAGTCATGGTCTGACTCTAGACGGAGCCCCGGCACCGCTCCAACAACGCGGAGCCGGTAGTGTTTCTGGTGTGTCAGAACTACTCACCTCGTCCTTCCGCTTCGCCGACCCGCGGGATCTCGCCGACCTGAGGACCTTTGCCACCCGCGCCAAGGCCATTGACGACGGCGCCATCCGGCTCCAGGCCGCCGGCTCGGTCATTGCCGCGTACGTCTGCGTGCTCCGTCCCAGGATCCTGGGCGAGTCAACCCCCACCATCCTCGGCCTGCGCACCATGGCACTGGCGGCGCCGTCCGAAACCGACGTTACTGTCCCGCTGTCCGCCGTGCTTGACCGGCTGGCGCGGGCCCGCACGGACGACGCCGAGCTGCCGGTTCCGCCCACCACCGTCACCGAATCATGGACAGGAGTGGGTGCTCCGCGGAGTGGCTGGGAGCTGCTGGGATCAGTCCCCGACGCTGCCTTGAAGGACGCCGCCGAAGCAGGCATCGCCGAGGTGGCGCGCCTGGTGCCGGACAGCCCCGGGGCGCACATGGTCAACAACGCCCGCGCCGCCGTCTGGGGAAGGCCGTTCGACGGCACCGGCCTTCCGGCCGGCGCCGCCTTTGCCGCCCTGGCCCTGGGTTTTCTGGCTGACGGCGACCAGAAGCTTTACCGGGCGGGCCGCTGGTTCCGCCTTTCGGGCAGCCGGGGGCACGTGCTGGCCCGGACCGGCAGCGGCCTTCTCTAGCCCGGCTGGACGTCCGAGGGGCTGTTGACCATGGAGAGCGCCGCGCGTTCCATGTAGTCCCAAAGCGTCCCCTCGTACAGTTCCGGCAGCTCCAGGGCGTCAACGGCGGCGCGCATGTGGAAAAGCCAGCGGTCCTTGGCCTCCGGAGTCACCCTGAATGGCATGTGGCGCATACGCAGGCGGGGATGTCCGCGTTCCTCCCCGTAGGTGGTGGGCCCGCCCCAGTACTGCTCGAGGAACATGAGGAAGCGCCGCTTGGCGGGCTCCAGGTCCTCTTCCGGGTACATCGGCCGGAGCAGCGGATCGGTGGCGACGCCGTCATAGAAAACGTCGATCAGCTTCACGAAGGTGACGTGGCCGCCCACGGCGTCGTAGAAACTGTCCGTGTAGCCCGGCTGGCTGAAGGGGTCGTTCTGCATCAGCTGCGGCCGCTTCGGTTCGATGGGGAGGCTCATGGCTACTCTCCGGCTTTCTGCTCTGTCTTGGTGTTCTCGACCCCGTGGTCCGAGCTCTGGTCTGTGGTGCCGTCCGGGCCTTCGTGCAGCGGAACGTAATTGCCCTGCGAGCGGTTGCCCACGCGCAGGATCTCGCCGTTGCGCAGGTACCAGATGGCCCCGTCGTCAGAGCGGACCCGGGTAATCCGCAGGCCCATGGACTCCACGACGCCCACCACCTCGCTGGTTTCAATCACGTCGCCGATGCCGAACTGGTCCTCGATGGTGATGAAGATCCCGGCCAGGAAGTCGCGGATCAGCTGCTGGGCGCCGAAACCGATGGCGACACCCAGGATGCCGACGCTGGTCAGCAGCGGGGTGATATCGATGTCCAGGTTCTGCAGTACGTACATCCCGGTGATCACCACCACCAGCACGCCGACGATGCTCTTCAGCAGGGAACCGATGGTGGCAGCCCGCTGGACGCGGCGCTCATGGTCCAGGGCGCGCAGGGCCGGCGCCACCCACTTGAAGGTGCGCTTCTTGAAGAAGTTGCTTCCCGATGCCACCCGCGAGGTGATGCGGGAAATGATGAACGTCGCAGCCAGCCACACCGTGACGCCCACGCCGAGGCTGATCACGATCCCGGTAACGCTGATGCCGCCCGGGTCGGTGGTGGCGGAGGGAAGGACTGACAACATATCGACCATATGTGGGAGGTACTCCTTGGAAATCGGCTCTGTTCACCATCAACCCTAGCGCCGTAGCGTGGAGCAATGCGCATCCTCGTCCTGGGCGGCACCGCCTTCCTGTCCGCAGGGATCACCCGCCGGGCCGTGGCCGAGGGGCACCGTGTGACGTGCCTGGCCAGGGGATCGTCGGGTCCGCCACCCCAGGGAGCGGTGTGGCTTCAGGCGGACCGTTCACTGGGCGCGAACGCCTACGACGAGGCCACGGGGGAGTGGGATGCGGTGATCGATGTGGCCCGGGATCCGGTCCTGGCCCAGGGCGCGCTGGACAGCCTCGCCGACCGGGCAGGCCATTGGACGTTCGTGTCCAGTTGTTCGGTGTACGCCGACCATTCCGTGCCGGGAGCGGGGGAGGACGCGGAACTCCTGCCGCCGCTGCCGGCCGGCGAAGCGTCCACGCCGGAGAACTATGGGGAATCGAAGTCGGCCATCGAAGCCGCCACCCTGGAAGCCGCGGGCCGCAGGGCGCACCTTGTCCGCGCGGGACTCATTGCCGGGCCCGGGGACGGATCGGACCGCTACGGCTACTGGCCTGCCCGGTTCGCCAGGGACGATCGGCCCGTCATCGTCCCGGACATGGGCACCTCCCCGACGCAGGTCATCGACGTCCGGGACCTTGCCGCTTGGGTTGTCCGGGCCGCGGCGCAGGGGGTAACCGGTGCCCTCAACGCGCTGGGGGACCAGGTGCCCTTTGGCGAAGTGGCAGCAGCCGGGTGCGCGGCGGCGGACTACCGGGGCCTGGTCCTGGCGGCCGCACCGGACTGGCTCGCCGCGCAGGGCGTCAATTATTGGGCAGGTCCTGACTCGCTGCCCCTGTGGCTCCCGCCGGGCCATGACGGGTTCATGGCACGCAGCAACCAGGCTGCCAAAGCGGCCGGGCTGTCGCTGCGGCCCTGGCGGGAAACCGTGTCCGACGTGCTCCAGGACGAGCGAACCCGCGGACTGCGGCGGCCCCGCAACGCCGGGCTGGCACCGGACAGGGAGGCTGCGCTGGCCGGCCTGCTCCAGGGAACGGGCCAGGCCGGCCACGGAATAATTCCCTAAGCCACCACCGTTAGAGGCTCGTGGCCCACAGGGAAGTTGACGCTCCGCCCGATGAAGCACACCTGGTTCGCCTCATGGTGGAGGGACTCGGCGAGGGCCACCTGGCCGGGGTCCGCCACCGTAACGCGGGGGTGAAGGGTGACGCTCTGGAACTGCCCGCTGCCGTCACGGTTCACCACCATCGTCCCGGTGGCTTCGTCCGTGTAATCCGTGACCACCACACCGTGCTTCACCGCCACATGCAGGTAGGACAGCATGTGGCACTGCGCCAGGGCAGCCAGCAGCAGCTGCTCCGGGTTGTAGCGTTCCCGGTCTCCGTGGAAGGTGGGGTCGGCGGACCCCTTCAGCACCGGGAGTCCCGGAATGGCTACGTCGTGGTCCCGGGAGTAGGCGCGGTAGGACGAGGTGCCCTCACCGCGGTTTCCCGTCCAACGGATGGTCAGCGCGTAGTTATGGTCGTGAAGCCCCATGTCCGTCCCTCCACCTGTCAGCGGTCCGCCGTGCGGGCCCGGAGCGCCCGGGCCACGCCGTCGCGGTTCTCGAGCATCATGCGCCGCAAAGCCGCGCTCTCCGGCGGCAGGGACGCCAGGAAGCCGTCCGTCCGGTCCACGGTGGCCTGCGTGGTGAGCAGGGCGGGGTACAGTCCGACGACGATCTGCTGGGCGAGTGCGTGCGTACGCGTTGCGACGATGCCCGGGACAGCGGCGAAGTATTTTTCGGAGTACGGTTCCAGCAGCGTCCTGTCCAGAACCCGCATGAACCCGGTCACGGCCGAGCCCTGCAGGGCGTTGGACAGTTCGCCCTTCACCACAATCGACTCCCAGGCCGCGGCCTTGGCGTCCGCGGTGGGGATGGCGGCCTTGGCCAGCGCTGCCGCGTTCTGGCCGCTGGCCGTGTTGTCCCGCTCCAGTTCGGCGTCGATGTCGCGCTGGCCCAGCCGTCCGCCGGCCACGAGTGAGGCCACGAGTTCCCAGCGGAGGTCCTGGTCCACGGTGAGGCCATCCAGGGTGAGGGACCCGTCCAGCAGCCCCGCCACCCGGTCCAGCTGGGAGTCACTGCCGGCCAGCAGTGCAAAGGACTTCACGAACTGCAGCTGCGCGTCGGAGCCGCCAGCTACCTCCTGTGCGAGGTCCCAGAGACGGTCCACCGCGGCCCGGGTTGTCGCTTCCCGGTGTTCTTCGGCAACGTAGAAGTTGAGCGTGGTAGCCAGCTGGCGGAGCTGGACCAGGATCACCGATGAGTCCGTTTCCGCTGCGACGTTGGACAGGACCAGCTCCACGTACTGCCGGGCGGGGGTTTCGCCGTCGCGGGCTGCGTCCCAGGCCGAGTTCCAGACGAGCGTGCGCGGCAGGCTCTCCTTGAAGTCCTTCAGGTGGGCGGTTGCAGTGGCCAGCGACGCCGGGTCGAGGCGTACCTTGGCATAGGCAAGGTCGTCGTCGTTGACCAGGATGAGGTCCGGCTGCTTGAGCCCAACGAGGGAGGGTACGTCCGTCCGTTCGCCGTCGACGTCCAGTTCCTCGCGGTGGACGCGCACCAGCTTGCCGTCGGCGTCGAGGTTGTAGAAGCCCACCGCGAGCCGGTGCGGCCGGATGGTTGGCCAGTCATCGACCGCGGTCTGGACGATCGAGAAGGAGCGCAGCGTGCCGTCGGCGTCCGCCTCCAGTTCCGGCGTGAGCGTGTTGACGCCGGCGGTTTCCAGCCACTGGCGGCCCCAGCTGTCCAGGTCCCTGCCGCTGGCCTTTTCGAGCTCCACCATCAGGTCACGCAGCTCGGTGTTGGCCCAGGAGTGCTTGGCAAAGTACTCACGCACGCCGGCCATGAACTGTTCCGGGCCCACCCAGGCCACCAGTTGGCGCAGGACGGAGGCGCCCTTGGCATAGGTGATGCCGTCGAAGTTCACCTCGACATCCTGAAGGTCATTGATCTCGGCGAAGATCGGGTGCGTGGTGGGCAGCTGGTCCTGCCGGTACGCCCACGATTTCTCCACCGACGCGAACGTGGTCCAGGCGCTGGTGAAGGAGGTGGCCTCGACGGCGGCCAGGTGGGACATGTATTCGGCGAACGACTCGTTGAGCCACAGGTCGTTCCACCAGCGCATGGTCACCAGGTCGCCGAACCACATGTGCGCCAGCTCGTGGAGCACTGTGATGGCGCGGCGTTCGATCTGCGCCCCGGTGACCTTGCTGCGGAACACATAGCCTTCGAGGATGGTGACGGCACCGGCGTTCTCCATGGCGCCGGCGTTGAACTCCGGCACGAACAGCTGGTCGTACTTCTCGAACGGGTAGGGGCAGCCGAACTGGGCCTCGAAGAACCCGAAGCCCTGCCGCGTCAGCTCGAAGATGTTGTCCGCGTCGAGGTATTGCATGAGGGACTTGCGGGCAAAGACGCCCAGGGGGATGACGCGGCCGTCGGAGCTGGCCACCTCGCTGCGGACGGACTGGTACGGGCCGGCGATCAGGGCGGTCACGTAGGAGGACAGCCTCGGGGTCGGGGCGAAGGTCCACACGGAGCGTGCGCCGCCGTCGTCACCGGGCGCGGCCTCCCCGGGCACGGGAGTGGGGGAGTTGGAAATGACGTCCCAATGCGACGGCGCCGTGATGGTGAACGCGAACGTGGCCTTCAGGTCCGGTTGCTCGAAGACGGCGAACATCCGGCGGGAATCGGGGACCTCGAACTGCGTGTACAGGTACACCTCGTTGTCCACGGGGTCGACGAAGCGGTGCAGGCCTTCGCCGGTGTTCATGTAGGGGGCATCGGCAACGACCGTCAGCTCATTCTGCCCAGCCAGGTCCGGCAGCTGGATCCGCACTCCGTCGGAAACCGTTGCGGGGTCCAGGCTGCGGCCGTTGAGCGTCACGCTGTGCACGGTGCGGGTCACCGCGTCAATGAAGGTGTCCGCGCCGGGCACTGCGCTGAAGCGCACGGTGGTGGTGCTGCCGAACACCTCGCTTCCGCGGGTCAGGTCCAGGCTGACCTCATAGGAGTCAACGGTGATCAGTTCAGCGCGGTCACGCGCTTCGGCGCGCGTCAGGTTCATGCCTGGCAAGGATTACCTCCAGAGAAAGGGACTGCTGCCGTGGCTGGCGGTGCCCAGCCCGGCTCCTGACCATTCTTGCACTGCCGGGACGGTGGCATGTTGCACGGCTCACACCGGCACGGCTTCCCCCGGCCGGGCGCCGCCCGGCAGGGGTAGCGTTAATCCATGGCAAAGTTTCTGGACTCGGTGGACGCCAGGGCGCTGCGGTTCGCCGTCGGCTTCCCGGTGGTCCTCGCCGGCGCCTTCGCGTTCTGCGCCTTCCTGCTCCGGCGCGACCTTCCCGAGCCGCTCGCCGTTTTCTGGACGCACGACGGCGGAGCGGCCTTCGCCCCGTTCGGCGCCTACGTGGGCGGCGGCTCGGCCATGATCCTCGCCGCGGGCTGGCTGGTCCTCTCCCAGGCGTTGCCTTTGAGCCGGCCGACGCTGATGCGACGCATCATGATGGGCCTGGGACTGTTCGTGAGCCTGTTCGTGACCGCAGTCCTGGCCGCCGGGCTGGTGGGCCAGGCGGGCGTGGCGGATGCCCGTGACTCGCACGTCGACCTGACGGTCCTCGCCCTGGGCAGCGGTGCGGCGGTCTCCCTGGGCGTCACCCTGGCGTTCGTCTACAAGGCCGACCAGCACTGGTCCGTGGAGGACGACAAGGCACTGCAGCACGCCGTCACCAGCGAAACCGACCCCGATCTGCCCGGCGACACCATCCGGCTGTGGGTGCACGCCCGCAGCTCGGTCTTTGTCATGATCGGCATCGCCTCGCTCCTTCCCGCCGCCCTGCTGGCCATCGCCCTGCCGTGGCTGGGCGGCCTCCTGGTCCTGCTGGCCATGGTGGGGGCAGCCTTCCTGATAGCCAGGGTCACAGCCGACCGGCAGGGATTGAAGGTGCTGCTGGCAGGCGTCGTGCCGGTGATGGATGTACCCGCCGGCACCATCAGGGCCGCCAGCGCCGCGGAGGTAAGGGCCGCGGACTATGGCGGCTGGGGCTACCGGCACCACGGCGGCACCGAGGCGATGCTGGTGGGGAGCGGGCCCGCCGTCGTCGTCAGCAAAACCGACGGCAGGAGCCTGGCCGTCAGCGGCGGCAGCCAGGCGACCGCCGTGCGCCTCGCCGAGGTCCTCACCCGCGTGGCCGCCCGGGCACGCAAGGGCGGCGGCCCGTCATCAGGCGGCCAGCCGCCCGGGTCCTAGTATCCTTGTCCGTGTTGTTTCCCCGCGCCGGCGCCCACCTTGCCGGCCGCCAACGCCGCCACGACGAACGGAATCTGCACGTGACTTCTTCCCCTTCCTTCCCGCGGGTCCACATCGCCACCGACCACGCCGGAATGGAGCTCAGCGCCCACCTGGTATCCCACCTCACCGCCAAGGGCTACGAGGTAGTGGACCACGGTCCCAAGGTCTACGACGCCCAGGACGACTACCCGTCCTTCTGCATCAACGCCGCCCTCGCTGTCGTGGCCGACCAGCAGGC
The DNA here is from genome assembly GCF_001457025.1 of Pseudarthrobacter enclensis. GTDB lineage: Bacteria > Actinomycetota > Actinomycetes > Actinomycetales > Micrococcaceae > Arthrobacter > Arthrobacter enclensis. Next base: position 705,336 of record NZ_KQ758600.1, on the reverse strand, counting down.
GGGCGTCCACGCCCTGGGCATTGTCCTGGGCGGATCGGGCAACGGCGAACAGATTGCCGCCAACAAGGTCAAGGGAGTCCGGGCCGCCCTCGCCTGGAACCTTTCCACCGCCACCCTGGCGCGTGAGCACAACGACGCCAACGTCGTGGCGGTGGGCGGACGCCAGCACTCGGTGGAGGAAGCCACCGGGCTCATCGAGGCGTTCCTGGCCGAACCGTTCAGCAATGATGAACGGCACGTCCGCCGGATCGGCAAGATCGCCGCCTACGAAACCACCGGTGAGGTCATCGAGTAGTGCCTGAAGGCCATTCCGTCCGCCGCCTGGCCCGCCAGTTCGGCGACGTATTCACCGGTGAGCAGCTTGCGGTCTCCAGTCCGCAGGGCAGGTTCGCTGCGGGGGCGGCGCTGCTGGACGGGCACACCATGGCGTCAGCCGAGGCCCACGGCAAGCACCTGTTCCTCCACTTCGACAATGCCCTGGTGCTGCACGTGCATCTTGGCCTGTACGGCGCCTGGAGCTTCGGCGGTGACAGCACCTTCACCGGTTCCTCCAGCATCGGAGCGCCGCGCCGGGTGGGGGAGAAGGAAGCTTTCGCGGAGGGCGACGCCGATACCTCCTATGCCGGGCCCCCTCCGCCCGTGGGCGCGGTCAGGGTGCGCCTGACCGGCCGCCACGGGTGGGCGGACCTCCGCGGGGCCACCACCTGCGAAACCATCACCGCGGCGGAAGCCGACGCCGTGCTGGCCCGGCTGGGTCCCGACCCGCTGCGCAACCTGCGCGGCGACGCGGGCCGCTTCGCCCGGAACCTGCGCAGCCGCAAGACCCCCGTGGCCGCGCTGCTCATGGACCAGAAGGTGATTGCCGGCGTCGGGAACGTCTACCGGGCCGAGGTCCTGTTCCGCCGCCGCCTCGACCCCTGGCTGCCGGGGACGGATGTGCCGGAACCCGCGGCAAGGAACCTGTGGCGCGACGTCGTCAGCGTCATGGGCGACGGCGTTGCCGACGGAAGGATCATCACCACCCCGCCCAAGTACTGGAAGTTCGGCGGCAGCACGGCCGCCAAAGCGGCCAAGGCCGGCCTGGAGGTTCCGGCCAGGAGCGGCAGCTTCCCGGCAGGGGAGGACGCCCACTATGTGTACAAGCGGCAAGGATTGCCGTGCCGGGTCTGCCGCACCCTGGTGCTGACCGCGGAGCTGGCCGGCCGGAACCTGTACTGGTGCCCCTTCTGCCAGCGGGAGTAGGGGCGGAACCGCACGCCGGTGGACGTTGAGGGCTTAACAAGCAAAGGGACCCCCGTGACGGGGTCCCTTTGCGGTGGAGGGGACGACGGGAATCGAACCCGCGTAATCAGTTTGGAAGACTGAGGCTTTACCATTAAGCTACGTCCCCGAGAGAAGATCCTGCACCGATGTTCCGGAGCGCTTTCTTCGGGCTGGCTGTCCAAGCCGGATATAACTAAACCTAATCCATGGCCTACGTGTCAAATGTGCAATCGCGACGCGTATCACCGTAGACTTGCCTGTGCACTTACGGGGTGTAGCTCAGCTTGGCTAGAGCGCCTGCTTTGGGAGCAGGAAGTCGCAGGTTCAAATCCTGTCACCCCGACTCTGCGGCCCGGCCGGTCGGATCGGGCAGGAACGTTGCGTTGTGCAGAAACCCATCCCACAAACCCAGGAGTACTTAGACCGTGAAGAGCGCTGTCGAGAACCTCACCCCCACGCGGGTCAAGCTCAATGTTGAGGTTCCCTTTGAGGAACTGAAGCCCAGCATCGACTCGGCATACAAGACTGTTGCCTCTCAGATCCAGGTTCCTGGGTTCCGCAAGGGCAAGGTGCCGTCCCGGATCATCGACCAGCGCGTCGGCCGTGGCTATGTCCTGGAGACCGCCATCAACGACGGCCTCAACGGCTGGTACCAGGCTGCCGTCGTCGAATCCGGCATCCGCCCGCTGAGCCGTCCCGAGGTCGAGATCACCGAGGTTCCGGACCCCTCCGCCACCGACGGCGGCCTGAAGTTCGCTGCCGAGGTTGACGTCCGCCCCGAGATCGAGCTGCCCGACTACGCCGGCATCAAGGTCGAGGTTGCAGCGGCAGAGTCCTCCGAAGCAGACGTGGACAAGGCCCTGGACGAACTGCGCGGCCGCTTCGGCACGCTCAAGTCCGTTGACCGCCCGGCTGCCGACGGCGATTTCCTGACCATCGACATCACCGCCACCATCGACGGCGAAGAGGTTGACTCCGCTGCCGGCCTGTCCTACCAGGTGGGCGCCGGCACCATGCTCGAAGGCATGGACGAGGCTGTCACCGGCCTCAGCGCCGACGAGGACGCCATCTTCAACACCACCCTGGTGGGCGGCGACCACGCCGGTGAAGAAGCACAGGTGAAGGTTGTGGTCAAGGCCGTCAAGGAGCGCGAGCTGCCTGAGGCCAACGACGACTTCGCCCAGCTGGCCTCCGAGTTCGACACCCTGGCCGAGCTCCGCGAGGACCTCGCCAAGCAGGCCGCCGACTCCAAGATCGTGGAGCAGGGCGTTGAAGCACGCGACAAGGTGCTGGACAAGCTCGTTGAGCTCGTCGAGGTTCCGGTTCCGGACAGCGTCGTCGAAGAGCAGCTCGAAGCCCACTTCAAGGAGGGCAACGGCCACGGCGACGGCGAGCACGACACCGAGGAGCACCGTGAGGAAGTCCGCGCCAACACGGCCCGCGCCTTCCAGAACGAGATCATCCTCGACGCCATCGCCGAGAAGGAAGAAGTCAACGTCAGCCAGAACGAGCTGATCGACTACATCGTCTCCACCGCCAGCCAGTACGGCATGGACCCCAACCAGTTCGCCCAAATCATCGACCAGAGCGGCCAGGTGCCCATGATGGTCTCCGAGGTCCGCCGCCGCAAGGCACTGGCCGTCGTCCTGGGCCAGGCCACCGTGACCGACACCGAAGGCAACGCTGTCGACCTGAGCGACTTCGTGCGCCCCGGCGGCGAAGAGGAAGCCCCCGCCGCTGAGGCAGAGGCCGCCGACGCCGAGGCAGTCGAAGCCGACGCTGAGGCCGCCGCCGGCGACGAGAAGGCAGAGGCCAAGGCCTAGCCTGCAGCCAAATGCGCACACGGCCCCCGGATCCACCGATCCGGGGGCCGTTCGCGTTGAAACACCCCCGTGGGGCCGCGGCCCGGCCATCGTGCGCCGTCAGCGAACAGCCGCTGGGACGCGAACAAAATGTCGGTGAAACCGGTTAGTGTCCAAGTAGTGATTTTCAGTGATGTCACCGTCACCAGCGAGAGGTAAGTAACCATGTCACAGCACCAAGAGGCCCCCCGGATGGCGACCGTCGATCCTGCAGCCCAGGACAACTACATTTACAACCGACTCCTGAAGGAGCGCATCATCTGGCTCGGCTCGGAGGTGCGTGACGACAATGCGAACGCCATCTGCTCGCAGCTGCTCCTCCTCTCCGCTGAGAACCCTGAAAAGGACATCTACCTCTACATCAACTCGCCCGGCGGGTCCGTGACGGCAGGCATGGCCATCTACGACACCATGCAGTTCATCCCCAACGACGTGGTCACCGTGGCAACCGGCCTCGCTGCGTCCATGGGGCAGTTCCTGCTCTCCTCCGGCACCAAGGGCAAGCGCTATGCCACCCCGAACGCCCGCGTCCTGATGCACCAGCCTTCCGGCGGCATCGGCGGCACCGCCTCGGACATCAAGATCCAGGCCGAGCTGATCCTGCACATGAAGAAGGTCATGGCGGAGTTGACCGCCGAACAGACCGGCCAGACCGTGGAAACCATCCTCAAGGACAACGACCGCGACAAGTGGTTCACGGCCACCGAAGCCCTGGAGTACGGCTTCTTCGACAAGATCGCCGCCCACGCGGGCTCCGTCTCCGGCGGCGGCGGAACGTCCAACGGCTCCGGCCCGTCGGCTTCCGAGAACTAATATCCCCGGCAACCAGAACCCTTTTCGATCAGGAGCAATGACAATGAACTACAACTTCGGGTGGTCCGCCGGTAATCTTCCGTCCAGCCGCTACGTCCTGCCGCAGTTCGAGGAACGCACACCCTACGGCTTCAAGCGCCAGGATCCGTACACCAAGCTGTTCGAGGACCGCATCATCTTCCTGGGCGTCCAGGTTGATGACGCCTCCGCTGACGACATCATGGCCCAGCTGCTGGTGCTCGAGTCCACCGACCCGGACCGTGACATCACGCTCTACATCAACTCGCCCGGCGGCTCGTTCACCGCGATGACCGCCATCTACGACACCATGCAGTACATCCGCCCGGAGATCCAGACCGTGTGCCTGGGCCAGGCGGCCAGCGCGGCGGCCGTCCTGCTGGCTGCCGGTACCCCCGGCAAGCGGCTGGCACTGCCCAACGCACGCGTCCTGATCCACCAGCCGGCCCTCTCCGGCGGCCAGGGCGGCCAGGCCTCCGACCTGGAGATCCAGGCCGCCGAGGTCATGCGGATGCGGTCGTGGCTTGAGGACACCCTGGCCCACCACTCCGGACGGACGTCCGAGCAGGTCAACAACGACATCGAGCGGGACAAGATCCTCACCGCGGAAGAGGCCCACGCCTACGGGCTCATCGACCAGGTCCTGGATTCCCGGAAGATCAAGCCGCAGGCCATCACCAGGTAGCAGTACCTCGAGGCCGGCAGGGCCAGTTCATTTTGGCCCTGCCGGCCTTTTCCTTCCACCCTTGGGAGCCAATGTGACCTAGAGTGGAAGTTGTCACAAACCGGCCCGAACGGTCCGGTGAAGATTCCAGCAACGGTGCAAGCTGCCAGGCAGCAGGATACTAAGGGGTTCACATATGGCTCGGATTGGCGAGAGCACGGATCTGCTGAAGTGCTCTTTCTGCGGAAAGAGCCAGAAGCAGGTGCGCAAGCTCATAGCCGGGCCCGGTGTCTACATCTGCGATGAATGCATCGAACTGTGCAACGAGATCATCGAAGAGGAACTCGCGGAAGTCGCCGACCTCGGAAGCTTCGAACTGCCCAAGCCTCGGGAGATCTTCGACTTCCTGCAGGAATATGTCATCGGCCAGGAACCTGCCAAACGGTCCCTCGCCGTCGCCGTCTACAACCACTACAAGCGCATCCAGGCCGGGCACGCACCCAAATCGGGCAACCTCGGCGACGGCGGCCACCACGACGACGTGGAAATCGCCAAGTCGAACATCTTGCTCATCGGGCCCACCGGCTGCGGAAAGACCTACCTGGCGCAGACCCTCGCACGCCGCCTCAACGTTCCTTTCGCGGTAGCGGACGCCACCGCCCTCACCGAGGCCGGATACGTGGGCGAGGACGTGGAGAACATCCTGCTCAAGCTCATCCAGGCCGCGGACTACGACGTCAAGAAGGCCGAGCAGGGCATCATCTACATCGACGAGATCGACAAGATCTCGCGGAAGAGCGAAAACCCCTCCATCACCCGCGATGTTTCCGGCGAAGGCGTCCAGCAGGCGCTGCTGAAGATCCTCGAGGGGACGGTCGCGTCCGTGCCGCCGCAGGGCGGACGCAAGCACCCGCACCAGGAATTCATCCAGATCGACACCACCAACGTGCTGTTCATCGTTGCGGGGGCGTTCGCCGGCCTCGAGGAAATCATCGGTTCCCGGTCCGGCCGGAAGGGCATCGGCTTCGGTGCGCCGCTTAACGAGGCCAGCAAGAAAGTCGATTCCTACGGCGAAGTCATGCCGGAGGACCTGCTGAAGTTCGGCCTGATCCCGGAGTTCATCGGACGCCTCCCGGTTATCACCACCGTGTCCAACCTGGACCGGGACGCCCTGATCCAGATCCTCTCCACACCCAAGAACGCGCTGGTGAAGCAGTACCAGAAGATGTTCCAGATCGACGGCGTGGAACTCGTCTTCGACGACGGAGCCCTGGAAGCCATCGCGGACCAGGCCCTGGAACGCGGCACCGGCGCCCGCGGCCTGCGCGCCATCCTCGAGGAAGTGCTGCTGCCGGTCATGTTCGACCTCCCCAGCCGCGAGGACGTGGCCAGCGTGGTGATCACCGATGCCGTGGTCCTCCGTGGCGCCGAACCCACCATGATCCCGCACGTCACCAAGCGGCGTAAGTCTGCCTGAACACCACCACGCCCCACCGCCGCCGCGGTACCCGTTGCCGCAGCGCGCACCGACGCCCCAGCTGAAGGATGAACCATGACTGAAACCGCCAAGAACCGGGCCGACTTCTGGTTTGATCCGCTCTGCCCGTTCGCCTGGATCACCTCACGCTGGATCGGCGAGGTCGAGGGCGTCCGGGACATTGACACCGTCTGGCACGTCATGAGCCTCGCCGTCCTGAACGAGGGCCGCGAACTCGACCCCGATTACCGCAAGTCCATGGACAACGCGTGGGGAATGGTCCGCGTCATCATCGCCGCCCAGCAGGAGCACGGCGACGCCGTGGTCAAGGAACTGTACGATGCCATGGGCACCCTGATCCACGAGGGCGGCGAAAAGGACCGCTCGGTCGTGATCACCAAGGCCCTCGCCGACTGCGGGCTCCCGGCAACCCTGGCAGCCGCCGCCGACACCGACGCCTACGACGAACGCCTCCGGGCCAGCCATGAAGAAGGCATTTCGCTGGTCGGCCAGGACGTGGGAACCCCGGTGGTCGCATTCAACGGTACGGCCTTCTTCGGCCCGGTCCTGACCCGCATCCCGCGCGGGGAGGAAGCCGGCCGGCTCTGGGACGCCACCACGGCGATCGCCGCCTACCCGCACTTCTTCGAGCTGAAGCGCAGCCGGACGGAACAGCCGGAATTCGACTGACCACATCCCGCCGCACGGCCCCGGGGCCCCGGAGAAACTACTGCCATGTAGTTCTTCCGGGGCCCTTGTGCTGCACTGCGGGCAGGACAACAATAGTTCTTACCCACTTCGAAAGAAGAGGGACGCAGGAACCAAAGATTCAGTGAAATGTATTCGACGCAGCCTTTGGCAAAGCCGAAAACAAGCTACCGGTGACGCGGTAGGAAGACCTGCAAGTCCACGGATCCTGCCAGACCATCAAGACGTCACCGGATGGCCGAAAAAGTCGAAGCCCCACCAACGGCAAAACGCTGATGGGGCTTCCCCTTTGCCCGGAAACCGGGGCAACCGGCTTTAGACTGCCGCGGGCTCCTCAGGAGCTGCCAAGGCAACATCGGTGACGCTGAGCTCACCGTCCCCCACCACCAAGGTGATCTCCCGGGCATTGGACGCGGCCTTGAGGTCGGACAGGCCGGCCTTCAACTGCACCGTCAGGGACTCGGGAGCGGTGATGGTCGCGGACAGGACCTCGGTGCGCTGCTTGACCTTGGCCTCGGACTTTGCCTTGCGAACCCCGCTCAGGGCGGTGCCCACGGTGGCCAGCATGGTGGTGTCACCGTCCACGGCCACCCCGGCCGGCCACTCGGCCCGGTGCACGGAACCGGCACGCCACCAGCTCCACACCTCCTCCGTGGCGAACGGCAGGAACGGCGCGAACAGGCGCAGCAGCGTATCCAGCGTGGTGGCCAGGGCAGCCAGGACAGACGCCTGCTCCGCCTCGCCCGCCGCACCATAGGCGCGGTCCTTGATCAGCTCGACGTAATCGTCCGTGAACTGCCAGAAGAACGTCTCGGTCAGCTGCAGGGCACGGGCGTAGTCGTAGTTGTCGAACGCCTTGGTGGACTGCGCCACAACCTCGGCCAGCTGGGCCAGCAGGGCACGGTCAAGCTGGTTGGTCAGCACCGACAGGTCGCCGGACACCACCGAATTCTCGGTGGCACCTAGGTTGAGCACAAACTTCGAGGCGTTCAGGAGCTTGATGGCCAGCCGGCGGCCGATCTTCATCTGCGCGATTTCGTAGGCAGTGTCTGCGCCCAGGCGCGCAGAAGCGGCCCAGTAACGGACAGCGTCCGAGCCGTACTCGTTCAGGACATCGGTGGGAACCACCACGTTGCCCTTGGACTTGGACATCTTCTTCCGGTCCGGGTCGAGGATCCAGCCGGAGATCGCCGCATGCTTCCACGGAGCCGTGCCCTGCAGCGCGTCCGCGCGGACCGCCGAGGAAAACAGCCAGGTGCGGATGATGTCGTGGCCCTGCGGGCGCAGGTCGAACGGGAAGACCTTGCCGAACAGGTCCTCATCCCGGCTCCAGCCACCGACGATCTGCGGGGTCAGCGACGACGTTGCCCACGTGTCCAGCACATCGGCGTCGCCGGTGAAACCGTTGGGCTGGTCACGCTGGGATTCCCCGTACCCGGGGGCGGCGTCCGCTGCGGGGTCAACCGGGAGCATGTCGTCGGACGGCAGGATTGGGTTGTCGTAGTCCGGGTTGCCCTGGGCGTCGAGCGGGTACCAGACGGGGATCGGCACGCCGAAGAAGCGCTGCCGGGAGACCAGCCAGTCGCCGTTGAGGCCGGCGATCCAGTTTTCGTAGCGTGACCGCATGAAGGACGGGTGGAAGTCGATCTCCTGTCCGCGGCTGATCAGCCGTTCGCGGCGGTCCTCGTCCCGGCCGCCGTTGCGGATGTACCACTGGCGTGAGGTGACCACTTCGAGGGGCTTGTCGCCCTTTTCAAAGAAGTTCACCGGGTGGGTGATCTTCTTCGGCTCGCCGTCCAGCAGGCCTGCGGCGTCCAGGAGTTCCACCACGGCTTCCTTGGCCGAGAAGGCGGTCTTCCCGGCGATGGCGGCGTAGGCTTCCTTGCCCGCCCCGGTAGTGATCCATTCGGGGGTGTCGGCAATGATCCTGCCGTCACGGCCCATGATGGCCCGGGTGGGCAGCTGCAGTTCCCGCCACCAGGTCACGTCGGTCAGGTCACCGAAGGTGCACACCATCGCAATGCCGGAGCCCTTGTCGGCCTTGGCCAGGGGGTGGGCCTTGACCTCAAGCTCGACGTCGAACAGGGGCGAACGCACCGTCTTGCCGAACAGCGGCTGGTACCGTTCGTCGTCGGGGTTTGCCACCAGCGCCGCGCAGGCGGCCAGGAGCTCCGGACGGGTGGTCTCGATGAAGACCTTCCCGCCGTCCTCCGTGAAGAACGGGTACCGGTAGTAGGCGCCGGGAACCTCGCGGTCCTCCAGTTCGGCCTGGGCCACGGCGGTGCGGAACGTCACATCCCACAACGTCGGTGCCTCGGCCATGTACGCGTCGCCCGCGGCGAGGTTGGCCAGGAAGGCACGCTGGGACACTGCGCGGGAGGTGTCGTCGATGGTCCGGTAGGTCAGGTTCCAGTCGACGGACAGGCCCAACGTCTGGAACAGGTTCTCGAAGACCTGTTCGTCCTCGACGGGCAGTTCCTCGCAGAGTTCAATGAAGTTCTGCCGGGACACCACGTCGAAGTCGCGCTGGTTCTTGGCCGGCTGCGCCGGGGGCCGGTAATCCGCGTTGTAGGGGATGGCCGGATCGCAACGGACACCGTAGTAGTTCTGCACCCGGCGTTCGGTGGGCAGGCCGTTGTCGTCCCAGCCCATCGGGTAGAAGACGTTCTTGCCGGTCATGCGCATGTAGCGCGCCTGCACGTCGGTCTGGGTGAACGAGAACATGTGGCCCACGTGCAGCGAGCCGGACGCCGTCGGCGGGGGAGTGTCGATCGAGTAGACCTGCTCCCGGGTGGTGTCCGGGTTGAACCGGTAGGTTCCTTCGGACAGCCACCGCTGCGTGAGCGCTGCTTCGAGGCCTTCGAGGGCCGGCTTGTCCGGAACGTTGATGGGGGTGGTGGTGGGCGTGTCTGTACCCTGCGTGTCTTCAGCCATTAGGCAATTCTTTCATGCTCTGTTCGGTCCCGCGGAACCTGGGCCCCGTGGCCGGCCGCATGACACTAAGGGACGGCCGCCCGGCACGGTGCGGAGCGCTGACGTTAGGGTGGTGCCATGACTGAGGATTCGCAGTACAACAAGGCAGCCCTGGTGACCGGCGCGAGCAGCGGGATTGGCGAAGCGACCGTCCGTGCCCTGCGGGCGGAGGGATGGACGGTGTTTGCCGTGGCCCGCCGTGCAGACCGGCTCGAGGCGCTGGCCGCGGAGACGGGCGCCACCGCCATCCCCGCGGACATCACGGAGGACGACGACGTGTCCCGGCTCCTGGACACGGTCACCGCTGCCGGCGGCATCGGAACGCTGGTCAACATCGCCGGCGGCGCCCGCGGAGCGGACAGGCTGGGCGACGCCGACACCGACGACTGGGAATGGATGTACCGGGTCAACGTCCTGGGCACCATGAAGCTGACCCGCGCCTTCCTCCCCATGCTGCGCGCCAACGGCGAAGGAACGGTGCTCAACCTGACCTCAACGGCCGCCATCGCCGCATATGAGGGCGGCGCCGGCTACAACGCCGCGAAGTTCGCCCAGCATGCCATGACCAACGCGCTGCGCCTTGAGGAAGTGGAAAACAACCTCCGCGTGATCGAGGTGGCGCCGGGCCTGGTGCAGACGGAGGAATTCGCCCTCAACCGGCTCGGTGACGCGCAGGCAGCGGACAAGGTCTACGAAGGCGTGGAAAAGCCGCTCACGGCGGGCGACGTGGCCGACGTCGTACGTTACGCCGTGAGCGTGCCGCACCACGTCAACCTGGACGAGATCGTCATCCGGCCCGTTGCCCAGGCAGCCAACCACAAGCTCATCAGGAAAGGCTGACGCCGCAGCAGGCCTTCGCAGCCCGGGGCCGCGGCCCCGCGCGGCAGTCAGGCGGCCGGGACAGCGAGGGTGGCCACGACAGCCGCATGGTCCGTCCCGGGAATCCGCTCCACGCCATAGCCGGTGCTGCCCACCCCGGGGCTGGTCACCAGGTGGTCGATGGCTATCCCCGGCAAGGGCTGGCCGTCCATGGGCCAGGTGGGGAGCAGCCGGGAACCGGACGCGGCGCCCACATCCACCAGTCCTCCTTCTCCGGCGCACAGCAGCCGGCGGAATTCCATATGGTCGTAGGTGGCATTGAAATCACCCATCAGCAGCCGGTGGCCGGGCCGGTCCGCCAACCGGGCCACCGCCTCAAGGTCGCTGCGCCATTGGCCCACCCTGGTATCAACCGGAGGCAGCGTGTGCACGCTGGTCACCTCGAGCACGGCGCGCGGTCCGCCTGCCCCGCCGCCGGCCACGAGCCTGACCGTCGGCATCAGGAACGGGGTGTCCGGCAGTACGCCCACCGGTTCGATCGGCCGGCTTGAATACACTGCGCTGCCGGCGCCGTCATCCGCGGGCCGGCTGATCCGGTAGGGAAGGGCCGCTGCCAGGCCCTCGTCCGCCAGGCGGTCCTGAAGGGCCTGGGTGTGTTCCTGGATGGCCAGGACGGCGATCCTCCGGTCCTTCACCAGGTCGACGATCGCGGCAGCGTCGGCGCGGCCAAACTGCGAATTGACGCTCATCACGTTCAGGTCCACCGTGGCCTGCTGCTGCCCGGCTGCGGAAACCGCCGGCGCTGCCGCGGCAGGCGGGGACGGGCGGGCGGCGTCCAAGGGAAACAGCCAGAACAGCTGGCACGCCAGCAACGCCGCGGCCAGCAGCCGCAGCCATCCCCGGCCGGCGGGAAACGACAGGAACAGTGCCAGCGCCGCCGGGACCGCCAGCCACGGTGTAAAGGCCAGCAGCTGGACCACCAGGACCGGCCATTCCAGCCCGACGGCGCGGAAAAAGGACAGCACCAGCACCGGCGCGGCGGCCAGGAGCGACAACCACGTGCACGCCATCCGAAGGCGCACGGGGGCCCGACGGCCGGAAGCAGTCATGGAAGTGAGTCTAGGCAATGCGGGCGCAGTCCCGAACGGCTGCCGCGCCTCCGGCCGGAACCGGTCCCGGGAATGGAAATGCAGGCGCACGCGATAGTAGACTCGTAAACGGCTACGACCCGGCAATCACCGGCGAGCTTCCGGAAGAACACGCAACCTGCCGCACCCGGCGGGCAGCGCCAGTAGAACCGGACGGGTAAGCCCGTCACAGCAGTAATGAGAGGCCGGTGCAGTGCCGTTCCATCCGGAACGCTCAGCGCCGGTAAGTGAGGTGGTACCGCGGTAAGCGTGCAGTCCTTGGACAGCATCGCCGGCCGTCCTCGCATCCCGGAAAGTGTCCGGCAGCTGCCGGCAGTTCGCCAAGCTCAACCCAGGATGTCGAGAATGACGTATTACCCCAAGGCCTCAGCCTCCACCAGCGGCGCCCCGTCCGACGGCCGCGCAGGCGTTTCCGCCTCCGTCCGGTTTCCGGAGATCGAAGAGCGCATCCTGAAGTACTGGGACCAGGACGGCACCTTCCAGGCCAGCATCGACCAGCGCAGCGCCGACCTGCCTGGCGGCGAGCCCGGCAGCAACGAATTCGTCTTCTACGACGGACCGCCCTTCGCCAACGGCCTGCCGCACTACGGCCACCTCCTGACCGGCTACGCCAAGGACCTGGTGGGCCGCTACCAGACCCAGCGCGGCAAGCGCGTGGAACGGCGCTTCGGCTGGGACACCCACGGCCTCCCCGCCGAACTCGAGGCCATGAAGCAGCTCGGCATGACCGACAAGACCCAGATCGAAGCCATGGGCATCGACAAGTTCAACGACGCCTGCCGGGCCTCCGTCATGAAGTACGCCGACGAATGGCGCGCCTACGTCACCCGCCAGGCCCGCTGGGTGGACTTCGACAACGACTACAAGACGCTCAACGTCGAATACATGGAGTCGGTCCTCTGGGCCTTCAAGCAGCTGCACGAAAAGGGCCTGACCTACAACGGTTACCGCGTGCTGCCGTACTGCTGGAAGGACGAGACGCCGCTGTCCAACCATGAGCTGCGCATGGACGACGACGTCTACAAGAACCGCCAGGACCAGACCGTCACGGTGACCTTCCCCATCCTTGCCGGCGAGTCGGAGCTGTCCCGGCAGCTGGCCGGCGTGCAGGCCCTGGCCTGGACCACGACGCCCTGGACGCTGCCCACCAACGCCGCGCTCGCCGTCGGACCCGACATCACCTACGCCGTGGTCCCCGCCGGCCCCAACGGCATCAAGGCAGCCTCGGCGGATGCGCCGGTCTCCGGCAGCTTCCTGCTGGCAGCAGACCTGCTGGGCAGCTACGCCAAGGACCTGGGCTACGACGGTTTCGAAGCCGCCGAAGCCGCCGTGGTGTCCACCCACACCGGCGCCGAGCTGGAGGGCCTGCAGTACCAGCGCCTGTGGGACGACTTCAGCGACAACGAGAAGTACGGCATGGACAACGCCTGGCGTTTCCTGGTGGCCGACTACGTCACCACCACTGACGGCACCGGCATCGTCCACCAGGCTCCCGCCTACGGCGAGGACGACCAGAAGGTCTGCGAGGAAGCGGGCATCCCCGTGGTGCTGTCGGTGGACGAGGGGGCAAAATTCCTCCCGCTGTTCAAGCACGGCGACCTCCATGACATCGCCGGCCTGCAGGTCTTTGAAGCCAACAAGCCCATCACCCAGGTGCTCCGCGCCCAGGGCCGGCTGGTCAAGCAGGCCAGCTACGAGCACAGCTACCCGCACTGCTGGCGCTGCCGCAACCCGCTGATCTACCGCGCGGTGTCCTCCTGGTACGTGGAGGTCACTAAGTTCAAGGACCGCATGTCGGAACTGAACCAGGACATCAACTGGATCCCCGGCAACGTCAAGGACGGCCAGTTCGGCAAGTGGCTGGAGAACGCCCGCGACTGGTCCATCAGCCGCAACCGGTTCTGGGGAAGCCCCATTCCCGTGTGGCAGTCCAGCGACCCCGAATACCCGCGCACCGACGTCTACGGCTCCCTCGCCGAGATCGAAGCGGACTTCGGCCGGCTGCCCCTGAACAAGGACGGCCAGGTGGACCTGCACCGCCCGTTCATCGACGAGCTCACCCGGCCCAACCCGGACGATCCCCGCACCCCTGAAGAGGGCCAGTCCGTGATGCGGCGCGTCGAGGACGTCCTGGACGTCTGGTTCGACTCCGGCTCCATGCCCTACGGACAGGTCCATTATCCGTTCGAGAACGAAGCCTGGTTCGACACCCACAACCCGGCCGACTTCATCGTCGAATACATCGGCCAAACCCGCGGCTGGTTCTACATGCTGCACATACTCTCCACGGCCCTGTTCGACCGGCCGGCGTTCCGCAACGTCATCAGCCACGGCATCGTGCTGGGCTCCGACGGGCAGAAGATGTCCAAGAGCCTGCGCAACTACCCGGACGTCTCCGAGGTCCTGGACCGCGACGGCTCCGACGCCATGCGCTGGTTCCTGATGTCCAGCCCGATCCTGCGTGGCGGAAACCTGATCGTCACCGAGCAGGGCATCCGTGACGGCGTACGCCAAGTCATCCTGCCCCTGTGGAACGTCTACAGCTTCTTCGCGCTGTACACCAACGCGGCAAACGGCGGGGACGGCTACGAGGCGACGCTCCGCTACGACGGCTACGAGGACACCCTGGACCAGTACCTGCTGGCCAACACCGGCGAACTGGTGCGCACCATGACGGAGCGGCTGGACGCGTATGACATTTCAGGTGCCTGCGATGCCCTGCGCAGCTACCTGGACATGCTGACCAACTGGTATGTGCGCCGCAGCCGCCAGCGCTTCTTCGATGAGGACCGGGACGCGTTCGACGCGCTGTACACGGCACTGGAGACGGTGTCCCGCGCGGCAGCCTCCCTGCTGCCGCTGGTCACCGAGGAAATCTGGCGCGGCCTGACCGGCGGGCGCTCCGTGCACCTTGCCGACTGGCCTGACGCTGACCTGTTCCCCGCCGATCCCGGGCTCGTTGAGGCCATGGACCGGGTGCAGCAGATCTGCTCCACCGGCTCCTCACTCCGCAAGGCCGCCAACCTCCGGGTCCGCCTGCCCCTGCAGGAACTCAGCGTGGTGGCTCCCGGCGCCGACGCGCTGGACGGCTTCGCCGCAGTCATCGCCGACGAACTGAACATCAGGTCCGTCCGGCTGCTCGACGCCGCCACGGCATCCCCGGAGGAATTCGGCATCCAGCAGAAGCTGGTGGTCAACGCCCGCGCGGCCGGTCCGCGCCTGGGCAAGAACGTGCAGGTGGCCATCAAGGGATCCAAGTCCGGTGACTGGTCCGTGGATGGCAACGGTGTGGTCACTGCCGGGGGCCTGCAGCTTGAACCGCAGGAATACACCCTCGAGACGGTGGTGGCAGAGGCCGACGGCGGTGCTGCCGCCTCCTCTGCGTCGTCTGCTGTCGCAGTCCTGCCGAGCGGCGGCTTCGTGGTCCTGAACACCGAGGTCACCCCGGAGCTGGAGGCCGAAGGCCTGGCCCGGGACATGGTCCGCGCCATCCAGCAGGCCCGCAAGGACGCCGGGCTCAATGTCAGCGACCGGATCCGAACCTCCGTGTCCGCCGCCCAGAACGTGGTGGACGCCCTGCTGGCCAACGCCGAACTGGTCAAGGGGGAGACGCTCACCGTGGACCTCGTGGCTGCACCGGCGGATGTCGCCGAACCCGCCGTCGTCGTCGAAAAAGTGGAGGCCTGAGCCGTGACCGACGAATTTTCCGTGGAAAGCGTCTACGCCGAGCTGCTGGGCCGGGCGCCGGAAAACAAGATGGAACCGCGGCTTGCTCCGCTGTTCCGCGCCATGGATGTCCTCGGGGAGCCCAACAAGGCGTACCCGATCATCCACGTAACCGGAACCAACGGCAAGACCTCGACGTCGCGGATGATCGAATCCGTCCTCCGGGCCCACGGGCTGAGCACGGGCCGCTACACCAGCCCGCACCTGTCCAAGGTCACGGAGCGGATCAGCATCGACGGGCACCCCGTGTCCGATGAGACGTTCGTCCGCATCTGGGACGAGATCCGCCCCTACCTGCAGATCGTCGACGCCGAGCTCGAAGCCGACGGCCAGCCGCGGCTGACGTACTTCGAGTGCGTGACCATCCTGGGCTTCGCCATCTTCGCGGACCAGCCCGTCAACGTCGCCATCATCGAAGTGGGACTGGGCGGCATCACCGACGCCACCAACGTCGGCGACGGGCAGGTCTCCGTGGTCACCCCGATATCGCTGGACCACACCGACCTGCTCGGCGACACCACCGCCGACATCGCGTTTGAAAAGGCCGGCATCATCAAGCCCGGCGGTTTCCTGGTCAGCGCGGCGCAGCCGCTTGACGCCGCGCAGGTCCTGCTGGACAAGGCCAAGGACGTCGGCGTGCCGTTCCGCTTTGAAGGCGTGGAGTTCGGCGTCGAGTCCCGCACCGTGGCCGTAGGCGGCCAGATGGTCACCATCCAGGGAACCGCCGGGCGCTACCCCGACCTCCTGGTGCCCCTTCACGGCGCCCACCAGGCGCAGAACGCCGCCGTTGCCGTGGCAGCGCTGGAGGCATTCTTCGGCGGCAAGGAACTGCCCTTCGACGTCCTCCAGGAAGGCTTCGCCGCCGTCACCTCGCCGGGACGGCTGGAAGTGGTCCGGACAGCGCCCACGATCATCGTCGATGCCGCCCACAACCCCGACGGCATCAAGGCGTCGGCCGCGGCGCTGCAGGAAGCATTCACCTTCAGCCGGCTCGTTCCCGTGGTCGGCGTCCTGAAGGAGAAGGACGCCGAGGAGATCCTCCGGGAACTGAAGGAATCACTCGGTGATGTGGCGGAGGAGTACTGCTTCACCCAGTCCAACTCCCCGCGGGCAGTCCCCGCCGCCGAACTGGCCGAACTGGCCATCGACCTGGGCTTCGGCGAGGACAACGTCCACGTGGCAGAGAAACTCGACGACGCCCTCGAATGGGCGGTGGAACGGGCAGAAGCCAACGACGACCTCTCCGGCGGCGTCCTGGTCACCGGTTCCATCACCCTCGTTGCCGAAGCCCGCATCCTTCTGGGAAAGACGGAGGCCTGAGAATGGCACGGCTGACCAAGGCCCAGCGCGAATGGCGCCCGGGCATGCCGAAAAAGCGACGCTCCACCAAGGTGATGTTCGCCTCCACCGTGCTCCTGCTGGAAGCATTCGTCATATTCTTCGCCACGCTGGCGGTCTTCGGGCTGCGCCGCGGCGAGTTTCCGCCGGCCTTGATTCTCGGCGTCGGAATCGCTTTGAGCGCCGTGATGGTGCTGGCCTGCGCGGTCCTCAGGAAGCCCTGGGGAATCGGGCTGGGCTGGGTGCTGCAGGTGGTCCTGATCCTGACGGGAATCATCGAACCTGCCATGTTCCTGGTAGGCGTCCTGTTCGGCATCTGCTGGTGGTACGGGATCCGCACCGGCATCAGGATCGACCGCGAGGCCGGCGAACGCGAACGTGAGCAGGCCGCCTGGGAAGCTGCCCATCCGGACCAGGCCGCCGGCGGCCAGGCCCCGTAGGCAGTCCACGTAGACTTGACCCCAAACCCCACCAACGCATTGGAGCAGTTGTGACTACAGAGCGCACCCTCGTCCTGATCAAGCCCGACGGCGTCGCCCGCAACCTGACCGGCGCCGTCCTGGCCCGGGTCGAAGCCAAGGGCTACACCCTGGTTGAACTGAAGAAGGTCAACGCCACCCGGGAACTCCTCGAGCAGCACTACGAGGAGCACGTGGGCAAGCCCTTCTACGAGCCCCTCGTGGAGTTCATGCTCAGCGGCCCCGTGGTCGCTGCGATCTTCGAAGGCCACCGCGTCATCGAAGGCTTCCGTTCCCTGGCCGGCACCACCGATCCCACCACCGCAGCACCCGGGACCATCCGCGGCGACTTTGGCCGCGACTGGGGCCTGAAGGTGCAGCAGAACCTGGTGCACGGTTCGGACTCCGCCGACTCCGCGGAACGCGAAATCAAGATCTGGTTCCAGGACTAGGATCCTGCCAGCGCCCGGCGGCGCGTTTAACGAGCCAAGGCCAATGTTCCCGGGGGAACATTGGCCTTGGCTGTATCCGGGCGGCGTCGGTCAGAAGCCGGACGTTCCCACGAACACCTGGATGAAGGCGAAGAAGATGCTGGCGATGACGCCCACGTAAAGCAGGGCAACGATGATCCAGCCGGAGTCGCCCGCGATGCGGGCAGCCCCGGACGGAACGGGGATGATGCCTGCGGTGATGTTCCGGATGGTGGTCCACACGAAGAGCGGGATCATCGCGGCCCAGACGATCATGCAGAACGGGCAGAGAACGTGGATGTCGTACAGGGCCTGGGACCACAGCCAGACCACGAACGCGAAGCCGAGGGTGACGCCGGCCTGCAGCCCTGCCCAGAACCACTTGGCGAAGGTAGCCCCGGACAACAGGGCCATGCCCACCGTGATGATGACGGCAAAGGCCACAATTCCAATGAACATGTTGGGGAAGCCGAAGAGCGAGCTCTGCCAGGTCTTCATCACCTCGCCACAGGAGATCCACGGGTTCACGTCGCAGACGGTGGTGTGGTTGGGATCCTGCAGCGTGGCAAGCTTTTCCAGGACGAGGGTTCCCGAGGCGAGCCACCCGATGGCCCCGGTGATCACCAGGAGCCAGCCGAACGGCCGTGTGCGGGCCATGAACGGCAGGTTCCCTGAGGGTGCTGTGTCCGGGCCGGTGGTGGCCTCGTGGGCCTCCGGGCCGCTGACGGGGGAGATGCTGGGCATTGGTTTGGCGTCCTTTTCGTCCGGTGCTCCTGTGCCCGATTGTAACGCCGGCGGCTGGAGGAAACGTTCAGGAAACTGAAAGCCGGGGGAGCACCTCCGCCGCGTTTTAGTCCGCGTATGAGAGAATAAGCGTGGCTGGAAGCCGAACCACATTCGGTCTCCAGTCCGGTGGCTTGTTCCCAAGACCGCCAATGACGAGCAGGGCAGGCCTCGGGTTTTCCGATCACTCCCGCAATCTCCATTGGGCGGCACCTGGTTGTGGCACGTAGAACAACGGGTTTCAGAACATCCTCCGGCTCCTGTGGACTGCCGCACCCCAACGCCGGTGCGAACCTGGGAGTATCCACGTGACTTCTGTCAACGCCTGCGGGTTTTGACAATATGTGCCCCAATGGGTGCCGGATGTGGCGGTACGTCAGGGGCAGGAGTGTTGCCACAGATGAACAATGAACCAGAGCTTTCCGTTAATGACGATGCACCGGCTGTAGAAACCCCGGCCGAACCGAAAAAGGCTCCCCGGACCCGCCGCAAGGCCGCGGCCAAGGCAGAAGACGCCGCAGCCCCGGCGTCCGAAGCTGCCGCGGACGTTGACGTTGCCACAGCAGGGGCCGTTCCCGATGCCGCCACCGGGGATGCGGAGGCGCCCGCCAAGGCGCCCGCCCGCCGCACCCGGGCACGCAAGAAGCCGGACACCGCGGAACCCCTGCCGGCCTTCGCCGCCGATCCCGCATCCGCCGATGCGCCCGACGCTGCTGCTGTGCCAAGCCCGGCCGTGGACGGTGCGCCCGGTCCCGAGGCAGCTGAGGAGGCCAAGCCGGTGCGCCGTCGTCGTGTAGCCACCCGCAAAGCCGCCGCCCCGGAAGCAGCCCCCGCCGGTCCGGAAGCCGCTGCCGAGGCCGCTGCGGAGGAGCCCGCCGTCGAGCAGGCCCTGCCGCTGGAGCAGGAAGCCGCCGCACAGGAGAACCCCGCGGCCGGGGCACCCGACGCCGGGGATGACGCCGTCGCCGCGGCCCCCGGGGAACCTGCCGCCACGGTGGCAGAGCCGGCCGCCGCCGGACAGGAAGCCCCGGCCGCGGACGCTCCCGCAGCGGAGACGCCTGCCCAGGCCGACGCCGCAGCCGCCGGGGACGCCAGCCCCTTCGCCTCCCTGTTCCTCGAGCCGGCGTCCCCCACGTCCGTGCTGTTCCAGGCTCCGGACCTGAGCACCGTGGTCCGCCAGCCCGCCCCCGTGGCCGAGGAACAGGAAACGGACGACGCCGAAGACACCGAATCGGACGATTCCTCCGGCCGCCGCCGTCGCCGCAGCCGTGGCCGGCGCGGCCGCAACCGCCTCGAAGACCGCGAAGCCGGCGCGGACGACTCCGATGCTGACGGCGATGCGTCCGACGACGCCGAGGACGGTGCCGGGCAGGCCGAGGACGGCGTTACCTCCCGCCGCCGGCGCCGCCGCCGCCGGGGTGACCAGGACCTTGAACTGACCGGCGGCAGCGAGGATGATCCGCCCAACACGGTGACCCGGGTCCGCGCCCCGCGGACCGTGAGCGAGGCGCCTGCCAGCAACCGCGTCACCAGCGTCAAGGGCTCCACCCGCCTCGAGGCCAAGAAGCAGCGCCGCCGCGAATCCCGGGACACGGGCCGCCGCCGCACCGTCATCACCGAGGCTGAGTTCCTGGCCCGCCGTGAATCCGTTGACCGGCAGATGATCGTGCGCCAGCGCGACGACAGGATCCAGATCGCCGTCCTGGAGGACGGCGTGCTGGCCGAACATTTCGTGTCCAAGACCCAGCAGGACTCGCTGATCGGCAACGTGTACCTGGGCAAGGTCCAGAACGTGCTGCCGTCGATGGAAGCGGCCTTCGTGGACATCGGCCGCGGCCGGAACGCCGTCCTGTACGCCGGCGAGGTCAACTGGGAAGCGGTCAACCTTGAGGGCAAGCAGCGCCGTATCGAGAACGCGCTGAAGTCCGGGGACACCGTCCTGGTCCAGGTCACCAAGGACCCCGTGGGGCACAAGGGCGCCCGGCTCACCAGCCAGATCTCCCTGCCGGGCCGCTACCTGGTCTACGTGCCCGGCGGCTCGATGACGGGCATCTCCCGCAAGCTGCCCGACGTCGAGCGCAACCGCCTCAAGCGCATCCTGAAGGACCGCCTGCCGGAACACGCGGGCGTCATTGTCCGCACCGCCGCCGAAGGAGCGTCCGAGGAAGAGCTCACGCACGACATCAACCGGCTTCGCGCACAGTGGGAAGGCATCGAAAGCCAGTCCACCTCCACCAAGGTCCTGGCCCCCGAGCTGCTCTACGGTGAACCCGACCTCACCATCAAGGTGGTCCGCGACGTCTTCAACGAAGACTTCTCCAAGCTGATCGTCTCCGGGGAAGAAGCCTGGGACACCATCGAGGCCTACGTCACCTACGTGGCGCCGGACCTCGTGGGACGCCTGGAAAAGTGGACTAAGGACCAGGACATCTTCGCGGCCTGGCGGATCGACGAGCAGATCCACAAAGCTCTGGAACGCAAGGTCTTCCTGCCCTCCGGCGGTTCCCTGGTGATCGACCGTACCGAAGCCATGACCGTGGTGGACGTCAACACCGGCAAGTTCACCGGCAGCGGCGGCAACCTCGAAGAGACCGTGACCAAGAACAACCTTGAGGCCGCTGAGGAAGTGGTCCGCCAGCTGCGCCTGCGCGACATTGGCGGCATCATCGTCATCGACTTCATCGACATGGTCCTCGAATCCAACCGCGACCTGGTCCTCCGCCGCCTGGTGGAGTGCCTGGGCCGTGACCGCACCAAGCACCAGGTTGCCGAAGTCACCTCCCTGGGCCTGGTCCAGATGACCCGCAAGCGGATGGGCACCGGGCTCCTTGAAGTCTTCGGTGAGCAGTGCGAAGCATGCGCCGGCCGCGGCGTCGTCACCCATGACGACCCCGTGGAACACCGCCGCGCCAACATCGTTGCCGCCGAACAGCACGTCCAGCGGACCGACCGTTCCGAGTCCCGCAGCGAAGGGCACCGGCCCGAGGGCCAGCGTGCCGAAGGGATCCAGCAGGCCACCCGTGGGGAGCGCAAGCGCCGGCGCGGACGCGGCGGCCAGCAAACCGAGCCCGCGCCCGCAGCGCCGCAGGTCCCGGCGGACCAGCCCGACCCCCACGAGGCGGAACGGCACGCCAAGGCGGAAGCCACCCGGCTGGCCCTGGCCAACATCGCTGCCGCTGCCCACGCAGCACACCTGCACGATGACGAGGTCGCAGCTGCCCGGCAGACAGCGTCCCCGCAGGCACCCGCCGAACAGGCTGCCGTCCTTCCGGCGCCTGTCCACGCGGACCGGCACGACGACGCCGCCCCTGCACGTCCGGCGGCTGTCCTGACCTTCGGCGGCGAGAAAGTCGCGCTGCCCTTCGTGGAGCATGCGGAGGACCAGCAGCCCAAGCCGGCGTTGTCGCTGGACCGGCTGGCAGAAGCCTTCGCACATCTGGGCCAGCCTGCGGCGCCGGTGGACGTGCCTAAGGAGACTGCTGCGGCACCCGAAAAGGAGCCCGCACCGGCCGCCGAACCTGCCCCGGAGCCTTCACCTGCGGCGCAGGAACAGGCCCCGGACCCCTCCAGGCAGCGGCGTCCCCGCCGCCACCGCAGCGCCAGCCGCGCCCAGGGTGCAGCCAACGAAACCACTGTGGAGCAGCACCACAATGCGCCGGTGGCCAGCGAGGGCCACTCCCACGCAGCCAAGGCGCCGGAACCAGCCGCACCAACACAGGCCGCCGCGAAGGCTGACGAGCCCATCATCCTAGGTGTCGGGGTTCCCGCTTCGGAACTGTGACGCCAGGCGATGCCCGGTCCTTCCCCGCGGGGGGAGGGCCGGGCATCCGGCTTTTAAGGCCGCCGCGGCCGGACAGGAAAGTCACCTTTCGAACCTTCCCGGTGCACCGGCTAGGCTGGGGAACCGACACGGGGTGCCGCGCAGAAGGCCGGCTGAGATCCAGACCCGTTGAACCTGTCCGGCTAGTACCGGCGAAGGGATGTCTCTGTTGTCCTCCATTCTTGCTGCGCCTGCGCCCGCTCACTTTTCCGCCACCTTGCCGTCCCGGGGGACCGGTGCCGGAACCAGGATTCCGCGGGTCCTCGCCATCGCCGGCTCGGACCCCTCCGGCGGCGCCGGTATCCAGGCCGACCTGAAAAGCATCGCAGCGCACGGCGGCTACGGCATGGCCGCCATCACTGCCCTGACGGCGCAGAATACCCGGGGCGTCACGGCGGTCCATGTCCCGCCCGCCGACTTCCTGGCCCGGCAGTTGGACGCCATCAGCGACGACATCACTGTTGACGCCGTGAAGATCGGCATGCTGGGCGACTCCGGTGTCATCGCCGCCGTCCGCGACTGGCTCGCCAAGGTTCGGCCCGCCGTCGTGGTCCTTGACCCGGTGATGGTCGCCACGAGCGGTGACCGGCTGCTCCAGGAATCCGCCGAGGCGGCACTCCGTGACCTGCTGCCCCTGGCCCACCTGGTCACCCCCAACCTGGCCGAGCTGGCCATGCTGCTCAACGAGGATGTCCAGGAGACCTGGCCGCAGGCGCTGGAACAGGGCCGCCGGCTTGCCGCAGCCACGGGCACCGTCGTCCTGGTCAAGGGCGGCCACCTGCGCGGCGCCGGCTGCCCGGACGCCCTGGTGGGGCTGCCCGGGGCGCTCTCCGCGGAGGTAGTGGAGGTTCCGGGGGAGCGGGTGGACACCCGGAACAGCCACGGCACCGGCTGCTCCCTTTCCTCGGCCATGGCCACCATCCAGGCCCGCGCCGGCAACTGGGAAGAGTCCCTGCGGGAGGCAAAACCGTGGCTGGCCGGTGCCCTCGCAGCCTCGGACACGCTGGAGGTGGGCTCCGGCAACGGGCCCGTCCACCACTTCCACCACGTGGCGGTGCCGCCCATGCCGGGGGCTTTCACCGCACAACTGCGGGAAGACGCCGAGGCTGAGCTTGAGGAAATCTACGGCCTGGAGTTCATCGGCGGGCTGGTCTCCGGCTCCCTGCCTGAGGACCAGTTCGCATACTACCTGGCGCAGGATGCGCTCTACCTCAACGGCTATTCCCGCGTTCTTGCCCGCGCCAGCGCCCTGGCCCCCACCGAGGAAGGGCAGCTATTCTGGGCGGCATCGGCCCAGCAGTGCCTTGAGGTTGAATCGGAACTGCACCGCTCCTGGCTCAGCACCCGCACCGTGCGGCCGGGCCTGGGACCCGTCACCAAGGCCTACGTGGACCACCTGACGGCCGCTTCGGCGTCGGGAAGCTACGGTGTACTGGCCGCGGCCGTCCTGCCGTGCTTCTGGCTGTACGCGGAGGCCGGCCGGACCCTCCATGCCCGGTTCGTGGCCGCAGGGGAACCCGCGGACCACCCGTATGCCGAGTGGCTCCGCACCTACGCGGACGAGGACTTTGCTGCGGCTACACGCAGGGCCATTGGCCTCGTGGACGCCGCGGCACAGGCCGCAGGAGAAACCGAGCGCGCAGCCATGGCAGAGGCTTTCCGGCAGTCCTGCCGGCTGGAAGTCGAATTCTTCGACGCGCCGCGGCTCCACGCCTGACCTGTTCCGCACCCGGTTGCCGGTAATATGGACAAGGCCCCGGCGCAGGAACAAGGTTTTATGTGGTTCCTATCACAGACCGCCCGCCGGAGCCAGCCTCATTTGCGGCCGGAGACGGAATTAGCGTAGTCTGTATCTTCGGTGCTTACGCCAACACTTGGGTTATGACCCCACGGCGTTGAGGCACAGCGAGAAACCAGGCTTCAATAAGTCGGTTCCGCACGCAAATTTAGTTATAAACGTCGAGAGAAGTGAGTTCCCAAGTGGTGTACGCGATTGTCCGCGCAGGCGGCCGCCAAGAGAAGGTTTCTGTAGGAGACTTCGTTACCCTTAACCGCGTCGCCGGTGGGGCCGGTAGCACCATCGAGCTGCCCGCACTGCTCCTGGTGGACGGTGACAAGGTCACCTCCGCCGCTGCCGACCTGGCCAAGGTATCTGTCACGGCTGAGATCCTGGAAGACCTCCGCGGTCCCAAGATCGTCATCCAGAAGTTCAAGAACAAGACCGGCTACAAGAAGCGCCAGGGTCACCGTCAGGAACTGACCAAGGTCAAGATCACCGGCATCAAGTAACCAACGGTTACCGCAGGTTTTTTTCACACAGAATCACCAGAACCTTAAAGGCAGGCATTTCAGATGGCACATAAAAAGGGCGCGAGCTCCACTCGCAACGGTCGTGACTCCAACGCACAGTACCTCGGCGTCAAGCGCTTCGGCGGCCAGGTCGTTTCGGCCGGCGAGATCATCGTCCGCCAGCGCGGCACCCACTTCCACCCCGGCGCCGGCGTCGGCCGTGGCGGCGACGACACCCTGTTCGCCCTGACCCCGGGCGCCGTTGAATTCGGCACCCGCCGCGGTCGTCGCGTCGTCAACATCGTTGCTGCTGCAGCTGCAGAGTAACAACACATCCTGAAGCGGTGGAGCGGGCCTGGTGGCCCGCTCCACTGTTCTTTTAAGCGCATTACAATCGATAGGGCGTCCAGTGGCGCCCACACGAGACTGAGGAGATTTACGTGGCCAGCTTTGTAGACCGGGTAGTACTGCACGTATCCGGCGGTACCGGCGGCCACGGTTGCGTCTCCGTCCACCGCGAGAAGTTCAAGCCCCTGGGCGGGCCCGACGGCGGCAACGGCGGCAACGGCGGCGACGTCATCCTCCGCGTGGACCACCAGACCACCACGCTCCTGGACTACCACCACGCGCCGCACCGGCACGCCACCAACGGCGGCCCCGGCATGGGTGACTGGCGCGGCGGCAAGAACGGCGAAACCCTCGTCCTTCCCGTCCCCGACGGGACCGTGGTCAAGTCCAAGGACGGCACGGTCCTCGCCGACCTGGTCGGCGAAGGTGCCGAGTACGTGGCAGCTGCCGGCGGCCTGGGCGGCCTCGGCAACGCCGCGCTCTCCTCGCAGAAGCGCCGCGCGCCCGGCTTCGCGCTGCTGGGCATCGAAGGGGAATCCAGCGACATCGTCCTGGAGTTGAAGTCCATTGCGGACATCGCCCTGGTCGGCTTCCCGTCGGCCGGCAAGTCGAGCCTCATCGCCGCCATGTCCGCTGCCCGGCCCAAGATCGCCGACTACCCCTTCACCACCCTGGTCCCGAACCTCGGAGTGGTCCAGGCCGGGGATGTCCGGTTCACCATCGCCGACGTGCCCGGCCTGATCGAAGGCGCCAGCGAAGGCAGGGGACTGGGACACAACTTCCTGCGCCACGTCGAACGCTGCGCGGCCCTGGTCCACGTCCTGGATTGCGGCACGCTGGAATCGGACCGCGACCCCCTCTCCGACCTGGCCATCATCGAAGCCGAACTTGAAAAGTACGCGGTGGACATGAGTTACGCCGGCCGTGACGGCGAAGTCATCCCCCTGAACCACCGGCCCCGCCTGGTGGCGTTGAACAAGGTGGACCTGCCTGACGGCAAGGACATGGCTGACTTCGTCCGCCCGGAGCTTGAGTCGCGCGGGTACCGGGTGTTCGAGGTTTCCGCCACCAGCCACGAGGGCCTGCGCCAGCTGGGCTTCGCCATGGCGGAGATCGTCAAGGCCGCGCGCGACGCCGTCGAAGCAGCGCCGCCCAAGGTCACCCCCACGGTCCTTCGTCCCCGGGCCGTCAACGAGACGGGCTTCCGGATCCGGCGGGAAGAGAAGGCCCACGAACCGCTCTTCCGGGTCCTGGGTGAAAAGCCCGTCCGGTGGGTCAAGCAGACCGACTTCACCAATGAGGAAGCCATTGGCTACCTCGCCGACCGGCTCGCCAAGCTGGGTGTGGAAACCGAATTGTTCAAGATGGGCGCCAAGCCCGGCGACACCGTGGTGATCGGCGAGGACGACGGCGTTGTCTTCGACTGGGAACCCACCATGATGGCCGGCGCCGAACTCCTCGCCTCGCCGCGCGGTACCGATGTCCGCTTCGCCGACACCGGCGACCGGCCCACCCGAAGCCAGAAGCGCGAAGAGCAGCAGGAACGCCGCGAGGCCAAGGCAGCCGCGCGGGCGGAGCTCGAGGCCGAGCGGAAGGCCGGCATCTGGACCGAATCGGTCAGCAGCCGCCGTGCCGCCCAGCCCGTCAAGGAAAGTGGACTGGACGCCGACGATGAGTTCTAGCGCATCTGCCGCGGATACGGTGCCTGCGGCGGCGGACCGGGGCGCGCTTGCCACCGCACGCCGGGTGGTGGTCAAGGTGGGTTCATCCTCGCTGACCAGCATCAAGGGCGGAATTTCCGAGGAGTCGCTCACCGGCCTGGCGGACGCCCTGGCAGCCAAGCGCAACAGTGGAACCGAGATCATCCTGGTCTCCTCCGGTGCCATCGCGGCCGGCCTCGCGCCGCTCGGCCTGGCCAAGCGTCCCCGTGACCTGGCCACCCAGCAGGCGGCGGCCAGCGTCGGGCAGGGCCTGCTCATGGCCCGCTACACCCAGGCGTTCGGCGCGCATGGCGTCACCGTCAGCCAGGTGCTGCTGACCGCCGAGGACCTGATGCGGCGCAGCCAGCACACCAACGCCTTCCGCGCGCTGGACCGGCTGCTGAACCTCGGGGTGGTTCCCGTGGTCAACGAGAACGACACCGTAGCCACCCACGAAATCCGGTTCGGCGACAACGACCGGCTCGCGGCGCTGGTGGCCCACCTGGTCCGGGCCGACGCGCTCGTGCTGCTGTCCGACGTCGACTGCCTCTATGACGGACCGCCGGCCCAGGGCGCCCGGCGCATCCCGGTGGTCGGCGGACCCCACGACCTCGAGGGAGTCTCGATCGGCAGGACGGGCAAGGCCGGCGTCGGGACCGGCGGCATGGTCACCAAGGTCGAGGCAGCCAGCATGGCAGCGGGATCCGGAATCCACGCACTGGTGACCTCGACACCCAACGCCGCTGCCGCCCTGAACGGCGAAGACGTGGGAACCTGGTTCACCATCAACGGGTCACGCAAACCCGTCCGCCTGCTGTGGCTGGCCCACGTTGCCTCCGTCCAGGGCCGGCTGGTGCTGGACGACGGCGCGGTCCGTGCGGTGCGGCACCACCGCACCTCCCTGCTGCCCGCCGGAATCTCCGCAGTGCACGGCGCCTTCGAAGCGGGGGACGCCGTCGAAATAGCCGGCGCGGACGGCACGGTGGTGGCACGCGGGCTGGTCAACTACTCCTCGGAGGAGCTGCCCCGCATGCTCGGACGGTCCACGCGTGATCTCGGCGAGGAGCTGGGAACCGGCTACGACCGCGAAGTTGTTCATGTTGACGACCTGGTGCTGGTCTGAGCCGCGCCCTCGCCTAAACTTGAAACCATGACTGAGGCCCTGATCCACACGACAGCTGACAACACCGGAGACACTGCAGCCGCGCCCGGGGCGCAGCAGCCGGTTGACCTGCAGCCGTCCGACGTCGAAGCCGCGGTCCACTCCATCGCCGACCGCTCACGCCGTGCAGCGCGCCGCATGGCCATGGCAAACCGGGCCTGGAAGGACCGCGCCCTGCGTGCCGTGGGCGCCGCCCTGAAAGCCAACACGCAGGCGATCCTCGAGGCCAACGCCCGGGACGTTGCGGCCGGCAAGGCCAACGGTACGTCCGCTGCGCTGCTGGACCGGCTCACCCTCACCGGCGCACGCATCGACGGCCTGGTGGCGGCCCTGGAAAACCTCGCCAACCTTCCTGACCCGGTGGGCAACGTTGTCCGCGGCCAGACCCTGCCCAACGGGCTGCGCCTGCGCCAGGTCAACGTCCCCATGGGCGTGGTGGCCGCCATCTACGAAGCACGCCCCAATGTAACCGTGGACATCGCCGGCCTGGCGTTGAAGAGCGGCAACGCCGTGATCCTTCGCGGCGGCAGCGCCGCCGAAGCCACCAACAGCGTCCTGGTCAGGGTGCTGCGCGAAGCCCTTGAGTCCGTGGGCCTGCCCGCCGACGCCGTCCAGACGGTGGACCAGTACGGCCGGGCCGGCGCCAACGTACTGATGCGCGCCAGGGGCCGGGTGGACGTCCTCATTCCCCGCGGCGGCCGCGACCTGATCCAGACGGTCGTCACCAACTCTGCGGTCCCCGTGATTGAAACGGGGGAGGGCAACGTACACATCTTCATCGACGAATCCGCCGACGAAGAGATGGCCGTGGAGATCCTCCTCAACGCCAAGACCCAGCGGCCCAGCGTCTGCAACACCGTGGAGACCCTCCTGGTCCACTCCGGGTCCACTGTGCTGCCCGCCGTGGCCGCCGCACTGGACAAGGCCGGTGTCCGGCTGCACGTTGACGAACGCATCCGCGCAGCGCTGCCGGCTGCCGTGGATTCCGTCCCCGCCATGGACGAGGACTGGGCCACGGAGTACATGGACCTGGACCTGGCCGTCGGCATGGTGGACTCCATGGAGGAAGCCATCAGCCACATCCGCCGGTGGACCACCGGACACACCGAGGCCATCCTCACCAACAACCTCTCCAACGCCGAACGCTTCATCGCCGAGGTGGACTCCGCAGCAGTCATCGTGAACGCATCCACCCGGTTCACCGACGGCGGCGAGCTTGGCCTGGGCGCCGAGGTGGGCATTTCCACACAGAAGCTGCATGCCCGCGGACCCATGGGGCTCACCGAGCTCACCACCACCAAGTGGATCGTCCAGGGCGAGGGCCAAACCCGCGGCTAGCAACGCGGTAAACTAAACCAGACGCCAGAAGGCAGCGGAACGGTCCGCTGCCCGAAAACACTTGAACTAGGGGAGAACATGCTGTTCCAGCAGATCGCCACGACCGTCGCCGCCGCAGGCGAAGCAGAACACGAGGAACTCGCGCCGCTGTGGGCCGATCCTTTCGTCTTCGGCATTGTGATGTTCGTCATCCTCCTGGTCCTGATGTTCATCACGGTGTCCTACACCAACCTCGGCAACCGCCACACCGCCACCGAGGAGCACGCGGACCCGCACCGCCAGCACCCGAACAAGCACGATCACGGGCAGGGCCACTAACATTTCCCGCAAGTTGCGCCAGAGCAGTGACAAGGGCCGGATACGGCTGGGCGTGATGGGCGGGACGTTTGATCCCATCCATCACGGCCACCTTGTCGCCGCCAGTGAAGTGGCTGCCGAATTCGACCTGGACGAGGTTGTCTTCGTCCCCACCGGGCAGCCATGGCAGAAGTCCCACAAGCAGGTCAGCGAACCGGAGCACCGGTACCTCATGACTGTCATCGCCACGGCCTCCAACCCGCGGTTTACGGTCAGCAGGGTGGACGTGGACCGTCCCGGCCCCACCTACACCATTGACACGCTGCGGGACCTGAGGGCCCAGCGTCCCGACGCCGACCTGTTCTTCATCACCGGCGCAGACGCCCTGGCACAGATCCTGTCCTGGAAGGACATCGACGAGCTGTGGTCGCTGGCACACTTCGTCGGCGTGACCCGTCCCGGGCACGTCCTCGACGGCATGGGGCGCGACGACGTCAGCCTCCTCGAAGTGCCGGCCATGGCCATCTCTTCCACCGACTGCCGCACCCGTGTGGCGGCGAACAATCCGGTCTGGTACCTGGTTCCGGACGGGGTGGTCCAGTACATCGCCAAGTACGGCCTCTATGCGCAGGCGCCGGCAACCGGGGACGAATCACCTTCCGAAGCACGCGAACCAGCCAGTACTGAATGAGTTTTCCATGAGCCAGGAACAGCCCCCCATCCGCAGCCGGCGGGAACTCCGGAAGGCGCGCGACGCTGCCCAAAAGGCTGCCGCTGCCCCGGACGCGGACCAGCTTTCGCCTGCCACGAAAACCCCTCCGGCCGCGCCGGCGGCCCAGCCCGCGGCGAATGTGCCGGCGGGCAAGACTCCTGTAACCCCGGCGCCGGCCGATGAGCCCGGCAAGGCACCTGCCCAGCGCCCGGGTGCCGCACCGGGCGCTGCACGTGAAAAAGGAACAGCACCGGCAGTCGGACCTGCACAGGCTTCCGGACCGCAGGAACCCGGCCCGACAAACCAGCCTGGCCCGGTGCCTGCCCCTGCCCAGCGTTCATCACAGATCCGTGCCCGTGACCGGGCAACATTGCGCACCATCAAGGAGCTCGAGGAAAAGGAAGGGCAGCTGGCCGCGGGCGGGCCGCCCACCCGCCGCCAGCTCCGGCTGCAGCAACTGAAGGAACAGGCCCTGACCGCGGCCACCCCGATTGTTCCGGCCGCCCCCGAGACGCCCGCTCCGGCGGCCAAGCCCGGTGCTGCCGGGAAGACCCCGGCAACGCTGGCACCCGCGAAGGGCAAGGGCACGAAGGCCTCCGGCGAACGCCCGGCACCCTCCACGCCGGCTCCCTCCTCGCCGGCGCCGTCACCCTCCGGGCCGGAGGGCATGACGGTCGAACAGGCACTGGCCGCCCGGGCGCTCATCGCCGAGCAGGCAAAGAACCAGATCGCCAAGATGGAACACATCGCCTCCCTGGACCCGGAGGCAGTGGACCCGGACATCCTCGCCGAGCAGATAGCGCTGGCCGAACGCGCAGCCGTCATGAACCGGAGGGCCATGGCGCGGCAGAAGCTTGCCGAGCAGGCGGGCGGCTCCGCGGCGGTCAAGGCGCAGCCCGGTGACGCCGGCTCACAGGCGACCGCGAAGGAGGACCGGCCCAAGGACAGGCCCGGCCCGTCCACGGCCAACAACCTGGCCATGGTGACGCCCCTGGAATTCGTCCAGGTTCCCGGCGTGGACCGCCCGGTCATGAAGCCTCCTGCCACCTCGCATGTGCCGGTGACCACCCGGCCCGGAGCCAAGGTACCGCCCGGCGGCGGCAGTAAACGCCGGCCCGGTTCCAAGCCTCCGGCGCCACGGAAGCAAGGACCTGCGCCGGATCCCGTTTCCGGCCGGTCCCAGGTCATCGCCAGGGCCGAAGCGGCTGCCCGCGCCGCCACCAGGCCCAAGCCCGTGGTGTTCCCCGACAACCAGGCCGGGGAAGCGATCGAAGACCTGCCCCGCGTGCCGGCAAGTTCCGCCTACGGCCTCGAACCCCTCGACGCCGCCACCGCAGGCCTGGGCCGCGCCCGGCGCAACCGCATCCTGCAGGTCTGCATCCTGGCTTTCGGCGTCGTGGCCCTGGTGTCCGGCGTCGTCCTCATCATCAGCGGCATGAACCCCTGACCTGCCGCACCACGTTTTTTCATCAACAAGGAGTCCCGTGACCGCCTCAGAAACATCCATCACCGTTGCCCGCGCCGCCGCTAAGGCTGCAGCGGACAAACTCGCCCAGGACATCGTGGGCCTTGACGTCAGCGAACGGCTGGCCCTGGCAGACGTTTTCCTGATCGCATCCGCGCCCAGCGAGCGGCAGGTAAACGCCATCGTCGACGGCATCGAGGAAGAACTCGCCCAGCGCGATCTGCGCCCCGTCCGCCGGGAAGGCCGCTCCGGCGGACGCTGGGTCCTGCTTGACTACTCGGACGTCGTCATCCACGTCCAGCACGAAGAAGACCGCGTCTTTTACGCGCTGGAACGGCTGTGGAAGGACTGCCCCGTGGTCGATCTCCAGCTGGAAGATGCCGCCGCAGCAACGGCCGCGGCCTCCGCCGACGGCGAGTAGGGCCTGACCGCTCGTCCGAATATTCCCGATTTGGAATTTTCGGAACTGCTGTTCTAAGATATTTGAGTTGCTTCGGGGAAACCCGGACAGAAGCTCTCCGGAGCAGCAGCAATCCGGGGCTGTGGCGCAGCTGGTAGCGCACCTGCATGGCATGCAGGGGGTCAGGGGTTCGAGTCCCCTCAGCTCCACCGGACAATCCGCCGGGATCCATAGATCCCGGCGGATTTTTTGTTTCCCGGAGTGGCTGGAAACCGCGTCGGTCCAGGCCAGGAAGGGCCCCGGCGCAGGGCCCGGACGGCCGATTTGGTACTTGGGAAAAAGTGCATTACTCTGGTGAGGTTGCTCCGGGGAATTCGGCCGGAACAGCAAGCACCCGGGGCTGTGGCGCAGCTGGTAGCGCACCTGCATGGCATGCAGGGGGTCAGGGGTTCGAGTCCCCTCAGCTCCACCGGATAAAAGGGAACCATCACGTGTGATGGTTCCCTTTTTCGTGCCCGGCGGCTGGCATTACGCCCTTCCTCTGCGGGCTCCGGCACGCGGCCACCAGCACCACCGCGGATATCATGGGGGAGTGAATGCCATCCCCACCGATGTCGCCGTGATCGGTGCCGGCCAGGCGGGGCTGTCCGCGGCCTACCACCTGCAGCGCAGGGGAGTGGCGTACACCATGTTCGACGCCGAAGACGGGCCGGGCGGCGCCTGGCGCCATCGCTGGAAGAGCCTGCGGATGGACACCGTTAACGGCATCAGCGACCTTCCCGGCGCCGCCAAACCCGAAGTGGATCCCCGTGAGCCCAGTTCAGACTTCCTCACCCGCTACTTCGGAGGCTATGAGCAGGAGCTCGGACTGTCCATCCTGCGGCCAGTGAAGGTGACCTCCGTCAGCCGCGAAGACGCAGAACCGGCAGGCGGGCTCCGGATTACCACTTCCCGGGGTGATTGGAGCGCCAAGGCGGTCATCAATGCCACGGGAACCTGGACCCGGCCGTTCTGGCCCATCTATCCGGGCCGCGAAAGCTTCCGGGGAACGCAGCTGCATGTAGCCGACTACGTCTCCGCGCAGGATTTCGCCGGCCGCCACGTCATCGTCGTCGGTGGCGGAATCTCCGCCGTCGGGCTCCTGGCCGAAATCTCGCAGGTGACCAGCACCAGCTGGTTCACGCGGCGCGAGCCGGTCTGGCGCGACGCCGCCTTCGACGCCCGTGCCGGACACGACGCCGTAGCCCTCGTTGAAGAACGCGTCAGGAAGGGCCTGCCGCCGCAGAGTGTCGTCTCCGTCACCGGCCTCATCTGGACTCCTGCCCTACGGGCCGCCGCCGCCCGCGGTGCCCTCGACCGGCAGCCGATGTTCACCGCCATCGAACCCGACGGCGTCCGGCTCGCCGGCGGCGGGTTCCTTGGGGCCGATGTGATTTTGTGGGCCACGGGCTTCCGGGCCGAGCTGGAACATTTGGCGCCCCTGCACCTGCGTGGGCCCGGAGGTGGAATCGCGATGGACGGGACGCGCGTAGCCGCCGAGCCGCGCGTCCACCTGGTTGGCTACGGCCCGTCGTCGTCCACCATCGGCGCCAACAGGGCGGGCCGGGCGGCCGTGGCGGACATTCTGAAACTGCCCGGCATCATGCCGGCGGCGGAACCGGTACCGTGGGGCTGAACCAGACAATTGTCTCCACGCCATCAACGGCAAATACCCAAACGGCGCCGGCGCGCGCCCAACCAACAACGGCAGGAAGTACGTGGCAGCAGACAGCCTTGACAGCCTTTTCGAAGTCCTCCGGCGGGAGCCGGATGTGGAGGCACCCAACCTGCAGGCCTGGGACGCCACCGACCGGCTCCTGCTGGACACCGCGGCAGCCCGGATCCGGCCCGGAAGTTCCGTCACCGTCATCGGCGACCGCTACGGGGCGTTGACACTGGGCGCCCTTGCCGTGCTGGAGCCCTCGGCGGTCCGCGTCCACCAGGACCTCATCACGGGTGAACGGGCGCTGCAGCGCAACGCACGGCGGTGGCAGGCGGCCAGGAACACGGACGACGGCGGAAGCCGGCGGGAGCCAGCGTTCCGGCAGCTGCCGCTCGGCCCTGAGCTCCTCACGGACGCGGACGCCGTCCTGCTGCAGCTTCCCAAAACCCTCGCAGAGCTGGATGAGACCGCGGCCGCGATCGCCCGGCACGCCGCACCGGACGCCCTCCTGCTGGCAGGCGGACGGGTCAAGCACATGTCATTGGGCATGAACAGCATCCTGGAACGTCATTTCGCGTCGGTGCGGCCGCAGCTGGCGCGGCAGAAGTCCCGCGTCATCGAAGCCACCGGCCCGCAGGCAGCCGCGGAAACCTCCACCTTCCCCGCCGTCGTCCACCTGTCCGACATCAACCTCGACGTGGCGGCCCACGGTGCCGTGTTCGCGGGCCCGAAGCTGGACATCGGCACCCGGTACCTGCTGACCTTCCTGCCCCGGATGAAGCCGGCCCGCCACGCCGTGGACCTGGGCTGCGGCACCGGCATCCTCGCCGCC
Organism: Pseudarthrobacter enclensis; assembly: GCF_001457025.1. GTDB lineage: Bacteria > Actinomycetota > Actinomycetes > Actinomycetales > Micrococcaceae > Arthrobacter > Arthrobacter enclensis. The sequence continues at coordinate 670,751 of NZ_KQ758600.1, read as the reverse complement.
ATGTACGCCCGTCAGTTCCCGCAGTCCCGGGTCACCGCGACGGACCAGTCAGCCGCGGCAGCAGCCTCGGCCCTCGCCACTGCCCGGGCAAACGGGCTGGAAGGCCGGATCAGCGTGCTCCAGGACGACGCGCTCAGCACCATGGCCGACGCCGGCGCCGACCTGGTCCTCCTCAATCCGCCCTTCCATGTGGGCGCCGGCGTCCACGCCGGCGCCGGCCTGAAACTCATAGAGGCTGCCGGACGGGTGCTGGCGCCCGGCGGGGAACTCTGGACCGTCTACAACCGGCACCTGCAGTATCTTCCGTCCCTGGAACGCGCCGTGGGACCCACCGGCGTCGCCGGCAACAACCCCAAATTCACGGTCACCCGCAGCGTGCGCCGGGCCGCCTGAGGGCCGGCGTCCGCCGCCACGCCGGAGCGCCTGCCCGGCTATGTGTCTGCACCGGTGCGTAACGTACGATTCAAGCAGCACCACAACCACGTGGCCCATGACGTTTAGGGGAAGCCGTGTCCGAGATCCGCCCATCCTCACCGAGGCGCGGAACCAACCTGCCAAGGATGGGGGATTTCAACCTCACCGTCATCCTTGACGCCATCCGCCGCTCCTCGGGCGGCCTCAGCCGGGTTGAGCTGGCGCAGATCGTGGGCCTGTCCCCGCAAACCATCTCCAACATCTCCCGCCGCCTCCTGGACCAGAACCTGATCGTCGAGGCCGGGAAGGAAGGCACCGGCCCGGGCAAGCCCCGCACCATCCTGCGGCTCAACCCCAAGGGCATGTACGCGCTGGGCGTCCACCTGGATCCGGCCGTCACCACCTTCGTGGTGCTGGACCTGGTGGGTTCGGTGGTCCGGCACGCACGGATCGACACCCCGGGCGGCAACGACCCCTCCGCGGTCATCACCACGATCGCCGACCAGATCGGCCGGCTGGTGGATGACTCCGGCGTCGACCGCGACCGGATCGCCGGGCTCGGCGTCGCCGCCCCGGGGCCCATCGACCTCGACAACGGCACCGTGGTGGATCCGCCGCTGCTTCCGGGGTGGGACCGCGTCGAACTGCGCAACGCCCTGTCCACGGCCACCGGATACTCCGTCCTCGTGGATAAGGACGTCACCAGCGCCGCGGTGGCCGAAACCTGGGCCGGCGGACCCAGCGGCTCCGGCAGCTTCGTCTTCATGTACATGGGAACCGGCATCGGCTGCGGCATCGTCCTTAACGACGAGGTGGTCCGCGGGACCTCCGGGAACGCCGGCGAAATCGGGCACATCATGGTGGACCCCGACGGCCCGCCGTGCGACTGCGGGCTGCGTGGCTGCGTCAAGTCGTCCTGCATCCCGCAGGTCCTGGTGGCGGAGGCCGAAGCAGCCGGCATCCTGGACGGTGCCCGGCCCGGCAACAGCGGAGCGGAGGTCCAGCAGAGCTTCACCAGGCTGTGCGAACTGGCCGACGCCGGCGACGAACGGGCCGTTGCCATCATCGACAAATCCGCCACCCTCGTTGCCCGGGCCATCTCCGTGGTCACCAACACGCTCGACGTCGAACGGGTGGTGTTCGGCGGTCCGTTCTGGAGCGGCATGGCGGAACGGTTTCTCGAGAAGGTGCCGCCCCTGCTGGAGGCCAACAGCGCAGCGAGGCTCATCCACCCCATCGAGGTGGTGGGCACGGGCGTGGGCGAGGACGTGGGGGCCATCGGCGCTGCGTCACTGGTCCTGGAGCACACCCTCGCCCCGCGCGCACAGCGCCTGCTGCTCGACAGCTGACACCCCGTGCGCCGGACCCGCCAGGCTGGCAGGACCCGGCGCACGGAACCCCGTCAGTCGATGTCCTCGAACACCACGCCGAAGGGAAGGGTGTCATCGATGTGGGCTTGGTGGCCGGTGGATCCGGGGTTGTAGGTCACCCGGACGCCGTGGAGCTTGTCCGCCGCCGACTGCTGCAGGACAGGCTTGACAGTGCTGATGAACATCTCGCTTTTATCAGAGAGAAAGTCCTTGTAACTCGCTGGAAGCTCACTCATGGCAAAAGGATAGACCTGCGCGCGGCCGATGGGGAGGGGTCCCCATCGGCCTGTTTTTCCGCGGTTCACCGGCCCGGATATGGATAGGATGGCTGGCGGAAGGCCGGGAACCGGGCCTGCCCTGCCGCAACCGTCCACCAGGGGGAATCCAGTGCTCCAAACCAGCGCGTCCGCACGCATCGATCCGGCCGGGCTGGCCCGGGCGCAACAGGTGGTGGCCGGCATCAGCCGCAGTTTCGAGGCCAAGGTCGTGGGACAGGCGAGGCTGCGGGAATCGCTCCTGGTTGGCCTGCTGACCGGCGGCCATATCCTGCTTGAGAGCGTCCCCGGCCTGGCCAAGACCACGGCGGCGCAAACCGTCGCCGAGGCCGTCAGTGCCGGGTTCCGCCGGATCCAGTGCACCCCGGACCTGCTGCCCAGCGACATCGTCGGCACGCAGATCTACGACGCCGCCAAAGGTACCTTCGTCACCCAGCTGGGGCCAGTGCACGCCAACATCGTCCTCCTCGACGAAATCAACCGCTCCAGCGCCAAGACGCAGAGCGCCATGCTCGAGGCCATGCAGGAACGCCAGACGTCCATCGGCGGGCAGGACTACCGCCTGCCCCAGCCGTTCCTGGTCCTCGCCACGCAGAACCCCATTGAGCAGGAGGGAACGTACCAGCTCCCCGAAGCGCAGATGGACCGCTTCATGCTCAAGGACGTGCTGGACTACCCGTCACCGGCTGAGGAAGCCGAGATCATCCGCAGGATCGACGCCGGCGTCTTCACCCCGGAACAGGCGCCGCCGGCCGCTGTGTCCCTGGACTCGGTCACCGCAGCCCAGGAACTGGTCCGCCGCATCTACATCGACCCGGCCATCATCAACTACATCGTGGGGCTGGTCTTCGTCACCCGGAACGCCGGCCAGTACATCGAACCGCGGCTGGCCGATTTCATCGAGTTTGGCGCCAGCCCCCGGGCCAGCATCGCCTTCAGCCAGGCCGCCCGGGCCATGGCCCTGTTGAACGGGCGGGACCACGTCATCCCCGAGGACGTCCGCTCCCTGGCGCACCGCGTGCTGCGGCACCGCATCATCCTCAATTTCGACGCCGTGGCTGAGCAGGTGCCGGTGGAGACGGTGATCGACGCCGTCGTCGCCGCGGTCCAGACCCCCTGAGACCCGGATGACCAGCCTCCTGCACCGGGTCAAGTCGAAAATGGCCATCTTTGCCCACCGCAAAGCCCGCGGCATGCTCGACGGCGAGTACGGGTCCGTTTTCCGCGGCCGCAGCCTCGACTTCGACGATCTGCGCGCGTACGTCGCCGGAGACGAAGTGCGTGACATCGACTGGAAAGCCACGGCCCGGCACGGCTCACCCTTGATCCGCCGCTACGTTGCAGTGCGGCGGCAGACCGTCATCCTCGTCACGGACACCGGACGGAACATGGCCGCGGTGTCCCGGTCCGGGGAAACCAAGAAGGACATTGCCATCATGGCGCTGGGGGTCACCGGATACCTGGCCCACCGGCACGGCGACGTCGTGGGCCTGGTCAGCGGTGACGCGGCAGCCACACACACCATTCCGGCGAAGTCCGGCGAAGCCCACCTGGAACGGCTGCTCCGGCACGTTGATGGGCACACCAGCCTCGACTCTGCCGCCAGCCGGCTCGAGGACCAGTTGGACCACGTGGCGCGCACTGTCAAGGGACGCAACCTGCTGTTCGTCGTGGCGGACGAGGTCCCCGCGTCCCCCGCCATGGGCCAGGTCCTGCGCCGCCTGCGCGCGCAGCACGAAATCCTCTGGCTGACCATCCGCGACGCGGAGCTGGCTACGGCCGGGGGAGGGCAGCCCGGTGCCGGATATTTCAGTGTTGCCGATTCCACGGTCCTTCCCCCCGGCCTGGCGTCCGACGCCTCGGTCGCCGCCGCCTATGCCGATGCGGCCGCCAGCCGGGACCACGCGCGCCGGGCCATGCTGCGGCAGGCGGGCGTCACCGAGGGCACGGTGGACAGCAGCCAGGACGTCATCACGGCCCTCTTCACCCTCCTGGAAAGGCACCGCCGTGCCGGCTGAGCAGGACTTCTTCGGCCCAATGCAGTACAGCCCTGCGTGGATGTGGGTGGCTGTGCTCCTCCTTGCCCTGACCGCCGCGTGGTTCGTCTTCGTCTTTGCCTCCTCCCGCCGGCCCGGCGCGGACGACGGCGGCACGCGCCCGGCTCCGTTGACGGACCTGGCGGTCTTGAAGGCCGCCTACCTGCAGCGGATCGAGGAGGCCGAGCGGGCCGCGGCCGCCGGGACCCTGAGCGCCCGCGCCGCACACCAGGACATCAGCCACCTCCTGCGCTGCTTTGTCCGCGACGCCACCGGCGTGGACGCCCCGCGCATGACGCTTGCCGACCTGGAGCGGCACCCCTTGCCGTCGGCCGCCGCAGCGGTGGGCGCCATCTACCCCGGGGAGTTCGCCCCCGAGCCGCTGCCGCCGGTAGCGCAGGCAGCCGCCAGGGCACGGGACATGGTGGGCACATGGAACTGATGTTCTGGTGGCTGCTCCCGGCAGCAGCGTTGGCTGCCGGCGCGGCCGCATGGACCGCCCGGCGCCGCCGTACCCCGGACGCCCGACGGCGGCCTGCCGCCCACACGGAGCGCCTCACCATGCTGCCCGAATACCAGGCGGCGCTGCGCCGCCACCGCCGCTGGCTGGCAGTGGCCGCCACCGCTGCCGCGTCGCTGCTGGTGTCCGCGGCCGTGGCGGCAGCCCGGCCCGTGGACATCACCACCACCGTGCCGGAGCAGCGGAACCGGGACATCATGCTCTGCCTGGACGTGTCCGGGTCCATGAGCAGCGCGGACGCCGCCGTGGTGGACGTCTTTGCCGGGTTGGCCCGGGAGTTCGACGGTGAACGGATCGGGTTGACCATCTTTGACAGCACCGGCATCCAGGTGTTTCCGCTGACCGACGACTACGAGTACGCACAGGAACAGCTGGCACTGGCCCGCGACGCCTTCGAGGGCAAGCCCGGCACCTCCGGATTCCTGGACGGCACGTGGAGCGGACGCGGCTCCTCCCTGATCGGCGACGGGCTGGCAACCTGCCTCAGCGGCTTCCCCCGCACCGGTGCCGGAACGGCGGAGAACGGCACCCCGCGGTCACGGTCCGTGGTGCTGGCCACGGACAACTATGTCTCTGGCCGTCCGGTCATGACCCTCGGCCAGGCCGCCGCCCTGGCCAAGGACCGGACGGTACGCGTGTACGCCTTGAACCCCGGCGACCTCGATTACGGTTCCGGCGAGGACCAGCCGGGCGCCCAGCTGCGCGCGGCCGCCGAAACAACCGGCGGAGCCTATTATCCGCTTGACAGCGCCGAAGCGGTCCCGGGAATCGTCGCGGCGGTGGAGAAGACAGAGACGGCCGCCCTCAAGGGTGCCCCGCAGGCGGTCGCCGCGGACCAGCCGGCCCTGCCACTGGGCGTAGCCGCTGTTGCGGGCCTGGTCCTCTGCGCGGCGCTGTGGAGGTTGCGGCTGTGACCCGGGCCCGCCTGCCACTTGGCAGAGTCCGCATCACCCGGGCCTGGGTACGCCGGGGAGTGATGGCACTGTTCTTGGTCACGGCCCTGCTCCGTCCGGCACTGCCCGGCGGCACGGCACAGGCCGCCGCCGCGGACCTGAACGTGTTCTTCGTGGTGGACACCACCACCAGCATGGTGGCCGAGGACTACGGCAACTCCGCACCACGCCTTGACGGTGTCCGCCGCGACATCATGGCCATCGCCGCCGAACTCCCCGGGGCGCGCTACTCGCTGATCACCTTCGACACCAAGGCGTTTGTGCGCATGCCACTGACCACTGACACCACGGCGCTCGAAACGATGACGTCGGTCCTTGAACCCGAGGTGACGGCCTACGCCAAGGGCAGCAGCATCACGGCGGCGCGGCAGGTTCTCGCGGACCGGCTGGAAGCAGCCAGGAAGAACAACCCCGAACGTCCCCGGCTGGTCTATTACCTGGGCGACGGCGAACAGACCAGCGGAAAGGAGCCCGAGCCCCTCAGCCTTGGCAGCGGCCTGGTGGCCGGGGGAGCTGTGCTGGGCTACGGAACGGCCGCCGGGGGACGGATGAAGGAAAACACCGGCAACCCGGAGGAAGCCGGGACTGCGCCCTATGTGGCAGACGGCAGCGGCGGGGACGCCGTGTCCCGGCTGGACGAGCCGCGGCTGCAGGAAGTGGCCTCCCAGCTGGGCGTTCCTTACCTCCACCGGCAGGCCGGAGACCCCGCCGGTCCGATGACGCGTGCGGCCGGCACCGGGACCCTGCAACGCAACGACGACAGCGTCAACGGCCGGACTGAACTGTACTGGCTGTTCGCCGCGGCGGCCTTCACGCTCGCCCTTCCGGACGCGGTCCTGATCCTCCGCCGTTTCCGGGACCTTCCCCGGGCCGCCACATCCAGGGCGAACAGCATGCGGGCGGAGAGGGGCAGATGAACACCATGTTCCAGGAACCGCCGCGCCCGGCGCTCCGTGCCGGGCAGGGGGAACAGCGGCAGGGGGAACAGCGTCATGCCGAATCCCGCGGTCCCGGCGCACTGGACCCCGGCGCCGGCGGACCCGCCGCAGCCATGCGGACCCGGCGGCGCCGCCTCCTGGTCTGGTCCGCTGCACCTGCCTGCCTGGTCGTGGCCGCCGCTGCCAAGCTGCTCAGCCTTGGCCTCCTTTCCGGCCAGGCATCCGCGGCCTTTGCCGCCGCTGACGGGGACGCTGCCCGCTCGGCGGCAGGCTGGCTGCTGCCACTGAACATCGTCGAACCCCATAAGGCACCGTTCGCCGCAGGGGACGCCGACGTCCTCGACGGCGACTTCCTGTCGGCCCGTGGGCACTTCGCGGAAGCCCTCACCCTCGTTGCCCCGGACGCGGTGCCGGACGCCTGCATAGTCCGGGTGAACCTGGTCCTGGCCACCGAACGCCTGGGCGACGAAACCGCCGACGCCGGGGACCCGGCGTCGGCCGCGGACCTCTATGCCCAGGCGATGGACGCGGTGAAGGCGGCGCCGGCGGGATGCGCACCGGGGGAGTCCCCGGAACGGGACAGCCAGTTAGCGCAAGCGGGGGAGCGGCTCGGCGAGGCAGGCCGGCGCCTTGCCGGCAAGCTGGGGTCCGGAAAACAGGATGCGGCCACCGCGGATCCGCAGGACACCACGGAAGCCGACCCGGAGGACGCAGCGCAGCAGGACCGGCTCGACCAGCTGGAGGAAAGCGGCCGGCAGTCCCAGCGCGAACGCAACACCGGCAGGGAGCGGGAGGAGTACCTCAACGACAGTGGCTACGCGGAACAACCGGAGCGTCCCTGGTAGCGCAGCGGCCGGCGACAACCCTTTCAGGCGAACAATCTGCAGTGGCGGCCCGGAACCAGTCGTCAAAGTGAGTCTTAATTCGGCCGCCAGCTTGAACGGGCGCCCCGCCGCCCATAGAGTCGTCCCCAAGTTACCCCTGTAACGTGTCAGCGACCCTCCAACCGGAGCGTGTGGGTGCCCCCATGTGGGCCTGACATTTGCACACGGTCACCAAGGACGCAAATGTCATCACCAAGGCGTAGTGACGCATCTCCCAACCTTTCGGACGCAGCTCCCGTGGCGCTGTCCTACGAACTGTTTCCGCCCCGTTCCCCGGCTGCGGCCGAAACGCTCTGGACCACCATCCGTGAGCTGGAGACCACCGAACCGGACTACGTGTCCGTCACTTACGGTGCCAGTGGCTCCAACCGGGACACCGCCGTCGAACTCATCGACCGGCTGCTGGTCGAGACCACCCTGCGGCCGCTGGCGCACCTGACCTGCATCGGCAACACGCCGCAGGAACTGGCAGGCATCATCGGCCAGCTGCTGGACACGGGCGTCCGCGGGATCCTCGCGCTCCGCGGCGACCTGCCGAAGGACGGAGACCGTCCCGTTGACGGTTCCCTGCGTTACGCCCAGGACCTGATCGAGCTCATCCGCCGCGTGGAGCAGCGGCGCTCGGCCCTGCTGTGCGCCGGCAAGATCGCCGTGGGCGTTGCGGCCTACCCCGCACGCCACCCGGAATCACCCAGCGAGGAGCACGACGTCGAGGTGCTGCTGGCCAAGCAGCGTTCCGGCGCGGACTTCGCTATCACGCAGGTGTTCTTCCACCCGTCCCAGTACGAGGACCTGCTCGCCCGTGCCCGCCGTGCCGGGGTGGCCATTCCCATCATCCCCGGCGTCATGCCCCTGACAAGCCTCCGCCGCGTCAAGCGGCTCGGCGAACTCGCCGGACTTCAACCCGACACGAAGCTCACCGACCGCCTCGCGGCGGCGGACACCGACCTGGAACGGCTGCGCATCGGAGTCGACGCCACCGTGGATCTGGCCAATGCCGCGCTCGACGCCGGCGCTCCGGGCATCCACCTCTTCACCTTCAATGAGCACCAGAGCGCCCTGGAGGTCCTGGACAAGCTGTCCCTGCCGCGGCACAGCCGCGCTGGCAGCCGGAACGCCGCCCGGGCACAACTCGCCGGCTGACTTGAGTCCGCGCCAGCTCCTAATTAAGTACGACGCCGGCCGGTCACCTGGGGTGACCAGCCGGCGTCGTGTTTGAATCGGGTCAGGATTCCCAGACGATCTCGTCGTCCACCACGCCGTCCTCGTCGGCGGATGCCACCAGCACCTCGTCGGTGAAGTGCTCGCCCAGGGTGAAGTCCAGGACGAAATACCGTTCGGGCTGCCCCGGGTAGATGGCCAGGCGCCCCAGTTTCAGGGCCTTGAGGAAGACGTCATTGGTGAGCTGGCTGCGGTCCTCTACACCAAAGACCTTGTGCAGGTGCTCTTCCTTGAGGGCGTTGCAGTGGAAATGCAGGTACTCCTGCGGGCTGGTGCCGTCCTGTTCGAGTTCCTCGGCGATCATCTCGCGGACCTCATCGACGAGTTCCGGGAGGAACCGGAGCCGGTAATCGACCTTGCGCAGGGCCGCCTCATCGAAGTGGTCATGGGCCGTGACGTTCAGGTCGATTTCCAACGGGTGGCCATGCAGCTCGTGCTTGGCGGCAAAGAGGTGGTCCCTGCCGTGATTGAGCTCAATCTCGCCAAAATGCTGGCTGGCTACCTTGGTCATAGATTCAACATAGACCCGAAGTGCAGCGCATTCCAGCGTTGCGTCCTAATTCACCGCGGTGCGCATGCCCGCCAGTGTTTCCGCCATCAGGTCCACGAAAAGCTGGACACGGGCCGTTTTGCGGTCATTGATCAGGAGCGCGAACACGTTCCGGGCGAGCCGGATTTCCGGCACATCCAGCACCACGACGCCGGCCGGCTTGTTCCGCAGCGCGAGCTCGGGGACCAGCGCCGCGCCCAGCCCCGCGGCAGCCATTTCGAGGCTGGCGTGGAAATCGTCACTGTGGGCCACAACGCGCGGATGGAGGTTGCAGCCGGCGAAGAGCCGCTCGATCACAATGGCGTCACTGGTCCCGGGGTGGTGCATGATCCAGGGAAGCTCGGACAGGTGTTCCGCGGCCAGCCCCGCATCCTGGCGGAAGCCCCAGTCCCTGGGCAGCACCACCCGGAAATCGTCGTCGCCAACCCACTGCCGGTTGATCGTGGCCGGCCAGGCCACGCCGGTCTGGCCCACCTGGAACACCACGGCGAGGTCCAGGTCGCCGCCGGCCCGGAGCCCCTGGATGGTCTGGCCGGGTTCGGCCACCGACACCCGGAGGTCGATGCCGAGGTTCTTCCACGCGGGATTCTTCAGGATCCGCGGCAGCACATAGGTGGCCAGGCTGGGGAAGATTCCCAGCCGAAGTTCCTGGGTGGCAGAAACCCGGGTCTTGGACGCGGCGGCCATCAGTGCCTCGATGTCGGTCAGGACCTTGGCGGCGTGCCGGGTCATGACGACGGCGGCTTCCGTGGGGACCACGCTCCGCGCCGCACGCTTGAACAGGATGGTCCCCGTATCCCGCTCGAGCGCGGACATCTGCTGGGACACCGCCGACGCGGTGTAGCCCAGCGTCGCCGCCGCCGCCGCGAACGAGCCCAGCCGGGTGACCTCCAACAACGTCTTCAAATGCACCGGATTGACCACCAGCCAACAATACTCCGGAGGGCGCGGGGACGGGCCGGGGCAAAAAGGCAAGGACGCTTCCCATCCGGCCCGTAGACTGCACCGAATTGCCGTTTGTATACCGACCAGCGACACGTGTTCAGCAGAGGAGCATCAATGTCACCGAGCGCAGCAGCAGGTGGAGGGGGACGGCGGCGGGTCGCCGTCATCGGAAGCGGAGTGGCAGGCCTGACGGCAGCCTACGTCCTGAACCGGGAAGACGATGTCACCCTCTTCGAAGCTGACTCCCGGCTGGGCGGGCACGCCCACACCCACGACATGCCCCAGCCTGACGGCACGACCCTCGGGGTGGACACCGGCTTCATCGTGCACAACGAACGGACCTACCCCACTCTGCTGCGGCTGTTCGCCGAACTGGGCATCGAAACGCAGGACTCGGAGATGAGCATGTCCATCCGCTGCGACGGCTGCGGACTCGAGTACGCCGGAGCCCGGGACGGCGCCCGCGGGATCATCGCCCGGCCGTCCAGCCTGCTGCGCGGACGCTACCTGCTGATGCTGCTGGAAGTGACCAGGTTCTACCGGAGGGCGCGCGCCCTGCTGGACACCGCTCCCGTGTCCTCCGTGGACGGCGGTGCCGAACGTCCCGAACCCACCCTCGGGGAATTCCTGGCCCGCGAGAACTTCAGCGCCTACTTCATCTCGCACTTCATGACCCCGGTGGTCAGCGCCGTCTGGTCCTGCGATCCGACCACAGCGCTGAACTACCCCGCGAGGTACCTTTTCACCTTCCTGGGGCACCACGGCATGCTGGGCATCAAAGGCTCGCCGCAGTGGCGCACCGTCACCGGCGGCTCTGCACGCTACGTCGAAAAGCTGGCCGCCACCTTGCCGGATATCCGGCTCAACACCCCCGTCACCGCCATCCGCCGCACCGGCACGGGCGTTGAGATTGCGGCCGCGGACAGGCTGGAAGACTACGACGCCGTGGTGGTGGCCACCCACCCCGCGCAGGCCCTCGGGTTCCTGGCCGACGCCACTCCGGAGGAAAAGGAAGCACTGGGCGGCATGCCGTACTCCGTCAACCACACCGTCTTCCACCGCGACCCTGCAGTCCTGCCGGCCGCGGACAACGCCAAGGCATCATGGAACTACCGGTTGCCCTCCTGCGATTCCCGGCCGGACCGGGTCCTGGTCAGCTACGACCTCACCCGGCTCCAACGGCTCACCCCGCAGGACGGACGGCCCTACCTGGTCAGCCTGGGGGAGTCCGACCTGATCGCCGACGGTTCCGTGCTGGAACGCATGGTGTACGAACACCCGCAGTACACTCCCGAATCCCTCAAGGCACAGCAGGCAATCGCTGCCCTGGCTGACAACCGCATCGCCTACGCCGGCGCCTACCTGGGCTGGGGCTTCCACGAGGACGGCGCACTGTCCGGCGTCCGCGCCGCCGAAAAGCTGGGCCGGCGGTGGGCCCGGGTCCTTCCCGCAGGGACGGCCGCCGCCACGGACGACGGCGAGCGGGAACTGGCCCCTGCAGCGGAACCTGCATGAGCTACGGTGTAGCCATGAGTCCGGGTGCAGCCCCCGCCGCGGACGCGGCAGCCGCGGGTGCGGCCATCTACCGCACCGCCATCTCCCACGTGCGGCAAAGCCCCCTGAAGAATGCCTTCACCTACCGCAGCTACAGCTGGTTCGTCGACGTCGACCACCTGCCCCGGCTGCCGCGGCTGCTCCGGCCCCTCGCCGAATTTCGGGCAGGCGACCACCTCGGCGATCCGGGCTCAAGCATCCGGGCCAACGTGGAACGGTTCCTGCAGGCCCAGGGCATCCAGCCCGGCGGCGGGCCCATCCACATGCTGACCAGCGCCCGGGTCCTGGGCTACGTCTTCAACCCGCTGACCCTGTTCTGGTGCTACACCGCCGGCGGCGAACTCCAGTGCGTCGTCGCCGAGGTCCACAACACCTATGGCGAGCGGCACTGCTACCTGCTCCGGACCGACCCGGCAGGCCGGGCGTCGGTACCCAAGGCATTCTACGTTTCACCCTTCAACGACGTCGACGGACAGTACCGGATGAAGCTGCCCGCGCCGGGGGAGCGGCTCGCCGTGTCCATCGTGCTGGAACGGGCGGGGCAGCGGCCCTTCGTCGCCACGATGGACGGCCGGCGGCAGCCGGCCACCGCCAGGAACATCCTTGCCGCCGCCATCCAGGTGCCGGCCGCGCCGCTGCTGGTATCCGCGCTGATCAGGATGCAGGGCATTAAACTCTGGGCACGACGCCTGCCCGTCGTCGCCAGGCCACACCACACCTCACAGGAGGCAGTTCAATGACAATGACGGACGATAACGGCACCACGTCAGCACACGTGCACCCCGCCGGCCCTGCAGCCGACCGCGGACCCGCAGCGTGGACGCCCACCGGAGTCCCGGCGTCGCCCGCCACGATCGACCCTGACGTGTGGCCGGGAGTTGCCCAGCCGCCGTCGGGCGCGAAAGCCGCGGTGGCCGGAAAGGCCGCCGGGCTGCTGTTCAAGGGGGCGGCCCGGCGCCTGCCGCTGCGGGTGGTTTACCCCGACGGGACCGTCCTGGGCCAGGGCGGCCCCGAAGCCCCCGTGATGACCATGGTCCGGCCCGAAGCGTTTGAAGCGCGGATCGGCGACAACGGGCTGATCGGACTGGGCGAATCGTTCATGGCAGGCGACTGGGAGGCCAGCGATCTTGCCGGCGTACTTGAAGTGTTTGCCGCCGCCGTGGACACGCTGATCCCCATGCCGCTGCAGAAGCTGCGGTCGCTGTACCTGCCGCGCACCCCCAAGCAGGAACGCAACGCCGAACAGAACACGCGCAGCAACATCTCCCGGCACTACGACCTCTCCAATGACCTTTTCGCCACCTTCCTCGACGCCACCATGAGCTACTCCTCCGCGCTCTTCCCGGTCGCTGCCGGACCGTTGGACGCGGTGGAATGGGACGTCCTGGCGCAGGCGCAGCAGGACAAGATCGACAGGCTGCTGGACAAGGCCGGAGTGGGCCAGGGCACCCGGCTGCTGGAAATCGGCACCGGCTGGGGCGAACTGGCCCTCCGCGCCGCCGCCCGCGGCGCCACCGTGTACAGCGTCACGCTCTCCAGCGAACAGCAGGCCCTGGCGCAGCAGCGCATCGCCGACGCCGGATACTCACACCAGGTGACGGTCGCCCTGCAGGACTACCGGGCCGTGGAAGGCGAGTACGACGCCGTCGTGTCGGTGGAGATGATCGAGGCCGTGGGGTACGAGTACTGGCCCATTTACTTCCAGACCATTGACCGCGTGCTGGCCCCGGGCGGAAAGGTGGCCATCCAGGCGATCACCATGCCGCACGGCCGGATGCTGGCTACCCGCAATGCCTACACCTGGGTGCACAAGTACATTTTCCCGGGCGGTTTCCTGCCGTCGGTGCGGGCCATCGAAAGCGTCACCCAGCAGAACACCACGCTGCGCGTCCGCGAACGGATGGGCATGGGCGACCACTACGCCGCCACGTTGCGGCTGTGGGAGGAACGCTTCCTGGCGAAATCGCGGGACGTGGGCGAACTGGGCTTCGATGCCGTCTTCCAGCGGATGTGGCTGTTCTACCTCTGCTACTCCCGGGCAGGCTTCCAGTCCGGATACCTGGACGTGCAGCAGATCGTGCTGGACCGCCGCGAGGCGCAGCTCTAAACGGCGGCCGGGCGGCCGGCAGGTGGCGGCCGCCGTCGCGCAGGCGGAGGAAAGGATTCACGATGGAGCCCAGGACACTGGCATGGACGGCCGCCGCCACCGCGGCAACAGCGGCCCTCGGCGGTGCAGCAACCGAGCCGCGGAGCGCCTGGTACCTGCGCCTGCGCAAACCGGACTGGCAGCCGCCGGCCGCCGTCTTCCCGGTGGTCTGGACCGCTTTGTACGCGGACATCGCGGTGACGTCGGCCGTCGCCCTGGACCGCGCCGCGGTGATTGGTTCCGCCGCCGCGCTGGACGGCAGCGGAAGCGGTGACGACGGCGGGGCCGGCCCCGGTGCCGCGGGCCGGCGTCGGGAGCTGCTCTCCTACCAGCGCGCCCTGGCACTGAACCTGGTGCTGAATGCGGCATGGAGCTGGTTCTTCTGGCGGTCGCGGAAGCCGTGGCTGGCGGCGGCGGAGGCAGGACTACTGGCAGCCAGCAGCGCGGACCTGGTCCGCCGGACCCACCGGCTGGACCGTGCCGCCGGCGTGTCCCTGGCTCCCTATGCCGCCTGGTGCGGGTTCGCCACTGTCCTGTCGGCCGCCATCGCCCGCCTGAATCCGCCCCGGAAGGGGTAGCCCGTCCCGGTCCCGGAGGGCGCCGGATGAGCCGGCCGGTCCGAAGCGTGCTTGGTCACTCCACGGTGTGACCCTGCACGCTTTTTCCATGTCCGGAACGTGCCCGCGACACGCCGTCTCTGCCGCGACACGCTGGGGTTTAAATGTGGCTAAGTACTCCACAGGATGTGGATTCCGTCCTCGAAACCGCCGGGATTCCGGACATTTTGAAGGGCCCCGCCTGTGGATTAAAGGTTCATTAAATGACATACTTGTAATACATCATCTTGGGGTTCCAAAGAGGCGTCTGCACTACATGTAGTATCTACATACAGCTTGGACGGGGACACCGTGCCAGCGAAGATTTCGACTAAGGGGACAGCGACAATGACCGTAACGGTTTACACGAAGCCTGCTTGTGTTCAGTGCAACGCCACCTACCGAGCGCTCGACAAGAAGGGCATCACCTACCAGAGCGTTGACATCTCCCAGGACGCCGAAGCCCTCGAGCGGCTGAAGGCCCTTGGCTACATGCAGGCTCCCGTCGTGGTCACCGACCAGGACCACTGGTCTGGTTTCCGCCCCGACAAGATCGAGGAACTGGCACTGGCCACTGTATCCTCCGTGGCCTAGGAACACGCTTTTCCTTCCAGCAACCAACCAGCTGAGGTGACTTCCATCGCAGCACCAGCAGCACAGCAGGACCGCAGGGTCCCGCAAAACCACGCGGCTCAGCGCGTGGAGGTGTCCCCGCAGGTCCGGCCCGTGAATGAAACAGAGCCGGTGCGGACCGGCAGCCAGCTGATCTACTTTTCCTCGGCATCCGAGAACACCAGCCGCTTCGTCACGAAGCTTGGCCGCGAGGTGGCCCGGATCCCGCTCTACGCAAGGGACGCACCCCTTCTCGCCACCCGGCCGTTTGTGCTGGTGGTGCCCACCTACGGCGGCACCGGGGGAGAGGGCTCCGTTCCCAAACAGGTCATCCGGTTCCTGAACAACCCGCAGAACAGGCAGCTGCTCCGCGGTGTGATCGGTGCCGGAAACACGAATTTCGGGGACAACTACTGCCTGGCGGCGGACATCATCGCCGCCAAATGCCAGGTACCCCATCTCTATCGATTCGAACTCATGGGAACGCCGGAAGACGTCGCCCGGGTCAACCAAGGATTGGACACGTTTTGGACACGACTGTCGCAGACACAGAAGTAACCAGGGCCAAGAAGCCGGAACTGCCGGCCGCCTACAAGGGCCTGGGCTATCACGAGCTGAACGCCATGCTGAACCTGTACGGCCCCAGCGGCGAGATCCAGTTCGAGGCGGACCGCGAGGCCGCCCACCAGTACTTCCTGCAGCACGTTAACAACAACACCGTGTTCTTCCACGACCTGGAGGAGAAGCTCGACTACCTGGTGAAGAACCAGTACTACGAGCGCGAAACGCTGGACCAGTACACGATGAACTTCATCCGTGAGCTGTTCAACCGCGCCTACAAGAAGAAGTTCCGCTTCGAAACCTTCCTGGGTGCGTTCAAGTTCTACACCTCCTACACGCTGAAGACCTTCGACGGGAAGCGTTACCTGGAGCGCTACGAGGACCGCGTCTGCATGGTGGCCATGCACCTGGCCCGCGGCAACGAGGAACTCGCCACCCGCCTGGTGGACGAGATCATCGACGGCCGCTTCCAGCCCGCCACGCCCACGTTCCTTAACGCCGGCAAGGCCCAGCGCGGCGAGCTCGTCTCCTGCTTCCTGCTCCGCATCGAAGACAACATGGAGTCGATCGCCCGCGGCATCAACTCCGCCCTGCAGCTGTCCAAGCGCGGCGGCGGCGTGGCCCTGTCGCTGACCAACATCCGCGAGCACGGCGCACCGATTAAGCAGATCGAGAACCAGTCCTCCGGCGTGATTCCCGTGATGAAGCTGCTCGAAGACAGCTTCTCCTACGCCAACCAGCTCGGTGCCCGCCAGGGTGCCGGCGCGGTGTACCTGCACGCCCACCACCCGGACATCTACCGGTTCCTGGACACCAAGCGGGAGAACGCGGACGAGAAGATCCGGATCAAGACCCTCTCCCTGGGCGTGGTCATCCCGGACATCACGTTCGAGCTGGCCAAGAAGAACGAGGACATGTACCTCTTCTCCCCGTACGACGTCGAACGCGTCTACGGCATCCCGTTCTCCGACGTCTCGGTCACCGAGAAGTACTACGAGATGGTGGACGACTCCCGGATCAAGAAGACCAAGATCAGCGCCCGCGAGTTCTTCCAGACCCTCGCGGAGATCCAGTTCGAATCCGGCTACCCGTACATCATGTTCGAGGACACGGTGAACCGGGCCAACCCGGTGGCCGGCAAGATCACCATGAGCAACCTTTGCTCGGAGATCCTCCAGGTGTCCACGCCGTCCCTGTACAACGAGGACCTCACGTACCAGACCATCGGCAAGGACATCTCCTGCAACCTGGGGTCCATGAACATTGCCAAGACCATGGACTCGCCGGACTTCGGAACGTCCATCGAGACGGCCATCCGTGCACTGAGCGCGGTCTCGGACATGTCCTACATCAACTCGGTGCCGTCCGTGGCCGAGGGCAACCTGCAGTCGCACGCCATCGGCCTGGGCCAGATGAACCTGCACGGCTACCTGGCGCGCGAACGGGTGCACTACGGCTCCGAAGAGGGCCTGGACTTCACCAACATCTACTTCTACACGGTGCTGTTCCACGCGCTCCGTGCCTCCAACCGGCTGGCCATCGAAACCGGCCAGACCTTTGGCGGGTTCGAGAACTCGAAGTACGCGTCGGGTGAGTTCTTCGACAAGTACACCGAGCAGGAGTGGGCCCCGGAGACTGAGCGCGTCCGTGAGCTCTTCGCCGGCCACAGCATTCCCACCCAGGATGACTGGCGCGAGCTGAAGGCTTCTGTCATGGAGCACGGCATTTACAACCAGAACCTGCAGGCCGTTCCGCCCACCGGCTCGATTTCCTACATCAACAACTCGACTTCCTCCATCCACCCGGTGGCGGCCAAGATCGAGATCCGCAAGGAAGGCAAGATCGGCCGCGTCTACTACCCGGCGCCGTACCTCACCAACGACAACCTGGATTACTACCAGGACGCGTACGAGATCGGCTACGAGAAGATCATCGACACCTACGCCGCTGCCACGCAGCACGTGGACCAGGGCCTGTCCCTGACGCTGTTCTTCAAGGACACCGCCACCACCCGCGACATCAACAAGGCCCAGATCTACGCCTGGCGCAAGGGCATCAAGACGCTCTACTACATCCGCCTCCGCCAGCTCGCGCTGGAAGGGACTGAGGTGGAGGGCTGCGTCAGCTGCGCCCTGTGATTGTAGCTTCAACTAAATCTTGAGTGTACGACGGCGGGTGCCCGCCCGCCGTCGTACGCTTTAACGTAGAGAATTACCCAACATTGAGGGGATGACATGACCGAGAAGGTCAAGCTGCTGAGCCACGTCGAGGCCATCAACTGGAACCGGATCCAGGACGACAAGGACGTGGAGGTCTGGAACCGCCTGGTGAACAACTTCTGGCTGCCGGAGAAGGTGCCGCTGTCCAACGACGTCCAGTCCTGGAACACGCTGACGCCGGCAGAGCAGCAGCTCACCATGCGCGTCTTCACCGGCCTGACCCTGCTGGATACCATTCAGGGCACCGTGGGTGCCGTGTCACTGATTCCCGACGCGGTGACCCCGCACGAGGAAGCCGTGTACACCAACATTGCGTTCATGGAGTCCGTGCACGCCAAGAGCTACTCCTCGATCTTCTCCACGCTGGCCTCCACCAAGGAGATCGACGAGGCGTTCCGCTGGTCCACCGAGAACGAGAACCTTCAGAAGAAGGCGCAGATCGTTATGGACTACTACCAGGGCGACGACCCCCTGAAGCGGAAGGTTGCCTCCACCCTGCTGGAGAGCTTCCTGTTCTACTCGGGCTTCTACCTGCCCATGTACTGGTCCTCGCGCGCCAAGCTCACGAACACGGCCGACCTGATCCGCCTGATCATCCGCGATGAGGCCGTGCACGGCTACTACATCGGCTACAAGTTCCAGCGCGGACTGGAAACCGTGTCCGAGGAGCGCCGCCAGGAAATCAAGGACTACACGTTCGAGCTGCTCTTCGAGCTGTACGAGAACGAGGTCCAGTACACCCACGACCTGTACGACGGTGTGGGCCTGGCCGAGGACGTCAAGAAGTTCCTGCACTACAACGCCAACAAGGCACTGATGAACCTGGGCTACGAGGCGATGTTCCCGTCCTCCGTCACGGACGTGAACCCGGCCATCCTGTCGGCGCTGTCCCCGAACGCGGACGAGAACCACGACTTCTTCTCGGGCTCCGGTTCCTCCTACGTGATCGGCAAGGCCGTGAACACCGAGGACGAGGACTGGGACTTCTAGCCGTCGTTTTCCCCGGACAGCAGGTTCCCACTGTCACGAAGCAGCCTCCGAATACGCTGACGCGTATTCGGAGGCTGCTTCAGTGTGTGTACGGCTTCAGTGTGTCTACGGCGGAGACGTCCGCTCGACGTTGCTGTGCTTTCCGGTTTTGGTGCGGCGGCTTCGAAGTCCTCGGTGTCGATGCCGGCAGCGAGCGGAGATACCGGCGCCGGACGATCCTCTGGGCGACCAGCAGAGCCGGAAAGAGCAGCCTCCAGGGCTGCTGCGAAGCAGGGCGGGTCAGCGACCGGACGTACAGGTGCACATCCTCTCCGTGGCGGCACAGGATGAACGCTTCTTCACCATCCACGGGGTGTCCCGGCAATGTCCGGTAGGAGAAGCCAACCCTGTCAGCTTCCCGCACCACATCCGTTACCTCCACGGGTTCAACGACGGGAACGCCGCAGGGCCGGGCTGTGACGGTGACCCGCTGGCCGGGGGAGACCCTGCCACGAGGTTCAACGGCAAACCCGCTCTCCGTCTTCACCTTCCAGGTGAGGACTTCTTCAGCGGCGCGCGCCCACACCGCAGGACCCGTCCCGACGAACGACGACACTTCAGAACGCCTGTACCTGCCACCGACGGCGGTCCAATGCTCACGAAGCATGCTCGTCACGCACCACCCCGGCTTGATCCCGCCTGGTTCTGCGGTGCTTGTCCGCCTGGAGGATGCCGTCACGGACCGCGGCGCGGATGACGCCGTAGAGGACATAGAAAAAGACTGCCGCCAGGACCGCAGGCAGGACCAGGTTGTCGAGTGGGTTCATGTGCTTCCGTGGGGATTCCTGGCTGTGACTGACCAGCGGAAGCGGCTGCGCCGCGGATCCCCCAATCCGTCCTGACCCCGCCAGTCTAGCCGGAGGAGAGGGCCGTGCCGGACACCAACGCCCTCAGAACAGCGGCCAGGGCACCGCCGGCATGCCGCCGGTCGGTCCCGGGAAGCGGCCCGTTGAGCGCAGCCGGGCGCAGCGGGCGGCCAGGGCGTCGATTTCGTCGGCGCTGAGCAGGTCCGCGAGGTCCCGCCCCAGCTGGCCGGCCAACCCGTCGCTGACCCGGTCGATGCCGTCCAGCTCCTGGTCAGTCAAGGCATCGCCGAGCCACCCCCACAGCACAGTGCGCAGCTTGTGGTCCTGGTGAAAGGTGAGCCCGTGGTCCACGCCGTGCCGGTGCCCGCCGGCCATGGGAAGGATATGGCCGCCCTTGCGGTCGGCGTTGTTCACGACGACGTCGAACACGGCCATGCGCCTCAGCGGCCCGGAGTCCTCGTGCAGGAGCGCGACCGTCTGCCCCGTCTCATCCTGGCCTTCAAGGACGTACCGCCACCCCTTCTCCGGCAGGTCATCGGTGGCGAAGATATCCACCGCCGTCTGGCCGGGGTCGGTCTCCTGCCAGAGTTGCACCATCCCTTCGCCGAGCGGACCGTCGCGCAGCCAGGTCCGCGGCACGATGTTCCAGCCGAGCGCTTCGGACACCAGGTAGGCGGCCACCTCCCGATGTGCCAGGGAGCCATCGGGGAAATCCCACAGTGGTTTTTCCCCGGCCATCGGCTTGTAGACAACGGCGGTCCCGGCGATGGTCCCGGTGAAGGTGGCATTCGACGCCGTCGTGATCCGTCCGGTGAGGGTCAGTCCGGACGTGGAAAGGTCCGCGGGCATCAGGTCCCGGGCAGGGTGCAGACGTGCCCCTCTGGGTCAATGGGATAGCCGCACCGCGGGCACGCCGGCCGCCCGGCGCCCACGACCTCGCGCGTGCGCTTGGCAAAAGCGCGTGCGGTGCCCACCGGCATGCGCACCAGCAGCATTTCGGCAGCGTCGGCTTCGTCCTCGCCGGGAAGGTCCCCGTCAGCGTCCTCGTCGTCCATTTCGGTGAGCGGGTACGCCTCGATGACGATCTGCGCGGTGCTCGGGTCCCAGCCCAGGCTCATGGTGCCTGTCCTGAACTGCTCCTCAACCGCCTCCAGCTGGTCATTGTCCACCAGCTCGATGGGCGTTCCCGCCGGAACGCTGAAGGGGTTGCCGTCGATGGTGCCCAGCTGATCGAGGATCTCATCGATCTTCTCGGCCAGCTGCGCCGACTGCTGCTTCTCCAGTGCGATGCTGACTATGTCTTTGCCTGTCCGGACCTGCAGGTAGAACGTGCGCGCCCCCGGAGCGCCGATGGTGCCGATGACAACCCGATCGGGCCAGGCGAACTCGTAAACACGTGTGGGCATGTCCGTATTCTAGGCACACCGGGCTACCGGGCGGAGTGCCCCGCGCCGCCGCCCACGGGGGCATCACCGGAAGTGATGCCCTTGGCGAGCCACGCCAGGTCTCCGGCGTCGGTGTTTGTCGCGTGGACGGCCGGCCGCCCCGCCCCGTAATGGACAATCGACAGGGACGCCGGCCCCACGGTGATCCGCTGGAACAGGTCCAGGTGCATGCCCAGAGCGTCGGCGAGGATTGATTTGATGATGTCCCCGTGGCTGACGGCCGCCCACACGGCGCCCGGTCCGTACTGGGCCTCGAAAGCCGCATCGTGGCGCCGGACTGCTGCCACCGCCCGCGCCTGCATCGCGGCCATGGATTCACCGTCCGGGAAAACGACGGCGGACGGCTGGGACTGCACGGCGGCCCACAGTTCTTCCCGGGCCAGGTCGCTGAGGTTCCGCCCCTGCCACCTGCCGTAGTCGCATTCCGTGAGGTCCGCTTCGACAGGAGCCGCGGGAGTTCCTCCCTGGCGTTCCAGGATGAACCTGGCAGTTTCCCGGCACCGCTCCAGCGGGCTTGAGACCACACCCGCCAGCGGCACCGCCGCAAGGCGCTCTCCGGCCTGCGCCGCCTGCTCCTGCCCCGTCTCGTCCAGGCTGACACCGGCTGCGCGGCCGGCCAGCAGCCCTGCCGCGTTGGCTGTGGTTCGGCCGTGCCGGACGAGGATGACTGTTCCCATCAACCCAGCCTAACCGGCTTCCCGGGACGTCCGGGAAGCCCTTGTTCCCGCCGTCCCGTCGCGCGTATCCTAGGCGGCACCGAACCCCCTGAAGCGGAAGACGGCGGCCATGGATGACCCGGTTCCCATCCTGCTGATTGCCTCCACGGATACGGCGTCGCGGCGGACTCTCGAAGACGAGTTGCGCCGCCGCTACGGCGCCGACTACGAAGTGGTGGTCTGTGTCGACTACGCCCACGGCCGGGCCGTGCTGGAAGGCCTCCGGCGGTGGAAGCGTGCCGTGGCCCTCATCCTTGGCTGCTACGGGCCGGGTGACCACGGCGGGCTCGACTTCCTGCGCCGGGCCTACGGTTACCACCCGGCCGCCAAAAGGGGCGTCGTGGTCACCTGGGGTGACTTTGCCAGCGCCCCGACGGTCTTCCGCGCTCTCTCGCAGGGCTACGCGGAGTTCCTGGTGATCCGCCCTGAGCGTCCGCGGGACGAAGAGTTCCATGGCGCCGTGACGGATGCCCTCGACGACTGGCACCTGGCGCAGGGGGTGGGGTTCGAAGCCGTGCGCCTGATCGGGGAGGTCGGCGTCAGCAGGACCCACATGCTGCGGGACTCGATGAGCCGCAACCACATCCCCGTGGGGTTCCACCCTGCCGGTTCCGCGTCGGCGCAGCGGACGCTGGAGGGACTGGGCCTCCAGAACCCCGCGCTGCCGGTGCTGGTCCTGGAGTTCACGGCACCACCGGTGGTCCTTGAGAACCCTACCGACCTGGAGATCGCGGAGGCGATGGGCGTGACCAGGCCCCCGTCACCGGACAAGGTCTTCGACGTCGTGGTGGTGGGAGCCGGGCCGTCGGGCCTTGCGGCTGCGGTGTACGCCGCCTCCGAGGGCCTGTCCACCATGGTGGTGGAAGCTGAAGCCGTGGGCGGCCAGGCGGGCACCAGCTCCCTGATCCGGAATTATCCAGGCTTTTCCCGGGGCGTGAGCGGCGCCCACCTGGCATACCGCACCTTCCACCAGGCCTGGACCCTGGGCGCGGACTTCCTGTTCCTTCGGACAGTGGAAAGCCTGCGGGAGGACGGAACCCATTACGCAGTCTCCGTGTCCGGCGGCAGCGTCGTGCGGTGCCGGTCCGTGGTGGTGGCCACCGGTGCTGACTACCGCCGGATCGGCCTGCCCCAGCTGGAGGACCTGGTGGGCAGGGGAGTCTTCTACGGATCCACCGTCTCCGAGGCGCCCTCCATGGCGGGCAAGCAGGTCTGCGTGGTGGGTGGAGGCAACTCGGCGGGACAGGCGGTGCTCCACTTGGCAAGGTACGCGAAGAAGGTGACTTTGCTGGTGCGCGGTCCCAGCCTGTCCGCCAGCATGTCCGAATACCTCATCGCGCAGCTGGCAGCCTCCCGCAACGTGTCGGTCCGCCCCGGCACCACCATCGTCGGGGCCCGTGACCAGGACGGGTTCCTTGCCGCCCTCAAGGTGGCAGGCTCCGGGGAACCCAGCGGCTCCGCAGGCGAAGAAATCGAAGCCGCCGGACTGTTTGTGCTGATTGGGTCCTCGCCCCGGACGTCGTGGCTTCCTGACACGGTGCAGCGGGACAAGGCGGGGTTCCTGCGCACCGGCGCGGCCTGGGACCCGGGTGGGGATGAAGCCGCCCGCAGCGACGGGCCGCCGCTGGCGCTGGAGACCAGCCTGCCCGGTGTCTTTGCCATTGGCGACGTGAGGTCAGGGTCCATCAAGCGGGTGGCAACCGCGGTGGGGGACGGGGCCACCGTGGTTTCCATGCTGCACAGCTACCTGGCCGGGAAGACCGCTGCACCCTCCATTTCTCAGGAAGGTGCCTCCCCGGGAACCGGCTCCTAATGCCTGCGCGTCCCGGACCGGTCCCCCTGATCAGGCCCATGCGCTGGCTGCTCTACATCGCTGCCTTCCTGGTGTTCCTGGCCGGCCTGGTCCTGTTTGTATTCCCGCTCCGGACGGCGGAATGGTTCGCCTGGACCGTCAATCCACCCATGACCGCGGTCTTCCTCGGCGCCGCCTACTGGTCCAGTGCGGGCCTGGAGATCATCGGCGCCCGCTCGGCCGGCTGGGAGTCAGCGCGGCTGGCGGTGTGGCCGGTCTTCGTCTTCACCACGCTGACCCTGGCCGTGACGCTGGTCCACCTGGACCGCTTCCACCTGTCACCGGCTGCAGGGTTCCTTGCCCAGGCAGCCACCTGGGCGTGGCTGGCCATCTACGCCGCGGTGCCCGTGGCCATGCTCATCATCACCCGGAGGCAGCTCCGGGGGGTGCAGGTGGCGGGGCGGGCAGCGTCCGGGCCGCCCGTGCTGCCGCCCGCCCTGAGGATGCTGCTGGGCGGGATCGCCGGGATCCTGCTGCTCTATGGGGCTGCGCTGCTGGCAGCACCCGTCCCTGCCGCCGCCTGGTGGCCCTGGCCGTTGACCGAGCTCACGGGCAGGGCCGTAGGTGCCTGGCTGGTGGGACTGGGGTGGGCGGCGGCGCAGGGCCAGTCCAGCCGGGACCTGCGGTCAGTGCGTCCCGTGGCGCTGACATCCCTGGCCTTCGTGGTCCTGCAGGCCATCGCGCTCCTGCGCTACGGCGAGGCCCTGCGGTGGCAGGATGCGCCGGCCATCGGGTTCACCGTTGTCCTCGCTGCCATTGGCGTGGCGGGTGGATGGGCGTTTGCCGTGTCCCGGGCGCAGCGCCCGGCGTCCGGCGCCTGAGGCCGCGTCAGAACTTCTGCGCCAGGCTGACGGACGCCGTCCTGGAAGGGGCCACGCCGAACGTGCTGAGCACCCTGGCCATGATGTTGTTGAACACCGGTGCGGTGGAGATGCCGTAGATGTTGCCCGCCGGGCGCTGGACATTGACCATCACCACGTATTGCGGATCATCCATCGGGGCCATTCCCACGAAGGACGCCGTGTAGCCGTCCAGGCCCCGGCCCGACTCGGCGATCGCCTCCGCGGTGCCGGTCTTGCCGCCCACCCGGTACCCGGGGACCTTGATGTCCTTGGCCCCGCCGGCGGTGACAACGCTTTCAAGGATGTCGCGTGTCTGCCGTGCGGTGTCCTCGCTGACGGCCCGGGTCCCCGGTTCCTGCTCCACCGGATGCTCCGTGCCGTCCGGGTCAACGTACGCTTCGATGAGGCGGGGCTTGAGGAGCACGCCGCCATTGGCGATTGCCTGGAACGCCATGGTGGTCTGCAGCGGGGTCTGCGCCACGCCCTGGCCGAAGAGCACGGCGAACTCCTGCCGGCCGTCCCACTGGTCCGGGGCCGCCAGCAGCCCCGAGGACTCACCGGGCAGGGGAACCCCGGTCCGGCTGCCGATTCCGAACCTGCGGAGGTAGTCGTAGCGCTGCTGCCGGCTCAGGTCCTGGCCCACCATCACGGTGCCGGTGTTCATGGAGGACCCGATGACGCCGGCAAAGGTGCGCTTCTCAGTCCCGTGGTCGAAGGAGTCCTTGAAGTACTGGCCGTTCACCGTGTAGCCGGGCGGGATCACCAGTTGTGAGTCCGGGCTGACGATCCCTTCCTCGATGGCGGCCGCGGCGGTGATCGCCTTCTCCGTTGACCCGGGCTCGATGGCGGCCTGCACGGACCGCGCCCCTCGGTCCTCCGGTGCGGTGGCCCCGGGGTCGTTCGGGTCCACGGAGTTGGTCTCCGCCATTGCCCGGATTTTTCCGGTTTTGGCCTCGACCACGATCACGTTGGCCCAGTCTGCGCTGAGCTTGCCGGCCTGAGTTTCGAGCGCCTGCTGCGCCGCGTACTGCAGGTCCGTGTCGATAGTGAGCTTGACCGACTGGCCATTGGTGGCCGGGACCACCTCCAGCGGCGCCGTGGGGATGATAATTCCGTCGGCACCGGTCTGGTACGTCCGCTCCCCGTCACGGCCCTTCAGCCGGTCATCCAGGGTCAGCTCGAGCCCGGCCGCGCCGCCCTCGTCATTGGTGAAACCGACGATGCTGCCCGCCACCGGCCCCTGGGGGTAGGCGCGCTTCTTCACGGGCCTCGACTCGACGCCGGGGATGCCGAGCTCCATGACGGCCCGTTCCAGGCCCGGGTCCACAGCCTTGGCCAGGTAGGTGAAGAGGCCGTCGCCGGTCAGGAGCCCGCGGACGTCCGACTCGGGCAGGTCCAGCAGGCCGGCCAGGTCCTGCAGTCCCTGGTCCCGGGTGACGGTCCTGACTGACCCGGAACCGTCCACCCGCCGGAAGGTTTCGGTGGTGCTGTTCACCTTCGGCGTGCCCACGATGTCGTACCGGACGGTGCTTTGCGCCAGGACGGTCCCGTTCCTGTCCACGATGGCACCGCGCTCGGAGGCAAGGGCGGACACCTGGGTCCTCCGGTCGGCAGCCTTCGACGCGTAGCTTTCGGGGTCGAAGCCCTGGATCACGACGACGCGGCAGCCCACCACCAGGAGCAGCGCCACCATGAAGCAGAATCCCACGCGGACGCGGGCCGTGGACCGGGGGCTGGACACGTCATGGATTCGCACCCGACTACGCTAGCCGCGACCTCCCCGGCGGAACTTCCGTGCGTCCGGCGTGGCCGTGAATGTGAGATTGTCCACTCTGCGCGTCAGGACAGGGCTGCCACGTCGATGAGGACCTTGCCAACGGTGCCATGTTCGACGGCGTCATGCGCCGCCGCGGTTTCCTCCAGTCCGAAGCGCGTCAACGGCAGCCCGTGCTCGTCGCCGACCCGCAGCGCGCCTGCGGCGAGGGCCTCGGACACGGCCGCCACCGCGTCCCGCTTCTGCCCTTCCGTGACGGTGTAGGTGAGGATGAACTGGTACCGGATGTTCCCGGCCATGCTCTCCCGGATGGGAACGGTGACAGATTCGCCCGGGTTGGCGGCGTAGATGGCGATGGTTCCGCCCGGCTTCAGGACCTCCACATCGGAGCCCAGGTTCGCAGGGGCGTTGACGTCCACGACCGAATCCACTCCCTCCGGGACCGCCTCACGCACAGCCTCCACAACATCTTGGGTGCGGTAGTTGATGACGTGGTGTGCCCCGGCCCGGCGGGCCAGCCCGGCTTTCCGCTCGTCGCTGACAGTGGTGACGACCGTCGCTCCTGCCCAGCGGGCAAGCTGGATCGCCGCATGCCCGACTGCCCCTGCGCCGCCGGTGACCAGCACGGCGTGACCGGACAACGACCCGGGGGAGAGCCTGGCGGGTCCGTTCTCGTTCGCGGTCAGGGCCCGGTGCGCGGTGAGGGCGGGAATGCCCAGCGAAGCGCCGGTCTCGAACGTCTCGCTGTCCGGCAGCGGGACGGCCTTGGCCGCTGGGAGGACGGCGTATTCCTGCGCCGTTCCCTCATCGCTGCCCCAGGCCACGTCCCACAACCAGACGCGGTCCCCGATGTGGAGATCGAGGACGCCGGGGCCCACGGCGTCGACCACGCCGGCGCCGTCCTGGTTGGGTACTTTCGGTGCCTTCAGCCGGGTGCTGCCCTGCCCGCTGCCCGCACGGGACTTCCAGTCGGTGGGGTTCACGCCTGAGACGGCCAGCCTGACGCGGACCTCACCGGGCCCGGGTTCGGCCGGCTGCTTGTCCCGGACCTGCAGTACATCCGACCCGCCGGTCTCTTCGTACACGACTGCCTTCATGCCAACTCCCATGCTTTCCATTTCCTGACTGGCCGGTTCCACGAGACCAACCTACCGAACCGCCGCTGGTTGGGCGTGACCGCCGGATCACGCCCGGTCCGCGCCGGTCAGGCCCGGCCCCGGACCATGCGCACGGCCTCCCGCACGGCCTCAAGCCTTCGGGTCGAGGCGAGGCCAAGGTGGTAGACGTGCAGCTCCGAGGCTCCCGCGTCCACCAGGTGCCGCCACTCCGCAGCCAGTCCGCCGGCGTCGTGCGTCTTTGGCGGCAGGGCCAGCACGTATGCGCCGGTACGCGTCCCCGTACCCGCCATGTCCCGCACCAGGTCACCGCTCTGCGCGGATCCGCCCCAGCAGGGCACGACGGCGGCAGCGTCGCCGCGCGCGGGCCACAGCAGGCTCCTGCGCAGCGCATCCAGGGGGAGGAAGGGGCCGGTGGACCACGGGTCCGGCGTCGCATGAAGTGACAACCGGACCTCCGCTCCACTGTCCGCGGCGGCCTGCACGCACCGGTCCAGCAGGGCGGCCGCGGCATCCCATCGGGCTTCCAGCAGGGGCAGCAGCCCGTGGGCCCCGGCAGCGTCTCCGGGAGCAGCATCCGGATCCTGTGCGGCCAGGACCAGCTCACGGACCCGCTGGCGGTACTCCTCCGCCGGCAATCCCCGTTCCCGGTACCCGGCGGTGCAGGCAGCACAGAAGCACAGGGACAGCAGGGCCTGCACCCACGGCGAATACTCCGCTCCCTCGGTCTTCTCGTGCCGGTTCTGGTGGCTGAAGCCCAAAGGACCCGCGGCCTCCAGGACCAGC
The DNA here is from genome assembly GCF_001457025.1 of Pseudarthrobacter enclensis. Taxonomy (GTDB): domain Bacteria; phylum Actinomycetota; class Actinomycetes; order Actinomycetales; family Micrococcaceae; genus Arthrobacter; species Arthrobacter enclensis. The sequence continues at coordinate 642,592 of NZ_KQ758600.1, read as the reverse complement.
CCGTCCGGCCGGCCCACCTGCAGAATCCTGGCCACCACCGTGGCCGCATAGGTCCTGACAGCGGGCTGCGACGGGCACAGGGCGTAGCTGTAGACCTCACCGAAGGCGTTAAGGACGCAAAGGTCCCGGTTGCTCCCCCCTGCGGCGCTCGAGTGGGTCAGGACGGTCCAGGCGTCCACCGGGATTCCCGCATTCCGGAGTTCCGATGCTGCTGCGGCAAAGGCATTGTCCGTGCCGGTCCAGGGTTCCGCGCCGGCCGGCGCCAGCGGCTGGCCGTCGAACGCCGTGCCGGGCGGCACGTAGAGCGCCGCGGAGTGCGCATCGACAATCCTGCGGGCAGGATGCCGGGGCGTTGCGGCCCTGACGGAATGGTAGGCGGCGGCCAGCGCCACCCGGTCCACCCCCGTGGCCCTGATCCGCCCGGCGGCCCCGGGATCGCCCAGGATGTCCCAGGGGTAGAGGTAGCCGGTGACCTGGCAGGTGGCGGTGTCTACCACCGGGGGAGGTCCGCCGAGTAGTCCGGATCGAAGCGTTGCATGTAGCCGGTGTCATCCCGTGCCGTCATCCGGGCGTCGAGGTACTGCTGGTGCAGTTCGGCAAGTTTTTCCCGGTCCAGTTCCACGCCGAGTCCGGTGCCGGTGGGAACCCGGACGCTGCCGTCAACGAAGCGCAGGGCCCCGGGTTTGACCACGTCGTTGTGCCCGTTCCATGGGTAGTGGGTGTCGCAGGCGTAGGTCAGGGCCGGGGTGGCCGCCGCTACATGGACCATGGCGGCCAGGCTGATGCCCAGGTGCGAGTTTGAATGCATGGACAATCCCAGGCCGAAGGTTTCGCAGATGGTTCCCAGTTCGCGGGTGTGGCGCAGGCCGCCCCAGTAATGGTGGTCGCCCAGGATGACCTGGACGGAGCCGAGTTCGATGCTTTGCCGGATGTGTTCGAACGCCACCACGCACATGTTCGTGGCCAGCGGCATGGGGGCGGTGGAAGCCACGGCCCCCATCCCTTCCAGCCCGGGCGTGGGGTCCTCCAGGTACTCAAGCAGGCCGTCCGTTTTCCCGGCCACCCACTGCGACGTCTCCACTGTCCAGGCCGTATTGGGGTCCAGCCGCAGCGGCAGGGCGGGAAACGCTTCCCGCAGCGCCCGGATGGCCTCAATCTCTTCCGCCGGCGGAAACACCCCGCCCTTGAGCTTGATCGACTTGAACCCGTAGTCGGAGATCATCTTCCGCGCCTGCCGCACAATGCCCGCCGGATCCAACGCTTCGCCCCACTCGTCGGCAATGGCCGGCCTGCCATCCAGCGCAGGGTGTTCGGCCCACTTGTAGAAAAGGTAGGCGCTGAACGGTACGGCGTCCCGGACGGTGCCGCCCAGCAGTTCGCTGACCGTCCGCCCGGTGGCATGCCCCTGGATGTCCAGGCACGCCACCTCGAAGGCGGAGAACACCGCCGCCCGTTCGAACGCCGAGAGGCCGGGGTCCAGGGCATGGTTGATGAGCTGCTCCATGCGGGTGGTGTCGAAGACGCTGACGCCCTTGATGGCGTTCGCCCCCAGGGCAAGGTTTTCGAGCCGGCTGCGGCCCCCGGAGCATTCCCCCAGGCCAAGGAGTCCGTTGGCGGTGCGCACCTCGATGACCACCCTGTGCACCAGGGGTTCGTGGACTCCCACCGCGTTGAGCAGGGGCGGATCGGAGAAGGCGATGGGTGTGATGGTGATGTCGGTGATGGTGAGGTCCGCACTGGTGTGCAGCGGGGCAGGTGCGGGAGTGGTGCCGGTCTTCATGGTGCTTCTTTCGTGGAGTGTGCAGGTGGGGGCTGACGCCTAGCCTTTGGTGGCGCCCGACGTGATGCCGCGGATCATGGACCGCTGCAGGAACAGATAGACCAGGAGGCTGGGAACCATGGCCATGAGGGCGCCGGCGAGCAGCACGCCCGGTCCTACGGTGGTGTCGTTCCGCAGGACGGAGAGCGCCACGGTCAGGGTGTAGTCGCCGGGGTCGTTGGCGGCGATGAGGGGGAGGAGGTATTGGTCCCAGACCATCATGAAGCCAAAGATCCCGATCACGCCGAGCGCCGGTTTGCAGAGGGGAAGGATGATGGTGAACAGCATCCTGAACTCGCCTACCCCGTCGAGCCGGGCCGCTTCTTCGATTTCGGCGGGGATCTCCTTCATGAACTCACTCATGATGAAGATGGAGAAGCCCCAGATGCCTACCGGCAGGATCACGGCGAGGACGGTGCCGCGCAGGCTGATGCCCAGCAGGGGAAGGTCGCCGAGGACCAGTGAAAGCGGGATGCCGATGATCTCTTCCGGGAGCATCATGGTCATCAGCACCAGCAGGAGGACCAGTGCCTGGCCGCGGAACTTCCGGCGGCTCAGGCTGTAGGCGGCGAACACCGAGACCGTCATCTGCAGCAGCAGGCCGCCGCCGGCCACCACCAGGGAGTTCAGCAGATACCCCCAGAGGCCCTGCTGCGCGGCGGCCTCGAAGTTCTGCAGCGTGAAGGTCTTGGGGAGCAGGGAGATGTCCGTGGGGCTGGAGTTCCTGTCGAATGCACCGGAGATGATGGCCGCGAACGGCAGCGCGAAGATGCAGAACACGAGCACGCAGAGCACGGCCCGAAGGACCATGTTGGGCCCGAGCCGGGGTGACCAGCCCAGGGCAGTGTCGAAGCGGGCGCCTGCAGAGCCGCTGGGAGGATAGGGGCGGGTGCGGGTGGGGCTCATCGTGCTGCCTTCCTCTTGGCCAGGACCTGGGTGCCGACTGTCAGCAGCAACGTGACCACCAGGAGGAGGACGGCGGCCGCGGAGGCTACGCCTATGTCGTTGCGCTGGAAACCCAGGGAGTACATGCGGGTCATCCAGACTTCGGTTGATCCTGCGGGGCCGCCGCCGGTCAGGACGTAGACCTCGGTGAAGCTGCGCAGGCTGCGGATGGCGGCGAGCGTCAGGACGATCACCAGCGACGGCCGCAGGGCCGGGAGCGTGATGTAGCGCAGCCTTTGCCAGATGGTGGCACCGTCCACACCGGCCGATTCGTACAGGGACCGGTCCACGCCGGTGAGGCCGGCGAGGATGATCACCATGTTGTACGGTGCTCCGGACCAGATTCCTACGACCGCGATGGACCAGAGCGCGGTGTCCGTTCCGTTAAGGAACTGCAGCGGGCCCAGGCCAAGCCACCCGAGGATGCTGTTCAGCGGCCCGTCCGCGGTGGGGAAGTAGAGGATCCGCCAGATCTCGCCGACGACGGCGAGGGCCGTGACGACGGGAAGGAAGATGGTGGTCCGCAGGATCCACAGTGACCGCGCCTGTCCTTCGAGGAGCAGGGCCAGCAGGAAGCCCACCACCAGGGCGCCGAGCGTCTGGGTGGCGCCGAGGATCACGGTGTGGCCCAGCGCTTCCATGAACCGGGCGTCGGTGAGGACGGCCAGGTAGTTGTCCACGCCTACGAAGACATCGCCCAGGAACGGCTGCACCTTGAAGAAGCTCAGCCGGATTCCCTCGGCCATGGGAATGGACTTGAAGTACAGCCCCAGGAGGGCCGCCGGGACCAGGAACAGCCAGATGGCCAGGAGTTGGCTGCGGTTGCCGCGCACCCTGCGCCGGGGGACGGGGCCATGGGGGCGGGGCGGCGCCTGGGCGCTCACCGGTTGCGTGGGTTTTGTTGGCGTCGAGGTCATGACTTTGCGTTCTGGCCGGCCAGTTCGTTGTCGATGGCGGCGTCGAGGTCCTTGAGTCCGGAGGCGACGTTGTCAGCTCCGCAGTCCGAGACGATTTTGTTCAGCGCTTCGGCGGCAGCCTGTTTGATGGGGACGAAGTTGATGGCGGAGGGGAACGACCTGGAGGAGTTCTTGAGCGCGTCCTGGACCACGGCCCAGCGGGGATCGTTGTAGACGGCGGCCGCGTCCACGTCGGAGTTGACGGGTACCCGCACCACCGGCTGCTTGCCCGCGGTCATGCCTGCTTTCTGCCCTTCGGCGGAGACCAGAAAGTCGATGACCTGCCGGGTCTGGTCCTGCTTGCCGTTGGTGGCCGTGACGTAGATGTTCTCGCCCTCCGCCAGGACGGTGTTGTCCTCGGTGCCCTTGGGGGTTTTGATGACTTCGTACTTGTCCTTGCCCAGGGAGGCGTCGAACGAGGAGAAGTTGTAGGGGCCGGTCAGGATGATGCCGGTCTTTCCGGTCTGGAAGAAGGGTGAGGCGACGCTGGTGGCGGCCGTCAGTGCGCCCGGCTGGGTGTTGCCGGGAGTGCAGAACTGCTGCTTGATCCAGGTGACGCCCTGCTGCGCCCCGGATGCGGACGCGGAGTATTTTCCGTCGCCCTCGTCCTTGAGGTAGGCGCCGCCGTCCTGCCACAGGTAGGAAGAAGCCCACCAACCGAGGTAGCCGCGTTCCGTGGAGCCGGGGACGGCCATGCCGTAGGTGTCTGCCTGGCCGTTGCCGTCCGGGTCCTGGGTGGCGAACGCGGTGGCGAGCTTTGCCAGTTCCTCCTGCGTGGTGGGCACGGGCAGGCCAAGCTTTTCGCGCCAGTCCTTGCGGATCATGGTCACCATGGTCTGGCGGGAGAAGGGTACGCCGTAGGTTGCGCCGTCCAGCCCCTGGGTTTCCTTCCACAGCGACTCCGCAATGGTGCCGCCGCCTGCCACGGCTGACTTGTCGATTGTCTGGAGGTAGCCCTGCGAGGTGTAGTTGCCCAGGGCCGCCGAGTCATTGATGACAATGTCCGGCAGCTTCTTGGAGGCCGCCCGGGTCTGCAGCTGCTGGTCCAGGTCGGGGACACCCTGGAAGTTGACCTGTACACCGGTCGCCGCAGTGAACTCCTTGAACATGGCCGCGTACGTGGTGGCGGCGTCCGTGCCGGCGCGTGCCCACACTTCGATGGGCTGCCCGTCATCCTTGGCTGCCGGAGCCTGCGAACCTCCGGCACAGCCGGTCAACAGGGCACCGGCAGCCAGGGTCAGGGCGGCGGCGGTGCGGGAACGCAGCTTGATCTTCGAATCCACTCTGATTCTCCTTTTACATATGTAAAACACTGTTACTATGTGAAACGTACTTCATGAGAGTATGATCGCCATCACAGGCTGTCAACAACAGGAGGAAACTTGTCCGCAGCGCCCCCACCCGCCACTGTTGCCCTCACCGGAGCCGCCGGCATGATGGCCTCGCTGCTGCGGCCCTTCCTGGCGGAGGCGGGCCATACCGTCCGGCTGTTGGACCTGGTGGCCCCGGACGATCCGGGCTGCCGGGAGTCCGTGCACCTCGGCTCCGTCACGGACAGCGCGTTCATGGACCGGGCGCTTGCCGGGGTGGATGCGGTGATCCACCTGGGCGGACTTCACCGGGAAAAGCCTTGGGAGGAACTGGTGTCCACCAACATCACCGGCACCCAGGTGACGCTGGAGGCAGCCCGGCGCAACGGCGTCGAACGCGTCCTGCTGGCCAGTTCGACGCATGCCGTGGGCTTCCACCCGACCGCCGCCGCCGGGTCCGCCGGTGTGCTGCCGCCCCGCCCGGACACCTATTACGGAGTGAGCAAGGCGGCAATGGAAGCGCTGGGAAGCCTCTACGCGGACAAATTCGGCATGAAAGTCGTCAGCGCCCGGATAGGAACCGGCGGCGAACGGCCGGGCAACGCCAGGACCCTGGGCTCATGGTTGTCCCCGGCCGACTCGTTCCGCCTGGTCCAGGCAACCCTCAGCGACGCCGGGGCTCCCGGGCACCACGTGGTGTGGGCTGTCTCGGCAAACACGCGCGGGTGGGCCAACCTGGAGGCGGGGCGGTCCATCGGGTTCGAGCCGCAGGACGATGCGGAAGAGTATGCGGCGGGAGTGGACAGTAGCCTGGGGGACGGGCACTCTGCCCTCCTGGGCGGTGCCTGGACAGCGCCAGGCCATAAGGTGGGAATCGACAACTATCCGCGCCTGGCCGGGAAGTGACATGCAGCGGGGTGGGGCAGTGGCGACAGGGGGAGCAGTAATGGCATCGACAGAGGTGCAGGCCGATTCCCGCGCGGAAGCGGCCGGCGGTGAGGTGAAGCTGGTCAAGTCCGCCGAGCGGACCATCGCCATCCTGGAGCTCGTGGCCGGTGCGCCGCAGCCCCTGACTGCGGCGGAGATCTTCAAGCTCACCGGGTATCCGCGCTCAAGCCTGCACTGGCTGTTGCTGACGCTGCTCGAACTGAACTGGGTGGAACAGACCCCGGAGGGTGCCTACCGGATCGGCACGCATGCCCTGCTGTGCGGCACCGCCTACCTGGACCGGGACCCCGTCATGGAGCATGTATCCGGAATACTGGAAAAAGTCCGCAACGCCACCACCTTCACCACGCATTTCGCCCGGCTGGACCGGTCCGACGTCATCTACCTCGCCACACGCCAGGCCGTGGACCGCAGGCGCCTCTCATCCCGGGTGGGGCGGAAGCTGCCGGCGCAGGTGACGGCACTGGGCAAGGCCATCCTGTCCGAGTACACGGACAACGAGGTGCGCCAGCGCCTGGGACCGGGCCCCTACGCCCAACTGACCCCCAATACCGTGGCGGACTTCGACGCGCTGCAGGCCGAACTCGCTGAATTCCGCAGGACCGGATACGCCGTGGAATGGGAGCAGAATACGGTGGGGCTCTGCTGCGTCAGCGTGGTGGTTCCGTACAGGATCCCGGGAACCGATGCGATGAGCTGCTCCATGCCGGTTGAACTGGCCACCGAAGAAACCCTCGCGGAGACGGTGGCCGCCCTCCAGTCGGCGGCCGCCGAACTGGCACGCACCCTGCGGGCCGCCGGGATCCGGTAGGGGCTGCGGCCCCCTAATCCGGCGGCAGGCAGTACGACGATCCCGACCGCGTGCGCTGCAGCAGTCCAAAGTCCACCAGGTAGCGCCGCAGCAGCACGACGTCGTCGGCATAGTCCAGGAGCCGTTCGTTGACCTGCTGCTCTGTGAGCTGTTCGCCGGGCGCCGCAATCTCCCCGGCGATCCGTTCCAGGAGCCGGCGCCGTTCGGCCCTGTTTGCCGGATAATTGACAATCCGTCCGAGGCGCAGGAAGCGGTCCGGCCCGGTCTGCGGTTGCCTGGGTTGTTGGGCCAGCAATTCCCTGAAGACGGTTTCCGACGCCACCAGCCCGCCCGGGGTCCGCTGCTCCACCAGGCCTGACGCCAGCAGGGCCGCGAGCGCCCTGGAGCGTTGCTGCTCCTTGACCCCGGGCAGCAGCTCCGGCAGGCCGGCACCCAGGAGGATCTGCGCGTATGCCGTCCTGGCATGGCTGTTGCCCAGCGTGGCCAGGACACGCCGCCAGTGGAGGCCGCCCGGATCCGAAGGAGCCATGGCATCACTATGCCCCCCGGGATCCGCCGACGGCGAGGGCCGGTGGGCGGCGACCGCCGCTTATCCCGTGATGACCACCTTCAGCGCATGGGTCTCCGCCGCCCGGCCGAAGGTGTCGTACGCGTCCAGGAACTCACCGAAGCTGAAATGGTGGGTGGCGAACTTTTCCGCGGGCAGCTTCTTCTGCGCCACCAGCCTCAGCAGCATGGGCGTGGTGTTGGCGTTCACCAGCCCCATGCTGATGTTGATGTTCCGGATCCACAGCCGCTCCAGTGGCAGCTCCACGGGCTTGCCGTGTACGCCAACGTTGGCCACGTTGCCGCCCGGCCGGACGATATCCGTGCACATGGCGAAGGTGGCCGGGATGCCTACGGCCTCGATGGCTACGTCCACTCCCTGGCCATCGGTCTGCGCCAGTACCTGGTCCTTCCAGCCAGGATCGGAGGAGAGCACCGTCCCGGTGGCCCCGAAGCCACGGGATTGCTCCAGCCGGTTCCCGTCGAGGTCGACGGCGATGATCCGGGCTGCGCCGTACAGTCCGGCAGTGGCCATGGCAGCCAGGCCCACGGGGCCGGCGCCGACCACCGCCACCGTGTCCCCGGGCTTGACCCGGCCGTACTGGACGCCGATTTCGAACCCCGTGGGAAAGATATCGGACAGCATGACGGCCTGCTCGTCACTGACACCGTCCGGGAGCAGGTGCAGCGAGTTCTCCGCGTACGGAACCCGGACGTACTCCGCCTGCGTGCCGTCGATGAGATGGCCGAACACCCAGCCGATCCCGGACGCCCCCTCATCGCCAAGGCAATGGGAGTACAGCCCGGTCCTGCAGTTGGCGCAGTGCCCGCAGGACTTGATGCAGGAAATGATGACCCGGTCTCCGGGTTTAAGCGTGGTCACGGAGGCACCCACGTCCGTGATGGTGCCGACTCCCTCATGGCCCAGCACCCTTCCTTCCTGGACGGCAGGGACGTCTCCCTTCAGGATGTGCAGATCCGTTCCGCAGATGGTGGTGGTGTCCACCCGGACGATTGCATCCCCGGGGTTGCGGATGGCCGGGTCCGGCACGTCCGTCCAGGATTTCCTGCCGGGGCCGCCGTAAACGAGCGCTTTCATGCTTCTCCTGTTCAGGGATGGGTGGGTGTTGCATAGCGGTTGCCGACCCCGCGGGACTGGTGCCAGACGCTCCGGCGGGTCAGGCCGGCGCTGCCTGCGAGCGCCACGGCCCCGACCACCAGCCAGGCCGCGGCGGCGTAACCCCACGGATAGACCTGCTGCGGGACACCCGGCGCCGTCGGGTTGAGGATGAATTGGAAGGCCGTCAGGCTCGCGTGCATCAGGGCCGCCAGCAGCAGGCTTCCGGTCCGCTCATACAGCCAGGCCATCAGTACCCGGAAAGCGGTCAGTTGCCCCGCGAAAACGCCCAGGACCCACAGCGACATTAATGTCCCGGCGGAGATTCCTCCGTTGGTGCCGCCACCGCCCCACAGGCTGACGAAGAAGTGCCAGGCCCCCCACAGCACGCCCACCAGGATTCCTGTCCTCAGCACGCTGAAGCGCCGCCGCGCCGCCGGCGTGGCGAACCCGGTCCAGCCGATTTCCTCGAAGAGCCCGGTCACGGCTCCCAGGACCGCAGCGAGGGCAACGGTGGCCGCTTTGTCAGCGGCAGCTGACAGGCCAGGGCTGTAGTCCGGCGACGACAGCCGCAACACGAGGACGACGACGGCCATCGTCACGGGCGCGACCAGCAGGGCAAAGAGGTACCAGCGCAGCCCGACCCGCCACGCCAGCAGCCGGGACCACAGGCTGCGGTAACCGGCTGTTCCCCACGCCATCCCCGTCAGGGCCATGCCTGCCACCGCCGGGCCCAGCAGCATGGCAGGCACGGTGACCGGAACGGTGCGGCGGAACTGGTCCGGGGTAGGGGACAGGCCTCCCGTGGAGATCCACACCGCCAGGACAATGGCTCCCCAGGACAGCACGAAAGTCAGGGGGAAGTACCACCACAAGGGGTGCTTCCGCACCGATGAACTGACGGCACCCATAATGTCCTCCAAACGCCGGATCCTGTAACTCAGGCATGTGCCGGTGGCCGGCGGGTCCGTGCCGGCCTGCGCCGCACCCTCCATCGCATGCGGCGCAGGACGTTTGATGGGCCTTAAGCATGCCCGCAGCTGCGAAGAACGGATAAGGGTCTTAGGTCCCTGCGCGCGGCTCCGCAGGCCCAAAGGCCCTTCCCGCAGGGCACCGGCAGCGTGAGAGGCTGGAACCGTGCTGGAGGGAACATGCCAGTAGGCCGGCGGCCCGCCGCCGCGGTACGCAGGCTGCTCCTGCTGGGCAGCCTCCTTCTGGTGCCCGTTGCAGTGGTCCTCGGCGGCGCAGGCGCAGCCCTGGCAGTCCCCCCGTCCGCGGTGGTGGTGGAGGACACCGCCGGCGTGCTTGACCGGAGCACCCTGGTCCCGGCGGTTGAGGCAATCGACTTCCATGAGCCCACCAGGGTGGCGATCTACACCTACAACGGGCGGTCGGAGGACAACCTCAACGAGGAAGTGCTTCGATTCGCCCGGTCGGTGCACCCCGACTGGATCAGCGCCGACGGGCAGAAATGGGCCGACGGGCTCTTCATCTTCGCCCTCGACCCGGTGGGCCGCCACGTGGGTACCTACATGGGCGAGGACCGCAAAGTGACGCTGGAACAGCGAACGGACATCCAGGACGCCGCCAAGGATCTGCTGCGGGACGCGCAGTGGACGGACGGGACCATCGTTGGTGTCCGCCGGGCCGCGGCCCTGATGAACCAGCCCTGGTACCAGTCTGCCGGGTTCCTGGTGGCGGCCTGGGTATCCGGCGGGCTCGCCGTGCTGGGTGCCGGCGCCTGGCTGGTGGTGCGGGGTGTGACGAGGTCCGCCAGCCGGAAGGAAATCGGCCGCGGTGACCGCAGCTACGCGAGCGTCAGCATGGACCTGGACGTCACGGAACTCAATGCGCGCACCATCCCGGAGTCCTCCCGGTACGGCGCCCGGGTGCTGGAAAAGCACCGGACGTTCCAGAACCGGTACACCAACACCTCCGGACTGGCCGGACAGGTGCACGCCCTGAGCGGCCGGGACCTGGGCCGCCGCCGGAACCTGAAGCTGGCCAAAGACTACGCCGACGCCGCCGCTGAACTCGATGCCCTGGATGATGTCATTGCCGACACCAATGCCCTGCTGAACCGCTCGGACAGCTGGCAGGCTGCCTGGGACCGGCAACTGGCACCGTTCCGCAGCGATCTTTCCGGCCTTGAACAGCTCCTCGCAAAACGCCACGGCCAAGGGGACTCGGCCACTGCGGCCGCGCTGCGGTCCTTCCGCGACCACAGCCTGCGCGACATCGAACGGTGGACGGCGGAACTCGCCGTGGGCCGGACCACGCCGGAGACGGCCCTGGACCGTTTGAATGATGCCCGTGGCCGCCTGGCAGTGCTCCTGGAAAACCATGCCGAAACGGTCATTGCCGGCTATGCGAAGAACGACCGTGAAGCCGCGCTGATGCGCAAGGACATGGAAGCTGCCCAGGACGGGCTGGGCGGACGCGGGCGCACCTACGAGCCAAGCATCCTCGGGACGGTGTACCCGTCATACCATTTCTTCACCGTGGCCACGTTCAACTCCGGCCTCAACGCCGGTGTCAGCAGCGTCAGCTCCGCCCGGGGAGGCGACGGAAGCACCACGGGATATGGAAGCAGCGGCGGCAGCTTTTCCGGCTCCGGCAGTTCATCGGGTTTCTGACCGGTTTGCACATCCGTGCCGGGCACTACCCTTGCCTCATGAGCGAGCACAAGACAACCTGGCATGTGCGGCACAAGGAAGGGCTGAGCCGTGGAGAGCGGGCGGCCGACGTCCTGCGCAACGGCATGGGCAGCTGGACGTTCGTGGGAATCTTCATCCTGTTCATGGCGGCCTGGGCCGCCGTCAACACCTACGTGCTTGCCGTCGCGGCGTGGGATCCCTATCCGTACATCCTGTTGAACCTGTTCCTGTCCATGCTGGCCGGCCTGCAGGGCGCCATCCTCCTGATCGCGGCCAAACGCCAGGACGCGATCGCCGCGGCCATGGCACGCCACGACTATGAAACGGACGTCGAGTCGAAGGCTGAGATAGAGCGGCTGATGGCGGTCAACACCCGGCAGTTGGAGCTCCTGGAGGAACTGCGGATGTTGCTGCGCGGGGCGGAGACCCACGGGGACAGCCCCCTGCGGCCTGCCGGCGGCGACGGCCCGGCCGCCCCTACCGGGAAGGGTCCGCGTTGACCGGCCAGACCACACGGGTCTGCCAGGCCGCCGGGTCCGGTTCCTTGTCCGGGTCGCTGAGGTAGTACTCCCACATGTTCCCGGCAGGTACCAGGCCTTCTGCGCCCATGAACTGCCGGATCGCGTCGTAGGTCTGCCCGAGGGTGTCATAGGGGCCCACATGGAGGGCCTCCACCCCGTCGGATTCCGGCAGGGAACCGCTGAGCACGCCGTCCGCTGCCGTGAAGGATCCTTCGACGGGAAAGCCGGCCTCAACGTCCACCGACTCCCCGGGCATCCCGAAGTACCGGGCGAAAGGTGGGCCTGACGGTCCCGCACCCTGCCGCCGGACTGCCGCCATGACTGTGCCGAAGGCACGGCCAAGAAAGTCCGGCAGGGAGGCCATGGGCACGCGCCCGCGGACCACAGCCACCGGCTGCTCCGTGAGGTGGATCCGCTGCGGTGCGCGGCCGGGCCGCGTGGTGGAATCGTTCATGGCACCAGCTTCGGGGAGGTCGCCAGGGTGGGACAGGGCCATCGGTCCCTTCCCTGCCACGGCTCGGGCAAACCCGCGCGCCTGGGCACGGCCGGGTTATCCGGCCGGGTCAGCCGGCATGGTCCCAGGCCCGCCGCAGCCATCCGGCCACCTCGCCGTCCACCTGGCTGCTGTCCGTGATCTCCAGATGGTGCATCCAGATGGCGGGGGAAGGATGGGCCACCTGCTTGAATCGCGGGGATGGGTCTTCGGCGGGCAACGCCACCGACAGGACCACGGGAACCGTGGACTTCACGTAGGCGCCCGGGCGCCACAGGTAGGCAAAACCGCGGCGGCGCCGGAAGGAAACCTGGCTCTTGCCGACCCGCACTTCCATGGGGCCGAACGACGATGCGATGCGTTCGGCCGCCCGGTAGACGTCAAGGCCCGCGGGGGAGTCCGCAAAGAAGCGCCCGACGTCCGGCGGGACCGGACCCTGGTCAACAGCGGTTATTCGAAGCCTGCCCTGGTGGCCTCATCCAGGGGCGTCCGCCACGTTCCGGACGCCGTGACGGTGAACTTCCTGCCCGTCACAGTGTCCGGGACGATGCGGACAAGATGGTCCTGCCCCACTCCCTGCCAGGGGAACAGGCCGCGGCGCGTCTGGTTCAGGGCCTGCCCCTCCCCGTTCTCCAGGACGGCCTTGCCCTTGACCACCACGCTCCAGGCCAGCCCGAACTCGGCGCTGACGCTGTCCGCCTCCAAGGCAACCCGCGGGTTGGCCTCAATGGCCTGGAGTTTCGTTCCGGAGGCTGTGCGGAACAACAACCCGCCCCCGTCCGGTGCGAAGCTCACGGGAAAGACATCCGGGACGCCGTCGACGACGACGGCGAGCCGGCCAACGCTGGTGTTCCCCAGCAGTTGCCAGCACTCATCGGTGTCCAGTACCTCGGCTTCCGGCACCATGTTCTTGTTGGTCATGCCCAGAGCCTAGGGCGCTGGGCCGGATGCTGGAAGGGCCCAAAGACCGTAGCAGGCTCCCGGGGCGCCGCAGCATGGTCCGGGACAAAATGCCCTGTCCTTGCCGCGCCTGAAACGCTACGTTCTGCTGTATGAGCAACAGTTCAACCGGGCACGATATGGAAAAGCTGGGAGCCGATGACTGCTGGGACCTCCTCCGCACCGTGACAGTGGGCCACCTGGCCGTCGTGGTGGATGGAAACCCGGAAATCTTCCCGGTCAACTACAAGGTGGACAACGGGTCCCTGGTTTTCCGGACCGGAGACGGAACCAAGCTGCACGCCGCCACGGGGGACGCCGCCGTCGCGCTCGAAGCGGACGGCACCGGAGGCGAACCGCTGACGGCCTGGAGCGTCGAGGTCAAGGGGCATGCGGTGGAACTGGACCCCTCACCCGACCTCATGCGTGGAGCGGGACTCACGTTGTTCCCCTGGGAAGCCGGACTCAAGGACCACTTTGTCCGCATCATTCCCAGGTCGGTGACCGGCAGGCGGTTCCCCGTCGCGTCCCCGCTGACCTGGTGGAACCACGTGGGTGGCGCCACGCGGGCGGGCCTTGCCTAAGCGCCAGCCGGCGGCACCGGCCGGATCCTCCACCGGACCTGAAACCTCCGGCCCGCCGGCGGACGGGAACGGCGGGCCTGGACGGCTCGCCGCAGCGCTCCGCCAGTATCCCCTGGTGGCACTGACGGTCCTGGTGCTCGCGGCAACCCTGGGGCTGCTCGCGGCCGGCCTTGACCAACCCGCACGCTGGGGTGCCTCCGCCTACGCCGGCGCCGTGGGGCTCCTCCGGGCTGCGGCAATGGTCCGGACCCTCCGGCAAGGCCGCTGGGGGATCGACATCCTGGCCCTGATGGCCATCGCCAGTACGGTGGCCGTCGGCGAATACCTCGCCGCCCTCGTGGTGATCCTGATGCTCGCGGGAGGTGAAGCGCTGGAGACGTTCGCGCAGGGCCGCGCCGCCCGGGAACTCAAATCCCTGTTGGACAGGGCCCCCCGCTTCGCCCATCTGGAAGCCGGCGGCCCGGAGCTGGAAGAGATCCCCATCGGCGACGTGGTTCCCGGCGACATCCTAGTGGTCCGCCCCTCCGAGCTGGTGCCCGTGGACGGTGAACTGCTGTCCGAAACAGCCACGCTGGACGAATCGTCCCTGACCGGTGAGAGCCTGCCGGTGGAACGGGTCGGCGGGGACGTGCTCCTCAGCGGATCAGTGAACGGCGAGGCAGCCATCAGGCTGCGGGCAACCGCCACTGCCGCTGATTCACAGTACAGCCGGATCATCGCCCTGGTGGAGGAAGCGTCATCCAGCCGCGCGCCCGTGGTGCGGCTCGCCGACCGGTACGCCGTGCCGTTCACCGCGCTCGCCGTCGCCATGGCCGCCGTCGCCTGGATCCTCTCAGCCGACCCGGTCCGCTTCGCCCAGGTGCTGGTGGTCGCCACACCCTGCCCGCTCCTCATCGCCGCGCCTGTGGCCTTCCTGGCCGGGACCAGCCAGGCGGCCCACCGCGGCATCATCATCAAGAACACCCGGACCCTCGAGCAGCTGGCCAAAACCCGGACCGCGGTTTTTGACAAGACCGGGACGCTGACCTCCGGCCGGCCGGTGCTGGAACGCGTGGAGCTGCCGGACCGGGAAGCGGACAGCTCCGGCGGGGCCCTGGAGGCATCCCGCATCCTGCAGCTCGCAGCATCGGCGGAACAGTATTCCTCACACGTCCTTGCCGCCTCCGTCATCGAGGCCGCGGCCGCGCATCGCCTGGACCTCCTGCCCGTGACCGAAGCCACCGAACACGCAACCCACGGCGTGGAAGCGGTGTGCGGGGGCCACAGGGTGGTGGTCGGCAAAGCGGGGCTGGTCCGCGCCGCTGAAGGGTTCCGCGAACCCCCCCTGCACAGCGGCCAGCTCGCCGTCCACGTGGCGGTCAACGGTGTCTACGCCGGCGCGCTGGTCATGCGGGACCCGCTGCGGGGCAACGCCGTGGCCACGCTGGAGGAGCTGCAGAGGCTGGGCGTCCGCCACACCATGCTGCTGACCGGCGACGCCGGCGGCACGGCCGCGCACATAGCCCGGGAGGCAGGCATCTCACGGGTCCAGGCGGACTGCCTGCCCGAAGACAAAGTGCGGACAGTGGCCGCCGTCCGCGAACGGCCAGTCCTCATGGTGGGCGACGGCGTTAACGACGCGCCGGTCCTGGCCGCGGCGGACGTCGGCGTCGCCATGGGGGCCAAGGGGGCCACGGCCGCCAGCGAATCCGCCGACGTTGTGGTGATGCTGGACGACCTGTCCAAGGTGGCGCTCGCCGTCGCCATCGGGAAACGCACCATGTCCGTGGCCCTCGTCAGCATCTGGACCGGCATCGGCCTCAGCATCGGACTGATGGCCGTTGCCATGACCGGCTACATCCCCGCCGTGACCGGCGCCCTCCTGCAGGAACTCGTTGACCTGGCCACGATCCTCAACGGCCTGAGGGCCCTGCGCGGAGCCGCCGTCCGGCCCGCCGCGGGCGCATGACCTTTGGCCCTTACCGGGTGCCGGGCCGCTGGCGAAGGTAGAGGGTATGAACGCAGACACAGCTTCAAGGCCAGTGATCGTGGGGGTGGACGGCTCCGAGTATTCCTCTGCAGCCCTGCGCTGCGCCGGCACCCTCGCCGCGCGGCTCGATGCCCGGCTGGAGGTCATCACCTGCATCGGCATGCCCGATTACCTGGTGGTGGCGCACCTTGAAGGCGGTGAACACCCGCTGACGGCCCGGCTCGAGGAAACCGCCCGGCAGGCAGTGGAGGACGCACTGGGCCGGGCCTTCTCCGGAAGCCGCCCCGCCGCCGTCGACGTCACCGTGAAGTTCGGGGCGCCGGGAAAGGTCCTGGTGGAGGAGAGCAAACGCGCGCAGCTGCTCGTGGTGGGCAGGCACGGTGAGGGTGGCTTCCTTGGCACTTCCATGGGGTCGGTCAGCAAAGCCTGCGCCGCGCGCTCGGCCTGCCCCGTAGTGCTGGTGGGGCAGGAGCCGGACACTGTGTGATGGCCGCGGCAGGCCTGACCACCGAGCGTGCGGCGGAACTGCTGCAACAGGCCGGACCCAACGTCCTCCCTGTGGGGAAGCCCGTCCCGCAGTGGCGCAAGCTGTGGGGTGAACTGACCCACTTCTTCGCCCTGATGCTGTGGGTGGCGGCCGCCCTGGCGTTCGTCGCGGACATGCCGCAGCTCGCCGTGGCCATCATCGTCGTCGTCATCGTCAACGGGGTCTTCGCCCACATCCAGCAGGAGCGCGCCCAACATGCCGCCGCCAAGCTCCGCGGCCTGCTCCCGGCGGACGTCCGGGTCAGGCGGGACGGGCAGGTCACCACAGTCCATGCCGGCGACCTGGTGGTCCGGGACGCCATCCTGCTGACGGCCGGGGACCGGATACCGGCCGACGTGGTCCTGGACACGGCCACAGCCTGCGCCGTGGACGAGTCCATGCTGACCGGGGAGAGCGTCCCGGTGCCCAAAGCCGCCGGCGACGCCGCCTGGGGCGGCACCTTCCTGGTCAACGGCGACGCCGAAGCCACCGTCACTGCCACCGGAGCAGGGACGCGGCTGGCCGGGATTGCTGCCCTCACCAGCGGCGCTGTCCCGCCACCCACGCCGCTGGCCCTGGAACTGCGGCGTATCGTGCGGGTGGTGGCGCTGGTTGCCCTCGGCATCGCGACGCTGTTCTTCCTCGTCTCCCTCCTGGCGGGGATCCCGTGGCGGGACTCGTTCCTGTTCGCCATCGGGGTTGCGGTGGCGCTGGTCCCGGAAGGCCTCCTTCCCACCGTGACGTTGTCGCTGGCGATGGGCGCCCAGCGGATGGCCGCACGGAACGCGCTGGTCCGCAACCTGGAGGCCGTCGAAACGCTCGGCTCCACCACCTTCATCTGCACCGACAAGACCGGGACGCTGACGCAGAACCGCATGAACGCCGTCGAGGTCTGCACACCCGCCGGGACCGTGCGGATCATGGGGGACGGCTACGCCCCGGACGCCCAGGTGCAGGGAACAGGACGCGACGCCGCAGCAGCCGCCGCGCTCGCAGCGCGCGCCGCGTCCCAGGGCCGGGCGGTGTTCCGCAACGGGCAATGGCAGGCCGCCGGCGACCCGATGGAGGCCGCCATCGATGCGCTCGCCCGTCGCCTTGCCGGGGACGTCGGCGCAACCCCGGCGCCATGGCGGCGCCTCGCCTTCGACCCGGTACGACGACGGGAATCGGCGCTGGTGGGCCGGGACCTGTTCTGCAAGGGCGCACCTGAGGCCGTCCTTCCGCTGTGTGCCGGCCTTCCCGCCGGAACCGCCGGCCAGGTCCAGGACATGGCCTCGCAGGGGCTGCGGGTCATCGCCGTGGCGCGCCGGAGCCTCGGCGGCCGCGCCCCGGACGGAGCGGACGCCTGGGACCAGGCGCCGGCTGGGGACCTGGAACGCGGCCTCGAACTGCTCGGGCTGATCGGGCTGCACGATCCGCCGCGGCCGGGCGTGGACGAGGTCATCAGGACCGCCCGGCAGGCAGGACTCAAACTGGCCATGATCACCGGCGACCATCCGGCCACCGCGGCGGCCATTGCCCGCGAAATCGGGCTGGCCGGTCCAGGGGCGCAGGTGGTGGAAGGGGCAGGCCTGCCGGAGGACGACCAGATGCTGGGCGCGCTCCTGGACCGGGACGGGATGGTGGTCAGCAGGGTGTCCCCGGAGCAGAAGCTGCGGGTTGCCAGGGCCCTGCAGGCCCGGGGGCACGTGGTGGCCATGACCGGGGATGGAGTGAACGACGGGCCGGCCCTGCGGGAAGCGGACATCGGCGTGGCCATGGGACGCGGCGGGACCGACGTGGCGCGCGAGGCGGCCGACCTGGTGCTGCTCGACGACCACTTCGCGACGATCGTGGCCGCGATCGAACAAGGCAGGGCAACCTACGCCAACATCCATCGGTTCCTCACCTACCACCTGACGGACAACGTGGCCGAGCTGACGCCGTTCGTCGTCTGGGCCCTCTCCGGCGGCCAGTTCCCGCTGGCGCTGGGCGTCCTGCAGATCCTGGCCCTGGACATCGGAACCGACCTGCTGCCGGCCCTGGCCCTGGGCGCCGAAGCGCCAGGCAAGCGGGTCCTCACCCGGCCTCCGGACCGCAGGCACCTGATGGACCGCAGGCTAATGGTGCGGGTTTTTTGCGTGCTGGGACCCGTTGAAGCCTTCATCGAAATGGCTGCGTTCTCCGCTGTCCTCTTCGCCGGCGGCTGGACCCGCGGTGATGCCCCCGGGCATGAACTCCTGCTGGCGGCCTCCGGCACGGCCTTCACGGCAGTGGTCCTTGGGCAGCTGGCCAACGCCTTCGCCTGCCGGAGCGCCACGCAGCCCCCGTGGCGGCTGGGCTGGACCAGCAACCGACTGCTCCTGTGGGCGGTCCTCGCCGAGCTCGTTGTGCTGGCGGCGTGCCTGCTGCTGCCTGCCGTGGCCGCACTGCTGGGCCAGGCGCCGCCTCCGCCGGCCGGCCTGCTCGCCGCCGCGGCCGCAATCCCCGCCGTGCTGGCCGCCGACTGGGCGCACAAGGCCATCAGGGCGCGCTGGACCCGGCCGTGACCGGGGTCCAAAGACCCTGCCCCGGGCAGTGGCGCCAGCCCAGAATCAAGGCATGAACGCTCCCTCCTCCGCCGCCATGACCGACGCCCGCATCAAGTGGTTCAACGACACCGGGATCGGGGACATCGCCTCCGTGGGCGGCAAGAACGCGTCCCTGGGTGAGCTGAGCCAGGCGCTGGGTTCCGCCGGGGTGCGGGTGCCCGAAGGATTCGCCACCACCGCGGACGCCTACCGCGCCTTCCTGGCACACAATGGCCTGGAACCACGCGTCCGGGAGCAGATAGACCGGTACCGGGGCGGCGGCGCCACCCTGCGGCAGGCCGGTGCGGCCATCCGGGAGCTGTTCCTCGGAGCGGAGTTTCCCGCGGACATCGACGCCCTGGTCCGGGAGCACTACAGACTGCTCTCCGGGAGGTCCGGCCAGCCGCAGGTTTCCGTGGCCGTCCGCAGCAGTGCCACCGCGGAGGACCTGCCGGATGCCTCCTTCGCCGGCCAGCAGGAGACCTTCCTGAACGTCTCCGGCGAGCGCGCCGTGCTGGAAGCCTGCCGCCGCTGCTACGCCTCGCTGTTCACCGACCGCGCCATCAGCTACCGGGAAATGAAGGGATACGGACACCTTGATGTGGCCCTGTCCGTCGGCATCCAGCGGATGGTCAGGTCGGACATCGGCGCCTCCGGGGTGATGTTCTCGATCGACACCGAATCCGGCTTCCCGGACGCGGTCCTGATCAGTGCCGCGTGGGGGCTCGGTGAAACAGTGGTGCAGGGAACCATCAACCCGGACAAGTACCAGGTGTTCAAGCCGCTGCTGCGGGACGAACGGTTCACGCCCGTCATCGCCCGGGAAACCGGTGCCAAGGAACGCAAGATGGTCTACAGCCAGGGCGGCAGCGCGCTGACGCGCATAGTGGACACCACCCGGGAGGAACAGGCCGCGCTGGTGCTGTCCGACGCGGAAGTGGTCCAGCTGGCGCGGTGGGCGGCGGCGGTGGAAGACCACTACGGCCGCCCCATGGACATGGAATGGGCCAAGGACGGCGGCACCGGCGAACTGTTCATGGTGCAGGCCAGGCCGGAGACCGTCCAGGCACGCCGCAGCAGCACCGTCTTCCGCACCTACCGGTTGGAGGGGCGCGGACCGGTCCTCGCCGTGGGCGCGGCCGTGGGGGACGGGATCGCTTCCGGACCGGCATGCGTCATCCGGGACGCCAAGGACATCGAGTCGTTCGTGGACGGCTCCGTGCTGGTCACCCGGATGACGGATCCGGACTGGGTGCCGGTCATGAAACGCGCCACTGGCATCGTCACCGACCACGGCGGCCCCACCAGCCACGCGGCCATCGTCAGCCGGGAGCTGGGCGTGCCCGCCGTCGTCGGAACCGGCAACGCCACCGGGAGCCTGGCCCACGGCGCCCCCGTCACGCTGTCCTGCGCCGAGGGGGAGGAGGGAAGGGTCTACGGGGGGCTGCTGGAATACTCCGTGGACGAGGTGGACATGGAGGAACTGCCTGCCACCCGGACGGACGTGATGATCAATATCGGAAGTCCCGCGGCGGCCTTCAAATGGTGGCGGCTGCCCGCCGCGGGGGTGGGACTGGCCCGGATGGAATTCATCATCAGCAACCTCATCCGGGTCCACCCCATGGCCCTGGTGCATCCCGAGCGGGTCACCGATCCCGGGGAAACCGCCCTGATCCGCAGCCTGACCGCCGGCTACCCCGATCCCAGGGAATACTTCGTTGACGTTCTGGCCACGGGCATCGCCAAGATCGCCGCACCCTTCCACCCCAAACCCGTGATCGTGCGGCTCAGCGATTTCAAGAGCAACGAGTACAGCCACCTGGTGGGCGGCGGCGCGTTCGAACGTCCCGAGGAAAACCCCATGCTCGGGTTCCGGGGCGCGTCCCGGTACTACAGCGAGGAATACCGTGAGGGGTTCGCCCTGGAATGCCGGGCGCTGAAGAAGGTGCGGGAACAGATCGGCTTCGCCAACGTCGTCGTGATGGTTCCCTTCTGCCGCACCGTGGGGGAGGCCGACCGCGTCATCGAGGCGATGGCCGGGCACGGGCTGGTGCGCGGCGAGGCCGGCCTGAAGCTGTACATGATGTGCGAAATCCCCTCCAACGTGGTCCTGGCGGACCAGTTCGCCCGGCGTTTTGACGGGTTCTCCATCGGCTCCAACGACCTCACCCAGCTGGTCCTGGGCGTGGACCGGGATTCGGGGCAGCTGGCCGGATTGTTTGACGAGCGGGACCCGGCCGTCAGCGCCATGATCGCCGAGGCCATCACCAAGGCCCACGCGGCCGGCATCAAGATCGGCATCTGCGGCCAGGGGCCCAGCAACCATCCGGAACTGGCCGGGTTCCTGGTCAGCCGGGGCATTGATTCCATTTCGTTGAACCCGGACACCTACCTGAAGGCGCTCCCGGTCATCGCGGACGCCGAGCAGCGGTCCGCCGCACAGGCCTAACGGCACTGTCAGCGCCGGATGCCCGCCTGATAGCACTGTCCCATGACCGGCTCTCCCACCGCAGCAGCTGCACGGCCGCCGTTCGACGCCGTCATTTTCGACCTCGACGGCGTGGTCACCAACACGGCGCTCGTCCACCAGGCCGCGTGGAAGGAGGCCTTCGGGCAGATCTTCGAGGATCCGCGGGTGCCGGCGGATGCCGACCGTGCGCCGATGTCCAAGGCCGATTACCGGGCCTACATCGACGGCCTGCCCCGGGAGGAAGGGGTGCTGAGGTTCCTGGCGGCCAGGGGAGTGAAGGTTGACCGGGGAACGGACCGGGACGGGCCCGGGGACTGGACCGCGTGCGGCATGGGGGCGCTCAAGAACCGGCTGTTCCTGGAGCGCCTCCGCCGGGAAGGGGTGCAAAGCTATCCCGGCACCATGCACCTCCTGCGCCGGCTGGCCGACGCCGGTGTTCCCACCGGAGTGGTCACCTCCAGCCGCAACGCCTCGTTCGTCCTGGACGCCGCGGGAATCACGGGCCTGTTCAACGTCATCCTGGACGGTACCGCGGCGAGGAACCTCGGGCTGCGGGGGAAGCCGTCCCCGGATGTCTTTCTGGCCGCGGCATTCCGGCTGGGGGTTTCCCCGTCCCACGCGGTGGTCATCGAGGACTCGGTGGCCGGCGTCCAGGCCGCGCGCCGGGGCGGCTTCGGTCTGGTGGTGGGCATCGACCGCAACGGCACCCGCCGCGGCCTGGAGGCGGCCGGGGCCGGTGCGGTGCTTAACGACGTCGGCGAACTGGACCTGGGGCTGGTGCTCGGCGACCCCTGGCACCTTGTCTACGAAGGGTACGACGCCGGCCACGAAGGGCACCGCGAAGCGCTCACCACCCTGGGCAACGGCTACCTCGCGGTGCGGGGAGCAGCCCCGGAAGGCGGCAGCGCCGCCAGCTACGCCGGGATGTACCTGGCCGGCGTCTACAACCGGGCGGCAGCCGAAGCGGCCGGACACACGGTGGTGGAGGAACACCTGGTCAACGCACCAAACTGCCTGCCCCTGGACCTGCGGCTGGAGGGCGGCTCCTGGTGGTCCGACGGCGGCATGGAGGTGCTGCGCGAGCGCAGGACCCTGGATCTGCGCCGGGCGGTCCTGGAACGGTGGCTGATGCTCGAAGCAGCCGGCGGCCGGCGCCTGGAAGTGGTGCAGACCCGCTTTGCCTCCATGGCGGAGCCGCACCTGCTGGTCCTGGAAACCCATGTGACGCCGCTGGGATGGAGCGGCGGCCTGGACGTGCGCAGCGGCGTGGATACCGGGGTCCGGAACGCCAACATCGGCGGCCCCGAAGCCGGCCCGGGCATCCACCTGGTGGACCGTACACCGCAGCTGGACCGTGCACCGCAACCGGCCGGCAGCGGTACCGGCGCGGTGGCGGAGGGCCTCAACGCCGTCTCGGTCGTCGAGGCCGAAACGACGCAAAGCCTGGTCCGCATCGCGGCGGCCTTCCGGACGTGCGCGGGCGGTGACGCCGGTCCCGGCACGCCGGGAAACGACGGCGCCTTCCACTTCCGCCTCCACCACGTCCTGCTCACCGACGGTATCCCGGCCGCCATCAGCAAGGCCATCGCGGTGGTGACGTCCCGTGACCGCGCCATCTCCTCTCCGGCCTCAGCCGCGCGTGCCGTCCTGGAACGCTGCGGCGGGGACACCGGCGCCCTGCTCGAGGCCCACCTGAAGGCGTGGCGCCGGGAGCTGGCCCCCTACCTGGTGGACCTGGACGCGCCTGGCCAGGTGCAGCTGGTCCTGAACCTGCACATCTTCCATGTCCTGCAGACCCTGACGCGCCACACGGCCGAGCTGGACGCGGGCGTCACGGCCCGCGGACTCCACGGGGAGGGGTACCGCGGCCACGTCTTCTGGGATGAACTGTTCGTGCTGCCGCTGGTGACGCTGCGCACCCCGGACGTGGCGCGCTCCCTGATCGACTACCGGTGGCGGCGGCTTCCGGCGGCCCGGCAGGCGGCATCGCTGACAGGCTGTTCAGGGGCCATGTTCCCCTGGCAGAGCGGCAGCGACGGCACCGAAGAGACCCCCACGTGGCTGTACAACGACCGTTCGGGCCGGTGGGTGCCGGACCACTCGCACCTGCAGCTGCACTCCGGCCTGGCGGTGGCATTCAACGCCTGGCAGTACTACCAGGCCACCAACGACAGGCCGTGGCTGCTCCGCCGGGGTGCCGAACTGGTGATCGACGTGGCCCGGTTCTTCGCCTCGCGCGCCCGCTTCAGCCAGGACAGCGGCCGCTACCACCTCACCGGCGTAGTGGGCCCGGACGAGTACCACACCGGCTATCCCGGGAAGCCGGAACCGGGGCTGGACGACAACGCCTACACCAACGTCATGGCCGCCTGGGCCTGCCTGCGCGCCGCGGACGTCGTGGCAACGTTCCAGGGGCAGGAACGCGCGGACCTGGTGGAACGCCTGGGCATCAGCGAGGGCGAGCCGGCCGCCTGGCTGCAGGTGGGCAGGGCGTTCTTCGTCCCGTTCCATGCCGACGGCGTCATCAGCCAGTTCGCCGGTTATGAGGACCTCGAAGACCTCGACTGGGACCGCTACCGCGAAACGTACGACAGCATTGAACGGCTGGACCTGATCCTCGAGTCCGAGGGGGACACCACCAACCGGTACAAGCTCGCCAAACAGGCGGACGTGCTGATGCTGCCCTACCTCCTCGGCCAGGAGGGACTCACGGGCCTGCTGGCGGAGCTCGGGTATAAGTTCACGGCCGGCCAGCTGGACCGGACCATCGAGTACTACCTGGGCCGCACGGCGCACGGCTCCACGCTCAGCCGGGTCGCCCACGCCTCCGTCCTCGCCGCGCTCGACGCAGACCGGGCGTGGGACAGCTTCCGTGAAGCGCTCGACGCCGACCTCGACGACACGCAGCACGGCACCACCAGGGCCGGGATCCACCTGGGCGCCATGGCGGGGACGGTCGACGTCATCCAGCGCAGCTTTGCCGGGCTGCGGCTCAGCGGTGACACCATCGCCTTCGCCCCCAACCTGCCCACGGGACTCCGCAGCGTGGCCTTCAGGATCCGGTACCGCGGACACCACCTGAATATCCGCCTCAAGGGCGGGCACCTTCGCGTGACCTCGGCCCCGGGGGACGCCGGGCCCATCAATGTCCGGGTCAGCGGCAGGGACAGCGTACTGGCCGCGGGCCAGACGGTGACGTTCCGGCTGGCTGACCCTGCGGAACCGGCCGCGTCATGAAGCGCCTGGGAATCCTGACCAGCGGCGGCGACTGCCCGGGCGTCAACGCGGTGATCCGGGGCGCGGTCCTGGGCGGAGACATCGTGCACGGCTACGGCTTCGTCGGTTTCCGGGACGGCTGGCGGGGAGTCCTCGAGCAGGACGTCGTCCCGCTGCCGCGGCGCAGCGTCCGCGGCATTTCCCGGCTGGGCGGGACAATCCTGGGAACGTCCCGGACCAACCCGCTGCGGGACGGCGGCGTGGCGGCGGTCAGGGAGAGCTTCAGCCGGAACGGCCTGGACGGCCTGATCGCCATCGGCGGTGAGGGGACCCTTGCCGCTGCCCGGGAGTTGTGCGGCCACGGCCTTTAGGTCGTTGGCGTCCCGAAGACCATCGACAACGACCTCGGCGCCACGGACTACACGTTCGGCTTCGATTCGGCCGTCCAGACCGCCACCGAGGCCATCGACAGGCTGCGGACCACCGGGGAATCACACCACCGGTGCATGGTGGCGGAGGTCATGGGCCGCAATGCGGGATGGATCGCCCTGCACGCAGGAATGGCCGCCGGTGCACATGCCATCCTCATCCCCGAGCACCCGGTGACCTTCGACCAGGTGGCCATGTGGGTGGTGTCGGCCCGGGACCGGGGACGGGCGCCACTGGTGGTGGTGGCTGAGGCCTTCGCTGCCGTGGGCCAGGAGGCACCCTACTCGCCCCGCGGACTGGACACCTTCGGCAGGCCGCGGCTGGGCGGCATCGGCCTGCTGCTGGAAGCGAAGCTCCAGGCCATGACAGGCATCGAGACACGAGCCACGGTCCTCGGGCACATCCAGCGCGGGGGAGAGCCGACGGCGTACGACCGTGTGCTGGCCACCCGGCTGGGCATCGCCGCCGTCGAGGCCGCGGCGGACGGAAACTGGGGCACCATGGTGGCCCTCAGGGGAACGGACATCGTCCCGGTGGGACTGGAGGAGGCCGTGGGAACCCTGAAAGTGGTCCCGGAGCACAGGTACCGGGAAGCGGCGGCCCTGTTCGGATGATCCGGGCAGGGCCTGCCGGGCCGCCGGCCTCCACCGCCGGACCTGCGTGTCAGCCCCTGGTGACCGGTACCTTGGCCGCCGCCGGCTCCTGCGTATGCGCCGGAAGCGGAGCGCGGACTTCCAGCAGCCCGTCCTTGTAGGACGCGGTGACGTCATTCTGCTGGACGCCGCCGGGCAACGGCAGCCGGCGCACGAAGGACCCGTACCTGAACTCGGAGCGGTAGCCGTCCTTGTCCTTGTGTTCCGACTTCTCCTGCCGTTCGGCCTTGATGGTCAGGACGCCGTCGGCCACCGAGACGTCTACGTCCTTGTCGGGGTCGATGCCCGGCAGTTCGGCACGCACCACCAGGGTGTTGCCGTCCACCAGTTCCTCCACGCGGATGGCGGATGAGCCGGCGTCGCCTTCGAAGAGCCTCTCGATCAGGTCCATCGGCGAGCGCCGGGAGTCAAACCATTTCATCAGTTCGGTCATTGTTCCTCCTGGTCTTTCCGGGCCGGCGTCTCCGGCCTATCCGGCGTTAACACCATCCGCTCCACGCGTGACCACCTCCAGAGTCCAAGGTCCCGGCCGCCCGGGCGGGTGGTCCAGTGCAGGGGTCAGGGGCGGACGCGGAGCACGGCGGACCCGGTGATCCTGTCCGCTGCAAGGTCGGCAAGTGCCCTGTCCGCAGCGTCGAACGGATAAACGGTGACGCTGGGCGAGAGGGGAATCCGTTCAGCGAGGGAGAAGAACTCTTCGCCGTCCCCGCGGGTGTTCGCCGTGACACTGCGCACCTGCCGTTCATGGAACAGATGGCTCTGGTAGTTCAAGGCCGGAATGTCGCTGAGGTGGATGCCGGCTATGGCCAGCGTCCCGCCGCGGTCCAGCGCCGCCAGGGCAACGGGAACCAGGCCGCCTGCGGGGGCAAACAGGATGGCCGAATCGAGCGGCACGGGCGGAGCGTCCCCCGCCCCGCCCACGAACGCAGCCCCCATGCCGCGGGCCAGGTCCCGGGCTTCCGCGGAGCGGGTCATCACGTATACGGAGGCACCCAGGTGCATTGCCATCCTGGCGGTCAGATGGGCGGAACTGCCGAACCCGTAGATGCCCAGCCGGCCTCCCGCGGGCAGGGTCGCCCGTTTCAGGGCGCGGTACCCGATGATCCCGGAGCACAGGAGCGGTGCCGCCTGTTCGTCGGAAAACACGTCCGGGATGGCATAGGCAAAGTCTTCCAGGACGGTCAGCTTCCCGGCGTAGCCGCCGTCCTTGTCCCAGCCGGTGAAGACGGGCGCCGTGCAAAGGTTCTCGTCGCCGCGGAGGCAGTAGGGGCAGGTACCGCACACGCCGCCGAGCCACGCCACCCCTACCCGGTCGCCCGGCGCGAACCGGGTGGCGTCTGTGCCGCAGGCCGCCACCACGCCCACGGCCTCGTGTCCGGGCACTACGGCGGGACGCCGGGGTGCGAGGTCGCCTTCAGCCAGGTGCAGGTCGGTACGGCATATGCCGCACACACTGACGTCCACCAGGACCTCGTGCGGACCCGGCCGGGGATCGTCCCTGCTGCCCAGGACCAGGGGCCCGCCTGCGGCAGGACCCGGTTGGCCAACCCACCATGCGCGCACCACCGCCTCCTTCCGCCGGATGGATCAACACTTGCACCGGGCCCCGGAACGCCGCCAGAGCCGAAGGTCACCGGCGCCCGCGGTTCTTTCGCGGGTCATGTTCCGGCCGGTGAAGACGCTGGAGGCGGGCCAGCGCAGTGACGGCAGCGCTCGCGGCCAGGGATGCCGCCACCGCTACCGCCAGCAGGTCCGGCGGCGGCCATTCGAGGCGGAGGAAGGACGTGGCGGGCGGCACCGTGAACATCAGGACCAGCCCGGCATACATTCCGGCAAGGATCAACGCCTTGGGGCGGGTGAGGGGACGGGACACCGTGGCGAGGATCCATGAAGCGGTCAGGGCCAGGGTGATCACGGTGGCGGATTGGGCGGCGTCCGTCCCTGCCAGGCCTGTGGCCCGCGCGTAGCCGCCCACGCCGAAGACGCACAGCGCCGTGCACTGGCCGGCGGGCAGGGAAAAGGACAGCGAGCGTCCCAGGAAACCCGGTGTGTACCGCGGGCCGCCGGGCTGCAGGGCCAGGAAGAACCCGGGCAGCCCGATGGTCAGCCCGTCCACGATGGACAGCTGCCGGGGCAGGAACGGGAAAGGCCACAGGACCAGGGCGAAGCCCAGCGAGATGGCCGTGATGTAGACCGTTTTGCTGAGGAACACCATGGACACGCGTTCAATGTTGCTGATGGCCCTCCGGCCTTCGGCGACAACGGCGGGGAGCCGGTCGAAGCGGCCGTCCAGGAGGACCATCCGGGCCACGGCCTTGGTGGCCGGTGAGGCGGTGTCCATGGCGATGCCCAGGTCGGCCTCCTTGAGGGCAAGCACGTCATTGACGCCGTCGCCGGTCATCGCCACCGTGTGGCCCCGCCGTTGCAGTGCCTGCACCATGTCGCGTTTCCGGGCCGGGGTGACGCTGCCGAAGACGTCGTTCTCCTCCATGGCCTGCTCCAGCCGGGCGGGGTCCGATGGCAGGTTTCGGGCGTCGAAGGCACCCGGCAGGCCCAGGGACCGGGCCAGCACGCCAACGGTCCGCGGATCGTCCCCGGAAATGATCTTCAGGGTGACGCCCTGCTCCCGGAAGTAGTCGAGCGTAGGCCCCGCATCCCGGCGGAGCTCTTCGCGGAAGGTCAGCAGCACGACCGGTTCAAGGGTGGCGGGCAGGGTTCCTTCCCCGGCAGCCGGCGCAAGGCTGCCGGGGACGTGGGCCAGCGCCAGGGTCCGGAGCCCGGTCCCGGCCAGCGCTGCGGCGCGTTCATGGGCCCCGGCGCAGCGCGGGGCGCCGCCGAGGACCGCGTCGGGTGCCCCCAGCACCCACGTACCGCTTGCCGCTGATCCCTGGGCGAAGGTCACCGAACTCCATTTCCGGGCCGAGTCGAAGGGTATGGCCGATACCGCGGGGAGGGGAGCGGTGCAGGGGAACGCTGCGCCGATCGCAGCGGCCGTGGTGCTGGCTTCGGGCCGGGACCCGAAGTTTTCCAGGGCGGCCCGCCATCCCGCGGGGGGCGGGCCGCCTGCGCTGTGGACGGCATCGAAAGTGATGGTGCCGGTGGAAAGCGTCCCGGTCTTGTCCAGGCAGAGGACGTCCACCCGGGCCAGGACCTCCACGGCTGCCAGTTCCTGGACCAGGACCATGTGCCGGGACAGCCGCAGGCCGCCCACCGCGAACGCGACGCTGGTCAGCAGCACCAGGCCCAGGGGAATCATGGAGATCAGGCTCGCCACCACGCCCACCACCGCAGGGATCCAGCGGCCGGAGCTGTAGGCCTGGTCCCAGCCGCCGGCATCCTGTACCTGCGCGAACGTGACGAGTGCCGCCGTCGGGAGCAGCAGCCAGGTGATGACCCGCAGGACCTTGTCCAGGCCCGCGCGGATCTCCGAGGTCACGAGGGAAAAGCGCTTGGCCTCCGCGGCCAGGCGTGCGGCGAAAGTGCCGGCACCCACGCGGACCACCACTGCACGCCCCGTTCCGGCCATGATCAGCGACCCGGACAGCAGCTCCGCCCCCGCGGCTTTGGGCACCGGCTCCGATTCGCCCGTCAGCAGCGACTCGTCCGCGTCCACCGCACCGTCAAGGATGCGCAGGTCAGCGGTGACCTGGTCGCCGGGGTTGAGCAGGACGACGTCGTCCGGGACCAGTTCCGCCGCAGGGACCCTGCCAGGCGCGCCGTCGCGCACCACCCTGGCGTCCACGGCGTGCAGGATGGCCAAGCGGTCCAGGGATTTCTTGGCCCGGTATTCCTGGATGATTCCGATCAGGGCATTGCCCAGGGCGGAGAAACCGAACAGCGCGTCCCGCCATTGGCCAAGGATGAACAGCAGGACGAAGCTCCCGCCGACTATTCCGTTGAACAGGGTGAGGACGTTGGCCCGGACAATCTCCCACACGCTGCGGCTGGTGGCGTCCGGGACGCTGTTGGTCTCGCCCCTGGCCGTCCGTTCCGCGACCTCGGCGGACGTCAGGCCCGCTTCTTCAGCCTGGTGATGACGGTGGGGCATGGCGGCTCGGTCAGGACGGCGTGTGCAGTGGAACCCAGCAGGAGCCTGCTGAAGCTTCCCCGCCCCCGGCTTCCCAGCACCAGCAGCCGTGCTCCGGTGCCGGCCCGGATCAGCGCAGCGGCGGGCTCCAGGACGGTTTCGAGCAGGTCGTGCACCACCAGGCCGGGGTAGTCCTGGCGCAGCCCGGCCACGGTCTCGGACAGGACCACCTGCTCCTCCTCGACAACATGCCGGGCGAAGCTGCCCGACGGGAGTCCGGCCTTGATCCACCGGTTGGGTCCGGTGAAGGCGTACAGGACCGTCAGTTCCTCGCCCAGGGCGTCCGCTTCGGCAGCGGCGAACGCCACGGCCTGCGTGGCCTGTTCCGAACCGTCCACACCCACCACGATGCCCTTGCCGCCGTATGCCCCCGGGCCCACCACCGCCACTGGGGATTCCGCAACGGCAGCTGCCTGCAGCGCCCTGTCGGTCATGGCGCCGCGGGACTGCCCGCTGCTGCCCAGGACCAGCATGGAAGCCTTCTCCGAATACCGCCCCAGCGAAGCCCCGATGCTGCCCTCCAGCTGCTCATGCGATACCTGCAGCCCCGGCTCCTGGCTGCGGATGCGTTCGGCGGACGATTTGAGCAGGTCCTCCCCGGAGGTGCGCAGCACATCAATGTACGGAAGGGCCTCCAGCGCCTCGCCCGCCATCCAGTGGTCGTCCAGGACGGACAGCAGCACCAGCGGCAGCTTGAGCCGGCGGGCGCGGGCTGCGGCCCAGGCCAGCGCGGCCTGCGACGCCTCCGAGTCGGTGATGCCGACGGCGATGGGCTTGGTGGTATCCATGGGGTGACCTTTCCTGCGGGGTGCCCGGGCGGGGCAGTTCGTGCTGCTGGCGGCTGTGCGGCATCAGGCCTGGCCGGCGGGCTCCTGCTCTGCCTTCCGGCCCGGGGGAGCGATGACGAAGCGCCTGCCGCTGACCTCGTCCGGAGTCACCCGGATGAGCCTGTTCTTGGAACCCGGCTGCCATGGCGAGAGTCCGGCGCCGTTGGCGTCCTCGTAGTCCCCGGGCCCGTCCGCCGCCACGGCCCGGCCCTTGACCACTACGCTCCAGGCGATGGTGCCGTACTGGTTCAGCCCGTCGGCCTCCAGCGAGACCGCCTGCCCGTCGGCCAGCGAATCCAGGGTGGTCCCGTCGCCGGTACGGATGAGCACCGTCCCGTTACTGGCCGCAAAGTTGACCGGAATGATCTCCACCGTGCCCCCGTGCGGAAAAGCGATCCTGCACACGGACACGGACTGCAGGTGTTTCCAGCAGTCGTGGACGTCCAGGATTTCCGTTTCTGCTGCTGTTGCGCCGTTCTCCATGGCCGTAGCTTAGGGCGGCCGGTCCGGACGCAACAGGGAACAAGGTCCCTGTGCCGGATTCGGCCGCTCCCGGCCATTCCGCCGCCCGGCGGCGTCTCCTAGGATGGTGCCAAGCCATCGTTTGCGTGCCCGGGCGCCTGCGATGCCTCCGGGAACCACCGCCCGGGTGCTGGAGCACTGCTGGTGGCCTGCAACGACGCAGGCCGTTTCAACAGGAGGTCGGACGTGAGTACTGAGCCGTGGCGCTCGCCGATGAGGGAGCGGGCCGAGGACCTCCTGCGGGACTTCGTTTCCCGGGCCGATGAACTGCTGCAGACGCAGGACCGGATGAACGGCTTGCTCTCCGCCGTCGTGGCCCTGGCCCAGGACCTCAGCCTGGAAACGGTCCTGGACCGTTTGGTGCGTTCCGCCTGCGACCTGGTCGGGGCACGGTACGGGGCGCTCGGTGTCATCGGGGAGGACCGGAGCCTCAGCCATTTCATCACGGTGGGGATCGACAAGGACGGCATCCGGTCCATTGGGGATTTGCCCACTGGCCATGGAGTCCTGGGCCTGCTCATCCGGGAGCCGCGCCCCCTGCGGCTCCACGACCTGGGCCAGCATCCCATCGCCTCGGGCTTCCCGCCCAACCACCCGCCCATGAAGACGTTCCTGGGCGTGCCCGTCCGGGTGCGCAACGAAGTTTTCGGCAACCTTTACCTGACCGAAAAGAGCGGCGGCCAGGACTTCACCCCGGAGGATGAGGACCTTGCCGTGGCCCTTGCCGCCGCCGCAGGCGTGGCCATCCAGAACGCCCGCCACTTCGACGACAGCAGGCGCCGCCAGCAGTGGCTGGAGGCCGGCATGGAGCTGAGCAGCCGGCTGATTGTCACGCCCCGGCCCGGCGATGCGGAGAACCTGGACCTCGTGGCGGAAACGGCCCTGCGGGTCTCAGAGTCCGCCCTCGCGGTGATTGCCGTTCCCTCGGGTGACGGCGCCCTGCGCTGCCGGTCGTCGCTGGGCGTCCAAGGGCTGCAGGCCGGCCAGGAACTCAGGCCCTCGGGCGTGGTGGGCGAGGTTCTCGGCACCGGGAAGTCGGTGATGGTCCGGGACCCGCAACAGGTTTTCGACGACGGCGTGGCGGAAAAGCTCGGAGCCGTGCTGGTATGTTCCCTGGGCCAAAGCGGCAGCGAGAACGGCGTGCTGCTGTTGGCCCGTCCCTCCGGGACCGGCCCCTTCAGCCAGGCCGAAGTGGAATCCAGTTCGCTGTTCGGCAGCAGGATCGGGCTGGCCCTTGACCTGGCCCGCGTCCACGCGCTGCGTGAACAGAACCTCCTGTTCACGGACCGGGAACGGATTGCCCGCGACCTGCACGACCTCGTGATCCAGCGGCTGTTCGCTGCCGGCCTGAGCATCCAGAGCCTCCGCCGCTACACCCCCGACCCCGTGGCCCACGAGCGCATCGCAGCCGTCACCGCCGAACTGGACGACACCATCCGGAAGCTGCGGGACACCATTTACTCGCTGCGCA
Organism: Pseudarthrobacter enclensis; assembly: GCF_001457025.1. Lineage (GTDB taxonomy): Bacteria > Actinomycetota > Actinomycetes > Actinomycetales > Micrococcaceae > Arthrobacter > Arthrobacter enclensis. The sequence goes on along the minus strand of NZ_KQ758600.1, from coordinate 610,227 downwards.
CCGGCGGCAACCCCGAACCCCTGACCGTGCGCGTCCTGAAGGTGGTGGAGGAGACGTCCCGTGGCTATGCGGTGACGCCGCATGCGTCCTTCAGCGGCCCTTTGGACGAGGTTGTCCCGGAGGAGGTCGCCGGCCACCTGCTCTCGGTCCTGTCCGAAGGCCTGAGCAACGCCGCACGCCACTCCGGCGCGGACGATATCCGGGTCTCGGTGAGCGCGGCAGCGGACAGTGTGGAACTGGTGGTCACGGACAACGGCCGGGGCTTCGAGCACCCCGTCCGGACCAGCGGGCTGGCCAACATGCGGCACCGGGCCGGCTTGCTGGGCGGCACCTGCACTATTGACAGTGCGCCCGGCAAGGGGACCAGGATCAGCTGGAGCGTGGGGCTGGGGTGACCATGCCCGGACCGGTCACTGGGTGCCCTGACCGCTCCTGGTGACGAAGACGGCCGCCTGCGTGCGGCGTTCAAAACCCAGTTTCGCCAGGATGGACGAGACGTAGTTCTTGACCGTCTTCTCCGCCAGGAACAGCTCTTCACCGATCTGGCGGTTGGTGAGGCCGCGCCCCACCAGGGCCAGGACCTTCTTCTCCTGGGCGCTGAGTCCTTCCATCCGTGGATCCGTTGCGGTATTGGCCAGGCCGGAGACAATGCGTTCCCTGACTCCGGAATCAAAGAGTGATTGCCCGGCCGCGGCCTTGCGGATTCCGGTGAGGAGGTCATCACTCCTGATTTGCTTGAGGACATAGCCTGAGGCACCCGCCAGGACGGCGCCGCGGAGGGCCTGTTCGTCGTCGTAGCTGGTCAGGATGAGGCAGTTCAGGCTGGGGTCGAGGGAGCGGACGTCCCGGCAGACTTCAATGCCGGTACCGTCGGGCAGCCGCCCGTCCAGGATGGAGATGTCCGGCCTCAGCGCCGGAATCCTGCGGGTGGCCTCGGCTGCGGAGCCGCTCTCGCCGACCACGGTGAAGCCCTCGCCCTCCAGGAGGTCCTTGAGCCCCTGGCGGACCAGTTCGTGGTCATCGAGGATGAAGACACGCAGCGGTTCCTGCGGATGTGTGGTTTCCCCCGAGCCTGATTCAAGCCTTTGCACGCTACGCTCCCATTTTCATAAGGACCATCCCTGCGGCCGCACCGCTGCGCGGGAACCCTGCAGCCCAGGGCCAATACCATTCTTGCTGGCCGGGCTCCTGGATGTAAGGGACCAAAGTCGGAAACTCCCTCCGGTGACCCATCCGCGCTTCGATGACCAATGGCACTGGCCGGCCAGCCTGCCAGGCCGCCAGGCTTGGGAACAGCCGTACCTTCGCGAGGAAATGGAGCCCGCCGTGGCAGTTGATGGAACCGAGCCCCGGATCATCGTGGGTGTTGACGGCTCGGAAGCCTCCGTGGCGGCGCTGAGGACCGCCCTGTCCCTGGCGGAACCGCTGGGAGCGGCCGTGGAGGCGTGGACCTGCTGGGATGTCCCCGCCGGGTACGGGCTGTACCTGGCAGTGGGCATTGACGGGTTCGAGTACGCGGCAAGGCAGCAGTTGGAGCAGGCCCTCGCCACAGCCTTCGGGCAGGAGAAGCCGGCCCGGGTCCGGGGACGGCTCCTGCGCGGCGCTCCCGCCACCCAGCTCGTCAAGGCCAGCCGGGACGCCTCGCTCCTCATCGTTGGCCGGCGCGGTCACGGCAGTTTTGTGCCGGGGTCCGTGGGCATGGCGTGCGTCAGCCATGCCCACTGCCCCGTCCTGGTGGTGCACTCCGGTGAAGAGCAGGCCGGCGGTGGTGCCTGACCGCCGTCGGACTTTCCGCTGCTGACGCGCGGACCGGCAAGGCCCTGCCAAAGGGACGCCGGAGGCCGGTGCCCACTTCCGTCAGGCTGGTTCAGGAGGCGATTCCGGTGTGTGCACCACCAGCACCGGGCAGTGGGCGTGGGCCACCAGGGCGGAACTGACCGACCCCAGGAGAAGGCCGCCGAATCCGCCGTGTCCGCGACGGCCCACCACCACCAGGTCGGCGTCGCGGCTGGCCTCGATCAACGCGTCGCGGGGGTGCCCCCGGACGAGGGCGGCAACAACGTTCGACGGCGTTTCGTCGCCATAGGCGGTCCTGACCGTCTCCTCGAGGATCTCGCCGGCGCGCTCCTCGAACCCTTCGATGCCCATCATCAGGTAGCCCGAGTAGACCTGGGGGTAGTCCCAGTAGGCATTGGCCAGGACCTTCGCTCCCAGCGGGACGGCAAGCCTCTGGGCCTGCCGGAGGGCTTCCACGGAGGCCTGCGAGCCGTCCACCCCCACAATGATCCGCTGAAACGGTGCTCCGGCTGAACCCATGTCATCTCCTTCGGTGTTGCGTCCCCTACCCGTCCGGGCACGCGGTGCTGGTGCTTGTTTCCGTGCCAATCAGGGGCCGGGGGTGCTGCCGGGCCCGGGCGAAGGTGCCTCCTGCTGGACAGGCTACGCCGGCGGCGGTGCATCATGCGGACCCTGGTCCAGCCGGAAGGGCGGATATTCGTCGCGCATCAGGGCGGTGTAGGCCATCACCCGGTAGATCCAGCGGTTGATGCCCAGGACCAGGTCGAACAGCGGGCGCAGGTAGCGGCCGGTGAACAGCAGGGCCACCAAGGCCACCAGGACCAGGATGCCCAGCAGTGAAATGCCGGTGGTGCGCTCATAGGTGGTGCCCAGGTCTGTGGTTTCGGCCCGCCAGGTCCAGGCGGTTCCGGCGAGGGCGGCAACTATCAGCAGGTGGGGGATGGCCAGCAGCCACCACTTGACCAGCACCAGCCCGCGGGACAGCCGCTCCGGGTAGTCCACCTCGAAATCAGCCGGATACCCGGTACGCGCCAGGGTGAACGGCGGATAGCGGTCGGTGCCGGCGGCGGCGTATGCGTAGAACGCCACCCGCCAGTTCCAGCGCATCACTCCAACATTGAAATCGAAAAGCGCCCGCGGATACCGGCCGGTGAAGAGGATGGCGAACCCCGCAACGATGGTGGCCACCACGAAAGCGAACCAGAGGAAGATCAGCAGGATGACATGCGGAATGGCCAGGAACCACTTGACCAGCCACAGCCCTCGCGACAATCCGGGATCCAGCTCACCGGTGAGCCGGGCGGGATAGGGTGCCCGTTCCATGGCGCCGGCGTTGTCCTCGCGGGGCCGCGGCATGCCCGCCGGGTAACCAGGTGCCGGTGACGGGCCGCTTTGTGCGGCTGCGGAGTTCCCGGGCGGCGGGTATCCCGGAACTGCAGCGTAGCCGCCGGACGGCATTCCCGGCCCGCCTGGTACGCCCGGGCCGGCGGGAGTCCGGGCGTGGCGTCCCAGCCCCATGGCCCCGAAGATCAGCAGCGGGACGCCCACCACCAGGGCAAGGGCGCCGCCCACCAGCAGGCCGGTGGCTGCCGGCCTGATCAGCCCGGACCGTGCCCCGGCCTGCAGGGTGGCGGACACGCCCTGGCTGGCGTCGGCGTTCAGCAGGACGATGGACCAGCTTCCGGCTGCCAGGTCCCAGGTGAGCTCCTGCTGGCCCGGACCTGAGGCGGACGCAGCCCAGAACGTTTGCCGGGCCGGCAGTGCGGGCGCGGAAGCGCCGGGAATGTCACGGTACTCCGCCCGGAAAGGCTGCATCTCGACGTCGAGCAGTTCCGAGTGGTAGACGCCGGACAGGTACTTGTCCACGTCGGCGCTGGGCGCGATGCCGATGAAGATCTCCTTGCCGGGGTCCACTGACGCTGCCCTGAGCCGCATGGTTCCCACATCGAAGGGCAACTGCGGCGGGGCGCCTTCACCGATGGCATCCAGCCGCGGGGACGTCAACGCGTGGGACGGCACGGAGAGCCGGGCCGTCCCGGTGGTGAAAAAGCCGTCGCCCTGGGCCGTCCCCACTGCCATGGCCACGGCGCCGCCGGCCAGGGCGGCCAGGCCCGCCAGGGACAGGACAATCCCCAGGATGAGCATGATGACCGCTGCAGTTTTTCTCATCGTGTTGCCGCCTGGACGTGGTAGGTCGGACAGAGGGGGCACGGCGTTGGCATGGGCCACGCCGTACCGGGCCCTTGGTCAGGCCAGGTTCTTGCCGGACTGGATGCGGGTGATGATGGTGGGGCAGGGCAGGTGCTTGAGCACCCCGTGGGCCGTGGACCCGAGCATCAGCCGCTTGAACCCTCCCCGGCCGCGGCTTCCCACAACGAGCATCCTCGCCCGGCCGGCTGCCTGCACCAAGGCGTCCACCGGGTCCAGCTCTGTCTCCAGTACCCGCCGCACCTTAAGGTCGGGGTAGTCTTCCTCCAGGCCGGCAACGGCCTCGGAAAGGACCACCCGTTCCTCCTCGGAGATCAAGTCGGACAGGCTTGCCGGAGCCAGCCCGGCGTCCGTGAGCGGGTCCGGCATCCTGATGGCGTACACCACGGTCAGCTCGTCGCCTTCCCTGTCGGCCTCCGCTGCCGCGTAAGCCACCGCCTGAGTCGACTCGGCGGAGCCGTCGATCCCCACCACCACGCCGGAGCGGCCCGCAAGGTCCTGCGTTCCGACGACGGCCACGGGCACTTTCGCGGACGCCGCAACCTGCAGTGCCCGGTCGGCAAGCGTGCCGCCCAGGTGTCCGGAACCGGAGCCGATCACCAGCATGGAGGCCTTGCGCGAGTATTTGGCCAGGGAACCCCCAACACTTCCGGTCAGCAGCCTTGTGGTGACGGGCACCGGCGTCGCGCCCCGGATACGCCCGGCCGCCGTCTTGAGCAGCTGGTCGCCGGCCTCTTCCAGGACGCCGAACCATGGGTAGGGTTCGGCCACCCACCGGTCATCCACCACGTGGAGCAGCACCAGCGGAAGTCCCGCCTTTTCGGCCCGGCGGGCTGCCCACAGCACAGCCGCCTGGCTCTGCGGCGAGTCATCGGTGGCGACGGCGATAGGTTTGCGTGATGTCATGGCCGGATTCCTGGCCTTTCGGTGGTGCGGACAGGGGACAGGAGCCGGAAGGGGCCGCCCGCCGGAGCGTCGCGGCGTCCGCGCGCCTCCTTGCCTCTAAGGGTGGCCGCAACCAGGTATGCGCTGTAGGGCCGAAAGTCACCGTCCGGGTTTCCCAGCACCATGGTGGTCAGTATGCTTACTATTGCATTGTCAGGCATCGTCCCCAGCGCAGGCTGGCTCCACGAAAGGATCATCATGACTGAGCAGAACCTGCCCGAAGAGGGCCTTGAGGTCGTCGAAGACAACGATGTGCTCCTCGATGAAACGCCCGGCAGTGCCGCCTCGGCGGAACTTGACCCCGTCAAGGGCGAACCGGACAGCTACCCGGGCGCCGCCGAGGAGAATCCGGACCGTTGGCAGGAGGATCCGCTGCTCCAGGACGAAGCGGTTTCCGGCGAGGAAGAGGACTTCCTGAGTGACCAGGCGTTGCGGGATGAAACTGCCCAGGCGAGGTATGAGGCCGGCGACGAGCAGGTCCCGCCGGACGCGCCCACCCTGGGCCAGGCAGCCGCCGACGTGGATTTCGGCGAGGAACCCACCGGCGGGGAAGCGGACGCCAGTGACGACGCCGAAAATTTTGGCGGCTCCCCGCTCAGCGAGTTCGAGCCGGACGACCTCGAACGCTAGGACAACAGCTTCCCGGCCGGGTCGGAAGGGTGGGCAGATGAAAACCAGTGAACTCCTCAAAGACAGCTTTATGCGCATCGACGGGGCAGTCACGGAAACCCTGCAGGGCCTTGACGACGCTGCTCTGCACTACCGTCCCGGCGGCACGGGAAACCACATCGCCTGGCTCCTCTGGCACTTGGCCCGGGTGGAGGACGCCCAGGTGGCGGCGGCGGCTGGCCGGGAGCAGGTGTGGACGTCCGGCGGCTTCGTGGAGCGCTTCGGGCTGCCGCTCACCGCGCGGGATACCGGGTACGGCCACTCCTCCGAGCAGGTCGATTCTGTCCGCACCACCGCGGCCCTGCTGGCGGACTACTACGGCGCCGTCCACCGGCAGACATTGGCTGTCCTGGAGGATGTCACCAGCCAGGATCTCGACCGCACCGTGGACACCCAGTGGAATCCGCCCGTTACCCTGGGAGTCCGCCTGGTCAGCACGCTGGCGGACTGCCTCCAGCACGTGGGGCAGGCGGCTTACGCCAAGGGGCTCGTCCCGGCGTCCTCCGGCGCCAGCGGTGCGTGAGCTGGTGGTCCTGGGCACCGCATCGCAGGTGCCCACCCGGACCCGCAACCACAACGGCTACCTGCTGCGCTGGGACGGTGAAGGGGTGCTCTTCGACCCCGGTGAGGGGACGCAGCGGCAGATGATCCATGCCGGCGTCCCGGCGGCGCGCATCACCAGGATCTGCCTGACCCACGTCCACGGCGACCACTGTTACGGGCTGCCGGGCGTCTTGTCCAGGATGGTGCTGGACGGCGTCACCCGCCCGGTCCATCTCCACTACCCGGCGGCGGGCGAAGATGTGGTGCGGGCGCTGGTCTCCGTCAGCACGCCCGGCCTGGACCTGCGGCTCCACCCCCACGGCGGCCCGGGGGAAGTCGCCGAGGGCCTCCACGTGCGCCCCTTGAAGCACCGGATTGAAACCTACGGTTACCTGCTGGCCGAGCCGGACGGCCGGACTCTGCTGCCGGAACGGCTGTCCGCCGCGGGCATCGCCGGCCCGGACGTTGGGCGGCTGCAGCGCGAAGGAACGCTGGCCGGGGTCAGGCTGGCGGACGTCAGCATCCCCCGGCCCGGGCAACGGTTTGCCTTCGTGATGGACACGGCTCCCTGTGAGGGGGCCGAGGAACTGGCCGAGGGTGCCGACCTCCTGGTCGCGGAGTCGACGTTCAGCGATGAGGACGCCGGCCTGGCCCGCGAGTACAGGCACCTCACCGCCGGGCAGGCAGGGGCGCTTGCCGCCACCGCGGGCGCCCGCGAGCTGGTGCTCACCCACTTTTCCGCCCGCTACGGCGACGACGTCCCGGTCCTCGCCCGGCAGGCCCTGGCCCGTTCCGGTGGCGCGGGTGTGACCGCCGCCGCCGACCTGCAGCGCATCCGGCTTCCGCAGCGCAGGCAGGGTGGCAGGAACAACCAGGTACCGGGCCATGCACACGGATAGGCTTGAACCATGACCGAAGCTGCACCATCAACCATTGCCCTCGGCAGCCGCTTCGCCGGCGAACTCAACGAACTTGCCGTGCCGTGGCAGGCCGAAGAGGCGCCGGAGCCGGAGCTGCTGGTCCTCAATGAGCCCCTCGCACTGGACCTCGGATTCGATCCGACGTACCTGCGGTCCGGCGAAGGCGTCCGGCTGCTGCTCGGCAACCATGTTCCCGAGGGCGCCATGCCGGTGGCCCAGGCGTACGCCGGGCACCAGTTCGGCGGTTATTCGCCGCTGCTCGGCGACGGCCGGGCACTGTTGCTGGGCGAAGTCGAGGATGCCCGCGGACGCGTGCGGGACCTGCACCTGAAGGGCTCGGGCCGCACGCCTTTCGCCCGCGCAGGCGACGGCCGCGCCGTCGTCGGCCCCATGCTGCGCGAGTACATCGTCAGCGAGGCGATGCACGCGCTGGGCATCCCCACCACCCGGTCCCTGGCAGTAGTGTCCACCGGCCGGCAGGTGCGCCGGGAAAGCATGCTCCCCGGCGCCGTCCTGGCCAGGGTGGCGGCCAGCCACCTGCGTGTCGGCAGCTTCCAGTACGCCCGGGCCACGGAGAACACGGCGCTGCTGCGCCGGCTGGCCGACCACGCCATCAGCCGGCACTACCCCGAGGCCGCCGCGGCGGAAAACCCTTACCTTGCGCTCTACCAGGCCGTCGTCACTGCCCAGGCATCGCTCGTGGCGCAGTGGATGCTGGTTGGCTTCGTCCACGGCGTCATGAACACGGACAACATGACCATTTCCGGGGAGACGATCGACTACGGCCCCTGCGCCTTCCTCGACGCCTTCAATCCATCCGCCGTGTACAGCTCCATCGACGTCGGCGGCCGGTACTCCTACGCCAACCAGCCCGTCATGGCCGAATGGAACCTGGCCCGGCTCGCGGAGGCCATGCTCCCCCTGATCAACGAGGACCAGGAGGCGGCGGTCCCGGTGGCAGTGGAGGCGCTTGGCGCGTTCCGCGGCCAGTACAGCGGGGCCTGGTTCGGTGGCATGGCGGCCAAGATCGGGCTGGAAACCGCCGGCTCCGGTTCAGGTGCCGAGGCAGTCACGGACCTCGTGGACGGTGTGGTGGCCATCCTCCGGGACGGGCCAGTCGACTACACCCTGTTCTTCCGGAATTTGGCCAAGGCCGCGCGGGGCGACCTGCGGCCGGTCCGGGGCATGGTGATGGACCTGGCGGTGTTCGACGCCTGGGCGGAACAGTGGCTGGCGGTGGAACCGGACGCGGGCCTGATGGACCGGGTCAACCCCGTGTATATTCCGCGCAACCATTTGGTGGAGGAGGCGCTGGCCGCCGCCACGGCCGGTGACCTGGAGCCGCTGTGGGCACTTCTTGCCGCCGTGCAGTCACCGTTCGATGAACGCCCCGGCCTGGAGCGGTACGCCGAGGAAGCGCCCGGGGACTTCGGAAACTATGTGACGTTCTGCGGAACCTAGCCGCAGCAGGCGGACCTTGTCCTGATACGGCAAAGGGGGCGGCAGCCGGAGTTATCCGGCTGCCGCCCCCTTTCAGCAAGGTGCGTCAGGCTAGGCCACGCGCACGTACGACGCGGCACCCACCCAGCTGACGGAGTGGACCTCGGTCTGGCTGCCGTTGACACCGCCGCTGACCATCTGGCCGTCACCGGCGTAGACGCCGACGTGGCCGGCGGAGATCACCAGGTCACCGGGGGCGGGGGAGCCCACCACGGTGCCGTACTGGTAGAACTGGGCCGGGGCGAGGTCGCCAACGGACTTGCCCACGGCGCGCAGTGCCTTTTCAACCATGGCGGTGCAGTCCTGGGTGACACCCACCTGGCCGTAGGCGTTCGCCAGGATGGCGGCGCCGGTCCCGGTGCCGGTGGCCGCCGGGGTGGCGGAGGCGTAGGCCAGGTTCATGCCGGTGTTCGCCGGAGCGGCGGCGCTGGCGGCCTGCACCGGAGCGGGGGCAGGCGCGGCGGCCGGAGCGGCCGGTGCTGCGTAACCGGCACCCGGGATGGAGATCTGGTCGCCAGGGTAGATGATCGCGGAGATATCCAGGCCGTTGGCGGCCAGCAGGTCGTTCAGGGTCACGCCGTAGGCGGAAGCGATCGCACCCAAGGTGTCGCCTGAGACCACGGTGTGGACGGTGGCTGTGGCTGCCGCGGGTGCGGCAGCGGCCGGGGCTGCCGGCGCGGAGTAGGCCTGGACGTTAGTGGTTTCGGTGGTGTCCGGGCCGGTCACGCCTGCATGCGCCGGGGCTCCGACGCCGAAGGCAATGCCGGATGCTGCGGCTACCGCCAGCGCCGGGCGACCGAGGGTCCGGGCCTGGGCCTTGGCTGTCACGGCCAAGCCCTGGAGCGCGATGGAGCCAGCCGGAGTCGCGCGGTGACGGGCGGTGGTGAAATTTTTTGACACAGTTGATCGCCTCTCCCATGCCTGCGGGGTGAGCTGTCGGGTTCGGGCTGGAGATGCCCGGCCGGTAGCGCGCGTCGTCAGGGACGGAAGGCGCTATCGACTTAACCCCAAGGCTTCATCGAAGCCGTGGAAACTTGGTTCCCCCGTCCCTGCCAGTTGGAAAGCGATTGAATCCCGTTTCAGCGGCAGGGCTCGGCAAGCTGAGGGGAATGTCCCGCTTGGGAGGGACACGTGTACGACCATAACCCGCGCCCCGCCCAATTGTCACATTTGGATAACATGCGAGGCGGCCCTCTCGATTAAGCAAGAGCATGGACTATCCGCCGTTTCCCTGATCTGGGCGGGAGGACGCGGTTGTCTTAGGGCTGGCGGCAAGCGGACGTAACAAAGTCATAAAGCTCCGCGCGAAGTTGTGCGTCTGCGGAGACCTTGAGGACGCCGCTGTGTGCGCCGGCGGTGACGGTGAGCGGCAGCAGCGTGCCCACTTTGTCCTCCGCCACGGCGTGAGGATCACAGCGTGCCGGCCGCACCGTCAAGGGCAGGGTGACGGCAGGCCCGCCGGCGTGAACGGTGACGTCGCGCGGCCAGGGTTTTGCCGGATCCTCCGCCAACAGGGGAGTGCCGCCCACGCTGTGTACGGTCAGCAGCGGCCTGCCCGGCCGGTCCGCGGCCATGCCCTGCGCCGGAGTCAGCACCAGGCGGACGACGGCGGTGCGTCCGTCCGCGGAGGGCTCAAGTCCCTGCTCCAGAACGATGTCCGCTGCCGCCGCAACATCTACGGCCAGGCAGAGTTCGGCACTGGTACGCGGCAACACGGAGAACGGGTCGGTGGCAGGAATTTCCCGTCCGGCAGGCTGCTGCCCTTCCACCGAAAAGGATATAAGGGCGTCCGGCGCGGGTGCCTTGGCGGGCGTTGCGGCGCAGTCCGGGCCGGGCAACAGCGCGGGGATGCTCTTGGGTTGGTGGGGCGGCAGGTCCAGCACGCCGTCCCTCGGTACTCCGACGATGCCGCCCGCGTACAGGACCGAACGTACAGTGACCCTGTCCACTGCCATGGAGCCGTCCGTGAGGTTGGTGACCACCAGGAGGATGGCCCGCTGGCCGTACTGGTCCCGGGACTGGTTTACTTCGACCGAGGCCGGAGCGGGCGGGCTGGGTGGCGGGCCGGGGAGACCGTCCGCCGGCGGCGAGCAGGCAGCCAAGCCAATCAGGGCAGCAACCGGCAACCAGGGCCGCAGCCGGCGGGAAGCCCGGATTCCACCGGGGGCGGTGTCACCGCCGGCCGGGGTGCTGCAGCGTTGCGCACCCTGTGACAAGCTACCGCCCCTGGCCATGGGCACAGTCTAGGCCTTGCCGGGGAGCCGGGGCGGTCCCGAACAGCCCGGCCTGGCGCCACGGCGGGGACAACAACCGGCACTGATACCGGGCTAGGCTTTCCTCATGGCTGACTACGAGCGGTTCAGGCAGATGCTGGAAGAAGAACGGCAACGCAAACTCGCGCTGCTGCCGGCATTGCGGGCAGACATCGCCGCTGCGAACTCAGCCCGGCAGGGCGCCAACGTGGACGACGAGCACGACCCCGAGGGCGCCACCATAGCCTTCGAACTGTCCCAGGCGTCGGCCCTGCTTAACCAGAGTTCGGCCGGCCTGCGCGATGTGGAAGCCGCATTGGACCGGATCGCTGCCGGAACCTACGGCACCTGCGCTGTTTGCGGGGAACCCATCGCTGAGGGCCGGCTCGAGGCCAGGCCGTGGACGCCCTACTGCATCACCCATGCCGCCGCCGGACGCCGCGCATGACGTCCGGTCCCGGAACCCTCGCCGCGGCCGTGGAATTCATTGACAGGACGCTGCAGAACGAAGGGTCCTGGTATCGGGCGGACGACGTCGGCAGCCGGCTGGGCGGTGCCCTCGCCTCCTACGGTTCCTCCGTCGGGGCGGTGCGCGGCACCGTCCGCGACGCCCTCCGCAAGTTCAAGGACCTCGACCACGATGCCGTCGTGATGCTGGCCTCGGCGCTGTGGGGCCGGCCAGGACCCGGATCGCAGCCCGTCTACGAGCGCCGGCTGGCCGCCGTGGTGCTCCTGCAGTCGCGTTCCGGAATGCTGCGCCACTCGGACCTGACCAGGATCGAAGGGTTCCTGCGCTCTGCGCAGACCCCGGAACTTTCCGGCCCGCTCATCGCCGACGTGCTCCAGCCGCTCATGGCGCGCCTGGACAGCCGCAACCGGCAGCGTGCCGGAACCGTCCTGGCGCGCTGGGCAGCCGACCCCGACCGGCACCTGCGCGAAGCCGCCGCCCGGCTCGCCGGAGCCGCCGGGCCTGAGGCCGCTGGAACTAACCCGCAGGAAGCACGGGGCGCCGCCCCTTCGAAAGGAGAATGACCATGGCAGATCCCTATAACCTGGAACGCTTCATCACCGCCCAGGAGGCCGGCGGCACCTACGGGCAGGCGCTGGCTGAACTCCAGCTGGGACGGAAGTCCAGCCACTGGATGTGGTTCGTGTTCCCCCAGGTCGCAGGGCTGGGTCACAGCGCCGCGGCCCGGACCTACGCGCTCGGCTCGCTGGCCGAAGCCAGGGCCTACCTGGAGCACGACGTCCTCGGACCGCGCCTGCTCGAATGCGCCCAGGCTTTGGTCCAGCACGCCGGGCGCAGCGCCGAAGACATCCTGGGCGGCATCGACGCCCGCAAGCTGCGGTCGTCCATGACGCTCTTCCTCCGCGCCGCGCCCGGCGAAACGGTCTTCAAAACCGTCCTCGCCCAATTCTTTGACGGGCAGCCGGATGAAGCCACGGATGCCCTGCTGGCCGAACAGGACCAGGACTAGGAGCTACGGTGTGGGGCTTCCGCCGTTGACGTTCAGCGTCTCGCCCACCACGTAGCTTGACTCGGCTGAGGCAAGGAACACGTAGGCAGGTGCCAGCTCGGCGGGCTGGCCTGCGCGTCCCAGGGGAGTGGACTGGCCGAATTCGGGCAGCTCCTCCTTGGGCTGGCCGCTGCTCACCTGCAGCGGTGTCCAGATCGGACCCGGCGCCACCGCATTGACCCTGATGCCCCGGGGCGCGAGCTGCTGTGCCAGGCCTTTTGTGAAGTTGTTGATGCTCGCCTTCGTGGTGGCGTAATCCACCAGGGTCGGGGAGGGGTTGTAGGCCTGGATGGACGTCGTGTTGATGATGGCCGAGCCGGCCGGCATGTGCGGCAACGCCGCCTTCGTCAGCCAGAACATCGCGTAGACGTTCGTCTTGAGCGTGTGGTCGAACTGCTCGTCGGTGATGTCCGCGATATCCTTCTGCGCCACCTGCTTGCCGGCATTGTTGACCAGGATGTCGATGCCGCCCAGCACAGCCACAGCGGTGTCCACCACCTCACGGCAGGAGGCAGGGTCCTTGAGGTCGCCCGGCACCTTGACTGCCTTGCGCCCGGCGGCCTCGATGATTCCGGCAATGCGCGCCGCATCCTCTTCTTCCTCCGGCAAGTAGGACAGCACGACGTCTGCCCCCTCCCGGGCAAACGCGATGGCTGTTGCCGCTCCAATGCCTGAGTCCGCGCCGGTGACAACCGCCCTGCGGCCATCCAGCCGGCCAGTGCCGCGGTAGGTGTCCTCGCCGAGATCGGCCTTGGGGGTCAGGGCGGCATCCAGGCCAGGCTCGGGCTGGTGCTGTTCCGGCGGAGAGATGTGTTCGTAGGCGGTCACCGGGTTGCGGAAGGTGTACTGGTCAGTCATGGGTTCCTCCTGCTGATGGGCTCGACGCAATGCTAAGCATGCTTACATTTACAGCCTATGCAAGAGCGCGTGAACTGCCAACCCGGCGGTGTTGTCAGCGGTGCACTTCCACCAGCTGGACACCGCGCACTGTTCCGTTGTCCACGGTCAAAGTCATGAACGTGCAGGCGGGCTGACGCCGCCGGTCGGTGGGGGAGCCGGGGTTCAGCAACCGCAGGCCGCCTGGCGTCGTGGTGTCCCACGGGATGTGACTGTGCCCGAAGACCAGGACGTCCGCGTCAGGGAACAGTGCCTCGCAGCGCTGTTCGCGGCCCTTCGCCGGACCGGTTTCGTGGATCATGGCAAACCGGACACCGTCCAGCGCCACGGCGGCCGACTCGGGAAGCCGGGCGCGCAGGGCCGGCCCGTCATTGTTGCCATAAACCCCTACCAGCTGCTGCGGGCGCTGCTCGAAGGCGTCCAGCAGCGCTTCGTCCACCCAGTCTCCCGCGTGGAACACCACATCGGCGCGTTCGACGGCGGCCCACACCTGCCCGGGCAAGGCCCGGGCGCGCCGGGGAACATGGGTATCGGCGAGCAGGAGGATGTTCAGGGGCATGGGAGAAATACTGCCATGGGGACCTGTTGGGGCCCCGGGCGGAGTCGTAATCTGGGGCTGGGAGGTGAGTGCCATGGAGGCAGCGCAGGGCGACCGCATCATTGTGCACGGAAGGACTGTGGGGGCCACGGACCGGCATGGGGTGATCCTGGAAGTGCGCGGTGAAGGCGGGGCTCCACCGTACGTGGTCCGTTTCGACGATGGCCACGAAACGGTCATGTATCCCGGCGGCGATTTCGCCGTCGACCGCGGCAACGCCGGCTGACGGGGCGGCGGGCCCCCGGCACCACCGTCCCGGGCTGCCGGGGCGGCACGGGACCGGACGCGTCGCGTGCCGGACCTTCCCGGGCCGACCTGTCAGACTGGAGTGATGGACCACGCATCCGTCGCCTCATCATCCACCCCGCCCGTCCGCACGGGGCCGCGCAATCCCGGGGATGCCTGGGTTGAGGGGGACCGCGGGCGCTTTTGGGGCAGATTTGGGGCCGCCGGCGTGCTCGCCTGGGATCCCGCCAGGGGTGTGCTGCTCCAGCACCGTGCCGTCTGGAGCCACAACGGCGGAACCTGGGGGCTTCCCGGAGGCGCGCTTCATGAGGGGGAGGACGCCGTGACCGGGGCGCTTCGTGAAGCCCACGAGGAAGCTGCCGTTCCCCAGGACAGCGTCGAGGTACTGTTTACGTCCGTCCTGGACCTTGGATACTGGTCCTACACCACCGTGGCCGTCCGGGTCCTGGAACCCTTTGAGCCGGTCATCAGCGACCCCGAAAGCATCGAACTGCTGTGGGTTCCCGTGGCCGAGGTGGACGGCATGGAACTGCATCCGGGATTCGCGGCCGCCTGGCCGGCCCTCCGGGAACGGCTGGCCTAGTAGTCCCGGCCGTATTCGGCGTGGACCAGGATGGGGAGATGGTCCGACTTCCCCCGCGGCAAGGTTTCCACGCTGGCGATGTCCAGGCCCAGTGACGTGGCAAAGTCGAAATGGCCCTTGAAGACCTTGTAGCGGGTGTAGGTCCGCCGGTTGCTCAGGGACAGGGCATAGCCGGACTTCTTCATGTGCAGGTGCAGGTTCTTGGTGAAGAACGGGTAGTTGAAATCGCCCACCATCAGTGTCATCAGTCCCTGGCCCATGCTGAGCAGCTCGGCATGGGCGGCGTGGATCTGCTTGCGCCGCAGCGAATTGGACGCGGTGAGCGGGGCGGCGTGGAAGGAACCGATCACCAGCTCATGCTGGGTTTCGTTGTCCATCACGCGGGTTCCGATGAGCCGCTCGTGCGCAGGCGCCAGCACCCGGTCATGCATCGATTTCTGCAGGGCGAAGGACTGGGTGTCCAGGGCCGTGAACCGGCTGGTCCGGTAGTAAATGGCCAGCCCCAGGCGGTTCCCCTTGGTGGCGTCGGCAAGGTGCAGCGGGCCCAGGGTTTCGGGCAGGTCCGCCGCATCCACC
The DNA here is from genome assembly GCF_001457025.1 of Pseudarthrobacter enclensis. Taxonomy (GTDB): domain Bacteria; phylum Actinomycetota; class Actinomycetes; order Actinomycetales; family Micrococcaceae; genus Arthrobacter; species Arthrobacter enclensis. The sequence goes on along the minus strand of NZ_KQ758600.1, from coordinate 594,976 downwards.
TCCTGGAGGCACAGCGCGTCGATGTCATGGTTGCGGGCCAGGGCGAGCAGTTCGCCGCTCGCCCTGTGCTTGCGGAGGTTGTAGCTGATGACGCGCATGGAACACCTCTTCCGAGGGTTGCTGACAGGACCAGTTCCTGAGTGTAGTCCGCGCCAGGGCCGCCCGCTCAAACATTTCGCAGCGACCCGCTGGCGGCTTGCCGCCCCGGCGTGGGGATAGGGTTAATGACGATTCACTGGAATTCACCGAAAGGCCACCGTTGACTGACGAGCTTCCCGAACTGGGCCAAGGCAACGCCTACTACGAGGTGCTGGGCGGCGGGCGTTTTCGCTCCACCATCCACGCCCAGGGCGCCTGGAACGCGCATGAACAGCACATGGCTCCCGCGTCGGGGCTGCTGGCCGACGTTTTGGAGCGGCACCAGCCGCGGACCGGCATGCGGATGGCCAGGCTGAGCTATGAAATCCTCGGGCTGATTCCCGGCGGCGACTTCCACATCGAAACCACCATCCTGCGCCCGGGCAGGACCATCGAACTCCTGCAGGCCGTGCTGGTGGCCAACGGACGGACCGCCATCCGGGCCACGGCCTGGAGGATGGCCACGAGTGACACCTCGGCGGTGGCGGCCATCGAGGATGCACCCATCCCCGGGCCTGACGACTGCAAGCCCTATGACGGGGCGGCCGTCTGGCCCGGCGGGTTCATCCGCTCCCTGGAAATGCGGGTGGCCGAGGGGCACCGGCCGGGCGCCGGGAAGGTATGGCTCCGTACCGCGCATCCGCTGACCGACCAGGAGGACAGCGGCGACCTTGCCCGGCTGATGGGGCTGGTGGACACCGCCAACGGCATTGCGGCGAGAGTTCCCCCGGGCCCGAACAGCTACGCCTTCCCCAACCTTGACCTGCAGATCCACATGTACCGCCGGCCTGCAGGGGAATGGCTGGGCCTGGACAACGCCGTGTCGTTCGGCAGGGACGGCATCGGCCTGACCTCGACGGTCCTGCATGACCTGCAGGGCCCGTTCGGCAGGGCCGAGCAAATCCTGACCCTGCGCCAAACCTGAGTCCCGGTCCATGGTTACGGGCAGCTGCCGGCTGTATCGTTGACTATGTCGTTGTGTATCGTTCGCGATTCCGAGGAGACGGTCATCATGCGTGGCAGCTACCCGAACCATGGCTTTGGCAGCAACAACATGGAAGGCCTCTGGCAGGCCATCGAGGACTTCCGGTCCCGCTTCGAAAAACAGGAAGGCACCCGGGCCGGCAAGGGCGAGGTCCGGGCCGCCGTCTTGGCCCTGCTCGCCGAGCGGCCCATGCACGGGTACCAGATCATCCGGGAAATCGAAGAACGCAGCGGCGGCAGCTGGAAGCCCAGCGCCGGTTCGGTGTATCCCACCCTGCAGCTGCTCGCCGACGAAGGCGTGATTAGGGCCGAGGAAGCGAACGGCCGGAAAATCTACTCATTGACCCAGGCCGGCCGCGAGGAGGCTGACGGCAACGCCGCGTCGAATCCGTGGGGCACTGCCGGGCAACAGCCCGGCACAGGGTCGGGCTCCCTTCCCAAGGCGGGGGTCGAACTGGCCCAGGCCGCCGCCCAGGTGGGGCGGACCGGCACGCCCGAGCAGGTGAAGCAGGCAGTGGCCGTGCTTGACGAGGCCCGCCGCCGGATGTACGGCATCCTCGCCCAGGACTGACCCGCGTGCCAGCTGACCGCCGGGCCGGTGCGCATCCGGCTGCCGGTGACCGGCACACCCGGGCCCGCTACCGGCGCATCCTGCGCTTCGCGGCCGCAAACCTTGCCGTCACCTGGTGGTACGAGCTGTTCCTCCCGCGGATCGGGCTGGCCCGGCTGGCAGGACGGACACGCTCCGCCAGGATGACAGCCTTCGCGCGGAGGTTCCACGCCCTTGCCCTGGAACTGGGCGGGCTGATGATCAAAGTGGGCCAGTTCCTCTCCTCCCGGCTGGACGTGCTGCCCCCGGAAATCACCGAGGAACTCCAAGGCCTCCAGGACGAGGTGCCGCCCGTCGCGTTTCCGGCCGTACGGGAGCTGGCCGAATCGGATCTGGGCTTTCCCCTGGAGACGGTCTTCGCCTCGTTCCAGCAGGCACCCGTGGCTGCCGCTTCGCTGGGGCAGGCCCACCGGGCACGGCTGCTTCCCGCCGATGCCGATGTAGCCGGCTTGAAGGACGTGGTGGTCAAGGTCCAGCGTCCGGGCATCGAGGCGATTGTCGCCGTCGACATCGCCGCGCTGCGCAAAGTCGGCGGATGGCTCAGCCACTTCCGGCTCGTGTCCGACAGGGCGGACATGCCGGCCCTGGTCGAGGAATTCGCCCAGACCAGCCGGGAGGAAATCGACTACCTGCACGAGGCCGCCGCCGCCGAACGGTTCGCGGAGGACTTTGCCCGCGATCCCCGGGTCCAGGCGCCCCGGCCCGTATGGGAGCGGTGCACCCGCCGGGTGCTGACCCTTGAGGACGTCACGGCCATCAAGATCACCGATGCTGCAGCCCTGCGCGCCGCCGGCATCGACCCCGCGGACGTGGCGCCGGTGTTCGCCTCGGTCATGTTCGACCAACTGTTCACCAACGGCTACTTCCACGCTGACCCGCACCCCGGCAACATCTTCGTCACGCCGGCCACGTCCGTCGCCGGCGGCCACCCCTGGAAGCTGACATTCATCGACTTCGGCATGATGGGCGAGGTCACGGCGTCCACCCGCGCGGGCCTGCGCCGGCTGCTGATTGCTGCCGCGGCCCGCGACGGCAAGGGGCTGGTTGCCGCCATCCGCGAGCTGGGAGTGCTGGTTCCGGCGGCGGACACCGTGGAACTGGAACGCGCCATGACCCAGCTCTTCGCAAGGTTCGGGGGCATGGGGTTTGCCGAACTCCGGGAGGTGGATCCACGTGAGTTCCGCGACTTTGCGGAGGAATTCGGCGAGGTGGTCCGGTCCCTGCCCTTCCAGCTGCCGGAAAACTTCCTGCTGATCATCCGGGCCATGTCGCTGACCTCAGGCGTCTGCAGCTCGCTGGACCCGCGCTTCAACCTGTGGGATTCGGTGGAACCGTACGCGGCCCGCCTGCTCCGGGAAGAAGGCGGAAACGCGGTCCAGGACGTCGTCCGGCGGCTCACCGACGCCGCCGGCCTGGTGCTGCGGCTGCCAGGCCAGGTGGACGGCCTGCTGGCCGCCATCGGCGACGGCAACCTGGCCGTTGCCAATCCCCGGCTGGAGCGCCAGGCGGCCCGGCTCGACCGCGCGGCCCGGCGTACGGCGTCGGCGGTGGTGTTCGCGGCCCTCCTGGTGGCGGGGGCGCTGGTCCGCTCCAGCGATGCCGTGGTCGGCACGGTGCTGATGGCCGCCTCGGCGGCACCCCTGCTCCATGCGTTGTGGGCGGGGCGCCGCGGACACTAGCCGGCGGGCGCCGCGCCGGTGCGGAGGACCGCCGACGACGGCGTACCCTAGGGTGGGCGCGACGGGCGCCGGCGGCGGGAAACGGGTAAGTCCGCAGTCAATCGGTGCGGCGCCGCCCTGCCGGAGCGAGAACGGGGAACTGATCAATGAGCGCGATGACACCGGGCGCGGCCGCCCGGCAGGACCCGGTGGACGGCACGCTGGCCGTTGTCCGGCAGGAGCAGTCCCTTGGCGCAGCCAGGGACCTTGAGTTCGGGCTCGAGCTGCTGGCCCGGGCACGGAGCGGAAGCATCGGACCCACCCTGCGCTTGTACAGGCCGGCGCCGACCGTGGCGTTCGGGCAGCGGGACACCAGGCTGCCCGGCTTCCAGGCAGCGGAGCTGGCATGCCGCGCCAACGGTTTCGAGCCGCTGGTCCGCCGTGCCGGCGGACGCGCGGCCGCCTACCACGAGGGCACGCTGATCGTGGACCATGTGGAACCGGACGCGGACGCGATCGCGGGCTCGAAAACCCGGTTCGGCCATTTTGGGGAACTGTTCGCTGACGCACTACGGCGGGTGGGTGTCCACGCGGCAGTAGGCGAGATCCCGGGGGAGTACTGCCCCGGGGAGTACAGCGTCCACGGCACCCCGGAGACGGCGGGGCCGCGGATCAAACTGGTGGGCACCGCCCAGCGCGTGGTGGCCGGCGCGTGGCTGTTCAGCTCCGTCATCGTAGTGGAGGATTCCGCGCCGATCCGCAAAGTCCTCACCGACTGCTACGCCGCGCTGGAACTGGACTGGGATCCCGCCACGGCCGGGGCGGCCGACGACCTGGTTCCGGGCCTTACCGTGGACGCAGTGACGGAAGCCCTGCTGGACACGTACTCCGGCCATGCCGTCCTCGTCCCGGCGCCTTTCAGCAGCCTGGAAGCCTGACCCGGCGGGATGACGGCCCAGTGCCTGCGGCGGTTCTGCGCCGCAGGCACCACAGCTCCTAGGCTGCCAGCCGGGTCCTGACCTCGGCGGCGGACGGGTTCGTCGCGGACGTGCCGTCCGGGAAGAGGACCGTGGGGACAGTGCGGTTGCCCCCGTTGATCTGCTCCACCAGCTCAGCGGTACCGTCCACTTCCTCGATGTTGATCTCCGTGTAGCCGATGCCCTGCGCATCCAGCTGCTTCTTCAGCCTGTTGCAGTAGCCGCACCAGGTGGTGGAAAACATGGTGATGGTGCCTGACTCGGGGGTGAAATCCACAGGGGTCTCCTCTGTTGGGGGTGAAGGGTTCGTTCCGCACAACGGTAACGCGGCTGCCCGTATTCCCTGCTGCCGGGCGCCGCCGGGGCCGCCTGCATGACACTGTGTGGCGCCGGTGGCATGCTGGAGCCATGTGTGGACGTTACGTGATGGCACGGGCTGTGGGGGACCTCCTGGCGGAATTCGACGCCGAGCTGGAGGAAGAGGTGAGCGTTCCGCCGTCGTGGAATGTTGCGCCCACTGACGCCGTGCCCATTGTCCTTGAACGGCTGGTGGACGACGGCCCGGAGGCCCGGCAGGTCCGCCAGCTCCACGTGGCCCGGTGGGGCCTGGTTCCGTCCTGGGCCAAGGATCCCGGCATCGGATCGAGGATGATCAACGCCCGCAGCGAATCGGTGCTGGAGAAGCCGGCGTTCCGCAAGGCCGTGAAGTCCCGGCGTTGCGCGGTTCCGGCGGACGGCTACTACGAATGGAAGCAAGGTCCCGGCAAGTCCAAGCAGCCCTACTACGTCCACCCCGGCGAAGGCCGCGGTTTGGCGTTCGCCGGGCTGTACGAGTGGTGGCGCGACCCTTCCGTCCCCGCCGGGGAGCCGGGCCAATGGCTGCTCTCCACGTCCATCCTGACGACGGACACCCCTCCGCCGGGATCCGAATCGACCGTGTTCGGGAAGCTGACGGAACTGCACGACCGTGTTCCGCTGCCCATGGACCGGGAGACCATGCAGGCGTGGCTGGATCCGCAGGCGGACGACGCCGCGGCCCTCGTGGACCTGGTGCGGTCAGGCGTCAAGGATGTGGCGGCAGACTGGCATGTCGATTCGGTGGGCAAGGATGTGGGGAATGTCCGCAATAACGGACCGGACCTCATCAGGCCCGTGGAGGCCCTGTTCTAGCAGCCGCGGGAAAGGCGCCGCGGGATCAGACGGTGACCGCGCCGTCGTCGGCCACAGCCCAGGTGGGGTTGTAGGCGACTTCCCAGCGGAAGCCGTCAGGATCGGCGAAGTATCCCGTGTAGCCGCCCCAGGGCTGCGTGACAGGTTCGCCGGTGATGGTGGCTCCGGCTGCTGCTGCCTCGGCCAGCACCCTGTCCACGTCATCGGTGCCGCCGACGTTATGGCTCAGCGTGATGCACGGAACGGTCCCGGGGGCGTCCACCCCGGCCTCGGCCTGCATCTGTCCGGCATCCCACAGCGAGAGGATCAGCCCGTGGTTGGCCTGGATGAAGACCACTTCGCCGGGGACCTCGCGGTGCACCGGCCAGCCCAGGCCGTCGACATAAAAGGCGCGTGACGCCTCAACACTGCGGACACCTAGCGAGATGAAGTCGACTCTGGGTTGCATGCTTCGATACTGTCAGAAGATGGCAACAATTCAAGGAAATGACCGGGATGCCCAGGCCGACAAGGAACAGCTCGCCGCGGTCCGCGTTGCCGTCGACGAGGTGGACGAGCAGATTGTCACCCTGATTGCGCGCCGTGAACGCCTGATCAAAATCGCCGGAACCCTGAAGGGCGACGACGCTGAAGTACGCGCCCCCGACCGGGTGGAGAAGATCATCGAGCATGTCCGGTCCGCAGCCGTGGCCAAGGACATTGACCCGGACATCGTCGAGTCGACCTACCGGGCCATGATTTCCGGGTTCATCGAACTGGAAATGCGCGTCCACAAAGACAACAGCTGAGCGGCGACCGCCCAGCTGCTAAAGGTTTTCCTCCACGGGGACACCGTGCTGGAACTCCCGGCCGTCCGCCTCGCTGAAGGCGGACATGGTGTGCCCTGCGCCCAGTCCGTTGATGGCGTCCACCGGGAACTGGACCGTGATTGAATTCCCCGAGTGGGATACGCCGGAGAGGTCATAGTCCTCCTCCACGCCCTGTTCGCGGTTGAACGAGTAGAAGGCTATGGCCTCCCCGTTCATGAACTCTATGCACAGCCGCCGCTGCGACGAAAAGTCCTGGGTGGCTCCCATCAGTCCCACGACGTAGGCGCCGGAGCCGGGAATGCTGCCGTCAATGTCGAACGTGGCTACAAGGGTGGAGTCCTGGGCCTTGATGCTTGCCTGCTTGAGGAGTGCGTCTTGGGTTTCCATGGCTCAATCCTGCTCCCTGCCGAACTGTCAGTCCACCCCCGGATGCGGTGGCGGGACAGTAACGCCGAGGTGAGCCGGGGCGCCCGGAATCCAGGGCCCCGGCTCCCGGTTCCCGGCGCCTGTCAGTTGCAGGCCATGGTCCACAAACAGGTGTGGTCGCCCTCGGTGTGGGCTGCCACCGCAACGCTGATGCTGGCCCAGCCGCGGTTGGCGTTGACCGCCTTGCCCGACGGCGGCTGCACGGAAGTGATGGTGCATCCCGGCTGGCTGTCCACGCGGATGCCGTGGGTTCCGGCCTCCACTGCTTCAAAGTGTGCCTCGTGGAAGGCCAAGACTGCGGGGTTGTACTCCGAATACTTGATATTGGTAGCCCCGTTCGTGTCGGTCCACAGCGCAGCGTATCCGTCCATTGCAGTCCCGTTCTTCCAGAACCGGACGTCGATCTCAACGATCAGCGGATTCCTGACCTTGAAGTTGTCCGTCTTGCTGTACCTGGGAACGAAGCAGTTCTTGTTGCCTGGGGCGCTGCAGTCAAGCAGGTTCGTGGGGGAGACCCACACTTGTAGACCCCGCCGTCGTTTAGGGTGTCGGTGTAGGGAAAGAGTTGGACGGTCATGCCGCCATCCTCGGTGCTGGTCCCAGTGGCATGTTTGCAGGACCCGGAGGCATCCACGCTGTTAATGACGCCGCTCGCATCGACGGTGAACTGGCGGCAGGACACGGGATCGGTGGAAAGCAGGGTCTTGCCCGACGGGTCGGTCACCTGGAAGGAGTAGGTGCCCGCCGGCAGCCCTGCGGCATCGGCAGGGGCGTTGATGCCCGGGCCGCCGTTGAGGTAGACGGCCTGTTGTGAATCGTAGATGTTGAGATTGACGGGATTCCCGCTGCTGTCCGTGGTGAAGATGGCCCCGGACAGTTGAACTGGCGGGGCGGCGGTGGCGGGGCTCCCGAGCAATGCCATTGACGCCAGAACGATGCTTCCCGGGATGGCTATTTTTCGAAACATTGTTTTGCCTCGGATCTGTTGTTGCCAATGGACACTGACGCGCAGCAAGCGCGGATCTCAAGGCAGAGGCGCGCTGATGAATAGTCCGGTCAGGACCAATCGTCGGCTGCACCTCAGATGCGGGAAATAGTACCCCGGGCGTGGAGGCAGGCAACGGATTCTGCCCGACTTCCGGACACCTTCGGGTGGGCGTAGACTGAAGGTATTCGAATACATGTTCGAATGCTGTCATCCGTTACACCGCTGGGGAAATAGGGAGGGAGAGGCGCCATGGGTCTGTTCAGCCAATCCGTTGACGTTTCCTGTGCCCCCGACGGCCAGCCGCAATCCCTGCAGTGGAACGGAACGACCTATGCCGTCTGCGCCGAACCACTCCGCTGGTATGAACGCCGGCAATGGTGGGCGGAAGAGAGCAGGGCGCCGCTGGGAAGCGGGCCGGGAGTAGTAGACCACGAAATCTGGCGTATCCAGGTTCTTCCCGCCAACACCTCCGGCCAAGAACCGCCTTTCCCTGAGCCCCTGACCCTGGACCTCACACGGCATATCCGCAGCGGCCGGTGGCGGCTCCTGCGCATCCACGACGCCCTCCATCCCACTACAGCATGACCTTCACACACCTGCACGTTTCCACCGCATTCAGCGCCCACTACGGCGTCTCCTGGCCCGATGAACTGGCGCAATCCGCTGCAGGCGACGGCGCCACGGCGCTCGCCTGCACGGACCGGGACGGCCTGTACGGCACCATCAAGCACCTCAAGGCCTGCATGGCCGCGGGGATTGACCCCATTGTGGGCGTTGACCTTGCAGTACTGGACGACGACGGCGACCACCGCACCCAGGTATCCGGCCGGGTGGTGGTGCTCGCCAAGGGGCACAACAACGGTGCCGGCTACCGTGCCCTGTGCCGGCTGATTTCCGACGCGCACGCCAGGACCTCCGGCAAGGCGGGGGGAACGGTCCCCGTTGCCGTCACCCGCGCTGAACTCGCTTCACGGACCCTCGACCCCACCACCCTCAAGCCGGTCCTGATGGTACTGATCGGCCCCGACTCGGATGTCGGCCGGGCCATGGGAGGGCGTCGCTACCTTCGGCCACGCACCCTGTTCAAGGAGTGGCTCGATGCCATGCCCGCCGGGACGCTGGTAACGGAGATCGTCTCCCAGCTCAGCGCCCCGGGAACCCCGCTCAGCACTGCCCATGCAGTCAGGATGCTCCGGCTCGCGGAGGAACACCGGGTTCCTGCAGTCCTCACCAACGCTGTCCGGTACTGCGCAGCTGACGGCGCCCCCACCGCTGATGTCCTCGATTCGGCACGGACGTTGAAATCCCTGCCGGAACTCGCCGCTGAACCCCTTCTGCAACCCACCGGCCAGGGATGGCTGAAAAGTTCCGACCAGATGCACCGGCTGGCCCGGGAAATCATTTCAGCTGCGGGGTACGGGAAAGCAGACCTCACCCAGTTGCTGTCCCAAACCGAGGCGCTCGCCGATGCCTGCCGGATCGATCCGGTGGCGGACATGGGCTGGAAGCAGCCTGTTGTTCCCGAAGCATCGGTCATTGGAATCAACCAGGACCCGTATGCGGAGCTGGTCCAACGGTGCAGCGCAGGGATCACCCGCCGTTTCCCGGGAATTTCCGGTGCCCGGGAACACTCGTTGCGGGCAAGGCTGGAGCACGAACTCCGCATCATCCACGAGCTGAACTTCTCCTCCTATTTCCTGACGGTGGCGGAGGTCTCCAGGATGATCCAGGACATGGGGGTCCGGGCTGCGGCGCGTGGTTCCGGTGCCTCAAGCCTGGTCAACTACCTGCTCGACGTCAGCCATGTGAATCCGCTGCAGCACGACCTGATCTTCGAACGTTTCCTGTCACAGGACAGGGCCACCCTTCCTGACATTGATATCGACGTCGAGAGCGCCGAACGCCACAACGTCTACCGGAAGATCTTTGACCGCTTCGGCGCTGAGCGGGTCACGCTGATGAGCATGCAGAACGGATACCGGGCCAGGGGAGCGGTCCGTGATGCCGGCCTGGCCCTGGGCATGGACGGCGGGGAAGTAGGGGAGATCGCGAAACAGCTGTGGCGGTTCTCCGCGGGCAAATTCCGGGAAGCGCTGCAGGAAAAACCGGAGCTGAGGGACTTCGCAGGGCGGGTGGAACAGCGGGAAATGGACGGCAACCAGCAGTTGGACCTGCTGGTCGACCTGACCGAACGCCTGGACCGGCTGCCCCGGCATATCTCCATGCATCCCTGCGGGGTCATCCTCGGCGACGCCACCCTGCTGGACCGTACACCCGTCCAGCCCAGTGGCCTGGGGCTGCCCATGAGCCAGTTCGACAAACACGACATGGATCCCATGGGCATGCTCAAACTCGATGTCCTGGGTGTCAGGATGCAAAGTGCCATGGCCTTCGCCGTCCGTGAAGTTATCCGGCTGCATCCCTCCAAAAAGGAAGTTGTGGCCGCCGGCAACCACGGTCCCGGCCCGCAGGGGACGGGCCCGGACTATATTGCCGACAACGGCCACATAGACCTCAACGCTGTCCCCCTGGATGACGAGGCAACCTTTGAGCTGATCAGGAGCACCCACACCCTGGGGTGTTTCCAGATCGAATCGCCCGGCCAGCGGGAACTGATCGGCAAGATGGCGCCCAGGGAATTCAACGACCTCATCATCGACATTTCGCTGTTCCGCCCCGGCCCGATGAAATCGGACATGGTCAGGCCCTTCCTGGAACACCGGCATGGCTTCGCCCCGGAGGTCTACCCCCACCCGGACCTGAAACCCGTCCTCGCCGAAACCCATGGCGTCACCGTGTTCCACGAACAGATCCTGAAGACCTTCGACGTGATGACGGGCTGCGGCCTGGCGCAGGCCGACGAGTTCCGCAGGGCATTGGGCAACGAAGCACGCGAAAACGCCGTGGAGGTTTTCTTCCGCAAGGCTGCCCGCGCCAAGGGCTACACCCCTGAGGTGGTGGATAAAGTCTGGGGAACGTTGAAGGCCTTCGGCAGCTTCGGCTTCTGCAAAGCCCACGGTGCCGCCTTCGCCGTCCCCACCTACCAGTCAGCCTGGTTGAAGACCCACCATCCGGAAGCATTCCTGGCAGGCCTTTGGGAACACGATCCCGGAATGTATCCCAAGCGCCTGCTGGTTGCCGAAGCCAGACGCCTCGGCATCCCGATCCTGCCGCTGGACATCAACCGGAGCAAGGACGAATACCGGGTTGAACGGATCAGTTCCGGGGCGGATGCCGGAAAGCTTGGCATCAGGTTGAGCCTGAAGGGCATCTACGGACTGTCGGCAACAGAACTGAAAAGGATCGTTGCCGGGCAACCCTTCGACTCCCTGGCTGACCTCCGCTCCCGTGCCAGGGTCAGCAAACCCAGCATTAAGCGGCTGGCCCAGCTGGGTGCTTTCGATGCCCTCCACAAGGATGCCGGTGGCTCCGCCAACCGGGCGGACCTGGTGCACCATCTGCAAACCCTCCAGTCAACAGGGGCCAGGAAAAGCAGTGGAATCCTTGAAGGCCAGATGGCACTTCCCCTGGGCGATGTGGAACTGCGCAACGTCAAGCCCGGCCTGCCGGAACCCAGTGTCGTGGAAAATGTCCGTGCAGAGCTGGACCTGATGGCTGTGGACGTCAGTACCCACCTGATGGACAGTCACCGGCCCCTCCTTGAGCGGCTGGGAGTCACCACAGCAGACAAACTGCTGGGCCTGCGCAACGGCACCGAAGTCCTGGTGGCCGGGGTACGGGTGGCCACCCAGACCCCACCCATGCGCGGCGGCAGGCGTGTTGTGTTCATCAGCATCGACGACGGCACAGGCTGCATCGATTCAGTGTTCTTCCATGAGGCGCAGGAAAATGCGGGGCCCCTGCTGTTCGGAACCCGGCTGCTGCTGATCCGGGGGACCACCCGCAGGACCGGTCCCCGCGGGATCAGCCTGAGCGCCAGCATGGCCTGGGACCTTGCCCGCACCGAAACCCTGCCGGTTCCGCCGTCGGATGCCCCTGTTCCCCAGGCCGCGCATCCCCTGGACGGCATCACCAGGAGCCTGGCCATCACTGGTTTCAACGGCTGAGCCGGGCCCCGGGACAACCGTGTCCCGCGTTGGTCGGCCCTCTCCCGAACCGATAGCATTGACGATGGCTGGCTGTGGTCCCCGTATGCCGCAAGCTATGAAGCCTCAACTTTGAATAGGAGACACCCGTGTCAGATGCCCAGCAGATCACCCTCGTCGTCGATGGCGAAGAGACAAAGGTGACTACCGGGACAACCGGTGCGGAACTCTTTTTTGAGCGCCGCGACGTCGTCGTGGCCCGCGTCAACGGCGAACTGAAGGACCTTGACCAGGAGCTGCCCGACGGCGCCGACGTTGAAGGCGTCACCATCGAATCACCGGACGGCCTCAACGTCCTGCGGCACTCCACCGCCCACGTCATGGCCCAGGCTGTCCAGCAGCTGCGCCCCGACGCCAAGCTGGGCATCGGCCCCTACATCACCGACGGGTTCTACTTCGACTTCGACGTCGCCGAACCCTTCACCCCCGAGGACCTCAAGACCCTCGAGAAGATGATGCAGAAGATCATCAACCAGAACCAGAAGTTCGTCCGCCGTGTCGTCACCGACGACGAAGCCCGCGAGGCCATGAAGGACGAGCCCTACAAGCTTGAGCTGCTGGGCAAGAAAAACGACGCCGCCGAGGCCGGCGAGGGCGTGAACGTCGAGGTCGGTGCCGGCGACATCACCATCTACGACAACGTGGAACGCAAGGAAGGGACCACCGTCTGGTGTGATCTCTGCCGCGGCCCGCACCTGCCCAACACCAAGCTCATCTCCAACGCCTTCGCACTGACCCGCTCCTCGTCCGCCTACTGGCTGGGAAACCAGAAGAACCAGCAGCTGCAGCGGATCTACGGCACCGCCTGGCCCACCAAGGACGACCTCAAGGCCTACCAGGAGCGGATCGCCGAGGCCGAACGCCGCGACCACCGCAAGCTGGGTTCCGAGCTGGACCTGTTCTCCTTCCCGGATGAACTCGGGTCAGGCCTGCCGGTCTTCCACCCCAAGGGCGGCATCATCCGCAAGGAGATGGAGGACTACTCGCGCCAGCGCCACGTTGAGGCCGGCTATGAGTTCGTTTACACACCACACATCACCAAGGGCCACCTGTACGAGGTCTCCGGCCACCTGGACTGGTACAAGGACGGCATGTTCCCGGCCATGCACGTGGACGCCGAACTCAACGAGGACGGCACTGTGCGCAAGCCCGGCCAGGACTACTACCTGAAGCCGATGAACTGCCCCATGCACAACCTCATCTTCCGGTCCCGCGGCCGCTCCTACCGCGAACTGCCGCTGCGGCTCTTCGAGTTTGGCTCCGTCTACCGCTACGAAAAGTCGGGCGTGGTCCACGGGCTGACCCGTGTCCGCGGCATGACACAGGACGACGCCCACATCTACTGCACCCGCGAGCAGATGAAGGACGAGCTCACCAAGACCCTGACCTTCGTCCTGGACCTCCTCAAGGACTACGGGCTCAACGACTTCTACCTGGAACTGTCCACCAAGGACCCCGAGAAGTACGTGGGCGACGACGCCACCTGGGAGGAAGCCACCCGCACCCTCGCCGAAGTGGCCCAGGAGTCCGGCCTGGAACTGGTTCCGGATCCGGGCGGAGCGGCTTTCTACGGTCCCAAGATCTCCGTCCAGGCCAAGGACGCGCTGGGCCGCACCTGGCAGATGTCCACCATCCAGCTGGACTTCAACCTGCCCGAACGCTTCGAACTGGAGTTCCAGGCCGCCGATGGCAGCCGCCAGCGCCCGGTCATGATCCACCGTGCACTCTTCGGCTCAGTGGAGCGGTTCATGGGTGTCCTCACCGAGCACTACGCCGGTGCCTTCCCGGCCTGGCTCTCCCCGGTACAGGTGGTGGGCATCCCGGTGGCGGAGACCTTCAACGAGTACATGTTCGACGTCGTCGACCAGCTCAAGGCCGCCGGTATCCGCGCCGAGGTGGACACCTCCTCGGACAGGTTCCCCAAGAAGATCCGCACCGCCAGCAAGGACAAGATCCCGTTCGTGCTGATCGCGGGCGGCGACGACGCCGAGGCAGGCGCCGTATCCTTCCGGTTCCGTGACGGAAGCCAGGACAACGGCGTGCCGGTGTCCGAGGCGGTCAAGCGGATCACCGAGGCCGTACGCAACCGGACCAGCTAACGAACGGACATCCCCGTGCAGGAGAACACAGGCTCCGGGTATCCAGGTGATCCCGGCGTAACCGACGACTTTGCCCTCGCCGGTGTTCCGGACGCCTTCCAGCGCCTGTGGACTCCGCACCGGATGGCCTACATCAAGGGGGGACAGCACCAGTTCAAAAACCAGAACGACTGTCCGTTCTGCCTGGGTCCCGGCCGCACCGATGAGGACGCCCTCATCGTCTACCGCGGCAAGACCTGCTACGTGGTGCTGAATCTCTTCCCATACAACCCCGGGCATCTCCTGGTATGTCCCTACCGGCACATCCCCGACTACACGGACCTGACGCTGGAGGAAACGGCAGAGTTCGCCGACCTGTCCCAGACGGCGATGCGGGTCCTGCGCAAGGTCTCCAACCCCGGCGGGTTCAACCTGGGCATGAACCAGGGCGTGGTGGGCGGCGCCGGCATCGCCGCCCACCTCCACCAGCACATCGTTCCGCGCTGGGGCGGCGACGGGAATTTCTTCCCCATCATCGCCCAGACCAAGGCCATCACACAGACCCTCGACGAAGTCCGCCAGATGGTGGCCGAGGCATGGCCCGGGGAGTCGGATGCTGAATAGGCACGCCCGCGGCTTCTTCACCGCACTGTTCACCCCACTGGCCCGCTGGCTGCTGCGCATGGGCGTCTCGCCGGACGCTGTCACCATCGCCGGCACCCTCGGCGTGGCCGCCGGCGCCCTGGTCTTCTACCCGATGGGCCAGCTGTTCTGGGGAACGGTGTTCATCACCGCGTTCATCTTCTCCGACGTCCTGGACGGCATCATGGCCAGGATGCAGGACGTCAAGAGCCGCTGGGGCAACTTCCTGGACTCCACCCTGGACCGGATCGCCGATGGTGCCCTGTTCGCCGGCCTCGCGGTGTGGTTCTTCACCGGCGGAGGCAGCACTCCCATTGCTGCGGCCGCCATGGTGTGCCTGGTGCTGGGCATGGTGGTGTCCTACGCGCGGGCCAAAGCCGAATCCCTCGGCTTCACCGCCAACGTCGGCATCGCGGAGCGGGCCGAACGGCTGGTATCGGTGCTGGTGGTGACCGGCCTGACCGGTCTCGGCCTGCCGCCCCTGGTGCTCCTGGCCACGCTCGTGCTGCTTGCCCTGGCGAGCCTCATTACAGTGGTCCAGCGGGTGGCATCAGTCCGGCGTCAGGCGCTGGCACAACCATTTCCCGCGGATTAACGCAATTAAGCCCGGCGGTCACCGGGGGACTAGTATATAAGTGCCCGGTCAAGCGACCCGGCAACCCGTGCGTGCACCCCCGGCAGTTGCCGCCGCATGCCCGGCGAAGATCATCTGTCTACCCATAGGGGTTTTTGTGTCTACACCTGATGTAAGCAACGAGGCCGGTTCCTCCGCGAACAGCGTCACGGGCAGCAGCCGTGTGAAGCGTGGCATGGCCGAGATGCTCAAGGGCGGCGTCATCATGGACGTCGTCAACGTCGAGCAGGCCCGCATCGCCGAAGATGCCGGTGCCGTGGCAGTCATGGCGCTGGAGCGTGTTCCGGCCGATATCCGCGCCCAGGGCGGCGTGTCCCGCATGTCCGATCCGGACATGATTGACCAGATCATCGATGCCGTGTCCATCCCCGTGATGGCCAAGGCCCGCATCGGCCACTTCGTCGAAGCCCAGGTCCTGCAGTCCCTCGGCGTGGACTACATTGACGAGTCCGAGGTCCTCACCCCGGCCGACTATATCAACCACATCGACAAGTGGAACTTCACGGTTCCCTTCGTCTGTGGCGCCACCAACCTCGGTGAGGCCCTGCGCCGCATCAACGAGGGCGCGGCGATGATCCGGTCCAAGGGCGAGGCCGGCACCGGCGACGTTTCCAACGCCACCGGCCACATGCGCAAGATCCGCGCCGAGATCGCCAAGCTCTCCTCCCTGCCCGAGGACGAGCTCTACGTGGCCGCCAAGGAACTGCAGGCCCCGTACGAACTGGTCAAGGAAGTTGCCGCCAACGGCAAGCTCCCGGTGGTGCTGTTCACCGCCGGCGGCATCGCCACCCCGGCTGACGCCGCGATGATGATGCAGCTCGGCGCCGACGGCGTGTTCGTCGGCTCCGGCATCTTCAAGTCCGGCAACCCCGCCCAGCGCGCGGCCGCCGTCGTGAAGGCCACCACCTTCTACGACGACCCCGACGTCATCGCCAAGGCCTCCCGCGGCCTGGGCGAAGCCATGGTGGGCATCAACGTCGACGAGATCCCCCAGCCGCACCGCCTGGCTGAGCGCGGCTGGTAACCTCCGCCCTCTGTGACGCGCCGGACGGCGCGATCCTCTGCGTGCTATTCCCCGGCTCCCGCTGCCGCCATATGGGTGCGTGGCTGGGCCGGGGCCCCTTTTACGCACGCTGCCGGACCGCACCGCCTTGCGCTTCGGTTCCGTTTGTAAAGTACGACGCCGGTTCCTCACCTCTTTCGGTGGGGGACCGGCGTCGTTCTTTTAACCCAAGTAGGTAGCAGTAAGTGTCGTTTTGGGGCTCCAAAACGACACTTACTGCTACCTAGTTGGGGGAGGGGACGGCGTTAGTCGAGGCCGCGGCGCTTGAGCAGCGGCTCCAGTTTGGCGTCCCGGCCCCTCAGGATCCGGAACGACTCCAGGGGGTCGCGGCTGTTGCCGCGGGACAGGAGCTCCTGCCGGAAGCGGTCACCGTTTTCGCGGGTCAGTCCGCCGCTTTCCGTGAACCAATCCACCGTCTCGGCGTCCAGGACCTCGCTCCAGATGTAGGAGTAGTACCCGGCCGCGTAGCCCGCCCCGGCAAAAATGTGCTGGAAGTAGCCGGTCCGGTACCGCGGCGGAATCAGTGGATGCGCTATCCCGGCGGCGGCCAGCGCCTTGGCTTCGAATTCCAGTCCATCCTCCGGCACCTCCCCGGGCTCGAGCGTGTGCCACGCCAGGTCCAGCAAGGCCGCGCCCAGGTATTCGGTGGTGGCGAAACCTTCACCCCACAACCGGGATTCATTCAGGCGGTCGACGACGTCCTGTGCCAACGGTTCCCCACTGACGGAGTGCCGGGCATAGTTGGCCAGGACCTCGGGCCACATGATCCACATTTCGTTGACTTGCGACGGGTACTCCACAAAGTCCCGGGGCACGGAGGTCCCGGAGAACCGGGGATACGTGACGTTGGAGAACAGGCCGTGGAGGGCATGGCCGAACTCGTGGAAGGCGGTCCGGACCTCATCCAGGGTCAGGAGCGTCGGCTCGCCCGCCGGCGGCTTGGAGATGTTCAGGTTGTTGATGACCACCGGCCTGTCGCCCAGCAGCCCTGACTGGTCCACGAGCGAGTTCATCCAGGCCCCGCCGCGCTTGGACTCCCTGCTGTAGTAGTCGCCGAGGAACAGCCCCAGTCCGCTGCCGTCCGCGTCACGCACCTCCCAGACCCTGACATCAGGGTGATAGCCGGCGAGGTCATCCCGTTCGTGGAAGGTGATTCCATACAGCGAGGTGGCAGCGTGGAACACCCCGTCCCGGAGGACCCGGTCCAGTTCGAAATACGGGCGGAGTGCCTGCTCGTCGACGTCGTACTTTTCCTTCCGGACCCTTGCCGCGTAGTACGCCCAGTCCCACGCCTCCAAGGGGTGCCCGGCAACCTCGGCAAGGGCGGCCGCCTCGGCGTCGGCGTTGCGGACCGCCGCCGGTGCCATCCGGCTGAGCATGCTCTGCACTGCCTCGAAGTCCGGCGCCGTCTGGCGGTCGGCCACAAGTTCGGCGTAGTTGGCGAAACCCAGCAGCCGGGCCTTCTCCGCCCGAAGCCCGGCCATCTCCCGGGCCAGGTCCAGGACGTCGAGGCTGCCTCCGTCACTGCCCCGTGCCACCGAGGCCTCGAACAGCCGACGGCGGACGGTCCGGTTTTCGAGCGACGCCAGGGCAGGCTGGTTGCCGGGCTGGATCAGGGTCAGCAGGTATTTGCCGTCGTGCCCGGTCGCACGGGCTGCCGCGGCGGCCGCCGAGACCTCGTCTGCCGGAAGGCCCGCCAGTTCCGCGGCGTTGTCCAGCAGCAGCGCCGCGGACTTCATGCCCTCCTTGACGCGCTGGCCGAATTCCGTGCCCAACCGGGACAGCTCGGCATTCAGTGTCCGCAGCCGTTCCTGTTGCTGCTCCCCAAGCTGGATGCCGGACTGCCTGAACTCCTTGAGGTAGTCCTCCACCAGCCTGGCGGACTCCGGGTTGCAGGCGCTGGTGTCGATGGCGAGGAACCGGCTGTACAGGGCCCGGTCCAGGAAGATGTCGTCCTGATGCGCGGAAAGCAACGGGGAATACCGGGTCTCAAGGTCCTTGATGTCGTCGGAGGAGTCCGCGGACGCAAGCGTGAAGAAGGACGCCGCCGCCCGTCCCAGCAGCTGCCCGGACCGCTCCATCGCCACGGCCGTATTGTCCAGGGTGGCCGGTTCGGGGTTACCGGTGATGGCGGCAATCTCGGCACGGTGCTCCGCGAGGCCGGCTTCCAAGGCCTCGGCGTAATGGGCCGCCTCAATTTCCGCGAAAGGCGGAAGACCGTAGGGGAGTGGACTGGCGGCGAGCAGGGGGTTCGTCATGAACACAACCTTTCATATGGGGGCACGCTTCTCAACGCGCGCAAATGCGTGTTCCTGCTGGTCAGCCTTCTTACACTCTTCCCTATGGGGACAAGAACCGGGAAGGCGCCCGGGCGCTTCAACATGCGTCAGGGACTGTGGCAAGGGACCCGCGTCCTTGCCGGGCTCTCCCTGCTTGGCGTCGCGCTGACCGGCTGCGGCGTGCTTGCCGCCCAGGACGGATCCGCCCCGGCGGCCACCGTGGAAGGCGCCGCTTCTCCGGAAGGTCCGCCACCGCCGTCGGACGCCCGGGCACCCGCAGGCTCCCCGGCCAGCCCGGCAGCCACGCCGGGTCCAACGCCTGTTCCGACGCCGGGGACGGGCCCGCGGTGCCCTGTGTTGCGGTGCACATCAGTCGTGCTCACCGGCGACATGGCCGTGGACCGTGCGCTCTGGGAGCAGGCCGGGAAGGATGCGGCGGCTGCCGGACATTCGGGCACGGATCTTGTGCCGGGCCTGGAAGGGCAGCGCCGGTACCTGGACGGGAGCGACCTCGCCGTCTGCCACCTGGACGCCCCCGTGGGCCTGCCGGACGGCCCTTTTGCCGCCCGTCCGTCCTACAACCTGCCGCCGCAGATTATCGCCGCCGCCAAGGACATCGGCTACGAAGCAT
Source organism: Pseudarthrobacter enclensis (assembly GCF_001457025.1). Classification (GTDB taxonomy): domain Bacteria; phylum Actinomycetota; class Actinomycetes; order Actinomycetales; family Micrococcaceae; genus Arthrobacter; species Arthrobacter enclensis. Next base: position 575,783 of record NZ_KQ758600.1, on the reverse strand, counting down.
GCACCACGGCCGGCCGGCACTCAGCGGACCGGGCCTCGGACGGGCTGCTCCGGACCCTGGACGCCCTGGACGCCGCCGGCGTGCAGCACACCGGCTCCTACCGGACTGCCAGGGAGTCCGGTGAAATCCTCATCCTGCAGGCAGCGGCGGCGAAGGTGGCCGTCATCGCCGGAACGGACAGACTCAACGGGCGGGCGACGGAGTATCCGTGGCAGGTGGACATGCTGGATCCGGCCGCCATGGTGGCCAAGGCCCGCAAGGCCCGCGAACTGGGGGCAGACGTGGTCATCGGCGCCATGCACGCAGGAGACGAATTCTCCGCCGTCCCTAATGCCCGGCAAAAGGAGGTGGCGCACGCGCTGGCGGACAGCGGCCAGTTCACCCTTGTCTACGGCCATGGCAGCCGGTCAGTGCTGCCTTTGGAGAACCACCACGGCACCTGGATCGCCTACGGGCTGGGCAACGGGATCGCGGAGGTGTCTGCCCGGTCGGTACTCAATGGCGAGGGGCTTCTTCTGCGTGTCCAGTTCGGGCAGGACGCCGCCGGATCCTGGTCCGTCACAGACCTGGCCTGGGCGCCCACGGTGATGGTCACGGATCCTTACCGCTGGTGTTCGGTAGCGGCCGACTCCCCGCAAGGCCAGTGCGCCGGGCCGGAAGCTGACGCCGCCTCACGCCTGCGGACCGTGACCGTGCTCGAGTCCATGGGCGCCGCCGCTGCCGGTGCCCATGAGCTGCTCATCACGCTCGAAAAATAAGCCGGCGCCGGGCCTTGCCGCCGTCAGCGGGGACGGCGCGCAGCGTGCTCCCTGGCGGGTCCCACAAACCGGTCATCCGGGGTCCCGGGTTCGAAGGAGCCGAACTTCCGTTCTGCTGCCTTGCTGATGAGGAAATCGGCGATGGCGGGGTTCTTGGGCAGCAGCGAGCCGTGGAGGTAGCTGGCCACGATGTTGCGGTAGCGGGCGCCTTCATGACCGTCGCTGCTGTTGTTGCCGGTTCCCTTGGCGACTGTTCCGAGCGGCCGGACACCACTGCCCAGCGTGGTCTGGCCGCTGTGGTTCTCGTAACCCAGCACCTCACCGAACTCCGGGGTTGCCACCTTGACGTTGCCGATCAGGCGTTCGTCGGTGCCGTGCGTTTCCACGTCCAGGATGCCGATGCCTGGAATCACCGAGCCGGTCCGCGTCTTGAAGAACCGGCCGAACAGCTGGTACAGGCCGCAGATCACGAGCATGGGTGTGTCGGCTTCGGCGAGGTCCTTCAACGTTCCGGCCCTGGCCTGCAGGTCGTCCTGGATGACCAGCTGCCCGCTGTCCTGGCCGCCGCCGCCAACGATGATGTCCACCCCGTCCGGGAACGGGTCACCGACGTTGTATTCCAGCAGTTCGGGCGTGTACCCGTGCCAGCGGATGCGCTGCTGCAGGACAAGCGCGTTGCCCCAGTCCCCGTAGATGTTCATGTCCCGCGGGTACAGCTGCACCACCCGCAGCACCCCCTTGTTGTCCCCGTGGGGAGCGGCGGCGGGGACTGGTGTTTCGGGGCTCACGACACAACCTCCACTGTGGTGATCTTGGACAGTTCGCGGCGGATGGCGAGCATGGCCGTGTAGGTGCAGAAGATGCGCTTGGGCCGCCCCTGCCCCTCCCGGATGAACGCGGCAAGGGCCGCGGCAATGTCCGGTTCCACGGCTCCGACGGCGACCTCGTCGTACTGCAGCCGCAGTGCCATGTCATAGGCCCGGGAACCGGTAACCCGGTCGACGCCGCCGTCGCGGAGCGACTCGAACTCCACGTCCCACAGCCAGGACATGTCGCGGCCGTCGGCGTAGTTGTCATTGATGGCGATCATGGTGGCGTAGCCGCCGGCGGGGAAGGACTTCAGGCCCAGGCGGAACCCGCTGGGGTTCTTGACCAGCACCAGGTCCAGCGGCTGGTCCTCCACGGTGAGGCTTTCACCTCGGCCAAAGGCGGGCGCCACCTGTGACAACGCCTGCAGCAGCGTTTCGTGGTCCGTGTCCGCCGCAGCGCCGCCGCAGATGCTCCGCGCCAGCGTCAATGCCGCTGCCGCGTTAAAGATGTTGTAGACGCCGCGGAGCTTCATCCCGGTGGTGACACGGCCGCCGTCGTACTCAAACTCGGCGCTGTCCGCGCCCACTGTGCGGAGCACGACGTCGGCCGCCGGCTTTTCGGACAGGCCCGCCGGCGCGGGGCTGCCGGGAGCGGCCCGCATGTCATCGTCATTCGGGAACGTGCCGAGGAGGGAATCGTCCAGGCCAAAGTAGCGCACGTCCTGGCCCGTCAAGGTGTCGGCAATCCGGGCCACCCTCGGATCCTCGCGGTTCAGGACTACCGTTCCGGTGGTCTTGGCGGCGATGTGCTGGAGGAGCTGGGCGGTCTTGTCGATCTCGCCGAAACGGTCCAGCTGGTCCCTGAGGACGTTCAGCAGCAGGCAGTACCGGGGCGGAACGCTGTTGACGAAATGCACGGCGTGGGCCTCGTCGAGTTCCAGGACGGCGACGTCGGCATCGAGCCGGCCGCGCCAGTCCACCTCGCCAAGCAGGGCGGCAGCGACGCCCCGGGTGAAGTTGCTCCCGGTGCGGTTGGTGAACACTTTCAGCCCCTGGCTTTCCAGCAGTTCCACGACCATCTTGGTGGTGGTGGTCTTGCCGTTGGTGCCACTGACCACCGCAACGCCATGGGGGAGCGTGGTGAGTGTCCGCCGCATGAAGCCGGGGTCGATTTTCTCAACCACAAGCCCCGGCAAAGCGGACCCGCCGCCCCGAAGCCGGGACACCCGGCGCACCAGCTTGCCGAGCGAAACACTGAAGAAGGACATGGTTCGAATATATCCCAGCCGCGGCATGCAACCCCCGGGCGTTGCCGGGCGCCGGACGGACTGCTGGCCCCGGGACCGTATGCTGGTTGAATGACAAACACCCTTTCCGAGGCTTCTGCACGCCTGGGTTCAGGCCTGCGGATCGGCGTCCTGGCACTTCAGGGCGACTTCCGCGAGCACCTGCGCGCAGCGGCGGAAACAGGGGCCCAGGCCGTCAGCGTCCGCCGGCCACAGGAACTCGACGGGCTGGACGGCCTGATCATCCCCGGCGGCGAGTCCACTGCGATCGACAAGCTGGCACGCGCATTCGAGTTGGCCGGACCGCTGCGCGGGCGCATCGCGGAGGGCCTGCCGGTCTACGGCTCCTGCGCCGGCATGATCCTGCTCGCCTCGGACATCGCCGACCCCGCCACGGACCTGGCCGGTGCCCCGCAGCAGACATTCGGCGGGCTGGACATGACCGTCCGCCGCAACGCCTTCGGACGCCAGCGCGACTCCTTCGAAACGGACCTGGACTTCAAGGGCCTGGATTTCAGTGCCACCGAATCAGGTGTCGCCCCGGTCCACGCCGTCTTCATCCGCGGCCCCTGGGTTGAACGCGTCGGCCCCTCCGTGGAGGTCCTGGCGCAGGTGGAGCCCGCAGACCCGGAACATGCGTCCCACGCCGCCGCCCTGCCCGGGACGGCTAGAATTGTGGCTGTGCGTTCCGGCCCGCTGCTGGCCACCTCCTTCCATCCGGAAGTGACCGGGGAAAAACGCGTACATGAACTTTTTATCCGCATGATCAGAGGAGAAGCGTAAGCATGTCAGGCCACTCCAAATGGGCTACTACCAAGCACAAGAAAGCCGTCATTGACGCAAGGCGTGCAAAGTCCTTCGCCAAGCTGATCAAGAACATCGAAGTCGCTGCCCGCATGGGCGGTCCGGACATGGCCGGAAACCCCGGCCTGGAACTGGCCGTGACCAAGGCCAAGAAGACCTCGGTTCCCAATGACAACATTGACCGCGCCATCAAGCGCGGCGCCGGCCTCACCGGTGAAGTGGTGGACTACACCGAGATCATGTACGAGGCCCGCGGCCCGCAGGGCTCGGCCCTCCTGATCGAGTGCCTGACCGACAACAAGAACCGTGCCGCGTCCGAGGTCCGCCTCGCCATCTCCCGCAACGGCGGCACCATCGCCGACCCCGGATCCGTCAGCTACCTGTTCACCCGCAAGGGCGTGGTCAACCTGCCCAAGAACGGCCTGACCGAAGACGACGTCCTCATGGCCGTCCTGGATGCCGGGGCAGAGGAAGTCAAGGACAACGGCGAGGCCTTCGAGATCCACTCAGAACCCGGCGACCTGCCGGCCATCCGTGAGGCGCTCAAGGAAGCGGGCATTGACTACGACACCGACGAGGTGGAGTTCGTGCCGTCCATGCAGGTGGACCTGGACGTCGACGGCGCCCGGAAGTTCATGAAGCTGGCAGACGCCCTCGAGGACCTCGACGACGTCCAGAACGTCTACAGCAACGCCGACTTCAGCGACGAGGTCCAGGCCGCCCTCGAATCCGAGTGACCACCGGCCTTGCCAGTTAAGCCCCGACAGTCCCGGCAGGACGCCCCGCGGCCTGCCGCCGCTGCTCCGTGACGCTGCGGGTCCTGGGCGTCGACCCCGGGTTGACCCGCTGCGGCATCGGCGTGGTGGACGTCGAACGCAACCGCCGGGCCACCATGGTCGCGGTGGGGGTAGTGGGAACATCCCCGGAGGAAACCCTGGACCAGCGGCTGCTGGTCATCGCCGCAGCCATCGACGAATGGCTGGACCGCTGGGAGCCGCAGGTGCTCGCCGTCGAACGCGTCTTCTCGCAACTGAATGTGAGTACCGTGATGGGCGTGGCACAGGCGTCCGGCGTCGTCATCGCCGCCGCGGCGCGCCGGGGCATCCCGGTGGCCCTGCACACGCCGTCGGAGGTCAAGGCGGCGGTCACCGGCAGCGGTTCCTCCAACAAGGAAGCGGTGACCAAGCTGGTCACCAAGATCCTCCGGCTTGACGCCCCGCCGCGCCCTGCCGACGCCGCGGACGCACTGGCGCTGGCCATCACCCATGCGTGGCGTGCAGGCAGCGGCGCGTCGGTGGCCACCACCGGCCCCGGAAGTTCGTCGCTGACGCCGGCGCAAAGGGCGTGGGCGGAAGCGGAGGCGAAGGCGCGCCGCGCGCGTTGAATGTCCGGGCATCTTGCTAGGGTATTCGTAGATATGTTCGGATAGCCGGCTGGTCATCGTCCCTGATGCCGCCGGCGGTACAGCAGGAGCCAGGCCTTGATCAGTTTCCTCCGCGGAACCGTAGCGCACGTTGGCCTGTCCACGGCCGTCATCGACCTCAACGGTGCGGGCATGAGTGTCTACGCCACGCCGCAGACCCTCAGCCGGCTCCACGTCGGCGAAGAAGGCAAGGTCTTCACCTCACTGATCGTCCGCGAAGACTCTCTGACGCTCTTCGGGTTCGCGGATGACGACGAACGCGAGGTTTTCGAGGTCCTGCTGAGCGTGAGCGGGGTCGGGCCGCGCCTCGCCCTTGCCGTGCTGGCGGTCCACGAGCCCGAGGCCATCCGCGTCGCCGCGCACACCGGGGACAGCAAAACCTTCACGAAGGTTCCCGGGATCGGCCCCAAGGTGGCCGGCCGGATAGTACTGGAGCTGGCCGGCAAGCTGGTCCCGCAGGGAACGGCCGCTGCCGCCGCGTCCACCCCGGCGGAAGCCGCCTGGAAGCCGCAGGTTGTGGCTGCCATGACCAGCCTCGGCTGGTCTGAAAAGGACGCCACGGCAAGCATCGACAAGGCCCTGGCGGACGAACCCGAGGTCTCGTTCCGCGGCAACGTGCCCGAAATCCTCCGGACCACGCTCCGCTGGCTGGGCCAGGACGGCGCCCGGGCCGGCAACCGCGTAGGCACCCGTGGCTGAACCCTCACTGGTAGCTGCAGGGGAGGAACCGGAAGAACGGGCCATCGAGGCCGCGCTCCGGCCCAAGAACCTGGATGACTTCGTAGGACAGCACCGCGTGCGCAAGCAGCTCTCGCTGGTACTGCAGGCCTCCCGGATGCGCGGACGCACCGCCGACCATGTGCTGTTCTCCGGACCTCCCGGCCTCGGCAAGACCACCCTGGCCATGATTGTCGCCGCGGAAATGAACGCCCCGCTCCGGCTCAGCAGCGGCCCCGCCATCCAGCACGCCGGCGACCTCGCCGCGATCCTGTCCTCGCTGTCGGAGGGCGAGGTCCTTTTCCTCGACGAGATTCACCGCATGTCCCGGCCCGCCGAGGAAATGCTCTACATGGCCATGGAAGACTTCCGCGTGGACATTGTGGTGGGCAAAGGGGCCGGCGCCACCGCCATCCCCCTGGAGTTGCCTCCGTTCACCCTGGTGGGTGCCACCACTCGCGCCGGCCTGCTGCCGGGACCGCTGCGCGACCGGTTCGGTTTCACCGGCCACCTGGAGTTCTATTCAGTCCCTGAACTCGAGCTGGTCCTCCGCCGCTCCGCGGGACTGCTGGACCTGAAGGTAAACTCCGCCGGCTTCGCCGAGATCGCCGGGCGCTCCCGCGGCACCCCCCGCATCGCCAACCGGCTGCTGCGCCGGGTGCGTGACTGGGCGCTGGTTCACGGCGTGGAACAGATCGACGCCCGGTCGGCGTCGGCGGCGCTGGACATGTACGAGGTGGACAAGAAGGGCCTCGACCGGCTGGACCGCTCCGTCCTTGAGGCGTTGATCACCAAGTTCGGCGGCGGGCCGGTGGGGCTTTCCACCCTGGCCATCGCCGTGGGCGAGGAAACCGAGACCGTGGAAACGGTGGCGGAGCCGTTCCTGGTCCGCGAGGGGCTCCTGGGCCGGACCCCTCGGGGCCGCATCGCCATGGCGCCCGCGTGGACGCACCTCGGCTATGCCGTTCCCGCCAACGTGTTCGCCCAGGAACAGCTGGACCTTTTCGACCCCGAAACGGGTGCGGAGGCACCGGGGGACCGGGCCCCGGAGAGCCAATAACAGGCTCCCTTCAGCTTTTCCCCTTAGACTGGTATGACGCTCGGCACGTTCGGGTCTTTGTTGTGCGCGTGGCCTGCCGGCTGCGCTGCCGGTGCGGGAACTCCGTCAGGGGATTGGCTTCCATGACTGTTCCGCCCGGCATAGACGAAGCCCGGCGGTGCCGGAAAACCAGCCAGGTACCACAAAGGACGGAATTCCCCTTGGATCCAATGTCAATTCTCCTGTTCGTCATGCTCGGCGTGTTCATCTTCATGATGTTCCGCCGCAACAAGAAGACGCAGCAGCAGCAGGCGGAGCTCCAGTCGAAGTTCGGCCCGGGCGTCGAGGTCATGACCAGCTTCGGCCTGTTCGGCCGGATCGTGGACATGGATGAGGCCGAGAACAAGGTCACCCTGGAACTCTCTCCGGGCAACCTGGCCACCGTCCACCGGCAGGCCGTGACCAAGATCGTCGAACCCGCCGTTGCGCCTGAACCCGCAGCACCGGCCGTCCCGGACGACGCCTCCTCCCTGACCGCAACGGAAACCGGCAGCACCGCCACCGCCGCGGAAACTCCCGCCACTCCGGCAGAGACCCCCGATGAAACCCTGAAGCGCCTCAACGGCGAGGGCAAGAAGGACAGCTAGTCCCCGCTGACAGCACCATCCCTCTACCGCTGCGGACAACCGCCGGTGCACGCTCGCACCGGCGGTTCCTCCGTGAATAAGAGAAAGATCGACAATGGCACGAACTGGCCCCAAGAAACCCGGCCTCAGGGTCCTGGTCTGGCTGGCTGTAATCATCGCCGCGTTGACCGCCGTCCTGGCTGGCGGCACCGCCGCCGGGAAGGCAAGCTGGTCGCCCAAGCTGGCACTCGACCTCGAAGGCGGCACCCAGATGATCCTGGCGCCGAAGGTCGAGGGCGGTTCCGACATCAATGAAGAGCAGCTCAACCAGGCTGTTGCCATCATCCGGCAGCGCGTTGACGGTTCCGGTGTGGCGGAAGCCGAAATCAGCACCCAGTCGGGACGCAACGTCGTGGTCAGCCTTCCAGGCACGCCGTCCTCCGAGACCCGCGACCTCATCCAGGCCTCTGCTGACATGAACTTCCGTCCGGTCCTGCTCAACGGCGCCGGTGCTGCCGTCCCCGAGGAGTCCCGGACTCCGGAGGACCAGTTGCCCAAGCCGACGGCGGAACCCGCCAACAGCAGCGACACCAACTGGATCACGCCCGAAATCTACCGCGAGTTCGAAGCCCTGGACTGCGACAACGCGTCAGCGGAAAAGGCCGAGCGTTCGGATCCTGCCAAACCCCTGGTCACCTGCGAGCCGGCCACCGACACCAACCCGGCCATCAAGTACATCCTGGGGCCCGTGGAGGTGAAGGGCAGCAACATCGTGACGTCCTCCTTCCAGCTCCAACAGGGTGCGCAGGGTGCGGTCACCAACGAGTGGGCCGTCAACATCCAGTTCAACGACGAAGGCACCGCCAAGTTCAAGGAAGTCACCGAACGCCTGAACCAGTTCTATGTCGCCGCCGGCGGGGAATCAGGCAGCGACCCCAAGGCGCAATTCGCCATCGTCCTTGACGACCAGGTCATTTCGGCTCCGCGTTCACTGGCCGTGATCACCGACGGCCGGCCGCAGATCACCGGCGGCTTCACCGAGCAGACGGCCAAGGCGCTGTCCGACCAGCTCCGCTTCGGCGCCCTCCCCATCAGCTTCGATATCCAGAGCGAGCAGCAGATCTCCGCTACGCTCGGCGGCGAGCAGCTCCGCATGGGCCTGCTGGCCGGCATCATCGGGCTGCTCCTGGTGGTGGTCTATTCCCTGTTCCAGTACCGGGCCCTGGGCTTCGTCACCATCGCCTCACTGGTGGTGGCCGGCATCCTGACGTACCTTGCCATTGCCATCCTCGGGTGGACAGAGAACTACCGACTGTCCCTTGCAGGCGTGGCCGGCATCATCGTGGCCATCGGCCAGACAGCGGACTCGTTCATTGTCTACTTCGAACGAATCCGCGATGAGCTCCGGGAAGGCCGCGGCCTGGTCTCCGCCGTCGAAAACGGCTGGAAGCGGGCCAAGCGCACCGTCCTGGCCTCGAAGGCGGTCAACCTGCTGGCGGCCCTGGTGCTCTACTTCGTCGCCGTGGGCAACGTCCGTGGCTTCGCCTTCACCCTCGGCCTGACCGCGATCGCCGACCTCATCGTCGTGTTCATGTTCACGCACCCGACCCTGCAGCTGCTGGCCCGCACACGGTTCTTCGGTGAAGGCCACCGGTTCTCCGGGCTGGACCCCAAGCGCCTCGGCGCTGTCCCGCTGTACCGCGGAGCAGGCCGCATCCGCACCCCCGAAGACCGGCCCGCCAACGTCCGCGCCAAGAATGCAGGGGCCGCCGCGGAAGCCGAGCGCCGGATGACCATCGCCGAACGCCGGCTGGCCGAAAAGCAGGAACAGCTGGCCGGTTCGTCAAAGAACGCAGCGAAGGAGAACAAGTAATGTCGGGCTTCGCACAGTTCGGAAACGAGCTCTACACCGGAAAGCGCTCCTACGACTTCGTCGGCGCCAAAAAAATCTGGTTCCTGGTCGCCATCGTGGGGGTCGCCCTGTCGATCATCATCCCGGTGGCGAAGGGCGGCTTCAACCTGGGAATCGAATTCCGGGGCGGGTCGGAATTCACGGTTTCCAACGTGAAGACCACCGACGCCTCCGTCGGCGAGAGCGCCGTCACCGACGTCGTGCCCGGCAGCGTTCCCCGCGTGGCCAATGTTGCGGGCAACACCATGCGGATCCAGACGGACAAGCTCACCGACGATGAGACGCTGCGCATCAAGGAAGGCCTGCACACCGCCTACGGAGTGACGGAGAACGAGGTCACGTCCACGTTCGTTGGCCCCACCTGGGGAGCCGACGTCACCAAGCAGGCCCTGATCGGCCTGGTGGTGTTCGTCCTCCTGGCAGCTGTGCTGATGGCGCTGTACTTCCGGACGTGGAAGATGTCGCTGTCGGCGATCGCCGGCATGGCTGTGACAATGTTCATCACCGCCGGGGTGTACGCCCTCAGCGACTTCGAGGTGACCCCGTCAGCCATCATCGGATTCCTGACGGTGCTCAGCTACTCGCTGTACGACACTGTGGTGGTGTTCGACAAGATCCGCGAGAACACCGCGGACATCAACTCGTCCACCCGGCGCACCTTCGGCGAGGAAGTGAACCTGGCCGTCAACCAGACCCTGGTCCGCTCCATCAACACCATGATGGTTGCCATCCTCCCGGTCGGCGCCATCCTGTTCATCGGTGCCGGCCTCCTGGGGGCAGGTACCCTTCGCGACCTCTCGCTGGCGCTGTTCGTGGGTATCCTCATCGGTACTGCCGCCACGATCTTCATCGCAGCGCCGATGTACGCGTGGCTGCGGCAGGGCGAGCCGGACCTGGTCAACCAGGCACGGCGGGTGGAACAGCGGCGCGCGTCCGCTGCCGAACGCAACCTCCCGGCCGAGCCCGCCCAGGCCTGAGCAGGGCCCGGCCTGCGGCCTCCCGGCCGGATGCAGACCGGACGGGCCGGACAGCGTGGAACACGCCGTCCGGCCCGTGGGCGTTTAAGCGCCCGGTTATAAATCTCCGCGCGCTGAGGAATAGACTGAAGTAATTAAGACGGTGGTGAGGGGTACTTCATTGGAAGAACGTTCGGCGTCGGCGCCAACGGCACAGGGAGAGAACAATACCGCCGGTGTGCAGACCGGGGTTGCGGCTTCTGCACGCCCCGGTTCATTGGTGCCAGTCGACAATTCCGGGACCCGCGCCACGTTCCCGGGGCGCCGGGAGAGGACCCGGTCCCGGCTTGCCCGCCTCACCGGCCGCGGCGCCGCCACCTACTCGCCGATCCTGGAACCGCTGCTGCGGACCGTGCGGGCCAACAACCCCAAAGAGGACTTCGACCTCATCCAGCGGGCGTTCGACGTCGCCGAACGGAGCCACCGCGGACAGAAACGCAAAAGCGGTGACCCCTACATCACCCACCCCGTGGCGGTTGCGACCATCCTGGCCGAGCTCGGCCTCAGCGGCACCACGCTGGCCGCGGCACTCCTGCACGACACCGTCGAGGACACCCCGTACACGCTGGATGACCTGAGGCGCGACTTCGGTTCCGAGGTTGCCATGCTGGTGGACGGCGTGACCAAGCTGGATAAAGTCAGCTTCGGCGAAGCCGCCCAGTCGGAAACTGTCCGCAAGATGGTCGTGGCCATGGCCAAGGACATCCGGGTGCTGATGATCAAGCTTGCGGACCGGCTCCACAATGCCCGCACCTGGCGTTTCGTCTCCGCGGAATCCTCGGCACGCAAAGCGCGCGAGACCCTGGAAATCTTTGCTCCGCTGGCTCACCGCCTGGGCATGAACACCATCAAGTGGGAGCTGGAGGACCTGTCCTTCGCGGCGCTGTACCCCAAGGTGTACGAGGAAATCGTCCGCATGGTGGGGGACCGGACGCCGGAACGCGAGAAGAGCCTCAGCGTCATCAGGGACCAGATCACCGAGGACCTGCGCACCGCGAAGATCAAGGCCACCATCACCGGCCGTCCCAAGCACTACTACTCGATTTACCAAAAGATGATCGTCCGCGACAAGGACTTCGACGACATCAACGACCTCATGGGGGTCCGTGTCCTGGTGGACTCGGTACGGGACTGCTACGCCGCCCTCGGCACCATGCATTCGCGCTGGAACCCGCTGCCCGGCAGGTTCAAGGACTACATCGCGATGCCCAAGTTCAACATGTACCAGTCCCTGCACACCACCGTGATCGGCCCCGGCGGCAAGCCGGTGGAAATCCAGATCCGCACCCACGAAATGCACCGGCGCGCCGAGTACGGCGTGGCCGCCCACTGGAAGTACAAGGACCAGCCCAACCGGACGGCCGTCGGACCGGGAAGCCCGCGCGACGGTGACATGGGATGGCTGCGGTCCCTGGTGGACTGGCAGCAGGAAACCTCGGATCCCGGCGAGTTCCTCGATTCGCTGCGCTTTGAAATCAACGCCCGGGAAGTGTTTGTCTTCACCCCCAAGGGCGAGGTCATGGCGCTGCCGGCCGGTTCCACCCCCGTGGACTTCGCCTACGCTGTCCACACCGAGGTGGGGCACCGGACCATTGGCGCCCGCGTCAACGGCAAACTGGTGCCGCTCAACAGCGAACTGAACCACGGCGACTGGGTGGAGATCTTCACCTCCAAGGCCGAGGGCGCCGGGCCCAGCCAGGACTGGCAGCACTTCGTCAAGAGTGCCAGGGCGCGCAACAAGATCCGGCAATGGTTCAGCAAGGAACGCCGCGAAGAAGCCATTGACCGCGGCAAGGAACTCCTGACCCGGGCCATGCGCAAGCAGAACCTGCCGCTGCAGCGGCTGATGACCCATGAGGCTTTGGCGGCGGTCGCCGAGGAATTCAAATACGTCGACATCTCCGGCCTCTACGCAGGCGTAGGTGACGGGCACACTTCCGCGCAGTCCGTGATGGAGAAGCTCGTCGAAAGCCTTGGGGGCAGCGAAAGCGCCGACGACGACATCACCGAAGTCAGCATCCCCACCCAGGTCACCAAAGCCCGCTTCTCCGATTCGGGCGTGGTGGTCCGCGGAGTCGGTGACGTATGGGTCAAGCTGGCGCGCTGCTGCACCCCCGTGCCGCCGGATCCCATCCTCGGGTTCGTGACCCGCGGCTCGGGAGTCTCCGTGCACCGTACCGACTGCACCAACATCTCCGACCTCAAGGACCAGCCGGACAGGATCGTCGACGTGGATTGGGCGCCCACCCAGTCCAGCGTGTTCCTGGTGGAAATCCAGGTGGAGGCCTTGGACCGCAAGTCGCTGCTGTCCGATGTGACACGGGTCCTGTCGGAGAACCACGTGAACATCCTGGCCGCCAGCGTGCACACCTCCACCGACAGGGTGGCGATTTCAAAGTTTGCTTTCGAGATGGGCGACCCCAAGTACCTCAGCCACGTCCTCAGCGCCGTGCGCAGGATCGACGGGGTCTTCGACGTCTACCGCACCACCGGGAATAAGCGCCGGAGCTAGGCAGGACAGCTTCTCCAGCGCCGCCCGCTTGTGGGGGACCCTCGGGCTGGCCTCGACGGCCAGCACCAGGAGGCGCAGCCGTACGTCGTTCTGCGGCCGGGCCAGCAGGCCCTCCAGCGCCGGCAGGGCGCGTTCGGCCTCCACGTGCAGGGCGATGTCCAGCGCGGTCCGCAACGGACTGGACACCATCAATCCGCCGATGCTCAGGACGTCGAACGGGCCCAGCCGTACTTCGTGAAGGGTGCAGCCCCGCGTGTTCCGCAGGCTGGAAACGCGGCGTTTGGCATCCACCAGGAGGGCGAGCCTGTCCGGTTCGGCGGCGCAGCCGTAGATCCAGGCTGCGGTCATCCTCCCCGCCACCACCCGTTGCCGTACCGCACGCGGCACCAAGCCGGCCGCTGCACGGGCGCGCAGCTGGGGTGACGCCGCCACCCCGGGCAGGGTGTAGCCGTGCTGATGGAAGCGTGCCAGGAGGCCGTCCGCGGCCAGCGCTTGGAGTTCCGGACCCGCGAACGGCATACCCGGGGCGTACAGTTCCGGAAAGCGAGGGGGCGGGGCGGGCTCGGCAGCCGGCGCGGACGGCGGGGAAGCGGAAGGGGCCATGCCCCCATCCTGCCAAGGAGCGTACAACGCGGGCAGGCCCGACCCCGGTTATGTGGATAACCGGAACCGGGCCTGCCCGTCAGTATTGTGCGTCGGCGTCAGCGTCAGCTCAGTTCGCTGGCCGAGCGCTGGATCTGGTCCAGCCAGGCCTGGCGCGCCTCAAGGGCCTCGCGGGCGGCCTTGATCTTCCGCTGGTCCCCGCTCTGCTCAGCCTTGGCCAGGTCGTCCTGGAGGCCGGCGATGGCCGCTTCCAGCTGCGACAGGGCGCTGCTGGTCCGCGCCTTCCGCTCCGGGTTGGAGCGCTGCCACTGCTCTTCCTCGGCATGGCGGACGGCGTCCTCCACCTTGCGCAGGCCTGCCTCGATCCGGCCCATGTCCGCCCGCGGCACCTTGCCCGCCTCTTCCCAGCGGTCCCGGACTGACTGCAGCGCCTTCTTGGCGGCGCCGAGGTCCTTCACCGGAAGGATCGCGTTGGCTTCGGCCAGGAGCGCTTCCTTGACCGTCAGGTTGGCGGCGTACTCCTGGTCGATTTCGTCGTTGGCTGCCTGGCGGTTGGTGAAGAAGACGTCCTGGGCGGCGCGGAACCGCGCCCAGAGCGCGTCGTCATCCTTGCGGCTGGCACGCGGCGAAGCCTTCCACTGGTCCATGAGGCGCCGGTATTCGCCGGCGGCATAGCCCCATTCCGTGGACGTGGACAGGGCTTCGGCCTCGGCGATCAGCTTCTCCTTCGCTGCCTTCGCGGCGGAGTTGTTGCTGTCCAGCTGGGAGAAATAGGCGCGGCGGTGCCGGTCGAATACGGTGCGTGCAGCACGGAAGCGCTTCCAGAGCGCGTCCTCGTTGCTGCGGCCCAGCCGGACCCCGCTCTTCTGTGCGGCCTTCCAGTTCTCGAACAGTTCGTTCATCCTGGCACTGGAGGTCTTCCACTGCGTCTGGGCCGGGTCCTGCGCGGAAATCTGTTCGGCTTCGGCAACGATCGCTTCGCGGGCAGCGAGTTCGGCGGCGCGGACGGCGTCGTGCTCGGCCTTCTCGGTCTTCTCCAGCTCGGCAATCTGGGTGGACAGGCTGTCCAGCCGGGCTTCGGCGGCGCGAAGGTCGCCCACCATGTTCCGTTCGGCGAGCTGTTCACGCAGGTGCGTGACCGTCTTCTGCATGTCCGTGCTGGGAGCCTTGGAGCTCACGCGCTGTTCCAGGAGGACGATCTGGGCCACGACGTCGTCGTACTTGCGCGCGAAGTAGGCCAGCGCTTCGTCGTCGCTGACGCCGGGGTACTGCCCGACGGCGTGCTCGCCGCCGTCGATCGTCAGGAAGACGTGGCCGTCGCCTTCAACGCGGCCCCATTTGGCTGCCTCAGCCGGGGAGGTGGCGGGGGCGGCGGGGGCAACGGCGGCGACCGGAGCCGCGGCGGCGGGCTTGGGGCGCGACGCGAAAGCCGCCGGTGACGGGGCGGAGGGCCGAGGTCCCGGGGCAGGGGAGGGTGCAGGAGCCGGAGCGTCTGCTTCCCCGGCGGGCGCCGCTGCTTCCTCAGCGGTGGCGTCTCCGGCCGCCGGCTCATCAGCTGCAGGTGATTCGGCCGGTGCTGCGGCAGCGTCCGCTGCGGGGGCTTCCGGTGCAGCGTCTGTGCCCAGGATGACTTCCGCCGTACCGGCGGCGTCCGCGCCGGAGCCGGCGGGAGCCTCCACGGGGGCCAGGTCTGCTGCTGTTTCGTCGGATTTCTGACTGTCTGTCACCGCTAAAAGTCTTTCGCTTGGAGGGAACTGCTCAGGTCCTGCACCGCGGCCGCCGTGGCCGGGCTTCCTACTTCAGAGAAAACGAGTCTATCGTGACTGGTTCAACCGGCGCGCCGTCTGTGTCGCTGCTGCCGGGGGTGATGCCCGCCGCGGCAATGCCGGACACGACGTCCAGTCCCGAGGTCACCTTGCCAACCACCGTATAGCCGCCGGCGGTGTCCGCCGGGATGGTGGTGTCCTTATACACGATGAAGAACTGCGTGCCGTTGCCGTAGGCGTTGTTGCCGGTCCGCGCCACGGCGATGGTTCCGGCCGGGTACTTGTTGTCCTGCGGCGTGTTCTCCAGCGGCCCCCAGGTGTAGTCGGGGTTTCCCTGCCCGTCGCCGTTGGCTGAACCGCACTGGAGCACGCCGAACGCGTCGGCGGTGGTGAGCCGGTGGCAGGACTTGCCCTTGTAGAAGCCTTCGTCGCTGAGCGACTTGAAAACGGCGGCCGCCTGGGGAGCGGCGGTGCCGTCCAGTTCCACGCCCAGGGGCTTGCCGTTCAGGACGAGTTCCCCGGTGAAGGTCTTCCCCGCGGCGGTGTCGGCGGAGGGAATGTTGGGGCCGTTGGTCGCCTGTGCGGAAGGGGTGGCGGAAGCGGACGGGCTGGTGAGGCCTGCCTCGGCAGCGGCGAACTCATCCTCGGTGGGGTTGCCGGCGAACGCCGTCAGTTGGAGGACGACGGCGAGCGCCACGGCGGCGGTTCCGGCGCCGGCGGCGATCAGGTTGTCGCGCTTGCGGCGCTTCTCCTGGTCCCGCCTGAGCTCGCGTTTGGCCTCCATCTGCTGGATATGCCGTTTTGCTTCGCGGGCACTGCGTGAACTGGCCGCCAAGGTTCCTCCTCATTCTCAGGCTGCATCTACCGGATGCACCGTCCGGCTGCGTCCCAGGTCCGTTACGGTCCGGGCGCAGTTCTCCGACTGCCAGGCCGTGCCGGTCCGGCGCATTAGAGATGCACACCGATGACGCATAAACTGACTGCCGCACATAGTTTATGCATGACTGGCTGGACTGCCGCCGTACGGCGCCCCGGGGCGGGCGGAACGCGGGCGGTGTCCGGCACATTAAGAGGAGAACTTCCATGGCACGCACCGCCTCCCTGTCCGGATTCCCCGAGTGGCTTCCCGAGGAGCGGCTGGTGGAGCTTCATGTCCTGGACACATTGCGCCGCGTTTTCGAACTCCACGGGTTCGCTTCGATTGAGACCCGCGCCGTGGAAACCGTCGGGCAGCTGCTGCGCAAGGGCGAGATCGACAAGGAAGTCTACGGGCTGAGCCGGCTGCAGGAGGATGAGGGCGAGGCCAAGGGCAAGGGCGACCACCACGCGCTGGCGCTGCACTTTGACCTCACCGTGCCGTTCGCCCGCTACGTGGTGGAGAACGCCGGCTACCTGTCCTTCCCGTTCCGCCGCTACCAGATCCAGAAGGTCTGGCGCGGTGAGCGCCCGCAGGAGGGCCGTGCCCGCGAGTTCACCCAGGCAGACATCGACGTCGTGGGTGACGGTGAGCTGCCGTTCCGCTACGACGTCGAAATCGCCCTGGTCATCGCCGAGGCATTGAGCGCGCTTCCCATCCCGGACTTCCGGCTCCGGATCAACAACCGGAAACTCGCGGAAGGGTTCTACCGCGGCATCGGCCTTGAGGACACCGCAGGGGTGCTGCGCAGCATCGACAAGCTCGAAAAGATCGGCCCGGCCAAGGTGGCGGAGCTGCTGAAGGCGGAGCTGGGCGCCACGGATGAGCAGGCGCAGAAGGCCCTCCAGCTGGCAGGCATCCGCACCGAGGATACGTCCTTCGTGGCGCAGGTGCGGGCACTGGGCGTCAGCAACGACCTCCTTGAGGAAGGCCTGAACGAACTGGAACAGGTCATTGACGCGGCGGTCCAGCGCGCGCCGGGCAAGGTGCTGGCTGACCTGAGCATCGCCCGCGGCCTGGACTACTACACGGGCACAGTGGTGGAAACGGTGCTGGTTGGCCACGAGCAGCTCGGCTCCATCTGCTCCGGCGGCCGCTACGACGCCCTGGCATCGAAGGGCAACCGCAAGTTCCCCGGTGTCGGCCTGTCCATTGGCGTGACGCGGCTTGTGTCCCGGATCCTCAGCCAGGATCTCGCCAAGGCATCCCGGTCCGTGCCGACGGCGGTGCTGGTGGCCCTGACGCATGACGACAGCTGGGGCGCCGCGCAGGACGTCGCAGCACAGCTCCGCAGCCGGGGCATTCCCACCGAGGTGGCGGCCAAAGCCGAGAAATTTGGTAAGCAGATCAAATTCGCTGACCGCCGCGGCATCCCTTACGTCTGGTTCACGGACGACGACGGCACGCACCAGGTCAAGGACATCCGGTCCGGAGAACAGGTGGTCGCAGCCCCCGAAACCTGGATGCCGCCGGCCGGGGACTTGGCCGTGCAGGTGGCCACCGCGGATGCCGTGGCAGGGGCCGTCAACGCCTGATGCACGCTGCTGCCCCCGGCCCTCCGGCGGCAGCAGCGCACACCCCGGCCGGGGAGTTTCCGCCAAGCTTCAGTCCACCGGGTAAACTCGGACGGGACCGCTCCCGGACCAGCCGGGACCGCATCGTCGAAGTTTTCCACCTGTTTTCTCTAGAAAGGTGTGCTGTGCTGCGCACGCATGACCTCGGAGCCCTCCGTTCCGAGCACATTGGACAAACCGTAACCCTGGCCGGCTGGGTAGGCCGCCGCCGTGATCACGGTGGTGTGGCGTTCGTGGACCTCCGTGACGCGTCCGGCGTGGCACAGATTGTTGTCCGCGAGGAGGAAGTCTTCCACGGCCTCCGCAACGAGTACGTCCTCCAGGTCACCGGCACCGTGTCCAAGCGCCCGGAAGGCAACGAAAACCCCGCCCTGGCGTCCGGCGCAATCGAGGTCATCGCCGAGGACGTCAAGGTGCTCAACACCTCCGACCCGCTGCCCTTCCAGATCGATGAGCACGTGGAAGTGGGCGAGGAAGCGCGCCTGAAGCACCGCTACCTGGATCTTCGCCGCCCCGGCCCCAGCCGCAACATCCGCCTGCGTTCCGAAGCCAACCGCGTGGCCCGGGAACTGCTCCACGACGAAGGCTTCGTGGAGATCGAAACCCCCACGCTGACGCGTTCGACGCCGGAAGGCGCCCGCGACTTCCTGGTTCCGGCCCGCCTGGCGCCGGGTTCCTGGTACGCCCTGCCGCAGTCCCCGCAGCTGTTCAAGCAACTGCTGCAGGTGGGCGGCTTCGAAAAGTACTACCAGATTGCCCGCTGCTACCGCGACGAGGACTTCCGTGCCGACCGGCAGCCGGAGTTCACGCAGCTGGACATCGAGGCCAGCTTCGTGGACCAGGACGACATCATCAGCCTGGGCGAGAACATCGTGAAGGCTGTCTGGAAGCTGATCGGCGTGGACATCCCGACCCCGATCCAGCGGATCACCTACGCGGACGCCATGGCGCGCTACGGTTCGGACAAGCCGGACCTCCGCTTCGGCCAGGAACTGACCGAGCTCACCGAATTCTTCAAGGACACCAACTTCGGTGTCTTCAAGGCTCCCTACGTGGGCGCCGTCGTCATGCCCGGGGGAGCTTCGCAGGCACGCCGGGCACTGGACGCCTGGCAGGAATGGGCCAAGCAGCGCGGCGCGAAGGGCCTGGCGTACGTCCTGTACAAGGAAGACGGCGAACTCGCCGGACCCGTTGCCAAGAACCTGACCGATACCGAGCGTGCCGGACTCGCCGACGCCGTGGGCGCCAAGCCGGGCGACTGCATCTTCTTCGCCGCCGGTGAGAAGACCCCCTCCCGGGCACTTCTGGGCGCCGCCCGCGTCGAGATCGGCCACCGCACCGGCCTGATCGACCCCACCGACTGGGCCTTCTGCTGGGTGGTGGATGCCCCCATGTTCGAACCTGCCGCTGCTGCCGTCGCTTCCGGTGACGTGGCTGTCGGCGCAGGCCAGTGGACTGCCGTGCACCACGCGTTCACTTCGCCCAAGCCGGAGTTCCTGGACACCTTCGACAAGGATCCTGAATCCGCGCTGTCCTACGCCTACGACATCGTCTGCAACGGCAACGAAATCGGCGGCGGTTCCATCCGTATCCACCAGCGCGACGTGCAGGAGCGCGTCTTTGAGCTGATGGGCCTGGACAAGGAAGACGCCCAGACCAAGTTCGGCTTCCTGCTGGAGGGCTTCAAGTACGGCGCCCCGCCGCACGGCGGCATTGCGTTCGGCTGGGACCGCGTGGTCTCGCTGCTGGCCGGCGTTGAGTCCATCCGTGACGTCATCGCCTTCCCGAAGTCCGGCGGCGGGTTCGACCCGCTGACGGCCGCCCCGGCTCCGATCACCCCGCAGCAGCGCAAGGAAGCGGGCGTCGACTTCAAGCCCGAGGCCAAAAAACCGGAAGTGAAGAAGCCCGAAGACCAGCAGTAGTCAACGGCAGCACGCATTGGAGGTTCCCCGGTCCGCCCGGGGAACCTCCTGCCGTTAAGGAAGGAACAACGCCGTGACCACACCGAGCCCGGCCGAACCCGCACCCTTTGGCCTTGAAGCCGCCATGGACGCAGCGTGGCCGGCGCCGGACCGCCATGATGCCGGCGGCTGGACCCTGCGGGCGGCCGCGGGCGTCACCCAGCGGGCCAACTCCATCTCGCCGCGCACGGCACCGGGCGGCGGTGAAGCGGGCAGCGACGATCTTCCGGGCCTGCTGAGGGATGCCAGGGCCTGGTACCGCAGCCGCCGCCTGCCGGTTATCTTCCAGGTCTTCGACACCCCCGCAGCCTCCGCGCTTCACCAACTGCTGGATGCAGAAGGCTTCACGCGCCAGTCCGAAACCCTGGTCATGACCCGCAACGCCCGGCACGTCCGTCCGCAGTCAGGGGGAACGCCGGAGGTGGAACTTGCCACGGAGCCGTCAGGGGAGTGGCTGCGGGTCTGGTGGGAGGTGGACGGCCGTGGCGGGGAAGACTCCCTGGCCAACGCCGAAACAATCCTCAAGGGCTGTCCCTCCGTGTATGCCCTGGTGCGGGACCGTGATGGCAGGGCCTCCGCCGTCGGGCGCCTTGCCCTCCCGGACGGCAGTGGCCAGGGCGGCCTTTACTGCATGGCCACACTTCCGGACGCGCGCCGCCAGGGCCTCGCGGCCGCCATCCTGCAGGCCCTGCTCCACGCCGGCAAGGAGCACGGCGTTCACGGCTTCTGGCTGCTGGTCACCGCAGCCAACAGCGGGGCGCAGGCGCTGTACGCAAACTCCGGTTTCCGCGAGTCCGGCCGGTACGTCTACCGCCAGGAACGCCCCCGCCGCGCACTGACCGGCTGCTGACAACCAACGACGGCAGGCTAAGCCGCCGCATCCGTTACAGTGACCCGCACCGAGCAGGCATCAGCCGCGGCCTTCCTCAACACGGCCGCCTTGGGCTCCACGACGTCGAGGTAGGCGAGCCGCGGCAGCTGCGCGTAATCACGCAGCGCGGGGTCCTGGAGTACCAGCTCCGCCAGGGCCCGGTCGCCGCCGGGCACCACATACTCGAAGGCGGCTGAACGGAACACCTCGGCGGCCTGCTGCGCCACCGCCTCCACCAGGGCGTCCGCCTGGTTGGAACGCCGCCGTGCGAACCGCTGCTGCGACTGGCCGCCGGCCGCGCTGCGCGACTGGACGTAGCGGCTTCCCGTCTTTGACGCCAGCAGGACCCCTTCACTGGCGATGCCGATTCCGTAGCCGCCGCGCCGCACCAGGAGCAGGCCCAGCCGGCGCGGCTGGGCGGCCAGCGACGCCAACCGGTCCACTACGTCAGCGCCCCGTCCCGGCCGCCCGTCCGGCGGCCACGGCGCCTGGAGCAGCGCGTTGCCGCCGTCGCCCGCCAGAAGCCGCACGCCGTCGTCCTCGTCACGCACGGTGAACCCGCCGTGGGCAGCGCCGAAGCGAGCAACCCAGCCAGGCAACCGGGAACCGGGAACGAACGCCGTCCTGACCGATGGTCCCGGCCCGCGCGCGGGTGCGGTCATGGGTCCTCCCTCTTCGCCGGCGGCAGCCGCGGCGGGAATGCCCTGCGACTGGAAGTAGCCTATCTATGTGGATGATCTCTTCGGGCACGGGCCAGGCAATGACGACGACGACGCTGCCGCCGCCGCTGCTCCCGCGTCCGCGTCCCCCCGCAGCCCCCTGGCCGTCCGCATGCGGCCGCGCACCCTCGACGACGTCGTGGGCCAGCAGCACCTGCTGGGGCAAGGCTCCCCGTTGCGCCAACTGGCGGCCGGGGCCGATGCCGCCGGCCCGGCCGGGCCCAGTTCCCTGATCCTGTGGGGGCCTCCCGGCACCGGGAAGACCACCTTGGCCCACGTCATTGCCCGCGGCCCGGGCCGGAAGTTCGTCGAACTTTCCGCCATCACCGCCGGCGTCAAGGACGTCCGCCGCGTCATGGACGACGCGCTGACCGCCCGCGACCTGTACAAAACCACCACGGTGCTGTTCCTGGACGAAATCCACCGCTTCAACAAGGCCCAGCAGGACGCCCTCCTCCCTGGCGTGGAAAACCGCTGGGTGGTCCTGGTGGCCGCCACCACCGAAAACCCGTCCTTCTCCGTGGTGTCGCCGCTGCTCTCGCGTTCCCTGCTGCTCACCCTCAAGCCCCTGACCGATGCCGACATCGAAGGCCTGCTGACCCGGGCAGTGGAAGATCCCCGGGGGCTCGATGGAAAAGCTGAACTCGATCCCGAAGCCCTGGCGCACCTGGTCCGGCTTTCCGGCGGGGACGCCCGCCGTGCCCTCACGGCACTCGAAGCAGCGGCAGGGGTTGCGTTCGGCGACGCCGACGACGCCGAGGCCGGCCCGGTCAAGGTCGGGCTGCGGCACACCGAACGGGCCCTGGACGTGGCGGCCGTCCGCTACGACCGGGCCGGTGACCAGCACTACGACGTCGCCAGCGCCTTCATCAAATCCATCCGGGGCTCCGACGTCGACGCCGCGCTGCACTACCTCGCGCGGATGCTCGAAGCGGGGGAGGACCCACGGTTCGTGGCGCGCCGGATCGTCATCTCGGCCGCGGAAGATGTGGGGATGGCGGACCCCACGGCGCTGCAGACCGCAGTCGCCGCAGCCCAGGCAGTGCAGCTGATAGGCATGCCGGAAGGCCGCATCGTCCTCGCCGAGGCCGTGGTCCACCTTGCCACCGCGCCAAAATCGAACGCCGCCTACATGGGCATCAACAAGGCCATTGCCGACGTCCGCGCAGGCTTGGGGAACGGGATTCCCGCGCACCTGAGGGACTCGCACTATCCCGGTTCCAAGCAGTTGGGCCACGGGCTGGGCTACAAATACGCCCACGACGCACCGCACGGCGTGGCCACCCAGCAGTACCCGCCCGACGACCTCGTGGGCCGCGACTACTACCAGCCCACCGGCAACGGCGCCGAACGGGACATTGCCGCCAGGCTGGAGCGGCTCCGGAAGATTGTCAGGGGCAAGTAGCCGCCGTGCTAGGATTGATCTTTGTCTGGCAAGGCACGGACGCACAATCCACCGAATTTTTCGTTTGATGGAACTGTGCCCTGCGCCCAGTAGCAAAAGGCAGCGGTTGGCCGATGCTCTCCCTCATGGAGGCCAGTAACACTGACACACCGCAGATATTTGGAAGGACACAAGTGGCTAACAACACTCGTGCTCGCCGTCAGGCCCGCCTCTCGCGGTCCCTCGGCATCGCTCTGACCCCCAAGGCCGCCAAGTACATGGAGCGCCGCCCGTACGGCCCCGGTGAGCATGGCCGTGCCCGCAAAAAGCAGGACTCCGACTACGCGGTCCGCCTGCGCGAAAAGCAGCGCCTGCGCGCCCAGTACGGCATCCGCGAAGCACAGATGACCCGTGCCTTCGAGGAAGCCCGCCGCACCAAGGGCCTGACCGGTGAGAACCTCATCGAACTGCTCGAAACCCGCCTCGACGCCCTGGTGCTGCGTGCCGGCTTCGCCCGCACCATCGCCCAGGCCCGCCAGCTCGTTGTGCACCGCCACATCATGGTTGACGGCGTCCGCGTTGACCGCCCGTCGTTCCGCGTCGGCGAAGGCCAGCTCATCCACGTCCACAGCCGCAGCGAAACCATGGTTCCGCTCCAGGTTGCAGCAGCCGGCGCCCACCGCGACGTGCTGCCCGCCGTCCCGGCCTACCTGGACGTCAAGCTCGAGGCACTGCAGGCCCGCCTGGTCCGCCGTCCCAAGCGCTCCGAAGTTCCGGTGACCTGCGAAGAGCAGCTCGTCGTCGAATTCTACGCACGCTAAATCCCAGCAGCGTATCCAAAGAAGCCCGTGGCAAGCGCCGCGGGCTTCTTTGTATGTAAGGTACTTGGGGGACATCTGCGCAACGCGGTCCGCGATGCGTGCAGAACGGTTCCGGACCACAGGATTTCAAGGAGATGAACGTCTATGACTGGTGGCGATATCGCCGGCCTGGTCGCCGCCGGAGTGTTTGCGCTCCTGGTGCTGCTGCTCGCCGTGCCCATCCTGAAGCTGGGCAAGGTGTTTGACGAGGTGCGGACTGCCATCCGGTCACTGAGCGACGGCGCAACGCCGCTGATGGATGAGGTGACGGCCACCGTGACCACCACCAACCAGCAGCTGAAGAAGGTGGACGGCATCTCGTCCAACGTCTCGGATGCCTCGGCGAACCTTTCGGCCCTGTCGTCCCTGGTGGCGGCCACCGTCGGTTCGCCGCTGATCAAGGTCGCGGCGTTCAGCTACGGCGTGCGCAGTGCGCTGTCCAACCGCAAGAAGCCCGCCACCGGCCGCCGCAGCCGCTAAGCTCCGAAAGTAGCACCATGAAACGACTTGTCTGGATGGGAATCGGCGTGGCCATCGGAGTCATTGCCTTCCGCAAGGTCACCGAAGCCCAGTCCACCCTTGGCCCTGAAGGCCTCAACCGGGCGGTGGGCAGGCTGGCCGACGGCGTCTACGACTTCGCCGACGCCGTACGCTCCGGCATGCGGGAACGCGAAACAGACCTGCGGACCGCCCTCGGCGTCGATCCCGCGGACGCGGCCCGCCGCTGACCCCCGGAGCCGGGCAACCGGCAGCCGCACCAATCCGGCAGGGGCCCTGACGGGCCCTGCCACCTGAACGAACTTTCCGCGCGGTCCAAGCGCGGAGCAAGAAGGGTAAGAAACAGCTCATGAAATCGCAGGAGATCACCAAGCGCTGGGTGGACTTTTTTGTCAGCAAGGGCCACACAGCGGTTCCCTCCGCGTCGCTGGTCTCCAGCGATCCGTCGCTGCTGTTCACGGTGGCCGGCATGGTGCCGTTCATTCCCTATCTGACCGCACGGGAGGAGCCGCCCTACTCCCGCGCCACCAGCGTGCAGAAGTGCATCCGCACCGGCGACATCGAAGAAGTCGGCAAGACCGCCCGCCACGGCACCTTCTTCCAGATGTGCGGCAACTTCTCCTTCGGCGACTACTTCAAGGAAGACGCCATCAAGTTCGCATGGGAACTGCTGACCACGTCCGTGGACGACGGCGGCTACGGCCTTCCGCCCGAACGCCTCTGGGTCACCGTCTACGAAGAGGATGACGAAGCCGAGGAACTGTGGCTGAAGAACACCGGAGTCCCCGCTGAGCGCATCCAGCGCATGGGCAAGTCGGACAACTACTGGTCCACGGGCCAGCCGGGCCCCGCCGGCCCCTGCTCCGAGATCTACTACGACCGCGGCCCCGCCTACGGCATCGAGGGCGGTCCGCTGGCGGACGAAACCCGGTACATCGAAATCTGGAACCTGGTGTTCATGCAGTACCAGATCGAGAACGTCCGTTCCAAGGTTGAGTTCGACATCGTGGGCGAACTTCCCAAGAAGAACATCGACACCGGCCTCGGCATGGAGCGGCTGGCCATGATCCTGCAGGGCGTCGAGAACATGTACGAGACCGACCAGGTCCGGCCCGTTATCGACAAGGCAGCCGAAATGTCCGGCAAGGAGTACACCTCCGCCGAGACCGAGGACGATCCGCACCACGTCGACGACGTCCGGATGCGCGTGGTGGCTGACCATGTCCGCTCCGCCCTCATGCTCATTTCCGACGGCGTCACCCCCTCCAACGAGGGCCGCGGCTACGTGCTGCGCCGCCTGATCCGCCGTGCCGTGCGGTCCATGAGGCTGCTCGGCGTCGAGCAGGCCTGCCTGCCGGAACTGCTGCCGGCCTCGCGCGACGCCATGAAGGGCGTCTACCCGGTGGTGGAAACCGACTTCGCCCGGATCAGCCGCATCGCGTACGCCGAGGAGAAGGCCTTCCTGCGCACCATTGCGTCCGGAACCGCCCGGCTCGAGGACGCGGTCCGTGAGTCCAAGGCCGCCAACAAGCCGCTCTCCGGCGAGGACGCCTTTACCCTGCACGATACCTACGGTTTCCCCATCGACCTCACCCTGGAAATGGCCGAAGAGGCCGGCCTGAAGGTCGATGAGGCCGCCTTCCGCAGCCTCATGCAGGAACAGCGCCAGCGCGCCCAGGCCGATGCCAAGGGCAAGAAGGGCGGCCACGCCGACCTCAGCGCGTTCCAGGAGATCCTGGCGCAGGGCGAAACGGTCTTCACCGGCTACACCGAGCTCGACGGCGAATCCCGCGTCCGCGGCCTGCTCACCGGGGGCCGCCCGGTCCAGCAGGCAGCCACCGGTGACGAAATCGAACTGGTCCTCGCCGAAACGCCGTTCTACGCCGAGGCCGGCGGCCAGGCCGCCGACACCGGCCTGATCACCGGCGACGGCTTCGTCGTGGAGGTCTTGGACGTCCAGCGGCCGCTTAAGGGCCTCAGCGTGCACAAGGCGATCGTCCGCGAAGGCGAGATCGGCGCGGATTCGCTGGTGCGCGCCGCCGTCGACCGTGAACGCCGGCACGCTGCCGAGCAGGCGCACACGGGCACCCACATCGTGCACGCCGCCCTCCACCAGATCCTCGGGCCGGAAGCCACCCAGCGCGGTTCGTTCAACAAGGCAGGCTACCTGCGCTTCGACTTCGCCTGGGGCGAGGGGCTGAGCACCGCCACGCGCTCGGAGATCGAGGAAGTATCCAACCTCGCCATCCGGAACAACTACGCCGTGGAAACGAAGATCATGGGCCTTGCCGAGGCCAAGGCCATGGGTGCGATGGCACTGTTTGGCGAGAACTATGGCAGCGAAGTCCGCGTGGTGGAGATCGACGGTGCCTGGTCGCGTGAGCTGTGCGGCGGCACCCACGTTGCCAACACGTCGCTGATCGGCAGCCTCTCACTGCTGGGGGAGCAGTCCGTGGGCTCCGGGAACCGGCGCGTCGAGGCGTTCGTGGGCATGGAAGCCTTCCGGCACCTCGCCGCCGAACGCGCCCTCGTGACCGAACTCACCGACCTGCTGAAGGTCCCCTCAGGCCAACTTGCCGACAGGATCTCGGCGACGCTCGCCAAGCTCAAGGCCACCGAAAAGGAGCTGGACCGCCTCCGTAAGGAGCAGCTGGCAGCGGCCGCGGCGCAACTGGTGAACACCGCACGGGATGTCGCCGGTGTCCGGGTGCTGGCGCACGACGCCGGTACGGTCAGCGGCGCTGACGACCTCCGCGGCCTGGCCCTGGACCTGCGGAACCGGCTCGGCTCCGAGGCCGCCGCTGTGGCGGTCGCCGGAGTCGCCAACGACCGTCCGCTGGTCCTGGTTGCCACCAACGAGGCCGCCCGCGGCGCCGGCGTCAAGGCAGGCGCCCTGGTGCGCCTGGCCGCCGGAGTCCTCGGTGGCGGCGGCGGCGGCAAGGACGACGTCGCCCAGGGCGGCGGAACCGACGCCGCCAAGGTCGGTGCGGCACTTGCAGCGATTGTCGATGCCGTGGAACGGCGCCAGTCCTGACATGGCCGGACCTGTGAACGCCGGCGGCTACCCCCAGGGCGTCAAACTAGGGGTGGACGTCGGCACCGTCCGGGTGGGGGTTGCCATCTGCGACCGTGACTCCATCCTGGCCACGCCCTATAAAACCCTCGACCGGAACGCGAAGAAAAATTCCGATGTCCGGGTCATCGCCAAACTGGCGGAGGAGCTAGGGGCGGCGCAGGTGATCGTCGGCCTGCCCAGGACGATGAAGGGCGAGGAACACGCCTCGGCAAGGATGGCCGCTGACTACGCTTTGCTCCTGGCAGCGGAGCTTGCCGCCCGCGGCCTGGACGTTCCCGTCAACCTCGTCGACGAGCGGCTCAGCAGCGTGACGGCGCACCGCAACCTCCACGAAGCTGGCATGAGCAGCAGGAACCACCGTAAAGTAGTTGATCAGGTCGCGGCGGCGGGTATCCTTCAGCACGCCATCGACATGCAGAAAGCCAGGGGAGCGGACGTCGGCTCACGCGTGACGCCGCCGCCTCCTGCCGTGGACCTGGGGGTCATCGCCAAGGACGAACCTGCCGGCGCCGCCCCGGGGGACACAGCCCGATCTTCAGATAATGGAAGGCAACAGTGAGCCCTGCCAACATTGACGACACTTCAGGTCCGGTGGACCCCGCCCTGGGGCGTCCGCTGACCCGCAAGGAGCTGCGGGCGCGCGAAAAGAGCCTCGACACCGGCATGCAGGGCGCTGTCCCCGAGCAGGCCTACGAAACCGAACAGGCTTACGGCGACACCGGCCCGCAGGGCACGGACGGGCTGCAGGAACCGGGCCACAGCCACCCGGCCGCGACCGCCGGCGGCTCCACTGCTGATGTTCCGCCGCCCCCGGCTGTCCCGCCCGCCGTTCCCGCGCCGCCCGCATCGGCACCGGCAACGGGCGCGGTCCCGGTCCATGCGGAGCAGGCCCGAGGCGATTCTGTCCCTGCTGCGCCGGATGCGCCGCCGTCCATTCAGGAACACCACCCGGTGGAGAGTCCCGCCGGTCAGCACCCGGAGGCCGGGCACCATGTGGCCCGGCATGGTGAGGTTTTTGCCGCCGATGACCACCGGGACCACCACGAAGCCGCCGCAGCGACGCCGGCCGTACACGAATACGCCGGGGACCCCCACTACGCGGACCCGGCACAGTACCCGGACGGCCACGAGTACCACGATGACGCGGGGCATGGCCATGAGGCCTACCACGCTGAACCTCACCCCGACGATGTGCACAGTGCCGGCTACCACGACGACGGGACACACCATGGCGAACCGGCCGTGCACAGCCTCATCGCCGGCTCGTCGGCCACCAAGGTAGTGGCCCGGCCCTCCAAGAAGGTCAGGTGCCGCCGCAGGCTGCTGGCCCTCTTCCTCACCCTCGCCGTATTCGTCACCGCCGTGGCCGTGGGCGCGCAGTTCCTCAAACCCCT
This sequence comes from Pseudarthrobacter enclensis, assembly GCF_001457025.1. Classification (GTDB taxonomy): domain Bacteria; phylum Actinomycetota; class Actinomycetes; order Actinomycetales; family Micrococcaceae; genus Arthrobacter; species Arthrobacter enclensis. The sequence continues at coordinate 547,259 of NZ_KQ758600.1, read as the reverse complement.
CCTGGGAGACGGCAAACCGTCCGATTTCCCCGGGCCCGGAGCCGGCGAAGTCCAGGTGACAGTGGACAACGGCGAGGGGACCCGCTCGGTGGCCACCGACCTTGAGAGCAAAGGCGTCATTGCCAACGCCGACACGTTCCTCCAGGCCTTCAGCGCCTCCGGCGGTACGCTGTCACCCGGTGACTACACCTTCAAGTCCGAGATGAAAAACAAGGACGCCGTGGATGTCCTCCTGGGACAGGACAAGACCAAAGTCATCTACTTCGCACTCAGTGCGGGACTTCGGATCAACGAATCGCTCCAGGCCATTGCGCAGGGTTCCGGCATTTCCATTCAGCAGCTCCAGGCGCTGAGCAACGATCCTGCACAGTTCGGCCTGCCGGCCAAGGCAAAGAACCTTGAAGGGTACCTCTTCCCGGGCGAGTACCGGTTCCCCCTGGGCACCTCGGGGAAGGACATCCTGAAGTCCCTGGTGGACGAGACAGTCAAGGAACTCCAGTCACAGGGCATCAGCGACCCCGGCAAGCAGTACGAGTCCGTGATCGTCGCCAGCATCGTGCAGGCCGAAGGCGGGCAGGCTGAGTACGGCGACGTGGCCGGGGCCATCTACAACAGGCTCAAGCCCAACGACCAGACCGGCGGCTTCCTGCAGGTCGACTCGGCGGTCACCTACGGCCTGGGCACCAAGAGCTACAACTTCACCGACGAACAGCGCCAGGACAAGTCGAACCCCTACAACACCTACGCCAACCCCGGCCTCCCGCCCGGGCCTATCGGCTCACCCGGCAAAACCGCCATCGACGCTGCCGCCCGGCCCAAGACCAACGACTACCTGTTCTGGGTAACGGTCAACCTGGACACCAAGGAAACCAAGTTCGCCCGCACCCTTGCCGAACACAACGTGTACGTCGAGGAGTACAACAGCTGGTGCCGGGCCAACGCAGGCCGTTGCACGTGAGTCCCAGGGCAGCCGTCCTGGGACACCCGATCAGCCATTCGAAGTCACCGGCGCTGCACCTCGCCGCCTACGAACGGCTGGGTGCGGACATCAGCTACACGGCGATCGACGTGACCGAAGAACTGCTCCCGGGCCTGATGGGACAGATCCGGCGCCAGCCGGGCTGGCGCGGCCTCTCGGTGACCATGCCGCTGAAGACCGCCATGCTGGAACACGTTGACGAAGTCCGCGGCATCGCCCGGACCCTCGGCGTGGTCAACACTGTGTCCTTCGAGGACGCTGCCGGGGGCGCCCGCGCCATCGGATCCAACACCGACGTCACGGGAATCGTCAACGCCCTCCGGCACGCCGGCGCAGGCAGCGCGCCGTCAGCGGTGATCCTTGGCGGCGGGGGAACGGCAGCGTCGGCTGTCGCTGCGCTCCACGAGCTGGGGACCCGCAGTGTCCAGCTCTTTGTCCGCGACCCTGCCCGCACCACGGATGTCCGTGCCGCTGCCGCGAGCGTCGGCGTCGCCCTGGATGTGCGGACCCTGGCCGACGCCGCCGTGCCCACCGCCGCGGCCGACGTCGTCATCTCCACGCTGCCGCCCCGCGCCGCCGACGGCCTGGCCTCCGCGGTCGCGGCACTGAAGACGGAGACGCCGGGTGTCCTGCTGGACGTCGCCTACGATCCCTGGCCCAGCCTGGTCGCCTCCGTGTGGCACTCCGGCGGCGGACGCGTGGTCCCCGGGCTGGAGATGCTCCTCTACCAGGCGGTGGAGCAGGTACGGCTTTTCACCGGCCGCGGAGATGACGTGGACGCGGCCGTCATAGATGTGATGTGCGCCTCAGTCGGCCTTCCCCGACGGGCTTTGTAACCGCCCTCCGTGGCAGGATGGAATATATGTTGCGTTGGTTGACTGCCGGTGAATCCCATGGTCCGGCTCTGATGGGAATTATTGAGGGCGTCCCCGCCGGTGTTGAGATCACCAGCGGGCACATCGCAGACTCCCTGGCACGCCGCCGGCTCGGCTACGGCCGCGGTGCCCGGATGAAGTTCGAACAGGACGTCGTGACCATCCTGGGCGGTGTCCGCCACGGCGTAACCCAGGGCGGCCCCGTTGCGGTCCAGGTGGCCAACACTGAATGGCCCAAGTGGGAACAGATCATGTCCGCCGACCCGGTGGACCAGGAACTCCTGGCCGACCAGGCCCGCAACGCCCCGCTCACCCGGCCGCGTCCGGGCCATGCCGACTTCACCGGCATGCAGAAGTACGGCTTCGACGAAGCCCGCCCCGTGCTGGAACGCGCCAGCGCCCGCGAAACCGCCACCCGCGTTGCCATGGGAACCGTCGCCGCACAGTTCCTCAAGCACCTGGGCATCGAGCTGGTCAGCCACACCGTGTCCATCGCCAGCGTTGCCGTCCCGGAAGGCCGGCCGCTCCCGGTCCCGTCCGACGTGCTGGCACTGGACGCGGACCCGCTGCGCTGCTTCGACCGGGAAACGTCGGATGCCATGGTGGCCGAGGTTGACGCCGCCCACAAGGAAGGTGAAACCCTCGGCGGCGTCGTCGAGGTCCTCGCCTACGGCCTGCCGCCTGGGCTGGGAAGCTACGTCCACTGGGACCGCCGCCTCGACTCCCGCCTCGCAGCGGCCCTGATGGGCATCCAGGCCATCAAGGGCGTCGAAGTGGGCGACGGTTTCCTGACCGCCGCCCGGCGCGGCTCCGCAGCCCACGACGAGATCGTCCGTGACGAAGCCGGCAAGATCGTGCGCGCCAGCAACCGTGCCGGCGGCATCGAAGGCGGCATGAGCATCGGAGACGTGCTGCGCGTCCGTGCAGCGATGAAGCCCATCGCCACGGTTCCGCGTGCCCTGAAGACCATCGACGTCAGCACCGGCGAGCCCGCCAAGGCCCACCACCAGCGCTCCGACGTCTGCGCCGTCCCCGCCGCCGGCGTGGTCGCGGAGGCCATGGTGGCGCTGGTCCTCGCCGAGGCTGTCGCCGAAAAGTTCGGCGGAGACTCCGTGGCCGAGACGGCCCGCAACATCAAGGGTTACCTGGACAGCATCCCGGCGTCCCTGGACACGATCGGCCAGTAGTGCCCCTCCACAGCAGCACCGGACCTGTCGGCAACCGGCCGATCGTCCTGATCGGTCCCATGGCCGTGGGCAAATCCGCGATCGGGCAGCAGCTTGCCCAGCAGCTGGGCGCCCCGTTCGTGGACACCGATGCCGTGATCGTTGCCGGGCACGGTTCCATCGCGGACATCTTTGCCGGCCGCGGTGAGCGGGTGTTCCGGGACATTGAGGCCCGGACCGTCGCAGCCGCCATCGAGGCCGCCGCAGGGACCGCCACGGTCATCTCCCTGGGCGGCGGCGCAGTGCTGGACTCCGGCACCCAGCAGCTGATCCGGGACTGCACGGTCGTCTACCTCGAATGCGACGCGGACACCGTGGCCGCCCGCATTGCCCGCAACTCCGGGCGCCCCCTGCTGGCAGGGGACGCCATGGGACGCTGGACAGAAATGTTCGCCACCCGCAGGCCCGTCTACGAACGGCTTGCAGACATCACCCTGGACGTCCGCCACGGCTCCATACCCGAGCTCGGCGGCCGGCTGGAAGCAGCACTGCGGAGTTACGCAGCTGCCAAACAGGAAGTTGAACAGTGAACACCTCATCAACAGTGATCAAGGTCTCCGGCGAGAACGCCGCCAACAACTACGACGTCGTGGTCGGGCGGGGCCTGCTGGGGAACCTTCCGGACATCCTGGGGGAGCGGGTCAGGCGCGTGCTGGTCATCCATCCCCGCGCCCTCCGCCTCACCGGCGACACCGTCCGTGACGAACTCGAGTCCGCCGGCTTCACCGCCGTCACGGCTGAAATCCCCGACGCCGAAGAAGGCAAGCACATCCAGGTGGCCGCCTTCTGCTGGCAGGTCCTCGGCCAGAACGACTTCACCCGCTCCGACGCGATCGTCGCGGTCGGCGGCGGCGCGGTGACCGACCTCGCCGGCTTTGTCGCCGCCACCTGGCTGCGCGGCGTCAAGGTGGTCCACATGCCCACCAGCCTGCTGGGCATGGTGGACGCCTCCGTGGGCGGCAAGACCGGCATCAACACCGCCGAAGGCAAGAACCTGGTGGGTGCCTTCCACCCGCCGGCAGCCGTCCTGGCGGACCTTGACACGCTGGACACCCTGCCGAAGAACGAACTCATTTCCGGCATGGCAGAAGTAGTCAAGTGCGGATTCATCGCCGACTCCGCCATCCTGGACCTGGTGGAGAAGGATCCCGCCGAGGTCACCGACCCCCGTTCCGAAACACTCCGCGAACTTATTGAACGCTCCATCGCCGTCAAGGCGAAGGTCGTCTCCGAAGACCTCAAGGAGTCGGGCCTTCGGGAAATCCTCAACTACGGGCACACCCTCGGCCACGCCATCGAACTCGTTGAACGCTACTCCTGGCGCCACGGCGCCGCGGTGTCCGTGGGCATGATGTTCGCCGCCGAGCTCGCCAGGAGCGTCGGGCGGCTCAGCGATGCCGACGCCGACAGGCACCGGAGCATCCTCGAGGGACTGGGGCTGCCGGTCACGTACCGGCGCGACCGCTGGCAGGGGCTGCTGGACGGCATGCGGCGGGACAAGAAGTCCCGCGGTGACCTGCTGCGGTTCGTGGTGCTGGACGGGATTGCAAGGCCGGGCATCCTGGACGTTCCGGACACGTCGCTCCTGTTCGCCGCCTACCAGGAAATTGCTTCCTGATGCAGGGCGACATGACCGGAACCAGCGACTGGCCCGAGGCAGGCTTCCCGGGGATCCGCATCAACCCGGAAACGCTGCTGCCGCAGATCGTCAACGAGGACGCCTGCCGCGAAGCGCTGGCAGCCTCCACCGACCCGGCAGACCACATTTTCGTGCTCCTCGTTGAAGGGCACGCTGCCGAGGCCGCCGAACTCCTGGCCGAAGCCCGGTTCAAGGACCCGGAGTCGTTCAGGCTGCGCGCGTTCGAGGCCGAGGTTCTCCGCGTCTCCAACCGGCTGGACCGGGCCGTGGAACTGTTCCGGCAGCTCCTGCACGAGGTCCAGGGGACCCCCAAAGAGGCATTGGCGCTGCAGTTCCTGGGCAAGACCCAGTACACGGCAGGCCAGACCTCGGCTGCCGTGGAGTCGTTCTCCCGGGCCCTGGACCTGCGGGTTGCGCAGTCCGCGGACGCGGCCCTGATCTACTCCTCCACGGTAGCCCTGCAGCGGGCACGGGACGTGCTGGACCTGGCCTGCTGAGCCCCGGGACAACCCCGGCGGGGGAGCGGCCCCGCAATTGCCGGTAGAATGGTTCTTGAATTTTTTCCAGCTCCCCGGATTTTTGACAAAAACGGACAGGCGCGCCACGCGGCGGGCCGGCCGGCATAGAACGTCTGACCTCGCAGCAGACTGAGAAACCTAAGGAAACCAGTGGCAACCACTAACGACATCAAGAACGGAACGGTCCTGAAGCTTGAGGGCCAGCTCTGGAACGTCATCGAATTCCAGCACGTCAAGCCGGGCAAGGGCGGCGCCTTCGTCCGCACCAAGATGCGCAACGTGATGTCCGGCAAGGTTGTGGACAAGACGTTCAACGCCGGACTCAAGATCGAGACCGCCACCGTGGACCGCCGCGACTACCAGTACCTGTACCAGGATGGCGCCGACTTCGTGTTCATGGACACCTCGGACTACGACCAGATCACGGTCTCCGGTGCCACCGTGGGCGACGCCACCAACTTCATGTTGGAAAACCAGATGGTCAACATCGCCATCCACGAAGGCACCCCGCTCTACATCGAGCTGCCGCCGAGCGTTGTCCTGGAAATCACCTACACCGAGCCCGGCCTGCAGGGCGACCGTTCCTCCGCCGGCACCAAGCCCGCCACGCTGGAAACCGGCTACGAGATCCAGGTTCCGCTGTTCGTCGAGAACAACACCAAGGTCAAGGTCGACACCCGTGACGGCAGCTACCTCGGCCGGGTCTCTGAGTAGTGAGCGCACGCGGTAAAGCCCGCAGCAGGGCACTGGATGTTCTTTTCGAGGCGGAACAGCGTTCCGTTTCAGCCTTCGATGTGCTCCGCGCGCGCCGGGAGAAGACCGACCAGATCGTCAACCCGTACACCCTGGAGATCGTTGAGGGCGTGCTGTCCCGGCAGGCGGTTATCGACGAATTCCTGGAAACCTACTCGCAGGGCTGGACCCTCGAGCGCATGCCCTCGGTGGACCGGGTCATCCTGCGCATCGGCACCTGGGAACTGCTCTACAACGACGACGTCCCCGACGGCGTCGCCGTCAGCGAAGCCGTGGCACTGGCGAAGACCCTGTCCACGGACGAGTCCCCGCAGTTCATCAACGGGCTCCTCGGCCGCCTGCAGCAGCTGAAGCCCTCGCTGCTGGCCTAGCCTCCGCAGCACCGAAGGCCGCATCCCCGCCGGGGTGCGGCCTTCGTCATTTAACCACGGGTCAGGGCTGCCGCTGGCCCGCGCCGGATACCGCCGCCCGCAGCGCCAGGATCCGCTGGAGCTGGCGCCTTTCCTCGGCCTGGTGGAGCTCGACGTCACGGCCGCTGAGGATCCGCTGCCTGATGTTGGCCAGGTGCGTGGCGGCCTTCAGGAAGTCCTTCATCTGCTGTTTCCGGCCGTAACCGGCGGCCCAGCCCAGGACCGTCCGCCTGCCGCCGGCGGTCGCCAGGAGCTCGACCTCCGCGGGGGTGAACCAGCCTGCCGCCGAATACTCCAGGAGCCGCTGCCTGGTGAGCCGTTTTTCCGCCACCCGCAGCAGCACGATTCCGCCCACCGCCAAGCAGAAGATAGGCACCTGGACCACGATGTATTCCAGCAGGAAGCCCCTGCCCATGCTGTTCCACCGGTTGTGCAGGAACATGGCGGGGAGCAGTCCCACGAAGAACGCCGCCACGGAAGCTCCGGCGTGCCACCGGCGGGCCGCGAAACCCATAATCAGGCCGGTGGTTCCGGTGAAGATGGCATGGGCAAACGGGGACATCACGCCGCGGAGGAAGAATACCTGGGCGAACTCGCCGCCTGCCCCGGAGGGATCCGCGATGGCGCGGCCAAAATAGAGGATGTTCTCGGTGAAGGCGAAGCCGCCGGCAATGGTGAACGCGAAGACCACTCCGTCCACCGGGCCGTCGAAGTGCTTCCGCGCCACCAGCAGCAGTACCAGCAGTCCCAGCGACTTGGCCGACTCTTCCACGATGGGGGCCTGCACCGTGGCCATGTAGGTCTGCAGGTCAGGCTGGTCCGAAAACTGGAACGTCAGGACGAACAACGGCTGGACCAGCAGGGTGGCGGCGACCGCCACGGCCGCGCCCCAGGTGAAGGCGAACAGCAAAAGCCTCTTGGGCTCCGGCTCCCACCTGTCAATAATGGCGACGGCCAGCAGCACCACCGACAGGGGGATCAGGGAAGCCGCAAATCCGCCTACGAACCCAGCCGTGCCTGTGCTCGACAGCAGGAACGGGACCACAAGGAACAGGCTGAGGAACGCGAGCACGCCGCCCGCCACCGTCAGTGCCGCAGCGCCGCCACGGTACCGCGGGTGCGCGCCTGCAGATTCCGCCATCTGCGGCGGCAGTACCCCGCGGACAGGCCTTCCCTGGTGGCCTGGCGCCGGGACGTAGTTCCGGGCGTCCACATGCCCCATCCAGCTCGGATTGGCCTGCCCCTCCCGGGGACCCCAGGGGCCGGCGGGGTCATGGGGCGGGTCTGACGGCGCGTGGCGCGGATAGGGCGGCATAGCGGCAAGCCTAGGACGCGGAGCCGCGGCCACCAAGGACCCGGCCGCGCCCGAGCCCCAATGTGACCTTCAACGCGTCGCCGCGGCACGGCCGCGCCGGGGCCGTGTGGTAATTTTGAAACGCACATGATCCTTTTTTAATTCCGTCCTGTGAGGCGGGGAAAGGGGAGACGAACGTTGACTTCTGTCACCAGCGCACCGGTTCCAGCCAGGGTTGTCCTCAACCAGGCGGACATCGACCGGGCACTGACTCGTATCGCCCATGAGATCCTCGAAGCGAACAAGGGATCCCGGGACCTTGTCCTGCTGGGCATCCCGCGCCGGGGTTATCCGCTGGCCCTGAGGCTCGCCAGGAAGATCGCAGCCGCGGACAACACCGTGGACGCCGCCGCCATCGTCGGCCAGCTGGACGTGACCATGTTCCGCGATGACCTTTCGCGCCAGGGAACCCGGCCGCCGTACCCCACCAAGCTGCCCCGTACCGGAATCGACAACAAGGTGGTTGTCCTCATCGACGACGTCCTGTATTCCGGCCGTACCATCCGCGCCGCCCTGGACGCCCTGGTGGACCTGGGCCGGCCGCGCATCGTCCGGCTTGCCGTCCTGATCGACCGGGGCCACCGCGAGCTTCCCATCCGCGCGGACCACGTCGGCAAGAACCTTCCCACCTCCTCGGCGGAGAAAGTCCGCGTCCGGCTCGAAGAAACGGACACGGCCCCCGGCGGCACCCCCGTCAACGAAGTAGTGATTGAAGGTGGACTGTGAAGCACCTGCTCTCCACCCAGGACCTCAGCCGCGCGAACGCCATCCGGATCCTGGACACCGCCGAGGAAATGTCCGCCGTGGGGGACCGCGAAGTCAAGAAGCTTCCCGCCCTGCGCGGCCGCACCGTGGTGAACCTCTTCTTCGAGGACTCCACCCGGACCAGGATCTCCTTTGAAGCAGCCGCCAAGCGGCTCTCCGCGGACGTCATCAACTTCGCCGCCAAGGGCTCGTCAGTCTCCAAAGGCGAATCACTCAAGGACACGGCCCAGACGCTGTCCGCCATGGGCGCGGACGCCGTCGTCATCCGCCACTGGGCCTCAGGCGCACCGCACCGGCTGGCCGCGACCGACTGGATCGACGCTGGCGTCATCAATGCAGGCGACGGCACGCATGAGCACCCCACCCAGGCCCTCCTCGACGCGTTCACGATGCGACGCCACTGGGCAAAGCTGGCCGGCACGGAATCCGAAGGCGCCAACCTCAAAGGGATGCGGGTGGCCATCGCAGGGGACGTGCTGCACTCCCGCGTGGCCCGCTCCAACGTGTGGCTTCTCCGGACCCTCGGCGCGGAAGTCACCCTCGTGGCGCCGCCCACGCTGCTCCCGGTCGGCGTCGAAAAGTGGCCCTGCGCGGTGAGCTACAACCTGGACGACACGCTGGCCCAGGGGGTCGACGCGATGATGATGCTCCGCGTCCAGGGCGAACGCATGAACGCCTCCTACTTCCCGAGCACCCGCGAATACTCGCGCCGCTGGGGATTCGACGACAACCGGCTCCGCACCCTGGACCGCCTCGGCATGAAGGACACCATCATCATGCACCCGGGCCCCATGAACCGCGGCCTGGAAATCTCCGCCGCCGCCGCGGACTCGCCGCGCTCCACCGTCCTGGCACAGGTCCGCAACGGCGTATCCGTCCGCATGGCGGCACTGTACCTGCTGCTCTCTGGGGACACCCGTGAACCAGCCACCACTCCGGTCCTGGCCACGGCCGGAACCACACCATCGACCAAGGAGGCCAACTGATGGCACCAAGCACCGGAACCTACCTGATCCGGGGCGCCGCGGTCCTCGGCGGTGAACCGGCAGACCTGCTGATCCGCGACGGCATCATCGCCGAAAGGGGCGCCGGGCTTTCCGACGACGGCGCCACAGTCATCGACGCCGCAGGCCTCGTGGCCCTCCCCGGCATGGTTGACGTCCACACCCACCTCCGCGAACCCGGCCGCGAGGACGCCGAAACCGTGGAAACCGGAACCCGCGCAGCAGCACTGGGCGGCTACACCGCCGTCCACGCCATGGCCAACAGCACCCCCGTCGCGGACACCGCCGGCGTCGTGGAGCAGGTCTACTCCCTGGGCAAAGCCGCAGGATGGGTGGACGTCCGCCCGGTCGGCGCCGTCACCGTGGGGCTGGCGGGGGAACAGCTGGCCGAGCTGGGCGCCATGGCCGACTCCCGCGCCCGCGTCCGGATGTTCTCCGACGACGGCATCTGCGTCCACGATCCCGTGCTGATGCGCCGGGCCCTTGAGTACGTCAAGGCGTTCGACGGCGTCGTGGCCCAGCACGCGCAGGAACCCCGCCTCACCGCCGGAGCGCAGATGAACGAAGGCGAAGTGTCCGCGGTGCTCGGCCTGGCCGGCTGGCCCGCCGTTGCCGAAGAAAGCATCATTGCCCGCGACGTCCTGCTCGCCCAGCACGTAGGCTCCCGCCTGCACGTCTGCCACGTCTCCACCGCCGGCTCCGTGGAGATCATCCGCTGGGCCAAGCAGCGCGGCATCAACGTCACGGCTGAAGTCACGCCCCACCACCTCCTCCTCACCGACGAGCTCGTCCGCAGCTACGACCCCGTCTACAAGGTCAACCCGCCGCTGCGCACCGACGCCGACGTACAGGCCCTGCGCGCAGGGCTGGCCGACGGCACCATCGACGTGGTGGGAACGGACCACGCCCCGCATCCCAGCGAGCACAAGGAATGCGAATGGGCACAGGCGGCCATGGGCATGACAGGCCTGGAAACCGCACTGTCGGTCGTGCAGCACACCATGATCGAAACCGGCCTGATGACCTGGGCCGACTTTGCCCGCGTCACCTCGGCCGCACCGGCCGCGATCGGCCGGTTGGCGGACCAGGGCCGCCCCCTCGAGGCGGGCGAGCCCGCCAACATCGTCCTGGTGGACCCGGCTGCCCGCTGGACCGTTGATCCCTTCCGGATGGCCACCATGGGCCGGAACTCCCCGTTCAAGGGCCGCGAACTGCCCGGCAAGGTCGTGGCCACGTTCTACCTGGGTCACCCCACCGTCCTCGACGGAGAACTCAACACCCCGCACCCGTCCGCGGCCCAGCCGGCAGGCGCCGCCTGATGGACACCAAACTCCTGTCAGCGGTCATCACCGCGGCGATCATCGCCGTCGCCCTGGTGCTGATGTGGCTCGGCTGGCGCAACCGCCTGAAGCGCCAGTCCGACGTCGCGCCCCTCCCCGCGGTGCCCGCGGAAACAGGCAGCCCGGCCGCCCACGCCGAGGGACAGTACGTCACCACCACCACCGGCGGCGACTGGCTCGACCGGGTGGCGGTGCACAGCCTCGGCATCCGCACCAACGCCACCCTGGCCGTGTATCCGCATGGTGTCCTGTTCGACCGGTCCGGTGCCCCGGCGCTCTACATCCCCGCATCATCCCTGGCCGGTGTGCGGCAGGAGAGCGGGATGGCCGGAAAATTCGTGGAAAAGGACGGCCTGCTCGTGCTGACCTGGAACCACGGCGCGCACGAGCTCGACACCGGATTCCGGACCCGCCGCGCCGCGGACAAGGACACCCTCCAGGCAGCCCTTCAGGAATTGATCTCATCAGCCCCGGCAGCTGACGCCTCCAGTGGAAAGTAAGACAGTGAAAGCGAATACAGTGACAGCAACCACCTCCGCTCAGTCGGCGCCAGCCGCGCTTGTCCTCGAAGACGGACGCATCTTCCGCGGCACCAGCTACGGCGCCACGGGAACAGCCCTCGGCGAGGCTGTCTTCGCCACCGGCATGACCGGCTACCAGGAGACCATCACGGACCCCTCCTACGCCCGCCAGCTCGTGGTCCAGACCGCCCCGCATATCGGCAACACCGGCGTCAACAGCGAAGACGCCGAATCCCGCCGCATCTGGGTGGCCGGCTACATCGTCCGCGACGCCGCCCGCCGGCCCTCCAACTGGCGCTCCGAGCGCTCCCTTGACGAGGAACTGGCCGAACAGGGCATCGTGGGTATCCAGGGCGTGGACACCCGCGCCATCACCCGGCACCTGCGCGAACACAAGACCATGCGCGCCGGCATCTTCTCCGGCGACGCCGCCCGGGGAACCGACAAGGAACTGCTCGACGCCGTCCTGGCCAGCGCCCCCATGGAAGGCTCCCGCCTCGCCGAGGAAGTCAGTGTGGATGAAGCCTACGTGGTGGAACCCAAGGACCACGGCTGGGACGGGGAACCGCGCTTCAGCATCGCCGCGATCGACCTCGGCATCAAAGCCATGACCCCCGTCCGGTTCGCCGAACGCGGCGTTCGCGTGCACGTGCTGCCGGCCACTGCCACCCTCGAGGACGTCAAAGCCGTCAACCCTGACGGCTTCTTCATGTCCAACGGCCCCGGCGACCCCGCCACCGCCGACACCCAGGTCAAGCTGTTGCGCTCCGTCCTGGACGAAAAGCTGCCGTACTTCGGCATCTGCTTCGGCAACCAGATCCTGGGCCGGGCCCTGGGCTTTGGCACCTACAAACTCCGCTACGGCCACCGCGGCATCAACCAGCCGGTCATGGACCGCCGCACCGGCAAGGTGGAGATCACCTCCCAGAACCACGGCTTCGCCGTGGACGCCCCGCTTGAGGGTGCCACCCAGGCTCCGGAGTCCCGGTACGGCCGCGTCGAGGTCAGCCACGTCAGCCTGAACGACGACGTCGTGGAAGGCCTCGCCTGCCTCGACATTCCGGCATTCTCCGTCCAGTACCACCCGGAAGCTGCGGCCGGCCCGCACGATGCCGCCTACCTGTTCGACCGTTTCATCGACCTGATGGAAGGCACCCGGGACGGGAAGAACGCCAACGAGTCCAAGGATTCCGTGGACTCAGCACACCCCGTTGAGGGCGCCGACGCGCCGAAGAACTCCGACACCAAGACTGAGGACAAGAAGTAATGCCCAAGAGAACTGACCTGAAGAGCGTCCTGGTCATCGGTTCCGGCCCGATCGTCATCGGCCAGGCCGCCGAATTCGACTACTCCGGCACCCAGGCGCTGCGCGTCCTCAAGGAGGAAGGCCTGCGCGTCATCCTCGTGAACTCCAACCCGGCCACCATCATGACCGACCCCGAGTTCGCCGACGCCACGTACATTGAGCCCATCACCCCCGAGGTGGTGGAGAAGATCATCGCCAAGGAACGCCCCGACGCCGTGCTGCCCACCCTGGGCGGCCAGACCGCGCTGAACACTGCCATCGCGCTGGACAAGAACGGCGTGCTCGAGAAGTACAACGTCGAACTGATCGGCGCCAACATTGCCGCCATCGAACTGGGCGAGGACCGCGAGAAGTTCAAGGGCGTGGTGGAACGCTGCGGCGCCGAATCCGCCCGCAGCCACATCATCCACACCATGGACGAGGCCCTCACCGCCGCCGGCGACCTCGGATACCCCATGGTGGTCCGGCCCTCCTTCACCATGGGCGGCCTGGGCTCCGGCCTGGCCTACAACGAGGAAGACCTGCGCCGCATCGTCGGCCAGGGCCTGCAGTACAGCCCCACCAGCGAGGTCCTGCTCGAAGAGAGCATCCTGGGCTGGAAGGAATACGAGCTCGAAATGATGCGGGACAAGAACGACAACGTGGTTGTCGTCTGCTCCATCGAGAACTTCGACCCCGTGGGCGTGCACACCGGCGACTCCATCACCGTCGCACCGGCCCTGACCCTGACCGACCGTGAGTACCAGAAGCTGCGCGACGTGGCCATCGCCGTGATCCGCGAAGTCGGCGTCGACACCGGCGGCTGCAACATCCAGTTCGCCATCGACCCCAAGACCGGCCGCGTCGTGGTCATCGAGATGAACCCGCGTGTTTCCCGCTCCTCGGCGCTGGCGTCCAAGGCCACCGGCTTCGCCATCGCCAAGATCGCCACCAAGCTCTCGCTCGGCTACACCCTGGATGAAATCCCCAACGACATCACCCAGAAGACCCCCGCCTCCTTCGAGCCGACCCTCGACTACGTCGTGGTCAAGGTGCCGCGGTTCGCCTTCGAGAAGTTCCCGGCAGCGGACAACACCCTGACCACCACCATGAAGTCGGTGGGCGAGGCCATGGCCATGGGCCGGAACTTCACCGAGGCGCTCCAGAAGGCCCTGCGCTCCCTCGAGCAGAAGGGCTCGCAGCTGGACTTCAGCTCCGTTCCCGAATACGAGGTCGCTGAGCTGATCGAGAAGGCCAAGCGCCCCACCACGGACCGCCTCTACCAGGTCCAGCGGGCCCTGCTGGGCGGCGCCACCGTGGAGCAGCTCTTCGACGCCACCAAGATCGACCCCTGGTTCCTGGACCAGCTGGAACTCCTCAACGAAGTGTCCCGCGAAATCCGCCAGGCCGGGTCCCTCACCAAGGAGATGCTGCAGCGCGCCAAGCGCCACGGCTTCTCCGACGAACAGATCGGCGCCCTGACGCACAACTCCGAGGCAGTGGTCCGCGGTGTCCGCCAGGCACTCGGAATCCGGCCGGTATACAAGACCGTGGACACCTGCGCCGCGGAGTTCGCCGCCTACACCCCGTACCACTACTCGGCGTACGACGAGGAGGACGAGGTGGCGCTGCACTCCAAGCCCTCCATCCTCATCCTCGGTTCCGGCCCGAACCGGATCGGCCAGGGCATCGAGTTCGACTACTCCTGCGTCCACGCCTCGATGGCCTTGCGCAAAGCCGGCTACGAGACGGTCATGGTCAACTGCAACCCGGAAACGGTGTCCACCGACTACGACATTTCCACCCGCCTGTACTTCGAGCCGCTCACGCTTGAGGACGTCCTGGAGGTCATCGCGGCCGAGGAACGCACCGGCGGCGTGATGGGCGTGTTCGTGCAGCTTGGCGGCCAGACCCCGCTGAAGCTCGCCCAGCAGCTGGCCGACGCCGGGGTGCCCATCCTCGGCACCTCCCCGGAGGCGATCGACCTCGCCGAGCACCGCGGCGCGTTCTCCCGCGTGCTGGACAAGGCCGGCCTGGTCTCCCCGAAGAACGGCACCGCGGTGTCCTTCGAGGACGCCAAGAAGATCGCGGACGAAATCGGCTACCCCGTCCTGGTCCGCCCGTCCTACGTCCTGGGCGGCCGCGGCATGGAAATCGTCTACGACGAGCCCAACCTGTCCCGCTACATCGCCAACGCCACGGAGATCACCCCGGACCACCCCGTCCTGATCGACCGGTTCCTTGAGGACGCCGTGGAAATCGACGTCGACGCCCTCTTTGACGGCACCGACATGTACCTGGGCGGCATCATGGAGCACATCGAGGAAGCCGGCATCCACTCCGGCGACTCCGCCTGTGTCCTGCCGCCGATCACCCTGGGGAGCAACGTCGTCGAACGCGTCCGGACCGCAACCCGCGCCATCGCTGAAGGCGTCGGCGTGCGCGGCCTGATCAACATCCAGTTCGCCCTGGCCTCGGACGTCCTGTACGTCCTGGAAGCGAACCCGCGGGCCTCCCGCACCGTGCCGTTCGTGTCGAAGGCCACCGGCGTGCAGATGGCCAAGGCCGCCGCCCTGATCGGTACCGGCGTCACCATCAACCAGCTCCGCACCGCCTACAAGATGCTGCCCGAGGTTGGTGACGGCTCCACCCTTCCGCTGGACGCCCCGGTTGCCGTGAAGGAAGCCGTGCTGCCCTTCAGCCGGTTCCGCACCCTCGAAGGCAAGGTCGTCGATTCGCTGCTCGGACCGGAAATGCGCTCCACCGGCGAGGTCATGGGCATCGACAAGCACTTCGACACCGCCTTCGCCAAGAGCCAGGCCGGCGCCAACAACGCCCTGCCCACCGAGGGCAAGGTGTTCGTCTCCGTGGCCAACCGGGACAAGCGCTCGGTGATCATGGGCGTCAAGCGGCTCTCGGACCTCGGCTTCGAGATCGTCTCCACGGGCGGAACGGCGGACGTCCTGCGTCGCAACGGCATCGCCGCCACGCCCGTCCGCAAGGTTGCCGAGGGCAGCAGCGCCGAAGGCGAAGGCACCATCGCCGACCTCGTGGTTGCCGGTGACATCGACATGGTGTTCAACACCCCCTCCGGCGGCGAAGCCCGCAGCGACGGGTACGAACTCCGCGCCGCCGCCACATCGATCGGCATCCCCTGCATCACCACGGTCGCGGAGTTCAACGCCGCGGTCCAGGCCATAGAAGCCATGCGCACCTACGAATGGTCGGTCACCAGCCTGCAGGAACACGCCGCCGCGCTGGGCGAATCGCAGAAGGCAGCCCTGCAGAATGCCTGATCACGCAACCACCGCCCGCCGGGAGCCGTTCGGCTCCCGGCTTGCGGCGGCCATGACCGCCCGCGGCCCGCTGTGCGTGGGCATCGACCCGCACCCCGCGCTGCTGAAGGGCTGGGGACTGGACGACGACGCCGCAGGGCTCCGGCGGTTTTCGCTGACGGCGCTGGAGGCGGTCAGCCAGCTCGCTGCCGCGGTCAAGCCGCAGGTGGCGCTTTACGAGCGCCACGGCTCGGCGGGCATGGCCGTCCTCGAGGAGGTCCTGGCCGAGGCCCGCGACCAGAAGGTCCTGACCATCGCGGACGCCAAACGCGGCGACATCGGCTCCACCATGGCCGCCTATGCCGATGCATGGCTTCGTGACGGATCGCCCCTGGCCGCCGATTCGGTAACTCTCAGCCCGTACCTGGGATTTGAGTCGCTGCGCCCTGCCCTGGACCTGGCGGCGGAAACCGGCCGCGGCGTGTTCGTACTGGCCCTCACCTCCAACCCCGAGGGCGCCTCCGTACAGCACGCCGGAGGCTCGGACTCCGTGGCGCGGCGGATCACCACCGCCGCCGCTGCCGAGAATGACCGCTACGAGGGCAGCCTCGGCTCGGTGGGCCTGGTGGTGGGAGCCACCGTCGGAAACGCCCTGGACGACCTCGGGCTGGACCTCGCTGCCGTCCGCGGCCCCATCCTCGCCCCGGGCCTGGGTGCCCAGGGCGCCACGGGAGCGGACCTGTTGGCCACCTTCGGCGCGGCCTACCCGCTGGTCCTGGGCACGTCCAGCCGCGACATCCTCGCTGCCGGACCGGAGTCCGTCCGTTTGCGGGATGCTGCCCTGCGGACCCTCGAGGGCCTGCGCGGATAATAGTTTTCCCTTTCGCCCCATCCATTGATTCGCGCAGCACCAGAGGGTAGTTTCAGGAAAGGTCCAAGGGCGGCCGCCCTTGGATAACTTCCGCCGATTCCGGGGGTGTGCGTCATGGTGCTGCGACCGTTGTCAGCGACTGAACGGGCTGAGGCCCTGAACAAGGCAGCGGCCGCGAGGTCCGCCAGGGCGGAAGCCAAGGAAAGCCTCAAAACAGGGAAGAGATCCGCGGCGGACATCATCGAATCGGCAGCCAAGGATGATGCCTTGGCAAGGATGCGGGTTTCCGAGCTCCTGGAAGCGCTGCCCGGCATCGGCAAGGTCCGCGCCGCAGCCATCATGGAGCAACTGGGTATCGCCGCCTCACGCCGGGTGCGCGGCCTGGGAATCCACCAGCGCCGTGCGCTGGTAGATTTTATAGACGAACACTAGGGCTGCCCACCAGCGGGCCGCGCACGCCCGAACCCCCATACCAACCCCGGCAAAGGAATACGTGAGCAAGAAACCCGGACTGACAGTCCTCGCAGGTCCGACGGCTGTTGGCAAAGGCACCGTATCCACCTACATCCGCGACAACTATCCCGAGGTCTGGCTTTCCGTCTCAGCCACCACCCGTGCCCCCCGCCCCGGGGAAGTGGACGGCGTCCACTACTTCTTCAAAACCACAGAAGAGTTCGAACAGCTGATCGCCGACGGGGAACTCCTCGAGTGGGCAGTGGTGCACGGGCAGAACACCTACGGCACCCTGAAGAGCACGGTGAACCAGGCCATCGCCGAGGGACGGTCCGTGCTCCTCGAAATAGACCTCCAGGGGGCGCGCCAGGTCAAGGCCGCCGTTCCGGACGCGCAGTTCGTGTTCCTGGCACCGCCAACCTGGGACGAAATGGTGCGCCGGCTGGTGGGCCGCGGCACCGAAACCCCTGAGGAACAGCAGCGCCGGCTGGAAACCGCTAAACTGGAACTTGCTGCTGAACCGGAGTTCGACCATACCGTCATCAATGACGACGTCCGCCGGGCAGCGGACGAGCTTGTTTCACTCATGGGGCTGACCCCTCATGCACACCTGCAGGAACCGTCAGCCCGCTAGAAATTTGGAGAATTCGTGTCCACGAACCTTGAAGGCATCATCAACCCGCCGATCGATTCGCTGCTTGAGGCTGCCGATTCCAAGTACGGCCTGGTGATCTTCGGTGCCAAGCGTGCTCGTCAGATCAACGCCTACTACGCGCAGCTGCACGAGGGACTCTTCGAGTACGTCGGCCCGCTGGTAGACACCAAGCTGAACGAGAAGTCGCTGTCCATCGCCCTGCGCGAGATCAACGAAGGCAAGCTGGTCTCCACGCCCATCGAAGCAGCAGAGTAATCTGCCGCATGACGTGCTGCTGACGGAGGTCACGTGCGCATAGTCCTCGGAGTCGGGGGAGGGATCGCCGCCTACAAGGTGGCATCGCTCCTCCGGCTTTTTACTGAAGCCGGCCATCACGTCACGGTGATTCCCACGGAGGCTGCCACCCGCTTCGTCGGGACCGCCACCTGGGAGGCGCTGTCCGGAAACCCGGTCAGCAACAGCGTCTTCGACGACGTCCACCAGGTCAACCACGTCCGGCTCGGACACGAGGCCGACCTGGTGGTCATCGCCCCTGCCACGGCCGACCTCCTGGCCAAAGCGGCCACCGGCCAGGCCGGTGACCTCCTCACCAACACGCTGCTGATGGCGCACGGGCCGGTCCTCTTCGCCCCGGCCATGCACACCGAAATGTGGCAGCACCCCGCCACCCAGGCCAATGTCGAAACTCTCCGGAGCAGGGGAGCGGCGGTGCTCGAGCCCGCATCCGGCCGGCTCACGGGAGCAGACTCCGGGCCCGGACGGCTCCCCGAACCGGAAGCCATCTACGACGCCGCCATGGCCCTGGTCCAGGGGCAGGGTGACTACCAGTTGCCGCTGGCCGGCAGGACGGTCACCATCAGCGCCGGCGGCACCCGCGAACCCCTGGACCCCGTCCGGTTCCTCGGCAACCGCTCGTCCGGGAAGCAGGGCGTCGCCCTCGCCCTGGCCGCCCGCGACGCCGGCGCCACCGTGCGGCTGCTCGCTGCCCACATGGAGGTTCCCCCGCCGGCGGGCGTGGAGGTGGTCCGCGTCGAAACCGCCCTGCAGCTGCGCGAGGCTGCCCTGGCTGCGGCCGCGGACTCCGATGTCGTCATCATGTCTGCTGCAGTCGCCGATTTCCGCCCTGCGGAGGTTTCGGACACCAAGATCAAGAAGCGCGACGACTCCGCCGACCCCGTCATCACCCTGGTCCGCAACCCGGACATCCTGCACGAACTGGTGGAACGCCGAAACGCGGGCGACGCAGGACCGGCTTCCCAGCTCATTGTGGGATTCGCCGCCGAAACCGGCGACAGCGACGGTGACGTCCTCGCCTACGCCGAAGCGAAGCTCCGGCGCAAGGGCTGCGACCTGCTGGTGGTCAACCACGTCGGCACCGATAAGGTCTTCGGCCAGGACACCAATGCGGTAGTCATCCTTGCCCGCTCCGGCTCCGAACCGCAAGAGGCAGCCGGAAGCAAGGCAGACGTCTCGGCGGCCATCATCAATCGGATTAGCTACGAACTGAACCACGTCCTGCCGCGCGCCTGACGTGTTTATCGCCACGTTCGTTGAGCACCGTGACATCTCCCGGCCCCTGCTGGCAGCCGGGCGGAAACCAACCAGTAAGGTAGTTGAGTGACTTTACCGCTGCACCACCACCAGACCTCCGGGGCCACGCCCTCGTCCCTCCGGCTCTTCACCTCCGAGTCCGTCACGGAAGGCCACCCGGACAAGATCTGCGACCAGATCAGCGACGCCATCCTGGATGCCCTGCTGGCCGCTGATCCCGAGTCCCGCGTAGCGGTCGAAACCATGGCCACCACCGGACTGGTGCACGTGGCCGGCGAAGTCACCACCGACGCCTACGTCGAAATTCCGCAGATCGTCCGCGAAACCATCCTGGGCATCGGCTACGACTCCTCCGCCAATGGTTTTGACGGCGCCCGCTGCGGCGTGTCCGTGTCCATCGGGCAGCAGTCCAATGACATCGCCGGGGGAGTCTTCAACTCCCTCGAGGCCCGCGAGGGCCGCCAGGAGGACGATTACGACCTCCAGGGCGCCGGCGACCAGGGCATCATGTTCGGCTACGCCAGCGACGAAACCCCGTCCTACATGCCGACGCCGATCTGGCTCGCCCACCGCCTGTCGGAGCGCCTCACGGAGGTCCGCAAGTCCGGCGAACTGGCGTACCTGCGCCCCGACGGCAAGACCCAGGTCACCGTGGGCTACGACCGTGACCGGCCGGTCTCCGTCGAAACCGTCGTGATCTCCAGCCAGCACGCTGAAGGCGCCAGCCTGGAGCAGCTCCGCGCCGACCTCGCCTCCGTGGTCATCAAGCCGGTGCTGGCAGCCGCCAACCTGGACGTGTCCCGCGCCGCGAACATCCTCAACCCTGCCGGCGAGTTCGTCATTGGCGGTCCCGTGGGTGACGCGGGCCTGACCGGCCGCAAAATCATCGTGGACACCTATGGCGGCATGGCCCGCCACGGCGGTGGCGCCTTCTCCGGCAAGGACCCTTCCAAGGTGGACCGTTCCGCCGCCTACGCCATGCGCTGGGTGGCCAAGAACGTCGTCGCAGCCGGGCTCGCCAAGCGCGCCGAAATCCAGATTGCCTACGCCATCGGCCAGGCCCGCCCGGTCGGCACCTACGTGGAGACCTTCGGCACGGAAACCGTTGACCCGGCACAGATCAGTGCCGCCATTGCCGAGGTCTTCGACCTCCGGCCGCGCGCCATCATCGATGCGCTGGACCTCAAGCGCCCCATCTACGCGAAAACGGCCGCCCATGGCCACTTCGGCCGGGACGAGCCTGACTTCACCTGGGAACGCCTGGACCGCGTTGATGACCTGAAGGCCTACTTCAACGCCTAGGACGTTCCGCCGGGCAACCGCCGCCTGTTCCGGCGCGCCGGGAACAGCGTGAATGTCTGTGCCCCGTGGTGTGCTTGGCCTGTCCACCCGCAGACTGAACGGAGGTAGCCGCCACCATGGCTGACAACCCCGTCCAGTCGCAGCCGGGCCTTTCGGGCGATGTGAACGGCGCCGTCCAGCCCTCGCTCCTTCAGGGATTCCCGGCACCCGCGGCGCCGGCCGGCCCGGCACTGGCCACGCACCTTCCCGTGGCCCGGGTCCTGGTGGAGTCACCGCTGCCGCACCTCGACCGGCCCTTTGACTACGCCGTACCTGCAGGGATGGACAGCGACGCGCAGCCGGGTGTCCGGGTCAAGGTTTCCTTCAACGGCCAGCAGCTCAATGGTTTCCTGCTGGAGCGGATGGCATCGTCGGACGCCGGGCACACCCTGGTCCCGCTGGCCAAAACGGTCTCGCCCGTGCCGGTCCTGACTCCTGCCGTGTCCCGGCTGGCCAGCGCCGTGGCCGCCCGCTACGCCGGCACCGTCAGCGACGTCCTGCGCCTCGCCATACCCCCGCGCGTAGCCCGGCTCGACAAGGAATACGCCGCGGAACCAAAGTCCGGTTCCTCCCCGCCGCCGGAGGCCGCGAAGCCGGCGGCGGCTGGTCCGTGGGAGGACTACCGCAACGGTCCGGCGTTCCTCCGCCATCTTGCAGCGGGAGGAAACCCCCGGGCCGTGGTCAATTCCCTCCAAGGCTACGGTGAATCCGGGTGGCCGCAGCTGCTGGCCACCGCCGTCGCCGCCACCTACGCCTCCGGCAAGGGCGCGGTGGTGGTGGTCCCCGACTACCGCGACCTTGACCGGTTGGAGCAGGCGCTGCTGGCGCTGCTGCCGGAAGAAGCGGTGGCCAGGCTCACCGCGGACGACGGCCCCACTCCCAGGTACCGGAACTTCCTGCGGCTCCTGGCCGGCAGCGCCCGGATTGCCATCGGCACCCGCTCTGCGGCCTTCGCACCCGTCAGCAACCTTGGACTCGTGGCCTGCTGGGACGACGGCGACGACCTCCACATCGACCAGCGCGCCCCGTACGCCCACACCCGCGAAGTCCTCCTCCTTCGCGCCGGGCAGGAGGATTGCGCCTGCCTCCTGGCCGGGCACACCCGCAGCACGGAAGCCCAGCGGCTCGTGGAAGCGGGGTGGGCGCAGCCGGTGGAGACTGACCGGAACGTCGTGAGGCGCACCGTCCCGCGGGTGGTCAATACCGCCGACAGTTTCGAGCAGGCGCGCGATCCCCTGGCAGGGATCGCGCGCCTGCCCGGTGCGGCCTGGCGTGCCGCCAAAGACGGACTCGAACGGGGACCGGTCCTGATCCAGGTGGCCCGGGCCGGATATGCACCCTCGCTGGTATGCGAAACCTGCCGTGAGCCCGCCCGCTGCGCCAAGTGCCAGGGACCACTGGCCGTGGGGGCCGGCAGTGCCATACCGCAGTGCCGCTGGTGCTCCACACCGTCGCAGGACTGGCAGTGCGCCCACTGCGGCGGCCGCCGGCTGCGCAAAGGGGCCACCGGAGTGTTGCGGACCGCCGAGGAACTGGGCAGGGCGTTCCCGGGAAAGACAGTCATTACGTCCTCCGGTGACCAGGTGAAGGCAGCGGTGGGCACCGGCAAAGCCCTGGTGGTGGCCACCGTGGGGGCGGAACCGGTGGCTGACGGCGGCTACGCTGCCGCGCTGCTCCTCGACGGTGATTCGCTCCTTCGCCGCGAGAGCCTCCGGGCCGGGGAAGATACGGTCCGGCGGTGGTTCAACGCCGCCGCCCTCGTGCGTCCGGCGTCGGACGGGGGAATGGCCGTCATCACGGCGGCGGATACCGCCGCCGTCGGAGCGTTGTTGCGCTGGGACCCTGCCGGCTACGCCCGGCGCGAATTGTCCCTCCGTGCGGAACTGCAGCTCCCGCCCGCTGTCCGGATCGCATCCGTCACCGGGCCGCGCGCCGCCGTCGAACATTACACCGGCGCCGTGACGGCGGAACTTGCCGCGTCGGGAATCCAACTGCGCGCAGCAGGTCCGGCGCCGGTGCTGCTGGCCGGTCCCGCGGCGGCAGGCAGGGCAGGGGAGGACGTCCGCACGCTGCTGTTCTTCCCCTACGGCCAGGCGGCCGCCGTCGTCCGCGTCCTGCGTGCCACCCGTGCGGCCCTTGCCGCCAAACGCCTGGTGGAACCGTTCCAGCTGCGCCTGGACGGAGTGGACGTCCTCTAGGAGGGCTGTCCGCAGCGGTTCCCGGCTCCGGGGCTAGCGGCGTCCCCGGCGGGCCATGATTCCGTGGGCCACTTCCACCAGTTGGCGTGCTGACTCATCCCAGGTGAACTCCGCGGCCCGGGAAACCGAACGCCGGGAGGTGTCCTGCCACCGGTCTTGGTCCTGGAGCCGGGACACGGCCTCGGAAAACTCCCTGGGAGACGCCGGATCCACGTAGGTGGCGGCATCCCCGCCCACCTCGCGGAAGATCGGAATGTCGCTGGCCACCACCGGCGTGCCCACGGACATGGCTTCGACGAGGGGCAGGCCGTATCCCTCGGCGCGGGAAAGGCTTACCAGCGCCGTGGCCCGGCGGAGGAGCGCATCGTATTCCTCATCGGTCACCCCGTTGTGGAACACCACTGACGCACCCTGGGGGACCAGCCGCTCCAGTTCGGCCCTGCGCTGCGGCGTGATCCGGCTCAACAGGTGGAGGGTGAAACCGGGCAGGTCAGCCATGCCGGCGAGCATGGTCTCGACGTTCTTGTACGGCATGAAGGAACCCATGTACACGATGGAAGGGTCAGCCCCGTCCCCGGCCCGGCGCGGTTCCTGCGCCGGTTTCGGGGCGTTTCCGATGATGCGGACGGGCCGCCGTGTCAGCCGGTACTTGGCGATCAGGGCTTCGGTGGTGCGGCTGATGGTGGCCACCGTGTCGGCGCGGTTGAGCAGCAGCCGCTGCGGCCAGTACGCCTTGTGGTAAAGCCGCCACAGCAGGCGGACCGGGGCTGGCAGGAAACCTGGCGGTTCCGGGTGCTCGTAGTAGATCAGGTCGTGGAGGGTCAGGACGAGGCCGTACTTGCGGCCCCAGGTCCCCATGGTCTGCATGGGGCACACCACCACGTCTGCCCCCAAGGCGTTGACCTTGCGCGCCACCAGCAGCTCCAGTGGTGACAGGGGGCTGTTGACCATCGTGTAGGGCACGTCCGGCAGGAGCGCAAGTTGCCGCTTGTCCGAGATCAGCATGCTGACGTCGGCGATTTTCGACGTCGCCGCAATGAGGCTCGCGCCGTAGCGGCTGATCCCGTCATGGTGGTCGGTGCGGGTGAACCGGGCGTCAATGACGATCTTCACGCGGGATGGTCCTTCAGGAAGGTGCGGATATGGCGGGCGGCAGGTTCCGGCGTCTCGTAGTGGATCAGGTGCCCGGCGCCGGGAATCACCTTGAGTTCGCCGTCCGGCAGGAGCCGCACGAGCTTGTGCTGGTCGGCGAGGGTGGCGATTTCGTCCTTTTCGCCGGCGACCAGCAGGACGGGAAGGTCCAACTGTCCCGCCACTTCACTGACATGGTGGCTGACGGAAGCGGTGAACGATTCGAGCAGGCTGTCCCTGTCGGCGAACGAACTGAAGTAAGCGTGGTGCTGGCCGTGGATGAAGGCCCGCAGTTCCCGGTCCCTCGTCTTGGCCATGGTTTCGCTCATGACCCGGACAATCAGGGGGTTGCGGAGCAAGGCCTGGCCGGCGCGGTCCGGAAGCTGAGCGGCCAGGCGGTAGTACAGGACCGCCAGCCGCGTCATCAGGCCCTTGGGCCCTTCGAGGGCGGGCGCGGCGATGGGATTGACCAGGACGAGCGGGTGCACGGCCGACCGGTGGCGGGCAACAAAGTGGGCGGCGACGATGGACCCGAACGAGTGCCCCAGCAGCACGGTGTCCGGGCCGAGGTCCAGGGCATGCATGAACGCGCTGATGAAGGCCCCGTAGCGCTCCACCGAGTGCGGGCCGGCAGCGAACGCTGCCGAACTGCCGAAGCCGGGCAGGTCCGGCATGATGATCCGCATCTCGGGAAGCTGGTCCGCCACGCGCAGCAGGCCGTGGTGGTCCCCGCGGAAGCCGTGGATGACGAGGATGGTCCGGGTGTCAGGCGTCGCCCGGACCGGCTCATACGTCCAGTAAGCCACGGTGCCGCCGTCCAGGGTAAGCGTTGCCGCGCTGCTGCGGGCGGCCAGGTCCGCGCTGACAAAGGCGGGCGCGCCGGGGGAGCCGGCGTTGGTTGTTTTCATCCGGAATCCTAGTTGACGTTGTCCGGGTGCGAACCGGTGCGGTGGCCACGGTCCAGCCCGGCCATGGCTTCCATGTCGCGGGGAGAGAGCTCGAAACCGAAGACGTCGAGGTTCTCCCTGATCCGCGCCTCCGTGCTGGCCTTGGGGATGGCAATATTGCCCAGCTGCATGTGCCAGCGCAGGATGATCTGGGCAGGGGTCCGCCGGTGTTCTGCAGCGCACGCCTGGACCACCGGGTCCGCCAGCACCTGGCCGCGCCCCAGCGGGCTCCACGCTTCGGTGCGGATTCCCAGTTCCGTATGCTTCCGCTGGAGCTCGTGCTGCTGCAGCCACGGATGCAGTTCAACCTGGTTGACGGCGGGCACTACTTCGGCCGTCTGCAGCAGCCGGTCCAGGTGGGCCGGCTGGAAGTTGCTGACGCCGATGGCGCGGACCCGGCCTTCTCGGTAGAGGGTTTCGAGGGCACGGTAGGTTTCGGGAAAGAGCCCCTTCCGCGGGCAGGGCCAATGGATCAGGTAAAGGTCCACGTAGTCCAGGCCGAGGCTGACCATGGAATCGTCGAAGGCACGCAGCGCGGCGTCGTAGCCGTGGTGGTCGTTCCACAGCTTCGTGGTGACAAAAATGTCCTGCCGGGACAGCGGCGGGGCGAACTCGCCGGAGCCGCCGGCAGCCGCCGGCGAGGAGCCGGATCCGATGTACGCGCTGATGCCGCGGGCCACGCCGGTTTCATTCCCATACATGGCTGCAGTATCGAAGTGCCGGTAGCCGGCGGCGATTGCTGCCTGCACCAGGCCGGCAGCGTCGGAAGGCGGAACCTTGTACAGCCCGTAGCCAAGCTGGTCGATCAGCACGCCGTTGTTCAGGCTCAGCCGCGGTGAGGTCTTCATATCCCCGACTCTACCCATTGCGGGAGGCGAGGCCTTCGAAATCCACCAGGCGGCGCGCGGTGGCCTCATCCAGGATCAGGTCGGTGGCGAGGCTGGCGGCGAGCGCACCGCGCAGCCCGTTGATCTTGGAGACGCCGGACACCACACAGATCCTCCGCCGCACCTCCCGCAGCTGGGCCAGTGCAGGCCCGGTGGAGCGCTCGTTCAGCGTGATGCCGTCGGAAGAGCCGTCCCCGCGGAAGAACACGGTGGCAACATCGCCCACCACGTCGGAGTTCGCCAGCGTGTTGAGGTCGTCCTCGTCCAGGTAGCCGCCGGCGTAGACATGGCTGGGATAGTCCGCATTGACGGATCCCACACCGAAGATGGCGATGCTCATCTTCGCCTGGAGTTCCAGGATGCGCTGCACGCTCCGTTCGTTCCACATGGCCGTCTTGGTGGCTGCGTGGTCGAAGAACGCGGGCACGGGAAACTGTTCCACGCGGGCGCCGTAGGCGCTGCCGAACCGGCGCATGATGTCACTGGCATACGTAATGCCGGTGGTGTGCATGTTTCCGGCGCCGTTCAGCTGCACCACCACACTGTCATGGGTGATCTTCCTGGTGAGGTGCCGGCTGACGGCGCTCAGGGTGGAGCCCCAGGCCACCCCGATGATGGCATTCGAATCCACCAGGGGCCCGATGGTCCGGGCAGCCTGCATGGCCACGCGGTCCAGGGTCTCTGCTTCGTTCAGTGTTTCCAGCACCGGGACCACATGGACGTCCACGCCGTACCGGAATCGGATCATGCCCTCAAGTTCAGGGCCTGTGTCCAACGGATTGCGGATCTGGACCTGCACCAGGCCTGATTCCCTGGCGGCAGAGAGAAGCCGGGAAACCGTGGACCGGGACGTCCGCAGTTCGCGGGCGATGGCGTCCATGGTGAGGTCCTGCAGGTAATACATTTGTGCAGCGCGGAGGGCGTCTGCGTGCCGTGAAGGAGCCAATATCGATCCGTTCTGCACGTTTGTGCATAGTGCTTGACTCCATTTTCCATTATTCCAAACAATGGTGGATAACGGCCCCGCATCCCACGGTGCGGCCGGACCATGCACGCAAGCCCCAGGGAGTCGTTTTGGGACCCAAGGATCCAACTGTCCAGCCATCAGCCACCACGCCCCGGCCAGGTACGGAGCGCAGTTCCGTCCACCACCTGCGGCTCCGTCCGCACGCGAAAGTGCTGGTGGTGGGAGGTGGCATCAACGGCGTCGGCACCTTCCGTGACCTTGCGCTGCAGGGTGTCGATGTTGCCCTGGTGGAACGCGGCGACTACTGCCAGGGAGCCAGCGGCGCCTCCTCGCACATGATCCACGGAGGCATCCGCTACCTCGAAAACGGCGAGTTCCGCCTGGTCCGCGAATCGGTGGTGGAACGCAACCGGCTGCTCAAGATCGCGCCGCACTACGTCAAGCCGCTGCAAACCACCATCCCCATCTTCAGCACCTTCTCCGGCATCCTCTCCGCGCCGCTGCGGTTCCTGACCCACAAGCAGCAGGGCAAGCCCAAGGAGCGCGGCGCTTTCCTCATCAAACTGGGACTGAGCCTCTACGATTCCTTCTCCCGCGACGGCGGAACGGTTCCGCGCCACCAGTTCCGCGGCCGGGACCGTGCGCTGGCCGAGCTGCCCGATCTCCGTCCCGACGTCAAATACGCGGCCACCTATTTTGACGCCTCCGTGCACAACCCCGAACGCCTCACCCTCGACGTCCTGCAGGACGGGGAGAAGGCGGGCCGGTCAAACAGCGCGGTCGCTGCCGGCCAGGGAAGCACCGCACGGGCCAGCAACTACGTGTCCCTGCAGTCCCTGGACAACCGGCCCAACCCGGGCACCGGAAAGGGCGCAACCGTGCGCCTGCGCGATGAGCTGACCGGCGAGGAGTTCGACTTCACCGCCGACGTCATCGTCAACACCACGGGGGCCTGGGTGGACCTCACCAACGAGGCCATGGGCACGGCGTCGTCGTTCATGGGCGGCACCAAGGGATCGCACATCGTCCTGGACCACCCGGAACTGCTCGCTGCCTGCCGCGGCCGGGAGATCTTCTTCGAGCACACGGACGGCCGGATTGTCCTCATCTACCCGATGGGGGACCGCGTGCTGGTCGGCACCACCGACGTCGATGCCGACATGTCCAGGGACGCCGTCTGCACCGACGAGGAAATCGCCTACTTCTTCGACCTGGTCGGCCACGTCTTCCCCAACATCGCCGTCAACCGGGACCAGATCGTCTACACCTTCTCCGGTGTGCGGCCCCTGCCCCGGCACGACGCCACCCAGCCCGGCTTCGTTTCCCGCGACTACCGCATCGAAAGCCGGCGCCCGGCACCCGGGGACGGCGGCGCCGTCGTCCTCAGCCTGGTGGGCGGCAAGTGGACCACGTTCCGCGCCCTGGCCGAACACCTCACCAACGACGTCCTGGCCGAAACCGGACAGGCCCGCAAGGTATCCACCGCCCAACTGCCCATTGGCGGCGGCGCCGGCTTCCCCGCGGACGAAGCCGGCATCCAGCAGTGGATCAAAGCCCACATGGGGGCGGGCAGGGACGCCGACCGCACCGCCGGCCTCCTGACCCGGTACGGCACCCGCGCCGAAGCGGTGATCAAGTACCTCGACGCCGGACAGGACCGGCCGCTGCGCTCCACCCGCGAGCTCAGCGTCCGCGAACTGGAGTTCATGGCGGCCAACGAACAGGTGGGCCACCTAGTGGATGTCCTCATCCGCCGCACCTCGCTGGCGTTCCGCGGACTGGTTACCGGCGAACTGTTGAACGAAGTCGCTGAAATCCTCGCCGTCCCGCTGCACTGGGACGCCGCTGCCCGCAGCGCCGAAATACGCCATGCGCAGGAGGTCCTGGAACGCCTGCACAGGGTGGAAACGCACAGCCTGGTCGCCTAGGCCGGGCTGCCTGCCGGGGCGGAAACCCCGCCCCGGCTTCACGGCCCTTCACCCGCGAAGGGCCAACAACAAAATACAGAGGAGTCAAAGATGTCTCTTGGAATTGTTTTCTTATCCGAAGTGTTCGGAACAGCGATGCTGACCCTGCTGGGCTGCGGCGTCGTTGCCAACGTGGCCCTGCGGGCAACGAAAGGCAACAGCGGCGGATTCCTCATGGTCACCTGGGGATGGGGTATCGCTGTCTTCGCGGGTGTCTTCGTCGCCGCCAAATCCGGCGCACACCTG
Organism: Pseudarthrobacter enclensis; assembly: GCF_001457025.1. Classification (GTDB taxonomy): domain Bacteria; phylum Actinomycetota; class Actinomycetes; order Actinomycetales; family Micrococcaceae; genus Arthrobacter; species Arthrobacter enclensis. The sequence goes on along the minus strand of NZ_KQ758600.1, from coordinate 518,101 downwards.
AACCCTGCCGTTACCCTCGGTCTGCTGGTCAACGGCAAGGCCGAGTACGCGCCCGACGTACCCGTGGACGTGGCTTCCACGCTGACCTACTTCGCCGGTGAAATGGTCGGTGCCTTCGTCGGTGCCGTGGTCTGCTGGCTGGCCTACAAGCAGCACTTCGACAGCGAAGAAGCCGCCGCGAGCAAGCTCGGCGTCTTCTCCACCGGTCCCGCCATCCGCTCCACCCCCTGGAACCTGGTCACCGAAATCATCGGCACCTTCGTGCTCGTCTTCGTCATCCTGACCTTCGGCGGAACCCCCTCCGGCCTCGGGCCGCTGGCCGTTGCCCTCCTCGTCGTCGGCATCGGCGTTTCACTGGGCGGTCCCACGGGCTACGCCATCAACCCGGCCCGTGACCTCGGGCCCCGCATCGCCCACGCCCTGCTGCCCATCAAAGGCAAGGGTTCCAGCGACTGGGGCTACTCATGGATCCCGGTGGTTGGCCCACTGGTCGGCGGCGCCCTTGGCGGCATCGTAGCCAAGATCGCCCCCATCATCATCACCGCCGCAGCCTGAACCTCCCTCCACAACCCACCAACCAGACAAGGACGTCACAATGAACCAGTACGTAATCGCCATCGACCAGGGCACCACCAGTACGCGCGCCATCATCTTTGACCACAGCGGCGCCATTGTCTCCTCCGGGCAGATGGAACACGAGCAGATCTTCCCCAAGGCAGGCTGGGTGGAGCACAACGCCGCGGAGATCTGGAACAACACCCGCGAAGTCATCGCCTCCGCCCTGTCCAAGGCGAACCTGACGCGGCACGACATTGCCGCCGTCGGCATCACCAACCAGCGCGAAACCGCGGTCGTGTGGGACAAGACCACCGGCGAGCCCGTCTACAACGCCATCGTCTGGCAGGACACCCGGACCCAGGACATCGTCGATGAACTGGCCAAGGACGGCGGCGGAGACCGGTTCAAGCAAAAGGTGGGCCTACCCCTGGCCACCTACTTCTCCGGCACGAAGATCAAATGGATCCTGGACAACGTCGACGGCGCCCGGGAGAAAGCGGAAGCCGGTGACCTGGTGTTCGGCAACACGGACGCCTGGGTGCTGTGGAACCTGACCGGCGGCGTGGACGGCGGCGTCCACGTCACCGACGTCACCAACGCCTCCAGGACGCTGTTCATGGACCTCGAAACCCTGCAGTGGGACGACGAAATCCTCGGCATCTTCGGCGTGCCGCGCAGCATGATGCCGGAGATCAAATCGTCCTCCGAGGTGTACGGGACGGTGCACACCTCCCAGCTGCTCCGCGAAACCCCGGTGGCCGGCATTCTCGGCGACCAGCAGGCGGCAACCTTCGGGCAGGCGGCGTTCGACACCGGCGAGGCGAAAAACACCTACGGCACCGGCTGCTTCCTGATCTTCAACACCGGCGAGGAAATCGTCCACTCGAAGAACGGGCTCCTGACCACGGTGGGCTACAAGCTGGGCGACGCCGCCCCGCACTACGCCCTGGAAGGTTCCATCGCCGTCACCGGCTCGCTCATCCAGTGGCTGCGCGACAACCTGGGCATGATCAGCAGCGCACCGGAAGTCGAAACGCTGGCCGCATCAGTCAAGGACAACGGCGGCGTCTACATCGTGCCGGCGTTCTCCGGGCTGTTCGCCCCCTACTGGCGCTCCGACGCCCGCGGCGCCATCGTCGGCCTGACCAGGTTCGTCAACAAGAACCACATCGCGCGGGCCGCGCTGGAAGCGACGGCGTTCCAGACCCGCGAGGTGCTGGACGCCGTCAACGCGGACTCCGGTGTTCCGCTGTCCGAGCTGAAGGTCGACGGCGGCATGGTGGCCAACGACGCTCTCATGCAGTTCCAGGCAGACATCCTGGGCGTCCCCGTGATCCGGCCCAAGGTCATTGAGACCACGGCGCTGGGAGCGGCCTACGCCGCCGGCCTCGCCGTCGGCTTCTGGAAGGACCTCGGCGAGCTTTCCGCCAACTGGTCCGAAGACAAGCGCTGGGAACCGCAGCTCGACCAAGCCGAACAGGACCGCCAGATGCGGCTCTGGCGGAAGGCCGTCACCAAGTCCATGGACTGGGTCGACGAGGACGTTCGCTAGTGTGACCCATCGTTGATGGCAGCCGCACCTGCCCCGCCCGCTTCGCGGTGCCCACCACACCCGGGCGAGGTGCGGCTGCCATCAACTTAATCGTCACACCCCTCAGCCGCTCGTATGCGACTTACGCTGAGGGGTGTGGACTTGCGCTAAGGTAGATCTATGCGTGCGATCCTTCTGCTTAGTTAGCCGCCGGTTATCCATCACGTGGATAGCTGAGCGGCAGCCCCTCCCTTGGCGAGGGGCTTTTGTGTGTCCGGGAGCAAACCGGGCCGGCAGCAGGGGATCAGGCCTATAGGGCAGCACAGATGCCGTAGCAGAACAGAAGAGGGCAGCAGTGGGCGTTCAGCCGGAGACAGAGACCGGAGCAGCAGCAACGGAAGTACCCGCGGAGGGTACGTACAGCTTTACCGCGATGGAGGCCAAGTGGCCGCAGGTGTGGGAGGACCTCAAGGTCTTCACCCCTGTCGACGACGGATCGCGGGAACGCCGCTACGTGCTGGACATGTTCCCCTACCCGTCCGGCGACCTGCACATGGGCCACGCCGAAGCCTTCGCCATGGGCGACGTCGTGGCCCGCTACCTGCGCCAGCAGGGTTTCGATGTCCTTCACCCGATCGGCTGGGACTCCTTCGGCCTGCCGGCGGAGAACGCCGCCATCAAGCGCAACGCCCACCCCAGCGAGTGGACCTACGCGAACATCGATACCCAGGCGGCGTCGTTCAAGCGCTACGCCATCTCCGCCGACTGGTCCCGCAGGCTGCACACCTCCGACCCCGGGTACTACCGCTGGACCCAGTGGCTCTTCAAACGCTTCTACGAGCGCGGACTGGCCTACCGGAAGAACTCACCCGTCAACTGGTGCCCCAAAGACCAGACGGTCCTGGCCAACGAACAGGTGGTCAACGGTGCCTGCGAACGCTGCGGCACCACGGTCACCAAGAAGTCCCTCAACCAGTGGTACTTCAAGATCACCGACTACGCCGACCGGCTGCTCGATGACATGGAACAGCTGCGCGGCCACTGGCCCGAACGCGTCCTGGCGATGCAGAAGAACTGGATCGGCCGGTCCGAAGGTGCCCACGTGAACTTCGTGGTCGAGGCCGACGCCGGCAAGCCCGCCAAGGACGTCACGGTGTTCACCACCCGCCCCGACACGCTGTACGGGGCCACCTTCTTCGTCGTCGCCGCCGACGCGCCCCTCGCCGTCGAGCTCGTCACGGACGAACACGCCGCTGCGCTGGACGAATACCGCGAAAAGGTCAAGGCACTCTCCGAGATCGAACGCCAGTCCACCGAACGGGAAAAGACCGGCGTCTTCACCGGCCGCTACGCCGTCAACCCGCTTAACGGCGAGAAGCTGCCCGTCTGGGCCGCCGACTACGTCCTCGCCGACTACGGCACCGGCGCCATCATGGCGGTCCCCGCGCACGACCAGCGCGACCTCGACTTCGCCCGCACGTTCGACCTGCCGGTCCGCGCCGTCCTGGACACCGGCGAGGAAGACCCCGCAGTGTCCGGCACCGCGACCGCGGGGGAGGGGACCCTGATCAATTCGGGCGAACTGGACGGGCTGCCCAAGGCCGAGGCCATTCCCGCCGCCATCGCCATCCTGGAACGCCAGGGAACGGGCGAAAAATTCGTCAACTTCCGCCTCCGGGACTGGCTGCTGAGCCGCCAGCGTTTCTGGGGCACGCCCATCCCGATCATCCACTGCCCGTCCTGCGGCGAGGTCCCTGTTCCCGACGAGCAGCTTCCGGTGACCCTGCCGTCCAACCTGCGCGGTGAAGACCTGGCCCCCAAGGGCACGTCCCCGCTGGCTGCTGCCGAAGCATGGGTCAACGTGGAATGCCCCAGCTGCCACGGACCTGCCAAGCGGGACACAGACACCATGGACACCTTCGTCGACTCGTCCTGGTATTTCCTCCGGTTCGTCTCGCCCCAGTACACCGAAGGCCCGTTCGATCCCGAGAAGATCAACAACTGGATGCCGGTGGGTCAGTACGTGGGCGGCGTCGAGCACGCCATCCTGCACCTGCTGTACGCCCGCTTCTTCACCAAGGTCATCCACGACCTCGGCATGATCGACGCCACCGAGCCGTTCAGCGCCCTGCTCAACCAAGGGCAGGTGCTCAACGGCGGCAAGGCCATGAGCAAGTCACTGGGCAACGGCGTGGACCTCGGCGAACAGCTGGACAAGTACGGTGTGGATGCCGTCCGCCTGACCATGGTCTTTGCCTCCCCGCCCGAGGACGACGTTGACTGGGCCGATGTCTCCCCGTCCGGATCCGCCAAGTTCCTGGCCCGCGCCTGGCGCCTGGCACAGGACGTGACCAGCGCACCCGGAACCGACGCCGGCGCCGGCAACAGGGCACTGCGGTCCGTGACCCACCGGACCATCGCCGACGCCGCCGAACTCCTGGACGCCAACAAGTTCAACGTGGTGGTGGCGAAGCTGATGGAGCTGGTGAACGCCACCCGCAAGGCCATCGACTCCGGTGCCGGCGCAGCCGACCCCGCAGTCCGCGAAGCCGCCGAAGCGGTGGCCGTGATCCTCAGCCTGTTCGCGCCCTACACGGCCGAAGACATGTGGAACGTGCTGGGCCACCCGGCGTCCGTGGCCAACGCCGGCTGGCCTGCCCACGACGCCTCGCTGCTGGTGCAGGACACCGTCACCGCCGTCGTCCAGGTCCAGGGCAAGGTCCGTGACAGGCTGGAAATTTCCCCGGACATCTCGGAGGACCAGCTCCGCGAACTGGCACTGGCCTCGGAGAACGTCCAGCGTGCGCTTGACGGCCGCGGCATCCGCACCGTGATCGTCCGTGCCCCTAAACTGGTCAACATCGTTCCGGCCTAGCCGCATAGCAACAGCAGGAGCCGGTCGCGGGACTTCCCCGCGGCCGGCTTCTGCGTCAAGGACCGACCCCCGGGAGGCCACGTGCCCGACACCAACGCCGCGCCCTGGCCATGGGTCCGCGCCCGGCTGTCCGCCCTGCGGCCGGCGCCCCGCCCCGGTACGGGCCGCAGCGAGGCGCAGAAGCTGCGCACCGCCGTCGTCACCGACTCCGCTGCGGCCCTGCCGGCGCGTTACGTTGAAGCGCTGCCCGGCGACGGGCTGCTGACCGTCACCCCCATGCCCGTCATGGTCGGAGCCGAAATTTACGGCGAGGGCGAGGACGACATCCTGGAGACCATCGCCCTGGCTTTGGCCGCCGGAACCCAGGTCAAGACCTCGCGCCCCTCTCCGGGGCAGTTCGAACAGGCATACCGCACAGCACAGCGCAATGGCTACGAATCCGTGGTCTCCGTCCATATTTCCGGCGACCTGTCCGGAACTGTGGACGCTGCCCGCCTGGCTGCCAGGCGCGTGGACATTCCCGTGCAGGTGATCGACTCCCGCACCGTGGGCATGGCCCAAGGCATGGCCGTCCAGGCTGCCGTCAAAGCCGCTGCCGCGGGAGCCGGGCAGACCGCCGTCGCCACAGCCGCCGCGCTGCAGGCCGAAGGGACGAAGGTCTACTTCTACGTGCCCAGCCTGGAGCAGCTGCGCCGCGGCGGACGGATCGGGGCCGCAGCGTCACTGCTCGGAACCATGCTGGCCATCAAACCCATCCTCGCCGTCGACGGCGGCAAGATCGTTCCGCTTGAAAAGGTCCGCTCGGCCGTCAGGGCGGTCGCGCGGCTCGAGGAGATCGTCGCCGAGGACGCCCGGAAGCGTCCGGGCGGAAGCGTGCGCCTGGCCATCCACCATTTCGGCAACCCGCAGGAAGCCGATCGCCTGGCCACCCGGCTGGCCGCTGCATTGCCGGAATGCCCTCCTGCGCAAATCAGCTCCCTGCCGGCAGTCCTTGCCGCCCATGCAGGCCTGGGGGTCCTGGCAGTCATCGTCGGCCAGGAAACGGGCACTACCGGCGGGCTGTCCACATAGGCCGGCGCGGGGCTTCTACCGCGATCCCCACACTGCCTAGCGTGGAGGAATGTCACGCCGGGATGCTGCAGCAGCAGGCCAGCGGCCCCGCCATGCCCGCGATCGGCTGCAGGCAACACTGGGGGACGCGTCCCGCGGCCTGCTGACCGGCGACCGGCCGGACGGAGGCGGGGGAGAGCCCTTCGAATACGGCGGCGATTCCCCGCTGCACCCGGATTCAGGCCGCCCGGGCGGAACGCGCCCTTCCGTCCGCTGGCGGCTTGGGATGCGGGCCGCCGTGCTGTTGGGCGTTCTTGCTGTCGTTGCAGGGGCCCTCTTCTGGTGGCAGGCCGCAGCCGGCCGGCCCGACGTCCTGCCGTTGGACACCATCAGCAGGGACACTGGCCCGTCGGAAGTGGATGGCTCCCCGCCCGCGCAGCCCAGTGGGTCCGCCGCAGCGACGCCCGCTCCATCCGGGAACACCATGGTGGTGCACGTGTCCGGTGCCGTTCGGGCTCCCGGTGTGGTGGCACTTCCGCCGGGCAGCCGTGTCCACCAGGCCGTTGAGCTGGCCGGCGGCGCGGCTGACGACGCCGACCTGGACGCCCTGAACCTGGCCCAGGAAGCCGCGGACGGGCAAAAGATCCACGTTCCCCGCCATGGCGAGCCCCCTGGTACCGGAGACGGCGCAGCCCGGCCGGGCACCGCCGTGCCTTCCGGGCAGGCCCTGCCGGGCAAGGAGGCCAAAGTCAACCTCAACACAGCCGGTGTCGAAGAACTGGACACCCTGCCCAAGGTTGGCCCGGTCCTCGCCCAGCGCATCGTTGACTGGCGGGCCGAACATGGGCCGTTCTCCGCCGTCGAGGACCTTGACGCGGTGGATGGGGTGGGTCCCAAGATGCTCGAATCCCTCCTGCCGCTGGTGACGGTCTGACATGGACGTACCGGACAAGGACCAGGAGAGTCCCCGCCGGCGGCCACCCCGTGCCAGTCCCTGGCACCGGTACGTTGAGTCCGCGGTGCGGTCCGCCCCATCGGACGCGGCCCCGTCCGCCGCTCACGCCGCGCCGCCGGACAGCCGGACCAGTGCAGGCCGGGCCCCCGGGAACGGGGTGCCCGCCGGGAGCTGGCTGCCGGGCCACGGCGTTGCCGGCGCCCCCGCGGTGCGGGGCAGCGCCGCGCGGAGGGCGTGGACGTGGGCCGCCGGGGCGGCGCGAGGGAAGGGTGGCAGAAGCCGGGTTGGCAGTTCCGGACAAGCCAGTCAACAATCATCCGGTTCCCCCGGGCAGGCCAGTCCTGCGGAGGTCAGGACCGGACCGCTGCGCAGGACCGACGTCCGGCTCGCCGTGCCTGCCGCCCTGGTATGGGCCGCGGCGGTAGCCGGACTGTGGCTAGAGCCCGCTCCGCTCCTGGGGTTGTGCCTCGCGTTGACGGTTGTGGCCGCGTGCCTGTTGTTCCTCCCGGGCCTTCGCGGGCCTCTGGCAGGCGGCGCGCGCTTCCGCGGCAAGGGCCTCCGCCGCAGTTCCCTCCGCGGCAGGGGCCTCCGCCACCGTTCCCTCCGCCGGCCCGTCCGCCGCCGGCACGCGCCGGTGGCCAGGCGTTTCACGGCCACCGTTGCTGTGGGCCTGCTCCTGGCCGTGGCAGCCGCAGCGCATTCCGCGGCAGCGGCAAGCCAGCGCTTCGAAGGTCCCCTCGCGGAGGCCATCCAGGCCGGGAAGACGGTGGTCGCCGTCCTGGAGGTTGCCGGAACCCCACGGCCCTTGGGAGGGGCCGGCCCCGCCGCAGGGGCCGGGCGTTGGTCCGTGCCGGTGTGGACCCGTGAGGTGAGCACCGGCGGGGCACTGCTGCGCACGAGGGCCCAGCTCGTGGTGACAGGGGGAGGGCAGTGGGAACAGCTTGTCCAAGGGCAAATCGTGCGGGCTGCCGGCAAGCTCCGTCCGCCGGAGCCAGGCCGACCCGAAGCCGGCGGACTCTCCGCCGCGACCGGCCCCGACCGCCACGCCGGGGCGGCGGCCCTCCAGTCCGCAGCAACCGACCTTCGGGCACGATTCGTGAAGGGCTCAGCTTTCCTGGCCGGAGATGCAGCCGGACTCCTGCCAGGCATGGTCACGGGTGATAACAGCGCCCTGGACGACGGCCTGGGAAACGCGATGAAAGTCGTGGGTATGACCCATCTCACGGCCGTCAGCGGCGCCAACTGCAGCCTCGTCCTGGGCGCACTGCTGCTGTTGTGCCGCCGCCTGCGGCTCCCCCGCGCTCCCGCCGCCGCTGCGGCGCTGTCGGGGCTGGGGCTCTTTGTGGTCCTGGTGGGGCCGGACCCCAGCGTCCTCCGCGCCGCCCTCATGGGTGCCGTGGGCGTGGCTTCGATAGCCGGAGGGCGGACCGGCCGCGGCCTGAGCTTCCTCTGCGTGGCAGTCATCGGGCTGCTTCTCCTGGACCCCGCGCTTGGCGGCAGCTTCGGTTTCCTGCTCTCAGTCCTGGCCACGCTGGGCATCATCACGGTGGGGCGGCGCATCATGGACTGGACACCGGCTGCGGTGCCGCGGTGGATCTCGGCAGCCGTCGCCGTGCCCCTCTCAGCCCAGCTGATGTGCAGCCCGGTCATCATCCTGCTGCAGCCGCAGTTCTCCACCTACGCATTGGTGGCCAATGTTGTGGCAGCCCCGCTGGTGGCACCCGTCACGCTCCTTGGAACGGCGGCGGTTCCGTTGCTGGTCGCCCTGCCATGGCTGGCCACCGCCCTGATGGGGGCAGCGGGGATCTTCAGCGGCGGCGTGGCGGCAACGGCGCGGTTCTTTGCGGGCCTGCCGGGGTCGTCGCTGCCCTGGCCTGAGGGCGTACCGGGCATGGCCACCATGGTGCTGCTCTCCGCACTGACCCTTTTCGTGGTGAAGGCTGTGGCGGGGCCGGCGCAGGCGGTCGCATTCGTTCTCACATGCCACGGCCGGATCGAAAGAAGCCTGTTCCTGATGGAAACCAGGGCCGCCGCAACACGGCGGCAACCTGCTCCTTCAGCCGGCCGGGACGGCATTGACCACAGCTTTGACGTTCGGCGCCGGCATGACAGGCTTAAAGCCTCCACGAACTTTTCCGGAAGGAACCCACCATGGCTGCTGCGCAAAAGCGCGGAAACCGCACGCAGGCGCAGGATCCCGCCGCCTGGCGCAACGTGACGCCCGCCGCGATCGTCCTGGTGGCGGGCCCCGAGGAGTACCTCGGCATCAGGGCCATGGACAGCATCCGTGCCCAGGTCCGGCAAGCGACTCCGGACGTTGAGGTGAGCCGCCTCAACGCGGCAGGCTACGAGGCCGGAACGCTGCTGATGCAGGTCAGCCCTTCCCTGTTCGGGGAGAGCAAACTGATTGAAGTTGAGGCCGTCGAGTCCATGAACGACGCCTTCCTGGCCGACGCTTTGGCCTACCTCGGCCACCCGGAGGACGACGCCGTCCTGGTGCTGCGCCATGGCGGCGGTACCCGCGGCAAGAAGCTGCTGGACGCCATCAAAAAAGGCGGCTGGCCCGTGGTGGACTGCCAGCCGCTGAAGAAGGACGCGGACAAGATGGCCTTTGTCTCCGCCGAGTTCAAGGCCGCAAGCCGGAGGATCGACCAGGAAGCCGTCCTTGCGCTGGTGAACGCCGTCGGCGCCAACCTTTCTGAACTGGCGGCTGCATGTTCCCAGCTGGTGGCCGATTCCGACGGCACGGTCACGGCGGACACCGTCGACCGGTACTACAGTGGCCGTGTCGAGGCGACCGCCTTCAAGGTTGCCGATGCCGCCATGGCGGGCAACGGTCCGCTGGCCCTGTCCACGCTCCGCCACGCCCTGGCCACCGGCGCTGACCCGGTTCCCCTGGTCGCGGCCCTCGCGGCTAAGCTCAGGACCGTGGCCCGCGTGGCAGGAGCCTCGGGTTCTCCGGCCCAGATTGCGGCCGACCTGGGAATGCAGCCATGGCTGGTGGAGCAGGCCCAGCGTGACGTCCGGCGCTGGACCCCGGACGGCCTGGTCCGCTCCATCCAGGCCACTGCGGAAGCCGACGCCCAGGTCAAGGGCCTGTCACGTGATCCCGTCTACGCGGTGGAGCACGCAGTCACCGTGATATCCATGTCGGTCCAGGGCCGCTAGCAGACAGGATCACCTGCGCGCGCCCGGGCTTGGCAGCGGGATCCGGCGCGTACCCGGTGGCTGCTGCGGCTACGGTTAAAAAGATGTGGCCGGCACCCGAGGGTGCCGGCCACAGCCATCAGTTCAGGGAACTGGAAACCTTAGAGGGCGTTGACCTTCTTGGAGATCGCCGACTTGCGGTTCGCTGCGTTGTTCTTGTGCAGAACACCCTTGCTCACGGCCTTGTCCAGCTTGCGGCTGGCAGAAACGAGCGCAGTAGTAGCAGCTTCCTTGTCAGCGGACTCAACGGCGGTGTTGACGGCGCGGATGGCAGTCTTCAGCTCGGACTTGACTGCGTTGTTCCGCAGGCGAGCCTTCTCGTTGGTCAGGATGCGCTTCTTCTGGGACTTGATATTCGCCACGTGTGAACTCTCTTTGTAATGCGGAAATGGTCTAGAGGGCTTTCAGGCTGGCCTTGACTGAGCGGCGTGGGGATACCTATGGCGGCCAACCATCAGTGACCGTCGACCTGCACGGACACACAGCTAAAAAGAATAGCAGGTCAGCAGCGGATATGGCCATTTCCGGGCTATGACCAGCCGTGCCTGTTCCGCAAGGCGTCGGCCACCGCGGCGAACCGCGCCCGGCCCAGCACCGCACCTTCACGGCGGATTGCCTCGGGCCGGATGGTGAGGACCCTGTCAAGCCTGGCCTCGCTGGGACGCCGCTGCCTGTCCCAGGCGCCGGTACCCACATCGACGTAGTCCCCGGCAGCGGAGCCGGCAGGAACGCGGTCCCTGCTGGTCAGCATCAGTGCCAGCAGGAAGGCGCCGCTCCGGCCCACAATCAGGACCGGCCGGTCCTTGCCCTGCGTGTAGTCCTCCTCATATGGGACCCACGTCCACACCACTTCGCCGGGATCCGGACGCCCGTCAGGCTTGGGCGCGTACCGGACAACCGCCCGGCCGGTGAAGTCCCAGGGGTAGCCGGCCGCGTGCAGATCCGCCGCACCCCCGGCGGGTGGGGGACCTGCAGGGCTGCCGGCCGGGCGGGGACTGGCCCCGAGCAGCCGCAGCACGGCGTTGCGCATCGTTCGGAAGGTGATTGCCATGCCGCCACCCTATAGTCCCGGCATCCTGCCGCCCCATGCCCGCCGCGGTCCTGCCGCCAACGGAAAGCTGCGAATGCAGTGGCAGGGGCCCGGACGTGGGACACTGGAGGTTGAAGAAATGCGGCCGACCCGCGGTGCGTCAGCGCTGTGCCTTGCGGGGGCCGCGGAAAAATGCCGACAGTAAGGACCCTGCGTGTCTCCCATGGCCCGCACCGCCCCGGTGCCCGCCGCGACAGATCCGGCCATTATCCGGAACTTCTGCATCATCGCGCACATTGACCACGGTAAGTCCACCCTGGCAGACCGCATGCTGCAGTCCACCGGCGTGGTGCAGGCACGCGACATGAAGGCCCAGTACCTGGACCGCATGGACATCGAGCGTGAACGCGGCATCACCATCAAGTCCCAGGCTGTCCGCATGCCGTGGGAAGTTGACGGCGTGAGCTATGCGCTGAACATGATCGACACCCCCGGCCACGTGGACTTCACCTACGAGGTATCCCGGTCCCTGGCCGCCTGCGAGGGGGCTGTCCTGCTGGTGGACGCCGCACAGGGCATCGAAGCCCAAACGCTCGCCAACCTTTACCTGGCGATGGAGAACGACCTCACCATCATCCCGGTGCTCAACAAGATCGACCTTCCGGCCGCCCAGCCGGAGAAGTACGCGGCGGAGCTGGCCAACCTGATCGGCGGAGACCCGGAGGACGTGCTCCTGGTGTCCGGCAAGACCGGCGTGGGCGTTGAGGCGCTGCTGGACAAGATCGTCACCGACCTGCCGGCGCCCGTGGGCGATGCCAACGCACCGGCCCGCGCCATGATCTTCGACTCCGTCTATGACACCTACCGCGGCGTGGTCACCTACGTCCGGGTGGTGGACGGCATGCTCCACCCGCGCGAGCGCATCCAGATGATGTCAACCAAGGCATCCCACGAACTCCTCGAGATCGGCGTCAGCGCCCCGGAGCCGACCCCCACCAAGGGCCTTGGCGTCGGCGAAGTAGGGTACCTCATCACCGGCGTGAAGGACGTCCGACAGTCCAAGGTGGGCGACACCGTCACCAACCTGGCCAAGCCGGCGTCGGAATCCCTCAGTGGCTATGCCGACCCCAAGCCCATGGTGTTCTCCGGCCTCTACCCGCTGGACGGCACCGACTACCCTGTGCTTCGCGACGCGCTGGACAAGCTCAAGCTCAATGACGCGGCGCTGGTCTACGAGCCGGAAACGTCCGCGGCGCTGGGCTTTGGCTTCCGCGTGGGGTTCCTGGGCCTGCTGCACCTGGAGATTGTCCGCGAGCGCCTGGAACGCGAGTTCAACCTGGACCTGATCTCCACCGCGCCCAACGTTGTGTACGAAGTGACGCTTGAAGACAAGACGGTCATGACCGTCACCAACCCCAGTGAGTTCCCCGCCGGGAAGATCCGGGAAGTCCGCGAACCCATGGTGGCGGCCACCATCCTGGCGCCCAACGAGTTCGTGGGCGCCATCATGGAACTCTGCCAGGGCCGGCGCGGACAGATGAAAGGCATGGACTACCTGTCCGAGGACCGGGTGGAGCTGCGCTACTGGATTCCGCTGGCCGAGATCGTCTTTGATTTCTTCGACATCCTTAAGTCCAAGACGCGCGGGTACGCCTCGCTGGACTGGAAGGCCGACGGCGAGCAGGTATCCGACCTCGTGAAGGTGGACATCCTGCTCCAGGGCGAGCAGGTGGATGCCTTCAGCGCCATCACGCACAAGGACAAGGCCTACGCCTACGGTGTGATGATGACCGGAAAGCTGCGCGAGCTCATCCCGCGGCAGCAGTTCGAGGTACCCATCCAGGCGGCCATCGGCTCCCGGATCATCGCCCGGGAAAGCATCCGGGCCATCCGCAAGGATGTCCTGGCCAAGTGCTACGGCGGCGACATCTCGCGTAAGCGCAAGCTGCTGGAAAAGCAAAAAGAAGGCAAGAAGCGCATGAAGATGGTGGGCCGCGTGGAAGTGCCCCAGGAAGCGTTCATCGCGGCGCTGACCACCGACGACTCCAAGGACAAGGCCAAGAAGTAGTGATGACCGTGGCCGCTTCCATCCCGGGCCGCAGCAATGCCTAGCGCTCTTCCACTGGGCGACCCCGCGCCGTCGGACGGCCTCCTGCCCGCCCAGGTGCTGGACGGCGCAGCCGGCCGCGCCTTGGGCCTGTACGTGCACATTCCCTTCTGTGCGGTGCGCTGCGGATACTGCGACTTCAACACCTACACCGCCAAGGAGCTGGGCGGCGGAGCCTCCCAGGACGCCTACGCCGGGACCGCCGTGGCGGAGGTGGAACTCGCCGCCCGCGTGCTGGAAGCGTCAGGCCTGCCCGCGCGCAGGCTCAGCACCGTCTTTTTTGGCGGCGGCACCCCGACGCTGCTGCCGGCGGAAGACCTTGCCTCCATCCTTACGGCAGCCATTGCCGCGTGGGGGATCGAGGAGGGCGCCGAGGTCACCACTGAGGCGAACCCGGATTCGGTGACCCCTGAGTCCTTGGCCATCCTGCGGGAGGCCGGGTTCACCCGTGTCTCCTTCGGCATGCAGTCCGCAGTGCCGCACGTCCTGAAAGTGCTGGACCGCACCCATGAGCCCGCCAGGGTTCCCCAGGTGGTGCAATGGGCGCGGGACGCCGGACTGGCCGTCAGCCTGGACCTGATCTATGGAACGCCGGGGGAGTCGCTGGCCGACTGGCAGCATTCTCTCGAGACTGCACTGTCCTACGGGCCCGACCACATCAGCGCCTACGCGCTGATCGTCGAGGAAGGCACCAAGCTGGCCGCCCAGATCCGGCGTGGAGAAGTTCCGGAGATTGACGACGACGACCACGCCGACAAGTACGAACTCGCCGACCGCCTCATCACCGACGCCGGGCTTGGCTGGTACGAGGTCAGCAACTGGGCGCGCACCCCTGAGCAGGCGTGCCGCCACAACCTTGCCTACTGGCGCGGAGACGACTGGTGGGGGATCGGTCCCGGAGCGCACTCCCACATGGGAGGGGTGCGCTGGTGGAACGTCAAGCACCCCGCCGCGTACGCGGGCCGGCTGGCCCAAGGGGCTTCGCCGGCCGCGGGCCGGGAAACGCTGGACCGCGATACCCGCGCCATGGAACGGGTGATGCTGGAAGCGCGCCTGCAGTCCGGGCTCGAACTGGCCGCACTGGAAACGGTGGGCCGCCACGAAGTGGCCGGGCTGATCGCCGACGGGCTGGTAGACCCGGCCGCCGCCTTCAAGGGCCGGCTGGTGCTGACGCTCAAGGGGCGGCTGCTGGCCGATGCCGTGGTCCGGCGTATCCTGCCCGATTAACGCCGCCGCCCGGCCCCTTGCGGAGCCGGGCGGACGGTGGAGACCCTGGGGCCACGGCGGCGAGGGCCCCGAACCGGGCTTGCGAGGCCTGGGAGCCGTCGGGTGGGGCCACGGCGGCGAGGGGCCCGGACCGAGCTTGCGAGGCCTGGGAGCCGTCGGGGATTACTTGATCCAGCGCAGGTTGAAGGGGTAGCGGTGCGGCTGGCCGCGGTTCACGTGGATTCCCGCCGACACGGAAAAGCACGTCAAGGCAATCCAGATGAGGGTGGCGACCACGGCGAAGATGTTTCCGATCACGGGGATGAACACCAGGAGGTTCGCCACCACGGCGGCGATGGTGGGCGGCAGGCTGAAGTTCAGCGCCTCCTTCGACTCCTGAGCCGTGAACGGTCCGCGGTCCCGGAAGATGAGGAAGATCAGCAGTGCGGGCACACAGCCGAGGATGCCGCCAAAGTGCGCCAGGGTTGCCCACTGGCGGTCCTCGCTGGCCGTGAGCGGCAGCGCGTTCGCCGGGACGCCGTGGTATTCGGAACGGTCGGCGCTGCCGTGGCCGTCCCTGTGCTCGCGTGCGTTTTCTGCCACTGTCTGTTCCTTCGGGTGCAATTGGTGCTTCGGGTTGCAGTTGCCTGCCGGTCCCGGGGAACCCGCAGTGCACTGCATTACCAAGAATACTGGCTCTTCGCCGGGCCGCCTGTGCTCAGGGGACGGTGAGGAAGTCGATGACTTCCTCAACCCGGCCCAGCAGCGAGGGTTCCAGGTCCGCGTAGGTACGGACGGCGCCGAGGAGTTTTTGCCAGCCGAGGCCGATGTCTTCCTTGGTGGCGTGCGGCCAGCCGAAGGCCTTCAGGATGCCGGTCTTCCAGTCCTGGCCCCGCGGCACGGCAGGCCACTGGTCAATCCCCAGCACCGCGGGCCGAATGGCCTGCCAGACGTCGACGTACGGGTGCCCCACAATCAGGACGTTCCCGGCGGCTCCCGGCGAGGCCATCACGGCGTCGGCAATGCGTGATTCCTTGGAGTCGGGGACAAGGTGGTCCACCAGGACCCCCAGCCGGCGGCCGGGGCCGGGACGGAAATCTGCGACGGCGGCGGCAAGGTCGTCAATGCCGTGGAGCGGTTCGACGACGATGCCCTCCACGCGAAGATCGTCGCCCCAGACCTTCTCCACGAGTTCTGCGTCGTGCTTGCCCTCCACCCAGATGCGGCTGGCCTTGGCCACCTGGGCCCGCTGCCCAGAGACGCGCACTGATCCTGAGGCGGTGCGGCCGGCCGCCGGGCCGCCGCCACCGGCGGGTCGTGGTGCCTGCGGCATCAGCCGGATGGCCTGCCCTTCGAGGAGGAACCCGTAGCCGAGCCGGAAGCTGCGGGACTTGCCGCGCCGGTCTTCGAGGGCCACCACATGCATCCCGCCGGATTTCTCCACCCGGGTCACGGCCCCCACCCAGCCGGACTGGACTTCCTCCAGCACCATGCCGCGCTCCACCGGAACTTCCGGAAGCTGCGTCCGGACCGGAGCGGCCATGTCCCGCGGGCCCCAGTTCTGGTAATCCATGGTTGTTCCGCCTCGCGCTCGATGTCAGCCGGGAATTTCGCCCGGAGCGGTACCAATGCTAACAACGGGCCAAGGCATAATAGACTGTTAGCACTTGGGCATGTCGAGTGCTAAAGACTGGCAAGACGGAACGGGCGGCACCTCGCCCGGACCCGGACGGAGGTGGAGTGTGAGCGAGCCGCGCAAACTGGAAGTACTGCGTGCCATCGTCGAGGATTACGTCCACTCCCGCGAACCAGTGGGGTCCAAGGCTTTGGTGGAGCGGCACCAGCTGGGCGTGTCCAGCGCCACGATCCGCAACGACATGGCGGCACTGGAGGATGAGGGCCTCATCACGGCACCGCACACCAGCGCGGGACGGATTCCCACAGACAAGGGCTACCGGCTCTTCGTGGACCAGATTTCAGCGGTTAAACCGCTCTCGCAGGCCGAACGCCGGGCCATCCAGTCACTGCTTGAGGGCTCGGACGACCTCGACGACGTCCTGGACCGTACCGTCCGCCTGCTGGCCCAGCTGACCAACCAGGTGGCCGTGGTCCAGTACCCGCACCTCAGCCGGGCCCTGATCCGGCACATCGAATTTGTCCTGCTGGCCCCCCGCAAGGTCCTGGTGGTGCTCATCGCCAACAGCGGCAAAGTGGAACAGCGGGTCATCGACGCCGGTCAGGACCTCGGTGACGATGCCCTGGCCGGGCTGCGGGCCCGTTTCCTGGCTTCCCTGGCAGGCACTCCGCTGGCCGGCCTGTCCCAGGCGCTTCCCGCCGTCGTCTCATCTGTGAGCCCGGCCCAGCGGCAGGCAGCACAGGCACTGGCGCACGCGCTGGAGGTGCTGGCCCACAGCAGCCGGGAGGACAGGATGGTCATGGCCGGCACGGCCAACCTGGCACGGTCCAACGTGGACTTCCCGCTGAGCATAGGCCCGGTGCTGGAAGCATTGGAGGAGCAGGTGGTGATGCTGCGCCTGCTCAGCGAAATGGCGCAGGACCATCACGGGGTGGCCGTCAGCATCGGCCGCGAAAATCCCTATGACGGCCTGGCCGAAGCCTCCGTGGTGGCCACAGGGTACGGGCCGGACAGCATGGCCAAGGTAGGCATCCTGGGCCCCACCCGGATGGACTATCCCACCACCATGGCCGCCGTGAGGGCTGTTGCCCGTTACCTTTCCCGGATTTTGGGTCCCTGACCGTACTTTCCCGGCTGCAACGCCGGGTCCAGCGGGGAAGCCCACCGAAGGCAAAACAACAAGGAAGAGATACGAACTTTGAGCAGCCACTACGACGTCCTTGGAGTCTCACCGGAAGCTACCGGAGAAGAAATCAAGAAGGCCTACCGTAAGCTTGCCCGTACCCTCCACCCGGACGTGAACCCGGGTGAAGAGGCCGCGGACCGCTTCAAGGCGGTCACCCACGCCTACGAAGTCCTCTCCGATCCGCAGAAGCGCCGGGTCTACGACACCACGGGCAATGAGAACGGTACGGACAACGGATTCGGCGGCGGCAGCTACGCCGGGCAGGGTTTTGCGTTCCAGGACATCTTCGACACCTTTTTCGGCGCGGGCGGCTCGTCCGGGCCCGCCTCACGCGTCCGCCGCGGCCAGGACGCGCTGATCAGCGTCCGCATCGACCTGCGCGACGCCGTCTTCGGCGTCAACAAGAAGCTCGAAGTGGACACCGCCGTCACCTGCCCCACCTGCGAAGGCTCCTGCTGCCGGCCGGGTACCCAGCCGGAACGCTGCGACATCTGCGGCGGCAGCGGGCAGGTACAGCGGGCGGTCCGCTCCATCCTGGGCCAGGTCATGACCGCGGCCCCCTGCGGCAGCTGCGAAGGTTTTGGAACCGTCATCAAGGACCCCTGCAACGAGTGCAGCGGCCAGGGCCGCATCCGCAGCCGCCGTTCGCTGACCATCAAGGTTCCCGCGGGCGTCGCCACAGGCACCCGGATCCAGCTGGCTGGCCAGGGTGAGGCCGGACCTGCCGGCGGGCCCTCCGGCGACCTCTACGTTGAGGTCCGTGTGAACAGCGACCCCACCTATGTGCGCGACGGCGACGACCTGCACGCAACCCTCAACATCCCCATGACCGCCGCGGCGCTCGGCACCGAGGTCAACCTGGAAACCTTCGACGGAACCCAGGACATCGACGTCAAGCCGGGCACCCAGTCCGGTGAGGTCATCACGCTGCGCGGCCTCGGGGTTACCCACCTGCGCGGCTATGGCCGTGGCGACCTGAAAGTCCACCTGCAGGTGGAAACGCCCGCCAAGCTCGATGCCGCCCAGGAAGACCTCCTGCGGCAGCTGGCGAAACTCCGCAATGAGCAGATCACCGAGGGCAAGCTTGCAGCCAGCGGCGGCATGTTCGCGAAGCTGCGGGACCGGCTCGGTAACCTGTAGCGGTGAGCAACCCCGTCTTCTTTACTCCGGCCGGCTCCCTTAACGGCCTCGGCGAGGGCACGGAATTCGTCCTGGAAGGCCCGGAAGCACGGCACGCCGTGACCGTGAAGCGGCTTGCCCCCGGCGAAGCCGTCGACATTGTCGACGGCGCCGGGGTGCGGATGAGCGGCACGGTCCTGGAAGCCGAGGCGGGCCGCTTGGCCGTCAGCTGCTCCTCCGTGACCGTCGAGGATCGCCCGGCCACCCGCCTGGTGCTGGTCCAGGCCCTGGCAAAGGGTGACAGGGACGAGCTCGCCATTGAGACCGCAACGGAACTGGGCATCGACGCAGTCATCCCCTGGCAGTCGGAACGGTCCATCGTGCGGTGGAAGGGTGACCGGGCGGCCAAGGCGCATGCCAAATGGCAGTCGGTGGTCACGGCGGCGGCCAAGCAGGCACGCCGGGCGTGGATCCCCGAGGTGCGCGCCGCCGTCGACACCCCGGCCCTGGCCGCCGCCGTTGGCGCCGCCGGCCTCGCAGTCATCCTGCACGAGGACGCGGTCAGGCCGCTCCGCGACGTCATCGAGTCGTGGCAGGCAGCCGGGTCCGCCGAGCCGCGTGAAATCCTCCTGATTGTGGGACCGGAGGGTGGCATCAGCCCGCGTGAGGTGACACGGCTCTGCGACCGGGGCGCAGCCACCGCACTGTTGGGGCACCATGTGCTGCGCTCGTCCACCGCGGGCCCGGCCGCCGTCGTGCTCTGCAGCGACATCCTGGGCCGCTGGCGAACTACCTGACCTTGAAGGTCCGGGTGTCCTCGAACTGGTCCGGCCCTTCTCCGGTGCCGGCCTGGGCAACCTTGAGCTCGTAGTCGCCGGTGGGCAAGGTCAGCGCCAGGGTGAAGACACCGGCCTGGCCCTGGTCCGAGGACGCCGTGGTTTCACCCGTCAGGAACGGAGCCTTGGCGCCGTTCTCCCCGCCGCGAAGGATCTGCCAGCGCAGCTTTCCGCCAGCGGAAAGGCTCCGTCCGGTGATTTTGACGCTGCCGTCCGCCACCTCCACGCCTTCCTGGGGATCGACGATCCACACAGGCGCCACCAGCCCGGCCTGCCGGGTCATCAGCGCCCCGAGCTGCACGTGGCCGAATGCCATGTAGTCCGTGTGCCCGTCCACCAGGATCCTTACCCGGATCTGCTGCCCGGAGTCGATGAGCCCCGAGCTGGCGGCGGCCGCCGTGGCGGTGTACACCAGCTGCTGGACGGCCCTGGCAGCCATGTCGGCGTCGAGGTTGCTGTTGAACGCGTCCTCGGACACATCGACAGTGATGACGTCCTTGCCGGAAATGGACGTGGCAAGCTTGCCCGGGTTCTGCCACGGCGTAAAGAAGTCTGGGTCCAGCGGCTTTTCGGACATCATGGCGCGCAACGCGCGGGTCACAGGGTTTTCCTGCTCCGGAACGTCGCGGAACTCCCGGTACAGGAAGATGTTGCTGTTGCTGCGGCCGATCCAATACACCGGCGCCTTGTTGGACGACTGCGTCGTCTCAAGCGGGGCGCTGGTGGACGGCGGCGCGGCGCTGCCGGTGGCGGCGGGACCGGAAGCCAGCGGGCTGGTGGGTGACGGTCCGGGTTCCGCCACGCATCCGGCGAGGACCGGGACAGCCGTCAGGACGGCGGCAAGCGCAAGTGCCTGCATGCGTCCCATGCGTCGACCGGCCCCGCGGGGCACAGTGGTATCCGGCACTGGCGGCTGTCCTTTCCTGGCGTGGCGGCCGTTCCCCCCGGAGGCCCAATGGTGCAGATGTGGCTGGATTTCCAGCATTGCACAGCAGGCCTGCCGGGTTTGCCCACTTTTTCGTTCCACGCCCAACTGCAACGTGAACGATATGAGGACGATATGAAGTTGATACCTAATGGCATGCGGCTGTGCCGTGGGGCACCCGGCCGGGGTTCCCGAAGCTGCCTGCCCTCCAGGCGGGCCGGCGGGTATCCCGGCGCGGGGAGTGTGCTGGCGTAAGATAAAAGGATCACGGGACGCCGAAAACCCATGCGGCGGACGGGACAACAGTTGAAGACCACCTTGAGGGGACCATAGGCCCGAGGGCCACCACCATGACTGAATCAGCCAACGGAAAGCGCCGGCTCACCACGGGCGAGGGCATCGCCGGGGAATTTCCCCACACCCTTCCCGGTGTCCGGACCGAGGTAGTCCTTTTCGACAATTCCGACCAGATGGTCCAGTCACTCGGCAGCCACGATGAGGCGCTGCGGTATATCGAGGAACAGTTCCCGGCGGTCAACTTCCACGTCCGAGGCAACGAGCTGACCATCAGCGGCCCCTCCAGCGACGTTCCCCGGATCATGCGGCTCCTGCAGGAAGTCCGGGGCCTGGTGTCCCGGGGCACTGTCATCACCCCTGCCGTGCTGCAGCAACTCGTGGCGCTGCTGCGCAGCCAGTCGATGCAAAACCCTGTGGACGTCCTCACGCACGACATCCTCTCCAGCCGTGGACGGACCATCCGCCCCAAAACGCTGAACCAGAAGAACTATGTTGACGCCATCGATGACAACACCGTCATTTTCGGCATTGGTCCCGCCGGCACGGGCAAGACGTACCTTGCCATGGCCAAGGCGGTACAGGCCCTGCAGCAAAAGGAAGTCAGCCGGATTATCCTGACCCGCCCCGCGGTAGAGGCGGGGGAGCGGCTGGGCTTCCTGCCGGGAACCCTGAGCGACAAGATCGATCCCTACCTGCGACCCCTATACGACGCCCTCCACGACATGATGGACCCGGAATCAATTCCCCGGCTGATGGCCGCGGGCACCATCGAAGTGGCGCCGCTGGCGTACATGCGCGGGCGTACCCTCAACGACGCGTTCATCATTTTGGATGAAGCCCAGAACACCACCCCGGAACAGATGAAGATGTTCCTGACCCGGCTGGGATTCGGGTCCAAGATGGTGGTCACCGGAGACATCACCCAGGTGGACCTTCCCTTCGGCACCCGCTCCGGGCTGCGCATCGTGGAGGAAATCCTGCAGGGAATCGATGACGTCAGCTTCTCCGTCCTGGACGCCGCCGACGTCGTGCGGCACCGCCTGGTGGGGGATATCGTCAACGCCTACAGCCTGTGGGACGAACGGCAACGGAGCCGGATTAAGCAGCCGGCCACCAAGGAACAGCGGGGGGATCACGCGTGAGCATCGAGGTGAACAACGAATCAGGCGTCCAGGTGGACGAAGCCTCACTCGTTGCCCTGTCCAGGTACATTTTCGAACAGCTGTACATCCATCCGCAGGCAGAACTGTCCATTCTGCTCGTGGATGAGCCGGCCATGGAGAAACTCCACATCGAGCTGATGGATGAGCCCGGCGCCACCGACGTCCTCTCCGTTCCCATGGACGAACTCACCCCGGGCACACCGGACCGGCCCACCCCCCAGGGGATGCTTGGCGACATCGCCATCTGCCCCCAGGTGGCGAAGGTCCAGGCGAAGAACGCCGGCCACGCGCTGGAGGATGAGATGCTGCTGCTGACCACGCACGGCATTCTCCATCTCCTGGGCTATGACCACGCAGAACCCGAAGAAAAAGAAGAGATGTTCGGGCTCCAGCGCGAACTCCTGACCGGCTTCACCGGCAAGGAAGCACCCGCCGAGACAACCCAGTGACGCAGCTTCTCCTGGTGGCGATGGCCCTGGTTTTCCTGGCCATCGCCGCCGTCCTGACAGCCGCCGAAGCGGCCTTCAACTTCCTTCCGCGCCACGACGCCGAGGAAGCGCTTGTCCGCAGCCGGGGAACGGCCATGCGCAGCATCCTCAGCGAACCCGTGGCCCACGTCAGGGCCTTGAGGTTTTGGCGCATCTGGTTTGAAATGGCGTCCGCCGTCGCCGTCGCCGTGCTGCTCTACAGCGTCCTGGACAACGTCTGGCTGGCCGGGCTGGCAGCAACAGGAACCATGGCCCTGGTGGGTTTCGTCATTGTCGGCGTTTCGCCGCGCCAGCTGGGCAGGCTCCATTCCGCCGCCGTCGTCCGCCTCACGGCCCCGCTCATCAGGTTCCTGACCTGGATCCTGGGTCCCATCCCGGGTTGGCTTGTGGCGCTGGGCAGCGCTGCAGCTCCCGGGGCGCCCGGAGGGGACGAGGCGTTCTTCAGCGAGCAGGAGTTCCGGGAACTCGTGGACCGTGCCAGCGAATCCGACATGATCGAGGACAACGAAGCGGAGATGATCCAGTCGGTCTTCGACTTCGGCGACACGCTGGTCCGCGCCGTCATGGTGCCGCGGACCGACATCGTCAGCATCGAATCCGGCTCAAGCCTCCACCAGGCGATGTCCCTGTTCCTCCGCTCCGGCTATTCCCGGGTTCCCGTCATCGGCGAGGACACCGACCACATCCTGGGGATCGTCTACCTCAAGGACGTCGCCGCCGTCGTGCATGAACTCGGACCCGGCGCCGAGCCGCCCACCGTGGACACGCTGGCCCGCGAAGTCCGCTACGTGCCGGAGTCCAAGCCCGTCAGCGACCTGCTGCGTGAACTGCAGAAGGAATCGACGCACGTGGCCATCGTCATTGACGAGTATGGCGGGACTGCGGGACTGGTGACCCTCGAGGACATGATCGAGGAGATCGTCGGCGAGATCGTGGACGAATACGACACCGAAAGCGCCGAAGCCGTGGACCTGGGGAACGGTTCCTACCGCGTCAGTTCAAGGATGAGCATCGACGACCTCGGTGAACTGTTCGACATGGAACTTGACGACGACGAGGTAGACACCGTCGGCGGCCTCCTCGCCAAGGCGCTGGGCCGGGTTCCCATCGTGGGCAGCCACGTGGAGGTCCAGGGCGTCTCGCTGCGCGCCGACCGGCTCGAGGGCCGCCGGAACCGCGTCAGCCACATCATTGCGGCGCCCGTGCCGAGAGTAGACACTGACCTTGAAGACCTCTTCCATGAGGCGGAAGCAACCCAGCAGGGAGTTCCACGTGAGCAAGAAAAGTAAGACCGAACCAGCCGATGATTTTGGCGGATTCCGGGCAGGTTTCTCAGTCCTTGTCGGGCGCCCCAACGCCGGCAAGTCAACCCTGACCAACGCCCTGGTGGGCAAGAAAGTGGCGATCACCTCCGCCAAGCCGCAGACCACCCGGCACACCATCCGGGGCATCGTGCACCGGGACGACGCCCAGCTGATCCTGGTGGACACGCCGGGACTCCACCGGCCCCGGACCCTGCTGGGCAAACGGCTCAACGACCTGGTGGCGGACACGCTGGCCGAGGTGGACGCCATCGGGTTCTGCCTCCCCGCCAACGAGAAGATCGGCCCGGGCGACAAGTTCATCGCCGCCCAGCTGGCAGCGGCGGGACGGAAGCCTGTCGTTGCGATCATCACCAAGGCCGACCTGGTGGACAAGCAGGCGCTCACCGAGCAGCTGCTGGCAGTGGCGGAACTCGGCCGCGAAGTGCTGGGCGGCGACGGCTGGAAGGACATCGTTCCCGTCTCGGCCAGCGACGGTTTCCAGGTGGACACGGTTGCCGACGTGCTCATCCGCCACATGCCGCCGTCGCCTCCGCTGTACCCTGACGGTGAACTGACCGACGAACCGGAAGCAGTGATGGTGGCGGAGCTGATCCGGGAGGCTGCCCTGGAGGGCGTGCGCGATGAGCTTCCGCATTCCCTGGCCGTGGTGGTGGAGGAGATCGTCCCCCGCGAGGACCGGCCCGAGGACAATCCGCTGCTCGACGTCCGGGTCAACCTGTATGTGGAACGTCCCTCCCAGAAAGCCATCATCATCGGCAAGGGTGGCAGCCGGCTGCGCGAAGTGGGCACGAACGCCCGCAAGGGCATCGAAGCGCTGCTGGGCACCCGCATCTACCTCGACCTTCACGTCAAGGTGGCCAAGGACTGGCAGCGGGATCCAAAACAGCTGGTCAAGCTCGGATTCTGAGCCCCTGGGTCTGGTGTCGCAGGGCCCCGTCCGGTAATTTCACAGACTCGGCCACTAAAATGGACCGGATTCTGAATTTAGAGGAAGGTTCACCACGTGGCGCGAGGCCGTGACAAGAACGAGTTCGGCGCGGACGCGCCACCCGGGTCGGGACCCGTTTCCAGGCACGCAAACCAGGCCGGCCTGGGCGCCGCGCGGCACCTTGGGCCGATCCGCGGCATGCCCGGCTGGCTGAAGGTCGTCACTGCCGTGGTGGCGGTGGTGCTGGTGGGTGGCCTCGCCTTCGCAGGGTTCTGGTTCGTCCGGCTGCAGAACAACATCTCCAAGGCCCCGCTGAACGCCGGCGGGACAGGCACGGAGGGGCCGATCAACGACGCCACGGGCCGGATGCAGATCCTCATCCTCGGCTCAGACACCCGCGACGGGAAGAACGCCGAGTACGGGACCTCGGATGATTCCACCGGGTACGGAAAGTCCGACGTCATGATGCTGATGGACATCTCCGAGGACAACAAGCGCGTGAGCGTCATCAGCTTCCCGCGTGACCTCCTCGTCGACATCCCGGCATGCAAGGACTCGAAAACCGGCCGTGAGTACCCTGCCCGCAGCGGAGTGATGATCAACGAAGCCATGGGCGAGGCAGGAATTGGCTGCGCCGTGGACACCGTCAACAAGTTGACCGGCCTTGAAGTGGACCACTTCATGATGGCGGACTTCAACGCCGTCAAGGAACTGTCCAATGCGGTCGGAGGCGTGGACGTCTGCGTCAGCGACGCCATCTACGACCCCGATTCCCGGCTCCGGCTTCCGGCGGGCACGTCAGCTGTCCAGGGTGAACAGGCACTCGCCTTCCTCCGCACCCGCCACGCCTTTGCCGACGGCGGTGACCTGGGGCGCATCCAGGCGCAGCAGGGCTTCCTCTCCTCACTGACGCGCAAGATCAAGGACGAGGGGACGCTGACCGATCCCGCCAAGATGCTCAAGATCGCCGACGTGGTCACCCAGAACCTCACGGTTGACGACGGCCTTGCCTCGGTCCCCACGCTGCTCACCATCGGCAACCGGCTCAAGGACATCGATGTCAGCAAGGTCGCCTTCGTTTCGGTGCCCACCACGCCCGCAGTGTCCGACCCCAACCGGCTGGAGATCGCGGAACCTGCCGGCTCCCAGCTGTTCTCGGCGCTCCGCAAAGACGTCGACCTGACCGACCCCACAGCGCCCACCTCGCCGTCGCCGACTGATTCGGCAAGCCCGTCCCCGTCCGCGACGCCCACGGAAACTGCCGCCCCGCTGCCGCCGTATGACAAGGCGCTCCAGCCGGTCTCTGTGGCCAACGGATCAGGAGTCCCCGGGCGCGCCCAGGAACTCGTCCAAGCATTGGTCACCGGCGGCTTCAGCCAGACGGCGCAGTTCGAGGCGCAGGCTGTCAGCCAGTCTGCGGTGTACTACGGAACGAATTTCGCCGACGTCGCCACTGACGTTGCTGCGCTGCTCGGGATCCCTGCCGCCCAGGTCATTCCTGCCCCCGGTGTCACGGGTGTCCAGGTCTACGTGGGCAGCGACTTCACCAGCGGCACTGCGTACGGGGCCGGCACGCAAACCGAACTGCCGAAGGACATCGTCAACCAGACCGCCGGTGACGCGCGGTGCCAGCAGGCAAACCCCGAGCTGATCGTCAGGTAGCCTGCGTCCCAGTCAACTACAAACGGAAACGGCCGGGACCAGCCTGATGGCTGGCCCCGGCCGTTTCCTGTATCCGGTCCTACCAGATGCTGACGCGTTTCGCGGGCGGCATCCACATGCCGTCCTGATCGGTCACGTCGAACGCGTCATGGAAGGCGTCCAGGTTCCGGGCAATGGCGTTGGTCCGGAACTCGTTGGGGGAGTGGGGATCGGTGGCCAGCCTCCTGACCGCTTCCTCCTGCCGGATGACCTGCCGCCACCCCGCGGCCCACGAGGCGAAGAAGCGCTGTTGACCGGTCAGCCCGTCCAGCACCTCAGGCTCCTTGCCGTCGAGGCTGATCAGGTACGCCTTGTAGGCGATGGCGAGTCCGGCGAGGTCGCCGATGTTCTCGCCCAGGGTGAGGCGGCCGTTGACGTGATGGCCCGGCGCTGCGGTCGGTGACAGGGCGTCGTACTGCTCCACCAGCCGGGCGCTGAGCTTCTCGAAAGCCTGTCGGTCCTCGTCCGTCCACCAGTTCCGCAGGGCGCCGCCGCCGTCGAACTGGGAACCCTGGTCGTCAAAGCCGTGGCCGATTTCATGCCCGATCACGGCGCCGATGCCACCGTAGTTGACGGCGTCGTCAGCGTCAGCCGTGAAGAAGGGTGGCTGCAGGATGGCGGCGGGGAACACGATCTCGTTCATCATCGGGTGGTAGTAGGCGTTGACCGTCTGCGGCGTCATCAGCCACTTGTTGCGGTCCACCGGCTTGCCGACTTCGTCGAGGTGCCGGTCGACGTCGGCGTTGTGGGCGCGTTCCACGTTGCCCAGGAGGTCACTGGGATCGATCTCCACCGCGGAGTAGTCGATCCATTCATCCGGGAAACCGATCTTGGCGCGGAAACCGTCAAGCTTGCGCAGGGCCTCCGCCTTGGTGTCCCCGCCCATCCAGCCCACTTCCGTGATGCTGTTCCGGTAGGCCTCAATGAGGTTGCCCACCAGTGCCTGCATGCGCGCTTTGTGGGAACCGGGGAAGTGGCGCTCCACGTAGATCTGCCCGACGGCCTCGCCGAGTGCGGCTTCCACCACGGCCACGCCCCGCTTCCAGCGGTCCTTGTTGCGGGGCGTACCGCTGAGGGTGGTGCCGTAGAAGGCGAAGTTCGCGTCAACGAAAGCCTTTGGCAGGTACGGGGCGGCTGCGCTGACGACGCGCAGGGCGAGCCATTCCTGCCACGCCTGCAGCGGGACGGTCTCCAGCAGCCCGGCAGCACCCGCAAAGAAGTCCGGGGTGCTGACCACGAGTTCCTGCCGTTTGTCCGGGGCGATCCCCGCCGCCTCAAACCACGTGGGCAGGAGCGGGAACAGCGCCGAGGCGTCCTCCGCCGTCTTGAGGTTGTAGGTCTTTTGCGGATCCCGCAGGGTGACGTTGTCCCAATGATGGCCCGCGAGCTGTGTCTCCAGATCCACGACGCGGCCCGCAGCGGCTGCGGCGTCGCCGTAGCCGGCAAGCTCCAGCATGGTGGCTACATGGGCACGGTAGGCGGAGACGGTGGGTGCGAATTTTTCTTCCCGGTAGTAGGACTCGTCAGGCAGGCCCAGGCCGCCCTGGCCTGTGTACAGCAGGACCCGGTCGGGGTTCCCGGCGTCCGGGGCCGGGTAGATGTAGAACAAACCGCCCACGTCCGCGCGGAAGAGCCTGCCGGCGAGCGCGAGCAGGTCCTCGGCCGTCGCCGTGGCGAAAACATCCGCGAGCCGCTGACGGATGGGCTCCAGGCCCTTGGCTTCCACCGCGGCCTCATCCATGAAGCTGTTGTACAGGCCGCCGATTTTCCGCTCGATGCCGGTGGCGTCCTCTCCCTTGGCCGCCGCTTCCTCGATGATGTCCCGCACGGCGATTTCGGAGCCATCCCGCAGGGCGGTGAAGGTCCCTTCGAGCGGGCGGTCATCGGGAATCTCGGTGGCTTTCAGCCAGGCGCCGTTCACGTGCTGGTAAAGGTCGTCCTGCGGCCGGACCGTGTGATCAAAGGTGGAAAGGTCGATCCCCGAAATGGGCACTGAGACTCCTTATTTCTGCAACGCCGCAGCCGGCACAGATACCGGATACGTCTGCATGCTGGACTTTACGGACGGTAGTGCCCTTTCATCTTACGCACCCGTGTTACCCTCAAAAGGTGCGTGCAGAGCTCCTTCTCCTTAGCTGCCGCGGCGAGGCCACAGACGCGATCTAGCGCAAGGCCCACCCTCGCTGCGGAGTTTGTGTTGCCCGGCCACCCTTTCAATGAAGATCTTTAGAAAAGGCCCCAAGTAATGCGAAACGCACAGAAGCCCTCCGGAATGCCCTTCCACCGGTACACGCCGTTCCAGGACCAGATCAAGGTTGAGGTTCCGGACCGGACCTGGCCCGACAAGGTAATCACCAAGGCCCCGCGCTGGTGCGCCGTGGACCTGCGTGATGGAAACCAGGCGCTGATCGATCCCATGAGCCCGGCCCGCAAGATGAAGATGTTCGATTTGCTGGTCCGGATGGGCTACAAGGAGATCGAGGTCGGGTTCCCGTCGGCGTCGCAGACTGACTTCGACTTTGTCCGGCAGCTCATCGAGGGCAACCACATCCCCGACGACGTCACCATCCAGGTCCTGACCCAGGCCCGCGAACACCTGATTGAGCGGACCTACGAGTCCCTGGTCGGTGCCAAGCAGGCCATCGTGCACCTCTACAACTCCACATCCGTGCTGCAGCGGCGCGTTGTCTTCAACCAGGACGAGGACGGCATCCTCGACATCGCCCTGCAGGGTGCCCGGCTGTGCAGGAAATACGAGGAAACCCTGGCTGACACCCACATCACGTACGAGTACTCACCGGAGTCCTTCACCGGCACCGAACTGGAGTACGCGGTGCGCGTGTGCAACGCCGTGGCCGATGTCTTCGAGGCCTCTGCCGACCGCCAGGTCATCATCAACCTGCCCGCCACGGTGGAAATGGCCACCCCCAACGTCTACGCGGACTCGATCGAATGGATGAGCCGCCACCTGCACCCGCGCGAAGGCATCATCCTCTCGCTGCACCCGCACAACGACCGCGGCACGGGCGTCGCCGCCGCCGAACTGGGCTACATGGCCGGTGCCGACCGGATCGAGGGGTGCCTGTTCGGCAATGGTGAACGGACCGGCAACGTCGACCTGGTGACCTTGGGGCTGAACCTGTTCGTCCAGGGCATCGATCCCATGATCGACTTCTCGGACATTGACGAGGTCCGCCGGACCGTGGAGTACTGCAACCAGCTGCCCGTCCCCGAACGGTCCCCCTATGGCGGCGACCTGGTATTCACGGCCTTCTCCGGCTCGCACCAGGACGCCATCAAGAAAGGCTTCGAAGCCCTGGAGCGGGACGCCAAGGCCGCCGGCCAGGATGTCGCCGACTTCACCTGGCAGGTCCCGTACCTGCCCGTCGACCCCAAGGACCTGGGCCGCAGCTACGAGGCCGTCATCCGCGTCAACTCCCAGTCGGGCAAGGGCGGCGTCGCCTACCTGCTCAAGAACGAACACAGCCTGGACCTGCCCCGCCGCGCGCAGATCGAATTTTCCGGCGTCATCCAGCGTCGGACCGATACCGTCGGCGGCGAAGTCAGCGGTGCGCAGCTGTGGCAGATCTTCAAGGATGAGTACCTGCCCTCCGGCGAGGCCGACGGCCAGTGGGGCCGCTACTCCCTGGGCGCAGTCAAAACGGAAACGGATAACGACGGCGGCATGACGCTGCACGCGTCCCTCACCGTCGACGGCGCACAGGTCAGCCGCACCGGCACCGGGAACGGGCCCATCGCGGCGCTGCTGGACATCCTGACCCAGGACGGCGTGGACGTCCGGGTGCTGGACTACAGCGAGCACGCCCTGTCCGAAGGCGGCAACGCCATGGCCGCGGCCTACGTTGAATGCGCCGTGGGGGAGCGGGTGCTCTGGGGTGTCGGCATCGATGCCAACACCAGCATGTCCTCCCTGAAGGCTGTCATTTCGGCGGTCAACCGGGCCATCCGCGACGCCCAGTCCTGATCCGCCTGCCGCCGCGCCCAGCGAACACGCGGGGCGCGGCGGCGCGGGATCCGGTGGCCGCCGGGGATGGGAAGATAAAGCGTGGCCCAACAATCGTTCGCTTCCCGTGCGTACCGGGACGATGCCGTGGTGCTGCGTACCCACAAGCTGGGTGAAGCGGACCGGATCATCACCCTCCTCACCAAGCACCATGGCCAGGTGCGGGCCGTTGCCAAAGGCGTGCGCCGTACCAGCAGCCGGTTCGGTGCGCGGCTTGAACCGTTCATGGTCGCAGACCTGCAGCTGGTCTCGGGCAGGACCCTGGACATCGTGACCCAGGCTGTGGCTAAAGGCGCCTACGGCGGAAGCATTGCGGCGGACTACGCCCGCTACACGGTGGCCGCGGCCATGACCGAGACTGCGGAAAAACTCACGGACGTGGACGGCGAAGCGGGAACCGCGCAGTACAACCTGCTGGTCGGCGCGCTGGCAGCATTGAGCCGGGATGAGCATGCGGCAGGCCTGATCCTGGATTCCTACCTGCTCCGCGCCCTGGCAACAGGCGGCTGGGCCCCCAGTTTCACCGCCTGTGCCCGGTGCGGCATGCCAGGCCCGCACACCGCCTTCGCGGCGGCCCTGGGCGGCATGGTCTGCGCCGGCTGCCGGCCGCCGGGCTCGCCGGCGCCTGCCCCGGAGACCGTCACGTTGCTGGCCGCCCTGCTCACCGGCGACTGGGCCACCGCGGACGCTTCCCTTCCCCTGCACCGCAAGGAAGCCGCGGGGCTGGTGGCCGCCTACCTGCAATGGCACCTGGAACGGGTGCTCAAATCCCTCAAACACGTGGAGCGTAGCTGACAGTGGCCCTGGGCAAGAAAACCAACACCCCCCGCACGCGGACCCGTCCCGTAACGGCACCGTACCCGCACCCGTCGGGTGCCGTGCCCCCGTCCATCCCGGCCGAATTCGTCCCGCGGCACGTCGCCATCGTTATGGACGGCAACGGCCGGTGGGCGAACCAGCGGGGATTGCCTCGGATCGAAGGGCACAAGGCCGGCGAACCCGCCCTGCTCGATGTCATGGCCGGCGCCATCGAGCTGGGCATCGAGTACGTGAGTGTGTACGCCTTCTCCACGGAGAACTGGCGCAGGTCTCCTGAGGAAGTGCGCTTCCTGATGGGATTTAACAAGGATGTGCTGCGACGCCAGCGGAACCAGCTGGACGAGTGGGGCGTCCGGGTCAGGTGGTCCGGCCGCCGGCCCAAACTGTGGGGTTCGGTCATCCGGGAACTGGAGGAGGCGGAAGCCTTCACCGCCGGCAACAACACCTGCACGTTGACCATGTGTGTTAATTACGGCGGCCGGGCCGAAATCACGGACGCGGTGTCGGCCATCGCCGCTGACGTCGCCGCCGGCAAGCTGAAGCCCTCGGCGATTTCCGAGCGCACCATCCAGAAGTACCTCGACGAGCCGGACCTGCCGGACGTGGACCTGTTCCTTCGCAGCTCGGGTGAACAGCGGTTGTCCAACTTCCTGCTCTGGCAGTCGGCCTACGCCGAGTTCGTCTTCATGGACACGCTGTGGCCGGATGTAGACCGCCGGACCCTCTGGGCGGCGGTGGAAGAATATGCGCGCCGGGACCGCAGGTACGGCGGGGCCGTCGATGCCGCGGCGGCACCGGCAGGCTCACCGGCCGCCACCGACGGAACCTAGGCCGGAAAGCATCCCACCCACGCTGCCAGGTCCCGGGTGGCTTCTTCCCTGACGGCCCGGCGCGAAAGGAACACGTCGTGGAGTGCGCCGGGATACCGGTAAACGCTGACGCGCCGGCCCAGTCGCAGGGCCCGTCCTGCGGTCTCCTCCACGTTGATCACGGCGTCCGCTTCCATCATGTCCGCCGACCATTCAATCTGGATGCGTGTCCGGTCTGAGAGCATGACCAGGACAGGTTCCCGGATGTGCAGCCTGCGTTCCACGGCGGCATGGCCGGCCAGGACTGCCTTCGCCCAACCGGCGCGGATCGGGAACGACGCGCGGGGCCGCCATGCCGGGTCAAGCTGCCATTCGCCGTGCGCTTCGGAACTGACGCTTTGCCAGTAGCCGGGCATTTCGGGAAGCCACAGCGGCCGCCGCGGATCGGCCTTGGACAGCGGGTCCACCAGGTGCATCGCGATGGTCCGGAT
This sequence comes from Pseudarthrobacter enclensis, assembly GCF_001457025.1. GTDB lineage: Bacteria > Actinomycetota > Actinomycetes > Actinomycetales > Micrococcaceae > Arthrobacter > Arthrobacter enclensis. The sequence continues at coordinate 485,835 of NZ_KQ758600.1, read as the reverse complement.
GATGCTGCTGCCCTGAAGCTCCAGCCAGGGGGCGTTCAGGACCAGGGAGGCGGCGAGTCCGGGGTTGCGGTCCGCCCAGAGGGCAGCGACCAATCCGCCCAGGGAATGGGCCAGCACGTGCACTGCCGGCGTCACGTCCGCGCCGTACAGCTGTGCCACATCCCCGCGGATCGCCGCCAGGGCTGCAGCGAGGTCTTCGTCGTAGACGGCCAGGTCATCGGTGTAGCCGGGGGTCTGCCAAGGGCGGAGGCTGCGGCCAAACTTCCGGAGGTCCACCGCGTAAAAGGGGATGCCCCGAGCCGCGAGGTGCTCTGCCACCTCGGCCTGCAGGAAGTAGTCCGCCCACCCGTGGACGTACAGGACCACGTTCAGCGCCTGCGGCCGGTCCGATGTGCGCGGCGCGGCGGCTGCGACGCACCGCACGAGCGTCGCCTGGACGTCGCCTTCATCATCCGGGGCCAGCGGCAGCGTCAGTTGCTCAAAGGCAGTTCCCAGCACGTCCGCGGTCCACAGATCCGTCAGGTTCCCGCGGCCCGCTTCTGCACCGCTCACGGCGCGTCGCTCGTCTGGTCCGGAGCGGTGTCATGGCCGTAGGAGGCGAGCCAGCGTTCCAGCCTGGCATACGCGTCCCGGCGCACAGCATCGGGGGAGAGGAACACATCATGGAGCGCCCCGTCGATGCGTTCAACGGTGACAGAACGGCCCAGCGTGAGTGCCCTTGCCCCGATGATCCTGACATCCAGCACAGCGTCCGTGCGCCGCATCTCCTCCGACCACAGCAGCCCGTTCGCGCTGCCGCCGGACAGCAGGACCAGGATGGGCACCTCGATGCCGAGGCCACGGGCCACCTGTGCCTGGCCCGCCAGCACCGCGCTGAGCCAACCCGCCCGGACAGGGAACGCCAGGGGCGGGCGGTACCGGTCGTCCAGGGTCCACTCGCCCTCGGCTGCACTGCTGATGGTCCGCCAGTAAAAGCCCCGTTCCGGCAACCGGAGAACCGTTTCGGGCCGCACCCGGGTCAGGGGTGCCAGCATTCCAGCCGCCGCTCGGCGTACCAGCGAGCTGCCATGCATCTCCAGCCAAGGGCTGTTGAGCACCAGGCGGGACACCGCTCCGGGATGGCGGCTGGCCCACAGCGCCGCCACCAGGCCGCCCGTGGAATGTCCCATGAGGGTTAGCGGTCCGGGAGTGCCATGATCCCCGATCAGCGCGGTCGCCGCAGCAATCTCGGCGTCGTAGTCGGCCAGGTGCCCTACATATCCGCCGTGCGTGCCGGGCCGCAGGCTCCTGCCGTGGTTGTGCATGTCCAGCGCATAGAAGTCGTACCCGGCGCCGCTCCAGAACCGGGCCAGGTCCACGTTGAAGAAGTAGTCGCTCCAGCCGTGCAGGAACAGGACCGCCTGCCGGCTGCCCGGCGGGGACGCCACTACGCCCTTCGGCCGGTGGCGGACAAGCGTCGCGGTCCGCTCCACGCCGTCTGCACCTGCGGCCCGGAACGCGAGGGACTGGAACTCCGTCCCCAGAATGTCCTGCTCCCATGCCATGGACCCATGCTAATCCGGTGCCTGCCTGCTTCCAGCCGGTTTTTGGCGTCTCCGTTTTGGTCTACGCCGCGTAAGACGGAAAACTGGAGGCATGCGCCTTTACCCCACCTTCTTTAAGCTGGCCTTTTCATGGATGGACGCTGAACGCGCCCACACTCTCGGGTTCAAAGGCATCCGGCTCGCGCATGCCTCCGGCGCCGGCAGGCTGCTGCACAAGCTGACGGCCCCGGCGCCGTCGCTGCAGACCACCGCTTTCGGGGTGACCTTTCCTTCGCCGTTCGGGCTGGCCGCGGGATTCGACAAGGAGGGCCACGGCATTGAGGCCCTGACCGAGCTGGGTTTCGGCCACGTCGAAGTCGGCACCATCACCGGCCAGGCGCAGCCCGGCAATGAGAAACCGCGGCTCTTCCGCCTGGTCCAGGACCGTGCAGTGATCAACAGGATGGGGTTCAACAATGACGGTGCGGCCGCCGTCGCTCCACGCCTGAAGTCGGCGCGTGCTGCGCTGCAGCGGCGTTATCCCGGCGTCCGGCCGGTGATCGGCGTCAACATCGGCAAGACCAAGGCCGTCGAGCTCGCCGACGCGGTGGACGACTACCGTGTCAGCGCACGCACGCTGGCGCCGGCGGCGGATTATCTGGTGGTGAACGTCAGTTCCCCCAACACCCCCGGGCTTCGGCTGCTGCAGGATGTGGAGACGCTCCGGCCCCTGCTCACCGCGGTGCGGGAAGAAGCGGACCGGGCCGCGGGCCGCCGTGTCCCGCTGCTGGTGAAGATCGCTCCGGACCTCAGCGATGAGGATATCGACGACGTTGCCCGGCTTGCACTGGACCTGAAGCTTGACGGCATCATCGCCACCAACACCACGATCGCCAGGACCGGGCTCACATCACCGGCCGGCCAGGTGGAGGAATGCGGAGCCGGGGGATTGTCCGGTGCCCCGCTGAAGAAGCGGTCCCTGGAAGTCCTGCGCCGGCTCAAGGACGCCACGGGCGGCAGCCTCACCCTGGTGGCGGTCGGCGGAGTGGAGGATGCCCGGGATGTTCAGGAACGGCTGGACGCGGGAGCAACCCTCGTGCAGGGCTATACCGCTTTCCTCTACGAGGGGCCATTCTGGGCGGCCCGGATCAACCGGCGCCTGGCACGGAACCGCAAAGCCTGACGCCGCGCCGCGCAAACCCGGTGGCGACTGGCGCGGCGCCCCGTGAATGGTGATCGCCACGGAGCGCTGCCTTTGAAGCAACGGTGGGCCTGAACAGTACGCATTAAACGGTGATCCCCGGCAGGAACTCCTGCCGGGGATCACCGTTTAAGGATGGAGGCCTAAGGGTGGCTTAGGAGGGGTACTGTCCCCGGCCGACCTGCGGCTTGGGAAGCCGCAGCTTGCGGAACTGCAGTGACCGCATGGAGCCGTACCAAACAGTGCCGCGTTCCACCTCGCCGAACTTGTCCGCAAGGCGCTTGCGCAGCTTGCGGGAAAGAATGAAAACGTCAACGAAGACAGCGAGGAACATGACCCAGAACCCGCCCAGGACGTAGACCATGTACTCGCTGGATGCCGGCACCACCAACGACACCAAAACGAAGACCAGGGCACCGAACATCAGGAACTCGCCCAGGCTGAACCGGGCGTCAACGTAGTCGCGGGCATAGCGTTTCTGCGGCCCCTTGTCACGCAGCGGCAGGAACTTCTCGTCTCCGGTGTCCAGGGCCTGGCGCATCTTCTGGCGCTGGTCCTGGATCGCCTGGCGTTCGGCCGCCTTGGAAGCTTTGCGGTCCTCCGGCACCAGTGGACGCCTGCGGGCAGCCTCCTGGGCCCTGCGGGTCGGCGTCGGTGCGCCCTTGCCCGTCATTCCTGCCTGGCGCGCAGCTGCCTCGGCAGCCTGCTGGTCAACTGTTTCCTGCGCCGTGGGCGCTTCCTTTTTACGTCCGAACACCAGAACAGAATACCTTGCGGGAGCAGCCGGAATCCCTGCCCGGCAGCTGGTGCCAGAGCTGAAGATGTGACGGGAGTAATGTTTTCGCCATGACTTCATCGCCAACGGCACATACTTCAGAACCGCAGGGCACCGCGGGCGCGCACACCGGGGCCGACGCGCTGGCCGACGGACTTCGGGCCGCCGTCGCCCAATCCTTTGACCAGACCCTGGCGCATCTCAAAGACCTCGTGGCCATCCCGGGCATTGCGTGGCCCAGCTTCGACCGGGCACCCCTGGAACGCAGCGCCGAAGCTGTAGCCGGCCTGTTGCGCGGCGCCGGCCTGGAGGACGTGCAGACCCTTTCCTGCGCCAAGCCGGACGGCACCCCGGGAGGTCCCGCCGTCGTCGCCCGCCGTCCTGCCGCTCCGGGAAAGCCCACCATCCTGCTGTACGCCCACCATGACGTCCAGCCGGCGGGTGACGAAGCCCTGTGGGACACCAGTCCCTTTACGGCAGTGGAAAAGGACGGCAGGCTGTACGGCCGCGGCGCCGCGGACGACAAAGCGGGCATCATGGCCCACCTCGCCGCCTACGCCGCCGTGGCCGGCGTCCTCGGTGACCGGCTGGGCCTTGGCGTGACCTTCTTCTTCGAAGGGGAAGAGGAAGCCGGTTCACCCACCTTCCGCCCGTTCCTGGAAGCCAACCGCGAACTGCTGAGGGCGGACGTGATCGTGGTGGCTGATTCCAGTAACTGGAAGGTGGGCATCCCTGCCCTGACCACCAGCCTGCGCGGCCTGGTTGATGGCACCATAGAGGTCCAGGTCCTGGAGCACGCAGTCCACTCCGGCATGTACGGCGGGCCGGTCCTGGACGCGCCCACGCTGCTGGCACGGCTGATTGCCACGCTCCACGACGACGACGGCAACGTCGCCATCGAAGGGCTGGTCGCCAGGGACACGGCTTCCGTCGACCTCCCCGAGGCGGACTACCGCGCCGACGCGTCGGTGCTCGACGGCGTCCGCCTCGCCGGCAGCGGCAGCATCGCATCCCGGCTCTGGACCAAACCTGCACTGTCCATCATCGGCTTCGACGCACCCGCCGTCGACGTCGCCTCCAACACCCTGCTGCCGCGGGCACGGGCAAAATTCAGCCTTCGCCTCGCGCCGGGCCAGGACCCGGACGCCGCCATGGACGCGGTACGCCGCCACGTCGAGTCCCACGCACCCTTCGGGGCCAGGGTCACCTTCACGCCGGGGGAGAGCGGCAATCCGTTCCAGACCGACACCGCATCGCCCGCGGCTCGGATGGCCATGTGGGCGCTGGGTGAAGCCTGGGGCGTGCCCGCGGTGGAAACGGGCATTGGCGGTTCCATTCCCTTTATTGCGGACCTCATGGAGCTCTATCCCGAAGTACAGATACTTGTCACGGGCGTGGAGGACCCCGACTCTCGGGCCCACAGCGCCAACGAGTCACTGGACCTCGGCGACTTCCGCAACGCCATTGTTGCCGAAGCACTGCTGCTGGCCCGGTTGAACAGCGACGGTCTGTGAGTGGAAACCCCTGGACCCATGGGTTGGGGGGAGCCTCCCGGGGAACAACCGGGAGGCTCCCATGGTTACGTCAGGAGTTAGAGCTACAGGGCTGTCCGACGTAGCATGTAGCTATAGCCCATACCCAATCCGTAGGGGCAGGCACCGCAGAAGCGGGGCCGCCAGGACCCGTCCCAAGAAGGTAGGCCAATGAGCACCGCAACCAATGAGAACAGCACCGCAACCACCAGCGAATCCGGCGAACTGCCGGTCCACGAGGTCAACCTGACCGATGTCGCCGCAGGCAAGGTACGCAGCCTTCTCGAACAGGAAGGCCGCACAGACCTGCGCCTTCGGGTTGCCGTGCAGCCCGGCGGCTGCTCCGGCCTGATTTACCAGCTGTACTTCGACGAGCGGATTCTCGACGGCGATGCCGTCCGTGACTTCGATGGCGTCGAGGTCGTGGTGGACAAGATGAGCGTTCCGTACCTCAGCGGCGCCAGCATCGACTTCGAGGACACCATTTCAAAGCAGGGATTCACCATCGACAACCCCAACGCCGGTGGCTCCTGCGCCTGTGGAGATTCCTTCCACTAAGCCGGTCATTTTGCCGTATGTCTGCGCCGTGCTTCCTGCCAATCCAATTGGCCGGGAGGCACGGCGCCGACATGTGGGCGAAACGTCCGGGGGAGCGGTAAGCTCTACATCGAGTAGTAAAACTTTTTAGTGTGCCCGGGGCCGCCGATGGCTGCCCGGACAGCAGCAACAAGTAGGAAGGGCCGTCTGTGAGTTCGCAGAACCGAACCGGCAGCCGACGCAAAACGATCACAACGATCACTGGCTTGGCTATTGCCGGCGCGTTGGTTTTGACCGGATGTTCGCCAGAGGTAGAGAAGGGGTGGCTGCCCACTGAGCGCGGCACCACCAGCAACACCGACCGCATCATGGACCTCTGGGTCAACTCATGGATTGCCGCCCTCGTGGTGGGCACCATTACATGGGGCCTGATCATCTGGTGCCTGGTGGCCTACCGCCGCCGCAAGGGGACCGTCGGATTCCCGCGGCAGACCAGCTTCAACCTGCCGCTCGAGGTTTTCTACCTCACCATCCCGATCTTCATGGTCGTCGTGTTCTTCTACTTCACCGACCGTGACCAGCAGGCCATCGATGACCGTTCCCAGCCGGCCGACGTCGTCGTTGACGTCCGCGGCAAGCAGTGGGCATGGGACTTCAATTACAAGTCCGGCGATGTCATCCAGGAAGACGTCCACGAGGCCGGCGTGCAGGCTCACCTGACCGGCAACACCATCGACAAGGAGCAGCTCCCCACGCTGTACTTGCCGGTGAACAAGTCCGTTGACCTCGAACTCAACGCCCGCGACGTCATCCACTCCTTCTGGGTTCCCGCCTTCCTGCAGAAGCGCGACATGATCCCCGGAAAGACCAACTACATCCGGTTCACCCCCACCAAGGAGGGGACCTACGACGGCAAGTGTGCCGAACTCTGCGGCGAGTACCACTCCGAAATGCTGTTCCGCGTCAAGGTCGTGTCTGAGTCCGAATTCACGGCACACATGGACGAGCTGAAGGCAGCAGGCAACACCGGCCTGCTTGGTGTGGAGTACGACCGCAACCCTAACCTGAACGAAATTAAGTAAGGGGAGCGACGTGGCTACGTACACTCAATCCGCACCCGCAGGGTCCCTCCAGGCCCCCGTGGTTCCCAAATCCAAGGGGCGCATCGTCGTCAACTGGATCACCTCGACCGACCACAAGACCATCGGGTACATGTACCTGATCGCCTCGTTCGTCTTCTTCTGCCTCGGCGGCGTCATGGCGCTGCTGATCCGCGCCGAACTGTTCGAGCCCGGCATGCAGATCCTGCAGACCAAGGAACAGTACAACCAGCTGTTCACCATGCACGGCACCGTCATGCTGCTGATGTTCGCAACCCCTCTTTTCGCCGGGTTCGCCAACGTCATCATGCCGCTGCAGATCGGCGCTCCCGACGTCGCCTTCCCGCGGCTGAACGCGCTGGCCTTCTGGTTCTTCCTCTTCGGATCCACCATTGCCGTCTCCGGCTTCATCACCCCGCAGGGTGCCGCATCCTTCGGCTGGTTCGCCTACGCTCCGCTGTCCAACACCACGTTCAGCCCGGGCATCGGCGGTGACCTCTGGGTCTTCGGCCTGGCACTGTCCGGCTTCGGCACCATCCTCGGCGCGGTCAACTTCATCACCACGATCATCTGCATGCGCGCTCCGGGCATGACCATGTGGCGCATGCCGATCTTCACCTGGAACACCCTCATCACGGCCATCCTGGTCCTGATGGCGTTCCCGCCACTGGCCGCCGCCCTATTCGCCCTCGGCGCCGACCGCCGCTTCGGAGCCCACATCTTCGACCCCGAGAACGGCGGTGCAGTCCTCTGGCAGCACCTGTTCTGGTTCTTCGGCCACCCCGAGGTGTACATCATCGCGCTGCCGTTCTTCGGTATCGTTTCGGAGATCTTCCCGGTCTTCAGCCGCAAGCCGATCTTCGGCTACAAGGGCCTGGTCTACGCAACCATCGCCATCGCCGCCCTGTCCGTGACCGTGTGGGCCCACCACATGTACGTCACCGGCTCGGTCCTCCTGCCGTTCTTCGCCTTCATGACGATGCTGATTGCCGTCCCGACGGGTGTGAAGTTCTTCAACTGGATCGGCACCATGTGGCGCGGTTCGCTGACCTTCGAAACCCCCATGCTGTGGAGCATCGGCTTCCTCATCACCTTCCTCTTCGGTGGCCTGACCGGCATCATCCTGGCTTCGCCGCCGCTGGACTTCCATGTCTCCGACTCCTACTTCGTGGTGGCACACTTCCACTACGTGGTGTTCGGCACCGTGGTGTTCGCCATGTTCGCCGGGTTCTACTTCTGGTGGCCCAAGTGGACGGGCAAGATGCTCAACGAACGCCTCGGCAAGATCCACTTCTGGCTGCTGTTCCTCGGCTTCCACGGCACCTTCCTGATCCAGCACTGGCTCGGTGTTGAGGGCATGCCCCGCCGTTACGCCGACTACCTGGTGGAAGACAACTTCACCTGGATGAACCAGTTCTCCACCGTGGCGTCCTTCGTCCTGGGTGCTTCGCTGATCCCGTTCTTCTGGAACGTCTACATCACGTGGCGCAGCGCCGAGAAGGTTCAGGTTGACGATCCGTGGGGCTTCGGAGCTTCGCTCGAATGGGCAACCTCCTGCCCGCCGCCGCGCCACAACTTCACCTCGCTGCCCCGGATCCGTTCGGAGCGCCCCGCCCTGGACCTGCACCACCCTGAGCTTCGCCAGGTGCACACCGTCGAGTCGCCGGCTCCCGCAGCCAAGGCCCTCGGCAACGCCGACCAGAAGGACACCGCACAGTGAAAATCGAATCTTGGATCTTCGGATCAGGAGTCTTCTTCTTCATCCCTGTCTCCATCGTTTACGGTTTCCTGACCAACTGGAGTGAATGGGTCGGCATCCTTGGTGTCCTGCTTGTCGGCGGGCTCGCCGGTATGATCGGCGCCTACCTTGGCTTCACCGCCAAGCGCGTCGGCCTGCGCCCTGAGGACCGCAGTGACGCCGAAATCCATGAGGGCGCCGGTGAACAGGGCCACTTCAGCCCCTGGAGCTGGTGGCCTCTGGTCCTCGGCCTCGCCTGCGCCACCGGCTTCCTGGGCCTGGCCGTGGGCTTCTGGATCGTCTTCATCGCGGCCGGCATCGCCGTCGTTGCGCTCGTTGGCTGGGTTTACGAATACAGCCGCGGCGACCACGCGCACTAGCCAAAGCCACTGAGCAAAACGCCGGCCCCCACCTCATGGTGGGGGCCGGCGTTTTTGCGTTGCTGTTCCCGTCCGGAACGGCGCCCGGAACTAGCTTCCTACGGGCTGCTGTGAGGCTCCCTGGGACTCCAGCAGCGATCCCAGCGACTGGAGGGCCGCCAGGGCATGTGCTGCGCTCTCCGGGCCGTCCAGCAGTTCCTCATTGACGGACAGTTCAACGGTGCAGCCGGTCTGGAAATCGGCAGCCATCACCTGCAGCAGGGAGCGGGCGTCCACGGCGCTGATGCCTTTCCTGGCGATGAGCACCGGAAGGCCGGTCTCGTTAACGGCTCGGACGAACATGGCCGCCGGCCTGGCATGCAGGCCCACGGCGGCCGTGACCACGGCCTGGTGTGATGGCAAGGGGGACTCCTTCATCCTGACGGTGCGCCCGTCATGCGTCATTTTCCTGACCAAATATAGTCCTCCGGAATCGCGCTCCGCCAAGGACGCAGCGTCTGTGGCGTCCCTGGTCTAGACCTGCCCTACCATTAAGAGCGGTACAAGAAGCAGGAGATGACGGCCCATGGCTGCTGTAGCTAAGACCATTGCCGGCGAGATCGACCGCAGCAGTGGTATTCCGATTTACATTCAGTTGCGGGAGATCCTCCGCAGCTACATCGCCGAGTCGTGCCCTCCCGGCTCCGCGCTTCCGTCGGAGCGCGACCTTGCTGAACGCTTCGGGCTGGCGAGGATGACTGTCCGCCAGGCCATCGACGCGCTGGTTGGCGAGGAAGTCATCGAGCGCGTCGTGGGCCTGGGCACCTTCGTGCGGCGGCCCAAGCTGGATCTTCAGGTGAAACTGACGTCCTACAGCGAAGAGATGCAGCGGCGCGGCATGGTGCCGGCCGCCAAAGTCCTCAGCTTTGAACAGATTGGCGCCAGTGCCTTCCTGGCGCGGGAGCTGCAGCTGGACGAAGGGACGCCGCTGGTCCGGTTCCGGCGGCTGCTGTTGGCCGACGGCGAACCCATGAGCGTCGACGAGAACTTCATTCCAGCGCACCGTGTCCCCGGACTCCTGGATGGGGAGCCGCCCACCTCGCTGTACAACGTGCTCAGCGAGCAGTTCGGGCTCGTCATGGAGTGGGGCGAGGACATGATTGAAGCAACTGCAGCGTCGCCTTCCACGGCCCGCCTGTTGAACGTGGAAGTGGGCTCGCCACTCCTCAAGATCCAGCGCCATGCCTTCGTGGCCAAGGCCATGGTGGACTACTCGGTGTCCTACTACCGCGCGGACCGCTACAAGCTGTGGGTGCCGCTGCAGCGCCCGGGAGTGCGGCGTGCCCGGAACCACTGAATAGAGCCCGCTTCGGTTCTTTCCCGTCCTCGTCCAGCGCTGCACAGAGGGGAACCGGGACACAGGTGAGGCTCTGCTTCCAAGCGCTTAAACAGAAAGGGCCCGGTCCATGTGGACCGGGCCCTTTCCGCTTGAAGCGGTGGATCTAGTGAGAGAGGCTCTTGCTTTCCTCGGGAGCCTCCACAGCTGCGTGGCCGTGGCCGTGTGCTGCTTCGAGCTCTGCAGGAGTCGCAGGTGCGACACGATCCTCGAAGAACCACTTGGAGAGTGCCGCCCGGCGCTTCTCCTTGCGGGTCACAACGCCGTGTTCGTTCGGAACAGCAGGCAGGACCTGGGGCGACTCGAAGCCCACGAGCTTGTAGCGCTTGTACTCGTCCAGCGGTGCGTGAACCTCGATGAACTCGCCGTGGGGGAGGCGGACGATGCGTCCGGTCTCGCGGCCGTGGAGGGCAATCTCGCGGTCCTTGCGCTGAAGGGCCAGAGCAACGCGCTTGGCGACGATGAAACCGATGATCGGGCCGACGAAGAACAGTGCACGCAGCCAGTAGGTGACGTCGTTCAGCGACACGTGGAAGTGCGTGGCGATGAGGTCGGAGCCTGCTGCGGCCCACATCACGCAGTACCAGATGAAGCCTGCAACACCGATGCCCGTACGGGTCGGAGCGTTGCGCGGGCGGTCAAGCACGTGGTGTTCGCGGTCGTCCTTGGTGATCCAGCGTTCGATCCAGGGGTAAGCAAACATCACGGTGAAGAGGATGCCTGCAGGGACCAGTGCCGGCAGCAGCACGTTGAACGTGAAGACGTGCCCAAACCATACCTGTTCGACATGCCAGTCACCGAAGGTGCCCGGCATAAGGCGGAGTGCGCCGTCGACGAAGCCGATGTACCAGTCAGGCTGGGTACCGGCGGACACCGGGGAGGGGTCGTACGGTCCGTAGTTCCAGATCGGGTTGATGGTGAAGAACGCTGCCATCAGTGCCAGGACACCGAAGACGATGAAGAAGAAGCCACCGGCCTTCGCAGCGTAGACCGGGCCGAGCGGGTAGCCGACGACGTTGTTGTCATTACGGCCCGGGCCGGGGTACTGGGTGTGCTTGTGGACAACCACCATGAACAGGTGGAGCACGATCATCAGCAGGATCAGGGCCGGCACCAGGAGAATGTGCAGCATGTAGAGGCGGCTGATGATGGCCGTACCCGGGAACTCGCCGCCAAACAGGAAGAACGAGATATAGGTACCGATGACCGGGATGGACTTGATCACGCCGTCGATGATGCGCAGGCCGTTGCCGGACAGCAGGTCATCGGGGAGTGAGTAGCCGGTGAAGCCTGCGGCCATGGCCAGGATCAGCAGGACGCTGCCGACGACCCAGTTCATTTCACGCGGACGGCGGAACGCGCCGGTGAAGAAGACGCGGAGCATGTGCACGGCGATGGAAGCCACGAACAGCAGCGCAGCCCAGTGGTGGACCTGGCGCATGAACAGGCCGCCGCGGACGTCAAACGAAATGTTCAGCGAGGAGTTGTACGCAACCGACATCTCCACGCCCTTCAGCGGGACGTAGGACCCGTCGTAATGCGTCTCCGCCATGGACGGATCGAAGAAGAACGTCAGGAACGTGCCCGAGAGGAGCAGGATGACGAACGAGTAGAGGGCAACTTCGCCGAACATGAAGGACCAGTGGTCGGGGAAGACTTTACGGCCGAATTCGCGGAGGATTCCGGAACCGCCGACGCGGGAATCGACGAAGTCGGTAAACCGGCCTGTCTTGGTTTTGGCGACGAATGCGGGCTCAGCTGTTGATGCTGCGCTCATGCGAATCACGCTCCCAGTAACTCGGTCCTACAGGTTCATGAAAGTCGCTGGTGGCGACCAGGTAGCCTTCGTCATCAACTGCGATGGGCAGCTGGGGGAGAGGCCGGCTGGCGGGGCCGAAGATCACCTTGCATTCCTGCGTAAGGTCGAAGGTGGACTGGTGGCACGGGCACAGCAGGTGGTGCGTCTGCTGCTCGTACAGAGCAACCGGGCAACCAACGTGGGTGCAGATTTTGGAGTAGGCAACGATGCCGTTGTAGCCCCACTCCTCGCGGCCCGGGGAGGGGTTCAGCGATGCCGGATCCAGGCGCATCAGGAGGACAACGGCCTTGGCCTTCTCGTTGAGCTTGCCCTCGTGGAGTTCGTTCAGGCCTTCAGGAATAACGTGGAAGGCCGAACCGATCGTGACGTCAGACGCCTTGATCGGGGTACCGTCGGGGTCCCGCGCAAGACGCTTGAGCTTGCCGTCCTGCGGGGCCCACATGGTGTGCGCGAGCTTGTCGTCGGGACGGGGACCGAGGTCACCGAAGATTGCCACAGCCGGAAGCGGCGCAAGGGCAACGGCGCCAAGGAGCGTGTTGCGGATGAGCGGACGGCGCTTGATGCCGGTTTCCTCGACAATGTCGTCCACGATCCGCACAGCTGCCTGGCGGTCTTCTTCGTGGCGGATGGCATGGCGCTCTTCCGAGACTTCGTGGTCCGGCATGAGAGCCTTCGCCCAGTGGACAATGCCGGTGCCGATGCCGAGCATGGCAAAGGCCGTGCCGACGCCGAGCAGTGCGTTCTGCAGCCTGATGGTGGCAATGCTCGAGTCATCGCCCAGGTCGATGGCGAAGTACGCCACCAGGAAGATCAGGGTTCCAACAACAGAAATGCCAAATAGTAAGGCGACCTGTCGTTCTGCCCGCTTGGCGGCCTTCGGGTCCGTGTCAGCCAGGCGCAAACGATGCGGGGGAATTCCAGGATCCTGGAACTTCTCCACCTCATTCTGACCAGCCGTAGCTACGGTGCCCGAGTGGTTCGGACTGCCGTCACTATGGTTGCCCATAATTCGCCTCATCCTTCTCTCGTCCCGGCGGCTGCCGGGTTAGTTTCTAATATCAACCTGCTGAACAAAGCAGCAGAAGCTTTGGGTCTTGCCCGGCGTCAGGAAGTACGCGACGTCAGCCAGATGGTGAAGGCGATGATGACGCCCAGACCGGCAACCCACACGAACAGGCCTTCAGCAACAGGACCCAGCGAACCAAGATCAGCGCCACCCGGGGAACCGGTGCTCTCGATCTGCTTCAGGAACGTGATGATGTCCTTCTTGCCCTCGGGGGTGATGTTGGAGTCGCTGAACACCGGCATGTTCTGGGGGCCGGTGACCATGGCCTCGTAGATGTGCTTGCCGGATACGTCGGCCAGTGCAGGTGCGAACTTGCCGCGGGTCAGTGCACCGCCGGCAGCAGCAGCGTTGTGGCACATGGCGCAGTTGGTGCGGAAGAGCTCGCCGCCGGCAGCCGCGTCACCGCCGCCGTTCACCAGCTCCTCTTCAGGAATTGCCGGGCCTGCGCCCAGGGAAGCGACATACGCTGAAAGCTGGTGGGTCTGCTCGTCGTTGAACTGTGCGGGCTTCTTGAGTGCCTGCGGTCCGTTCATCTGCATCGGCATGCGGCCGGTGCCCACCTGGAAGTCGACAGCGGCGGCGCCGACACCAACCAGTGAAGGCCCGTCAGCGGTTCCGCTGGCACCCATGCCGTGGCAGGTTGCGCAGTTGGCGGCGAAGAGCTTGCCGCCCTCTTCAGTGTCGTTTGCACTGTAAGTGGTGGTGGAAGCCTTGGCCTCGTTGACGGTGGTGGCCACAGCGTACAGCCCACCCGTAAGGAGAAGCCCCATCAGGAGCAGCGCTATCGCTGCGAGTGGGTGACGCCGCTTTTGTGAGAGTGCCTTCACGTGGTGGTTCCTTTATTCGTTCCTGCGGCGGCCCCTGGAGCCGCCACCTGAAATTCTGCCTCTTGTAGAAAAAGAATCAAAGCCGGCTACTTGAGGACGTAGATGACCAGGAAGAGGCCGATCCACACAACGTCAACGAAGTGCCAGTAGTAGGAGGTGACAATCGCCGACGTCGCTTCGAAGTGGCCGAATTTCTTGGCTGCATACGACCGGCCCATGATGAGCAGGAAGGCGACGAGTCCGCCGATGACGTGGAGGCCGTGGAAGCCGGTGGTCATGTAGAAGGCAGAGCCGTAGGCGTTGGACGAGAGCGAGACGTGCTCGGAGACCAGCATTGCGTACTCGGTGGTCTGGCCGGCGACGAAGAAGGCGCCCATGAGGAAGGTGAGGATGAACCACTCGTTCATGCCCCAACGGGAGAACGCGAACACCCCTCCGGTGCGGCGCGGCTGGAGGCGCTCGGCGGCGAAGACGCCCATCTGGCAAGTAAAGGAACTGGCCACGAGGACGATGGTGTTAATGAGCGCAAACGGGAAGTTGAGCTTGGCCGTCTCGTCCGCCCACATCTGGGCACTCGTGGAGCGCAGAGTGAAGTACATGGCGAAGAGACCGGCGAAGAACATCAACTCGCTGGACAGCCACACAACGGTTCCGACGGAAACCATATTCGGGCGGTTCAGCGTGGGGTGCGCCGGGGTACTGGGGGCATGGGTCGCAGATGTCACATAGACATTATGTCTGCAAAAGTCCGTGCTGCCCAACGCAAACCGCCTTTTCGAGGGACTTTTTCTACAAAGACGCGAAATCGTGCGGAAAAGTTCCTTCGCCGGTTCACATTGGTCAGCCGCCGCCCTCGCTCGATAGCATCAGCAGGTGACTTCACAGGCTTCCCCAGTGTCCGGCAACACCTGGCCCCGGCTGATCTCTGCACTGATCAGCGGGCGCGACCTCACGGCGGACAACACCTCCTGGGCGATGGACACCATCATGTCCGGGGAAGCAACGCCATCCCAGATCGCCGGCTTCCTGGTGGCACTGAGCGGCAAGGGCGAGACGGTGGAAGAGCTGTCCGGCCTGGTGGACGCCATGTTGGCGCACGCGAACCCCATCGCCATCCAGGGCGAGAAGCTGGACATCGTCGGCACCGGAGGCGACCAGCTGAATACGGTGAACATCTCCACCATGGCAGCCCTGGTTGCGGCCGGGGCGGGCGCAAGGGTGGTTAAACACGGCAACCGGGCCGCGTCGTCGTCGTCCGGCTCTGCCGATGTCCTGGAAGCGCTGGGAGTGCGGCTTGACCTGCCCATCGAACAGGTCGCCAGGAATGCCGAGGAGGCGGGAATCACATTCTGCTTCGCCCAGGTGTTCCATCCGTCCTTCCGACATACCGCGGTGCCGAGGAAGGAACTGGCAATACCCACTGCTTTCAACTTCCTGGGGCCGCTGACGAATCCGGCCAACGTGCAGGCTTCGGCCGTGGGTGTGGCGAACGCCAGGATGGCACCCCTCGTGGCTGGTGTGCTCGCAAGGCGGGGGAGCCGGGGCCTGGTGTTCCGCGGCAACGACGGGCTTGATGAGCTGACAACCACCGGACCGTCCACCGTGTGGGAGATCCGTAACGGGAACGTCGTCGAATCGGTCTTCTCACCGCTTGACCTCGGAATCAGCCTGGCCACCGTGGAGCAGCTGCGTGGCGGCGACGCCACGGCCAATGCCGCCGTGGTCCGGGACGTGCTGGCAGGGAAGAAAGGACCCGCCCGCGACGCCGTGCTGGTCAATGCTGCGGCCGGCCTGGTGGCGTTCGATCTTTCGGCCGAAGGACCGCTCCTGGACCGTATGCGCAACGCCTTCGCCCGCGCCGCCGAATCGATTGACAGCGGTGCGGCCGCAGGGGTGCTGGACCGGTGGGTTTCGCTCTCCGCAGCCTAGGCAGCCGGACCTACTGCTCGAAACCCAGCGAGAACGCCGCATCGAGGTCATGCTGCGAGTACGCGCGGAAGGCAATGTGGGTGGTCGTGTGCACCACTGCGGGCACCTTTGACAGGCGGTCGGCAATGACGTCGGCAAGTTCTTCGTGCCGGGATACCCTCGCAACGGCGATCAGATCCCATTCGCCGGTGACCGAATAGACCTCGCTGATCCCCTCAATGGCGGAGATCTCCTCGGCGGTCTCGGGAATGCGGGAAGCGTCGGTCTTGATCAGGACGAATGCGGTGATCACGTTGAAACCCTCCGGATCTGGTGCGCCGCAGCAGTGGCCGGCGCGTTTCTGGTCCTGCCAGCCTATTACATCGCCGCAGGCCGCACCGTGATCTGTTCAGGGCAGGCGGCGGGGTTTCGTGAGGGATCCCTCAGGCCCCCCGGCGGCGCGCCACCAGGCCATACAGGGCACGGTAGCCCAGCAGCAGCAGGCCCAGGCTCAGGAGGGCGACGACGACAAAGGGCACTACAACGGTCTGTCCGGTCAGGGCGCGCAGCACCATGCCGCCGATAAGGCTTCCCAGCCACACCCATAGCCCAGCCCTGGGCAGGGAAATCGGCGCCCGCCAGGCGCGGCCCGCCACCCAACCGGCCGCCGCCCCCGCGAGGAACGGCCACGCTGTCAGGAAAACGCCGCTGATGATGTCTCCCCGTGCATGCGCGTCACGGCCGATCGCAGCGAAGACCAGGATCAGCAGGAAATCCGCGGCGGCGGCGGCGATCACGAGGCGTTCCGGGCGGACTCCGCCCGGGGTTTTGGGAAAACTCATGCGTCCGAGCCTAACCCGGACCGTACAGTGGGTTTGACCGGACGGAGGTCGGGATCAGAAGCGGTGCACCAGCCAGCTGGGTTCCCACTGGACGCTGTAAGGTCCGTCGCCGTCGCTTTCCACCAGGACGTGGGTGACTGTGTACGCAATGGCCAAGCCTGCCGTTGCCCTCACCCGCACGGGAACAGGGTGAAGGACCACGACGGCGCGGCCCGGCGATTCACGCAGCGCATCGTCGCGCAGGGCGGACCGCGCACGGCGGACGGGGGAATGGGGGAGCACATAGGATGTGGTGCTCTGGTCTTCGAGATAGGGTGACTGCGGCATATGACGTCCTGGCAGGCTGGAGTGTTCGTCAACGCCGTTTTTCATAGGCAATGGCGGCTTGGCCGGCCCCGGCCCCACATCCCTGAGGGGACTTGCTGCGCCGGTTCCTGAGGCTTTGACGGTAGTCGTCCTGCCTCCCACGCCGCATCCGTACGCTGTACTTGAATTCGCCGGCGGCATGTACTTGCCGGGCGTCGAAATCCAGCCTGGCCGAAAAGGGGATGAAGTACCCTCTGATTACACGCCCCGCCCGGTGGCCGGACATGCTGGAGGAACGGTGAACAAGCCGCTATGGATCTGCTGCCTGGTTGGTGCGGCGGTGGGCATCGCCATTGGGCTGGCGTTCTTCGACAGCCCCTTCCTTGGGTTCGCCCTGGGCCTGGGGGTGGGTGCCGTCGTCGGGGCCGGCATCGGGGTGAAGCGCTAGACTAGAGCGGTCATGGGAAGTATGGGCCCGCGTCGCTCACTTTGGCTGGCCGTGGCTGCCAGCCTTCTTGTGGCCTGCAGTCCGGTCGACGGGTCCGGTGCGGCCCAGGACGGCATATCTTCACCCGTCGCGGTGGAAGCGGCACAGGCGACCACCTTACCGTCCCCTGACGCTTCGTCCACAGAACCGGCCGCCGTATCCGGACCGCGCACTGCGTCCGCTGCGGCCCCGACGCCCCCTGCCACGCCTGCACCGCTGCGCCAGCCCTTCGCGCTGAATCTCTACCGGGACGGTGATTTTGTTCCCCAGTACACCTTCGACTGGTGCGTGGCGGCGAGCATTCAAATGGCCCACAACCTGATCGACGACACAAGCGGCGGAACGTGGGCAGACCGCTCCCAGCAGGGGGAATTGTGGGAAATGGCCAGGGCAAGGTCATCCGATTCCTTCAACGGGGCCAATCCCTATGGATGGGCGGAAGTACTGACGGCCTCCGGCCTGGGTCCCTACAGTGTGGTCAGCGTCGCGGACTACAACGAAGCCCTGCAAACGGCGGCCCGGGCCATCGCAGAAACGGGCCGTCCCGTCGGGCTGGTGATGTGGAGCGGGCGGCACGCCTGGGTGATGAGCGGATTCGAGTCCTTGGGGGATCCGTCGGTTTTTCCGGATTTTCAGGTGACCGGCGTGAGGGTTCTCGACCCGCTGTATCCCTATGGCAGTGGACAGTGGGGGCCGTCTCCGGAACCCAACAGCCTGTTGTCACCCGAGCAGCTGGCTACACAGTTCGTAGTGCGTGAACCACGAAGGTGGAGCAGCAGCCTGCCGGCGGGCTACCTGCTTGTACTGCCGGGCCCGGCGTCCTGACGATTTCCAGGCGGGGGAGGGGCAGCTGCCGGTTGCAGGTACGGCAGGGGTGCAGAAGCACAGGTATTGAGGAGTGTACGTGCGCTCAGGTCCCCGACCGTTTGTACCAGAGGCGAAGCTTCTGAGCAGCGCGGCAGGATTATGCGCGGCACTGGCCGGTTCAAGAATTGAATGGGACCTGTAAATTCTTGAGGCAATGCCTGCCATTCCGTGGCCAAATTCTGCGTCAGGGGCCGGGGGAGCAGTACGTAGGAAGGGCAGGTCGAAACGCGATTCGCGTGGAGCTGTACCGCACTGCCAGGACGCTGGAGCGCTACGTTCCAGGGGTTCCGCACGCCAGCCCGGAAACAATCCATCCGCCCGAAAGGGTTCTGCTGACACCGACGAACCAGTCACCGCTCCGGACAGTTTTGTCATCGACTGCTTTCCATCCGTGGTGAGGGGCGCCGGAAGGCGTGAGAATTGAATTTGTCTCGGACCACGCCACGGCGGCTGCTTCGGGCGTGGCCTACAGGCCATGGCCAGAGATGCGAGCTCTGATCGACTTGCGGGCTCAGCCGGAGGAGGGGGTTCGGTAGGTCCCCATCCCTTCCATTCGCACTACTGGCATCCCTGCGGATTGAGTCTGGGCGTATTCCTTGGTCAGACCCTGACGTTAGGTGGCTAAGGAAGCCAAAGACGGGCGCCAGAGGAACGTCCTTTGGCTCGTTCCACTCCTACCTGCTTGTTAGGTGCGCGGAGTTCTCCTATGACGCAGAGTGCTAATCGCCCTAACGAAAATGTAGATCGCCCCCGCTTCTAATAGGGCGTAGGCAACAGTCCGCCAGGAGGCGCCGTTGTCCGCTATGTCGATCAGCCCAAGCACCAGCCACAACACGATTCCTAGGCCTGCCCATACGGCCGAAGTGCGAGGCGCTTCAATTTGTCTCACGTTTCCCCTCGTGGTGCCATATCGAACTGTCGTCGCGACTGCTCCAAGGTTGCTTGAAGCATAGCCCCGTCGGTCAAGACCTCAAGACGTTACAACAGCTGAGAGGCGGGTCCTGGCGGGCTTCCAGTTGGCAGAACCAACTTGGTCATGGTTTGGTTCGGAGGTTGACGTAGCGGGACCAGGCGTCGCCTGCTGCGTCGGCGTGGAGGAACGCGATTTGATGGCTGTAGCCGAGGGCGTCGGCGACCAGTGGCGGCGGTGAGACTAACAGGTGTTCGTCCAGGGCAGTGTTTCGTGCGCCGCGCAGGTCGATGCCGAGGCTGCGGAGCCTGTCCATGATGGTGTTTGGGTGAAGTGGCTGGCCGGCGCGGGTTCCCGGGAAGAGCCACGGGCTTTGAGTGTCCGCTCCGGTTCTGAGATTTGGACGGCTGGCGAGGTGTTCTTGAAGTAGTTCTGCGAAAGGCCTGGGAACGGGTACCGGATGTGCGCCGATGCTGATCCTCACGTTGCCGTTGGTTTCGCTGGTTTCGACGGCGTCGGTCCGGAGCTTGGCCACCCGCACGAGCGGTTGGGCGTAGAGAAGCAGCAGGATGCCGGCGACTCTGTAGGGCAGGGATTCGCTGGTGCCGGTCAGCAGTTCCCGCAGCCATGCCAGCCGTTGGTCCTGGGTGATTGTTGGCCGCGTTTTGGGGGTGTAGTGGCCCATGTCCACTCGGTGGTTTGTGCCGGTGTTCTTGATGAAGACGACGAAGGTGCGGATTGCTTTCCTGGTCGTGGGACCGGCCGCGAGCCAAGTATCGATGTCTTGCTGGGTGCAGCTCGCAGCCGTCCGCTGATGGGTATCCCAGAGCCAGTCCAGGAACTTGATGGTCTCCGTGATCTCCTGCTTGGCGGAGTGCACTGGGGCTTGGGCACTCTTCTCCGGTGTTGTCATGGACCGGATGCGCCGGAGGTGATGCCAGGTGGCGAACTGCGCGACGGGTTTGGCCACCTCCTCGGACAAGTCGCGGAGCTTGTTCTCAACCCAGGTCTCGAACCGGGCCAGATACGGGTCCTGGTAGGGGAGGAGTCCGTGATGAATGAACAGGGCGCGCAGGTGATTGGCTTCGCGGTTCGCTGACTCAGCCGCGGCATCGAGTCCTTCGTGCGTCAGCGGAGTCTCCCCGCTCGATAGAGAGCGGAGGAGGGCTTGGACTTTGGGGGAGCGTTTCCACGTGATGATGCTTTCAGGCCGGTCTGCTTTGCAGAGGACATCGACAATTCTGCTGGCTGTTTCGGGGTCGGAAGATTCTGGCAGCAGTTGCTCAATGAGGTCCTCCTGGAGGGCGCAGCGGGCGCAGATACCGCGTCGGTAGAACTCACCTTCAACATTGCAGCGGGTGCAGTGAAAGTCATGGAGGATGCCGGCGCAGGGCGCGCAGCGGGGCCCTCCGCTGCTGTCCGGTGGTCCGGGTAGAAGTCTGTGCTGGCCGCACTCCGGACAGGTCCCGTGGGTGCGGGTGGCGGTGGTGAAGCAGGGCCCGCAGATTCGGCCTTCGGGCCAGGTGGCGCGTGTTCGGCCGGCGGCCCGGCCGCAACGTGCGCACGTCGCTGTCCCGGTGGTGCGGGGCCGGCCGCGGCTGGTGCTGCGGGGGCTGAGGCCTTCGGGTTTGTCAGTAGTCATCGTCGATGACGCGTGCCCGTCGGGGTCTGACGGTGCGGTTCAGGTCAACGACGTTGGGGGCGCTGGTTCCTGTCTTGCGGGCGCGGACGTCGGCGGCTGTGACGGTGATGAGGTCCTCGGGTCCGCAGGAGAAGATGTCGCAGATCGCGGCGATGACCTGCAGCGCAACGCGTTCGGGTTTTTGGTTGACGAGCCGGTAGACCTGGGGCCGGGACAAGGTGATGCCGCGCTCGGCCAGCAGGGGGATGAGGTCCGTGGTGTTGTGCAGTCCCCGCGCTGCCATGAGCTCGGAAAGCCGCCACTTGTATTCGACTTCGCGTCTCACCATTGACCCCTCATCTGCACGCCCAGGACTTCTTCCATGGTGCGGTCCAGCGCCGCCCGGAGGGTCGCGTTGCGGAAGTCGTCGCTGACGAACTGGTAGATCCCGGTGGTTGAGGCGTGTTCGTGACCCATCTGATGTTGCACGAATCTAGGATCCCATCCGTCCTCCAGCAAGTGCGTTGCATAGGAGCGCCGGAGCGAATGCAGGTCCAGGCCATCCAGCGGCAGGCCCAGCTCGTTGAGGTAGCGCCGGAGCCGGCGCAGCAGGGTGGATTCACAGATCAGGCCGCCGCGTTCGCTGGGGAACAGGTCCAGCGTGTCGAGCGTGCCCCGTCCGTTGGCGAGCCAGTCCTCGATAACGCCGGCGGTCCAGTCGAAGACCGTCAGGACGCTGCGGGGTTTGTGCGGGGAGCCCTTGCGTGATTTGCCGAACCGGACCTTGCACACGCCTGCCTTGCCGAACCTTCGTGCTTGGGGGTTGGTCGCAAAGTCGATGGTTTGCAGGTGCCTGAGTTCGTTGAATCTGAGCCCGTATGAGTAGGCGACTTTCAGCATGACGGCGTCCCGGTAGGCTGCCTGCCAACCTTTCTTGCCTGAGGCGGCGATGAGTTCGACCTGGTCGTCGGCGTGATCGAACAGCATCTGCAGTTCGGTCTTGGTGAAGGGCCGCTTGGAGGCGCGTCCTTCGTACTCCTGTGTGTGGGAGGCGGTGTTCCAGTCAAAGAAGACCTGGGAGGGGTGTGTGCCGAAGCGTTGTTCGCAGACCTGATCCCAGCCGTAGTCGGGGTTCGACACGTATGACGTGAACCGGCGGAGCGTGGACTGGTAGCCGCGGATAGTGGAGTGCTTCAGCTGGTGGATCGAGCGGAGGTCACCGAAATACTCCTCGACATGCTCCGGTGCCCAGTTCCACGGGAACTCGTTCACATGGTTGACGAACCGGCGGACGCACTCGATGGCCTTGTCGATCGTGTCGAACTGGAGGTTCCTGGCGAGCTGCTGGTTGCGCCACCCGGTCAGCATGTCCTCAAGCGTCTGTTCCTCGGGATGCAGGAGCTGAACAGCGCTCAGCTGCAGCACACGTCCGGACGCGTCGACCCCCATTTTCGCCCCACAGTTCCGTCGAAGTTTGTGCTCAAAGCCTGAATCAATGATTCATCAAATGCATCATTAGCACAAAACCGCAGGTCAGACGCTGGTACCGGCCGCTTCGAGGGCTGGGTGTTGCAACCGTCAGGAGCACCGTGGTCAGCTGCACACCAGAACCGACAGGCTTCCATATTCCGCGGAATCTCAACGAAGTAAGAGAACTCCTCGCGGGTCCCGGGGGATCGGCGCAATTGATTCATCTGATGCAATACGCAGAGTACTACTTGACATAATGTAGATTATCGGCGCTTTGTTAGCGGGCGGAAAGTGGGGTGATCAGATATTCCTGCAGGTCAGTGGCCGCAGGCATTGTCTTTGTCCGAAGGCTCGTTAAGAATGAGTCAATGACGGTCTACGTGCGTTCCCTTGAAACTGCAGTTCCGGCAACAAAGCTCATCCAGACCGAGGCGCGCGACGTCTTTGCCGCCCAGCCGGGCTTGAACCGGCTCGGAACCAGATTGGTCGGCACGTGCTTCGATTCGGCAGCCATCGACACCAGGTACACCGCCGTTGACGAACTTACCAACGAGTTCCGCTCAGACAACCCCCAGTTCTATGACCGGGATTCCGGCCTGCTCCTGAACCCGAGTACGAAGGTCAGGAACGACATCTTCGCCCGCGAGGCCACGCGGCTCTTCGTTGGCGCTGCCCGGGCGGCCGTCGAGGCGTGCCCGGATCTCGATTTACTTGACATAACTCACCTGGTAACAGTCTCCTGCACCGGCTTCTTCAACCCCGGACCGGACTACAAGATCGTGCGCGAACTGGGCCTCGACCCCGCCGTCCAGCGCTACCACCTCGGCTTCATGGGCTGTTATGCGGCCTTTCCGGCCCTTCGCGCCGCCAAGCTGTTCTGCGAGGCTGACCCTGACGCCGTCGTCCTGGTGGTCTGCGCCGAACTGTGCTCCTTGCACGTGCGCACCTCGAACGACCCCGACACCATCATGGGCTCGGCCCTGTTCGCAGACGGCGCGGCGGCCGCCGTCGTCACGGCAAACCCTGCGGCACGAAACCACGCACTGCTCCAGCTGGACCACTTTGAGACAGTGCTGACGCCCGTCGGAGAAGACTCCATGGCCTGGAACATCGGCGACAACGGATTCGAAATGGTCCTGGGCAACTACGTCCCGCACATCATCGACGACCACATTGTCGGAGCCCTGCAGCCCCTCCTCGCCCGAGAACCGAACTTGGCGGCACTCCCCTACACCGGCATCACGCACTGGGCCATCCACCCCGGCGGCCGCAGCATCCTCGACAAAGTCCAGTCCCGCCTTGGCCTCACTGACGAGCAGCTCGTGCCCGCCCGGGAGGTGCTGCGCAACTACGGCAACATGAGCAGCGCCACGGTCCTGTTTGTCCTCCGGCACATCCTTGAGCAGGATATGCCGGAGCAGGGCCTTGATACGGGCGGTGAAAGGATCTGCTCCATGGCGTTCGGCCCGGGGCTGACGGTCGAAACCGCCCTTTTGACCAAATTGCGCCAGGCGCCGCCCGGTTCCTCCCGGGACGCCACCGCGGACCAGGTCCACCAGGAAGTGCCGGTGGCCTGAGCCGGTGCTCAACTGGCCGGACCGTGCCTCCGACGATCTGGAGGAGATGGACAAACCGGACTGCGACCCGCGCAGGCTGGACAACACCTACCGGCAATTCGGTGCAGTCAACAGGGCCGTCTCCGGCTGGAGGCGCCTCTACCTCCGCGAACTCCGCCCACTGCTGTCCGTGGCGCCCACAACCATCCTGGACATCGGCTGCGGCGGCGGGGACATCGCCGTCATGCTGGCCCGGTGGGCGCTGCGCGACGGCCTGGTGCTCGACGTCACGGGAATCGATCCTGACCCCAGAGCTATCGGATTCGCACTCCGGCGGCCCCCGGTGCGCGGCGTGCAGTTCCGGCAGGCACACAGCTCCGCGCTGATCAGGGAGGGCGCAGTGTTCGACGTCGTCATCTCCAACCACGTCCTGCACCACCTGACCCCCGGCGAGCTGGGCGTGCTGCTGGACCATTCCGGGAAACTCGCCCGGAACAAGGCTCTGCATAACGACCTGCGCCGCAGCCGGCTTGCCTTCGCCCTCTTCGGGGTGGCCACCCTTCCCCTGCCGGCATCCTTCATCCGCGAGGACGGACTGACCTCCATCCGGCGCAGCTACACGCCCGCCGAGCTGACGGCCGCCGCCCCCGCCGGGTGGCGTGTGGAAGCGGGCGCCCCCTTCCACCAGATCCTCGCCCTGCGGAGGACCTGACATGCCCCTGGATGTGGTGATCGTCGGCGGCGGACCCGTGGGCCTGTACCTCGCCGCCGTACTCCTCCGCCGCGGCCTCTCTGTCCGCATCCTGGAACGGCGGCTGACCAGGGACCGCCATTCACGGGCCATCGGCATCCATCCGCCGGCTTTGGCCGCGCTGGACCAGCTGGGCATCGCCCCGTCCCTGGTGGCAAGCGGGGTACCCATCCGCACCGGCCAGGCTGTAAGCCGCGGACACGCCGTGGGCACCATGCCGTTCAGCGACATTTCCGGCGGGTTCCCTTTCGTGCTGTCCCTGCCGCAGCACCGCACCGAGCAGCTCTTGGAGGAACAGGTGGCGGCGGCGGACAGCGGCGCGCTGCTAAAGGGCTTCGAAGTGGAGGGCGTAGCGTCCGACGGCGGCCACGTCACCATTTGCGCCCGGCCCGCCCCCGGTGCCCCCGGAAGTGAGCAGACGATCAGGGCGTCGATGTTGGTCGCCGCCGACGGTGCACGCTCCACTGTCCGGGACCTGATGGGCTTCCCCGTCCGCAGGAAAACCTACCCGGACCACTATTTGATGGGTGACTTTGCAGCTTCCGGACTGCCCGACGACGCGGCAGTGCTCTTCCTGGAGGGCGATGGGATCGTCGAGTCCTTTCCCCTGCCCGGGGGGCTGCGCCGCTGGGTTGTCCGGCTGGGCCGCCCCGCTGGCGGGGCAGGTCCGGACGACCTCGCCAGGCTGGTGGCTGATCGCACCGGCCACCGCCCTGATCCGGCCAGCAACACCATGATCAGCGCCTTCAGCGTCCGCTCCACCCTTGCCCGGCGGACGGTTGCCGGCAACGTGGTCCTCATCGGCGACGCCGCCCACGAAATCAGCCCCATCGGGGGCCAGGGAATGAATCTGGGCTGGCTGGACGCCCGGGACCTGGCGCCGCTGATGGTGCGGTCCGTGTCGGGGCGGCACGACCCCGCAGCCTACCGCAGCTTCGAAGACCGCCGGTTCCGGGCCGCCTTGCGGGCACGGCGGCAGTCGGAAATCAACATGCTGCTGGGCAGGCCCCTGCCGGCGCCTGCCCTGGCCCTCCGGAACTCCGCGATCCGGGGCGCCGCGGCCTGGCCTGCCCTCAACCGGTGGGTCGCCAGGCGGTTCACCATGCAGCAGGAAGCGGCAGGGTAAGAGGCCTCGTCAGCGGAAATAGCAGTCGTAACTGTCCTGGCTGGTGAGCAGGCCGTCCCGGACCTCGAACACGGAGGATGTGCGGGCCCGGATGGTTTCGCCGCGGTCCCAATACCGGATGTCCATCAACACGGTCGCCGACCAGTCCGCCTCGACCGCTACCCGGCCACCCTCGCAGGTGGTTCGCCGGATCACGAACTTCTGGTTTGCCACCACCTGCGAACTTTGATCCGCGCCTGCCAGGACATCATCGAGCGTCCGGGTGGATCCTTCCGGCGCCAGCAGGTGGGGCGCCTCGACAAGGACGAAGGAGTCCGCGAGGTACGGCCGGATCTCAGCCGCTCCCCCGCCCGCTTCCAGTACACGGATGAACTCGAGGACGCGGTCCAGCGGACTCGCGGTCTGGGTGCTGTCAAAAGCCATGGCATAGACACTAACCCAGCGGTGGGGCGCCCTGGACAAACCAGTAGGCTGGCTCCATGACCCATGCTAAACCGGCTGCCGTTCCCAGTCCCGGCCAGATCCAGGAAACCGTGGAGCGGCTGCTGTCGGCGGCAACATTGCCGCCTATCGTCCAGGCGGGCCACCCCGTGCTGCGGCAGGAAGCAGCAGCCTTCGACGGCCAGCTTTCCGCCGACCAGCTGGACAGGCTGATTGCCCTGATGCGGCAGGTCATGCATGAGGCCCCGGGCGTAGGCCTCGCAGCGCCGCAGTTGGGCATCCCGCTGCAGGTTGCGGTCCTGGAGGACCATTACGACGTCGACTCCGAGGCTGCTGCCTTGCGCAACAGGGAGCCGCTGGACTTCCTCGCCATCCTCAACCCCCGCTACACCGCAGTGGGCACCGGCCGGGCGGCCTTTTACGAGGGATGCCTGTCCCTGAACGGGCTCCAGGCTGTGGTGTCCCGGCCGGACACCGTCCTGCTGGACTTCCAGACGCCCGGCGGTGAGGCGCGGCAACAGGAGTTTTCCGGCTGGCAGGCGCGGATCGTGCAGCACGAAACGGACCACCTCAACGGCATCCTGTACGTGGACCGGGCGCAGCTCCGATCGCTCAGCAGCAACGCGGAATACGCCGCGCACTGGGCGGAACCCGGTATTGCCCGGGCCCGGGAGGGCCTGGGATTCAGCGACGGCCCCGCCGGAATCAGTCTGGCGTAGGCATCTAAGATGGTCCCCATGCCATCTTCCACGGACCTTCCCCTTCAGTGCCCGGTGTGCTCCCAGGCATTGTCGCCCGCAGGAGGGCAGGGCACCGGCCCGGCGCGCCTGGCCTGTGCGTCGCGGCACAGCTTTGATGCGGCACGCCAAGGCTACTTCAACCTGCTGGTCGGCAAGGGCACACCCTTTGAACCCGATACGGCCGCCATGGTTGAGGCGCGCTTCACCTTCCTGGGCCAAGGCCACTACAAGCCGCTGGCAGACGCGGTGGCTGCCGCCGTCGTGCCCTGCCTGAGCCCCGGAGACGGCGCGGTCCTGGACTCAGGGACCGGGACCGGCCACTACCTGCGGACCGTACTGGACACGGCGGCCGCCCAGGGCCACGACGTAGCGGCCATGGGCATCGACATCTCGAAATTCGCGCTGCGCCGGGCAGCGAGGCTCAATCCGGAAGCCCTCAACCTCGTCTGGGACGTGTGGCAGCGGTTCCCCTTGGCTGATGAGTCGGTGGACGCCGTGACGGTGGTCTTTGCGCCGCGGAACGCTGCTGAGTTCGCGCGCGTCCTGCGCCCCGCCGGCCGGCTTGTGGTGGTGACGCCGCGGCCCGGGCACCTGTCCGCGATCGCGGCCGTGACCGGAATGCTCGGGATCGAGGAAGGCAAGGATGAACGGCTGGCCGCAGCCATGGCGCAGTACTTCGAGCACGAGAGCACGTCAGACGTCGACATCACGCTGTCCCTGACCCGCCGGGAGGCCGCTGACCTGGCGTTCATGGGACCCGCGGGGCACCATCACTCCCACGCGGACATCGCCGCCCGGCTCGAGAGCAGCCCCGAACCGCTGAGCGACGAGGCCCGGTTCAGGGTCCTCGTGTACCGCCCCCTCAAGGCCGCCTGACCGGGCCGTCCCGGTAACGAGTTGGCCACGTTCCCTGCTCCCGGCTCCCTCGGCCGCCCCCGGTCCACGGGGCCCGACTAGGATGAAAAGACAGTTACCGGCCGGCCCGTGCCCGGGCCCCGTAACGAAGGGGGAACGCAATGTTCGAGTGGTTGGGAGAGAACTGGTGGGCGGTGTGGCTCACCGCATTCCTCGCGTTCGCAGTGGTTGAGATGATCACCCTCGACCTTTTCTTCATCATGCTGGGCGGCGGCGCACTGGCCGCCCTCGTTGCAGACTTCGCCGGCGCCGATCCGTGGCTCCAGATTGTTGTCTTCTGCATCGTCTCCCTCCTGATGGTCGCCTTCGTCCGGCCCGTGGCCCTCACCCATCTCAAAAAGGGCCCCGCTGAACAGCGGACCAACGTGGACCGCCTCATTGGCGAGCAGGCCGTGGTGATGGAGCCCGTCAGCATCGACGGCGGCCTGGTAAAAATCGGTGGCGACATCTGGAGCGCCCGCTCCGCGGCAGGAATCCTGCCGGCCGGCCAGAAAGTGGTGGTGGCTGCCATTGAGGGCGCCACCGCGGTGGTGGCGCCGCCGCCGGCCGCAGGGACCCAGTCCTAGTACAGCCTTATCAATTGGGGAACAAGGAGTTCTATGGAAAGCGTAGGCGGAACCGCACTGGCCGTGGTGCTGGTGGTTCTGATCATATTCGTCATCATCGTCCTGGTCCGGTCGGTGCGCATCATCCCGCAGGCCCGCGCCGGCGTCGTTGAACGGCTGGGCAAGTACCAGCGCACCCTGAATCCGGGCCTGACCATCCTGATTCCGTTCGTGGACCGGCTCCTTCCGTTGCTCGATCTTCGTGAGCAGGTGGTTTCCTTCCCGCCGCAGCCGGTCATCACCGAGGACAACCTGGTGGTCTCCATCGACACGGTGGTCTACTTCCAAGTGACTGACCCCCGGGCCGCGACCTATGAGATCGCCAACTACATCCAGGCCGTTGAACAGCTCACCACCACCACGCTCCGCAACGTGGTGGGCGGCCTGAACCTGGAGGAGGCCCTGACCTCCCGCGACCAGATCAACGGACAGCTCCGTGGCGTCCTGGACGAGGCCACGGGCCGGTGGGGAATCCGCGTCTCCCGGGTTGAACTCAAGGCCATCGACCCGCCGCACTCCATCCAGGATTCGATGGAGAAGCAGATGCGCGCCGAACGCGACCGCCGCGCCGCCATTCTCACCGCGGAGGGCACCAAGCAGTCAGCCATCCTCACGGCCGAAGGCCAGCGGCAGGCAGCGATCCTGAAAGCCGAGGGTGAAGCCAAAGCGGCCATCCTCAAGGCTGACGGTGAGTCACAGGCCATTCAAAAGGTGTTCGACGCCATCCACAAGGGCAACCCGGACCAGAAGCTGCTGGCTTACCAGTACCTGCAGACGCTGCCGAAGCTGGCCGAGGGTACGTCCAACAAGCTGTGGATCATTCCCAGCGAAGTAGGCGAAGCCCTCAAGGGCATCGGGAGTGCCCTGGGCGGAACAAACCCGGACCCGGAAGCCTCGGGCGGCCTGTTCGACGACATGGCGTCCAAGCAGGCCAACCCCTAGACACGACGGGAACACGGAGGGGAGGAACCGGCAACGGTTCCTCCCCTCCCCTATGTCCGCATCCACCGGCGGAGGGCCCTTTTGGCCGGCAGGGTCTCAACCCCGTATAATTGGGTATTTGTCCGGCAGGAGTTATCCCGTTGGAACAACAAAGCTTCGGAATGCGTTGAATCTAACGATGCAGCACAGAGCACACAGTAGTCCGGCGGCGCCTGGACGCCACCGGCTAGCGCGGGTTTCCATTCCGCGCACCGACCAGAGGGAGAAAACATGAGCGATCGCAGCCTGCGGGGTATGCGCCTTGGCGCGCAGAGCATGGAGACAGAGTCTGGCGTCGAGCCGGCTCCGCGCCAGCGCGTCGAGTACCGTTGCGAGGACGGCGAGCAGGTCTTTGTCACTTTCTCTTCAGAGGCGGAAATTCCTCCCGTATGGGTTTCCAAGACCGGCAAGGAAGCGCTGCTGGTCGACGGCGAACGCCCCGACACAAGCAACGACAAGGCAGTACGCACCCACTGGGACATGCTGCTGGAACGCCGCTCCCTGCCCGAACTGGAGCAGATTCTCGAGGACCGGCTGACCATCCTGCGCGAACGCCGTGGAGAGCGCCGCTCCGCCTAGCCGTACCGGCCAACGAAGACAACAAAAGGGACTGCCCCGGCACTGTGGTGCCGGGGCAGTCCCTTTTAGTCGTTGGGTCGCAGCGGAAAACTACCGCTTGGCCCCCTGAAAGCGCCGCGCCAGCGTGTTCCACCGGGCCGCCAGTCCCCACCTGGTGACGTTGACCATGGCTTCGACGACGATGTTGCCGCTCATCTTGGAGGCGCCGAGTTCCCGCTCAACGAAGGTAATGGGCCGCTCCTCGATCCGGAGGCCCATGCGCGCCACACGCCAGGCGAGGTCCACCTGGAAGCCGTAGCCCACGGAGTCCACCTGGTCCAGGTTCAGTTTTTCCAGCGTCGTCCGCCGGAAGGCCCGGTAGCCGCCGGTGACGTCCTTGATGTTCAGGCCCAGCATCAGGCGCGCATAGGTGCTGCCCACGCGTGAAATTGCCTGCCGGTAGAGCGGCCAGTTGACCACCTTTCCGCCGGGGACCCACCGGGAACCCATGGCAAGGTCTGCCCCCTGCTCCACCGCTCCGAGCAGCTGCGGCAGCTGCTCGGGCTGGTGCGATCCGTCGGCGTCCATCTCCACGAGCACTTCGTACCCGGCCTCCAGCCCCCATGTGAAACCGGCGATGTACGCTGCGCCCAGCCCTTCCTTGCCCTTGCGGTGCAGCACGTGGACCTGAGAATCCCCGGCGGCGATGGAATCGGCCAGCTGGCCGGTACCGTCCGGGCTGTTGTCGTCAACCACCAGCACGTCCGACGCCGGGACGGCCGTCCGCAGGCGCTGGAGCGTCTTGGGCAGCGATTCCAGTTCGTTGTAGGTGGGGATGATGGTGAGGACGCGCACAAAGGGCCTTTCCTGGTGGGAAGCGGTCAATGCACCGGCCGGCAAGCTAGCTGCCTGTTGGCGCAACTACCCATTATAGGACCGGCGGCGGGGTCAGGAACGCAGCGCCGGGCTTGCGAACAATTCGGCGCCGTCGCGCACCGTCTGCAGGCACAGCGGATCGCTGCCGGTGTCCAGCGCGGGAAGCAGGGGCGTGCGGGCGCGGGGATCGGTGCTCCACGACTGGACCCGGCCGTCCGCCACCTGGACCATCAGCTCCTCCACCTCCCACACCGCGAAGCTTGCAGGCGCGCCCGGCACCAGCTGCCCGGCCATTGGGTTGGGGTGCCGGGCTGCCCGCCAGCCGGCACGGGTGTGCCCGAGGAAGGCGGCCCTGGCGGAAATGCGCTGGCTATTGGTGTGGTGTTCCAGGCAGGCACGCACGCTTGACCAGGGCCGCAGCGGGGTCACCGGGCTGTCGCTGCCGAAGCAGACCGGTACGCCGGCGGAGTAGAAGTCCGCGAACTGGTTCATGGACCCGCTGCGCTCCCCCAGGCGTTTGCTGTACAGCCCTCCGTGGCCGCCCCACAGGGCGTCGAAAGCCGGCTGGGCACTGATCGTGACCGAGTACTTGGCCAACCGGGCCACGGCATCGGCGTCCGTCATTTCGACGTGTTCGAAGCGGTGCCCGGCGGCCCGGACGCGCTGTTCCCCCACCTGCGCCGCGGCGAGTTCCAGCGCTGCAAGCGCCAAGTCGAGGCCGGCGTCGCCAATGACGTGGAAGCCGCCCTGCAGGCCGGCCAGCGAACAGGCTGCCAGGTGCGCAGCTGCTTCCTCCACCGTGACGTACAGCGTCCCGTGTTCATCCGGGGCGTCGCTGTAGCTGCTGCGCAGGGCAGCGGTGTGCGAACCGATGGAACCGTCGATGTTCAGGTCCCCCGCGAGCCCGCGGAGGCCGACGTCGAATTGGGCAGCGAGGCTTCGGGCCTGCTCCTCCGACGCTGCCAGCTCCCCCCAGTAGGGAAGGACCTCGGGAACGGCAGGCGTATCACGTCCGGCATGGTTCCACGCGGCCGCGCTCCGCAGGTCCTCGGCCCCGCCGATATGCGGGGCTCCCATCTCGGCCAGGGCGACGTACCCGTTGGCTGCCGCTTCGGACAGGGCCTTGGATTGGTAGCTGCGAAGGACCGGCTCCGGGAGGCGCCGGGCGGCCCGCCGGGCAGCTGCGTGGGCAGCCCGCGAAACCCTTGCACCGCCGTCGTACCCCTGCACATCCTGAAGCTGTGCCTCGGCGACCAATGCCCCCGCCACCAGCGCTGAATGGACGTCCACCCGGGACAGGTACACGGACCGTCCGCCGGCAGCCCGCTCCAGTTCCTCCGGTGTGGGCAAGGTGGGGTCCTGCCAGGCGGTCTCATCCCAGCCGTGGCCCAGAACCGGCCCGTCACCGCCGGCCGAAGCCACCGCATCCAAAAGCTCCAGGGCTGAGGACACGGATCCCAGCTTGAGGGAATCCAGGGCTATGCCTGTCTCGGTGAGGTGGGCATGCGAGTCGACGAACCCCGGGGTGACCAGTGCGCCGCGCAGGTCGATGACGTCCATCGAGGAGTCGGCGATGGACGAAGCCGCCTGTTCGGAACCCACCCAGGCCACGGTGTCGCCATCCACCAGCATGGCCGTGGCGAACGGGTCGGCCGCGGTGTACACGGACCCGTTGCGGTAGAGGACGGGCCGGGCAGCGGGTGCAGGACTGGTCGGGCTCATGAAGCAAAGTCTCCTGACATGGCACGGAAAGGGCCCGCGTGC
This sequence comes from Pseudarthrobacter enclensis, assembly GCF_001457025.1. Classification (GTDB taxonomy): domain Bacteria; phylum Actinomycetota; class Actinomycetes; order Actinomycetales; family Micrococcaceae; genus Arthrobacter; species Arthrobacter enclensis. The sequence goes on along the minus strand of NZ_KQ758600.1, from coordinate 453,238 downwards.
GGGCCCCTCCCAGGGGTTCTTGGGTTAGAGGACGGAAGAGTAGGCAACGACGCCGCGGCGCAGCAGCCCGATGGCTTCGGCGCACAACCGCGCGAGCCTGGGTTCGAGGCCCGGGATCTTGGCGAGCTGGTCCAGCAGGTCCACCACCTGCTTCACCCACCGGACAAAGTCGCCGGCGGCCAGGTCCGTTCCGCTGAGCACATCCTGCAGGTGGCGGCCGCGGGCCCACTTGTAAATGGGCCACACCAGGCCAAGCTCAGGTTCACCGGTGAGCGGAAGCTTGTTGTCCTCCTCCACGTCCTCCAGCGCCGACCATTCCCTGATAACGATGTCCACGGCCGTCTCAAGGGACACGCTGGGCATCCGTGGACGCAGGCCACGGTCCTCCCGCTTGGCCTGGTAGACCAGCACACTGGCGAGGGCAGCGACCTCGATGGCATCCAGGTCATCGAAAGCGCCCAGGCGGAGGGACTGGGAAATCAACAGGTCCTTTTCACCGTAGATCCGCCGCAGCCGCTGGCCTGCGGGGCTGATGGTCAGCCGGCCATCACCCTCGGCGTCAAGGTAGCCGTACGCCGACAGGACGTCGCAGACCCGGTCGAATGTCTTGGCGATGGTGTTGGTCCGGCCCTGGATCTGCCGCACCAGCCCGTCGGTTTCCCGGCGTAGTTTCCACCATCGCTCGGACCAGCGGGCATGGTCCTCGCGTTCGCTGCAGCCGTGGCATGGATGGGCACGCAGCGCCCGGCGCAGGTCCGCGATCCGTTTCTCCTGGTTGGGGAGCGCAGCGGACCGGCCAAAATCGTGATTGCGGTTGTGGCCCGGGGCCGGTGGCCGGTTCTCCCGAAGGGCGTTCCGCGCGGAGGACGCCAGGTCGCGCCTCGATTTGGGGACCTTGGCGTTGAACGACTTGGGGATCCGGATCCTGGTCACCGGGGCGATGGGACCCTCCAAGTCGTCGGTGCCGATCCTGCGGAGCTGGTTGTCCAGCGTCAGCACCGCCGGGCGGGGTTCGCGGCTGCTGTGGTCGGAACTGAGCACAATGGCGGGCCCGGGAGCCCTGCCGCCCGGTACATCCACCACGTCGCCCGGCAGCAGGCGTGCCAGCGAATCGTCGCTCACCGACTTCCGGGCACGCGACTTGGCGCGTGAGGTGGCGTTTTCGGCGTCGGAAAGTTCCCTCCGCAGCCGGGCGTATTCGGTGAAGTCGCCCAAATGGCAGGTCATGGACTTCGCGTAGCCGGCCAGGGACTCCTCCCGGCTGCGCACCTGCCGGGCCAGGCCCACGACGGACCGGTCAGCCTGGAACTGGGCGAACGAGGATTCGAGGATTTCCCGTGCCCTGGCCCGGCCGAACTGGGCCAGCAGGTTGATGCTCATGTTGTAGGTGGGCCGGAAACTGGAGTTGAGCGGGTAGGTGCGCCTGGACGCCAGGCCGGCCACCGCTGTCGGGTCAGTCCCGGGTTGCCAGAGCACCACGGCGTGGCCTTCGACGTCGATCCCCCGGCGGCCGGCACGCCCGGTCAGCTGGGTGTACTCGCCCGCGGTAATGTCGACGTGCGCCTCGCCGTTGAATTTATCCAGCTTCTCCAGCACCACGGAACGCGCCGGCATGTTGACACCCAGGGCCAGGGTTTCGGTGGCGAAGACGGCCTTGACCAGGCCGTCGACGAACAGCTTCTCCACGACTTCCTTGAAGGTGGGAAGCATGCCGGCGTGGTGGGCGGCAAAACCGCGCAGCAGCCCGTCGCGCCACGTCCAGAAGCCCAGGACATCGAGGTCGTCTGGCGGAATGTCGTGCCCGGCCTCGTCCACACGGGCGGCGATGATCCGCTGTTCCTTCTCGGTGGTCAGCCACAGCCCGGATGACACGCACTGCGCCACTGCGGCGTCACAACCGGCCCGGGAGAAGATGAAGGTAATGGCGGGCAGGAGGTCCATCCGGTCCAGGCTCGCGATGACCTGGGGACGGCTGGCCCGCCGGACGCCCGCCTGTTCCACGCTCCGCACCGGCCTGTCGTTGCCGCGGCGGCCCCGCTGTCCCCGTCCGGGCCGGCTCCGGAACCCCTGTTGGCCCTCGCTGCGGGCAACGGTGAGGAGTTCCGGATTGACGTCGAAGCCGCGGTTCCCGGAGCGGTCCTTGACCTGTTCCGGCTGCCCGTCCCCTGCACCGCCGACGGCCGGGGCGATCTCGTCGAAAGTGGTTTCCCCGGCAAACAGGTCCATGATGCGCCGCCCCACCATGACGTGCTGCCAGAGGGGAACCGGCCGGTGCTCGGAGACAATGATGTCCGTGTCGCCGCGGACGGTGTCCAGCCAGGCGCCGAACTCCTCCGCGTTGGACACCGTGGCGCTGAGGGAAACAACCTGGACCTCGCTGGGCAGGTGGATGATGACTTCCTCCCACACGGCTCCGCGGAACCTGTCCGCCAAATAGTGCACCTCGTCCATGACGACGTACCCGAGGTCGTCCAGGGTGGCGGAGTCGGCGTACAGCATGTTCCGCAGGACTTCGGTGGTCATGACCACCACCGGCGCCTCGCCGTTGATGCTGGTGTCACCGGTCAGCAGGCCGACGTTCTCCGTGCCGTACTTCTCGCCGAGTTCGGTGAACTTCTGGTTGCTGAGGGCCTTGATGGGGGTGGTGTAGAACGCCTTGAGTCCGCGGTTGAGGGCGAGGTAGATGGCGAACTCGCCAACGATCGTCTTGCCCGCACCCGTCGGAGCTGCCACCAGGACGCCCTTGCCGGATTCGAGGGACCGGCACGCCTGGCGCTGGAAATCGTCAAGTTCGAAGTCCAGGGTGCGGATGAAGGATCCAAGCCGGGTGGCGGCCTCGGCGCGCCGTTCCGCGCTGGCCCTGTACCTCTCAGCGGGAGAGAGATCCTCGACATCACCCGGCCCCGGGGAGAACGGTCCGCTGGTGGATGGGCCTGTGGAGAACGGCCCGGTATTGGAGGACATACCTCAAGCCTAATGGCAGGTCAAAGGTTCTTCAGTTCACTGCTGGGAGTTGCGAGGTCTGCCGTGGCATCGGTCTCGGCTGCGACCTTGGCCTGCCGGCGGGCCCGCCGCTTGTCGTTCATCAGGCAGATGCCAATGGCTGCGAAGAAGAGCACCAGCAGCGGACCGGCCAGCATGAACATGGAGATGGCGTCAGCGCCCGGAGCTGCGATGGCCGCGAGGACAAACACCAGGAAAACGGTGATGCGCCACGCTTTGAGGATGGTTCGGCCGGAGATGATGCCGGCCATGTTGATGCCGACCAGCACTACGGGAACAAGGAAGGCCACGCCCAGGACCAGGACCATCCGGGTGACGAACTCGATGTACGTCCGGGCGTCAATGACGCTGGAGGAGCCTTCGGGAGTGAATTGCGTGAGCGCGTGGACCACCTGCGGCACCACCAGCCAGCCGGCCCAGATGCCGGCGAGGAAGAGCGGAACCGCAGCGGCCATGTAGCCCAGGGTGTAACGGCGTTCCTTCGCTGTCAGCCCCGGCGTGATGAAGGCCCAGAGCTGGTAGATCCAGATGGGGCTGGAGATGACGACGCCGATCAGGAGCGACATCTGGAGCTTGAAATCGAACGGTGAGGCGATGCTGCCGAAGTTGATGGCTGCGAGGCCGCCGGTTTGGTCCGTGATGCGGTTAACGGGCTCAGCCAGTGCCTTCAGCAGCGGATCATAGAGAATCCAGCCGCCGACGCCGCCGATGACGACGCCGATGGCCGACTTGATCAGTCGGTTCTTCAGCTCCTTGAGGTGGTCCCAGAGGGACATCCGCCCCTCTGGGTTGGCTTTGCGGGCCCGCGACAGTGCCACTGGGGGTCAGGCGCGGTTTGACGGCGGAACGTCAGTGCCGTCTGTCGGCTCTCCGGGCTTCGCCTTGGGGTGGTTCACAATGGTGCCTTCCACGGGCCCGGAAGCGTCGGTGGAATCGGCTTTGCCGTCGTTCTTCATTTCCTTGACCTCGGACTTGATGATCCGCATGGACTGGCCAAGGCTGCGCGCCATCGCAGGAAGCTTGGGCGCGGCGAAGAGAAGCAGTGCCACAACGATGATAATCACGATGGGCCAAGGGCCATCAAAGAGTCTTCCCATGGGAAATCCTTTCCTCTAGAAACATCCTACTTCTATGTGAAGTCGAGATCTGCGAGGGCCTGCGGCTGGCCCCGGTCCTTCTTGCGCTGCACTCGCCGAAGGCGGCGTTCTTCCCGGCGGGAGGACTTGGATGCCTCGTAATCATGTCGCATGTCGGCGGGTGAGGCAAAAACGGCTGAGCCTGCCGGGGCCCGCCCTTCTGCGCTCCCGGGAACCGCCGTGCGGGCCGCCTCCGGCAGCGGGGCAAGGTGCCCGAGTTTCCCGCCCGCCGCTCCCAGGTCCTTGACGGTTGCCATGAACTTCCGGAACAACCGGACGCCGAGCACACCGTAGAAGAGAAGGGACACGGCGACGAGCGCCACCCATAACAGGATCCAGGACCACCAAGGCATGCTGAGAAGTCTAGCCTCCGTACCGTGCCAGGGACGCGTCCAGCCATGCACGGGCCCGGTCTGCCAGTTCGGCGGGCTCCAGGATCCGCGCTGCGCCGCCGTGCTGGGCGACGAACATGGGCAGCCACCCGGTGTTGCCAAAGCGGATCTCGGCGACCAAACCGCCGTCAGACAGTTCTGCCGTGCGCTCCGCGTAGTAGTCCTCGGCCAAACCGCGGCCACTGCGTGTGAGCTGCACGGTAACGGTGGTGTCGTCGTCGTTTGGGGTGAAGAGTTTCGCCGGGACCCCGTCACTGGGGACACTCCCCGTCGCGATGGGCTGTCCGTTGGGCCGGACGTCCTGTACGCGGTCAAGCCGGAAGTTCCGCAGCCCGCCCACCTGGTGGCAGTAGGCCTCGAAGTACCAGGTGTTGTCCAGTGAGTAGAGCCGGAGCGGATCCACGTCGCGCTCGGAGACGGCATCGCGCTGCGGGGACAGGTAGGCCAGGTGCAGCTGGGCCCCTGAGGCGATGGCCTCCCTGACCGTCGCGTGCGTGCCTGCGTCGCCGGGCGCCACCTCCGGACCGGACAGTGTGGCGGCCCGCAGGCCCTCCTCCCCCGCGGCGGCGAGGAGCTTGAGGGTGACGGACTCGAGGGCGCCGCCCTCCACGACGTCAGGCAGCCCGTTCAGGGTCTCCAGGCCGGTCAGCAGGGCGCAGGCCTCGTCCACTGTGAACCGCACGGGCTTCTTCAGGTCGAGGTCCTGCGTGATGAAGACGTGTCCGTCTTCCCACTGGATGTCCAGCAGGTCGTCCGGGTAACCCTCGGGAAGCCCTGAACAGATCAGGATCCGCAGATCGTCTTCCAGCTCCTTCCTGGTGACACCGAAGTGCTGTGCCACGTCGCTGATATGCAGCCCCTGGTTGTGGACCAGGAACGGCACCAGCTGCAGCATCCGCATGAGCTGGTCTTCCGAGGTGCCCCGGCGTGCCGCCCGGGTGCGGACCTCCGGGAAGGCATAGGCCGGCCGCGGCGCCGAGCTGAAATCCCGCGCCGCCCGGAGCCTGCGCTGCACGGAGGCGGCAAGTTCGTCCGGGGCCACTGCCACGGCGTCGGGCCCGTAGGAGGCGAGTTCTTCGGCGAGGGCTTCGGGGTCCCTGAAGTCCACGTACAGGCGTTCGTCTTCGGCCGCAGGAGCAGGGACGGCGTCCGCTGTCTCCGGTTCATGGCGGGCACGGCGCCTGAGCGCAAGCAGGCGCCCCTTGCGGACATCCACGACGGCGGTGCGGAGCGGCAGTTCAGGCAGGCGGGACAGTTCTTCCCGAATGCTGAAGTTGGCGGGCGGCTCGAAGTGTTCCTTGACCAGGGTGGAGACGGCTCCGGTGAACCGTGACAGCCTGAAGTGGCGCGGCGCCTGGCGGGCGCGGTCAAAACCCATCAGGTACCACTGTCCGAAGCAGCTTCCCAGTCCCCACGGTTCCACCGTCCGGACTTCTTCCTTGCCTGTGGTCCCTGCCAGGTAGGGGAAGGTCACGGGGTGGCGGGAGTGCATGGCCGCCACGAGGTCGTCGAACGCCTGTCCCGCAGGCCTGATGCGCGGCTGGACGCCGGCGGGAAGTTCGACGTCGGCCATCCGCCCCGATGCCTGGAGCTTGCGGAGGGCGCTTTGGGCGGCTGAGCCCAGGGCTGCCCGCTCCCACAGCTGTGAGGCGAGCAGCAGCACGGTCCATTCCTGGGGATCGAGTTCGACGTCGGGAAGGCGGTTGGATTCCTTGCCGATCCTGTAGCGGGTGGTGGCCGGATCATCCTCGCTCCACCCGTGCTCCGTGAGGGTCTCCACGTCGAAGCCGAAGGCGCGGAGATCGTTCTTGTCCCGCTCGAACATCCGGCCGAACGCGACGTCGTTTCCGGATTCGTCGTGGTAGACCTTCTCCCGCAGTTCGCTGCGGCGCAGGCCGTAGCGGGTGTTGAGCAGCGCGATCAGCAGGTTCAGCAGGCGTTCAGTGCGGGATACGGACACCCTGTGTACGTTACTAAAGTCCTTCCCGGAACGCAGAAAGCGCGTCAGTTCCCGGGACGGTTGTCCCGGGAACTGACGCGCTGTGGCCGGCGGACCCGGCTGTTCTGCCGTTCGGGGTCAGCGGATCCCGACGAGGTCCACCACGAAGATCAGGGCTTCGTTCGGGGCGATGGCCCCGCCCGCGCCGCGGGAGCCGTAGGCCAGCTCGGAGGGTATTTCGAGCCGGCGGCGGCCGCCGACCTTCATGCCCAGCAGTCCCTGGTCCCAGCCCTGGATGACCTGGCCGACGCCGACCCGGAAGTCCAGCGGAGCGCCGCGGCCCCAGGATGCGTCGAATTCTTCACCGGTGGACCAGGCGACGCCCACGTAGTGGGTGGAAACGGTGTCGCCTGCCTTGGCCTCCCGGCCGTCACCCTCGATGAGGTCGGTGATGACCAGTTCGGTGGGGACGTCGCCTTCGGGGAAGTCGATCTCGGGCTTCTGGCGGTCAAAGTCCCGCTGTCCAAATGACATGGTTGCTCCTCTTGGTCGGTGCTGTGATGGTGTGTAGATGCCGCGGCCTGGGCCACGGCCTGACAGTAAGTGTGTCTACTTGGCGCCGAGGATGTCCACTACGAACACAAGATCGCCCTTGGCTTCACCCTGTCCGGCGTCACCGTAGGCAAGGTCCTTGGGGATGACCAGGAGCACCCGCGACCCCACGGTTTTTCCGGTCAGGCCCTGGGTCCATCCCTTGATGACCTGGTTGAGTGCGAAGCTTGTCGGTTCGCCACGGTCGAAGCTGGAGTCGAACTTGGTTCCGCCCACCAGGTTGACGCCCACGTAGTTGACGGTCAGGGTGTCAGTTTCCTTGACGGTGGCGCCGGTGCCCTTGATCAGGTCCTGCGATACCAGCGCGGTGGGGGCCGCTGCACCCTCGACGTTGATCTCCGGAACGCCGTCCTTTTCGGTGACGGTCGGAAGCCCTGCCGGCGGGGTGACGGTTTCACCCTGCGGCTTGTCCAGGGCAGGGGTGACGTCCGTAGCGGAAAGGATCTTGATGATGAGAAGCTGCGTCGGGCCGGCAGCAGGGCTGGGGCTCGGGGTCGCGCCGGCGGACGGGCTGGGGCTGGCTCCGGGGGCGCTTTGCTGCCCCGGGACGGCCAGGGCGATGCTGGAGCCCACCTTCGCACCGACGAACGCGTTGTAGATGACGGCGCTGTTGGTCTTGAGCTGGTCATTGAGCTCGAGCGGTTCCGGCTCGTTGGGGAAGGTGTCTTCCAGGGTGGAACCGTCGGCACCGCTGACGGCCAGGACGGAGATGTTGGCGATCTGGTTTGCCTTGACGGCATCACCGCTGCCCTCGTTGACCACCTTGATGGTCGGTTCAGCCACTTCCAAGGGCTTGGGGAAGTCCAGGCCGGGGGCCTTCTTGTCCCCGTTGTCCGTCAGTTTGAGGGAGTCGAACTTGGCAGTCTCGCCAGCGGACTGGCTGGTGGGTTCCGGCTCTGCGGTGGTGCCTCCGCAGGCGGTAAGCAGCAGCAGACCGGGGAGAAGGATTGCTAGTAGTCGGCGCACGTAAAATGAACTTTCGTCGGGGCAGGGTGGACGCGGTGCTCCGCATGGCAGCGGACAGCAGCGCTGCGGGCCCCCAAAAAGGGCCTTGTCCAGAATAGCCCCTGATTCTGGGAGTCAGCCCATAGAGTCCAGCAAAGCGTCCACCCGGTCGTCGACGCTCCGGAACGGATCCTTGCACAGGATGGTCTGGTGGGCCCGGTCGTTGAGCTTCAAGTGCACCCAGTCCACCGTGTAGTCACGGCCCAGTTCCTGCGCCCTGCGGACAAAGTCGCCCCGGAGCTTGGCGCGGGTGGTCTGCGGCGGGGCATCCACGGCGTCCTTGATCACGGTGTCCTCCACCACGCGCCGGACAGCCCCCCGTGACTGCAGCAGGTAATACAGGCCGCGGCTCCTGGAGATGTCGTGGTACGTCAGGTCCAGCTGGGCGATCCGGGGCGCGTCGAGCCCGAGGTTGTGGCGTTCACGGTAGTTGTCCATCAGTTTCTTCTTGATGGCCCAGTCGATTTCGGTGTCGATGCCGCGGGAGTCGCCGCTTTCGATGGCCTTCAGGGTGCGCGCCCACAGGTCGAGGATGAGCGGCACGTGCGGGTTGTGGGCGCCGTTTTCCTGGACAAACGCGGTGACCTTGGTCAGGTACTCCTGCTGGATTTCCAGTGCAGTCAGCTGGCGCCCGTTGGCGAGCCGGACCAGGGCCCGGCCGCTAAGGTCGTGCGAAATTTCCCGGATGCTGCGGACGGGATTCTCCATCCGCATGTCCCGCATGATGACGCCGGCCTCAATCATGCGAAGGACAAGGTCCACGGTGCCGACCTTCATCAGGGCGGTGGTCTCGGACATGTTCGAATCGCCCACGATGACGTGGAGCCGCCGGTAGAACTCGGCGTCTGCGTGTGGTTCGTCACGGGTGTTGATGATGGGCCGGGACCGCGTGGTCGCCGAGGAAACGCCTTCCCAGATGTGGTCGGCGCGTTGCGAGAAGGCGTAGGTTGCCCCGTGCGGTGTCTTCAGGATCTTGCCGGCGCCGGCGATGAGCTGGCGCGTGACCAGGAAGGGAATCAGGATTTCGGCGAGGCGGGAAAACTCACCCCGGCGCGGAATCAGGTAGTTCTCGTGGCTGCCGTAGGAGTTGCCGGCCGAATCCGTGTTGTTCTTGAACAGGTACACGGTTCCGTTGAAGCCCTCCGCCGCAAGGCGGGCCTGGGCTTCGTCGACGAGGTCGTCCAGGATCAGCTCACCTGCCCGGTCATGGGCGATCAGCTGAGCCAGGTCGTCGCACTCTGCCGTGGCGTACTCCGGATGGGATCCGACGTCGAGGTACAGCCGTGAGCCGTTGGTGAGGAACACGTTGGAGGACCGGCCCCAGCTGACGACCTTGCGGAAGAGGTAGCGGGCCACCTCCTCCGGAGCAAGAGGCCTCGAATCAGGGCTTGAATAGGAGATGCCGAACTCGGTTTCGATACCGAAGATTCTCTTGTCCATCTGTCCTCCTAGGCCAGCAGTGCAGTGATGTCTGCGTCGTTAAGCCTGTGGAACGCGCGGCGCGTGCCGCGGGTTTCCTCCGAGTGCCGGTACAGGACCGCAATTTCGAGTGCCCGTGCCGGGAGCGGTTTGGTCTGCTCTTCGCCATCGGGCGCCGGGGCGAGGCCGTTCAGTGCGAGCCGCACGGCCTCGGGGAACCCGAGGGACGCCCGCCAGCCCTGGTCAATGGCCGCGGAGACCCGTTCCGCCTGGCCGCCCATGACCACGAAGCTGTGCTCGTCGGCAATCGACCCGTCGAACGTGAGGCGGTAGAGGTGGTCTTCGGCCTGTGTGGATCCGACCTCGGCCACAGCCAGTTCCACTTCAAAGGGCTTTTGCTCCGCCGTGAACACGGCGCCGAGGCTTTGCGCGTAGACACTCGCCAGCCCGCGGGCGGTGACGTCCTCGCGGTCGTAGGAGTAGCCGCGGACATCGGCGTAGCGCACCCCTGCCTGCCGGAGGCTTTCGAATTCGTTGTACTTGCCGACGGCCGCAAAGGCGATTTTGTCGTAGATCTCACCGATTTTGTGCAGTGACGGGGAGGGGTTCTCGGCCACCAGGGCGATGCCGTCCTCGCAACTGATCACCACCACGGACCGTCCGCGTGCGATGCCCTTCCGTGCGAAGTCGGCACGGTCCTTCATCAGTTGTTCCGGGGATACGTAGAACTGCTGTGTCATCTCAGGCCTCCCGTCCGGCGATGGTGCGGGCTTCGATGACCTGCCGCGATGCGGCAGCAAGCTCTTCCTCCGGCACCCGCCTCGCGCCGCTGCTGTCCACGGCATACACCACGGGCCAGAGCCGGCGCACGGTGTCCGGGCCGCCGGTGGCGGAGTCGTCGTCGGCGGCGTCGTAGAGTGCTTCGACCGCGACCGAGACGGCCTCGGCCGCCGTGAGGTTGGGCCGCCAGAGTTTCTTCAGGGCGCCGCGGGCAAAGACGGAACCCGAGCCCACCGTGTGGTGTTCGTGTTCCTCGTACCGGCCGCCGGTGACGTCGTAGGAGAACAGCCTGCCAACACCGGCACTGGTGTCGTAGCCGGCAAACAGGGGCACCACCGCCAGGCCCTGCAGTGCAAGTGGAAGATTGCCGCGGATCATCGCTCCGAGCCGGTTCGCCTTGCCTTCAAGGCTGAGGAGGGTGCCTTCGATCTTTTCGTAGTGCTCGAGCTCCACCTGGAACAGCCGCGTCAGGTCGATGGCGATTCCGGCGGTTCCCGCAATGCCGAGTACTGAGTACCGGTCCGCCGGGAAGACCTTTTCGATGTGCCTGCTGGCGATGACGTTGCCCATGGTGGCGCGGCGGTCCCCCGCCATCAGCACACCGCCGTCGTAGGCCATGGCCACGATCGTCGTGGCGTGCGGAACCTGCAGCGGGGCCGCGGACGTGGCGCTGCCCTGGCCCGACCGGTTGAACGGCAGGAGCTCAGGCCTGTCCCGCTGCAGGTGCTCGGTAAAGGATGAGGTGGCGTTTGCGGCTACCTGGTTGGCGGTTGTTTCCTGCACTCATGCACTCCTAAAACGTGGTGATCAACGTCGGTACAGTTCCCGGCCGTCCGCGGCTTCCGCCACCCTCCGGTCCCCGGGTTACTGACCGCCCTTTTGCACGAAAGCCCGCACGAATTCCTCGGCGTTCGATTCGAGGACGCCGTCGATTTCGTCCAGCAGGTCGTCCACGCCTTCAGTGGCTGCGGACGCCTGTGCCTCCGGGGGCGCCGGGGGTGCCTCGGGAATGTCTTCGTCGACCTGGCTGTCGCGTGACTGCGGCTGCTGGTGCTCCTGGCCTGCCATTGCTGTTCCTTCCCTTGGTGCCGGTGGATCCGGTGGTCCACCAATATAAGCCCATCCTGCCACGGCCGGGAGCGTCCCGGGCGGTTTACGCCGCAGGCGGAGCGGTGTTGTGTCCCAGCAGCTCGCCGAGGAACTGCCCGGCCTCCCGATAGCGCTCGAACAGGCCTCCCGTCAGGGCTTTTGTTCCCCGGAGCGGCTCCCGGGTCGGCACGCGCTGGAGCCGGCCATACCCGGGCACATCGAAGATGACCGAGTCCCAGCTGGCGCCGACGACGTCCTTGCCGAAGCTGCTGATGCACTTCCCCCGGAAGTACGCCCGCGTATCAGCCGGGGGCTCGCCGACGGCGGCCGCAATGGTGCGGTCGTCCACCACCCGGCGCATCCGGTTCCGGGCCAGCAGCCGGTAGTAAAGGCCCTTCTCGGGACGGATGTCGGCCCACTGGAGGTCCACCAGGCCCAGCCGGGCATCGTCCCAGCCGAGCCCGTCGCGCTGCCGGTATCCCTCCAGGAGTGACAGTTTGGCGAGCCATTCAACGGACGACTTGGCAGCGGCACGGTCGCTGTCGAGTTGGGTGAGGACCTCGGCCCAGCGCTCAAGGACGTCGTGGGTGTGCCCGTCACCATCCACGGCGTCGCCGACCCCCGTGTCCTGGGCCAGCTTGGCGGCGGCCTCGTGGTACATCCACTGCAGGTCCAGGGCGGTCACGCGGCGTCCGTCGAGCAGCCGGACCGTGGCCTTCAATGACGTGTCATGGCTGATGTCCTGCAGGGCCTTCACCGGCTCGAAGACTTCGACTTTGGGTGCCAGGCCGGCCTCGATGAGGCTCAGCACCATGGCCGTGGTCCCGAACTTGAGGTAGTTGGATACCTCGCTCAGGTTGGCGTCGCCGATGATGACGTGCAGGCGGCGGTACTTGTCGGCCGTGGCGTGCGGCTCGTCCCGGGTGTTGATGATGGGCCGGCGGATAGTGGTTTCCAGCCCCACCTCGGCCTCGAAGAAGTCCGCCCGCTGACTGATCTGGTAGCCGGCGGTGGAACTGTCCTGGCCCAGTCCCAGCCGCCCAGCCCCGCAGACCACCTGGCGGCTGACGAAGAAGGGCGTGAGTCCGCGGACGATGTCCCCGAATGGCACGGACCGGGGCATCAGGTAGTTCTCGTGTGAACCGTAGGACACCGACTTGTTGTCCGTGTTGTTCTTGTACAGGTTCACCGGCGGCAGGTCGGGGTCGGCAGACAGCCTGCGCACGGCCGCCAACCCCACGAGGTCGCCCGCGGCGTCCCAGATAACGGCATCGCGCGGGTTGGTCACCTCGGGGCTGGAGTACTCGGGGTGCGCGTGGTCCACGTACAGCCGTGCGCCGTTGCCCAGGACCATGTTCATCAGGAGGGTCCCCGATTCGTCCTGGCCGTCCAGTTCCAGTTCCTCCCGGCCATACGCCAGGGCAACGGCCTCGGCGTCGAGCACCGGAGGCTGGTCAGTGAGCTGGCTGGGGTGGGCGGCGCCCCTGTCCACGGTCCAGCCGCGGGCGTCGTGCAGGGGTTCCTCGTCCGTGTAGTCCCAACGGGTTTCCGCTCCCCCGGCCGCCCGCTGCCTGGTCACCTGGGCGTACGCCTGGACAACGCGGGCACTCATCATGGTGGCGTTGGCCGTGGGTGCGGACGGCGCGTGGATGCCGTACTCGGTTTCCGCCCCCATGACCCGCATGGCCCCGCCGGCGGGGAGTGCGCCCCCGGCGACGGGCTCCGGTGCAGCCGTCACAGATACTGTCCGGTGGTGGGCATGGTTTCGATGGACTTGCCGGGTTCCTGGCCCGCCTTGCCCTGCACGATGGTGCGGATGTACGTGATCCGTTCACCCTTCTTGCCGGAGATCCTGGCCCAGTCGTCCGGGTTGGTGGTGTTCGGCATATCCTCGTGCTCGCGGAATTCGTCCACCACGGCACGCAGCAGGTGTTCGATCCGAAGCCCCTTCTGGTGCGTGGTCAGCAGGTCCTTGATGGCGTACTTCTTGGCCCGGTCCACCACGTTCTGGACCACGGCTCCGGAGTTGAAATCCTTGAAGTACAGCATCTCGGTGTCACCGTTGGCATACGTCACCTCAAGGAACTCATTGGACTTGTCAGTGGAGTACATAGCCTCCACGGTCCGCTGGACCATGGCATCCACGGTGGCCTGGATGTCGCCGCTGTGCTCGGCGAGATCGGCCTCGTGGAAGGGCAGGTCGGTGGTGATGTACTTGTTGAAGATGTCCGCCGCTGCTTCGGCGTCGGGGCGCTGGATCTTCACCTTGACGTCCAGCCGGCCGGGCCGCAGGATGGCGGGGTCGATCATATCCTCGCGGTTGGACGCACCAATGACGATGACGTTGTCCAGCCGCTCGACGCCGTCGATCTCGCTGAGTAGCTGCGGAACGATGGTCGTTTCGACGTCGGAGGAGATTCCGGTGCCGCGGGTGCGGAACAGTGAGTCCATTTCGTCGAAGAAGACCACTACGGGGCTGCCGTCCGACGCCTTCTCGCGTGCCCGCGAGAAAATGAGGCGGATGTGGCGCTCAGTTTCGCCCACGTACTTGTCGAGCAGTTCCGGTCCCTTGATGTTGAGGAAGTAGCTCTTGAGGTCCACGTTGCCGGAGCGTTCGGCTGCGCGGGCTGCCAGTGAATTGGCCACGGCCTTGGCGATCAGGGTCTTGCCGCAGCCGGGCGGGCCGTAAAGCAGGATGCCCTTGGGCGCCTTGAGGCCGTGTTCGCGGTAAAGGTCCGGGTGCAGGAACGGCAGTTCGACGGCGTCGCGGATCTGCTCGATCTGCGGTCCGAGCCCGCCGATGTCCTCATAGGTGATGTCCGGGACTTCCTCCAGGACCAGGTTTTCCACCTCGGAGCGCGGCACCTTCTCAAGGGCATATCCGGTGCGTGAATCCACCGACAGGGCATCGCCCACCCGGAGCTTCTCAGCCAGCAGGGCGCCGGAAAGACGGACCACGCGTTCTTCGTCGGCGCGTCCGACGACGAGTGCACGGTCCGTGCCGAGCATCTCCTTGAGCGTGGCAAGTTCGCCGGCACGTTCGTACCCGAGGCCGGCCACGATGAGCAGCGCCTCGTTCAGCAGGACTTCCTGGCCGACGGCCAGCTGGTTGATGTTGACCAGCGGGCTGAGCCCCACGCGCATCTTCCGGCCCGCATTGAAGATGTCCGCCGATTCCTCGGTGGCGGCCTGCCCGCTGCTGCCGGGGCCCGGCTGCCGCCGGGGGTTCAGCTGCAGAATGGTGCCGAAGCTGTAGGGCGGCTGCCCCTCCTGGTCGAGCGCATTCTTCAGGCGGAGGATCTCCGCCTTCGCGGTTTCAAGCATGCTGACCAGCTTGGTGTTGTTCTGCGTGGCTGCAGCCAACTGGCGGTCGATATGCCTGAGCTTGTCCCGGAGGATGTTGACCTGGCGGTCCGCAACCGAGAGGTCATTGGCGGCAGACTGCTCTGCCGGTGTACGTCCGGAGTCCTGGTTCGGTGTCTCCATGATGCATCAGCCCCTTCCTGCTCTTCCCTTAAGACATTAGTCCCAAGAAGGCGGCAAGGGATGGAGACTCCCGAAATGTGGACTAGTTCGTGACCTCGGGAGCGTCCCTGACGTTGGTTCCGGCCATCGCATCACGCGCTGCGCGGCGGAGTTTCTTGTCGGAAACCGCGCGTTCACCCACCGCACCCGGTGTCCAGGCGTTGACGTCCTCTTCGTTGAACTCGGTCTTGGAGGGCCGGCGCTTGACCGAAATTCCGGTGACTCCGTCTGCCAGCCGGCGTGTCACCAGCAGGAAACCGGTATGGGCCACCATGCGGTGGTCCGGCCGTACGGCCAGGCCTTCAAGGTGCCAGCCGCGGACCATGGACTCCCAGGCATCAGGTTCCGTAAAGCGGCCGTCTGCCCGGATGGCCTCGGCCGTCCGGGAGAGCTGCGTGACAGTGGCAACGTAGTTGATCCAGACGCCGCCAGGGGCGAGCACGGTGGCGACGGCGTCGAGGCATTCCCACGGGGCCAGCATGTCCAGGACCACCCTGTCCACGGACCCGGGCGCCTCGGCCTTGACCACTTCCTCCTGGAAGTCGCCCAGCGAGATCTGCCACGCCGGGTGCGGACCGCCGAAAATTGTCTCAACGTTGCCGCGGGCAATGTCCGCGAATTCCTGGCGCCGCTCAAAGGAATGCAGGTAGCCCTGGTCACCGACGGCACGCAGCAGCGAGATGGACAGGGCGCCGGATCCCACGCCTGCTTCCACGACGCGCGCGCCGGGGAAGATGTCCGCCATGGTGACGATCTGCCCTGCATCCTTGGGGTAGACGACGGCGGCGCCCCGCGGCATGGACAGGACGAAGTCGGACAGGAGGGGGCGCAGGGTCTGGTATTGCTGCCCCACGTTGTTCACCACCACAGATCCGTCCAGCTTGCCGATGATGTCGTCATGGTTCAGGAAGCCGCGGTGGGTGTGGAAGGCTCCGCCGCGCTCCAGCATGACCGTATTCATCCGGCCGCGTTCATCCGTCAGCTGGACACGCTCGCCCTCGCGGAAGGGTCCGCGGCGGCGCGCGGCTCCCACGGGCTGGGTCCCGCCGGTGGCGCTGCCGGCCCCGGCTGCTGCGGCGTCGTTAACGGCGGTTTCGCTGCTCATGATGTTCCTCGCTCCTGTAAACCTCTGGTGCCGGCGCCTGGCTGCCCGCTGCCCGCCACCTGATTGCGCGGCGGCAATGCACACCGGCAGGTAACTCTACCGGTTCCTGCCGGTGATGGCGGCGAGCACGGCGTCCTGGGACAGGAGCCCGGTGACACGGCCGTTGTGGTCCACGACGGCGTAGTGCTTCCCTTCCAGCTGGGCCAGGAACTGGATGAGTTCCTGCCCCTTGGACCATTCGGGGACGTAGGCGCCGGGAGCCAGCGCGAAGGACACCGCCGTGACAGGGGTCGTCCCGGCGGCCGCGCCGGGCACGGCAGCCATGGCCGCCCCGTCCACAACGCCCTGCGGCCTGCCGTCCTGGCCGCAGACCACCACCGCGGCATTGCCAGGGCGGGGGTGGTGCAGGATGTCAAGGACTGTTGCCGTGGCAGGCACTCCGACTGCGGGCGTGGAGAGCGCCGCAGCACTGACCAGCGGCAGCCTGGCTCGGAGGGTGCCCTGCTGGATGGACGCGGAGGCTCCCATCCAGAGGAATCCGCACACCAGGACGGTGATCATCACCAGCGTGAAGTCCGGGTCGCTGCCCAGCAGGAGGGGCCGGAGGATGAACCAGGCAACCAGCGCGATGACGATGATGCGGCCCGCCCACCCGGCAGCCACCGTTCCCTTGGCCTGGCTTCCGGTGGCCTTCCACACGGCCGACTCCACCAGCCGTCCCCCGTCGAGCGGGAGCCCGGGGAGGACATTGAAGACGCCGATGAGGAAGTTGGCCCACATGAAGATGTTGGTCAGGATTTCGGCGACGCTGCCCATGGGGACAGAGTTCAGGACAAGCCACGCACCGGCGGCGAGGATGAAGTTTGCGGCCGGACCTGCCAGGGCAACGAGGACTGAACGCCCAGGGGAAGCGGTGAAGCTTTCGAACTGCGTATGGCCGCCCCAGAGGTTCAGGACGATTTTCTGCGTGGGCCATCCGTAGATTTTCGCGGTGAGGGCATGGGCGAGTTCGTGCACCAGTACCGAGATAAGGAGCAGGACTGCATAGGCGAAAGCCACGATGTAGGCGCTGGTTCCCAAGGCCGGGTTGTTCCGGTGCAGCACCGGACCGTAGACGATGACCGTGAACGCGGCAATGATGAACCAGGAGTAGGCGAGGATGATCGGAACCCCGGCGATCCTGCCCAGGGGGATGCCTTCACGGCGGGCTGCCCTGGCGGACCCGCCGGCGGCAGGTTCGCGCATGCCCGGCTCGCCGGGGGCCGGGGCGGTCACGGCGTGTTCCCGGCTGCGGATGCGGGCTCACCGGCAGGACCATGGTTGCCCGCCTCCGTGAGGAGTTGCTCGAGGTCTTCCCGGGTTCGTCCTTCCAGTGTGTCCCACAGGGTGTAGTGGGAGTGCTCGGGCAGCGGCACAATGTGCGGGATGGCCACTGTGGCAACACCGGAGGCGACCGCTGCAGCAACGCCCGGCGCCGAGTCCTCCAGCGCCACGCAATGGCCCAGGTGCAGGTGCGGATCGGTTTCGCGCAGCCGTTCCACTGCTGTCAGGTACGCTTCCGGGTGCGGTTTTCCGCGGCTGACAGTGTCACCGGTGACCAGGAATTCGAAATACTGCCGGGGAAGGCTGTCCACCACCTGCCGGGCCAGCGGACCTTCGGACATGGTCACCAGTGCGCAGCGAACACCGGACTGGTGCAGGTCCTCGAGCAGCTCCCGGGCACCGGGGCGCCACGGCACCTGCTGCCGGACGCTGCTGATCACCTGGCTGGTCAGGGTGTCGATGATCTCGCGGATTTCCATGGCGACTCCGGCCTTCTGCAGGAGACCGGCCGAGAAAGTCAGGGATTGTCCCACCAGCTGCATGGCCTGCTCATGGGACCAGGTTCCGCCGTGCGCTTCGACGAGGGCGTGTTCGGCGGCAATCCAGTACGGCTCTGTATCCACGATGGTGCCGTCCATGTCCCACAGGACGGCTTTGAGCGGAGTTTCAGTGCCTGGAAGTCGCATGCTGACCAGTTTACGGGGACTTGCTGGACGGTCCCTGTGGGCTACGCCCTTGGCGAATACTGGCCGCAGCCCGCCCTTCAGCGCGGGCACTGCGGCTTTTCCGGCGCTTCATTCACTGCACGCGCGTGCTCCTTGGACGTAGGGTGATGGAATGAATAGCTTCGAGGGAGACACCGCCGACACAGGTGCCGGGCCCGAACGGGAGCGGTTCCTGCAGCCAGTGGCCGGTGGACAGCGCGTGACGGTGATGCTTGCCGCCTTTGAAGGCTGGAACGATGCCGGGGAAGCCGCCAGCGATTCGCTGCGCTACCTGAATAAGCTCTGGGGCGGCAAGAAGGTGGCATCCATTGATGCCGACGAGTATTACGACTTCCAGTTCACCCGTCCCACGGTGCGCAGGAATGCCGCGGGAGAACGGAAGATCAAGTGGCCTTCCACGCGCATCTACAAAGCCAGCGCCCCCAACTCCAACGTGGACGTGATCTTCGTCCAGGGAACCGAGCCGTCCTATAAATGGCGTGCCTACACGGCCGAACTGCTGGTCCACGCCGAGGCACTGAACGTGGACTACGTGATCCTGGTGGGCGCCCTGCTGGCCGATGTGCCGCACAGCCGCCCCATTCCCGTGAGCACCTCATCGGACGATGCCCCGTTGCGGGAGCGCATGAACCTCGAGGCCTCACAGTATGAGGGGCCGGTAGGGATTGTGGGAGTCCTTTCAGAGGTGGCGCTCCTGGCCGGCCTTCCCACGGTTTCGCTGTGGGCCGCCGTACCGCATTACGTCGCACAGGCCCCGTCCCCCAAGGCCCAGCTGGCGCTCCTGCACCGCATTGAGGAACTGCTGCAGGTTCCGCTGGACACGCATGAACTGGCGGAGGAAGCGGATGCATGGGAGCGCGGGGTTGATGAGCTCGCCACTGAAGACCCGGAAATTGCTGCGTATGTGCGGCAACTGGAGGAGGCCAAAGATACGGCGGACCTTCCGGAGGCCACCGGGGAATCGATAGCCCGCGAGTTCGAGCGTTACCTCAAGCGCCGCGGCCAGGACAGGCCCTGACCAGCTGCGGGCCTGATGTCTTGAAGAAAGAGCAGGGGCCAGGCCGGGTCATTCCCGGCCTGGCCCCTGCTCCGTTAAGGACTGCACGTACGCCGCAGACGGGCGGCGCCTGGACTAAAGCCGGATACCCAGCAGGGCGTCGACGGCGTCCCGCACCAGGGCCTGGTCTGCGGCACTTGCCGGCGTGCCGCCGTCGTTCGCACGGCGCGCCCACCGGGAGACGGCAGCGACCGCTGCGGGGGCATCCAGGTCGGCGGCCAGCGCTGCCCGCATCTCGTCGAGCAGCGGCGCTGCCGAACTTTCGGGGGCATGATCGAGCGCCCGGCGCCAAGAGGCCAGGTCCGCTTTCGCGGCGGCGAACCCTTCGTCCGTCCAGGACCAGTCGGACCGGTAGTGGTGGGCCAGGATGGCCAAGCGGATGGCGGCGGGGTCCTCCCCCGCGGCACGGAGCCTGGACACCAGCACCAGGTTGCCCTTGGATTTGCTCATCTTCTCGCCATCCAGACCCACCATGCCGGCGTGGGCATAATGCTTGGCGAGGGGCACGCCGGCCAGGGAATACGCGTGGCCGGCGCCCATCTCATGGTGGGGGAAGATCAGGTCGGAGCCGCCGCCCTGGACCGTGAAGGGAGCGGGCAGGTACTTCTGTGCGATCACGGTGCACTCGATGTGCCAGCCCGGCCTGCCGTCGCCGAGGCTGCCGCCGGGCCAGTGCGGCTCGCCGTCCCGCGCCACGCGCCAGAGCAGCGGATCGAGGGCCTGCCGCTTGCCGGCACGGCCGGGATCGCCGCCGCGTTCGGCGAACAGCTCAAGCATTTCGCTCTCGGACAGTCCGGAGATGGAGCCCAGGCTCCACGCGTCCGGGGCAACTGACTGCTTCCCCGCCGCTTCGACGTCGTAGTAGACGTCTCCGTCCGGTTCGCCGTTGGTACCCGGCACGCGGTAGGCCAGGCCCTGGCTGACGAGCCGTTCCACCTCCGGAACGATGAGGTCTATCGATTCCACGGCACCGACGTAGTGGTCCGGAGACAGGACGTTGAGTGCCTCCATGTCGGTCTGGAACAGTTCGATCTGGCTTTGGGCCAGTTCCTGCCAGTCGACGTTGGTGGCGGTGGCGCGTTCCAGGAGCGGGTCATCCACGTCAGTGACGTTCTGCACGTAGGAGACGTCCTGGCCTGCATCCCGCCAGGCGCGGTTGAGCAGGTCGAAGGCGACGTAACTGGCAGCGTGGCCCATGTGGGTGGCGTCATACGGTGTGATGCCGCAGACGTACATTGACGCCCGGGGGCCGGACTCCAGCACCACCTCGCGGCCTGCTGCGGTATCGAACAAGCGGATGGCAGGCATGGTGCCGGGCAGGTTTGGAACGGGGCGGGAAGTCCAGGATTTCACAGACCAAGCCTAGTGCTAGGCGCTGATGACGCCGAAACCGAGAAGCAGGTACAGCGCCAGTCCCAGGAGAATCCGGTACCAGACAAACAGCCGGTAGCTGCGGGTGGACACAAACTTCAGGAACCAGCCGATGATGACGTAGCCCACCACGAAGGCGATGACGGTGGCCAGGGCGGTCTCCGGCAGCCCGTAAGGGCCGGAGATCCCGTCCTTGGACACCACCTTGTAGAGCTGGTAGAGGCCGCTGCCGAACACGGCGGGGATGGCCAGCAGGAAGGAGTACCGGGCTGCGGCTTCACGGGTGTACCCCATGAGCAGGCCTGCGGTGATGGTGCCGCCGGAGCGGGAAACGCCGGGAATCAGGGCCATGGCCTGGGCGAGGCCGTACAGGATGCCGTGCTTGTAGGTGAGCTGTGTGAGGTCCCGCTGCTGCTTCCCCACGGCGTCGGCGACGGCCAGGATCAGGCCGAAGACAATCAGCATGGTGGCCACGATCCACATGCTCCGCAGCACCGATTCGATCTGGTCCTGGAACAGCAGGCCCAGGACGATGATGGGGAGGCTGCCAAGGATCACCAGCCAGCCCATCCTGGCGTCCGGGTCCTGCCGCGATACCTTGCCGGTGAGGGACCCTGCCCACGCCTTGATGATCCTGACGATGTCCCGCCAGAAGTAGACAAGCACAGCGGTTTCCGTACCCAGCTGGGTGATGGCGGTGAAGGCGGCACCGGGGTCGTCGGCATTGGGGAGGAATTGCCCCACGATCCGCAGGTGCGCACTTGATGAAATCGGTAGAAATTCGGTCAGTCCCTGCACAAGGCCCAGCAGGGCCGCTTCAAACCAGTTCACGCTAAGACCCTACGGCATGGGCCAGGGTGGTTCTGCCCGTAAGCTAGCTGCTATGCAGCAGCGTTACGTCGGCAACAGTGGGTTGCGGGTTTCAGCCTTGTCACTTGGCACCATGACGTGGGGCACCGAAACAGACGAACAGGATGCCTCGGAACTGCTGCGGATCTTCCTCGCCGCCGGCGGCCGGCACGTCGACACTGCGGCGTCCTACGCGGACGGGCGCTCCGAGGCGCTGCTCGGATCACTCCTGGGCGACGTGGTGTCCAGGACCGGCGTGACGATCTCCACCAAGGCGGGCATGACGACGCCGGATGGCCGGCGCGGCGTCGATACCTCACGCAACGCGATGCTCACCGGTCTCGATGCCAGCCTTGCGCGCCTGGGGACGGACTACGTCGATATCTGGTTCGCTGAGGCCTGGGACCCGAATGTTCCGCTGGAGGAGACGCTGTCCGCCATGGAGTTCGCTGTCCGCAGCGGACGTGCCCGTTACGCGGGGGTGTCCAACTACAGCGGCTGGCAGGTGGCCAAGGCGGCGGTGCTGGCCGGGTTCCCGTTGGTGGCCTCCCAGGCCGAGTACTCCTTGGTGCGCCGTTCTCCCGAGTCCGAGCTGATCCCGTCCATCGAGGACGCGGGCCTGGGCCTGATGGCCTGCGCACCGCTGGGACGCGGTGTCCTCACGGGCAAGTACCGGGGTGGCATTCCGTCGGATTCGCGGGGGGCAGCGGGTGTCGGGGCGGCATCCGTGGAGCCGTATCTTGCGGAGAAGCCATCCCGGACAGTCGAAGCGGTGTGCACGGCCGCCAAGGGCCTGGGCCGGACGCCCCAGGATGTGTCCCTGAGCTGGGTCCTGTCGCAGCACGGTGTGGCAACCGCCGTCGTGGGCCCCAGGACACCCGTCCAGCTGAAGGAAACCCTCGAAGCGCAACTGAACCCGCTGCCGCCGGAAATCTCCCGTGCCCTCGAGGACGTGTCTGCCCCGCAGTAGCCCCGTGCCCGCGGAATTCCAGGGGCAGTAACGGCTATGGGCGCCGATCTTTCCGGGGCGTTGCGCGGGAGCTATTCCTCGACGATCTCCAGGTCCTCGTCGTCGTCCACGTCGCTTTCCTCGTCCTCGTCATCCTCATCATCAAAGACCTGAAGCGGGGTGACTTCGTTGTAGGCCTCGTAGAGTGCGTCCTCGTACACTTCGAACGCATCTGCCACTGCGAAAAAAGCCGCCTCGACGGAGGGGTCACCGTCTCCGCGCCGGTTCGATGCTGCTATAAGGTGTTCTTCCAAAGCGGTGGTCAGGGACGAAAGCGCGACACGCGGATCGATGCTCATGACTTCACGTTAGCCGGAAAAGGACGAAAATGGAGAGCAATGAAGGAACAATTTCTCACCAGCTCGGTCCAGCGGGAACGGGATTATTTGAGGCAGTACGAATACCTCGTACTGACGGTCAGTCCCAACGAATCCCTGCCTGAAGCGCGCCGCCGCCTAGTGGAACATTCCGAGTACGGCAAGTGGGAGCTGGAGCGCAGCAAGCTGTACCTGGGCGGTGGCCGGCGGTTCTGGCTCCGCCGCCGGGTGATGCAGGTCCAGCGGACCGTCTAGGAAACACCGTCCAGCGGACCGTCCAGGAAGCGCCGCCTGGCGGACCGCCTAATTATCCAGCGGTCCCAGCCAGGCGTTTGCCACCGTGTTGTGGGCTGATTCGTCATCCGACGGGTGGAACATGCCGGCCAGAACGTCGCGGTAGAGCCGTTCCAGCTCAGATCCGCGGAAGTAGCTCGACCCCCCGCTGACCCTGATGGCGAGGTCCACGACGCGGCGGGCCGTCTCGGTGGCGTTGACTTTGAGCCCCACGAGCTTGGGGAACCACAGCGGTCCGTGGTCGGTCAGGGCGTCGACGTCGGCCGCGACGGCGGCCAGCTGCGGGTACAGGTTGTCCATGGCCATGGCAGCCTCGGCGACTTTCCACCGGATGTCCGGGTCCTGTGCGTAGCTTCGGCCACCGTTCTTAAACGAGGTGCGCCGCTTCGCATGGTCAACGCCGAGGGTGAGGGCCCTCTCCCCCAGCCCCGTATAGACGGCTGCGAGCAGCGTTTCGAAGCAGGCAAAGATGGCGAAGATCAGCGGGTCGGCATTGGGCCCTACCGGCAGCTTCCGGAAGATCCGGTTGGCCGGCACCTCAGCCCCTTCCAGGACCGTGGTGTTGGACTGGCTGGCCCGCATGCCCAGGGTGTCCCAGTCGTCGAGGATGCGGTAGCCGCCGGTTTCCCGGGTGATAAACCCGTGGACCAGTTCCCCGGCCCCGTCCCGCGCCCCCGGGTCCTTGCCGAAGATGCCCAGCCGGGTCCATGCCGGCGAGAGACTGGTGAAGATCTTGGTGCCGGTGAAGGAGTAGCCGCCGCCGGGCAGCGGGACAGCCACCGTACGGGAATCGAACAGCACCGAGTCGTTGCCTGCTTCGGAGTTTCCGAACGCAAAGACCTCGCCCTGCCCGGCCTCGGCAAGGACGAAAGCCAGTGAGGTGTCGCCCCGGGCCTGGAGGACGTGCGCGACGCCGGTCCAGACAAGGTGCATGTTGACGGCCAGGGCGGTGGCCGGGGCAGCCGTTGCCAGCCTGCGTTGGCAGTGCGCCGCCGCTGCGAGGCCAAGGCCCAGGCCGCCGTCGGACGTTGGCACGAACAGCTTCAGGTAGCCTGCGGCGGCCAGGTCCTGCAGGTCCTCGTGGAAGAAGGCGTTCTTCCGGTCGTAGTCGGCTGCCCGGCCGCGGAGACGTTCCAGCAGCGCGTCCGGGAGCACTTCCTCCGGCGTCATGGCGGTCCCGTCAGTAGTTGGTGAGCAGGGTGTCCAGCACGCGGGCACCGAATCTCAGCGATTCGGCGGGGACCCGTTCGTCCACGCCATGGAACATGCCGGTGAAATCGAGGTCGTCCGGAAGCATCAGCGGTGCAAATCCATAGCCGGTGATGCCCAGGCGGCTCAGCGACTTGTTGTCCGTGCCGCCGGAGAGGGTGTACGGCAGGACCTTCGCACCGGGATCCTCCTTGTGGAGCGCATCGATCATGGAGTCCACGAGGTTTCCGGCGAAGGGGACCTCCAGCGAGACGTCGTTGTGGACGTAGCTGACGTCCACGCCGTTACCGGCCAGTTCACGGACGATCTCCAGGACCTGCTGCTCCTGGCCGGGCAGGGTCCGGCAGTCCACCAGGGCCTCTGCGGACTCGGGGATGACGTTGTGCTTGTAGCCGCCCTTGAGGAGGGTGGGATTGGTGGTGTTCTGCAAAGTGGCACCGACAAAACGGGCCACGGTGCCCAGCTGGTTGAGCAGGAGGTCCGGATTGTCGGCGTCGAACTCAACGCCGGTGAGCTCGGTGACGCCGTCCAGGAACTGCCGCGTGGTGGGCGTCAGTTCGATGGGCCATTTGTATTCGCCGATGCGGGTCACAGCAGCGGCAAGGCGGGTCACGGCGTTGTCGGTGTTGATCTGTGAGCCGTGTCCGGCCCGGCCGTGCGCCACGAGCCGGAGCCAGGAGATGCCCTTTTCAGCCGTCTGCAGGAGATAGGTGCGCTGGCCTCCGATGGTGGCGGAGAAGCCACCCACTTCGGAGATGGCCTCCGTGGCGCCTTCAAAGAGTTCGGGGCGGTTGTCCACGGCATAGCGTGCACCGTATTTTCCGCCCGCCTCCTCATCGGCGAAGAACGCGAAGATGATGTCCCGCTTGGGCTTCCGGCCCTCCCTGGCGAAGCTGCGCAGCACCGAAAGGATCATCGCGTCCATGTCCTTCATGTCCACGGCGCCCCGGCCCCAGATCAACCCGTCCTTCAGCTCAGCGCCGAACGGGTCCACCGTCCACTGGTCGCGGAGTGCGGGAACCACATCAAGGTGGCCGTGGACCACGAGGGCGCTGGCGGACGGGTCTTCGCCGGCCATGCGGGTGACGACGTTGGCGCGCCCCGGCTCCGATTCGAAGAGCTCGGCCTCCAGCCCGACCTCGTTGATCAGGCCCGCAACGTACTCTGCCGCCGCCCGCTCCCCCGGACCTGAACCGTCCCCGTAGTTGGACGTGTCGATGCGGATGAGTTCCTGGCAGATCCGGACAACTTCATCCTCGGGCAGGACGTCAGGCATTGGAAGCTCCTTCATAGGGAATGACTGGCTTGCGCGCGAAACCGCTGCCCTCAGCCTACCCATCCGGCCCGATTCGTTGTTCCCGGAAAGTCGTGTTAGAGTTTTTCTCGCTGCTTCGGAGAGGCGCGAAACACCGGAAGGTGTGGACGGCTCCGGAATACCACCTGCGCGGGTGGCGGAATGGCAGACGCGCTAGCTTGAGGTGCTAGTCCTCGCAAGGGGGTGGGGGTTCAAGTCCCCCTCCGCGCACAATGGGAAAGCCCCGGAAAATCAGTGATTTTCCGGGGCTTTCCTTCGTTTAAGTCCCTTTGCGGTCAACAGCTTTGCCCCATGCTGCTTCGGCGCTGTGCAGTTGGTCACAGTCGGTGTGGACTACCCGCCCCGGCGAAAGCCGGCCACCCGGCAGCAGCCGGTTCTGTGACGCAGTGCTACAGCCCGCTCCGCCGCCTGGGCCGTCAGCCAACGGGGCGTGGCGCCGGCCTTCCCTTAAACGCAAAGGAGCCCGGCCGCACTGGCCGGGCTCCTCTGTGCTGACGCCGGGCTGGTCAGTAACCCGCGGGCTGGTCGTAGCGCTGCCCGGCCGGGTTGGACGGCAGGATGGCAAAAACCAGCAGCGCAAGGGCGCCCAGGAACGGCACCAGGATGATCAGTGCCAGCCAGCCGCTCATGTTGACGTCATGCAGGCGGCGCACTAGCAGCGCCAGGGACGGCACGATGGTGGCCAGGGCCCACACGAGGGCCAAGGCGACCCCTACGAAGATCCCCGGACCGGGCGTCACGGTGCCGCTGGCGGATACCGAGGCGCCGGCTGCGCCACCCATCTGGATGATGATGTTCAGGACGACACTGACAATGAACGCGGCCAGCGTCCACCACCAGTATTCGCTCCGGCTGGCCCGGCCGGAGAACGTGGCGTACTTCTTGAAGAACCGGCGGACAGCGATGGGCAGGGTGGCGCCGTAGTAGGGCGCCCACAGGGGCGGTTCGCCGCCGGGCTGGTAAGACGCCTGCTGCTGTTGCTGGTGCGGATATTGCGGATAGCTCATGAATTCCCCCCGGAATGGTTGTCAGAGTGATGCCAGACCATCGTAGGGGTAAAAGTCCACCTAAGTCCTTTTGATGGATAAACTTCATGAGATTTTCTTCGCGGTGTTCCCGGCGGGAAATATTTCGGCCTTCGTGCGACTAGTGCGGACGCAGCCTGCGGGTCCGCGGGTGCCTGCTGCGTGGTCCTGGGCGTGTTCCCGGAGCAACCGGCCGGTATTCGATCCGGCGCCGGCGGTCATCCGCGCGGATTTCACGCCGTTCCTGGCGCCGGGCCTTGCGCTCGGGCCTGTCGATGGCGGACAGGATGACCAGCGTCGTAGCCATCCAGACAAACGCTGCTGCAAAAACCAAGGCAATGCCCATCTCGGTGCCCATGGCTCCATTTTAGGATCTCTGCTGTGCTGCGGCACCGCGGACAGTCACAATATTTGCTCAAGCTGCTGCCACGCCGAGCCTGTCCACGGCCGCCAGGACGTCATCCACCTCCACCGCCAACAGGGCGGGGTCGGGCAGGTCGGAGAAGGTGTCCCCCCGCCGCAGTTCTGCACGGGTCAACACGATATGGGGACCGGGCGGCGGGCCCCAGATTTCCGGCGGAGCCGGGCCGAAAAGCACCACGGACGGCGTGCCGTAGGCAGAGGCCAAGTGCGCGGCCCCTGTGTCGGCGGTGACCACCACTGTGGCCTCTGCAATGGTGGCGGCGAATTCGGCCAGGCCCAGCCGGCCGGCCAGGACTGCTTCGTCCGGAAGGCCTGCAAGCCGTGCCACTGCCGAGGCGCGCTCCTTTTCCGCCGCACCTCCAGTGAAGACCACCTGGTGGCCGGCGCGGTGCAGTTGCGCGGCTACGGCAGCGAACCGTTCTGCCGGCCACAACCGGCTTCCATAGGCCGCACCGACATGCACCGCAGCAGCTCGGGGGGCAGCCCCGGGTACGCGCGGACGGTCCAGGTGCAGGTCCATGGGGTCGGCCTCGATCCCGTGCCAGTCCAGCAGGTGCGTCCAGCGTTCCCGCTCGTGCAGTTCGGCCCGCCAGCCGGGACCGCTCCGGTGGCGGCTCTGGTAGCCGATGGAGCGCCGGGCCCGAAGGGCTTCGATCCGGCCCGCGCTCTCGGGACCGTTGCCGTGCAGGTTGATCGCCACGTCCACTGTCCCGGGCGCCACGGCCAGCGGCTCATCAAGTCCGTGGGTGGGCAGCAGCTCATACCCTCCCACCAGGTCAAGTGCCTCGGCCAACCACCCCTGTGCCGCGTACCGCAGCCTGTGCTCCGGGAAGTGCCTGCGGATGGCCTTGAGCGCGGGGACGGCGACCAGGAGGTCGCCGAGCTTAAGCGCCCGCAGGACCAGCAGTTCCGGCCTTCCGTCCGCACCCGCTCGTACGCCCTCCTCCGCCCCGGTCACGCCGCCTCCCGGCCGAGCGTCGTGGCGAGCAGGCTCCTGACGTCCTCAAGGACGTCCTGAACCTGGACAGCGGCCACCGCGGACTCGTCGTGCCCGCACCGCGGCGCCGTCCATCCCACCTGGGTCACATCGATCCCGCACACGGGGCAGGCAGTGACCCAAGCCATGTGGATCCGGTGGAGGGTCCTGGCCAGTGCGCCCGCATTGATCACATTCCCCACCCAGAAGATGCCCACCGTTGGAATCCCCAGGGCCTGGGCGAGGTGGCGGGGGCCGCTGTCGTTGCCCACGACGACGGCCGCCCCGGCCAACAGCGCCACGAGTCCCGCCATGTCCAGTTTTCCGGCCACGGACTGCACCGCCGGGGATGAGGCCAGGGCCACGATATGTTCAGCCAGTTGCTGTTCGCCGGCATCACCGACGATGGCAACGCGGCCGCCGTCGGCCGCGCACGCCGCTGCGAGTTCGGCGAACTGTTCCGCCGGCCAGCGGCGCCGGGGATCCGTTGCGCCGGGATGGATCACCACCATGGGGCTGCTGTCTTTTGCGGTCATGTCCTGGCCGCCCCGCACCCGGGGAGCAAGCCGGGCTTCCAGGTCTACGGGAGCAGCGCCGGCAAACCCCGCCACTTCCAGGGCGCGCAGTGGCTCATGCTGATAGTAGATATAAGGAACTGTGCGCTCGAGGCCGGCCGCATCGGGGGTGCGGGTTCCTACTGTATGGCGTGCACCGAGGCGGAGCAGGAAGGGATTGGAATACCGGCCACCCCCGTGGAGCTGGACGGCGAGGTCGAACCTGCGTTCCCTCATGCTGGTGAAGAACGCTTCGAGGTCCGCGGGATCTTCCGTCCCGGGCCGGACGCCTTCGGCATACGGCAGCACGCACACCTCGTCCACGGGGCTCTCGACGGCGGCAAGCAGCGCCTGGTGGACCGGAGTCCCCAGGAGCGTCAGGGTGGACGTCGGATAGGCGGCTTTCAGCGCCGCCATCGCCGGGATGGCGAACATCAGGTCCCCGAGTCCGCCGCCGCGAAGCACGGCAATCCGGGAGACGCCGTCGAACTTTTCAAGGACCGGTCCCACACCCACCGCCGCAACCGCGGCACCACCGGACTCCGCCGTACGTTGTTCCACTGACACCCCTCTGGATCGGAGGGGGCACGCGTCGAGTTGGTGCCCCCGGACGGTTTTTGCAGCCGCTTTCCGGCTTCCGGAGCCGCGGCTGTCCCGATGTACCAGTACCCAGGAGCGGAGCGAATATACTCCCTCTCTTGGGGAATACCTGCCTGATGCTGTACGTTTCATACGCGACAGGCCAACCAAAGAAAAGAGAAGCACCTAAATTGGCAACCGATTATGATGAACTGCGCTCCGACGTCAAGGAGTCGCAGGACAACTCGCTCGAGCAGCTCCAGTCAGCCAATGCTCCCGACGCACGCAGCGTGGTCCTTGAGCTGGATGAGGCGGACGGGCTTGACAGCGCCGGCGTTCCGGGCGGCGAGTTCGTTGCCGAGGAACTCGTGGTGCAGGTCATCCCCCAGGCAGAGGACGAGTTCACCTGCTACTCCTGCTTCCTGGTCCGGCACCGGTCCCAGATAGCGCGGCAGAAGGACGGCCACAGCTACTGCGTTGAGTGCGAAGGCTGATTTCCGGATCACAGTCCGCGGACCGCTGCCGGTCCGGCCACAACGGAAGGCACGCCCACGGGCGTGCCTTCCGGCGTTAAGGGACCACCCAGTTTCGCCCGGTAGCGTTGCAGCCGTGGAAAGCCATCACCTGACGAATCCCGGGACGTCCGGATGAGCAGCCCTGCCGGCCTGTGGGAGACGTTGCTGTCGGCGGTCAGCCGCACAGCACCGCCCCCGGTCACTTCCGTAGAGCTCATCCTGGCCATTGTGGCGGCCGCTGCGCTGTCGGTGCCGCGGCGTTCGTGGAAGTATTTCGGCCTGTTGACCACCGCGGCCCACGAGCTCGGCCATGCCTTCGCCGCCGTCACCAGCGGCCAACGGCTCTCGGCGATCCACCTTCGCCTGGACCATTCGGGGACCACCACCACATACAGCCGCAGCAAGGCCGCCACGGTGTGGTCCTGTTTTTGGGGCTACCCCGTGCCTGCTGTGGTGGGGGCCGCGTTTGTCCTGTGCGGATTCCACGGCTGGGGACCGGCGTCCATTGCTGCCGGTGCCGCGGCTCTGGCGTCAACGTTGGTGTTCCTGCGAAATCCGGCAGGATACCTGATCACGGCCGCTGCGATTGCGGGGGCGCTGGCCCTGCTCCTGCTGGTTCCCGGCGGGTTCATTGGCCACGTTGCTGTTGCTCTGGGCCTCGCACTGCTCGTCGGTGCGGTGAGGGACCTGGTCAAACTGGTCCACGTCCATTTCCGGCGGCGCAGCCGGCTCGCCACCTCGGACGCCTACATCCTGTACAGGGCCACCTCTGTCCCCTCGGGCATCTGGATCTTCCTTTTCATGACAGCCGTGGGCGGCGCCTGGGCCCTGGCAATCCAGCCTGTCGCAGCGGTCCTCTCTGCCGGGGCATAGGCTTGGGGGCATGAGCCACGACACCCAGAGCGCCCAGGCTGCCGGCGGAACAGAGCACAGCACACGCGGTGCCTATGTCACCGGCGGCCAGGAATTTACCCGCGACACCAACTACATCGAAGACCGCATCACCAGCGACGGCAGGCCGGGCGTCAACGGTGAGCCGGGCTGGCCCGTTGAAGCCGGTCGTTACCGGCTGATCGCTGCCCGCGCCTGTCCGTGGGCCAACCGCACGGTCATTGTCCGGCGGCTGCTGGGCCTGGAGGAGGCAATATCGCTGGGCCAGCCGGGGCCCACCCACGACGCGCGGTCATGGACCTTCGACCTGGACCCCGACGGCCGCGACCCCGTCCTGGGCATCGAGCGGCTGCAGGAGGCCTATTTCAAGCGATTCCCGAACTACCCCCGCGGCATCACGGTCCCCGCCATCGTGGACGTGGCCACCGGGGGCGTGGTCACGAACAACTTTCCCCAAATCACGCTCGATTTCTCCACGGAGTGGACCAGGTATCACCGGCCCGGAGCGCCCGACCTGTACCCCGGGCGCCTGCGCGAAGAGATCGACACCGTGAACAAACGCGTATTCACCGAAGTCAACAACGGCGTATACCGGTGCGGTTTCGCCGGATCGCAGGAAGCCTATGACGCCGCCTACCAGCGGCTGTGGACCGCCCTCGACTGGCTGGAAGAGCGGCTCTCCCGGCAGCGGTACCTGGTGGGTGACACCATCACCGAAGCCGACGTCCGCCTGTTCACCACCTTGGCGCGGTTCGACGCCGTCTACCACGGCCATTTCAAGTGCAACCGGCAAAAGCTCAGCGAAATGCCTGCGCTCTGGGGCTACGCCCGGGACCTGTTCCAGACACCCGGCTTCGGTGACACCACGGACTTCGTGCAGATTAAGCAGCACTATTACATCGTTCATGAGGACATCAATCCCACGGGCATCGTTCCCGCCGGTCCCGACCTGGGCGGCTGGCTCAGCGCCCATGGGCGGGAGGAACTTGGCGGCCGCCCCTTCGGAGACGGAACGCCGCCCGGGCCGGTCAGGCAGGGCGAGGAAGTGGCAGCCGGACACGGGGCCGGCTAAGGGCTGGAAAGCGATTTCCGGCTAAGCTGGGCGCCATGCAGCTTCTTCACGGACATGTGTCGCCCGGCTACGAAAACGTCCTGAAACTTTTCGAATCCTTCCTTTCCGCAGACCCCGGCTACAGCGCCCAGCTGGCGGCCGTCCACGAGGGGACCCCTGTGGTGGACCTGACCGGCGGCCCGGACATGGGGCCGGACACGCTCACCGGGGCCTACTCCTGCTCCAAGGGTGTTGCCGCCATGGTCATCGCCCTGCTGGTTCAGGACGGCGCGCTCGACCTTGACCGTCCAGTGGCGCATTACTGGCCTGAGTTCGGCGCCCACGGCAAGGACAGGCTGAAGGTGCGGGAAGCACTCTCCCACCAGGCGGGGGTCCCGGGCATTGAAGGCGGCTTCCCGGTGGACGGGTTCACCACCCCCGCTGCCGCTGCCCGTCTCGCCGCGAGTCCTCCCCTATGGCGGCCAGGCCGGCAGTTCGGCTACCACGCCCTCACCATCGGCATCATTATGGAAGAGCTCTGCCGCCGCACGTCCGGATCAACCCTTCAGGAGCTGTACGAACAAAGGATCCGTCAGCCCCACCGCGTGGATTTCTTCCTCGGCCTGCCCGCCGCGCTGGAGCCCCGGTACCGCGACGTCCTGTATGCCGACGACGACGGCCAGCAGTGGCTGGACCCGCTCAGCCTGGAGGGCCTTAACGCCAACTCCCCCGTCAGCGGGATCATGGAGTTGCCGAACATCAGGACTGTCCGGGCTTCCGGGATGTCCGCGGCAGGGGGCGTGGGATCGGCGATGGGCCTGGCGCGTCTTTATGCAGCGGCAACGACGGGGGTGGACGACGCCCCGGCTTTCCTGGCCGAGGACACCATCCGCCTGATGTCCGCTGAACAGGTATGGGGCCTGGACCGGTCTTCCGGCCTGGACAACGCCTTCGCCGTGGTCTTCATGAAACCCCACCCGTCACGGAACTTTGGCAGCCACCGGGCCTTCGGCCATGAGGGCGCCAATGCGGCGCTGGGTTTCGCGGACCCGGCGTACTCACTGGGCTTCGGTTACATACCCCGCCGTGCCGAAGAAGGGCGGACGGCCGGCAGGGCACACCGGCTGGCAGCGGAAATCCGAAGGTCGGCTGCAGCCCTGTCATGAAGGCAACGCCCCTGACCAGCATCTTTTGGGGATGGGGGAAAACCACCCTAAGGTTGGGCGGATGAGCATGCCGAGAGCGCCAAAGCAAGTCACATGGGGCCGGGGCACCGAAATCCTGAAGCGCGCCGTCGGGGGCCTGACGGCAGCCTTCGCCGCCCAGCGGCTCCAGCTGGCGGCCAAGGCAGCCATCGCTGCCGGCCTGGCTTTCCTGATCGCGCCGCTGATGCCGGGGGCCGCCGCCAACTACCCCTACTACGCTCCGCTGGGCGCCCTCGTGGCGATGTACCACAACGTTGCCGGATCCGTCCGCCAAGGGGTCCAGGCACTGGCCGGCCTGGCTGTCGGGATCGGGCTGGCCTTCGTGCTGGTGGCGTACACCGACCCATCACCGCTGACGGTGGCGTTCTTCATGGGGATCGGCGTCCTGCTGGGCGGGCTGCCCGGAATCGGGTCGGGCAAGGACTGGATCCCGACAGCAGCCCTCCTGGTCCTTCTGGTGGGCAACAGCGATCCCGACGACTTTTCCTTCGGCTACCTCCTGCAGATGGGCGTGGGAGTGGTCATCGGCATCGGCGTGAACTTCCTGATCTTTCCTCCGCTGCACTTTAATGCCGCCGCGGCCAGCCTTGACGAACTGCGCCGCGCCCTGGGCACGCAACTGACGGACATGGGCAAGGCCCTCCGGGAAGAGTGGCCGCCCGAACACGAGGAGTGGTCGCGCCGCTCGGACGAACTGGCGGCCGCGACCCGGTCCGTGCGCCACCTGGTGAGCGAAGCGGACGCCAGTCGTCGCGGCAACCCCCGCCGGCGCCTCCACCCGCGGGACATGGAAAAGGACTACCGGAACCTGCGCGAGCTGGAACGGGTGACCTTCCACATCCAGGACATGACGGACGTCCTGTCCGACGTGATTTGGGAAAGCGACGTGCCCTATGCCGTGCCGGTCCAGGACAGCGGCCCGCTGTCGGAAGCCATCACGGCCACCGGCGAACTGCTGGGTTCCTACTTCGAGGATGACGAAAAGGGCTACCAGGAACGGTTCGATGCTGCCAGGTCGGCGGTGGAGGCCTGTATGACCTCCACCGCGGACCGTGAGCCGGAGAAGCAAGGCAAGGTGCCGGCGTCGGAATCCCTGCTGCTCAGCCTCCACCGCATCCTGCGCGCCGTGCGCCCTACTGGCTGACGTGCGTGGCCTGGACCTGGTCTTCCCGGCCAGGCGCCCCTGCGTCCACATCAGCCGAAGCGACTGAACCCTTGAAGTGGCGCCTGCCGGAATGGGGATTCCAGGCCACGAAGTCCGACCGCTTCCACGCTCCGGACGTTTCCTGTTCGGTGCTGATGTCCAGGGCCACCCGGCACGGCAGGAAGACAGGCGCGTCGAACTCCACCTCCCAGGTGAAGGAATCTCCGCGCGACGGTCCGACGTCGGCGAGCGCCCTCGAGGCCAGGTACATGCCGTGTGCAATGGACCTGCGCATCCCCAAGGCCTTGGCGGACAGCACGCTCAAGTGGATGGGGTTGAAGTCACCGGACACGGCGGCATAGGCGCGGCCGGTATCAACGCCCAGCTGCCACAGCGCCGTCGGGTCGGGTGCCCTGAACTCCTCCCTGGCCGGGTGGGCCGCCGGTTTGTCGATCCCCGGCAGGAAGACGCCTTTCGCCAGGTAGGTGGACACGCCCCGCCAGCACACGGCGCCGGTGCCCGACTTCCGGACTTCGGCCACCACATCCACCTGGGTCCCGGAGCGGTGCCCCTGCAGGTTTTCCACGTGGGCGGTGATGTCCAGCGGTTGGGTAAACACCAGCGGGACGCGCTGCTCCACCCTGTTGCGCAGGTGGATCATGCCCAGCAGCGGCAGCGGGAAGTCGTCCCGGTTCATCACGCTCATGGCCAGCGGAAAGGCCAGGGCGTGGACGAAACCGGCGGGCAGTACGTCGCTGGCCGTTTCCCCCAAGAGGTGCTGGTAGGCGGTGAGGTTGGCCACGTCCACCGTTACTCCGCGGACCTGGTGGCCCTCCTCCGGGAGGACAGCCGCATTCCCCGAACCCAGCAGCCGGTGGCGGGCCGCCTGGGCTGCCGCGTTGACGTACAGCTTCGAAAGCGACGGCATCTCCCCCAGGACCACCGGCCGTGCTGCCATCACGCCCCCACCAGGTTCTGTCCGCATACCCTCAGGACTTCGCCGTTGATCCCGGCGGCCGCGTCACTGGCAAGGAAGGCAATGGCTTCGGCGACGTCCACCGGTTGGCCGCCCTGCTTCAGGGAATTCAGGCGGCGGGCTGTTTCCCGCAGCGCCAGGGGAATCCGGGAGGTCATCTCGGTTTCAATGAACCCCGGCGCCACGGCGTTGATGCTGCCGCCGTTGCCGGCCATCAGCGAGGCAGTGGCCCTGACCATTCCCATGACCCCTCCCTTGGAGGCCGCATAGTTGGTCTGGCCCCGGTTCCCGGCGATCCCGCTGGTGGACGCTACCGACACGATACGGGGTGCGGACCGGAAGTGTTTGGAGGCGAGAAGTGCCTCGTTGATCCGCAACTGCGAGGCGATGTTGATGTTGATGACAGAGTCCCACCGTGCAGGGTCCATGTTGGCCAGCAGCTTGTCCCGGGTGATGCCCGCGTTGTGGATGACGATGTCCAGGCGGCCGTGCCGCTGCACCGCATGGTCGATCATCCGCTGGCCGGCGTCGTCCCGTGTGATGTCAAGCTGCAGGGCTGTTCCCTTGACCTCGTTGGCCACCGCCGCAAGGTGGTCGCCCGCGGACGGCAGATCGACCACCACCAGGGTGGCGCCGTCGCGGTGCAGGGTCCGCGCGATGTCGGCGCCGATCCCCCGCGCCGCACCGGTCACGACGGCGACCTTGCCCGCCAGGGGCGTATCGGCCTGCGGCGGCAAGGTGCCGCCCTGTCCTGAGACCGTCAGGAACTGGCCGTCCACGAAAGCCGAACGTCCGGACAGGAAGAAGCGCACGGCGCCGAGGGCGCTGGGACTGGTCGCCTCAACATCGTCGGCAAGGAGGATACCGTTGCCGGTGGCTCCGGCGCGGAGTTCCTTGGCCAGCGAACGGAGCAGTCCGTCGATTCCCTGCCGGGCGGCGGCGATGGCCGGGCTTGCTGCCGTGGCTGCCGGCCGGGACACGGTGAGGACCCGCGCCCCGGGGGCAAGGTCACGGAGGGAAGCCGCCGCCGCAAGGACGGGCCTGCCAAGGTCTTCCGGGCGCTGGACATTGTCCAGGACCAGGATGATGGCTCCGAGTTTTTCCCGCGGGACCGCGTGCCTGCGGATGTCCAGTTCCCATGACAGCAGCTCGGCGGCCAGTTTGTCCGACGCCGGCGAGTCTCCGAGGACGACGACAGGTCCGGGAACCAGCGGGCTGCCGGGCCGGTACCTGCGCAGGATTGCCGGCTGGGGCAGCCCGAGCTTCCTGGCCACGCTCTTGCCCACGCCCTGATTGACCAACTGGGTGTATTTGTCCGCCATGGCCGCCCCCTACGCCGATTCCAGGATGGCGACGACGCCCAGGCCGCCGGCAGCACACACGGAGACAAGTCCACGGGCCGGGCGGCCTTCGCTGCTGCCCTTGGCGTGCAGCAGCTTGGCCAGTGAGGCCACGATGCGTCCACCGGTGGCTGCGAAGGGGTGGCCGGCGGCCAGCGAGGACCCGTTGACGTTCAGCCGGGCACGGTCCACCTTGCCGAAGGCTCCGTCGAGTCCAAGGCGGGTGCGGCCGAAGTCCTCGTCCTCCCACGCGGCGAGCGTGCTCAGGACGGTGGCTGCGAACGCTTCGTGGATTTCGATGAAGTCGAAGTCCGCGAGGGTCAGGCCGTGGCGTGCGAGCAGCCGCGGCACCGCAAAGACCGGTGCCATCAGCAAACCGTCCTTGCCGTGCACGAAGTCGACTGCCGCGGCTTCGGCATCCACCACGACGGCGAGCTTGGGCAGGTCGCGTGCGTCCGCCCACTCATCCGAAGCGAGCAGGACGGTGGAGGCCCCGTCTGTCAGCGGGGTGGAGTTGCCTGCCGTCATGGTGGCTCCAACGCCGAGGTTCTTCCCGAAGACGGGCTTCAGGGACGCAAGCTTGTCCGCCGAGGTGTCGGCGCGCAGGTTCCCGTCGCGGGACAGGCCCCGGTACGGGGTGATGAGGTCGTCGAAGAAACCTGATTCGTAGGCGGCCGCCAGGTTGCGGTGGCTGTTGAGGGCCAGCTCGTCCTGGGCTTCCCGGGTGATCTTCCACTGGGCGGTGGTCAGTGCCTGGTGCTCTCCCATGGACAGGCCGGTGCGCGGCTCGGCCGTACCGGGTGCCAGCGGGGCAAGGTCCTTGGGGCGGAGCCGGCTGAGGATCTGCAGGCGCTGCGGCAGTTTCCGGGCCCGGTTGAGGTCCAGGATGACGTCGCGCAGTCCTTCGCTCACCACCACGGGAGCGTCCGACGCCGAATCCACCCCGCCTGCCACTGCGGAGTCGATCTGTCCAAGCCGGATCTTGTTGGACAGTCCCACCAGGGTCTCCAGGCCGGTGGCGCAGGCCTGCTGGAGGTCATAGGCAGGCGTCTCAGCGGACAAGGCGGAGCCGAGGACCGCTTCCCGGGTCAGGTTGAAGTCCCTGCTGTGCTTCAGCACGGCGCCGGCAGCAACCTCCCCCAGCCTCTCGTCCTGCAGGCCAAAGCGCGCGATCAGGCCGTCCAGGGCTGCTGTCAGCATGTCCTGGTTGGACGATTTGGCGTAGGCCCCTCCAGCGCGGGCGAAGGGAATCCTGTTGCCGCCCACGATGACCGCGCGGCGCGGGGCGGGGGCTGCGGCGGCGTTGCTGGGCGTGCCGGCAGGGGCGGGCGCGGACTGTCCGTCACTGGACATGGGTGTCTCCTCTGGTCGCAAGCGGTTACCGATACCCAGCGTACCTGATACGCTGGGTATCGTGAACATCCCGGAACCTGGCCTTGAAGAACCTCCTTCGGCACCCGCCTCGGACGGCCGTTCCTCACGGTGGCAGACCCACCGCGAGGAGCGCCGGCGGCAGCTGATCAAGCAGGCCAGGCGTGCCGTGCACTCCCTTGGCAGTGACGCGTCGATGGAGGAAATTGCTGCCGCCGCCGGCACTTCGAAGTCGGTGTTCTACCGCTACTTCGGCGACAAAGCGGGCCTGCAGCAGGCTGTTGGCGAGGTGGTGCTGGACCAGATGCAGCGCCGCATCCACGAAGCAGCCCAGAGTGCCGACACACCGCGGGAGGGACTGCTCGCCATGGTGTCGGCCTATCTGCAGATGGCAGCCACCAGCCCGAACGTCTACACCTTCGTGACCCGCCACGCATCCGCGGAGCCGGCCGAAGCGCCCGGCAGCGGCGCCGTCTCCGGAGCTCTGGGGCACTTCTTCGATGCAGTGGCCGGGATGATCGCAAGCCCCATGCGCTCGCACCTGGGCGAAGGCCGGGAGAACGTGATCGGATACTGGCCCAAGGCTGCCATTGGACTGGTGCGCAATGCCGGCGAGCAGTGGCTGAGCACACCGGACACGGCCGGGAAGCCGGGCCAGGACGCCATGGCACGCCAAATCACGGACTGGCTCTGCGTGGGCATCGCGCCCGAACTTTCCCTGAACACCACCAAACACCCTGTCAGCACCAACGAAGGACAATGACATGACCGAAGTAGTGGACCGCCCCGCCCGCAAGGGCTCCCGCCCCGGAGCGACGGCCAAGGCGGCCGCCCACTCCGAACGCCAGCCCGCGGCCGTGGACACCGAGGCCCTCGGCCGGCAGCTGTTGGGCAAGTGGGCAGCCGTCCGCATCCAGGCCCGCGACTTGGCAGGCCGTCCGGAACTCCACAAGATCGAAGGGCAGACGCACACCGAGCACCGGGCACGCGTGTTTGGCCAGCTGCAGTACCTCGTGGACAACGGGGCCGTGCACCGGGCCTTCCCGAAGCACCTCGGCGGCTCGGACGACCACGGCGGCAACATCGCCGGCTTCGAGGAACTGGTGGTGGCAGACCCCTCGCTGCAGATCAAGGCAGGCGTGCAGTGGGGCCTGTTCGGGTCCGCCGTGATGCACCTGGGAACCGCCGGGCACCAAGCCAAGTGGCTGCCGGGCATCATGAGCCTGGACATTCCCGGCTGCTTTGCGATGACCGAAACCGGGCATGGGTCCGATGTGGCCAGCATCGCCACGACGGCCACTTACGATCCCGCCGCCGGGGAATTCGTGATCCACACTCCCTTCCGGGCAGCCTGGAAGGACTACATCGGCAACGCCGCCACTGACGGACTCGGCGCCGTCGTGTTTGCGCAGCTCATCACGCAGGGAGTGAACCACGGCGTCCACGCCTTCTACGTGGATCTCCGCGATCCCGCGACCAAGGAGTTCCTGCCAGGCATCGGCGGCGAGGACGACGGCATCAAGGGCGGCCTGAACGGGATCGACAACGGCAGGCTGCATTTCACCAACGTCCGGATCCCGCGCACCAACCTGCTGAACCGCTATGGGGATGTGGCCGCGGACGGCACCTACAGTTCACCCATCGCCAGCCCCGGCCGCCGGTTCTTCACCATGCTCGGGACCCTGGTCCAGGGCAGGGTCTCACTGGACGGGGCGGCCGTGGCCGCGTCCAAGGTGGCGTTGAAGGCCGCGATCCAGTACGCCACCGAACGGCGGCAGTTCAACGCCTCCTCCCACACCGACGAGGAAGTCCTGCTGGACTACCAGCGGCACCAGCGCCGGCTCTTCACCCGTTTGGCCACCACGTACGCCGCGGGCTTTGCGCATGAGCAGCTGCTGCGGAAGTTCGACGACGTCTTCTCCGGCGCGGCCGACACCGACGAAGACCGCCAGGACCTCGAAACCCTCGCCGCAGCCCTTAAGCCGCTCAGCACCTGGCACGCGCTGGACACGCTGCAGGAATGCCGCGAAGCCTGCGGCGGCGCCGGCTTCCTGATCGAAAACCGGTTTGCCTCGCTCCGCGCGGACCTGGATGTCTACGCCACCTTCGAGGGCGACAACACGGTACTGCTCCAACTGGTGGCCAAGCGGCTCCTCGCCGACTACGCCAAGGAATTCCGGAACGTCGACTTCGGCGTGCTCGCACGCTACGTGGTGGGCCAGGCCACCGGCGCAGCCATCCACCGCACCGGGCTGCGCCAGGTGGCCCAGTTCATCACCGACACCGGGCTGGTCCAGAAGGCCGCCATAGCCCTCCGCGACGAGGAGAGCCAGCGCGCCCTGTTGACCGACAGGGTCCAGACCATGGTGGCGGAGGCCGCAGCAGCGCTCAAGGGCAGCAACCGGCTCCCGCAGGACAAGGGTGCCGCACTGTTCAACCGGCACCAGAACGAACTGATCGACGCCGCGCAGGCCCATGCCGAACTGCTGCAGTGGGAGGCCTTCACGGAGGCGCTCGCAGAGGTGGCCGATCCGGGCACCAGGAAGGTCCTGACCTGGCTGCGTGACCTGTTCGGCCTGTCCCTGATCGAGAAGAACCTTTCCTGGTACCTGATGAACGGCAGGCTGTCCATGCAGCGGGCCCGCACCGTTGGCGGGTACATCAACCGGCTGCTGGAGAAAATCCGGCCGCACGCCATGGACCTGGTGGACGCCTTCGGCTACACCGATGAACACCTGCGTGCACGGATCGCCACCGG
The DNA here is from genome assembly GCF_001457025.1 of Pseudarthrobacter enclensis. Classification (GTDB taxonomy): domain Bacteria; phylum Actinomycetota; class Actinomycetes; order Actinomycetales; family Micrococcaceae; genus Arthrobacter; species Arthrobacter enclensis. The sequence goes on along the minus strand of NZ_KQ758600.1, from coordinate 412,956 downwards.
GGCCGAAAAGCAGCGCCAGGACGAAGCCCGCGCCTACTTCCGCAGCCAGCGCGCCAGCGGTCAGTCGCCGGTTGACGAAAAGGTACTGTTGGCCCGTACCGCCGCCGGCCGCAAGAGCTGACGGGCGGCGCGTCCCCGCGGTGTGACACGACGACGGCGCCGCTCCCCTGGCGTGGGGAGCGGCGCCGTCGTCGTCGTGGCGGAAAGGTCAGCCGGCGGCGGGAAGCACCGAGCGGTACACCTCAAGGGTGGTTTCCGTGATGGACTCCCAGGAGAAATGCTTCTCGGCACGCTCGCGGCCCGCTTGCCCCATGGCCCGGGCACGGTCCGGGTCGGACACCACCTCGGTGAGGGCCGCCGCAAACTCGTTGACGAACTTTTCGGGATCAAGCGGCGTCCCGGTGCCGTCGGTCACCTGTTCCAGCTCCACCAGCAGCCCGGTGCGCCCGTGGTCCACGACCTCCGGGATGCCGCCGGTGGCGCTGGCCACTACTGCGGCTCCACACGCCATCGCTTCGAGGTTGACGATGCCCAGCGGTTCGTAGATGGACGGGCAAGCGAAAGCCGTGGCGTGGCTGAGCACCTGGATCAGTTCGTTGCGGGGCAGCATCCGCTCGATCAGGACCACACCGGTCCGCTGCTTCTGCAGGTCCTCGATCAGGGCTGCCGTTTCGGCGGCCAGTTCCGGGGTGTCGGCGGCGCCGAGGCACAGGACCAGCTGGACGTCCGCCGGGAGCTTTGCTGCCGCCCGCAGGAGGTACGGGACGCCCTTTTGGCGTGTGTTTCTTCCCACGAAGACCACGCTCGGCTTGCCGGGGTCGATGCCCAATGCCCGGACGGCGTCGTCGTTCCCGTCGCGCTGCCACAGTTCGACGTCAATGCCGTTGTGCACCACGCGCACCTTCTCCGGATCGACGTCCGGGTAGCTGCGCAGGATGTCCTGGCGCATGCCCTCTGAGACGGCGATGATGGCAGCCGCCGCTTCGTAGGCTGTCTTCTCCACCCAGGAGGAAAGCGCGTAGCCGCCCCCGAGCTGCTCGGCCTTCCACGGACGCAGGGGTTCGAGGCTGTGGGCGCTGAGAACGTGCGGAATTCCGTGCAGCAGCGAGGCGAGGTGGCCGGCCATGTTGGCGTACCAGGTGTGTGAATGGACCAGGTCCGCGCCCTGCACGTCCGGCACAATGCGCAGGTCCACACCGAGTGTCTGGACCGCCGCGTTGGCCCCTCCCAGGTCCTCCGGCACCTGGTAGGACGTGACGGCCGCCCCGTGGTAGTCGGCGTCGCGTGGGGCACCAAAAGCACGAACCTGCAGGTCAACATGCTTACTAAGCACCCTGCTCAATTCGGCTACGTGCACCCCGGCGCCACCGTAGATCTCCGGCGGGAACTCTTTAGTCACAATGTCTATTCGCACAAGACCCAAGGTAGTCCTTCACGCATAACTGTTCTAGTGTGAAGGAGTCCGGGCCATCCGGACTGTTTTGGGGAGTTACGAGGGCGTACAGGAGCGACCAATATGCCGTTGACGAAAAAAGTCCTGGCCATAGTCCTCGCCGGCGGCGAGGGAAACCGATTGATGCCACTGACGGCAGACCGCGCGAAGCCCGCGGTGCCCTTCGCGGGAAGTTACCGGCTGATCGACTTCGCCTTGTCGAACCTGGTGAATTCCCGCTATCTGCAGATCGTCGTCCTCACCCAATACAAGTCGCACAGCCTGGACCGGCACATCTCCGAAACCTGGCGCATGTCCACCCAGTTGGGCAACTATGTCGCTTCCGTCCCGGCCCAGCAGCGCGTGGGCAAGAGCTGGTTCCTGGGCAGCGCCAATGCCATCTACCAGTCCCTGAACCTCATTCACGACGCCAACCCGGACATCGTTGTGGTGGTCGGCGCCGACCACGTCTACCGGATGGACTTCGCCCAGATGGTGGCCCAGCACGTCAACAGCGGCGCCAAGGCAACGGTGGCGGCTGTACGCCAGCCGCTGAACATGGCCAACCAGTTCGGCGTCATCGAGGTGGACCAGAATGATCCGCAGAAGATCGCGGCGTTCGTGGAGAAACCGGCCAGCACCCCTGGCCTCGCGGCAGATCCGTCCCAGTTCCTGGCATCCATGGGCAACTACGTTTTCGACGCCGACGCCCTGGTGGCTGCCCTCCACGTGGACGCTGAACGCCTCGATACCAAGCACGACATGGGCGGCGACATCATCCCCTACTTCGTCAACCAGGGCGAGGCCGGTGTCTACGACTTCACGCTGAATGAGATACCCGGCTCCACCGAGCGCGACCGGACCTACTGGCGGGACGTCGGCACCATCGACTCCTTCTACGACGCCCACATGGACCTCATCTCCCCGCTGCCGGTCTTCAACCTGTACAACTCCGAGTGGCCCATCTACACGCGGCAGAGCATCTCGCCGCCCGCCAAGTTTGTCCGCGGCCTGAACGACACCGTTGGCACCGCGCTGGACTCCATCGTCTCCAGCGGCGTCGTGATCTCCGGCGGCGTCGTGGAAGGTTCGGTGCTGTCCAACGATGTCTACGTGGGCACCAGCAGCCGCGTCATCGATTCCGTCCTGATGGACAAGGTGCACATCGGCGAGGGCGCAGTGGTCAACCGCGCCATCATCGACAAGAACGTCCGGGTGCCCGCCGGCGCGGCCATCGGCCTTGACCCGGAGCTCGACCGGGCACGTGGCTTCAAGGTCACCGAATCAGGAATTACCGTGCTGTCCAAGTACCAGGACGTGCCCGAACCGGATGAGCACGAGCGCCAGCTGGCGGCCAGGAACCTGCACCTGGTCCCCAACGCGGTGAAGGCCGCGGCCGACCGTTTCCCGGAAGTCCGCGAGTCGGTGGACAAGGTGGCGCAGACCCACGCCGCGGCAGCGCAGTCCACCACGGGCGGCCGCCCGGCCTGATCCCCGCTTGAAGCCCCTTTACAGGACCGGCGGCACCTTGATGGTGCCGCCGGTCCTCCTGCGTCCGGGCACCCCTGCACGCTGTAAAATTGACCCAATGAGCTCCCCCGACCTGACCCCTGAGGAAATCCAGGCCTGCCTCAAGGTCCTGAACACGATCCACGCCTATGACGAGGAGCACCCGGACTACGTGTCGGTCCGCCGGGCCACCGGGAAGATGTTCAAAGCGGTCAAGCGGCACCGCCGGGTCACCAAACGGGACTCAATAGCCGAGGCAGACCGGGCGGTCATCGCCCTGACGGCTACGGCCGCCCCGGACCGGATCGATGACGAAACCCGCGGCAACAAGCTGGCAACCTCGGCCACCGGCAAGGTGGCCGGGCACCTGATCAGGTCCCGCCCGTGCTACATCTGCAAGCAGCACTACACCCAGGTGGATGCTTTCTACCACCAGCTGTGCCCGGACTGCGCGGCCTTCAGCCACGGCAAACGGGACGCACGGACCGACCTCACCGGACGGCGTGCCCTGCTGACCGGCGGCCGCGCCAAAATCGGCATGTACATCGCGCTGCGGCTCCTGCGCGACGGCGCCCACACCACCATCACCACCCGGTTCCCCAAGGACGCAGCCCGGCGCTTCGTCGCCATGGAGGACAGCGCGGAGTGGCTGCACCGGTTGCGGATCGTGGGGATCGACCTGCGGGACCCGGCACAGGTCATGGCCCTGACCGACTCCCTCAACGAGGCCGGCCCGCTGGACATCATCATCAACAATGCCGCCCAGACCGTCCGCCGGTCCGGCAACGCGTACAAGCCCCTCGTGGACGCCGAGGACGAGCCGCTGCCGGCGGCGCTGGAGCAGGCGAACGGCGGCCCCGAGCTGCTGACCTTCGGCCATGCCCATGACAAGCACCCGCTGGCGCTGGCCGGAAGCGTCACCGAACACCCGGTCCTGGCCGGCGACGCCATCACGTCCCTGGCACTGTCCACCGGTTCCGCGTCGCTGGACCGGATCGCCGCCGGAACCGCCATCGACGCCGGAGGACTGGTCCCGGACCTGGCCGCCATCAACAGCTGGACCCAGGTGGTGGACGAGGTGGACCCGCTGGAAATGCTTGAGGTCCAGCTGTGCAACGTCACGGCCCCCTTCCTGCTGGTCAGTCGGCTCCGCGGAGCCATGCGCCGCTCCACGGCACGGCGGAAGTACATCGTGAACGTCTCGGCAATGGAAGGCCAGTTCTCCCGGGCCTACAAGGGCCCCGGCCACCCGCACACCAACATGGCCAAAGCTGCGCTGAACATGATGACCCGCACCAGCGCTCAGGAAATGCTGGACACCGACGGTATCCTCATGACGGCCGTGGACACGGGGTGGATCACGGACGAACGTCCCCACTTCACCAAGGTCAGGCTCATGGAGGAAGGCTTCCACGCTCCCCTGGACCTGGTGGACGGGGCGGCACGTGTCTACGATCCCATCGTCATGGGTGAGAACGGCGAGGACCAGTACGGCGTCTTCCTCAAGGATTACAAGCCCAGCCCCTGGTGAAGGGCGTATGCTCACGGCATGAGCAACGAGCCATCCCCCGAAGTCCAGAACCTCGAGCACCACGAATGCTGGGCCCTGCTGCGGACGGTGTCTGTCGGCAGGCTCGCCGTCCTGGCTGACGGCCGCCCGGATATTTTCCCCATCAACTACACCGTGGACGGCGGAACAGTGGTGTACCGAACCGGCCAGGGCACCAAGTTGTCCGCCGCCTCAGGTGACGCCGACGTTGCCGTGGAAGCGGACGGCGTCGACCCGGACAGCGGCCTCGCCTGGAGCGTCGTCGTTAAGGGGACGGCAGCGGTGGTGACGGCAGCCGAGGACGTCCTGGACACCTCCCGGCTCTACCTCTTCCCCTGGCAGGCCGGCCGGAAAGACGCGTTCGTGCGCATCACGCCGGACTCCGTCACCGGCCGCCGCTTCAAGGTCACCGAGCCGATGACCTGGTGGACCCAGATCAGCAACTCGGTCAAGACCGCCCACGAGTAACCTCCAGCCAAGGCCCCCGGGGCGGCCTCCCGTCAGGCCAGCTGGGTGATTTCGACGCTGACGCTCAGCGCCGACCCGCCGCCGCCGGACAGGATGCCCTTCAGGGGCGACACGTCACGGTAGTCCCGTCCCCGCGCCACGGTCACGTGGAAGTCGCCGGCAGGCTTGTGGTTGGTCGGATCCCAACTGCGCCACTCACCGTCCCACCACTCCAGCCAGGCGTGTGACTGGCCGGCAACCGTCTCGCCCACGCCGGCGCTGGAGCGCGGGTGCAGGTAACCGGAGACGTACCGGGCCGGGATGCCGCAGCTGCGCAGGGCCCCGATGGCCAGGTGTGCCAGGTCCTGGCAGACGCCCTGGCGCTGGTTCCAGGCCTCTTCGGCGTTGGTGGTGACGGCGGTGGATCCGGACATGTACGTCATCTCGCCCCGCATCCAGGCGAAGACGGCCATGGCGGCCTCGTGCGGGTTCCGGCCCGCCACGACGTCCGGGATGATTCCGAGGACCTCATCGCCGGGACCGCTGAGCCGGGACTGCGGCAGCCAGTCGCTGAAGGCGTCCAGGGTTTCAGGTGAAGCCAGGACGTCCCAGCCCACAATGTCCGACTCCGCGGGGATCTTTTCGGCCCGGTGCACCTCAACGGTGATGTTGGAAACCACTTCGAGGTGCTCGTGCGGCATCTGCATGTCGAATGCGGTGACCCGCGTCCCCCAGTAGTCGCGGTAGGTGCTGACGGCCGCCTGCGTGGGCGACACCTTGACGACGGACTCAAGGACCACCTGCTGCGAGTCCGTCAGCGGGGTCATCCGGGCCTCGTTGTAGGACAGGGTGACGCGCTTGTTGTACTTGTACGCCGTCCGGTGGACGATGCTCAGCCGGGTCATGACAGTTCTCCCACCCAGGCCAGTTCGTCCGCCTGATTGAAGTACTTACGGGAAATGGCGTCCGACGCCTGGGCAACAGCCTTCTGCACCCGCTCCATGTGCTCGGGCAGTTCGGACATGAGGTCGTCCGTGCGGTGGAACTCCAGGAAGGTGCGGGCCTGGCCGACGATCCGGCGCGCATCGTTGATGAAGCCCACGCGCTGGGCCGAAGGATCCAGCTTGGCCAGGCACTCGTCGGCGTCACGGAGCGCGTAGACGATGGACCGCGGGAACAGCCGGTCCAGCAGCAGGAATTCCGCGGCATGCTGGTCGCCGAAAGCGGCCCGGCGGGTGCGGAGGAAGGATTCGTAGGCGCCGGCGCAGCGGAGCATGTTGACCCACGACATGCCGGCGGACAGCACGTCGCGGGTGGACAGCATCCTGGCGGTCATGTCGGCGCGTTCCAGGGAACGGCCCAGTACCAAAAACAGCCAGCTCTCATCGTGGCTGACCGTGGTGTCGGCCAGGCCGCTGACCATGGCTGTCCGTTCCAGGGTCCAGTTGCAGAACCGGTACGTCCCCACCACGTCCTTGCGGTGCTGGCTCAGCCCGTAGTAGGTGGTATTCAGGCTTTCCCACAGCCCGGAGGACACGGTTTCCCGGGCGCGCCTTGCGTTCTCGCGCGCGGCACCCAGGGAACCGGCGATGGACGTGGCACTGGTCTTGTCGTAGGCCAGGGCGTGCAGCAGTTCGGGCAGCCCGAAGTCCTCGCTTTGCGGGCGTGCGCCCATGACGGCGAGCAGTTCCTGGGCGACGTTCTTCCGTTCCTCCATGGGGAGGTGGTTGAGGCGTTCGAGGTGGACGTCGAGGATGCGGGCGGTGCCGTCGGCACGTTCCACGTAGCGGCCGATCCAGAACAGGGATTCGGCAATACGGCTAAGCATTCGCGGCTACCTCCTGCGGGGCCGGGGCGGGGAAGGAAAGGGGGCGGGTCACTGCTGCTGCTCCGACTGGCGGTCCCGCCAGTTGCTCTCCACCGGCCAGACGGACACCCTCTCGCGCACGGTGACAGACTGCCGGGGAACGGATTCCACGGGCATCTGCGGCGAATCGGCAAGCACCCAGGTGTCCTTGGAGCCGCCGCCCTGGCTTGAGTTCACAATCAGGGAGCCTTCCTTCAGCGCCACGCGGGTCAGGCCACCGGGGAGCACCCAGACGTTGTCGCCGTCGTTGACCGCGAACGGGCGCAGGTCAACGTGGCGGGGGCCGAACTTGTCGCCGCTGAGGGTCGGCACGGTGGAAAGCTGCAGCACCGGCTGGGCGATCCAGCCGCGGGGATCGGCAATGATCCGCTGGCGCAGCGCGTCGAGTTCGTCGTTGGAAGCGTCAGGGCCGATCACCAGGCCCTTGCCGCCGGAGCCGTCCACCGGTTTGACCACGAGCTCGGCGAGGTTGTCCAGGGTGTACTCCCGGGCCTCCTTCTCCTCGAGGCGGAACGTGTCCACGTTCGCGATGATGGGCTCCTCGCCAAGGTAGTAGCGGATCAGGTCAGGAACGTAACTGTAGACCAGTTTGTCGTCCGCGACGCCGTTGCCCACCGCGTTGGCGATGGTCACCCCGCCGGCACGTGCGGCGTTGACCAGTCCGGGGCAGCCGAGCATGGAGTCGGCACGGAACTGCAGCGGGTCCAGGAAGTCGTCGTCGATGCGCTTGTAGATGACGTCCACGCGCTGTTCACCGGCTGTGGTGCGCATGTACACGCGGTTGCCGCGGCAGATGAGGTCGCGGCCCTCCACCAGTTCCACGCCCATGAGGCCGGCCAGCAGCGTGTGTTCGAAGTAGGCGCTGTTGAACACGCCGGGGGTCAGCACCACGACTGTGGGGTCGTCCACGCCGGCGGGGGCGGTCTTCCGCAGGGCCGACAGCAGCCGCCGGGGGTATTCCTCCACAGGACGGATGAGCTGCTGCCCGAAGGCCTCCGGAAGGCCTTTGGCCATGGCCCGGCGGTTCTCCAGCACGTAGCTGACACCGGACGGCACCCGGACGTTGTCCTCGAGTACCCGGAAGGTGCCCGCGGCGTCCCGGATCACGTCGATGCCGGAAATGTGGACGCGGACGCCGCCGGCCGGTTCAAACCCGTGGACCTGCCGGTGGAAGTGCGCGCTGGTAGTCACCAGCTGCCGTGGAATCACGCCATCGGACACCACGGTCATCTTGTCGTACACATCGTTGAGGAAGGCTTCGAGGGCGCGCACGCGCTGCGCCACACCACGTTCCATCACGTCCCACTCGGCGGCGGGAATCACGCGGGGCACGATGTCCAGAGGGAAGGGGCGCTCCTCCCCTGCGAAATCGAAGGTGACGCCGCGGTCCAGGAACGTGCGGGCCATTGAATCGGCGCGGGCACTGACGTCCGCCAGCGAAAGCTTGCGGAGCGCCTCCGCCACCTGCTCATACGAGTCCCGGGCCTGTTGCCCGGGGGCGAACATTTCGTCGTAGGCTCCGGTCCGGCCGGCGGCCTCGGAGTAATCCTGGAAGAGGTCTGACATGCCCAATAGCCAACCATCTTTTTGTTTCGAATTCATAAACGGGCCTTCTTTGTGGCGTGTTGGCCGGGGACGCCCCGGTTCGTTGATTCCGGGCATCTTCCGGCACAGTATGTAGGTGCCTGTCAGCAGAAGCTTCCCCGATCCCGGTTCCGGGCGCAGCAGGCAGGCCCGCCGGCTGATTCCGGGCCTGGCTGCCGCTGCAGCAGCCCTGGCGGCTGCCTTCTCCATCCACTGGCTGGTGCCGCAGCTCCCGGCAATGACGCTGGCCGTGGTGCTCGGCGTCCTGGCCGCCAACCTTCCCGGGTCCGGTGCCTGGACCGCCGGGCGTGCACGGCCCGGACTCGACTTCGCCGGCAAGCACCTGATGCGGGCCGGGATCGTGCTGCTGGGCCTGAAGGTGGGCATCGGCGACGTCCTGGGGCTGGGGTGGCAGTCCCTCCTCCTGATCACCGCCGTGGTGGCGGCCAGCTTCGGCGGGACGTACCTGATCTCGCGGCTGTTCAGGCTGTCGCCGGTGACGTCGCTGCTGGTGGCCACGGGGTTTTCCATCTGCGGCGCCTCAGCCATCGGGGCCATGGCCGCGGTGCGGCGCATCCGGCACGTGGACACCGTCCTCCCGGTGGCCCTGGTGACGCTGTGCGGGACGCTCGCCATCGGCGTCCTGCCCCTGCTGGTTCATCCGCTGCAACTCAGCGCGGAAGTGTTCGGTGCCTGGACCGGAGCGTCGGTACACGATGTGGGGCAGGTGGTGGCCACCGCGCAGACCGCGGGAACCGCGGCCCTGGGCATCGCCGTCGTCGTTAAGCTGACCAGGGTCCTCCTGCTCGCCCCGGTGGCCGCCCTCGCGGGGGCACATCACCGGATCTCCCTCCGCCCGTCCGGGACCGACGCCGGCCTGCCGCCCGTGGTGCCCCTGTTCGTCCTCGGTTTCGTGGCGATGGTGGGGCTGAGGTCCACCGGCTGGCTGCCCGGCGGGGCACTTGAGGCAGGTGCCGTGCTGCAGGACATCCTGCTGGGCGCCGCCCTGTTCGGGCTGGGGTCCGCCGTGCGGATCCGCACGCTCCTGCTGACCGGAGGGCGTGCGCTGGGGGCGGCCCTGGCCTCCTGGCTGCTGATCGCCGTACTGGGGCTGGCCGCGGCCCTGCTGATCGTGGGCTAGCCGGCCGTCCACGGCGCGCAGGGCGGGATCCGCAGCGTGATTAGATAGCGGAGTGTCACATGAGAATCTGCAGCGCGATGAAGCCGCCGGCCGCTCGGCCCTGATCACCACTGCCAGCTACGACGTGTCCCTGGACGTCCGCACGGCCGCTGACCCGGACACCCCCGGCTACGCCACCCGCAGCGTCATCACGTTCACCGCCGCGGAAGCCGGAACGTCGACATTCCTGGACTTCATCGGCAGCAGTGTCCACAGCGTCCAGCTCAACGGCAAGGGCCTGGACGTCGCGGAGGTGGTGGACGGGGCACGGATCCGGCTGGACAACCTGCAGCACGAGAACCAGGTGACGGTCACCGCCACCGCGCTCTACAGCCGTTCCGGCGAGGGCATGCACCGCTTCGTTGACCCCGCCGACGGCCGGACCTACCTCTACACCCAGTACGAGCCCGCCGATGCGCGCAGGGTGTTCGCCAATTTTGAACAACCGGACCTGAAGGCCGCATACACTTTCCACGTCACGGCGCCCGCGGACTGGCAGGTTGCCTCCAACGGCGCGGAAACTGCCCGGACGGCGCTTACCAGCGACCCCGCCGCGGCACGGTGGGATTTCGCCACAACGCTTCCCATGTCCACCTACATCACCACGGTCCTGGCCGGCCCCTACTCAAAGGCGGAGGACCGCTGGCAGGCAACGCTCGACGACGGCACGCAGCTTGACGTCCCGCTGGCCCTCTACTGCCGGGCCTCCATGGCGGACTCCTTTGACACCGCAGAACTGTTCCGGCTGACGAAGCGCGGGCTGGACTTCTTCAACCGGCTGTTCGACGTCCCGTATCCCTGGGGCAAGTACGACCAGGCCTTCGTGCCGGAATACAACCTGGGCGCCATGGAGAACCCGGGCCTGGTCACGTTCACGGAAAGCTACGTCTTCACCTCCCGGGCCACAGACGCGCAGTACCAGGGTCGTGCCAACACGCTGATGCACGAGATGGCGCACATGTGGTTCGGGGACCTGGTGACCATGCAGTGGTGGGACGACCTCTGGCTCAAGGAATCCTTCGCCGACTACATGGGCACCCTCGCCGTGGACCGCGCCACCGACTGGGACACCGCCTGGGTGAACTTCGCCAACAAGCGCAAGGCCTGGGCCTATGTGCAGGACCAGCTGCCCACCACGCACCCCATCGTCGCGGACATCCCGGACCTGGAAGCAGCCAAGCAGAACTTCGACGGCATCACCTATGCCAAGGGCGCCTCCGTCCTCAAGCAACTGGTGGCGTACGTGGGCTTTGACGCGTTCATTGCCGGGTCCCGGGAATACTTCAGGAAACACGCCTACGGGAACACCACGCTGGCGGATCTCCTCGAATCACTCAGTGCAGCCTCCGGACGGGACCTCTCGGAGTGGGCCCGCGCCTGGCTGCAGACCTCGAGCATGTCCACCCTGGCCTTGGAGACGACGCCTGCCGACGGCGGCGCCCTGGCTTCCGCCGTCGTGGTGCAGGAGGCCGTGGACCCGGTGACGGGCCGCCAGGAACTGCGCCCGCACCGCCTGCGCATCGGATCCTACGACTTGAACGCGGCCGGCGCCCTGGTCAGGGGTGACAGCGAAGAACTGGATGTGACCGGGAACCGGACCGATGTGCCAGGCCTTGCCGGCCGACCGCGGCCGGCCCTCCTGCTGGTCAACGATGACGACCTTACCTACGCGAAGGTCAGGCTCGACCCTGCGTCGGAGGCAACAGTGCTGGCGTCACTGGACAGGATCGCAGACCCCATGGCCAGGGCCCTGTGCTGGACCGCGCTCTGGAACTCTGCCCGGGACGGCGACGCACCGGCAGGACGCTACGTATCCGCAGTGGCAGCATTCGGGCCGTCCGAAACCGGCATCGGCGTCCTGCTGAACATCCTCGAGAACGCGTGCACCGCCGTCGAACGCTATACGCACGCCGCGCAAAGGCCGGAGGTACGTGCCTCCTTCCTGGCTGCCGTGTCCGCCGAACTGAAGCGCGCAGCGCCGGGCTCGGACCAGCAGCTGGCGTGGGCACGCACCCTGGGGACGCTCAGCCGGCATGACCGCTCCGCCTTGCCACTGCTGAAGGGGCTGCTGGACGGCTCCGCCGCTGTTGCCGGACTAGCGGTCGACGCCGAGCTCCGCTGGCACTTCTGGCACGCCCTGGCGGCCAACGGCCAGGCGACCGACGCCGAGCTGGATGCCGAGCTGGCACGGGACACCACTGCCTCCGGCCGGGCAGGCCATGCCACCGCTGCCGCGGCCAGGCCGGACACGGAAGTGAAGGCAGCCGCGTGGGCCGCGGCGGTCCAGGGATCGTCACTGTCCAACCAATTGCTGACCGCCACCATCAGCGGCTTCACCACGGCGCCGGCGGAGCTCCTGGAACCGTTCGTGGAGCCTTATTTCGAGTGCCTCCGGGACGTGTGGGACGTCCGGAGCATCGAGATCGCCAGCCGGATCGTGCGGGGCCTCTACCCGGCCGGCCAGGACCTGGCGGACGGGATGGACCCTGCCGGCCACCCGGTGCTGCGGCGGACGGACGAATGGCTTGAAGCCAATGCCGGGGCGCCCGGGGCCCTGCGCAGGATCATAGTGGAACAGCGGGACCACCTGCTGCGGGCACTGACGGCACAGGCCGCCGTCGTGGATTCCCCCACCCCGGTCCCGCCCGCGCACTGACGGCGGCGCTCGATGCGCCGGGACAGTCCCTGCGAAGCCAGCCCGCCTGTCAGCGCATCAGGGAACCCGGTGCAGCCACTCCTCGGTGCCGAATTTGGCGGCGGCGCGGTCCCGGGCGGAGGCGAGCTCGGCGTCCGTCAGCCGTGAAGGGGTTGCACCGTAGCGGCCGGTGAACACGTCCATCATGGCGCCGATAATGTCAGTGCGGGCCATTCCGGTCTGGCGGCGCAGCGGGTCGACGCGCTTCTTGGCGCTGCGCGTGCCCTTGTCCGAGAGCTTTTCCTTGCCGATGCGCAGGACCTCAACCATTTTGTCCGCGTCGATGTCGTAGCTCATGGTCACATGGTGCAGCATCCCGCCGCTGGCAAGCCGCTTCTGTGCGGCCCCGCCAATCTTGCCCTGGTCCGTGGCGATGTCGTTGAGCGGGACGTAAAAGGCGCTCACGCCGATCTTTTCCAGGGCGGCCATCACCCAGGAATCGAGGAAGGGGTAGGAGTCGGCGAAGCTGAGGCCGTCCACGAGCGTCTGCGGCACGTACAGCGAGTAGGTGATGCAGTTGCCGGCTTCCATGAACATCGCCCCGCCGCCGCTGATGCGCCGGACCACCTTGATGCCGTGCCGGGCCACGCCGTCGGGATCCACCTCGTTGCGGACCGACTGGAAGCTGCCGATGACCACGGAGGGTTCCTGCCAGTCCCAGAAACGCAGGGTGGGGTTGCGCCGGCCGGCACCCACTTCCTCGGTGAGGACCTCGTCGAGGGCAACGTTGATCTCCGTGGGCAGCACGCTGGGGCCGATGACATCCCATTGGTGGTCGGCCCAGGAGGTGGCCTTGGCCAAGGCACGCCGGACGGTGACGGCCACGGCGTCGGCGGAGAATCCGAACAGGACGGCACGCTCGGGCAGGGCGGCAGCGACGGCGGCCGCCAGGTCCGCTGCCGGGGTGGTGTCCGGGAGGCCGGTCAGTGCCCGGTTGATGTCGACGAGCGCCTCGTCGGGTTCGAGGAAGAAGTCGCCGCTGATGGAGACGTCGGCCAGCACGCCGTCCGCAACGCGGAGGTCTGCGACCACGAGCTTGCCACCCGGGACCTTGTATTCGCCGTGCCGGCGTCCGTTGGCTGCAGCGTGGTGGCCGGGGTGCGTTTGCTCGCTCATGTGTTCCATCCTGCCGTACGGTGTGCCACTGCCGCCAACGCAAGGAAAGCCCGCACCGTGGACGGTGCGGGCTTTCCCGGAAAGAACTGCGGCGAAGGAATTACTTCTTGGCGCCGAAGCCCTTGAAGCGTGCGTTGAAGCGCTCCACGCGGCCGGCGGAGTCCATGATGCGCTGCTTGCCCGTGTAGAACGGGTGGGACTCAGAGGAGATTTCGACGTCGATGACCGGGTAGGTGTTGCCGTCTTCCCACTCGATGGTCTTCGAGGAAGACACGGTGGACTTGGTCAGGAACTTGGTGCCGGAGGCGAGGTCGTTGAAAACGACGGCTTCGTACTTCGGGTGGATATCAGACTTCATAATGGGACCTTTGTTCACGCAGCTGGATTTTGCCAGTTGCCAGGTATGAATGGGATGGCCGGATTCTGAATCTCTGGACTGTGCCGAAAAGCATCAGGAGGGCCAGCAGTCAATCATAGCGGACATCCGGTGCTCCCGCGAACTGCGCGGGTGCCCTCAGCCGCAGGTCAGTCCCGTGCCCGGAGCTCCCAGAACGCCACCGCCGAGGCCGCTGCCACGTTCAGCGAGTCCACGCCGTTGCGCATGGGGATTTTGACGGCGAGGTCGACGGCGGCCAGCGTCTCCGCGCTCATGCCGGCGCCTTCGGTGCCGAGCACCAGGGCAAGCCTGTCCGGGTTGGCAGCGGCGACGGCGTCCACGTCCATGGCGTCGTCCGTCAGTTCGAGGGCCGCGACCGTGAAGCCGTGGTCCTTCAGGACCGCCAGGTCCCCCGGCCAGCTCTCCAGCCGCGCCCACGGCACCTGGAAGACCGTGCCCATGCTGACGCGGACGCTGCGCCGGTACAGCGGGTCGCCGCAGCGGGGAGAGACCAGGACGGCGTCGATGTCCAGCGCCGCGGCAGACCGGAAGATCGCCCCCACGTTGGTGTGGTCCACGATGTCCTCGAGGACCGCCACCCGCCGGGCGCCCGCCAGGAGCTCCGGCAACGGCACGGGGTCGGGGCGCTCCATGGCTGCCATGGCGCCCCGATGAAGGTGGAAGCCCGTGATTTCCTCGAGGAGTGCGGCTTTGCCGATGAAGACCGGGACATCAGGGTAGGCCTGGAAGACGTCCTCGAGGTCCGCCAGCCACTTCTCCGCGAGGAAGAACGAACGCGGCTGGTGGCCGGCAGCGAGGGCGCGCCTCAGGACCCGGGAGGACTCCGCAATGTACATCCCCTCGCGCGGTTCGCGGAGCTTGCGGAGGTGGACGTCGGTCAGCGTGGTGTAGTCGCTGACGCGCGGGTCGTTGGCGGTTTCGAGGTAGTGGAAAGTCACCGGGCGATTATTTCAGCAGGTTGGCGACCATCACGACGAGGGCCACCATACCCAGGGTGAAGATCACGCCGCGGAGGACTTTCGGGGAAAGCTTCCGCCCCACCCTGGCGCCAACGAGTCCGCCGATGGTGGAGCTCACGGCGATCAGGAGGACAACCAGCCAGTTGATCCGATCGAAGGCGAACAGCAGGTAGGAGATGGCAGCCACCATGTTGACGCCCAGGACCAGGATGTTCTTCATGGCGTTGGCGTTCTGCATGGTGCCGCTGAGGAACACTCCGAGGATGCCCACCAGGAGGATGCCCTGGGCGGCCACGAAATACCCGCCGTACACGCCAGCAAGATAAACGAGCACCACCAGCAGCACGCCGTGGCTGCGGTCCCGGACGGCGTGCTCCGGGTTCTGTTCACGGGTCCGCACCCAGGACTGCAGTTTCGGCTGGAACATCACCATGAGCAGGGCAAGGACCAGCAGGACGGGTGCTACGTAGTGGAAAACCTTCTCCGGCAGGTGCAGGAGAAGCCAGGCGCCGGTGATGCCGCCCAGCAGGGACGCAGGGAGCAGCTTCAGGAGTTGGCGCCCGCGTCCGGCGAGTTCGCGGCGGTAACCCCACGCTCCGGCGGCGGTGCCGGCCACCAGGCCCATGGCGTTGCTCATGGACGCGACAACGGGTGTGATGCCCAGCGCGATGAGGACAGGGAAGGTCACCAGTGTTCCGGAGCCGACCACCGCGTTGATGGTGCCGGCCCACAGGCCGGCGAAAAAGACCAGGATGCTGCTAAGGATCTCCACAGGAAGTATTCAGCCCTGCCCTTAGCGGCGGGCGGTGGCGGCGTAGCGGCCACCACTCTCCGTGACGTCCAAGGCCAGCCCGAACGTCTCGCTGAGGTGCTCATCGGTGAGGACCTCGGTGATGGGACCGGCGGCAACTACCCCGCCGTCGCGGAGCAGCATGGCATGGGTGAAGCCCGGAGGCACTTCCTCAAGGTGGTGGGTGACCAGGACCATGGCTGGCGCTGCTTCATCCTGGGCGAGCTGGCCGAGCTTGTGGACCAGCTCTTCGCGGCCACCGAGGTCCAGGCCGGCGGCCGGTTCGTCCAGCAGCAGCAGTTCGGGGTCGGTCATGAGGGCCCGGGCGATCTGCACGCGCTTGCGTTCGCCTTCGGAGAGTGTGGCGAAGGTCCGGTTGAGCAGCGGGCCCATCCCCCAGTCGTTCAGGAGGCGGAAGGCGCGGCGTTCGTCGTCGCGCTCGTAACCCTCGCGCCAGCGGCCGGTGACGCCGTAAGCAGCGGTAACCACCACGTTGAGGACGTTCTCGTGTTCGGGAATCTGGGTGGCCAGCGCTGCCGATGACAGCCCGATGCGGGGACGCAGTTCAAACACGTCCGTCCGGCCCAGGATCTCGTCGAGGATACCGGCCTTGCCGCTGCTGGGGTGCAGGCGGGCAGCTGCGATCTGGAGGAGGGTGGTCTTGCCGGCACCGTTGGGGCCGAGGATGACCCAGCGTTCGCCTTCGTTGACCTGCCAGTCGACCTTGTCCAGCAGGGTCTTTTTACCGCGGACAACGCTGACGGAGTCCAATTCCAGAACATCACTCATAGGAATAGACACTAGGACAAAAAAGTGGCCGACTGATAACCGGGCGTAAGGGTCCTCCGGGCGGCCGTCGGCCCCGCTGTTCCGGGGCCGGGGCGGCGCAATGAATTCCGGAGCGGCTGCCGGCGCTGGATAAGATTGCAGGCATGACTTCGAACGTGACTGCGGTCAGCTATGGCCAAAATCTGACGGCGACCGGACTGGAGCAGCTGCACGCCGTCCTGGCGGCGCATGGGGCGGCCGTGGGCACCGTCTCCCGTGGCGGCGACGACCGGTTCCAGGTGCACACCGCTGACCTGGAATTGGCGGACGCCACTGCGGCGGGACTGGCAGCCCTCCGCGGCGCGGTGGCCGGGTCCGCCATAGCCGGCATGGACACCGCACTGGTGCCCGCCGGCCTGCGTGCAGCAGGGCGGAAACTGCTGATCATGGACGTGGACTCCACCCTGATCCAGCAGGAAGTCATCGAACTGCTGGCAGCCTATGCCGGCAAGCGCGACGAAGTTGCTGCGGTGACTGAGGCGGCCATGCGCGGCGAACTGGATTTCGCCCAGAGCCTGCACGCCCGGGTGGCGGTGCTCGCGGGTCTGCCGGCCGACGTCGTCCATTCCGTCCGTGACGAAGTGAAGCTCAGCGAAGGTGCCGCTGAGCTCGTGGCGGCATTCAAGGCGGCAGGGCACCGCGTTGCCGTGGTTTCGGGCGGATTCAACCAGATCCTGGAGCCGATCGCTGCGGACCTGGGCCTGGACTACTGGCAGGCGAACGAGCTGGAGATTGTCGACGGCGCCCTGACCGGCAAGGTGCTGGGCGCGGCGGTGGACCGGGCTGCCAAGGAGAAGTACCTCCGCGAATGGTCCGCGGCTGAAGGAATCGCGCTGGAACACACCATCGCGGTGGGCGACGGCGCCAACGACCTCGATATGCTCGGCGCGGCAGGCATAGGGGTGGCGTTCAACGCCAAGCCTGCCGTGCGCGCCGTGGCCGATGCCGCCATCAACATGCCCTACCTTGACGCGGTCCGGCATATCGCCGGAGTCTGAACGCGTACAGGATCTGCAACGAAACGACAGATGCCCGGCGCCTGAGGCGCCGGGCATCTGTTTTCCTGCCGGTTGAAGTTACTGGCCGCTCTTGCCGAAGTAGTCGGCGCCGCCGGCGTACTCGGTGTGTCCGGATTCGACGTCGGCGGTGACCATCCCAGCCACCACCTGGGCAAACTCCTCCACGGAGTAGAGCTTGCCGGCCTCGGCGCGGCGGGCTTCGATGGCGCCCGGCGTCGAACGGTCCAGCAGCGTGGCGGTGACGGTGCCCTCGATCATGTCGCCGGACACCACCACCAGGCTGATGCCCTTCTCCGCGAGGTTGGGGATGAGGTCCCGCAGGGCGTCCTCGCCGGCGCGCTTGCTGCGGGCCACCGGCTCGTAGGCGGGCATGGTGGGAACGGTGTTGATGAAGTGCGCCTGGTGGCTGGTGACGAAGACGACGCGGGAGCCTTCCTTCATCAGCGGAACGGCGGCGTTGAGCATGTTCACCTGGGCATCGCGGTTGAGTTTGAGGGCGTAATCCTCCCCCATGCCGGTTTCCATGCCGCCGGAGGCGTTCAGGACCAGGATGTCCAGGGAACCGAAGTTTTCCATGGCGGCGGACGCCAGTGCCTGCACGCCCTCCTGGGTGGTGAGGTCCGCGCCGACGGCCACGGCGCGGCCGCCCTCTGCCTCGATGCCCTGCACCACTTTGTTGGCGCGCGGCGCTTTCTGCCGGTAGTTGACCACGACGGCGGCGCCCTCGCCTGCGAGGATCTTCGCCACGTCAGCGCCGATTCCGCGCGATGATCCGGTGACGATTGCTGTCTTGTTGTCCAGCTGTCCCATAGGGGCTCCTTTGTTTGAAACGTCTAAAGTGAAGCGGCTCTGCAGTCCATCATGCCAGCGCACGCCGGCGATTCCTTTGTCCGGGTTCCACAAAGAAGGCCGGGACCGGCTGGTTGCCGCAACTTGATGCGGGCAGCGTCAGTGCCCCATGCCCAAGCCGCCGTCCACGGGGATCACGGCGCCGGAAATGTAGGCTGCCTCGTCGCTGGCGATCCAGCGGACCACGTTGGCCACCTCATCGGCTTCAGCGAAGCGGCCGGCCGGGATGCTCGCCAGGTAGTCCTTCTGGGTGGCTTCGGGCAGCTCGGCCGTCATGTCGGTGTTGATGAAGCCGGGGGCCACCACGTTGGCGGTGATGCCGCGGGATCCCAGCTCGCGCGTCAGGGACCGGGCAATGCCCACCAGGCCGGCCTTGGACGCGGAGTAGTTGATCTGGCCCGGCGCGCCGTAAAGGCCGGATACGGAGGAAATGAGGACCACGCGCCCCTTGCGCAGGCGGATCATGCCCTTGGAGGCGCGCTTGATCACGCGGAACGCGCCGGTGAGGTTGGTGTCCAGGACGGAGGTGAAGTCGTCTTCGCTCATCCGCAGCAACAGGGTGTCCTTGGTGATGCCGGCGTTGGCCACCAGGACTTCCACCGGGCCGTGTGCCGCTTCAACTTCCTTGAAGGCCGCGTCCACGGAAGCCTCGTCCGTGACGTCCGCCTTGACTCCCAGGATCCCTTCCGGCAGTTCCGTTTCGCTGCGGTAGGTGACCGCCACCTTGTCCCCGTTGGCCAGGAACGCCTTGGCGATGGCCAGGCCGATGCCGCGGTTGCCGCCGGTGACAAGGACGCTGCGGGAGGTGGTGGCTGCTTCAGTCATGGAGGGGCTCCGTGATTCTGCGGCGCGCTGCACCGCGGTAGGAAGGTGGAATTTGGCTGCCTCCGATCTTAGCGCCCGGCTCCGCCCGGGTTTGGGCGCCACTGCCGATGGTGAGAGAATTGATCCAAGCCTTTGGAGCGTGATAAATCACCGTGACCCTTGAAAACCACGCTGGACGTTCCGCGCCCGAAGAACCGGGACGGTTCTCCGGCGACACGGAAGTCCACAGCATCACCGAAGCCGCGGAAGCCCATTCCGAGGATATGCGCCGGCGCATGGTCAAGTACGCGCTGGCCATGGGTATCCGCATGGTGTGCCTGGTGCTGATTTTCGTGCTGGACGGCTGGTTCAAGATCATTGCGGTGGCCGGTGCTGTGTTCCTGCCGTGGATTGCGGTGGTGATCGCCAACGGCAGCGACATGGCCGAGGGGCACAGCGACGCCCTCCTGGACTCCGCTCCGCTGGCGGAACTGGAGGCGCCCGCCCCGCCGTCCGCCAATGATGAGCACGGCCACGAGGTCCTGCAGGGCGAACTGATTGACGACGAGGACCCGGACACCGGACAGGAGCGGCAGGTACCGTGAACATCTTTGACTTCGCCGCCGGAAGCAGCCCGGACATTGACGCGGCGGCCATTTGTTCCCGGAAGGCCTGCCGCGCGGGAGCGTCCTGGCAGCTGCTGTGGAACAACCCGAAGATCCACACCCCGGAGCGCCGCAAGTCCTGGCTGGCCTGCGACGACCACCGCGGCTGGTTGGAGGACTACCTTCAGACCCGCGGGCTGTGGAAGGAAACGCTGCCCCTCCTGCCGGACCATGCAGCGGGCCCCCTGGAGCAGGACAACTGAATGTACCGTTTCCTCTTTTCCAGCAAGTGGCTGGGCTATCTCCTGCTGGCCGTGATCTTCGCCACCGCCTGCGTGTTCCTGGGCCGCTGGCAGATGGACCGCCGCGCTGAGACCCTCGCCGAAATCAACCGGGTGGTGAGCAATTATTCCGCCACGCCCATCCCCTTCTCCGCAGCCCGGGACCAGTTCACCCGGCTGGACCCCGCCAAAGAGTGGACGCAGGTGGAACTCAAGGGCACCTACGACGTGGACGGCCAGCGTATTGTCCGCAACCGGCCGCTGAACGGGCAGCCGGGTTACGAGGTGGTAGTGCCGTTCAGGCTAGCCTCGGGCGGGACGGTGATCATCGACCGCGGCTGGCTGCCGATCGGCAACAAGAACCCCGGAAGTCCGGACTCCGTTCCGGCGCCCCCGGCCGGCGAGGTCACCGCGGTGGTCCGGTTGAAGCACCCCGAACCGGAACTCCAGCGCGGCGCACCGCAGGGGCAGCTGGCGTCCATCGACCTGAACGCCTACGGTGCCCAGCTGGGATATCCCATCCTTACCGGAGCCTACGGCCAGCTGGCATCTGAAACCCCGCCGGCCGCCGACATGCCGGTGGCCTTTCCCAAGCCCTCCACGGAAGAAGGCACGCACCTGTCCTACTCCCTGCAGTGGTTTGCCTTCGGTGTGCTGATGTTCGTGGGATTCGGCTACGCGGCCCGGCAGCAGGCCCGCAACGCGGCCATTGACGCCGAGGACGATGACGCGGCGGAACCCGGCGGAACCGTCCACGCGGCGGTGAGCTCCCGCCGTCGTCCGCCACCTCCGCGGAAGCGGAAGAAGGCGACGTCCGAGGAAGAGGAAGACGCGCTGCTGGACGCGCAGGGGTACTGACGTGACAACGTCCGACGGCGGCCCGGTCACCCGGGTGCGTACTGTGCTGGTCGCCTCAGGGGTGGGCGACACGATCCGGACCTTTCCCGCCGGTGTGCCCACTGCCGCGGCGGCGGCCGGGGCGCTCGGCTGTGACGTCGCGGCCATCACCAACAGCCTGGTGTTCAACCTCGGCGGAGCTCCCCTGCTGATCCTCGCCAGCGGCGCGGCAAGGGTGGACACCGCCCTCGTGGCTGACCGCCTGGGCGAGGGACGGATCCGCCGCGCTGCCCCGGATTTCGTCCTGGAGCACACGGGACAAGGGGTGGGCGGTGTGGCGCCGGTGGGCCACCCGCGCCGCATCAGGACGCTTTTGGACGCGTCCCTCCGGTCCCAGGACCTGCTGTGGGCAGGAGCCGGAGACCACTACTCAATGTTCAGCATCACCTACCAGGACCTGCACAGGATTACCGGGGCCGAGGAAATGCCGGTCCGCTGACATAACCGTCAGGCGGGGGCATCACCGGTGGCCACCAGGAATCTTGCGGAGAAATATTCCATGCGGGAGTGCCTGGAACTACTGCGGCAATCAACAAAAGCCCGGAAAGAGGACTCAACAACGACTTATGCCCGTGGACTTTGGGGTCTTCCCGGCACCAAGGCAGAATCAAATAATGAGTTCAGAAATTCCTGTCGCCATCCGGGCCTCTGCCTCCTGGAGACGGCGGCGATGGCTGAAGAGCCGTTACCGCAGCATCAGCTATGACGCACGCTTCGCTGACTGGCGCGAGGAGTACGGCGTGAATTTGGACTCCGTACTCCAAGGTGCACGGTTCCCCGCCGACTACTGGGCGACCCGACAGGGGGCTCGCTCGGCTTGCCCCGAGGAGGGCACCGGCCTGTGGGTTGATTATCCCTACGGGCGGCCGCTCTAAGCGGCAGCACGATTCGGTGGCCCCAATAAAGCCGGCATGCGTGCATCGGGCAAATGTAGGTCCGGGTAGGCCCTCTGAGTCTCAAGGTCACCAGGGAGTGCCGCGAAGATCAATGTCGCCGTCCGGCCATTCACTCGCATCGCGAATGGACGAGCAAATGAGCGTGGGCCCGTCATGGGACACGATGATTGTTGTCTGGTCCGCGTTGGACAGGCACCGCTCCGTGGCCTGCACCTGAACCCACCCCGCAGACCCGTAGAAGGGGACCACCTCTTTCCGGCAGCCGAGGTATCCGAAGTCCACCCCGGCTTCATCGCGCATCGCCCGTTGGGCGTGGCGCATCGCGCGGACGCCGAGGCCCGTACCGCGAAAGCATTGATCAACCAGCACTCCTCCGGTCCCGGCCACCAGTACGTCATCGGTTCCCACCGATATCGCACGGCGCTGGAAGCCTACATGGCCCGCCAGGACTCCGCCCTGAAACGCCAGCACATGGAAATCGGCCGGCGAATAACCGTACGGGGCATCCGGAGTCCACGGGCCATAATCGCGCAGGTACTCCCGGTTGAACAGCTGCTCCAGGGCGGCAAGATCCCTCGTGCTGAGCTCATCATGCTGCCGCAGCGCCAGAACTTCATCCACCCGTTCGATCATAGGCCTTCCAGTTGACCCGGCCCGTGAGGCGCCGCAGACGGCCTGGCCGGTATCCGGCGTCGGGCCGTCCAACCCTTCGTCACGCCAGGGTGATCAGGTCCAGGTAGTCCTCGTTCCAGTGGTCCTCGACGCCGTCCGGCAGCAGCACCACTCGCTCCGGGTTCAGAGCCTCGACGGCCCCCTCGTCGTGGCTGACCAGAACGACGGCGCCGGTGTAGTTCCTGAGCGCACCCAGGATTTCGGCGCGGCTGGCGGGGTCCAGGTTGTTGGTGGGCTCGTCCAGCAGCAGGACGTTGGCGCTGGAGGCCACGATGGTGGCGAGGGCCAGGCGGGTCTTCTCACCGCCGGACAGGACGCCTGCCGGCTTGTCGACGTCGTCACCCGAGAACAGGAACGAGCCCAGGATGCCGCGGACCTCGGCGTCCTTCATGTCCGGTGCGGACGAGCGCATGTTTTCGAGCACTGTGCGGTCGTGGTCGAGGGTTTCGTGCTCCTGGGCGTAGTAGCCCACCTTAAGCCCGTGCCCGGGAACGATGTCGCCGGTGTCCGGCCTGTCCACGCCCGCGAGCATGCGCAGCAGCGTCGTCTTGCCGGCGCCGTTGAGGCCCAGGATGACCACTTTGGACCCGCGGTCGATCGCCAGGTCCACATCCGTGAAGATCTCCAGGGACCCGTAGGACTTGCTGAGGCCTTCAGCGGTGAGCGGGGTCTTGCCGCAGGGTGAGGGCTCCGGGAAGCGCAGTGCCGCCACGCGGTCCTGCTCGCGCACGGCTTCCAGGCCGCTGAGCAACCGTTCGGCGCGCTTGGCCATGTTCTGCGCCGCCACGGCCTTGGTGGCCTTGGCCCGCATCTTGTTGGCCTGGTCCATGAGCACCTGGGCCTTTTTCTCGGCGTTGGCGCGTTCACGCTTGCGTGCCCGCTCGTCCGTTTCGCGCTGCTGGAGGTACCGCTTCCAGCCCATGTTGTAGAAATCGATCTGTGCCCGGTTCGCGTCAAGGTGGTAAACCTTGTTGACCGTGGCCTCCAGCAGCTCCACGTCGTGGCTGATGACAATCAGGCCGCCCTGGTGGCTTTTGAGGAAGTCCCGCAGCCAGGAGATGGAATCGGCGTCCAGGTGGTTGGTCGGCTCGTCGAGCAGCATGGTTTCGGCGCCCGAGTAAAGGATCCGCGCCAGTTCCACACGGCGTCGCTGGCCACCGGAGAGCGTCTTCAACGGCTGGTTGAGGATGCGGTCCGGCAGCGCCAGGTTCGACGAAATCGCCGCCGCCTCCGCTTCGGCCGCGTAGCCGCCGCCGGCAAGGAATTCGGCTTCGAGCCGGTCGTACTTGGCCATGGCCTTGCGCTGGACGTCGGCGTCGTCGCTCGCCATGTCCGCCTGCGCCTTGCGGAGCTTTCCGACGACGACATCCAGGCCGCGTGCCGACAGGATCCGGTCACGTGCAAGCTGTTCCATGTCCGGAGTGCGGGGATCCTGGGGCAGGTAGCCGATCTCGCCGCTCCGGGTCACCTTCCCGGCAGCTGGAAGGCCTTCACCGGCGAGGACACGGGTGAGTGTCGTCTTGCCCGCCCCGTTGCGGCCCACCAGCCCGATCTTGTCCCCCTTGTCGATGCGGAAGCTCACCTGGTCCATCAGGAGGCGGGCGCCGGCACGCAGTTCAAGATCCTGGACAGTAATCACAGCAGGTAGAGCCTTTCACAGCAGGGATGTGCCGCCGGCGCACCACGTCTGTGGCGGTCCGGGGCATGTATGGCCGGAGAACGGCCCAGACAAGTCTACCGTCCGGGGCAACCGCAGGCGGCCGGGTTCCGGCGCCGCCCGGCCCTAGAAGGCATAGCGGACCCGGCAGTAAGGCGTGACGTCCTCGATCAGGGCCATCAGCTGCCGGACGTAGCGGCCTTTGCTTCCCGCCCGGTACCGGACATTGCTGAAGCCGTTGGAGGAGGTCTTGGCCTCCTGCAGGTCAGGACGCCAGAGCACAGCTTCGGCCTGCGGGTGCCAGCCGAGATTAACCCGGTGAAGCCCTTCGTTGTGGGTCAGGAAGATCACTTCCGCGGCAAGCTGCGCCTTGGCTGCGGGGCTCAGGGTATCGTCGACCTGCCGCAGCAGCGCACGCCAGTCATCGAGCCAGGTCTCCGTGATGATGACCGGAGAGAAGTTGACGTGGACCTCGTATCCGGCGTCGACAAAGTCGTTGATGGCGGCCAGCCGTTCGGCCACCGGCGATGTCCTGACATCGACTGATTTCGCCAGGTGGGCCGGCATCAGCGAGAAACGGATCCGGGTGTGGCCGCCATGGTTCCAGGCCAGCATGTCCCGGTTGACGTACTTGGTGGCAAAGGACAGCTTGGCGGCAGGCAGTTCGCGGAAAAGCCCCACAAGGTCCTCCACGTTGTCGCTGATCAGCGCGTCAACGGAGCAGTCGCTGTTTTCGCCGATGTCGTAGACCCACAGTTCCGGATCGCACTGGTTGGGCTCGAGCTTGATGCCCTGCCGGGTGGCGTGCCGTTCGAGGGCCGCGGCGATCTGGTCGATGTTGGCAAACACGGTGACCGGGTTGCTGTATCCCTTGTGGCGGGGGACGTAACAGTAGGCGCATGCCATGGCGCACCCGTTGGCCGTGGAGGGGGCGATGAAGTCGGCGGAGCGGCCGTTGGGTTTGACGGTCAGTGACTTCTTGACGCCGAGGACCAGCGCCTCGGTCTTGATCCGGGACCAGCGGGGCACGTTCGTTTCATCGCCGTGCAGTTCAGGAATGTTCCAGTGGTTCTCCACCGGCACGACGTCGGCGTCGGGCCACCGCCCGACGATCTCCCGGCCGCGCGGCAATTCCAGCGCTTCCGGCTGGGCGAAGATCCGCCGGATCTGCAGGAGCCGGTTGAATTCCATGCGCCCATTCTTCCCGGATCCGGCGTCCCCCGTGCCCCATTAAGCCGAGGGCACAGGCGGACACGTCCGCGGTCCTTGCCTTGGAGCAGCAGCATGTGGATAGGTAGGAACAGCGCCTGGTTCCAGGACCAACCCCATGGATGAGGAAGAAAGACGGATGACTGAGACGACCACAGCAGAGCGTGCACAGGAATTGAAGTCCCTCCACGAAGCCCCAGGGATCCTCCGGGTGGTGAACGTCTGGGACGCGGTGAGTGCCACCACTGTCGCGGGACTGCCCGAAACGAAGGCCATCGCAACGGCGGGGCACTCGATTGCGGCAGCGCTGGGCTACGCCGACGGGACCATGCCGCTGGACGTGGCGCTGGAAGGGGCCAGGAGAATCGTCGACGCCGTTGACCTGCCCGTCACCGCGGACCTGGACGACGGCTACGCGGACCCGGCCGAAACAATCCGCAGGGCCATCGGCCTCGGCATCGTGGGAGCCAACGTCGAGGACAGGCTGCGGCCCTTTGACGAAGCGGTTGCGCGGGTGCAGGCGATCGTGACGGCCGCGGATACGGAGGGCGTGCCCTTCCAGCTGAACGCCCGCACGGATGCCATCGTGCGCGCCGGGGACCGGCCGATCAAGGAGAGCCTCAGCGACGCCGTTGCCCGCGGCCGGGCGTTCCTGGACGCCGGTGCCGCCCTGGTGTTTGTCCCCGGCGCCCTCACGGAAGAGACCATTGATCCCCTCGTTGAGGGCCTCGGTTGGGGGAAGCTGTCGGTCATCGGTGCCCCGGGCGCACTGCCCGCGGAGCGGCTCCAGGAGCTGGGCGTCGCCCGGGTTTCCTATGGACCGTTCACCCAGCGGGTGGCGCTGAGGGCACTGCGGGACCTTGCCACCGATCTTTATGGTTCCGGTGTGATTCCGGAAGACACCCCCGCGCTGAACTGAGCAGGAACCCTGGCATCTCCGGGCCCGGTGCGGCCCGGAGATGCCCTGCCGGAGTTTGTTGCCGCCATACCAGCCCACCGTGCCCCGGTTGGTGGAACCCCTACAAAATGGAGCCGGTTCCGTCCCAGTAACGTCGGCTGTACATTGGATTTCGCTTGTACAACCCCGACAGGACCGCCATGAGCAACACTGAAACCGCCCGCACGGGCCTCTCCCCCGCACGCCGCCGCTGGAACGCCACAGACCTGGGCCTTATCGGCGTGTTTGCCGCGTTGGTGGCCGGCGCCGCCCTGGTGCCCGGGCTTGCCGTCAACGGGTTCGGAGTTCCCATCACGTTCCAGACGCTCGCCGTCATGCTCACCGGCCTGGTCCTGGGGCCCGGGAGGGGCTTCGCCGCGGTGGGTCTCTATACCCTCCTGGGGCTGGCCGGCCTGCCCATCTTCAGCCAGGGCCGCAGCGGCCTGGGCATCCTGGCCGGACCGTCCGCAGGCTACCTCATCGCCTTCCCCATCGCCGCAGCCCTCGTGGGCTGGCTGGCCACGGTGATCATCAAGCGCACCGCCAAGGCACGCGCGCTGTGGCTGTTCCTCGCCGCCACTGTCACCAGCATCGTCGTTGTCCACACCCTCGGCGTGGCGGGCATCGCCCTGAATACCAAGTCCACCATCGGCCAGGCCTTCGTGAGCGACCTGGTGTTCTACCCCGGTGACATCGTCAAGAACGTCCTCGCCGCCGGCATCGCTGTCGCCCTGCACCGCGCTTTCCCGGACATCCTGGTGCGCCGGGTCCGCCGCAGCACCGCGGTTCCGGCCGGATCCTAGGTCCGGACGCCATGCCAATCGTCGCTTTCGACCAGGTCACCGTCGCCGTGGAGACGGACCAGTCCCCCGGGTCCAAGGTCCTCCTGGACGGCATCGACCTGCGGCTGGCGGAAGACCGCATCGGCGTCATCGGCGCCAACGGGTCAGGTAAGTCCACGCTGCTGCGCCTGGTCAACGGACTCCTCCAGCCCACCACGGGCACAGTCACGGTCGACGGCGACAGCACCGTCAGTGCCGTACGCCGGGTCCGGCGGAACGTGGGTTTCGTCTTCACCGACCCTCTGTCACAGCTGGTCATGCCGACCGGCCGGGAGGACGTTGAGCTGTCACTCCGCCGCTCCGTGCGGAACGGGCATGAGCGCCGGGAGAAGGCGGAGGCAGCCCTGCAGCGCCTGGGCCTGCTGCCGCTGGCAGACCAGAGCATCTATGAGCTCTCCGGCGGGGAGCGCCAGCTCATGGCCCTCGCCGCCGTCCTGGCGGTCAATCCGTCGGTCCTGGTCCTCGACGAGCCGTCCACGCTCCTTGACCTGCGCAACCGGGAACTGCTGCGCCGTACCCTGGCGGGACTGGAGCAGCAGATCATCATGTCCACCCACGATCTCGACCTTGCCCTGGACATGGACCGTGTCCTGGTGGTTGAGGGCGGCTCCGTGGTGTTCGATGGTTCCCCGGCCGCGGCCGTGGCCGCCTACCGTGCCCTCTGCCTGGCCGGCCCCCCTGCCTTCCCTTCACCGTCTTCCCCCGGCACTGTCCGGCAGCCGGGGGCGTCGTGAGGGGCCACGGCTTCCTGCTGGCCAACTACGTTCCCGGCAACTCGCTGATCCACCGGACGCCGCTGGCGGTGAAGTTCCTGCTGGTCTTCGCCAGCGGCCTGGCGTCCTTCCTGATTTCGGACTGGCGGGTGTCGGTTGCGGTGCTGGCCGGGTTGTGCGGGCTCTTCCTGGCCAGCGGCGCCGGGTCCCGGAGGCTGGTCCGCGCCTTCCGGCCGCTGGCCCCCGTGCTGCTAGTGATCGGCGCGTTCCAGTGGTGGCAACTGGGCGGGGCAACAGCGGCCAGGATTGTGCTGAACATCCTGGTCTGCGTCCTGGCTGCCTCGCTGCTGACTGCCACCACGCCGGTGCAGCGGCTCCTGGATGGGGTGGTCAAGGCCGCCGGGCCGTTCACACGCCTTGGCGCCGATCCGGAGCGCTTCGCCTTGACCATCGGGATCATGCTCCGCAGCATCCCGTACATCGCCGGAACCTTTGCCGACGTCCGCGACTCTGCCCGGGCCCGCGGGTTGGACCGGAACCCCCGTGCCCTCGTCCTGCCCGTCTTCATCACTTCGGTGGCCTACGCCCGGCAGACCGGGGAAGCGCTCGCTGCCCGCGGGCTCGGCGAGGCCGGTGACCAGGAGCCCGACGACGACTGAGCCGGAGCTGAAGTCAGGCCAGCTGCTCGTAGCGCATGAGGGTGGCCGTCCCCAGTCCGCCGGCGCCGCTGATCATCGCCAGGGCCAGGTTTCCCCGCCTTGCTGCCCGGCGCGCCTGGGCGAGCAGCCGCACCGCCAGCACTGCCCCCGACGCGCCGTACGCGTGACCCAACGCCAGTGCGCCGCCGTCGGCGTTGACCCGGCGGGAGTCGATGTCCAGCGCGTCAAGGCAGGCCAGGGTCTGCGACGCAAACGCCTCGTTGAACTCCACAAGTCCCAGGCTGTCCGGAGCCACCCCCTGCAGCGACAAGAGCTGCTGCGCCGCCTCGGCCGCTCCCACTCCCAGCACCTCGGGTTCCACACCCGCCGTGCGGGTGCCGAGGACCAGGAGCGCGTCCACGGCGCCGAGGTCACGGGCACGCTCCAGCGACGTGATGACGACAGCGGCGGCCGCGTCTGCGTCAAAACATGAGTTCCCCGCGGTCACGGTGCCGCCGGCGGCGAAGGCGGCGGGGAACCGTCGCATTACGGGGGCGCTCAGGCCCCGGCGCGGCCCGTCATCAGCAGTCACGGTGCCCCCGGGCACCGACAGCGGAACCGTTTCGGCGGCAAAGCGGCCCGCCGCCGCGGCAGCAAGTGCTTTGCGGTGGCTGCCCAGCGCGAATTCATCCTGCCGCAAGCGAGAGATACCGAACCGCCGCGCAACGGTCTCCGCCGCCGCACCCATGTCCGGATCGCCGAAGCGCTCCGGCACGAACTGCGCGCGGGCATAGAAGTCCGCGCCGCCGTCGTCCGTCCGGTGGGCACGCAGCGGTGCCGTGCTGGTGCTCTCCACTCCCCCGGCCAGGTACAGCGGACTGCCGCCGGCAGCCACCAGCTGCGAGGCAAGCGCGATGGCGTCCAGCCCGGAACCGCACTGCCGGTCCACGGTGATCCCCGGGACGCTGACTGGCAGGCCGGCTTCCAGGAGGGCCAGGCGGGCCACGTTGCCGCCGGCTCCCACTGCGTTGCCCACCACGACGTCGGTGACGTCAGCGGGTTCAACGTTGGATTCGGTGAGGAGCGCCCTGAGGACCGGGGCCAGCAACTGGTGTGCGCGCAGCGCCCGGAGTGCCCCGTTGACTCGGCAAACAGGAGTCCGCCGCGCCGCGATGATGACCGGCTGCCGGTCCGGCGGCAGCAGCTCAGCCCGCAAGGTTCCGCACCCGCGGGTCCCGGGTGGCGATCCAGTCCAGCAGCAGGTTGCGGCTGACCTTTCCGCGGTCCGTGACGGGCAGTTCGGCGAGGATGAAGTACTGCAGGGGCCGTTTGTCGCGGGCCAGGATGTCCTCCAGGCCGGCCCGCAGCTGCGTCGCGGTGATGCCGCCGTGGGAGGGCACGACGCCGGCCACCACCTTCTGCCCGCGCAGGTCGTCCGGCATGCCGGCAGCGATCGCGGCTGAGACGCCCGGCACGGCGGAAAGGGCCAGTTCCACCTCGTGCGGGTACACGTTCCGGCCCGCCGTGAGGATCATGTCCGCGCGGCGCCCCAGGATATGGAGCCCGTCCGGTCCCAGGTAGCCCTGGTCGCCAACGGTGTACCAGCCGTCGAAGCAGCGCAGCGCCTGGCCGTCGTCGCCCCACAGGTAGCCGTCGCTGACCATGCCGCTGCGGACACAGATGTTGCCGTACCCGCCGTCGGGGACGGGCCGTCCGGCGTCGTCCCGAATGCTGACCTCCGCACCCGGGAACGGGCGGCCAATGCAGGTGCTGCCGACGGCGGGCGGCCGCCCGGCGCCCAGGCCGGCACCGGACACGAAGCTCAGTTCCGAGGCGCCGTAGTACTCGTAGATGGTGGCGTTGGGCGCCCAGCGGCGGGCGGCCTCCAACGTCCGGGCGTCCAGCTTTGATCCTGCGCAGATGATGCTGCGGATCCCTGAAGCATCCACGCAGCCGGTCAGGCCGCGCTCGCTGAGCATGCGCAGCATGGTGGGCACGAGCACCAGCCGGGTGACGTGGTCGTGGGTGATGGCCGCGTGGACGTCGCCGACGTCGAACTGTTCCAGGGTCTGGAATTCGGAGCCGGCGTAGAGGCACTCGGCCAGGGCGTAGAGGTTGAGGCTGGCCGCCAGCGGTCCGACGGCCAGGGTGACGTCGTCCTGCCGCAGGCCAAAGAATTCGATGGAGGCATCGAAGGACTGCTGCCAGGATCTGCGGGACCGGGTGAACGCCTTGGGCACTGACGTGGTGCCGGACGTCAGGCCGATCAGGAACGGTGAGCCGGGCGGGCCGTCTACGAGGCCGTCCTCGGCGGCGACAGCCGCCGCCCGGGCAGTGGCAGCCACCCGGCCGGCAATGTCGTCCTGCAGGTGTGCGGGCCAGGCGGGGTCCAGGACAGCGCATTGGCGTTGGCCAGACACCGCGGCGGCGAACTTCACCGCGAAACCGGTCGAGTTGGTTTCGCACAGCGTGGTCACGGAAGGGGTGTGCGGCACCAGCGCCGCGGCCTGGTCCCTCAGGTCTGCCCAGGAAAGGCGGCTGCCGGCCACGGCCACCGCAGTGTCGTCCGGACGGTCGTCGGCCCAGCGCTGGATTCGGTCGAGGAAAGGCATCGGATCAACTTTACCGGCGCCCCTGATTGCGCGGCCGTTCCGCGGGTATTGTGACGATATGAGTTTCAACGACAACGTGCAGCTTGACCCGTCGCAGGTCCAGGACCGGCGCGGCATGGGCACCGGCGTGAAGGTTGGCGGCGGAATCGGCGGCGGCCTGGTGCTGCTCGTTGCGCTGCTGCTGGGCATCAATCCCAACCTCCTGGGCGGGCTGACAGACGGCGGAGGCGGCGGCGGGCAGGCGCAGGGCACCGCACCGGCCTGCAGCACCGGCGCCGACGCCGATGCCCGTCTGGACTGCAGGATCACGGGCACGGTCAACAGCCTGAACGCGTTCTGGCCCGGCTACCTCCAGCAGTACAACGTCCAGTACCCGCGGCCGGAAGCCGTGATCTTCACCGGCGGCACCAACACCGGGTGCGGCGCTGCGACCTCCGAGGTGGGACCGTTCTACTGCCCCACGGACACCACTGCCTACTTCGATCCCGGTTTCTTCCAGGAACTGGTGGACCGGTTCGGTTCCTCCGGCGGTCCGCTGGCGCAGGAGTATGTGGTGGCACACGAGTTCGGGCACCACATCCAGAATGTCCTGGGTGACCTGGGCCGGGCCCAGCAGGATCCGCAGGGCCCGGAGTCCGGGTCCGTCCGCACCGAGCTCCAGGCGGACTGCTATGCCGGGCTGTGGGCCAAGTACGCGTCCACCACGGCAAATCCGGACACCGGCCAGCCGTATCTGGAGCCGCTGACCCAGCAGGACCTCAGTGACGCGCTGTCGGCGGCCGCGTCTGTGGGTGATGACAGGATCCAGAAGGCGGCCACCGGACGGGTGTCCCCGGAGGGCTGGACGCACGGCTCCAGCGAGGAACGCCAGCGCTGGTTCTCCCGCGGCTACGAGTCCGGCGACATCAACCAGTGCGACACCTTCTCGGCCGCCACTCTCTAACCCATCACCTGACCCCATCGATTGCTCCGTAAGCGCCCTTATGGCGCCCCAAAGCGGCGCTTACGTGGGCCCACGCCGGTAGGGTTCCCTGGCCGAGCTTGCGAGGCTAGGGGGCCGGTGGGGAGCAATCGATGAGGGAACGACGACGGCGGGTCACCTTTCGTGCGAAAGGTGACCCGCCGTCGTCGTACTTGTTCAGATGTTGAAGCCCAGGGCCCGCATCTGGTCCTTGCCGTCGTCGGTGATCCGTTCGGGACCCCATGGCGGCATCCAGACCCAGTTCAGGCGCCAGTCGTCCACGACGCCGTCCAGCGCCTGGCCCACCTGCTCCTCGAGGACATCGGTGAGCGGGCAGGCGGCGGTGGTGAGCGTCATGTCGATCAGGAGCGCGCCGTCGTCGTCGGAGTACTTCAGGCCGTACAGCAGCCCGAGGTCCACCACGTTGACCCCAAGCTCGGGGTCGATGACGTCCTTGAGCGCCTCTTCGACGTCCTCCAGGGCCGTGCGGCCCGGCGTGATTTCGGTCATCGCAAAGTCCTTACTAGGCCTGTGCTGCTGCGGGGGCAGCAGCGGCGCCGGCACCCTTGGCGTAGCGGTCGTAACCTTCTTCTTCCAGGCGGTCGGCAAGTTCCGGGCCGCCCTCTTCGACAACCTGGCCGTCAACGAACACGTGGACGAAGTCAGGCTTGATGTAGCGCAGGATACGCGTGTAGTGCGTGATGAGCAGGGTGCCCATGTTGCCCTCGGCGTGTGCCCGGTTGACGCCCTCGGACACGATCTTGAGCGCGTCAACGTCCAGGCCGGAGTCGGTCTCGTCGAGGACGGCGAACTTCGGCTTGAAGAGTTCGAGCTGGAGGATCTCGACGCGCTTCTTCTCGCCGCCGGAGAAGCCCTCGTTGACGTTACGCTGCGCGAAGTCGGCGTCGATGCGCAGCTGCTCCATGGCGTCCTTGACGTCCTTGGTCCAGGTACGCAGCTTGGGTGCTTCGCCGTCGATGGCGGTCTTTGCGGTGCGGAGGAAGTTGGTCATGGTCACACCGGGAACCTCCACCGGGTACTGCATGGCCAGGAAGACACCGGCGCGGGCGCGCTCGTCGACGCTCATTTCGAGGACGTCTTCGCCGTCCAGGGTGATGGAGCCGCTGGTGACGGTGTAGCGGGGGTGCCCGGCGATGGTGGAGGCCAGGGTGGACTTGCCGGAACCGTTGGGGCCCATGATGGCGTGGGTTTCACCGGTGCGGATGGTGAGGCTGACGCCCTTCAGGATCTCCTTGGTGCCCTGCTCCGTCTCAATGCTGACGTGCAGGTCCTTGATCTCAAGAGTAGACATGCTCTTCTTTCTGTGTTCGTTCGTAAGTCTGTGCTGCCGGGCGCTCAGTTGACTGAGGCGCCGTTCAAAACGTTGGTGACATCCACGTAGACGTCGTCGCCGTCGAGCTCGACGGCGAACACCGGGACGGGGTCGTAGGCGGGAAGCTGGAGCGGCTGGCCGCTGCGCAGGTCGAACTGGGAGCCGTGGCCCCAGCATTCGATGGCGCAGCCTTCAACGTCGCCTTCGGAGAGCGAGATGTCGGCGTGCGAGCAGGTGTCACCGATGGCGTGGATATCACCCATCGAATCCCTGACGACGGCCACGGGGTAGTCGTCGATCAGGATGCGCAGCGCCTGCTTGACCTGGATGTCATTGGCGCTGCACACCAGTTCGCCCTTGGGCTTTGCACTCATGCGTTCCTGCCTGCCTGTCTGTGTGTTGTCAGTTGTCCGTAGCCGCGAGTTCGCGTTCCACAGCCTCGGTCAGGCGCTCTTCGAGGGCCGGGACCTTGATCTGCTGGATGATCTCGTTGAGGAAGCCGCGGACCACCAGGCGGCGGGCAACGTCCTCGGGGATGCCGCGGGCCATCAGGTAGAACAGGTGCTCGTCGTCGAAACGGCCGGTGGCGCTGGCGTGGCCTGCACCCTCGATGAGGCCGGTTTCGATTTCGAGGTTGGGCACGGAGTCCGCACGGCAGCCGTCGGTCAGGACCAGGTTCTGGTTCTTTTCGTAGGAGTCGGTCCCCTCGGCCTGCTTCTGGATCAGGACATCGCCCACCCAGACGGTGTGCGCACCCTTGCCCTGCAGCGCGCCCTTGTAGAGGACGTTGGACTTGCAGTTGGGAACGTTGTGGTCAACGAAGGAGCGGTGCTCCAGGTGCTGCCCGGCGTCGGCGAAGTAGAGGCCCAGGAGCTCTGCGTCCGCGCCTTCGCCGGCGAAGCGGACGTTGGAGTTGAGGCGGACGATCTTGCCGCCGAGCGTCACGGCGATGTGCTTGTAGACGGCATCCTTGGCCACTTCGGCGTCGTGCTGGGCCAGGTGGCGGGCATCGTCTTCCCACAGCTGGACGGAGACCACGGTCAGCTGGGCGCCTTCGCGGACGAAGACCTCGACGTTGCCGTTGTGGTCCGCCGCGCCCTCGTGCTCCAGGATCACCACGGCGCGGCTGTTCTCGCCGGCCTCGATGACGTGGTGGGTGTTGGTGCGGCGGCCTGCGCCGCTGCCGGTCAGGACCA
Source organism: Pseudarthrobacter enclensis (assembly GCF_001457025.1). Taxonomy (GTDB): domain Bacteria; phylum Actinomycetota; class Actinomycetes; order Actinomycetales; family Micrococcaceae; genus Arthrobacter; species Arthrobacter enclensis. Next base: position 378,482 of record NZ_KQ758600.1, on the reverse strand, counting down.
CGCGGACGGGCTGGTCCAGTTCGGCGTTCGCGGGGATGCGGATGTGCTGGGCTTCGTCGACGTTCGCGGAAGCGACGACGGCGGCGCGGTCCGCCGGCACCAGCGTGGCGCCGCGGGGGGCTTCGCCGGCACGCAGGCTGCCTTGCGCCACGGTGTCCGGGGCTTCCACGCTGACGGCGAGGGCGCCGGCATCGGTGGGTGCGTCGGCGAGCAGGTTGGCCAGTTCCCGGACGGGCGTGAAGCGCCATTCCTCTTCCCGGCCGTTGGGCAGGGCGAAGTCGGCGACGTCGTGGCTGGTAAGGCGCTCCGCGCGGGAAGCCATGACCTGCGTGCCGTGGCTGTGGTGGCGGTCAACCTTGGAGGCGACGAGGTGCTCGCCCTCCTCGGTGAAACCGGCGATCGACGGCGCGCCGATGCGGGCCTTTTCGGTAGTTGCTTCGGCAGTCATTAACCGACGGATCCTTCCATCTGGAGTTCGATGAGGCGGTTCAGCTCAAGGGCGTATTCCATGGGGAGTTCGCGGGCGATCGGCTCGATGAAGCCGCGCACGATCATGGCCATGGCCTCGTCCTCGGGCATGCCGCGGGACATGAGGTAGAAGAGCTGTTCCTCGCTGACGCGGGAAACCGTTGCCTCGTGACCCAGCTGCACATCGTCCTCGCGGATGTCGATGTACGGGTAGGTGTCGGACCGCGAAATCGTGTCCACCAGCAGGGCGTCGCAACGGACGGTGTTGGCGGAGTGCTTGGCACCTTCACGGACCTGTACCAGGCCGCGGTAGGCTGCACGGCCGCCGCCGCGGGCCACCGACTTGGAGATGATGGAGCTCTTGGTGTTGGGCGCGATGTGGACCATCTTGGAGCCGGTGTCCTGGTGCTGGCCTTCGCCGGCGAACGCGATGGACAGGGTCTCACCCTTGGCGTGCTCGCCCACCAGGTAGACGGCCGGGTACTTCATGGTCACCTTGGAGCCGATGTTGCCGTCCACCCATTCCATGGTGCCGCCGGCTTCGCAGACAGCGCGCTTGGTGACCAGGTTGTAGACGTTGTTCGACCAGTTCTGGATGGTGGTGTAGCGGACGCGGGCGCCCTTCTTGACGATGATTTCCACCACGGCCGAGTGCAGGGAGTCCGACGTGTAGATCGGAGCCGTGCAGCCTTCGATGTAGTGGACGTAGGAGTCCTCGTCGGCGATGATCAGGGTCCGCTCAAACTGGCCCATGTTCTCGGTGTTGATGCGGAAGTAGGCCTGCAGCGGGATGTCGACGTGCACGCCCTTGGGGACGTAGACGAACGATCCGCCGGACCAGACTGCCGTGTTCAGCGACGCGAACTTGTTGTCGCCGACGGGGATCACGGTGCCGAAGTACTCCTGGAAGATTTCCGGGTGTTCCTTCAGCGCGGTGTCGGTGTCCAGGAAGATGACGCCCTGGGCCTCGAGGTCCTCGCGGATCTGGTGGTACACCACCTCGGACTCGTACTGGGCTGCCACGCCGGAGACGAGGCGGCTACGCTCGGCTTCCGGGATGCCCAGCTTCTCGTAGGTGTTCCGGATGTCCTCGGGCAGGTCTTCCCAGCTGGCGGCCTGCTTCTCGGTGGATCGGACAAAGTACTTGATGTTGTCAAAGTCGATGCCGGAGAGGTCTGCACCCCAAGTGGGCATGGGCTTGCGGTCGAAGTACTTCAGGCCCTTCAGGCGCAGGTCGAGCATCCACTCGGGCTCGCTCTTCTTCGCCGAGATGTCGCGGACTACTTCTTCGTCCAGCCCACGGCGGGCGTTGGCGCCGACGTCGTTCTTGTCAGCCCAGCCGTACTCGTAGTTGCCGATGCCGTGCAGCTCGGGATTCTTTTCCAGAATCTCCGAGATCACAGTGTTTTCGGCGACTGCTTTCTCTGATAGTTGGTCCGTCATCACGGCCTTTCTTGCAGATGGTTTGTTACTTCGTCCAGGCCGGCGGGGGCTGCCGAAGGCCTTGTGGGCCCCTGGGCAGACAGCCTGCCTGTAGGAATGTGGGTGGTGCAGACGTGTCCGCCGCGGGCCAGCGTGGAAAGCCGGCGAACGTCGACGCCGACCAGGCGGGAGAACACTTCGGTTTCCACGTCGCAGAACACCGGGAACCGGGCGGCGAGCTGCTGGATGGGGCAATGGCCCTGGCAGAGCTGCACGCTGGAGAGCGCGGCAGGGAGCGGGGCCTTCGCTTCGATGGACGCTGCGGACGCCACGAACTTGTCGCGGCTCAGGGCATCTGCCAGCGCCTTGGCGCGGTCGGCGATGTCCGGCCCGGCCTTGTCGATTTCCGGGGCATAGCGCCGCTCCATGTCCGCGAAGCGTTCGACGGCGAAAGCGCGGACGGCGTCCTGGCCCGCCACTTTCTGGAGCTGCTGGAGGGCGCGTGCGGCGATGTCCAAATAGTCGTTGCCCAGGCTTGACTGGCCCTCGGAGCTGAGGACGTAGCGGCGGGCGGGACGGCCTGCGCCGGCTCCCGGCCTGGCCACCTTTTTGACTTCAATGACGCCGGCGCGGGATAAATGGTCCAGGTGCCGGCGGACGGCTGCCGGAGTGAATCCCAGCATGTCGCCGAGTTCGGCGGCGCTGACGGGTCCGTGTTCCAGGACTGCTGACAGGACGCGGTCGCGCGTGCGCTCGTCAGCATCGGCCACAGGGCCGGGCGCCGCCTGGGCGCGCCCCTCCTGGGCCTGGACGGCCCCGTGCCCGGCGAAGGGCACAGCAGTAGCATTGCTCACTGAATACACAACACAATCATGTCGTAATTTAGTCCCGGGCTCCAGTAAGGGCAGGCTGACCTACCCCTGGCCTCCACCGCCGGGCCGGCCGGCCGTACTACATCACGTAGAATATTCGGGTGCGATCCCCCCTCTCCCCCGTCCTGTCCATCAATGGACTCGTCAAGGACGTCGGCCCCCTGGCGGGCCTGGACGGCAAAATGCTCCGGGTGGTCAGTGACGTTTCCCTGACCGCCGAACGCGGCCAGGTGACCGCGCTGCTGGGACCCAACGGAGCCGGAAAGACCACCACGCTTGAATGCGCCCAGGGCCTGCAGAAGCGCACCGGAGGCACCATCTCCCTGCTCGGCGCGGACCCCGCCACCGCCGGCGCCGGCCTGCGTTCCCGCGTCGGTGTGATGCTGCAGGACGGCGGCCTCCCGCCGTCGGCCAGGCCGCTGCCGCTGTTGAGGCATATCGCCGGACTGTACGCCGACCCCTGGCCCGTGGATGACCTTGTGGAACGGCTGGCCATCGACACCTTCAGCCGGACCGGCGTGCGCAGGCTGTCCGGCGGCCAGAAGCAGCGCCTTGCCCTCGCTGCGGCACTGGTGGGCCGGCCTGAGGTGCTGTTCCTGGACGAGCCCAGCGCGGGCCTGGACCCGCAGTCCCGCGCCCTGGTCTTCAACCTGATCACGGAGCTGCGTGACAGCGGCATGGGGATCATCCTGACCACGCACCTCATGGACGACGCGCAGCGGCTGGCGGACTACGTCTACATCATCGACGGCGGCCGGAACGTCGCCGAGGGAACCGTCCAGCAGCTCCTCGCACGGGAGCCGGGAGTGGACAGCGGCACAGGCAGCGGCGGGCACGTCCGGACGCTGGTCTTCGATGCCCGTCCCGGACTGGACCTGTCCGGCGTCCTTCCGGAGGGGGCCGTCGTCGTCGAAACACGCGCCGGGAGCTACTCGGTCACGGGCGTGCTCAGGCCGGGCCACCTGGCGGCGCTGGCTTCCTGGTGGGAGGCCAACGACGTCATGCCGGCCGCCATGAGCCTGCAGGCGCGTAGCCTTGAAGACGTCTTCCTGGACATTTCTGGAAAGGACATTCGATGAACGGGACTGCCGGAGCCGCTGCGGACAGCACGTCCGGAAGCAGCCTCGCGGGTGTTTCCGCGGGCCGGCAGCAGCCTGCGCCGCTGCTGCGCCGGGTCCTGCTGCAGGGCAGGTACGAGGCACTCACCATGCTGCGGAACGGCGAGCAGCTGATCCTGGCCGTGGTGCTTCCGCTCCTTGCCCTGGTGGGGCTTACCGTCACGCCGTTCCTGGACGGCCTGGGCTCCAGCCGCGTCAACGTGGCCGTGCCGGGCATCCTGGCGCTGTGCGCCATGTCCACCGCTTTCACCGGCCAGGGCATCGCCACCGGCTTCGACCGCCGCTACGGGGTGCTCCGTTTCCTGTCCACCACGCCCTTGGGCCGCGGCGGGCTGATCGCCGGAAAGGTGCTGTCCGTCATGGCGGTCCTGTGCCTGCAGGTTGCGGTGGTCTCGGCAGTGGCGGCGGCACTTGGCTGGCGGCCGGAGGCGGCAGGCTGGCTGCCCGGGCTGGTGCTGCTGTTCCTGGGCGCTGCGGCGTTCACCTCGCTGGGGCTGCTGGTCGCCGGTACGGTACGGCCCGAGGCGACACTGGCCATCACCAACCTGCTGTGGATCCTGCTGGGAGCCTTGGGGGGAATCGTGATTCCAGCTGACCGGCTGCCGGCCGCTGCGCAGTCCGTGGTGCATTTCCTGCCTTCCGGTGCGCTGGGCGAATCCCTGCGCACCGCGTTCCTTGGGGGTGCCCTGAACGGCGGCGCCGCCGTCATCCTGGTGCTCTGGACGGCAATCGCCGGGGCAGCAGCCATCCGTTGGTTCAAGTGGAATTGAGAAACTCGTGAGCACGGCTTCGCGCCTCCCCCAGATCACCGGCCGCCTGGCGGCGCGGCTGCCCCGCACCGTTGACGCCCGCGTCCGCCGCCTCGCGGTAGCCTCCTTGGTGGGCCAGACACTCCTGGTGGTCACCGGCGGGGCAGTGCGCCTGACGGCCTCGGGCCTTGGCTGCCCCACCTGGCCCCGCTGCACCGACACCTCGCTGGTCAACACGCCGGAGATGGGCATCCACGGCTTCATCGAGTTCGGCAACCGCCTCCTCACCTTCGCCCTGGCCGCCGTGGCCGCCCTCATGCTGGTGTACCTGTGGAACCTCCGCAAGGAACGCCGCGACCTGTTCCTCCTGGCCCTCGGCCTCCTGGCCAGCATCCCGACCCAGGCGGTGATCGGCGGCGTCACCGTCCTCACCGGCCTGAATCCTTGGGTGGTGGGCCTGCACTTCCTCGTGTCCATGGCCCTGGTTGTCTTTGCCACGCTGCTGGTCAACCGGGCCTTTGGGCGGACCGGACGGTTCCGCACTGCCGCGCTGCACCCGCTGCCCGGAGCCCTGCGCCCGGTGACGTCCGCCGTCGCGGTTTTTTCCGCCCTGGCCGTGATGCTCGGTGTGGTGGTCACCGGCGCCGGCCCCCACGCCGGCGACGCCGATGCCCCCCGGAACGGCCTCGACTGGGACCTGTTTTCCCACATCCATGCCGTGCCCGCCTACCTGGTGACAGCGGGCACGCTGGTGGCGCTGGCCCTGGTGCTGATGCGGCGCATTCCCGGCCCGTTCCGCACAGCAGTTTTTGCCCTCCTGGCGGTCACCGTCCTGCAGGCAGTCATCGGCTTCACCCAGTACTACAACGGCATTCCGGCCCCGCTGGTGGCGGCGCACATGCTGGGCGCGGCGCTCCTGATGGGCACTGCCACCAACGCCTGGGACCTGGCGAAGTCCAGTCCCGTGAAGTGAGCGGAGTAAGCAGCAGCTGCACTGACAGTCTGCGCGGCCCGCCGCGCACCAAGGCGCCCCGATCCATCAGGACCGGGGCGCCTTGCTCATGCCAGGGACGGGCGTCAGCGGGCTCCCACGTTGGCCTTTTTCACCGCTGCCTGTGCCGGGTCCAGGAATTCGATCCCGTCCCGCGCCACCAGGACAACGCGGGCAGTGGTGATGTCGTAGAACAGCCCCGTGGCCTGGACGTTGCCGGCTGCCAGTGCCGGCCCCACCACCGGGTGCTGGTCGAGCTTGGCAAGCTGAACCGCCACGTTGACCATGCCCAGCTGGTCCAGCCGGGAAAATCCGGCGGCCGCGGCGGCTTCCGCCACCGGGTGGCCGGCCATCAGTTCAAGGTAGCTGGGGCGGGCATGTTCCAGCCACGCGTCGAAGCCCTTGCCCAGGTCCTTGTTGCCCGCACCTTCGGCGTCGCAGATGACAGCCTTCATGGCGCCGCAGTTGGAGTGGCCGCAGACCACTACGGTGTCCACCTGCAGGGCTTTGACGGCAAAGGACAGCGCCGAGTCGATTGAGGCGTCCTGCCCGTCGTGGCAGACCACGTTGCCGATGTTGCGCAGGGTCAGGAGGTCACCGGGGCCGCTGCTGGTGATGAGGTTGGGATTAACCCTGGAGTCGACGCACGCGACGAACAGGGTGTCCGGGTTCTGCTGTTCGGCAAGGTCTTCCACGAGGGGGCGGACCTGGTCCGCGAAGCGCCGGTGGTATTTGCTGATGCCGGCCAGCACGCCGGGCAGTCGGCCTGGGCGAACGTCCTCCCCCGTGGCCCCGCCGGCGTTGCGGGAGGTGCGCGGCGGGAGCGGCAGTTCCCGGGCTTCCTGCCGCTGCGGAGCGCGGTGCTCAGCGTCGCGGAACAGCGTATTCCCGTACTCTTCCAGCTCCACCGAGCCGCCGGTGGCCGTGTACTGGTCCCGCCACGCCACCAGTGACTCCCGGAAGGCGTGGTCCACGTAATCCGCGTTGAGTTCAACCACCACGTCCTTGCCTTCAGGCACGGAGTGCAGCACCCGGTTCAGCCGCGGGAGGGCGAAGAAACTGCACGATCCGGCAATGGTGATGCGCCACGATGACGACGCCGGGACCGGCTCGTGCACGCGGATCGCCGTGCGCAGCACGCGCCACAGGACGCTGGCGGCGGCAAGCGCCAGCCCGATCAGGACCCCTTCCAGCAGGTTGAGGAAGACAACGCAGAGAAGGGTCACCACGTAGATCAGCAGGTCTCCGGTGCGCCTGCTGGTGCGGATGTCGGCGACCTTGATGAGCTTTCCACCGATGATCAACAGCAAACCGGCCAGGACGGAGAGCGGAATGAGCTGGATCAGGCCTGCAAAGAAGGCGGAAAAGGCGAGGACCCAGATGCCGTGCAGGATGGCCGAGGTCCGGGAGGCGGCTCCGGCCTCCACGTTCGTGGCACTGCGGACGATCACGCCGGTGACGGGGAGGCCGCCGAGCGCTCCGGAGACAATGTTGGCGGTGCCCTGCCCCATCAGTTCGCGGTTCAGGTTGGTGCGGGGACCGGAGTGCATCTTGTCCACGGCCACGGCAGACAGGAGCGATTCGATGCTGGCGATGAGCGCCATGGAGAGGATGGCGAAGGCCACGGCACGCCAGTTGCCGTCCGGCAGCTCGGGCAGGGCGACGGCATCCAGGATGGAACCCGAGAAGGAGATCCGCTCGACGCCCGGTGCGAACGGAACGGAGATGGCCGTGACGAGGGCTACAGCGGCCAGCGGGCCGGGTACTTTGCGGACTGCCGCGGGCAGGTGCTTCCAGGCGAGCAGGATGGCCACCACCGTCAGGCCCAGCAGTGCCGCATGCAGCTCGATGTTGGTGATGGAGGCGGGCAGGTTGGCCAGGTTCTCGACGGCCGATCCCGCAGGGCCTGATCCGAGCAGTACATGGATCTGCTGCACCATGATGGTGACGCCGATGCCGGCAAGCATGGCTTTGACGACGACGGGTGAGACGGCCAGCGCCGCCCGGCCCACCCGGCTGATGCCCAGCAGGAGCTGCACGACGCCGGCAGCGGCCGTGATGGCGCAGGTCGCCTGCCAGCCGAACTCCTGGACGAGGCCGGCCACGATCACGGTCAGGCCCGCTGCCGGCCCGCTGACCTGCAGTGCCGCGCCCCCGAGGCTGCCGGCGACTATGCCGCCTACGGCTGCAGCGATGAGCCCTGCCATGATCGGGGCTCCGGACGCGGCGGCAATTCCGATGGACAGCGGGAGCGCGACCAGGAAGACCACCAGGGAGGCAGGGACGTCGGCGCCGAGGTTGGAAAGGAACCGGCTGGATCCTTTCCGCGCGGCGCCGGGCGGGCTGTGGTTGGAGGCGGCAGAGGTGGAGGGGCCAGGCGTCATGGGATTTCCTTTGCTTTCGGGAAGGATCCACTCCACCGTAAGCAGTCCGTCACGCGTAATGACACTCAAAGTGACGGATATGACAAAACTTGTCACTGCATGCACAGCGCCGGAACAACGGGGGCGCGGGCATACGCCGGAGCCGGGGTGTACGCTTCAGCGCCCGCAGAGGACGCCCGTCAAATGATGTCTTCTAAATGCAGGAAGGCCCGGAGATGTCCGGGCCTTCCTGAGAAACGGTGCGGAGCCTAGCCTCCGATGACCGCCGGCCCCACGAAGGGGTCAACCGCCAAGGCAATGAACAGCAGGGTGAGGTAGCTGATGGAGCCGTGGAACACCTTCATGGCCCGCTTGTCCGGGATGTCCTCACGCTGCGCGCGGTTGTACAGCGCGTGCGATTCGTACAGGAACCACGCTCCCGCCAGTACAGCGGTGACGGTGTATACCCAGCCGGCGCCGCCGGCGGGAACCATGAGCAGGGAGCATGCCACCATGGCCCAGGCGTACAGCACCACTTGGACGGAGACCACCTTGGCCCCCGCAATGGCACCGAGCATCGGGACCTTGGCGTTGCGGTAGTCCTCGCCGTAGCGCATGGACAGCGGCCAGTAGTGCGGCGGCGTCCACAGGAAGATCACCATGAAGAGGATCAGTGCGGGCCATTCCACCGAATTGGTGACGGCTGCCCAGGCAATCAGCACCGGGAAGCAGCCGGCAGCCCCTCCCCACACGATGTTCTGGGCCGTGCGTCGCTTGAGGATGATCGTGTAGATGACCACGTAGAAGAAAATGGCACCCAGGCCAAGCCAGGCGGAGAGCGGGTTGGCGCCGAACCAGAGAATGGCGATGGCGGCGGCCCCCAGGAGCCATGAGAACACCAGGGCCTCGCGCGGCGTGACTTCGCCGGTAACCAGGGGCCGGTTCTCCGTACGGTGCATCAGCTTGTCGATGTCGCGGTCGATGTAGCAGTTGAAGGCACCGGCGCTGCCGGCCGCGAAAGCACCGCCCACCAGCGTGGCCAGGATCAGGCCAATCGACGGGAAGCCCCGTTCCGCATAGATCATGGTGGGCAGCGTGCTGACCAGCAGCAGTTCGATGACGCGGGGCTTGGTGAGGGCGAGATACGCCTTCGCCTTACGGGCAATCCCGGGGCGGGTGGCCCGGGAAGCGTTCAGCGGCGTATCTGTTGTGCTCACGGTGGCAGTCACCCGTTCTGTGTGGCAGTTGTATCTGGCATTGCAGCTGCGGGCGGCTAAATAGGTCCGCGCCCGGCATTGGCCTCCGAATATCATACCGTGCCGGCGCCCGCCCAAAGGCCCGCTGATATGCGCACTTGATCGCTCGCAGGCCGATTCGAGCAGATTAACTCATCCTCACTTCAGGCTGATTCACAAAAGGGGAAATTGCGTCCACAACGTGAGATTCCGGCCTCCCGGCCGATGGAATGGAGCTAAGCTGTCACCAGATCAGCACGCAGCAAGAAAGCGGTGGAAAACGCATTCCCACGCGGCTCGCGGCTGAGCGAGAGACCAACATTCGACGGCGACTGGTACACACCGCAGCGGGCGCCCAATTCCGTGCCTACAACCGGACCGGGTGTGCCGTGCGCCGTCAGCAAAGAGAGGGGCCCGGTTTTCGTGCCACATTTGGAAGAGCAAGAACTGTCCTGGACGAACCTGGACGAGCGTGCGGTGGATACCATTCGCGTGCTGGCCGCGGATGCCGTGGAGAAGGTGGGCAACGGACACCCCGGTACGGCGATGAGCCTGGCGCCGGCCGCGTACCTGCTGTTCCAGAAGCTGATGCGCCACGACCCGCGGGATCCGCAGTGGCTGGGCCGTGACCGGTTCATCCTGTCCCCCGGCCACACCTCGCTGACCCTGTACATCCAGCTGTTCCTCAACGGGTACGGGCTGGAGCTGAAGGATCTCGAGGCGCTGCGGACCTGGGGTTCGCTGACCCCGGGCCACCCCGAGTACAAGCACACCGCCGGTGTGGAGATCACCACCGGCCCGCTGGGCCAGGGCCTGGCGTCCTCGGTTGGCTTCGCCTACTCCCAGCGCCGCCAGCGCGGCCTGTTCGACGCCGATGCCGCACCGGGCACCAGCCCGTTCGACCACACCATCTGGGTCATCGCCTCCGACGGCGACCTGCAGGAAGGCGTCACCTCCGAGGCTTCCTCGCTGGCCGGCCACCAGGAGCTCGGCAACCTCGTGGTCATCTACGACGAGAACCACATCTCCATCGAGGATGACACCGACATCGCCTTCACCGAGGATGTCCTGAAGCGCTACGAAGCGTACGGCTGGCACACCCAGCGGGTGGACTGGACCAAGACCGGCGACTACAAGGAAGACGTGCAGGAGCTCTACTCCGCCCTGCGCGCCGCCAAGGCCGAGACCTCCAAGCCGTCCATCATTTCGCTGCGCACCATCATCGGCTACCCGGCACCGAAAAAGCAGAACACCGGCAAGATCCACGGCTCCGCCCTGGGCGCCGAAGAGGTCGCAGCCCTGAAAGAGGTGCTGGGCTTCGACCCCGCCAAGTCCTTCCAGGTCGACGACGAAGTCCTCGCCCACGCACGCTCCGTCGTGGACCGCGGCGCAGCAGCCCGCAAGGAATGGGAAGAGTCCTTCAACGCCTGGCAGGCCGCCAACCCGGAAGGCGCGGCCCTACTGCAGCGCATCGAGGCCAAGGAACTCCCTGAAGGCGTGGACGCCGCGCTGCCCGTCTTCCCGGCCGGCAAGGACGTGTCCACCCGCGCCGCGTCGGGCAAGGTCCTGAACGCCCTCGGCCCGGTCCTGCCCGAACTCTGGGGCGGCTCCGCCGACCTCGCGGAATCGAACAACACCACCATCGAAGGCTCGCCGTCGTTCGTTCCCGCGTCCAAGCAGACCGACGCCTGGTCCGGCAACCCGTACGGCCGCGTCCTGCACTTCGGCATCCGCGAGCACGCCGCCGCCTCGATCGTGAACGGCATCAGCCTGCACGGCAACACCCGCGCATTCTCCGGCACGTTCCTGATCTTCTCCGACTACCAGCGCCCGGCCATCCGCCTCGGCGCCCTGATGGGTGTCCCGTCCCTGTACGTCTGGACGCACGACTCCATCGGCCTCGGCGAAGACGGCCCCACCCACCAGCCGGTGGAACAGCTCGCATCGCTGCGCGCCATCGTAGGCCTGGACGTCGTCCGCCCCGGTGACCCCAACGAGGTCGCCGTCGCCTGGAGGACCATGCTGGAGAACCACTCCAACCCGGCCGGCATCGTCCTGACCCGCCAGAACATCCCCACCTGGGAACGCGGCGAAGGAGCAGCCGACGGCGACACGTTCGGTTCCGCAGCCGGCACCGCCAAGGGCGGCTACGTCCTCGCCGAAGCCTCCAAGGACGGCGCCACCGCACCGGCCGACGTCATCCTGATCGCCACCGGCTCCGAGGTGCAGCTGGCCGTCCAGGCCCGCGAAGCCCTGCAGGCCGAAGGCATCGCCGCCCGCGTCGTCTCCATGCCGTGCGTCGAGTGGTTCAACAAGCAGGACGCCGCCTACCGCGAGTCCGTGCTGCCCGCCGCAGTCAAGGCCCGCGTCTCCGTCGAGGCCGGCCTGGCCCTCGGCTGGAAGGAATTCGTCGGCGACGCCGGCCGTTCCATCAGCCTCGAACACTACGGCGCCTCAGCCGACTACAAGCGCCTCTTCCAGGAGTTCGGCATCACGGCGGAAGCAGTCACCGCCGCTGCCAAGGACTCCCTCGCAGGCCTGAACGCCTAACAACGATTTCCAGGAGATAAACACCATGACTACTCCCACCCAGCAGCTCTCCGAAGCCGGAGTCTCCATCTGGCTTGACGACCTTTCCCGCGGACGCCTGGACACCGGCACCCTGCGGAAGCTCATCGAGGAAAAGAATGTGGTCGGCGTGACCACCAACCCGTCCATCTTCCACGCCGCCATCACGGCCGGCACCGACTACGACGCCACCATCGCCGCCCAGGCGGCCGCCGGCGCCAGCGTCGAGGACACCATCTTCGAGATCACCACCACCGACGTCGCCGACGCCTGCGACCTGTTCGCCCCCGTGGCAGCAGCCACCAAGGGCGTGGACGGCCGCGTGTCCATCGAGGTGGACCCGCGCCTTGCCTGGGACACGGCCGGCACCATCGCCGAAGCCAAGCACCTCTTCAAGAAGGTCAACAAGGACAACGTCCTGATCAAGATCCCCGCCACCATCGAGGGCCTGGAAGCCATCACCGCCACCCTCGCCGAGGGCATCAGCGTCAACGTAACCCTGATTTTCTCCCTGGAGCGCTACCGCGCGGTCATCAACGCCTTCCAGTCCGGCCTGGAGCAGGCAAAGGAAAACGGCCACGACCTCTCGAAGATCCACTCCGTCGCATCCTTCTTCGTCTCCCGCGTGGACACCGAGATCGATAAGCGACTGGACAAGATCGGCACGGACGAGGCCAAGGCACTCAAGGGCAAGGCCGGCGTCGCCAACGCCCGCCTCGCCTACCAGGTCTACGAGGAACTCTTCAGTACCGAACGCTGGGCCCTGCTCGCCGAAGCCGGCGCCCTCCCCCAGCGTCCCCTGTGGGCCTCCACCGGCGTGAAGGACCCCGCCTACCCGGACACCCTCTACGTGACCGAACTCGTGGCGCCCGGCGTCGTCAACACCATGCCCGAGAAGACCCTGGACGCAACGTTCGACCACGGCGTGGTCACCGGTGACACCGTCTCCGGCACCTACGCCGAGGCCAACGCCACCCTGGACGCGCTCGAAAAGCTTGGCGTCTCCTACAACGACGTCGTCGCACTCCTCGAAACCGAGGGCCTGGACAAGTTCGTGGCCAGCTGGAAAGAACTGCTGGCTGACGTCGAAGGCGCCCTCGCCTCAGCACGGAAGGCCTCCTAACCACCCATGAGCACACTCAGCTACGAAGCCACCGGTGCCGCGCAGCAGGCACTTGAACAGCATCTTCCCGCCCTTGTTGAGGACAGGATTGCCACCCGGATTTTCGCGAAGGACCATACGCTGTGGGGTTCCGACGCTGAATCCGAGTCGGCCATCCGCCTCGGCTGGGTTGAGGCCGCCACTGTCTCGCAGCCGCTGGTGAAGGACATCCTGGAACTGCGCGAAGCCCTCCGGGCTGAGGGCGTCACCCGCATCGTGCTGTGCGGCATGGGCGGGTCCTCGCTGGCCCCCGAGGTCATTGCCGGTACTGCTGGCGTCGAGCTGACTGTGCTGGACAGCACGGACCCTGACCAGGTCCGTGCTGCCCTGGCGGACCGCCTGGCCGAAACGGCCATCGTGGTGTCCTCCAAGTCCGGTTCCACGGTGGAAACCGACTCCCAGCGGCGTATTTTCGAGCAGGCGTTCAACGACGCCGGCATCGACGCCGCCAGCCGCATCATCATCGTGACCGACCCCGGTTCCCCGCTGGACAAGGCCTCCCGGGAAGCCGGTTACCGTGCCGTGTTCAATGCCGACCCGAACGTGGGCGGCCGGTTCTCGGCGCTGACCGCTTTCGGACTGGTCCCTTCCGGCCTGGCCGGCGTGGACATCCAGGCGTTCCTGGACGAGGCGGAGGAAACGGCTGAGGTCCTGAACGAGGACGCACCGGAGAACATCGGCCTGGCCCTTGGCACCGCCCTGGGCGGCACCACCCCGCTGCGGAACAAGATCGTGATCGCTGAGGACGGGTCCGGAATCAAGGGGTTCGCTGACTGGGCTGAGCAGCTCATCGCCGAATCCACGGGCAAGCTGGGCACCGGTGTGCTGCCCGTCGTCGCTGGTCCCGGCTCCCCCGAGGTGGCCGAGGGCGCTGACGACGTGCTGGTGGTGCGGCTCGTGGCCGCGGACGCCGACGTCGACCTTGCTGAAAACCAGGTGGCCATCGCCGGCGGACTGGCCGCGCAGATGATGGTGTGGGAGTTCGCCACGGCAGTGGCCGGGCGGCTGCTGGGCATCAACCCGTTCGACCAGCCGGATGTGGAGGCCGCGAAGGTGGCCGCCCGCGGCCTGCTGGACGCACAACCCGAGCCCACGCCGGCAGCCTTCGTTGACGGTGCCATCGAGGTCCGCGGCGGGCAGTGGCTGCGCAGCGCGTCCACCGCGGCCGAGGCCGTCAGCGCCCTGCTGGACACCCTGGCGGCGGACAGCTACCTCAGCGTCCAGGCCTACTTCGACCGGCTGGCCTATGCCGGCTTCGAAGGCGTCCGTGACGAGCTCGCCGCCGTGACCCGGCGTCCCGTGACGTTCGGCTGGGGCCCGCGGTTCCTGCACTCCACCGGGCAGTTCCACAAGGGCGGACCGGCCATCGGCGTGTTCCTGCAGGTCACTGCCGCCGCCGCGGAGGACCTTGCCATCCCCGAGCGTCCCTTCACCTTCGGCGAGCTCATTGCCGCCCAGGCTGCAGGCGACGCCCAGGTACTCGAAGAGCACGGCCGGCCCGTGCTCCGCCTGCACCTGACCGACCGTGCCGCCGGTGTGGCGCAGCTGCAGGACATCGTCGCTGCACTGTCCTCCCGGGCATCCGCTACCGAAAGCTAAGGCGCAGACGCACCATGCCAGAAACTGAATACGGCAGGACATCCGGGACGCGTTCCGGAAGGGCAGGGCGGAACCCCTTGCGGGATCCGCGGGATCGGCGGTTGAACCGGATTGCCGGTCCGTCCTCGCTGGTGCTCTTCGGGGTGACGGGTGACCTTGCGCGGAAAAAACTGATGCCCGCGGTCTATGACCTGGCCAACCGGGGCCTGTTGCCGCCGAGCTTCGCGCTGGTGGGCTTCGCCCGCCGTGAGTGGGACAAGGAGGACTTCGCCGCCGAGGTGAAGGCCTCCGTGCAGGCCCACGCCCGGACGCCCTTCGACGAGTCGGTCTGGAACCAGCTCTCCGAGGGCATCCGGTTCGTCCAGGGCGAGTTCGACGACGACGCCGCCTTCGAGCGGCTGGGCGAGACCATCAAGGAACTCGACGACGTCCGCGGCACCCGCGGGAACCACGCCTTCTACCTGTCCATCCCGCCCAAGGCGTTCGAGCAGGTGTGCCGGCAGCTGTCCAAGCACGGCCTGGCACAGGCCGACGGCGACAAGTGGCGGCGTGTGGTCATCGAAAAGCCGTTCGGGCACGACCTCGAGTCCGCCCGCCAGCTGAACGACATCGTGGAGTCGGTTTTCCCTGCCGACGCCGTGTTCCGGATCGACCACTACTTGGGCAAGGAAACGGTCCAGAACATCCTGGCGCTGCGCTTCGCGAACCAGTTGTTTGAACCGTTGTGGAATGCCAACTACGTGGACCACGTGCAGATCACCATGGCCGAGGACATCGGCACCGGGGGCCGCGCAGGCTACTACGACGGTGTCGGCGCCGCCCGCGACGTGATCCAGAATCACCTGTTGCAGCTGCTGGCGTTGACGGCGATGGAAGAGCCGATCTCGTTCAACGCCGATGACCTGCGCGCGGAAAAGGAAAAAGTCCTCGCTGCGGTCAAGCTCCCCGAGGACCTGTCCACGCACTCAGCCCGCGGTCAGTTCACCGGTGGTTGGCAGGGCGGCGAGCAGGTCCTCGGATACCTGGAGGAAGAGGGCATCCCGGCTGACTCCACCACGGAAACGTACGCGGCCGTGCGGGTGGACATCCACACCCGCCGGTGGGCGGGGGTTCCGTTCTACCTCCGGGCGGGCAAACGCCTGGGCCGCAGGGTGACGGAAATCGCGGTGGTGTTCAAACGCGCCCCCAACCTGCTGTTCCGCGACCACGGCGAGGATGACTTCGGCCAGAACGCAGTGGTTATCCGGGTCCAGCCTGACGAGGGCGTGACCATCCGTTTCGGTTCCAAGGTGCCCGGCACCCAGATGGAAGTCCGGGACGTGACCATGGACTTCGGCTACGGCCACTCCTTCACCGAGTCCTCTCCGGAAGCCTACGAACGCCTGATCCTGGACGTGCTCCTGGGCGAGCCTCCGCTGTTCCCGCGGCACGAGGAAGTGGAACTCTCCTGGAAGATCCTTGACCCGTTCGAGGAATACTGGGCATCGCTGAGCGAGCAGCCCGAACCCTACGCCCCGGGCTCCTGGGGACCGGCCAGCGCTGATGAGCTGCTGGCCCGTGACGGACGAACCTGGAGAAGGCCATGATCGTAAACCTGCCCGACACCACTACGTCCAAGGTCTCCAAGGAGATCATGGCCCTGCGCGAGCAGGGCGGCGTGATCGCCCTGGGCCGTGTCCTGACCCTGGTGGTGGTCACGAAGTCCGGACTCGAGGAAGAAGCCATCGAGGCCGCCAACGACGCTTCCCGCGAGCACCCCTGCCGGATCATCGTCCTGGCCGACGCCGGCCAGGAGGCCCCCGACAGGCTGGACGCGCAGATCCGTGTCGGCGGTGACGCCGGCGCCTCGGAAGTGATCGTGCTGCGCGGCTACGGCCAGCTGGCCCATGAGTCCGAATCCCTGGTTGCAGCCCTGCTGCTCCCGGACGCACCGATCGTGGCCTGGTGGCCGCACGGCGCCCCGGAAAACGCCTGCGAAACCTCCATCGGGGCCATCGCCCACCGCCGGATCACCGACTCCGCGAACGAGCCGGACCCCCAGGCAGCACTGGAACGGATCCACGCCACCTACAAGGCCGGCGACACCGACCTCGCTTGGACCCGCCTGACCAACTGGCGCATCCAGCTCGCCGCGGCCCTGGACGAAGTGGACAGCTCCCCGGTCACGGCTGTTGCCGTGGAGGGGGCCTCGGACTCCCCGAGCACCATCCTCCTTGCGGCGTGGCTCACCATGACGCTCGACGCGCCCGTGACGATTGTTGCCGATCCCGCCGGCACAGGGATCCGGCGCGTACGGCTGAGCCGGCCCGGCGGGGATGTCCAGTTGTTCCGGCCCGGACTGACCGTCGCCGAACTCACCCAGCCCGGGCAGCCTGCCCAGCGCATCTCCCTTCCCCGTCGCAGCCTGCGCGACTGCCTCGCCGAGGAGCTGCGGCGGCTGGACCCGGATGAGGTGTTCGGGGAAGTGATTACTATTGGACTGCCACGTACAAACCTAAGGAGCGTCCGGCCCAGTGAGCGTTGACCCAAGAGTAAGCATCCATCCTGACTCGTCCGTCCTTATGGCGGCCATTGCGGCCCGCCTGATCACCAAGCTCGTCGATGTCCAGGACAAGTACGGTGAAGCCACCGTGGTGCTGACCGGCGGCACGGTGGGCATCGGTACGCTGAAGGCTGTTGCTGACTCTCCGGCGGCTCCGGCCGTCGACTGGTCAAAGGTCAACTTCTGGTGGGGGGACGAGCGTTTCGTCGGTTCTGCCGACCCGGACCGGAACGCGGGGCAGGCTTTTGATGCCCTGCTGTCCAGGATCCCCGTGGATCCTGACCGTGTCCACATTCCGGGTTCGTCCGATGACTTCGAGACCCCGGAGGAAGCCGCGGAGGACTACGCGCGTCGGCTGCGTGAGGCTGCCGCCGCGGAGCACGCTGCGGACATGTCCGATGACCGGCCCGAGGAGCCCGCTGCGCTGCCCAGGCTGGACGTCGTGCTGCTGGGTGTGGGGCCGGATGCCCACGTGGCCTCCCTGTTCCCCGAACAGGCAGGCATCCGTGAGAAGGAACGCACGGTGGTGGGTGTGAGGAACTCCCCCAAGCCGCCGCCGCTGCGCATTTCACTGACGCTGCCTGCCATCAACACGGCTGCCGAGGTCTGGATGGTGGTGGCCGGTGAGGACAAGGCCGGCGCTGTTGGGCTGGCCCTGGCGGGAGCAACCCCTGTTCAGGTACCGGCGGCGGGCCCTCGCGGCACGTCCCGTACCCTGTGGCTTATTGACGAGAACGCTGCCTCACGTGTCCCGCAGCAGCTCGTCCGGAAGGATGCCACGGGCGCGTAGCCTCTCCAGCGCTCCGGCCAGTACGTCTTCGGCGTCCTGGTCGGAGCGCGTTTCTTTAACGTACTCAAGGTGTGTCTTGAAGCCTTCCTCGAGTGCCTCGGAACCCGCAGCGTCCGAACCGTCCCTGGAAGCCGGGGCACCGCACCGCCGGCAGTCCCAGACGGCCGGAATCTGGACTTCGGGCAACTGCAGGAACACCGGCTGGGTGACATGCCCCTTGGCGCACCAGTAGGAAACCCTGATCCGCGGCAGCGGGCTGCCGTGGTCCTCGCCGCCTCGGAGACTCGACCCGGACCCCGCCGTCACGCCCGCCCGGGTGCCCCGGAAACCTGTTGCTGGATGGACCATGTGAGCTCCTGCCGTTGCTGGTTCTGCGGGTTAAACAAAACTGTGGCTGTCGGAAGCCGACAGCCACAGTTTAGTTCGCTGGCCCGCAGGGCGGGAGGGCCAAAGGGCCTTCCTGCAACGGGAGGAGGATCAGGAATCCCCTCCGCCGCTGAAGCGCATGATCAGGCCCAGGGCGATGATGACCACTCCCCAGGTCACGCCGAGGATGACGGTGAACCGGTTGAGGTTCCGTTCGGCCACGCCGGAGGAGCTCAGGCCTGAGCTCATGCCGCCGCCGAACATGTCCGACAGACCTCCGCCGCGTCCCTTATGGAGGAGGATGAGCAGCGTCAGCAGGAGGCTGGTGATGCCCAGGAGGATCTGCAGGATGACATGAAGAACGTCCACGACGGCCTTTCAGGTGGTTGGTAAGGCGGGAGTACGGATGGCGGACAGACTAGTCCGTCACCAGGTGGCTCTCGAACCTGACAATATTAGCAAATTCAGCCGGATCGAGGCTGCCGCCACCCACGAGCACGCCGTCAACGTCCCGTTCCTTCAGGATGGCGGCGGCGTTGTTCGCCTTGACCGAACCGCCGTACAGCAGCCGGGTCTTCGCGGCCACGTCCGCTCCGAACAGCGACTCAAGCTCGGCACGGATGGCAGCGCACATCTCCTGGGCGTCTTCCGGTCCGGCTACCTCGCCCGTTCCAATGGCCCACACCGGTTCGTAGGCGACCACGAGTTCGGCGGCCTGCTCGTCGGTCAGGCCGGCAACCCCGGCCCGGAGCTGCTCCAGGGTGTGGTTGACGTGGGTCCCTGCCTGCCGGATCTCCAGCCCTTCGCCCACACAGAGGACCGGAGTCACCCCGTGCTTGAAGGCGGCCTTGACCTTGGCGTTGAGGACCTCGTCGGATTCGTTATGGATGGTGCGCCGTTCACTGTGGCCCACCAGGACGTACTTGCAGCCCAGCTTGTTCAGGAACTGTCCCGAGATGTCGCCGGTGTAGGCGCCGGAATCGAACTGGGACAGGTCCTGGCCGCCGTAGGCCACCTCGAGGTCGTCGCCCTGGACGAGTGTCTGCACACCGCGGAGGTCCGTGAAGGGCGGGAACACAGCAACCTCGACGCGGCTGTAATCGTGCTTGGCGTCCGAAAGGGTCCAGGCCAGCTTCTGCAGGAGGGTGATGCCCTGCACGTGGTCCATGTTCATCTTCCAGTTGCCGGCGATGAAGGGCTTGCGGTCGTAAGCACCGTTCGTTGACGTCGTCACGTGTTCTCCAAAGGTCGTGAAATGTGTGCGGCCGGCAGGCTGCCGCTGGCAACCTGCCGGCCGGAGGGGTGAAGAAGGAACTGCTTCCGGCGGCCTGGCTACCGGTCCAGGACGCTCAGGCCCGGGAGTTCCTTGCCTTCGAGGTATTCCAGGCTGGCGCCGCCGCCGGTGGAAATGTGTCCGAACTGGTCATCGGCGAAGCCGAGGGTACGGACTGCGGCAGCGGAGTCGCCGCCACCCACCACGGTGAACGCGCCGGTCTTCGTCAGAGCCTGGGCGATGGCCCGGGTCCCGGCGGAGAATGCCTCGAACTCGAAAACGCCCATGGGGCCGTTCCAGAAAACGGTCTTGGCACCCTTGATGCGTTCCGCAAAGGCTGCAGCCGAAGCGGGTCCGATGTCCAGTCCGATGCCGCCGCCTCCGAAGCTGCTGGATTCGATGGCATCCGCGGCGACCGTCTCGTGCGCGGCGTCAGCGGCAAACTTCTCCGCGACGACGACGTCCGTGGGGATGACGAATTCGGTACCGGCGTCTGCTGCGCGCTTCAGGTAGTCCTGGACCACGGGGATCTGGTCTTCCTCGAGCAGGCTGGACGCCACTTTGTGGCCCGCCGCGGCGAGGAACGTGAACAGCATGCCGCCGCCCACCAGGATGGTGTCCGCCTTGCCCAGCAGGTTGTCGATCACGGCAAGCTTGTCCGAGACCTTCGAACCGCCAAGGACCACGACGTAGGGCCGCTGGGTGTCGGCGGTGAGCTTCCGGAGGACTTCCACCTCGGTGTGCACCAGGTCGCCCAGGTAGGAGGGAAGCCGGGTGGCGACGTCGTAGACGCTGGCGTGCCTCCGGTGCACGGCGCCGAAGGCGTCGTCCACGTAGGCGCCGTTGTCTCCGGTCAGGGACACGAGCTCGTCAGCGAAGGCGCCACGCTCGGTGTCGTCCTTGCTGGTCTCGCGCGGATCGAAACGGACGTTTTCAAGGACCAGCACTTCACCGTCCTGCAGGGAGGCTGCAGCTTCCCTGGCGGAGCTGCCGACGGTGTCGGCGGCGAGGGTGACCTTGAAGTCCGCCAGCTCTGCGAGGCGGTCTGCTGCGGGGCGGAGGGAGTACTTCTCCTCGGGAGCGCCCTTGGGGCGTCCAAGGTGGGCTGTTACCAGCACGCGGGCACCGGCGTCCGTGAGCTTTGACAGCACTGGAAGGGAGGCCTTGATGCGGCCGTCGTCAGTGACTGTAGAGCCGTCGAGCGGCACATTCAGGTCGCTTCGGACCAGAATGTACCGCCCGCGGACACCTTCAGCGATCAGTTCGTTGAGGGTGTGGGATGTCATGTGTCTAACCCTAGCCCAGCTTGGACGCGACAAGCTCCGTAAGGTCGACGAGGCGGTTGGAGTAGCCCCATTCATTGTCATACCAGGACACAACCTTGACCTGGTTACCGATGACCTTGGTCAGCCCGGCGTCGAAGATCGAGGAAGCGGGGTCGCCGACGATGTCGGAGGACACGATGGGCTCCTCCGTGTAGGTCAGGAAGCCCTGCAGTTCGTCGGACTCAGCGGCGCGCTTGAGGGCGGCGTTGACTTCTTCCACGGTGGTTTCGCGGGAGACGGTCACGGTCAGGTCGGTGGCGGAACCGGTGGGGACGGGGACGCGGATGGCGTAGCCGTCCAGCTTGCCCTTAAGCTCCGGCAGGACCAGGCCGATGGCCTTCGCGGCGCCGGTGGAGGTGGGAACCATGTTGATGGCGGCGGCGCGTGCACGGCGCAGGTCCTTGTGCGGGCCGTCCTGAAGGTTCTGGTCCGCGGTGTAGGCGTGCACCGTGGTCATCAGGCCGCGCTCGATGCCGAATTCGTCGTTGACGACCTTGGCCAGCGGGCCGAGGCAGTTGGTGGTGCAGGAGGCGTTGGAGATGATGTGGTGCGTGTCGTTGTCGTACAGGTTGTGGTTCACGCCCATCACGATGGTGATGTCCTCATCGGACGCGGGAGCGGAGATCAGGACCTTCTTGGCGCCGGCGTCGATGTGCTTCTTCGCGTCAGCGGCCTTGGTGAAGAAGCCGGTGGATTCGATGACGATGTCCACGCCCAGCTCGCCCCACGGGAGGTTGGCGGGGTCGCGCTCCGCCAGGACCTTGACGACGTTGCCGTTGACGACGATGTTGCCGTCCTTCACCTCGATGGTTTCCTGCAGCCGGCCGCCGACGGAGTCGTACTTGAACAGGTGGGCGAGGGCTTCCGGGCTGGTGAGGTCGTTGACGGCAACGATCTCCAGGTCCGCACCCTGTGCGAGTGCTGCGCGGAAGTAGTTGCGGCCAATGCGGCCAAAGCCGTTGATACCAATACGGGTCGTCACTTTTTCGTCTCCTTGGTGCTTTTCGAAGCACTACTAGTTGAGCGGGCGTTCAAGCCAACTAACAGATCCCGCACGCCATTGGGCAGAGATGATTTACAGACGGAGGGCGACCAGCCTCATTGCTGAAGGCTAACCGCCTTCCGTGACCTATCTTACGTTTAATTGGGTCCGCCCCCGCAAGTGCGGGGGCGGCCGGTCCACATCACGGGCGGTTTAAGTCCGAATGTGAAGTTTGTAACAAGCGTGTGTGCTGCAGGTTACGGGAGGGTGATGAGCCCGGTGGCGTTGCTGCGGGCGGCGTCGAACCGCTTGGCAACGTCGGCCCAGTTCACGATGTTCCAGAACGCCTTGACGTAGTCTGCCTTGACGTTGACGTAGTCCAGGTAGAAGGCGTGCTCCCACATGTCCAGCATCAGCAGCGGGGTGGTGCCCAGTGCCACGTTGCCCTGCTGGTCGTACAGCTGTTCGATGACCAGGTTGCCGCCGATGGGCTCGTAGGCCAGGAAGCCCCAGCCGGAACCCTGCAGCCCCAGGGCGGCAGCGGAGAACTGGGCGCGGAACGCGTCGAAGGAACCGAAGGCGTCGTCGATGGCGGCAGCCAGCTCACCTTCGGGCTTGTCGCCTCCGTCCGGGGACAGGTTGTTCCAGAAGACGGAGTGGTTGATGTGGCCGCCGGTGTGGAACGCGAGGTCCTTGGAGAGCCGGTTGATGTTGGCGAAATCGCCCTTTTCACGTGCCTCGGCAAGCTGGGCCAGTGCGTTGTTGGCGCCGGCAACGTAGGTTGCGTGGTGCTTGCTGTGGTGCAGCTCCATGATCCGCGCAGAAATGTGCGGCTCCAGTGCGGCGTAGTCGTACTTGAGTTCGGGCAATACGTACTCAGTCACAAAATCCTCCAATATCGTGGACCGTCGGTCCGGTTGGTGACTCTCGGATTGTGCATCCGGGCGTCGGGCGCCCGGAATTATTTTGATTCTATGGGGCTGCTACTCGTCCAGCATTTCGGGCGTCACATTGGCGTCGGTCCCGGGAATTCCCAGGTCAACGGCGCGTTTGTCCGCCATGGCCAGCAGCCGCCGGATCCGCCCGGCGATGGCGTCCTTGGTCATGACGGGGTCCGCCAGGCGGCCGAGTTCATCGAGGCTCGCCTGCTTGTGCGCCACGCGGAGCTCGCCGGCGTACTTGAGGTGGTCAGGGACGTCGTCGCCAAGGATTTCCAGGGCGCGTTCCACGCGGGCGCCGGCGGCGACGGCTGCCTGCGCCGAGCGGCGGAGGTTGGCGTCGTCGAAGTTCGCGAGCCGGTTGGCGGTGGCGCGGACTTCCTTGCGCATCCGCCGTTCCTCCCACACCATGAGCGCGTCGTGCGCGCCCATGCGGGTCAGGAGCGCGGCGATGGTGTCGCCGTCGCGGATGACCACGCGGTCCACTCCCCTGACCTCGCGCGCCTTGGCCTGGATGTCGAGGCGGCGTGCAGCGCCCACCAGGGCGAGGGCGGATTCCGGTCCGGGGCAGGTGACCTCAAGGGACGACGAGCGGCCGGGCTCCGTCAGCGACCCGTGCGCCAGGAAGGCGCCGCGCCAGACCGCTTCGGCGTCGGCTGCCGAGCCGTTGACGACGGCGGACGGCAGCCCCCGCACGGGGCGTCCCCGGCCGTCCAGGAGGCCGGTCTGGCGGGCCAGCGCCTCGCCGTCGCGCACCACCCTGACCACGTACCGGCTGGCGCGGCGGAGACCGCCGGCGGACACGACGATGATTTCGCTCTGGTGTCCGTAAACCTCGGCGATGGCTGCCCGCAGGCGCCGTGCGGTGGAGGCAAGGTCAACCTCCGCCTCGATGACGATCCGGCCGGAGATGATGTGCAGGCCGCCCGCGAACCGGAGCATCGCGGAGACTTCTGCCTTGCGAACGGACGACTTTTTGATGTCCAGACGGGACAGTTCCTCTTTGACCGATGCTGTCAGTGCCATGGCACCTTCCTAACTGTTCCCGAAAATGTCCTGGTACGCCGTGGCCAGACGCAGGGGGTCATGGACGGGACGGCGTCCCGACGCCCCTACTTTACCCAAGACCACCTCGGCGCCGATCATCCCGGCAGCCTCCTCGAATTCCTTGCGGTCCGGGACCGAAGCCGGGTCCGCCAGGACCACGTCCACGCTGAACCCGGGGGCGTAGCGGCGCAGGACATGCAGATGGTCCGCCGCGGTCATGCCGGATGTTTCCTTGGTGTCCGTGGCCAGGTTCATGGTCAGGCACCGCTTGGCGGGGGTGTTGCACAGGGCCTGCCGCATCTCCGGCAGCAGCAGGTGCGGCAGCACGGAGGTGTACCAGGAGCCCGGCCCCAGGATGACCCAGTCGGCCAGTTCGATGGCAGTCAGGGCCTCCGGGCAGGCCGGTGCAGCCTCGGGCAGCAGGCGGACGTTTTCCAGGCTGCCGGCCACCGCGCAGCGCGCCTGGCCGTGGACCGTCTGCAGCACCGATCCGCCGTCGGGGGCCGGCACGCGGACGTCGCCCTCGATGGTGAGCGGCACGGTGGACATGGGCAGCACCTGGCCGCGGGCGCCGAGCAGGGCACCCGCCCAGGTGAGTCCGGCGACGGCGTCGCCCAGCAGTTCCCAGAGGGTGACGATGAGCAGGTTGCCCATGGCGTGTTCGTCGAGGGACCCGCCGGGCCCGCTGCGCGGCCGGAACCGGTGCTGCATGACGTCCCGCCAGGTGCGTCCCCAGTCAGTGTCGTCGCACAGCGCAGAAAGGGCCATCCGCAGGTCTCCGGGCGGAAGGACGCCGTACTCTTCGCGCAGGCGCCCGGACGAGCCGCCGTCGTCCGCGACCGTGACGATCGCGGTGAGCTTGGACGTGAGCAGCCGGAGCGCGGACAGCGACGCGGACAGCCCGTGCCCGCCGCCGAGCGCCACGATGTTGGGGTCGGTGTCCTGCTGGCTGGCGCCGGGTCCCGTGGCAGGGGGGACCAGCGGGAGTGCGCCGGTGAACAGCGCCATTACTCGCGGCCCAGATCCCGGTGCGTGGTGGTCACCGTGACGCGGGGATACTGCGCCAGTTTCTTGGACAGTTCGACGGCGACCGCCACGGAGCGGTGCTTGCCGCCCGTGCAGCCCACGGCAATGGTGGCGTAGTGCTTGTTCTCCCGGCGGTATCCCTCCAGGACGGGCTCCAGGGCCATGACGTAGCGGTCCACGAAGTTCTTGACGCCCTCGGCTTCCAGGACGTAGTCGCTCACGTCCTTGTCCAGCCCGGTGTGCGGTCGCAGTTGGGGCACCCAGTGGGGATTGGGGATGAACCGGACATCCGCCACGTAGTTGGCGTCAACGGGCAGTCCGTACTTGAAACCGAAGCTCATGATGTTCAGGCGCAGTGCCACCGGGCCGGTTTCGCTGAAGAGCTCGGTGATGGCCGTGGCAAGGCCGTGGACGTTGTAGCCGGAGGTGTCCAGCACGACGTCGGAGCTGTCGCGCAGTTCCTGCAGCAGCTCGCGTTCGGCGGCGATGCCGTCCAGGATGCGGCCGCCGCCCTGCAGCGGATGCGGCCGGCGTCCCTGCTCGAAGCGGCGCACCAGGACGTTGTCGCTGGCGTCGAGGAACAGGACACGGAAGGTGACGCCGCTGGCGGCAAGTGCGCCCAGGGCGGCCCTGATGTCCGCGAACAGTCCCTTGCTGCGGACGTCGATGACCACTGCCAGCCGCGGAATGGACTGCGGGGCGTGGGAGACAAGTTCGGCCAGGGTGCCCAGCATCTGCGGCGGCAGGTTCTCGACGACGTACCAGCCGTGGTCTTCCAGCGCATCCGCGGCGGTGCTGCGGCCCGCACCGGACATCCCGGTGACCACCAGCAGTTCCGCTTCAAGGGGTTTGACGGGTTCCATTCCGTCCTGCCCCGCCCCGGATTCCGCCGAAGTTCCTGCCATTAAGTCCGCCCCGTTTCCGTTGTTGTTCCCGGGGCAGCGCCGGCGCGAACCCCGCCACTTACCCTAGCTAAGTTTCAATGATTTCGCCGGTGGTCATGTTGACGGCGGGCACTGTGACCGCGCCGGGACCGTCCGCGGCGAAGTGGCTGACGATCGCGCCGGCCAGGGCGGGACCGATTCCCTTGGCCTGGGCGAGCTCCTCGGCGGTGGCGGCCTTGACGCTTTTCACCGAGCCGAAGTGGGACAGCAGCGCCTTGCGTTTGGAGGCGCCGAGCCCTGGAACACCGTCCAGCGCGGAGACGGTCATGGCCTTGCCGCGCTTTTGCCGGTGGAAGGAGATGGCAAACCGGTGGGCTTCGTCACGGATGCGTTGGAGCAGGTAGAGGCCCTGGGATGTGCGGGGAAGGATCACGGGGAAATCGCTGTCCGGGAGCCAGACTTCCTCGAGCCGCTTGGCCAGCCCCACCACGTAGACGTCGTCGATGCCAAGGTCCGTCAAAGCCCTGGCGGCAGCGTTCACCTGGGGCTTGCCGCCGTCCACCACCACAAGGTTGGGCGGGTACGCGAACTTGCCCTTGGGCGCCGGCGTGGTGGTGTCCGCCACGGCGGCCGCGGCGGCCGCGTCCGCAGCTGCTTCCGCGGCAGCCTCGGCCGTGCCTGCCTCGAGGACGTCCTCGTCCACCTGGGCGGACTTGTCCTGGAGGTAGTGGCGGAACCGCCGGGTAAGGACGTCGTGCATGGCTGCTGTGTCATCCACGGCGGCTGGGCCGGTGATCGAGAACTTCCGGTAATCGGACTTCTTGGGGAGCCCGTCCTCCACCACCACCATGGAGGCCACCACGTTGGTGCCCTGCACATGTGAAATGTCGAAGCATTCGATGCGGAGCAGCGGCACGGGAAGGTCCAGGGCTTCCTGGAGTTCCTGGAGGGCCAGTGACCGCACGGTCAGGTCCCCGGCACGCCGGGTCTTGTGCAGCTTCAGCGCATGCTCGGCGTTTTCCCGCACGGTGGACATCAGGGCCGCCTTGTCACCGCGCTGGGGGACGCGGATGTCCACCTTGGCGCCGCGGATGCCGCCCAGCCACTGCGCCAACTCATCAACGTTGCTTGGCACCACGGGGACCAGTACTTCGCGCGGCAGCCGGCCGTGCGTGTCGCCGTCCTCGCCGTACACCTGCTGCAGCAGGTGCTCCACGAGGTCGGGTGTGGTGAAATCCTCCACCTTCTCCACTACCCAGCCGCGCTGGCCGCGGATCCTGCCGCCACGGACGTGGAACACCTGGACGGCCGCCTCGAGCTCGTCTTCGTGGAGGGCGAACACGTCGGCGTCGGTTTCTTCGGCGAGCACCACGGCGTTGCGTTCAAAGACTTTGCGGAGCGCGGTGATGTCGTCGCGGATCCGGGCGGCCTGCTCGTAGTCCAGCCTGCTGACCGCGGCCGCCATCTTCTTTTCCAGCTTGTTGATGAACCGCTTGGCTTCACCGCCCATGAAGGCGCAGAAGTCGTCCGCCAGGGCGCGGTGGTCTTCGGGCGAGATCCGGCCCACACAGGGCGCCGAGCATTTGTCGATGTAGCCGAGCAGGCACGGCCGGCCGCTGGCCTCGGCCCGCTTGAACACCCCGGCGCTGCAGCTGCGGACCGGGAACACCCGGAGCAGGGTGTCCATGGTTTCTCGGATGGCACCGGCGGTGTAGGGGCCGAAGTAGCGGGTGCCTTTTCGCTTGTCTCCGCGCATTACCTGCACGCGGGGGTATTTCTCGCTGAGGGTCACGGCCAGGTAGGGGTAGGTCTTGTCGTCACGGAAGACGACGTTGAACCGTGGCTTGAATTCCTTGATCCAGGTGTATTCCAGCTGCAGCGACTCCAGTTCGCTGCCCACCACCGTCCATTCGACGCTGCTGGCCGCATGGACCATGGCGTAGGTCTTGGGCAGCAGCCCGGCCGGGTTGGCGAAGTATGAGTTCAGGCGCGACCGGAGGCTCTTGGCCTTGCCGACGTAGATGACCCTTCCGTGCGGATCACGGAACCGGTAGACACCCGGGTTGGTGGGGATTTCACCGGTTTTGGGCCGGTAACTTGCTGGATTTGCCACCTATCCATTCTACTGAGCCGCGCCGGCTGTCTTTGCCGCCGCCCTGACCGGGGCCGCGGCGGGGATACGCGCGGTGTTACTCGGCGACCTTGCTTTGGTTGTAGCTGGTGGACCGTTCCTGGCCGCTCAGTTCCGCGATGGCATCCATGATGCGGTCCGTCACCTCGCGGCGTGCGGGCAGCGAGTGGTCCGGGCCGGTCTTGTCGAAGTACAGCGGCTCCCCCACCTTCATGGTGAAGTGCTGCGGCTTGACGCCCTTCTCGCCGGCACGCTGGAGGTTCTCCGTACCGATCAGGCCTACCGGGATGACCGGGGCACCGGTGGTCAGTGCCAGCCAGCCCACACCGGTGCGGCCTCGGTACAGGATGCCGTCCCGGGACCGGGTTCCTTCGGGGTAGATGCCGATTCCCTTGCCGGCCTCGAGGATGTCCAGCAGGGTCTTCAGTGCCTGGACGCTGGCGGCCTGTTCACCGCGCTCCACGGGGATCGACCCGACGGACTCGAAGAATGCCTTCATGACCTTGCCTTTGACCCCGCCGGTGGTGAAGTACTCGGCCTTGGCGAAGAACGCCACCGGCCGGGGCATGAGGGCCTGGACAATGACGCTGTCGAAGAAGGAGAGGTGGTTGGGTGCCACAATGAACGGGCCGTCCGTGGGCACGTTTTCCAGCCCGACGACGGTGGGCCGGCAGGTGCCGGAGATCAGGTTGCGCGTGGTCCAGCGGACGACATCAAACATTTCCATCGTTGGTCACCTCGCTCATGGCGGCAGCGTGGATTGCCTGCAGCCGTTCGATGGTCCTGACCAGTTCCGCGGTGGAGGCGACCACTGTGAAGGCGCCTGCGTTCTCCAGCTCGCCGTCGGGCGCGAATCCCCAGGCGACACCGATGCAGTCCAGCCCGTTGGCGATGGCGCCGGAGACATCCTGGGCGCGGTCCCCCACCATGAGCGCGTGCTGGGTGTCCAGGTCCTTGAGGGCAGCGGCGATGATTTCGGTTTTGCCCAGCGGCACCCCGTCAACTGCGGACTCGTCGTCCGCCGAGCCGTGAATGCCCTGGAAGAAGCCGTCAATGCCGTGATGCGCCAGGACGGTGCGGGCGATCGTCTGCGGTTTCTGCGTGGCGACGGAGACGGGCAGCCCGGCCTCGGCGAAACTTTCCAGGAGCTCCCGGATGCCCGGGTAGAGCCTGCTCTGCGCGATCCCGGTCTCCGCATAGAACGCACGGTAGCGGCGGATCACCTCGTCCAGACGGTCTGCCGGGACCTGTGCAACGTTCAGCAGCGCGTCACTGAGCTTGGGTCCGATCATGGAATCGAGCAGTTCCGGGGCCGGGACCGGCAGCCCCAGTTCCCTCAGGGCCGAGGCAATTCCCTCGGTGATGCCGCCGGCGGGATCGACAAGAGTGCCGTCCAGGTCGAAGATCACGGGCACTGTTGTTGAAGTCACCGGGTTAGTTTCTCATGCCTTCGCGGGTGCCTGAAACTCGCATGCCCGCGAAGGCATACTTCCCGGCCACGCTGCGGCGGCCGCTCCGGGTTCAGCCGAGGATTTCCGCGAGGAACGTCCCCGTGTGGCTGCCGGCGGCGGCTGCCACCTGCTCAGGCGTGCCGGTGGCGACGATCTGGCCGCCGCCGGACCCGCCGTCCGGGCCGAGGTCCACGATCCAGTCGGCACTCTTGATGACATCCAGGTTGTGCTCGATGGTGATGACCGTGTTGCCTTTGTCCACCAGGCCCTGGAGCACCAGGAGCAGTTTCCGGATGTCCTCGAAGTGCAGGCCGGTGGTGGGTTCGTCCAGGACGTACACGCTGCGGCCGTTGGAACGCTTCTGGAGTTCCGAGGCCAGCTTGACGCGCTGGGCTTCGCCGCCGGAGAGGGTGGTGGCGGGCTGCCCCAGCCGGACGTAGCCGAGCCCGACATCCACCAGGGTGTTGAGGTGGCGTGCGATCGGCGAGAAGGCAGCGAAGAATTCCGCGGCTTCCTCGATGGGCATGTTCAGGACATCCGCGATGGTCTTGCCCTTGTAGTGCACCTCGAGCGTCTCGCGGTTGTAGCGCGCGCCGTGGCACACCTCGCAGGGCACGTAGACATCCGGCAGGAAGTTCATTTCGATCTTGAGCGTGCCGTCGCCGGAGCAGGCTTCGCAGCGGCCGCCCTTGACGTTGAAGGAGAACCGACCCGGCAGGTAGCCGCGGACTTTGGCTTCCGTGGTTTCCGCGAAGAGCTTGCGGATGTTGTCGAAGACGCCGGTGTAGGTGGCCGGGTTGGACCGCGGAGTCCGGCCGATGGGGCTCTGGTCCACGTGGACCACCTTGTCCAGGTGCTCCAGGCCCTGGACCGTCTTGTGCCTGCCCGCCACCTGCTTGGCGCCGTTGAGCTTGTTGGCCAGCACCTTGTACAGGATCTCGTTGACGAGCGTGGATTTGCCCGACCCGCTGACGCCGGTGACAGCGGTCAACAGCCCCAGCGGGAACGCGGCGTCGACGTTGTTGAGGTTGTTCTCCCGGGCGCCGACGACCTTGAGTTCACGCTTGCGGTCGTACTTGCGGCGCTTCTTGGGGATGTCGATGCTCTTGCGGCCGGACAGGTAGTCGCCGGTCAGCGACTCGGTGTTGTCCAGGAGCTCCTTGTAGGACCCGGAGTGGACCACCTTGCCGCCGTGCTCGCCGGCGCCGGGTCCGATGTCCACGATCCAGTCCGCCACGTGGATGGTGTCTTCATCGTGCTCCACGACGATGAGGGTGTTGCCCATGTCGCGGAGCCTGGTGAGGGTGTCAATGAGGCGGCGGTTGTCCCGCTGGTGCAGCCCGATGGAGGGTTCGTCCAGCACGTACAGCACGCCCACCAGGCCGGAGCCGATCTGGGTGGCAAGGCGGATTCGCTGTGCTTCACCGCCGGAGAGGGTGGCCGACGGGCGCTCAAGGTTCAGGTACTCCAGGCCGACGTCCAGCAGGAAGGTCAGCCGTGCCTGGATCTCCTTCAGCACCTGGTGGGCAATCTGTGCTTCGCGGCCGGTCAGGACAAGGTTGTCCAGGAACCCTGCGCAATCGCGCATGGGCAGCGCTGCGACCTCGGCAATGGACTTGCCGTTGATGAGCACCGACAGGGACGCCGGGTTCAGGCGCGCGCCGTTGCAGGCGGGGCACGGAATCTGCCGCATGTACTCTTCATAGCGGTCGCGCGCCCAGTCGGAGTCGGTTTCGCCGTGCTTGCGGTGGACGTACTGGATGGCGCCCTCGAAGCCGGTGCTGTATTTGCGTTCGCGTCCGAAACGGTTGCGGTACTGCACCACGACCTTGTGGTCCTTGCCGTGCAGGACCGTCTGGCGGACGTCCTTGCCCAGCTTTTCCCACGGCGTGTCCATGGAGAAGCCGAGTTCCTTGGCGAGGCCCTCAAGCAGCCGGTTCCAGTACTCGGTGGTGGCCGTTCCCAGCGACCAGGGGGCGATGGCGCCCTCGGACAGCGAGAGTTCCGGATTGGGGACGATGAGTTCCTCGTCGACCTCCAGCTTGGTGCCGATGCCGCTGCACGCGGCGCAGGCGCCGAAGGGGTTGTTGAAGGAAAAGGAGCGCGGCTCGATTTCGTCAATGGCCAGCGGGTGTTCGTTGGGGCAGGCCAGGTTTTCCGAGAAAGCCCGGATCCGGTGGGGATCGTCGGCATCGAGGTCCACGAATTCGGCGAGTACCCGGCCTTCGGCCAGGCCGAGGGCGGTTTCGATGGAGTCCGTGAGCCGCTGGCTGATGCCTTCCTTGACCACGAGGCGGTCCACCACGACTTCAATGGTGTGCTTGAACTGCTTGCCGAGCTTGGGCGGGTCGCTGAGCTGGATGAGGTCGCCGTCGACGCGCGCCCTGGAGTACCCCTTGGCGGTGAGCTCTTTGAAGAGGTCGACGAATTCGCCCTTGCGCCCGCGCACCACTGGCGCCAGGACCTGGAAGCGCGTCCCCTGGTCCAGTTCCAGGAGCTGGTCCACGATCTGCTGCGGAGTCTGCTTGGCCACCGGCTCCCCGCAGACCGGGCAGTGCGGGCGGCCCACGCGTGCCCACAGCAGGCGCATGTAGTCGTAGATCTCGGTGATGGTTCCCACGGTGGAGCGGGGGTTCTTGCTGGTGGACTTCTGGTCGATGGACACCGCCGGGGAGAGCCCCTCGATGAAGTCGACGTCCGGCTTGTCCACCTGCCCCAGGAACTGGCGGGCATAGGCGGACAGGGATTCCACATAGCGGCGCTGGCCTTCAGCGAAGATGGTGTCGAAGGCCAGGGAAGACTTGCCGGAGCCGGACAGGCCGGTGAAGACGATCATGGCATCGCGCGGCAGGTCCAGGTCCACGTTGCGGAGGTTGTGCTCGCGGGCGCCCTTCACCACCAGGCGGGAAAGGTCGTGGCGCTGCGGGATGTCAGCGGAGGATGCGGTGAAGGAAGCGGGGGCGGCTGTTTCTTCGGCTACGGCTTTAGGCACCCCATAATGCTAATCGAAAACTTCTTCGAACTCGCGCGGTTCCGCCCTCAGGGAACATCGTAGGCGGCTGCCAGCAGCTTGACGGCCTCGGCGAAGGTTGCTCCCTGGGCCTTTGCGGTCCGGGCATAGGCGGCGGCAGCGGCGGAGAGCCCGCCGAGGCGTTCATCGGGGGCGCACACCACGGTGCCGTTGCGGCCACGGGTTGCGACGACGCCGGCGGCTTCCAGTTCCTTGTAGGCCCGTGCCACGGTGTGCGGTGCCACGTCCAGCAGGCCGGCCAGGGCGCGGACGGCGGGGAGCCTGGCGCCGGGGGGCAAGGTGCCGTTGTCCACCTGGTGGATCACCTGGAGCCGCAGTTGCTCGAAGAGGGCCACGGTGCTGCCGGGGTTGGGCTTCCAGGTGCCGGGAAAGTCAGGCCCGGTGTTCACAGGCCGGCCTCGATGGTCC
Source organism: Pseudarthrobacter enclensis (assembly GCF_001457025.1). Taxonomy (GTDB): domain Bacteria; phylum Actinomycetota; class Actinomycetes; order Actinomycetales; family Micrococcaceae; genus Arthrobacter; species Arthrobacter enclensis. Next base: position 345,741 of record NZ_KQ758600.1, on the reverse strand, counting down.
GTTCACGTCCCGGGGCGGCAGCGAACTGGGCGTTGTAAAGCCTCGTGTAGAAGCTGTTGGCCGCGAGCAGTCCCTGGTGGGTTCCCTGCTCGACGATGCGTCCGTGGTCCATGACGAGAATTAGATCAGCGTTCCGGACGGTGGACAAACGGTGGGCGATCACGAAGCTGGTCCGGCCTTTCCGGAGCCGGCTGGTGGCCTGCCGGATGAGCAGTTCCGTCCGGGAATCCACGGAGCTGGTGGCTTCATCCAGGATCAGCACGGCCCGCCGGGCCAGCTGGGCCCGGGCGATGGTGATGAGCTGCCGCTGTCCCTGACTGAGGGGCTCGCCGCCGTTTTCCAGGAAGGTGCCGTAGCCCTCCGGCAGGGACCTGACGAACCGGTCCACGTAGCTGGCCTCTGCGGCCGCCACAATGTCCTCGTCGGTGGCTCCGGGAAGGCCGTAGGCGATGTTGTCCCGGATGGTTCCGCCGAACAGCCAGGCATCCTGGAGCACCACGCCGAACTGTCGCCGCAGCTGATCGCGCCGCACCTCCGCAATGTCGGTGCCGCCCATGGTGATCCGTCCGGAGCCGGGCTCGTAGAAGCGCATCAGGAGGTTGACCACCGTGGTTTTCCCCGCTCCGGTATGGCCCACCACGGCCACGGTCTGACCGGGTTCGACGGTGAAGGAAAGGTTCCGGACAGCAGGGGCCGCCCCGGGATACCCGAAGGTGACGTCGTCGAAGACGATCCGCCCTCCCGCGGGGGCGTCCCGGACTCCCGTATCGGCGTCTTCCTCGGCGTCAAGGAGGGCAAAAACCCGCTCGGCTGACGCCGCGCAGGACTGGATCAGGTTCAGCAGGCCGCCGATCTGGCCGACCGGCTGCGTGAACAGCCGGCTGAACTGGATGAAGGCCTGGATCCCGCCGATGGTCATGGCGCCGGCAATTACCTGCAGGGCGCCCACCACGGCAACGGCGATGTAGTTCAGGTTAGCCATCAGCACCATCAGGGGCTGCACCACCCCGGCGGAATACTGTGCCTTGGTGGCGGCGCGGGCCAGCCGGTCGTTGCTCGCGGCAAACACTTCTGCAGCGTGCGGTTGTTGCCCGAACGCCTTGATCACCTCGTGGCCGCTGATGAACTCCTCCGCGTGGGAGTTCAACTCCCCCGTTTCGGTCCATTGCCGGGCGAAGTGCTCCTGCGACCGGCGGGCGACGAGGACGGTGACGCCCATGGACAGCGGAACGGATGCGATGGCGATGCAGGCGAGCAGCGGCGAGATCCACAGCATCATGGCCAGCGAGCCGCAGAGCATCAGGACCGACATGATCAGCTGGGTCAGCAGCTGGTTCAGGGCCTGGGAGATGTTGTCGATGTCGTTGGTGGCACGGCTGAGCACGTCGCCGCGGGAACGCTCGCGGAAGTAGGTGGCCGGGAGCCTGTGCAGTTTTTCCTCGACGGAGCTGCGGAGGCCGAACATCAGGCCCTGGACCGAGCGCGCGGTCAACGCTCCCTGGATCCAGTTGAACAGCGAGGTGAACACGTACATCACCGCCACAGCGGCGAGCAGCAGGCCGAGCATCTCCTGGTCCAGGCTTCCCCGCATGACGCCCTCCACGACGACGTCGGTGGCGTCGCCGAGAAGCTTCGGAGCAGCAACGTTCAGCCCGGCAAAAGCGCAGGTGGCGGCCACGGCGCCCAGCATGAGCGTGCGGAACGGGCGCAGCAGGCCCAGTAACCGTCCGCCGGTCCGCCAGAACCCTGCGGATTCTGTTTCCGTTTCGGCCATGGCGGTCATTGTGGCCCGTCCAAAGCCAGCTGCGACTCGGCGATTTCGCGGTAGGTCGGCGACGATTCCAGCAGCGCATGGTGCGTTCCCTGGGCCACGAGCCGGCCGCCGTCGAGCACGAGGATCAGGTGGGCGTCCTCCACGGCGGCGATGCGCTCGGCCACGATGATCCTGGTGGCTGCGGCAAGCCTCGTATCCAGCGCCCGGCGGAGCCTGGTGTCCGTGTCGTAGTCAAGGGCCGAGAAACTGTCGTCGAAGAGATACAGCGGTGCCCGGCGCAGCAGGGCCCGGGCGATGCACAGCCGCTGCCGCTGCCCGCCGGAGAAGTTGGTGCCGCCCTGGCCAACGGGAGTTGCCAGGCCCAGCGGCAGGTCGCGCATGAAGCGCATGGTCTGGGCGGCCTCCAGCGCCTCCCAGAGTTCCTGGTCCGAGGCGCCGGGTGAGGCCATCCGCAGGTTGTCCGCAATGCTGCCGGTGAAGAGGTGCGAATGCTGCGGCACAATGGACATGCTGTTGCGCAGGACGTCCAGCGGCAGGTCGCGGACGTTGACGCCGTCCAGGAAGATGTCGCCGTGCGTGGAGTCGAGGAACCGGGGAACAAGGTTCAAAAGCGTGGATTTTCCGCTCCCGGTGGACCCTACGATGGCAGTCGTCGTGCCGGCGGCTGCGGTGAAGCTGATGCCGGAGAGCACTGGCTCCTCCGCTCCGGGATAGGCGAACTCCACGTCCCGGAACTCCACGTGGCCCGTGCCTGCGGAAGGCGCCGTCCCGGCTCCGGAGGCCGCAGCGGAGTGCGTCACGGACGGGACGGTATCCAGCACCTCGGAAATCCGCTCCGCGCATACGGCCGCGCGGGGAGCGGTCATGAGCACGTACATCGACATCATGATGGCCAACAGGATCTGCAGGATGTAGGCGATGAAGGCGGTCAGCGCGCCCAGGTTCATCTCCCCCGCTTGGATCCGGTGCCCGCCGAACCAGACCACCGCCACCGAGGAAAGGTTCACCACCAGCATGATCAGGGGCAGCATTCCCGCCACGAGCAGGGCGGACTGCAGGTTGTTGGCCGTCAGGCCGGAATTGGCCCGAGCAAAGCGGTCCATCTCATGGTCCTGCCGGACGAACGCCCGGATGACGTTGGCCCCGATGATCTGTTCCCGCAGGATTCCCCCGGCCCTGTCCAGCAGCTCCTGCCCGTCGCGGTAGAGCGGGATCAGCCGGCGGACAATGAGGGCCATGATGAGCACGAGCAGTGGGACGATGACGATGACGACGGCGGACAGTGCCACGTCCTGCTGCAGGGCCAGGATGATGCCGCCGATGCCCATGGCAGGCCCGGCCACGAGCATGGTCAGCACCAGGAGGGCGAAGGACTGGACCTGCTGGGTGTCATTGGTGGCCCGGGTGGTCAGGGTCTGCGTGCCGAAGCGCGCCACTTCCAGCGAGGACAGGGACTGGATCCGGTTGAAGATGTCCGCCCGGAGCCGCTGCCCGATCCGCATGGCCACCACGGCGCCGAGATACCCGGCTCCGATCGCTGCGGCCGCCTGGACGGCAGCGATGCACGCCATCACCACACCAAGGCGGGAGATCACTCCGGTGTTCCCGGGGACGATGCCGTCATCGATGATTGCTGCGTTGACGGTGGGCAGCAACAGGTTGGCAGCTGCCTGGACCAGTTGCAGGAAGACGACGGCGGTGACGGCGCCCTTCTGGTCGGAGAGCAGCCGCCTCATCAGACCAATCAGCAACGCACCTCCAGTTTCGATCGGGGGCCGTTGGGGCCTGACGCCGGCTTCTCCCCCAAAGCCACTCCGTCATTGTAAGCCAGATCACTTTCTGCCGCTGTCAAGGACATGACAGGACCGTGGATCCGTGCGGCCGCGGGAACAGCCAGTCAGCCTGCCTTGCGGCCCACCGCGAAAATCCTGCGGAAAGGAAACACGGTGCCGTGCCGGCCGCGGGGGTAGGCCGCCCGGAGCGCTGCTGCGTATTCCGCTTCAAACGCCGCACCCTCCTCCGGCGACAGCACAGCCAGGACGGGCCGCAGTGCGGTGCCGCGCACCCACTCCAGGACCGGGTCCCCGCCGGGGAGCACCTGCTGGTAGGTGGTTTCCCAAGCGTCGGCGGCACAGCCGGCGTCCAGCAGGATCTCCAGGTATTCCGCCGGTTCGGCGACCGACTCACCTCCCCGCAGGACGCCGTCGAGCGTGGCGGCCCACCGCGGCGACCCGGCAAGCTCACGCATCAGCTGATGGGACGGGGCGTTGAAGTTTCCGGGGACCTGCATGGCAAACCAAGCGCCGGGCTGCAGCGCTGCCAGCCAGGTGCGCATCAGCTCCTGGTGTCCCGGCACCCACTGCAGCGCCGCGTTGCTGACCACGACGTCGGTGGCTTCAGCGGGCATCCACCCGCGGATGTCGGCCTGCTCGAAGCCGAGGTTCTGCGTCCCGGCGGCAACCTCCGCTGCCGTGGCCAGCATGTGGGCCGAGGAATCGACACCGGTCACCTGCGCGCCGGGCCACCGGCCGGCAAGGGTCGCGGTCAGGTTCCCGGGGCCGCAGCCAAGGTCCACCACCTGGCGGGGCCGTTCCGCCCGCACCCTGCCGGTCAGGTCGAAGAACGGCCGGTTCCTGTAGTCCCCGAACTCCACGTACTTCACCGGATCCCATTTCATCCCTGCATCTCCCTGCTCCGCCGGCCACCCTGCTACGGGGAAGCCTAGCCGCACCGCGGGCGTCCGCGGACCGTGCCCGCAGCGTGGCACTAAGCTGGAAACCAATGAAACTCGTTGACCAGCTGTCCCACCTGTCCGCACCTGGCGCTTCGTCCGCCGTCGACCCCGACGAGCTGTACACGCGCTTCCTGGAATGGACCGAAGCCCGCGGACTGTCGCTGTACCCGGCGCAGGACGAGGCCATCATGGAGCTGGCGACGGGCGCCAACGTCATCCTCGCCACCCCCACCGGCTCCGGCAAGTCCCTGGTTGCCGTCGCGGCCCATTTCCAGGCCATGGCCCAAGGGCGGCGCAGCTACTACACCGCACCGATCAAGGCGCTGGTGTCCGAGAAGTTCTTTGCCCTCTGCGACATTTTCGGGGCTGAGAACGTGGGCATGATCACGGGCGACTCCGGCGTCAACCAGGACGCGCCGATCATCTGCTGCACGGCGGAGATCCTGGCGAACACCGCACTCCGCGAGGGCGCCGCAGCAGACCTCGGCGCCGTGGTCATGGACGAGTTCCATTTCTATTCGGACCCGCAGCGCGGCTGGGCGTGGCAGGTTCCGCTCCTGGAACTGCCCCAGGCCCAGTTCCTGCTGATGTCCGCGACCCTGGGCGACGTGACCCGGTTCGAGAAGGGGCTGACGGACCTGACCGGGCGTCCCACCACGACCGTCAGCTCGGCCGAACGCCCCATCCCGTTGCACTTCTACTACCACGAGACGCCGGTCCACGAGACCCTTGAGGAGCTGCTGAGCACCAGGCAGGTCCCGGTGTATGTGGTGCATTTCAGCCAGATCGAAGCGATCGACCGCGCCCAGACGCTCATGAGCATCAATGTGTGCACGCGTGAGGAAAAAGACAGGATCGCCGAACTGATCGCGAACTTCCGTTTCGCCGCCGGTTTCGGCAAGACCCTCAACCGCCTGGTCCGCCACGGCATCGGCGTGCACCACGCCGGCATGCTGCCCAAGTACCGCCGCCTGGTGGAGCAACTGGCGCAGGCCGGCCTGCTGAAAGTCATCTGCGGCACCGACACGTTGGGTGTGGGCATCAATGTGCCCATCCGCACCGTCCTGCTCACGGCACTGAGCAAGTACGACGGCGTCCGCACCCGGCTGCTCAACTCCCGTGAGTTCCACCAGATTGCAGGGCGGGCGGGACGGGCCGGGTACGACACCGCCGGGACCGTGGTGGTGCAGGCGCCGGAGCACGTCACCGAGAATGTCCGGGCCATGGCGAAGGCAAAAGCCAAGTTCGGCGACGACCAGAAGAAGCTGCGGCAGGTGGTGAAGAAGAAGCCACCGGAAGGATTCGTGTCCTGGGGTGAGCCCACCTACCGGCGCCTCGTGGAGTCGGTGCCGGATCCGTTGGCGTCCAGCTTCACCGTCACCCACGCCATGCTGATGAACCTGATGGAACGCCCCGGCGACCCCTTCGCCGCTGCCCGCCGGCTCCTCACGGAGAACCACGAAACCCGCCCTGCACAACTGCGGCTGATGAAGAAGGCGCTGGGAATCTACCGGGAACTGCTGGCAGCGGAAGTGGTCGAACGCATCCCCGAGGCCGAACGGGGCCAGGACGGCCGGACGGTCCGGCTGACGGTCCACCTCCAGCCCAACTTCGCGCTGAACCAGCCGCTCTCCCCCTTTGCGCTCGCGGCGCTGGAGCTCCTGGACCCGGAGTCGCCGTCGTACGCCCTTGACGTTGTGTCCGTGATCGAGGCGACGCTGGAAAAGCCGCGCCAGATCCTGTCGGCGCAGCAGAAGAAGGCCCGCGGCGAGGCCGTGGCCGCCATGAAGGCCGACGGCATCGAGTATGACCAGCGGATGGCCATGCTGGAGGACGTGAGCTACCCCCAGCCGCTGGCGGGGATCCTGGCGGAGGGCTTTGAGGTATACCGCAAGGCGGCACCCTGGGTGGGCGACTTCGAACTCGCCCCCAAGTCCGTGGTCCGCGACATGTACGAGCGCGCCATGAACTTCGGCGAGTTCGTCCAGTTCTACGGGCTGGCCCGCTCCGAAGGCATTGTATTGCGGTACCTCGCTGATGCCTTCAAGGCGTTGCGCCAGACCGTCCCGCAGGACCTGCTCCGCGATGACCTGGAGGACCTCGTTGCCTGGCTGGGCGAACTGGTGCGGCAGGTGGACTCCAGCCTGCTGGATGAGTGGGAGGAACTCGCGTCCGGGGCCATGCCGACCCCGCACGACGCACCGCCGCCTCCCCCGCCGTCGCTGACGTCCAACATCCGCGCCTTCCGGGTGATGGTCCGCAACGAAATGTTCCGCCGGGTGGAACTGTTCGCCGACGAGGACAGCGCCGCCCTGGGCGAACTGGACGCCGGCTCCGGCTGGGATGCCGACCGCTGGGAAGACGCCCTGGACGCCTACTTCGACGAGCATGACGACATTGGCACCGGACCGGACGCCCGCGGGCCCAACCTGCTGATCATCACCGAGGAAAAGGGCCTCTGGCGGGTCCGGCAGATCTTCGACGACCCGGCGGGCAACAACGACTGGGGCATCTCCGCGGAGGTGGACCTGGACGGATCAGACGAAACAGGCACGGCAGTCCTGCGCGTCACGGCCGTCAACCGGCTTTAGGTAAGCTCGGACCATGAGTGTAATCCGCCCCGCAACCGAGCATGACGTCCCCGGGATCCTCCGGATGATCCACGAACTGGCGCACTACGAAAAGGAGCCGGACGCGGTCCGGAACACGCCGGAGATGCTGCACGGGGTGCTGTTCGGTGACAACCCCCGGGTGTATGCGGCCATGGCGGAAAACGCGGCCGGCGAGGTGCAGGGCTTCGCGCTCTGGTTCCTCAACTACTCCACCTGGGAAGGCGTCCACGGAATCTACCTCGAGGACCTTTACGTGCGGCCTGAGGCACGCGGCGAGGGGCACGGCAAGGCATTGCTGCAGCACCTTGCGGGGATTGCAGTACGGAACGGATACACCCGGGTGGAGTGGAGCGTGCTGGACTGGAACGAACCCTCCATCAACTTCTACCGCAAACTCGGGGCACGCCCCATGGACGGCTGGTCCACCTTCCGGCTGGCCGGCGAGGCGCTGCAGGACTTCGGGGGCACAGCCCGGCACGGCCGATCCGTCCCCGCAGCAGCCCATGGCTGAGGCAGTACACCGGATCCACGCCCGCCACGAGTTCCGGGGCATGCGCACCGTGGAACATTACTTCACCGTGCCCCTTGACCACTCGGCCGCGGGCCGGGACGCGGAAACCATCACCGTGTTCGCGCGGGAGTATGTGGCTGCCGGGCACACGCCGGAGGAAGCGGAAAACCTTCCCTGGCTGCTGTTCCTGCAGGGTGGCCCGGGCGGCCGCGGGAACAGGTTCGGCTCCCTGGGCGGCTGGAGCAAGGCAGCGGCCAAAGACTTCCGGATCCTGATGCTGGACCAGCGTGGCACCGGCCTGTCCACCCCTGCCGACCGGAACACTTTGCCGCTGCGGGGCACGGCGCGGGACCAGGCTGCCTACTTGGAACACTTCCGCGCGGATTCGATCGTTGCCGACGCCGAACTGATCCGCAAGGCCCTGGGCATCCCCTACTGGACCATCTACGGCCAAAGCTATGGCGGGTTCTGCGCACTGACCTACCTGTCCTTTGCCCCGGAAGCCCTCCGCGAGGTGCTGATCACCGGGGGCCTGGCGCCCCTGACGGGCCCCGCGGACGACGTGTACCGCGCAACGTTCCAGCGGGTGGCGGCCCGGAACGCCGAATACTTTTCGTGGTACCCGGAGGACCGGGAGATCGTCGAGCGCATTGCCGGTCACCTGCGCGCAACCGCTGAACAGCTTCCGGACGGCAGCCCCCTCACCGTGGAACGCTTCCAGATGGCGGGAGCCTTCCTGGGCGGCAACACCCGGGTGGACAGCCTGCACTACCTCCTGGAAGATGCGTTCGTTGAAACCCCCGGCGGGCCCCGGCTCTCGGACAGCTTCCTGGACCAGATGCAGGGAGTTGCCTCACGCCGCTCCAACCCGCTGTACGCCCTGATGCACGAGTCCATCTACGGGCAGGGCCAGGCCACGGACTGGGCAGCGTGGCGGGTACTGGACGAGTACCCCGAATTCCGGCCCGATGCCACGCCGCTGCTCCTGACCGGCGAGATGGTCTACCCCTGGTACTTCGAACAGGACCCTGCGCTGCAGCCCCTGCGGGACGTTGCCGGCCTGCTGGCGGCCAAGAGCGACTGGAAGCCGCTCTACGACATGGCGCGGCTGGCCCGCAACCGGGTCCCGGCGGCGGCCGCTGTCTACGCGGACGATATCTACGTGGACCGGAAGCTGTCTTTGGAGACAGCGTCCGCCGTCCGCGGCCTGCAGGTGTGGGAGACCGGCGACTTCCACCACGACGGCATCGCCGACGACGGCGAGGGGATCTTTGCCAGGCTCCTGGGCATGGCCAGGTCAGGCCGCCGCTGACCTGCGTCGCGCGGAGATGGTGGTGACGGAGGCGGCGGCAAGGACGCCGGCGGCGACGGCGGCTGCCAGCATGTTGAGGCCAAAGTAACCGGTCCCGCTCAGCACCAGGCCGGAGGCGGCCCCACCGATCGCTCCGGCGGCGCCCATCAGCATGTCGGAGACGCCCTGGACCGCCACCCGGGCGTCCTGGCCGACGCTTTCGGCCAGCAGGGTGGAGCCGGCGACCGTCGAGGCGGACCAGCCCAGTCCCAGCAGCACCAGGCCCACCGCGACGGCGGTCGTGGAGTCCTCCCCGAAGCCGGCGACGGCGACTCCCGCGATCAGGACGGCGAAGCCGAGCATGATGGTTTCCGTCCTGCCGGCTTTGTCCGTCAGCCATCCCATCACCGGCGACAGGGCGAACATGCCGGCGATGTGCAGGGAAATGGTGAAACCAATGATCACCAGGACCCCGCCCTCGGCAGCGTGGCCGGCGTGGGACGCGCCCGGCCCTTCGACCAGGTGCTGTAAATGCACCGGCGTCATGGACATGACCCCCACCATGACGGCGTGGGCCCCAACGATTGCGCTGACGGCCAGGACCGCGGGCCTGGACGCCCGGATGGCCCGCAGTCCCCTGCGCAGCCTGCCGCCGGGAGCCGCGCCGGGCATGGCACTGTCCCCGGCCGTGGTCCGGGCGGCCAGCTCCCGCGCAAGCAGCAGGGGATCCGGCCTGAGGCCTGCGAAGACCAGGATGACGGCGATCAGCAGCCCCGCGCCCGAGATGACGAACGGTCCGGCTACCGCCGGCAGGCCCAGCGCCAGTCCGACCGCCGCGCCGGGCTGGATCAGGTTTGGGCCGGCGACGGCGCCGAGCGTCACGGCCCACACGACGGTGGCCAGCGCCCGGCCGCGGTGCTCGGCTTCAGCGAGGTCGACGGCGGCGAACCGGGCCTGCAGGTTCGCGGCGGTTCCGGCACCAATGCCTGCGGCACCCAGGACGAGGAGCGGGAAGGCCGCCAGCACGACTGAGAGCACCATCAGTACCGCACCGGCAAAGGCTGCCAGCATCCCGGTGACCTGGCCCGCCCTGCGTCCCCGGCGGTCAGCCAGCGATGCCAGGGGGATGGCAGCGAGGGCTGCCCCCAGGGTCATGACGGTGGCCACGGCTCCGGCCCAGGCGTTGGAGCCGGAAAGATCGACGGCGAGGATGGAGCCGATGGAAACGGTGGCGCCTGTTCCGATGCCGCCGAAAACCTGGGCGGTCCCGAGCAGCGCCACCGTGCGCCGCTGCACCCGCCGGACGTCCTGCTCCGTCATCATCGTAGGGGCCATGTCTTGAGGATAGTCCTGCAGCACGGCGGAGGGCAGGGGCGGCGGGCCCCAGCCCGCAGCACCCGAAACGCAGCAGTCCCGGCCGCGTGGGAACGGGCCGGGACTGCTGATCCACGTGCCGGGCGGCAGTGGAGACTGCTACTCGACTTCGCTGTGGCTCTTGCGGACGTCCTCTTCGAGACGGGGGTCCAGGTGGGCTTCCTTGGCCTTGGAGCTGAGGAGGCTGGCGACCACGGCGATGATGATGGTGCCGACAATGACCGCCAGCGACACGAACGTGGGGATTTCAGGGGCCCACTCGATGTGCTTGCCGCCGTTGATGAAGGGCAGCTCGTTGACGTGCATGGCGTGCAGGACCAGCTTGACGCCGATGAACGCCAGGATGAAGGACAGTGCGTGCTTGAGGTAGACCAGCCGGTTCATCAGGCCGCCGAGGAGGAAGTACAGCTGGCGCAGGCCCATCAGGGCGAACAGGTTGGCGGTGAACACGATGAAGGGGCTCTGGGTGAGGCCGAAGATGGCGGGGATCGAGTCGACGGCGAACAGCAGGTCCGTTAGGCCGATGGTGATGAAGACGATCAGCATGGGGGTGAAGACCCGCTTGCCGTTCACGGTGGTGCGCAGCTTGCCTTCGTCGAACTTCTCCGACATGGGGATGACCTTGCGGATCCTGGCGATCAGCGGGTTCTCCCGGTCCTCTTCGTCTTCACCCTCGTCCTGGGCCTGCTTCCATGCGGTCCACAGCAGGAACGCGCCGAAGATGTAGAACACCCAGCTGAACTGCTCGATCACGATGGCGCCGAGCAGGATGAAGATGCCGCGAAGGACCAGCGCGATGATGATGCCCACCATCAGCACTTCCTGCTGGTACTTACGGGGCACGGAGAACCGGGCCATGATGATGATGAAGACGAACAGGTTGTCGATGCTGAGGCTGTACTCCGTGACCCAGCCCGCCACGAACTGGCCGCCGTACTCATGTCCGGCGAAGACGAACATGGCGCCGGCGAACAGCAGTGCCAGGGTGACGTAGAACGCCACCCACAGGCCTGCCTCCTTCATGGAGGGCTCGTGCGGGCGTCGGACCACCAGGAGGAGGTCGATCAGGAGGATCAGTCCGAGGACGACAAAAGAGCCGACCTCGAACCACAAGGGCAATTCGAGCACAGGTAAACCTTTCGCGGGGCACAGAGAAGCGGTGTAAGTCTCTCCGGCCTGCCTGTGCACTTGGTGCTGATGTGGCGGCCCGCTACGCCCGGCCGGGCAACCATGCCCTGCGTGTTGACGATCGTAGCGCTTGGGATACTCCCCTACGTGACGTTAACTGTACCGCAGCCCGGCCGGACGCGACCGCCCGGTGACGTATGTGTCAGGCGTGCCCGGCCGACTGCATCTGCCGCAGTTCCTTCTTCAGTTCGGAGACCTCGTCCCGGATCCGTGCGGCGACCTCGAACTGGAGTTCCGCCGCCGCCCCGTGCATCTGCTCCGTGAGCTGCTCGATCAGGCCCACCAGGTCCTCGGCCGGCGCCGCGGCCAGCCCGTCGGAACGGACCTGCGCGGCGCCCTTCCTGGCACCGGGCTTGGTGGCTCCGGTGATGCCGCGCTTGCCCTTGCCGTAGTCGAAGCTGCCCAGCAGGGCGTCGGTGTCGGCATCTTCCTTGGCCAACTGGTCCGTGATGTCGGCGATCTTCTTCCGGAGCGGCTGGGGATCGACGCCATGTTCCTCGTTGTACGCCACCTGGATGGCGCGGCGCCGGTTGGTTTCGTCGATGGCGTTCGCCATCGAGTCCGTGATCCGGTCCGCGTACATGTGCACCTGGCCGGAGACGTTGCGTGCGGCACGTCCGATGGTCTGGATGAGCGAAGTGGAGGAACGCAGGAAGCCTTCCTTGTCCGCATCCAGGATGCTGACCAGGGACACTTCGGGAAGGTCGAGTCCTTCACGGAGCAGGTTGATGCCCACCAGGACGTCGAAGGATCCCAACCGCAGCTCACGCAGGAGCTCCACGCGCCGCAGGGTGTCGACGTCGGAGTGCAGGTATTCGACTTTCACGCCGTGGCCCAGCAGGTAGTCGGTGAGGTCCTCCGCCATGCGTTTGGTCAGCGTGGTCACCAGGACGCGTTCGTCCTTCTCCACCCGGGTCTTGATCTCGCCCAGGAGGTCATCGATCTGCCCCTTGGTGGGCTTGACCACCACCTCGGGATCCACCAGGCCAGTGGGACGGATGATCTGCTGAACGAAGCCGTCGGCCTTGCCCAGCTCATACTTGCCGGGGGTGGCGGAAAGGTAGACGGTCTGGCCGATGCGCTCCAGGAACTCGTCCCATTTCAGGGGCCGGTTGTCCATGGCGGACGGCAGGCGGAAGCCGAAGTCCACCAGGTTCCGTTTGCGGGACATGTCACCTTCGTACATGGCGCCGATCTGCGGAATGGTCACGTGGGACTCGTCCACCACCAGCAGGAAGTCATCCGGGAAGTAATCCAAAAGGCAGTGGGGTGCGGTGCCCGGCCCCCGCCCGTCGATGTGCGCCGAGTAGTTCTCGATGCCGTTGCAGAAACCCATCTGCTGCATCATTTCGAGGTCGTACGTGGTGCGCATCCGCAGGCGCTGAGCTTCAACGAGTTTGTTCTGGCTTTCCAGCACCTTCAGCCGGTCCGCCAGTTCGTCCTCGATTCGCTTGATGGCCCGCGCCATCCGTTCCGGGCCGGCCACGTAGTGCGAGGCCGGGAAGACGTACATCTCTTCCTCGTCGCGGATGACCTCGCCGGTGAGCGGATGGAGCGTGTAAATGTTCTCGATCTCATCGCCGAAGAACTCGATCCGGATGGCCAGTTCCTCGTACATCGGAATGATTTCCACGGTATCGCCCCGCACCCGGAACGTGCCGCGGTGGAAGTCGACGTCGTTGCGGGCGTACTGCATGGAGACGAACTTGCGGAGGAGGTCGTCCCGGTTCATTTCGGCACCCTTTCGCAGGGTGACCATGCCGGAAATGTATTCCTCCGGGGTTCCCAGGCCGTAGATGCAGGACACCGTGGCCACCACGATGACATCGCGCCGGGTCAGCAGCGCGTTGGTGGCGGAGTGGCGGAGCCGTTCGACTTCCTCGTTAATGGAGGAATCCTTCTCGATGAAGGTGTCCGTCTGCGCCACGTAGGCTTCGGGCTGGTAGTAGTCGTAGTAGGAGACGAAGTATTCCACCGCGTTGTTGGGCAGGAGTTCCCGGAACTCGTTCGCCAGCTGGGCGGCGAGGGTCTTGTTCTGCACCATCACCAGGGTGGGGCGCTGCACCTGTTCGATGAGCCAGGCGGTGGTGGCGCTCTTGCCCGTACCGGTGGCTCCGAGCAGCACCACGTCCTTTTCGCCGTTGTTGATGCGTTCAGTCAGTTCCGCGATGGCCGTGGGCTGGTCACCGGCGGGCTTGAACTCGCTGATGACTTCGAAGGGAGCGACAACACGGTTGATATCCTGCGCAAGGCTCATGCATCTAATCTACAACCGGCCACTGACACCGGACCGCCGAGTCCGTTACGGGCGAACACCGGCCGGTGCGCGTGGGGCGTCAGGAAGCGTACGACGGCGGTTCCCACCCGGTTGCCGCGGCCCAGGCGGCCATCAGGGGCCACGCGACGTCCGTGAACCAGGGCTCCTTGGCCTCCGCGTAGTCCCGGGTGCCTGGCGAACCGGCGAAGCGGCCGGCCAGGGCCAGCTTGTGGTCTCCATAGCGGCCCCGCGCTTCGGAGTCGTCCCGCAGCCAGTCCCTGAACATCAGGGCGTACCGCCATCCGGCAGATCCTGCAGCCCTCACGTGGACGTTGACGGGGCGTCCGGGATCGGCGTTGGCGTGGAACCGCTTCAGCCACGCGGACTGGTCCGGATCGTCCGGCTTCGGGGTGTCCTGTTCCACGCCGCGGACTGCCGGGAATCCTGCTGCGGCCAGGAGCGGGGCAAGCCGGTCCGCGGCGTCGAGGTCCCGCACCGCAACCTGCAGGTCGATGACGTCCTTGGCGGCGAGCCCGGGGACGGACGTGGAACCGACATGGTCGACGGCCAGGACGAGTTCCGGCGCGGCCGCCGTGATCCGCGCGGCCAGCCTGGCTGCTTCCCGGGCCCATTCCGGCCGGTGGGCCTCCAGCACCGGGCCCCCGGACCGCGGCGCACGGGTTCCCGCGGCCAGGTTCCGTGCGAACGGCACCAGGCGGGAGTCCCACAGCCGGTCCACCTGGTCCAGCAGCTGCTGCAGGGACCCTGAGTTGTCAAGGACGACGTCGGCAGCGGCCAGCCGCACTTCGCGCGCCGCCTGTGCAGCCATCCGGGCGCGGGCGGCGTCGGCGTCCATGTTCCGGTGCTCCAGCATGCGCTGCAGCCGGATGTCGTCCGGGGCGTCCACGACGACGACGAGGTGGAAGCTGCTCCCCTGGCCGGTTTCCACCAGCAGGGGGATGTCCTGGACCACCACGGCGTCAGCGGCGGCCGCGGCAGTCATGGCCGCGGCTCGGGCACGGACCAGCGGATGGACGATTCCGTTCAGCACGGCGAGCCGGTCCTTGTTGCCGAACACCGCTTCGCCGAGCCTGGGCCGGTCAAGCCGGCCTTCGGCGTCGAGCATCCCGGCGCCGAACTCCGCGACAATCCGGGCCAGGCCGTCGGTGCCGGGCTCCACCACCTCCCTGGCCAGGGCGTCGGCGTCGACGAGCACGGCGCCGCGTTCCCTCAGGCGGGCGGCAACCACTGACTTCCCCGAGGCGATACCGCCCGTCAATCCGATCTTCAGCACCCTCCCACCCTACGCGCCGGACTCCCCTTGACCCCGCTGCGGCAGGCCCAGCCCAGGTCACCGCGGACCGGGCGTCGCCGCGGGGCCGGCCGGCAGCCCTTAGACTTGCCGAGTGCAGGATAACGACAGCCGGGCCACGGCCTACACAACCCTGGCGCCCGGGACGGATTACCGGCACGAACTGGAGATCAAGCGCTCCCGGTTCATCACGGTGCTCCGCCGGGCAGGCACCGAGGAGGAGGCCCGGGACCTGGTGGCAGGCCTGCGCCGCGAGTTCCATGATGCCCGTCATCACTGCTCGGCGTTCGTGCTCGGGCCGGACCGGACCATCCAGCGTTCCAGCGACGACGGCGAACCCTCCGGGACGGCCGGCGTCCCCATGCTTGAGGCCCTCCTGAAAAGGGAAACCGGGCCCGGGGTGACGGACCTCAGCGACGTCAGCGCCGTCGTCGTCCGCTACTTCGGCGGCGTCCTCCTCGGAGCGGGCGGCCTGGTGCGGGCCTACTCGGAATCCATCTCTGCGTCCCTGGACCAGGCCCCCATGGTGCGCCGCAGCCGGCTGCGGATCTGCTCGGCGGCGGTGGCGCACGCGGCAGCGGGACGGCTGGAGAACGACCTGCGGTCCGCGGGTATGGTGATGGCCGGCCCCGAGTACCGGGACCGGCACACAGTGCTGCGGATCGCCGTGCCCGATGACGCCGACGCTGTTGCCGCCGCGGCCGAACGAATCCTGCAGCTCACCGCCGGTGCTGCCAGCCTTGTCCCCGAAGGAACGGAATGGGTCGATGAAGTCCTCGCCTGAGGTAACCCTGCATGACGTTGATGACGCCATGGCGGACCAGCTCCTGGAACTGGCCAAGCGCGACGCGTCCCCGGACGAGGTCGCTCCCCCGCTCGGCGGCCCTGGCTGGAACCTTGAGCGCACGGCCTGGTTCTTCGGCTACCACCATGCGGCCGCCGCCGGACTCGACGGCCCGGCCGGTGAGAAGTCCTGGGCTGTCTTCAGCGGCAGCGAACCGGCCGGATCGATCCGGCTTAAGCGGGATGCCGGCGCGGATGTTCCCACGGCGGAAACCGGCATCTGGCTGGGCCGCAGCTTCCGCTCCCGCGGGATCGGCGCAGCAGCGCTGGACCTGGTCCTCGCGGAAGCACGCCGCGCGGGCCTGCGCCGCGTCACTGCCCGCACCCTGGCCGCCAACGGAAGTGCCCAGCGGCTTCTGGCGTCCGCCGGGGCGGCCCTGGCGCATGACGACGACGGTACGGTGCTCGCCGTCGTCGAACTCTGACCGCCCGGCCGACCGGAATGCGTCATTTATGCGCACCGGGCGGCCTGCGCCCCGGTGCACAGTAGGGAACTTTCCGTTTCGGGCAGCCAAAAACCAGGCCTTTGGGCCGGGGCATCGACCTTAAAGCAGCAGACCCCCTGCCGGAAGGGCAGGGGGTCTGCTGCTTGTCGGCCCGGAGGACCCGGGCCGGTGGCAATTAGTTGCCGGTCAGCTTCTCGCGCAGTGCGGCAAGAGCCTCATCCGATGCCAGGGTGCCTGCACCGGAGTCGGTGGAAGCGGGCTCGGAGGAGTAGCTGGTGGCGCCGGAGTCGCCGTCACCGGACGTCGCTGCGGCAGCGTCGTCGGCAGCGTGCTGGGCAACCTGCTTCTTGTGGGATTCCCAACGTGCCTGGGCGTCAGCGTACTGCTGCTCCCATGCGGCGCGCTGCGCTTCGTAGCCTTCGAGCCATTCGTTGGACTCGGGGTCGAAGCCCTCGGGGTACTTGTAGTTGCCCTCTTCGTCGTACTCTGCGGCCATGCCGTACAGAGCAGGATCGAATTCGGTGCTGTCGGCGTCGACGCCCTCGTTGGCCTGCTTGAGGGACAGCGAGATGCGGCGGCGTTCGAGGTCGATGTCGATGACCTTGACGAACAGTTCGTCGCCAACGGACACAACCTGCTCGGCCAGTTCCACGTGGCGGACAGCCAGCTCGGAGATGTGGACGAGGCCTTCGATGCCGTCTTCGACGCGGACGAACGCACCGAACGGAACGAGCTTGGTGACCTTACCCGGAACAACCTGGCCCAGGGCGTGGGTGCGGGCGAAGGTCTGCCACGGATCTTCCTGCGTAGCCTTGAGCGACAGGGAGACACGCTCGCGGTCCAGATCCACTTCGAGGACCTCGACGGTGACTTCCTGGCCAACCTCGACAACCTCGGACGGGTGGTCGATGTGCTTCCAGGACAGCTCGGAAACGTGAACCAGGCCGTCTACGCCGCCCAGGTCCACGAAGGCACCGAAGTTGACGATGGAGGAAACGACGCCGGGACGGACCTGGCCCTTTTCCAGCTTGTTGAGGAAGGTGGAGCGGACCTCGGACTGGGTCTGCTCGAGCCATGCACGGCGGGACAGGACCACGTTGTTGCGGTTCTTGTCCAGTTCGATGATCTTGGCTTCGATCTGCTGGCCGATGTACGGAGCCAGGTCGCGCACACGGCGCATCTCGACGAGGGATGCGGGCAGGAAGCCGCGCAGGCCGATGTCGAGGATAAGACCACCCTTGACAACCTCGATGACGGTACCGGTGACAACACCGTCTTCTTCCTTGACCTTCTCGATGTCGCCCCAGGCACGCTCGTACTGAGCACGCTTCTTGGAGAGGATCAGACGGCCTTCTTTGTCTTCCTTGGTGAGCACCAGGGCTTCGACCTGATCGCCGACGGAGACAACTTCTCCGGGGTCAACGTCGTGCTTGATGGAAAGCTCGCGGGAGGGGATGACACCTTCGGTCTTGTAACCGATGTCGAGCAGGACTTCATCGCGGTCGACCTTGACGACGGTACCTTCGACGAGGTCTCCGTCGTTAAAGTACTTGATGGTCGCGTCGACTGCTGCGAGGAAGTCCTCAGCGGTACCGATGTCGTTGATGGCGACCTGCGGGGTACCGGGCTTCTCGGTGGAGGTGATGGTCATGTAGTAGGGGCTCCGTTGTGGATAGTTAGTCGGTCAGGCAAACCGGCGCGCCCGCGTCGTGGAACGCAGGCGCGATTCTCGGCAAATCCGTTGGATTCCCCGGGTCATCCTGATTTTGTGGATTGGTGTAGTTCTTACTGCCGTGTTTTATCACCGCAGAAGCGTGCACGTGGTACACGCCCGTTTATTCTAGTCGCAGCCCCAACACGGGGTCAAAACCAGCAATCCAGGCGTCCCTCAGAAGTGCGTCAGGCAGTGGGTTGCCCGCTCCACGGCAAACATCTGCCGGGCGCGCAGCGCGGATCCGGAGGCCAGTTCCCTGATCTTTCCGGCCGCCCGCAGGGTCACCGGACACACTCCGCCCAAATAGATGGACGACAAGGCGGACACGTCCAGCTCGAGGTCGGCGGGGGTCCCCGCGGGGACGGGTTCGACGGCGGCCTGCCCGCCATTGATCTCCAGCCGGAAGGTTCCGCCGGTGAGTCCGAGGGGGTCCGTCACGCTGAGGACCAGGCTGCCGTCTGCCGGGTAGTGCCGGGCCTCCAGTGCCGCGGGCACATCGAGGATCCGCACCCAGAGCATGTCCCTGCTGTCGGAGGCGTCGATGCAGCGCGGGTCGGCCAGTGCCCAGGCGAGGGGATCATCCACGGGAGCCTCGGGCCAGGAGACGCGGTCCACGAGGTCGATCGCCGCGAGGTACTGCCAAAGCTCAAGGTACGCGGAGTCGGTGGCGGCCACGAGATCGACCACTTCCACGGTGTAAGGCTCGGTGTCCCAGCCGAGGAACTTGTAGGACACGTAGCCGTCGATGCCGCCGTCCGGACCGTAATGCAGTGTCGCCTTGATGGCGGGGTCCTCCTTGCCGTCACGGCCCAGCTCGCCGGAGGCCATCTGGCGGTAGAACTCCTGGCGGCCGACGGAGCCCGGGGTATGCCGGTGGACGCGGTCGAAGACAGCCGGCGCGACGTCCAGGAGCACCTTGGGTTCGGCGACCTCAACGGTCCCGGTGGGCTGGTGCAGCAGCCTGAACCTGGCCGTCGTGTCCACCTTGACGGACCGTTCCAGGCTGGCCACGCCGTAGCCGAAGCGGCCGTAGATGGTGCCCTCGGAGGCGGTGAGCGCGGCTACCGCGATCCCGTCGTCCTTGGCGGCCTGCAGGTCCTCGGTCATCATCCGCCGCAGCAGCCCGCGCCGCCGGTGCGAGGTCCGCACGGTCACCGCGGTGACCAGCTGGGCCTCCAGCATCCGGCCGAAACCGATGTTGAGGGTTTTGCGGAGGGTGCCGAACGTGGCCACGGGGACGTCGGCCGGCAGCGACGACGGCGCCACCTCACCCGTTTGGTAGGCCCCGGTGAAGATCCGGCCGTCCACCTCATAGGTGGCCAGGGACCGTGCCCGGTGTTCCGGCGTCCGGGTGGATTCGTGGAAACCGAACCCTACGGCCTTGGCCCAGGTTTCGGCCTCCGCATACCCGGCTTTGCCCTGGGAGACGGCGGGGAAGCGCCGGATGTCATAGTTTCCGCTCAGATCAGCCACAGCTGAGAGCCTAGCCAAAACATCCGGCGCCTGACCAGCACAGACACGCCCGGGAGCAGCCCGGGGCCAGGTTGTCAGTGTCCGGCGTCGTACCAGCTGGGCCCGACGCCGATCTGGACTTCCAGCGGAACGCTCAGGTCGGCCGCGGCAGCCATCTGCTCGGTCACCAGTTTCTCCACGGCCGCCCGCTCCCCGGCGGCGACTTCGAGGACCAGTTCGTCGTGGACCTGCAGCAGCATCCGCGACTTCAGGCCCTGGGACTGCAGTTCGGCATGCACGCCCAGCATGGCGCGCTTGATGATGTCAGCCGCCGAGCCCTGGATGGGGCTGTTGAGGGCGATGCGTTCGGCGTTTTCGCGCAGCTGCCGGTCGGTGCTGGTGAGGTCCGGCAGGTAGCGGCGGCGGCCCTCGATGGTGGACGTGTAGCCGTCCACGCGTGCCTGGTCCACCACGCCGCGAAGGTAGTCGCGGACGGCGCCGAACCTGTCGAAGTAGTCCTTCATCAGGGTGCGGGCCTCGTCCACGGAGATTTCCAGCTGCTTGGACAGGCCGAAGGACGTCAGTCCGTAGGCCAGGCCGTAGGACATGGCTTTGACCTTCGAACGCATGGCGCTGGTGACCTGGTCGGTGGGCACGTGGAAGATGTTCGAGCCGACGAACCGGTGCAGGTCCTCGCCGTCACGGTAGGCCTGGATCAGGCCCTCGTCGCCTGACAGGTGGGCCATGATCCGCATCTCGATCTGCGAGTAGTCGGCGGAGAGCAGGCACTCGTAGCCGTCGCTGACCACGAAGATCCCGCGGACCCGGCGGCCTTCCTCACTGCGGATGGGGATGTTCTGCAGGTTGGGGTTGTTGGAGGAGATCCGGCCGGTCGCTGCAACGTTCTGCGCATAGGTGGTGTGGATCCTGCCGTCCTCCGCCACGGACTTCTTCAGCGACTCGATCATCTGCCGCAGTTTGGCCGCTTCGCGGTGCGCCATCAGCTGGACCAGGAACTCGTGCCCGGTCTTCTCGAGGAGATTCTTGAGGGACGCGGCGTCTGTGGTGTAGCCGGACTTGATCTTCTTGGTCTTGGGCAGCTGCAGCTCCTCGAAGAGCACAGTCTGCAGCTGTTTGGGAGAGCCAAGGTTGACCTCGTGCCCGATCGCGGCGAAGGCCTGTTCCTGGGCCTGGTCGATGACCCGGGCAAGGTCCGCGAGTTGCTCGTCCATGCGGTCCATGTCCACGGCGATACCCGCCAGTTCCATGTCCGCCAGGACCCGGCTGACGGGCAGTTCCAGGGTGGACAGCAGCTCCTCGGCGCGGCGGTCCTTCAGTTCCGTCTCGAAGAACCGGCTGAGCGCGAGCACGACGGCGGCAGCCTGGACGAGTGCCCCGGCTGCGGCTGCGTCGTCACCGTCGAAGGACAGCTCCAGCTGGCCGGCCTTCGCGGTGGCTGCGGGGATGCCGACGTTGAGGTGGTGCTGGGCCAGCTCGGCCAGCTCGTAGGTGCGGCGGTCAGGCTGGATGAGGTAGCCCGAGATGGCGGTGTCGTCCACGACGCCTTCAAGGTCGAGCCCGCGGGCGGTGAGCGCTTTGAGAGCCGCCTTGTACCCGTGCAGCACCTTGGCCGCCCCGGGGTCCCGCAGCCACCCCGCCAGCACGTTTTCGGCGTCGGCGTCCTGTGTAGCGAGGTCGATGTAGGCGGCGGCGCCGGCCCGGACGATCGCCACGCCGGCGGCGTCCTCCCCGATCCGGCCGGGTACCAGGTCCACGGCGAGGGCGGACCGTAGGCCTTCTCCCCCGGCCAGGAACGCGGCCAGCTCAGCGGCAGTGGCCGGGGTGGTGAAGGCAGGCGCTTCGATGGTTTCCCGTTCGGCAGCCGGTGCGTCGGCGTCGCCATACAGGGCGAAGAGCCGGCTGCGGATGGTTTTGAATTCCAACTGGTCAAACAGGTCCTCAAGCGCCGCCTGGTCCGGGCGGGGCTCATGCAGGTCCTCCAGCGTGACCGGCAGTTCAAGGTCAGTGTGCAGCTGGTTCAGGCGGCGGTTGCGCTTGACGTTCTCCACGTTCTCCCGGAGGGCGTCGCCCACCTTGCCGCCGATGGAGTCGAGGTGCTCCAGGACCCCTTCGAGGCCGCCGTAGAGGTTGATCCATTTGGCCGCCGTCTTGGGGCCCACGCCGGGAACACCGGGGAGGTTGTCTGCCGTTTCGCCCACGAGTGCGGCGAGGTCGGAGTACCGGGACGGGGGGACGAAGTACTTGGCTTCGATGGCGGCGGCGTCCATCCGGGGGATGTCGCTGACGCCCTTTTTCGGGTACAGGACGAAGACGTTGTCCGTGACGAGCTGGAAGGCGTCCCGGTCGCCCGAGACCAGCAGGACCTCGAAGCCAGCCTTCTCGCCCATGGCGGCGAGGGTGGCGAGGATATCGTCGGCCTCGTAGCCGGGCATCTTGATGGTCTTGATGCCCCAGGCTTCCATCACCTGGGCGATGAGGTCGATCTGGCCGCTCATCTCGCGCGGCGTCTCGTTCCGGCCGCCCTTGTATTCGCTGTACTCGGCCTTCCGGTGCGTGGATTCATCCGAGACGTCGAAGGCGACGGCGATGTGCGTGGGCTGCTGTTCCTTGATCAGGTTGATCAGCATGGACGTGAAGCCGTGAATGGCGTTGGTGTGCTGCCCGTTGGAAGTGGAGAACTTGTCCGCCGGGAGGGCAAAGAACGCGCGGAAGGCCATCGAGTGGCCGTCCAGGACCAGCAGCCGAGGCTGGCCGGTCATGGGGACGACGGGGGCGTCAGTGGCTGAAACCGACCCACCGGCTGAGGGTGCCGACACCCGGGGGTCGGCGGCCTGCGGCAGAACTGGGGATGGAAAAGGGGCCGGTTTGGTTGTTTCACTCACAGGTGCCAGCCTAGTTGGCATGATGGACAATTTCACGCCGGGCCCCTATGCCGGGGAGCTGGCCGCCGCCGGCATCCCGGACCACCTGCACGGATGGCTGGGACGGTACGGCATCGGTGCTTTGGTGGTGAAAATGGGAATCCGTTTTCTGGAGATGAGCCCGGAACGGACGGTGGCCACCATGCCGGTGGAGGGCAACACGCAGGTGGCAGGGATCCTGCACGGCGGCGCGCACGTGGTGCTGGCGGAGACCCTCGGCTCCTTCGCGGCGGGAATGCACGCCGGCCCGGGACGCCACGCCGTGGGAATCGAGGTCAATGCCACCCACCACCGGTCGATTTCGCAGGGCCTGGTCACCGGCACGTGCACGGCCATCCACCTGGGCCGCACGCTCACCACACATGAGATTGTCATGACCGACAGCGGGGGGCGCCGGCTGTCCACGGCGAGGATCACCAACATGCTCCGGGACAACGCCCGGGACTAGCGGGTCAGGAAGCGCTGCCGCCCAGGAGGTACCGCAGTTCCACCACGCCCCTGCCCAGGGTGCGCGAGGCAGTCAACTCAAGGGCCGGCGTCGGGCCCTGGACCGGCAGCAGGCGTTTGCCGTCGCCGAGGACAACGGGAATGACGGACAGGATGATCTCATCCAGCAGGCCGGCAGCGGCGAACTGGGCGGCCAGGTTCCCGCCGCCCACCACCCAGATGTTCTTCCCGGCGGCGTCGCTGCGGAAGTCGTCCACGAATTCGGTGACCTGTCCACGGACGAACGTGATGTTGGCGCCCGGGGGCGCACTGTGCTCGTGGTGGGTGAAGACGTAGCACGGGGTGCCCGGGTACGGCCATTGGCCGGGTTCGTGCGCCATCAGCCATGCATAGGTTTCGCCGCCCATGACGATGCAGCCGACGCCGGCCATGAACGCCTCGTAGCTTTCGGTGCCGCCTTCGAAGCCGTCAAACTGCAGGAGCCAGCCGAGGTCGTCGGCGGAGGTGGCGATAAAGCCGTCCAGGGAGGCGGCGACGTAGTACTGGATCCGTGGCATGGGCCAAGCCTAGCCAACCGCGCAACGGCTGGACAGCACTTTGCAGCGGCGGCAGATGCCCGGGGGCGCTACTTGGAGAAGTACGGGATGATCAGGTACAGCCCGAACAGCACCGCCAGCCCGCACAGGCCAAAGCAGAGGTAGGCCAGGGAGCGCTTGGTGCCCGGTGATGGCTGCTCGGCGTCCGCGGCGATCGCGGTGAGCCGGACCCCGAGCGAGTAGAGCGTCACCACGGTTGCGGCGGCGATCAGGGTGGCGCCGGCCACCGTCAGGAGTTCCAACCACTTCATCGCTGCGTCTCCTTGGGGGTGGTGGCATCGGCGTCGGACTGTGCCGCGGCGTCCGTTTCCGCGCGGGGCTTGGGTTGGGCCTTGGTGTCGGCTTTGGCCTTGGCTTCTGCCGAGGCCTTGGCCCTGGCGTCGGCCCGGGCTTTCGCCCGTGCCTTCTTCTTGGCGAAGCGGACGGCCTGGCCCGCTTCTTCCACCTCGACGGCGTTGTGGTGGCCCACGGCGGACTTGCGTGAGTAGAAGAACATGAACAGGACCGCGCCGGTTCCTGCGATGGCGGCAATGAGGATTCCCACGACGCCGGTGTTGACCAGCAGGGCGGTCAGGGCGCCCACGATTCCGGCGGCCGGCAGGGTGAACAGCCAGCCGAGCGCGATCCTGCCCACCATGCTCCAGCGGACCGTGGTGCCGCGGCGGCCCATGCCGGAGCCGATGACTGAGCCGGAGGCCACCTGCGTGGTGGACAGGGCGAAGCCCAGGTGCGAGGAGGCGAGGATGGCGGACGCCGTGCTGGTCTCGGCGGCGAAGCCCTGGGCAGGCTTCACCTCCGTGAGGCCGGAGCCCATGGTGCGGATGATCCGCCAGCCGCCGGAGTAGGTGCCGATGGCGATGGCGAAGGCACAGGCGGCGATGACCCAGAACTGCGGCCCGGTGCCGGGTGCCTGGGTGCCTGCTGCGATGAGGACCAGGGTGATGATGCCCATGGTCTTCTGGGCGTCATTGGTGCCGTGGGCCAGGGCCACCAGGCTGGAGGTGAAGATCTGGCCGGTCCGGAAACCGCCGCGCTTCTGCGTCAGCTTGCTGCCCGTTTCGGGGTCGTGCCGGGAAGTCAGGGCGTAGGCCAGGCGGGTGCAGACGTAGGCCACCAGTCCCGCGATCAGTGGGGCGAACACGGCGGGGAGGATGACCTTCTGCAGGAGGGTCTCCAGGTTCACCGAGCCAAAGCCGATGCCGGCAATTGCAGCACCGATCAGCCCGCCGAACAGCGCGTGGGAGGAACTGGAGGGCAGGCCCTTGAGCCACGTGATCATGTTCCAGAGGATGGCGCCCATCAGGCCGGCGAAGATGATCTCCGGCGTGATCTGGACCCCGTCGGCACCTTCACGGATGATGCCGCCGGAGACCGTCTTGGCCACTTCCGTGGACAGGAAGGCACCCACCAGGTTCAGCAGGGCCGCCAGAGTGACCGCTGTCTTCGGCTTGATGGCCCCCGTGGCGATGGGGGTTGCCATGGCGTTCGCGGTGTCGTGGAAGCCGTTCGTGAAGTCGAAAAATAGAGCCAGTGCGATGACCAGCGCCACCATGAAGGTGATGTCCACCTGTTGCCCAATCTGCAGTGTTGGCGTTCAGCAGTTTCTGTGCCCCCGGCTGCCTTGCACAGCATAATTCACCGGATGTTCGCGGGGAATGTCCTGTGCGGTTTACCAAGCCGGTGTGAAACCCTATCGATCGTACGCGCCCCGGGCAGCAGGTCAAAACACCGGCCCGGCCAGGAAAGTGGTCACGGACTGCAACTGGGCGGGTGAAATTCCGTGCCGCGGATCGGGCGAAACCCCCAGCAGCCGCGGACCGAGCAGCCGGGCCCAAAGCCCTGCTTCGGCCTCATGGTCGAGCTGGTCATCGATCCAGGCAACGGCCTCCGGCCCGGTGGCCTCCAGGTCGGCCTGAAGGGCCCTCAGCTTCCACCAGCCGTCTCCGGAGGCCGGCCCGTCAGCGGACAGCCAAGGCCACGTGCCGCCGTCGAGCCCGATGGCCGGGCACAGATACCGGGGCGCGAGTTCCTCCCAGCTGGTCAGCCAGACGCAGCGGACGCCGTCCTGACGGGAGATGCTGTTGAGTCCTGCGACCAGTTCGGCGGCGTAGGCAACCGGCAGCAGTCCGGCGTCGGCTGTCCGCCACGGGGTGCCCCAGCCGGTGGTACCAGCCGGTCCGAAAGGGCAAATGACGCCGTCGACGTCGAGGTAGAGCGTCCGTGCCAACGCATGCCCCGGTGGTTCAGCCCGGCTGGTCCGACGGCGCGCGGCCGGTGTCCAGGCCCGGCGCGGCCCGCCTCTCCAGCGCGGCAATGGTCACGTCCGGCAGCACGATCAGCCCGTCCAGCTCACGGCGTGCCCGCTTGTAGGCCGCCTGCCGCTCGGCCGGGGTCGCGGCACCGTTCTCGGCAATCATGAGCAGCTTCCGGGCAGTGGCCAGGCGCTCCCGCTCCGGACCGGTGAATTTGCTGTCACGGATCCGCCGCGCTTCCCTCTCAGCCACCTCCAGGGCCACCGCGAAAGCGTTGACGGCCTTCCGGTAGGACTCCATGTGGGCGGCCGGCAGGTCCGCCGGGGAGACGGGCCGCTGGCCGTCGGCGTCGCGCTTGGCCCGCAGGAAGGCCACGGTCAGCGGTTCACGCACGTCTGTCATCAGCGGGAAGTCGATGAGTTTGCCGACGTCGAGTTCGTATTCCAGCCACCGGCGGTTGGTGGCGTCGTGGGTGGCCATCAGGGCCTCGACCTCCGCGGTGGCGGCCCTCCCGGACTCCCGGGCCTGGTTCTTCAGCGTGAGCAGCTCCACCTTCCGACGGTGCCGGCGTTCGCTGGCCTTGCGCCACGAATTCGCGTAATGCCCGGCGAACGCGGTCAACGGAAAGACAAGCCACCACTTGTCGGAGAGGAACTCAAAAAGGGATTCCACTCCCCCATCCTCGCAGGGACCACAGGCTCCCTCAAGGCGCCCTCTCCCCCGCTCCCGCGGGGCGCACAAGTCCGTCCCTCAGGCAAGGGGCCCGGCCCGCGCATCCCGCGGACCGGACCCCTGCGCTGCGGGCCTGCTGTCAGGGCGCGTCAGCGGCGCGCTCCCCTGCGTTGGCGTTGACCAGCCACGCAACGCCGTACCGGTCCGTGCACATGCCGAACACGTCACCCCAGGGGGACTTCTCCATGGGCACCGTCACCGAGCCGCCGTCGCTGAGCTTGTCGTAGTAGCCGCGCAGTTCCGTTTCGTCCTCGCCGCTGAGCGAAATGGAAATGGCGGAGCCCTCGGAGAATTCCATGCTGCTGGGCGTGTCCGACCCCATGAGGACCAGGCCGTTGGGAGTGGTCAGCATCCCGTGCATGATCTTCTCCGCCTCGGCCGGGTCCTCGGCCATCTGGTATTCGCCGAAGGTACTGACCCGCAGGTCGCCGCCGAAGACGGACTGGTAGAAGTTCAGCGCCTCCCGGGCGTTGTCCCGGAAGCTGATGTAGGGGTTGAGGATGGTCGGCATGCTGAATCTCCTTCGCGTGGGGATGTGCTCATGGTGGAACCAGACAACATCCTGCCCCAAAGGCTGCCCGGGTGGTAGGGGTCCGTGGAAGGTCCGGCGGCCCCCTGCGTCAGGGAACGAACCGGTATCCGATGCCCGGTTCGGTCAGCAGGTGGCGGGGCTTGCCGGGGTCAGGCTCCAGCTTCCGCCGCAGCTGGGCCATGTACACGCGCAGGTAGTTTGCTTCCTTGACATATCCCGGCCCCCACACCCGGGCCAGCAGCTGCTGCTGCGTGACGAGCCTGGAAGGATTCGTCACGAGGATTTCGAGGATCTTCCATTCCGTGGGCGTCAGCCGGACCGGGCTGCCGCCTCGGTCCACCCGGCGGCCGGCCAGGTCCACGCTGAACGCCGCCGAGGCCACCACCGGCGCGGCTTCCGGGGCCGGAACCCGCCGCAGCAGGGCGCGCAGCCGGGCAAGCAGCTCATCAAGGCCGAAAGGCTTGGTGATGTAGTCGTCCGCGCCCGCGTCCAGCGCGCCGACCTTGTCCGATGAGCCGTGTCGGGCCGAGAGCACCAAGACGGGCAGGTTGCTCCAGCGCCGCACGTCCCGCAGCACGTCCACGCCGTCCATGTCCGGGAGGCCGAGGTCCAGGACGAGCACATCCGGGGCGGTCCTGGAGGCGGCCTCTACCGCCGCCGCCCCGTCGCCGGCTGAATCCACCGTGTAGCCGTGGGCGCCCAAGGTGATCCGCAGGGCTTTCAGGAGGTGGGGATCGTCATCCACCACCAGCACCCGGGCGCCGCCCCCGGTGCCGGCTGCCGCCGTCGTCCCTCCGCCGTTCTCCGTCATGCCGCCACCGGCGCTCCGGCCGAAAGCGGCAACCGGATGACCATCGTCAGTCCGCCGCCCGGCGTTTCCTCCGCCTCAAGGGTTCCGCGCATCGCCTGCACGAAGCCCTGCGCCACCGCAAGGCCCAGGCCGATGCCCGTCCCCTGGTCCGCGTCGCCCAGCCGCTGGAACGGCTGGAACATCTCCACCACCTTCCGGGCCGGAACGCCCGGGCCGTGGTCGATGATCCGCAGTTCGCCGGCGGGGTGGCCGCCGGCCGCGGCACCGGTCAGGCCCGCCGGGACTCCCGAAATGGTGATGCCCGTACCGGCCGCATACTTCACGGCATTCTCTACGATGTTGGCGATGGCCCGCTCCAGCAGGCCGGGGTCCGCGTCCACGGGCGGCATGTTGGTCGGCAGCGCGAGAGTCACCGCGCCCGCCGGGAGCGGCCGCAGCGCATGGTCCACCGCCTCCCGCCACCGGACCGGTTCCAGCAGCGGTTCAACCGACTGGGCCGTAATCCGTGACATGTCCAGGAGGTTCCCCACCAGCGTGTCCAGGCGGTCCGTGCACTGGTCGATGGTTTCCAGCAGTTCCCTCCGCTCCTCCGGACCGTAGCCGACGCCGTCCTGCAGCAGGCCGCCCGCGGCCAGCTTGATGCCGGCCAGTGGGGTGCGCAGGTCATGGGACACGGCCCGCAGGATGGCGGTGCGCATCGCATTCCCCTCGGCCAGCCGGGAAATTTCGGCGCGGCTGGCCTCAAGCTGCCGCCGTTCCAGCCGCGCCCTCACGTGCACGGCGAAGGCACCCAGCAGGCGCCGCCCGGAGGCCGGGACGTCGCGGCCGAACAGGACCAGCCAGGTGGTGCCGTCCACGGGTTCCGCGCTCCGGGCCATACCCCGGGGGCCGTCCTCCCAGCCGGTGGTGTCGCCTGCCCCGGCAAGCAGCCGCCAGCCGCCCGGCGGTTCCGCCGCCCCGATGACGGCCGCGCCCGCCACGCCGAAGGCGCTGAGTGATTCCGTGAGCAGGCCCTGCAGCGAATCCTCGGACCGGGAGGCGCCCAGGGCCAGGTCGCCCAGGGTGGCCGCTTCGGATCGGGCCCGTGCCGCTTCCTTGGAGCGCCTGGCGGAGCCGTCCACCACTCCGGCCACCGCCACGGACACTCCCACGAAAACCACCAGCGCCAGGACGTCCTGGGGGTCGTGAATGGCCAGGTCCCCCACCGGCGGGGTTGAGAAGTAGTTGACCAGCAGGCTGCTCCACAGGGCACCGGCCACCGCCGGCCACAGGCCTCCGACCAGGGCGACCGCAACCGCCCCGGCCAGCTGGACCAGCACCGCCGTGGCCACGCTGTGGTCGAACACGGCGAGGAGCAGCTGCAGGCCGGCCGGGACAAACGCTGCGAGGGCGAAGCCGGCCAGGGTCCGTGCCCTGCCCAGTTCCGTGCGCGGCCGCCGCACCGGCGCGGGGCCCGGACTGCGCGGAACCACTTGGACGTCGATGTCTCCGGCGTCCCGCACCACCCGGGCTTCGACGCTGCCCTTGAACAGTCCCGCGAACCTCCTGCGGCGGGACTGTCCCACCAGGATGTGGGTGGCCTGGACTGACCGGGCATAGTCCAGCAGAGCACGGGCGACGTCGGGCCCGGCAAGGGCGTGGTATTCGCCGCCTAGCCCG
This sequence comes from Pseudarthrobacter enclensis, assembly GCF_001457025.1. Taxonomy (GTDB): domain Bacteria; phylum Actinomycetota; class Actinomycetes; order Actinomycetales; family Micrococcaceae; genus Arthrobacter; species Arthrobacter enclensis. The sequence goes on along the minus strand of NZ_KQ758600.1, from coordinate 316,262 downwards.
GCCACGGCCCGGCGCTGTTCTTCAAGGGCGCGGGGAGACTCCCGCCGGGAGCCCGACGCCGTGCGGACGTGCACGGCCAGGACGTCACCGCCGCTGCGCCGGGAAAGCCGGGCGGCGCGCTGCACCAGGGGTCCGCCGTCGTCCCCGCCCTTGAGCCCGACGACGATCCGTTCGGTTGCCATGAGGCACATTCTTCCACTACGGACGCCGCCCGGATGCCACCCCGGCCGCCGCCGTGTGGGTCTGCTCACAGCGGCGTTAAGGATGCGTCAAGATCCCCGGTTTCCGGGGGCCGCGGCCCTGGCCCGGTGCTACGTTCGGCTGTGCCCGGGCGCCGTGCCGGGGCAGGAAGTGAAAGGCGTGGCGATGACCACCATGAGCCGGCCCCCGGCTGACCCTTCGGCCCCTCCGCTGCCCCGTGCGGTGGTGCTGAAGAACTGGCTGCTCTTCGGGCTGCAGGACGCAAAGGGCACGCACCAGGGTCCGGGCGGGGTGTCCGGCAGCGGGCACCGGAAACACCACTGGTGGCAGGTGATGTGCCTGACCGGCGTGGACTACTTCTCCACCCTGGGCTACCAGCCGGCCATCGCCGCCCTCGCCGCCGGCGCCATCTCCCCGCTGGCCACCCTGGTGCTGGTGGCCGTGACGCTGCTGGGCGCGCTGCCCGTGTACCGGCGGGTGGCCGCGGAGAGTCCCCGCGGCGAAGGGTCCATTGCCATGCTGGAGCGCCTCCTTCCCCGCTGGGGCGGCAAGCTGCTGGTGCTGGTCCTGCTGGGCTTCGCCGCAACGGACTTCATGATCACCATGACCCTCTCGGCAGCCGACGCCACGGCCCACCTGATCGAGAACCCTTTCGCACCCGGCTGGCTGCACGGCCAGAACGTCACCATCACCCTGGTCCTGCTGTGCCTGCTGGCCGCCGTCTTCCTGCGCGGCTTCCGCGAAGCCATCGGCGTCGCGGTGCTGCTGGTGGCTGTGTACCTTGCCCTGAACGTCGTGGTGGTGGCCCGGGCGCTGGGCGAAGCCGCCACGCATCCGGTGGCCGTCAGCGGGTGGTGGGATGCCCTGACCACCAGCCACGGAAACCCGTTGATGGCGGTAGCGGTGGCGTTGCTGGTCTTCCCGCGCCTGGCACTGGGCCTGTCAGGTTTTGAGACCGGGGTGGCGGTGATGCCCCAGATCAAGGGCGCCGCCGGCGACACCGACGCCAACCCGGCCGGCCGCATCCGGGGGACGCGCCGGATGCTGACCACGGCCGCCCTGATCATGAGCACCTTCCTGATCACCAGCAGCTTCGCCACGGTGGTGCTGATCCCGGAGCAGCAGTTCCAGCCCGGCGGGGAGGCAAACGGGCGCGCCCTGGCATTCCTGGCCCACACCTACCTGGGTCCCGAGTTCGGCACCGTTTACGACATCAGCACCATCGCCATCCTCTGGTTCGCCGGTGCTTCCGCCATGGCCGGCCTGCTGAACCTGGTGCCCCGGTACCTTCCCCGGTACGGCATGGCGCCCGAGTGGGCCAAGGCGGTCCGCCCCCTGGTGCTGGTGTTCACGCTGACGGGGTTCCTGGTCACCATCCTGTTCGAGGCCGACGTCGACGCCCAGGGTGGTGCGTACGCCACCGGCGTACTGGTGCTGATGACGTCCGCAGCGGTGGCCGTAACGCTGTCGGCCCGGCGGCTGCGGCAGCGGCGCCGGACGGCCGCGTTCGCCGTCATTGCCCTGCTGTTCACCTACACCACCGTCGCGAACATCTTTGAACGGCCCGAGGGCATCCGGATCGCCGGGTTCTTCATCCTGGCCATCGTGGCGATCTCGCTGCTGTCCAGGGTGCTGCGCTCCTTCGAGCTGCACGCCACGCACGTGCGCCTGGACACCCAGGCGCTGGAATTCGTGACCTCGGCGGTGTCCGGTCCCATTGGCATCATCGCCCACGAACCGCTGCGCCAGTCCGCCGAGGCCTACCGCCGCAAGCTGGCCTCCGCCACCGAGGCAAGCCATTTCCCGGACAACGTCACGCCCCTGTTCCTGGAGGTGGTGGTGGACGATTCATCCGACTTCGAAACGGCCCTGGAAGTGCGCGGGATCCTCCGGCACGGCTACCCGGTGCTGGAGGTCCACGGACCGGTGGTGCCCAACACCATCGCCTCCGTGCTGCTCCACATCCGGGACGTCACCGGCCTGATGCCGCACATCTACTTCCGCTGGACCGAAGGCAACCCGGTGTCCAACCTCCTGCGCTTCCTGGTGCTGGGGGAAGGCGAGATCGCCCCGGTCACCCGCGAAATCCTGCGCGAGGCCGAACCCGATGTGACGCAGCGGCCGTGGGTGCATGTTGGCTGACCCGCCCCGCCGCCCGAGGGGCGACGCAACCGGGAAATGTGCTGGCCGCCGACCAAAAGGAACGTAGGCTCGTGTGATGGCAAAGTTCTTCGATGTCCACCCCCACGATCCGCAGCCCCGCGCCATCGCGCAGGCCGTCCGCATTGTGCGCGACGGCGGCCTGATCGCCTACCCCACGGATTCCTGCTACGCCCTGGGGGCGCAGATGGGCAACCGGGAAGCACTGGACCGCATCAGGAGCATCCGCCACCTGGACGACAAGCACCATTTCACGCTGGTGTGCCGCGACTTCGCGCAGCTGGGGCAGTTCGTGAACATCGGCAACGACGTGTTCCGGAGCATCAAGTCCGTCACCCCTGGCAGTTATACGTTCATCCTCCCTGCCACGAAGGAGGTCCCCAAGCGGCTGCTGCACCCCAGGAAGAAGACGGTGGGAGTGCGGATCCCGGACAACCGGGTGGTGCAGGCCCTGCTGGCCGAACTCGGTGAGCCGCTGCTCTCCAGCACCCTGCTGCTGGCGGACGAGGATGAGCCGCTGACCGTCGGCTGGGAGATCAAGGAGCGGCTGGACCACCAGGTGGATGCGGTGATCGACGCCGGCGACTGCGGATCCGAGCCCACCACGGTGGTGGACTTCTCCAGCGGGGTTGCGGAAGTGGTCCGCCGCGGGATGGGCGATCCTTCCCGTTTCGAGTAAATCCGTGCCGCGGTTGCCCGTTTCGGGGTGTGCGGCTTAGTCCTGCTTGCGGGCGCGGCTCGGCTGGACGCGCGGCGGCTCGCCGGGCATCTTGGGGTAATCGGGCGGGAACGGCATTTCGCCGAGGCCGGAGGCCGTGTCCCGCTCCCACCACTCCAGCAGCGTGTCGATGCTGCCTTGCTTGTCCCCGAACCCGGCCCACGGGTCCCCGACGGTCTTGAGCCGGTCCGGGACGGTGAGGACGGTGAAGTTCTTCGGATCAACCGTTTCCAGTTCGTCCCACGTGATGGGGCAGGACACCGGGGCGTGCGGCAGGGCGCGGGGGCTGTAGGCGCCGGCGATGGTCCGGTCCCTGTTCGCCTGGTTGAAGTCGAGGAAGATCCGCTCACCGCGTTCCTCCTTCCACCAGGCCGTGGTCACCTTGTCCGGCATCCGCCGTTCCACCTCCCGGGCGGCCGCAATGACGGCGTGCCGGACGTCCAGGAACTCGCGGACGGGTTTGATGGGTGCGTAGACGTGGAGGCCGCGGTTGCCGGAGGTCTTGATGAAGGATTCCAGTCCAGCCTCGGCCAGGACATCCCGCAGGACCTTGGCAGCAGGAATGGCGTCGTCGAAGTCAGTGCCCGGTTGCGGGTCCAGGTCGATGCGCAACTGGTCCGGACTGTCCGTGTTCTCCGCCCGCGACGGCCAGGGATGGAACACCACGGTGTTCATCTGGACCGCCCAGACGGCGGCGGCCGGTTCGTCGAGCACCAGCTGCGGGTGGGAACGCGCACTGGGGTACACCACCTTGACCGAGCGGACAAAGTCCGGCGTGCCGCGGGGCGGGTTCTTCGAGAAGAACATCTCGCCGTCGATGTTGTCCGGGTACCGCTGCAGGGATACCGGCCGGTCGCCGTTGGCCGCGATGAACGCCTCACCGACGTCGCAGATATAGCGTGCAAGGTCGAGCTTGGTCAGGCCGAGCGCCGGCCACAGGACCCGGCTGGGGCTTGATATGCGCATCGCGCGCTCGCCGTTGGGGCCCGGGACGGTGATGGTGGTCTGTTCGCTCGCCATGGGGCCAACGTACACCCCGCCGGCAGCGGCGGGGCACATTTGCGCTGCAGGGTCCGGCATGATGGAGCCATGCCTGACACCGACCAGCAATTGTCCATCCCGGTTGGCGACACCGTGGTGTCCGCCGCCTACGCCCGGCCCGGCGATCCTGGAGCGCAGGTACCCACGGTGGTGGTGGCCCACGGCGCCGGCGCCGGGATGGAGCACCCCTTCCTCCGCGGATTCACTGATGCGTTGAATGCTCTGGGGGCTGCCACGCTGCGGTTCAATTTTCCCTACCGCGACGCCGGGCGGAAGTTTCCGGACCGGCCGCCGCTGGCCATCGCAACGTGGCGGGCGGTGATGGAGGCCGCCGCCGGACACGCGGCAGACAACGGCGACACTGGTCCCCTGGTGGCCTGCGGCAAGTCTTTCGGCGGCCGGATGGCGTCCATGGCAGTCGCTGAGGGGATGCCCGCCGCCGGGCTGGTTTACCTCGGCTACCCGCTGCATCCGCCGGGAAAGCCGGAGAAGCTGCGGGACGAACACCTGTACGGCATGACCACCCCCATGCTCTTCCTGCAGGGCAGCCGGGACACCTTTGCCACCGCCCACCTCCTGGAGGATGTGGTGGCCAGGATCGGCCCGACGGCGGCGCTCCAGTGGGTGGACGGCGGTGATCACTCGTTTGCGGTGGCCGGCACCAAACGGCCGGCAGATGAGGTGGGCGCCTCCCTGGCGGCGCCCGTGGCGGAGTTCGTCCGGTCCCTGCGCTGACCGGGCAGGATTACCGGGACCCGGCGTGGCCGGCGTCCTCGTGCCACCACCCTTCCCATGCTTCCGAGGTCAGCCTGCCCGCGGGAAAGGCGCCGGCGGCGCTGTCCGGGGACGAGCCGGAGCCGCTGCGGCGGCCGTCGAGCAGGAGGGTGAGGCTGTCCAGGAGAAACATCATGGTGGATCCTTCGTGTCGGCGGGAGCGGACCACCGTGTCCGCGTGGGAACCAGCGTAGGCAAGGGATGTTTCAACACGTCGACGCCGCGTTTCGCGGGCGTATCGGAGTTCTCACTCCGCTGTACCGGGCCATGGCCGAACCCGCCCGGTGTCAGTTCCTGCGGTTGGTCCGGGCCGTTGCAGGGGCCGTCCAGGGATCCTCGGGCCACGGGTGCCGGGGGTACCGTCCCCGCATCTCGGCCCGCACCTGGGCGTACGGGCCGGACCAGAACGAGGTGAGGTCGTCCGTGACCGCCAGCGGCCGCCGCGCCGGGGACAGCAGATGGAACAGGACCGGGACCCGGCCGCCGGCAAGCCGCGGCGATTCGGCCAGGCCGAAGCACTCCTGAAGCTTCACCGCCGCCACCGGCCGGGTGGTTTCCTCCCCCGGCACCGGATAGGCGATCCGCACCCGGGAGCCGCTGGGGACGTCAATCCATTCCGGCGCCAGCTCATCGAACCGTGCCGCCTCGGGCCACGGCAGGAGATTCCGCAGCGCCCCCGCAAGGTCCAGGCTGCCGACGGCGGCGCCGCCGGCAAGAGCCTTCAGTTCCGCACCCAGCCACTCATCGAGGCGCCGCAGGAGCCCCTCGTCGGAAACGTCCGGCCACGGTTCGCCCAGCTCCCGCCGCAGCAGGTCGAGACGGCCGCGCAGGCCGCGTGCCGCCGTCGACCATTCCAGCAGGCCCAGGCCGTCCCGGCGGAGAGCCTCGGCAACCGCTGCCTGCCCGGCCTCGGGGGTGGGCCGGACCGGCGTGTCCGCGAGGATGATCGCCCCCAGCCGCCGGACCTTCCGCGCGGTGACCCGCCCCTGGCCGAAGCCGGCTTCGACGGATTCCGCCAGCAGGTGGGCGGCGGCCGCTTCGGCGCGGTCCGGGGTCAGCGGCGCGGCCGACCGGATGACCGCGCCCGTCCCGGCGGCGTCGCGGCCGCCGGCCCGGGACACCTCCGCAACAGCCAGCCATTCGTGACCGCCCAGGGAGCTGCCCGCGGGCAGACCTGCCCTGGTGCCGGACGCCAGGAGGTACCGGGCGGGTCCATCGCCGGGCACCAGCCGAGCAACCCGGTCCGGGTAGGCGAGGGCGACGACGGCGCCCGCCACGCCGCCGTCAACCTCCGCGGCGGGGTCGGGGCCGGCCGGCGCGTTCCGGCGTCCGGACCGGCGGCTTGCCTCGCTGCCGCTGTCCTTGCCGTGCCGCCGGGCAAGGGCCTCCAGCCGGACGGCCTCATCCTGCCAGCGGCGGCCGGCGGGGCCAGCGTCACGGCGCAGTTGCGAGAGCAGCCGCGGCAGGTCGGCGTCGGGCGCGCGCTGGTCACCGGCGAGGGCCGCGACCACCCCGGCGGCCTCGTGGACGCCCACCGCCGCGGCGCCGTCGAGCAGCGCCCTGGCCAGCCGCGGATCCGCGGGGATTTCGGCCAAGGTCCGGCCCGCGGCGGTGGCGTGGCCGTCGTCGGTGACGGCACCGAGTTCGCGCAGCACCTCGATGGCTTCGTCGAGGGCCTGCGGCGGCGGTGCGTCGGGCAGTGGCAGGCCGCGCCCGCCAGGAGCTCCCCAGCACGCCAGGGTCAGGGCTGCGGCTGCCAGGTCCGCCACCCGGATCTCGGGGGTGGCGTGCGCCGAAGCGGCGCCGTAAGCCTGCTGGCTGTAGCACCGGACCACGGTTCCCGGGCCCTGCCGGGCGGCGCGGCCTGCGCGCTGCTCGGCGGACGCCCGTGAACAGGAGACTGTCACCAGGCCTGACATGCCGCGTGCTGCGTCCCGCCGGGGCTCCCTGGCCAGTCCGGAGTCGATGACCAGCCGGACACCAGGCACCGTCAGCGACGATTCGGCAAGGTCAGTGGACACGATGATCCGCGGCCTGCCCCCGGCCGGGCGGCCGGAGACCGCCCGGTCCTGTTCCGCCGGGCCCACCTGGCCGTGCAGTTCCAGGACATCGGTGGTGGTCCCCGCCCGCTTCCGCAAGGCCTCCGCCACCCTGGCAACCTCCCTGGCTCCGGGCAGGAAGACCAGGGCGTCGGTACCCGGATCTGCGGCGGCGGCACGCTGGTGCGCCGCTGCGGCCACCTCCGCGACATGGTCCAGGAATGAAGGGGTGACGCCGCGTTCATCCAGGCGCGCCGCGGCGGCAGGCATCCACTCCACCTCGAGGGGGTGGAGCACCGAGGGGCAGTCGACGACGGGAGCCGGCCCGCCGCCGTCGGGATCTCCCAGCAGTCCGGCGAACCGGCCGGCCTCCACGGTGGCGGACATGGCCACCAGGCGGAGGTCGCCGCGGAGCTGGCGCACCTCGGCGAGCATTCCCACCAGCAGATCGGTTTCCAGGCCCCGTTCATGGACCTCGTCCAGCACTACGCCGGCCACCCCTGACAGTCCGGGATCGGCCAGCAGGCGGCGCAGCAGGATGCCGGGAGTGACGAACTCCACCAGGGTCCGCGGTCCCGCGCGGTGCTCGCCGCGTACCGTAAAGCCCACACGTCCGCCAACTGAACTGTTGTCCAGGGCGGCCAGGCGCCGGGCCGCCGCCCGTGCCGCCACGCGGCGCGGCTGGGTGACGATGATACGGCCGGAGCCGTCCGCCAGGTTGGCCAGGAGCGGCGGCACAAGCGTGGTCTTTCCGGTACCGGGCGGCGCCTGGACCACTGCCGCAGCGCCCGGGCCTCCGGCCGCCAGTGTTTCCCGGAGGGCGGGCAGCGAAGCCGTGAAGGCCAGGCCATGGCCGGCCGCCTCCAGGTTGAAGGGCCCGCGGGCGGTTTGCGTGTCCGGGCTTGGGGGGAAACTCACCCGTCCATTCTGCCGTGGTTGGACCTTGGGGCGTGCTGTGTCCGTCCCGGGCGACCGCTGAAGGTGGCCGCTGAGGGCGGCCGCCGCAGGTGGCGCGGCCGTGCTGGGCCGCGTGCCCGGATCAGGGCCTGTTGTGCCCCTTGGCCTTCCCGGGCGGTGCCTTGGCGGGACCGGGTACACCGGGTTGCCCGGCGCCGGAGGCGGGCGCAGGGTCAGGAGCTGCCGGTGGCACCGGCTGTACGGCAGGCACGTCCGCTGCCGGCGCGGGAGCCGGTGCCTGCGCCGCGGGAGTGTCCGTCGTTGCGGCCACGGGCGCGGTCCCGGCCGCAGTGCCCGCTGCGGCGGCCTGGGATTCGAGCCGGTCCGTGATGTCTGCTCGGACGGCCGCGAGGGCAGACTCGATTCCCCGGGCCTTCGGTGCGGAGATCCTGCCGTCACGCGCGGCGCCGTCAAGGTCGTCCTGGAGGGCCTGCAGTGCCGCCAGGGCGCCGTCGAGCCTGTTTTCGGCGGCTGCCTGGCTGATGCTCAGCACGCGGATCTGCAGCCCGCGCAGGGTGGATGTTTCGGCGTCGGAGCGCGGACCGGTGGCGGAAACAGCGAAAATCACTGCAACAGTGACGGCCAGCAGGGCCGCCACACCGGCTGCCAGGCGCCGGGCCACGGGTGCCCCGGCCCGCTGCGCACGCGGTGCGGGACGTGCCGCGGGTGTTGGGGCGTGACCGGGCACGGGCCAAGGCGCCGGCGGCGCTGCGGCAATGGCCGCCGCGGTTCCTGCCGGCAAGGCCTGCGGCAGCTCAGGCGGCATGCCGGCCCCGCAGGCGGGCCATGGACGCCGCCGGCCTCACGGGCAGGACGGCCACGGTGGCCACTGCCGGTCCGGCTGCCGCGGGCTGCGGTGTTGCGGCAGCCTCCCCGTCGGGAAGCCCTGGGGCGGGAGCGGGGACGGTGGAGCGCACCCGGAGCCGGCCAACCACCAGGCGGGCAAAGTGCCGGAGCAGCAAGGCCGCCAGCTGGCCGATGCCCACGCCCAGGAGCACGTGGCCCGCGAGATACTGCCCGCCTTGCGCTGCACCGCCGTCGGGAGCTGCGGCAGCGAAGGCTGCGCCCCCGGCGGCCAGCATCAGCGCCCAGGCGACACCAAAGACTGTGCCCATGACTCCTGCTTCCCTCGTCCGGTTAATCAGCAAGCTTAGTAGTAATGCTCAGCAAGCTTACTACCAGCAGTTCCGGATGCAAGGCGGAGGCGTGCCGGCGGTGCTGACTTTCCCGGCGCGGGGCGGCTTCCGGGCGGCCTTAGGAGGAGGCTGTCAGCCGGCGGCTTCGAGCAGGCGCGCCGGCGCCAGTCCGGCGTACCGGCCCTTGAAGAACAGCAGCGGATCAGCACTGTCCCGGGCGCTGAGGTGCCGCACGGTTGCCACCACGATGGTGTGGTCGCCGCCGTCGTGTTCGGCATGCAGCTCGCAGTCGATCCAGGCCAGGGCATCGTCAAGGATGGGATTGCCCAGCGGCGAGGCGGTATGGCTGACGCCGGCGAACTTGTCCGTTCCGGAGCGGGCGAACTGCCCGGCCAGGTGCTGGTGTTCAGCGGGAAGGATGTTCACGGTGAACGTACCGGCGTCCCTGAGGACGGGCCAGGTACTCGACGTGCGCGCCGGGCTGAAAGTCACCAGGGCAGGTTCCAACGACAACGACGCGAATGACTGGCAGGTGAATCCTGCCGGCCCCTGCGGCGTTGAGCCGGTAATAACCGTCAACCCACTGGCAAAGGTTCCAAAAATATCCCGAAGCCGGCGGGGATTCAGATCTGATGTGGCAGTCATGTGTAGGCCTCTCGTTGGAATCGTTACCTCACCAAACCATCCGTAAATTGTTTTGGACAACCACCGCCGCAATGCGCTGACGCAGGCCGAAATGCAGCTTCATCCCGGGACCAACAGCGTCACATCGCGCCAACATGACGCACTGAATGACCTTTTCTTACTGCTTATTGATCCGCATTTCCCGCAATTTCGAATTGTTGATTCCGGCGTCATCCCGGTTTCCGGCACTAGCCGCCGGACCGCTAATTTCCCATAAAGCCCCTTCGAAAAATGACGCACGTGAAACTCCTGGCGACCTTTCCCGTCGCATTATTTCGTTCCGCCACTGTCCGAAAGAGATCCCGGCATGACATCAGCAGAACCCGAAGCCCGGCAGCGCGGCGTCCACCCGCAACAGGCGGTGGAGTCGTTTCTCCGCGAACTTTCTTCCCGCCACCCCGGTATTGCAGTGCTGGCGGCCGGACCCGAAACCCGCCCCTACCGTTACGATGCCGCGACGGCAAAGTCCGCCCTGCACGACGACGCCGGCCAAGGTCCCGCCGTCGTCTTCCCCGAAACTGCCGGGCAGGTGCAGGACGTGGTGCGCCTCGCCGCCGGGCTCGGCATCACTGTGGTGCCCCGCGGCGCCGGGACAGGCCTCTCCGGCGGCGCCGCTGCCCGGCCCGGCCAGGTGGTGGTGTCCACCGGCAGGCTGGCTCGGGTCATCGAGATCTCACCGCTCGATGAAGTGGCCGTGGTGGAACCGGGCATCATCAATGCGGAATTGAATGCGCAGCTGGCCCCGTACGGGTTGTTCTACGCCCCCGATCCGGCAAGTTTCGACATCTCCACGATCGGCGGCAACATCGCCACCAACGCCGGGGGGCTGCGCTGCGCCAAGTACGGTGTGACCCGCGAGTCGGTGCTGGCGCTCGACGTCGTCCTGGCGGACGGCAGCCTGGTCAGCGTGGGCCACCGCTCCATCAAGGGTGTCACCGGGCTTGACCTGACCTCCCTGTTCGTTGGCTCGGAAGGGGTCCTCGGGATTGTGGTCAGCGCCACCGTCAGGCTCCGGCCCCTCCCGGTGGCCCGCAGGACCGTCACGGCGTTCTTCGACAGCACAGCCGCCGGCGCCCACGGCCTCGCCGCCATCACCGGCTCGCCGGTCCGTCCGGTGGCCATAGAATTCTTCGACACCCCCAGCCTGGACAGCATCGACAGCCACTCGGGCACCAGCCTGCGTGGCCGCGGCGCCGCCCTGGTCCTGGTTGAACTGGACGGGTACGGCATCGACGAACAGTCGGCGGACCTCGCCACCGCACTCACCGCCGCCGGGGCCCGGGTCACGGTGGAAACGGATGACGACGGAGCCCGGCTCTGGGAACTGCGGCGCAGCGGCCGCGGCCTTCCCCGGCACAAGTGGTACATCGGCGAAGACATCGCTGTTCCCAAGTCACGGCTTGCCGAGGTCTATGCGGCGTTTCCGGTGCTGGAAGCACGTTTTGGAGTGGACATTTCCGCCGTCTCGCATGCCGGTGACGGCAACCTCCACCCGCTCATCACCCTCGACAGGCTGCCCGGCGACGATCCCGCCCAGCCGCCGGCGGCCCTGCAGGAGGCCGCCACAGAACTGGTGCGTGTGGCCTTGTCGCTGGGCGGCACGGTCAGCGGAGAACACGGCATCGGCAGCCTCAAGCAGGACTGGGCTGCGCTGGAACTGTCCCCGCGGATCCGCCAGGCCCAGCACGCCATCAAAGCTGCACTGGACCCGCATTCACTGCTGAACCCCGGCAAAGCCATCTAGCCACGCACGGCTGCCCACACTTCCACCCAGGAGACCCTCCCATGAACACCACCGAATTCCGCCGCCGCGTCTTCCTCGCCGGCATCACCGCCATAACCGGCTCCGCCGTCCTCACCGCCTGCGGCGGTCCCGCCGCCAGCACGTCGTCCGACGCCGGCACGCCCGTTGACGGCGGCAACATCACCTTCCTGATCCAGGGCTACGACACCGGCTGGGTTTCCAGCAAGACCTCCATCTCCAGCTACGAAGGCAACCTCTGGGGCCAGATCACTGACAAGCTGGTCTACGTCGACGACAAGGGCCAGCTCAGCCCCTGGGTCGCCGAAAGCTGGGAGGAACTCAACGGGGCCAAGGACTTCGTCCTGCACCTCAAGGACGGCGTGACCTTCTCCGACGGCACGCCCCTGGACGCGGCCGCCGTCGTGGCCAACCTCAATGCCTGGGCCAAGGGCGCCCCGGACCGCGGCATCAGCAAGGTGGGCCTGTTCCCCTCCAGCAACTTCGTCAGCGCCGAAGCCGCTGACGCCAAGACGGTCAAGGTGTCCTTCTCTTCCCCCGCCCTGGGCTTCATCGCCACCCTCGCCTACCACGGCTGCATCCTGCTGTCTCCCAAGACGCTGGCCCTGCCGCTGGATGCACAGGCGGACCTTGCGCAGGAGATCGGCAGCGGCCCGTTCGTCCTCAAGTCCTGGAAGCAGGGCGATTCCTACGTGCTCGAAAAGCGCAAGGACTACAACTGGGGACCGGCAGCGCTGAGCCACACCGGACCTGCCCGCCTGGACACCATCACCTACAAGGTCATCAAGGACACCTCCGTGCGGACGTCCACGGTGGCGTCCGGCCAGGCCGAGGTTGCCTTCAACGTGGAACCCCAGGAAATTGAGTCCCTCAAGGCCCAAGGCTTCACCGTGGGAACACCCAAGTACCTCGGCTTCGTGGACGGCTTCCAGGTCAACACCCAGGCCTTCCCCACCAATGATCCCAGCGTCCGGCAGGCCATCCAGCACGGGATCGACCGGGAGGAGATCCGCGCCACCGTCTACACCGCGGACTGGGACGCCGCCACCACGTTCATCCAGGGCAATGTCCCGGAAGCCGGCGACTACAGCAGCGCCTTCGCCTTTGACGCCGACAAGCCCAGGAAGCTCCTGGACGACGCCGGCTGGAAGCCGGGGCCGGACGGCTTCCGGGTCAAGGACGGCAAGGTCCTCGAATTCCCGCTGACCCCCAACCCCTACGTCCCCTCCACCAAGGCGGAGGACGAGCTGATTGCCCAGCAGCTGGAGCGCATCGGCATCAAGGTCAACCTCAAGGTGGTGGACGTCGCCGGCTACTCCGCAATCCAGGCGAGCCGGCCGCCGCTGTTCCAGACTTCCCGCAGCTTCGTCGACGTCGGCACCGTTGCCGGTGTCCTGACCAGCCAGAACAACGGTGAAAACTGGTTCAACCTGGGCACCGGCGACCAGAAGCTCAACGACCTGTCCACGGCCATCGCGAGCGCCTCGGACCGGGCCTCCCGCGAAAAGATCGCCGGCGAACTGCAGCAGTACGTCCTGGAGCAGGGCTATTTCATCCCCCTGAACCAGCTGGTGCAGCGGCTGTACCTCATCTCCCCCACGGTCAAGGGGGTCCAGTACAACGGCCTGGCCTACGCCAACTTCTACACCGCCTGGCTGGCCAAGTGAGCAGCGGTTACGGCCGCTTCGCCCTGGCCAGGGCCGGTCAGGCGGCGGTGGTGGTCCTCCTCGCCTACGTGCTGACGTTCCTGGTCATCAGTGTGCTGCCCGGGGACGCCATCACCAACTCGCTGCGCGACCCGCAGTCCGGGCTGAGCGAAGCCGACATCCAGCGGATCGTGTCCTATTACGGGCTGGACCAGCCCGTGCTGGTACAGCTGGCCCTGTCGCTGGGCAGGTTCCTGACCGGCGAGCTGGGCTTCTCCCTGCAGTCCAACCTCGCCGTGTCGCAGATTGTCGGCGATGCCCTGCCCTCAACGCTCACACTGGCCTCGACGGCACTCTTCATTGCAGTGGCCTTCGCCGTCGCCATCGCCTACGGCGCACACTACGCCCCGCCCCGGTGGGCAGGCATCCTCCGCTGCATCCCGTCCTTCTTCCTGTCGGTGCCCAACTTCGTGATCGGCCTGGTCCTGATCGAGCTCTTCGCTTTCCGGCTGCACTCATTCACCACCACGGACCCCAACAGCGCCACCGCCACTCTCTTTGCCGCCGTGACCCTGGCCATCCCGGTCTCCGCACCACTCGCGGAAGTGCTGATCGCCGGCCTGGACCACGAATCGCGCCAGGAGTATGCCCTCGTGGCCCGGTCGCGGGGCCTCACCGGGGCACAGCTCTTCGCCCGGCACCTGGTGAAGCCGTCAGCGCTGCCGTCTGTGGCCATGATCGCCCTGATTGTGGGCGAACTCCTGGGCGGCTCCGTCATCACCGAGACCATCTTCGGCCGCGACGGCATCGGCACCGTGGTCCAGAAGGCCGTCACAGGCGAGGACCAGCCGGTCCTGCAGGCCGTCGTGTCGCTGTCCGCCGTCGTCTTCGTGGCCGTGAACCTCGCCGCGGACCTCCTCACCCCGTTGCTTGACCCGCGGGTCAACGTCAGAGAGGCAGCAAACGCATGAGCGCGGACCTGAACTTCGCCCGGCTCCGCAGCGACGGAGCGGCGTCCATCCGCACCCGGGCAGCCATTCCGCCCACGGTGCTGATGTCCCTCCTCGTGGTCCTGGTGGTGGTGCTCTGGTCCCTGTTCCCCTCCGTGTTTACGGGCTACAGCCCCGTCAACGGGGACACCGGCAGCAAGCTCGACTCCCCCAGCCTGCAGCACTGGTTCGGGACCGACTACCTGGGCCGGGACCAGTACGCCCGCGTGGTGTACGGCACGGCGTCCTCGGTGACCAGCGCACTGGTGGCCGTGGCGATCGGGCTCGTGGCGGGCAGCGCCATCGGCCTGGCCAGCGGCTTCCGCGGCGGGTGGCTGGACGCCACCCTGGGCCGGTTCGTGGATGTGCTCCTGGCCATCCCCGGCTTCCTGCTGGCCGTGGTGATCGTCAGCTCACTGGGGTTCCAGACCATCAATGCCGCCATCGCCACCGGAGTCTCGGCCGTGGCCGTCTTCGCCCGGCTCATGCGCGCCGAGGTCATCCGGGTCCGCCGCTCCACGTTTGTCGAGGCCTCCTACCTGGAGGGCGGCAACCGGCTGCAGGCGCTGCTGACCCACGTCCTGCCCAACGCCTACCGCCCGGTGCTGGTCCTGGCGGTGCTGCAGTTCGGCACCTCCATCCTGGTGATCGCCTCGCTGGCGTTCCTCGGATATGGGGATCCGCCCCCGTCCTCGGACTGGGGCCTGCTGGTCGCATCCGGCAAGACCTATGTCACGGCCCCCTGGCTGGTCTACGCCCCGGCCCTGGTCATCGTGGCCACGGTCCTGTCCATCAACCGGATCAGCCGCTGGTTGAGGAACCCATCATGAGTACCCCGGACAATCGAAGGAAGGAAACACCAGTGCCGGAAAGCCACGTTCCCCCGCTGCTGGCCGTCGACGGCCTGCACGTCTCCTATGGCCGTAAGGAGGTGGTGCGCGATGTCGGCTTCAGGCTGGACCGGGGCGGCAGCCTTGCCCTGATCGGCGAATCCGGGTCCGGGAAATCAACCATCGCCAAAGCCGTCCTAAGGCTGCTGCAGCCGTCGGAGGCGTCGGTTACCGGCAGCGTCCGGTTGGACGGGAAGGAAGTGCTGGCCGTGCCGGAGCGGCAGTTCCGTCCCCTGCGAGGCCGGCAGCTCGGGTTCATTCCGCAGGATCCGGGCTCGGCACTGAACCCGGTCCGGACCATCGGCGCCCAGGCACACGAGGCTGCGGCGTTGACCGGCGAACGGGATCCCGGGGCGCGCCGCCGGATGATCCTGGAGGCGCTGGAACAGGTGGGCCTGCCGGATCCCGTCCGGGTCTTTGATTCCTACCCCCACCAGCTGTCCGGCGGCATGCTGCAGCGGGTGCTCATCGCCCTGACCGTCCTGCCCCGGCCATCCCTGATCGTCGCGGACGAGCCGACCTCCGCGCTGGACGTCACGGTCCAGAAACTCATCCTGGACCTCCTCGGCGACCTGCGGAAGGAACTGGACATCGGCCTTCTCCTCATCACGCACGACCTCGCCATCGCTGCGGAACGCACCGAAACGCTGGTGGTGCTCAAGGACGGGGCTGTCCAGGAGCAGGGCCCCTCGGCGCAGGTCTTCGCCGCGCCCCGCACGGATTACGCCCGGGAGCTTCAGGCCGATGTACCGGCCCTGAATCCGGGCCGGTACCGCAGCCAGCGCCTCGACGTGGCGCTGAAGGAACCGCGGGACGTGCCACAGGAGTTTCCGCAGGAGAGCGCGACGGCAGACCGGCCGGTGCAGGTCAGCGTCACCGGTATCACCAAGCGTTTCCAGACCCGCGGCAAGGAGGTGCGTGCCGTCGACGGTGTCTCCTTCGCCGTCGAACGGGGCCGGACCCATGCCCTGGTGGGCGAGTCAGGTTCCGGCAAGACCACGGCGGTCCGGCTGCTGCTCGGACTGGAGCAACCGGACAGCGGCACCATCGCCGTGGGCGGCCAGTCCACGGCAGGCCTGTCGCGGGCAGGGATCCGTGATGTCCGCCGGCACCTGCAGTTGGTGTACCAGAACCCGTTCATTTCGCTTGACCCCACGTGGCGGGTGGGCAGGATCGTCCGGGAGCCCCTGGACCGGTTCGGCGTGGGCACCACAGCGGACCGCGCGGACCAGGTGCGGGACGCACTGCAGTCCGTCGGCCTGCCGGCGGACGTGGTGGACCGCCGCCCCGGCCAGCTCTCCGGCGGCCAGAGGCAGCGCGTGGCCATCGCCCGGGCACTCGTGGTCCGTCCCGACGTCGTGGTGCTGGACGAACCCACCTCGGCCCTGGACGTCACCGTGCAGGCCGGCATCCTGGAGCTGCTGGCCCGGCTGCAGCGCGAGCTCGGCCTGGCTTACGTGTTTGTCTCCCATGACCTGGCCCTGGTGCGGCAGGTGGCCGACACCGTCTCGGTCCTGCGCAGCGGACAGGTGGTGGAGCAGGGCACCGTGGACCAGGTCTTCGACCAGCCCCGGCATCCGTATACGCGGGCGCTGCTGGACGCCATCCCCGGCACCACCGGCCTCCAGTCCCCGACCGGCACGGCACCCGACATCCAAGAAACCCCGAAACTGGCAGAGGCTTCCCTATGACATTGACACCCACAACAACCATCACCCGGACTCCCGCACGCAAGCCCGCCCTGATCGCCGGCTTCACGGCGCCCCAAGGGTTTGGCGATGCCACCCTGCGGGACAAGCGGGAGGATGCCATCGAACTGCTGGGCGGCGTCCCTGACCCAGGCGTCCTGCCGGCCGAAGAACTGGCAGCCGCCACGGCGCGGGTGCTGTCCAGGCCCGGACTGCCGTCCCTCCAGTACTCACGCACCGAAGGCATTTCACCGTTGCGGGAATGGATCGCCGCCCGCGAAGGCGTCCCCGTGGAGCGGATCATCATCACGAACGGCGGCTTCCACGGCCTGTCCCTCGGCATCCAGTCAGTAGTGGAACGCGGTGACCTGGTGGCCGTGGACAATCCGATCTTCCCGCTGTTCCTGCGCGGGCTGCAGCTCTCCGGGGCGCAGACACTGCCGGTGACCGTTGGAGCCCGCGGCATCGACGTGGACGAGCTGGAGGACAAGCTGCGCGGAGGGGCCCGGCCTACGGCCCTGTACACGGTGCCGGACTTCCACAACCCGTCCCAGGGCACCCTCCCGGCCGTGGCCCGCACCCGGCTGGTGGGGCTGGCCAAGGAGTACGGCTTCGTAGTCCTGGCGGACAACCCCTACCGCGAGCTGTGGTACGAGGGCGGTCCAGAAAGCGTTGACGCCTTCAACGTCTCGGACCATGTCATCCACATCAACACCTTCACCAAGACCCTGGGTCCGGGCCTCCGGCTGGGCTGGCTGGTGGCACCGGAGCGCCTGCTCCCGGACCTCGTGGCGCTCCGCAGCCGCCAGGACTCGCACAGTTCCACACTGGTTCAGGCAGTGGTGGGCGAGGCCCTGACGGCGGACCCCGGCCTCTTCGACGCCACCCTGGGCCGTGCGCGTGAGCTGTACCGGACCCGGGCCGCAGCGCTCATCGCGGCGCTGGACCGGGAGGCTCCGGGAGCGTTTGACAGTGTGCTGCCCGGCGGCGGACTTTTCCTGTGGCCACGGCTCCGCGATGCCGGAGTCGACCCTGACCTGCTGGCGGCTGCAGCCAGCGCCGAAGGAGTGGAATACCAGCGCGGCTCCTTCTTCGCCTCCGGGCCGGGCACGGACTCGGACCGGCACCTGCGCTTTGCGTTCGGCGACGTCTCCGTGCCCCGCCTCGAGGAGGCTGCGGCCCGGCTGGGACGGGCCCTGAAGAGCCTCTGAGCCGGCCGCACGGCAAGCAGCCGGCGGGCCTGCGCGGGTCAGTCTGCCTGCCCGCGCAGGTCCAGCGCGTCCAGCAGCCTCCGGACCGAGCCGCCCAGGTTCCAGTCAGTGGCGAGCCGCTCCAGTTCGGCGCGCGGTTCGCCGGTCACCGGCTGGAGCCGGGCACCCGCCTCGGCAAGGCTGGGCAGCTCGAGGTCACGGACCAGGCGGACGACGGCGGGGGCTGCCTCGAGGTAACCGGCGGCTGCGGCCAGTTTTGCGCGCACCGGACCTGACACACCGCCGTCGTTCCTGCCCGCCGCCGCGAGCAGCTCCTCAAGGGTGCCGTATTTGAGCAGCAGCGACGCCGCGGTCTTCTCCCCGATGCCGGCGACGCCCGGCAGGCCGTCCGAGGCGTCGCCGCGGAGGGTCGCATAGTCGGCGTACTGCTGCGGCAGGACCTTGTACTTGGCGACCACCGTTTCTTCCGTGCACACTTCCAGGTTGCGCATGCCGCGGGCCGTGTAAATCACCCGGACCTGGCGGCCGTCGTCGCAGACCTGGAACAGGTCGCGGTCCCCGGTCACGACGTCGACCGGAAGTTCGGCATGGCTGGCGTAGGTGCCGATGACGTCGTCGGCCTCATGCCGGGCGGCTCCCACGATGGCGATTCCGGCCAGCTCCAGGGCCTTGCGGATCATGGGCAACTGCGCCTCCAGCGCATCCGGAACCACTTCCAGGTCGGTCCCCTGCGGGATGGCTTCGGCCACGCGGTGCGCCTTGTACGTGGGGATGAGGTCCACGCGCCACTGCGGGCGCCAGTCGTCATCCCAGCAGGCCACCAGGTGGGTGGCGTGGTAGTCGGTGGTGAGCCGGGCGATCATGTCCAGCAGGCCGCGCACAGCGTTCACCGGTATCCCGTCCGGGCGGCGGATGGTGTCCGGCAGGCCGTAGAAGGCGCGGAAGTAGAGGGAGGCGGTGTCGAGCAGCATCAGGCGCTGGGGCATACCTGATCCTGCCACGGAACCGGGCGGAACGGTGGCAGCCGGCCCCTGCGCCGGCGCTAGAAGGACGCCGAGGTGAATCCCAGGCCCAGCAGCCCCCTGCCGGCCTGTTCCATGATGGTGTCGATGCCCAGCGTGGGGTGGTTCAGGAGGACTCCGACGTCCCGCTGGATGCGCTGCAGCGGATGGGCCAGCCGGTGGGCGCTTCCCCCGGAACCGGCCAGGACCGTCCGCACGGCCTCCTGGGAGGCTTCGGCGCTCAGTGCCAGGGCCAGCCGGAACGCGGCCCGTTCCCCGTCCGCCGGGCCGGACGCCGAACGCTCCGGTGAGGCCGCCCCGGCCAGCGCCGCCTGCCAGTGCAGTTGCGCCGCAGCAACCTTCCCCGCCGCACGTGCGTAGCGTGCCTGCGCCAGCGGTGAGTCCGCCTGGCGGAGTTCGGCCCCATTCTTCAGCCTGGGTGCCAGCAGCTGGTCGCGGAACAGTTCCACGGCATACTCGGCGGAGCCCAGCGCCGCTGCCGGGGCCACGAGGTTCAGCAGCGTGGCCATCGGGGCGTGGATCAGCGGATCGGGATGGATGCGGCTGCCGGGACTGTCCGTGCCGCTCAACTCCGCCCAGTCCATGACGCGGTAGTCCGGCACCAGCAGGTCCCTGGCGCGCAGGTCGTTGCTGCCGGTCCCCCGGAGGCCGTCCGTATGCCAGGCATCGATCAGGTCCAGGTCGGCGAGGGGAACGAGGGCCTGCAGCCGCGTCCCGTCGTGCTGCACGGCCAGCAGCGCCCACTGCGAATGCATGATGCCGGAAGCGAAACTCCACTGCCCCGAGATCGCGTAGCCGCCGGGTACTTTCCGTGCCGCCCCGACGGGTGCGCTGGTGGCGGCAGCCAGCGGCATCGGTCCGCCGGTAAAGACCTCGTCCTGTACCTCGCGCGGCCAGCGCGCCAGCATCCACACGTGTTCGGCCAGGTGGCCGGCGGTCCAGGCCGTGGAGGCGCAGCCGCGCGCCAGCGTCCGGACCGCCTCACCGTAGGTCTGAACACCCAGGCCGTAACCGCCCACGGCGGCGGGTGCCAGGATCCTGAAGATTCCCGCCGCCTCCAGGTCCGACACCGTGGCGTCCGGCAGCCGGCGCAGCCGCTCGGTCTCTTCGGCCGCGGACCGCAGGCCCGGGACCAGTGCCGCAGCCCGCGCCACCATCTCCTCGTGCGTGGGGCCCGGTCCGTTGACTGCCGGTGCGGGCGCCACCTTGCCGGAAGGCGCGACGGCGGCCGGGCCGGCCTTGGTGCCCGGGGCCAGGATGCTGCCCGGGTCCGGGATGCTGCCCGCGTCCGGCGCGATGTCCAGGTCGAGTGTATGCGCGGTGCGGTCCCGCTTGGCTGCCAGGTACCGGCTGTTCGCTGCGGACAGGTGCACTCCTGTCGGAACTTTTTCGCCCACACCGATGCCCAGGGCAGCCAGTTGGGCGGCCTTGTCCGGATTGTTGGTCAGCAGCCGCACACTGGTGGCGCCGAGGGCCTGCAGCATCTGCGCAGCTGCGGAATAGTCACGTTCATCCTCGCCGTGCCCCAGCGCGAGGTTGGCGTCGTAGGTATCGAGCCCCGGGTCCTGCAGCGCATAGGCGTCAAGCTTTGAGTACAGGCCGATTCCCCGCCCCTCCTGGCGGAGGTAGAGGAGGAACCCGCCCGCGCCGGTGATGCGTTCCGCCGCTTCCCGTAACTGGGGACCGCAGTCGCAGCGCTCGCTGCCGAAGACGTCGCCGGTCATGCACTCGCTGTGCATCCTGACCAAGGGTCCGCCGCTGAGCAGCGCCTGCTCCCACGGGCCCAGGGCCAGCAGGAGATGTTCCTTGCCGTCGGAAAGGCCGTGGAAGGTGAACACTTCCGCGGTGGTGGCGTAACCATCGTGGAAGCGCAGCGGAACGGTGACCCGGCTGCGGACCCCGGCCGCGGGAAGGGTGGCGTTCGGCGGTGCGTCGTGGGCAACGGCAGTCATGATGGTCCTCGGCATTCGCAAGCGGGTATTACTTGAAGCTTTAACTAAATCCTACGGCTCGTTAGTTCAATCTTCAAGTAAATGCGGCTTCCCGTTTCAGGAGCTCTTGCGGGCGCTCCGGCTACCCGGAGCCCGGCGGTCCTTTGAGTACCGTGGGGACGTACTCCAGCAGCTGCAGGCGGCCGTCGAACGTTCGGCTTTGGACCATCTCCAGCCTGACGTCCGGATAACCGTCATAGATCCGTTCCCGGCCCGTGGCCCCGGTGATCACCGGGAAAACCACCAGCCGGAACGCGTCCACCAGGCCCGCCACCAGCAGCGACCTGGCCAGGCTGATGCTGCCGAGGGTGCTCATGGGTCCGGTTCCGGCGCGCTTCATGTCCCGGACAGCTTCCACGGCATTCCCGCTGACGAGAGTGGAGTTGGCCCAGTTGAGGGGCTCCCGCAGGGACGAGGAGAAGACCACCTTGGGAACGGCGGCCAGGCCCGCAAGGCTGCTGCCCTCCTCCTCGGAAAAACCCGACCGGTCCGCGGACGCCTGCGCGGACATGCCGTGCATCAGCCGGTAGGTGTTGGCGCCCAGGAGGAAGGTGTAATCCTTGGCTGCCTCCTGGTCGAGCCAGGCCAGGTACTCCGGCCCCTCCAGGCCCCACCATCCGGGCCACCCCTCAGCGGAGGCGTACCCGTCCAGCGAGATGATGAGGTCCACCATCAGGGTGGCTTGCGGTTCCGCTGCGGTGCTGCCCATGGCCGGCTCCTTGGACTGACGGGCGTGGATGTGCCGGCAATGCTATGCCCGCACGGCGGGACCTTCAAGGTCCCGGCCCTTTCCCCGGCCCTGCCCGGGGCGTAGCGTCTATAGCGCCGGAACCATCAACGCCGTCAAAGGAGCGGACATGGCTGGATGGAATGCAGACACGGCAGCGGGACCGGTGGGGGCCGGGACGGTCACGCTGGTGGAGGGCTCATCCTTCTCGATTTCAGCCGCCAACGGGGACATCCTCCCGGACCTGCCGCACGGCGTCTTCCACGACGACACCCGCATCCTGTCTGCGTGGAAACTGACCGTGAACGGCCAGCCCCTGGAGCCCCTCACGGCAGAGACCAAGGAACCCTACCGGGCACTGTTCACTGGACGGGTTCCCCAGTCGGACGGCTACGCGGACAGCCCCCTCATCGTGGAGCGGCTGCGCGAGGTTGCCGCCGGAATGCTGGAGGGCGTCACCATCCGCAACTACTCAACCAGTCCCGCCACCTGCACCGTGTCCGTCTCGGTGGAGGCGGACTTTGCGGACCTCTTCGAAGTGAAGGAAGCCAGGGTGCAGCGCCGCTGGGAGGAGACCCGGGGCTCCGACGGCGGTTCGCTCATCATCAGCGCCACCTGGAACGACCTGCGCAAAACCGTCCTCATCCGCGGCAGCGGCGCCACCGCCGCCGCCCAAGGCCTCACGTTCCAGGCGGTGATCCCGGCCAGCGGCTCCTGGAGCAGGCAGTTGAGCGTGCTGCCTGCCGGGAACGGCATCGTTCCCCGGACAGTGCCCGGACCGGCGTCGCAGGGCATGTCGCTCAGTGACCTCCGGCGGCAGGAGTGGGTGGCGAAGATCCCCCGGCTGCAGATGACCAACCGGTCCATCGAACGGACGCTCCGCCGCAGCTACGACGACCTGGGTGCCCTGCGCATCGAGGATCCGGCCCACCCCGAGCGCGTGGTGGTTGCCGCGGGCGCACCCTGGTTCATGACCCTGTTCGGGAGGGACTCCCTGTGGGCCTCGGAAATGGCGCTCCCGGTGGACCCGTCACTGGCGCTGGGAACCCTGCAGACCCTGGCTGACCGGCAGGGTTCAGTGGTGGACCCGGTCACGGAGGAGGAACCCGGGAAGATCCTGCACGAGGTCCGGCTGGGCGTGTCCACCGGGTTGGCGCTGGGCGGCAAGTCGGTCTACTACGGGAGCGTTGACGCCACACCGCAGTTCGTGATGACGCTGGGCTCGGTCAGCCGCTGGGGGTTTGCCAGGGACACCATCGCAGCGCTGCTGCCGCACGCCGACCGTGCGCTGGACTGGGTCCGCAACTACGGGGACAAGGACGGGGACGGCTTCGTGGAATACTCCCGCCTCCATGAACAGGGCCTGGTGAACCAGGGCTGGAAGGACTCCTGGGACGGCATCAACTTCGCAGACGGCACGGTGGCAGAACCTCCGATCGCCCTGTGCGAGGTCCAGGCGCTGGTGTACTCCGCGCTCCTGTCCCGGGCGTGGATGGCGCACGACGCCGGGGACGCACCCTTGGCGGAAAAGCTCACCGCCGAAGCCGCCCGGCTCAAGGGGAAATTCAACGACCAGTTCTGGCTGCCGGACCGGGGCTATTTCGCAGTGGCGCTGGACGGCAGGAAAAGGCCGGTGGACGCGTGTGCGTCCAACATGGGGCAGTGCCTGTGGCACGGCATCGTCGACGACGACAAGGTGCCGCTCGTTGCCGAACGGCTCATGTCTCCTGAGATGTTCAGCGGCTGGGGCGTCCGCACTCTGGCCACGGACATGGGGGCCTACAACCCGGCCAGCTACCACAACGGGTCAGTCTGGCCGCATGACAACGCCATCATCGCCGCGGGCCTGATGCGGTATGGCTTCGTGGATGAGGCGCAGCGGATCGCCACGGCCCTGCTGGAAGCAGCGGATTTTTCGGACGGCCGGCTGCCGGAGCTGTTCTGCGGGTTCAGCCGGGACCAGGTGGCCGAACCGGTGCCGTATCCCACTGCCTGCTCGCCGCAGGCGTGGGCGGCGACCACGCCCATCATGCTGATCACCAGCCTGATGCGGTACGACGCCCATGTGTCCCGCGGCGGCTTCTGGATGGATCCCGCCCTGCCGGAATCGTACGGCGACCTGCACATCACCAACGCGCCGCTTGCGGGCGGCCGGATGACCATCGACATCACTGCGGCCGGAGCCCAGGTCCGCGGCCTCCCCGACGGGCTTTCCTACCACCGCGAACACCGCCCGTGGCTGACCGAGCTGCTGGCGCAGGCGGGCCTTGGCACCGGCGGCACGGGCAGTTAGCGCGTTCCCGCGGCTGCGGCGAAGGCTCCCAGGAAATGAACTCGAACTGGAAGCGGTCAGAACCAGTCGGCGTCGGAATAGGTGCTGCGGACGTGGGCCCGGAGGTACTCCCCCAACACCGCCGCGCCGAGTCCGCCCACGTCGGGGGCGACGACGCGCCCGTCCACCCGCAGCGCCAACCGCTGGATGAACCGTTCCAGGCCCGGGTCATCACCGAGCCGGAAGAATGTTGCCAGCGTTCCGGACCGGCCCAGCCGGTCCAGTTCGGCCACCGTGACCCGGATGGTTTCCGCGTCCGGCGGCCAGTTGAACCATGAGTCGCCGTCCGGGAGGAGGTGCGCGGTGGGTTCCCCGTCGGTGACCACCAGCAGCACATGCTGCATCGAGGGGTGGCGGCGGAAAAAGCGTCCGGCGAGCAGCAGGCCATGGTGCAGGTTGGTCCCTTGCTCCCGCAGCGCGGGCAGCGCGGTCAGCGACCCGATGTCCATGGACTGGGCGTAGCGGCCAAACGTGATCAGCTCCAGCCTGTCACCGCGGAACCGCGTGGAAACCAGGTGGTGCAGTGCCAGGGCCGTCCGTTTCATCGGCACCCACCGCCCCTCCGCGGCCATCGAAAACGACACATCCACCAGGAGGACGACGGCGGCCTGGGTGCGCGCCTCGGTTTCAGCCACCTCGATGTCCTCCGGGGCGAGCCGGAGGCCCGGGCGGGGGTTTCCGCCGTCGGCCATGGTCCGGCGGATGGCGTTGGTCATGGTGCGGGTGACGTCCCAGGGCTCGGCATCGCCGAACTCCCAGGCACGGCTGGAGCCGGTCTGCTCCCCGGCAGCCCCGGCCAGGCGGGTGTCCCGCTGCCCCTGCCGGCCGGAGAGCTGCCGGGCAGTGTCGCGCAGCAGCGACTTGCCCAGCCGCCGCATGGCCTGGGGAGAGAGCCGCAAGTCGCCGTCGGCTCCGCGGCGCAGGTAGCCGCCGTCCTGCATGGCCCGTTCGATTTCCGCGAGGGTCCGGGCGCTGACGGCGGCGTCCGGGCCGAGCTGGCGGGCCAGCGCGTCCAGGTCCAGGTCGTCCAGCCGTGAGCCGTTGTAGGACTGGGAGAGCTGCTCGGACAGCTCATCCAGCTCGGCAAGGTCCTGCAGCACCCCGGTGCCGTCCCCCAGGCCCAGCCCGTCCTGCCCGTCGAAGCGTTCAGAACCGCTCCAGTCTTCACCCGGCCGCAGTGCCTGCAGGTTGCCGTCGAGCTCGTCCAGCTGCGCCATCAGTTCCCCGGACCCGAAGGCCTGGGCGGAAAGGCGCATCAGCTCGTCACGCTGCTCCGGGGACATGGACTGCAGGAGCCGTTGAGCCGCGGCGGCGCGTTTGGCCAGCGCGTCCACCAGTTCCTCCACCGAGCGCGGGTTCTCCGGGAAGTACTGCCCGTGCCTGGCCATGAAGTCCTGGAAATCAGCGTCCGTGTCCTCGCCGCGGCGGTGCTTGGCCAGGAGCCCGTTGAGGTCCCGGAGCATGGCACCCACAGCTTCACGGTCCTGGTCCGTGGCGTTTTCCAGCGCCTGCTTCATGCCGGCGAACCGCTGGTCCAGCACCTCACGGCCCAGCAGGTCCTTGATCTGTTCATACGCGTCCCGGGCTGTGCGGGACTGCCAGTCGTAGGAGGCGAGTTCGTTGACCGCCGCGGCCGTGGAGGCGGGGAGGTCCTGCAGCTGCATCTCCCGGAGCGCGCGGTCCGTGTTGTCCATCATGGCGTCCCGGGCCAGTTGCTTGCGTTCCTCGAGGACCGCCGTGTCCAGCAGTTTCCGGACGTCGTCCAGGGTGCCGTCCAGCCGGTGCCGGCCCACCAGGTCACGGCGGCGCTGCTGCACTTGGCGGGCAAGGTCGTCCAGGCCGTCGCGGTTCCGTCCGCCCCTTCGCAAGAACTCCTGCAGGGCGTGCCGGGGCGAATAGCCGGCCATGACGTCTTCGGCCACGGCGTCGAGCGCTTCGGAAAGGTCCACCGGAGGGGCGAGGGGGTCGGGGCCGCCGGTGTACCGGCCGTACCGGGACCGGTCGTGCAGGGTCATGCTGCCTCCTGTTGTGGCTGCCGGACGAGGCTCAGCCGTAGACCGTTTCTTCGTCGTCGGACTCCTTGGAGATCCGGCGGCCCAGGTACAGCCCTTCGAGGGCGAGTTCGACGGCGGCGGCCCGCTGGCCGTCGTTAGTGGCACCCAGGCGCTGGCCGATCTGGTCGTACAGGCCGGAGCCGTTCAACGAGGGCAGGTTCCCCAGGAATTCCCGTGCGGTGACCTGGCCACCGGTGGTCACCGTCCGGTGCCCGTCGAGCGCGGCGACCAGCGGGCCCATGTCGATGCCCTTGAAGTGTGCCCGGACGGCCTCGGCGGTGGCCGTCCGCAGGAGGTGGTCCAGGATGCCCTGTTCGCGGCCTTCCTCGCCTGACTCGAACTCCAGCTTGCCGCTGAGGACCTCCACGGCCGGTTCGAGGTCGATGATTCTGGCCACCGCCTCATCCTCGCCCCTGAGGCTGGCCCGGCGCAGGGCCGCGGCTGCCACCGTCTCAGCGCCCGCGATCGCGAACCTGGCGGACACCCCGGACGTCTGGTTAATGGCCGGGGACTGCCGGAGCGCGCGGGTGTACCTGGCCAGGATCTCCAGCAGGACTGCGGGAACGTCGGCCACCAGCTTGCCTTCCTGCCTGATCACCGCCACCTCGTCCTGCAGTTCGATCGGGTAGTGCGTCCGGATTTCGGCGCCGAAGCGGTCTTTCAGCGGGGTGATGATCCGTCCGCGGTTGGTGTAGTCCTCCGGGTTTGCGGACGCGACCACCAGGACGTCCAGCGGCAGCCGCAGCACGTAGCCGCGGATCTGGATGTCGCGTTCCTCCATGACGTTGAGCATGGCCACCTGGATGCGTTCGGCGAGGTCCGGAAGTTCGTTGATGGCCACGATGCCGCGGTTGGAGCGTGGAATCAGCCCGTAGTGGATGGTCTCGGGATCGCCGAGGCGCCGGCCTTCGGCAACCCGCATCGGGTCGACGTCGCCAATCAGGTCCGCCACGGACGTGTCAGGAGTGGCGAGCTTTTCCACGTAGCGTTCCGAGCGGTGCCGCCAGGCGATGCGCAACCGGTCCCCCTCCGTGGCGGCAAGGGCGCGGGAGGCATCGGTGATCGGTTCAAAGGGATGCTCGTTCAGCTCCGACCCCTCGATCACCGGTGACCATTCGTCCAGGAGCCCGGCCAGGGTCCGCAGCAGCCGGGTCTTGCCCTGGCCCCGTTCACCGAGCAGCACGAGGTCGTGGCCGGCGATCAGGGCTCGTTCCAGCTGCGGAAGCACGGTCCGGCTGAAGCCGTAAAGCCCGGGCCATGGATCGCGGCCGTCCGCGAGCGCGGCCAGCAGGTTGTCGCGGATTTCCCGGCGCAGGTCCTTCTGCTCATGGCCCGACGCGCGGAGTTCACCAACAGTGAAGATTTCGGGACGCTCAGTCACCCCTCTACCGTAATCCCGGTCCTGCCGCTAATCGAGGGATCCGGGCAGATTCACGGGCACCGGCACCCGGGACCTGGCCGCGGTGGTTCAGCTTCGGACGGCCGGGCCGAGGTGGGAACCGATGTGCTCGAGGAGGTAGTGCTGGCCGGCGACGGTGGGGTGGTCCTGGTCCGGCCCGATCAGGTCGGCGACGTCGCCGCTGATCCAGCCCTCCGCGATGGGGTCGACATACTCCCCGCCGGCCTGCGCTGCGGCTTCCCTGAGCCGGCCGTTGATCGCGGCGAGGGCGGGGTCGGGGGTGGGCAGGTACGACGGCGGCCCCACCACGATGATCCTCGCTGCGGGGGCGAGTTCCCCGGCACGGTCCATGGCGGCGAGCGCCGCGCCGGCGATGTCGTCGGCCGGGTAGCCCAGGTCGTTCTCCGACCCGAAGAACACGACGATGCCAGTGTCGGGGGTGACGTAGTCTTCCACCTGGGTCCCGAACGTGCCGTCGTCGTCTCCCGGCCTGACATAGCCGCTGCCGTTCCGGGCCGCGTTGAGGACTTCCAGCCCGGCGCCGGCCGGATCCGTCCGCAGCAACGCGGGCCAGGCCTGTTGCGGGGAGGTCCCGTGTCCGGTGCTCAGCGAGTCCCCTACCACTACCACCCGTACTGGCGGGACCGCACTGGCCAGTGGCGCGTGCGCCGCGCTGCCGGAGGGCAGGGCCAGGAGCAGGGCGGTTGAACCGGCAGCCACCAGGTGGCCGGGGTGCCTGCGCAGGGGCGGACGGAACAGCATGCCGGCGCCTCCTGGGTGAAAGGGGGCGGCTTAGAACTTCCCGTACCGCGCCCGGGCCATCGAATAGACACCGTAGCAGACCAGCCCGGCGGCGATGACGGCCAGAAGGACGGTCCCGTAGGGCTGGGAGCCAAGGGTCTTCAGCCCACCGTCCAGGCCGGTGGATTTCGAGGGGTCGGCGGTGACGGCGGCGGCGATCACCAGGACGCCGACAACAGCCAGGACCACGCCCTTGGCGATGTATCCGATCGATCCGATCCATTCGACAGCCGTGCGGGCGTTGCCGGGATCCTGGAGGTCCTCCATGAAATCGCGGGTAAATCCCTTATAGGCGTAGTACGCGCCGGCGCCGATAATGGCAAGGCCGACGGCGACGAGCAGCACGACGCCCGCGGGCGCGGCCATCAGCCTGGCGGTGAAATCGGTGGCGGACTGGCTTGAGCTCTTGCTCCCGCCGGTGGCGAACACCCCGAAGGTGAACGCCAGGACCCCGAAAACCACCGCCTTGCCGGCAGCGGATCCCGCCTTTTGCAGCTTCTTCTTCGACTCCGACTGGGCCCGCGCCTCGAAGAACGCCTCGCTGACCATCCACAGCGCCAGCGCGGCGCAGGCTGCGGCCCCTGCCCAGAGGAGGAACACCCCGCCGGGCTTTGACGCGACGGTTCCGATGGCGCCGGTCTGGTCAGCCTCCCCGCCTTGGCCGCCGGCCACCTGGAGGGCGATGACGCCAATCAGGATGTGCACCAGTCCTATGAAGACGAACCCTGCCCGGGCAAGCACCCGCAATGCAGGGCTGCGGGTGGCTGATGCTGCGTTGGATGCTGCACGGTTTGCCTTCTCCGAGGCGTCGCCCATGGCCGGCCCTTCCGATCTGTGCCTGATCTTCGCTTCCGCAGCTTGCGTGCCCTGGCCGCCGTGGATTGCTTCAGTGTAGATCCGACGGGACCGTCCCGACATCCCCTTGCCGCCGGCACTCCGAAATCCGGCCCGAAACGGCACCCCGCACGGCCGGCCCGGGCAGCCTCGAGCCGTGGGGAGCACAATGGCAGTCATGGACTCCTACCGGAAAAAGCACGTGCCGGCGGCGGTGAACCCATGAGCGGGGTCGTCGACGGGATCCTCAACGTCACGCCGGCGCTCGCCTACACCCTGGTTGCCCTGCTGGTCTTCGCCGAGGACGCGCTGTTCATCGGCTTTGTGATCCCGGGCGAGACGGCGGCAGTGCTGGGCGGCGTGGTGGCCAGCCGCGGGCAGGCTGGGCTGGGCATCATGATGGCACTCGTGGTGGTGTCCGCCGTCGCGGGTGACACCGTGGGCTACGAGGTGGGCAGGCGCGCGGGTCCCGGGCTGCTGGAAAACCGGCACCTGCTGCGGCACCGGGACAAGCTGGACAGGGCCCGGGACTTCCTTCGCCGCCGCGGGGGCTGGGCGGTCTTTCTCGGCCGGTTCGTCGCCCTGTTCCGGGCGCTGGTGCCGGCTCTGGCCGGGGCTTCCCGCATGCACTACCCCACGTTCCTGGCCTTCAACGCGGCCGGAGGGCTGCTGTGGGGTTCCGGCTTCGTGCTGCTCGGTTACCTTGCCGGCAACTCCTACGGCACGGTGGCCAAGGCCGTGGGCGAGGACGTGACGGCCGCCGTCGTCGTCAGTGGACTCGTGGCCCTGGCGGTGTGGCGGTTCCGCCGGGCCCGCGGCGGGAAGCGCGGTGCCCCGAACGGCCACGCTGGGGGCTGATTCCCCTCCCGCGCGGCCCGCGTTTGCCACTAGGATCTGCACCATGGAGTTCGTCGTGTTGTACCGCGTCCGTGACGGCGTGGACCGCTCCCGCATCATGGAGGCATTCCCGCGCCACAAGGCGTATTACGAGGACTTCCGTGCCGCAGGCGGCGGGCTCCTTGCCCTGGGGGCCTTCCACACCCCGGACCCCGCAGCATCCTCGATGGGAATCTTCTCCTCCCGCGAGGACGCCGAACGGTTCGTGGCCGGGGATCCGTTCGTCACAGAGGGGCTCGCCGAGGCGCGGACCCTGGACTGGGACGTTGTCCATCCCGCCTGACCGCCGGCGGTAACAGAGGTACCGGAGGTACCGCCCATGCAGGGCCTGTCAACGTCGCTGGTTCTGATTGCTTTCCTGGCCATCGCTGCGCCACTGGCAGCCCGGTTCCTTGACCGGGTGGTCAAGGTCCCGATCGTGGTGTTCGAGCTCATCCTTGGGATCCTGCTCGGGCCCAGTGTCCTTGGCTGGATCAAGTCCACTGACTTCACCGATACGCTGGCGGATTTCGGGCTCGCCATGCTGTTTTTCGTCGCAGGGAATGAAATCGATTTCGCGCTGATCCGCGGCAGGCCGGCGGCCCGGGCCACGGCGGGCTGGGCCGTGTCCTTGGCGGCCGGGATCGGCGCCGGTTTCCTCCTGGCCTCCACGCCGGCGGCCGCCACGATCATTGGCGTCGCCCTGTGCTCCACGGCCCTGGGCGCCCTGCTGCCGATCCTGCGGGATGCCGGCGAGTCGCGGTCCCCGCTGGGTGTTGCGGTCACCGCGCTGGGAGCAGCGGGCGAGTTTGGCCCGCTGATCGCCATTTCGCTGTTCTTCAGTGGCCGGCAACCGGGGCCGGCGGCAGGCGTGCTCCTGGGGTTCGTGGCACTCACCGGCCTGGCGGTCTTCCTGGCCTCCCGGGCGCGGCACACCCTGCTGCACTCCCAGGTCACCAGGACGCTGCACACCAGCGGGCAGTTCGCCGTCCGGTCCATCATGTTCATCCTGACGGTTCTGGTGGTCCTGAGCATGGTGCTGGGACTGGACATGCTGCTGGGGGCGTTCGCCGCCGGGGTGCTGTGGAAGGTGGCGATGGCCAAGGCACCGAAGCCGGAACGTGAGCTGATTGAAGCGAAAGTCGATGCGGTGGCCTTCGGTTTCCTGGTGCCGGTGTTCTTCATCGACACCGGCATCGACTATGAACTGCACGCCCTCACCGCTACCCCGGCCGCCCTGGCACTGGTACCGCTGTTCCTGGTCCTGCTGCTGGTCCTGCGCGGCGGCCCGTCACTCCTGGCCGCTCCCCCTCGTGCCCCCGCCCCCATGAAGCGGGCCATCATGCTGTTCGGGGCCACCGGCCTGCCCATCATCGTGGCCGTCACCTCCATTGGGCGGGACCAGGACCTGATTTCCAGTGGCGTTGCCTCGGCGCTGGTTGGTGCGGGAATGCTGTCCGTCCTCGTTTTCCCGCTGCTGGCCCTCAGGCAGTACCAGCGCGGCGGCAAAGCACCTGCGGCCCCTGAAGAGCGGGGAGCGCGGGGGCAGGTTTTGGGTCCTTGACGGGCATGGTGGCCGGGCGTATACCGAAAATGTCAGCGCGCTGGCCCCCGCTGGGCCCTGTATGGAGTCGGCTGCCTCCTGGTCTCAGTACATATCTGGAGTTGTCATGGGAAGCGATCGGTTCGACGTGCTCCGCGAACAGGTACGTGGGCAGGTCATCGAGGAAGGGGACGCCGACTACGAGGCGGCGCGCCAAGTCTATAACGGCATGATCGACCGGCGACCGGCAGCGGTGCTGCGGGTCTCCCAGGCCGCCGACGTCATCGCCGCGGTTCGCTTCGCCCGCGGGCTCGGCATCGACGTCGCAGTGCGCGGCGGCGGGCACAGCGCCCCCGGTTTCGGAACGGTCGACGGCGGACTGGTCCTGGATTTCTCGGCCCGGCGAGGAGTGCGGGTCGACCCGGCGGCCCGGACAGCGCGGGTGGAGGCGGGAGCCACCTGGGCGGACTACAACCACGCCACGCACGCCTTCGGCCTGGCCAGCACCGGCGGCATTGTCGGTTCCACCGGCGTCACCGGCCTGACGCTGGGTGGCGGCATCGGATACCTTGCGCGAAAATACGGCCTGTCCTGCGACAACCTCATCGGGGCCGACGTCGTGCTGGCCGACGGTTCGTTCCTGACCGCGAGCGACGCCGAAAACGTCGATCTGTTCTGGGCCCTGCGGGGCGGCAGCGGCAACTTCGGGGTGGTGACATCGCTGGAGTTCCGCCTTCACCCCGTGGACATGGTCCACGTAGGCGTCATCTTCTTCGACGCCACCACCGGAGCCGACGTTGGAGCCGCCTACCGCGAATGGATTGCTACCGAGCCTGAAGAAATGGGAGCTTTCCTGGGCTTCCACCGCGGCCCTCCGGTTCCGTTCCTGCCCGAGGAATGGCATGGACGGCCGGTGACCGTGATCGCGGGCATGTGGACCGGCGACCCCGATGCAGGCCCGGCCCACTGGCAGCCGATGCTTGACGCCGGCGAACCCCTGGGCAGTTTTTTCGCCCCCATGCCGTACCCGGCCCTTAACATCATGTTCGACGGCCTGAACGTTCCGGGGCTGCAGGGCTACTGGAAGGCCGATTTCCTCCGGACCCTCAGTGACGACGCGCTGCGCGTCGCCGTGGACAAGTCCCCGGGCATCCCCAGCGTCCACACGGCCAACCACTTCTACCCCATCGACGGGGCCGTCCAGCGGGTTGCGCCCGATGCCACGGCCTTCGCGTACCGGAACGTCGATTTTTCCCCGGTGATCGCGGCCCAATGGCCGGACCCCTCGGAAAATGAGCGGAACATCGCCTGGGTCCGTGACTACTGGACGGCGCTGCACGAGTTCTCCGAGCCCGGCGGCTACCTCAACTTCCAGGACGCCGACGACCAGGTCCGGATCGAGGACACCCTGGGGTCGAACTACGCCAGGCTGGCAGAGCTCAAGGCCAAGTACGATCCCGACAACTTCTTCCACATTAACCAGAACATCAGGCCGGCCCCGGCCGCGGAGGCACAGGAGGCGCGGGAACCTGCAAAGATCCCCGCGGAGCTGCAGGCACAGCTGGATGCGGCACCGCGGGTTCAGCCCGGAGCCGGCAGCGGGGCAACCCCGTCGGAGGCCGCACCGACGTCCTGACACCCGCTCCGGCGTCCCCGCGGGGCACGCTACTGCATGAGGAAGGCCCGCCCGGCCGACGCCGGGCGGGCCTTCCGGCACCCGGGCCGGCGCCGTCGTCGAGGGCCCCTCTTGTTGCCGCGGGCAAATACCGGAGGCCGGGCTCTGGACTCTGGGGCATCCCGGAATCAGACTGTTCACAACAGTTGGCATTTCGGACGGATAACGGGCAATAAAAGACGGGCCGGGAGTGGCTGACTGCCTTTATTGGGGCTTGACATAAAGCGGGTTCCACGCCCGTGAAAGGACCTGGACATGCAGGACTTCGCAGCATTCTTTCCGCTGATTGCCATTATCCTGGGTGTGCTTTTTGCCGTGGCGTTCATCTGGGTGGCCACCAAACTGATGTGGAAAGTCGCCGAGCCCAACGAGGCACTGATCATTTCCGGCCTGACCCGCGGAACGTTGGAAACGCGGGCAGGGATGGACTTCAAAATCGTGACCGGCAAAGGCGCACTGGTTCTACCCGGCCTCCAGACGGTACGGGCGCTTTCATTGACCCTGAATGAAACGGAGCTCAAGGTTTCCTGCGTCACCTCCCAGGGAATCCAGGTGGTGGTGGAGGGCGTGGTGATTTACAAAATCGGTGACGCTCCCCCATTTATTGCGAACGCAGCGCGGCGCTTTCTGGGCCAGCAACCGAAAATGGAAAGCCAGGTCTATAACGTTTTCGAAGGCCACCTGCGCTCCATCATCGGCAGCATGACCGTGGAGGAAATAATCCGCGAACGGGACAAACTGGCGTCGCAGGTCCGCAGCGCGAGCGGCGTGGAAATGGAAAAGCTCGGACTCGTGGTGGACTCGCTGCAGATCAAGGACCTGCAGGACCCCACCGGTTACATCCAGAACATCGCCAAGCCGCACATTGCCCAGGTGAAAATGGAGGCCCGGATCGCAGAGGCCACGCGGAACCGTGAGGCGGCGGAAAAAGAAGCGGAGGCGGCGGCGATGATCGCGGACGCCCAGAGCGTCTCGGCGATCCGTCAATCCGTGGCGCAGGCCAACGCCGAACGGGCCAGGGCCAATGCGGCGCAAGCGGGCCCGCTCGCCGAAGCGACGGCACGGCAGCAGGTGGTGGTCCAGGAGACCGAGGTGGCCAAGCTGGAGGCGGACCGGGAGGAACAAAAACTGCAGACCACCATCAGGAAACCGGCCGACGCGAAGGCCTACGCCAAACGGACCGACGCCGAAGGGCAGAAAGCAGCGGACATCAGCGCCGCTGAAGCGCTGGCACGGCGGACAGAACTGGAGGCGCAGGCCAACGCGCGGCGGACCGAGCTGCAGGCGCAGGCCAACGCCAACGCGGCAGCCGCAGCGGCCGGCGCCACCAAGGTCACCGGCGAGGCCGAGGCTGCAGCGACCCGGGCCAAGGGTGATGCCGCCGCCGCTGCCGCCAAGGCGAAGGCCCTTGCGGAGGCGGACGGCATCAAGGCGCGGGCCGAGGCCCTGGCCAGCAACCAGGACGCCGTCATTTCCCAGCAGCTCGCCGAGAACATGCCCGCCATCATCGCCGCTGCCGCGGAGCCCTTCTCGCATGTGGGCCAGATGACCGTCCTGAACGGCGGAGACGGCGTGAACAGGATGCTGGGTGGAATCCTGGCGCAGGCGGGAGACTACCTGCCGGCACTGCGGGGGGCGCTCAGGAACACCAGGGATGCCAAGCGGCCGCCCACGGCCACCGGCGCGTAGGACGGCCGGATGCACAGGAACGCGGACCGGAGCCTGACGGGAAAAATCGGCCGGGTGACGGGACTGATCGCGCCCGGCACCATCGGGGAAGTGATGCTGCCTTACCTGGGCGGGACCATGGCCTTCCACGCCCACCCGTTCGACAAGGCGAGCAGCTTCGCGGTGGGTGACGAAGTGCTGGTGATCTACTTCGAGCCGCCGCAGACGGTGTTCGTGGAAGAACTGCCCGAGGTGCTGCGCCACCCGGACTAGGGACCGGCTCCGGATCGGATAAGATCTGCTGTCGGCGGAACGTCACCCGCCATGGTTTCCCTGCGCACGTCGCAGGCCTGCAGACGTACCCAGAGGGGACACAATGAGGCATGCCTCTGCGATGAAGCGCGGCATCAGGACGGCCACGCACCCGGCACGGCCTGATATCCAGGGCCTCCGGGCGCTGGCCGTCGGCCTGGTGGTCATTTACCACCTGCGCCCGGAAGCGCTCGCCGGCGGGTTCATCGGCGTCGACGTCTTCTTCGTGATCTCAGGGTTCCTCATTATCGGGTCCCTGGCGCGGGAGACGACCAAGCAAGGATCGGTCTCCATCCTGGCCTTCTACGCGCGCCGTATCCGCAGGCTCTTTCCGGCCTCGGCGGCGGTTCTGGCCGCGGTGCTGCTCGGCACCGTCCTGCTGCTGCCGCAGAGCCGTTGGCAGGGCATCTCAGCCGATGTCATCTTCTCGCTGCTCCAGGTCCAGAACTGGCACCAGGCGCTGTCCGCGGTGTCCTACGCAGGTGCCACCGAGGCGGTGTCCCCGCTGCAACACTTCTGGTCCCTTGCCGTCGAGGAACAGTTCTACCTGGTCATCCCGCTGTTCTTCCTGGTGTTGGCAGCCGTCGCCCGGCGGAGCGGCAGAGCATCCGGGGCCTTGATCGTGCCGGCCATGGCGGTGACTGCGCTTGCGTCCTTCGCCTACAGCATCCACCTGAGCAACAGCGAACACACCATGGCGTACTTTGCCACAGGCACCCGGATCTGGGAGTTAGCGGCAGGCGGGCTGGCGGCGCTGCTGCCTGCTATGGGGAGAACGTCCGCGGTCCGCGCGGCGGTCCTGGGCTGGGCTGGCATGGCCGCCGTCGTTGTCCCCGTGTTCTTCCTGACCACCGCCATGCCGTTTCCCGGCAGCGTCGCCGCCATCCCCGTACTTGGCACCGCCGCGATCCTCAGGACCGGCGCGGCTGCGTCCTCCGTGGCCTGGTCCGTTTCCCGCGTCCTGGGTATCCGGCCCATGACGTTCATCGGCGACGTGTCCTACTCGCTGTACCTGTGGCACTGGCCGGTCATCGTCTTCGCCGTCGCCCTGCTGGGGCGCGCCCCCGGGATCCTGGAAGCTGCGCTCCTGGCTGCCCTGAGCCTTGTCCTGGCAGCAGCGTCCTATTACGGGGTTGAGCAGCGCTTCCGTCACCCGGCACCGCGCGCGACAGCGCGGCACGCGGCACCAGGGCGTTCGGCATGGGCCGGGCACCGCAGGGTCTACGTGGCCGCCTTCTGCAGTGCCCTGCTGGTTGCTGTGGCTTCATGGACGCCCTGGCAGGTGGTGGAAGTCAAACGGGCACAGCTCTCCACCGCGCTGTCCGACCGGGACTATCCCGGGGCCCAGGCGTGGTCCGAGCGTCCCGCCGCGGTGCCGGCAGGGATGCCCGTCCGCCCGGATCCTGCCGTCGCGATGCAGGACCTCCCCGCCACCGCGGCCGGGTCCTGCGGGGTGTATGACCCGGCGAAGGTGCCCGACTCCGATTGCTGGTTCGGGTCTGCCGACCAGCCGGGGACGCCGGAAATCGTGGTCGTCGGCGATTCGCACGCCGGCCAGTTCGTGGATCCGCTGATCGCCGTCTCGGAGAAGATTCCGCTCCGGATCCGTGCCATGGTGCGCAACGGTTGCCCGTTTGCGCTGACGCCGCCGCGGTCCGCGGACACGGTGTACACCAACTGCTCAGCCCAGAACGCCGTCACAGCTGCCAAGATCATCGAGCAGAAACCGGACCTTGTGCTGGTGGCAGGCATGCGCGAGGCCGGGTACCGGAAGGCGCTCGGCTGGCGGTGGACGCCGGAGTCGCCGCTGGTGGACGGGTACGTCCAGACACTGTCGCTCCTCCGCGACGCGGGCCTCAGGGTGGCCGTCCTTGCCGACACACCGTTTCCCGGCGGCAACCCGGTCGAGTGCCTCCAGGAGCATGGCCATGCGGACAAGTGCGGAACTCCGGCAGCGGAGGCACTGGCAGGCGGCGAGGATTCCCTGGTGGTGGCCGCCGGGCGTGTTCCCGGGGTGGAAACGACTGACCTGTCACGCCACTTCTGCCGGGACGGTGTTTGCCCTGCCGTGATCGGAAATGTCCTGGTCTACCGGGACAACCACATGACGAACACCTTCGCCAAGTCGCTGGCCCCCGACCTCGCGGTGGCGCTGCGCCTTAGCTGATACCGCCTTCCCGCTGATTAACGGCAGAAAGCACGGCACCGGTTTGGAACCGGCGCCGTGCTTTCTGCATTCGGGGTGCCTTTAGCCAAGTTCGGCGAGGACCTTGGCGACGATGCGGTCCGTGGCGAGGCCGTAGCGGTCGTGGAGGGTGGGCAGGGCGCCGGCGTCGAGGAACTGGTCCGGCAGGGCGACCGGCACCACGCGCTTGCCCACGCCCGCGGTGACGACGGCGGACGCGACGGTTTCGAACAAACCGCCCACTACGGAGTGGTTTTCCAGGGTGACGGCGAGCCGGTCCGTGTTGATTTCGGCAAGGACGGTTTCGGCGTCGAACGGCTTGATGGTGGGAGTATGCACGACGGCAACATCCACGTTATGTGCCGCCAGCGCCTTGGCTGCCTGGAGGGCGCGCATGGTCATCAGCCCGGAGGAGATGAACACGACGTCGTTGCCGCCGCGCAGGACCTTGGCCTTGCCGAGTTCGAACGTGTAGTCGTACTCGTCCAGGACGGTGGGCACGTTGCCGCGCAGCAGCCGCAGGTAGGTGGGGCCTTCCGATGCGGCGAGCTGCGGGACGGCCTGTTCGATGTCGATCGAGTCGCAGGGGTCCACGATGGTCAGGTTGGGCATGCCCCGGAAGATCGCCATGTCCTCGGTGGCCTGGTGGCTGGGGCCGTAGCCGGTGGTCAGGCCGGGCAGGCCGCCGACGATGTTGACGTTCAGGTTCGGCTCCGCCGCATCCAGGCAGAGGAAGTCGTAGGCACGGCGGGCGGCGAACACCGAGTAGGTGGACGCGAACGGGACCAGTCCGGTCTCGGCCAGGCCGGCGGCGGCGCCGAAAAGCAGCTGCTCGGCCATGCCCATCTGGAAGAACCGCGCCGGGAAGGCCTTGGCAAAGATATGCATGTCGGTGTACTTGCCCAGGTCCGCGGTCAGGCCCACGATCTTCTCGTTCTCCTGCGCGGCCTTGACCAGGGCGTGCCCGAACGGTGCAGGCGCGGTCTTCTGGCCCGGGTCGGCGAACGAGGCGATCATCGCCGAGGTCTTCAGCTTCGGCTTCACGGCTGTGGTGGTGCCGGGGGCCTCGGTGGTGGTGCTGGTGGTGCTCATCAGGCGCTCTTTCCTTCGTAGCCGGCGGTAAGCTGCTCGCGGCAGGTCTGCCATTCGTCTTCTTCGATGCGCATGAAGTGCGCCTTCTCCCGGTTTTCGAGCAGCGGCACGCCGCGGCCCACCTTCGTGTCGCACAGGATCACGGAAGGACGTCCGACGGCGGCGGCTTGGGCAGCTGCGTTGTCGAACGCCGCCAGCAGCGCGCCGACGTCGTTCCCGTCCACCCGCTGGGTGTACCAGCCGAACGATTCCCACTTTTCCGTCACCGGTTCGGTGCGGAGTACGGTGTCGGTCTTGCCGTCGGCCTGCAGGGCGTTGATGTCCACCATGGCGGTGAGGTTGCCCAGCTGGTGGTGGTGCGCGCCCATCGCTGCTTCCCAGGTGGAGCCTTCGTCGAGTTCGCCGTCGGAGAGGAAGTTGAACACCCGGGCGGACGAGCCCTGGTAGCGCAGGCCCAGGGCCATGCCGACGGCGATGGTCAGGCCGTGCCCCAGGGAGCCGCCGGAGATTTCCATGCCGGGGGTGTAGGTGGACATCCCGGACATCGGCAGCCGGGAGTCGTCCGAGCCGTAGGTTTCGAGTTCCTCCACCGGGACGATGCCGGCCTCGGCCAGCGCCGCGTAATGGCCGATGGCGTAGTGGCCGGTGGAGAGCAGGAACCGGTCGCGGGCTTCCCAGTGCGGGTCCTCGGCGCGGAAGCGGAGCTGGTCACCGTACACCGCGGCGAGCATGTCCGCGGCTCCAAGGGCCTGGCCCACGTAGCCCTGGCCCTGGACTTCGCCCATGTTCAGGGCGTGGTGCCGGATCCGGTACGCCGCAGAATGTACAGCAGCAACGCGTTCGTCGAAGGGTGTTGTTCCGGTGTCGTGATCTGTCAGATGTGTCGCAGGGGCGGTCATGCTCGAGCCCTTTCCTTGGGGTTGAATCGAGGTTGGCCGGCGGTGGCCGGCCCGGAGTGGGGGTGCAACGGAGCGGGCCCCGGCTGTTTAGCCGGGCGCCGCTGCGGAAATGGACGGGTTGCTAGGGTTCGTCGGTGATGGCGCGCCAGACGTCGAAGTGCCGGCGCATCGCAGCGCGGGCGGCGTCGGGATCGTTCTTGGCCAGCGCGTCCGTAATTCCGTAGTGGACCTGGTCGGTGATGAAATCGCTGGTGGTTTCCACTACAGCCAGCGCCTTCCGGCGGCGTTCGGCCACCACGTCGCGCAGGACGTCCCGCAGGCCGTCCTGCAGGAAATTGAAAATAGGGTTGTCAACGAGTTCGAACAGTCCTCGGTGAAAGTCGAAGTCCGCCGTGATGGCCTTGTCCACGTCGCCGCGGGATGTCGCCTCCACCATCCTGTCGATATGGCTGCGGAGGGTTGCCACCTCGGCGGGTGTTGCCATCACGGCAGCCTGTTCCACCACCGCAATTTCCAGCATTTCCCGCGCCTGGGTGAACTGTGCGGCGCTGATGTGGCCGAGCCGGAGCGCCAGGCGGAAGTACAACTGGATGAACCCGGAGTCAGGCGCTTCCAGGTAGGTTCCCCTGCCCTGCGTCCGATCAATGAAGCCGAGCAGCTCCAGCGTTGCCAGCTGTTCCCGAAGCATTCCGCGGCTCAGGTCCAGTGACGCGCCCAGGGTCCGTTCGGCGGGTAGCCGAAGGCGTCCCGTGGACTCCTCGCTGCTTGCTTCGCTGATCAGCGACTCAACAAGGCCGGCCAGATCCTTTGCCACGATATCTCCTAATTGGTTGAACCAATGTACTGAGTCTATCCGCCGCGGATGTCGGTGGTCAAGGGATTGGTTGGACCAATTTGGGGCGGCACGTCGCCTTGTGTCGTGAAATATTTTCGTGATCTGTGATCACATATCTAGACAGCGCGCACTTTGCCGAATAGAGTGACGTGCAGCACATCGGTTGTGAGGCACAGCACACCGGGTGCAGGCACTAAGAACCACTGAGCAGGCACGCGGCCCCGGCCTTGGCACGGTACCGCCGGCGGGCAGATCTCAGGTTGATGCGTCCGCTACCAGAAAGAAAAGAACCATGGGCCTAAGTTTCGGCACGAAAGCTCCACCCACGGCGCTGTCCGGTGAGGTGGTGGTCTCCGGGCTCGGCAAGAGCTACGGCGCTGCCCGCGTCCTGTCGGACGTGAATCTGTCGATGAACGAGGGCGAGGTTGTCTCGATCATCGGACCATCCGGGGCGGGCAAGAGCACGTTCCTGCGCTGCCTGAACTACCTGGAAATTCCCACCGAAGGCGAAATCTCCATCGGCGGCGCCCACGTGGTGGCCGGCGGCAAACTGCCGGACAAAGCCAGCCTGGACCACCTCCGGCGGGTCACCGGCATGGTGTTCCAAAGCTTCAACCTGTTCCCGCACCTGACAGTGATGGAAAACATCACCCTGCCCCAGCGCAAAGTCCTCGGTTCGTCCAAGGAACAGGCCGAGGAAGTGGCGAACAAACTGCTGAAGCAAGTAGGACTCCCGGACAAGGCCAAGGCCTACCCGGCGCGCCTCTCCGGCGGCCAGCAGCAGCGCATCGCCATCGCCCGGGCGCTGGCGCTGTCCCCGAAGGTCATGCTCTTCGACGAACCCACGTCCGCGCTGGATCCCGAGATTGGCCTGGAAGTCCTCGCGGTGATGCGGGACCTGGCGGACGAGGGCATGACCATGCTGGTGGTGACCCACGAAATGCACTTTGCCCGCGATGTCTCCAACCGGATCATGGTGATGGGCAACGGCGGCGTCCTGGAAATCGGCCCCAGCGAGCAGGTCATGTCAGAACCGCAGAACGAACGCACCCGGCAGTTCCTCAAGGCCGTCCTGGACCGGTGACCCAGCCATGATCACACAACTCCTCTCCTCGATCGCGCAGGGCGTCGGGCTGACGCTGTACGTGACCGCGGCGTCCCTGGTCATCGGCGGGCTCATCGGCCTGGTGCTGGTCGGCGCCGCCCGCTCCCCCGTCGCCATCATCCGCGGCATCGCCACCCTGTACATCAACATCGTCAGGGTGATCCCGCC
Source organism: Pseudarthrobacter enclensis (assembly GCF_001457025.1). Classification (GTDB taxonomy): domain Bacteria; phylum Actinomycetota; class Actinomycetes; order Actinomycetales; family Micrococcaceae; genus Arthrobacter; species Arthrobacter enclensis. The sequence continues at coordinate 274,848 of NZ_KQ758600.1, read as the reverse complement.
GATTACCTGGCTGTTCCTGATCTACTTCGGCCTCCCCCAGTTCGCCCTGAAACTGACCACCATCCAGGCCGCCATCATCGGCTTCTCCATCATCGCCTCGGCCTTCATGGCCGAGATCTACCGCTCCGGCCTGCTCAGCATCCCCGACGGCCAGCGGGAGGCCGCCCACGCGCTGGGCCTGTCCGCCGTCACGACCGTGGGACACATCATCACCCCGCAGGCGTTCCGGGTCGCACTGCCGGCCATCGCCACCTACGGGATCGGCCTCCTCAAAGACTCAGCGCTGGCCTCCACCATCGGCGTCCGTGAAATCACCTATTACGCCCAGCAGAGCGCCAAGCAGACCCACGAAGGGCTGTTGTCCTTCGTCGTCGCCGGCGTCCTCTACATCGCGATCAGCCTGGTGGTCGCACTCATCGCGCGGCGGGTCGACCTGACCCTGCGCCGGAAGATCGGAGTGGCGTGATGGACGTGATCACCCAATGGCTTGATTGGCTGCCGAGCCTCGGCCCGGGACTGCTGGTAAGCCTCCAACTGACCGGCCTGTCACTGCTCTTCGGCTTCCCGCTAGGCCTGCTGTTCGCCGTGATGGCCTCCGCCAAGCTGCTGCCGCTGCAGTGGGTCTCGTTCTTCTTCGTGGAGATCGGGCGCGGCCTGCCGGCCCTGGTGCTGCTCTACCTGATGTACTTCAGCCTGCCCGACGCCGGCATCACGCTGACGTCATTCACGACGGCGGTCATCGCGTTGAGCTGGAACACCGGCGCCTACGCATCCGAGTACTTCAGGGCAGGGCTCGCGGCCGTGCCGCTGGGCCAGAAGGAAGCGGCCCTCACGTCCGGCCTGCGCGGCTGGACCGGGTTCCGGATGATCATCCTGCCCCAGGCCTTGCGGATCTCCACGCCGCCGCTGGCCGGCCTGGCCGTGCTGATCTTCCAGGGCAGCGCCCTGGCCTTTGTGATCGCTGTGCCGGAACTGATGTCCAAAGCGTTCGAAATCGGCTCCATCACCTTCGAGTACCTGAGCGTCTACGTGCTCACCGCGGTCATTTACGGATCCCTGACCCTGGTCTTCCTGGGCCTGGTCCGAGTCCTCGAGATGCGCCTGGGCCGCCACCTGCAGCGCAACTGAATCTCCCCGTTCCACCAACCCCCGGGCTGTCCGCCCATCCACAACAAAGGAAAACACCATGCGACCCACCCGTACCCTCGCGCGCGCACTTTCAGCCGGCACCGCCGCCGGCCTGCTCGCCATCTCCCTCGCCGCATGCGGCGGCAGCGACAGCGCAGGCACCTCCTCCGACTGCAAGCCTGCCCACGAAGGGCTCAAGACACTGAACGACGGCGAACTCACGGTGGCCAGTTACGACTACGCCCCGGCCACCATTCTCGACGGCGACAGTGTCACCGGGATGGAAGGCGACTTGATCGCGGAAATTGCGAAGCTGGAATGCCTCAAGGTTACGGTCAGCACGTCAGGGGGCGCCGGCGCTGTTATCCCCTCCGTACAGACCAAACGCGTGGACATCGGGTCCGGCAACTGGCTGCGCACCAAGGAACGCACCAAGATCGTCTACATGAGCACGCCGCTGTGGAGCGACCCGCAGGCCATCGTTTCCACCAAGGGCATCACCAGTGATGACCTTGAGGGCAAGGTGGTCGGCTCCGTGGCCGGCAACCTCTGGAACGACAGCATGTCCAAGTGGCTCGGCGACAAGTTCAAGATCTACCAGGACGACGAATCCATCTACGCCGACCTGAAGGCCGGGCGCATCGACGCCCTGGTGGCCTCCGCGGCCTCCGCCAAGTACCGCTTCAAGGATGCCCCCATCGAAGGCGCCCAAGTGATCGACGTCAAGCCCAACCCGAACGTCCCGCAGTTCGCCGCCGTGGGCCAGGTGATGCTCCCGTCGGCACTGGACAACGACGCCCTCGGCAAGGCATTGGACGAGGACATCCAGAAGCTCCGTGAAGACGGCACCATCAAGAAGATCCTGGAGAAGTACGGAGTCGACCCCTCCGTGGGCGAGCCCGGGGCACCCAGCGAGCTCTGACGCCGTCGTCATTTTGCAGCGCGGCGCCCGACGTCCGGTCCGGCGCCGCACTGCCCTTACCAGCCCGGACGCTGACGATGTCCGGATTTCCAGGCAAGCAAAGGAGCATGCAGATGAGCGGAACCGTAGTGGTGGGCGTTGACGGGAGCGGGACAGCCCGCAAGGCTGCCGAAACTGCCAGGGACCTGGCCGCGGCGCTGGGGGCGACCCTCCACGTCGTGACTGCCTTCGACAGTGACCGTACCGAACGGTTCGGCAGCGGCAGCAACCAGTGGCTGGTTTCTGATGCCGACAAGGCCTAACGCGTGGCCCGGTCAGTGGCGGACACTCTCGGAGGCGATATTGCCATCACCTACGCCGCGGCCCGCGGCAGGCCGGCCGACGCGCTGATCCGGGAAGCCATCAGCAAGGAAGCCAGGATCATTGTGGTGGGCAACCGCAGGATGCACGGCATTGGACGCGTCCTGGGCAGCGTCGCCAACAGCGTGGCCCACAACGCGACATGTGACGTCTACATCGCCAACACCTATGACGCCGTCTAACCCGCCTTCGACAGGGAGTCCTCTGTGCATGACGTGATTATTGTTGGCGGCGGCGCCGCCGGGCTCGCCACCGCCTACCACTTGCGGGACACGGACCTTGACGTCCGGGTCCTGGAGTCCGGGCCCGACGTCGGCGGACGTTCCCGCACCGTGCAGCTGGCCGGTACCCCGGCGAACTCCGGCGCCATGTTCGTTTACCGGGGCACCAAGACTGAAGAGCTGGTCCACGAGCTGGGGATCAGGACCGTTCCGTTCCTTCCCGAAACCTACGGCATCCACCTGAACGGACAGACGGTGGTGGCGCGGGCCAACGAGGATGTGGTGGCCGGTTTGGACCTGACCGAATCCGGGAAAACGGAGCTGGGCAAGTTCATCGAGGCTTCCCTTGCCGAATACCGTGATTACGTCGGTGGCGTGACCTCGGCCGGTGACCTCGACAGGCTGTCCGGCGAAACCGTGGCTGAAAGAATTGCCGACCTGCAACCTGGCGTCCGGCAGATCATCACCACGGCGATCCGGGGCGGCGCGGTGGGCGACCCGGCGAACCTGTCAGCCAAGTACGCCATGCGCTATTTCGCCAGCTACCTGGCACGGGAGAAGAACAACCGCCTGTTCGCCGTGGACGGCATGCAGGCGATTCCGCGGGCCCTCCTTCGCCACCTTCCCGCCGGGAGCGTCCACTGCAACACCCGGGCAACCGGCGTGACACTGCTCGAAGACCAGGGCGTTTACCGGGTATCCGTAACCGGCGCCGGGGGCGACCAGCAACTGACGGCACAGCATGTGGTCCTGGCAGTTCCCGGTCCGGTGGTTTCCGGTCTGGTGCCCGGCCTGCCCGGATGGAAGCAGGCGGCGCTGGCAAAGGTGGCCAGCCCGGGAAGCACCACCCTGAACATCGTTGCCGACATCGACGGGCTTCCAGAATTCAGGGACTGGGCGTTTATCGTGACCGTGGGCCTGCCGTTTGACGCCATCATCAATCCCGTCCCGGGCGGGGTCATGGACGGGGCAGGCCGCAACCTCCTGCAGCTCACCTGCTACGGAAACTCCTCCGGCTACCTGCCCGGATTCGGCGACGACAAGGAGCGGGTGGCCGAATGGATGGAGCATTTCTACGCCGTGGCGCCCCGGTTGCGGGGCCGCGTGCTAGGTGTGCATGCCCAAACCTGGCAGCACTGCTTCGCCCTGCTCAGCCCCGAACGTGCAGCTGCCCTGCCGGACCTGCAGCGCCCGGTTGGTTCCCTGCATTTCGCGGGCGACTACACCTCCGAAACCGCCGGCACCCACGGCGCCTATGCTGAGGCCGAACGCGTGGCAGCACAGATCCGGGCGGAGCTGGCCTAGCTCATCCCCCGGTGCCGGTCTCCCGGGCATAGCGGACGGCCCGCTGCCTGACCTCCTGCAGGTAGGCGTCCGACTGGTTGTAGGCGTAAATGGCGGCCGTCCACCCCCGGGAGGTGGTGAGGTCCCCGCCGCGGGCGCACAGGTAGCCCGCGGCGCTGAGCGCGGCGTCGTCGATGTTGAAGGGATCAGCCACGCCGTCCCCGTTGCCGTCCCGGCCTGCAAGGTCCCAGGTGGACGGGATGAACTGCATCGGGCCGACCGCGTGGTCCCACTCTGCGTCGCCGTCGAGGACGCCCCCGTCGGTGTCCTTGATGGCGGCGAAACCGGCGCCGTCCAGGCTCGGCCCCACCACCTGGCCGGTGGCTTGGCCTGCAACGTTGAGGCTGCCGCCGCCGTGCCTGCCGTGGTCCGACTCAACAGACCCGATGGCTGCCAGGGTGTTCCAGCCGATCCCGCACTGCGGAGATGAATCATGGGCTGCCGTGACCGCGGCAACGTAGGCGCGGAGCGCTCTTTCCGGGATGCCTGTGTGCCCGCTTGCTTCAATCAGCCACTCGGCGTCCGGGTTCCGCGTCACGTTGACCGCTGTGGTGATGCCTCCGGCACCAGAGGCGGACCTCACTGAGGCCAGCGGCGGCGGCACCAGTGCCCCGCGGGATTCCTGGCCCGTTTGCGGGATGACCCAGAAGGAGAGTGCCGCGCTGGCGATGACAACGGTCACGGCGAAGACCACGAAGCGTTTTACACGGAGCACTGACCCATCAAACCATCCCGTCCGGGATCCGAGGGGCCCGCGTATGGATTTCGTTAAGGATTGCCCCTGACCGGGCCGTGGCTGGTGCATTCGCGTCAACGGCACCCCACAGTGGATTCCTGTGAAGTGTTCTGGCCGCGTGCAGCGGCCTTGCCGGACGGGAGGCGCAGGATGAAGAGGCTCAGCAGGCCCCTTGCCAAGGAGTCCTTCGGGCAGCGGCAGGCGTCCGTCCCAGCCGGGGACTCGGCGCCGTCGCGGGCCGCAACGGTCCGGCGCAGCGGGCCCGGCAACCGTCCGGACCGCCGCCGGGAAACGAACACCCTGGTCCGCGTGCTGCTCCATCCCGTGCGCCTGGTCCCCTTGGGGTTCCTGGCCGTTATCCTCCTGGGCGCCTTGCTTCTGGCGCTGCCGGCGGCCCGCGCCGTCCCGGGCCCTGAGCCGCTGATGCCGGCACTGTTCACCTCCGTGTCCGCAGTGTGCGTCACCGGTCTTGCCACCGTTGACACGGCGACGTACTGGACCCCGTTCGGCCAGGCGGTCATCCTGGGACTCATCCAGGTGGGCGGTTTTGGGATCATGACGCTTGCCACGCTGCTTGCCCTCCTGGTCCGGAAGACCATCGGCGTGCGCGGGCAGCTGCTGGCCCAATCGGAAACCCATACGTTGAACTATGGCGACGTCCGTTCGGTTCTCTTCAGCGTTGCCCGGATCATGGTTCTCTTCGAGGCAGCCACGGCAGCCGTGCTCGCGGCCCGCTTCTGGACCGCCTACGACGACGACCCGGGCACCGCGCTCTGGCACGGCGCCTTTCACGCCATCTCAGCGTTCAACAACGCAGGCTTCGCGCTCTACAGCCGCAACCTCATGGACTTCGCCTCCGACCCCTGGATCATCGTCCCGATCTGCGCCGCCATCACGGCCGGGGGCCTGGGCTTCCCGGTGCTCATCGCCCTGTTCACGTCACGGATCAGGCCCAGGGAATGGACGGTGCACCTGCGCCTGACCGTTTATGGCTCGCTGCTCCTGCTCGTTGCCGGGGCGGTATTGTTTGCCGCGTTTGAATGGAACAGGGAAGAAACCCTGGCCCCGATGTCCACGGGCGGCAAACTCCTGGCGGCGTTGGCAGGTACCGTCTTTCCCCGGACTGCGGGCTTCAACAGCATCGACTACGGCGCGGCGTCTCCGGAAACCCTCATGGTCACCAACATCCTGATGTTCATCGGCGGCGGCAGCGCCGGTACGGCCGGCGGCATCAAGGTCACCACCTTCCTGGTGCTCGGCTTCGCCATCTGGAACGAGGTCCGCGGCCGCGAGTATGTCACCATTGCCCACCGCAGCATCAGTTCCTCGTCGCAGCGCCAGGCCCTTTCCGTTGCGCTGCTCGGCGTCGCGGCTGTCATCGCGGGGACGCTGCTGCTGCTGATGTTTACGGATTTCGGCCTCGAAAAAGTACTGTTCGAAAGCATTTCCGCGTTCGCAACGGTCGGCCTCAGCACGGGCATCACGCCCCAGCTGCCCGCCGATGCGCAGTGGGTCCTCATGGCCCTGATGTTCAGCGGCCGTATCGGCACCATCACGGTGGCTTCAGCCCTTGCGCTCTCATCGCGGCCCCGGCTCTTCACGCTGCCGGAGGAGAGGCCCATCATCGGGTAGCCCCCAGCTGGGCAGCACCGGACTGGCCGGCAGAGAAGAGTGAACGGGTGGTCCGCTAACCGCAGCCGGCCAGGATACCGGCGATGGCGTCGTGCTCGGCCTTGGTGACCCACAACCGGTACTTGGCCTTGACCTCCACCTGCCGGGACACGTATTCGCACCGGAACGGCTTGTTCGGCGGCAGCCATGTGGCGGCGTCTTTGTCGCCCTTGGCACTGTTCGTGGGGCCGTCGGCGGCCATCAGGTTCAGCGGATCATTGGCCAGTTCCTTGCGCTGGTCCGCGGTCAGCTGCTGGGCACCCTTTTGCCACGCGTCGGAGAGCGGGACGATGTGGTCAATCTGCACCTGCGAGCTGGTCCCCTCGCCGCGGACAAACCGGATCGTGGTGCCCGTGTACCGGTCCGCCAGCGTCCCTGAGGCAACAACGCAGTTGTTCGTCCCTGGTTTGAAGGTCTCGTTGGCGAGGTCCCTGGCCAGGATGTCGTTGCGGGTGTCGCAGCCGTTGTGGTCCGTATCCGACCACGCCGGCCCGAACTCCTGGCGGCTGTAGCCGGTCTTAGGTGCCCGTCCCTTCACGGGAAGGTCGTCCAGCTGCCTGAGCGCCCGGTCTGCACCCTGGCCTGACGCGGGAACGTCCGCGGCGCCGCCCGGGACGGGGCTGATGCCCTCGAGGGCGTTGGCGACGGGGTCGCAGCCGGTGAGTGACGCCCCCAGCAGCAGGGCAGCAACGGCAGCGAGGGACCCGTGGGCGGTTCTGGTGTTCTTCATGGTCCCTTTCAGCGCGGCAAACCATCCCACGCTAGCTTCCGCCGCAGGGCAATCGGGGCAGGCGTGCACATGGTGCCCGTCACAGCAGACGGTTGTGGAGGGGTGGCGACTGGAGACCGCTGCTGCGTGGATGCGGTCCGGCTACGGGAGGACCTCGACGGCGGTCCGCTGGACGGCGAGGCCGCTGCGGTAGTCCGCCAGGTACGCGGCAAAACCGGCTACGTCCCGTGGATCGGGCTGTACGGTCTGGAACGCCGCACCGTCGAACACCCGCCGGCGAAGGTAGCCGTCCAGGTCGGTGGTGCCACCGGAAGCGCTCTCCTTCACGAAGGAGGCCAGTACGGCAATCCCCCACGCACCACCTTCGGAGGCGGACGCCGCCACGGAGACGGGGGCGGCCAGGGCTCCGGCGAGGAATCTCTGGGCAACACCCGCGGTCCTGAACAATCCGCCGTGCGCAAACATCCGGTCCAGTTCAACGCCTTCTTCTGCCAGCACGTTCATTCCCAGGGAAAGGGTTCCGAAGACCCCGTAGAGCTGGGCGCGCATGAAGTTCCCCAGCGTGAAGCTGCTGCCGGGGGTGCGCATGACCAGGGGCCTGCCCTCGGTAAGCCCGGCGATGGGTTCACCCGCCAGGTGGTTGTACGCCAGCAGGCCGCCGGCGTCGGCAGCACCGTCAAGCGCCTCCTGGAACAGTGTGCTGAAGACCGTGTCCTGCCCGGCGGGGGTTCCGGCAGCCTCGGCAAAACGTGTGAACAGGCCGGCCCAGGCGGCCAGCTCGCTGGCTCCGTTGTTGCAGTGCACCATGGCCACGGGATCTCCGGCGGGCGTCGTCACCAGGTCGATTTCGTGGTGTGCACGCTTGAGCGGGGTTTCCAGCACCGCCATGGCGAAAATGCTTGTCCCTGCGCTGACGTTTCCGGTGCGGGGCGCAACGGAGCACGTGGCCACCATGCCTGTTCCGGCGTCGCCTTCGGGCGGGCAGAACACCGCACCGGGCTGCAGGGTGCCCGTGGGGTCCAGGAGAGCGGCTCCTTCCGCGGACAGTTCCCCGGCATGTTGCCCGGCCGCCAAAACCTGCGGCAACATATCCAGAGTTCTGCCGGGGACGGTTCCATGGCTTGCAAGAACGTGGTCATATTTCGCCACCAGTTCGGCGTCGTACGTTCCCGTGCTGGAGTCGATGGGGAACATCCCGGAGGCATCGCCGACGCCCAGCACGTTGCGTCCGGTCAGCTGCCGGTGCACATAACCGGCCAGCGTGGTGATGGACCGGACGGCCGGCACATGCGGCTCGTGGTCCAGGACAGCCTGGTGCAGGTGCGCGATGGACCAGCGGAGCGGAATGTTCCGGCCAAAGAGCCCGGTCAGTTCCGCGGCGGCGGGCCCGGTGTTGGTGTTGCGCCAGGTCCGGAAGGGCACCAGCAGCTCCCCCGCGGCGCCGAACGCGAGGTAACCGTGCATCATGGCGGAGACGCCGATGGCGCCGTACCGTTCGGGACGCACGCCGAAGCGTTGTTCCACGTCGGAAGCCAGGTCCGCGTAGGCGGCCTGCACGCCGGCCCAGACCTCCTCCAGGGGGTAGGTCCACAAGTGGTCCGCGTAGCTGTTTTCCCAGTCATGGGTCCCAACGGCCAGGACGCTGGACGGGTCCTCCCCGACCAGGCATGCCTTGATCCTGGTGGACCCAAGTTCGATCCCCAAAGCGGTGCGGCCGTCGCTGATCTGGCGGCGTAGTTGGTCCATGGGATGGCTCTCCTGGTAGCGGTTCCAACAGTCTGGTCCATATTGACACACAATCTTGTTAGCGTTCACAATCTATTCAAACCCGAGCCGTTCTGCCCCCGGAGGTCCCCGTGAAGTCCCTGTCCTGCAACAGCACCACCACGGCAGCTGTTGCCCGGGTGCGGGAAGAGGTCTGTGCCCTGCACACCGAACTGACCCGTTATGGGCTCGTGGTGTGGACAGCCGGCAACGTGTCGGCCCGTGTTCCCGGCCACGACCTCATGGTCATCAAACCGTCCGGCGTCTCCTACCAGGACCTGACGCCGGAGCAGATGGTGGTTACCGACCTTTTGGGCGCGCCCGTGCCGGGAAACCACGGCGGCGAGTGGGGCAACCCGGCGCTGTCGCCGTCGTCGGACACGGCAGCGCACGCGTATGTGTACCGCCATATGCCGGAGGTGGGCGGCGTGGTGCACACGCATTCGACCTACGCCACGGCGTGGGCGGCGCGCGGCGAAGCGATCCCCTGCGTGCTGACCATGATGAGCGACGAGTTTGGCGGGTCCATCCCGGTGGGACCGTTCGCCCTGATCGGTGATGACTCGATCGGCCAGGGCATCGTCGAAACCCTGAAGAATTCCAACTCACCGGCTGTTCTGATGCAGAACCACGGCCCGTTCACCATTGGCAAGGACGCCAAGTCCGCTGTGAAGGCCGCCGTGATGTGTGAGGAAGTGGCACGGACGGTCCACATTTCCCGGCAGCTTGGCGACCCTCTAACCATCGACCAGGCCCACATCGACTCCCTGTACGCCCGCTACCAGAACGTCTACGGCCAGTAGCCCCGCCGCCAGCACCCGACTTCCCCAGGAGACACCCATGAGCACCGCAGCAAACACCTCCCTCGACGGCTACGAGGTCTGGTTCCTTACCGGCAGCCAGCACCTCTATGGCGAGGACGTCCTCAAGCAGGTCGCCGCGCAGTCGCAGGAGATCGCGGAGCGGCTCAATGCCGCCGCGGACGTTCCGGTGCGGATCGTGTGGAAGCCGGTCCTGACCGACTCCGACGCCATCCGCCGCACCGCCCTGGAGGCCAACTCGGATGATTCCGTCATCGGCGTGACGGCCTGGATGCACACGTTCAGCCCGGCCAAGATGTGGATCCAGGGCCTGGACCTGCTCCGCAAGCCCCTGCTGCATCTGCACACGCAGGCCAACCGGGACCTGCCCTGGGCGGACATCGACTTCGAATTCATGAACCTCAACCAGGCCGCGCACGGCGACCGCGAGTTCGGCTACATCCAGTCCCGGCTGGGCATCGCACGGAAGACCGTCGTCGGGCACGTCTCCAACCCCGAGGTCGGGCGCCAGGTGGGCTCGTGGCAGCGCGCCGCCGCCGGCTGGGCCGCCGTCCGCACTCTGAAGCTGACCCGCTTCGGCGACAACATGCGCAACGTCGCCGTCACCGAAGGTGACAAGACCGAGGCCGAGCTGCGCTTCGGCGTCGCGGTCAACACCTGGTCCGTCAACGAGCTCGCCGACGCCGTGCACGGCGCCGCAGAGGCCGACGTCGACGCCCTCGTTGCGGAGTACGAGGACCTCTACGACGTGGCGCCGGAGCTCCGCGCAGGCGCGGCCCGGCACGAATCGCTGCGGTACGGTGCCCGGATCGAACTCGGGCTTCTGTCCTTCCTCGAAGCGAACGGGTCCGCCGCGTTCACCACCTCCTTCGAGGACCTCGGTGCGCTCCGGCAGCTCCCCGGCCTGGCCGTGCAGCGGCTCATGGCCGCCGGCTACGGCTTCGGCGCCGAAGGCGACTGGAAAACCGCCATCCTGGTACGCGCCGCAAAGGTCATGGGCGCAGGCCTGCCCGGCGGCGCCTCCCTGATGGAGGACTACACCTACCACCTCGAGCCGGGGGCCGAGAAGATCCTCGGCGCACACATGCTCGAGGTCTGTCCCTCCCTCACCGCAACCAAGCCGCGGCTGGAAATCCACCCGCTCGGCATCGGCGGGAAGGAAGACCCCGTCCGTTTGGTGTTCGACGCCGACGCTTCCCCGGGCGTCGTCGTCGCCCTCTCCGACATGCGGGACCGTTTCCGCCTGGTGGCCAACGCCGTCGACGTCATCCCCCTGGACCGGCCGCTGCCCAACCTTCCCGTGGCCCGCGCCCTGTGGGAACCGAAGCCGGACTTCGCCACCTCCGCGGCCGCCTGGCTCACCGCCGGCGCCGCGCACCACACCGTGCTCTCCACGCAGGTGGGCATGGACGTGTTCGAGGACTTCGCCGACATCGCCAAAACCGAACTGCTCACCATCGATCAAGGCACCACCATCCGCCAGTTCAAGAAGGAACTGAACTGGAACGCCGCCTACTACAGGCTGGCCGGCGGCCTGTGACCGAATACCGGATCAGCGCCGGCGACTATACCGCCGTCATCACAGCCCGTGCCGGTGCACTGCGGGAGCTGAGGTACCGGGGACGGGACCTGGTGGTCCCTTTCCCCGAAGGCGGACCGATTCCGGATTACCGGGCATCATTGCCGCGCCGTGGCCCAACAGGATCGCCGACGGCAGGTACGCCTTCGACGGGAACCAATACCAGATACCCGTCAATGAAACCGAAAGGAACTGTGCCCTCCACGGGCTGGCCTTTCCGCTGGACTGGAGGGTCGTGGAGCACCACGCCTCGTCGGTTTCATTGGCCGTCACCCTGGAGCCTGTCCCCGGCTACCCCCACCGCCTTTCCCTGCGGGCGGACTACAGGCTCTCGAGCGCAGGCTTGGACAGTCGGGTTTCGGCAATGAACGCGGGAACCACCTCGGCGCCTTACGGCGTGTGTCCCCACCCGTACCTGCTGGCAGGTCCGGCGCCCCTGGACGAATGGTCGCTGGAACTTCCGGCAGGGGCCTTCCTCGAAGTGACTGCCGACAGGCTCCTCCCCCGCAACGTCCGGGACGTCGACAACCATGGGTTCGACTTCCGCGGCGGACGCGTCATCGGCACCACGGAAATCGACCACGCCTTCACCGGCATCGGCTTTGACGGCGACGGCCGGGCGCAGATGGTGGTCCGCGACCCCGGCGGCACCGCCGTGGGCATGGCGTGGGACCGCTCCTGCCCCTGGGTACAGATCCACACCGCGGACAAGAAGGCGCCCGAGCGCAGCCGGCTTGGGCTGGCGGTTGAACCCATGACCTGCCCGCCGGACGCCTTCAACAGCGGGACGGATGTGCACCGGCTTGGGCCGGGCGGCACCCATGAGGCCTCATGGACGATTTTTGCCCAAGACAGCTGACGGTTTGAACGTCCGTGGCAGCGTCCACCCTTCGTGGAGCTTGCCCTAGGGTAGGCAGGGTGAGCACCAGCATCAGCCCGGCCGAGGCCTGGCAGCGCCTCGTCCAGGGCAACGAGCGCTTTGTCGCAGGAAACGCCCGCCACCCGAACCAGGGTGCAGAACGGCGGCACGACCTGGTGTCGGTTCAGCACCCCTTCGCTGTGATCTTCGGCTGCTCCGACTCACGCCTCGCCGCCGAGATCATTTTCGACGTCGGACTCGGGGATGTCTTTGTGGTCCGCACTGCCGGACACGTGCTGGACGACTCCGTCCTGGGGTCCTTGGAGTATGGCGTCTCGATCCTGGGTGTCCCGCTGATCGTCGTCCTGGGACACGACAACTGCGGAGCGGTCACGGCAACGAAGGAAGCGCTCGAAACGGGAGACATGCCGCAGCGCTTCATCCGGGACCTGGTTGAACGGATTACGCCGTCGGTCCTGGTGTCGCTGCGCGAGGGCAGGACCGGGATCAATGACATGGTGGTGGACCACGCCCGGGAGACTGCCGGGCGGCTGCTGGAAAGCTCCCCGGTCATCGCCGCGGCCGTGCATGACGGGTCCACGGCGGTTGTCGGGGTCGCCTACCGGCTGGATGAAGGGCGCGCCCAGCTTGTTTCGGACTCCGGCCTGGGCTGAGCATCCCGCTGTTCCTGAAGGATTCCGGGTCGGGCAAATATTGGGACATGGTGCGCTCCCTCTTGCCGTTGCCTACGGCTTTTCACCACTACGACGCACAAAGAAAGCCCGGATCGACATCGATTCTCAAAATTTATGCCGTACCTGACCTCACGCTCAGGCCACCGCTCCCCCGGCCGCAACGCAACCGGGAAACCCGGCGGAAAGCTCGACGCCGGCGTCGGAGCATGGCATGGTGTTGCAGGTCAGCAGGACGGCGGCGTCGCGTGGATATCCCCGTTGCCCCCCAAACCCGCAGGCGCACCAGGAAGCCAAAGCGGCACAACGTCTGGAGTTGAGGCACAGTGAACACAGCAGCCGGAATTCACGTCACCGCACTTCGCGTGGCCGAACTGCGGCCGGACGGACACGTGATGCCGGTCTGCGTGCACGTCGTGGACCACCCTGCCGGGCGGATCCTGGTGGACACCGGCTTCACCGCGCTCCACCCTGCGGTGGCCGACATGGACCCGAGCCTGTCACCGCTGAAGGACCAAGGTTTCGACATCGGAAGCGTCGACATCGTGGTCAACACGCACCTGCACTTCGACCATTGCGGCGGCAACCACCTCTTCGCGGGCAAGCCCGCCTATGTCCAGCGCCGGGAACTCAACGACGCCCGCACCCAAGAGGACTACACCATTCCCGAGTGGGTGGACCCGCCGGGGATGAACTATGTTCCAGTGGACGGCGAATTCGAGGTGCTTCCGGGCGTGCGGCTCCTGCCCGCACCTGGACACACCCCGGGTTCACAGATCGTCGTCGTTGAGGGGCCCCACGGGCCGACGGTCATCGCCGGAGACACTGCTGTGTGGTTTGACGACCTCGACAACCCCCGCACCGAGGGACAACAGCTGGTGCGCTCCCTCAATCCGCAGCAGGTGTGGCTCGCGCACCAGCTCGAGCCTTGGAGGCCTAACCTGCCTTAGGCGGGTGCGGCTTCCGACGTCGTCGTGTTGTCTTCAGCCAGCGCCTTCCTCCGGCGGTAAACCTGGATACCAATGGCTACCGGGATGACACTGACGGCCACTGCGCGCATCCACGGCCTGTCCAGGACGTGACCGGTTGCGGCGTCCAGCGACACCCGTCCTGGTCCGCCGATGGCAAAGGACGTGGCCGCGAGACCAAGAACGGCCGGGTACTCCAGGCCGCCGTCCATGGCAAAGAAGCCATTCGGGGCATGGACGCTGGCGGCGACACCCATGGTGGTGGCGGCGGCAGCTCCGGCTGCGGGCGTGGCAAATCCCAGCGCCAGGGCCAGCCCGGCGCCTGCTTCTCCGAGCCCTGCCAGCATGGCACTTGTCTTTGCAGGGCGGAAGCCCATTGCCTCCATGCCTTTGCTGGTCTCCTCGATGCCACCGCCGCCAAACCAGCCGAAGAGCTTCTGCGACCCGTGGGCGACGAGCACGCCGCCGAGCGCGGCGCGGAACAAGGTGCGGGCTGCTGTAGTGGCCGCCGGAGTTACGTTGTCATGGCTCACGGTCATTATCCTTCTGTTCGTTGAGGGGTGACGCCTTGGCGCCATTCTAGGGCTCCGGACCCACGACATGCCCGGGCCCGGGACGATCCAGGGAAGAACCGCCCGGGCCGGAGCTTTGCACGCCGGCATTGGTCGCCTAGGGTTAGTAAGCAAGCTTAGCTTTTAGGTGTTTCGAGGCTAAGGCAGCCAATGTCGAGGAGAAAATTCATGCCAGCCGAAGACAAGATCATGATTCCCGGCGCTCCGTCGAGCGAACCTCCCACCGTTGAAGAACCCACGGCCGCCCGTGAACCGCTGGCGCCCAAACCGGACCAGCAGGGGCCCGAGGCAGTCTCTCCCACCGGAAGCCCCACCGGCGAGCCGGCCAATTCGCGGGCGCAGTCGGGCCAGTACCTCACGACAGCCCAGGGACTGCGGGTCGGCGACACTGACCATTCCCTCAAGGCCGGGCCCCGCGGACCCATCCTGCTGCAGGACCACCACCTCCGGGAGAAGATCACCCATTTCGACCACGAACGCATCCCGGAACGCGTGGTCCACGCCCGCGGCGCCGGTGCCCACGGCGTCTTCCGCTCTTACGGAACGGCGTCCAGGATCACCAAAGCCGGCTTCCTGGCACCGGACGTTGAGACGCCCGTGTTCGTCAGGTTCTCCACGGTGCTGGGCTCCCGGGGTTCGGCAGACGCCGTCAGGGACACCCGTGGTTTCTCCACCAAGTTCTATACGGATGAGGGAACGTACGACCTGGTCGGCAACAACATCCCGGTGTTCTTCATCCAGGACGGCATCAAGTTCCCGGACGTCGTGCATGCAGCCAAACCCCATCCCGACCGGGAAATTCCGCAGGCGCAAAGCGCCCATGACACCTTCTGGGACTTTGTGTCGCTGCACACCGAAGCCCAGGCGCACACGATGTGGAATATGTCCGACCGGGGTATCCCCCGCTCCTACCGGACCATGGAAGGATTCGGCGTCCACACGTTCCGGCTCTCTGACGAGGCAGGCAACACCACCCTGGTGAAGTTCCACTGGAAGCCGAAGCAGGGCGTCCATTCCCTGGTCTGGGAGGAAGCACAGATCATCAACGGCATGGATCCGGACTTTCACCGTCGGGACCTTGCTGATGCCATCGAGGCGGGCGCCTACCCGGAGTGGGAACTCGGGGTCCAGACCTTCCCCGACACCGAAGACCAGATGTTCGAAGGCATCGACCTTCTGGACCCGACCAAGTTCGTCCCGGAGGAACTTGCCCCGGTGCAGCCGATCGGACTGATGACCCTGAACGCGAATCCGACCAACTACTTCGCCGAGACCGAGCAGGTGGCCTTCCACCCCGGTCACTTGGTCCCGGGCATCGACGTCACCAACGACCCCCTGCTCCAGGTGCGGCTGTTTTCCTACCTGGACACGCAGATTTCGCGGCTCGGAGGCCCGAATTTCGCCCAGATCCCCATCAACCGCCCGCACGCTCCGGTCAACGACATGCTCCGGGACGGCATGCACCAGACGGCGGTCCACGGCGGAGTTGCCCCCTACCGCCCGAATTCCCTGGACGGTGGCTGCCCCTTCCTGGCAGGGCACGACATGGGAGCGTTCGTGGACGTGCCCGAGGAGCTTGCTGCCAGCGTGAAGGAGCGCCGCAACCCGGCCTCGTTCGACGATCACTTCAGCCAGGCCCGGCTGTTCTTCCGCAGCCTCACCCCGGTGGAGCAGGACCACGTCATTCAGGCCTACACGTTTGAGCTTGGCAAATGCTATGAAGCGGCGGTACGGGAACGCCAGCTGATGGCGTTGGCCAACATCGACGCCGGTCTTTGCGCGGCCGTCGCCATCGGACTCGGGATGCCGGCACCCGGAGCCACGGTCCAGGTGCCCGATCCCGGGCCCAGCCCTGCGCTGTCGCAGGTCGGCAAGACCTGGCCCGTTGCGGGCAGGGTGGTGGGACTCATCGTCGACAGCTCCAGTGACCTGTCCGAGGTCAGTGCCGCCCGCGAGGCACTCGACGCTGCCGGCGTTGTCCCGCTGGTCATCGCGCCGACTGGTGGCGTCCTGGGCGCCGGCACGAACCAGGAGGTCGTGGTGCAGCGGACGTACCTGACGGCCCGGTCCACCGAGTTCGACGCCCTCCTGGTCGCAGCAGGCGGATCGCCAGCGGCTGATGCCGAACAGGGCCGCGACGCCAAAGCGGGCGAACCGGCCACGCGCGTGGACCCCCGCGTCGTCCTGATGCTGTCCGAGGCGTACCGGCATGCCAAGGCCATCGGTGCGTGGGGAGCCGGCTCCGGGGCGCTGGAAGCCGCCGGGATCACCCGGGACACCCCCGGAATCACGGTCGGGGAGGGCCCGGACGCCGTGGTTCCCGCCGTCCAGGAAATGCTTGCGTCCCACCGGGCATGGGACCGGTTCCCCGCCGCTCCGCAGGCCGGCGAATAGCGCTTCCCCAGGAGCGCATCTCCAGTCCCGTCGGGCCGGCGTCGACATGCGCCGGCCCGACGGGCTTTGGCTGCCCGCCGGCTTTCGCGCCCCGGCCTGCGGAACTCCTGCCTCGAAGTCACTTGGTTAAGCCCGGCCGGGGCCCCGGTTTGGTTTGGAACTTAGGGAAGCCTAAACTAATCGGCGGGCCACAGGGCCCGGTTCGATCAGCCCGCCCGGCCGCGGGCCTCCTTCACCCAGGTGGTTATATGCGCTACTCCCTGCCTGCCTCTGTCTCTGCGGGACTGGCAGCCCTCCTCGCCTTGACCGGTTGCGGCTTCACCGGATCCGGCGACAGCTCCGCCCAGTCAACGCAGGATGCGGACAAGCAGCAGCGGATCGTCGTGGACAATTTCAGGGCTCCAGTGGCGAACTGGGCCCTGGAAAGCGACGCCGCCTACATCCTTTCCCTCTCGGGCTGCCTGGAGACCCTGACCCGCTATGACGAAGCCGAAGGCAAGATTGTTCCGTCGCTTGCCACCGAGTGGAAACAGTCATCTCCGATGGAGTGGGACTTCACCATCCGTGAGGGCGTCGAATTTCAGGACGGTACCCCGCTGACCGCGGACGCCGTCGTCGGGTCCCTGCAGCGGGTCCTCAAGGCTGCGGTGCCCGCCAGGGCCTTCAACCCCAAGGTCGTCAGCAGCGTCACAGCCCTCGACGGGCGGACCGTCAGGGTCACCACACCCACCGAAAGCCCGCTGGTTCCCTACCGCCTGGCCAGCGTGAACACCGGCGTCCTGTCTCCGGCCGCCTTCGAAGGGAACAACGTGAACCCCTTCGGCCACTGCACCGGTCCCTTCACCCCGGTGTCCGAGAAGGCGAAGCAGTCCCTGACCCTTGACCGCAACGCAAACTATTGGGGCGGGGAAGTGCAGCTGGCCGGCGCCGAGGTCCGGTTTGTGACCGACGGCGCCACCCGCACCACCCAGGTCCAGACAGGCGAGGCCGACGTGTCCCTGTCCATCCCGGTTTCCGGCCTGGCGGCCCTTGAATCCGACAGCAACGTCAAGGTCCTCAAGGCTGACTCACCCCGCACGGCCACGCTGTACATGAACAACGGCAAAGCCCCCTTCGACAAGGTGGACTTCCGCAAGGCTGTGACCTCGGCGCTGGACCTCGACGCCCTCGCCGCCAGCGTTTACGAAGGTGCCGCCGTCCCCGCCAGCGGCCCGTTTGCACCCTCCGAACCCTGGGCCGGCGGAACCCAGGATGCTCCCGCCAAAGACGTGGACGCCGCAAAGAAACTGCTTGCCGACGCCGGGTACTCCGCGGACCGTCCCCTGGAAATCATCGCCATCGTCGAGCGTGCGGAATTCGCCGACGTGGCAGCCGTCATCCAGGACAACCTCAAGGCCGTGGGCGTTCCGGTGACCATCCAGACCAAGGAATACGCCGCCGTCGAGCCCGATCTCCTCGCCGGTAATTACGACATGGTGCTCAGCCAGCGCAACCGGCTGATCGACATCGCCGACCCCATCGGTTTCCTCACCGCCGACTACACCTGTGACGGCACGTACAACCTCAGCCATTTCTGCAACGAAGAGTACGACGCGATCATCGCCAAAGCTTCCACGACGGCGGACTCGGACGAGCGCTACGGACTCTACGCCCAGGCCGGCAGGATCCTGAAGGACCAGGCAGTCAACGTCTGGCTGGTCAACGAGCAGGCCATTGACGCGGTCCGCACCAACCTGCAGGGCCACACCCAGGATCCGCTGGCGCGTTACGTCCTCCGGGCCCAGACCGCCAAGCCTGCATCCTGATACTGATGCCTGACCTGAAGACCCCGGATCGGATCCACGCGTGATCAGGTTCCTTGCTCGACGGACAGCGGCCCTGGTGACCGCTGTCCTTCTGGCGTCCTTCGTCGTGTTCCTCATCCCGTACCTCACTCCGGGCGATCCTGTGCGCAAAATCATCCGTTCGCGGGTGGCCGGGGACGTCATCGACGACTCATCCGTGCAGGCGCTCTCCGCGGAATTGGGGCTCCACGATCCCCTCTGGAAGCAGTACCTGGGGTGGCTGGGGAACCTGGCCGGTGGGGACATGGGGCTGTCCCACACGAGCCGCACCCCGGTGATCGACCAGGTGCTGCCCGCGCTCGGCATCACCGTCTCCATCGTCATCATGACATTGCTGGTGGCGGCCGTGGTATCCCTGGTGCTTGGCGCCACTGCGGCTCTTCACGAAGGGCGCACGCTGGACCGCTGGATCAGCGCTGTCACCCAGGCATTCATTGCCATCCCCGAATACTGGTTGGCTCCACTCCTGGTCCTGGTCTTCTCACTCCAGCTTGCCTTCCTCCCCTCAGCGGGCTGGAGCGGCCCCTCTTCCGCGGTGCTTCCGGTCACGGTGCTGGCGCTGCGCCCCACCAGCTTCTTCACCTCAGCCGTGCGGGAAGGAGTGCTCCAGTCCCTGGGTTCCGACCACGTGGCGGCCGCCCGGAGCCGCGGGATGTCCAGGACGGCAACGATGATGCGGCACGTCATCCCCAACGGCCTGCTGCCGCTCACCACTTCCGTCGCCATCTGGTTCGCCGGGCTGCTGGGCGGCTCGGTGATCGTGGAAGTCATGTTCTCCATACCCGGGATGGGCCGGCTGCTGTTCGACGGCGTGATCAACAGCGACATTCCCGTGGCGCAGGGCGCCGTAGTGGTAGTGGTGGCGCTTGCCGTGCTGCTCACCACTGCCGCCGACCTGGTGCATACCTTGCTCAACCCCCGAATGAGGTCCGCCGTTGCGTAGACTCCCCTTCCATCTGTGGATTACGTGCACGGTCCTTGCGGCCATCGTGCTGGCTGTGGCCTTGTCACCGTGGCTGGCGCCGTACCCGCCCGCTGAACAGAACCTCGCCATAAGGCTTGCTGCGCCCAGCGGGGCCCACCTGCTGGGGACGGACCACCTGGGCAGGGACACCTTCAGCAGGCTGCTCGACGGCGGCCGCTTCTCCCTGACACTTGCCGCGCTGGCTACCGTGCTCACCGCTCTCGCGGGCACCGCCGTCGGCGTGCTCAGTGCCAGGCGCGGCGGCTGGCTGGATGAGTTCCTCACCCGCACCAACGATGTGCTGCTCGCCATGCCGGAGATGGTGGTTGCGCTCTTCCTGGTGGCAGTGCTGGGCACCGGCTACCACTCTTTGCTGTTGGCCCTGACCGTGACCGGCTGGACACCGTTCGCACGGCTTGCCCGCTCCCTGGCCATGGATGTTTCAGCCCGGGGATTCGTGGAAGCAGCACACGTACTGAAGTGTCCGCCGTCGTTCATTGTGCTCAAGCACATCATCCCGCACCTGGCCGGTCCGCTCCTGGGACAGGCCACGCTGAGGTTCGGCCACTTCCTGATCAACGTGGGCGCCCTGTCCTACCTGGGACTGGGCGTGCAGCCGCCGCAGTCCGACTGGGGCTCCATGCTGGCCGCCGCGCAGCCCTATGCCGCGCGCGCCCCGCTGACCATCCTCGCCCCCGGGCTGGTCATTTTCGCTGTTGCGCTCAGCGTGACGCTGCTGGGCCAGCATCTCTTCCGCACCTCCAGGACCGCGGCGGCCGTGACCCCGACGGCGGTGCCCGTCAATGCGTAGCGGACTGGTCATCGAGGGGCTGAACGCGGGAGTCCTGCCGGCGGCCGGCGGCTCCCCCGGCATCCTGCACGAAGTCAATTTGCGGGTGGAGCCGGGTGAGTTCGTTGCCCTGGTGGGGGCCTCGGGGAGTGGCAAAACCATAACGTCCCAATCCATCACCGGGCTGCTCCCCGCCAACGTCTCCATCCGTTCCGGGTCCATCCGGCTGGGCGGTACCGAGCTGCGGGATCTCAGCGAGGCTGAGCTGAACCGCGTCCGCGGCGGCCGGATCGGCATGCTGCACCAGCAGCCCAGGCGCATGTTCAATCCACGGATGACCGTGGAACGCCACATCCGTGAGCCGCTCAGACTGCACCGCGGCCTCCGCGGCCGCGAAGCCGCGGCGGAGGTCCTCCGGCTTCTTTCCGACGTCGGCTTCGACCGGCCGCGGGACATTGCCAGGGCTTACCCGCACCAGTTGTCCGGCGGGATGGCCCAGCGCGCCATGATGGCCGTGGCGATGGCAGGTCAGCCGGAACTGCTCCTGGCTGATGAACCCACTTCCGCGTTGGACAAGGTCCTGGAACGTCAGGTCCTGGAGCTGCTGGACCAGCAGCGGCGGAACCACGGGTTGGGGGTCCTGTGCATCACCCATGACCTGCCCACGGTGTCCGCGTTCGCAGACCGTGTAGTCCTGATGAAGGACGGCCGGATCCTGGAGGAAGGTCCGACGCGGACCGTCCTCACATCACCGCAAACCCATTGCAGCACCTGGGAGCTTCTGCAGGCGTCCGCGTTGGACGGGCGTGCCCGGCCGACAGGGGGCAGCGCCGTACCTTCCGGCGGGCCCACCCCCGCCGCCATCCTGGACCTCGACCGGGTCAGCAAGTCCTTCCCGTCCGGGTTCCGCAGGACAACTACAGCCCTCAAGGACGTTTCCTTGTCCCTGCGGCGGGGTGAAATCCTGGGCGTGCTGGGCCAGTCGGGGTCCGGAAAGAGCACTCTGGCGCGCCTCCTGGTGGGTCTTGGCACCCCGGACTCCGGGACGATAACGACGGCACCGGGGATGGGCGTCCAACTGGTATTCCAGGAACCGTATGACGTGTTCGATCCCCGGATGACACTGCGCGCAAGCCTCGAAGCGCCGCTCCGGCAGGCCGTCCCGGTCAGCAAGGAGCGCCTGGACCGCATCAACCAGGTGGTGTCCGAGGTGGAGCTCGATCCTGCCGTCCTGGAACGGCGGCCCGGGCAGTGCTCCGGCGGGCAGCTGCAGCGGCTCACGATTGCCCGTGCCCTGCTGCTGGAACCGGCCGCCCTGGTGTGCGACGAAGCCACCTCGGCGCTGGACTCCGTGACCCAGCGCAAGATCCTTGACCTTTTGCTGAGGCTGCACCGGAGCAGGGGGTTGTCCCTGCTGATGATCTCCCACGACATGAACGTCATACGGTACATGAGCCACCGCGTGGCAGTCTTCTACCGGGGCGAGGTGGTTGAGCAGGCCGCCGTGGCGGACTTCTTTGCCGCCCCGCAGCACCACCACAGCAAGCAACTGGTGGCGGCCGTGTCGCCGCCGTCCCGGACAGCTGTCAGCGATTTCGGCGTCAGCACTGAAGAAGGACTTCATCATGGCACCCCCGCTGCGGTCTGAAACGTCCACGCTGCTGGGGGCCCAGCTTGTTTTCAACGTTGGCTTCTATGCGGTCGTCCCCTTCCTGACCAGCGCGTTGTCCGGCGAATACGGAATGGGAGCGGCCGCCGTCGGGCTGATCCTGGGCGCGCGGACCTTCAGCCAGCAAGGAATGTTCCTGGTGGGCGGGATGCTGGCGGACCACTGGGGCCCCAAGCGCTCGATCCTGCTGGGCTGCCTGGTGCGGATTGCCGGCTATGTCACGCTGGCACTGGCCACGGATTTCAGCCTGTTCCTCCTGGGCGCAGTGCTGACTGGTGCCGGTGGTGCGCTGTTCTCACCGGCACTGGAATCCCAGCTGTCCAGGGCCGACGGGACGGAACAGCCCCAGTCCGGAAAGCGCCGCTCCGTGTTCGTGTGGCTGGCCCTGACCGGGGAGTTCGGGGCCCTGGTGGGCCCATTGATCGGCGCTGCACTCCTGGGCTGGGGATTTGATGCGGCGCTGGCCTTCGGGACGGGAATCTTTTGCGTGGTCACCCTCGTGCTGTGGTTCCGGCTGCCTGCCTCACCCCGCCCGAAGCGCCAAACCGGCGATGGCGGCGGCAGGCGCACAGGCCTTGCTTTCCCCGAAGCTGCGAAGGACCGCCGGTTCTTCCTGTTCTGCGTCCTGGTGAGCGTGAACATGGTGGCGTACAACCAGCTCTACTTCACCATTCCGCTGGAGCTGAACCGCCTGGGACTCGGCGAGGCGTGGCTCGCCGGCCTTTTCCTGCTGGCGTCCGTCCTGACGCTGCTCCTGCAGCTTCCCGTGGCTGCAGGAGTCCAGCGGCTCGGTGAAGCACGGGCGATGTCGGTGGGCTTTGTGCTGCTGGCACTGGCTTTTGTGCTCGCAGCGACGGCCAGCACAATGCGGGAATCCGGTGTCTCTGCCGTCGTGATCCTCGCTGCAGCCGTGGGCCTCCTGGTCCTCGGCCATATGAGCCTGACGCCCACCATTCTGTCCGTCATCCCGCGGTTCCTTCGTTCCGGCACCGCCGGCCGGGGTGCCTATTACGGCCTGGCCGCCACCTGCGGCGGCGTCGGCGTACTGCTGGCCAACGGCACCTTGGGATTCCTGCAGTCCACGGCGGGCCAGGCGGGGTGGGAACCCGGCCTTTCCTTGCTGCTGTTGGTGGCCCTGGCGGCCGCGGCTTCAGCCGTCCTGCCCTTTGTGGTGCCGTCCGAGTCGGCCGCCATCCGGGTGGGAACGCGCGCCCGGACGGCCGCAGTCAAGCGCTGATCCCGACGCCTGTTTACCTGCCGCCGCCGGCATTCGGCGGGGAGCTGCGCGTGGACCTTCAGGGGTAGCCCACGGCGGCCTTCCGGAGACATGATGGCACTATGACCGATTCACAGCGGAAGCTGTCCGCCGCCGAGCTCGCCCAGGCCGGGCTCACCGGGTGGCGCCCGGCCGGCGAGACCCTCACCGCAACCTTCAGGACCCGCAAGTTCGCAATCGGGCTGGAGCTCGTGAACCGCATCGGCGCCTCCGCCGAGAAGGCCAACCACCACCCCGATCTCACGCTTACCTATCCCGAGGTAGGGGTGACGCTGTGGAGCCACGATGTCGGAGGGATCACCAGCCGCGACATAACCCTGGCCCGCACCATCAGCGGCCACGCCGCGGACGTCGGCGTCTCCGCCGAAGACTGAGGTAACCGCCTGCGCCGCTGCGCTGTAGTCAGTCGAGCAGCGCGACGCCGAAGTCGGCGACGACGGCCCGCAATTCCCTGAGGTAGCGCTGCGCTTGGTCGGTCAGCGGAATCGAGGCGTGGCCGATCCAGCCGATCTCGATGCGTTCGTCAACGTCGAGCGGGATGGCGACGATCTCCGGGTCGAGCTGCCCGCTGATGATGCCCGTCGAGATCGTGTAGCCGTGGAGCCCGATCATGAGGTTGAAGATCGTGGCACGGTCAGAGACCCGGATCTCCTGCTTGCTGGACAAGGTGGAGAGAATCTCCTCGGCGAAGTAAAAGGAGTTGTTCGCACCTTGATCGAAGGTCAGCCGCGGCAAGCCGGCGAGATCGGCGAGGGTTGCACGCTCGTTTGAGGCGAGCGGGTTTCTTCGTGAAATGAAGATGTGTGGATCTGCGAGGAAAAGCGGAGTGAACGCGAGCCCGGATTCCCGGAGCAGCTTGTCGATGACTTTCCGGTTGAAATCGTTCCGGTAGAGGATGCCGATCTCGCTGCGGAGCGTCCTGACGTCCTCGATGATGTCCCACGTGCGGGACTCACGGAGCGAGAATTCGTATTCGGCCACCTCACTGGCCTTGACCATCCGGACGAAGGCGTCCACCGCGAACGAGTAGTGCTGCGTTGACACCCCGAGCAGACGTCGCGTCGGCGGCCGGCCAAGGTAGCGCTGCTCGAGGAGGGCGAACTGCTCGACCACTTGCCTGGCATAGCCGAGGAATTCTGCCCCGTCGGCGGTGAGGGTGACCCCGCGGGCGGAGCGAAGCAGGAGCGCACGGCCCACCCGCGCCTCAAGGTCCTTCATCGCTGCGGACATTGTTGGCTGCGCTACGTAGAGGAGGTCGGCAGCCGCGGAGATCGATCCCTCGGCTGCAACTTCTATGAAGTAGCGGAGCTGCTGCAGCGTCAGTCCGCTCGAAAGTTGGGCCATAGGAAAAGTCTATATGAATGCATAGCAGCGCCTAGTTACCCGATACCCGCCGAAAGGTTGCACCATGGATTCAACCCCTTCTGGAAGGCCGTCTCCGGCCCATCGACAACGGATTGGCAGCACATGGCAGACGACTTTACATTCAGTATCACCACCACCCGCTTCGACGAGGACTACTCCCCGTCCGAAGGCTCCCGGATAACGACGAACTTCGCCAACCTGGCACGGGGCGAGCACCGTCAGGAGAACCTCCGCAACGCCTTGACGATGATCCGGCGCCGCTTTAATGATCTCGCAGACTGGGACAACCCGGACCGGGACCGCTACACGCTCGAGCTTAATATCGTCTCCGCGCAGATTGAGTTCACTGCGGAAGGCACGGATCAGCAGTTCCCCCTGTTCGAGGTTCTCGACATCCAGATCGTCGACCTGCTGAACGGGGTCCGCCACCAGGGAATCGTCGGGAACAACTTCTCCTCCTACGTCCGTGACTTTGACTTCAGCGTCGTACTGCCGGCGGCAGCAGGGGACTCAGGCAAGCCCACCGTTCCCGAAGACTTCGGCGATCTTCACGGCAAGCTGTTCCAGCACTTCCTCGACTCCCCGGTAGGCCGGGAACACTTTCCGCAACCGCCGGTGGTCTGCATCAGCGTCTCCACGAGCAAGACATACCGGCAAACCGGGAACCGCCACCCGGTCCTGGGCGTCGAGTACCAGCAGGACGATTACTCCCTGACGGACGCGTACTTCGGAAAAATGGGGCTGCAGGTCCGCTACTTCATGCCCCGCGGCAGCGTGGCTCCCCTCGCCTTCTATTTCCGGGGCGACCTGCTCAACGACTACTCCAACCTGCAGCTCATCGGCACGATCAGCACCATGGAGACGTTCCAGAAGATCTACCGCCCGGAGGTCTACAACGCGAACTCTGCCGCCGCCGCCGTCTACCAGCCGAGCCTGGGCGAGCAGGATTACTCGCGGACCCAGATCGCTTACGACCGCGTCGAGCGCAGTCAGCTCGCGGTCACGCAGGCGAAGTACACGGAGGAGCACTTCATCACGCCCCACAAGGATCTGTTGGACCAGTGGACCGCCAACTACCCCGCTCTCGTCAACTGACCCACGGAGAATCGTCAATCATGAACACACTTTTGCCCACCACCCTTGTCGGAAGCCTGCCGAAACCAGCGTGGCTCGCCCAGCCGGAGACTTTGTGGTCCCCGTGGAAGCTGGAGGGAGACGCGCTGCTCGAGGGCAAGCAGGACGCGCTGCGCATCGCCATCCACGAGCAGAGCCGGCGCGGCATCGACATCGTCAGCGACGGCGAGCAAACCCGCCAGCACTTCGTCACGACCTTCATCGAGCATCTCAGCGGGGTCGACTTCGAACAGCGCAAGACCGTGCGCATCCGCGACCGCTACGACGCGAGCGTGCCCACCGTCGTCGGGCCGGTGCGCCGCGAAAAGCCGGTCTTCGTCGAAGACGCAAAATTCCTCCGCGCAACCACGGACAAGCCGATCAAATGGACCCTTCCCGGCCCGATGACCATGGTGGACACACTCTACGATGACCACTACAAGAGCCGCGAAAAGCTGGCCTGGGAGTTCGCCACGATCCTGAACCAGGAGGCGAAGGAACTGGAGGCCGCCGGCGTGGACATCATCCAGTTCGACGAGCCCGCGTTCAACGTCTTCCTTGATGAGGTCAAGGATTGGGGCGTGGCTGCGCTTGAGAGGGCGGCCGAAGGACTGCGTGCGGAAACCGCCGTGCATATCTGCTACGGCTACGGGATCAAAGCGAATACTGACTGGAAGGCGACTCTCGGCTCACAGTGGCGGCAGTACGAGGAAACGTTCCCGCTGCTGCAGGGCTCCAGCATCGACATCATCTCGCTGGAATCCCAGAACTCCCATGTGCCCATCGACCTCATCGAGCTCCTCCGCGGCAAGAAAGTCATGCTCGGGGCCATCGACGTTGCAAGCGAGACCATCGAAACCCCGGAGGAGGTCGCCAACACGCTCCGCAAGGCACTGCAGTTCGTCGATGCGGACAAGCTCATCCCCAGCTCCAACTGTGGCATGGCACCGTTCCCGCGGGACGTCGCACTGGCCAAGCTGACTGCCCTCAGTGCGGGGACAAGCATCGTTCGCGAGGAACTCGCCCGCTCCCCCCGGGTGTCCTAACGGTGTTTCACGCCTACCCCACCGACACCTGGCTCGAGGCTCCGCGGCAAAGCTTCCCGTCCTCCCTCTCGGCCGATGAATTCAAAGCACTGTTCCGTGGGCACCCGGGAGGTGTCGCCGTCGTCACGGCCGACGCCGGCGAAGGGCCTGTGGCGCTGACGGTATCGTCGGTCGTGTCGGTGAGTGCGGACCCTCCGTTGCTGATCTTCTCGGTCTCGGCACTGTCTTCGTCGTCCGAGGTGCTGTCGCGCGCCGAAACCGTCGTCGTGCACCTGCTGGACGCGCACGACGTCGGCTTGGCGAAGTTTGGAGCGACCCCCGGCGTCGACCGCTTCGACCAGACGCACCGCTGGTCGGCCCTTGAAACCGGCGAAGCGGTGTATGACGATGTCCGCGCCTGGGTGCGCTGCGCCGTCATCGACCGCATGGAGGTGGGGACCTCCACCATCATCGCCGTTCACGCCCTGGAGTCCCGCGTGATGCGTGACGTCCAGGCCGGCGAACCCGGCGACGCCCTGGTTTACCACAACCGTTCATGGCACCGCCTGGGCGAGCATTCCAAGCTGGAAGGCTGAGCGCAGTCCCGACAATGCGGGGCGAAAAGCCAAACCGAGGACGACGGCGGGACAGTAGTCCCGCCGTCGTCCTCGTTTGATCGGAGCACCCATCAAGTTCCCGCGGGCACTTCAGTAGTAGCCCACGGCGGCCTTCCGGAGCCATGATGGCACTATGACTGATCCCCAACGGAAGCTGTCCACCGCCGAGCTTGCCGAAGCCGGACTCTCCGGCTGGAGCCTGACCGGCGACGCCCTCACCGCCACCTTCAGGACGCGAAAGTTCTCAACCGGCCTGGAGTTCGTCAACCGCATTGGCGCCTCCGCCGAGGAGGCCAACCACCACCCCGACCTCACGCTCACGTACCCGGAGGTCAGCGTCACTCTCTCAAGCCATGATGTCGGCGGAGTTACCAGCCGCGACGTCGACCTCGCCCGCACCATCAGCGGCCACGCCTCGGACCTTGGGGTCGCCGCCGCGGAGTGATTCCGCGCCGTCAGGCGGGGCGAAGGGAGCGTCGAGGCGCTATGAGGTCTTACGGATGTTGGTTCGACACACCGCATGTTGGTATTCCAGGAGTTCGTGTTTGTAGTGGAGCAAAAACTCGTGCCTGTAGTGAAGTCCTACCCACGATGACGCAACGATCTCGTCTATATAACTCACAGGCTGCAACGGTGCTTGCCCGGTTTTGGGCATCGGCTCCGGTTCACTGGATCGCGTCCCGTTGATCGGACTGCTGGTGCGAAACAGTCGGCGCAGAATCATCGTCTCTCATCTCGGTTCATAGGTGGTGAGAGCAGGTGCCCGGACCAGGTAACGGTCAAGGACATTCCCGCGGAAGATGGACAGGGGTGGGACCTAGAAGGCCTTGAGGATGTCTTCGACGCGTTGTTTGGCGTCGCCGAAGAGCATCTGCGAGTTGTCGCGGAAGAACAGCGGGTTCTGGACTCCGGCGTAGCCTGCGGCCATGGAGCGTTTGAACACGACGACATTTTCGGCTTCCCACACTTTGAGGACCGGCATTCCGGCGATGGGGCTGCCGGGGTCTTCTGCAGCGGCGGGGTTGACGGTGTCGTTGGCGCCGATGACCAGGACCACGGAGGTGCTGTCGAGGTCGTCGTTGATTTCGTCCATCTCCAAAACGATGTCGTAGGGGACCTTGGCTTCGGCAAGGAGGACGTTCATGTGCCCGGGCAAGCGTCCGGCGACCGGGTGGATCCCGAACCTGACGTTCACGCCCCGTTCGCGCAGTTGGTGTGCGAGTTCGGCCACGGGGTATTGGGCCTGGGCGACGGCCATGCCGTAGCCGGGGGTGATCACGACGGACGAGGCGTTGGTGAGCATTTCGGCTGTTGCCTCGGCCGTAATTTCACGGTGTTCGCCCTGGTCTGCGTCCCCTGTGCTGGCAGGCGCGGCGATGCCGAAGCCGCCGGCGATCACGGAGATGAAGGACCGGTTCATGGCCTTGCACATGATGTAAGACAGGTAGGCGCCGGAGGAACCAACCAGTGCACCGGTGATGATGAGCAGGTCATTGTTCAGCAGGAAGCCCGCCGCGGCCGCGGCCCAGCCGGAGTAGCTGTTGAGCATGGACACGACGACGGGCATGTCGCCGCCGCCGATTGAGGCCACCAGGTGCCACCCCAGTCCGAGGGCAAGCACCGTCACAACGACGAGGAGCCAGAGCTGGGAGTCATTGACGTACCAGACGGTCAGGGCGACGAACACGGCCAGGGCGCCGAGGTTGATGGCGTTCTTGCCGGGCAGCATCAGCGGTGAGGATTTCATCCGGGCCGACAGTTTCAGGAACGCGACGATGGACCCGGTGAAGGTGACCGCTCCGATGAAGACGCCGATGAACACCTCGGCGTGGTGGACGTCCTTCAGTGCTCCGGTCAGGTCCGGGGCTTGAAGGTGGCCGTTCCAGCCAACGAGTACCGCGGCCAGGCCGACGAAGCTGTGCAGCAGCGCGATGAGCTCGGGCATGCCGGTCATCTCTACCACCCGGGCGCGCCAGAGCCCGATCGCACCGCCCACCAGGACGGCGGCGACGAGCAGGGCCAGGCCGGTCAGGCCGTGGTTTGTTCCCCAGGCACCTTGCAGGGTCAGCCAGACCGTGGCAGCCAGCGCGATCACCATGCCGGTGATGCCGTAGATGACACCGGCCTTGGCTCTTTCGTGCTTGCTCAACCCGGCGAGGCTGAGGATGAACAGCAGGGCCGCGACGACGTAGGCCGCCCCGGCGATGGATTCCGCGGTCAGCGGACCAGAGACGGCGTCAGGCAAAGTAAGGCTCCTCGAGATGATTTCTGTTGCTTCGGTGGGGTGGCTCATGAACGTGCCTTCCCGGCCGAGAACATGGCGAGCATGCGACGGGTCACGGCGAAACCGCCGAAGATGTTGATGCTGGCCAGCAGGACAGCGACGGCCGCGAGGACCTGCACCACGGGGTTCTCCGAGGTGACCTGCAGCAGGGCACCGACCACGATGATTCCCGAGATTGCGTTGGTGACAGACATCAGCGGGGTGTGAAGGGCGTGGTGTACTTTCCCGATGACGTAAAAGCCCACCACGACAGAAAGCATCAGCACCGTGAAGTGCTGCGGCAGCGGCGCCGGGGCCACCGTGTTGATGCCGAAGAGTGCCGCGATCCCCGTAGCGAACAAAACCGCCTTGCCCGCAGGACCGAGGGCTTCCTTCTTCTTCGGCGGACTTGTTTCTTCAGCCGTGGACCGGGCCTGGGCGGCGGGAGCGGGGGCAGCGGAGACCTGCACCGGGGGCGGCGGCCAGGTCTTCTCACCCTCCCGCACCACCGTCACTGAACGCTGGACGACGTCGTCGAAGTCGATTCTCAGCTGCCCGTCCTTCTCCGGGGTGAGGAGCTTAAGAAGGTTCAACAGGTTGGTTCCATACAGCTGCGAGGCCTGGGCCGGCAACCGGGCAGGCAGGTCCGTGTAGCCCAGGATGACCACACCGTTTTCGGTGACGGTCCGCTCCCCGGCCACTGAGCCTTCCACGTTTCCGCCCTGGCCTGCAGCCATATCAACGATCACGCTGCCCGGCTTCATCGCGGCCACGTCATCAGCCGTGAGCAGCTTTGGCGCCGGCCGGCCCGGGATCAGGGCGGTGGTGATGATGATGTCCACATCGGCTGCCTGCTCGGAGTAGATCTCCGCTGCCCGCCGGTTGTATGCCTCCGACGTTGCCTTGGCGTACCCATCCGAGGATTTCATCTCCTCCTCAACCTCTACCTTGAGGTAGGACCCGCCAATGGACTTGACCTGATCCGCGACCTCCGGCCGCGGATCGGTCGCACGCACAATTGCGCCCAGGCTCGAGGCCGCACCGATCGCCGCCAGCCCGGCAACACCAGCACCGGCCACCAGGACCTTTGCCGGCGGGACCTTGCCCGCGGCCGTCACCTGGCCCGTAAAGAACCTGCCAAACTCATGGGCCGCCTCAATCACGGCACGGTACCCGGCGATATTAGCCATCGAACTGAGCACATCCATCGACTGCGCACGCGAAATCCGCGGAACAGCATCCAACGCCAGCGCCGTAATAGGACGCGCCGCAAGTGCCTCCACCAGCTCAGGCCGCAGACCCGGGGCCAGCATCCCAATCAGCGTCGCACCGTCTGCCAAACGGCCAATCTCCTCCTCCGAGGGTGGATTGATCCGCAGCACCACCTCGCTGCCCCACGCCTCATCAGCACCCACCACCGAGGCAC
This sequence comes from Pseudarthrobacter enclensis, assembly GCF_001457025.1. Lineage (GTDB taxonomy): Bacteria > Actinomycetota > Actinomycetes > Actinomycetales > Micrococcaceae > Arthrobacter > Arthrobacter enclensis. The sequence goes on along the minus strand of NZ_KQ758600.1, from coordinate 243,735 downwards.
CTGCAGCTTCGTAGTCCTCATCACGGAAAGCCGAGGACTCCCCCGCGCCCTTCTCGACGACGATCTCGTAGCCCAACTCCAACAACCGCTTCACCGTGGTGGGCGTCGCCGCCACCCGGCTCTCGCTGCCTAACTCGGCGACAATGCCAATACGTGTCACTTTGATCTCTCTCTTTATCGTGGAATGCCCCGGGGAATTCTGTTGCCGGGAAGTACTAGGGACCTGTCCTGCATACGAAGACCAGCCGCCGTCGGGACGGACGACGCCGGGAGGCTGCGTAGCTCCGCCCCGTCCCTTGGAACGGGCTACTACGAGGCCGGGTTTGTAGTCCGCGGGCGCCAGGCGCCCCTCGCTAATGGGTTTGGGCGGCGGTGCATGGCTGAGCGCTGCAAGTTTGTTGGTACGCAGTCTGCGATTAGTGGATCGGGAAAGGCGGGTTCGGGCAGAGCACTTCCTGGCCCGAGTCCATGACCGCATGCAGTAATTTCGTCGTAGCGGGCCTGCCTGCCGTCGTCACCGCGACGCGTTCCGGAGCAACTGGTGCTACGCCTGCCGTAGATATTTTCTGCGGGGGCCTGGCTCCGCCGCGGAATGCCAGGCCAGCGCAGTACTCTCTATAGCTGTCCGCTATATCCCGGTCCGTCGCTTCGACGATCTGTGGCCTTCCATGCGGCCGCCGCCTGGGCGACACCGAAGTCGGGCTCAGAGCCCAAAAGATTATGCCGACGCGCGAGTTCTTTCATGCCAATCCACTCCTCATTGAGCTGGCGGTCGAGCCGCGGACGGACCCGACCAAGCACTGATATATCTGTAATACTGCTAAAAACATATCAGACGAGTCCTCGTCTCACCAGCACCTACTGGGAATTGTTGGCGTGACAAAAAGCGGGGCCGGCAGGGGATTGTCGGCATGGACCCGGCGCTGGTGGAGCTGCTGATCCCGCGGGAGGTGGACCATGAAGGACTTGCCATGATCACCCGCCACTCAGCGTGCGTCCGGGCCATGGCTTGTCCTCAGGGTTGGCGTCTATGAGCCTTATATGGGTCTCTGACTCAGCGCGAGTAATGACCGAAATCCTCTGCGAGGCACGGGTCTTCGGAACCCGCCAGCAAATCATCCAGGAGGGCAAACCGTCCTTTCTGGAGCATTCGCGGATCCCGGCCATGGAAGATGCTGCGCCGCTGTACACACAAGCCCTCTACAGGCCTTTGACCTGCAGGATTTCACCTCTTAGTCAGCGTGAATCCTCCGGTGAGGATGAGGCCCCGACCTGCACGGCGTAACGCGCGCCAGCCGGTGGAACAACCAAACCCGACGGCACTCTACCCGCCAGAACGATGAGTAACTCGACACGGCGGGAGCACCTACTTCATCAAGTACCCGGCCGGGACGGCTATGGGACATAGATATAGGCAAGACCGGGACGGCGCCGCTGAGGTATTCAAACGGGTCATGCCGTTTACTCCACCAGATACATGGCAGTGTTTCGCGGGCCTCCGGCGCGGTCCCGTTCTTCTCTGGCGCTGATTGTCTTTTCGGGCGTCGCCTTGTCTAATATTGCCGCGTTTGGCCCCTTCTCAGCGCATGCAGTGATTGTCAGTCCCATCACGAGCACAGCCATGGCGGCCGTGAGAATCTTTATTAAGCACACTGAGCGGGTCCGTGTCATCGCCGGCGCGCACGAGCTTCGGGTTGAGAACCCCGTTGATGTCGAGCGGAATGAGCGCCTTCATGAGCGGGTAGCTACCGCACTGAAGAAGACCAGCCAGATGCTGGTGGCCAGACCGAAGATGCCGACGGCGTAGCCGAAGCCCAGGGCTGTCATGGCCGCCAACCTACCGCGGCCGCCGCGCTTCTCGATCTGGTGGAGGGCTGCATGGCCAGCGCCGACGGCGAACACCGCAAGGACCGCCATGCCCATGACGATGAGCCCGGCCACCGCGACTACAGCGCACACGAGCGAAACCACCGCCAACGCGTCAACCTTGTCAGTCCTTGCTGCAGCTGACGTCTCCATGAGTCCCCCACCCTTCGTCGATTTGGGGCCGAGTCTACTTTGAGGCCCGAACTCACTGTGACAGTTGCACCCCGAACTGCGGCCGCGATGCCTGCTCCGCTGGCCGGCCACCCGGAGGCGCAGCACACGGGCGGACGATAACCCTGTCGGGTTGGTGGCGCTATGACACTTAAGATGGCCGTTAGGCCGTCAGAGGTGCCCGGCGCTACTGAAGGCTTTCGAATACCATGGTCGCCTGGATGCGGTCACCGCCCCCCAGCCCCTTGCTCCCGCTGCTGGAAGTAGTAATCGTATGGAGCCGGTAACCCTTCGCCGCCTGAGCGTTGATTGTCTTCTCCAACTCGGTCAGGTTCCCTGAACCCGTTCCCCAAAGCTTCTCCTTGAGGATCACCTGCAAAACCACGTAATGCACGAACAGTTCCCTCCCATAACTGGCCACTTTCCGGCAATGCTACTTCAAGCCTTGCAGCCGATGCCTAGAGAAGCCCGTACCGGGAAAAAGACACCGCCGTCCCGCGGCACCGACTAGTCCCGCGCATGGAAGGCCCTTTCCGTATCACCGACGACGACCCCAGTTTCATCGAGGACATCCGGGAACTGAGCCTGCTAAAAGCGGGGCCCAAGGACCGGCCCAGTACGAGACGGAAAGTGTGAACCTTGTCCGCATCACCTTGTTGGGGGCGCTGGAGGACTACCGGGGCACCAGCGTATGGAAATCTATGCGGCGGAGTCCATCACAGCGGCAGTGCCCGCGGCGAACCGAATTCTTCGGCGTCGTCGAGCTCCCCCAGGTCGCCTCGTCGCAGGACCACCGGTCCGGTACCCAGAACCGTGACTGCACCGACCGCACCGGCCACCGCGGGCAGGTCGACGGTCACGCCGTCCAACGCGCCCTCGCCGTATGCCGTGACGCGCCGATGGTCTCCATCGAGCATCAGCGCGACACTGCGAGGGTCAACGGCGAGGCCATCGCCGGTTGCCTTGACCACACTTTCCACCCGGACCCACTCGTCGAGTTCCCATTCACCGGCCGTGTGTGCGGCAAGCGCCTCGATGTCGATGCCGACGGGCTGCGCCGCCACTGCCACGGCAACCAACCCGCCACTGTGACTGAGGGAGGCGTGAACGCCGGTATCGGGGAACCAGGGCTTTCCATGCTGGTCCGAACCGCAGCGCCGGCAGCTTCGCGAGACGCGCAGGTCAGCCATCCGGACTCCGATGATGCGGGCTACGGCACGCCTCAGCAGCTCAGTCCCCGCCACCGCACGCAGACGGTCGGCGTCCCGTGCCAGGCGGGCGATACGGTGAGCATCCGCAGGCAGGACCGGGACACCCGCGAAGGCCGAGACCGGCTCGCACCACCAGCGGACCGTTGCAGGTGCCGGGCGGGGCGCGAGGGGCATCTGGGAAGTCAATGCGTAACATTCCTAAAGTCGATGTAAATATGGGTCGGCTACAGCGTATAGTCACTTCCGTGGCATCGACCTGACTTGGGTCGACGCCCGCACAACGCACAGATCTTGCAATGACCACATGCCCGGGGGGAAGCATTGGCCACTGATCCGACGTCGGCATCCGCCGACCAAAAACGTTCTGCACTCGAATATGCCGGCCGCAGCCGCATCGGAGGCGTTGCACTTCTCGAAGAACCTGACGACGTCTGCGAATTGAGCGTGGAGTCGTGGTTCCCGCAACCCGCCGACGTCGTGATCGACTTCTGCCTGCAGCGCCAGAACTTCATCGCCATCATGCCCGACCGGATGCAGGTCATCTGGTCATCGACCGAGACCGGCCAACTGGGCGGCACCTACCACTTCCGTTGGTGGCTGAAGAACGTCATACCGATACAGTGGGTAGCCTTCATCGATTCCTACACGCCGGGCCACGAATTCAGCGACCAGCAGGTTCGGGGCTTTTTCCGGTACTTCCACCACACCCATACCGCCGTGGATGACGGCACAGGGAGCCGCTACACGGACACCCTGCGGTTCGCCGGGCCGTTTGGCGCCCGCGTGGACCGTGCGGTCCTGTTGGGGCAGATGCGGAGGACGTTCCGCGCACGGCACGAGCGGATGAACCGCATGCTCTCGGTTCTCGCGTGACCGTCCGCATCCGTGCGGTGTCCAGCCCCGCCGAAGCCCGCCGCTGGGCCCTCCTGCCCGAACGCCTGCACACCAACAAGCCCGGCTTTATTCCCGCACTGCGGTCCACCACGCTTGCGGCGATGAATCACCGCCGCAATCCGCTCCACCGGCACGCGCACATCTCCCATCTCCTGGCAATCCGTGACGGCATGGACGTGGGCCGGGTAAGCACCACCGTGCATCCCGCCTACAACGAACGGCACGGAACATCCGCGGGTTTCTTCGGATTCCTCGACGCGGTGGACGATCCCGAGGTCTATGCGGCCTTGCTGGAGGCGGCCGGGAACGAGGTGGCCCGTCACGGCGTATCCACGTTGACCGGTCCGTACAACTACTGGAGCGGTGACCAGTTCGGTGTACTGCTTGAGAAGCACGACCGCCCAACCGCAGTTTTCCAGACCTGGAACCCGTCCGAGGTCTCCCACCACCTGGCACGGTGCGGGTTCACCCCGCGCGACGAGATGCGCGGCTACGAGATTTCCACCGCCCAGCGCAGCGCTGCCCGCACGGAGGTGCTCGACCGCGCCGATCGGATCTCCCGCGCCCTCGGCCTCCTTTCGCGGCCCATGAACCGGCGGCGCATCGACCGCGATGCCGGGCTCATCCGCGACATGTTCGCGTCGTCGTTCGCGTCGAGCGCGGAGGTGCTGCCGTACCCCGATGACGTCTTCGACGACATGTTCGGGCAGCTCCGGCCCCTCCTCGACCTCGACCTCGTGCGTTTCGTGGAGCGGCGCGGTGAGCCTGTGGGTTTCTCCCTCACGGTCCCGGACCTCAACGAGCTCCTCGCGGTCTGGCAAGGCAGGATCACCCCAATCGAAATGGCCCGGCTGCGCGGCCGGCTGTCGCGGGTGTCGGGTGTGGTGGTGCTGCTCCTCGGAGTGGTGCCCGGCAGTCCCATGGGCATCGCGCCGGTGCTGTTCGCCGACACCCTTCGGGCGGTCGAACAGAACGGCTACGGATCGGTCCACACCACGTGGGTGCACGGCACCAACTCGGCGATGCACGGCCTGCTCTCGCGCTTCGCCGGAGGCGGTCCAGTCCGGCGGTGGGCTCTCTACGACCGGCCGCTGCGGCAGGACGTTGCCTCATGATTCTCGTGACGGGAGGAACGGGTTGCGTGGGCGGACACGTGGTGTCGGACCTGAGTGCCGGTGGAGAGCAGGTCCGTCTCCTCGTCCACGAGGAACCCCGAAACATGGTGCCACGCCCCGGCGTCGAACTCGTCACCGGCGATGTTCGTGACGCCGAGGCGATCGAGCGGGCGATGACGGGATGCCGGGCCGTTGTCCACATCGCGGGTGCCGCCGGCCTCAATGCGACCGACGGAGCGCGGATGCGGAGCATCAACGTCGGGGGCACACTGGTGGTCGCGGCTTCCGCCCGTCGCCACGGCGCGCACATGGTGCACATGTCGTCGGCGAGCGCCGTCGGACTCGTGCGCGACCGCCTCGTCGACGAGACCTGCACAGCCGAACTGCCCCGGCATCCATACCCGCGTTCGAAGCGCGCGGGAGAGCGGGCTGTCCTCGAGGAGGCCGCGCGCGGGTTGTCGGCCGTCATACTGAACCCGGGGGCTGTCCTTGCGACCGGCGGCGCCGCCGCCAACACCTGGTCCGGGATGGCGACGGCGGTGCGCCGCGGCGCATTCCCGCTGGCACCGCCGGGCGGATTCGGATTCGTGGCACGGCAGACGCTGGTCGCAGGGGTGCGGGCCGCCGTCGACGGTGCCGGCGGGACCACCGCCGAGCGGTACCTGCTCGTCGACGAGAACCTCTCCCACCGCGACCTCATCGAACGCATCGCCGCCCGCGTGGGGATGCGCGCGCCGCGGGGCACAGCGCCTGCATCCCTGCTGGGCGCCGCCTGCGCGGTGGGACGCGTGACCGGGCCGTCCGCGAGCGGACTCCTGCACCCAGACAACTTGCCGTTCCTCACGTGGCGCGTCACCTACGACGGGTCGCGCGCCCGCCGGATACTCGGCGTTCCGCACACCCCCATCGACCACGCGATCGACGAACTTACCGCCCAGGAGGCCGCATGAACGCCACAACGTCCCACGCTGCACACGTTTCGTGGCTCACCACCCGGGTCTCCGGAATGCTCGACGTCGACCCAACTGAACTCGACGCCGACCTTCCACTTGCCGAGCTGGGCCTGTCGTCCCTGCAGGCCGTCGAACTCGCCGGGGACCTTGAGGACCGCCTCGGCCGGGCGGTGGATCCCACCGTCGTCTACGACCACCCCACGATCGCCGCGCTCGCAGACTTCGCTGTGTCAACATGACGAGATCCACTGAGGGTGACGTCTCCATCGTGGGGCTCGGACTACGCCTCGCACCCAACATCGACGAGAGCGTCCAACTGTGGGAAGCCCTCACCGCGGGGCGGTCGGTCTCTGGCACAGCGCTCTGTGGGGCCGGTGGGCGCCGGATTGCGGCGCCTGCGGGCACCGGAGAGCCAGGAGGCCTCCGCTCCGGCATCGACCAGTTTGACCCGGCACCGTTCGGGATCGGCCATGCGGAGGCGACCGACGTAGATCCGCAGCAGCGGCTCGTGCTCGAGGCAGCATGGGACAGCCTTGCCGACGCTGAGATCGGCTGGCACGGCCTGCGTGGCCGTTCCGTCGGCGTTTTCGCCGGTGCGTACGCCCAGGACTGGCTGTTCACGCAGGCGCGCGGCGGGGCTCCCTTCAGCGGATATGTCGGCACAGGCACCGCGCACTCCATGCTCGCCAACCGTCTCTCCTACCTCCTGGACGTGCACGGCCCGTCGCTCACCGTCGACACCGCCTGCTCCTCCTCCCTGACGGCGCTCCATCTGGCCGTAGGTGCGCTGCGCCGCGGCGAGTGCGAGTTCGCCTTAGTGACGGCGGTCGCCCTGGGCTTCGACGATACCTACCGGGAAATGACGGCTTCGTCGTTGCCCTTCTCCCCCACCGCTGAGTGTCGTCCTTTCGACGCCGCCGCCGACGGCATCGTCCGCGGCGAGGGCGCCGTGTCACTGCTGCTGGAACCCGCCCGCTCCGGCCGCCGCCCGAGCCGGGCCACGATCCTGGGCAGCGCCATCAATCACGACGGCCGTACAAACGGCATGACGGCGCCCAGCGCAGCGGCGCAGACACGGCTCCTGCGTACAGCGCTCGACGATGCCCGGGTATCGGCCAGCGAGGTTGCCTATCTCGAAGCGCACGGAACTGGCACCATTCTGGGCGATCCCATCGAGACCAAGGCGATCTCCACCGCCTACGGCGAGCGCGACACCCCGCTGCTCGTCGGATCCGTGAAGGGCACCCTCGGACACCTGGAGGCCGCGGCGGGACTCGCAGGGCTCGCCGCCGCCGTCCTATCGCTGCAGCACGGGGAGATACCCGGTCAGGTCGGGTTTGAGCAAGCGAACCCCGCCCTCCACCTCGCAGGTGGGTCCCTGGAGATCGCGCGACAGCGCACGCCTCTCCGTCGGGGCGGTCTGGTTGCGGTGAGTTCCTTCGGATTTGGCGGGTCCAATGCACACGTCGTGCTCGGCCCGGGGACGCGCCGGGTCGCCGTCGATATCGATGACCCCTCCGCGGTGCACGTCCTCGCCCTGTCGGCGGCTGATGCCGGGAGCCTGGACGCCCGGCGGGAGTCGGCCCGCCGGCGCCTCCGGGAACCCGAAGCCGACCGGGCCGGGGTCCTCGCCCGCACCACGCGCGGGATGACCCCCCAGCGGCATCGGTACGCCTGGTCGGCGTCGTCTCCTGACGAACTGGCTGAAGCTGTTCAGGTCCAGGCTGGTGGGCGTGGCGGGGGGCGCGTCTCAGCGTCTGCCCGCTCCGGCGCCATCTGGGTGTTCAGCGGACAGGGCTCCAACTGGCGGGGAATGGCCAGCGAACTGCTCAGGGTGCCGCGGCTTCAGGGATCGTGGGACCGCTGGGAGCACGAGGTCAGGACCGCCACGGGATGGTCGTTGCGTGGCAGCCTGGCCGGAGACGGCGCGGGAACCACTACGCACGACCAGGTGACGATCGGGGCGGTGCAGCTTGCGCTGAGCGAACTGCTGATGTCATGGCAGCACCGGCCCGCCGCGGTCATAGGGCACAGCATGGGCGAGGTCACAGCCGCTGTGGTCGCCGGCACCCTCACCAGCGCCGAAGCATTCGCGATTCTCGCCCGGCGCGGCCAGTGGATCGAATCCGCGGCGGGGGGCGGCTGCATGGCGTCCGTGGCGCTGCCAGCCCCTGAGCTGGCCGCGCGGCTCGAAGCCACCGGCGCGGTGGGGGTCGCGGCCGTCAATGGGCCGCGGTCCACGGTCCTCAGTGGCGCGGCAGAGGAGGTCACGGCCCTTACCGCCGAACTGGCTGCCGAGGGCATTCAGGTGCGCGAACTCGCTGTCACCTACGCCTTCCACAGCCCGCTCCTGGACGCGGTGGCACCCTCCGAGCGCACCGTAACCTCTTGGCCCGTTGCCGGCGGCAGCGTGCCCCAGTACTCCACCGTAACGGCGGCCCGGCTGGACCCCGAACGGGAGCCCGGCTACTGGTGGCGCAATGTCCGGGAACCGGTGCGCTTCCTCGACGCACTGACGGCCGCCCTGGCCGAAACGGGCAGCCGTTGCGTGGTTGAGATCGCACCGCACCCGGTGCTCCAGCGGGACATCGAGGCCGTGGCGGCCCAGGCGCTGCCGGCCGAACCGGTGGTGGTGCTCGCCGCCGCACGCCGGCAGACGCCCCTCCGGGACACGCTCGGCGCACTTTCCGCCGGTTTGTTCCGGCACGGACTCGATCTCGACCTGCGGGCTTTGGCGCCCCCAGCTGACCTGTGGGCGGAGCCTGTGCCTTACGCCTGGCAGCGCCGGCGTTTCTGGCGCGAGGCATCGGGCAGTGCCGGGCTCGCAGCATCCGGCACCCGTCATGCAACACCACAGGTCGACCACACCGAAACTGCCGGCATTCCCGCCGAACAGGTGGGACCGGCGGCATCAGAGATCACCGCACATGTCTGCGAACTCGTCTCGGCCGCGCTGGATGACCGCCCCGTCGTCCCGCCCGACGTGCCGCTGGGTGAGTGGGAGCTGGAATCACTGGCCGTGGTCACCCTCCGCAACGCCGTCGAACAGCGGTTCGGCCTCACCATCCCGCTGCCGCTGCTGTTGGACGGACCGACGCCGCACGAACTCGGACGTGCACTCGCTCCCGGCGGGGACCCGGCGGCGTCTGCCCCGGTTAAAGCGGTGACCGCCGACGATCCGCTTGACGCGCTCACCGATGCGGAGCTCGCAGACCTGCTGGCAGCTCTGGAGACAACCTCCCCACCCACACCTGACGACGCCCGCCGAGGAGCCACCGATGTCCATTGACCTCCCCGCCGCCGAGCCCGCTCTGCCGCTCGACACCATCGACCGTGCCGCCCTCGCTGACATGGTGCGCCGCAAGCTGGCGGCCCGCGGGTCCTCGGCACCTCCCACCGCAGTGCCGGTATCCGGAGCCGAAGGTTACCGGCGGCACGTCGCACCGGAGTTGAGCCGCATCCTGGGCGCTCTGGACCTGGACCGCTCGTACCGGCGCGGCGAGGGGTTGCGGCTGACGGACGCCAACGGCAAGGTCTGCCTCGATTTCGCCGGAGCCTACGGTGCGCTGCCTTTTGGCCACAATGATCCGGCCATGTGGGCCGCTGTTGCCAGGGTGCCGGTGGACTCACCCCCAGGATTCATCCAGCCGTCGGTGTTGGAGGCGGCCGGCGAACTGGCCGCGCGGTTGGTCGCCATCGCACCGCCGGGCCTGGACCTCGTCACCTTCGCCAACAGCGGCGCGGAGTCGGTCGAGGCCGCGCTTAAGCTCGCACGGTCGGCCACAGGACGCCTCGGAATCCTCGCCACCAAGGGAGGCTTCCACGGCAAGACGCTGGGCGCTCTCTCCGCTACGGGACGCCCCGACTACCAGGTGGACTTCGGCGCGCCCGCCGAGGGCTTCGCGTGGGTGCCGTTCGACAACCTCGATGCGGTCCGGACCGCGCTGGCCGCGGCGCCGGGACACTTCGCCGCCGTGATCGTGGAGCCGATCCAGGGAGAGGGTGGCGTGGTGGTGCCGGCACCGGGCTACCTCCGGGGGCTGCGGCAACTGTGCGACGAGCACGGCTCACTGCTCATCGTTGATGAAGTCCAGACCGGCCTTGGCCGCACGGGATCCCTGTTCGCGTCCGCGGACGAGGCCTCGCCGGACATCGTCACGGTCGCCAAGGCGCTTGGCGGCGGCCTGCTCCCGATCGGCGCGGTGCTGAGCCGCTCCGACGTGCATTCCGAGTCTTTCGCGCTGCGGCACACATCCACCTTCGCCGGAGGCACCCTCGCCTGCCGCGTCGGCCTGGCGGTGCTGGACCGGCTGGCTCAGCCCCAGCTGCTGGCCGGCGTTGCCGAGCGCAGCGCGCAACTGCTTGACGGCCTGCGGGACATCGCGCGGCGGTACCCTGCCGTGATCACGGATGTCCGCGGACGTGGGCTACTGATCGGCGTGGAGCTGTCCGGCAACCTTGACCTCACTGGTGATCAGGGGCTGCTGGGCTCGCTGGCGGAAGGCGGCAACCTTGCCATGGCGGTGTGCAGCTACCTCCTGAACGTGGAGGGCCTGCGCCTGGCCCCGACGCTGTTCGGCAATACCGTGCTGCGGATGGAGCCCCCACTCACCGTGACCGCGGAAGAATGCGACATGCTGCTGGCGGGGATGGAGCGCGCCGCCGCCATGGTCGCCGCGGGAGATACGGCCGCGCTGCTCGGCCACCTGGTGGGGCCGTCCGCCGGCACGGCGCTCCACAGGCCTGCCTCCGGGGTCGCCGCCCGCACTCCGTCGCGGACCCCGGAACCGGGCCGGACGCGCTTCGCGTTCGTGGTTCACCCGCTAAACCCGGCGAGCCTGGCCGACTTCGACCCCTCCCTCAACGGCTTCACTGATGCGCAGCACACCGAACTCCTGGAGCGATTCGACCGCGCCTCCTCGCTGCTGAACCCCGCACCCTTCGTGGTGGGCAGCGGCACCGTGGGCGGGGCAACGACCGTGCACGGCGAACTGATTGGCGTCCCCTACACGGCGGAACAACTTCTGTCGCTCCCCGCGGCGCGCGCCTGCGCGGTGATCAGCGACGCCGTCGAACTCGCCACCGAACGCGGCGCCGAGATCGTGGGGCTCGGGGCCTACACGTCAATCGTGACGAGCAACGCGATGGGCCTCGGCGAGCAGCCTGTGCCGGTAACGACAGGCAACGCCTTCACCGCCGCGGCGAGCGTCCGGGCCGTGCTCACGGCCGCCACGGACCGCGACGTCCCGCTTCCGGATGCCACTGTGGCGATCATTGGCGCCGGTGGGGCGATCGGGCGGGCGATCGCGGTCGCCCTGGCCGGCCGTGTGGGCCGGCTGCTCCTCATCGGGCGCCCCGGTAGCCGCAGCGCACGCCTCGCCGACTCCGTCCACGCCGTCGAAGCGGTGCTGCGGGAGGCCAATGCGCCTGCCGGCGAAGCATGGACCGACACCGCCGTCGAAACTGGTGACGACGCGCCCGCGGCGGCGCGCCGGGCCTGCGTCGTCATCACGGCGAGCTCGACGCCGCACGCCCTGCTCACGGCAGGCGACTTTACGCAGGATGCCATCGTGTGCGACGTCGCGCAGCCACCGAACCTCCCGGCGACGCTGCCCCGGGATCGACCGGACCTCGCCACGTTCGCGGGCGGCATGGTCACGGTGCCGGCGGGGTCGGACTTCGACCTGCGGTACGGCCTGCCCGCCGGCATCACCTACGCCTGCATGGCCGAAACCATGCTGCTTGCGCTGGCGAAGGAATCCGGCGTCGAGGACTGGCAGTCGCTGGCAAGCCAGGGCGAGGCGCTCTCCCAGGATGCGCTCGACCGCCTGGGCCTGCTCGCCGACCGCCACGGGTTCCGGCTTGCGGGCATCGGCTCCCGCGGGGCTGCGAATGCGGAGCCCGCCCGATGACCTCCTACGCCGACCGCTGGGAGGCCGCACAAGTCTTCGACGCACAGTTCGCCTACGCCACGGTCAAGGACCTCCTGGCTCCGCGCATGGCGGTTTACTGGACCGACTTGATCCTCTCAGCGGTGATCGGCTGGTCGGGGTTCGGGCTGGCCGTCACCTTTACGCCTTTGCACTGGCTGGGCATCATCGGCCTGGCCGTCTCGGTGCTCGCTCTCTACCGCGGGGCCCTGTTCATCCACGAACTGGTGCACTTCCGCAGCAAAGCGCACACCCGCTCGTTCGGCCGCGGGTGGAACGCGCTGATCGGGTTCTGGCTGCTCATCCCCTACTTCATGTACGAGGGCCACGCCGAGCACCACAGCAAGCGCCTCTACGGCACCAGGTTCGACGCCGAGTACCTGCCTTTCGCGCGCCTGTCGCGGCGGGAGATGGTCAGGGTAGCCGCGGCAGCGGTGGCGCTGCCGCTGTTCGGGCCCATCAGGTTCGGCATCCTGGCGCCTGTGTCCTGGTTGGTGCCGGCCACCCGGGAGCGGGTCTACGCCCGTGCGTCGACGATCAAGATTGACCTTGAGTACCGTGGGCATCCGCCGAAGAAGTCGCAGCGGCTTTCGTGGTTCCTGCAGGAATTCGCCTGCTTCGCGATCGTATGGACGCTCGGAGTCCTTATCGTTCTCGGACACGTCCCGGTCCTGCTGCTCCTGTGCTGGTACCTGTTGTTCGTCGGCGTCGTATCGCTCAACACCCTGCGCCTGCTGGGGGCACACCGGTACCTCGGCAACGATTCGGACGCGAACATCGTGCTGCAGATGATCGACACGATCAACTACCCGTCATCGCGCATCGCCGGGTTCTTCTGGGGACCGATCGGCCTGCGCCTGCACGCGCTCCACCACCTGGTTCCGTCGCTGCCCTACCACTCGTTCGGGAAGGCGCATGCCCGGCTCGTCGCCGCGCTGCCGCCGGACTCCGCGTACCGCCTCACCGAGAGCCCCGGCCTGCTCGCGGCCGTCATCGACCTGTGGCGGGCACCCCGCCCGCTGCCCGGTGAGAACCCCTTTACCAACGCCGCCATCCTGCACGACGCCCGAAAGGACGCCCCATGACAGCCGTCACCCTGGAAGCCCCGCCGCCGGGGCTGCACACGCGGAACCCGCTCGGTGCGCTCCCGGCGATGCGCCGCGATCCCCTACAGCTGTTCGAGTCGCTCGCCCGCGAGCACGGCTCCGTCGCAGCCTTCCGCCTCGGGCCGCAGCCTGCCGTCATGGTGTCCGGTCCGGAGGCCGTCCGCGAGGTGCTGGTCTCCCGGGCTGACGACTTCGACAAGGGCGATATCCAGCGCAGGGCATTCACCCCTGCACTGCGGAACGGGCTGCTGATCGTGGAGGGAGACCTGCACAGGGTCCAGCGCAAGCTGCTGGTGCCCCACTTCCAGGCCCGGCGCATTTCGAACTACGTGGACATATTCGCCCGCGAGGCACAGCGCCACGCCGACCGCCTGGACGACGGCAGCGAGGTGGACCTGCTCGCGGTCATGGGAGGGATCACGCGCGACGTGATCGGCCATCTCCTGTGGAGCAGGTCGCTGGCGGAGGAGGCCGAACTCGCTGCCGCCGTGACCCGCGTGTTTGAGTGGGAGATGCGGGCACTGTTCGCCCTGGTCCCGGTTCCGCTGGGAATCCCGACGCCGGCCAACCGGCAGATGAACGGAGACCTGCGCTGGGTGCGCGGACGCATCCAGGCGATCATCGACGAGCGCCGGGCCGCGGGCGGGGAGTACAACGACCTTCTCGACGCCCTCCTGCAGGCACGCTACGACGACGGCAGTGCGATGTCGGACGACCAGTTGCTGGACGAGCTGATCACGTTGTGGGGGGCCGCGCACGAAACGTCCGCCGATGCGCAGTTCTGGACCGCCGCGCTGCTGGCAACGCACCCGCAGGTACGCGACGCGGTTGCCGCGGAGGCTGACCGCGTCCTCGGCGACCGGCTTCCGACAGCTGATGACCTGGGCAGGCTGCCGCTGGCGATGGCTGCGTTCAAAGAGGCAATGCGCCTGTATCCACCCGCCGCGTCACTGATGCGCGAAGCCGTGCGCGACACGACCCTGGGCGGATACCGCATCCGCAAGGGCACGATCGTGTTCATTTCGACGTACTCGATGCACCGCGACCCGGCCCTGTATCCGGCCCCGGAGCTGTTCGATCCCGAGCGCTTCCTCGCCGGCGTCGACGAAAACGGCAGGCCGGCCGCCGCCCCGGCTGAACGCAACGGATTCGGCTACCTGCCGTTCGGCGCAGGCCGGCACGTATGCATCGGTTCCACGCTCGCGCTGACCGAAGGGCAGGTCTTCACCGCCGTCCTCGCCCGGCGCCTGAGTTTCGACCTCATCGATGACGGGCCCGTCGAGCCGCAGCTGCTGATCAACCTGCGCCCGCGCGGCACCGTCCGCGCGACGGTGAGCCGGCGCGTGCCCGCACGATCGGAGAACGTGGCATGAGTGTGCAGACCGATCTCCCGTGCAGGCAGGCCGAGCTCGCCGATGCCGTGGCGCACTGGGCCGCCGAAGGCGGGACGCGCCCCGCACTCACCTTCCTTACTTACAGCGGCCGCCAGCGCACCGCCCAGACCCTCAGTTATGCGGATCTGGACCGGTCCGCGCGGGCCTGGGCCGCGCGCCTTTCCACGCTCACGGCTCCAGGGGACCGCGTGGTGCTGATGCTGGGGCAAAGCCTGGAGTACATCGAGGCTTTCCTCGGATGCCTCTACGCCGGCCGAGTTGCGGTGCCGCTGTACGCCCCGGATGCCCGGCGCTCCGATGAACGCCTCGTGGCGGTGCTCGCGGACGCACGCCCGACGGCGGTGATCACGTCAGCGGACGCGGCAGCCGACGTCGATGAACTGGTAGCGGGCACCGGCATCCGCGTGTTGCTCGCCAACCGCGCTGAACCGCCTGTTAGCGGGTTCCCCGCGGCCTTCAGTCCGGTGCGCGGCGACGGAACCGCCTACCTGCAATACACATCCGGTTCCACCCGCACCCCTGCAGGGGTGCAGGTCACCGCACGGAACCTCGCGGTGGCGATGACGCAGTTGCGTGAGTCGCTCCCGATGGCCGAGGGGCCAATGGTCAGCTGGCTGCCCTATTTCCACGACATGGGCCTCGTCTACGGCATCTGTGCGGTGTTGCAGGGCGGCGGACACTGCTGGTCGATGAGCCCGATGTCCTTTGTACAGCGCCCTTCGCGCTTCCTGCAGGCCCTCAGCGACTCCGGCGCGGCCTTGACGATTGTGCCGAACTTTGCCGTCGACCTGTGCGTGCGGCGCGTGCCGGAGTCCGAGCGGCAAGGCCTGGACCTGTCACGGCTGCGCGCATTCGGCAACGGCTCCGAGCCGATCCGCGCCTCCTCCATGATGGAGTTCAGCGAAGCCTACGCATCCTACGGCTTCGATCCGCTTGCCCACCAGCCAGGCTACGGGCTGGCTGAGGCAACCCTCATGGTCACCGCGCACCGGTACGGCAGACCCTTGAGCGTTGCCCGTCTCTCACGCGGGGCGCTGGCAGCGGGCGTTGCGGTCGCAGCCGACCCTGACGCGCCGGCCGAGCAGGTGTCCGAAGTGGTTTCCTGCGGAGTGCCCGTCGACCAGTCCGTGCGGATCGTCGATCCGGCGTCGCTTGCCACGGTATCCGACCGCAGCGTCGGAGAGGTGTGGGTCCAGGGCGGCAACGTGTGCAGTGGCTATGCCGGGCGGGATGAGCTGACCGCGGAGATCTTCGGCGGCAGGCTTCGTGAGAGCCCCGACGACAGCGCCTGGCTGCGCACCGGCGACCTCGGCTTCCTTGCCGACGGCGAACTGTTCCTGGTTGGTCGTCTCAAGGACCTCATCATCATCGCGGGGAAGAACCACTACCCGGCTGACGTGGAGGCCACGGTATCGGATGCTGTCGCAGAGATTCGCCCGGGCGGGGTTGTAGCGATGCCTACCCGCGGCGATGGGCCCGAAGGGCTGGTGGTGGTGGCGGAGATCGAAGCAAGATCCCTTGCCACCCTCGACCATGCGCGCACGGCGCTGGCCGTGCGCGCGGCGGTGGCCGCGGTGCACGCGATCACGCCTGCTGATATTGTCCTGGTCCGTTCCGGGACCATCCCCCGCACCACAAGCGGAAAACTGCAACGCCGGGCATGCTCGGCACGATACGAGGCCGGTGAATTCCGATAGCACACGCAACACGGACCCCTTCCAACCGTAGGGCTGCGAGCACGAGGCCTGAGGAGGAAGCTGCGATATCCCTCACGGGACTCACCAAACAATTCGGCCGCTTCCGCGCACTGGACGGGCTCGATCTCACCGTGCAGGCCGGTGAGACGCACGGTTTCCTTGGACCGAACGGCGCGGGCAAATCGACCACCATCAAGATCCTGTTCGGTCTGCTGACGAAGACCAGTGGATTTGCCACCGTGCTCGGCGGCGATCCGAGGCGCGACGCCGTGGCCCTCCACCGGCGGATGGCGTACGTGCCCGGCGACGTGATGCTATGGCCGTCCCTCACGGGCGGCGAGTGCATCGACCTGCTGACCCGGATGCGCGGAGAACGCGCTCCCCGCGCCCGCCGGGACGAGCTCATCGAGCGGCTCGACCTGGATCCCCGCAAGCGCGCAAAGGCGTACTCGAAGGGCAACAGGCAGAAAGTCGCGCTCGTGGCGGCGTTCGCGACGCCGAGCGACCTGCTCATACTGGACGAGCCGACGTCGGGCCTGGATCCCCTCATGGAGGTGGTG
The DNA here is from genome assembly GCF_001457025.1 of Pseudarthrobacter enclensis. Taxonomy (GTDB): domain Bacteria; phylum Actinomycetota; class Actinomycetes; order Actinomycetales; family Micrococcaceae; genus Arthrobacter; species Arthrobacter enclensis. The sequence continues at coordinate 226,838 of NZ_KQ758600.1, read as the reverse complement.
TTCCAGCAGCTCGTGCAGGAGGCTTCGGCGCAGGGCACCACAGTGCTGCTGTCGAGCCATATCCTCGCCGAGGTGGAGGCCCTGTGCGATCGCCTTACCATCATCCGCAACGGAAAAGCCGTCAGCACTGGAACCCTCGACGAGATGCGCGAGCGGACCGTGTCGAAGGTCGTTGCCACCACCGAGCGTGACGTGGTGGGACTGTCCGCGATCAAAGGGCTCCACGGGCCGCGGCTCGAAGGCCGTCATGTCGAGTTCAGCGTTGGACCGTCCGGTCTCGCGGCTGCACTGGCACTGGTGAGCGCGGCGGCGCCCACCAGCCTCGTCAGCCAGCCCCCAAGCCTGGAGGAACTGTTCCTGCGTCACTACGAACTCGACGAACCGGAACCGGCCGTGGCGGTCTCCCGATGACCGCCTTCGCAGGAACAGGCTGGCAGCTGCGCCTGACCACGCGGCTGGAACGCTGGCAGATCCTGCTGTGGACGGCAGGCATCGCAGCCCTCCTTGCCGCGATCACTGACAGCATGGCCTCGCTGTACCCCACGGCCGCCGACCGCGAGCAGTACGCCGCGATCAACGACGCGAGCCCGGCCCTGCGGGCCATCAACGGGCCGGGGCACGCTCTCGACACCCCGGGAGGGATCGTCGTGTTCGAGGTTGGCGGGTACCTTCTGGTCGCGGTGGCGCTGATGGCGGTACTCGGAGTGACACGGCTGACCCGTTCCGAGGAGGAACATGGCCGGGCCGAGCTGGCACTGTCGACGGCAACCGGCACACTGGCCTCGTTGGCCGCGGCCGTCCTCACGATGGTCGCCACCTCGGCGCTCATCGGCGCAACGTGCGCCGCAGTAATGATGCTGCTCGGGCTTCCCGCCGACGGCGCGTGGGCCTACGGAGCCTCTGTTGCCGCGATCGGCGTGTTCTTCGTCGGCGTTACAGCGCTCGCCGCGCAGGTCTGCGGTACCGCGGGAGAGACGCTTGGGCTGTCAGGACTGGTCATCGCGGCGTCGTATGGCATCCGCGCGGCCGGCGACGTGGGCGACGGTGAGCTGTCGGCATGGTCCCCGTTCGGGTGGGTCCAGTACGCTGCGCCCTTCGCGGACACCCAGCGGAGTTGGCCGCTCGGCATCGCGGCCGGCGCCGGCCTGCTGCTGGTCACCGGCGCAATGGCAGTGCGCCTCCGGCGCGACCTCGGCTCGGCGCTGCTCACCCGCGGACCGGGCCGCCCCACCGCGGGCCCGTCGCTCGTCGGATTGCTGACGGCAACGGCGCGAGTGGCGGCTCCTGCCGTGGCAGGGTGGGCGCTCGGCGGGCTGTTCGTGGGCGCGGTGTTCGGCTTCGCAGGTGACGAGGTCACCAAGGTCTTCGCGGCGACCCCCGAGATCGGCCTGCTGCTGGGCACCGGGCAGGCCGAGGCCACAGAGGGCTACCTTCGCTTGGTCGTGCTGCTGATCGCGCTGCTCGCCACCGGATACGCGGTCTCCGCCCTCCAGCGTGTGCGAACCACGGAACGCAACGGCCTCGGCGACCTCACCCTCGCGGCCTCCGTCAGCCGGACCCGGTGGCTGTTGTCGGGAGTGCTTCCGAGCCTCCTCGGCTCGGCGGTCGTTCTTGCAGCCGGCACGACGGCGCTCGGCGGGACGTTCGCGGGCGTGACCGACGATCCCGGCTGGATGGAGCGCGTTCTGAGCTCGGGCATGTGGCATTTGCCCGCGGTGTGGCTCGTGGCGTCGATCGCCGTCGCACTCCTCGGCGCTCTTCCACGCTTCTTCGTCGCAGCGTGGGCTCTGCTGGCGGCGTGTGTGGTGATCGACATGCTCGGTCCCGCCCTGCAGCTGGCCGACGGGGTAAGCGATGTGTCACCCTTTGCCCACGTGCCGCAGCTGCCTGACGTGGACCCGGGAACGGGCGTTTGGGTCATGGGCGTGGCAAGCCTGGTCCTGCTGATCGTGGGAGACCTCGGGATGCGGAGGCGCGACCTGGGGTAAGCCGGCGGGTCATATGTCCTGGTGCCGCGGCTCGGCAAGCCCATAATTGGCCTGATTCCAAGGGTCGGTCACTGCCGAGTGAAGCAGCGGTGCACTCCGACCCGTGAGCTGGCGAGCCGGGCGCCGTCGGACTCCCGCGCGCCCAGGTCCGGCCTCGTCTACGTCAGGCACCAGGCAGGCCAGGCATCGACAGGCAACCACGGAAAAGTCAGGTTTTGTCCTCACAATTCACGCCAAGAAGCCCCTGACCTGCGGCCATACTGTGCCCGAGGTGGGACTCGAACTACATTCCAGCCCTCGCAAATACTGGGAACTCGCGAAAACATGCGGAATCCGGAGCAGTCCGAAGGCTGTACGGCCCAGTACGAGACGAAAAGTGTGGACATTGTCCACACCCCGATTTCGGCCCAAAGAAGCATCAAGCCCTCGATCGCTCCCTACAGTGTATAAATTCGGCTTCTTCTTTGTCCTGACCGATTAGACGCAACACAAGGACAGCTTCCGGCATCAGGATTTAACCTTGGCCCCGGCTTTAAGTCTTAGCCAAAATGGACAGCCAGAAACGACCAGTTGCTATTTGACGTAGGCAGGTGGGACAACATACTCCGTTGCCGTAGGGAGGAGCTTTGGGGCCGTGTGCGGCCCTGTGACGAGCCAGGCAGTGCTGATCTCGGTTGCTTTGGCGGCTTGCAGAACGAGTTGCGCGGCGAGGGCCGAGCCGGTGATTTTCGCGTAGGCCAGGGCTGTTTCGCCGACAGCCTCCGTATGGTCGAGAAGCGGAAGCAGGTGCGCCGAAGTGACATTGCTTAGTTCCCCGACCCGTTCTCCGTTGAGACGGACTTCGACAAAGGGCCGCTGGGTCCCGTTTTTCAACGTGTAGATCTCTTTGTGGAGGGTCACGAACAGGAGTCCGATACCTTCGGATGGTACGTACCGGGACAGAACGTCGAAATGGTCTTCCTCCTTCAGGATCTGAATTCCTGATCCCCACGGCAGTAGTGTGTTCACGCCCGTCGGGGGCTCGTTGAGCGGAGCGATCATTGCCGGTTCAGGCAGTGCAACAGTGACGCGGGCGCGAAGTTGATTCCCCTCGTCGTAGGCCCAAATCCGAGCAGAGCTAGCGGCGACAAGACCGCTGGCAATAATTCTCCTTACTGGTTGCGCGTAGCGGACCGCGTCTTCACGGCTCAGGTAGCCGAGCACTCGCCCATTCCAGCGCACACTGATCGCGTTCGAGTCATAGGGGTTGTCCGGCTCCGCCACCAGTTCTACCTGAAGACTTTCAGCTTCACCCTCGCTCCTTTGAGCGGTCAGGGCACCGCTAGCACGCAAGGCAGCCCTTATGCCTTCGCCGTATGCGTGCTCGCCCACAACTTCGACATTCGGCCACTCCGGGCGACCAAGCGACATACGATAAGGCTCTCCCTTAGGGGTCTTTGCGTGATTCCGCCGTGAGGCCGCCGTTGCCGCTTCAACGGAAACCGGATGAAGCGGAGTGGCAGTACCTGAGACTTCAACTCCGGTGCGGACGTCCGGGGTCGGGGAAGGGACATCAGAGTTGCCCGACCACGTCTCGTCCTCCCAGGCCTGGCGGCGTCTGCGCCGCTTCCGCATCAGGAAGATCAGCCCGACAATTCCCGCAGCCAGCAGTATCCCCGCAGGGGAAGAAAGCGTCACGACCATGAGCAACAATCCAAGCAAGGTCCACTGGGCAATCACACCGGCTTTCTCCACCCCAGCCTCTCCCCGGCCGCCGGCGTTGAGCTTTGCAGGGCTTTCACCGATGTAGTCAAAGACGCTCGCTGCCTGTCCAAGGGTCAAGTGCATGAGACTGGGGCGCGTGCCCGTTACGCGGGCGACAGCTGCGCGAACGAAGTTACGCTGGAACTTCGACGCAGCAGCCGTACCGTCGGGGGCCAGGAGCTGTCGCCAGGTTTCGTCATCGATCCGCATGCGACCTGTCGAGGCGCCAGCGGGACTCGATCCCCGTGCCCCGGTCTTCCCTACAGGACGGCGGTTCGAGCTGCTGGTCACATAGGAGATCCCAGTCTTGGGGATCCTCACTGTACTTGTTGTACGGCCAGTCGCTGACTTCGTCACCCGAATCGGGCCAGCCCCAACACTAGCGCTCACGCCACGCTTCGAAGCCGTGATCCGCACAGGTCCAAGACTCTTCGACTTGCGGTAACGAAAACCCAACCCCCACCCCCATTAGGCACACGAAAAGCCAGTTCTCCTCGTACGAGAGATTCTATGCGTCGCACTTCGGGAATAGGACAGTTCCAGCCAACTCCACCTATTCGTGAACAATCCGCTCAAAAGAGGGTGAACCCGCAAAATCGGTCGAAGTCATGCCGCCCGATACTTTCGCGCCGATAGACAAGTACAAACACGAGCTGCTTGTCATTCTGATAAGTCCCCATGATCGCTGGGCGGGTCCTCCGCGCAACCAGGGCGCTGACGCGCCGACCCCGGAACCGAAAACTTTCCAGAACACACGGGAATGGCTTCGAGGCGAAGTTTTCAGCCCCGGCGCCGGTCCCCCAGGTTGCACTCCGGCCCCACTACCCAGCGGATGGTCCCCTACCAGAACGACGCCTACAACCAACAACCGCAGAAGAAACAGCAGTCGCAAGGGAGAGGAAACACGGGATCATGGAAAAGCTCACAATCAAAACACCGTCGGATGTGCTCAGCTTTATCGGCCATACGCTTGGGTTTTGGCCTAAAGAGAGCCTTGTGTGCATTACGTTGAACGAGAACAGCATCGGCGCTACCCTCCGGATCGACCTCCCCGGCCAACCCGGCCAGGAACTCTCCTATGCTCGCACTGTCGGCCACTACCTCACCAGCGACAGCACCGCCACGTCAGTCCTGTTCGCCGTCTACACGAGCGAACCCTGCCATCACGGAGCAGCCAAACCGTACGCTGCCACCATCGCCGCACTCACCGGCGTTCTCGCCGAACAAGGCATCACCATCCGGGACGGACTCCCTTATACCCCTCGCAACGGGACGGCGGCTCTACCTGCACAGGTGGGGCCGCTGTTGCGTCGTCCCCGCGCCAGGAGGCTCACAACCCTTCAGGCGCTGTAGAACAGGAATTCTCCATGCTCGACACCTTGCCGCCAGAGGTCCGGCCGACTACCCGGCCCCTCCCGGACCGTAATCCCCTGCATGATCCGCGGGACCGCCGACTGAACCGGATCGCCGGCCCCTCCTCTTTGGTCCTCTTTGGGGTAACCGGTGACCTTGCCCGCAAGAAGTTGTTGCCCGCGGTGTATGACCTGGCGAATCGTGGGTTGTTGCCGCCGAGTTTCGCGTTGGTGGGTTTTGGCCGGCGTGACTGGAGCGATGCGGAGTTCGCCGCGCAGGTTAAGTCCTCGGTGCAGGCGTATGCCAGGACTGCGTTTGATGAGGCGGTCTGGAACCAGCTCTCGGAAGGGATCCGGTTCGTGCAGGGCGGCTTTGATGATGACGGGGCGTTCGCGCGGCTGGGCGAGGTGGTTAAGGATCTTGATAATGTCCGTGGCACCCGGGGAAACCACGCGTTTTATTTGTCGATCCCGCCGAAGGCGTTTGAGCAGCTCTGCCGGCAGTTGTCCAAGCATGGGCTGGCGCAGGCCGAGGGTGATAAGTGGCGGCGGGTGGTGATCGAGAAACCGTTCGGCCATGACCTGGACTCGGCGCGGAAGCTGAACGACATTGTCGAGTCGGTGTTCCCCGCGGATGCGGTGTTCCGGATTGACCGTTATCTGGGCAAGGAAACGGTTCAGAACATCCTGGCGTTGCGGTTCGCGAACCAGTTGTTCGAGCCGTTGTGGAACGCCAACTACGTCGACCACGTGCAGATCACGATGGCCGAGGACATCGGAACCGGCGGCCGGGCAGGGTATTACGACGGTGTGGGTGCGGCACGGGACGTGATCCAGAACCACCTGCTGCAGTTACTGGCGCTGACGGCGATGGAGGAGCCCATCTCGTTTAACGCCGATGACCTGCGCGCGGAGAAGGAAAAAGTCCTCGCCGCCGTGAAGCTGCCCGAGGATTTGTCGACGCATTCGGCGCGGGGGCAGTTCACCGGCGGCTGGCAGGGCGGCGAACAGGTCCAGGGCTACCTCGAAGAAGAAGGCATCCCGGCGGACTCGACCACCGAAACGTTCGCCGCGATCCGGGTGGACATCCACACCCGCCGCTGGTCAGGCGTGCCGTTCTACCTCCGCGCCGGCAAACGCCTGGGCCGGCGGGTCACCGAGATCGCGGTGGTGTTCAAACGCGCCCTCAACCTGCTCTTCCGCGACCACAGTGATGATGACTTCGGCCAAAACGCGGTGGTGATCCGGGTCCAGCCCGACGAGGGCGTGACCATCCGGTTCGGGTCCAAGGTCCCCGGCACCCAGATGGAAGTCCGGGACGTGACGATGGACTTTGGCTACGGGCACTCCTTCACCGAATCCTCCCCCGAAGCCTACGAACGGCTCATTTTGGATGTGTTGCTGGGAGAGCCGCCGTTGTTCCCGCGGCAGGAGGAAGTGGAACTGTCCTGGAAGATCCTTGACCCGTTCGAGGAATACTGGGCCACCCTGAACGAACAGCCCGAACCCTACGCCCCAGGCTCCTGGGGCCCCGCTTCCGCGGATGAACTGCTGGCCCGTGACGGACGAACCTGGAGAAGGCCATGATCGTAGACCTGCCGGACACCACCACCTCGAACGTGTCCAAAAAGCTCATGGCCCTGCGCGAGCAGGGCGGCGTGATCGCCCTGGGCCGGGTCCTGACCCTCGTCGTGGTCACCCGGTCCGGGCTGGAGGAAGAAGCGATCGAAGCCGCGAACGAAGCCAGCCGGGAACACCCCTGCCGGATCATCGTCCTGGCCGACGCCGGCGCCGACCGGGCCGACCGGCTCGACGCGCAGATCCGGGTCGGCGGGGACGCCGGCGCCTCCGAGGTGATCGTGCTGCGCGGCTACGGCCAGCTCGCCCACGAATCCGAATCCCTCGTCGCCGCGCTGCTGCTCCCGGACGCCCCGATCGTGGCCTGGTGGCCCCACGGCGCACCAATGAACGCCTGCGAAACCTCGATCGGGAGGATCGCGCACCGCCGGATCACCGACTCCGCGAACGAACCCGACCCCCAAGCCGCCCTGGACACCATCCACAAAACCTACCGCGCCGGCGACACCGACCTCGCCTGGACCCGCCTCACCAACTGGCGCATCCAACTCGCCGCCGCCCTCGACCATGTAAAACCTTCCTTAGTGCTTACCGCCGAGGTCGAAGGGGCCGATGATTCACTCAGTCCATTCCTGATGGCGGCCTGGCTGAAGGATGCTCTCGATGTACAAGTCAGGATCCTGTCGGCGCCCGCCGGGACAGGCCTCCGCCGAGTGTGCCTCACGCTCGTGGATGGCCATATTCAACTCCTCCGCAACGGATATGGGTTGACCGAACTCACCCAACCCGGCAAGCCGGCCCAAAGGATCTCCATCCCCCGGCGCACCCTTCGGGACTGCCTCGCCGAAGAACTACGCCAACTACACCCCGACTCCGTGTTCGGTGACGTAATCAAGGCCCACCAGGCTCTTGGAACGACAAAAACCGCGACGATAATTCATTCTATGGAGTTAGATGAGAGAAGCCAGTAAGTCCTGCTGAACGGATAAATAAAAAGAAAACCCAAGGCAAATGCGGAACCAAACGTGACCTATAGGCGATTCCTAGGGGAAGGATCGGCAATTGAGCCTACACCTCGATTAGAAGGCTCCGTAGAATACATTTATCACCTGGGAAAGATCAACGCCCCTAAGAAGCCGTGCCTTTCTGTGCACGATCAGATAAGGAAACCGCAGCAATGAAATCTCGAACAGCCTTGCTGGAACGCAAACCAGCAATGCGCATGCGGCCCGCTGTCAGCAACCCTTCTTTCGTCGCAATCAATACCCGACCTATGGGCCCTGACTGCGATGAGGACTGCCCCTACTGCCAAGGACCTGAAACCGACTAGGTCGCCCCACTGCAATCCCCCGGTGGTTTCGACGAGTAGGCCAATAGCTGCGGTAGCGACGCCTTGCGCGACAGCGCTGCGCGCGCCCATGATTCTGGTTCAGAAAATGCAAAGACGCGCTTCTGTCACTCGATTGAGAATGAAGCAGCCAGGACTTCCTCCCAAACTGGACGACAATTCGCTCACGGCCGAAAACCTTTTGATCCGCAGGGCAAGATCAGCTACCTCAATATCCCATAACTGTACTTTCTGTACTGCACAGCCCCACAGAATCCGGTGACAACGTGATCGATCGATGGATCAACGCATTCACGGCTCTCATACGTTTCGCCGGTCAAAAAATGAAATTGGTGAGCCACCCCGGCCACCCCAAAGAAAGAGAAAACTAAGTGACGATCGCATATCGTGCAGCCGACCTTGACGCCAATGACCTGGAAGAATCGCTGCTTGCTCCGCCTAGCGCAACCCCTCTTAGTGGCGACATCACAGTTCGCAGCCGCGGAGAGTTCGTAAGCGAAGACGGCCGTATCGCGTCTGGTACGTGGGAGACCGAAACCGGTAAGTCCAGGTGGGAGTTCCTTACGAAGGGCGAAATCATCTACGTCCTGTCGGGCAAAATGACGGTTCAACGCGACGGTGGAGATGAAGTGCTTCTGTCTGCCGGGGACACCGCGTACTTCCCGATCGGCTGGACCGGAACCTGGACCGTTCACGAACGTCTGAGGAAGGTTTTCGTCGTATACAACGCATGACCGCCGCGCCTGTTCGGCTGCAGGCCTGTGTAGGGGGACTCGAAGCCAAAGACGGCCGATAGCCCGCTCCCCCGGAACATGAAGGCCAATCAGCCTCCATGCCAGCACCACCCGTTGGAGGGCAACGCTGTTGACGCGATCAGCCAAAGAACGCACGTTGTAAAGCCACCAGGGCCTCCACCCTCGCAACTGGGGGCCCTGGTTCCACCCCCACCCGCCGTCCAGGCCTCCTGGGCACGCACCGCACCCAGGGCTTCGCCGAGATCCTGCGTAGGGCGTTCGATTTGGTCAGGGAACGGGCCGAGACTATTTCGATGCTTTGCGGGCTGCGGCATCTTTGGATTCGGGCACCTTCACGGTCGGGGCTGTGCATCCGCCGGACGGAACATCCGCTGTCGTTGGTTTTCGGGAGCAGAATCGTGGGAAACCCTGACGGGGTTTCAAGCCAAGCGTTTTCGGTAGACCATTGGTTCGTCGTTTCGGTGGATCATCGTGCGGCTGTATCCGTCTGTTTCTATAATCCAAAAAACAGTGCCGTCTAAGGCCACCATGTCTACATGCCCGGTGGTTATCGTTTGGTTCTGCCGGTATACGGTGACTTCTTCGGTGCGTGAAAGTTGGCACCAGTTCAGGACCGGGTGGAGGTTTGTGGGGCGGGTGGTCGTTGCCATGGGCGTCCTTGCATATGTAAGAGTAGATCGAACAGGCTGGTCCTTCCGACCCTCCGTCCTTTGCACTAGGGATGAGCCGGCTTCGAGCAAGCAGGTGCTTCGTGTTATGGGTCCCTTACTGGGACAGCGGGGTCGGGCGGAAGAGGCGCTCGGGCCGGCCTGCTGTTGCGTACCGCAAGGTGACTGCGGCTTGGCCTGTGTTGGCCAAGTGTTGGAGGTAGCGGCGGGCGCTGACGCGGGACAGTCCGGATAGTTCGGCGCACTGGGCTGAGGAAAGGCCTTCGGGGTGGCGCTGAAGGATCTCTTTCACCAGGGTGACGGTCTGCGCTGTGATGCTTTTCGGAGTCCTTGGTCCGGCGGTCTGGGGAGCGCCGAACATGCGGTCGATGCCTTGCTGATCGGATTCACCTCGGTTGGCGAGTGGACCGTGCACGGCATCGGCGTAGTGCAGCAGGCGGTCCCGCAATGTTTCCTCATCGAACGGTTTCAGGATGTAGTGCAGTACGCCTCCCCTGAACGCCTTCCTGATCGTGTCGGTGTCGTCGTCTGCGGTGATGACGAGAACGTCGACGTCGCGGGCTTCCTCGCGCAGCTTTTGCAGCACAGCCGTTCCATTCATGTCCGGCAGGTAAATGTCGAGGAGCACCAGCTGCGGGTTGAGGGAGGCGACAAGACGCAGGGCTTCCTGGCCGCTATGGGCCGCGCCTACGACATTGAACCCCGGCACGCGGTTCACGAAGCGGGCGTGGACAGAGGCCACCATGTAGTCGTCGTCGACTACGAGGACATCGATGGGCATGGCCTTCCTTATGTGTAGGGCAGCAGTGCTGTGAAAACTGCACCGCCAGGTTCAGCATTTGTTACTTCTACTGCGCCTCCACGGCGGGTGCATACAAGCCGCACCAGCGCGAGGCCAATGCCATGTTCCTCGGAGGCTTCCTTTTTTGTGGTGAATCCCCGTTCAAACATTTTGCTGCGGACTGCGGGGCTCACGCCCCCGCCCGAGTCTGTCACGGTAACACGCACTTGATTGGCCTCGCCCTTTACTTCCACGGTGATCCATCCGCCGCCTCCAGGGCGCAGGACGTCCAAGGCGTTATCCACCAGGTTGCCTACAACGGTCACGAGGTCCGCTTCCAGTTCCTCGTCCACGGGTCCCAAGGAGCTTGAGGGCGTGAGGCTGAGCTCCACACGTTGCTCGTCTGCAAGGCTGACTTTGGCTATCAGAAGCGCCGCCAGGGCAGGCGCTTGGATTCGTGAGCTGATGCCCTGCCGTAGTTTTACCTGAGTCTTGGACAACGAAGTGATGTAGCGGACTACCTCCTTGTTGTCCCCGAGCTGGATCAGGGCGGAGATGGTGTGGAGCCGGTTGGTGAATTCGTGGGCCTGGGCTCGGAGAGCACTGGCGGTGTTACGCGTGACGTCCAGCTCCTGCTGCATGTTCATCAGCTCGGTCCTGTCGCGGAGTGTGGTTACCGATCCGATGACCCTTCCATCGCTCCTTACCGGCATCCTATTCAGGACCAGGACCCGCCCGCGCCAGCTGACACCGAGGTCAGTGCCGCTGGCCTTTCCGGACAGGATCCCGCCAAGGTCTCCGTTCAGCTGCAATTCGGACAACGACTTACCGGTGATCTCATCGGGTAGTTCAAGGAGGCGCCGGGCTTCATCATTGACCAAGGCAACCCTGGAGTCATTGTCCAACGCGACGACGCCTTCCTTGATCCCATGCAACATGGCCTCGCGGTGCTGCACCAGTTCGGCGATCTCACGCGGCTCCAGCCCGAACGTCTGGCGTTTGATACGCCGTGAAATGAGATAGGAGCCAGCCACACCCAGAACCAGAGCTGCCAGGGTGTACGTAACGAGTTCCGGCGCGGATCTGATGAGCGACTCCAACCAAGTAGGTTCTTCGTTGCCGACGGCGACGATGCCGATCCGGCGCTGGTCCAGATCGAAAATCGGTGCGTGGGCTACCACGAGCGTCTGGTATTTGCTGGCCACGACTCCTGTCCACGCCCTGCCCTCAGAGACATTACTGCCCCCGAGCTCCAGCGGATGTCCAACCTCCTCGGGGACCGGTGATGTCAGGACGATGCCCGCAGCATCAGCGATGACCACCGATGAGGATCCGGAGAAGCTTCGGATTTCCTCGGCCACGGGGGCAAGCGAACCACGGGCATCGGTAGAAGTCACGCCCAAACGCACCAAGGGAGACGACGCCAAGGACTCGGCCACTGACAACAACTTCCCCTGCTCCGCGATCCTGAAACTGGTCGCGGACTGGATAAATGAGGCGATGACGACCAGTGCCAGGACAATAGCTACGATCAGCAGTTGCAGGAGCATCACCTGCCGCGTCAGGGAACCCCATCTGCGCCGGCTGCGTCCGCTCCCCTGCTCGGGAACGGACACAGTGCCCTCGATCGGCATCTCCTTGCTACTCCTTTGTCACGCCTGCCCCGTGGAACTCCATCACTTGCATGTATACACCGTCCCGGCCGGGTTGGGTCAGCTGGTAGCTGCTGATCCGTTGCCCCGCACGTACTTTTGTTCCAGTGCGAACTGCCGGTCGATGCGGAGGAGCCTGTTCCAGTCATCCGGGGTGGCCATCAGGTGGCGGAAGGAGGCTGTTGTGCCTTCCTCCCGTAGTGCCTCAAGTGCCCGCATGGCTGCCCCCATCATCGAGTACCTGACAGCCCCGGGGTATATCGCCAGGGTGTAGCCGAGAGACTGGATGTCGGACAGGGACATGTCTGCCACGGGGCCGCTGTTCTCGACAAGGAGTGCCAGGGGCGCCTGTACGGTTTTTGCCACCCGCTCCAGTTCTTCGGGCGTTCTGGCCCCGATAACCATCGCCACGTCTGCCCCTGCTTCGATGGCTCGGGCAGCGCGGCGGGCAGCGTTGTCGATCCCCAGGGTGCTCTTGGCATCCGTGCGCGCAACCAGGACGAAGTCGGGGTCCGTCCGGGCCCAGGCTGCGGCTTCGATCTTGCCGATGTATTCGTCTTCCTCCACAACGGGGATAGGCACGTCGAGGACTCCACAGCGCTTCGGCGTGACCTGGTCTTCGAGTTTGATGGCCGCGATTCCGGAGGCTTCCATTTCCTCCACAGTCCGGACCACGTTGAGGGCACTTCCGTAACCGGTGTCGGCGTCGAAAATCAGCGGCACGTCCACGGCACGGGCGAGATTGCGGGCGACGCCGGCACTTTCCGCGAGAGTGATGAGTCCGACGTCGGGCCGGCCCAGCAGGCTGCCGGAAATGCCGTTGCCTGTCACGCTTAGGGCAGGGAACCCGGCTGCTGCGCCCATGGCGGCGGTCACCCCGTCATAGATGGATGGAACCTGCACTGTTTTTCCTGCGTCCAGGATCGCCCGGAGTTTCCGGCGGGTGGTGGTCGGCGCGGTGCGGGGCGTGAGTTCGGCAGTCATTCTGCTCCTTTGAAGATCCGATAATGCCCCTACAACTATCCGCGCTGACGGGGGTGTTGTCTGCGTTGGAAAACAAAACAACCTTTTGGTTCTTTTGGTCCCGCAGGTTTCCCAGCCCGTAACCAAAAGAACCAAAATGTTTCTCAGTTTGCTAATAGTGACTCCGGTCATCCCGATGCTGTCTAGTGATCTGTGCTACATCCCCAAGGAGGAACAATGATGATCACTCGACGCCGATTCGGAACCGCCGTAATCGCAGTAGCACTGGGACTTTCTGCAGCCGGCTGCAGCGCCACCGCCACGGCCGGACAGGACGAAACCAAAGCAATCAAACAGGTCCGCTTTATGGTGCCCAACGCTCCAGGCAGCGGTTGGGACACCACTGCCCGCACCACCGCACGGGTGCTGGAAAAGTCCGGCATCGTGAACAGCACGGAAGTTTTCAACGTCGACGGCGCCAACGGCACTGTCGGGCTGGCGCGCCTGGCCAGCGAAAAGGGTAACGGCAACCTCATCATGCAGATGGGGTTGGGTCTCGTGGGTTCCACGGTGACCCTGAACAGCGAGGTCACCCTCAAGGACGCGACCCCGCTGGCAAAGACCATGGAAGACCTGGAGGTCGTCTTTGTGAAGGCCGATTCACCCTTCAACACCATCGACGACCTGGTCAGCGCCTGGAAGGCCGATCCGCACGGGACCCCCATCGCCGGCGGTTCCTCCCCTGGTGGCGCAGACCACCTGGTCCCCATGCTGATGGCCAAGGAGATTGGCATCAGCAGCAAGGACGTTGGATACACCTCCCTGGGCGGCAGCGGTGTGCTGCCGGCGGTACTCGGCGGGCAGGTGGACTTTGCAGTCACCGGTGCCGGAGACGTCGTCGAACAGGTCAAGGCAGGAAAGGTCCGCGCCCTCGCGGTGTCCGGGGAAAAGCGGCTCGACGAGCTCGCGAACGTGCCCACCCTCAAGGAATCCGGCATCGACGTCACCGTCACCAACTGGCGCGGCATCGTGGCCCCGCCCGGCATCAGCGACGCCCAGAAGGACCAGCTGATCACCATGCTGGACACGATGCACGCGTCGGGCGAATGGCAGGAAGCCCTTGATACCAACGGCTGGGTGGACGCCTACGTCTCCGGCGATGACTTCGCATCCCTGATCACCGAACAGGAAACCGCAGTACGTACCCTGATGGCCGAACTGGGGTCATGATGCAAGCCGCTCTTCAACACATCCGCGGCCGCGCCGAGCTGGGGATGGCACTGTTCCTTCTCCTGCTCGGCGCCGTGGTCACGATCGACGCAGCACAACTGCCCTCCAGCTTCGCCCAGCGCGGGCCGGTCGGGCCTGCAGCGGTTCCCTTCGTCGTCGGCGTCGGCCTGATCCTCACAGCCTTCCTGCTCGCCGTCGAAGTCCTCCGTGGACGCACCGCGGATCCTGAAGAAGGCGAAGACATCGACCTTTCGACCGGAAGTGACTGGCGCACGGTGTTTATGGTCGTCGGCGTCTTCCTCGCCAACACCGTACTAATGGAACCGCTCGGCTGGCCCATCTCCGGAGCCCTACTCTTCTGGGGATGCGCCTTCGCCTTCGGCGCCCGCCGCCACATCCGCAACGCCGTCATCGGCCTGGTCATCTCCTTTGGCACCTACTTCCTGTTCGAACTGGTGCTCGGCCTGAGCCTGCCGGGCGGGGTCCTGGGAGGGGTGCTCTGATGGACGCTCTCTCCCAGCTCCTGCAGGGTTTCGCCACCGCGGCGACCCCCATGAACCTGGTCTTTGCCTTTGCCGGTGTCCTGCTGGGCACCGCCATCGGCGTCCTGCCCGGCATCGGCCCAGCCATGACCGTAGCGCTGCTACTGCCCATGACCTTCGGCCTCGACCCCACCGGTTCCCTCATCATGTTCGCGGGCATCTACTACGGTGCCATGTACGGCGGCTCCACCACTGCCATCCTGATCAACGCCCCGGGCGAGGCTTCCTCGGTCATGACCGCGATCGAAGGCAACCTCATGGCACGGGCCGGCAGGGCAGCCCAGGCACTTGCCACCGCGGCGATCGGCTCCTTCGTGGCCGGGACTATCGCCACAACCCTGCTGGTGTTCACTGCTCCCTACATCGCTGACATTGCCATCGGCATCCGCCCTGCCGACTACTTCGCCATCATGGTTCTGGCCTTCTGCGCCGTCACCATCATGCTGGGTAAGTCAAAGGTCCGCGGCGCGGCCGGCCTGGGCATTGGCCTGGCCCTCGGCCTCATTGGCCTGGACCCGGTGACCGGACAGGAACGCATGACCTACGGCGTCCTGGAGCTCGCCAACGGGCTGGACATCGTGATCATCGCCGTCGGCCTCTTCGCGGTCGGGGAAACCCTGTGGGTCGCAGCCCACCTGCGGCGCCGTCCGCTCGACATCATTCCCGTGGGTCGGCCCTGGATGAGCCGTGACGACTGGAAGCGGTCCTGGCCTGCATGGATCCGCGGCGCATTCATTGGGTTCCCCTTCGGCGCCATCCCGGCCGGCGGCGCTGAACTGCCGACCTACCTGTCCTACGCCGCCGAAAAGAAGCTCGCCAAGAAGCCCAGCATGTTCGGCAAGGGCGCCATTGAAGGCGTGGCCGGGCCGGACTCGGCGAACAACGCAGCCGCCGCAGGTGTGCTGGTGCCGCTCCTGACGCTGGGACTGCCGACGTCGGCCACGGCAGCTGTGCTGCTCGCCGGATTCCAGCAGTTCGGCATCCAGCCGGGTCCCCTGCTGCTGGACTCGGAGCCGGAACTGGTCTGGGGGCTGCTCGCCAGCCTCTTCATCGCGAACGTCCTGCTCGTAGTCCTGAACCTGCCCCTGGCACCGTTGTGGGCCCGGCTGCTCCGGATCCCGCGGCACTTCCTGTACGCAGGAATCCTGGTGTTCGCCACGCTCGGGGTCTTCTCAGCTGGCGAAACGTTCGGGCTGTACGTCCTGCTGCTCCTTGGACTCCTCGGGTTCGCGATGCGCAGGTTCGGGATTCCGCTGGCACCGGCCATTATTGGCGTCATTCTCGGACCGCTGGCCGAAACGCAGCTTCGGCGCGCACTCCAACTCGGAGACGGCGACCTGTCCGTCCTTGTCACCACACCCATGTCCATCAGCATCTACACGATCCTGATCCTGATCGTCCTCGCCACGACCCTCGGTGGGCCGATCGTCCGCAGGATCCGGCGGAGCAAAGGGACCGGACACGCTCTGGTCCCCGAAGACAAAGAACTTGCCGCGACAGCAGCCAACACCGGAACAGAAGATAAGGCTGCCCTGGACCAGGTCCACCAGCACCGGTAAAACCACAACAGCCCAGCCTCTGCATCCCGTTCCGGGGATGCAGAGGCTGACCGGGGGCGCAGACAGCACACGCCACTTTCTCACGCATTATCAAGAGAAGCTCGACAAATCCGACGCTATCGCAGCTAAGCAGATATCCGACGGATTTTGGAATCACAACCAAAACAAACTGCAACCCTCGACTTGAATGGGGAGCTAAGCCAGGCCCTAGCGCAGCAGTTCCACGTCCGAGACGAGTTCGATGTGGGACAGCATCGCTTCCGCGGCCCCGTCGGCGTCCTGGGCCCGGATGGCGTCCGCGATCTTGCGGTGCGAGGCCAGTGACTGTTCCGGCCGGCCGGGCTGGCCGAGGGATTCCATCCGGGTTTCGAGGATCATTTCGGCGATAAAGGCCATGAGCTGGGCAAGCACGGAGGAGTGGGCTGCGGCTGTAATGGCCTGGTGGAAGAGTTCGTCGCCGCGGGTTCCGCGGTCGCCTTCTTTGATTTCCCGTCGCCGCCACGATCGTGGACGTCTCGCCGTTCTCCACCAACGGCGCCCTGGTGCTGGCCAATGCCCCGGAAGGCGTGGACAAGGACCGGTTCTACAGGAAGATCCTCGGCTACAGCGGAATCGTCATCGTGGCCGGCCCCATCCTGGCCTGGCTGGCACTGGTGGTTCCCGGCTGGCTCTAGCCGCCGCCCTCCCGCTTCCGGCCACGTCCGATATCACGAAAAGGAACCAGCACATTGAGCAAAGCCGACCATCCCCAAGGCCCCCTCGGCGGGCACACGGTTATCGACCTGAGCCGCGCCCTGGCCGGCCCGCACGCCGGCATGATGCTCGCAGACCTCGGTGCCCGCGTCATCAAGGTGGAGAACCCCGGAACGGGGGACGACACCCGCGGCTGGGGTCCGCCCTTCGTCGGCCCCGAGGACGATCTGCAGTCCACCTACTTCATGTCCTGCAACCGCAACAAGGAATCCATCAGTCTTGATCTGAAGAGCGGCGACGGACAGGCCGTGCTGCGCGGGCTCCTGGAGCGGGCCGACGTGGTGATCGAGAACTTCCGGCCCGGCGTCATGGACCGGCTGGGTTTCTCTCCCGCCGCCATGCACCAGCTCAACCCGCGCCTGGTCATCCTCTCCATCACCGGCTTCGGCCATGACGGGCCCGAGTCCCAGCGCTGCGGCTACGACCAGATCCTGCAGGGCGAGGCCGGCCTGATGTCCCTCACGGGTTCCGGTCCGGACGATCCGCAGCGTGTGGGCGTCCCCATCGCCGACCTGCTGGCCGGCATGAACGGTGCCACCGGCGTGCTCGCGGCCCTTGTTGAACGCGACCGGACGGGCCGCGGCAAGGTGGTCCGCACGTCCCTTCTCGCCTCGCTCATCGGCGTCCACGCCTTCCAGGGGACCCGCACCACAGTGGCCGGCGAGGTCCCGCAGGCGCAGGGCAACCACCACCCCTCCATTGCCCCTTACGGGCTGTTCACTTGCAAGGACGGCAGCGTCCAGATCAGCGTCGGCAGCGAAAAGCTGTGGGCCTCCTTCGCGGCCGCCTTCGGCCTTGACCCCGCAGCCCCGGGCTTCGCCAGCAACGCCGAACGGGTGCGGAACCGCCAGGAGGTGATTGCCGCCGTCGAACGCGCATTTGCGGACTATGGCGCGGCGGAGCTGCTGGAAAAGCTGAACGACGCCGGGATCCCGGCCGGGAAGGTCCGCTCGCTGGACGAGGTGTACGCCTGGGAACAGGTGGCCTCCCAGGGACTCGTCGTGGACGTGGACCACCCGCTGCTGGGCAAGGTCAGCCTGCCCGGCCCGCCGCTCCGGTTCTTCGCCCCCGGCGACACTGCCGAAACCACCATCACCCAGCACACAGCCCCGCCGCTGCTCAACGCCGACGGCGGATCCATCCGGGAATGGCTGGGCCTGGTCCCCGCCGACACAGCCGCTACCGCGGGGGTGAAATAGCATGCCGACGACCGAAAAGGTGCGGCACCTCAGCGCCCCCGAACTGCTGGACACTGTGGTGGATGAGGGCTCGTTCGTCTCGTGGGACGCTGAACCGCAGCAGCCCGTCCTCACCGAACAGTACGCGGGCGATCTCGCCAAGGCGCGGGACCGCAGCGGTACGGACGAATCGGTGCTGACCGGCGCCGGCCTTATTCGGGGCCGCCGGGTGGCGCTGATCGTCAGCGAGTTCTCCTTCCTGGCCGGATCGATCGGCCACGCCGCGGCGGAAAGGATCGTGGCGGCCGTCGAACGGGCCACGGCAGAAGGTTTGCCGCTGCTGGCGGGCACGGCCTCCGGCGGGACGCGGATGCAGGAAGGCACCCTAGCCTTCCTCTCGATGGTCAAGATCACCGCCGCGGTCCGGGCACACCGGCAGGCCGGCCTGCCCTACCTGGTCTACCTGCGCCACCCCACCACCGGCGGGGTGATGGCATCCTGGGGCTCGCTCGGCCACATCAACGTCGCCGAACCGGGCTCCTTGCTGGGCTTCCTGGGCCCGCGCGTTTACGAGGCACTTCACGGCGAAGCGTTCCCGGAAAACGTGCAGGTGGCCGAGAACCTGTTCAACAAGGGCCTGATCGACGGCGTCGTGGAACCCGGCGAACTGGCCGAACTGGTTGGTCGCGCACTGGATATCCTGATGCCCCGCCGCACTTCCGGGTCAGCCGCCTGGCCGGAAGCGCCGGCCACATTGGCAGTACGCCCCGCCAACGTCGATGCTTGGACTTCCATCGGAATCTCGCGCCAGCCAAGGCGTCCCGACCTGCGCCAGCTCCTCAAGTACGGCGCCACCGACGCTCTTCCACTGAACGGCACCGGGCAGGGTGAAAAGGACCCCGGGCTGCTGCTGGCCCTGGCACGGTTCGGCACCCAGTCGTGCATCGTGCTGGGCCACGCCCGTCCGCTGCGCAAGGACGCCGCCGGGATGGGTCCGGCGTCCCTGCGGGAGGCGCGGCGCGGCGCGAAATTGGCGGAGGAACTGCGGTTGCCACTGCTCACGGTTATCGATACCGCCGGAGCGGCCCTCTCGCAGGAGGCGGAAGAAGGCGGCCTGGCGGGGGAAATCGCCCGTTCGCTGCACGAACTGATCGGGCTGGAATCCCCGTCCGTCTCCGTCCTGCTCGGTCAAGGCGCCGGAGGAGGGGCGCTGGCACTGCTGCCCGCGGACCGGACCATCGCGGCCCAGCACAGCTGGTTGTCCCCGCTGCCGCCCGAAGGCGCCAGCGCGATTGTCCATCGCACCACCTCGTTGGCCCCCGTGATGGCCCAGGCGCAGGGCGTCAACGTCGCGTCACTCTACGCCAACGGGCTCGTGGACCACATCGTCGACGAGCGAGACGACGCCTCGCTGGAACCGCGCGGGTTCTGCACCCGAATGGCGCACGCCATCGAGTACGAGCTAGCGTCCGTTGCCGCGGTCCCGGTGTCCCAGCTGGTCGCGTCGCGGGCACGGAAATTCCGGAACCTTGGAGCCTGATTGTGATCGACAGAAACGCCTGATCATTTCGCTAACACTCGGGTTACCGACTCTCGCTTTCCTGCGCGTCCGATTGTCAGCGTAACGCGCGGGTCGACGGACGACCTACACCCGCTCCTCCTCCGCAATTGAAGGGTGAGGGGTTGGTGTGGAAAGGCACAATCCGCCTTTCCACACCATTGAGGCCCTGCTATGGGGAAGCGCCCGACCTGCAAGCCAGGACGCCACGTGAGGACTCGTGAGAGTCTTCACGACCTGGAATAGTGCGCGCATCCTGGGCCGAAGCCGTGTTCAGTCTAGTCAATTGCCTTCAGCGACTAACGTGCAAGCGCGGTGAGCGCCTGGTCGAGAATTGTCAGGGCCCGAGCTACTTCTGACAACACCGCACTGTGGCTAAACTTGAACACTGGCAACCGCATTGACCACCTCGCTGTCCAAAGTCGACAAGTCCATTGCCAGCGCCTACGCCTCGGTAGGACTGGCCCATCGATTCCATGGCCGTCGACGCAGCAGGGAACCTTTACGTCGGGATCCACAACAGCCCCGAAATCCACATATATGACCCTGCGTTCCGTCCAGGCGGGCCGACGGATCCGGTGTTCCTCCAGGACGCCCTGGCTTCCCGGGCCACCCGGCAACCGCCGGAGAGGTTGACCAGATCAGCTGCGAGCAGGGGCCCGTCAGGCTGTCATTTTTGAACTGCGTTAACCCTTGCACCAGAGTATTCACCATGCTGCTAGTGACCACCGCGATCCTCCCAATCGTGCTCATCCTCGCCGCCGGCGCCCTGCTGCGCCGCCGCTTCATCACGGATCCGGGCTTCTGGCGCGGCCTGGAGTGGATGAGCTACCGCATCTTCACGCCGGCCCTCTTCGTCAGCTCCATAGCAGGCACTGACCTCACTATCGTCCCGATCGGGCCCCTGCTGCTCAGCCTCGCGGTTCCGATCACCGCAGTCGCCGGCCTGATTGTCATTCTCCGGCGGCCGCTGCGGACGGACGGACCCCAACTGACTTCTCTGGTTCAGGGCGCCGTGCGAATCAACACCTACATCGGTCTCATCTTCGCCACGGCGCTCCACGGGCCCCAAGGCGTCGCCACCTTCGCACTGGCAAGTGCTGTCGTCGTACCCCTGGTGAACATCATCTGCGTCAGCACGCTGGCCGCCTACGGCGACAAGTCGACCACGCCGCGCCGTATCCCGGTCTGGCGGGAATTCCTCGAGAACCCGCTGATCCAGGGCTGCGCCATCGGCCTTGCCCTGAACCTCACAGCAATCTCCCTTCCTGCGTTCCTCTCGGCGACGCTGGGAATGCTTGCTGCGCCCGCACTCGCCTGCGGGACCCTTATTGCCGGTGCGGCCCTGCACTTCAACTTCCGCAAACGCGACGTGATCGACGTCAGCCTTGCAGCCATCCTAAAGCTCGTCGTACTGCCGCTCGCGGCCGCCACCATTGCCATCCCGCTCGGCGCCACCGGCCCAACGCTCACCAGCATCGTGCTCATATGCGCCATCCCCACAGCACCGTCCGCCTATATCCTCGCCAGCAGGATGGGCGGTGATACCCGACTCATGGCCTCTATTACCGGCGCCCAGACTGTCTTGGCTGTCGCCACCGTGCCGGCGATCCTGGCGCTGATCGACCAATTCGCGCGCTGATTAATCGCACGTTCCATCAAGAGAAACCGGATTGAAAGGAGCCGCCACCTTTACCAGTCTGGAAACGCTACATACATAGGGGTGCATTTGAAGTACACCCCAATCTGACGTCAGGCAGCAGGGCCGTGAGCGTCAGATTAGCGCTCGAAAGGCCCTTCCTCCGGATCCCCGGCGAGTGGTCTGAGAGCCAAAATCGACATCCGTACCGGCAGCAGGAGGATTCGCCCGGAGAAGGCGACAGCCATCTTGCGGGGCCCATCAAAGGACCCGGTACAGGGTTCGGTTACCGCAGGAACATCAGCGACTAGTCCTGCTCATCCAGCATGGCCAGCCATAGAAAACCTGTGCCAAACGTCCTCCGGCTTCAACTGCGGGGCGCCCGACAACGAAGGCGGGGCTCGAAGGGCATGCCTGCTGGCGAGATCCGGCAGGCACGCCCCACTCTCGGACAGGTCGCGACCCGTAATGCGACCCGGAAATGACGCCGAGCCCAAACCGAACTGGGGAAAGCGGCTCCCACTGCCATCGAATAAACCCGACATAAGTGTGGACACTGTCCACACCCTCATTGGCTGGACAAAGCTCGGTGCAAGACATGGATGGGCACGCCTAAGAGTGCCTCCCGGGCAGGTCCCGTAGCGAGATCGCTGAAGTCATGCTGTTCCCGCTCCCCCGGTGCATGAAAAGGTGTAGGCCAACGCGGGCCCACCCCGACAAAACCGGAACGAGGAACCCATATAACTCCAGCTCAGCAGGCGGAAGGCCCACCAGCCGGGCTCTTTTGAAACCCGCCACCCCACACACCTGCATAGGTTTCGCGGCGGCCAGGCCAAAGGCCGCAACAACAACCCGTCAGAGCGACTTGTACACACGTCAAAGCAAAATCGCCTCTGACGAGGGAATCTGTTGTGCCCGAGGTGGGACTCGAACCCACACACCTTTCGATACCGCATTTTGAGTGCGGCGCGTCTGCCAATTCCGCCACTCGGGCGCGGAATACGCGAAGCGCAAACGGCTACGCCCACAGCTGATTGTGAGCAACGCGATCGCTTCACGTACGCGGAATTACTCTACATGCAGATAGGCTGAAGTCCAGAATCGCGCCGCTGTCGCCGCAACCGACCATGCCGGAAAGCAACAACCGCGGTGGCACCTAAGATAGTGATGTCCCGCCGTACCCTCCCAAGGAGATCCCGTGACTGAACAGACGGAGTCCAAATCCACGTCCCAGCCGGCGCGCCGCGTCATCGTGGCTGAGGATGAAACCCTCATCCGACTCGACATCATCGAGATCCTGCGCGGCGAAGGCTATGACGTCATCGGCGAGGCTGACAACGGTGAGAAGGCCGTACAGCTGGCAGAGGAACTCAAGCCGGACCTGGTCCTGATGGACGTCAAGATGCCCGTCATGGACGGTATCTCGGCGGCCGAGAAGATCGTCAAGGCCCGCATTGCCCCCGTGGTCCTGCTGACCGCCTTCAGCCAGAAGGAACTCGTTGAGCGCGCCCGCGACGCCGGCGCCATGGCCTACGTCGTGAAGCCGTTCACCCCGGCGGACCTCATCCCCGCCCTGGAGATCGCGCTCTCCCGCCACGAGGAGATCAAGGCCCTCGAGAGCGAGGTCTCGGACCTCCAGGAGCAGTTCGCCACCCGCAAGCTCGTGGAACGCGCCAAGAGCCTGCTGACCACCAAGATGGGCCTCACCGAGCCGGAGGCCTTCCGCTGGATCCAGAAGACTTCCATGGACCGCCGCCTCAGCATGCGCGAGGTCGCGGAGACCATCATCAACCAGGTCAACTAGGCTCCCCCGGGCCCGCTGTCCGCAGTAACGCACGACGGCGGGTCCGGCCTCGGCCGGTCGGGTCGCCCGGCCACTAATCACCTGATAACGGAAAGAACCCCCACCAACCGGTGGGGGTTCTTTTCGCATTCAGAAAGCTAAGCCTTCTTCTTCTTTTCCGGCCAGGGGCCGAGCTTTTCCTTGTTGCTGGAGATCTCTCCGCCGCGGGTGGAGTCGGCGAGGTCGCCCACCTTGTGCACCTTCAGCGAGTTCGTGGATCCGGCCTTGCCGGGAGGGGAACCGGCAGCGATGACCACCAGGTCACCGTCCTCCACCAGGCCCATTTCCTCCAGGCTGCGGTCCACCTGTGCGGTCATGGCGTCGGTGTGGTCCACCATCTGCACCAGTACCGGCTGGATGCCCCAGGTCAGTGCCAGCTGGTTCCAGACCTGCTCCACCGGGGTGAAGGCGAAGACCGGCTTGATCGGGCGCAGGCGGGACAGGCGGCGGGCCGAGTCGCCGGACTGGGTGAACGCACAGATGTACTTGGCGTCCAGCTGGTCGGCGATCTCGACGGCGGCACGGGTGATGGCGCCGCCACGGGTCTTGGGCTTGGTCCCCAGCGGGGGAACGCGCTCCAGGCCGTGGACCTCGGTGGATTCGATGATCCGGGCCATGGTCTTCACGGTGTCGATCGGGTACTTGCCCACGCTGGTCTCACCGGAGAGCATGACCGCATCCGCACCGTCGAGGACGGCGTTGGCGCAGTCGGAGGCCTCTGCACGGGTGGGGCGCGGGTTGTCGATCATGGACTCGAGCACCTGGGTTGCCACGATGACGGGCTTCGCCCAGCGGCGGGCCAGTTCGATGGCGCGCTTCTGCACGATCGGCACTTCTTCGAGCGGCAGTTCGACGCCGAGGTCGCCACGGGCCACCATGATCGCGTCGAACGCGTCGATGATCTCGGGCAGCTGGTCCACGGCCTGCGGCTTTTCGATCTTGGCGATGACGGGGGCGCGGCGGCCTTCCTCGTCCATGATCTCGTGCACGCGGGTGATGTCGGTGGCGTCACGGACGAAGGACAGGGCCACCAGGTCCACGCCGCGGCGCAGCGCCCAGCGGAGGTCGTCCTCATCCTTTTCGCTCAGCGCGGGAACGTTGACGGCGACGCCCGGCAGGTTGATGCCCTTGTTGTTGGACACCATGCCGCCCACGGTCACCTCGGCTACGACCTTGACGTCGTCCACCTCGATGGCGCGCAGGGCCACCTTGCCGTCGTCGATCAGCAGGGCATCGCCCACCTTGACGTCCTCGGTGAGGCTCTTCAGCGTCGTGGAGCAGATCTCCTGGGTACCGGGAACGTCCTCGGTGGTGATGGTGAAGATGTCACCGACGGCCAGGGCGTGCGGGCCGTCAACAAAGCGGCCCAGGCGGATCTTGGGACCCTGCAGGTCGGCCATGATGGCCACGGCCTTGCCCAGGTCCGAGGCTGCCTTGCGGACATTCTCGTAGGTGTTGTCGTGCACGGTGTAGTCGCCGTGGCTCATGTTCATGCGGGCAACATCAACGCCGGCTTCCAGCACCGCGAGGGTGTTCTCATAGCTGGCGATGGCCGGACCGAACGTAGCCACAATTTTTGCGCGTCTCATATACCTACCCTATTGGTCACTTGCATTGGTTAAGTTGTCGGCGAGGTGAACCCTCGATGCACCCCTAGAGGACGGCGATGGCGCGGTCCGTCGGCGCCACCGGTGCCGGCAGGATGGTGCTGCCCATCAGGTACTGGTCCACGGCGGCGGCAGCAGCACGGCCTTCGGCGATGGCCCACACGATCAGCGACTGTCCGCGGCCGGCGTCGCCGGCGACGAAGACGCCCTCGGTGTTGGTCATGTAGTAGCCGTCGCGGGCCACGTTGCCGCGGCCGTCGAACTCGGCCTTCACCTGGTCGGTGATGTTGGCGGGTTCGGCGCCGGTGAAGCCCAGGGACAGGAACACCAGGTCCGCGGGAATGACACGCTCGGTGCCGGCCTTCGGCAGGCGCTTGCCGTCCACGAATTCGGTTTCAGCGACCTTGACGCCGGTCAGCTTGCCGTTTTCGCCGACGAACTCGACGGTGGAGGCAAGGTAGGTCCGCTCGCCGCCTTCCTCGTGGGCGCTGGCAACCTCGAACAGGTTGGGGAACGTCGGCCAGGGCTGGTGGCTTGCGCGCTCCAGCGGCGGCTGCTTGCCGATGGCCAGGGTGGTCACCGAGGCCGCACCATGCCGGTGGGCGGTGCCCAGGCAGTCGGCACCGGTGTCGCCGCCACCAAGGATCACCACATGCTTGCCCTGGGCATGGATCTGGTTTTCGATGGCCTCCCCCGCCACCACGCGGTTCGCCGGTACCAGGTAGTCCATGGCGAAGTGGACGCCGTCGAGGTCGCGGCCCGGGATGGGCAGGTCCCGCGGAACGGTGGCGCCGGTGGCGATCACCACGGCGTCATACCGCCGGCGCAGCTGCTCCCACGTGACATCGGTGCCAACAGCGACGCCGGTGCGGAACCGGGTGCCCTCGGCCTTCATCTGCTCGAGCCGGCGGTCCACCTGCTCTTTTTCCATCTTGAAGTCGGGGATGCCGTACCGCAGCAGGCCGCCGATCTTGTCGTCGCGTTCGTACACTGCAACGGTGTGGCCAACCCGGGTCAGCTGCTGGGCTGCGGCCAGGCCGGCGGGGCCGGAGCCCACGACGGCGACCGTCTTGCCGGTCAGGCGGTGCGGCGGCAGCGGGTTGACCCAGCCGTTGTCGAACGCCTCGTCGATGATGGAAACTTCCACCTGCTTGATGGTGACGGCGGGCTGGTTGATGCCCAGCACGCAGGACGCCTCGCACGGGGCGGGGCAGAGCCGGCCGGTCCATTCAGGGAAGTTGTTCGTGGCGTGCAGGCGCTCGATTGCTTCCTCGCCCTTGTCCCGCCACATGAGGTCGTTCCACTCGGGAATCAGGTTACCCAGCGGGCAGCCCTGGTGGCAGAACGGAACGCCGCAGTCCATGCAGCGGCCCGCCTGGGCCTTCAGCGTGCCCTTCTCCTGGGCCTCGTACACTTCCTTCCAGTCCATGATGCGGACGGGAACGGGACGGCGCGGCTGGGTTTCACGCTGGCGTACTTTCAGAAATCCGCGTGGGTCAGCCACCGGTCACCTCCAGGATTCGAGACCAAACTTCTTCGCCGTCGGGGTCAAGACCCTCTTCGATGGCGTCGAGACGGGTTTGCAGCACGGCCGCGTAGTCGCGCGGCAGCACCTTGGTAATGCGGGCAGCGGTGTCATCGAAGTTCTCCAGCAGGCGCGCGGCCAGCTGCGAGTCGGTTTCCTCGATGTGCTTCACGAGCAGCCCGTGGACAATGTCGCGGTCCTCAGCGTCCAGTTCCCGCAGCTGCAGTTCGCCGGATTCGAGGGCCTGCTTGTTGACGCGGGTGGTGCGCAGGTCCAGGACGTAGGCGGTGCCGCCGGACATGCCGGCGCCGAAGTTGCGCCCGGTACGTCCCAGGATCAGCGTCTGCCCGCCGGTCATGTACTCGCAGCCGTGGTCGCCGATGCCTTCGACGACGGCGGTGGCACCGGAGTTGCGGACCAGGAAGCGTTCGCCAACCTGGCCGCGGAGGAACAGCTCACCACTGGTGGCACCGTAGCCGATCACGTTGCCGGCGATGACGTTGGTTTCCGCCTTGAACACGTTGGTGCGGTCCGGACGGACGATGATCCGGCCGCCGGACAGGCCCTTACCCACATAGTCGTTCGAGTCGCCGTACAGCCGCAGGGTGATGCCTGCGGGCAGGAAGGCGCCCAGCGACTGTCCGGCGGTGCCGTTCAGCGTGATGTCGATCGTGTCCGTGGCGAGCACGTCGGTGCCGAACGTCTTGGTCACGGTGTGGCCCAGCATGGTGCCCACCGACCGGTCGGTGTTGATGACGTCCACGGTGATCTTGACCGGCGTACGGTCCGTCAGGGCTTCGGTGGCCATGGTGATCAGCCGCTGGTCGAAGTGCTTGTCCAGCTCGTGGTTCTGGCCCGTCATGTTGCGCAGCGGCGCGTCGTCGTCGAACTCCAGTCCGTGCAGGATCGGGTCCAGGTCCAGGCCGTCGGCCTTCCAGTGGTCCACGGCGTCGCGGGTGTCCAGCACCTCTGCGTGGCCGATCGCCTCCTCGAGGCTGCGGAAGCCCAATTCGGCCAGGATCTCGCGGACTTCCTCGGCGAGGAACTCGAAGAAGTTGACCACGAACTCGGGCTTGCCGCTGAAGCGTGCCCGCAGTTCGGGGTTCTGGGTGGCAACGCCCACGGGGCAGGTGTCCAGGTGGCAGACGCGCATCATGATGCAGCCTTCCACCACCAGCGGTGCCGTGGCGAAGCCGAACTCCTCGCCGCCCAGCAGCGCGGCGATGACCACGTCGCGGCCGGTCTTGAGCTGGCCGTCCACCTGCACCACCACGCGGTCGCGCAGGCCGTTGAGCATCAGGGTCTGCTGGGTTTCGGCCAGGCCGAGTTCCCACGGGACACCTGCGTGCTTAAGCGAGTTCAGCGGCGACGCGCCGGTGCCGCCGTCATGTCCGGAGACAAGCACGACGTCGGCCTTCGCCTTGGTCACGCCGGACGCCACAGTGCCGATTCCGACTTCCGACACCAGCTTGACGTGCACCCGGGCGGAGGGGTTGGCGCGCTTGGCATCGTAGATCAGCTGCGCCAGGTCCTCGATCGAGTAGATGTCGTGGTGCGGGGGCGGCGAGATCAGCCCGACGCCGGGCGTCGAGTGGCGGGTCCGGGCCACCCACGGGTAGACCTTCTGCGCCATCAGCTGGCCGCCTTCGCCGGGCTTGGCGCCCTGGGCCATCTTGATCTGGATGTCGTCGGCGTTGGTCAGGTACAGGCTGGTCACGCCGAAACGGCCGGAGGCGATCTGCTTGACGGCGGAGCGGCGCTCCGGGTCCATCAGACGGTCCACGTCCTCGCCGCCTTCACCGGTGTTGGACTTGCCGCCCAGCCGGTTCATGGCGATGGCCAGTGTCTCGTGGGCTTCCTTGGAGATGGAGCCGTAGCTCATGGCGCCGGTGGAGAACCGCTTGACAATGCTGGAGACCGGCTCCACTTCCTCCAGCGGCACCGCCGGGCGGTCGCTCTTGAACTTGAGCAGGCCACGGAGGGTCATCAGGTTGGTGGACTGGTCGTCCACGCCCTTGGTGTAGGACTTGAAGATGTCGTAACGGCGTTCACGCGTGGCGTGCTGCAGCCGGAAGACGGTCTCGGGGTTGAACAGGTGCGGCTCGCCGTCGCGGCGCCACTGGTACTCGCCGCCGCCCAGCAGCGGCCGGTGCGGCTGCTCGATGCCGCCTTCGGGGTAGGCCATCTGGTGGCGGGCGGAAACCTCGGCGGCGACGACGTCGAGGCCAACGCCGCCCAGCTGGGAATGGGTGCCCGCAAAGAACTCATCAACCAGGTCCTGGCCTAGCCCCAGTGCCTCGAAGGTCTGCGCGCCGGTGTAGGAGGCAACAGTGGAGATGCCCATCTTGGACATGATCTTCAGGACGCCCTTGCCGAGGCCCTTGATCAGGTTGTACACGCCGTCCTGCGGGGTGACGCCGGTGACGTCCCCGGCAGCGATGAGCTGCTCCACGGATTCCATGGCCAGATAGGGGTTGACGGCGGAGGCACCGTAGCCGATCAGGACTGCCACGTGGTGCGTTTCGCGGACGTCGCCGGCCTCGACCACCAGGGCTGTCTTGGTGCGGTTGGCGCTCCGGAGCAGGTGGTGGTGCACGGCGCTGACCAGCAGCAGCGACGGGATGGGCGCCCACTGGGCGTTGGAGTCACGGTCCGAAAGGACGATGTACTGCACGCCGCGGTTGATGGCGCCGGACACCTGCTCGCAGATTTCGGTCAGGCGTGCCCGCAGCGCAGCCTCGCCGCCCTCGGGGCGGTACAGGCCGCGGACCTTCATGGCCACGCGGTTGCCGTCGGCGTCCTCGATGTTGGCAATCTTGGCCAGCTGGTCGTTGTTGATCACGGGGAACGGCAGCTGCACCTGGGGCTGGCGCACCTGCTTGGTGTCCAGCAGGTTGCCGTTGGGACCGATGGCGCAGGTCAGCGACGTGACCAGTTCCTCGCGGATGGCGTCCAGCGGCGGGTTGGTGACCTGCGCGAAGGACTGCACGAAGTAGTCGAAGAGCAGGCGGGGGCGCTTGGACAGCACGGCCACCGGAGTGTCGGAGCCCATGGCACCGAGAGGCTCGGCGCCGGTGCGGGCCATCGGACCCAGGAGGATCTTCAGCTCTTCGGTGGTGTAACCGAAGGTCCGCTGGCGGATGTTCACGGACGCGGCAGTGTGGACCACGTGCTCGCGCTCGGGAAGTTCGTTGAGGTCGATCAGGTTGTCCTTGACCCATTCCGCCCACGGGTTGGCGGCGGCGACCTCGGCCTTGACCTCTTCGTCGTCGATGATGCGGCCGGCGTCGGTGTCCACCAGGAACATCTTCCCCGGGGACACACGGCCCTTCTTGACCACCTTGGAGGGCTCGACGTCGATCACGCCTACCTCGGAGGCGAACACGATCAGGCCGTCCTCGGTGATCCAGAACCGGCCGGGGCGCAGGCCGTTGCGGTCCAGCGTGGCACCCACCAGGTTGCCGTCGGTGAAGGACACGGCGGCCGGGCCGTCCCACGGTTCCATCAGCAGGGAGTGGTACTCGTAGAAAGCACGGCGCGCGGGATCCATCGTGGCGTGGTTTTCCCAGGCCTCGGGGATCATCATCATGATCGCGTGCGTGATGGGGCGGCCGGAGAGCCAGAGGAGCTCGGCCACCTCGTCGAAGGACGCGGAATCGGAAGCACCCGGGGTGCAGATGGGGTACAGCTCTTCCGGGGCGTCGCCCAGCAGCGGGTTGGCCAGCTGCGACTGGCGGGCACGCATCCAGTTCCGGTTGCCCTTGACGGTGTTGATTTCACCGTTGTGGGCGATGGTCCGGAACGGCTGCGCCAGCGGCCAGGACGGGAACGTGTTGGTGGAGAAGCGCGAGTGGACGATCGCCAGCTTGGTCTTGAAGCGCTTGTCCGACAGGTCCGGGTAGAACGGCTCCAGCTGAGCCGTCGTCAGCATGCCCTTGTAGACGATGGTCCGGGAGGACAGCGACGGGAAGTAGACACCGAACTTGTTCTGGGCGCGCTTGCGGATCCGCCAGGCGCGGGCGTCCAGCTCGTTGCGGTCCAGGACCTCGCCGTTGGCGGAGGCGAAGAACGGCTGCGAGAAGTAGGGCATGCAGGCGCGCGCCATGGCGCCCACGAGGTCGGCGACCACCGGCACTTCGCGCCAGCCGAGGACGGTGAGTCCCTCATCGGCGGCGAGCCCCTCGATGCCTGCCTTGGCGGCGTCGGCCTCGCGCTGTTCGGCGGGGAGGAAAGCGGTACCGGCCACGTACTGGCCGGGTGCGGGAAGTTCGAACTCGGTCACGGCCCGGAAGAACTCGTCCGGGATCTGCATCAGCAGGCCCGCTCCGTCACCGGTACCCTCGTCTGCGCCGACGGCACCGCGGTGCTCGAGGTTGCGGAGGGCGGTCAGGGCGGCGTCGACAATGTCGTACCCGGGTTCACCTCGGAGGGTGGCGATAATCGCAAGACCGCAGGCGTCCTTCTCCTGCTCCGGGTTGTAGAGCCCGGCGGCCTCCGGCAAGGCTGCGAAGCGCTTGAACGGCGACATGGCGGCCTCGGGCTGGTCGGGTTCAGACCAGCTGGGAGTGTGAAGAGTTTGGGTCATGGGAGACGTCCTTCCTCCTGATCGTGCGTATGGAAGGGACACCGTTGGCCCCACTCGTCGGCGCCACTGTGATGGGCACAACAAAGTGTTTGTTCACTGAAAATTGTAGGTCAGCCCGGCCTGCTGAACTAACGGTTACGCAGGCCCCTGCCCAGGGCTTCGCCGGACTGCAGCTCTATGCTGTCCAAACTGGGCCCCATGCCACGACATTGTGGTTTCGGGCCCTTCGAGCGGTGGCTCTGCTGCCCTGCGATGGCCGGCGTCTACTTGCTGCCGGCCTCCGGCGCTGTTCCGGTGGCTGTGCTGCCGGTGTGTCCGGAAGCCGCCGCATCCGTGCCGGGCTTGGCGCCGGCCGGTGCTGCCTCGCCCTTTTCCGCGGGGACGGAAGAGGGCCTGGAACCGCTTTGGTTATCAGGGAGATTATCACGCGATTCACTATCTGAGACAACAGTGTCCGTATCACGGGACGCTTCGGAGGTCCCTGTTACGCCGGGCGCCGGGGCGCCGTCCACCGCCGGTGCCGCGTCTTTTTCCGCGGGTTCCCGGCCCGGAAGGTACACAGTGTCCGGTTCCGGCCGCTTCTTCAGGCCCAGAAGTATGAAGGCCGCCAGCGCCAGCACGAAGACCAGGATGCTGGTCCAGACGTTGAGCCGGGTAGTGATACCGAAGAGCGACACCTGCTCCGCGTCATCAATGCGCATCGCCTCAATCCAGACGCGGCCCAGCGTGTAGTACATGGCGTAGAGCCAGAAGAGGCGGCTGCGGCGGAAGGAGAACCGTCGGTCCAGGGCGAGCAGGATGACGACGCCGGCCACGTTCCACAGCGATTCGTACAGGAACGTCGGGTGGAACAGCGTGTCCGCGGGGACCCCGGCGGGGAAGTTCGGGTTGTTGGGGTCGATCTGCAGGCCCCACGGCAGCGTGGTGGGTCCACCGAAGAGTTCCTGGTTGAACCAGTTGCCCCAGCGGCCCAGCGCCTGAGCGAGCAGCAGGCCCGGCGCCGCGGCGTCCAGGAACGCGGAAAGCTTGACGCCGCTGCGGCGGCAGCCGATCCAGGCGCCGACGACGCCCAGGACCACGGCGCCCCAGATGCCGAGGCCGCCGCGCTGGATCTGCGGGATCAGCGACAGGTCGCCGGTGCCGTCGAAGCCAGGGCCGAAGTAGGCGTCCGGTGAGGAGAACACGTGGTAGAGCCGGCCGCCGATGATGCCGAACGGGATGGCCCAAATGACGATGTCCCAGACGCTGCCTTCCGGGGCGCCCCGTTTTGCCCAGCGGACCGAGGTCAGCCAGAGGCCGGCGATGATGCCCGCCAGGATGCACAGCGCGTACGCGTGGATGCGCAGCGCCCCCCACGGCAGCGGGATGTCAAAGCCGGACCAGCCGGGGCTCGGGATGCTGGCGGGCAGCAGGGCGGGGGCCAGCGCGGCGGCCTGGAGGAGGCTCTGCATCCCTAGGCTTCTTCCCCGGCCGGCTTTGCGTCCTTGGCCAGGCCGGTGCTGAGGTCCTTGGTGAGGGCCGCGACCGCGTCCACGCCGCCGTCGCGGACGGCTGCCACAAGGGCCGTACCGACAATGACGCCTTCGGCATAGGCGGCGATCTCCCGGACCTGGTCGGCGTTGGAAACGCCCAGGCCCACGCAGACGCGCTCGGCGCCGGCGGCGTGCGCGGCTGCCACCACGTCCTTGGCGGCGGAGCTCACGGAGCTGCGCGCACCGGTGACGCCCATGATGGAGACGGCGTAGACGAACCCGCGGCTTGCGTCCACGGTGCGTTGCATGCGCTCGGTGGTGGAGGACGGCGCCACCAGGAACACCCGGTCCAGGCCGTACTTGTCGGACGCTTCAAACCACTCGGACGCTTCGTCGGGGATGAGGTCGGGCGTGATCAGGCCTGCTCCCCCGGCTTCGGCGAGGCGGCGGGAGAACTCGTCCACGCCCATCCGCACCACGGGGTTCCAGTAGGTCATCACCAGTACCGCGGCGTCGGTCTTGCTGGTGATGCCCGCCACGACGTCGAACACCTGGCGGACGTGGAATCCGTTGGCCAGCGCCTCGGTGGTGGCGGCCTGGATCACCTGGCCGTCCATGACGGGGTCGGAGTAGGGAATGCCGATTTCAATCAGGTCGGCGCCGTTTTCGGCCAGCGCGATGCCCGCCGCGATGGTCTCTTCGACGCTCGGGTAGCCTGCGGGCAGGTAGCCGATCAGGGCGGCCCGTCCTTCGGACCGGGCCTTGTCAATGGCTGCTGCGGACTTGCTGGTCATCTGCGCCTTGCCGGCCGCCTGTGCGCTGCCGCTCATTCCTGCGGTGTTCACAGCTGCTCCCCTTCTTTGCCGATTTCCGATTCGGCGGAATCCTTGTCCAACAGGTTGAACCACTCGGCCGCGGTGGCCACGTCCTTGTCGCCGCGTCCGGAGAGGTTGATGATGATGATCTTGTCCGCAGCGGTTCCTGTTCCTGCTGCCTCCACGTCGGCAGCCAGCCGCTGGCCCACCTTGATGCCGCCGGCCAGCGCGTGCGCGGACTCAATGGCAGGGATGATGCCCTCGGTCCGGCACAGCAGCCGGAACGCGTCCATGGCTTCGCTGTCGGTGATGGGCTCGTAGCTGACGCGGCCGATGTCCGAGAGGTAGGAGTGCTCCGGTCCCACGCCCGGGTAGTCGAGCCCCGCGGAGATCGAGTGGGATTCGATGGTCTGGCCGTCGTCGTCCTGCATGAGGTAGGACCGGGCACCGTGCAGCACGCCGGGCTTGCCCAGGGAGATCGTGGCGGCGTGGCGGCCGGTCTCGACGCCGTCGCCCCCGGCCTCGAAGCCGTAGATCTTCACGGAGGGGTCGTCGAGGAAGCCGTGGAAGATGCCGATGGCGTTGGACCCGCCGCCGATGCAGGCGCAGACAGCGTCCGGGAGGCGGCCTTCCTGTTCCAGGATCTGTGCCCGGGCTTCGTCGCCGATGACCTCATGGAAGTAGCGGACCATGGCGGGGAACGGGTGCGCGCCGGCGGCGGTGCCCAGCAGGTAATGGGTGTTGGCCACATTGGCCACCCAGTCACGCAGGGCCTCGTTGATGGCATCCTTCAGCGTCTGGGAGCCGCTCGTGACGGGAATGACCGTGGCGCCCAGCAGTTCCATGCGGGCCACGTTCAGGGCCTGCCGGCGGCAGTCCTCGGCGCCCATGTACACCACGCACTCAAGGCCCAGCAGTGCTGCCGCGGTGGCGCTGGCCACGCCGTGCTGGCCGGCCCCGGTCTCGGCGATGATGCGGGTCTTGCCCATGCGCTTGGCCAGCAGCGCCTGCCCCAGGACGTTGTTGATCTTGTGTGAACCGGTGTGGTTGAGGTCTTCACGCTTGAGGAAGACCCTCACGCCGCCTGCGTGCTGGGAGAAGCGCTTGGCCTCCGTCAGCAGTGACGGCCGGCCGGAGTAGTTCTTGTTCAGGTCTGCGATCTGTGCCCGGAAGTCGGGATCTTCCTTGGCCTTGTCGAAGGTTTCCTCGAGTTCGTCCAGGGCGGCGATCAGGGACTCGGGCATCCAGCGTCCGCCGTAGCTGCCGAAGTACGGCCCCGGGGCGTGCCGGAGTGAGGCGCCCTGCAGGAAAGCCTCGGCGGCGTTGTTGTCAGCGATTCCTGAAGGTGCGTCGGCCATCAGTCCCGTCCTGTTCCAGTAGTTCGATCAAAGTATGTGGTCCGGACAGCCCGTCCGGACGGAGCACCGCCCGCCGGTGCCCGGAGGCGGCAGCCGCGGGCGCTGCCGCCACCGTCGTGGTGCGGCCCGTCAGCGGCGGGCTGCGATGGCGGCGGCGCCGGCTGCGGTGAATTCGGCAATGCGTTCCCGCGGCGTGGCGTGGTTGACCAGGGCTTCACCCACCAGGATGGCGTTGGCGCCGCTGGCGGCGTAGTGCGTGACGTCGTCGGCGTTGCGGACACCGGATTCGGCGACCACCACTGCGCCGGCCGGAATCCTGCCTGCAAGCGAGGCGAAAAGCGAACGGTCGACGTCGAGCGTCTTGAGGTTGCGGACGTTGACGCCGATGATGCGCGCGTTCGCCGCGGCGGCACGGTCGATTTCCTCTTCGGTGTGCGTTTCCACCAGGACATTCATGCCCAGCTCGTGGCTGAGGGCGCTGAAGTCGGCCAGCTGGGCGTCGGAGAGGGCGGCGACGATGAGCAGGACCAGGTCCGCGCCGTGGGCGCGGGCCTCCCAGATCTGGTACTCGTCCAGGGTGAAGTCCTTGCGGAGCAGCGGAAGGTCGACGGCGGCGCGGACGGCGTCGAGGTCCGCCAGCGATCCATTGAAGCGGCGCTGTTCGGTGAGGACGCTGATGACGGAGGCACCGCCGTCGGCGTACTGCCTGGCGAGCGTCGCGGGGTCGCCGATGCTGGCGAGGTCGCCCTTGGAGGGGCTGCGGCGCTTGATCTCGGCGATGACCTTCAGTTCGTCGCGCGACGGCGAGGGGCCGCCTAGCGCAGCCCATGCGTCACGCGCGGGCGCGGCGGCCTGGGCGCGGTCCTTCAGTTCAGCCAGGGAGACGAGCCGCTTCCTGGCCTCCATGTCCTCCCGGACACCGGCGTTGATGTCGTCGAGAACAGTCGCCATCAGTGGCCGGAGTTCTTGAGCTTGCTGCCCTCGACGCCGTAACCTGCCTTGCGCATGATGTAGCCGAGGATCAGGCCCACCACCATGACGGCACCGCCGGCGATGAAGATGGGGGTGTTGGCGATGACGAAGGCAATGGCCATGATGAGGGCGCCGATGAGCATGACGATGACGCACGTCCAGGCTGCGGGGCTGTTGCCGTGGCCCAGTTCCTGACTGTGGTCGATGACGCCGGGGGCCACCTGGCGGGTGCCGGACTTGGAAACGGACGCAGGTGCTTTGCTCATGGAAAATCTCCTCAGGGTGGATACTGCTTACATTCTGCCATTTTTTGGCCACTGATCCGGAACCGGGCGCGTTGCCTGGCGGGGCATGACGGAACGCTCCGCGGGCCCGGTGTTACGGCTTGGCCGGGTCAGGTGGGGTCATCGCCGCGGGAGAGCCTGTCCCAGCTGTCGATCTCGTCAACGGGGCCGGCGGCCGCGGCGCTTCCGGCGACGGGCCGCGCGTCGTATTTGGTGCGTGAGGCCCAGTGCCGCGATGCGGGCAGGATCAGCAGCCCTGCCAGTGCCAGCAGGCAGCCGGCCACGACGGCGAGCACCGGGAAGGCGGAGACGGCCACCTGGGCGGGTCCGCCCGTGACACCGGTGGCCGCGCCGATTGAGCCCTGCGAAGCTGCCAGCGGGTCGGACAGCACGGTGCCCGCCGCGGCGACAATGCCGGCCGAGGCCAGGACGATGATGCCGGTGATGATCCAGCGCGCCACGCGTCCGGCGATGGCCGCGGCGAGGCCGCCGGCCAGTGCCACGAGGGCCAGGGCGGTGACGGCGGTGGCGGCCTTGCTGCCCTGCACGTCCAGTGGGCCCTGGCCTGCCCCGGCCTGTCCTGCCTGGTTGGGGTCAAGGGTGACTGTCATCCAGGTCTGCGTCGTGGTACCGAAGACGGCAAGCGCCAGCAGGGCAATGAGCAGCACCACCGTGGACTTGCGTGCCCATGCCGGGGCCGGCTTCCTCGCGGCGCGCTGGGGTGCCAGGTCCGGGCCGGTCATCAGGAGTCGCCGTCGGGGAGGGAAGCGGCGGAAATGTCCTGCAGCGAACCCGCGGTGTGGACGGCCCGGAGCGGAGCCGCAGCCTTGTTGACCGTTTCGAGGGCCTCGGTGGGGTTGACTGAGTCCGCCACGATGCCGCCGCCGGCCTGCACGTAGGCGCGGCCTTCCCGGATCAGGGCGGAGCGGATGGCGATGGCCATGTCCATGTCCCCGGCGAAATCCAGGTAGCCCACCACGCCGCCGTAGATGCCGCGGCGGTGCGGTTCCAGCTCATCCAGGAGCCGCAGGGCGCGGGGCTTCGGCGCGCCGGACAGCGTTCCGGCGGGGAACGTTGCCTTCAGGACGTCATACGCCTTGGCATCGGGGGCCAGCTGTCCCACCACGGTGGACACCAGGTGCATGATGTGGCTGAACCGTTCCACCTCCATGAACTGGGTGACGTCCACTGTGCCGGCAACGCAGACCTTGGAGAGGTCGTTGCGGGACAGGTCCACCAGCATGAGGTGTTCGGCGCGCTCCTTCTGGTCCGCGAGGAGTTCCTCCGCCAGGGCCTTGTCTGCCTCGACGGTCCTGCCGCGCGGCCGTGAACCGGCGATGGGGTGGGTGATGACTTCCTCGCCGGTGACAGTCACGAGGGCTTCCGGGGACGATCCCACGATGGAGTACTGCCGGCCCTCGGCGTCTTCGAGGCTGAAGATGTACATGTACGGGCTGGGGTTGGTGTTGCGGAGCACGCGGTAGACGTCCAGGGCAGAGGCCTGGCATTCCATCTCGAAGCGCCGGGAGATCACCACCTGGAACACTTCGCCGTCCACGATCGCTTCCTTGCCCCGGTCAAGGGCAGCAAGGTACTCGGCCTCGTTCCAGCGTTCCTGGACGCTTGAGGCGAAGTCCAGTGCGGCAGGCGCCAGCACCGACACGGGCTGCACCACCGGGGCGCTGACCTTGGCCAGCAGGGCCTTCACCCGGGCGACGGCGTCGTGCCAGGCCTCGTCCACCCGTTCGGATCTGTTGTCGAAATTGATGGCGTTGGCGATCAGCAGCACCGTGCCGTCCACGTTGTCGTGCACGGCCATGTCGGTGACCAGGTTCAGGGCCATCTCGGGCAGCTGCAGGTCGTCTTCGGGCGGGCTGACCAGCCGCTCCCAGTGCCGGACGGTTTCCCAGCCGAGGAAGCCGACCAGGCCCGAGGTGAACGGCGGCAGCCCGTCGAACCGGTCGGTGCGGAGCGCGTCGATGGTGTCGCGGATGGCGTCCACCGGGCTGCCGTCCACCGGGACGCCGGCCGGGGGCTCACCGAGCCAGTGCGCCTGCCCGTCCCGGGTGGTGAGTGTGGCGCGGGAGTTGGCGCCGATGAAGGAGTAGCGGGACCAGGCGCCGCCCACCGCCGCTGACTCCATCAGGAACGTTCCGGGCTGGCCCTGGGCCAGCTTCCGGTACAGCCCGATGGGCGTTTCGGCGTCCGCGAGCACCTTCAGGCGCACCGGGATGACGCGGCTGTGGCCGGCCAGTTCGCGGAACTCCTCAAGGCTGGGGCTGATGGTTCCAAGGTCCTGCATGGTTGTGCTTTCCGCCTGTTCGTTGGAGGGCCGGCCGCGCCGGGCGCCTGGGATGTAGGAAGGGAGCCGGACTCCCCCGCCGTGGTTGGCCGGGCTCAGTCGGTGGGAACTGTGACGACGTCCAGGTCCCGGCCGTCGAAGCAGGTCCGGGTGCCGGTGTGGCAGGCTGCGCCCACTTGGTCCACGCGGACCAGCAGCGCGTCGCCGTCACAGTCCATGGCCACGGACTTGACCCACTGCACGTGCCCGGATGTGTCTCCCTTGCGCCAGTACTCCTGCCGGGACCGGGAGTAGAACGTCACCCGTCCGCTGGTCATGGTGCGGTGCAGCGCCTCATCGTCCATCCAGCCGAGCATGAGGACCTCGTTGGTGTCGTACTGCTGGACGACGGCGGCCACCAGGCCCGCGCTGTCCCGCTTCAGCGCGGCGGCCAGGCCGGCAGGCAGCGGGCTCGCCGCCGCGGGGGTTTCGGGCGCGGCGGCAGGGGCGCCGGACAGGGCCGGACCGGCGGCTTGGGCGGTGGTTTGTGCGGTGGCTTTTTCGGGGGCGGGCTGCTCAGACATCAGCTCAAGTCTAGTGCCTCCGCCGCTGCCGCAGCCGATGTGAACAACGGCACGCCAGCGGCGGCAGCCGTGCTGCCCAACTCGGGGCCGGTCATGCTAGCTTTCCAAGTGATGCATTTCGTCGAACCGTCCCGTGAAGTCCTGGCCGAAACCCTCCTTGCGGCCGGCCCTGACGCGCCCACGCTCTGCAAGGGCTGGCGCACCAGGGACCTCGCCGCGCACCTTTACCTGCGGGAGCGCAAGGCCGCCGTCGGGCTGGGCCTGATCATCAAGCGGCTCGCGAAGGCCTCCGACCAGGCCACCGCCAAGCTGGCGGCGAAACTGAAGAGCACCGAGGACTATGCCGGGCTGGTGAACACCTTCCGGGCAGGCCCGCCGGCCCTCTCCCCCATGAACATCAAGGCCCTGGACGAGAGCTCCAACCTGATCGAGTACTTCGTCCACACGGAGGACGTCCGGCGCGCAGTTGACCGCTGGGCGCCGCGGGCGCTGGACGAGGCCTACTCGGACGCGCTGTGGGACGAGCTCGTCAAGCGCGCCGCCATCCTGTACCGCGGCGTCGACCTTGGCATTGTCCTGGTTCGCCCGTCGGGCCCCCGGCACGTTGCCAAGCGCGCGCCCGTTTCCGTGGCGATCGTCGGCGAGCCCGGCGAACTGCTGATGCACGCCCACGGACGGACCCGCCACGCCCTGGTCACGTTCGAGGGCCAGCCCGACGCCGTCGCGCTCCTGCAGTCAGCCGAAGTAGGCCTTTAACCCAACTTGCGCCATCACTTTCGGTCCCCAAAACAGCATTTTGGGGACCAAAAGTGATAGCGCAACGGGAGGTTAGCGGACCTCGAAACCCGCTGCCCGGATGGCGTCCTTGACCTGGTGCATCATGTTGTCCGGCCCCCAGTGGAAGATGGAGGCCGCCAAAACAGCGTCCGCTCCCGCTGCCACGGCGGGCGGGAAGTGGTCCGGCTGACCGGCGCCGCCGGAGGCGATGATCGGCACCTTCACTGCCGCCCGGACCATGCGGATCATTTCCAGGTCGAAGCCGTCCTTGGTGCCGTCGGCGTCGATGGAGTTGAGCAGGATTTCGCCGACGCCCCGGTCCGCGGCTTCCCTGGCCCAGGCCATGGCGTCAATTCCGGTGCCGGTGCGGCCGCCGTGGGTGGTTACTTCAAAGCCCGACGGCGTGGGCTGGGACCCGGGGCGGGTGCGCCGGGCATCCACGGACAGGACCAGGACCTGGGAGCCGAAGTGCCGCGTGATTTCGTCGATGACTTCGGGCCGGGCCACGGCGGCGGTGTTGATGGCGGCCTTGTCCGCGCCGTACCGGAGCAGCTTGTCCACCTCGGCCACGCCGCGGACGCCGCCGCCCACGGTCAGCGGGATGAAGACTTCCTCGGCGGTGCGGCGGACCACGTCGAAGGTGGTCTCGCGGTTGCCCGAGGATGCCGTCACGTCGAGGAAGGTCAGTTCGTCGGCGCCGGCATTGTCGTAGCGGTGGGCCAGTTCCACCGGGTCGCCGGCATCGCGGAGCCCCTCGAAGTTGACGCCCTTGACGACGCGTCCGGCGTCGACATCAAGGCAGGGAATGACACGGACTGCTACTGCCATGGGTACTCCTGGAAAAATCTGCGGTGCTGTGGAGGGGATGGACGCTAGATGCGGCAGGCGTGGATGCTGCTGACCAGGATGGCGCGGGCACCGAGATCGTACAGTTCGTCCATGATCCGGTTGGTTTCCTTCTTGGGCACCATGGAGCGGACGGCCACCCAGTCAGAGTCGCGCAGCGGTGACACCGTGGGCGATTCCAGGCCCGGGGTGAGGCCTGCTGCCTTTTCCACCAGTTCCTTGCGGATGTCGTAATCCATCAGGACGTACCGGCGGGCCACCAGGACACCCTGCAGGCGCCGGATGAGGACGTCGATTTCCTTGGCGGTTCCGTTGGCGGCGCCCCCGTTGCCGCTGCGGCGGATCAGGACGGCTTCCGACTTCAGGATGGGGTCGCCGAAAATTTCCATGCCGGCGGCCTTGAGGGTGTTGCCTGTTTCAACGACGTCGGCAATCGCGTCCGCGACGCCGAGGCGCACCGACGATTCGACGGCGCCGTCCAGGCGAACCACCTTGGCGTTGATGCCGCGTTCGGCAAGGTAGCGGCGCAGCAGGCCGGCATAGCTGGTGGCCAGGCGCTTGCCTTCGAGTTCGGCGGCGGAGCTGAAGTCGCCCACGGGACCGGCGAAGCGGAAGGTTGATGCGGCGAAGCCCAGCGGGAGGAGTTCCTCGGCCTCCACCTCGGCATCGAGCAGCAGGTCACGGCCGGTGATGCCGACGTCGAGCGTCCCCTGGCCCACGTACACCGCGATGTCGCGCGGCCGCAGGAAGAAGAACTCGATGTCATTGTCGGGGTCCACCATCACCAGTTCGCGGCTGTCACGGCGCTGGCGGTAACCCGCCTCGGAGAGCATCGCGGAGGCGGCTTCGGACAGGGATCCCTTGTTGGGGACGGCAACTCGCAGCATGGGGCAGTTCTTTCTGGGTGGAAGTTTGGGGTTTACAGGCAGTGCAGGCCACGGCGGGACCGGCGGCAGCAAGGCGCGCCGGACCGGTGGCTACAGATGCTTGTAGACGTCTTCCAGGGTCAGGCCTTTGGCGAGCATCAGAACCTGCAGGTGGTACAGCAGCTGGGAAATTTCCTCGGCCGCGGCTTCATCGGATTCATATTCGGCAGCCATCCAGACTTCGGCTGCTTCCTCAACGACTTTCTTACCGATGCCGTGCACACCGGAGTCCAATTCAGCGACGGTGCGGGAGCCTTCCGGACGGGTGGCTGCCTTCTCGCTGAGCTCAGCGAACAGCGTCTCGAAATTCTTCACGCCCTCCAGCCTACTTGCTGCGGCGCGGCGGGCGCTTCCCGGGCCGTTGCATGACGGGCGCGATGTGAGCGAATACACACCGCGCCCGCCTGCAGGCGGGGTTCAGCGGCCGTACTGCTTGAGGACGACGGCGGTGGCCAGCGCAGCGGTGACGGCCTCGTGGCCCTTGTCCTCTGTGGAACCGGGCAGGCCCGCCCGGTCGAGTCCCTGCTGCTCGGTGTCGCAGGTGAGCACGCCGAAGCCCACCGGCACGCCCGTGCGGACGCTCACGTCGGTGAGTCCCGACGTCGCCGCCTGGCACACGTAGTCGAAGTGCGGCGTTCCGCCGCGGATGACGACGCCGAGCGCCACCACCGCGTCAAAGTGCGGCGCCAGCCGCGCTGCCGCCACGGGCAGCTCGAAGCTGCCGGGGACCCGCAGGACGGTGGGTTCGCTGATGCCCGCGTCCTTGGCGGCGCGGAGGGCGCCGTCCAGGAGTCCGTCCATGATCTGGGTGTGCCAGCTCGCGGCAACGATGGCCAGCCGCAGCTGCGACGTTTCGGCCGGGTTGAGGGTAGTGAGGTCGATGTCGGGGGCGCCGTGTCCGCTCATGAATGCGTAGTGTCCGTTCAGTTGGTGTGTGGGTCTTGCCGGTGGTCAGTCTTGTTCGTGGCGGAAGGGGCTGTCGGGCGCGGGAACCGGGACGGGGCCGGCGGCGGTGTCCAGCAGCAGCCGGTGTTCCATGCGCTCCTTCTTGGTCCGCAGGTACCGGATGTTCTGTTCCCGGGACGGAACCTCGGTGGGCACCATCTCCACGACCGTCACCCCTGCCTGGGCCAGCCTGTTCTGCTTGTCCGGGTTGTTGCTCAGCAGCCGGACCTCGTGCAGGCCCATCTCGGCGAGGACCTGGGCGGCGGCCTTGTAGCAGCGGGCGTCGACGGGCAGCCCCAGCTGCTCGTTGGCCTCGACCGTGTCGAATCCCGCTTCCTGCAGCGCGTATGCCTTGATCTTGTTGGCCAGGCCGATGCCGCGGCCTTCCTGCCCGCGCAGGTAGAGCAGCGTGCCGCCGTGTTCGTGAATCAGCTCCAGCGCGTAGGCAAGCTGTTCACCGCAGTCGCAGCGGTACGAGCCGAAGACATCCCCCGTGAGGCATTCCGAGTGCAGGCGCACCAGCGGGGCCTTGCCGTCGGTGGGAGGGGTGGGCGAGCTGACGGCCAGATGCTCCACGCCGGTCACCAGATCTGTCCACGCCTGCGCCACGAAGTCGCCGAACGCGGTAGGGAGCTGCACGATGGGGCCGCCACTGACGGGGTAAGGGGCCGCACCGTTGCCGGTGTGCGGTTTCCGGTGACCGTCCAGGCTGTCGTCGCTGGCTGCCGATGCCGTCATCGCTTCTCCTTCTCTCCGCCCGGAACCTTCCGGACATTCTGATCCGGGGCTCCCCCGCCCCCGGCTTCAAGATACGCCACCAGGTCCTCGATGGAGACCAGCGGGCACCCATGTTCAGCTGCGAACGAACGGAGCCCGTCCAGGCGCATCATTTCGCCGTCATCGTAGACGACTTCCGCGATCACACCGACCGGTTCGAGGCCCGCAAGCCGGCACAGGTCCACCGCGGCCTCAGTGTGGCCGGGGCGGTCCCGCACACCACCGTCAACGGCACGAAGCGGGAAAATATGCCCGGGACGGGTGACCGATGCCGGGACGGATTGGGGGTCCGCCAGGATGCGGGCAGTGAGTGCGCGGTCGGTGGCCGAGATTCCGGTGCTGACGCCCACGGCGGCGTCGCAGGACACGGTGTACGCGGTGCCTTTGGCATCCTCGTTCACCGCCGCCATCGGCGGCAGCGCCAGGGCGTCGGCGCGTTCGCCCGGCAGCGGCACGCAGATCACCCCGGAGCTGTACCGGATGGTCCAGCCCATGAGTGCAGGGGTGGCGTGCTGGGCGGCGAAGATGATGTCGCCCTCGTTTTCCCGGTCCTCGTTGTCCACCACCAGCACCGGCTTTCCGGCGGCCATGGCGCGCACGGCGTCCTCAATGGAGTCGAGTCCGCGGGCAGGAACGGCGGTTGGTTGTGCAGCGTCCGGCTCCACCCGGATGGCGGCGTTCACCGGGCACCCGCGGCGGTTGCCGGATCCACGGTTCCGGCTTTCCCGGTGCCGGAGTCGACGGCCGGGCGGAAGGCGAGCAGCCGCTCGGTGTACTTTGCCAGGACGTCCACTTCCAGGTTCACCCGTCCTCCAGTGCGCTTGGCGCCCAGGCCTGTTTCAGCCAGGGTGGTGGGGATGAGTCCCACCTCGAACCA
Organism: Pseudarthrobacter enclensis; assembly: GCF_001457025.1. Lineage (GTDB taxonomy): Bacteria > Actinomycetota > Actinomycetes > Actinomycetales > Micrococcaceae > Arthrobacter > Arthrobacter enclensis. The sequence continues at coordinate 183,077 of NZ_KQ758600.1, read as the reverse complement.
CGGCTCCTGTTCGGCTGCGTCGCTGACGGTGGTGACCGTGAGGGAGACGCCGTCGATCGCGATGGAGCCTTTCTCGGCGATGTAGCGGGCCAGGTTGGCGGGCACGCCGAACCGGAGCCGCTCCCAGTTTCCCTGCGGCTCGCGTTCCAGCAGGACACCCACTCCGTCCACGTGGCCCTGGACGACGTGTCCGTCCAGCCGTCCTCCGGCGGGGACGCAGCGTTCAAGGTTGACCGAATCGCCGGGCACCAGTTCCCCGATGGTGCTCCGCACCAGGGTTTCGCCCATGACGTCGACGCTGAATTCCTTCCCGTCAATGGCGGTGGCGGTCAGGCAGACTCCGTTGACGGCGATCGAACCGCCCAGCGGCAGCCCTTCGGTGGTCCCGGGCGCGCGGAGCCGGACGGTGGCGCTGGTGTCGCCCTCGCGCTCGACGGCGAGCACCTCTCCCTGTTCGGCGATAATTCCGGTAAACATCAGTAGCCTCCCTGGGCTTGGTCCGCGGCTTCGCGGGACGGTTGTGGGTCCAGTGCAACGTGGCGTTGCGGTTTAAGGTGCAGGCGAAGGTCCCGGCCCAGCGTGCGGACCGCGCCGCCGTCGGCCGTGTCCCATTCCCAGTGCTGCGCACCGGTGAGGGTGGTGACGCCCAGCCCGTTCAGGGAGGGCGTGCCGGAACCCAGCAGCGTGGGGGCCAGGTAGACGATGAGTTCGTCGACGAGGCCGGCGGTGAGGAAGGCGCTGAGGATGCGGGATCCGCCTTCCACCATGACGTGGCGGGTGCCCGAGGCGTAGAGCATGGTCAGGGCTTCCCGCGGGTCCCGGGTGGGAAGGTGGACGGCCAGTCCGTCGTCGCCGAGGATCGCCGCGTCACCGGGGATGTCCCGCAGTCCCATGACGGCGCGGACAGGCTGCCTGGCTGCCGGATTTCCGTCGCCGTCGCGGGCGTTGAGGCGCGGATTGTCGACGGCGACCGTTTGGGTGCCTACCAGGATCGCGTCGATGCGGCTGCGGATCCCGTGGTTGTCCGCCAGGGATTCAGGGCTGGAGATCCACTGGCTGGTCCCGTCTTCCGCCGCGATCCTGCCGTCGAGGGTCTGCGCGATGTGAAGGGTGACGAAGGGCCGCTTTTCAGCCACGGCCTCGAACCAGCGCCGGTTCAGTTCCAGTGATTCCGCCGCCCCCAGACCGCTGCGGACCGCAATTCCGGCCCGGCGCAGGGTCGCCGCCCCGCCGGCTGCGGGGTCGTGGGGATCATCCACGGCGTAGACGACGTCGGTGATCCCGGCGGCGATGATGGCTTCCGTGCAGGGGCCGGTGCGGCCTACATGGTTGCAGGGCTCCAACGTCACCACCATGGTGCAGCCGGCCAGGTCCAGGCCATCGGCGCGGGCGCGGGCCACCGCGTCCGCCTCGGCGTGGGCCGTCCCGGCTCCGCGGTGGTATCCGGTGACGAGTTCGCGGCCGTCGGCGCTGATGACGACGGCGCCCACCAGGGGGTTGGCGCCGCGGGGTCCCTGGACAGCGGCGTCCAGTGCATGCTCCATGGCAAGCACCTCGGCGGCGGTGAAGGGCGCGGCAACCCGAAGGGCGGCGGCCATCAGAGCTTCACCCGGGGATCGGGAAAGGCGGTTTCCACGGCAGCGTGCCGGTCCTCGTCCCGGCCGGCTGCCTGCGCGGCCCGGCGGCAGGCGTTCCACCACACGAAGAATCCGGCGAGGGTGAAGAAGCCGTAGAAGAGGTACATGAAGGCGCTGGCGTAGTAGCCGGCGCTGAACAGGAGCGGGACACCCACAATGTCCACAGCAACCCAGGTCAGCCAGAACTCGGTCCAGCCGCGTGCCATCCCGTAGGTGGCCAGGAGGGATCCGACGAACGTCCAGGCGTCCGCCCAGACGGGCGGGTAGGACCCGAGCGCCCCGAACAGCGGGGTCAGGGCCATGGTTCCGGCCACCATGGCTCCGGCCAGGAGCAGGCGGGTGCGGTTGCCGGCCCATTGTGGTACGACGGCGGTGCTCCCGCCACCGGCGGTCCGTCCCTGCTGCCAACGGCGCCAGCCGTAGGCCGCCACGGCAATGAAGATGACCTGCCGGCCGGCCTGGCCCCACAGCGTGGCAGGGGTGGCGGAGCCGAAGACGTTTCCGAGGAAGACTGTGAGCAGCAGCAGGTTGCCCAGTATGCCCACGGGCCAGGCCCAGACTTTGCGGCGCATGCCGCCGAACGCGCTTGCCAGGCCGAAGATGTTGCCCAGCACTTCTCTCAATATCAGGACAGAACCCCCAACGGGGATCTGTGCATCAAAGAGCCATCGCAGGAGGTCCATGTGTGTGTCGTTCCTTCCCTGTCAGAACCGCGATGGCTCCGGGGGTATACGACAGCAGAACACAGCGGGGCGCGGAGCCCCGACGATAAAGCTGTACGTGCTTCTCTCATCCAGACTTTAACTGTCGGTACCGGAATTTCACCGGTTCAACCGTCCGCCGGGGTTGTCCCTGGTTGTCCAGGAGCAATCCACCGGCTCGCGGGTCGCGGACTGTCACCGCCGGTTCGGACTTACACCGACCCCGGAGCACGTATGTGTGTTGTTATTGTGCCACAACCGGATGTGGCTTCCGGCTATTCCGCCGACGCCTGCCGTAACGAACGCGTTCCTTCGTTGCGGAGGCGGTCGATCGCCGCTGCGGGATCGTCGGCGCCATAGACGGCGGAGCCGGCCACGAAGATGTTGGCTCCGGCTTCCGCGGCGCGGGTGATGGTCTCCTCGGTGATTCCGCCGTCCACCTGGATGGCCACGCCGATTCCGGAACCGTCAATCGCGGCGCGCGCGCGGCGGATCTTGGGCAGCGTGACGTCGAGGAACGCCTGGCCGCCGAAACCGGGTTCAACAGTCATGATCAGGAGCATGTCCAGCTCGGAGAGCATGTCCAGGTAGGGCTCCACGGGAGTGGCCGGACGAAGCGCCATGCCTGCTTTGGAGCCGCGGCTGCGCAGTTCGCGGGCCAGCTTGATCGGAGCGATGGAGGCCTCGGCGTGGAACGTGACGGAGGCCAGGCCGGCATCGGCAAAGCCCGGCGCCCAGCGGTCGGCCTCGGCGATCATCAGGTGGGCGTCGAGGGGCACGGGGCTGACAGCCTGGATCCGCTGGACCACGGGCAACCCCAGGGTCAGGTTGGGGACGAAGTGGTTGTCCATGACGTCCACGTGCACCGCGTCAGCGTTGCTGATGCGGTGCAGTTCACCCTCCAGGTTGACGAAGTCGGCGGAGAGGATGCTCGGGTTGATGCAGCATTGCGTCACAGGGGCGCCTTTCGATGGTGGGCAGGGTGCGGATCAGGCCTTTTTGCGGATCAGGGCGAGGAACATGGCGTCGGTGCCGTGGATGTGCGGCCACAGCTGGGCCGTCAGTCCGTGGCCGGCGCCGAGGTGTCCCGGCAGGCTGGCCGCATCCAGCGCAGCGCCGGCGTCGAGGAGTTCGAGGTCGTCACGCTTCTTGACGGCATCCTCCACCACGGCAATTGTCTCGGCCGGGTGCGGCGAGCAGGTGACATACCCCACCACTCCCCCTGGTTTGACGGCGGCCAAGGCGGAGGCCAGCAGCTCCCGCTGCAGCGGGCCGAGGTCTGCGAGGTCCTTGGGTGAGCGGCGCCAGCGGGATTCAGGGCGGCGGCGCAGGGCACCCAGGCCGCTGCAGGGAACGTCCACCAGTACGCGGTCGAAGCGTCCGGGGTTTTCGGTACCCACGTCGCGCCCGTCACCGGTGCGAACCTGCCAGGTGTCGCCTGGAACCGCCGCAAGCGCCTGGCTGACCAGCTTGGCGCGGTGCGGGGCGGGCTCGTTGGCCAGCAGGGTTGCGCCGCGTTCGCGGGCCAGGGCTCCAAGGAGGGCGGCCTTTCCGCCGGGCCCGGCACAGAGGTCGAGCCAGGCTTCGTGGTTGCCGGGTTCACCGGCGGGTACCTCCACGGCCGCCAGTGCCCGGGCCACGAGCTGGGACCCGACGTCCTGAACCCTGGTGGTGCCGGCCCGGACGGAGGACAGCCGGCCGAGGTCACCGCCGCTGGACAGCGCGGACCCCTCCACGAGTTCGCCCGGGGTGGCGCCGTCATCCAGGGCCTCATCGAGGCTTCCCAGGCCCGGGAGGGCAACGAGGTTGACCACGGGAGCTGCGTTGTCGGCGCTGAGGAGGTCATCGATTTCGGTGGCGGGGCGGCCGTGGGCCACCAGGGCCTGCCGCATTGCCCGGACGATCCATTCCGGGTGGGCGTGGCGCAGCGAGGCGATACGGGTCTGGTCCGATTCGCCGGCAATCAGTAGTTCCAGCCATTCTTCAAGGCTGCGTGCGCTGACTTTGCGGAGGACCGCGTTGATGAGGGCCGAGGGTCCGGCGCCGATCACGGCGCGGGCCAGCCCGACGGTCTGGTCCAGGGCAGCATGGGCGGGGACGCGCATGGCCAGCAGCTGGTGCGCGCCGATGCGCAGGGCGTCGAGGACGGCCGGGTCCAGCCGGTCAAGCGGGCGGTCGACGCAGCGGGACAGGATGGCGTCGTAGGTCCCCTGCCCACGAAGGGCGCCGTAGCTCAATTCGGTGGCGAAGCCGGCGTCGCGCTTGTCCAGCCGGTGGTTCCGGATGCGGGCGGGCAGGACGAGGTTGGCGTAGGCGTCTTCCTGGGCTACGGCGCGCAGCACCTCGAAGGCCACGAGCCTGGCCGGGTCCGCACGGCGGGTGCGCTGGGACGGGGCGCTTTCGGTGTAGTTGCGCTGCGGTCCGCGGTTCCTTTCGCGTCCCTGGGCATTGCGGCGGCTGGTGTCCCGGGGACCGCCCTTGCCGCGGCCGCGCTGCCCGCCGCCTGCCGGTTTTCCCGGCCCGCCTGCGTTGTTGCCTGTCCCGCTCATCCGAACACCACGCCTTCCAGTGACCCCATGCCGCGGGCCCAGTCGGGCGCCGCCATCATCTTCTTGCCTGCCGGCTGGATACGGGTCAGCTCGACGGCGTGGGAGCCGGTACCCACCAGCACGCTCTTGCCCTGTACCGCCACCGCACCGGGTGCGAGCCCCTCAACGTCCGGCCGCAGCCGGACAGGTTCCAGCTTGACCCGTTGGCCCTCCAGCATGGTCCACGCCCCGGGTTCGGGGGTTACTCCCCGTGCCCGCCTGCCGATGGCCAGGGCGGGGTGGCTCCACTCCAGCCGCCCGTCGTCCAGGGTGAGCTTCGGGGCAAGGGACACCTCCCCCGACTGCGGGACCGGCGATGCCTTGCCCGTTTGGATCGCTGACAGCGTCTGTGCCAGGAGGACCGCACCGCTGTGCGAAAGCCTGTCTAGGAGCAGGCCTGCGGTGTCCTCCGGGCCGACGGCCTCCGTCAGCGTGCCGAACACCGGCCCGGTATCGAGCCCTTCTTCGAGCCGGAACGTCACGGCACCGGTGATGTCATCACCGGCCATCACAGAGCGCTGTACCGGAGCCGCGCCACGCCATGCCGGGAGGAGCGAAAAGTGCAGGTTGACCCAGCCGTGCCGCGGGATCCCGAGGGCGGCAGGCGGAACCAGGCCACCGTACGCCACGATGGCCGCGACATCGGGGGCAGCGGCCGCAATCTGCTGAACGGCGTCGGCGTCCACCCGTGCTGCGCGGATGACGTCGATGCCAAGTTCAGCGGCCCGCGCGGCAACGGGCGACGGCGTGAGGACGCGTTTGCGGCCAAGCGGTGCGTCGGGGCGCGTCAGGACCGCAACGACGTCGAAGCCGGCGTCGACGAGGGCGTTGAGGGAGGGGACAGCGACGGCGGGGGTACCCGCAAAAAGGACCCTCACCCGGCGTTGCCGAAACTCGAGCCGGTTCCCTGGCCGGGTCCGTTGAGGCCTGTTCCGCCGAAACTTGCCCCTCCGAAACTCGAGCCGACGGTTTTGGCGCGCTTGGCCGTGGTCCGCTCCGTGACGGCGTCGTAGTTCGCGTTCCGGATGGAGCGCAGTGCCGCCTTCCGGTCCTCCCCCTCAAGCCGGTCGGTATAGAGGATGCCGTCCAGGTGGTCGTTTTCGTGCTGGAAGCAGCGGGCCAGCATGCCTTCGCCCTCCAGGGTGACGGGGTTGCCGTGCATGTCCACGCCGGTGACCCTGGTGCTGCGGAAGCGGCGCACGGGGAAGCCCAGGCCTGGGATGGACAGGCAGCCTTCCACATGGTCCGGCTGGTAGTCGTCGCTGTTTTCCAGGACGGGGTTGACGATGTGCCCCTCCACGCCGTCGATCCGGTACGTGAAGACGCGCTGGCTGACGCCGATCTGGGGCGCGGCCAGGCCGGCGCCGTCCACGTCCTCCATGGTTTCGGTCATGTCGGCGATCAGCTTGGCAAGTTCAGGCCCGAAATCCGTCACGGGATCGGCAACTGTGCGCAGCACAGGGTCGCCGATGATGCGGATATTCAGAATAGCCATGCGCGGTTTTTCCTCACGGTTGGCGGTAACGGGACCCATCCAGTTTAGGTGCAGCGGGCCGGGGCGCCGGCGTGCCGCCGGCTCCGGACGGCGCGGACCGGGCGGGGCAGGTCAGGCCGTGCGCGCCTGCGCGAGCGGCGGCGGGGCAATGGGCAGCAGGGCGGTGCCGGCGCTGACGGTGTCCGCGGACATCTCCCAGACGCGCCGCAGTGCGCAGAACTTCCACCAGTGATGCTTGAGGACCTCCGGGTTGGCACGGACCGGGCGGACTTCCGTTTCGCCGATGGCTACGGCCAGCAGGATGGGATGGTCTCCGTACTTCCACGGTTCCCACGTGCCCGCCACCGGATCCACGAGGCTCTCTTCGGCCTTCATGCCGGCCACGAGCTGCATCACCACTTTGTCGTCCAGGGGTTTGACCTGGCCGTCGCGCGTGGTCCCCTTCGTCTTGTAGTCAATGAGGCAGGTCCGCCCGTTGATGCGCGCCACCAGGTCCAGGGTGCCGGCGTATCCCACGGTGGAGTTCCAGACCGTGATCTCCGGAGCCAACGGCTCCACCTGGAAGAGCTCCCACCATTCGTCGAACCGTACCGCGAAGGCTTCTTCACCGTTGGCTGCCAGCGCCTCGCGCGCTTCCTTCATGGCGTGGGGGCGTCCCAGTGCCCGCAGCGCCACCTGTTCGCAGTAGTAGTGGACCCGGTCCCCGCGCTTGGCTGCGTCATCCCGGTAGGTTTCGGCGGCCTTGGCGGCCCGGTTAATGGCCTGCTTGATTTTGGCCGGGCTGCCAAGGCAATCCGACAGCAGCGGGTCATTGGCCAGGCTGCTCGCGCCCATGTATCCGAACCAGCCGTCCAGGCCATGGGGCTGCTGGCTGATGACCGTGGTGATGGACGGCACCGAGAACTGCTCAGTGGTGGACCGGGCATACATCCGGCCGTACTCGGTGGCGTGGGCGAGGAGCGGATCAGTCATATCAACGACTCTTTCACAGGGGGCCGACAAAATCTCCGGGCACCGGGCGCGGGCATGAAAAAGGTCCGTTCCCGCTGCTGATGAGCGGAAACGGACCTGTGCGGTGGGCGATACTGGGTTCGAACCAGTGACCTCTTCGGTGTGAACGAAGCGCGCTACCACTGCGCCAATCGCCCCGATGCATTTGAATGCTAGCCCACCAACCGGCCATTTCAAAAATCGGCGAATTTCCCGGCAACCACCTGCAGGCCGATGCATGGCAAACACCGGTTCGCCGCTCCCCCGGACGCGCCGCCGGCGGGACCGGGCCAAGCGCGTGCACAGGGAATTACATGGCTGTAAGCATGGAAAATCCGCGCGGGTACTGGGAAGCGGCCGCATGGGACGCCCGCCGCAGAGCCTCGATTTGGAGTTTCCCGGAACCTCCTATATTGTTTTTACTCGTTGGAAGCGAGGAAATGCCGAAACGGCAAGGAAACCACTTCCAAAATGCGGACGTAGCTCAGCTGGTAGAGCACCACCTTGCCAAGGTGGATGTCGCGAGTTCGAATCTCGTCGTCCGCTCGCAGGACACTGTCACGGCAAAGATTCCCAGGAATTGACGCCTACACGGTGGGTTGGCCGAGAGGCGAGGCAGCGGCCTGCAAAGCCGTATACACGGGTTCGAATCCCGTACCCACCTCGGTGAAAACCATGGTTTTTCGGACTCGCTCCGGATCAACATGGGCGATTGGCGCAGCGGTAGCGCGCTTCCCTGACACGGAAGAGGTCACTGGTTCGATCCCAGTATCGCCCACTTGGCAAGGAAACTTGCCAACAGCAGCCCGGCTCAGGCCGGAACGCAACTGCGGACGTAGCTCAGCTGGTAGAGCACCACCTTGCCAAGGTGGATGTCGCGAGTTCGAATCTCGTCGTCCGCTCTGTATTAGATGCACCCATTGACCGGTACTCCGGTTCCGGGCGATTGGCGCAGCGGTAGCGCGCTTCCCTGACACGGAAGAGGTCACTGGTTCGATCCCAGTATCGCCCACACATCAAGCAGCTCCCCGGAGCTGCTTTTTTGTTGCCCTGAGGTGTCCCGGTGCGGCCGGCACCTGCGTCCGGTCCGCTGCGGGCGAACATCCAATACTGCCCTTTTCCTTGGCACCACTCCCCTGCGGGTCTAGGATCGAATGCGCAAGGAGCGACCTGGCTCCGCGATTGAAGGGAGGTGCTCGTGGGACTGCTTGACGATCTAAAGGGCAAGGCTCAGGGTCTCATCCACGGAAACGAGCAGGCCATCAAGGACGGCATTACCAAGGCCGGCGATTTCGTCGACCAGAAGACCGGCGGCAAGTACGCCGGTCATGTCGACAAACTCCAGGATGGCGCTTCCAGGCTCGTGGACAAGAACGGAACCCAGGGTCCGGCACCTGCCGAAGGGCAGGTCCCCCCGGCCAACCCCGTCAACCCGGCTCCGCCGGCTGACAGGACTCCGTAGCGGAGTGTCCGGGGCATTGCCCCATTACGTCAACGGGGCGCGGGTCCCGCCGGGAGGCGGCACCCGCGCCTTTGGCTTTTAAGCCGACGGTCACGGCCGGCACCTCCAGCGCCGGGGCGGTTCCTTACAAGTTTTCCGGGGCCACCGGTCACCCCGGTAACCTGCCGGTATGGCGAAGTCTCCTGCACCCACCACCCGACGTTCCCCGAGACCGGCAAAGATCGATTCGCGGCCCGTCATCGCGGGGGTCGTGACGGCTTTGGTGGGTTTCACGTCGTCATTCGCCGTCGTCCTCGCCGGGCTGCGGGCAGTTGGCGCCGATCCCGCCCAGGCAGCGTCGGGCCTGCTGGCACTCACCCTGGCGGTCGGCGTCGGCGTGCTGCTGCTCGCCTGGCGCTCCAAGGTACCGGTCACGCTGGCCTGGTCCACCCCCGGCGCTGCGTTGCTTGCCTCATCCGGAACGCCCGACGGCGGGTGGCCGGCCGCCGTCGGAGCCTTCCTCACGGCCGGGGTGCTGATCGCCCTGACCGGACTGGTGCCGGCGTTGGGCCGGCTGATGTCCCGCATTCCCGCCTCGCTGGCACAGGCGATGCTGGCAGGGGTCCTGCTGCAGCTCTGCCTGGCGCCGTTCACGGCGCTGGGGACGGTGCCGCTGTTCGTGGCTCCGGTCATTGTGTGCTGGCTGCTCATGATGAAGTACGCGCCCCGCTGGGCGGTTCCCGCGGCGCTGCTCGTGGCTTTGGGCGTTATCGCCATGGCCCTGGCCGGCACCGGAAAGGGACCCGGACAAGGCGGGATACTTCCTGCGCTCGTCTGGACCACCCCCGCGTTCAGCCTTCAGGCAATGGCCGGAATCGCACTTCCGCTGTTTGTGGTGACCATGGCATCGCAGAACGTTCCGGGCGTGGCCGTCCTGCGCTCCTTCGGCTTCGACACTCCGTGGCGCCCCTCGATGCTGGTGACGGGAACCGGCACGGTGCTCGGCGCGCCGTTTGGCGGTCACGCCATCAACCTCGCTGCCTTGAGCGCGGCCCTGGCCGCCGGTGAGGAGGCCGGAGCCGACAAGGGGCGCCGATGGATCGCGGGAGTCACCTCCGGCGTGGCCTACCTGGTGCTCGCCGTGTTCTCAACAGCACTGGTCACACTGGTCAGCGCCGCCCCCGCGGGGATGCTGGAGGCCGTGGCCGGGCTGGCGCTGCTCGGAACGCTCGCCGCGTCAGTGTCGGCCGCGCTGGCCGACGCCGAGGACCGGATTGCACCTGCCGTGACGTTCCTGACGGCGGCCTCCGGGCTCGCGTTCGCCGGCATCGGCTCCGCCTTCTGGGCGCTGCTGGCCGGCCTGGCTGTCCGGACGCTCCTGGTGCCCCGCAGCGCGCAGGCCTAAACGTCACGGAAAGCCTCGCGCACCAGGTGGAGGCCGCCGTCGTGGGGCACTTTGGCCCGGGAAACGGCGCCCGCAGAGTGGACCAGCGGCGTGTCCGTGTCGAAGTGCCCCGTTTCGGCCGGAGCGGGGACGGGAAAGGCCCCTAGGACGGTTCGTGGTTCTGGCCTTCGCGGGCCAGGGCGGTGAGCCGGGACACAGCCCGGAAGTACTTCTTCATGTAGCCGCCCGCCATCATTTCTTCCGTGAAGAGCTTGTCGAACGGGACGCCACTGGCCAGGATCGGCACGTCCTTGTCGTAGAGGCGGTCGGCCAGGACCACGAACCGCAGTGCCACGGCCTGTTCGGTGATGGTCTCCACGTTCCGCCACACCACGCCGTCGATCCCGTCGATGAGCTGGCGGTAGCGGCTGGGGTGCACACCGGCAAGGTGGTGGATCAGTGTGCCGAAGTCGTCCTGGGCAACGGTCTTGCCATCGAACTCGGCCTTCATGTGCGATGCCAGTTCGCTGTTCTTCAGCGGGGCAGGGGCCGCGGGAAGGCCGCGGTGGCGGAAGTCTTCGCCGTCGATCCTGATCACGTCGAACTGGTCCGCCAAAACCTGGATCTCGCGCTGGAAGTCGACGGCAGCGAACCGGCCTTCGCCCAGTGAACCCGGCAGGGTGTTGGAGGTGGCCGCCAGCTTGACGCCGGCGTCGGCAAGTTCACGCATGAGCCGGGACATCAGGACGGTGTCCCCGGGATCGTCCAGTTCGAACTCGTCGATGCACACCAGCTTGTAGCTGCTCAGTGCATCGACGGTCTTGCGGAAGGACAGCGCGCCCACCAGGTTGGTGTACTCCACAAAGGTGCCAAAGGCCTTGGGCCCGGGCACGGCGTGCCAGAGCGAGGCGAGCAGGTGGGTCTTGCCCACGCCGAATCCGCCGTCCAGGTAGATGCCTGCCCGGGTGCTGTCCTTCTTGCCGCCGAACAGCTTCCTGAAGAGCCCGCCGCCGTCAGAGGAGGCCACTCCGCCAGCGAACTGTTCCAGCATCCTGACCGCTGCAGCCTGGCTGGGCTGGTTGGGGTCCGGGCGGTAGCTGTCGAAGGACACCTTGCCGAACCGCGGCGACGGGTGGAAGCCCTTGATGAGTTCATTCACCGACACTGCCGGAGTGCGGGCCGCGAGCTGTTCGATCTGTACCAAGGTGGTCCGTTCTGCTGGTGGGTGGTCCCCAGAAAGGATACCGGCTCCACGGACCGGCCCGGCGGCATCGCGGCGGCGGCTGCGCCGGGGGTGACAAAGCCAACATTTCGCCCTGTTAACGGAATACGGACAAGGCCCGGGCCGCTGGATAGTGTGGGGAAAGGTCCCCATGCCGGAGCCGTTATCCGCACCCGCGGTCCTCCCGTGTTCTCAATGAAAGGCCAACGCCGTGCCCTATCCCGCTGAACAGAATGAAAAATTCGCCGCCTACGCCCACCCCGAGCGCCTGGTCTCCACCGAGTGGCTCGCTGCAGCGCTGGAAGACGGCGCAGCCGCCAACGGCGGGCTGGTAGTGGTGGAGTCGGACGAGGACGTGCTCCTCTACGAGACCGGCCACATCCCCGGTGCCGTCAAGATCGACTGGCACACGGACCTGAATGACGAAGTGACCCGCGACTACATCGACGGAGCAGCGTTCGCCAGGCTGGCAGCGTCCAAGGGCATCTCCCGGGACAGCACCGTGGTCATCTACGGCGACAAGTCCAATTGGTGGGCCGCCTACGCCCTGTGGGTCTTCACCCTGTTCGGCCACCAGGACGTGCGCCTGCTCGACGGCGGCCGGGACAAGTGGATCGCGGAGGGACGGGCGCTGACCAAGGACAAGCCTGCCCCCGCGCCCGGCAACTACCCGGTGGTGGAGCGGGAGGACGCACCCATCCGCGCGTTCAAGGAGGACGTGCTGGCCCACCTGGGCAAGCCGCTGATCGACGTCCGCTCGCCGGAGGAATACACCGGCCAGCGCACCCACATGCCGGCGTACCCGGAAGAGGGCGCCCTGCGCGGCGGCCACATCCCCACCGCCGCTTCGGTTCCGTGGGCCCGGGCCGCCGCCGAGGACGGCACGTTCCGCAGCCGCAAGGAACTGGACGCCATCTACCTTGACGACGCCGGCCTCGCCGCGGGCGACGATGTTGTGGCTTACTGCCGCATCGGCGAGCGTTCCAGCCACACCTGGTTCGTGCTGAAGTACCTCCTGGGATTCGAGTCCGTCCGCAACTACGACGGGTCATGGACCGAGTGGGGCAACGCGGTCCGGGTCCCCATCGTCAAGGGTGCCGAACGTGGCTCCTTCCCCGTCACCGTTGGAGTCTGACGGATCCTCCCGGGTAAAATGGCAGTGATGACTACTCAAGCCTTGCCTTCCGCCCTGGCGGCGATCGTGGACGATTTCCAGGCCCTGGCCGAACCCGAGCGGCTGCAGCTGCTGCTGGAGTTCTCCGAGGGACTTCCCGAGCTTCCCGAACGCCTCAGCAACCACCCTGAGCTGCTTGAGCAGGTGGTGGAATGCCAGTCGCCGCTGTTCCTGACCATTGAGACGGACAGGGACAGCGCCCCCGGTCCGGAGACGGCCGTGCGGCTCTTCTTCAAGGCCCCCGCCGAAGCACCCACCACCAGGGGCTTTGCCGGAGTGCTGCATGAAGGGCTGGACGGATTGTCCGCGGGCGAGATCCTGTCCGTCCCGGACGACATGCCGGAGCTGCTGGGCCTCACGCGCGCCATCACCCCGCTGCGCATGCGGGGCATGACGGCGATGCTGGGCCGGATCAAGCGCAAGGTGTCCGCGGCGTCGGGCGTCCGCGCCTGATACTGCAGGTGGCGCGCAAGAACACTGCACAGGGAACCCCGGCCACTGCGGCACTCGCAGCGGCCGGGGTTTCCTGCGTGCTGCACCCCTACTCCCACGACCCCGCGGCAGCCAGTTACGGCGCGGAGGCGGCTGACGTGCTGGGAGTGGACCCGGCCCGGGTCTTCAAGACCCTCATGGTGGAGGTTGAAGGCAGGCTTGCCGTGGGCATCGTCCCCGTCAGCGGCACGCTGGACCTGAAAGCGTTCGCGGCGGCCATGGGCGCCAAGAAGGCCGCCATGGCGGATCCCGCCGCGGCGCAACGGCGCACCGGCTATGTCCTGGGCGGCATTTCCCCACTGGGGCAGCGGCAGCCCTCCCCCACCGTGCTTGACTCCTCGGCCCTGGACCTGGACACCATTTTCGTCTCGGGCGGCCGCCGCGGGCTCGACATCGAGCTGGCACCTGCGGACCTGGTCCGGCTGACCGGCGCGGTCACCGCCCCGATCGGTTCCAGGGCCTAGCCGGAGGTCCGTGCGCCGGGGTTGAGCCGGGGCGCCAGCTGCTGACGCAGCCAGGCCTTTACCAGCCGTTCCCAGCGATCCGGTTCCACATTCCATTCCTTGGTGTGCCGGGCATGGTTGAACGTTTCGAAGGTGACCATCTCCGGGTTCCGCTCGGCCAGCAGCGCAGAGGGCCCGTAAGGAACGTATTCGTCGTCCACGCTGTGCAGGATCAGCGTCGGGGTCCTGAGCTCCACCGCACGGGAAACCCAGTCCATCGCCCTCAGGTCCACCGGCGCGGACAATCCGGTGAGCCGGCGCCCCAGCGGGTGGCCCAGCATGAGCTGGCCGTACCGTCCCACCAGGGACGGAATCCGGTTGATCTGCGCGTGGTGGGCCAGGACGTTGACCCAGTCGATGACGGGCGCATCCAGGACCATGGCCCGGATCAGGTGCCGGTGGCGGGACAGGTCCGCGGTCTGCAGGCAGATGGCTCCACCCATCGACCAGCCGAACAACACCACTTCTTCCGCACCGTTGTCCAGGGCATAAAGGATAGCGGCTTCCACGTCCTGCCATTCCGTGGATCCAAGGCCGTAGCGGCCGTCATCGGCTGACGGGGCCAGGCCGTCGTTGCGGTAGGACAGCAGCAGGCTGGTCAGTCCCAGTTCCAGCGCCGGGCCTGCGGCCCGCAGGGCTTCCTGCCGGGTGGCACCGCGGCCGTGCACCATCAGCGCCCACGTCCTGGCCCTGCCGCCGGCCCGGACCAGCCAGGCGGGTGCCTCGCCGCGGTCCACCGGGATGGCGACTTCCTCGGCGGGAATACCCGCGGCGGACGGGTCAGGGTACACCGCACCGCTCCACCAGCCCCACCGGGCCGTCGAGAGGTCGCCGGAGTAAACCGCCTCCACCTCGCGCAGGACGGTGCGTTCAGCCGGTGAGTAGGAGACGATCCGACCGATCCTGGCGTGGCCTTTGCCGCCGTCGAAAAAGAAGCCATAGCGGCCATCAACGGTGGTGTCGTCCGTCGCGGCGAGAATCACCTGGTGCTTCTGCCCGTCACGGATGACGGCCAGGACCTCCTGGTCGGCAGCCCGCTGGCGCGCCGGGGTGATCACGCGGCGGGCGAAGTAGACGGCAAGCGCCGACGAGCCCGCAGCCAGCAGTCCCGCCACTGCGCCGCCGCCGACGGCCCCGGCAACTGCCCATTTGGTCCCCAGTGACATGACTCCCGGATCCGTCGTGGGAGCTGCCTGGGCCGGTGCGGTCCGCTGGAAAAGTGCCATGCCACTATTCTTACCGTCCATGGATAAATCGCCGCATTCCGCCCCGCACTGCTCCCCCGCGGGCGGCACCGCCGCGGCCGCCGGGTGCGTGCGGCGCTCCACGCTCAGGACTAGGCTAAGGCCATGAGCGAACCGATCGTCATCCTGACTGAAGAGCCACTGGGGGCGGACGACCGCCTGAACATTGAACGGCTGGTGGATGGAGGCGATGCCCGGCTCCTGGTGCTGGTGCCGGCCAACACCGAGCGGCACCTGCTCGTGGACTTCCTCGAACACCTGTCGCTGCTGGAGATATCCAAAGCCTTCCGTGAACTGATCTCCCATGCCCCGGATCCCGCCGATGAACGGGCGCAGGCCACCGAAACCCTGGCGACGTCCCTGGCGGCCCTGGAAGGACTGGGCGCGGGCGTCGTTGAGGGTGAAGTGGTGGACGGCGGCGCGGTCAGCGGCCTGGTGGCCAAGGTCCGTGAGACCGGGGCCTCGCAGGCGGTGGTGATCACCCGTCCGCACGCGGTGGCGGACACCTTCCATACAGATTGGGCCAACAAGGCGCAGGACCAGCTCGGCATCCCCGTGCTGCACCTGTATGCGGGCTCGGGATTTATCGGTGACTCGTAAGCGTTGACATGGGCATGAGCATCTTCGGAAACAGCATTTTCGGAAACAAGGCGGCAGATGCCGTAGCCAACCCTGCCGCGGACAGTGGGGCCGCCCGGCCGGATGAGCAGGCACCGGCGTCGCAGAAGACCGATGCGCAGTGGCGGGAGGAACTCACGCCGGAGGAGTACCGGGTCCTGCGGCAGGCGGGCACCGAACGCCCCTACACGGGTGAGTACTGGGACACCCACACGGCCGGCGTCTACCAGTGCCGCGCCTGCGGCACCGAACTGTTCACCAGCAACGAGAAGTTCGATTCGCACTGTGGCTGGCCGTCGTTCTGGGCCCCGCTGGCCGAGGGCAAGGTCCGCTATATCCACGACCGCACCATGGGCATGGACCGCATTGAGGTCCGTTGCGGGACCTGCGATTCACATCTCGGCCACGTCTTCGAGGGGGAAGGCTACGGCACTCCCACCGATCAGCGGTACTGCATCAATTCGGTGTCGTTGAGGCTGGTGCCACGGGACACCGCGGACTCCGCCACCGCTGAGGGCTGATCCCCCGCCGCGGCTGGGCCTTCCGCCCCTGCGCGAAGGCTAAGGAACAGCTTTCCTTAGCCTTCGCCGGTTTTCACATTAGTTCTGCTTAGCGCTTGCTACGCTCCCATCAGAGAGCACACAACGCGCAGAAAGGCAGCGACGATGACCGAGACCATCACCGCCGTACCGCGGATTTCCGCCGACAACAAGGACTGGCTGCAGCTCCGGGCCGCGGCCTCGGCCCTGCAGCTCCTGCAGGCCAGGGACGGATCCGTTCCGGACGCCGCGGACCACGCTGACGCAGCACGGCACGTGGCCGCAATCGTTGGAGCAGTGCAGGCCCTCACGCCGGCCTTCCCGCACGATGCGCAGTACCTGGAGGCCGTCTGCGCAGACTTCGAGGCGTGGGCCGCCGGCGGATTCGCGGTACCGGACTTCCTGGCCTCCCTGCTGGCGTTCCAGCCCCAGGAGCAGCGGCAGGACGGCCTCCAGCACCTGGTGGTGTTCCCCATGTACACCCAGAACGGCAGCAGCAGCCGGCTCGTGGAGGCCGTGCTGATCGAGGTCATCTGGCCGGAATTCATCGCCGGGCTGGAAGCGGGCGAGTACTCCAACAAGCTGTTCGTGCCCATCCGGTTCGTCGACTTCACCGCCGGCTACGACACCAACTCGGCCGTGCTCTTTCCGGAAACCGTTGCCGTGGGAACCACTCCCACCTTCACGTGGGGCGCCATCTTCGCCGACCGGGAGGCGGCACGTTTCCGCCGGGTCCTCAAGGCGGCCGCCGAAACCACCCGCCTCGAGCTGCCCGCGGATGCCGCCGAAATGCTTGCCGACCAGGAACTCACCGAGGCCGTGTTCGTCATGTGGGACCTCATCCACGACCGGACCCACATGCGCGGTGACCTGCCCTTCGACCCCTTCATGATCAAGCAGCGGATGCCGTTCTTCCTCTACTCGCTCGAGGAACTCCGCTGCGACCTCACCGCCTTCCGCGAATCCGTCCGCATTGAAAAGGACGACGACGCCGACCCCGAAGCCCGCCGGCACGCCAAACTGGTCCAGTACGCCGTCATCTTCGACCGCATCTTCCGCTTTGCCATCACCGGCAGCCGGGTCCGGAACTACGACGGCCTGGGCGGCCAGCTGCTGTTCGCCTGGCTGCACCAGCAGCATGTCCTGCACTGGACCGACACCCGGCTTACCATCGACTGGGACGGGGTGGCGGACGCTGTCATGGCACTCGGAGCCCGCATCGACGACCTCTACTGGCGCTCGATCGACCGGCCCAAGACCGCGCACTGGCTTGCCGCCTACGAACTGATCTCGGCGACCGTCACACCCAACCCTGCCTCTGTCTGGGCCAAGGGGCCCGACGCCCTGCCCCTGTCCGGCGCCCCCCGCGGCCTCACGGACCAGGTGCTGGACGACGAGTTTCCGCTGTCCATGTTCTACGAAGCCCTGGAGAAGAAAATGCGCCCCGTCATCGAATCAACAGCGGGCATCACCGGCAGCTCGGCACTGTGAGCGGCCCCGTGGAACCGCGTCCCCGGCCATTGACCGTCCTGGTCACCGGCGGCAGCGGGGCGTCCGGGGTGGCGGTGGCCCGTGCCCTGCAGGGCGCCGGCCATAAGGTCTACACCGTCGGATCAGACCGGAAGCGCATAGAAGCCGCTGCACGGCAGGCGGCCGACGGCGTCACGCCCCTCGCCTGCGACCTGGCACTTCTCGACGACGTCGTCCGGCTCAGGGACACCGTTATCTCCAGCACCGGCGCCGTTGATGCCGTCATCCACCTGGTGGGCGGCTGGCGCGGGGCCACCGGAATCCCCGACCAGTCCGACGAGGACTGGAACTTCCTGGAGCAGGGCGCCATCACCACGCTGCGCAACGTCACCAGGGTGTTCTTCGACGACATCGCCGCGTCACCCATGGGCAGGTTCGCCATGGTCTCCTCCACCTCGGTGGAGAAGCCCGCTGCGGCGGTCGCGAGCTACGTCGCCGCCAAAGCCGCCGCCGAGGCCTGGACCATGGCGGTTGCCGACGGCTTCCGCCGGGCCGCCGGAACCGGCGGAGGGGACGCGGCCGCCGTCGTCCTGGCCGTGAAGGCCCTGGTGGACGACGACCTGCGCCGGCAGCACCCGGAACGGACCTTCCCGGGCGCAACGGACGTGGCAGACCTCGCCGCCGCCGTCGCCGCCCTCTTCGACGCCCCCGCCGCGGACCTGAACGGGACGCGCATCCGCCTCGCCGCACAGCCGGCGGCGGCCGCCGCCGCGCAGCCGTACATAGACTGAGAACGTGAGCAAAAGCATGACGACAACTGCAGAGACCGGTGCGGCACTTCGGCTGCACAACCCCGGAGTGCGGGGCTTCGCCTCGGACAACTACTCCGGGGTCCACCCGGAAATCCTCGCGGCCCTGGCCGCAGCCAATGAAGGCCACCAGGTCTCCTACGGCGAAGACGACTACACGGCCCGGCTCCACGAGGTGCTGGTGGAGCACTTCGGACCGGGCATCGAGTGTTTCCCGGTATTCAACGGCACCGGCGCCAACGTCCTGTCGCTGCAGTCCCTGCTCCCCCGCTGGGGCGCAGTGGTATGCGCCTCCACCGCGCATATCAACATGGACGAGAACGGCGCCCCGGAACGCATCGGCGGCATCAAGCTCCTGCAGGTGCCCACGCCGGACGGCAAACTCACACCGGACCTGATCGACCGGGAGGCCTGGGGCTGGGGTGACGAGCACCGCGCCCAGCCGCTGGCCGTTTCCATCACCCAGACCACCGAACTAGGCACCTGCTACACGCCGGACGAGGTGCGTGCCATCGCAGACCACGTCCACGCCAAGGGCATGAAGCTGCACATGGACGGCGCCCGGCTGGCCAATGCCGCCGCCCACCTGGGCCTGCCGCTGCGCGCCTTCACCCGCGACGCGGGCGTGGACATCCTGTCCCTGGGCGGCACCAAGAACGGCCTGCTCTACGGCGAAGTGGTGGTGGCCCTGAACCCGGAAGCCGCCCACGGCCTGGTCTACCTGCGCAAGATGAACATGCAGCTGGCATCCAAGATGCGCTTCCTGTCGGCCCAGTTCATCGCGCTCCTCGATGGGGACCTTTGGCTCCGTTCAGCCTCGCACGCCAACGCCATGGCATCCCGCCTCCGCGCCGCCGTCGACACCATTGACGGCGTCCGGCCCACCCAGGAGACCGAATCGAACGGCGTCTTCGCCGTGCTGCCCGAGGGGGTCGCGGACCGGCTCCGTGCGTCCTTCCGCTTCTACGACTGGGACGAGGCGGCCCGGGAAGTGCGCTGGATGTGTTCGTTCGACACCACAGAGGAGGACGTCGATGCCTTCGTGGCCGCGATCCGCCATGAACTGCGGGACCACGGCAGCTCCGCCCCCGCCTGACCCCGCGGCGACGGCGAGCCTACCCGCACAGCCCGGGACCGTTGCGTAATCTGCCATGGTGAACGCACTTGACCAGGTTCCCCCGGATTTCCTCCATGCCTTGGGAACCCTCAGGAAAGCCCGTTGCCGGAAGGAACTCCACCTCGCGGAAATCCCCGCGCCGGCACGCCTGGCGCCCTTCGCCGTCGCGCTCGGGGCAGAAGTAATGGCCCAGGGCGCCGGACCCTCGGCACCTCCCCTGCACGGGCCGGCGGCCATGGCCTTGGCCGCTGCCGGAGGCGGCGATGAGGGCGGCACCGAACTGGCCACCGGCCGCTTCATCCTGCTGCACGACCCTGAGGGGTCGGCCGTCTGGGACGGCGAGTTCCGGATCGTCACCTACATCAGGGCTGAGCTCGAACCGGAAATGGGCAACGACGAAATGCTCGGGACGGTGGCCTGGACCTGGCTGGTGGAAGCCCTGGAGAACCACAAGGCCCCGTACCGTGCGGCGGGCGGCACGGCCACCCGGGTCCTGTCCGAAAGCTTCGGCACCCTCGCCGAGCGGCCCGGAACCATCGACATCGAACTGCGCGCGTCCTGGACCCCGGCCACCCCGGACGTCACGGCGCACCTGGAGGCATGGTCGGACATGGTGTGCACGTTTGCAGGGCTGCCGCCGCTGCCCGAAGGCGTTACTCCCCTGCCCCAGCGCCGCCGCAGCTGACATGCCACCAGGCCAGCAGCGGACCGCAATCGGGCCGGCCCCGCGGCCGACCGGTAAACTGGGGGCATCATGACCCCTCACAATGCGGACAACACCACGGCCGGCGCTCCGGCTGCTGACACCGCCCCCCACATCACAGTGGAGGGCTTCGACAACCCCATCCCCGAAATCATCGAACTGGCAGCGCCCCGCGAAGGGGTTCCGCTGGTGATCGAAACCCAGGCCGGACTGGAGCGGTGCGCCGCAGCCATCGCCGCGGGAACCGGACCGGCGGGCGTGGACGCGGAGCGTGCCTCAGGGTTCCGCTACGGCCAGCGCGCTTTCCTGGTGCAGATCCGCCGCGAGGGCGCGGGCACGTGGTTGATCGACCCCGAGCCGTTCGGAAACCTGAACATCATCAATGACGCCCTCCGCGGCGTCGAGTGGATCCTGCACGCCGCCACACAGGACCTGCCCTGCCTGTCCGAACTTGGCATGTGGCCGGACAAGCTCTTCGACACGGAGCTTGCCGCCCGGCTGGCAGGCCTGCCCCGCGTGGGGCTTGCCGCCGTGATCGAGCAGCTCCTGGGCTTCGGGCTGGCCAAGGAGCATTCCGCGGCAGACTGGTCCACCCGGCCGCTCCCGGAGCCGTGGCTGCGCTACGCCGCACTGGATGTTGAGGTCCTCAGCGAGCTGCGCGAGGAACTGGTGGAACTCCTCGAAGCCGACGGCAAGCTGGAGTTTGCCGAACAGGAATTCGCTGCCATCCTGGCCGCCGGAGTGGCACCGCCGCGGGTGGACCCGTGGCGCAAAACCTCCGGCCTGCACCAGATCCGCGACCGCCGCCAGCTGGCCGCGGTCCGCGAGCTCTGGCTGGAACGGGACGCCCTGGCCCGGAAGCGTGACATCGCCCCCGGCCGGCTGATCCCGGACTCGGCCCTGGTGGCTGCCGCCAAAGCCATGCCTGCCACGGTGCCCCAGCTGCTGGGGACCAAGGGCTTTCACGGGCGGGCAGCCCAGCGCGAGGCCCCGCGGTGGCTGCGCTGCATCAGTACAGCCAGGGACATGGAGGACCTTCCCCCGCTGCACCTGGCCACGAACGCGCCGCCGCCGCCCCGGGTGTGGGCGGACCGCGATCCGGACGCCGCGGCCCGGCTGGCCACCGCCCGGCCCCTGCTGCAGCAGAAGGCGGAGGAGCTGAACCTTCCGGTGGAAAACCTGCTCACTCCGGACTACCTGCGCCGCGTGGCCTGGCGGCCCCCCGCCGCAGTCAGCGAAGAGTCGGTCGCCGCGGAACTGCGGGAGCTGGGGGCCCGGGAGTGGCAGGTAGGCCTCGCAGCACCGCTGATCGCGGAAGCATTCCTTCACCCGCAGCCCCTGCCGCCCAAGGAACCCAAGGCCGTGGCGGCCGCCGGACAGTAGCGCGCCACCGTCGTCCCGCCTCCCTTGCAGGCTAAGTTACTCGCGAGTAACATCGAACGTACTGCCGCTCCGCCGCCGTTTTCCGGCGTGCGTGCGGCGCCTACGTCTCGATGAGGAGTTACACGTGAGCCACCACGGAAGCGGCGCCTCCCGGCGCACTGTCCGCGACGTCGTCTTTGTTGACGGCCTCCGCACCCCCTTCGGCCGGGCCGGTGACAAGGGGATCCATGCCGGGACCCGCGCTGATGACCTGATCGTGAAGTGCATCCGCGAACTGCTGCGCCGGAACCCGTCCCTGCCGCCGGAACGGGTGGATGAGGTGGCCATTGCCGCCACCACCCAGACCGGTGACCAGGGCCTGACCCTGGGCCGCACCGCGGCACTGCTTGCCGGGCTGCCCCGCACCGTGCCCGGCTTTGCCGTGGACCGCATGTGCGCCGGCGCCATGACCGCCGTGACCTCGACAGCGGGCGGCATCGGGTTCGGTGCCTACGACGTGGTAATCGCCGGCGGCGTGGAGCACATGGGCAACCACCCCATGGGCTCTGGCGCGGACCCCAACCCCCGCTTCATGTCCGAGCGCCTGGTGGACCCTGCAGCCCTGAACATGGGCAACACCGCCGAAAACCTGCACGACCGCTTCCCCGCAATCACCAAGGAGCGCAGCGACGCCTACGCGGTGGCCTCACAGGAAAAGCTCGCTGCCGCGTACGGCGCCGGCAGGATCCAGCCGGACCTGGTACCCGTCGCCGGGAGGAAACCCGGTGAAGGCTGGACGGTGCACACCGTGGACGAACCACCGCGCCCCGGCACCACCATGACCGACCTCGCCGCCTTGCGCACACCGTTCCGCGCCCACGGCCGCGTGACCGCCGGCAATTCGGCGGGCCTCAATGACGGAGCCACCGCCGCCGTCCTGGCCTCGGGTGAAGCGGCAGCTGAACTTGGCCTCCCTGTGAAGATGCGCCTTGTCAGCTACGCGTACGCCGGCGTGGAACCCGAAGTGATGGGCATCGGTCCCGTTCCGGCCACCGAAAAAGCGCTGGCCAACGCCGGACTCTCCATTGGCGACATCGGCCTGTTCGAGATCAATGAAGCCTTCGCCGTGCAGGTGCTGAGCTTCCTGGACCATTTCGGAATCGCCGACGACGACCCGCGCGTCAACCGCTACGGCGGCGCCATCGCCGTGGGCCACCCCCTGGCCTCCTCCGGGGTCCGCCTGATGACCCAGCTGGCCCGCCAGTTCGAGGAAGACCCGTCCGTTCGCTACGGCATCACCGCCATGTGCGTGGGCCTGGGCATGGGCGGCACCGTCATCTGGGAAAACCCGCACCACCCCGACTACGGCGGACGCGGCGCCGCCGACGACGCATCCGCCGTCCACACCGAAGGAGCAACGGCATGAGCGCCGCAGATTTCACCGGGTTCGCCCACCTGTTCCCCAACGAAACAGTCACCCACGCCCTTGTCCAGGACATCGCCCTGCCTGCGTCCCCGGGCAAGGACAGCCCCGGGATGTTCGCGCTGGTCACCCTCGACAACGGCCTGGACCACACCAAGCCGACCACGCTGGGGCCCAACACGCTCGTGGAACTCGGCACCGTCCTGGAAGGCCTGCGGGAACGCGCTGCAAGGGGCGAGATCGTGGGCGTCGGGGTTACCGGCAAGCCCTATTACCTCGTGGCCGGCGCCGACCTCTCGGCCGTGAAATCCCTTGAACAGCGGGACCACGGGCTGCAGATGGCTCAGCTGGGCCATGACGTGTACTCCACCCTGGCCAACCTCGGCGTCCCCAGTTTTGCCTTCATCAACGGCGCCGCGCTGGGTGGCGGCCTGGAAGTAGCCCTGCAGTCCACCTACCGGACCGTCTCCACCGGCGCCGGGGCCCTGGCCCTGCCCGAAGCACTCCTGGGGCTGGTCCCGGGCTGGGGCGGCGTCTACCTGCTTCCCCGCCTCATCGGTCCGGAAAACGCCGTCAAGGTGATGATCGAAAACCCGCTGAGCAACAACCGGACGCTGACCGGGGAGCAGGCCTTCGATCTGGGCATCGCCGACGCCCTGTTTGAACCTGCAGACTTCCTGGAGCAGTCCCTGGCGTGGGCGGCGAAGGTCATCTCCGGCGACGTCGTCCCGGAGCGGCGCAACGCCGTCGACCCTGCCGCCCCCGGTTCCGCTGAACGCTGGGCAGCCGCCGTGTCCGCCGGGCGGAAATTCGTGGAGGCCAAGACGTCCAACGCGGCTCCCGCACCGGCCAAGGTGCTGGATCTGCTGGCGGCCAACCGGACCATGAGCCAGGCGGAATCGGCAGCGCTGGAATGCGAAACCCTGGCCGGCCTGATGCAGACCGATGAGTTCCGGGCCACCATCTACGCGTTCCTCGACCTGGTCCAGAAGCGCTCCAAGCGCCCGGCGGGCGCACCGGACCGCAAACTGGCCCGCCCCGTCACCAAAGTCGGCGTGGTGGGCGCCGGCCTGATGGCCGGGCAGCTGGCGCTGCTGTTCGCCCGCCAGCTCAAAGTGCCGGTGGTACTGACCGACATCGACCAGGCCCGGGTAAACAAAGGCGTTAACTACGTCCACGCCGAGGTGGACAAACTCCTGGCCAGGAAACGGATCAGCGCGGACGCCGCCAACCGCACCAAGGCGCTGGTTTCCGGCTCCGTCTCCAAGGAGGCCTTCGCCGACGCGGACTTCGTCATCGAGGCCGTGTTCGAGGAACTCAACGTCAAGAAGCAGGTCTTCGCGGAACTGGAAGCCGTGGTGTCGGAGGACTGCATCCTGGCCACCAATACGTCCTCGCTGTCGGTGACGGCCATGGCCGCGGACCTGAAGCACCCCGAACGGCTGGTGGGCTTCCACTTCTTCAACCCCGTTGCCGTGATGCCGCTGCTGGAAATTGTCCGGGCACCGCACACCGACGATGCGGTGCTGGCCACCGCATTCGACCTCGCCAGGACCCTGAAGAAGACCGGGGTGCTGGTCAAGGATGCCGCCGCGTTCGTGGTCAACCGGATCCTGCTCCGGCTCATGGGCGAGGTCACCGCGGCCTTCGACGAAGGCACGCCGGCGGACGTGGCGGACACCGCGCTCAAGCCCATGGGCCTGCCCATGACGCCTTTCACACTCCTGGCGATGGTGGGGCTGCCCGTGGCCCAGCATGTCCAGGAGTCGCTGCACGCAGCCTTCGGGGACCGGTTCCCGGTCTCGGCCAACCTGCACAAATTGATCGACAACGGGGTGAAGGGACTGTGGGAGGAGGGCCCGGACGGCTCACGCAGCATCCCGGAGTCCACCCTGTCCCTGATGTCGTTCGGCACCAGCCCCTCAACCGCTGACCAAGTGCTGCGCCGGACGCAGGACGCCCTCGCTGAAGAAATCGGCCTGATGCTGGAGGAAGGTGTGGTGGCCGGCCCGGAGGACATCGACCTCTGCATGATCCTCGGTGCCGGCTGGCCCATGTTCCTGGGTGGCATCACGCCGTACCTGGACCGGGTGGGTGCCTCGGAGCGGGTGAACGGCAAGCGGTTCCTTCCGCCAGGAGTGTCGTCGGGTCCTGCCACCGGCCGGGTCAGCGCCTGACTCTCACGGCCCCGGACGTACACCGCGCGGGCGGCCGCCCACCCCGGTGAGCCGGCCGCCGTCGAGCGCCACGATGCGGTGCGCCGCCGTCTGCGCGTACTCCAGGTCATGGGTGACAAGCACGACGGCGGCGCCGGCCTCCGCTGCGGACCTCACCGCAGCGTCCAGGATGGCCAGCCCGTCCCCGTCCAGCGCGACGGTCGGTTCATCCAGCGCGATCACCGACGGGCGGCGTGCGAGGACCGCTGCCAGGGCAAGGAGCCGCTGCCCGGAGGCGGACAGTTCGGCGGGGTGGCTGTGAGCTGCCCCGCCAAGGCCCACCGCTGCCAGGGCTGCCACCGCCCGTTCATCGGCCGTTCCCGGGCCGGGCAGCCCGGTCAAGCCAAAACGTACCTCGCGCAGGAGTGTCCGCTCGAACAGCTGGTCGCGGGGGTGCTGGAACAGGACTCCGACGTCTGCGGACACCGCGCCAACCGGGCGCCCGGCGATGTCCGCTCCGTTCACCAGGACGGTGCCGGAGGCGGGGCGCAACAGACCGTTGAGGTGCCGCAGCAGCGTTGACTTGCCGGCGCCGTTGGGCCCGGTCACCGCGACGATCTCGCCCGGCTGGACGGCGAGGCTGACATCCTGCAGGACGGGCCGGAGGGGCACCGCCGCCTGGCCCTGGGCGCGGGCGCGCCGGTTGCGGAGGCGCAGGTCCCGGCCGCGTCCGCGCCGCCCGTGGACGGCCGGAGGGCGCCCGCCCTGGTCCGCTGTGTACCCGAACAAGACGCGCCGCAGCTCCAGGGCGGGGCCGGCCGGGCCGGCGGCAGGCCCGGAAACCGGCGCGGCACCCGGTGTGGCAGCACCCGGAGGGCAGGTCCGGCCGGCCGTGCTGCCCGTCCCGTATTCCCGCGCTGCCCCGGCTGCCTCCGGCGCCGCTGCCCCCACGCGCCGGACGGCGTTCGGAACCAGGCCGGTCTCCGGGCCCAGTGCGCCGGGAGCACCGGCCACAACCCGCCGGCCGCCGGCGAGGACCAGCCAATGGTCCGCTTCCAGCAGCAGGCCGTCAACCACCTGGCTCAGGATCACGACGGCGGTTCCGGACGCTGCCAGTTCCCGCACCAGCCCGGAAAGCTCCCGGGCTCCTGCCGCATCCAGCGACGCAAACGGTTCATCCAGCACCAGGACAGCAGGACGGGTGATGGCGGAGCATCCGATGGCGAGCCGCCGCAGCTGCCCGCCGGACAGCCGGGCGGGGTTCCTGTCGAGCAGTTCGCCGAGGCCGAGGAGGGCGGCGGTCCGCTGCACCGCGGCAGCCATGTCAGCGCGGGGCACCCCGAAGTTTTCCAGCCCGAAGGCCAGCTCCTCCGCCACCGTCGCGCGGACCGTGGACAGCATCGCCGCCGGGTCCTGCGGGACGAGGCCCACCGTCCGGCCCCACTGGGCGGGGTCAATCCGGCGGTCCGGCCTTCCCAAGGTCTCGCCGTCGAACTCCAGGCGGGTACCGGACAGCTCAAGGGACCCGTCCAGCGTCCCGCCGCTTCCGGGGACCAGCCAGCCGGCCAGCAGGCGGCCCAGGGTGCTCTTGCCGCTGCCGGAACCGCCCAGAACACCGGTCAGGGTTCCGGGGGTGATGGCAAGGTCCAGCCCGGCCAGCGCGGGAGCCTCGCCGTCGTGGAAGGTGAAGCTGCGGATGGCGGCGGCCAGGACCGGCCCGGCTGCCGCCGTCATGGCGCTCCGCCGGAGGCTGTGGCCACCATGCGAAGGGCAACCGCAGCCGCGGCGGCGGCCACCAGGGCCCACCGCACGGTCCGCTGCCAGGCGGAGTCCGGGACGTCCCGGTAGCTGGTGCGGGGACCGGCGTTGCTGAAGCCCCGCGATTCAAGAGCGGCAGCCCGGCTTCCTGCATCGTCCACCAGCGCGAGGACCAGGGGGACGGCCTGCAGCCGGAAGGCCGCGGCACGGTGCAGCAGCCCTTTGCGGATGACCAGCCCGCGGGACTCCTGGGCTGCGCGGATACGCTCCACGTGCCCTGCAATGGCAGGTAGCAGGGTGAGGGTGGATGCCAGCACAAAGGCGAACCTGCCCCGGAGGCCCTTGGCGTTGAGGGCGGCCACGAGGTCCGGGACGCTGACGCTGAAGGAATAGGCCAGCAGCACCAGGACGGCAGCCCACACCTGGGCGCCCCGCTGCAGGGCAAAGCCCAGCCCTTCGGCGGTGACGCGGGCCGATCCCCACTGGGCAAGGACCGTCCTGCCCTCGGGATAGGACAGTCCATGCACCATCAGCAGGGACAGGGTCAGCGGCACCAGGACCGCCGCCGCTGCAGGAACGAGGCGCCGTGCGCCGCCCCGGGCACCGGCCACCGCAACGGCACCGGCAGCGGCGGCGAGCGACAGCGGCAGGCTGGCTGCCGCCGTCGTGATCACCGCCGTGCTGCCGGCAACGGCGAGGCCCGTCAGGGGGTGGACACGCACGGAGGGCGCACCTACGCTGCGGGCGAAGACGGTTCCGGCCGGGCAGACCGTTCGGCTGGTTGGCCGGCCAGGACCCGGTGGTTCCGCACGAACGGGAACTGGAGCCGGGTACGGCGGGGCAGCGCGTAGGCCAGGAGCGCCACGACCGTGAACACGATGGCTTTGTCCATCGGGTCCGAGATGAGCGCCTGCTTGGTGATCGCCGCCAGGAGGGTGTCCCCCATGGAACGGAAGGCGCTGACGATCGCCCCCGTTGCCACCCCTGAGGTGCCGCCGAAGACGAAGGCGGCCACCGGAGCAGAGACCACGCCGCCGATGATGCCGGTGACGAAGCCCGCAACGGGTGCCAGGTAGAAGCGGCGGAACATGCCGTAGCGCGCGGCGAGGCCGGCCAGGCAGCCGATGAGTGCGGCGCCTGCCGCGAACGGCAGGACCGTGGGGTTGAAGAAGGACCAGATGATGCTGCTGAGTGCGCCCGTGGCGGCGCCGGCGGCGGGACCGGCCAGGACGGCGATCAGGACCGTGCCGATGGCGTCGAGGTAGAACGGCACCAGGGTGCTGCCGACGAATTGTCCCAGGACGATATTCAGCACCAGGGCCACCGGTATCAGGACCACCGTGGAGGCCGGCAGGGTGGGCAGCACCGCCGCGATCAGCAGCACGGCACCGGCGAGGAACCCGGACAGCGCGATCAGGGCGGAAGCACTGCCCGGGCCGCCGGCGATGTCGGCAGGCTGGTTGAGCACCAGGAAGACGTAGGTGCCGGCGATGGCCAGGGCTCCCAGGAGTTCGAGGAGCCGACGGCGGCGCGCAGCGCCGGGCGCCTGGGAGGGCAACGTCAGGGAAGGCGATGACATGGGTTTCCTTTGGGGGTGCGGCACGGACGGCCCGGCCGGGCCGGACCGCGGAACGCCGCCTATGTCACCTCGGCGGCAGCCGCCGGACTGCGGCCGACGGAACCGCACCAGTCTACCGGGCCGCCGGGCTTCCAGGGCATTTTTCCGCAGACGCAGGGCCGGCAGTGGTCCTGGCTTAGACTGCCCACAGGCTGGTGCGTCGCTGCCGCCGGCCCAAGGAACAACGCCCCTTTCGCAGAAAGTCGGTCCCATGCCCCATTATGACCTGGCCATCATTGGCTCCGGATCAGGGAATTCGCTCATCACGCCGTTCTGGGACGGCAGGAAGGTGGCCCTGGTTGACGGCGGGGTGTTCGGCGGGACATGCCTGAATGTGGGATGCATCCCCACCAAGATGTTCGTCTACCCCACCAGCCTGGCCGCGGCCCCCCGGGAGGCAGGACGGCTGGGAGTGGACCTCGCCCTGGACAAGGTGCACTGGAACGGTATCCGGGACAGGATCTTCGGCCGCATCGACGCCATTTCCGAGTCCGGCCGCCGGTACCGGGCCGAGGAGCTGGACCACGTGGACCTGTACCAGGAGCACGCCCGCTTCACCGGGCCCCGGACCCTTCGGACAGCTTCGGGGGTGGAGATCACCGCCGACCAGGTGGTGGTGGCCGCCGGTTCCCGGCCGGTCCTGCCCGACGTCCCGGGCATGGGCCTCCCCCAGGTCCATACCTCGGACACGGTCATGCGGATTGACGGGCTTCCCTCCCGTGTGGTGGTGGTGGGGGGCGGCTACATCGCGGCCGAGTTCGCAGCCATTTTCGCCGGTTTCGGGGTCCGGGTCACGCAGGTGAATCGGACGGACCGGCTGCTGCGCGGACATGACGCCGAGATCGCCGGGCGCTTCGCGGCGGCCGCCGCGGCCCGCTGGACGCTCAGGTCCGGACTGGCCCTGCACTCGGTGGAGGACAACGGGGACGGCAGCGTCGACGCCGTCTTCACGGACGACGACGGCGGGAAGGTCCGCGTCCCGGCGGACGTGGTGCTGGTGGCCACCGGCCGCACGCCCAACACCGACCGGCTCGGCGCAGACGCGGCCGGTTTCGACCTGGACGAGGACGGAACGCTGGCCGCAGACGGGTACCTGCGCGTCCTGTCGGGCGGCAAGCCGCTCGACGGCGTCTTCGCCCTGGGCGACGCCGTTAACCGCTACCAGCTCAAGCACGTGGCCAACCGGGAGGCGCGCGTGGTGGCGCACAATCTCGAGCACCCCGGCCGGCTCCGCAGCATCGATTACACCGCCGTGCCGTCCGCCGTCTTTTCCAGCCCCCAGATCGCCTCGGTGGGGTTGACGGAGGACCAGGCGCGGTCCACAGCTGCCCCGGGCACGGACATTGTCTCCGTGGTGCAGGAATACGGCAGCACGGCCTATGGCTGGGCCATGGAGGACGACGAGGGGGTGGTCAAGCTGGTGGCCGAGCGCAGCACGGGGCGGCTCCTTGGAGCCCACATCCTGGGCCAGGAAGCGTCCAACCTGATCCAGCCCCTGGTGCAGGCCATGTACCTGGAGACCCCCGTCCACCAGCTGGCCCGCGGACCGTACTGGATCCACCCGGCGCTGATGGAAGTGGTGGAGAACGCGCTGCTGGCCCTGGATGTCGATGTGCCGGAGGACGCGCCGCTCTAGTGCTTTGGCGTCACCCCGGCGCCTCGATGCAGTGACCGGTCAGCCCAGCCGGGCGGCGAGGCCGCCGACTGCCGACACCAGTTCCCTGAACGCCTGGCGGGGGTCGTTTGCCGTCACGATCCTGGCGTTCGGCGGAAGGCCCCACAGGCCCCGGAAGTCGGCCACGGTGGTGCCGGCCAGGAGGGGCGATTCTGTTTCGACGTCGATTGTTGCCGGACTGGCCGAGTAGTCAAGCGTCCCGGCGGCCACGCCCGCGGCGAAGAAGTCATGGACGTGGGCCAGGTAGCCCTGGTCGTAGAGCCGGTGGAATTCGAAGTAGAACCGCAGCGCGTCGGACAGGTGCCGGATCACGGTGTTGTCGGAAGTGCTGCGGAGTCCCTCCGGCTGCCCCGGCAGGACGAGCTCCGGCACGGCTGCGCCGGCCGCTTCCGCCAGTTCCCGGACGTGTTCGGGGCGCATCTCCATCCGTTCGGTGGTGTCCAGGGAGCAGACCACGGGCAGTTTCTCCATGGGCCGGCCGCGGTAGGCCGCGTACACTTCCTTGGCCGCGTGCGGGTCCACATGGGTGTTCCACTCCGCCGTGGGTGTGGTGTTCCCCTGATGGTAGAAGCTGCCGCCCATGATGACCACACCGGCCAGCAGCTCGGGCAGGCCAGGTTCCCGGCGGAGCGCCAACGCGAAATTCGTCAGGGGGGCGGTGATGAGTGCCGTGAGTTCGCCGGGCCGGGCGCGGGCGTGCTCGATCCACAGGTCCACGGCGTCCCGGCGGGAGACGGTGCCGGCCGGTTCGGGGAGGACTGCGTGGCCCAACCCTTGGGGCCCGTGGGTTTCCGGAGTGGTGGTGAGGGGGACGGTCAGCGGCTTCCGGGCACTGATGGCAACTTCCACACCGGGCCGGCCGCACAGTTCGAGCAGGGCCAGGGTGTTCCGTGCCACCTGGTCCGCGTCCACGTTCCCGGGGGTGGCGGTGACGGCGACGAATTCCGTGTCCGGAAGCGCCGCCAGGTAGGCAAGGGCCAGGGCGTCGTCGATGCCGGTGTCGACGTCCAGCAGGTAGGCGGTCACGACGGGCTAGAAGAGGGCCACCTTGGGGACTGCCGGGAAAATGTCGTCCAGCCCGGCGAGGTCCTCGGGAGTTGGTTGCCAGTCCGCGGCCGCCGCGTTCTGGCGGATCTGTTCCGGCTTCGTGGCCCCGGCGATGACGCTGGCCACGGACGGCTGCGCGGCGAGCCAGGAGAAGGCCACCTCAACCTCTGTCAGCCCGCGGTCCTTGGCGAACTGGCTGAACCTGCCCAGCTGGTCCCAATCGGCGTCGTGGACCATGTTGGTGCGGGTGTGGCTGAGCCGCGATCCGTCGGGGGCGTGGCCCGGGGCGTACTTGCCGGTGAGCAGGCCGTTCGCCAGCGGGAAGTAGGGCAGGACGCCCAGGCCGAATTCCTCGGCTGCGGGGGTGACTTCCAGTTCCGCCCGTCGGTCCAGGAGGTTGTAGTGGTTCTGGCTGGAGATGAAGCGTGCAGTCCCGAGTTCACGGGCCACGTATTCCGCCTGGGCGATCTGCCACCCGGCACGGTTGGAGTGGCCGATGTAGCGGACCTTGCCGCTGCGGACCAGGTCGTCCAGGGCGGAGAGCGTTTCGTCGATGGGGGTCAGCGGGTCCGGGGTGTGGAACTGGTAGAGGTCGATCCAGTCGGTGCCGAGCCGCCGGAGCGACGCTTCGACCGACTGGATGATGTACCGCCGCGAACCCCTGGCTGCAAAATCCACGCCGTTGGCGCCTTTGGCGTCCATGCCGAACTTGGTGGCAACGATGGCATCG
Organism: Pseudarthrobacter enclensis; assembly: GCF_001457025.1. Lineage (GTDB taxonomy): Bacteria > Actinomycetota > Actinomycetes > Actinomycetales > Micrococcaceae > Arthrobacter > Arthrobacter enclensis. The sequence continues at coordinate 151,181 of NZ_KQ758600.1, read as the reverse complement.
GCTCGCCGGTCCCCCAGTGCCTTGCCGAGCATGGTTTCACTGAGCCCGGGCTCCCTGCCGTAGTTGTCCGCCACGTCGAAGAGGGTGATGCCGGCATCGAGGGCCGCGGACACCACGGCGTTGGTGCCCTCCTGCGACTCGGTGATGGTGTTGGCGCGGCCGAGGTTGTTGCACCCGAGGCCCACCGTGGAGACGGTCAGGCCTGATTTTCCTATGCGGCGGTAGGTGGTCACACGGGCTCCTAGAGGCTAAAACTGTTGGCGGGTTTGGCGGAATGCTTCAGTTTGAAGGTGTCCGGTTCCGTGTAGGGGGCGGCACCGATGCTGAGCTTGGTGAAGTCCAGGTCCTCGCCGCGGGCACACACCTTGATGGCGCTGACGGCCTTGTTCACGTCCGGGCAGAGGCAGAAGATGTTCAGTTTGAAGTCGGTGAACTCGGTCCGGTCAACCACTCCGAGTCCGCGCCAGGCGAGGTGGCTGATCAGGGCGTCGGAAGCCTTGTCGGCCAGGTGCCGGTCCCTGGCGGTGCCCTCCCGCGTTTTCAGGGCGAACTGGACCACCACCCAGTACTGCTCCTCGTCCGGTATGACGGCGTATCCGTCCTCCGCGCACTGCGCCGCGAAGGCGTCGAGCAGGCCTTCGGCGGCGGCGGCGTCGGAAACGTCTGTTTCCTGGGTCTTGCTTTGGTGCCCCACGGCGCCGTAGTTCACCACGAACTGGCTGTCTTCCTCGTCGAACCAGGCCTCGCGGAACTCGAGCGAGCCTTCGTCGTCGCGCTTATAGACCCTGATGATGTCGCTCATGTACGTCCTTTGGTGAACCAGTCGACGTCGGTGCCGTCGAATGGTGCCTGCTGTGCCGTGACGGCCTGGAAAAGTTCGGCGGCGGAGGCCTCAAGGGATTCCGCCAATGCTGCCGGGTAGTCCATGGCGACGCGGTGTTCGGCGAACTCGTCCTCGTCATCGATGAACACGCCCCTGCCCGAGGTGCGCACCACGTCCAGGTCCATGTCGATGACATGGAATTCGGTGACATGGGGTCTGATGGGGTTCCATTCGTGGGCCACGGCCAGGTCAATGTAGATCCGGACGCCGCCCGGGTGGGCGTCGTCGTAGAACGTGGCAACCCAGTCGCCGTTGCGGGGCACCAGGAGCACGGCGTCGGACCTGGTGTAGAACGCGGCACCGGGCCGGGAGCAGAACTCGTTGGTCCCTTGGAAAATCCACCAGCCATGGGCATCCTCGCCGAGGTACCTGCCGGGCACCACCCAGTGCGCCTTGCCGTTCCATTTGCGGTTGCGCGCCACCACGAGGTTGCCCGGTTCCAGGCCCTCGGGGGTCCGGGCAGCGGCCGGGTGGCTGTTCCCAGGCCGGCCGCCGAGCATTCCCGGGTAGGCGGGCATGCCCGGGTACCCGGGCGCGCCGGGCCGGTCCTGGCCGTCCTCTCCCCTCACAGGATCGGCAGGCTGCCGGTGGTGGGGTGCTGCTGCCCCGGCAACGGACGGGCAAACGGGACCTTCGTGCCCAGAACCTGCGCGACGACGTCGTGCGTGACCTGCTGGGCGGTGAGTCCCACGCGCTCCAGGACTTCGGCACGGGTGCCGTGGTCAAGGAACTCGACCGGCAGGCCCACCTCGTTCAGGGCGGTGTCCACTCCTGCGGCCCGCATCTCCTGCCGGATCCGTGAGCCCACGCCGCCGGCACGTACCCCGTCCTCGAGGCAGACCACCAGGCGGTGGTGGGAGGCGAGGGCAATGATGGACTGGCGGACCGGCAGCACCCAGCGCGGGTCCACCACGGTGGTGCTGATGCCCTGCGCGCCGAGCCGGTTGGCGACGTCCAGGGCGAGCTCGGACATGGCACCGACGCTGACGATCAGGACGTCGTTGTCGGTGGAGCCGGAGGGCCGGCGGGCCAGTACGTCCACCCCGTCGCTGAGCCGTTCCAGTGCCTCGATCTCGGCGCCGACGGAGCCCTTGGAGAAGCGCACCACGGTGGGAGCGTCGCTGATGGCCACGGCCTCGCGCAGTTCCTCCCTGAGCCGGGTGGCGTCACGGGGGGCCGCAAGGTGCAGGCCGGGGACAATCTGCACCATGGACATGTCCCACATGCCGTGGTGGCTGGCGCCGTCCGGGCCGGTGACGCCGGCGCGGTCCAGCACGATGGTGACGCCGGCCTTGTGCAGGGCAACGTCCATCAGCAGCTGGTCGAAGGCCCGGTTGAGGAAGGTGGCGTAGACGGCCACCACCGGGTGCAGGCCGCCGAAGGCCATGCCCGCGGCGGAGGTGAGGGCGTGCTGTTCGGCGATGCCGACGTCGATCACCCGGTCCGGGTGCTTGGCCGCGAACTTGTGCAGGCCCACCGGGATCAGCATGGCGCCGGTGATTCCCACGACGTCCTTGCGTTCATCGGCGATGGCGGCGATCTCGTCGGCGAAAACGGAGGTCCAGGACTTGGCACCGGCCGTGCCCGTGGGTTCTCCGGTTTCGGGGTCGATGATGCCGACGGCATGGAACTGGTCTGCTTCGTGGGCGCGGGCAGGGGCGTAGCCGTGGCCTTTTTCCGTCATGGCGTGCACGATCACCGGGCCGTTGTAGTTCCGGGCCGTGGCGAGGGCATGCTCCAGCGCCTGGAGGTTGTGCCCGTCCACGGGGCCGATGTATTTCATGCCGAGGTCCTCGAACATGCCCTGCGGGGCCCACCAGTCCTTGATGCCCTTCTTCATGGCATGCAGGCTCTTGTAGGTGAACTGGCCCACGGGGCCGCCGTTCTGGAGCTTCTTCTTCCACCAGTCGAGGGCCACTTCGTAGGCCGGCGCGGCGCGGAAGGAGTCAATGGTGGGACGCAGGGAGGCCAGGTAGTCGGCAAACCCTCCGACGGTGGGCGCGTAGGAGCGGCCGTTGTCGTTGACGACAATCACCACGCGGCGTTTCTTGTCCGCGGCGATGTTGTTGATGGCTTCCCAGGCCATGCCGCCAGTCAGGGCACCATCCCCGACGACGGCTACGACATGCCGGTCGCCTTCGCCCGTGAGCTGCCGGGCGCGGGAAATCCCGTCGGCCCAGGAAAGGGACGACGACGCGTGGGAGCTTTCGACGATGTCGTGTTCGGATTCCGCGCGGGACGGGTATCCGGACAGGCCGCCCTGCTGGCGGAGCGTGCTGAAGTCCTGCCGTCCGGTCAACAGTTTGTGGACGTAGGACTGGTGGCCGGTGTCGAAGACGATGCTGTCACGCGGGGAGTCGAAGATCCGGTGCACGGCCAGGGTGAGTTCCACGACGCCGAGGTTGGGTCCGAGGTGGCCGCCCGTTTGGGAGACGTTGGTGATCAGGAATTCCCTGATCTCCGAAGCGAGCTGTGCCAGCTGCTCTTCGGATAAGTCGTTCAGGTCCTGCGGATTCCGGATGCTGTCCAAAATACCCAATGACCCCTCCTTCGGGTGGTAGACGTGCCGTTTAACTCTAACGCCTGCCCGGAGGGCAGGTTGCGGGCCCGGCACCGGCACCGCCGAAAGACACATCGGCACGGCCGAAGCCCCGGCAGGTCGGTGACCGGCCGGGGCTTCGGGGATGGTGCTGCCTGCTGGCAGGCTCCGCTAGTTCGCGGAGATCTGGCGCAGGACGTACTGCAGGATGCCGCCGTTGCGGTAGTAGTCCGCTTCGCCCGGCGTATCGATGCGCAGGACGGCGTCGAAGGTCTTCGAGGAGCCGTCTTCCGCGGTGGCGGTGACCTTGAGGGTCTTGGGCGTGATGCCTTCGTTCAGGGCGGTGACACCTTCAACGGAGAACGTCTCGGTGCCGGACAGGCCCAGTGACGCGGCGGATTCGCCGGCCGGGAACTGCAGCGGCAGGACGCCCATGCCGATGAGGTTGGAGCGGTGGATGCGCTCGTAGCTCTCGGCGATGACGGCCTTGACGCCCAGCAGCGCGGTGCCCTTGGCAGCCCAGTCACGGGATGAACCGGAACCGTACTCCTTGCCTGCCAGGACCACCAGCGGGGTGCCGGCTGCCTGGTAGTTCTGGGCGGCGTCGTAGACGTAGGCCTGCGGGCCGTCTGCCTGCGTGAAGTCGCGGGTGAAGCCGCCCTCCACGCCGTCCAGGAGCTGGTTCTTGATGCGGATGTTCGCGAACGTGCCGCGGATCATCACTTCGTGGTTGCCGCGGCGGGAGCCGTAGGAGTTGAAGTCCTTGCGCTCCACGCCGTTGGCCAGCAGGTACTGGCCGGCGGGGGTGTCGGACTTGAACGAGCCGGCGGGCGAGATGTGGTCCGTGGTGACGGAGTCGCCGAGCTTCAGCAGGACGCGGGCGCCGGTGATGTCCTTGACGGGCTCCGGCTGGGCCTGCATGCCCTCGAAGTACGGGGGCTTCCGGACGTAGGTGGACTTCTCGTCCCAGGCGAACGTGTCGCCGGCCGGGGTGTCCAGTGCCTGCCAGCGCTCGTCGCCGTCGAAGACGCCGTCGTAGCCCTTGGCGAACATGTCCTTGTCGATCGAGGAGTCGATGACCTGCTGGACCTCGACCGGGTTGGGCCAGATGTCCTTCAGGAAGACGTCGTTGCCGGCCTCGTCCTTGCCCAGGGCGTCGGTTTCGAAGTCGAAGTCCATGGAACCGGCCAGGGCGTAGGCGATGACCAGCGGCGGGGAGGCCAGGTAGTTCATCTTGACGTCCGGGTTAATGCGGCCTTCGAAGTTCCGGTTGCCCGAGAGGACGGCGGAAACGGCGAGGTCGTTGGCCTGGATGGCATCCGAGATCTCAGCCTCCAGCGGGCCGGAGTTGCCGATGCAGGTGGCGCAGCCGTAGCCGACGATGTAGAAGCCGAGCTTCTCCAGGTACGGGGTGAGGCCGGACTTCTCGTAGTAGTCGGTGACCACCTTGGAGCCGGGGGCGACGGAGGTCTTGACCCACGGCTTGGCGGTGAGGCCCTTTTCGACGGCGTTGCGTGCCAGCACCGCGGCGGCAAGCATGACCGACGGGTTGGACGTGTTGGTGCAGGAGGTGATGGAGGCGATGGTGACTGCACCGTGGTCCAGCTCGAATTCGCGTCCGTCGGCCATCTTGACCGGCACCGGGCTGGAGATGCGTCCGGCACCGCCGTGCGCTGCCGAGTACTTCGGCGGTTCGCGGTCGGTGTCCGAGACGTGCGTTGCACCCGAGGTGAAGGACGGGGCGTCGGAGGCCGGGAAGGTCTCTTCGAGGGACTCGTCCAGGGTGCCGGCGTTGGCGTCGTGGGAGACGTAGTTCTTCAGGTCGTGGCGGAACTCGTCCTTGGCCTCGGTCAGCTCGATGCGGTCCTGCGGGCGCTTGGGGCCGGCGATGGACGGAACAACGGTGGACAGGTCCAGTTCCAGGTACTCGGAGAACTTGATGTCGCGGGACGGATCGTGCCAGAGGCCCTGTTCCTTGGAGTAGGCCTCCACCAGAGCAACGTTCTGCTCGGACCGGCCGGTGAGGCGCAGGTAGTCGAGGGTGACGTCGTCGATGGGGAACATGGCGGCGGTGGAGCCGAACTCGGGGCTCATGTTGCCGATGGTGGCGCGGTTGGCCAGCGGCACTGCTGCGACGCCTTCGCCGTAGAATTCGACGAACTTGCCCACCACGCCGTGCTTGCGGAGCATCTCGGTGATGGTCAGCACGACGTCGGTGGCGGTGGCGCCGGCGGGGATGCTGCCGCTGAGCTTGAAGCCGACGACGCGCGGGATGAGCATGGAGACGGGCTGGCCGAGCATCGCTGCCTCGGCCTCGATGCCGCCGACGCCCCAGCCGAGCACGCCCAGGCCGTTGACCATGGTGGTGTGGGAGTCGGTGCCGACGCAGGTGTCGGGGTAGGCGCGGAGGGCGCCGTCAACCTCGCGGGTCATGACGGTGCGGGCCAGGTATTCGATGTTGACCTGGTGCACGATGCCGGTTCCCGGCGGGACGACCTTGAAGTCGTCAAACGCGGTCTGGCCCCAGCGCAGGAACTGGTAACGCTCCCCGTTGCGCTGGTATTCGATCTCCATGTTGCGCTCCAGTGCGCCGGAGTTGCCGAAGGCGTCGATCTGGACCGAGTGGTCGATGACCATTTCGGCCGGTGCCAGCGGGTTGACCCGCTTGGGGTCGCCGCCCAGGTCCTTGACCGCCTCACGCATGGTGGCCAGGTCGACCACGCAGGGAACGCCGGTGAAGTCCTGCATGATCACGCGGGCGGGCGTGAACTGGATTTCTGTATCGGGCTCCGCATTGGGATCCCAGCCTGCCAGGGCGCGGACGTGATCGGCAGTGATGTTCGCGCCGTCCTCGGTCCTCAGCAGGTTTTCAAGCAATACCTTGAGGCTGAACGGAAGGTTTTCTGCACCTTCAACGGAGTTCAACCGGAAAATTTCATACTCGGTTCCGGCTACATTAAGTTTGCCTTTTGAACCGAAGCTGTCCACAGTGCTCATCGCAGGACTCCTCTCGCAACAGTTTCATCTTTGTCGCGCGGTTGACCGCCTGCTAGTTAGGTGGTCCTAATTAGCTCAGGACCCGAAAATGGCACACGGCCGGCCGTGAATACGGGGCGCGACGTGGGACTACTACGGCCATCGTAGTCGAAAACGCCCGGGGGCATCATGGACGCGGCGTCACCGGACGGGTGTCAGCAGGGCCACGGTCTCCAGGTGGTGGGTGTGCGGATAGATGTCGAAGGCACGCAGCCCGGCCAGGTCCCAGCCCGCCGCCCGGAAGTAGGACACATCACGGGCAAACGACGCCGGGTCGCAGGATACATAGGCAATGGCCCTCGGTCCCGAGTCCACGAGCTGGCGCACCACGGCCTTCCCGGCTCCCGCACGGGGCGGGTCGAGGACCAGGGCGTCGAAATTCCGCGGTTTTTGGCGGAGGACACGTTCCACCCGGCCCTGCACGATCTCCACCTGCGGTGCTGAGTGCAGGTTCTTGCGGGCGTCCCGGCTGGTGCCCGGAGCGCCTTCGACGGACAGCACCGAGCCGGTCTCCCCCACGGCGTCCGCGAGGACTGCCGTGAAAAGTCCCGCGCCCGCGTACAGGTCCGCCACCACCGCCCCGGGGTGCAGGAAGCCGCCGCCGTGCAGGAATTCTGTGACAGTTCCCACAAGTGTTCCGGGCGCGTCGCGGTGGATCTGCCAGAACCCGGCACCCGTGACGCGGTACTCGTGGCCGGCCGCTGACTCCTGTACCCAGGCCCGGCCGCGAAGCCTCGTCACCTCGCCCGTTGCGGGGTCGAAAGCTGCCACGGACGCGTCCTCGGGCAGCTGCACCGCAACAGCGGCCACCCGTTTGGGCCTGGTTCCTTCCGCTGGTGCGAGCAGCACCAGCGGCCGGGTCCCGTTGGCGGGAGCCGCGGCCTCAACCCGCTCGATGCCCTGCAGGTCGACGTTCCAGAGTTGAAGGGCGTTGACAGCGTCGGTGGCCAGCGGCATCTCCCGGACCGGAAGGATCTCCGTGGACCGGTGCGCGTGCATGCCAAGTCTCCCCGAGGACGTTACGGAGAAACTGGCGCGTGTCCGCCAGCCCAGGCCCGTCCCGCCGTGGGCCGCTTCCCCCACCGCTTCCACGGCGCCGGACCACGCCGGCGGAAGGCCGCCGGAACCGCCGAGCCGGCGCAGCTGTTCCTCCAGCACGTCGGCTTTGAGCTGCCGCTGCCGTTCCAGCCGGATATGGCCGAACTCGGCTCCGCCCACGGGCGGGTGCCCGTGGGCCCAGGCGCGGGTGGAGTCGGCGGCGTGCCAGAAGTGCGGCACCCGGTCCGGCGAGGCTTCGAGGACGTCGACGACGTCGGCCCGCCAGAACTTCGCTGCCTCGCCGGCGTCGGTCAGGCGGACGCGGACCTTCTCGCCGGGGATGCCGTGCCGGACGAAAATGACGCGCCCCTCATGGCGGGCCACGCAGTGGCCGCCGTGGGCGACGGGCCCGACGTCGACAACGAGTTCAGTGCCCTCGCGGGCTTCGGCGGTGCGGCCCGGAACGGCGGCGGCAACGGGTGCGGAGGCTTTGGAGTTCACTGGACGTCCTGGAGGTTCTTGGCTTCTTCGGAGGATTTGAGCTGCCAGGGCACGCTGGCCACCATGACTCCGGGTTCGAAGTGCAGCCTGGTCTTGATGCGCAGCGCGGTTTGGTTGTGCACCAGCTGTTCCCACCATTTGCCCACCACGTATTCGGGGATGTACACCACCACCAGGTCGCGGGGGGAGTCGAGGCGCATCTGTTTGATGTACTCCATGATGGGTGTCACGGTTTCGCGGTAGGGGCTGGCCAGCACTGTCAGCGGCACCGGGATGTCCAGTTTCTCCCAGTCGCTGACCGTGTGGGCCGTTTCCGCGGCGTCGATGTCCACGGTGATGGCGTCCAGCCGGGAGGGGCGTGATGCGCGGGCGTAGGCCAGTGCGCGAAGCACGGGCTTGCGCACGTGCGATACCAGCAGCACGGCGTGCACGCGCGTCGGAAGCGCCCTGGGGGACGAATCCTCGTCCACTGCCAGTTCCTTGGCCACGTTGTCGTAATGGGCCCGGATGCTCCACATGATCAGGAACAGCACGAACATGGCCAGCAGTGCGATCCAGGCGCCCTGCTCGAATTTGGTGATCAGCACGATCACCAGGACCAGGGCCGTCATGCCGAAGCCGATGGTGTTGATGGTGCGGGACTTCATCATCCTGCGGCGGACGGCTTTGTCCTTGGCAAGCTTCAGCTCACGGCCCCAGTGCCGGATCATGCCGAGCTGGCTGGCGGTGAAGGAGATGAAGACGCCCACGATATAGAGCTGGATGAGCTTGGTGACGTCGGCGTTGAACGAGATGATCAGCACCAGCGCGCCTGCTGCCAGGGCCAGGACGCCGTTGCTGAAGGCGAGGCGGTCGCCCCTGGTGCGGAGCTGGCGGGGCAGGTAGCCGTCCTGGGCGAGGATGGAACCGAGGACCGGGAAGCCGTTGAACGCGGTGTTGGAGGCGAACACCAGGATCACGCCGGTGGCCGCAACCACGATGTAGAACGGGATGGAACCGGGACCGAAGATCGTCTGGGCGATCTGGCTGATGGCCGGGTTCTGGATGTAGCCCTCCGGCAGCGGGTTCCCGTTGAGCAGGAACTCCGTGGCGGGGTCAAGGACGATGTGGACCTTGGTTGCCTGGGCCAGGTAGATGATGCCGGCAAGCATGGCGGCGCCGATGATGCCGAGCAGGAGCAGCGTGGTGGCGGCGTTCCTGCTCTTCGGCGGCCGGAAGTTGGGCACGCCGTTGCTGATGGCCTCCACGCCGGTAAGCGCCGCGGCTCCGGAGGAGAAGGCACGCAGCAGGAGGAAGGCGCCGGCAAGGCCCACGAGCCCCTCGTCGAAGCCGGGCGCGGGAACGATCGTGAAGTTGGCGGACGGCGCCTCGCCCAGCTGTCCGGTGGCCGCCTGGAAGATGCCCACCGCCGTCATGCCGAAGATCGAGGCCATGAAGATGTAGGTGGGCACGGCGAACACGCTGCCGGCTTCCTTGATGCCGCGCAGGTTGACGAGGGCGAGGATGATGACGCCGATGGTGGCGATGGTGGCCTGCTGGCCGTGCAGGGACGGGACCGCCGTCGTCAGGTACGCCGCCGCGGAGGACATCGATACCGCGACGGTGAGGACGTAGTCCACCAGCAGGGCCGAGGCGACCGTGAGCCCGGCGTACTTGCCCAGGTTTTCGCCGGCGATCTCGTAGTCGCCGCCGCCCGAAGGGTACGCGTGGACGTTCTGCCGGTACGAGGCCACCACCGTGAGCAGCACCACCATGACGGCCAGGCCCACCCATGGGGAAATGGCCACCGCGCTGACGCCCGCCAGGGCTAGGGTGAGCAGGATTTCGTCCGGCGCGTAGGCAACGGAGGACAGTGCATCAGACGCGAAGATCGGCAGCGCAATCTTCTTGGGAAGCAGGGTATGGGCCATCCGGTCATTCCGGAACGGCCTGCCCACCAGCACGCGTTTAACCGCGTTGAATATTGTCAGCACTCCACAAAGCTAGTCTGATTCGCGGATGATGTCATGACGGCTGCCAGGCGGCCTGAAGCCGGGGCGCTCCCGGTAGAGTTCTAGCTGCAGAAGCTGGACCTGGAAACGGAGGAGATACGGTGGCGCATTTCGTGATCATGGGATGTGGCCGGGTGGGGGCGACATTGGCGCACACACTCGAGGATGCCGGGCATTCGGTGGCCATCATCGACCAGGACGACCGCGCGTTCCGCAGGCTCCGGCAGGGATTCACGGGCCGGAAGGTCACCGGCGTGGGTTTCGACCGGGAAACGCTGAAGCAGGCCGGGGTGGCGGAAGCCTATGCCTTCGCCGCGGTGTCCAGCGGTGACAACTCCAATATCCTTGCCACCCGGGTGGCCAGGGAAACTTTCCACGTCCCGCATGTGGTGGCCAGGATCTACGACCCCGGCCGTGCGGAGATCTACCAGCGGCTGGGCATCCCCACGGTGGCCGCGGTGCGCTGGAGCGCGGACCAGGTCCTCCGCCGCATCCTTCCCGAGCAGCATCTCGCCGGTGACTACCGGGAGCCGTCCGGCCGCCTGGTCCTGGCGGAACTGGACCTGGACGCCGGCTGGGTGGGGCACCGCATCAGCAGCATCGAGAAGGCAGCCGCCGTGCGGGTGGCCTATCTGACCCGGTTCGGCGAGGGGCTGCTGCCGGACGCCGCAACCGCGTACCAGGACGGCGACACGGTCCATGCCATGCTGCAGGTTGACCGGACCGCCCAGGTGGCCCAGATCCTGGCCAAAGCCCCCGCAAAGGAGTTGCAGTGAAAGTCGTGATCGTTGGCGCCGGCAGCGTCGGATCGTCCATCGCCAGGGAGCTTCTGGCGCACAAGCATGAAATCCTGCTGATCGACCTCAAGCCTGAGGTCATCGGCCGCAGTGGGCTGCGCGGCGCGCACTGGCTGGTGGGCGACGCCTGCGAGCTGAGCACCCTGCAGGGCGCAAAGGTCGAGGAGGCCGACGTGGTGGTGTCCGCCACCGGCGACGACAAGGTCAATCTGGTGGTGTCCCTGCTGGCGAAGACGGAGTTCGGCGTGGGCCGCACGGTGGGCCGGGTGAACAATCCCAAGAACGACTGGATGTTCAACGACTCCTGGGGCGTTGACGTGGCTGTCAACACCCCGCAGCTGATGACGGCGCTGGTGGAAGAGGCCGTGGAGATCGGCGACCTGGTCCGGCTCCTGACCCTCCAGACGGGGGTGGCCTCGCTCGTGGAGTTCACCGTTCCGCATGATTCGCATGTGATCGGCAGTACCGTGGGCGATATCCGGTGGCCGGAGGATGCAACCCTGGTGGCCATCCTGCGCGACCACGCCCCCATCACGCCCAGCCGCGACGACGTCATTGACGGTGGGGACGAACTGTTCTTCGTGACCACCATCGCCGCGGAGGACGACCTCCGTGCGCTGCTCTCCCCCGACGCCGCGGACCCCGGGATGCATGGCGCCGGGCAGCACCCGGAGGGCGGGCACGCGGACGGCGGGCACGCGGACTGCGCCGGGGAGCCCGTCACCCAGGACGCCGCCCCGGTCTCCGGCAGCCGGGCATCCCGGCAGGCGGAACAGTCATCCCTGGAGGACGACGGATTCGACGGCTAGGGTTTCCCTTCCCCGGCAGCGGGGCGGGTCACCAGCCAGGCAATCCACACGCCAAGGATGTAGAGCGGTGCGCCCATGATCAGGCGGGTGGTGGCCAGGGCGGCCAGGCCGTCGGGGCCCATCAGGTACAGCGGGACCTGAACCAGCAGGCGCAGCGCGAGGACGCCGACGATGATCCACGTCCCGAGCTGGTAGGCGCGCACCCGGGACGGATCCTTGCGCCAGTCCAGCCCCTCGTTGCGGATAAAGCCGAAGAGCAGGCCCGCCACAGGCCACTTTGCGGCGATGGAGATCACCATGGCCAGGATGTAGGCGCCGTTGGTGAAGAATCCGGGCAGGTAGAAATCCTCGGCCTTGCCGGTGGTGTTGGCCAGCCAGGCGGAAATACCGACGCCGACCACGCCCGCCAGCGCCTGGGTCAGGGGCCGCCGCTGGACCAGCCGCACCACGGTGAACACCGCCGCAGCGGCCAGCGCCGCAACCAGGGACGGGGTGAGGTCCTGGGTCACGGTGAACGCGACGAGGAAGACCAGGCCGGGCAGGATGCTCTCGGCGATGCCCTGGACACCACCGGCGCTCTTCAGGACGTCCACCCGCCCGTCATGCGTTCGGTGCAGTCCGGCTTTCGCCGCGTATTCGGCGGCCATCCCGGCCATGGGCGACGCACCGTCGGCCTTGGCACCGGCGGCGGAAGTGTTCCCCGTGCCGCTACCGGTCCTGGCGCCCTGGCTGTCGTCGGGAAGGGCCTCGCCGGAAGACCTGTCGGGCTGGGGCACGGTCATGCGTCCTCCTGGTGGGACAGTATCTCGTAGCGCGGATTGAACATGGTGGGCATGCCCTCGCTGGTGGACAGCATCCCCTCGAGCCGGAGCTCGATTCCAGCTTCGATGCCCGGAACGCGCCGCCGGCCAAGCCACACCACGCGCAGCCGGTGGCGCTGGGAACCGGAACCGCCGGGGGCCGGGCGCAGTGCGCCGGAATCGGAAACGATGGCGCTGAAGGCCGCCGTGCGGTCCGCCGGAACGTACGTGACGGACTCTATGCGGCCCTGGCACAGGACGCGCCCTTTGGCGGGCAGCCGGTCCAGCGGGACTATGGACGGCCCGGCGTGAGGCGTTGGCGCTGCCCCGTCCACGGGATCAGCCAATCTGCGTGATCTCAGGACCCCGTTCGGGCTCCTGCAGGGATGGGGCGCCGGGAGGCGGCGTGGCCGTGGCGTCCTTGGGCAGGCGCAGCTGGAGGAGGTCGCGGGGCGGCATGGGGCTGTCACCCCGGACCACCACCACCTTGCGGAACAGGGTCTCCAGCGGTTCCGCGGCGTCGCGTTCCAGCGCCGCAGCGCCGCCCAGAACCCCGCGGAGGAACCAGCGGGGGCCGTCCACGCCGATGAAGCGCGCCACGCGGTATCCCTGGCTTCCGTCCGGAAGGCCGGCGGGCAGCTTGGCCACGAGTTCGGTGCCGAACGGGCCCTCAATCTCCTCCACCTGGCCGCCCTGGGCACCGACGGACTGTCCGATCTGTCCGCGGATTTCATCCCACAGCTCTTCAGTCTTGGGCGCGGCGAAAGCTTGCAGCTGGAGGCTCGAACCGTTGAGGTCAAGGGTCACGGCCACCACACGCTGGGTTGCTTCCTCCACCTCGAGGCGGAGCTGGAGCCCTTCGCTGGGGCTGACCAGCAGCGCACCGAGGTCCACGTATCCGTCGTGGCTGCTGACTTCGGACTCATCGAACGGTCCGTTGGCCCGGCGGCTGTCAGCCACCGCGTCCTCGGTGGCGGAGTCGTCGGCGGGCAGCTCATCCGGTTCGTCCGGCTGTTCCTTCTTTGCTTTCCTGCCGAACCCAAAGGCCATGACGCTGTTTCTCCTTTAATGTGAATGTTCCGGTCCGGTCCCATGGAGGTGCCGCCGTCGTGCTGGTGTGGTCCCCGCAAACAGTGCCGGAGGTGTCAGTCAGGCTCCCGGAAGGGAGAACCCGCCGGTGGAACCGAAGCCGCCCGTGCCGCGCACGGATTCGCTGAGTTCGGCGACGGGGACAAACTGCGCGTACTCGACGCGCTGGATGACCATCTGCGCAATTCTATCGCCGCGGCGCAGTTCGATGGCCTGGCTCACATCAGTGTTGAGGAGCGTGACCGAAATCTCGCCGCGGTAGCCGGCGTCAACGGTGCCCGGCGCGTTCACGATGGTCAGCCCATGCTTGGTGGCCAGCCCGGAGCGGGGGTGGATCAGTGCGACGAACCCCTCAGGCAGGGCGATGGCCACGCCCGTGGGGACCAACCGGCGCTCCCCCGGCTGCAGGACGACGTCCTCCCGGGCGCGCAGGTCCGCACCGGCGTCTCCGGGGTGGGCGTAGGAAGGCGCCTCAAGCTCCGGGTCGAGCATCTTCAGCTGGACCTGCAGGGTGGGCGTGGAAGCGGGGAGCTCCGGCGCATCGTCAAGGACAGTGTTTGCCGTGGCGGGAAGATCAGTCACAGTCATTCACTCTAACCCGCGCTGCCATATCCCACCTAGGACGCCGCCTGGTCAGGAGGAGCCAATGGCCGGGACAGGGCGGCGGCCAAGATGAAATAGCCCGGCAAAGGTGGAAAGCTTGCCCTATGCCCGAAACAAGCTCTCCCGCCCCCATGCCCAGCCCGTCCGCCGGAGCCTCGGTCATCTACCGGGAGAAGCTGTGGCCGAACCTGTGGATCTGGATCATCGCGGCGGGCATTTCGGCGGCCGGCATCCTGGTGTTCGCGCCCATCAGCCTGGCGGCCGGCCTCACGGCCGCCGCCGTGCTGTTCATCATCATGGCCGTCCTGCTGGTGCTGTCCACCCCCACCATCCTGGTCACCGCGGAAACCCTGACCGTGGGACGGGCCACGATCGAGCGCCGGTACATCGGCAGCGTTGAGCAGTTCAGGGGCGGGGAGGCCACGGCGGAGCGGGGCACCCGGCTCAACGGGCTGGCTTACCTGTGCATCCGCGGCTGGATCGACCCCGTGGTCAGGATCGAAATCACCGACCCCGCCGACCAGACCCCCTACTGGCTGTCCTCCAGCCGGCACCCGGACCGGCTTACTGCAGCCCTGACCGGGCACTAACCACCGGAATATCGCGGCGCGCCCTGCCCCTTGGGCCATTTCCCGCCTGGCAGGTGGCAGAGTTTCGACTGATAGTAATGCCAGGGTGGAGGATTTGTATGCAGGATCTACGGCTTGTAGGCGTGCACGACGACGGGACTCACCTCCTGTTGAGCGGGGCCGGCGGCGAGATCTTCAGGCTGCCAATCGACGAGGCACTCCGGGCCGCGAGCCGGTCGGCTCCGAAGCCGCCGGTGGAACGCCCCGCCATTCCCTTGTCCCCGCGGGACATCCAGGCACGGATCCGGGCAGGCGCCACGGCGGCGGACGTTGCCGAAATGTCCGGGCTTCCCCTGGCCAAGGTCGAACGGTACGAAGGCCCGGTCCTGGCCGAACGGGAGTACGTTGCCCAACAGGCCCGCAAGGTGGAGGTCGCCACCCCCTCCCCCGGCCACGACGTGTACCGGTCCGCTTTCGGCGACAACCCCGCCACCCTGGACGACATGGTCTCCCACCGCCTGTCCGCCTACGGCATCGACCCCGCCACTGTTGTGTGGGACTCGTGGCGCCGGCAGGACGGCACCTGGACGGTCACAGCAAGTTTCGTGGCCAAGGCAGAAGGCACCTCCGGCATCGGCGAAGAGCCCCCGGCCACCTGGACGTTCAATCCCGTCCGGAAGTCCCTGCAGAACTCCAACCGCTGGGCGCAGCAGCTCAGCGAGCTCGAACCGCTTGACGGCCCGGTCCCGGCCCGCCGCCTGTCCGCGGTCTCCGACCGGCCGTTCGACTTCGAAACCGATGCCGACGCCGGACGTCCGGGTGCCCAGTCCGGTCCCGCCGGCGGGGGCAAGGATCCGGACGGGCTGCTGGACATGCTCCGTTCGCGCCGCGGCCAGCGGCTGGGTGTGGATGAGGACTCCGACGACGCGTTGGCGCTCCTGCTCACCCACGGCGTGCCGGCCGCCCACCCCCGCCCGTCCGAGGTGGTTCCCGAACCTGACGGCGCAGACGCCGGGCATGACGCACCGGACGGGGAAGCCGACGCACCGGCGGCGAAGGGAGACTCCTTCGTGCGGCGCCGGGATGCCAGGCCGTCCATGCTGTCCCGCCTCAGCCTGATCCCGCCCCACCGCGACGGTGAGGACGACGCCCTGAAACTGCACGACGGCGTCAGCACCGAAACCCGCGAAATCACCATCGTTGCCTCCCCCAGGACCAGCCAGCCCGGGCCGGAGGATGCTGAGCAGTCTCCGCCCGCCGGCAAACCGTCCGGCAGCGCCGGCCTCGACGAACTGCTTGGAGGCGGGCAGCCGCGCCAGGCAACCAGGAACGACGACGGCCCGGCCGCCGGAAAGGGCCCGTCGCAGGACGCTGAGGTACCCGAGCGCCAGCCCTCACGCCCCAAGCGGTCCAGCGTTCCGTCCTGGGACGAGATCGTTTTCGGCACCCGCAGCGAATAGCCTGAACGGCGTGGCCGGCCTGCCCGGCCGGGAGGGCTACGTGCCTGCGGCCGGCCCTCCGGAGCCGTGCCACAGGCAGGCGTCCACGTCGAAGGGCAGCAACTGGTCCTGTTCCGCCATGAGGTTCGCCCCATGGGCGGTGACCCGCCGCATGAAGTGCCGGCGGCACAGCGTCTCGTAGCCCACGACGGGTACATGCCCTGCGTCGCTGGCGGCGGTGCCGTCAGCTGCCATGTCCACGTCTCCGACCACCACCTGCGCACCCTCGGTGACCATGACGCCGTCGACCGTCCGGGCATTGTGGGTGGCACGGCGCCCGCACCAGCAAAGAGCTTCCACCTGCAGCACCTGCACCCTGTCGGCCAGCTCGATCAGCCGCTGCGAACCCGGGAAAAGCCGGGTCCGGAAGTCGGCGGTGATGCCGAACGCGAAGACGTCCACGTCGATCTCGTCCACCACCTTGGCCAGCTGCTCCACCTGCTCGGGGGTGTAGAACTGGGCTTCATCGCAGATCAGGTAATCCACGCGCTGCCCGTGGGTGCGGCGGCGCATCACTTCCTCCCAGAAGTCGGTGCCGTCCAGTACCTCCACGGCATCGGTTTCCAGGCCCAGGCGGCTGGAGATCCGGGACTCCCCGGCGCGGTCGTTGCGGCTGAACCGCACGCCGCCCCGCCCCCGGGCACGGTGGTTGTGGTCCATCTGCAGGGCCAGGGTGGACTTGCCGCAGTCCATGGTGCCGGAAAAGAAGACGAGTTCAGCCACGACGCTGTCCTTTTCCGCCGGCGGTGAAGCAGAGCAGCGGAACCTCCCGTTCGGCCTTGGTCAGTGAACCGTGCTGGCCCACCACTTCCATGGCGGTGGGGCGGCTGCGGCGGGTGTCGTAGAGGGCCAGGGAGTCGCGGGCCGCGATCATCACATCGCCGATCCGGCCTTCGACGGCGGGGCGGACGGTTCCGAACAGGCCGGCGGCTATGGCGTCCTCGCGGGTGAAGGCCCAGATCCGGTTGCCGAACCGCTTCCGCCATGCTGCCAGCAGGCGGTCCCGGCCGCGGACACCCGCAGCCCCGTCCAGGTAAAGGTGCACCATGCGCGGTTCACCGGCGGTGTGCCGCACACCGTCCACCAGGGCGGGGTCGGCCGAGTAGTCGAGGCGGTGCTGTTCCGGGACGTCGAGCATGCCGTGGTCCGCGGTGACAAGGATCGTCGTGCCGGCCGGAAGCGACGTGCTGAGCCGCTTGACCGTGGCATCGAGCTCCTCCAGCTGGTGTTCCCACTGCTCGGACTGGCAGCCGTAGCGGTGCCCGGCCTTGTCGAGTTCGTTGAGGTAGAAGTACATCAGCGAGGGGCCCTTGCCGGACATGGCCTCGGCAGCGGAGGCCGTCCGGGCGTGGGACGTGGTGCCCGCAATGAATCGGCCGCCGCGCAGCGCCGCCCGGGTCATGGGCGAGCCGGCGAACTGCGGCAGGCTGATGGTGGTGACGTCGGCGTGTTCGGCGGCGCGCTCCAGCACGGTGGGGTGGGGCTGCCATGCTTCAGGGTCCACGCCGGGATCCCAGTTGCCCAGCAGGTTGACCACCTTGTCCTGGCGCGGGTCCAGTACGTCGTAGCCGACCATGCCGTGTTCGCCGGGCGGCAGGCCGGTGCCCAGGCTGGACAGTGCGGCCGCCGTGGTGGAGGGGAACGCCGAGTCCAGCCAGACCGGGACGTCACCCTGCCCGGACTGCAGCACCGAGCGCAGGAAAGGGGTGTGGGCCGCCTTCTGCTTGAGCAGGTTCCTGCCCAGGCCGTCGGCCACCACGACGCAGACCCTGGTGGATTGCGGAAGCTTCAGGGTGTTGGTGAAGCCCCCGATGCCCATGCTGGCGGCGGCGCTGGTCAGCACCTCCGCCACGGAACGTTGCCCGTATGCGGGCGCGGGCGGAAGTCCGGGTGCGGCCGGAGCGCCGGAAACCGGGCCGGGTCCGGCGGGAGTGGAAGGGGAAACCTGCGGCTGTTCGTCCGGCATCAGCGCTGCTGGTGGCCGCGGCTCAGGCGCGCGCCGAAGACGCCGGCGCGGGGCCGGGGCGGCATGGACTGCGCGTGCGCCACCGGCGATGGGGATCCGGTGTTGACGGCGCGCAGGGCCCGGGCGAAGAGTTTGGCGTCCTGGACTGCCTGCAGCCCGTCGGCCTCGGCGCTGATGCGCAGGACGATGTCCTCCTGCGCGATGGTGCCGGTGTGGCCGTGGTCCGCCTCGCACTGGGGGTCGCCGCAGCTGGCCGGTCCCATGTCCAGGCGCTGGCCGCCGGACCATGCGATGGAGAGCGTCAGTTCGCGGACGGGGTCCGAGGGCTTGTAGTTCTGGGGCTGGGCGTACATGTAGCTCAGCACCACCGAACGGATCTGGGCCACAGGCACTGACTCGGTGGAGATCTGCGCCACGATCTGCTCACCGGCCTCGTCGAGCTGCTGGTCGTCCACGTGGGTGATCACCAGCATGTCCGACGTCAGCACCAGCACGGTGATGTGGCGGCGGACTTCGGCCCGGTCGAAGTGGGTTTCCAGGTGCACCAGGTGGGCCACGCAGTCGCGGCCGTCCAGGGCATCGTCCACCACGTCCGCCACGAGGCGGGGGTAGAAGCCGGCCTTCTGCAGGGCGCCGTCGAGGCTTTGGCCCTGGGAACTGTGGCTGTGTGAGCTGTGGTGCCGGACGGCCTGGTTTTCGTTGCCGGGCGTTTCGGGCGCCGAGGCGGGAGGCTGGGAGCTCATTCCCCCATTTTCACAGATGCGCCGCACACTTTTCCAACCGCCGGATCCGCAGGTGCGTATCGTCGGCCGCCTCCGGCACCGTCATCCCAGCATGGCCCGCCGCGCGCTGTCGGTGCGCTGGGCGGCGTTGCCCATCCGGACATCGGCGGCCAGGATGGTGGCCCCGGCCCTGCCGCACAGCACCGGGTTGAACTCCACCAGGGCAATTTCGGGGTGGTTGTCCTTCATCCAGGCGAGCCGGGCGGCCAGGTCCTCCAGGGCGGTGACATCGACGGCGGGAAGCCCCTGGTAGCCGAACAGCTTCCGCGCCGCCCGCGGCGCCCTGATGAAGTCGTGCACGTCTGCGGCGGACAGCGGCGGCACCCGGTGGGACCAGTCGTCGAGGAGGTTCACCGCGTCCCCGGCCAATCCAAAGGAGATGACGGGGCCCAGCAGCGGATCCTCGATGGCCCGGAAGGTGCAGGCCTGTCCCACCGGCGCCATGGACTGGACCTCCAGGGACGGGTCGCCGTACAGGGACAGTGCCCGGCGCATCTGCACCACGTCGCGGCGGAGCGACTCGGCGTCCTCGATGCCCAGCCGCACACCGCCGAGGTCCAGCCGGTGCCGCAGCGCGGGGTCGGTGGTCTTGATGGCCACCGGCCAGCCCAGCGCCTCCGCGGCCGCCACCGCTTCGTCGGGAGTGTCGAAGGGAGCGGAAGGGAGCACGGAGATGCCGTAGTGGCCCAAAAGCGAGGAGGCCGCGGCCTGGTCCAGCTGCTTCAGCTGCTCCCCCGTGACGTCCCGGAGCAGCACGTCGATCTCGGCGCGGGCACCTGCGGGGTCGCAGCCGGACGGTTCCACGAAGTGGCCCTGGTCCCGTGACGCCCATTCCGAGTACCGGACCACGGCGGCGAGCGCCGCGACCGCCGCTCCGGGGCTCGGGTAGCAGGGTACGGCGTTGCCCGCCGTCCCCAGCATCCCTTCGACGTAGACGGACTCATCCAGGATGCCGGTTAAGGCCGCCACCACGGGTTTCCCGGCCTGGGCGGAGGCCTCGGCGAGGACTTCGGCGATGCTGTCCACGGTGAGCCCGCGGGCCGGCAGCAGCGCGGCGACGGCGGCGTGCACGTCCGCGGGTGCCAGCGCTTCCAGCAGTGCCGCGCGGAGGGCGGGCAGCGCCACCGAGCGGCCGGCGTCGAGGTCCACCCCGGTGACCAGCCGTTCAACGCTCAACCCGTGGTCCGCGGCACTGTCCGCCACCACCGTGCCGAGCGCCTGCGAGTTGCTGAAGATGGCCAGGCCCGGTCCGGCTGGCAGGGGCTGGCCGGAGACAATCTGTGCCACGTCCACCAGCTGGTCGATGGTTTCGACCCGGATCACCCCTGACTGGCGGAGCATCGCGTCCAGCGCGCCGCCCGGGGCCTGCGTGGTGCGCACGGCATGGCCCGGCGGCAGCCGCAGGCCCATGGTGTCCGATTTGGCCACGATCACCGGTTTGGTGCGGGCCAGGCGGCGGGCGATCCGGGAGAACTTGCGCGGGTTGCCGATCGACTCCAGGTAGAGGCCCACGGCGGAGGTGTCGGCGTCGTCCTCCCAGTACTGCATGATGTCGTTGCCGGAGACGTCTGCGCGGTTCCCTGCGGACAGGAACGTGGAGAGCCCCAGCCGGCGCCTGGTGGAGGCCGCATAGAGCGAAACGCCGATGGCTGCCGACTGGCTGAAGAGGCCCAGGCCGCCCCGGCGCGGGAGGACAGGCGCCATGGAGGCGTTGAGGCTGACTTCGGGGTGGGTGTTGATGATGCCCAGCGACGCCGGGCCGATCACCCGCATTCCGCTCGCCCGGGCCTGGCGCACGAGGTTCCGTTGCCGCTGGAGGCCGCGTTCGCCGTCGTCCGCGAAACCCGCCGAGGCAATGACGAGGCCTTTGACGCCGGCCGCGGCGCAGTCCTCCACTACTGACGGGACTTCCTCGTAGGGTACGGCGATCACGGCGAGCTGCACCGGGTCCGGTACTTCGGTCAGCCGGCCGTAGGACAGCATGCCGGCCAGTTCAAGGGCTTCCGGGTTGATGGCGTAGACCTTGCCGGGGAACCCGCCTTCGATGATGTGTTCGAGCAGCTGGTAGCCGACCGTCCCCCACTTGCGGCTGGCACCGATCACGGCAACGGACGACGGCGTGAGCAGGTCGCGCACGCTCCTGGCCTCGGCGCGGTGTTCGCGGGATTCCATGACTGCCCGGGATTTCTCCGTGGGGTCGATGTTGAATTCGAGGCTCACGACGCCGTCGTCAAAATGGCGTTTGACGTCATAGCCGGCGTCGGAGAAGACCATGAGCATCTTGCGGTTCTCCGGCAGCACCTCCGCGCTGAAGCGCTGGATGCCGTTTTCGTGTGCCGCGGCGGCCAGGTGTTCGAGCAGGATCGAGCCGATGCCACGGCCCTGGTGGGCGTCGGCGATGTTGAAGGCCACCTCGGCTTCGGTGGGGTCGTCCAGCCGGTCATAGCGGCCGATCCCGATGATTTCGCCGCGCATGGTGATGACGAAAGCCACCCGGTCCTTGTAGTCCACCTCGGTGAACCGCTTCAGCTCCTTGGCGGACAGCCGTGCCTTGAAGGCGAAGAAGCGCATGTAGATTGAATTCTGCGACTGTCCGGCGTGGAAGGTCTGGATCGCTTCGGCATCCGATGGATGAATGGGCCGCAGGTGCGCTGTTCCGCCGTCACGCAGGACGACATCGGCTTCCCAATGCTCCGGATATTCGCCGTCCCCGGGCTGATCCACCATAGGCTTAGCCTAGCCAAAAACTGCCGCAGCGCCGCCGAACGCTGCCGAATAACCCAGCACCAGAAGGATTTACCCACTCCATGGCCCGCCGCCAAGCCCCAGCCCCCGTCGTGGACACGACCCCCTACACGGAGAACATCGTCGATATCGACGTCACCTCCGAGATGGAAGGCTCGTTCCTGGAGTACGCCTACTCCGTGATCTATTCGCGGGCCCTGCCTGATGCCCGCGACGGGCTGAAGCCGGTACAGCGCCGCATCCTCTACATGATGAGCGACATGGGGCTCCGCCCCGACCGCGGGCACGTCAAGAGTGCACGCGTGGTGGGCGAAGTGATGGGAAAGCTGCACCCGCACGGCGACGCCGCGATCTACGACGCCATGGTGCGCATGGCGCAGGACTTCTCGCTCCGCCTGCCGCTGATCGACGGGCACGGCAACTTCGGCTCGCTCGACGACGGCCCGGCAGCTCCGCGCTACACCGAGGCACGGCTTGCCCCCGCCGCCCTCACGCTCACCAGCCACCTCGACGAAGACGTGGTGGACTTCGTCCCCAACTACGACAACCAGCTGACCCAGCCGGATGTGCTTCCGGCTGCCTTCCCCAACCTGCTGGTCAACGGCGCCACCGGCATCGCCGTCGGCATGGCCACGAACATGGCCCCGCACAACCTGGTGGAGGTCATCGCCGCCGCACGGCACCTGATTGCCAATCCCGAGGCCGGTCTGGATGACCTCATGCGCTTCGTTCCGGGCCCGGACCTGCCCAGCGGCGGGCGGATCGTGGGCCTGGACGGCATCCGCGACGCCTACGCCACGGGGCGCGGATCCTTCAAGACCCGGGCCAAGGTGGAGGTCGAGCAGCTCTCGGCCCGCCGCACCGGCCTGGTGGTGACCGAGCTGCCGTACATGGTGGGCCCGGAAAAGGTCATCGAAAAGATCAAGGACGCGGTCAACGCCAAGAAGCTGACCGGCATCAGCGACATCGTGGACCTGACAGACCGCAAAAACGGCCTGCGCCTGGTCATCGAACTGAAGAACGGCTTCAACCCGAACGCGGTGCTGCAGCAGCTCTACCGGTACACGCCGATGGAGGACTCCTTCGGCATCAACAACGTGACCCTGGTGGACGGGCAGCCGCAGACGCTGGGCCTGGTGGACCTGCTCACCGTCTACGTCAACCACCGGATCGACGTGGTCCGCCGCCGCACTGTGTTCCGGCTGGGCAAGAAGAAGGACCGGCTGCACCTGGTGGAAGGCCTCCTCATCGCCATTGTGGACATCGATGAGGTCATCCAGATCATCCGCTCCTCGGATGAGGCCGCGGCTGCGCGGGAACGCCTGATGTCCATCTACGACCTCACCGAAATCCAGGCGAACTACATCCTGGAACTGCGGCTGAGGCAGCTGACCAAGTACTCCCGGATTGAGCTGGAGAAGGAACAGGACGAACTGCGCCGCGAGATTGCGGAACTGGAAGCGATCCTCAATTCCGAGGACCTGCTCCGTTCGGTGGTCTCCGATGAGCTTGCCGCCATCGCCGAGGAACACGGCACTCCGCGCCGCACCATCCTCCTCGAGTCGGAGGCCGTCTCCCCCACGGTCGCTGCCGAGCTGGCCGGCACGAATGGAAAGAAGGCCAAGGCCGCTCCGCTGGCGCTGGAAATCGCGGACGATCCCTGCTGGGCCATCCTGACGGCGTCCGGACAGATTGGCCGCACCAGCAACCAGGAACCGCTGGCGGAGGCGGGCCCGCGCAACAAGCACGACGTCTTTACGTCCGTGGTGAAGACGTCGGCCCGGGGCGAGATCGCTGCTGTCACCTCGCAGGGCAGGATGCTGCGCCTCCAGGTCATGGACATGCCGGCGTTGCCGCCCGTGGCCGGCCTGCCCAACCTGGCAGGCGGCGTTCCGGCCAAGGAATTCCTGACCCTGCTCAAGGGCGAAACCCTGGTGGCGTTCGTTTCCCTGGACGAGGTGCTGGCCATCGGAACTGCACAGGGCGTGGTGAAGCGGGTTCAGCCCGACTACCCGCTGAACCGCGAGGACTGGGAAGTCATCACGCTCAAGGACAAGGACGTGGTGGTGGGCGTGGCACCGGCGGCCGGCGACGACTCCGACCTGGTGTTCCTGACGGCGCAGGCCCAGCTGCTGACGTTCGCTGCCTCGGCGGTACGGCCGCAGGGACGGACGGCCGGCGGAATGGCAGGCATCAAGCTCGCCGCGGGAGACAGGGTGGCGTTCTTCGGTGTGGTGCAGCCCTCGGACGAGGCCGCTGTCGTCGTCACCATCGCGGGGACCAACGGCGCGCTGCCCGGCACCGCCCCGGGAACCGCGAAGGTGACCCCGTTCTCCGAGTACCCCTCCAAGGGACGCGCCACTGCCGGAGTCCGGGCGCACCGGTTCCTGAAGGGTGAGGACACCCTGCTGCTCGCCTGGGCGGGGCACGGCCCGGCGAAGGCGTCCTCCGCCGCGGGTGTGGCCCGTTCGCTTCCGCAGGAGCACGGCCGGCGTGACGGTTCCGGTGTTCCACTGTCCCAGGCCGTTGACGCGATCGGCCCGGCCATGGCGTGGGCGGATCCCGCCTAGATCCCGCTTAGACTGCTGCCATGCCTATCGTGCCCGATGAGAAGGACTGGACCTGGGTCCTGGACCGGCCCTGCCCCGACTGCTCCTTCGACCCCGCCAGCACCACGCCGGCCACCATCCCCGGGGCGATCGAGAACATGCTGCCCCGGTGGCGTGCGGTGCTGCGCCGCCCTGACGTTGCCGAACGGCCCGACGACAGCACCTGGTCCTCTCTCGAATACGCCTGCCATGTCAGGGACGTGTTCAGCCTGTTCGACCAGCGCCTGAACCTCATGCTGGACTCCGACGGGGCCACGTTCGAGAACTGGGACCAGGACCGCACGGCAATCGAGAAGGACTACGCCAACGCCGATCCCGCAGTGGTCAGCGCGGAGCTCACGGCCGAGGGCCTGCAGGTGGCGGAGTCCTTCGCGGGAGTCCGTGAGTCGGAGTGGGACCGCAAGGGGCTCCGCAGCAACGGTTCGGAGTTCACCGTCCTGACGCTCGCCCGGTACTTCCTGCACGACGTCGTCCATCACCTGCACGACGTCGACGGGTAGTCCCCGGCGTCAACCGCGTCCTCTCCTAGGCACGCAGCTCCGCTGCGGCCCCTCCGGGAACCTGTGACGCCTCCGCCGGGGTGAGGACCAGGCTGACATCCTCGGCGTGGATGTCGGCCGCGTGGTGTGTCACCAGCACCACCGTCCTGTGGCGCAGTCCAACCCTCAGGTCCGCCAGCATGGCCCGGGCGGATTCGGCATCGAGGTGCGCCGTGGGTTCGTCGAGCAGGATCATCTCGGCCCCGGTCATGAGGGTGCGCGCCACCGCCAGCCGCTGCCGTTCGCCGCCGCTGAGGAAAGCCCCGCCGGGGCCGATCCGGGTGTCCAGCCCCGCGGGCAGACGCTCCACCAGCGGGCCAAGTCCGACGGCGGCGATCACCGCAGCCATGTCCCGTTCCGCTGCGCCGTCCCCACCGGCCGGTCCGGCACCTTCCCGCCGGCCCAGGAGGAGGTTGCCGCGGATGGTCGAGTCGAACAGGTGCGCCTCCTGCGGGCACCAGGCTGCGCCTCCGGTAACCCGGGCGCTTCCCGACGCCGCGGGCAGGAAGCCCAGCAGCACTGAGAGGAGCGTTGATTTGCCGGATCCGGACGGGCCCGTGATGGCGAGCCAGTGGCCGGGGCCGGCAACGGCGTTGAGACCGGTGAAGACGGGCTCTCCGCCCGGCCATGCCGCGGCGAGTCCGGTCAGTTCCAGCCCTGCGGCGCCGCCGTTGCGTTCCGGTACCCGGTACAGCCCGTCCGTCGCCGTCCGGTTCGGGTCGCCGGGCGTTTCCGGGCCGGAGGACGAGCCCAGGGCGCCGGACTCCGCCACGCGCTGCAGGACGGTGCGCAGCGCCGGGAACTGCCGGGCCGCCGTCGTCATCGCTGCAAAGGGCTCCACCAGGGCCAGGAGCAGCAGCACCACGACTGCGGCCGTGGCCGGTTCAATCCGCCCGTCCAGGACGGCGGGTGCAGCCAGCCAGGCACTCGCCAGGGCCGCCATCCCGCACGCGGCGGTGGTGACCGCATGGCCCAGGCCTTCCGCCCAGGCAGAGCGCTGGGAGGCACGGGTGGCTTTGCGGTCCTCGCCGTGCAGGCCTTCCAGCACCTTCGGGGCCACGCTGTTGGCCGACAGTTCCGCGCGGGCGTCCAGGGCGGCGGAGATGCGCCGCAGCACGCCTGAGCGCAGCAGCTGTTCGGCGGTGGCGGATTTCCGGTCGCCCCACAGCGCCAGCGCGGGCGCCAGGACCAGGCTGGCAGCAGCGGCCGCGATGACGGCGGGCACCGCCGGCGGGACCACCAGGGACGTGGTGCCCACGGCCAGGACGGCGACGGCCACCGCTGTCAGCGGGGGCAGCACCACGCGTGGCAGCAGGTCCCGGATGGTGTCGACGTCGTCAATCACCGTTCCCAGGACGTTTCCGCCCTGCAGCAGGCGCCGCAGGGACAGCGCGCGCCGGCTCAGCGTCTCCCACAGGCGTCCGCGGAGCCGGGTCAGCGCAGAGAACACCGCGTCATGCAGGAGCAGGCGTTCGCAGTACCGCAGTACCGCACGGCCGATGCCGAAGAAGCGGACGCCCACAATGGCTGTCAGCAAATAGAGGATGGGGGGCTGTTCGCTGGCGCGGATGATCAGCCAGCCGGACAGTCCGGACAGTGCCACGGCGAACACGGCAGCCAACGTCCCCACCACGGCCGCCGCGGCGAACTTTCCCCGCACGGGGGCGAGGAGCGGGGCGAGCAGGCCCAGGGCCGCGCCGGCGGGACGGGCCGTGGCCCTGCCGGCAGGAACGGTGCTGCCCGGACCGGTGCCGTCCGTGCCGGTGCTGCCCGCATCGGTCCCGGAAGCCGCGGCGGCGACGGGGGTGCCGGCCGGGGCTTCTCCGGAAACGTCCGCTGGTACCGGGAAAGCCCGTCCGTCTCCGTTTCCGGCAGGAGACCCTGCAATGCCCTCGGCCCCGGCCGCCGCGCCCCTGCCAGGGGCGGCCACGGGGACCAGCACGTCCGCGAGGCGGCGGGTGCGTTCCTCGTGGGCCACCAGGATCACCGTGACTTGGCCGCGGAGGCTGCGGATGGCGTCCTCGACGGCCCGGGCGGAGCTGCTGTCCAGATGCGCGGTGGGTTCGTCGAGGAGCAGGACGGTGGCCCCGGCCTCGACCCGGGCCAGGCCCCGTGCCAGGGCTACGCGGCGCAGTTCCCCGGGGCTCAGCTCGGCGGGGTGCTTCCCGGCCAGGTGCCCGGCGCCGGCGCGCGCCAGGCATGTCCGGGCCTGCTCCTCGGCGAGTTGCCGGTCACGGGTGTTCCTGGCGTCCGTGCCGAGGTACAGCAGGACTTCCTCCAGCGCCGTGGACGCAAACATCACAGGATGCTGGGGCACCCACGCGACGGCGCCCCGGTCCAGCCCGGCCAGTGTCCCGGTAATGGTTGCACCCGCGCCGTTGCCGATGGTGCCGGCGAGCACGCCGAGTACGGTGCTCTTCCCCGTGCCGCTGGGTCCGTCAAGGGCGGTGATCCTGCTTTGCGGCGCTTCGAAGGACAGGGGCCCGACGGCGGGCCGGGACCGGCCGCCGTAGGTTACGGTCAGGCCGGAAACGGTGACGGGCTCCCCGGGCCTGCCTGCCGGGGCGGCCGGCAGCGGGTGCATGGCAGGCGCATCAGTGACGGCGTTGGCGCCGGCGAGCGCCACCCGGCCGTCGTCGCTGGCGTGGTGGGCCGTGCCGAGCTCCCGCAGCGGCAGGTAGCAGTCCGGTGCCAGGATCAGGGCCAGGAGGCCGGCTTCCAGCGGCATGTCGCCGTGGACCAGGCGGACGCCGATGAACACTGCCACGACGGCCACGGAGATGGTGGCGATGAGTTCCAGGGCCAGGGCGGAGAGGAACGCGGTGCGCAGGGTTCCCATGGTCCTTGTGCGGTATTCCTCGGAGATTTCCTCCAGAGCCTTGCGCTGCGCCGTGGCCCGTCCCAGGCCCACCAGGACGGGAAGGCCTTTCGCCAGTTCGAGCATGTGCGCCGAGAGCCGGGCCAGGGACTCCTGCGCCTCGCGGACATTGTCCTCGGTGTAGCGGCCGATCAGAACCATGAACAGCGGCACCAGGGGCACGGTCAGCACGATGACCACCGCGCTGAGCCAGTCGGCGAAGAGGATCCGGGCCCCGAGCAGCAACGGGACCGCGGCGCAGTTCACCAGTGCCGGGAGGAACTGGGTGTAGTAGCTGTCCAGCGCGTCCAGGCCCCGGGTGGCCAGCACGGCCAGCCCGCCGTCTGCGGGTCCGTCCTCCCGGATGCCGTCCCGCAGGGCGCGTTCCAGCAGATGGGCCCGCAGTTCCTCCTTGATGCCCAGGGCGGCGCGGCGGGCTGCCACCGCCTGGCCCCACACCGTGATGGAGCGGAGGACGACGCCGGCGGCCCCCAGGGCGATCTGGTCCGGATGCACACCGTCCCCGGCTGCCAGGCCGGCCAGGGCGGACGCCACGGCCTGCCCCGTCAGGACGAGCGCGAGGGCCTTGAGCGCCGACAGGACGCCCAGCCAGTAGACGGCAGCGCGGGTTGCGGGTCCGGACGGGAGCAGCGGGCGCACGTCAGCCCTTGGTGGTGAACGCCTTGGCGGCGATGGCAGGGAGGAAACTGTGCGCTTCGGGAATGGAGGCGCTGCTGACCCGGCGGCGGAACACCCAGTATGTCCAGGCCTGGTAGGCGATCACGAGCGGGAGCCCGAATGCTGCCACGACGCTCATCAGCCCCAGGGTGTAGTCCGAGGACGAGGCATTGGAAATGGTCAGGTCAAAGGCAGGATCCAGGGTGGAGGGCAGGACCACGGGAAACACTGCCCCGAAGATGGAGGCCGTGCCGAGGACCAGGAAGGCGCCCAGGGCCAGGAAGGCCCTGCCCTCTGAACCTTTCCGCGCCAGGACCCATGCGGTGGCTGCCGCCGCCACGGCCAGCAGGACCAGCGCCCACGTCCACACCGTGCCGTCCAGGACCTGGATGCTCAGTGCCCAAGCGGCGATGGGGAGGAGCAGCACGGGCAGCACGCGGACGAACCAGGCGCGGGCACGGTGCCGCACCTCGCCGTCGGTCTTCAGGGCAAGGAACGCCAGCGCGTGCACCAGGGAGAATCCCACCACTGCCACGCCCCCGAGCACCGCGTAACCGCTGAACCATGCCAGCGGCCCGCCTTCCCGGTCGCCGTTGGCGTTCAGTGGCAGACCCGTGGTGGTCAGCGCCAGGGCGGCCCCGACGCCGAAGGCAGCAAAGAAGGAGCCCAGGGCGATGGCCCAGTCCCACCGGGCGCGCCACCGGTCGGTGTCCACCTTGCCCCGGTATTCGAAGGCGACCGCACGGAAGATCAGGGCCACCAGCACCACGAGGAGCGGGAGGTAGAGGGCGGAGAACAGCGAGGCGTACCAGAGCGGGAAGGCGGCGAACGTGGCGCCGCCTGCAGTGAGCAGCCAGACTTCATTACCGTCCCAGACGGGGCCGATGGTGTTCAGCAGCACCCGCCGCTCCGTGTTGTTCCGGGCGAAGATCTTCATCAGCATGCCGACGCCGAGGTCGAAGCCTTCGAGGAAGAGGTAGCCGGTCCACAGCACCGCAATGGCGACGAACCAGATGGTGGGAAGCAGTTCCATGATCGAGTTCCTCTGCTCTTAGTAGGCGAACGCCAGGACGTCGCCTGCAGGCTTGCCGGGGCCGCCTTTGTCCCCGGGCGTTTCATCCTCATTTTCATCGGCGGGGGCGTGGGCAAGTTCCGGCATTGCGGAGACGACGCCGCCGCGGATGTACTTGACCAGGAGCTTGACCTCCACCACCAGCAGCACGGCATAGACGGCGGTGAGGGTCACCAGGGAGGCGATCAGCTCACCGGCCGACACGCCGGGCGACACCGCGGCCGCGGTGAACATGAACACCTGGTCGATGCCGCTGGGATCCGGGTTGGGCGCCACCACGAAGGGTTGGCGGCCCATCTCGGTGAAGATCCATCCGGCGGCGTTCGCGCCGAACGGGGCCAGGATGCCGAAGACCGCCAGGCGCATCAGCCACGGGGACTCGGGGACAGTGCCCTTCCGGGTCAGCCAGAGGGCGACGACTGCTGCCATGGCGGCAAGTCCGCCGAAGCCGATCATCATCCGGAAGCCCCAGTAGGTGACCTCCATGACGGGCAGGTATTCGATTTCCTGGCCGGCGCGTTCACCGTAGATGGGGTTGTCCGGGAGGTGCGTGCCGTAGTTCTCCTTGTACTCGGGCAGGAGCGTGTTCACGCCTTTGACTTCGGTGGTGAAGTCGCCCTTGGCGAGGAAGGACAGGATCCCGGGGACCTCGATGACGGCCACGATGTCGTCGCAGTTCTGCGAGCCGATGTTGCCGATGCTCAGGACCGAGAAGCCGGTGCCGTCGTGGCAGGCCGCCTCCGCGGCGGCCATCTTCATGGGCTGCTGTTCGAACATGAGCTTGCCCTGGAGGTCGCCGGTGACGGCGGTACCGGCGAAGGAGATCATGGCCACGACGGCGCCGATCCGGAGCGAGCGCAGCCAGACGGTGTGGTCGGCCCGGTCGCGGCCGGCAATGGTGGCGGCCTCGCCGGGTATGACCTTGCCGTCGGCGCCGATGGTGTCCACGCCGTCGCGGCGGCGGCGCCAGAGGTGGTACCAGGCGATGCCGAGCAGGAATGCGCCGGCCACCGCGAGGGCTCCGAAGAGGGTGTGCGGGACGGCCACGAGGGCGGTGTTGTTGGTGAAGACTGCCCAGGCGTCGGTCATGACCGGGCGCCCGTCGATCATCTCGACGCCGACCGGGTGCTGCATCCAGCTGTTGGCCACGATGATGAAGTAGGCGGAGAACACGGATCCGATAACGGCAATCCAGAGGCACGCCAAGTGTACGGCGGGCTTGAGCTGCTTCCAGCCGAAGATCCACAGCCCCAGGAAGGTCGATTCCACGAAGAAGGCCAGCAGGGCCTCCAGGGCCAGCGGGGCTCCGAACACGTCGCCCACGAACCGGCTGTACTCGCTCCAGGCCATGCCGAACTGGAACTCCTGCACGATGCCGGTGGCCACGCCCATGATGAAGTTGATGAGGAAGAGCTTCCCCCAGAACTTGGTCATCCGCAGGTACTCGGGTTTGCCGGTGCGGTGCCAGGCGGTCTGGATGATGGCCACCACCAGGCCCAGGCCAATGGTCAGCGGGACCATCATGAAGTGGTAGACGGTGGTGATGCCGAATTGCCAGCGTGCGATTTCCAAGGCGTCCAAGGCAGGTCCCTACTCTAGGCCATCCAAACTTCTACGTTTCGTAGAAATCCAACTTCTACAAAGTGTAGAACAACTTGGTGTGCGTCGGAAACGACCCGCACCTACCCAGCATGGCGCGGATCGGGACAACGCGCCACGTGTTCTACCCAACGTAGAAAGTCCGCCGGTTTCGGGGTAAATTTGATCCTGTAGTTGTTTATTCGCAGGGAAAGTCACCGGCGCCGGTACGCGCGCGGTGCGGGGACACAAAGGAAAAGTGCAATGGCGAGTCTTGGTGAACTGGAACGGGCAGTCATGGACCTGCTCTGGGCGGGCCAGGAAGCAGCTACGGCCAACACGCTGCGGGACCAGTTGGCCCGCACGTCCGCGGCGCAGGGCGGTCCCGGCCATATGGGCAAGGAACTTGCCGTCACCACCGTACTGACGGTGCTGTCCCGGCTGGAAAAGAAGGGCCTGGTGGAACGGGAACGCGGCACGCGTCCGCACCGCTACCAGGCAGTGTCCAGCCGTGCGGACCACACGGCTGAACTCATGCACGAGGTCCTGGGCTCCGCGCCGGACCGGGAGGCCGTACTGGCCCGCTTCATCGGGTCCGTTTCCGAAGGTGAAGCCGAGACGCTGCGCAAACTCCTGGGTCACGTCTAACCCACCATGTTCTGGGCCTCATACCTGCTGGCGGTCCTGGCGATCATCCTGGCGTGGCCGGTACCCATCCTGCTGTCGCGTGCGCAGTGGCCGGCACGCTCGCCGTTCACGGCGATGATCCTGTGGCAGGCGATCGCGCTGGCGGGTGGACTGTCCATGATCGGCGCCATGCTGGTCTATGGGCTGGAGCCTATCGGTGACAACCTGATCGCAGGCCTCAGAGCCCTGGCGGGGATGGTGCTGTTCAATGCCCCCACCACAGCACTGGGGTTTTGGCATATCTTCGCCCTGTCCGCGGCAGCCCTCCTGACGGCCCACCTTGTCTTCACCCTGCTGCTGACTTATTACAAGATCGAACGGCAGCGGCGGCGCCACCGCGAGCTGCTGGCGCTGCTGGCCTCGCCGTCCGGCCAGGATGCCGGCACCCTGGTCATCAGCCATGACTCCCCCGTGGCCTACTGCCTTCCCGGCGGCGCACGGTCGGTCACGGTCCTGTCCGACGGCCTGATGGCTGCCTTGGAGCCGGAGGAGCTGCGCGCGGTCCTGACGCATGAGAATGCGCACCTCAGCCAGCGCCATCACCTCCTGCTGTGGGCGTTTGCGGCCTGGCGGCAGGCGCTCCCCTGGCTTCCCACCACCCGCATGGCGCAGGAGTCGGTGAGTTCGCTGATCGAGATGCTGGCCGACGACGTCGCGCTCCGGACGGCGAGCAAGGCGACGCTGATCAAGGCGATCGCCATAGTGGCCTCCGGCACCGCCGCGGGCACGGACAGCCCCGGCGCCGGGCAGGCAGGGTCCGGGATGGCCCTGTCCGGCTTCGAGGCCGCGGCAGCCACCGGCGGCCTTGAATCCGCGCGGACCACCGCGTCCAGGGTCAGCCGGCTGCTCTCGCCGCAGCCTGAGCTGCCGCGGGCCGCGCGCAGCGTGGTCCTCACCGTCTGCGTGCTGCTGCTTGCCCTGCCGACAGCCCTGCTGGTGGTTCCCGGTCTGCTGGGCTGACCGGGCCGCGCGCCTGCCCGGTCAGGCGTCGATGCGCTCCCGGTCCAGGCTTGCGGCGCCGGCAATAATGAAGTCCTTGCGCGGGGATACGTCGGAGCCCATCAGCAGGTCGAAGGTCTTCTCGGCCTGCTCCAGTTCCGCGATCCCCACTTTGCGCAGGGTGCGGTGCCGCGGATCCATGGTGGTCTCGGCCAGCTGCTCGGCGTCCATTTCACCCAGGCCCTTGTACCGCTGGATGGGTTCCTTGTAGCGCTTGCCCTCCTTGGCAAGCCTGGCCAGCAGCACGTGCAGTTCGGCTTCCGAGTAGGTGTAGATCATCTCGTTGGCCTTCTGCCCGGCGTTGATGACCTCCACCCGGTGCAGCGGCGGCACCGCGGCAAAGACCCGGCCTTCCTCGATCATGGGCCGCATGTACCGGAAGAAGAGCGTGAGCAGGAGGGTGCGGATGTGTGCGCCGTCCACATCGGCGTCGGTCATCAGGATGACCTTGCCGTAGCGGGCGGCGCCGATGTCGAAGCTGCGGCCCGAGCCGGCCCCCACCACCTGGATCAGGGCTGCGCACTCGGCGTTGGAGAGCATGTCGCCCACCGAGGCCTTCTGGACGTTGAGGATCTTGCCGCGGATGGGCAGCAGCGCCTGGAAGTCGGAGGAGCGGGCAAGCTTCGCGGTCCCCAGCGCCGAGTCGCCTTCCACGATGAACAGCTCGGAACGTTCGACGTCGTCCGTCCGGCAGTCAGCGAGCTTGGTGGGCATGGACGACGTTTCCAGCGCATTCTTGCGCCGCTGGGTCTCCTTGTGGACGCGGGCGGAGATCCGCGACTTCATTTCGCTGACGATCTTCTCGAGCAGCAGCGCCGACTGGGCTTTGTCGTTGCGGTTGGAGGACGCCAGCTTGGCGCTGATCTCGCGCTCCACCACCTTGGCCACGATGGCGCGGACCGCGGAGGTGCCCAGGATTTCCTTGGTCTGCCCTTCGAACTGCGGCTCTGCCAGGCGGACGGTGAGCACCGCCGTCAGGCCGGCGAAGATGTCGTCCTTTTCAATCTTGTCGTTGCCGGCCTTAAGCTTGCGGGCGTTGCTCTCCACGGCTTTCCGGAACGTCTTGACCAGGGCCTGTTCGAAGCCGGACTGGTGGGTGCCGCCCTTGGGCGTGGAGATGATGTTGACGAAGCTGCGGACCGTGCTGTCGTAGCCGATGCCCCAGCGCAGCGCCACGTCGACCTCGCAGTCGCGTTCGACTTCGGCGAGCTGGCTGTGGCCGCGTTCGTCGAGGACGGGGACGGTTTCCTTGAACTTGCCGGACCCGTGCAGCCGCCAGACATCCGTGACGGCCGGGTCTGCGGCCAGGAAGTCCACAAACTCGGAGATTCCGCCGTCGTGGTGGAAGACCTCCTCATGGGGGCCGGCCTCGCCGGGCGTACCCGGGACGCGGCGTTCGTCCCGGACGGTCAGCTTGAGGCCCGGAACCAGGAACGACGTCTGCCGTGCCCGGGACACCAGCTCGTCATAGGAGAACTTCGCGTCAGGGGTGAAGATCTGCCGGTCGGCCCAGTAGCGGATGCGAGTGCCGGTGACGCCGCGCTTGGCCTTCCCGACGACGTCGAGCACCGAGTCCTCCACGAACGGCGTGAACGCGGCGGCGGGATCGGACTTGCTGCCGGAGTCGCTGAACCGGCCGGGCTCTCCACGGCGGAAGGACATCCGGTAGGTCTTGCCGCCGCGGTCCACCTCCACGTCGAGGCGGGAGGACAGGGCGTTAACCACCGAGGCGCCCACGCCGTGCAGGCCGCCCGAAGCGGTGTAGGAGCCGCCGCCGAACTTGCCGCCGGCGTGCAGCTTGGTAAAGACCACCTCGACGCCGGTGAGACCGGTCTTGGGTTCCTTGTCGATGGGGATGCCGCGGCCGTCGTCGTGGATCTCCACCGAGTTGTCCGCGTGCAGGATGATGCGGATGTCGTGTCCGAAGCCGGCGAGGGCCTCATCCACGGAGTTGTCGATGATTTCCCACAGGCAGTGCATCAGGCCGCGCGAGTCGGTGGAGCCGATGTACATGCCCGGGCGCTTGCGGACGGCTTCGAGGCCCTCCAGGACTGACAGGTGCCGGGCGGTGTACTCAGAGCTTGGTGCCACTGGTGATGAACTCCTTCAGGGACGGAACAGCAGGCGCACGTGGGCGCTCTCTCTAGGGTAGTCGGCTGCGCAGCGGACCCGTTGCCGCCACACCCCGGCGGGCGTGTGGACCGCGCCACGGGGGCGAAGGTCCGCGTGCCGGGACAATCTTGACCGACTCTTGCGGATACGCGGTCAGCGAACTTGGGCCATCCTTGCGATGGTTTGGATACGAATGCTGGTTATATAGACGTACAGATCTACTAAGGAGGCCGATATGACAACAGCAGTGGCAGACCGCACACTCAACGCGCTGGACCGGTGCGACCGTTGCGGAGCTCAGGCATATGTCCGGGTTGTACTCGAGTCCTCCGGCGGTGAGCTCCTCTTCTGCGCCCACCACGCCCGTGCAGTCGAAGCAACGCTCAAGCCCTTGAGCTCGGACTGGCACGATGAGACGGCCAAGCTTCACGAGAAGGCAGCCGTAGACGTCGACTAGCGACCCCCAAGCGTCCAAGGGCGGGGTTCCTCCACACACGGAGGAACCCCGCCCTTGCCGTTTAAGCCGGCGGGTGTCAGGGCGCCGGCCCACACCGCAGGCAGGCACTGCACAGCAAAGGGCCGGCCGGTTCCCGCTGTTGCGGGCGGACCGGCCGGCCCTTTGCTGGTGGCAGTTGCCTGATGAGGTGTTTAGTCGAGGTAATCCCGGAGCACCTGCGACCGCGAGGGGTGGCGCAGCTTGGACATGGTCTTCGATTCGATCTGGCGGATCCGCTCGCGCGTCACACCGTAGACCTTGCCGATTTCGTCTAAAGTCTTAGGCTGTCCGTCAGTCAGGCCGAAGCGCATGGCCACCACGCCGGCTTCGCGCTCGGACAGGGTGTCCAGCACGGAGTGCAGCTGTTCCTGGAGCAGGGTGAAGCTCACGGCGTCAGCGGGCACCACGGCTTCGGAGTCCTCGATGAGGTCACCGAATTCCGAGTCGCCGTCCTCGCCCAGCGGCGTATGCAGCGAGATCGGCTCGCGGCCGTACTTCTGGACCTCGACGACCTTTTCCGGCGTCATGTCCAGTTCAAGCGCCAGTTCCTCGGGTGTGGGTTCGCGGCCCAGGTCCTGCAGCATCTGGCGCTGGACACGTGCCAGCTTGTTGATGACTTCGACCATGTGCACCGGGATACGGATCGTGCGGGCCTGGTCGGCCATGGCACGGGTGATCGCCTGGCGGATCCACCAGGTGGCGTACGTGGAGAACTTAAAGCCCTTGGTGTAGTCGAACTTCTCGACGGCGCGGATCAGGCCCAGGTTGCCTTCCTGGATCAGGTCCAGGAACAGCATGCCGCGGCCGGTGTAGCGCTTGGCGAGCGAGACCACGAGGCGGAGGTTTGCCTCCAGCAGGTGGTTCTTGGCGCGCTTGCCGTCGTGGATGATGAACTCGAGTTCGCGCTTGTACTTCGGGTCCATGGATCCGTCGTCGGCGGCGATCTTTTCCTCGGCGAACAGGCCGGCTTCGATCCGCAGCGCCAGGTCGACTTCCTGCTCGGCGTTGAGCAGGGCCACCTTGCCGATCTGCTTCAGGTAGTCCTTGACGGGGTCCGCCGTGGCACCGGCAGACATGACCTGCTGGACCGGGGCGTCGTCGTCGTCGGCATCCGAGTAGACAAAGCCCTTGCCGCTTCCGGCAGCGCCCTTGGCGGCGGGGTCGGCGTCAGTGTCCTCAGCCGGCTCCTCGGCACCTTCAAGGGAGGTCTCGTCCGGCTCCTCTTCGATGTCATCCACCTCATCGGCGTCGATGTCATCGGCGTTTGCCTTGTTGGCGGCCTCCGCGGCTGCCTTGGCGCCGGGCTTGGGCCCGCGCTTCTTGGGCTCGGGCTTGCCGTCCGCACCGGAAGCCTTGGTGGCTCCCCGCTTGGCCTTGGTCGCAGCCAGCTTCTCGTCGGCGGACGCGCTGTCCTGGGCGGCGGGTTCCTTCTTCGTGGAAGACGGGGTCACAGAAAACCTTTCTTGCGGTGGTCTGTGGAATCACCATAGGGGCAACACCACTATGACCCTGTCAAGTCCGTGGTGGAAACCATGCGCCACCACGGCCGGCAGAGTCTTTAAAGACAACTGCCGGGGCGGCCGTATTGTTCCCCGGAGGGCAATACGTCAGGCACTTGGTACACGGACCCAACCGGGTCTCGGCAACCATTGTCTCACGTTTCGCCGCGCCGGTCCTCCCCCTGCGCCACATCATCCCTGTTCCGCTGCGGCGGCGCGCCCTGGCCCGGCCCCTCCGCCACCTCCTACCGTCCGGGCCGCTGCCAGGCGGCGTCCTTCCGCGCCGCCCATCCGCACAGCGTTCCGCGGCCCACCAGTTCCAGGAACAGCTCCGCCAGCCGGTAGCCCGGCTCGGTCTCCAGCGCCCGGTGAAGGTGCGCAGCCGCGTAGGAGCCGCGGCCCCTGCACCATTCGATCCAACCGCGGCAGGTGAGGGCAGCCGCAACCGCTCCACCGCCGGGGGCAGCAAGTTCGGTGAGGATGCGGTCCAGGGCCTCCATGGATGCCCAGTCCGGCACCGCCGGCTCGGTTCCCATCAGGACCCCGCCGTACCCCGGTACGGCACGGGAGCGGCCCGCGGGCCCTGCCGCCGTCGACGCGACCAGGCGCAGCCGGGGAAAGTCGTCCTTCAGCCCCTCCCCGGCGTGGCAGTGTTCAGCAGCGTCCGGGGCCTGCGGGCGGACCGGTTCGAGGGTAAGTCCGGGGTCAAAGCCGTGGAACGCGGCGCCGTCCTCCGCAGCCACCCTGCCGGCAGCACACATGATCAGGACGGCGTCCCGCCACGCAGGCACCAGAAGCGAGGCGCGCAGGAAGCCGTCCCGGTCCGCGTCGGGCAGCCAGGGCGCTGCCGCGCCGCCCGCCAACAGGACCTCCCAGGTGTCCAGCACTGCCCGGAACTGTGCCGCGCTGGAACGCCGCGGCGCGAGCACGCGTTCCCATTCCGCGTCGGCCTCGAGCACCGCAGCCCGGTACAGGGCTGATACGAGTGGGGCCGGCGCGTCCTGCCGGCCGGGGGCCGGCCCCACGCTGCTCCCCCGGTACACCATCTCGGCGTTGAGGGCGCTGTCCCGGATCTCCTGGAGGGGGCGTCCGGGCACCGGGCAGCAGCCCGGGTCCATGCACCATGCGTCGCGCCACACGGTGTCCCCCACGTACCACGCCTCGCGGACCGGCATGCCGGCCCCGTCGAGCACCGGACCGAGAGCTGCCAGCAACCGGTCATACGATCCGGCGGCCAGGTGGGAGTCGCCGGTGAACACCGCCAGCAGGGTGCCGTCTGCCTCCGTGTCCGCCTCAAGGTAGCCACGCACGGCGTTCAGGTATTGGACCGGCGCGGACGTCCCGTCCGGGGCGGGCAGGTCGAGCCGCAGGGTGGCTCCGAGGCGGCTGCCGTGCATGGTCATGGCCACCAGGCTGCCGGCCGGCCAGTACCCCAGGGCGTGCGGGATGAATCCGAGAATGTCCGCCGGTCCGCTGACTGTGAGTTTTTCGGGAGCTGTCATGGCTCCACGATCCGCGGCCGGCATGCCCGCCATAAGGGCCCGGGTGCCCCATGTGGAAAAGATCCTGCGCACCGCCCCATCCGCCCCTGCTGGACGGCCGGGTGTGGAGGGAAAGTCAGCCCTCCGAAGGCGTGTCCTGCCGGCGCCGGGCCAGGCTTTCGCGGCGCTGCCGCGCCAGCGCCGTCCGGAGCGGCGGGACCACGACTCCCTGCTCCGCCATCCGCCGGCGCACCTTCCTCCTGCAGGCCACCACGGCTGCGGCGCCGAAGCCCAGCAGGAGGAACTGGACGCTCAGCGCGATCCGGAACGGGTCCAGGCCGTACAGGACACCTTGGGAGAAACCGCTGGCATACAGGACGTCCAGGACCAGGCCGATCAGGAAAATGGCCGTCAGGGCAGCGATGAAGCCGCCCACGTTGACGATTCCGGTTGCGGTGCCGATCCGGTGGGCGGGGTTGAAGGTCCGGGCAAAGTCGAATCCGATCATGGATCCCGGCCCGCCGATGGCCAGTGCCACCACCAGGATGGCCAGCAGCCAGAGCGGCGCGCGGCCGGGCAACAGCAGCACCGCGGCCCAGGCCGCAGCAGTTACGGCGGCGATGAGGAGCACCATGGTGGAGCGCCGCAGCGGGTGCCGCGATACGAACCGGCCGATGAACGGCCCCACGGCCATGGCGGCGGCAACGTACAGGGCCATCAGCGATGCGACCGTTCCGGCGTCCAGTCCCTGGCCGGAGATCAGGAAGGGGTATCCCCAGGTCATGGCGAACACGGTGCCGCTGAACTGGATGGTGAAGTGGCTCCACATGCCCAGCCGGGTGCCCGGCTGGCGCCACGCACGGGCCAGGGAAACGCCGGTCGCCTTAAGCCCCTGCTGGGACGTGGGGCGTTCGACGCCGGGCGGGACGTCCTTCAGGAGCGCCACCACCAGCACCACGGCAACAGCGGACATGCCGGCGAGCATCAGGAACGCCGGGGTCCACCCGGATGTGTGCAGGACGAATGCGAAGGGGAGGATGCTGACCAGCTGGCCCAGCTGGCCGGTCATGCCGGTCAGCTGGGTGACCAGGGGAACCCTCGCCGGCGCGAACCACAACGGGATCAGCCTGATCACCGAGATGAAGGTCATCGCGTCACCTGCGCCCACCAGGACACGGCCCAGGACCCCGCCGGGAATGCTGTCGGCGAACGCCAGCTGGAGCTGGCCCAACCCCATCAGGACTGCACCGCCGGCGATCATGACCCGGGAACCCAGCCGGTCCACCAGAAGGCCGACCGGAATCTGCAGGGCGGCGTAGACCAACAACTGCAGGACGGTGAAGAACGAGATTGCGGACGCGCCGGCGTGGAAACGTTCGGTGGCCTCAAGGCCCACAACCCCGAAGGAGGTGCGCTGGGAGACGGCCACCAGGTACCCGAGGACTCCGACGGTCCAAATCAGCCAGGCGCGGGGTGCAGTCACCGTTTCATTATGCCCGCAGGCCGCCGGCCCGGCCGGAGCACGCGCCGCCGCAGCTACTGCCCGGGGTTTTCCCGCGCGAGGTAGGCCTCCACTGCTGCGCCGAGGTCGTCGGCGTCGGGAAGCTCGTCATTCTCGTTGGCAAGGAGGGAGCGCCGGACGATGCCGTCCGATTTTTCGTCGTACCGCGTTTCCAGGCGGGCCACCACCTGCTGGACCTCCTCCGAGGCTTCGATCTGCTCGGCGATCTGGCGGCTGACTTCGCGGCCGGATTCCCGCAGCCGGTCCGTCGGCAGCATGAGGGAGGCGGCGGCGCCCAGGTACTCCAGCCCGGCGACGGCGGCGGTGGGGTACTCCGCTTCGGCCAGGTAGTGCGGAACGTGGATGACATACCCGGCCACGTTGCGTCCGGCCTCCACGAGCCGCAGCTCAAGGATGTGGCCCACGGCGGCGGGGACTTCCACGGTGGGCTTCCATACCGAAATGCCCTCGATCAGCTCGGGCCGGTTCCCGTGCACGGTCACGCCAACGGGGCGGGTGTGCGGCACAGGCATGGGAATGGAGTGGATCCAGGTGACCAGGTTGACGTCTAGTTTCTCCACAATGCCCACCACGGCACGGGCAAACCGTTCCCACTGCAGGTCAGGTTCGAACCCGGCCAGGAGGAGGAACGGCTTGCCGAGGCCGTCCACCAGCCGGTACAGGGCCAGCCGGGGTTCCTGGTAGTCCTGGATGTGGTCCTCGACGAAACTCACGTGCGGGCGCCTGGACCGGTAGTCCATCAGCTGGTCCGCGTCGAAGACCGCGACGGGCCGGGCATCGAGGGAGTCCAGCAGCTCGGCATTGATCTGCTTCACTACGTGGCCGGCGTCAGCGAAGCCGGTGAAACCCATCACCAGGTTCAGGCCACGGAGCTCAGGGCTGTGGAACAGCTCGATGTTGCTCGCATAGAGAGCCTCGGGGTCCAGCAGGGAGCCGGAGATCCGTTCAAGCACGCCATGTTCCTTTCACGGGTTGGGGTGGACATCATTCATAACGCTGCGGGCCGGCAGGGCATTCCGCCGCGGCCTGTGGTGCACATCTCAGGAAATTCCTCCGCCGCGCCGGCAAAGGGCTACGATCGGAACTGGCCTGCCAGCCGGGCCTGCATTCTCCCGGGCCGCGTCCGGAACGGCCGCCTCCGGGCCACACCATGGCGGGGCACCAAACATGTATCCCCGCCCGATCGCTTCGAGAATTGAGGACTCATCCCTGTGGTCAAGAATACGGAAATCAACCTTAGTACCGTCTCCCGGGACCTGAAGAAGACCCCCAGCGACGCCGTGGTCATCGGGGTGGGGCAGGGAACTGACGGGCCGGTCCTGCTGGACAACCCGCTGACGGCCAAGTCGGCGGAGGCGCTGGCCGAGTCCCTCAAGTCCCTGGGGATCACCGGCGCCGCGGACCAGATCGTCCGCCTGCCCGGCCTGGCGGAGACCGGCGCCGGCATCCTGGTGCTGGCCGGCGTTGGCAAGGTTGCTGCGGGCGCGCCGCCCACGGGAGAGTCGCTGCGCCGGGCTGCCGGCTCGGCCGTCCGGCAGCTCGCCGGACTGGCCACAGTGGCGCTGGCATTTCCGACGGCGACCGTGGACGACGTCGCTGCCGTCGCCGAAGGTGCGGCCCTGGGCGCATACGCCTTCACTGAGTTCCGTTCCAGCACCGACGGGCTGAAGGAACCGGTCCGCAACGCCGTCATTTTCACTGACGTGGCGGAAACCAAGGACCTCAACGCCGCACTGAAGCGCGCCGGGCTGGTGGCCACCGCCGTCAATGCCACCCGGACCCTGGTGAACACGCCGCCCAGCCACCTCTACCCCGAAACGTTCGCCGAAGCAGCGAAGGATCTCTCCAGGGGCCTGCCCGTCAAGGTGACTGTCTGGGACGAGAAGCGCCTGGAGAAGGAGGGATTTGGCGGGATCATGGGCGTGGGCAAGGGCTCGGCCCGGCAGCCGCGGCTGGTCAAGGTTGAGTACGCGCCCGCAAAAGCGGCCCGCAGCATCGCGCTGGTGGGCAAGGGAATCACCTTCGACACCGGCGGCATTTCCATCAAGCCGGCCCTGGGCATGGGTGACATGAAGAGCGATATGGCCGGTGCCGCCGTCGTGCTTAACACTGTCCTGGCACTGGCCGGACTCGGCCTCCCGGTCAAGGCCACCGCATGGCTCTGCATCGCCGAGAACATGCCCGGCGGCGGCGCGTCACGCCCCGCTGATGTCCTGACCATGTTCGGCGGCAAGACCGTCGAGGTCCTTAACACCGACGCCGAGGGCCGGCTGGTCATGGCCGACGGCATCGTGGCGGCGAGCCGCGAATATCCGGATGCCATCATCGATGTCGCCACCCTCACCGGCGCCCAGCTCATTGCACTGGGCAACCGCACCGCCGGCATCATGGGCTCGGACAGCGTGACGTCCGCCCTCAAGGCCGCCGCGGACCGGGCCGGCGAACTGGTCTGGCCCATGCCCCTGCCGGAGGAACTGCGCCCCAGCCTGGACTCCCAGGTGGCGGACATCGCCAACATCGGCGAACGCCACGGCGGAATGATGACCGCGGCCGTTTTCCTGCGTGAATTCGTGGGCAAGGACAAGCAGGGCGCCCAGATCCCGTGGGCGCACATCGATATCGCCGGCCCGTCCTTCAACAACGGCAGCCCCTACGGCTACACGCACAAGCAGGGCACCGGCTGCACGGTCCGCACCCTGGTGGCCTACGTCGAGGACCTCCTCGCGGCTGCCTGACACCGGGCAGCTCCGGGCGTCCACGCGGCTTTGCGGCGCAGGTGATCCCTGTGCCACAAAGCCGCGTGACACTGGACACAAGCGCTCCACAAACGCGGCGACAAGGTGGAGCATGGATGGGTGGTTCGCTAAGGTGAACCACGGTAGTCACAAATGCAAGAGAACTGCCCTGCTGACATAATCACGGCAGTGCAAGTCCAAGACCAGATGATGCGCGCAGAACGCGTCATCGTTCACGCGAGGGAGCGTTTAAGTGGCCGATCAGGCAACTGCGCAAGAATTCGACATCCTGGTACTCGGTGGCGGCAGCGGCGGGTACGCCGCGGCGCTCCGGGCAGTACAGCTCGGCCTCACCGTCGGCCTCGTGGAGAAGGCCAAGCTCGGCGGCACCTGCCTCCACAACGGCTGCATCCCCACCAAGGCACTGCTCCACTCTGCTGAGCTGGCCGACCACGCCCGCGACTCCGCCAAGTACGGCGTGAACGTCACCCTCGACGGCATCGACATCACGGCCGTCAACGCGTACAAGGACGGCATCATCGCCGGCAAGTACAAGGGCCTGCAGGGCCTGATCAAGTCCAAGGGCATCACCGTCATCGAGGGTGAAGGCAAGCTCCAGGGCACCGACACCGTCGTTGTCAACGGCACGGCCTACAAGGGCAAGAACATCGTCCTCGCCACGGGTTCCTACTCCCGCACGCTGCCCGGCCTGGAGATCGGCGGCAAGGTCATCACGTCCGACCAGGCCCTCACCATGGACTCCATCCCCAAGAGCGCCATCATCCTTGGCGGCGGCGTCATCGGCGTCGAATTCGCATCGGTCTGGAAGTCCTTCGGCGTGGACGTCACCATCGTTGAAGGCCTGCCCTCCCTGGTCCCGAACGAGGACGCCACCATCATCAAGAACTTTGAGCGCGCCTTCAAGAAACGCGGCATCAAGTTCTCCACCGGCGTCTTCTTCCAGGGCGTTGAGCAGAACGCCGACGGCGTCAAGGTCACCCTGGTGGACGGCAAGACCTTCGAGGCAGACCTCCTCCTGGTGGCTGTCGGCCGCGGCCCGGTCACCGCCAACCTCGGCTACGAGGAAGCGGGCATCACCATCGACCGCGGCTTCGTCATCACCGACGAACGCCTGCACACCGGCGTCGGCAACATCTACGCCGTGGGCGACATTGTCCCCGGCGTCCAGCTGGCCCACCGCGGTTACCAGCAGGGCATCTTCGTCGCCGAAGAGATCGCCGGCCTGAAGCCGGTCATCGTCGAAGACATCAACATCCCCAAGGTCACCTACTCCGAGCCGGAGATCGCCACCGTCGGCTACACCGAGAAGGCCGCCAAGGAGAAGTTCGGCGAAGACCAGGTCCAGACCCAGGAATACAACCTGGCCGGAAACGGCAAGAGCTCCATCCTGGGCACCTCCGGCCTGGTGAAGCTGGTCCGCCAGAAGGACGGCCCCGTGGTGGGCGTCC
This sequence comes from Pseudarthrobacter enclensis, assembly GCF_001457025.1. Classification (GTDB taxonomy): domain Bacteria; phylum Actinomycetota; class Actinomycetes; order Actinomycetales; family Micrococcaceae; genus Arthrobacter; species Arthrobacter enclensis. The sequence goes on along the minus strand of NZ_KQ758600.1, from coordinate 107,201 downwards.
ACATGATCGGCGCCCGCATGGGCGAGCAGGTCGGCGAAGCCCAGCTGATCGTCAACTGGGAAGCCTACCCGGAGGACGTGGCGCAGCTGCTGCACGCCCACCCCACCCAGAACGAGTCCCTCGGCGAGGCCCACCTGGCGCTTGCCGGCAAGCCGCTCCACGGCTAGTTCCCAACAGTATTACCGAGCCCGGTGCACCCGGCCCCGATGGCCGGGTGCACTAGGCTTCCACCATGGCAGCAATCATTCGCACTAAAGATCAATAAGGAGAACGGGGACGACATGTCTGAATCCGTTAACTTGCCCGCCCTCGGTGAGAGTGTCACCGAAGGAACCGTCACCCGCTGGCTGAAGCAGGTAGGTGACCGGGTAGAGGTGGACGAGCCGCTGCTCGAGGTCTCCACCGACAAGGTCGACACCGAAATCCCCTCTCCTGTAGCCGGCGTGATTGAAGAGATCCTGGTCGCCGAGGACGAGACCGCAGAGGTTGGTGCACCCCTGGTGCGCATCGGCGACGGCTCCGGCGGCGGCTCCGCCCCTGCCGGCGAGGCACCCGCCCAGGAAGAGCAGGCTGAAGAAGCACCGGCAGCACCTGCCGAAGAGGCACCTGCCCCGGCAGCACCTGCCGAAGAGGCACCTGCCCCGGCAGCTCCGGCCCAGGACGCGCCTGCAGCCGAGGCACCCGCTGCCGCTGGTGGCGAAGGCCACGACGTCACCCTCCCCGCACTGGGCGAGAGCGTCACCGAAGGCACCGTCACCCGCTGGCTGAAGGCCGTGGGCGACACCGTTGAGGTTGACGAACCGCTGCTCGAGGTCTCCACCGACAAGGTGGACACCGAGATCCCGTCCCCCGTTGCCGGCACGCTCCAGGAGATCCGGGTCAACGAGGACGAGACCGCCGAGGTGGGCTCCGTCCTGGCCGTCATCGGCTCCGGCGCTGCGGCTGCCCCCGCCGAGGCACCGGCTCCGGCTGCACCCGCCCAGGAAGCACCCAAGGCTGCACCGGCCCAGGAGGCCCCCGCCCAGGAAGCCCCCAAGGCAGAAGCTCCGAAGCAGGAGGCTCCGGCACCGCAGGCCGCACCCGCTCCCGCAGCCCAGGCAGCTCCGGCAGCCGGCGGTTCCGAGTCCGGTTATGTCACTCCCCTGGTCCGCAAGCTGGCCAATCAGCACGGCGTGGACATCTCCTCGCTCTCCGGCACCGGCGTGGGCGGCCGCATCCGCAAGCAGGACGTCATTGCCGCCGCCGAGGCCAAGGCGGCTCCCGCCGCTTCCTCCGCTGCAGCACCCGCCGCATCGGCTCCCGCCGCTTCCTCCGCCGCGGTGTCCTCCCTGCGCGGCACCACGCAGAAGGCACCGCGCATCCGCCAGGTCATTGCCCGCCGCATGCGTGAGTCGCTGGAAGTTTCAACCCAGCTGACCCAGGTCCATGAAGTGGACATGACCAAGGTCGCCAAGCTGCGTGCCCGGGCCAAGAACTCCTTCCAGGCCCAGAACGGCACCAAGCTGACCTTCCTGCCGTTCATCGCCAAGGCTGTTGCCGAGGCCCTCAAGCAGCACCCCAAGCTCAACGCTGCGTACGACGAGGACAAGCAGGAAATCACCTACCACAACGCCGAGCACCTGGCGATCGCCGTCGACACCGACAAGGGCCTGCTGGTCCCGGTCATTTCCGACGCCGGCAACCTGAACCTCGCCGGCCTGGCCGGCAAGATTGCCGACGTGGCAGCCCGCACCCGCGACGGCAAGATCGGCCCGGACGAACTGTCCGGCGGCACGTTCAGCATCACCAACATCGGTTCGGTGGGCGCGCTGTTCGACACTCCGATCATCAACCAGCCGCAGGTGGGCATCCTGGGCACCGGCGCCATCGTCAAGCGGCCCGTCGTCGTCTCCGACGAAAACGGTGACGACTCGATCGCCATCCGCTCGATGATGTACCTGTCCCTGACCTACGACCACCGCCTGGTGGACGGCGCGGATGCAGGCCGCTTCCTCCAGACCCTGAAGGCCCGCCTCGAAGAAGGCGCCTTCGAAGCGGACCTGGGTCTCTAGCAGCCAGCCACGAACGACGGCGGCGGGCGCCAACGGTGGGATGACCACCTGCGGCGCGCGCCGCCGTCGCGGTTTAACGGACAGCGGGGCATGCGATGGCCTGCGTGGTTTTGCTACAGGACGTAGAACAGACTGGCTAAGCTGGAGCCATGACTATTCTTTACAGCATTCTGGTGTTCCTGCACGTCATCGGGGCTGCCATGATCGTGGGCTACTGGATCGCCACGATGCGGGAGCCCACGGTCCACCCGCGCCAGCGTGACGGCGCGTTCCTTCAGCTCCTCACCGGCATTGCCATGATGGGGCTCCTCCCCTTCATGCCCGACGCCGACCCGAACTACGCCAAGCTGGGCATCAAGTTCGTCATCGCCATCGTGGTCGCCGTGCTGGCCGTGATCGGTGCCCGCAAGGCCAAGAACGGCCAGCCGGTTTCCACCGGCCTCGCCCACGGTGTCGGCGGCCTGGCGCTGGTGAACATCGCCCTGGCAACGCTCTGGCAGTAGCGCAACCCGCACCGCACCTGACGGCGGCGCACCCCGGCTCACGGGGCGCGCCGCCGTCGTGGTGTCCGGCCCTGGTCACAATCCTCTCTGAGCGGACAACCCGTGCACGCTCGCGGGCTAATCCCTAGGATGGGAAACGGCGGGCCCACGGCGCATGCCGGGCCCGGATCGTATCAACGTCGAGGAGTGACATGGCTACAACACGCAACGCGCACACTGTATGGACCGGCAGCCTGGCCGAGGGTTCCGGCAACACCACGCTGGACAGCTCCGGCCTGGGCACGTTCGACGTCACCTGGAAGGCCCGCACCGAGGCGGCCGGCGGAAAGACCAGCCCGGAGGAACTCATTGCGGCCGCGCACTCCGCATGCTTCTCCATGGCCTTCAGCCACGAACTCAGCCAGGCCGGCTTCACCCCTGAGGAAGTCAACACCAAGTCTGAGGTCGGCTTCCAGCCCGGCACCGGCATCACCGGCAGCCACCTGACCCTGAACGCCCGGATCCCCGGCATCTCGGAGGAAGACTTCCAGCGCATCGCCGAGGCCGCCAAGAAGGGCTGCCCCGTGTCGCAGGCACTGGCGGGGATCGAGATCACCCTCGACGCCACGCTGCAGTCCTAGGCCCCGCAGCACCCACGCAAAAGGCCCTGCCTGCCGGAGATATCCGGCAGGCAGGGCCTTCCTGCTGCCCGGCGCACACGGCGCCGGGCCCTGGCCTAGCTTCCCTGGCCCCGCGCCGGCAGGGGCGCCGGACGGAGCCTGCGGTAGCCTTCCCGGGCCGGCGGACGGTCCGTGGGCAGTTCCTGGATCATTTCCTTGAGCGCGCCGATCCCGTATTCAAGCTGAGGATCGCGCCCCGCAGCGTAGGCATGCGGGGGGAAGATGACCTCGATGTCCGGATCAACCCCGTAGTTTTCGACGCTCCAGCCCACGCCGCCGCCAAACCAGTTGGCGTAGCGGGGCTGGGTGACACCCGTTCCGTCCGCGAGGGCGAACCGGTTGTCGATGCCCACGACGCCGCCCCAGGTCCGGGTGCCGATGACCGGTCCGATCCCCCGCAGCTTGGACACCTGGGTGATGATGTCGCCGTCGGAGCCGGCGAACTCGTCGGCGAGGATGATCACCGGCCCGCGGGGTGCGTGGTGCGGGTAGGTGCGCGGCTTCTCACCGCGCGGCATGCTCCAGCCGGTGACCTTGCGGCCAATCAGCTCGGCCACCAGCTGGGAGGTATGGCCGCCACGGTTGCGGCGCACATCCACGATCAGTCCGTCCAGGGCCGTCTCGGTGTCCAGGTCCCGGTGCAGCTGCGCCCAGCCGTGGGCCATCATGTCGGGGATGTGCAGGTAGCCGAAGGAGCCCGCCGAGGCTTCCCTCACGGTGCGGCGGTTGGATGCCACCCATTCCTGGTAGCGCAGGCGCTCCTCGTCCTTGACGGGGACGACGGCGACCCGGCGCCGGGTGCCGGCGCTTTCGCCGTGCCCGGGGCCGTTGAGGAGGGTCAGCTCCACGGCCCGTCCGGCTGCCCCTACAAGCTGCATGGCAGGGGCCAGGGATTCGCCGAGCGGCACGCCGTCGATGGCCAACAGGATGTCGCCTGCCTTCGCGTCCACTCCCGGGCGGTTCAGCGGCGACGTGGCCAGCGGATCCGAGGACTCACCGGCGAGGATCCGGGTGATGGCCCACCCGGACGGCGTGTAGGCCAGGTCGGCGCCGAGCCGGCCCTGTCCGTGGCTTCCGTTTTCCGTGACCAGGGCAGGCCGGACGTAGGCGTGGGAGGTGCCCAGCTCGCCGTGGAGCTCCCAGAGCAGGTCCACCAGGTCGTCGTGGGAGCCCAGCCTGGCAACCAGCGGGCGGTACCGGGCGTGCATCGAGTTCCAGTCCTGGCCGGCCATGTCCTCGGTCCAGAAGAAATCGCGCTGCAGGCGCCAGGCCTCGTCGAAGGCCTGGCCCCAGACGCTGACCGGATCCATCATCACCCGGATCCGGCACAGGTCCACCTTGACCAGCTTGCCCGATTCCTCGTCCGCCTTGCTGTCGGTGGGGATGGCCGTGACCTGCTTGTCGGAGATCACCACGGCCTTGGTCCGGTCGCCGGAGATGCGGTAGCTGTCCAGCGACTCCACCAGGGTTTCCTGCTTGCGGCGGCCGAGGTCGTAGCGGACCAGGCTGGGACGTGCGTCCTTGTCGTCCTGGCTGGCTTTGCCGTCCCCTGTCACCCCGGCCAGGGCGGCGTCGAGCCACAGCAGCGCACCCTGCACGGCGGTGAGCCGGGTGTAGTTTCCCTGCGGGACCGGGACGCTGATGACGCGGTGGGCCAGGCCTTCGGCGTCGAGGCGTACTGCCGGAATCGCGTCCTTGTCGCCGGAAGTCGCGGTTTCCGGCGTTCCGCCGGCGGATGCGGGCGCCGCGGCGGCCACGTCCGGTCCAAACGGCGACGGCGTCCCGGCGGCAAGTGCCACCAGGTACGGCTTGATGGGGCTGGGGAACGACAGGTCGAAGGAATGGCCGTCATAGACCGGGTCGAAGCTGCGGTTGGACAGGAAGGCCAGGTACTTGCCGTCCGGCGTGAAGGCCGGCGACTGGTCGCAGAAGCGGCCGTCCGTCACCTCCACCGGCTGTGAGCCCGGCACCGCCACGTGGGCGGCCCGGAGGCGGCTGCGGGAGCCAAAGGACGTGACGGGTTCGGACCAGGCAAGCCAGGCCGAGTCCCCGGACCACGCGAGATCGGAAATGGTGCCCTCACCGATGCTGGCGAGCAGCGTCAGGGTGCCGGTGGCGGCATCGGCAACATAGACCTCGCCGAAGCATGTTCCCAAGGCCAGCCACCTGCCGTCGGGGCTGGCCTCGAGGGCGCTGGCGCGTGCCGGCGTCGGAACCGACACGTCCGTTGGGTCCTCCCCCTCCGCGGCAGGTGGCTGCGGCGCGGGAGCGGACGAACCGCCCGCAGGTGCAACATCCGGCTGTTGTCCGGCGCCGGCCAGGGCGTCGTCCCGGGTCCCCGCGGACTGCTGGTGCCCTGCGAGCACTGCCGCGCCCGCGGCGGGCACGGGTTGCGGAAGGGAGACGGTGTCGCCGGCCGCCTGGCCCGCGTCCGTACCCGCCGCGGAAGCTTCTGCCGGGTCCGGAGCAGCTGCGGGTTCCGGCGCTGCCGCCGGTCCTGGCTGGTCTATGGCTGCCACGATGTCACGGATGTGCAGTGCCTCGACCCCGCCATGGTCCGCGATGTACGCGATGCGTCCGTCGCCCAGTGGCCGAGGAAGCCTGCCGCGGACGCCCGGTGTGGCTTCCACGATCCGGGACGGGCCGTCCTTGTGGCGCAGCCAGTGGACGGTGCCGTGGGCCTCGATGGCGCTGGCCAGGCCCGACGTGTCCGGGACTGCTGCGCCCAAGTGGCGGCTTGTCTTGAGCAGCGCCGGGCGGCGCGACTGGGACGCGGATCCGAGCGTGATGTCCAGGCGGACCGCCTCGGCGCCGAGGTGTTCCAGGACCCACAGCTCCCCCGCGGATTCGAAGATCACCCGCTTTCCGTCGGTGGCGGCGTGCCGGACGTAAAAGTCCTCATGGTCCGTGTGGCGGCGAAGATCCGTGCCGTTGGGAAGGGCCGAGTACAGGTTTCCGTACCCTTCATGGTCGGACAGGAAAGCCACGCGGCCGTCAACCCACATGGGGTCGGCGAGGTTCCCGTCCAGCTCCGGCAGGAGCCGCTCGAACTCGCCATTGCCGTCGGCGTCGATCCAGAGCTTTCCGGCGGTGCCGCCACGGTAGCGCTTCCACCAGGCGGGTTCCCGGGACAGCACACTGCCCAGGACGACAGGGCGTTCATCGCCGACTTCAGGACCGAAGGCCACCGACTCCACCGGCCCGAACGGAAGCTCCTCCGCCCAGCCGCCTTCCACCGGGAGGCTGTAGGCGTAGGTGTGCCGGCTTTCCGCCTGGCGGAACGCGCTGGTGACTACCACGTCCCCGTTCGCCGTGAAGCCCTTCACCCGGGTAGTGCCGTGCCCGAAGTAGGTGAGTTGGCGGTAGCCTCCGCCGTCGACGTCCGCGGCAACCACTTCCGGAGCCGTCCCCTGCACGACGGTCCACACCAGCTTCCTGCCGTCGGGAGTAAAACGCGGGTTGCGGGCAGGCAGCTGGAGCGAGGAGACACGCCAGGCGCGTCCACCGCCCAACGGCGCGATCCAGACGTCGTCCTCAGCCACGAAGGTGACCAGATCGCCGTGCAGATGCGGGAAACGGAGGTAGCTCGAAGAGGTCATCGTTTGATCATAGTCAACCGGTTGACGCCGCTGCGGGAGGTGCCGGGCGCAGGGTCCGTGGTGAGATGGAGCATGCGCATCCTTATCTCCGGAGCCTCCGGCATGATCGGCACGTCCATGTCCGCCACCTTCCGGAATGCCGGGCACGACGTCGTGGCCCTGGTCCGCCGGGAACCGGCCACGGCGGCGGAGGTCCGGTGGGACCCGGCGGCCGGAACACTGGACCCGCGCGTGCTCGAGGGCGTGGACGCCGTGGTCAACCTGTCCGGCGCGGGCATTGGTGACCGCCCCTGGACCCGGAAGCGGGTGGAGGAGCTGTTCAGTTCCAGGCTCGGGCCCACCCGGACCCTCGTCAAGGCCATGCAGCAGCTGGACAGCCCCCCGCCGGTGTTCCTCAGCCAGTCCGGGGCGAACTACTACGGCGACGCCGGCAACACGGTGCTGCGCGAAGACGCCCCCGCGGGTTCCGGCACGTTGGCACGAATCTGCGTGGAATGGGAGCAGGCCGCTGCCATGGCGCCTGCGGGCGTGCGGGTGGTGACCACAAGGACCGGTGTAGTCCTGAGCAGGTCCGGCGGGGCCTTGGGAAGGCTTCTTCCCCTGCTGCGCCTCGGCATTGGCGGCCCCTTCGGCGACGGCCGCCAGTTCTGGCCCTGGATATCCCTGCCGGATGTATCGCGCGCCTTCCTTTTCCTGTTGGAGTCCGAAGTGAGCGGGCCGGTCAACCTGTCCGCGCCTGAACAGGCGGACGTCAATGAGATTGTTGCCGCCCTTGCCCGCGCCCTGCACCGGCCCGCCGCGCTCCGGGTTCCGGCGCCGGTGCTGCGGCTGGTCATGCGTGACCTGGCACGGGAGCTGCTGCTCTCCAGCCAGCGGATGGAACCGGCTGTCCTGTCCACCGCCGGTTTCACCTGGCAACACCCCAGCCTTGCCCAGGCGGCCGCGTGGGTTGCGGCGCGGGACTAGGTCCAACACCGTCCACCGGGGTCCGTGCCGCCCTTGGAAGCACCCTGGGCGGACCGGGGCCCGGCAGTCAGGAGCCCGGAAGGACCTCGCTGATCCGCCACTGTCCGTCCACGGACACCAGGACCAGCCTCAGCGTACGGCCGGCGGTGGCAGGCCCCGTGGCGGCCACCCGCCCGCTGGCATCCACTTCCACCCAGGCGGAGGTGGCCGCCGTGGCCCGGACCACCGCCCGGTCAGGCGTCGCCCCGGGTTCGGTCCGGACCTCCGACAACGTGGTGGTGAATCCTGACAGCACCTTGCCCGCACCGGGCAGCCGCCCGGCAGTTCGCTGATCGGCGGCAGCAGCGGCGGACCCGGCGGCGTTCACCTCGTCCAGCCTGTCCATGCGGCCGCTGTTGAACGCGTGGTCACGGAGCGCTGCGAGACCGCGGAGCGCAACTGACGGATCAGGGGACGCAGCCCGCAGGGACGCTTCCGCGGCAGCCCCGCTGCCCTGGCCCGTGGCAGCCGGTTCCGGAAGGGCCTGCGCGGCGGGCGCCGGATCCCGCCCTGCCGCCGCCTCATCCCCCGTCCCCGGCACGGCTCCCCACGGGATGGCCAGCCACACCACTGCCAGCACCAGGGCGACGCCGGCGAAGGCCGGAATGGCCATCCTGAAGCGTGGTCCGCGCCTGGCGACAGCGGCCGGGCGCAGGGTGTGGTCCTGACGGAGCCTGCCGCCGCCCGCGTGCCTGCCGCGCTGCGCCGCGCCCGGCTTCCGGCCCGTATCCTGTGGCGGGCGTGTACCCGGAACCGGCTTCCAGGCGGGAACGGACAAGGTGGAGATTCTCCGGCGCAGCCCGGCAAGCCCCTCGCTGAGTTTGCTCCGCGACGCCCGCTGCGGGGTGTGCCTGCGGGTGAGGAGTTCGGGGACAACAGTGGGATGGACCGCCGTCGAGAGGTCGACGGGCACGGCCGCGGCACTCCGGTAAATGGCAACAGCCAAGGCGCCTGCGCCGGGACGGAGCCGGCGGTCTTCGTTCAGGCCGGCTTCCAGTGCCGCCGCAAGATCCTTGGGCACCTCCGGAACCAGCAGCGACAGCGGTGGACGGTCCACCGTGCGCGGCGGCGCCGAGCCGGTGAGGCAAAACCACCCCAAGGCGGCCACCGCATAGACGTCCCGTTCGGGTTGCAGCCCCGCACGGACGGCATCCACCGGCGCGGGGTCCACAAATCCGGGGGTTCCATGCCCGGCTCCCCCTGCCGGCTCACCGAGCATCCGGGCAATGCCCAGGTCCGACAGCATGGGCTTGCCCTGCCCCGTCAGCAGGACGTTCCCGGGAGAGACGTCGGAATGGGCGAAGCCCTTGCCATGAAGGTAGGACAAGGCCTGGGCCACAGGAGTCAGCACCGTGACGGTTTCCCCGACGCCAAGCCTGCCGCGGGCGGCCAGCAGCTGCCCCAGCGACCCCCCGGATGCGTAATCCATGATGAGGGCCGTGCCGGCCTCTTCTCCGGCGGGCCCCGAAGGAAGGCGCACGGCTTCATGGGCCTTCACCAGGTGGGGGTGGTCGAGGACCGAGAGGATCCGGATCTCCTTCCTGACGGCATCGTCGGGCGTTGCCACCGGCTGCCGTTCCGTAACGGGGTGGAAGCATTTGACGGCCACGTTCCGTCCCGAGCGCCGCTCCGTGCCCAACCAGACGGTTCCGCTGCTGCCTGTCCCCAGCAGCCTGCCGATGGCGTACCCGGGCACCTCGGGGATCTGCAGATCATCCATGTCACATGTCTAGTGGAAACGGCCGGGCGCTGCAGAAGTTATCCACAGGCTTTCGCCGTGCTCCGGTCACATTGCGGGCGGAGCCGGGAGGGGTGGTGAGGTTGGACACTAAACCGGGCCCGCTGCGCTGCGGGGTCTAAGCTGGAAGGCATGAGTCTTGAGTTTTCACGGCTGGGCATGGCCCCGGACTTCGTGGATTACCAGCAGGCCTGGGATCTTCAACGGGAGCTCCACGGGAAAGTACTGGCAGGCGAGGCGCCAAGCACCGTCCTGCTGTTGGAGCACGCGGCGGTGTACACGGCAGGCAAGCTGACCGAGGACCATGAACGCCCCTTTGACGGCACCCCCGTCGTGGCGGTGGACCGGGGAGGCAAGCTCACCTGGCACGGGCCGGGACAGCTTATCGCCTACCCCATCCTCAAGCTGAAGAACCGGGCCGGCATCCGGGACTACGTTGAGCGCCTTGAAGCGGTCATGATCGCCATCATGGAGGATTACGGCATCAAGGCCGAGCGGATCAAGGGACGCGCCGGGGTCTGGGTGAAGGCGGACGCCAAGGGCCCGGACCGGAAAATCGCCGCGATCGGCATCCGCGTACTCAACGGTGTCACCATGCACGGCGTGGCCATCAACTGTGGCAATGACCTTGCTCCGTACGGGCAGATCATCGCCTGCGGCATCACTGACGCCGGCGTGACCACTATGTCGCTGGAAACCGGCAGGGACATCCGGCCGGCCGACATCGCCGACCGCTTCGTGGAAGAATTCCGCAAGCATGAAGAAGCACTCGTTACAAGCCCCGAAGGAGCTCTACTGTGACATTGGCACCTGAAGGCCGGAAGCTGCTGCGGATCGAGCAGCGCAACGCGGCGGTCCCGGTGGAACGCAAGCCGGAATGGATCAAGGCCAAGGTCCAGATGGGCCCCGAGTTCGTCGGGCTCAAGAACCTGGTCAAAAAAGAAGGCCTGCACACCGTCTGCGAAGAAGCCGGCTGCCCCAACATCTTCGAATGCTGGGAAGACAAGGAAGCGACCTTCCTGATCGGCGGCTCCGAATGCACCCGCCGCTGCGACTTCTGCCAGATCGACACCGGCAAACCCTCACCCCTGGACCGGTTCGAACCCACCAAGGTGGCCCGCTCCGTCCAATCCATGAATCTGCGCTACGCCACCGTCACCGGCGTGGCCCGCGACGACCTCGAGGACGAAGGCGTCTGGCTCTACGCCGAAACCGTCCGTAAGATCCACGAACTGAACCCCGGCACAGGCGTCGAACTGCTCATCCCCGACTTCTCCGGCAACCCCGACCACATCGCGGCGATCTGCGACTCCCAGCCCGAGGTCTTCGCCCACAACGTCGAAACCGTCCCCCGGATCTTCAAGCGCATCCGCCCCGCGTTCCGCTACGAACGCTCCCTCGACGTCATCACCCAGGGCCGCAACCACGGGATGGTCACCAAATCCAACCTGATCCTGGGCATGGGCGAAACCCGCGAGGAAATCAGCGAAGCCCTGGCCGACCTCCACGCCGCAGGCTGCGACCTGATCACCATCACCCAATACCTGCGCCCCTCCGAACGGCACCTGCCCGTGGACCGCTGGGTCAAACCCCAGGAATTCCTCGACCTGCAGCACGAAGCCGAAGACATCGGCTTCCTCGGCGTCATGTCCGGCCCCCTGGTCCGCTCCTCCTACCGCGCCGGCCGCCTCTGGGCCACCGCCATGCGCAAAAAAGGCCGCGACATCCCCGCCAACCTCGCCCACATCGCCGACGGCATCCAGGACTCCGGCACCACCCGCCAGGAAGCAGCCACCCTCCTGGCCGGGCGCCCCTGACAGGTTCCCGCAGCGCCTGCAAGGGCCGGACACCGGATCTTCCCGGCGTCCGGCCCTTGGCCTTTGGTCACGTAGAATTGAGGCACTATGGCGAAATCCACTGACTCCAGCAACTCCACCCCGGCGGACTCCAGCGCGGCGAAGCGCGGGCTGTTCTCCCGCAAGCCCAAAGAGGCGAAGGCCAAGAAGCCCAGCCGCCTCAAGCAGATCGGCGAGGTCTTCAACATGACCCGCCGCCACGACCCCATGGTCCCGTGGCTGATGCTGCTGGTCTTCCTGGGTGTTGTGGCGGTCAGCTTCCTGGTGGGCTTCTGGCTCGAGAACTGGATCACCGGCCTCATCATCGGCATCCCGCTGGGCCTTCTGGGTGCCACCCTCATTCTGTCCCGGCGGGCAGAACGCGCCGCTTTCGCGCAGATCGAGGACCAGCCCGGCGCCTCAGGAGCCGCGCTCGGCACCCTCCGCCGCGGCTGGATCACCGAAGAACAGCCTGTCGCCGTGAACCCGCGGACCCAGGACGCGGTGTTCCGCGCCATCGGCCGTCCCGGCGTCGTCCTGGTCAGCGAAGGCCCCACCCACCGCGTGAAGCCCCTGCTCGACGCCGAGCGGAAGCGCCTGGCCCGCATCCTTCCAAACGTCACTGTGCATGTCATTGAGAGCGGCAGGGGCGAGGGCCAGGTTCCCATCAGCCAGGTGGCCAAGAAGATGGGCAAGATGAAGAACGAACTGACCAAACTTGAGGTCAACGCGGTGTCAAAGCGGATCGCGTCGCTGGGGAACAAGCTCCCCATCCCTAAGGGCATCGACCCTTACAAGGCACGTCCCAACCGCGGACGCTGAACCCCTGAGACGCCCCGGTTCCGGCCTTCCAGCCGACGGCCGGGGCGTTTTCCTTGGCCCGGCGCGCTGCCGCTGCGCGCGGGACGCCCGCCCATGCCCCACACCAATTTTCCGGACACCCGGCCATGCGTCCGGGCCCAGGACAGGACACCGCCATGACCTTCAGGAACGCAGCCATCCGTACTTTCCGCATCCTTGCGGTCGCCGAAGCCTTCAGTTGGGCTGCACTGCTGATCGGGATGTACTTCAAGTGGGTGGCAGGGACCACGGAGATCGGGGTGCAGGTGGCAGGACCCATCCACGGCGCCCTGTTCATCGGCTACGGCGTCACGGCGCTGGTCCTGTGGCGGGTCCAGCGGTGGCCGTTCATAGTGGCCGTCTTCGCCGGGCTGTCCGCCGTCTTCCCCTTCGCCACCATCCTGTTCGAGGCGTGGGCGGGCAAGCGGGGTTTCCTGGCTGCCGCCGACGGGGCCACGGTACAGCCGGACGCCGCACGGCCTGGGCTGGATGACGACAGGGAACAGAGCCGCATCTGAGCCCCGGCCTGCCGTCCGGGATGCCCGCAGCCGGAGGATGTCAGCGGCGGATGAGCAGGGTGTTCATCGCCTTGTCGTGAAGGCCACGCTGGTCGGGGTCGAAGATCACCGCCGGGATCACGAGGCACAGCAGCACGGCACGCACCAGGGCGGCCAGAGGACCCGGGGTGCCGCCGCCGGGGCGCACCACCGCTATCCCCACTGCACGGTGGCCGATGCTGTAGCCCAGCGTGCCTACCAGCAGGATCTGTTCGACGGCGAAGACCGCAAGGGTGGCCCAGGAGTCACCGCCGAAAGCGAAGTTGCTGATCAGCAGGGCGATGCCCCAGTCGATCATGATCGCGACGATGCGCCGGCCCGCGCGGGCAATGGATCCGGGCCCCAATTCGGGAAGGCCCAGCCGCTCGCCCGGGTACTTCGAGATGCCGGACGTATCCGGTCCGCTGAGCCAGGAACCAAGGTCTTTGCGATCTACCACCGTCCAAGTTTACCGGCGATGGCCCGGCGCTCCGGCCTTCCCGCTGCGCCCACATCCCGGATAGGGTTAGACCACAGTGTGGACTGCCGATAGCGTTGCCATAACAGGGCATTCTGTAACCTGCCCGAAACAATGCGGACACGGACGGGAAATGCCGCGTCCATAGGCTGTTAGCAGTTTCAAGCAATCTCCCCGGCAGGTATTCTGCGGCAGGGCCACGGCAGGGAAAACCTTGCGTCTTCCCTGCTTTCGGATTGCGCTGGATCAGATGGCTGCGGCCAGATATTCACATATGCGTTAGGAGCATAGATGTTCAAGACTGCGGACGAAGTCCTCAAGTTCATCAAGGACGAAGATGTAAAGTTCGTCGATATCCGCTTCACCGATCTCCCCGGCGTCCAGCAGCACTTCAACGTCCCGGCCAAGAGCGTTGACGCTGACTTCTTCGTCAACGGCCAGCTCTTCGACGGTTCCTCCATCCGCGGTTTCCAGGGCATTGCCGAATCGGACATGCAGCTGATCCCCGACGTGACCACCGCGTTCCTGGACACGTTCCGCATGGAAAAGACCCTTGCGCTGAACTTCTCCATCGTGAACCCCCGCACCGGCGATCCCTACCACCGCGATCCCCGCGGCGTGGCCGAGAAGGCCGAAGCCTACCTGGCTTCCACCGGCATCGCCGACACCGCGTTCTTCGCTCCCGAGGCTGAGTTCTTCGTCTTCGACAACGTCCAGTACCAGTCCTCCCCCGAGGGCAGCTTCTACAAGATCGATTCCGAGGAAGCACACTGGAACACCGGCCGCGAGGAAGAGGGCGGCAACCTCGGCTACAAGACCCCCGTCAAGGGCGGCTACTTCCCGGTCTCCCCCACGGACAAGCAGGCTGACCTGCGCGACGCCATGTGTGTTGCCCTGGACGAAGCCGGCCTCGAGGTCGAGCGCAGCCACCACGAAGTTGGATCCGCCGGCCAGGCCGAGATCAACTACAAGTTCACCACCCTCACCCACGCCGCCGATGACCTGCAGAAGTTCAAGTACGTCATCAAGAACACCGCGGACGCCTGGGGCAAGTCGGTGACCTTCATGCCGAAGCCGGTCTTCGGTGACAACGGCTCGGGCATGCACTGCCACCAGTCGCTGTGGAACGGTGGCGAGCCGCTCTTCTACGACGAGAAGGGCTACGCCGGCCTGTCCGACACCGCCCGCTGGTACATCGGCGGCCTGCTGAAGCACGCCTCCGCCGTCCTGGCCTTCACCAACCCGACGGTGAACTCCTACCGCCGCTTGGTCAAGGGCTTCGAAGCTCCGGTCAACATGGTCTACTCGCAGGGCAACCGCTCCGCAGGTATCCGCATCCCGATCACCGGTTCCAACCCCAAGGCCAAGCGCATCGAGTTCCGCGCACCGGACCCCTCCTCCAACCCGTACCTGGCCTTCGCTGCCCAGCTGATGGCCGGCATCGACGGCATCCGCAACCGCATCGAGCCGCCGGCTCCGATCGACAAGGACCTCTACGAACTGCCCGCAGAGGAAGCCAAGGACATCCCCAAGGCCCCCGGCACGCTCGAGGAAGCCTTGGAGGCCCTGCGCGAGGACAACGAGTTCCTGCAGGCCGGCGGCGTCTTCACCCAGGACCTGATCGACACCTGGATCGAGTACAAGTACGAGAACGAGATCCGTCCGCTGTCGCTGCGCCCGAACCCCTACGAGTTCGAGCTCTACTACGGCGTCTAGTCAGCAGCCCGTCCTGTCCTGTAAAAGGCCAGGCCGCAGTTGAGACGGAAAAGGCGGCCACCGGTGTTCCGGTGGCCGCCTTTTCGCATGTCCGGGCCGGGAAAGCCGCGGACAAAAGGACTCAAAGGTGGAGGCCCGGCTCCAGACGTGCTGAGACCGGGAGCCAGGCCTCCTGACGAATGCCCCCCGAGACGAAGACTGTTCGAGCCTTCCCCCCAACAAGGTTGAAGAACACCGCCATTCCACATCATGGGATAAACGCTTTCCCGGCGCAATACGGGCCCGCCGCTGTTACAGCATTGTGCCCTGCCGCCTGCGGTCAGTGTCCGTAGAACACCCGCTCGAACACCGCCCTGGCCCGCCGGCTGACCCGCAGGTAATCCTCTTCCAGCGCAGCGGCCTGCCCGGGCTCGTAACCGCACCACCGCGCGACTGCTTCCAGGTCCCGGCGGGACGAAGGCAGGAGATCCGAGGCCTTCCCGTTCCAGATCACATTCGCGGACCTGATCCTGCTCGCAAGCCGCCAGGCCTGGCCCAGCAGGTCTGCATCGTCGCCGTCCAGCAGCCCCAGCTCCGCGGCCGCCTCCAGGGCGGGCAAGGTGGAGGTGGTCCGCAGCTGCGGGTGTTTACCGGCGTGCTCGAGCTGGAGCAGCTGGACCAGCCATTCGACGTCGCTCAGGCCGCCGCGGCCCAGCTTCAGGTGGCGGGCGGGGTCCGCTCCCCGTGGCAGGCGTTCGGATTCCACCCGGGCCTTGATGCGGCGGATTTCGCGCACGTCGTGGGCCGAGACCTCGTCCGGATAGCGGATGGGATCAATCAGGGCCAGGAAGTCCTCGGCGAGGGCGTCGTTGCCGGCCATGGGCCGTGCCCGCAGCAGCGCCTGAGCCTCCCAGATCAGCGACCAGCGGCGGTAGTACTCGGCGTAGGACTCCAGGGACCGGACCATGGCCCCGTTCTTGCCTTCCGGGCGCAGGTCGGCGTCCATCTGCAGCACCCGCTCGGCCATGATGGCAGGCTTCAGGGGCTGCGTCAGCAGGCTGGACACCTTCGCGACGATCCTGACGGCCTGTTCCTGGGCTTCCGCCTCGGAAAATCCGGGCAGCGCGCGGTGCACGTACATGACGTCAGCGTCGGAGCCGTATCCGATCTCCCGCCCGCCCTGGCGTCCCATGGCCACCACCAGCACGGTCGTCTTCAGCGGGCCGTGGGCGGCGACGATGCCCTCGGCAACCCGCAACGCGCCCAGGACGGCGGCACGGTCCGTGTCCGCCAGGGCCGAACCCACCTGTTCCTGGTCCAGCAAGCCGGCGGAATCGGCCACGGCAATGCGCAGGATTTCCCGCCGGCGGATGAGCCTGATCAGGCGCATGGCACTTTCGGGGTCCGAGTGCCGTGACATTTTGGAGGTGATTTCCTGCCACTGCGCCTCAAAGGACACCGGAACCAGGTCCTTGTCCTGCCCCAGCCACGCCACCGACTCCGGCGACACCTCCAGCAGGTCCGAGATCAGCCGGGAGTTGGAGAGCATGTGGCAGAGCCGCTCAGCCGCTGCGTTGGAGTCACGCAGCAGGCCGAGGTACCAGTGGGTGGTCCCCAGGGCCTCACTGACGCGCCGGAAGGCCAGCAGGCCGGCGTCGGGATCAACTCCCTCCGCCAGCCAGTCGAGGAGGATGGGCAGCAGCTGGCGCTGCAGGGCAGCCCGGCGGCTCACACCTGCGGTGAGCGCCTCGATATGCCGCATCGCACCCTGCGGGTCGCGGTAGCCCAGCGCGGCAAGCCGGCCCTGCGCAGCCTCGGGCGTCAGCCTGGCATCCTCGCTGCTCAGCTTGGCTGCCGTGTTCAGCAGCGGCCGGTAGAAGATGCGCTCGTGGAGCTCGCGGACTGAACGCTTGGTCTTCTGCCAGGCGGACAGCAGGGCATCCGGGTGGGGCCGTTCAGTGGAGAACGGGCCCAGCACCGCTTTGGCCAAGGCCCGCAGTGCAGGCTCGGCCACCGGCATCAAGTGCGTGCGGCGCAGCTGGAACAGCTGGATCCGGTGTTCCAGGAGCCTCAGGTAGCGGTAGGCGTTGTCGAACGCGGCGGCGTCGGCGCGGCCAATGTAACCACCCGCGGACAGGGCGGCGATCGCCGACGTGGTGTCCCGCCGTCGCAGGGTCTCATCTGCCTTGCCGTGGACCAGCTGCAGCAGCTGGACCGTGAACTCCACGTCCCGCAGGCCGCCACGGCCCAGCTTGATTTGCCGCTGCTCTTCGGCGGCCGGGATGTGCTCAGTGACCCTGCGGCGCATGGCCTGCACCGATTCGACGAACCCGTCCCTGCCGGCCGAGCTCCAGATCAGCGGAGCCACCGCTTCCTCGTACCGGCGGCCAAGGTCCGCGTCCCCGGCAATGCTCCGGGCCTTGAGCAGGGCCTGGAACTCCCAGCTTTCAGCCCAGCGCGCATAGTAGGCCTCATGGGATGCCAGCGTGCGCACCAGCGGCCCGGACTTGCCCTCGGGCCGCAGGTTCGCGTCGACCTCCCACAGCCCGGGTTCGCGGGCCACCGAGGAGATGGCCCGGGATATGCCGCTGGCCAGGGCCGTGCCGATGGTATTGGCCCGGGCATCCTCCATGCCGCCCGGATCCACGACGTAAATGACATCGACGTCGGAGATGTAGTTCAGTTCACGGGCGCCGCATTTGCCCATGCCAATCACGGCGAGCCCGACGTCGGCCACGTCCGTTGCGCCGAACTGGTCCGCCGCTTCCGCGCGGGCCACGGCCAGGGCAGCCTCAATGGCGGCACCGGCGAGGTCGGCGAGTTCGCCGCCGACGGCGGGAAGGAAGTCCAGCGGATCGGCCGCACAGAGATCCTTGATGGCCAGGTCCACCACTCCCCTGCGGTAGGCCGTCCGCAGGGCGGTGTAGGCATCAGGGCCGGTAGCGGCGGCCACAGGCCGGGCGGCGCGCGGATCCGCCCCTACCGAGCGCAGCAGCGTGGCGCGCAGGTCCGCCGGGTCCGCAGGGAGCGGCTCCGGGCTGGTGCGGACCTCGAAGGCGTCCAGGTGTTCCGGGTGCCGGATCAGGAACTCGCCCAGCGCCTCGGAGGCACCCAGCACCCGGTACAGCGGCTCACTGGCTTCGGAATCCGCCACGGCCAGGGAACGCAGGTCAGGATGCTTCTCGATCAGCCGCACCAGGGACTGCAGTGCCGCGTCGGGGCTCGCCGCCAACTGCAGCCCGGAGAACAGCGTGTCCTGGTCCAGTCCCTCCAGCTCGCGGGCCGCCAGGAAGCGTTCGCCCTTTTCCAGGTCGCTGAATCCTGCCGCGATGAGGCGGCGTGCCAGGCTCACGCCGGCTGCCTAGAGAATGCCGAGGTTGCGCTGCAGCTCGTAGGGCGTCACCTGCAGCCGGTAATCCTGCCACTCGGCGCGCTTGTTGCGCAGGAAGTGCTCGTACACCTGCTCGCCCAGGATCTGCGGCATCAGTTCCGAGTCCTCCATGGTCCGGATGGCGTCGTGCAGGCTTGCGGGCAGGGGATCGTGCCCCATGGCCCGGCGTTCCGCGGAGCTCAGCGACCAGACATCGTCCTCGGCGGCGGCCGGAAGGTCATAGCCCTCCTCGATGCCCTTGAGGCCGGCGCCCAGGAGCACGGCGTAGGCGAGGTACGGGTTGGCGGCCGAGTCGATGCCGCGGTACTCGATCCGGGCAGACTGGCCCTTGCCCGGCTTGTACAGGGGCACGCGGACCAGGGCAGAGCGGTTGTTGTGGCCCCAGCTGAGGTAGCTGGGCGCCTCGCCGCCGCCCCACAGCCGCTTGTAGGAGTTCACGAACTGGTTGGTGACGGCGGTGAATTCCGGCGCGTGCTTGAGGATCCCGGCGATGAACTGGCGGGCCGTCTTGGAGAGCTGGTACTCCGCACCTGCTTCAAAGAATGCGTTGCTGTCGCCTTCGAACAGCGAGAAGTGCGTGTGCATGCCGGAACCGGGGTGGGCGGTGAACGGCTTGGGCATGAAGGTGGCGTAGGTCCCCTGTTGCAGGGCCACCTCCTTGATGACCGTGCGGAAGGTCATGATGTTGTCCGCAGTCTGCAGCGCGTCAGCGTAGCGCAGGTCGATCTCGTTCTGGCCGGGACCGCCCTCGTGGTGGCTGAACTCCACCGAGATTCCCACCGATTCCAGCATGGTGACGGCGGTGCGGCGGAAGTCCTGGGCCACGCCGCCGGGGACGTGGTCGAAGTAGCCGCCCTCGTCCACCGGGACCGGCGCGCCGTCCGGGCCCGGTTCCTGGGACTTGAGCAGGTAGAACTCGATTTCGGGATGCGTGTAGCAGGTGAATCCCATGTCCGCGGCCTTGGCAAGAGTCCGCTTGAGGACGTTGCGCGGATCGGCGGTGGAGGGCTCGCCGTCGGGTGTCAGGATGTCGCAGAACATGCGGGAGGTCTGCTCGGTCTCGCCACGCCACGGCAGGATCTGGAAGGTTGCGGGGTCCGGCTGCAGCAGCATGTCCGACTCAAAGACGCGGGCCAGGCCTTCAATGGAGGATCCGTCGAAGCCGAGGCCTTCCTCGAAGGCGCCCTCCACCTCGGCCGGTGCCAGCGCCACGGACTTCAGCGAACCCACGACGTCGGTGAACCACAGGCGCACGAAACGTACGTCGCGCTCTTCGATTGTGCGCAGGACAAATTCTTGCTGGCGGTCCATGAAGGCCTCTTCTCCGGTCAACGTCCATGCTCCGGGGCCAGGCAAAAGGGGACGCCGGGAGCAGTTCACAAACACTGTACTAAGCATTCGGCACCGATGCGTGACCCTGCGCCGTGCGTAACACAGCATTAACCTGGCGTGCCTGCTGCCGCTGCAGCAGGCACCGGGCCTGGGGCTCCCGCATTCCGCCCCGCCCGGCTATGACAGTAATCACCGGCAGGCGGTGGGCACCGCGGTAGCTAGGACGGCCGGTACCGCACTACGCTCATCCCATGGCCTCCAACAGCTCCGAATCCCGCGCGTCCACCGAAGTACCCGCCCCCTACGGCAACGGACCGGCCCCGCAGGGGCAAGCCCCCGAACGGAAGCCCGCCAAAGTCCGCATCCACCACCTCCAGCAGGCCAAGCGGGAGGGGACGCGCTTTGCCATGCTGACGGCCTACGACCAGTACACGGCGGAGATTTTCGACGCCGCCGGCATCGAGGTCCTGCTGGTGGGTGACTCCGCGTCCAACAATGTGTTCGGCAACGAGACGTCGCTGCCCGTCACCGTGGATGAACTGCTCCCCCTGTGCCGTGCAGTGGCCCGGACGGCCAAGCGCGCCCTGGTGGTGGCGGACCTGCCGTTCGGCAGTTATGAAGTCTCGGCCGAGCAGGCAGTGGCCACCGGCGTCAGGTTCCTGAAGGAAGGGCTGGCCCACGCGGTCAAGATCGAAGGCGGCGCCTTCTACGCGCCGACGGTCCGGGCCATGGTCCAGGCCGGCGTCCCGGTCATGGCCCACATCGGTTTCACGCCGCAGAGCGAACACGCCCTGGGCGGCTACCGGGTGCAGGGCCGCGGAGATGATGCCCGGCGGCTGATCGACGACGCCGTGGCCCTCGCCGACGCGGGCGCGTTCTGCGTCCTGATGGAAATGGTCCCGGCCGAAACGGCCGCAGCCGTGGACGCCGCCGTCGATGTCCCCACGGTGGGCATCGGGGCGGGCAAGGAAACCACCGGCCAGGTGCTGGTGTGGCAGGACATGGCCGGCCTCCGCGGCGGCCGGATGGCGAAGTTCGTCAAGCAGTACGCGGACCTGCGCAGTACGCTCATGGAGGCCGCCACGGCCTACGGCGAGGACGTCCGGTCCGGGCAGTTCCCCGGCCCGGAACACTCCTTCTAGCCGCGCACCCTCCGGTCAGTCGTCGTCGTCCTTTTCCCAGGCCTCGTTGCGGGCGCGGACCTTTTCGATGGCGTGCTCGGCTTCTTCCCTGGTCTTGTACGGGCCGATCAGCTGGCTCCAGTCGGAGAGCCGGTCCTCTTCCACCTCATGGGTGTTGACGTTGTACCAGTACTCGGGCATCGCTGCTCCTTCGTTCTGCCGGTGGGCCGGAGCGCGGTCCGCGTAACCTTGATTCCCGCGCCTGCCGGCCCGGCCCGGCGGTTGTTCGGCGTTCTGTGCTGCCTTATATGATCAATCTATGCCTTCCCTCGCCTCGACTGCACCCATCGGCACCCTCACCCCCGGCGCCGTCAGCCCGCAGCTTCCCGTCCCGGCGTCCATCCCGCGCCCGGAGTACGTGGGCAAGCCTGCCCCCGCGAAATTCACTGGCTCGGAAGTGAAATCCGCCGAAACGGTCGAGAAGATCCGCATTGCGGGCAGTATCGCGGCGCAGGCCATTGTTGAAGTGGGAAAGCACATCCAGCCCGGCGTCACCACGGACCAGCTGGACAAGGTGGGCCACGAGTTCCTGCTGGACCACCACGCGTACCCGTCCACCCTGGGATACCGGGGCTTCCCGAAGTCGCTGTGCTCCTCGCTGAACGAGGTGATCTGCCACGGCATCCCGGACAGCACCGTGGTGCAGGACGGCGACATCATCAACATCGACATCACCGCGTTCATCAACGGCGTCCACGGCGACACGAACTACACCTTCCTGGTGGGTGACGTGGATGAGGAATCCCGGCTGCTGGTGGAACGGACCCGGGAGTCCCTGAACAGGGCCATCAAGGCCGTGGCCCCCGGCCGTGAGATCAACGTCATCGGCCGCGCCATCCAGTCCTACGCCAAGCGCTTCGGCTACGGCGTGGTGCGCGATTTCACCGGCCACGGCGTGGGTGAAGCCTTCCACACCGGGCTCATCATCCCCCACTACGATGCCGCCCCTGCCTACAACACCGTGATCCAGGCCGGCATGGTCTTCACCATCGAACCCATGCTGACCCTGGGCACCGTGGAATGGGACATGTGGGCCGATGACTGGACCGTGGTGACCCGGGACCGCAAACGCACCGCCCAGTTCGAACACACGCTGCTGGTCACCGAGACCGGCGCCGAAATCCTGACCCTGCCCTGACCCGACGCGGACGTCTGAACGCTCCGCATCACCGGGCGCACCGGCCCGGCTCCCTGCCCGCCCCAGCCACGAACGGAAACCCATTGGCCAAGAAGGACGAAAAGTCGCACAAGAATGCCCCGCTGATCGGCATCGACATCGGAGGCACGGGAATCAAGGGCGGCATCGTCGACCTGAAGAAGGGCAAACTGCTCGGCGACAGGTTCCGGGTGCCCACCCCGCAGCCGGCAACTCCGGAAGCGGTGGCCGAAGCAGTTGCCCTGGTGGTGGCTGAACTCTCGGCCCGCCCGGAAGCCCCTGCGGCCGGTTCACCTATCGGCGTTACCTTTCCCGGCATCATCCAGCACGGTGTGGTGCACTCGGCCGCGAACGTGGACAAGAGCTGGCTCGACACCGACATCGACGCCCTGCTCACCGCCCGTCTGGGCCGCCCGGTGGAGGTCATTAACGACGCCGATGCTGCCGGCCTGGCCGAAGCCCGCTACGGCGCGGGTGAAGGCGTGAAGGGGACGGTCCTGGTGATCACCCTCGGCACGGGAATCGGCTCGGCGTTCATCTTCGACGGCAAGCTCGTCCCCAACGCGGAGCTGGGCCACCTGGAAATCGACGGGTTCGACGCCGAGACCAAGGCGTCGGCGGTGGCGCGCGAACGGGACGGGTTGTCCTGGGACGAGTACAGTGTGCTGCTGCAGCGTTACTTCTCCCACGTCGAGTTCCTGTTCTCCCCCGAACTGTTCATTGTGGGCGGCGGCATCTCCAAGCGCGCCGACGAGTACCTGCCCAACCTCAAGCTCCGGACCCCCATCGTCCCGGCCGTCCTCCGGAACGAGGCAGGGATCGTTGGTGCGGCAGTGGAGATCGCGCTGCAGCACAAGCTGGCGAAATAGGCCGGCGGCCACAGTGCGCCCGGCCTCTTAAACGCAGAACGCCCTTCCCCGCGGAAGGGCGTTCTGCGTTTAGGGCTCACGGCCTGCTGTGGCCTGCCAATGGATACCGGCGGCAGCTGCGGCTTCCCCTCCGCAGCTGCCGCCGGAAGACTAGAGGGTGGACTTTTGCGGGTTGCGCTTGCCGGCAGCCACGGTGGTGGAACCTTCGGCCGCTTCCCGGCGGAGCACCGCGATGGCGGCTTCGAAGTCCTCCAGGGATTCGAAGGCCTGGTAGACACTCGCGAAACGCAGGTACGCAACCTCATCCAGCTTCTGCAGCGGTCCGAGGATGACCAGGCCCACTTCATGGGCGTCGATCTCTGCAGCCCCGGAGGCGCGGATCTGTTCTTCGACTTCCTGCGCCAGCATGGCGAGGTCGTCTTCGCTGACAGGGCGTCCCTGGCAGGCCTTGCGGACGCCGTTGATCACCTTGCTGCGGCTGAACGGCTCGCCAACACCTGACCGTTTGATAACGGAGAGGCTGGTTGTTTCCACAGTGGTGAACCGGCGGCCGCATTCGGGGCACTGCCGGCGCCGGCGGATGGACGAACCGTCGTCCGCCATCCGGCTGTCAACCACCCGGGAGTCGGGATTGCGGCAGAACGGACAGTACATGGTGCCCCTCCTCGCAGTGCCCAATAAGTGCAGGTTCGCAGCCCGGCGCGGTCCGGTGCCCGGGCGTAGTCCAGTTTACGGCCGCCGGGCACCGAATAACAAGCCTGTCATTACTACATGTAGTAACCGCGCAACTACATGTAGTAACCGCGCAACTACATGTAGTAATGAAGCCTGGTTTCAGGCGCCTGCCGCGGCTTCCCGGAACCGCGCCGTGACGGCGTCGCCGTGCGCCGGCAGGTCCTCCGCCCGCGAGAGGCTGACGATGTGGCTGCTGACTTCGGCCAAGGCGTCCCGGCTGTAGTTCACCACCTGGATGGCGCGCAGGAAAGTGGTGACGTTGAGCCCGGAGGAGAACGCCGCCGTTCCGCTGGTGGGCAGCACGTGGTTCGAACCTGCACAGTAATCGCCCAGGCTGACCGGGCTGTAGTCCCCCACGAATATGGCGCCCGCGTTGCGGATCCGGGCCGCGACGGCAGGGGCATCGGCGGTCATGATTTCCAGGTGTTCAGCCGCGTAGGCGTCACACGCGGCGATTCCCTGGTCCAGGCCGTCCACCAGGACCACCCCCGACTGGGGGCCGGAGAGCGCCTGCCGGACCCGGTCGGAGTGCTTGGTGGCGGCCGCCTGCAGGTCAAGCTCAGCGCGCACGGCGGAGGCAAGGTCCTCGGAATCGGTGATCAGGACGGATGCCGCCTGGGGATCGTGTTCGGCCTGGCTGATCAGGTCGGCGGCGACCAGTGCGGGCTGGGCGGTGGAATCGGCAAGGATGGCGATCTCCGTGGTGCCGGCCTCGGAGTCAATTCCCACGACACCCTTGACCAGGCGCTTGGCGGTGGCCACGAAGATGTTGCCGGGACCGGTCACCACGTCCACCGGTTCCAGCGCCGGGCCGGCGTCAGTGGCCGGCAGGCCGTAGGCAAACGAGGCGATGGCCTGGGCCCCGCCGATGGCGTAGACCTCGGTGATTCCCAGCAGGGCTGCCGCAGCAAGGATGGTGGGGTGCGGCAGGCCGCCGAATTCCTTCTGCGGCGGCGAGGCGAGGGCTATGGATTCCACGCCGGCTGCCAGCGCGGGCACCACGTTCATCACTACCGACGACGGGTACACGGCCAGGCCGCCTGGAACGTAGAGGCCAACCCGTCCCACGGGAACCCAGTTCTGGCTGACCACGGCGCCGTCGCCAAGTTCAACGTCCACGTAGCGGGGGCGCTGCCCGTCGGCGAACACCCGGGCCCGCCGGATGGATTCCTCCAGGGCGCGGCGCACCGCCGGGTCCAGAGCCTCCAGGGCGGCCGCAATGGCGTCAGCCGGGACGCGCGGGTGCGCCTGGTCCACCCCGTCGAACCGCTGCGCTAGTTCGGCGAGGGCTTCGAAGCCGCGTTCCCGGACTGCGGCGATGATGTCGAGGACCTTCTCCTCGGCGTCCGCCACCGTATGGCCCTGTGCACGGGGAACCGCAGCCCTCAGTCCGGCGAGGGTCAAGTTCCGGCCCCGGACGTCGACAGTCCGGAAGTTCACGGCAGTGGCATTGGTGGCAGGAAACTCCGATGAAATGGTCACCGGTCCATTTTACGGGGCGTTGCGGCCTCTGCCGGAAGCCGGGTCCGCCGCGGGATGCCCGGCCACGTCCGGTTTGCGGCCCAGCTGGTCCAGCAGCTCCAGCACGAACACCGAAATGGCGGTGGCTGCCGGCCAGACCAGCAGGACCGGCAGGGCGCGCAGCGAGAACGCGATGCTGGCGTTCATCGAGGCGTCCACCGGGGCGCCCCACAGCCTGGCGGCGAGCATGCCCGCCTGCCAGGCCAGAAGGCTGCCCGCCAGCGCGCCGGCCAGCGCCAGGACAACCGACGCTTCCGGCCTGGCCCGGCGCCGGTCCGCCACGAAGACGGCGAGGAGGCATCCCGCAAGGATCATCAGGCCCGCCAGGGTCAGGTCCCGCGGCAGCCACACCGACGGGTTGGAGCCGGTGGCAAGTGCCGGGTCGCGCGTGATGAGGTTCAGCCCGCCCGGCGCCAGGACCCACCACAGGATTCCGGCCGGGATTCCGGCGGCCGCGGGGACGGCGAAGAGGAGCCACGGCAGGCGCGGCAGGTCCCGGCGGGAGAGAATCGTCATGCCACAAACCTTAACAGTTGTTCCTGCGGACACACCGCGGGCTGCGGGCCCCTGCCGCTGTTGCCTTGCCGGCGCGGGCGGACAATAGGCTTAGGGGAAAGCAGTAATCCGTCCAGTTTCAGGAGTTCCGGGTGACCGAAGACAACGCGCCGTTCGAACGGACGTTCAAGGAGATGTTCCGGCGCCATGCTGCCGGAGTGGCCATCATCACGGTGAACTACCAGGACGAGCCGTACGGCTTCACGGCCACCGTCGTGGCATCGCTCTCCGCACGGCCGCCGCGCTTCACCTTCAACATGGCCCGCAGTTCCCGGTCATGGCCCGCGGTGGCCAATACCACCTACCTCGGGGTGCACATGCTGGGCCTGGAAAACCAGCAGTTGGCCGCCCGTTTCTCTGGCGCCGGGAACAGGTTCGAGGGCGATCACTGGGAAACCGGCCCGCACGGGGTGCCCGTGCTCAAGGACGTTGCCGGATGGCTGATCGGCGAGGTGCAGATGCGCCTGTCGTTCGAGAACAACGCGGTCGTGGTGGTCCAGGTGGTCGACGGCCAGGTAGGCGGCGATGGCTCGCCCCTGCTCTACCACGGCGGCGCCTACGGGCAGCCGATGCCGCTTGACTACGAAATCTGACCCCGGCGCAACCAGCCCGGCATGAAAGACGCGGACGACGGCGGGAGGTGCTTCCCGCCGTCGTCCGCGTCTTTGCGAGGTGTTTGGTTCAGGCGTCCAGGCAGGCCGGGCCCAGCAGGACCTTGAGGTCGCCGAACAGCGACGGGCTGGGGTTCACCCGCAGGTGGACGGGCAGGCCCATGATTTCCGTGCGGGTGTCGCCCTGCAGGTGCAGCCGGACTTCGGAGTTGCCCCGGTGCGTGCGCAGCACGTCGCCCAGCTCGGTGACCACTGCCTCGGTGGCCTTGTGAGTGGGCATGGTGATGACCAGCGGCCCGTTCAGGCCCTCGCTGAGGTCCGGGACGGACAGTTCCATGCAGTTCAGGGTGATGGCGCCGTCATCACGCTTCTGCAGCCGGCCTTTGACCACCACGATCAGGTCCTCGGCCAGCACGGAGGCGATGGGTCCGTAAACCTGGCCGAAGAACATCACCTCGATGGAACCGCCCAGGTCCTCCACCTCGGCGCGGGCATAGGCGTTGCCGCTCGCTTTGGCGATGCGCCGGCTCAGAGACGTGATCATGCCGGCGATGGTGATGATGGCACCGTCCTGCGGGCCGTCCTCGCCCAGGATGGTGGTGATGCTCATCTCCGCGTGCTGGCTCAGCAGCCCTTCCAGGCCCTGGAGCGGGTGGTCGGAGACGTAGAGGCCCAGCATGTCGCGTTCGAAGGACAGTTTGTCTTTCTTTTCCCATTCGGGCAGGTCCGGGATCTCGATGCTCAGGGAGGCCTCGGACTCCGCCTCCTCAAACCCGGCGAAGAGGTCGAACTGGCCGATCGCCTCATTGCGCTTGAGGGTGATGACGGAATCGATGGCCTCTTCATGGATCATCGCCAAGGCGCGGCGGTGGTGGCCGAGCGAATCGAAGGCCCCTGACTTGATAAGGGATTCGATGGTCCGTTTGTTGCAGACCACCGCGGGGACCTTCATCAGGTAGTCCTTGAACGAGGTGAAGGCACCTTCGCTTTCGCGGGCCGCCACCATGGCTTCCACGGCGTTGACGCCGACGTTGCGGATGGCCCCCATGCCGAAGCGGATGTCATTGCCCACCGGGGTGAAGTTCAACGCGGATTCGTTGACGTCCGGCGGGAGCACGGTGATGCCCATGCGGCGGCATTCGTTCAGGTAGATCGCGGACTTGTCCTTGTCGTCGCCCACGGACGTAAGCAGCGCGGCCATGTACTCCGGGGCGTAGTGCGCCTTAAGGTATGCCGTCCAGTAGGAGATCACCCCGTACGCTGCCGAGTGGGCCTTATTGAAGGCGTAGTCGGAGAACGGGAGCAGAATGTCCCAGAGGGTCTTCACGGCTTCCATCGAATAGCCGTTGTCCTGCATGCCCTGGGAGAAGCCGGCGAACTGCTTGTCCAGTTCGGACTTCTTCTTCTTGCCCATGGCGCGGCGGAGGATATCTGCCTGGCCAAGCGAGTAGCCGGCCAGCTTCTGCGCCACGGCCATGACCTGCTCCTGGTACACGATCAGGCCGAAGGTGCCGCCGAGGATCTCCCTGAGGGGCTCCTCAAGTTCCGGGTGGATGGGGATGACTTCCTGGATGCCGTTTTTGCGCAGGGCGTAGTCGGTGTGGGCGTTGGCGCCCATGGGACCCGGCCGGTAAAGCGCGAGCACAGCCGAGATGTCTTCGAAGTTGTCAGGCTTCATGAGCTTGAGCAGGGACCGCATGGGTCCGCCGTCGAGCTGGAACACGCCCAGGGTGTCACCGCGGGCCAGCAATTCGTAGGACGCGGCGTCGTCGAGTTCGAGGTTCTCCAGGTCCAGGTCGATGCCGCGGTTCATCTTGATGTTCTCAAGCGCATCGGAAATGATCGTCAGGTTCCGCAGGCCCAGGAAGTCCATCTTGATCAGGCCCAGGCCCTCGGACGTCGGGTAGTCGAACTGGGTGATCACCTGGCCGTCCTGGAAACGGCGCATGATGGGGATGACGTCGATGATCGGGTCCGAGGACATGATCACGCCGGCGGCGTGCACTCCCCACTGGCGCTTCAGGCCCTCGATGCCCAGCGCGGTCTCGAAGACCTTTGCCGCCTCCGGGTCGGTGGCGATCAGCTGCCGGAAGTCGCCTGCCTCGCTGTACCGCTTGGCGTCCGGATTCTGGATGTCGGCGAGGGGAATGTCCTTGGCCATCACCGCGGGCGGCAGCGCCTTGGTCAGCTGTTCGCCCATGCTGAAGGGGTAGCCCAGCACGCGGGAGGAGTCCTTGAGCGCCTGCTTGGTCTTGATGGTGCCGTAGGTGACGATCATGGCCACGCGCTCGTCACCGTATTTGCGCGTCACATAGTCGATGACCTCGGAGCGGCGCCGATCATCGAAGTCGACGTCGAAGTCGGGCATGGAAACACGGTCCGGGTTGAGGAACCGTTCGAAGATCAGCCCGTGGCGGAGGGGATCGAGGTCGGTGATGCGCATGGCGTACGCCACCATGGAGCCTGCACCGGAGCCACGGCCGGGACCCACGCGGATGCCGTTGTTCTTGGCCCAGTTGATGAAGTCGGCCACCACCAGGAAGTAGCCGGGGAAGCCCATGGACGTG
The DNA here is from genome assembly GCF_001457025.1 of Pseudarthrobacter enclensis. Taxonomy (GTDB): domain Bacteria; phylum Actinomycetota; class Actinomycetes; order Actinomycetales; family Micrococcaceae; genus Arthrobacter; species Arthrobacter enclensis. The sequence goes on along the minus strand of NZ_KQ758600.1, from coordinate 78,344 downwards.
ATGACGCCGAGTTCGTAGTCGGCCTGCTTGCGGACCTCGTCCGGAACGCCGTTGGGGTACCGGTACTGCAGGCCCTTGTCCACTTCCTTGACCAGCCAGGAGGTTTCGTCCTCCCCGGGCGGGCAGGGGAACCGCGGCATGAAGTTGGCGTCGGTGTTGAAGGACACCTCGCAGCGCTCGGCGATCAGCAGGGTGTTGTCGCAGGCGTCCGGGTGGTCACGGAAAAGCTCCCGCATTTCGCGGGGCGATTTCAGGTAGTAGCCGCTGCCGGAGAACGCGAACCGGGACCCGCCGTTGTCGTAGGTGGGTTCCAGGAGCGTGGAGCCGGACTGGATGGCCAGCAGGGCCTCGTGCGCCTTGGCGTCGTGTTCGTGGGTGTAGTGGAGGTCGTTGGTGGCCACCAGCGGCAGGTTGAGGTCCTTGGCCAGCCGGAGAAGGTCGCCGGTGACCCTCCGTTCGATGTCCAGGCCGTGGTCCATGAGTTCGCAGAAGTAGTTCTCGGCCCCGAAGATGTCACGGAACTCTGCCGCGGCTTCGAGGGCCTCGCGGTACTGTCCCAGCCGCAGCCGCGTCTGGACCTCGCCGGAAGGACAGCCGGTGGTGGCAATGAGGCCTTCGGAGTAGGTGTTCAGCAGTTCACGGTCCAGGCGCGGCCACTTGCCGAACACCGAGTCCAGGGACGCGATGGAGGAGGCGCGGAACAGGTTGCGCATGCCCACGTTGTTGTAGCTGAGCAGCGTCATGTGGGTGTACGAGCCGCCGCCGGAGACGTCGTCCTTGCGCTGGGATTCCTCGCCCCAGCGCACGCGTTCCTTGTCGCCGCGGGCGGTCCCGGGCGTTACGTAGGCTTCGACGCCGATGATGGGCTTGATGCCCTTGGCCTTGGCCTTCTGCCAAAAGTCGAAGGCCCCGAAGAGGTAGCCGTGGTCAGTGGTGGCCAGCGCCGGCATGCCAAGGCGCTCGGTCTCGTCGAACAGCTCCCCCAGGCGGGCAGCTCCATCCAGCATGGAATATTCGGTGTGGGTGTGCAGGTGGACAAACGAATCATTGCTGGAAGTCACCGCACTATTCTAATCGCTGGGTTCCCGGCTTGCCGGTCAACCCACCCGGCTCAGGCACGTCCTGAGCCGAGCACCTCCAGTGCGTAGGCAAGGTCCTGAGGGTAGTCGCTGGTCACCCGCACCCGCTCCCCCGTGACGGGATGGTCGAAGCCTAGTTCCCGGGCGTGGAGCCACTGACGGGTCAGTCCCAGGGTGGCCGCGAGGCGGGGGTCCGCACCGTACGTCAGGTCACCGGCGCAGGGGTGCCGGAGGGCGGAGAAGTGGACCCGGATCTGGTGGGTCCTGCCGGTCTCCAGATGGACTTCCACCAGCGTGGCCTTGCCGAACGCTTCCAGCACCTCGTAGTGGGTGACCGACGGGCGCCCCTCCTCAGTGACGGCGAACCGCCAGTCGTGTCCGGGGTGGCGGCCGATGGGCGCGTCGATGGTGCCCTCCAGCGGATCGGGAAGCCCCTGCACCACGGCGTGGTACACCTTGTCCACGGTGCGGTCCTTAAAGGCCCGCTTGAGTGCGGTGTACGCCCGTTCGGTCTTGGCCACGACCATGACGCCGGAAGTTCCGACGTCGAGCCGGTGGACGATGCCGGCACGTTCCGGAGCGCCGGAGGTGGATATGCGGTATCCCGCGCCCGCCAGTCCCCCGACGACGGTGGGGCCGACCCAGCCGGGCGAGGGGTGGGCGGCGACGCCCACGGGTTTGTCGACCACCACGAAGTCGTCGTCGTCGAGCAGGATCTTCAGGCCTTCCACTTCTTCCTCCACCACTTCCAGCGGATCACGCCGCTCCGGGATGCTGACTTCCAGGACGTCGCCGGCGGCCAGCTTTGCCGACTTCCCCAACGGTTTGCCACGGCTCAGCACATGCCCTTCCGCGATGAGGGCCGCGGCTGCGGAGCGCGAGATTCCGAGGATCCCGGCAAGTCCGGCGTCCGCGCGGGTGCCGGCGAATTCTTCGGCGACCTCTATCCGCTCAGGCATCTCCGGCGTCGTCCTTCCGTGCGTTGTGCACCCGGGTGCCGTCCAGGGAGATGCCCCGCAGGGTCAGGATGCAGATGATGGCCACGGCGGAGACCACGGCGGAATCGGCGATGTTGAAGATGGCAAAGTTGGGGAGCTGGATGAAATCCACCACGTGGCCCATGCCGAAGGAGGGTTCACGGAAGAGCCGGTCCGTCAGGTTGCCCAGCGCACCGCCGAGCAGCAGCCCGAGTGCAAGGGCCCACCAGACGGAGCCCAGCTTGCGGACCTGGAAGAGGATGGCGACGGCGACGGCGGCCATGATGATGGAGAACACCCAGGTGACGTTCTCCCCGATGGAAAAGGCGGCTCCCGAGTTCCGGATGAAGTACCAGTGCAGGACAGGCGGCAGCACGGGGATGCGTTCGCCCTCCACCATGTTCGACGTCACCCAGAGTTTGGTCAGTTGGTCGAAGACGTAGGCAAAGACTGCGAATCCGGCGAACCAGGACAGCAGCACGGCGCGGCGGGGTCGGGGTGACGGCGGGACAGGGCGCGCGGCGCCGGCGGCAAGTTCGTCAGTCATGGTGCTTTCGTTCGTAAAACCGGGGTCAATGCGAAGAAGCCGGCGGCCGAGGGATCCTCGGCCACCGGCTTTTCCAAGTACGTACTCTATCCGGCCAGCGGACTAGTTGGCTTCGCTGACTTCCGGGGTTGCCACGGAACCGCGGGCGTCGAGGTCGCGGAGCTGGCCTTCGATGTAGGCCTTCAGGCGGGAGCGGTAGTCGCGCTCGAAGCCGCGGAGCTGTTCCACCTTGCGTTCCAGCACGGAGCGCTGCTGTTCCAGTGCGCCGAGGATCTTGCGGGACTTCTCCTGGGCGTCGTTGACGAGGCTGCTGGCTTCGATCTGCGCTTCGGCGATGATCTTGTCCTTCTGGGCCTGGCCGTCGGCGACGTGGCGGTCGTGCATCTGCTGGGCCATGGCCAGCAGGCCTGCAGCGGACTCGGCAGAGGGAGTGGAACCGGAAGCCTGAGCGGCCGGCGCAGCGGCAGCGGGCGCGGCCGGCTGGACGTCCTTCTTCTTCGCTTCGGCAGCCTTGGCTTCGGCCTCGGCCTTCTCGCGGGCTTCGTCCTTGTCAGCCTTGACGGGCGCGGGGACCTTTTCCACCACGGGCGCGGCAGCGGCGCTGGCGGGAACGCTGGACCCGGCTTCGGCGAGCTTCTTGCGGAGCTCGTCGTTCTCCTGGTTCAGGCGGCGGAGTTCGACGACGATCTCGTCCAGGAAGTCGTCAACTTCGTCCTGGTCGTAGCCCTCGCGGAACTTGGTCGGCTGAAAGCGCTTGTTGACAACGTCTTCTGGCGTCAAAGCCATCTGGTCACCTCACTGGTCTGGTTAGTCAGTAGGCCTTCCGGCCGTCAAAACTACGGTACCTAAATTTGGTCTGCTTACTCTAATTCAACACTGTGGTGTCAAACTCGTGTTTCCCGGTGTCACGGTGGCAGTTCCCGGCGGGCGCTGCCAGTGGCACAGGGGTACTTCTGGTGGTCAGGCGAAGCTTCTGGTTATCCCCATCGCGATGCTGACGGCGATGAAAAGAATAAGGAACCCCAGGTCAAGGGAGATCCCGCCAAGGCGCAGCGGCGGGATCAGCCGGCGAAGGACCTTCAGCGGCGGATCGGTGATGGAGTAGACGGCGTGGGCCACTACCAGGGCGATGCCGCGGGGGCGCCACTCCCGGGCGAACATCTGGACCCAGTCGTAGACCAGGCGGATGATCAGGGCGACGAAAAAGAGCAGGAGTGCGAGGTAGACAAGTCCGAAAACGATTCCCATGCCTTATCCCACAAATCTCCTTGTTCGGTTGCGCGGTTCAACTGCGCGCGCCGCGGTGGCGCCGTTCTGTCTTGTCTATTTCAGCACAGATGCCAGACAGGTGTCCCTGCCTGGCATCCGTCCGCTGCTTGGAGGTCAGCTCTGGTTGAAGAAGCTGGCCTGGTTGTCACTGCTCTTCTTGTCGTCGCCGAGGACTTCGACGTAGGACGGGGAGAGCAGGAATACCTTGTTGGTGACGCGCTCGATGCTTCCGCGGAGGCCGAACACCAGGCCGGCCGAGAAGTCGACCAGGCGCTTTGCGTCGGACTCCCCCATGTCCGTGACGTTCATGATCACCGGAATGCCGTCCCTGAAGCTCTCGCCGATGAGTTTGGCATCGTTGTATGAGCGGGGGTGGATGGTGGTGATCTGGCGAAGGCCGGAGGTTTCTTCGCGGCTTGAGGCCGCACGCTTGATGGGGGTCACAGGGGCGCGGTATTCCTCTTCGGGGGTGTAGGACGTTTCGCGGGCGACCTCGCGGACGGGTGCTGGTGCACGGCGCTCCTCGCGGTCTGCTTCCATAGGTTCGTCCTCATCCTTACGTGTGTTCAGTTGCTCGGACTCGTAATGCTCATCGCCGTCGGCGAGCCCAAGATAGATCATTGTCTTGCGCAGAGCGCCGGCCATGGTCGACTCCTATTCGTGTCCCGTAAAGCGGGCCGCCCAATGATTTGACAGCACTGGAGTCCCCCGCCCATCACTTCCAATAGTCCCGACGCTACCGCACGGCCGGACGCGATCCGAGAATATCGGAACCGATCCGCAGGTGTGTCGCCCCGAATGTGACGGCGGCTTCCAGGTCCTGGCTCATTCCGGCGGACATGGCGGTGGCGGAGGGGTGGTCGGCCACCAGCCGCTGCGAGATCCGCGCCAGCTTTTCGAAGGCCGGTTCCGGCGCAGCACCGAGTGGCGCCACCGCCATGACACCGGCGAGCCGAAGTCCTCCGGCTTCCGCGATCCGCTCCGCCAGCCCTGGCACGTCGGCGGGAGCCGCTCCTCCGCGGTGGGCCCCGGCGTCGTCCTCGAGGCTAACCTGGATGAAGCAGTCGAGGTTGCCCCGCCCGGAAGCGGCCTGTTCGTTGAGGACGGCCTTGGCGAGGGCGTCGACGAGCTGCGGCCGGTCAACGGAATGCACGGCGGAGGCGTAGCGGACCACTGACTTGGCCTTCTTGGTCTGCAGCTGGCCCACGAAGTGCCAGGTTAGGCCGGCGTCCGCAAGGTCCTGGGCTTTGGCTGCAGCTTCCTGGTCCCGGTTCTCGCCGACGTCGGTGACACCGAGGGCGGCCAGGCGGCGGATGTCGTCCGCAGGGTGGAATTTGGTGACCACTATCAGCCGTGGCAGGTCTGTTCCGCGGCCGGCGGCTGCGGTGGCTCTGGCGATCCGTTCGCGTACTGCGGCCAGGCGCGCCTGGAGTTCGCTGAAACGTGCGTCGCCAACGGTTGCCGGGTCAGTCATGGCACCACACCACGCCCGCGAAGCGGCCGGTATTGCGGTCGCGGCGGTACGAGAAGAGGGAATAGTTCTCCAGGGTGCAGGGGCCGCTGTACTCGACGGCGACTCCCGCCTCTTCCAGCTGGCTGCGGGCCCCGGCGGGGAGGTCCAGTCCCGGGGTTCCCCAGGAGGTGGTGCTGCGGGTGGCGGGGACAGCGGCTGCCACCTCGTCCTGCAGGGCACCGGGAACCTCGTAGCAACTGCCGCAGATCGACGGGCCCAGCCAGGCCCGGATGCCAGTGGCACCCAACTCCGCCATGTCCTTAACGGCTGCCGGGATGACTCCGCCCGCCACTCCCGGCCTGCCTGCATGGACGGCGGCGAGGACGGGTCCCGCTGCGGATTCCCCGGCCAGGATGACGGGGATGCAGTCGGCCACCATGACGGCAAGGGGAACGCCGCGGGAGACCATGGCGTCGGCCACCGGCACGGTGCTGCCGGCCGCCATGAGTGCGACGTCGGTTCCGTGGACCTGGTTCATGAACCGCAGCGTGCCGGCGCCGATGCCCATGGCATGCTCAAGCTGTTCCCTGCGCCGGTGTACAGACGCGGGGTCGTCTCCGACGTGCAGGGCGAGGTTTCCGGCCCGCCCGTCCGTGAAAGCGGCCGACACCCCGGGAAGGATGCCGGCCCGCCAGTGGAACAACTCGCTGCCTACTTCAGGAAGTCGGGGACATCCAGGTCGTCCGCGTGGCTGCCGGTGAGGTCCGGCTCCACCACGGAGGGCAGGTCGACGTCGAACCCGGAGTCCGCGGGGACCGCGGCCGGCCGCTGCTGCCCCCAGTTGCTCAGGCCGGCAGCACCCACGCCTGCGTGCACAGGGTGGACGTTGGACTGGTGGTTTCCGGATGCCGGCGCCTGCGCCGGCGCGGCCGCGGGGGCCGCAGGACGCTGCGGCGCAGCCTGTGGCTGCGACTGGTCCATGGAGGGCGAGGTGGCCTTGACGTCGTCGAACCCTGCCGCGATGACGGTGACGCGGGCTTCGTCGCCGAGGGCGTCGTCGATCACAGCGCCGAAGATGATGTTGGCTTCGGGGTGGGCCACTTCCTGCACCAGGCGGGCGGCCTCATTGATTTCGAACAGGCCGAGGTCCGAGCCGCCCTGGATGGAGAGCAGCACGCCGTGGGCGCCGTCGATGGATGCCTCCAGCAGCGGCGAGGCGATGGCGAGCTCGGCGGCCTTGACGGCGCGGTCTTCGCCCCGGGCGGAGCCGATGCCCATGAGCGCGGAGCCTGCGCCCTGCATGACGGACTTGACGTCGGCGAAGTCGAGGTTGATCAGGCCCGGTGTGGTAATCAGGTCCGTGATGCCCTGGACACCGGACAGCAGCACCTGGTCAGCGGAGCGGAAGGCGTCCAGGACGGAGACGTTGCGGTCGCTGATGGAGAGGAGCCGGTCGTTGGGGATCACGATCAGGGTGTCGACCTCGTCGCGGAGCGCGTCGATGCCGGCCTCCGCGGAACCGGCGCGGCGACGGCCCTCGAAGGTAAAGGGACGGGTCACGACGCCGATGGTCAGGGCGCCAAGGGAGCGCGCGATGCGGGCCACGACGGGGGCGCCGCCGGTGCCGGTGCCGCCGCCTTCGCCGGCCGTGACGAACACCATGTCCGCTCCGCGGAGGACTTCCTCGATCTCGTCGGCGTGGTCTTCGGCGGCCTGCTTGCCGACCTCCGGGTTGGCGCCGGCGCCGAGGCCACGGGTCAGCTCACGGCCGACGTCGAGCTTGACGTCGGCGTCGCTCATCAGCAGGGCCTGGGCGTCGGTGTTGATGGCGATGAATTCAACACCTCGGAGGCCGACCTCGATCATGCGGTTGACTGCGTTCACGCCACCGCCGCCGATGCCGACGACTTTGATGACGGCCAAGTAATTCTGCGGAGCTGCCACGTTACGTGTCCCTTGTTCGTGTCTTATTGCGAAAACTGATGGTGAGCTTGAAACCAGCAACCTTAACCTTCGAGTTGAAGGTTATAGTTATGTCAAGTAACTCATGTCTGTGACGGTATTTCCTCTGGTTCCGACATTCAATGACCGGGTCCGCGTGTCGGATTAATACCGGGAAGTTAGCAGCTTACCGTGTCACCGGATGCCTCGGGACACTGACGTCATACACCTGTACGGGGTTCTTCGGGTCTGCCGGGACCTTCAGCAAAGCGGCGAGAACCTTGGCCTTGAGTTCCTTTTCCGAGGCGTTTCCCCAGACGATGGTCTGGCCGTCCACGAGCTTGAGTTCCACGGCGTCCACGGACTTTGCGGAGGCGTTGGACAGCTTTGCCAGGACGTCGGCGGGCAGCGCTCCCAGGACGGCAGCAGTGGCCTTGAACAAGTCCTGGCCGATGGCACCGGCGCCGCCGTCAATCAGCGGCAGGGAGACGGCCGCCGGGTCCGCGGTCGTGGCCAGCTGAACACCGTCGACATCCACCAGCTTGTACTGCTCCCCCTGCTTCACCAGGGCCACCGGGATACGTTCCCGGACAATGACGGCAAGTTCCGACGGCGGACGGGCCTCGGCGGAGACTGATTTCACCTGGACAAGGGGTTCGAGGAGGCTCCGGACTTCATCGTCGGTGATCTGCGGCAGCGGCTTGCCCTTGAGCGGTTCAAGCGCGGCCTGGACCTGGGCGGGCGACAGCAGCGATGTTCCGGACACCGAGACCGTGTGGAGTGCCAAGACCGGAGAATAGATGGCGGCCGCCAGGAGGGCCGCCACCAGCACGCACACCGTGGCGACGGCGGTCAGCACCCTGCGCCTGCGGCGCCTGCCTTTGGGTTCCGGGAACGCCAGGACGTTGGCGCCCGGCGCCGGAGCGTCCTTCCCCGGCGAGGCCTTCCCTGTCGAGGTCTTCCCTGTCGAGGTCTTCCCTGGCGGGATCCTGCCGGAAGAGGCGGGCTTGCCCGTTGCCGCGGGTACGTTGCGGGAGGCAGAGATCACGTCGTCCGTGCCGCCGTCCTCCTGCGTTCCGGGCCGGCTTCCGGCACCGGACGTTTCCTTGCCGCGCACCGGGGTGTAAGTGGGGCGCCGCGTGCTAGCCACGCAGGGCCTCGACGATCCTGGGCCCGTACGCGGTCACGTCCCCTGCGCCGGCCGTCAGCACGATGTCGCCTTCGCGGGCAGCGTCCGCGATGAGGGCAACGGCCTCGCCGGCGGCCGCCAGCCGGCCTCCACCGGCCATGTGGCCGGTGATCAGTTGGCTGGTGACACCGGGAATGGGGTCCTCGCGCGCGGGGTAGATGTCCAGGACCAGTGCCGTGTCTGCAAGGTCCAAGGCCGCGGCGAATTCACGGGCGAATTCGCGCGTGCGGGAGAACAGGTGCGGCTGGAACAGGACGTGCACCTTGTGCCCGGCTGCCACCGAGCGTGCGGCGGTCAGCGCTGCCCGGACCTCCGTGGGATGGTGCGCATAGTCATCGAAGACCCTGACGCCGCGTGCCTCGCCTTTGAGTTCGAAGCGGCGGGCTGCGCCGGAGAAACCTCCCAGGGCGGCTGCGGCGGCGGCGGGGTCCACCCCGAGTTCCAGGGCAACCGCGAACGCAGCGGCAGCGTTGAGGGCGTTGTGGCGCCCGGGGACCTGCAGGGCGAGGCTGAACCGGCCCTCGGGGATGGAGACGGCGACGCTGCCCGGTCCGTCGTCGTGCAGCAGCACATCGGCGTCCTCCGAGGTGCCGTAGAGCAGGACGCGGGTGTTGCCGCGGCTCCGGGTGCGTTCCGCGAGGGCGCGTGCGCCGGCGTCGTCCGCGCAGGCCACCAGCAGCCCGCCGGCCGGCAGCAGGGCCGTGAACCGGTCGAAGGATTCGTACACGGCTTCGGCGGTTCCGTAGTGGTCCAGGTGGTCCGCTTCCACGTTGGTGACGACGGCGATGCGGGGCCGGTAGTTCAGGAACGATCCGTCGGATTCGTCGGCCTCGGCAACGAAGATGTCCGACGTTCCGCTGGCGGCGTTGACGCCGAGCGCGGGGACGTTGGCTCCGATGGCGAACGACGGGTCCAGTCCGGCGCCCTGGAGCAGGACGGTGACCATGGACGTGGTGGTGGACTTGCCGTGCGTGCCGGCGATGGTGACCACGGTGTCCTCCCCCATCGTGGCGGCCAGGGCTTCGGACCGGTGAAGGACAGGAAGGCCTGCCTCCCGCGCCGCGGCCAGCTCCGGGTTGTCGTCCCGGATGGCTGAGCCTGCCACCACCGTCCGGGCGTCGCCGAGGTTGGCGGCGGAGTAACCGACGGCGATCCGTGCGCCCTGCGCGGAGAGGTCGGCCATGACCGGCAGGTCCTTGGCGTCGGACCCGCTGACCGGGACGCCGCGGGCCACCATGATGCGGGCGACGGCGGACATGCCGACACCGCCGACGCCGATGAAGTGGACGTTGCCCAGGGAGGCCAGGGAGCCGGCCGGGGAACCGTTGGTGGGGTTGTTCATGCGGATACCGCTTCCAGGACGAGGGTGGCCATCCGCCGGTCGGCGTCCCGGACGCCAAGGCGGTACGAGTTGGCTTCCATGGTGGCCAGCCGGGCTTTGTCGGTGACCAGCGGGACCAGTTCCTTGGCGAGCCATTCGTCGGTGAAGTCCCGGTCCTGCACCAGGAGGGCTCCCCCGGCGGCCACCAGGCCGGCGGCGTTCAGTGCCTGCTCCCCGTTCCCGATGGGCAGGGGCACCAGGACCGCGGGAACACCGACGGCGGCGACCTCACAGACGGTTGCGGCACCGGCCCGGGCCAGCAGCACGTCCGCAGCTGCGTAGACCAGTTCCATGCCGTCGACGTACTCCACCTGGCGGTAGCCGGGCGCCGTCAAGGGTTGGCCGGCGCCGTCCAGCACGGATTTTCCCCGCCCGGTGATGTGCAGCGTCTGGATGCCCGCGGCGGCAAGCTGGCCCACGGAGGCGGCAATGGTGCGGTTGATGCTTTGGGCGCCCGAGGAGCCGCCGGTGACGATGAGCGTGGGCTGCGCGGGGTCCAGTCCCAGGGTTTCCCGTGCGGATGTGCGCGCTGCGGACCGGTCCAGTCCGGAGATATCGGTGCGCATCGGCATGCCGACGTGGCGGGCGTGGCGCAGCGGGGTCCCCTCGAAGGCGACGGCCACCCGGTCGGTGAACCGGGCACCGACCTTGTTGGCCAGCCCCGGGCGGGCGTTCGCCTCATGGATGACGATGGGGATCCGGCGCTTGCGGGCTGCGAGGTACATCGGTGTGCAGACGTAGCCGCCAACCCCGACGAGGACATCGGCCGAGGCACGGTCAAGAATGTCCCCGGCCTGGCGCACTGCGGCGGCCAGCCGGCCCGGAAGGCGCAGCAGATCGGCGGACGGTTTCCGCGGGAACGGCACCCTGTCGATCGTTGCCAGTTCCACGCCGGCTGCCGGGACGAGCCGGGTTTCCATGCCCGATGGCGTGCCGACGGCGAGGATTGCCGCGCCGGGGGACGCCGTCCGCAGCGCAGCGGCGATGGCCAGGAGCGGGCTGATGTGGCCGGCTGTTCCGCCGCCGGCCAGGACGATGGAGGGGGACTTCGGGTTCATGTGGGGTCAGGCACGCTTTCTTGCAGTCTTGGGTTTCCGTGGGGTTTTCTCCCGCCCCATGGCCTTGAATTTCAGCATCCGTTTGGGCCGCATGGCGGGCGCCATCTGTTCCCGTGCCAGGGACAGCACCACGCCGATGGCGCAGAGGGACATCAGCAGTGCGGAGCCGCCATAGGAGATGAAGGGCAGCGGGACGCCGATGACGGGCATCAGGCCGGTCACCACGGACATGTTCACGGTGGCCTGGCCCAGGAGCCACACCATGATGGTGCCGGCCAGGACGCGGTGGAAGGTATCCTCCTGGGCGACGACGACGCGGTAGATCGCAGCGCCCAGGATCGCGAACAGGATGAGCACGACGACGGTCCCCACCAGTCCGAGTTCCTCGCCGATGATCGCGAAGATGAAGTCGTTGTGGGCTTCCGGGATCCAGCTGTACTTCTGCCGACTTTGTCCGAGTCCGACGCCGAGCCAGCCGCCGGAAGCGAGCCCGTAGAGCCCGTTGGTGGCCTGGTAGTTGGCGTCGATGCCGTCCGCGCAGGACTCCCCGGTCCACCATGAGGTGATGCGGCACATCCGGTTGGAGCTGGTGACGGCCATGATCGCTGCGCCTGCCGCGCCCATGAGCCCGGCGATCCCGAAGAAATACAGCGGGACGCCGGCGAAGAACAGGGCTGCGGCGGCAATCATCATGATGATCATGGCCGTGCCAAGGTCATTGCCCACCAGCACCAGGCCGATGATGACGATGGCCATTGGCACCGCCGGGACCACGATGTGCTGCCACTGCCGCAGCAGCTTCCCCTTCATGGCCAGTACCGTGGCCATCCAGAGCGCCAGTGCGAGCTTTGACGCCTCCGACGGCTGGAACGTGATGCCGCCGAGGTCGATCCAGTTCTTGTTGCCGTTCACCTCGGCGCCGACCACCTGGACCAGTCCCAGCAGCACCACGGCAGTGATGATCGCAGGGTAGGCCAGCCGTTTCAGCCACACCACGTTGATGCGGGACAGCACGAACATGGTGAAGATGCCGATCCCCGCGAACATTCCCTGCTTCAGGGCGTCGCCGTACGGCGACTTCCCGGCAGCGATGGACTCGACGCTCGACGCGGACAGCACCATCATGATGCCAATGGCCGTCAGCGCGAGCGTGGACCCGAGGATGAGGTAGTAGGTTGAGCCGTTGCGGGAGGTTCCGTTGCCTTCGAGTGCCGACCAGAACCTGCGGTATCCCTGCTTGAGCCGGACCGGGAGCGTCGCCGGAGGCTGCGCCTTGGTGGCGGTGGAGCCGGGCCGGTGGCCCTGGCGTCCTGCTGGCTGCCGGCGTGTTGGCGTGCTGACCATTGTTACTCCTCGCCGGTCTTGGCCTGCCCTTCCACCAACCCGCGGACGGCTTCGATGAATGCGTTGCCACGGTGTGCGTAGGAAGAGAACTGATCCATGGAGGCAGCGGCCGGAGCCATCAGCACAGTGTCACCGGATTCGGCGTGACGGGCTGCTGCCGCGACGGCCAGCGCCATGACCTGTTCCCCCGGCAGGGTGGAACCGGTATCTGTGGCACTTTCCGTTGCAGCAGACTGCACCTCTTCAGTGTCACCCGACGCCGCGGCGATCACCGGGACATCCGGCGCGTGTCGCCGGAGGGCCTCGGCGAGGCTTGCGGAGTCGGCGCCAATCAGGACTACCGCCTTGAGCCGGTGCGCCTGCTCCCGCACCAGGTCGTCGTAGGTGACGCCCTTGGACAGTCCGCCGGCGATCCACACGACCTTGCTGAACGCTGCCAGTGAGGCGGCGGCCGCGTGCGGGTTGGTGGCCTTGGAATCGTTGATCCACAGGACACCGTTGTGGCGGGCCACGGGCTGGATGCGGTGGTCGCCGGGAACGTAGTCCCTGATGCCCTGCCGGACCGCTGACGGGTCCACGCCGTAGGCGCGGACCAGTCCTGCGGCCGCCAGCGCGTTGGCCACCATGTGCCGGGGAGCGAGGGCGCCCAGGTCGCTGAGGGCCGCCAGTTCGGCGGCACTGTCGCGCCGTTCTTCGATGAACGCGCGGTCCACCAGGAGGTTCTCGACCACGCCGAGCATGCTGATGGCGGGGGTGTTGGTGGTGAACCCGATGGCGCGGCATCCCTCCACCACGTCGGCGTTCTCCACCATGCGTTCGGTCTCGAACTGCTCGGCGTTGTAGATGCAGGCCTTCTGGGTGCCCTCGTAGACCTTTGCCTTGTCCGCGAGGTAGGAGTCGTAGGATCCGTGCCAGTCCACGTGGTCTTCGGCGACGTTCAGGCAGACGCTGGCCACCGGTGACAGGGATTCGGCCCAGTGCAGCTGGAAACTGGACAGTTCCACGGCGAGGACGTCGTACTCGACGGGGTCGCGGAGGGCGTCCAGGATGGGGGTGCCCACGTTGCCTACGGCGATGGCTTTCAGGCCTGCCGCTCGCAGCATGGACTCCGTCAGGCCCACGGTGGTGGTCTTGCCGTTGGTGCCGGTGATGGCCAGCCAGTCGGCGGTCTTGCGGCCTTCGCGCCGGCGGACCCGCCAGGCGAGTTCGACGTCGCCCCACACCGGGATGTGCGCACGGGCGGCGGCCGCCAGCAGCGCCTGGTCGGGCCGCCAGCCGGGTGAAGTGACAATCAGTTCCGGCAGTTCGCCGTCAATCCGGGGAATCCTCGTGACGGCTTCCTCACCGAGCAGGACGTCGGCCGCACCGACGATCTTCAGGGTATCGGCGGAGGCTTTGGCGGTGTCGCTGGTGGCTGCATCGACCACCACCACGCGGGCGCCGAGTTCGATCAGGGTGTCCGCGGCGGCGAAGCCGGAGACGCCGATGCCGGTAACTGCCACCCGCAGCCCGGCCCAGTCAGAATCCCAGGTAACGAGGTTTTCCAGGCGCGAGGAGACGGTCACAGCAGCACAACCCATTCAGCGTAGAAGATACCCAGGCCGACGGCGACGAACAGGCCGCCGAGGATCCAGAACCGGACCACCACCGTGACTTCCGCCCATCCCTTGAGCTCGAAGTGGTGCTGCAGCGGCGCCATCTTGAACACGCGTTTGCCGCCGGTTGCCTTGAAGTAGCCCACCTGGATGATGACGGAGAGGGTGATGAGAACGAAAAGTCCGCCGATGATGCCCAGCAGCAGTTCGGTGCGGGACAGGATGGCGAAGCCCGCGATCGCGCCGCCGATGGCGAGGGATCCGGTGTCGCCCATGAAGATCTTGGCCGGTGAGGTGTTCCACCACAGGAAGCCCACCAGCGCGGCGCTCATGATGGCAGCCAGCAGTGCAAGGTCTAGCGGGTCCCTGACGGAGTAGCAGCCGCTGCCGGCTTCGCGGGGCGAACCGCAGGCCTGGTTGCTCTGCCAGATTCCCATCAGCGTGTACGCGCCGAACACCATGACGGAGGCACCTGCGGCGAGGCCGTCCAGCCCGTCGGTGAGGTTCACGCCGTTGGTGGCCGCCGTGACGATCAGGTTGGACCAGATCACGAAAAGGATTGCGCCAAGGACGGTACCGCCGAAGGCCAGGTCCAGCCAGGGCAGGTCGCGGACCAGGGAAATCTTGGTGGACGCCGGCGCGAGCCCGGATTCGTCCGGAAAGTTCAGGGCGAGGATGGCGAAGATGACGCCGACCGCGGCCTGCAGGATCAGTTTGGCCTTGGCGTTCAGTCCCAGGCTGCGCTGGCGCGAGATCTTAATGAAGTCGTCGAGGAACCCCACCAGGCCCATGCCCACCATCAGGAAGAGCAGGATCAGCGCCGAGGCCGAGGGGCCGGGCGAATCGGGGTTCATCATGAACATGATGAGGTGGGTCAATCCGTAGCTGAGCAGCACGGCCGCCACCACCACGGTGCCGCCCATGGTGGGCGTCCCGCGCTTGGTGTGGTGCGAGGTGGGGCCGTCGTCGCGGATGAACTGGCCGTAGCCGCGGCGTACCAGCAGGCGGATGAACAAGGGGGTGCCCACCAGGGCGCACAGCAGGGCCAGTCCGGCACCGATCAAAAGTGCAATCACAGCAGAGTGCTCCTTTCATCGGCGTGCTGGGGGGTTTGTGGGGGTAATGCTATCCGATCGCCCAAGTGGCGCAGTCCCACGCTGTTGGAGGACTTGAAGAGCACCAGGTCGCCGGGTTCGAGCCCGTCGCTGAGGATGTCGTAGGCTTCGTCGGCCGTCTCGGCGAAGATGCATTCGTCGCCCCAGGACCCTTCCTGGACCGCCGAGACGTACAACGGGCGGGCTTCGCGTCCCACCACCACCAGCCGGGAGATATTCAGGCGTACCACCTGTGTCCCCACCGCGGTGTGTTCGCGGATGGAATCCTCGCCAAGTTCGAGCATTGCGCCCAGGACCGCCCAGGTGCGGCGGCCCCGGCCCAGGTCGGCGAGTGTCCGCAGCGCTGCCCGCATGGACTCCGGGTTGGCGTTGTAGGCGTCGTTGATGATGGTGACGCCGTCAGGGCGTTCCGTACGTTCCATCCGCCAGCGGCTGGCGGGCGCCTGGCTGCTGAGCCCTGCGGCGATGTCGGCGCCGGTCAGGCCGGCGGCGAATGCGGCGGCCGCGGCGGCGAGCAGGTTGCCGGTGTGGTGGGCACCGATGAGTTTGCTGCTGACGTGGTGCGGGCCGTCGCCTGGCAGCTGGAGGTCGAACTCCGGGTTGCCCTGGCTGTTGGTATCGGCATGCAGCGCCTGCACGGCAGCTTCGCCGCGTCCTTCGGCTGAGAAGCCCAGGACCGTGGCCGACGTCCGGCTGCGCATCGCGGCGACCCGTTCGTCGTCGAGGTTGATGATTGCGGTCCCGCCGGCGGAAAGGCCCTCCACCATCTCGCCCTTGGCGAGGGCAATGTTCTCCACTCCCCCGAATTCGCCCGCGTGCGCGGTTCCCACGGCCAGTACCACGCCGATGTCCGGCTTCACCATGTCGGCGAGGTAACGGATGTGCCCGATCCCGGTGGCCCCCATCTCGATCACAAGGTAGCGGGTGCCGGCGTCGGCCTGGAAGACAGTGAGGGGAACGCCCACTTCGCCGTTGTACGACCCCTTCGGGGCAACGGTCTTGCCGTGGGCGGCGAACAGCCCGGCGAGGAGGTCCTTGGTGGTGGTCTTGCCGGCGGAACCGGTGATGCCCACCACTGTCAGTTCCTGGCCCTTGCCGGCCCGGGCGGTACGGATGCGGCGGACCGCTTCGGCGGCCAGGGCGCCCATGGCCAGGACGGCATCGGGAACGACGACGGCGGGGAACCGCGTGCCGTCCGGTCCGTCGGTTTCCCGTTCCACCAGCGCAAGGACTGCACCTGCCGCGAAGGCCTGCGCGATGAAATCGTGGCCGTCGGCGTGCTCGCCGGGTTTTGCGACGTAGAGCGAACCCGGTACGGCTTCGCGTGAATCCGTCACCACCGTCAGGGGCGTGATTCCGGGATCGGCGTCCAGGCGCCCGTTGGTGATGTCGGCGATTTCCGCCGCAGTAAAAGCAATCATCTCGGTCTAGGACTCTATCCGGTCGTCTTGGAGAACGTTGAATCCCCTGGCTGTCAAGGCGTTCCGAAGCTCCACCCTGTCGTCGAGGGCGAGGTTGACCCCCTTGACCTCCTGCCACACTTCGTGGCCGCGGCCGGCGACCAGGATGCTGTCCTGCGGCCGGGCGAGCTCCACGGCGCGCCGGATGGCTTCGTCCCGGGGGAAGACTTCGAGGATCGAGCAGGGCAGGGATTCCCGTTCGCGGGCATCGGCCGCCCCTGCCAGGACGTCGGCGCGGATCGCTGCCGCGTCCTCGTCGTGGGGGTCGTCGTCCGTGATGATGACGGTGTCGGCAAGGCGGGCGGCTACGGCGCCCATGGCGGGCCGCTTGCCTTGGTCGCGCTGGCCGGTGGCGCCGAAAACGACGATCAGCCGGGAATCCGCTTCCGCAGGCCGGACGGCTTCGAGGGCCCGGGCCAGCGCGTCGGTGTTGTGGGCAAAATCGACGACTGCTGCGGGCCGTGTGCCGATGAGCTGCATGCGGCCCGGCACCGCCACCGTGAACGGGTCAGCGGTGTCCAGTGCCTGTTGGAGGGCGGCGGGTTCCACTCCGGAGCTGAGCACCATGAGGGTGGCGAGGGCGGCGTTGGCCACGTTGAAGCTGCCCGGGAGCCCGGTGTGCAGCCGCAGCGTCGCCCCTGCAGTGCCCGCCAGCGTGAACGCTGTGCCCAGGCCACGGGGCTCCGTTGTGGCGACGGTCCAGTCGGCGGGCGTGCGCCCGTCGGTGCTGAGGGTGGTGACCGGGATCCCGGCCGATGCCGCGAGCCGGAGGCCCCATTCGTCGTCGACCGTCACCACAGCCTTCCGTGCACGGGACGCGGTGAAGAGGTCCGCCTTGGTAGCGAAGTACCCGTCCATGGTGTGGTGCAGGTCAAGGTGGTCCTGGGTCAGGTTGGTGAAGCCGGCGACGTCGAACATCACCCCGTCCACCCGCTGGAACGAGATGGCGTGGGAGGAGACTTCCATGGCGGCCGCTCTCAGGCCGCGTTCCCGCATGAGCGCCAGCAGGCCGTGCACCTCGGTGGATTCGGGCGTGGTGAGCAGGCTGGGAATGGGCTCTGCGCCGGCCAGGATCTCGATGGTGCCGATCAGGCCGGCCTCCGTGCCGAGGGCGCGCAGCAGCGAGTTGATGAAGTAGGTGGTGGTGGTCTTGCCGTTGGTGCCGGTGACGCCGAACAGCGTCAGCCCCCCGGCCGCGCCGTCGGCACTGCCGTAGATCGCCGCGGACAGCGGGCCCACGACATTGCGGGGGTGCGGGACGATCAGCACGGGCACCGGAGTGTCGGCTGACAGGGCGAGCAGCCGGGCTCCGGCGTCGTCGGTCAGGACGGCAACCGCCCCCGCCTCGACGGCCTGTGCGACGAAGTCCGCGCCGTGGCGGGTGGCGCCGGGCAGGGCCACGTAAAGGTCTCCGGGTTCCACGGTCCGTGAGTTCAGCGAGATACCGGTGACCGCCACGTCCGCGGAGGATCCGGGGACCGGGACGCCGAGTGCGTCCCCGATGCTGTCCAGCCGGATCGGGTCGACGGCGGACGGCCGGAACCGGGGCGTGCTGGCAGGTGCCGCGGGAACGGCGCTGCTGTCTGGCGGCATGAACTCTGACAAGGGATATCTCCGATGGTGCTAGTGGACCGTACCCGGGCCGGGCTGCAGCGGGCATCGCTGCGGCCCGGAGCGCCGGGGTGCTACTTGGCGAACTGGGGCAGTCTTGCCGGTTCGCCGGTGGACGGCTGGACGTTGTAGGTCCGCAGTGCCTGGCTCATGACGGACCGGAACACCGGACCGTTGGTAATCCCGTAGATGCTGCCCTTGGGCCGCTGGAGTACCACCTCAACAATAAACCGCGGATCATCCATCGGCGCCATGCCCACCATGGAGGCGGTGTAGCCGCAGAAACCGGACTTTCCGTCGTCGCAGGGCGATTCCGAGGTGCCGGTCTTGGCACCCACGCGGTAGCCGTCGATGGCCGCGTCCTTGATCTGGCCTTCGGTGACGGCGCTTTCGAGGATGTCCTGGACCTGTTCGGCGGTGCTGTCCGACACGACGCGCGTGGGCTCTGCGGCCGGGACCTTTTCCTCGGTGCCGTCCGGCGATATATAGGAGTCGATCAGCCGGGGCTGCAGCATGACGCCGTTGTTGGCGATGGACTGGAAGGCCCGCACCGTTTGCAGGGTCGACTGGGACACGCCCTGTCCGAAGAGCACGGTGAATTCCTGGCGGCCGTCCCATTGGTCGGCCGGTGTCAGGATGCCCGAGGCGGTGGCCGGGAGCCCGATGTCCGGGGCCTGGCCGATGCCGAACCGCTTCAGCCAGTCGTAGCGCTGTTCCTTGGTCAGGGCCTGGCCGGCCATGACGGTTCCGGTGTTCATCGAGTAGCCCAGGATGCCGGCAAGGGTGCGCTTCTCGGTACCGTGGGAAAAGGAATCGGTGAAGGTCTGCCCGTTGACCGTGTAGGACGGCGGCAGGGTGTATTCGCTGAGCGGGTTGGCTTTGCCTTCTTCGATCAGCGCCGCGGCGGTCAGCATCTTCTCCACGGAGCCCGGCTCGTACGCTGCCGTCACCGCCCGGACTCCGCGGTCCTTCGCAGCCACCAGTCCGGGGTTGTTGGGGTCCGGCGAGTTTGTGTCCGCCATGGCCACGAGGTTGCCTGTCTTGACGTCCATCACGATGATGACGCCCCACTCGGCACTGAGCTTGTCCGCCTGGCTTTGGATGGCCTGCTGGGCGAAGTACTGCAGGTCGGAGTTGATGGTGAGCTTGACGTTCTTGCCGTCTTCCGGCTCGGTCAGTTCGTCCACGCCGACGGGGATGCGCAGGCCGTCGGCGCCGATTTCAAACAGGCGCTTTCCGTCCGAGCCCTTGAGAATTGAGTCCTGGGTCTGTTCGATGCCGGCCTGGCCGCTGCCGCCCTCCTGCAGGAAGCCGATGACGCCGCCGGCCACGGACCCGTTGGGGTAGACGCGCTTGCTCACGCCTTCGGTGACGATTCCCGGCACCTGGAGTTTGGAGATCCTGTCCTCGACGTCGGGTTTCACGTCCTTGGCCACGATGTAGTAGCGGGATTCACCGGTGACGGCCTTGACGATGGCGTCCTTGTCCATGCCCAGGACTGCGGCCAGCTCCGTGAGGCCCTGGTCCCGGCTGACCTCGACGAGCTTTTCCTTGCCGTCCACTGTATCCAGCCGCCGGTAGGACTCGGTCTTCGTGTTGAGCTGTTGGTCCACCACCACGTTGTAGCGGATCACGCTGTTGGCCAGGACGGTGCCGTTGGCGTCAAGGATGCTGCCGCGCTCAGCCGGAAGGACCGTTTCGGTCATGCGCTTGTTAAGGGCGGCTTCCGCCATTCCTCCCACATCCAGGCCCTGCACCAGGAACAGTTTGCCGCCGACCACCAGCAGCAGGCTCAGCATGACGCCCAGGCCCAGCCGCAGGCGCCGGGTGGGGTTGGGCGCCTTGCCGCCGAGTGCCTTGCCGGTCTTCTGCGCCACTGATCTTCCTTGCTGTTCGACCCTTTTGCCTGCCTGTCCTGATTATTACTGTCCGGGGACCTTCTGCTGCGGAGCCGGCACCGTGCCGCCGTTAAGGTCGGCCGCGGTGGCCTGCCGGGCAGCGGGCGCGGCCGGGGCGGGCGTCTCTGCGGCGGGGGCCGCGGCGGCGGGAGTCTCTGCGGCGGGGGCCGCGGCGGCGGGAGTCTCTGCGGCGGGGGCCGCGGCGGCGGGAGTCTCAGTGGCGGGCTTGCGGCTTGCCAGCGGCTCACCGGCCGACGCCGGCGGGACGACGATCAGCTGCCCGGGAACTGCGGGGGCCGGGATCACGGCCCCTTCGGAAGCGCCTTTAACTGCCGGCGTCGCCTTGCCGGTCACGGAGAGGGTTGAAAGATCGATCTGGCCCTTGACGGTGGATGCCACCATGCCCAGGTCCTTGGCTTTCGCGGCAAGGTTCTGCGGCGCCTCGTAGTTCTGCACCTGCTGGGTGAGGTCCTGGTTCTGTTTGGTGAGCGTGCTCTGGGCAGCCCGCAGTTCCACCAGCTGGTACTGCGCGGTGGAGACAGAGATGTTCAGGACCAGCACGGCCACCAGCGCGACGGCGAGCATGGCGAAGCAGAGCACCACGAACGGGGCACGCCGCTTCCTCGGTGCACTGCGCACCACGGACAGCGGCGTACGGCCCTTCCTGGCCTGGTCCGGCGCCGGGGTGGCGGGAGCTGCGGGAAAGTTCTTGACGGCGGCGGTGCTCATACAGCTCTCCTGGCTCTGATTCGTTCCGCTGCTCGGAGCCTCGCTGAGGCGGCGCGGGGGTTTTCTGCGATTTCGACGGCGGTGGGCACCTCGGTGCCCTTGGTCAGGGTCTTCAGTTCCGGCTTGTGTTCCTCCAGCTCCACCGGGAACCCGAGCGGGGCCGAGGATTTTGACCTGGCCTGGAAAACGCTTTTGACGATTTTGTCTTCCAGCGAGTGGTAGGACATGACAACAATGCGTCCCCCGAGCGCCAAGGCGTCCACCGCCGCCGGAACGGCGCGTTCCAGGACGTCGAGTTCCTCGTTGACCTCGATGCGCAGGGCCTGGAAGGTCCGCTTTGCCGGATGACCGCCGGACTTGGCCGCGGCGGCCGGCACCACTGAGCGGATCTGCTCGACGAGTTCGCCCGTGGTGGTGAAGGGCTTTGCGGCGCGTGCAGTGACTATCCTGTTGGCGATGCGGCCGGCAAACTTTTCCTCACCCCATTTGCGGATGATGCGGACCAGTTCGTCTTCGCTGTAGGTGTTCACGACGTCGGCCGCCGTTTGGCCGCGGCTGGTATCCATCCGCATGTCCAGGGGCGCATCGAACGAGTAGGCGAAGCCACGATCCCGTTCGTCGAGCTGCAGTGACGAGACACCCAGGTCCATCAGGACGCCGGACACCTGGGCCACGCGGAGGTCTTCCAGGACATCCGGGATTTCGTCGTAGACGGCGTGCACCAGGTCGGTCCGTGCGCTGAAGGGTGCGAGCCGCTCACCGGCGAGGGACAGGGCTTCCTCGTCACGGTCGATTCCGATCAGGTGGAGGTCCGGAAACCGCTGGAGCATCGCCTCCGAGTGGCCGCCCATGCCCAGGGTGGCATCAATGACAACAGGGGTTTCGCCCCGATGCCGTGACGCTTCGAATCCGGGGGCCAACAAATTAATGCACCGGTCGCGGAGGACCGGCACATGGCGTTCGGACGTTGGCTTCGGTTGTTCGTTCATGCCTCGTCCCTTCTCGCCGTCGTGGTTGCCCTGCCTGTTTCCGGGATCAGGCCCCCATCCGCACCTACCGTCCTGCCCGCCTGGCTCCGGGGAAGTGAGTCAGGTTGGCTGGCCGATCGGCCGGCTGGAGACCTCATCCAGGAAACAGCCTGCTGCCCGTTCCGGCTATTCAGAGAATGCCCGGAATGGGGTCGTCCGTTTCGGAGAAGGCCGTTTCCTTTTCCGCGAGGTACTCGTTCCAGGCTTGGGCGTCCCAGATCTCGGCCCGGGTTCCTGCGCCGATCACGGCAAGTTCCCGTCCGAGGCCTGCGTACTCCCGGAGCGCGGGAGGAATAGTCACGCGCCCCTGCTTGTCAGGTACCTCGTCAGAGGCTCCGGAGAGAAAGACACGGATGTAGTCACGTGCCTGCTTGGAGGAGATTGGCGCCTCCCGCATCTGCTCGTGGACCCGTGCAAATTCCTTCTCACTGAAGACGTAGATGCAACGTTCCTGGCCCCTTGTGAGCACCAGGCCGCTGGCAAGCTCCTCGCGGAACTTGGCGGGGAGAATGATCCGGCCCTTTTCATCCAGACGCGGCGAATGAGTGCCCAGAAACACTGGCCCACCGCCTGTCCGATGTCAGGAACTGCACATCCCCTGTGTTGCAACCACCCTCTTATGTCCTCCACATTACTCCACTTTCCACCACAGTCAACGCAAAACGGCGCCCCTGGACACGCAAATGTGGGAAGAGAGGCGCAGAATGGCGCGGTTTTTTCCCGGGTGGTAGGAAGTGGAGGACTTTCGGCTGCACCTCGGGTGCCCGGCGCTGACGCAACGCGCAAGCTCAACCGGTTCGGCGCCGTTAAACAGGAAAAGACCCGCCGAAGCGGGTCTTTCCAGGAATTCCTGCCCTGGTGGGGAGTGAAGTGGAGGTGCGTGGACGGGGAACGCCCCCGGCGCGTACGGGACGCGGAGCGTGGGCCCCGTTAGGGCTCGCCGCGCCGGCGCTCGTCCCAGCGCTCCTCGAGATTGCTCATGAAGGAACTCCTCGGCTTCCCGGGCTTTCCTGTGCTGCCCTTGCCGGCCTTGGCAGCCGCCGAACTTCGCATCGTCGCAAAGTAAACGCCGCCGCCCATGACCACGAAGCCAAGGACGCCGACGAAGATGCTCTGCAGTGTCACACCGACCAGCAGAAGGAACACACCCGCGAGGGCGCAGAGGACTCCGATCACCACGTGCCTGGTTGACCACGAACGCCCGGGGTCCGACCCCATGGAGTTCGCAAACTTCGGGTCGTCCTCGTGAAGCTGCTTCTCCAACTGCTCAAGCAGCTTCTGTTCGTGCTCCGACAGCGGCATCACGACCTCCTTCGTAGGCCAACGTCCGGGCCGGTCCCGGCCATCACTCCTGCACCCTTAACGGCTGGTGTGCCTGTTCCGTTCCCGCCCTGCCGGGGTGGCAGAAAAGCGGCAACCGGGTACACAACCGCGGGGAGCGGAAGCATGTCCAAGAGGGTCCGGCAGTAGTCCGGTCACTCAAAAAACTATGTATATCTAAGGATAGTTTGTTGCAGGCCGTTCTGAAAGACGGCGATTACTTCCTTGGCGCGGAGCGGGGCGGCACCGCCGGGCGCCTACTCCGCCCCCTTGCCGGGCTCCATCAACCGGGCCGGAAGAACCGATTTGGAACCGAATTTCCTGGTCACCTGGTCCAGCACCTGCTCTGCGGCGCGCCAGTTCTCGTCCCGCCTGTCGATGGTGAGCTGGAGTGAGGCAGTGGCGGCCTCGTCGAGCTGCTCCGCACGGATCCCCACCAGCCTGACGGACATGGGCCTGTCCCCCACGGATTCAAGCAACTGGACCGCCACGGCATAGATCAGCTGGGCGCTGTCCATCGGTGTCTGCACCGTGCGGCTGCGGGTGATCGTGGAGAAGTCGGCGAAGCGCAGCTTCAGCGCCACGGTCCGCGCCACCAGTCCCGAGCTCCGCAGGCGTGCGGCTGTACGGTGTGACAGCCGCAGCAACTCCCGGTGGAGGAGGCCGTCGTCGGCCGTATCAACAGAGAACGTCTCCTCCGCTCCGATGCTCTTCTCCAGGCGCACCGGGGTGACGGGCCTCGGATCGATGCCCCAGGAGAGCCGGTGCACGTGTTCCCCTCCAGCGCCGAGCAGCCGGCGGAGCGTGCCCACCGGCGTCGCAGCCACGTCAGCCACGGTGCGGATGCCCATCCTGGCCAGCACCTCTGCGGTTTTGGCACCCACACCCCACAGGGCGCCCACCGGCAGGCTGTGCAGGTAGGGGACGGTCTCGTCCGGGCCAATGAGCAGGAGACCGTCAGGCTTGCACCGGGTCGAGGCGATCTTGGCGACGAACTTGGTCTCGGCGATGCCCACTGACGCGGTGATGCCCAATTCGGACGAAACCCGGCGTCGGATCAGCTCCCCGATGCCCCGCGGCGGACCCAGGCGCCGGATGGCTCCGGTCACGTCCAGGAAGGCTTCGTCGACGCTGAGCGGTTCCACCAGTTCGGTGACCAATCCGAAGATGGACATCAGCTGGGCGGACACCTCGTAGTACAGCTTGTGGCGGGGCTCGATGATGACGGCCTGCGGACACAGCCGGTAGGCGACGGCCATGGGCATGGCCGATTTCACACCGAAGGCCCGCGCTTCGTAGGAACCGGACAGCACCACCGAACGCTCGCCGGGAAAGCCGACGATGACGGGTTTGCCGCGCAGTTCAGGGCGGGTGCGGAGCTCGACCGAGACGAAGAATGCATCCATGTCCACATGCATGATGCATGTGCGCCGGCCGCCGGGACGGCGTGCGCCGGACGGCTGGTTTGTCGCTTCGGGCCCCACGGCTGCAATCCTATCCGTTGGTACTGACTAAACTGGTGGCTGGATCCGGCATCAACACCAGGAGGAAAGTCCCTGTGACGGTCATTGGAAAACTCACACCGGCCGGCCTTGCCGTCCTTGCTGCGGGTGCAGCATTGACGCTGGCGGCCTGCAGCCCGACCCCGTCACCGGCACCCTCGGCAACATCCTCCGCCACCGTTCCCGCCACCGGCCAGCCCACGGCCACGGCGTCCGCAAGCCCCAGCTCCTCCCCCGGAACCTCCGCCACGGTCGGTGCCGTGGTCGAAGGGTTCCCGCAGCAGCTGCTGCCCCTGATGCCGAACGCGACGGTCGTATCCAGCAGCTTCGACAAGGCGTCCACTCCGGCGACCGCCGCCCTGGTGGCGACCGTCCAGGGGCCGACGTCCGCCGTCGTCGAGTTCTACACCAAGGCCCTTGAGACGCAGGGCTTCAAAGCGGTGCCCGGGGACAGCGTGGGTGCGGTGGCTTCCAAGGACTTTGTGCGGGGAGACAGCGAGACTGTCAACCTGTCTGTGGTGGAAGCGTCCGGGACCGCGACGTTCACCATCGGCGCCAACGTGGCAGCTGAGTCAGCCAAGTGACGGCCGCGGAGCAGCTGAGGAACGAACAGGCCGACTTCGTTGCGGCGGTGGCCGGGGAACTGACGGGCTTCCTGACCTCCCGGCAGGGCATCATGTCCGGCATCTCCAGCGACATCGACCCCATCATGGGCTCGATCTCGAACCTGGTGACCGGCGGCAAGCGCCTGCGCGCGCTGATGTGCTACTGGGGCTGGCGGGGCGCCGGCGGGGAGGCCGGGGCCGCCGAGGTCGTCACGGCCGGGGCAGCACTCGAACTCTTCCAGGCCGCGGCCCTGATCCACGACGACATCATCGACCGTTCGGACACCCGCCGCGGCGGGCCGAGCGTCCACCGCCGCTTCAGCCAGCTGCACGAGTCCCAAGGCTGGGCCCTGGACAGCGAAAGGTTCGGGCAGGCCGCCGCGATCCTCGCCGGCGACCTGTGCCTGTCCTTCAGCGAAGAAGCGTTCACCGACATCGGCGACCGCGCGGCTTCCGGAAGCCGCGCACGGCTCATCTTCAACCTCATGCGGGCGGAGGTCATGGCCGGGCAGTACCTGGACATCCTTGAGGAGGTGGCCGGTCCGGTGCGCGACCGCGCGGGTGCGGTGAGCCGTGCGCAGTCGATCATCCGCTTCAAGAGCGCCAAGTACTCCACCGAGCATCCACTCGCACTTGGCGGCGCCCTGGCCGGTGGCACCAACGACCTGCTGCGCGGCTACTCCGCTTTCGCGCTTCCGCTCGGCGAGGCGTTCCAGCTGCGCGATGACGTCCTGGGGGTTTTCGGCGACCCGCTGACCACGGGAAA
This sequence comes from Pseudarthrobacter enclensis, assembly GCF_001457025.1. Lineage (GTDB taxonomy): Bacteria > Actinomycetota > Actinomycetes > Actinomycetales > Micrococcaceae > Arthrobacter > Arthrobacter enclensis. The sequence continues at coordinate 52,477 of NZ_KQ758600.1, read as the reverse complement.
GCCTGCCGGCGACGACCTCCGCGAAGGCAAGCGCACCGTGCTCGTGGCGCTGGCCCTGGACCAGGCCGCGCCGGCAGAGTCGGAATTCATCGATGCCCGGCTGGGAAGCCCGGACCTTACCGACGGCGATGTCCAGGAAATCCGCCGGATCATCGAGGATTCCGGCGCCCTCCAGGCCACCGAGGTGCTGATCGGGGAATACGGTGCCGCCGCGTACGAGGCCCTGGAGGCCCTGGACCTGGATGAGCTCCCCAAGACTGCGCTGCGCAGGCTTGCCGAAGCCACCGTCAGCCGGGCCTCCTAGGACTCCGGAACTACCAGGCCAGGGTCTGCGCCCTGCGCCTGATTTCCGTCTTACGGCCTTCACGCAGGGCGTCGATCGGGCGGCCGCGCAGTGACTCGTCAGGAGTGAAAAGCCAGACGATGAGGTCCTCGTCGGAATACCCGGCATCGGCCAGCACCACAATGGTGCCCTTCAGGCTGTCCACCAACTGCCCGTCCTGGACGAATTCGGCCGGCACCGAGCGGATTTTCCGTTCGCCCACGCGCAGGGCCACCAAGGCATGCTCATCAATAAGGCTGTGCACCCGGGTAATGGAAACATTCAACATTTGGGCGACATCCGGAAGGGGCAGCCATTCGCCCACGAGGCTTTCTACGTTACTCACGGTTCAAGGTTCCCACGGTCCGCGCCCCGCCGCCTAGTCAGTCAACTCCAGCGAGGCTCCTGACCTGCAGACACTCCGAAATTCCTGCTTACAGGAAATGCCCGGATTCTTGTGCTAACTGCGAATTCATGAGAGATTCTCACTATTAACACTCGTAACAGAAATCACTCGAGTAACAGTAGTATCAGGAACAATCGCGGCACCCCCGTCCGCACCCCCTGCAGTTGAGAAGAGGATTCCCTACATGACGATGTCCCGCTCGCCAAAGCAACCCCCCAGGCCGAGCTTGCCGATGATTGCTGCGACGACGGCGGCCCTGCCGGCGGTTGTCCTGTCCTCCCTGGCCCTCGCCCAACCGGCCACCGCCCAGCAGCCGGCCAAACAGCTCCCCGCGACCCTCCGTGCAGCCATGAAGGCCCAGGCCGCGCAGGCTTCGGCGTCGGTCATCCCCGCGTCGGCCGTTTCAGCCGCCATTCCTGCTGCCTTTAAGCCGGCGCAACCTGCGGCGCCGGCGGAATACACCATTGCCCGCGGCGACACCATCAGCGCCATCGCGGGCCGGTTCGGCCTGAGCACCGGGGAAGTGCTCAGGCTGAACAACCTCCAGGCGAACACCATCATCTACCCGGGCCAGAAGATCAAGCTGAAGGGCGGCTCCTCCGCTGCTCCGGCAGCCCCAGCGGCACCGGCCGCCCCTGCACCGCCCTCCTCCGGCGGCGCCACCTACACCGTCAAGGCGGGCGATACCCTGGGCGCCATCGCGGCCCGGCACAACGTCAGCCTGGGGGACGTCTTCGCCTGGAACAACCTGTCGATGCGTTCCATCATCTACCCCGGCCAGAAGATCAAAGTTTCCTCCGGTGGAGCGGCAGCCGCCGCCCCATCGCCGGCGGCCGCGCCGCCGGCTGCATTGGCCTCGACGTCCTCGCCGGCGGGCGGCACCTACACCGTCAAGGCCGGCGACACGATGTCCGCCATCGCCTCCCGGCACGGCGTGAAGCTCTCCGAGCTGCTGTCGGCCAACAAGCTCAACGCCGGGTCGATCATCTATCCGGGCAACAAGCTGACCATTCCGGGCGCGTCGGCACCGGCTGCACCCCAGCCGGCCGCTTCAAGCACCCCGCTGGTACCCAGCTCCTTCCTGGGCTTCAGCTACCCGGCCGCCGTCGTCAACTCGGCCAACGAAAACAAGGCACGGCTGAACGCCTCCCCGGTCCCGTCCCGGGCCGAGATGCAGAACATCGTCGCTGACACCGCACGGCGGATGGGGGTCGAGCCGTCGCTGGCGCTGGCCTTTGCCTACCAGGAGTCCGGCTTCAACCAGCGTGCCGTCTCGCCCGCGAACGCCATCGGAACCATGCAGGTCATCCCCAGCTCGGGCGAATGGGCCTCGGACCTGGTGGGCCGCAAGCTGAACCTGCTTGATCCCTACGACAACGCCACTGCCGGCGTCGCCATCATCCGCCAGCTGCTGGCCACGAGCAAGGACCGCGACACGGCAATCGCCGGCTACTACCAGGGCCAGTACTCGGTCAGCAAGTACGGCATGTATGACGACACCAAGGCATACGTGGCGGCGATCAAGGCACACCAGAAGAACTTCCGCTGACCTTTGGCCGCCCGGCAGCTGCGGGCGGCGGTGCCTCAAAGGAACGGGTCCGAACCAGCCAAGGTTCGGACCCGTTCCTTTTGCAACTAGGATCGGAGGGTGCAGGAAAACGTGTCTGACCCCCTTGTAGGAACGCTGGTGGACCACCGCTACGCCATCCGGTCCCGGTTGGCCCGGGGCGGCATGTCCACCGTCTACCTGGCTGAGGACCAACGGCTCGAGCGCGATGTGGCCCTGAAAGTGCTGCACCCCCACTTCTCATCCGACGAATCGTTTGTGGGCAGGCTGGGACGCGAGGCGAAGGCCGCCGCGAAGCTGTCCCACCCCCACGTGGTAGGGGTCCTGGACCAGGGCAATGACGGCCACACCACCTACCTGGTGATGGAGTACATCAAGGGACACACACTCCGTGACGTGATCAATGACAAGGGCGCCCTGCCGCCCAGGCTCGCGCTGGCACTGATAGACCCGGTGGTCGAAGGCCTGGCCGCCGCGCATGCGGCCGGGTTCATCCACCGTGACGTCAAGCCGGAAAACGTCCTCATTGCCGACGACGGCCGGATCAAAGTGGGTGATTTCGGGCTGGCCCGGGCGGTGACCACGTCCACCAGCAGCGGCGCGCTGATCGGAACCGTTGCCTACCTCTCCCCCGAACTGGTCCTGGGCCGGCCCGCCGACGCCCGGAGCGACATCTACTCCGCAGGCATCATGCTGTACGAAATGCTGACAGGAAGGCAGCCCTTCAGCGGCGATGTTCCCATCCAGGTTGCCTACCAGCATGTCAACAGCACGGTGGGGCCGCCGTCGGCGCTGGTCCCGGGCCTGGCCGCGGAGGTGGACGAACTCGTGCAGTGGTGCACGGCCAATGATCCGGAGAACAGGCCGGTGGATGGCACCGCGCTGCTGCAGGAGCTCCGCCATATCCGCACCAACCTGACGGACCCGGAGCTCGACCTGCAGCCTCCTGCCGCACTGGGGACGGCCAGTCCCTTGCAGGGCCCGGCGGCCGCACCCGCCGAATCCGGCCAAGGAAGCCACACGGAGTTCATTCCGCACACCAACAATCCCACCTCCGTCATGCCGGCCGGCCGGCCGGCGCCTCCTCCGTACAGCCCCGCAGGACCCGCAGTGGTGCACCGCGACGCCCCGGCCGCACACACCGGGCACGCCCTGACACCGCCCGGGGAAGACGACGACAACACCTGGACCCCGCCGCCGCTGAGTAAGCGGGCCCAGCGGAAAGCCGACCGGGAGGAAGAAAAAGCCCGGGCACGGGCCGCCGCCACCCCGGCACGAAGCCTCCGGGAGGGCAACCCCCGGCGCCGGGGCATCCTCTGGATCATCGTGCTGGTCATTGCGGCTCTGCTGGCCACGGGCGCCGGCTGGTTCTTCGGCATGGGGCCGGGCGCCGCCGCGGCCATTCCCCCGGTGGCCAACAAGACCGTGGCCGAGGCGCAGCGCGTCCTGAGCGATGCAGGCTTCCGATCCACCACCAGCGACGTGTTCGACGACGACGTGCCCACCGGACGGGTGGTGGGCAGCGAACCGCAGGCCGGCGCCGAGATCCGCAAGTTCCAGCCGGTGTCCCTGCTGGTGTCCAAGGGTCCCCAGCTTTTTCCCCTGCCCCTGTTGACTGCCGGCACCCTCGACGCGGCCAAGGAAAGCCTCAACTCAGCGGGCATGGCCTTGGGCAAAGTCACCGAACAATTCGACGACCAGGCCCCGACGGGGACGGTGCTTTCACAGGATCCGGCCGCCGGCACCCCCGTCCGGCGGGGAACGCCGGTGGCCATGGCAGTCTCGAAGGGGCCTGAGCCCATCGCCGTCCCGTCGGTCGTGGGCAAGACGGAGAAGCAGGCCGTCGACGCCATCGAGGCCGCCGGCCTGGCCGCGGAGGTGTCTGCCGATGAGGTCTATGACAGGAAAGTTCCGGAGGGTTCGGTGGTCAGCCAGAACCCGGCCAACGGTACCCTGACCCGCGGCGAAACGGTGACCCTGACCATCTCCAAGGGACCACGGATGGTCGAGGTGCCAAGCTTCATCGGCAAGCAGGCCGGCGAAGCCGAACAGGCCCTGCGGAAGCTCGGCTTCGAAGTTCGCGTCAACAAGGTCCTGGGCGGGTTCTTCGGCACCGTGCGGGACCAGGACCCGGTGGACACGGAAGTGCCCGAGGGCTCCGTCATCACGCTGACGGTGGTGTAGGCGGGCCAGGCGCCATATGGAAACAGGGGCCGCTGCGCAGACTGCGCGGCGGCCCCTGCTTCAAGTTCAGGTTCAGTGCCTGGTCAGTGCGCCCGCCACCAGGAAGGCCATTTCCAGGGACTGCATGTGGTTGAGGCGGGGATCGCAAACGGACTCGTACCGGTCCAGGAAGGCATCCTGGTCGATGGGGTCGGCGCCGCCGAGGCACTCGGCAACGTCGTCGCCCGTCATCTCCACGTGCAGGCCGCCCGGGACCGTTCCGAGGCTGTGGTGCACCTCGAAGAAGCCGCGCACCTCGTCAATGACGTCGTCGAAATTGCGCGTCTTGTACCCGTTGGGCGAGGTAACGGTGTTGCCGTGCATGGGGTCGGTGACCCACAGGACCTGGGCGCCGGAGGCGGTGACTTTCTCCACGACGGCGGGCAGCTTCTCGCGGATGTTGCCCGCCCCCATGCGGGTGATGAAGGTCAGCCGGCCCGGCTCGCGCTCCGGATCGAGCTTGTCGATCAGGCGCAGGGCGTCATCTCCGGTGGTGGAAGGTCCAAGCTTCACGCCGATGGGGTTGCGCACCCGGGACAGGAAGTCCACGTGGGCATGGTCCAGTTCACGGGTCCGCTCGCCGATCCACAGGAAGTGGGCCGACGTGTCATAGGGGAAGCCGGTGCGGGAATCGATGCGGGTCAGCGCGCGCTCGTAGTCAAGCAGCAGTGCCTCGTGGCTGGCGAAGAACTCCACGCGCTTGAGTGCCTCGAAGTCGGCGCCGCAGGAGTCCATGAATTTGATGGCACGGTCAATGTCCCGGGCCAGTGACTCGTAGCGGGCGTGGGCCGGGTTCTCGGTGAAGCCCTTGTTCCACTGGTGCACCGAGCGCAGATCAGCGAAGCCGCCCTGGGTGAAGGCGCGGATGAGGTTCAGGGTGGAGGCGGAGGTGTGGTACGCCCGGAGCATGCGGGACGCATCGTGGCCGCGGGACTCCGGGGTGAACTCGTAGCCGTTGACGATGTCGCCGCGGTAGGCAGGCAGGGTTACGCCATCACGGGTTTCCTCATTGGAGGACCGCGGCTTGGCGAACTGGCCCGCCATCCGCCCCATCTTGATGACCGGCATTGCGGCGCCGTAGGTCAGGACCACTGCCATCTGGAGGATGGTCTTTACCCGGGCGCTGATCTTGTCCGCCGTGGCGGCCTCAAACGTTTCCGCGCAGTCACCGCCCTGCAGCAGGAAGGCCTTGCCCTGCGCCGCTGCGGCCAGCCGTTCCCGGAGCACGTCGACCTCGCCGGCGAACACCAGCGGCGGAAGCACGGACAGTTCCTTCACGGAAGCATCGAAAACGTCCCTGTCCTGCCAGCTGGGCTGCTGGGAGATCGGCAGGTCCCGCCAGTCGTCCAGTCCGGGATAGTTGGCGGCGCCGCTCTGGGCGGTGCTGGACAGCGAAAAGGCGGGTTTTGCAGATAGCTCAGTCACCATCTAAGACTAGCGTCCGCGCACGTGGGGTGGACACCGCGCTGTCACGCTGGGCGACCCCGGCGTCACAAGGGCCGGCCGCCCGGAGCAGCGCTACCGGTAGAGGGCTACGCCTCCGCGGCACCGTCCCCCGGAGGCGGAGAAGCCAGCGGCTCGGCGGACGCTGCCGGCTCCGCGGGTTTGCCGGCGAGGCGCAGCTTCACCACGGCGGCATACTCATCCACGTATTCCTGCCCTGACAGGCGCTGCAGCTCAAGCATGATCCGGTCTGTGACCGTCCGCTGCGTGCCCCGGTCCTCGGCCTGGTCGCGGTAAGCGCTGAAGTCCAGCGGTTCACCGAAGATCATGCCAATCCGGCGGATATTGGGGAGGCGCTTGCCAATAGGCTGGACCTTGTCCGTGCCGATCATGGCCACGGGGATGACCGGAACCCCGGCCTGGAGCGCCAGCCTGGCAACCCCCACCTTGCCCCGGTACAACCGCGCATCAGGGCTCCGGGTGCCCTCGGGATAAATGCCCAGCAGGCCACCGTTCTCCAGGACCTCCATGCCGGCGCTCAGGGAAGCGGCTGATGCTGCACCCCCGGAACGGTCCATGGGCAGCTGGTTGGTGAGCCGGAAAAACAGGGCCGTAAGCCGGCCCTTGATTCCCGTTCCGGTGAAGTATTCGGATTTGGCCAGGAAGACCACCGGCCGGCGGACCATGAGCGGCATAAAGATGGAGTCCGAGAAGGACAGGTGGTTCGACGCGATGATTGCCGGGCCCCGGTCCGGGATGTTGTCCAGGCCCTTGACCCAGGGGCGGAAGAGAAGCTTCAGCACCGGACCGAGGAAGATCCTCTTCATGACCCAATAAAACACGCGGTGAACCTCTCGGAAGGGCGGTCCCCAGGCTCCGCACCGGGCCTGGCCAGCAGTTCAAATGCAAACCCTACTCTAGTGAGATTTGTCCGGAACAGTGACACGATGGAGTCATGACCGAGAGCAGCACTTCACCGCGTCCCGCCGCTTTCAGCTCTCCCGGCCACGGCCCCAATGCCGACATCGGCATCGCCATCTCCCACGGCTTCACGGGCAGCCCGCTCAGTGTGCTGCCGTGGGCCGAACACCTAGCGGCGGAGGGCTACGCCGTCAGCGTCCCCCTGCTGCCCGGCCATGGAACCGATTGGCAGGAACTGGCCCGGACCGGCTGGCGGGACTGGTACGGCAGCTTCGAAGCCGCGTACCTCGACCTTGCCGCCAGGACCTCCACCTGCTTCGTGGCCGGGCTGTCCATGGGCGGAGCGCTGGCCCTGCTGACTGCCGCCCGGCACGGCACCGCCGGGGTGAGCGTCGTCAACCCGGGCCTGAGCTTCTACGACCGGCGCGTCCGCGTGGTGGGGCTGCTGAAGTACTTCCAGCGCACCACCGCTCCCATCCCGGAGGAACAGTCGACGGCGGCGATCACCGATGACGGCGACTACTCCCGGACACCGCTCGCGGCAGTGCACGAGCTCAAGAAGCTCTTCGCCGTCACGCTGCGCGAACTGCCCGGCGTGACAGCCCCCGTGCAGGTCTTCAAATCCGTAACGGACGAGGTGGTTCCCCCTACCTCCCTGGAACTGCTCAGGGCGCGGCTACGGAACAAGGTCACCGAGGTGGTTGAGCTTGCAGGCAGCGGACACGTGGCTACGCTTGACGTTGACGCACCGGAAATCTTCGCCCGATCCAGCGGATTCTTCCGGGACCACGCCCGCCACTCAAGCCCTTCGGAGACCCCATGACGGCCGCCCCGGACCACAGTCCCTTCAGCAGCGCCTTTACCGGCGACGGCCCGCGGATCGGCGTGGTCCTTTCGCATGGTTTCACCGGCAGCCCGCATGGCGTCCGCGAATGGGCGCACGGCCTCGCAGCCGCGGGCTTCGCGGTACGGATGCCCCTCCTGCCCGGCCACGGCACCAGCTGGCAGGAACTGGCACGGACCCGGTGGCAGCAGTGGCACGGTGCCCTGGATGATGCCTACCGCGAACTCGATGCAGCGTGCGACCACGTCTTTGCCGCCGGGCTGAGCATGGGCGGCGCCCTGGCACTGCGCATCGCCGCCACGCGCCCGGTGGCGGGGGTCGTGGTGGTCAACCCCGGTTTGGTGATCGACGATCCCCGCGCCCCGCTGGCCGGAATCCTGAAGCTCGTCATGAAAAGCACTCCCGCCATTGCCAATGACATCCTCAAGGCAGGCATCGATGAGGGCGCCTACGCCCGCACCCCGGTGGCCGCCGCCCACGAACTGAACAAGATGTTCAAGGACACCGTGAGGCTGCTGCCCCGAATCACTGCCCCCGTGCAGGTTTACCGTTCCACGGTGGACCATGTGGTGTCCGATTCCAGCATCGCCGCCTTGCGGCGCGGCCTCACGCACGCCCCGCTGGAGCTGGTCTCGCTGGAGAACAGCTACCACGTGGCCACCATGGACAACGACGCTGAGCAGATTTTCACAGGGTCCGTGGACTTCATCAGGATGGTCGTCCGAGCCGCGGGCGAGGCGGCGGCCGGTGGGCAGGGGAACCAGGGGGCCAACCATGAACAGGCCTGACCCGGGCTCCGCCGACCAGGGTGCCAACCAGGACGACGCCGTCTGGCTGGACCTGGTGGCCCGGCTGGAGTCGGACACCCCGCCGCCTGAGCGGAACGTGCCCAATCCGTCGGCAGGGCCGGCCCGTCCCGCGTCCTTCCAGGACTTTGATCCCCTGAACCTGTCCCGGCCTGCGCCTGCGGAGGGGCGCGGAGCCGTGCCCGGCCCGGAGGCGGACGGGCAGGAGGCGCCGGACACACTGTCGGGCCCTCGCGACTATGACGTGGAGGACGACGGCGGTGACTTCGTCCCGGAGGAGCCGCCGAGCCTTGCCGGGACCGACCCGCTGACCATGCTGGCGTGGCTGGCGGCGGTCGGCGGCCCCGTGGCTCTGCTGCTGGCCGCGATGTTCTGGCGCTCCGCGCCGCTGCTGGCCATCGTGGGCATCGTCGCCGTGTTCGTCCTGGGCACGGTCTACCTGATCATGAAGCTCCCGCAGGAGAAAAACGGCGACGACGACGGCGCCCGCGTCTGACCTGTCAGCTGCGGACCCTGCTGCTGACCCGCGACAGGTCCGCTGCCCCGATGAGGCCGGCGTTGGGTCCGAGCGCGGCCAGCTGGATCCCCGCGGCGGGCCGGAACCCGCGTCCGGTGAGGTTCCTGGCGAAGGCCTTGCGTGCGGGCTCCACGAGCAGGTCCCCCGCTGAGCACAGTCCGCCGCCGATGACGAAGAGGCCGGGGTCCAGGGCGGCGGCAAGGTTGGCAAGGCCGAGCCCAAGCCACTCCCCTACTTCTTCAATCAGTTCGCGTGAGGCCGTGTCACCCGCCAAGGCGAGGTCCGTAACGATGGCGCCGGTGATGGTCTCGGCGTGTCCGCCGACGGCCGACAGCAGGTCCTGGGCCATCGGTGAGTTGCTGCGGGCCAATACCCTGGCCTCCCGGCCCAGTGCATTGCCGGACGCATACTGCTCCCAGCAGCCACGGTTGCCGCACTCGCACCGGTGCCCGCCCGGCATGATGACCTGGTGGCCGAATTCTCCGGCGACGCCGAAGCGGCCACGCTCCACCCGCCCGTCCATCACCATGGCACCGCCGATGCCGGTGCCGAGGGTGATGCAGACAAGCCGGCTTTCGCCCTTGCCCGCACCGAACCTCCATTCAGCCCAGGCCGCCGCGTCGGCATCATTGGCCAGGAGGACCGGGCGCCGCAGGAGCCGCTGGAGGTTCGCACGAAGCGGTTCGTTCCGCCAGGCGAGATGCGGGCTGAACAGCACCGTGCCGCCGTCGAGGTCCATCCAGCCCGCGGCCCCGATCCCCACCGAGCGGATGCGGTGGCCCCTGCCGAGCTCTTCGACCAGTTCCACGATCACGCGCTCAACCGCCCGGGGATCGGTTCCCGGCGTCGAGCGGCGTGCCTCGGCGAGGATCCGGCCTTCGGCGTCCACCACGCCCGCCGCCACCTTGGTGCCGCCGATGTCGATGCCGATGGCCAGGCCCCTGCGTCCCAGCCGGACCTGCCCTCGCAGCCCGCCGCCGTGGCGGGCGCCTGCACGGTAGGAGGTGGTGCGCCGCTTCCACGGCGCTGACTTACGGAGGGAGCCGGGCTGCTCGCCGGAGGGCGGTGCGTACATAGTCCCCCATTCTAGGCGGGCCGGACGTGCACCCAGGAGGCGGCCACGCCGGGCCTCCCACAGTGCGGCGCCCCATATTGACTGCTAAGTTACTCGCCAGTAACTTTAGGTACAGCACTGTCCCGCAACGGCGTACTAGTCTTGTGGCAAGCCCCTGAGCGGGACTTCGGATATCAAAGGAGCTATAGTGCGCGAATTCAGTGTTCCGCCCCTGGTTGTTGTCCCGCCGGAAACCAACATCACCGACCTGCTGCTGCGGCAGGCGGGCAAGGCCAACAACCCGGCACTGTTTTCCCGGCGCGATGCCTCCGGCTCCTGGCAGGACATCTCTGCCACAGAGTTCCTTGCAGACGTCACCGCCCTGGCCAAGGGCCTGATGGCCAGCGGCGTTAAAGCCGGCGACCGCGTAGGCATCATGTCGCGGACGCGCTACGAGTGGTCCTTGGTGGACTTCGCCATCTGGTTCGCCGGTGCCGTCTCGGTTCCGATCTACGAGACGTCCTCCCCGTCGCAGGTGGCCTGGAACCTCGGCGATTCAGGGGCCGTGGCCGCCTTTGGCGAAGCAGCCCACCACGAGAACATCATCCTTCAGGCGGTCAACGCCGAAGGCCTCACCGACCTCCGCCACGTATGGCAGCTGGAAGGTTCCGGGCTCAATGCCCTCCGGGACGCCGGGCGCGGCGTCAGCGACGAGGAGCTGGAGGCCCGCCGGGCTTCCGCCACGCTCGCGGACACCGCCACCATCATCTACACCTCCGGCACCACGGGCCGGCCCAAAGGCTGCGAACTGACGCACGGAAACTTCGTAGAACTCTCGGACAATGCGCTGGCCATCATCGGCGAGATTGTCCACGAGAACGCCAAAACCATCATGTTCCTGCCCCTGGCCCACGTCTTTGCCAGGTTCATCTCGGTGCTGGCCATGGCCGCCGGGACCACAGTGGCCCACACCCCAGACATCAAGAACCTGCTGGCGGACCTGCAAAGCTACGGGCCCACGTTCATCCTGGCCGTACCGCGCGTGTTCGAGAAGGTCTACAACTCGGCCATGACCAAAGCCGAGGACGGCGGCAAGGGCGCCATCTTCCACCGTGCTGCAGATACCGCCATCGCCTACTCCCGGGCACGCCAGGAAGGCCGGGTGGGACTGGGACTGAAGCTGCGCCACGCGCTCTTCGACAAACTGGTCTACGGCAAGCTGCGAGCTGCCATGGGCGGCCACGTGGCCCACGCTGTTTCCGGCGGCGGCCCGCTCGGCGAACGGCTGGGCCACTTCTTCCAGGGCATCGGCCTCCAGGTCCTGGAGGGTTACGGCCTTACCGAAACCACAGCCCCCATCTCGGTGAACACACCGGCGCTGATCAAGATCGGCTCCGTGGGGAAGCCGCTGCCCGGCAACGCTGTCAGGATTGCCGACGACGGCGAAATCCTCGCCAAGGGCGTCTGCGTGATGCGCGGCTACTACAAGCGTGAAGACCTCACGGCGGACACGTTCGACGACGGCTGGTTCCGCACGGGAGACATCGGCCGCCTCGACGAGGACGGCTTCGTGTGGATCACCGGCCGCAAGAAGGAAATCATCGTCACGGCCGGCGGGAAGAACGTTATTCCTGCCTTGCTGGAGGACCAGATCCGCGCCGACGCCCTGGTGTCCCAGGTATTGGTGGTGGGCGACAACAGGCCGTTCATCGGCGCACTGGTCACGCTGGACCAGGAGGCGCTGCCAGGCTGGCTCCAGCGGCACGGGCTGCCTGCCGGCACCACCTTGGAGGAGGCCGCCGGCAACCCGGTGGTGAAGGCAGCGGTACAGGACCTGATCACGGCTGCCAACGCGTCCGTGTCCCAGGCCGAGGCCATCAAGTCTTTCCGCATCGTCCCGGCAGACTTCACGGAGGCCTCCGGCCATCTGACCCCCTCCATGAAGGTCAAGCGCGCCCAGGTCATGAAGGACTTCGAAACCATCATCGAAGAAATGTACGCAACCCCGCGCTCCTGACGTCCGGGGCCAGGCACGCCCCGATCCTCTGCGTGCTATTCCCCACGCCCCGCTTGGGCCGCTTCGCGGCGAGCGGGGGCGCGGGGCCCCTTTTACGCACGCTGCCGGACCGGGGCCCGCCTGTATGGGCATCCGGTCCGGCGGTGGCTCCAGTAGACAAAAAGGAATGGTCCTCCCGCCGTATGCCGGAAGGACCATTCCTGGTAATTCCGAGTGTTACTGCTCGACGACGAGGAGCAAGTCGCCGCCCTGCACCTGCTCCACCGCGGAGATGGCGAGGCGGGAGACCTTGCCGCCCACCGGCGTCGTGATGGAGGCTTCCATCTTCATGGCTTCGATGGTGGCTACCGTGTCGCCGGCGTTCACCGTGTCTCCGGCCTTCACTGTGACGGTGACGGCACCGGCGAACGGCGCGGCGACCTGGCCGGGCTGGGCGGGGTCGGCCTTCTCGGCAGCCTTGACGTTGCTGACCACGGAACGGTCGCGGACCACCACGGGCCGGGACTGTCCGTTGAGTGTGCACATGACGGTCCGCATGCCTTTTTCGTCGGGCTCGGATACAGCCTCCAGCGAGGCGATCAGGCGCACGCCGCGTTCCAGCTGGATCTCGTGTTCGGCTCCGCGCTGGAAGCCGTAGAGGTAGTCGCGGGTATCGAGGACCGAGATGTTGCCGTACGTTTCCACGCTCTTCAGGTAGTCCTTGGTCGGACCGTCGAAGAGCAGCCGGTTCAGCGTGTGCTGGCGGGTCTTGGAGTCAGCCTTGAGCGCCGCGCTGTCCTCGGCGCTGAGTTCGACGTCGCGGACCTTCACGCTGCGGCCCTGCAGGGCCTTGGTGCGGAACGGTTCCGGCCATCCTCCGGGGGGATCACCGAGTTCGCCGGACAGGAATCCGATGACGGAGTCCGGGATGTCGTAGTTCTGCGGGTTCTCTTCGAAATCGGCGGGGTCGGCGTTGAGCCCCACCAGGTGCAGGGCAAGGTCGCCCACCACCTTGGAGGACGGGGTGACCTTCACCAGGTGGCCCAGGATGCGGTCGGCGGCGGTGTACATGTCCTCGATGGCTTCAAACCGCTCCCCCAGGCCCAGTGCCATGGCCTGCTGGCGGAGGTTGGACAGCTGGCCGCCGGGGATTTCGTGCTTGTACACACGGCCGGTGGGACCGGGCAGCCCCGATTCGAACGGCGCGTAGACGCGGCGGACGGCTTCCCAGTAGGGCTCGAGCGAGCTGACAGCATCCAGGTCCAGTCCGGTGTCGCGGGGCGTGTGTGCCAGCGCTGCCACCAGGGCGGACGCCGACACCTGGCTGGTGGTGCCGGCCAGGGAGGCGGATGCGACGTCGACGGCGTCCACGCCTGCATCCACGGCGGCCAGCAGGGTAGCGAGCTGGCCGCCTGCGGTGTCGTGGGTGTGCAGGTGGACGGGAAGGTCGAAGCGTTCACGCAGCGCCGCCACAAGCTTGGCGGCGGCCGCCGGACGCAGCAGGCCTGCCATGTCCTTGATGGCCAGGATGTGGGCGCCGGCGTCGACGATCTTCTGTGCCAGGTCCAGATAGTAGTCCAGTGTGTACAGCTTCTCGGCCGGGTCAAGCAGGTCGCCCGTGTAGCACAGCGCAACTTCGGCCAGGGCGGTGCCGGTGGCGCGGACGGCGCGGATGGCCGGCGCCATCTGGTTGACGTCGTTGAGGGCGTCGAAGATGCGGAAGATGTCGATACCGGTGGCTGCCGCCTCGTTGACGAACGCCTCGGTGACTTCCTCCGGGTACGGGGTGTATCCCACGGTGTTGCGGCCGCGGAGCAGCATCTGGATGCAGACGTTCGGCATGGCCGCACGCAGGGCTGCGAGCCGGTCCCACGGGTCTTCACCGAGGAAACGGAGTGCGACGTCGTAGGTGGCGCCGCCCCAGGCTTCCACGGACAGCAGCTCAGGGAGCAGGTGCGTGTAGGCAGGGCCGGCGGCCACAAGGTCCCTGGTGCGGACGCGGGTAGCCAGGAGGGACTGGTGGGCGTCGCGGAACGTGGTGTCGGTAACCGCCACGGCGTTTTGTTCGCGCAGTGCCTGGGCGAAGCCCTCCGGTCCCAGTTCGAGGAGTTTCTGCCGGGATCCCGGAGCGGCCTGGCTGCCCTTGACCGACGGCAGCTTGCCGGCCGGGTCGGAGTGGACAGTCAGCTCGCCGTTGGGCTTGTTGACGGTGACATCGGCCAGCCACGTGAGCAGCTTGGTTCCGCGGTCGGCGGAGACCCGTGCCTTGAGCAGCTGCGGCCGCTGGTCGATGAAGTTCGTGGCAACATCGCCGGCAATGAAGTCGGGATCGTCCAGGACGGCCTGGAGGAAGGGGATGTTCGTGGAGACACCACGGATGCGGAACTCTGCCAGTGCTCGCCGCGCACGGGCAACGGCGGCCGGGTAGTCCCTGCCGCGGCAGGTGAGCTTGACCAGCATGGAGTCGAAGTGGGGGCTGATCTCGGCACCCGAGTAGACGGTGCCGCCGTCGAGCCTTACGCCCGCGCCGCCGGCGGAGCGGTAGCCGGTGATCTTTCCGACGTCGGGGCGGAAGCCGTTGGCGGGGTCCTCGGTGGTGATGCGGCTCTGCAGGGCTGCGCCGCGAAGCTTGACGGCGTCCTGGGAGAGGCCCAGGTCGGCGAGGGTTTCACCGGAGGCAATGCGCATCTGGGCCTGCACCAGGTCCACATCGGTCACTTCTTCGGTGACGGTGTGCTCCACCTGGATACGCGGGTTCATTTCGATGAACACGTGCTGGCCGGCCCGCTCGCCCTCGGTGTCCACCAGGAACTCGACCGTACCGGCGTTGACGTAGTTCAGGGCCTGGGCGAACTTCACGGCATCGCGGTACAGCGCCTGGCGGATGCCCTCGTCCAGGTTGGGTGCGGGGGCGATCTCAATGACCTTCTGGTGGCGGCGCTGGATTGAACAGTCCCGCTCGAAGAGATGCATGACGTTGCCTTCAGCGTCCGCGAGGATCTGCACTTCGATGTGCCGCGGGCGCAGGACTGCCTGCTCCAGGAACATGGTGGGGTCGCCGAACGCCGCGTCCGCCTCGCGCATGGCCGACTGCAGCGCCTCGGGCAGGGCCTCACGGGTGTCCACGCGGCGCATGCCGCGGCCGCCGCCGCCTGCAACGGCCTTGGCAAAGATGGGAAAGCCGATCTCGTCGGCAGCGGCCAGCAGCTCGTCCAGGTCTTTGGACGGTGCGCTGGACTTCAGGACGGGGACCCCGGCCTCGCGCGCCGCCTTGAGCGCAGCCACCTTGTTTCCGGCGAGCTCCAGGACCTCGGCGGGCGGGCCGACGAAGGTGATGCCGGCTTCCTTGGCGGCACGGGCCAGGTCAGGGTTTTCGGACAGGAATCCGTAGCCCGGGTAGATGGCGTCGGCGCCGGATTCCTTGGCCACCCGGATGACTTCGGCGACATCCAGGTAGGCACGGACAGGGTGCCCCTCCTCGCCAATCAGGTAGGCCTCGTCCGCTTTCTGGCGGTGGATCGAGTTTCGGTCCTCATGGGGAAAAACGGCAACGGTCTTGGCGCCCAGCTCGTAGCCGGCGCGGAAGGCCCTGATCGCGATTTCGCCGCGGTTGGCCACCAGAACTTTGGAAAACATGCTTCTCCTGCATCATTGCTGGGTGGATCGGTGAGTGGTCACAGTGTCTAGGACCTACAAGGGCAAACACAAATCTTTGTGTCAGCCGTCACAGAATTTCCCGTCATGTCCTGTTTGGTTTGCACCGGGGCGACGCGCAGAGCCCCGCCTGCACCGCCAGTGCCATGCCGACAGCCCGGAAAACGGGATTAGCCGCGGCATCCACATATGATGAGTAGGGCGGCAGGACCGTCCGGCTTCGGTTCCGCCGGAGCAAACATTACTCCCAACACGGCATCCGGCGTTAGGTTTTGGTCTCTCAAGTGCAAGTAGTCAGCATCAGCAGCCTCAAGGGTGGAGTCGGCAAGACTTCCGTCACCACGGGATTGGCCTCTGCGGCACTGGCCGCCGGAATCCGGACACTGGTCGTGGACCTCGATCCCCACGCCGATGCCACCACCGCGCTGGGGGTCCAGCCCGGCGACCAGCTGGATATCGGGAGGATGCTCAAGAGTCCCCGGCGCGCCAAGCTGGCGGAGAACGTGGTCCGGAGCAACTGGAGCGACAGGACCGGCACCAACGGTTCCGGCCCCGCCGTCCTGGATGTCGCCGTCGGCTCCGCGTACACAGGCATCTATGACCGCCCCGACCTGGGCCGCCGCGACCTGCGCCGCCTCTCTGCCGTGCTTGCCGGGGCCGGTGACTACCAGCTGGTGCTGGTGGACTGCCCTCCGTCCCTGAACGGGCTCACCAGGATGGCCTGGTCGGCCAGTGACAAGGTTGCCTTGGTGGCAGAGCCCGGCCTGTTCTCCGTGGCCGGCACGGAGCGGACCATGCGTGCCATCCAGCTGTTCAAGCAGGAGTTCGCGCCCAACCTGTCGCCTGCCGGGATCGTGGCCAACCGCGTCCGCACTGGATCGTCGGAGCATTCCTACCGACTGGCGGAGATGGAGTCCATGTTCGGCGACCTGCTGCTGAGCCCCAGGATCCCCGAACAGGCGAACTGGCAGCAGATCCAGGGTGCCGCCCACCCCGTGCACCACTGGCCGGGCGATTCCGCCAAGGCAGTGTCCGCCCTCTTCGATGAGCTGCTGGGCAACCTGATGACGGCGGGCAGCGGCTTGCGGGTCAGGGTGCGCCAGTAGGGCACTGGCGGCAGACCGTCAGCACACAGAGTTAAGCAGCAGGGGCCGCTCCGTCCGGAGCGGCCCCTGCTGCTTGTCCAAGTATTCGGTTGCCTGCGGCGTCAGCTGATCTTGCGGGCCGCACGACGCTTGCTGAGCTCGTCGTCCGGGAAAGTCTGCTCCGCGGCATGCTCGCTGGGCAGCGATGCCAGGCTGCCTTCCACCTCACGCCAGACTCGTCCGACGGCGATGCCGAAGACACCCTGGCCGCCCTGCACGAGGTCGATGACTTCATCGGCGGAGGTGCATTCGTAGACGCTGGCGCCGTCGCTCATCAGGGTGATCTGCGCCAGGTCTTCCACGCCGCGCTCACGGAGGTGTTCGACGGCGGTACGGATCTGCTGCAGCGATACACCGGTATCCAGGAGCCGCTTGACGACCTTGAGGACCAGGATGTCCCGGAAGCCGTAGAGCCGTTGTGAACCTGAACCCGCGGCGCCGCGGACTGCCGGTTCTACCAGGCCGGTCCTGGCCCAGTAGTCCAGCTGCCGGTAGGTGATGCCGGCCGCTTTGCAGGCGGTGGGTCCGCGGTAGCCCGCGTCCTCGTCCAGGACGGGAAGGTCTTCGGTAAAGAGGAGGCCCTGGGCACCGCTTACGGGCACAGCAGCCCCGGCCGTGGGCTGTTTCAGCCCGCCTGCTTCGCCTTTAGGACTCACCTGGCTCCTCCTTGTCGTACGCTCCCGGGGAACCACAGCAGCAGCCTTGGCCTGAAGACCATGCATGTAATTTTCGCGGGGCGCACTTTCCAGTGTGACTTGCGCGGCTGCCGTAGGCAATGGGAACTTGATACTTCGACGTTAGGCCCGGGTGGCGCCAAGGTCAAAGACGTTGGGGCTTTCAGCAGGCGTGTCGAAACTTTCAGCCTCAACTTTAACCTTAACGTGACCTAACCGTCGAAATCCTCCGGCTCGACGTCGTCGAGGAATTCACGGAAGCGGCGCAGCTCGCGTTCCTCGTCCACGGTGGGATTGGGCTCGGTGTCCTCGCCCTCGTCGTGTTCGGTAATCCGTACCCCGGCCTCGTCCATGACGGAATCCGCGCACCAGATCCGGCACTTGGCCCGCAGCGCAACAGCCAGCGCATCGGAGGCCCGGGAGCTGACGGTGGTGCCGTTCTCAAACTGGAGCTGGCCGTAGAAAATGTTGTCCTCGACGGCCACGATGTTGACACTGACCACCGAATGGCCCAGTGATTCCACGACGTCCACCAGGAGGTCGTGCGTCATGGGCCGCGGCGGAACCACGCCCTGCTGGGCGAGGGCAATGGCGCTGGCTTCAGGCGTACCGATCCAGATGGGGACGTGCCGCTCCCCGTGCATCTCCCGGAGCAGGACCAGGGGCTGGTTGGAGGGCAGTTCGATCCGAACGCCCACAATCTCGACTTCAATCATCAGATGTCCATGCGTGAGATGTGGTCCTGCACCAGGGCACGGTGCAGGGTGAGGCAAAGGTCGCTGATTTCGCGGGCTGCCTCAGCTGCGCGCGCCTGGGATGCGGAGTCCTTGCGGGACGCCAGGGGCGCCACCGCACGTTCCACCAGCCCGAACTCCCGTTCCGCCGCCGCCTGGAAGGGGCGGAGGTGGCGCGGCTCAAGGCCATGGCTTTCCAGCTGCACGCAAGCGCGGGCAACCTGGAGGGCGTGTTCATCGAAGTAGCCGTTGCTGTGGCTGATCAGGCCGAAGTCGAGCAGGGACTTCAGCAGCGGGACGCTGGCACCGGATTCGGTCCGGAGCTGGTCCTCGCTGAGCCTGCGGCCGTGGTTCTGCAGCTCGGCGGCAAGTTCGTCGGACACGATGCGCGGGGAAACCACGACGCCGGGCGGCAGGTTTTCGGGACGTTCCCCCCTGTCGATGGCGTCCAGGTAGTCCTTGATCACCTTCAGCGGGAGGTACTGGTCGCGCTGGAGCGCGAGGACGAACCGCAGGCGCTCGACGTCGCCGTCGGAATACTGCCGGTAGCCGGCCGGGGTGCGACGCGGGTTGATCAGTCCCTTTTCCTCGAGGAACCGGATTTTGGACGCGGTCATCCCGGGGAAGTCGGCACTGAGCTGGGCGAGGACCTCGCCAATGTTCAGGACCTGGGGTCCCCGGCGGTCGGGTTGTGCCATTGCCACAGGCAGCGGTCCCCGGATCAGCCGCGGCCTGCAGCGGTGGCAGGGCTCAGGTAGAAGGTAAGGCGGAACTTGCCGATCTGGACTTCGCTGCCGGACTTAAGCTCCACCGCGTCCACCCGGTCATGGTTGACGTAGGTGCCGTTCAGGCTGTTCTTATCTACTACCTCGAAGCTGCGGGCCGTACGGCGGAACTCGACGTGGCGGCGGGACACCGTGACGTCGTCGAGGAAGATGTCGGCATCCGGGTGGCGGCCGGCAGTGGTGACGTCGGAATCCAGGAGGAAACGCGCACCGGCGTTGGGTCCGCTGTGGGCCACCAGCAGCGCCGAGCCGGCCGGCAGTGCCTCCACGGAATTGCGCTCCTCCAGCGAAAGCTTGGGCGCGATGGTGGGCTCGTCCCGGACGGGGGTGAGATGGATGGAGGTGGTCTCCGACGCCTTAGCCGCACCCGTGCCGTATTCCCCATCGGCAGGGTTCGATGTGTGGCCAGCCATGGATTCCTCCTCTTTCCGCTGCAGCCTTCCGGCGTGCAACCAACGTTTGCCAGCCGGACCTGCCCGGCAGGTCCGGTCCCGGCTCCCCATCCGGCCTTTGACGTGCGATGACGCTGTGGCTGCGACGCGGGCCGGACCGGATTAACCGGTTAGCTTTAGCCTACCTGCTGTTCGTACTCGGATGCACTGAGCAACGAGTCCACGGCGTCCGCTTCAGCAAGTTTGACTTCGATCAGCCAGCCGTCGCCGTACGGATCCGTGTTGATAAGCGCCGAATCGGAGTCCAGGGATTCGTTCCGGGCCACCACTTCACCGGAAACCGGCGCATAAATGTCGCTGACGCTCTTGGTGGATTCCACTTCGCCCACCACTTCGTTGGCCGTAATCTTCGTGCCGACTTCGGGCATCTGGGCGTAAACAACATCTCCAAGCGCGTCCTGGGCGAAGTCGGTGATGCCGACGCGGACCACGCCGTCGGCATTGGGAGCGGTGACCCACTCGTGTTCGGCGGTGTAGGACAGGTCTTCGGGAATGTTGCTCATCTGGGGCCTTTCATCGGGCTGGACACCAAGTCGGCGGGCCCGGGAAACGGACCGCCGCTGAAAGTATAGGCATATCTGCCGGGGCGTTCACCGGGACATCTGCGAAGATGGGACGCACACGCGCCCCTGGTGGCGCCATGCTTTGCAGGAAGGCAGGTAGCAGTGCCGGAGCTTCCCGAGGTGGCGGGACTGGCGAAGTTCTTGGATGAGCAGCTTCGCGGATCGGTCCTGACAAAACTTCAGTTGGTGTCCTTCGCTGTCCTGAAGACGGCCGACCCGCCGTTCAACACCCTCGAGGGCCGTACGGTGGTCGGGGTGCGCCGGTTCGGCAAGTTCATCAGCATCGACATGGAGGGCGTGTCCCTGGTGTTCCACCTGGCACGCGCCGGTTGGCTCCGCTTCACGGACTCCCCCGCGGACAGCCAACTGAAGATGGGCAAGGGCCTCATTGCCGTCCGCTGCGCCTTCTCCGGGCCGGACGGGCCACGGGGTTTTGACCTGACGGAAGCGGGCACCAAGAAGAGCCTTGCCGTCTACGTGGTACGGGACCCGCATGAAGTGCCCGGAATCGCAACGTTGGGCCCGGATCCCTTCACAGAGGCCTTCGACGTCGACATGCTCGCAGAAATCCTCCGCGGGAGTCCGCAGCAGATCAAGGGCCTGCTGAGGAGCCAAAGCGTCATCGCCGGCATCGGCAACGCCTACAGCGACGAAATCCTGCACGCTGCCCGCATTTCGCCATTCGCCACCGCGAAGTCGCTGGACCGGGCAACCGTGCAGGTCCTTTACGACGCCATCCACAGCGTGCTCGGCGAGGCCCTGGCCGAAGCAGAGGGAAAGCCGCCCAAGGACCTCAAGGACGTCAAACGGAGCCACATGCGGGTACATGCCCGAACAGGGCTGCCATGCTCGGTCTGCGGCGACACGGTGCGGGAGGTGTCGTTCGCCGACACCTCGTTGCAGTACTGCCCCACCTGCCAGACCAAGGGCAAGATCCTGGCCGACCGGAGGACCTCGAAGTTCCTGAAGTAGGACCTGCCGCCACTCCCCCCCCTGTCTGGGGAAGGACCCCCCTATCGGTCCTGCAGCCCTTCCCCCTGCTGAAGCGTGTCAGTATCCTTGTTGTCACGTCCCCGCACCGATCTTTGCGGGCTGACGGAACTGGTTGCATGAGGGTCCAGACACAGGCGCTCATACCTCACAACAAGAGCCCTTCCGGGCCGCTTCCATGTGTTCAGCCATCACTGCGGCGCCCCCTCAGGCTGTGAACCGGGGGAAACGGGTTCACACCAACAGCCGGCGCCCGCACCCTCAAGCCCCGGCGTTTCCACGCCTCCAGGCTTGGGTGACAACCGCAGACAGGCGGGTCGACGACGATGTGGACCGCGCCCAATGACGGCCGTGCCTGCTTTTGCTGCCTGCTCTTCCCTGTTCCTGCGGGGCATCGATCATTCGATCACCTAAGGAAAAGAAATGAACAAAGTAACGCGCCTGCTGGGCTCCACCGTCCTGGCTGCGGGATTGACCTTTGGTTCGGTCGGCGCAGCGAATGCTGCCTTTGCCGACGGCAACAACACCGACAGGGGCTACGGTTCCTCCCGGCATGATGACCGCGGTTACGACCGCGACCACCGCAATCACCACTACCTGTACATCTGTTTCGACCGCCACGGCCATTATTGGTTCGAGTGGGGCGACAGGTACGACCATAAGCGGAATTGCTACGTCATCCGCACAAGGTACTGACCCAGTCGCGTACACGGTGTGATGCCGATGGGCATTAGCCGAAAAAGGCCGCTTTCCGGATCAATTCCGGAAAGCGGCCTTTCGATGGTCGGGCTGACAGGATTTGAACCTGCGACCCCTTGACCCCCAGTCAAGTGCGCTACCAAGCTGCGCTACAGCCCGCTGGTCCGCCGTTCTCCGCTGCATTCGAACCCTTTGGATTCTCATCAGCAGTCCGGCCGAACCACCTAGAAGAGCTTACACGATCCCGGAGGGTGCCAGTGACACTTTCCGGGATTCGGCGCGTTCCGTGTTGCGGATCACACCGGGCTCAGCGCTTCCGGCCCCGCTTCTCGCGCACGCGCATGCTCACCTCGATGGGCGTGCCTTCGAAGCCGAAGGTTTCGCGCAGCCGGCGGGTGATGAAGCGGCGGTACCCGGGATCCAGGAATCCGGTGGTGAACAGCACGAACTTCGGCGGCCGGCTGGACGCCTGGGTGCCGAAGAGGATCCGTGGCTGCTTGCCGCCGCGGACGGGGTGCGGGTGGGCGGCGACGAGTTCGCCCAGGAAGGCGTTCAGGCGCCCGGTGGGGATGCGCTTGTCCCAGTTCTCCAGGGCAACGTCCAGGGCCGGCACCAGCCGGTCCTTGTGCCACCCGGTCTTGGCCGAAATGTTCACGCGCGGCGCCCATTCGACGTGCGCCAGGTCCTGTTCGATCTCCCGCTCCAGGTAGCGGCGACGTTCGTCGTCCAGCAGGTCCCATTTGTTGAAGGCCAGCACCAGGGCGCGGCCGGATTCGATGGCCAGCTGCAGAATCCGTACGTCCTGTTCGCTGAGGACCTCGTCCACGGCCAGGAGGACGACGGCGACCTCCGCCTTTTCCAGCGCGGCCTGCGTCCGCAGCGAGGCGTAGTAGTCCGCGCCCTGCGCCATGTGCTGGCGGCGGCGGATGCCGGCGGTGTCGACGAACCGCCACGTCCGGCCGCCCAGCTCGATGTACTCATCCACGGGGTCGCGGGTGGTGCCGGCGGTGTTGTCCACCACGACGCGTTCGGAGCCGGCCAGCTTGTTCAGCAGCGAGGATTTGCCCACGTTGGGCCGTCCGATCAGCGCGATCCGGCGGGGGCCGCCGGACCGTTCCAGGCCTTCGATGGTGGAGAACTCGGGCAGGACCTCCATGACCTTGTCCAGGAGGTCTGCGACCCCGCGGCCATGCAGGGCGGACACCGGGTATGGTTCACCGAATCCTAGCCCCCACAGGACCGCCGATTCGGCTTCCTGGGCGAAGTCGTCCACCTTGTTGGCCACCAGGATCACCGGCTTCATGCTGCGCCGGAGCATCTTCATGACCGCTTCGTCCGTTGCCGTGGCACCAACGGCGGAGTCCACCACGAAAAGGACGGCGTCTGCCAGGTCGACGGCCATCTCGGCCTGCTCGGCCACGCGGGCGTGGATGCCGCGGGCGTCGTGCTCCCATCCGCCGGTGTCCACCAGGGTGAAGTTGCGGCCGTTCCAGTGGGCGGAGTACATGACGCGGTCACGGGTGACGCCGGGGGTGTCTTCCACCACGGCCTCGCGCCGGCCCAGGATGCGGTTAACCAGGGTGGATTTGCCCACGTTGGGGCGCCCGATGATGGCCAGGACGGGGTCCAGCTTGACGGGTCCGTCGTAGTCCTCGTCGTCAAAGTCCCCGCTCAGCAGGGCGGCATCGTCTTCATCGAGCTCGTAGTCCTCCAGGCCGGCCCGGAGGGAGGCGGCGCGGAGGTCGGCCTCGTCGTCGCCCATGGCTGCCAGCCGCTCAGCCACCTGGTCGGTGCCGGCGGGCGTGTATTCGTATTCGGCCGCGCCGGAGTGGCCCGGAGTCTGCGTGGTGTCGCTCATTGCACTGTCCTTAAGTGGTCATCTGCCGGCGTCCCGGCTACTGCTGTCAAATCATGGGGAGCATCAGCAAGGGGCAGCGGCTGCCCGCTCAGCTGAATGGCGTCGCGGACGTGCCCGGCCAGTGCGGCGCGGATTTCCTGCGCCGCCCTGTCCATTGAAGCACGCCCTGTTTCCCCGGCCCGGCGGGTCAGGGTGAGGGCCGGACCAAAGCTCACATGGAACCGGCGGCCCGGGCGGGGCACTGTGTCCAGGTCTTCAGACCCGATCCGGGTTCCGAGGATGGCCACCGGGACAACCGGCGCACCGGAGTTCAGGGCCAGCCAGGCGACTCCGCCGTTGATGCCCGACGCGTCACCGCTCCCCCGCGTTCCTTCCGGCAGGATGCCGACGCAACGCCCGGCGTCGAGCAGGTCCCTGCAGCGCTGCAGCGCCGCCCTGTCGCCGCGGCGGTCCACGGGCACCTGTCCAGCGGCGGTCAGCACCCGGCCAAGGAATCCCTTGAACATCTCCTGTTTCACCAGGATGTGCATGGGGCGGGGGGCGGCGCCGAACATCACCGGTCCGTCCAGGTAGCTGATGTGGTTTCCGGCAAAGATCACCGGGCCGCCGGTGGGCACGTTGGACCGGCCCATAACGCTGGTGCGGTAGAGGACGTGGTCCAGGACCCAGCCCACGGGACGGCTCCAGGACATGGTCCAGCCGGCCGGAGCCCCTGCGCCGTCCTTAGTCACGGTTGAGGACCTTGGTGACGATGACCAGGGCGGCGTCCACCGTCTGTTCGAAGTCCAAATCGGAGGAGTCCAGGGTGACGACGCCGTCCGCCGCCTGCGTGAAGTTCACCACGGTGGAGTCCTTGGCGTCGCGGTGGGTCACCTGGGCGGCGAGTTCCTCGGCGTTCTGTGTGCCGCCCAACTGGATGCCGCGTCGGCGCAGGCGGGCTTCTTCGCTGGCGGTCAGCAGCATGCGCACTTCAGCGCCGGGGGCGACGACGGTGGTGATGTCCCTGCCCTCGACCACCATGCGGCGGTGGTGCTTGTCGATGAGGTCGCGCTGGCGCCGGATCAGTTCCGTCCGTGCGCCCAGGGTGGTGGCCACGGCGCTGACGGCTGAGGAGATGGCGGGTTCGCGGATCGCGTCCGTGACATCCACGCCGTTCACGCGGACGTATTCCTCCTGTGGGCTGGTGCTGAGGTCCAGCACCAGGTCCCGGGCAGCCTGCTCGACCGCGGCGGCGTCGTCAAGGTCGATGTTGCTGTTGACGCAGTGCCAGGTGAGCGCACGGTACATGGCACCGGTGTCCAGGTACGCAATCCGCAGCCTGCGGGCAACTTCCTTGCTGACGCTGGATTTGCCGGAACCGGAAGGGCCATCGATGGCGACGACGAGGGGCCGTCCGATGCGCAGGCCGCGCACCGTTTCGAGGAGTTCTTGTGTCATTACTGAAGTACCCGCCATCCGCGGTCGTTAAGGGCTTCGATCAGGTGGTCGTGCTTGTTGGGCAGCACGGATATTTCCACCATACCGACGTTCTGTCCGGAGGAATGGTCAAGCCGCAGGTCTTCGAGGTTCACGCCGATCTCGCCGATTTCAGTGAGCAGCTGCGCGATCTGTCCCGGCCGGTCGTCCACCAGCACGGTCAGCCAGGAATACGCCTGAGGCGGGCCGCCGTGCTTGCCCGGGATCCTCGCCTGCCCTGCGTTGCCCTCGCTCATGAGCTGGGCGAGGTCGAGCCTGGCGCCGGGCGCGGCGGGGTCTTCCAGGGTTCCGATCAGGCGGTTCAGGTCCTCGCGCACGCCGTAGAGGATCTCCACCACCTTGGCGGCGTTGCCGCCCAGGATCTGCACCCAGAGCGTGGGGTCGCTGGCGGCGATCCTGGTGACGTCGCGGAGTCCATTGCCGGCCAGGGACAGGGCGTGCAGGGGGGTTCCCTGCAGCCGGCTGGCCAGCAGCGAGGACATGACCTGGGGCAGGTGCGAGACCAGTGCCACGGCTTCGTCATGTTCATCCGGGGTGAACTGCGACACGACGGCGCCCAGGTCCGAGGCCAGGGACCGTGCTGTCTGCAGGGCGGCGGCCGAGGTTTCCTCCGACGGGCAGAGGACCCACGGCATGGATGTGAACAGTTCACCGCGGGCAGCAACCGGTCCCGACTTTTCACGCCCCGCCATCGGGTGGGTTCCCACGTACCGTGACAGGTCCGTCCCGCTGCTGCGCAGGCGGGCAAGGATGCCGGCCTTGATGCTGGCGATGTCCACCACGACTGCGTCCGGGTAGTCGGACAGCGCCCGAAGGACGACGTCGGCCGTAACGTCCGGCGGGGCTGCCACCACCACCAGCTGGGGCGACGCGTCACCGAGTTCGGCGAGCGGGCGGCCGGCTCCGATGTCCACTGCCACAGCCTGGTTGGTGGGTGACGGATCGGACAGGAAGACCGGCACGCCGCGGCCCCTGAGCCCGAGTCCGATGCTGGTACCGAGCAGCCCGGTGCCGATCACCACCACCGGCCCGTCAAGGTGTCCGCGGCCGTGGCTCTTGAACGCGGACACGCCTCAGAGTCCCACGGAGGCCAGCAGGTGCCCGATCTCCTGCTTGCCGAGGTTGCGGATGCTCCCCTGGCGCTGGTCACCAAGGCCGATGGGGCCGACCTTGACGCGGACGAGCCGCTGGACGGGGAAGCCGACAGCGTCGAACATACGCCGGACAATGCGGTTCTTGCCCGAGTGCAGGACAACTTCGATGAGGACGTGGCCGGGGGTGGAATCCACCAGGCGGAACGAGTCCACTGCGGCCGGCCCGTCTTCGAGTTCCACGCCGGCCTTCAGCTGGGCACCGATTCCCTGCGGGAACGGTCCCCGGACTTGGACCAGGTAGGTTTTGGGGACTTCGTAGGACGGATGGGTCAAGCGGTTGGCCAGTTCGCCGTCGTTGGTCAGGAGCAGCAGGCCCTCGGTGGCAACGTCAAGCCTTCCCACGTGGAAGAGCCGCTCACCGGTGTTCTTGTTGTTCTTCAGGAAGTCACTGATGCACGGACGCCCCTCGGGGTCCTCCATGGTGGACACCACGCCCTTGGGCTTGTTGAACACCATGTACACCAGGTTCTCGTCGAGCTGGATACGGAGTCCGTCCACATGGATGACTGCGGTCTTGGGGTCGACGCGCATGCCCAGTTCGGTGACGACGTGGCCGTCCACCTCAACCCGGCCCTCGGTGATCATCTCTTCGCAGACGCGGCGCGACGCGACGCCGGCGGACGCCATGACCTTCTGGAGGCGGACACCGTCGGCGTCGTGGAGTTCGGACTGGGGAACGTTGCTGCGTGGACCCTTCGTGCGGCCCGGCTTGCGCACGGGACCAAGGTTCTGGCCGAAGCGTTCGCTTCCGAAGGCGCGGGACGCTGCGGCACCCGGCGCGCCGGTGCGCGGCTTCGGCTTCAGTGCTCCCGGAGTGCCCGGGGCCTTGTTGGCACCCGGTTTGCGGGCGCCCGGCTTCCGGGATGACGGCTTGCCCGCATTCGATGCGCCCCGTCCCTGCTGGGACCCGGCGAGGTCGGGATCGACAAACCGCTCTTCCCGGGGTTTGGCGGCGCGGTGCGGCCGCTCGCTGCCGAAGCCTGCGCCGCGCTTGCCGGCGCCGGCGCCCTTGCCTCCCTGCCGGGAGTTGCTGCGCTGCGGCTCGCCGCCGCGCCCTGAACCGTTACGTGGTGAACCCTGGCGTCCCGCCTGTGTCATGACCCGTCCTTTGGTGTTGTGGCCGTCAAAGTTGTCTTCGGACAACCCTGGCCAGCCGGGCAGTATCTCTCTGCCGTGGTGGATATTTCGTGAGGCCGGTGGGCCCGGCCTACATTGTGTCGGCGTCGTAGAACTCCGCAATGCCTTCCAGCCCCGGAAGGTGCGGGGAAAGCTGCGGCAGCCCGGCCACTGAGCTGATTCCCATCCGTTCAAGGAAATAGGAGGTGGTCCGGTAAAGGATGGCCCCGGACTCGGGATCTGTTCCCGCGTCCTCGATCAGCCCGCGCTGGGCAAGTGTCCGTACGACAGAGTCAACGTTGACTCCGCGAATTGCAGACACCCGTGCCCGGGAAACCGGCTGCCGGTAAGCGATGACCGCCAGCGTTTCCAATGCCGCCTGGGTGAGCCTGGCCGTCTGCCCCTCGAGCACGTACTTGCCGACGATGTCGGCAAAAGCGGCGCGGGAGTAGATCCGCCAGCCACCGGCGATGTTCCGCAATTCAAAACCCCGGGGGCTGGAGCCGAGACCGGCGGTGCCGGCCTGCTCCCTCTCCGGGGCTTTATCAGTATAACCGTTGTATTCCGCCTGCAGCTCCGCCAGCAGGACGCGGACCTCTTCCACGGTCAGTTCCAGGCCGGCTGCAAGTTCTTCCTCGGTGGCCGGCTGGTCGAGGACCATGAGGACGGCCTCCAACGCTGCCTTGGCGCCTCCGGGTACGCCCTGGAAGGCCGCGTGACCGTCATCATGTCCGGCGGTACTCATACCTGCTCCTCGTATTCCTCGCTCACGTTCTCCTCCGACCATTCCCGTTCCCCCGCCGTCCAGTGGATGGCAAGGTCTGCCAGGGGTGAGACCTGGTCGAAGGCCACCGCCCTGTCCCGGTACAACTCCAGCAGCGCCAGGAACCGTGCCACCACCACCAGGGTGCTTTCGGCGTCCGACGTCAGCGCCCGGAAGGTCAGGGGCGATTCCTGCTGCAGCCGCCGGCCCAGGATTCCGGCCTGTTCCTTGACGCTGACCGTGCCGCCGTGAAGGTGGCCCAAACCGACTTCGGTGGGCCGCGGCGCCTTGGGCTCCAGGGCGGCGGCGGCCAGGGCGGCGAACTGTTCAGGCGTGTGCTTCCACACCAGATCGGGGAGCATGGCGGCGAAGTGCTCCTCCAGCGCCACCTGCCGGGGAAAGCGGCGGCCTTCCTGCTGCAGCGTTTCACCCATGAGCCCGGCAACCTGCTTGAAGGCCTTGTACTGGAGCAGCCGGGCGAAAAGCAGGTCCCTGGCTTCAAGGAGGGCGATGTCCTCGTCGCTTTCCACTTCACCGGCAGGCAGCAGCCGTGCTGCTTTCAGGTCCAGCAGCGTGGCGGCGATGACCAGGAACTCGCTGGCCTCGTCCAGGGCCCATTCCTCACCGAGGTCCTGCAGCGCCCGGATGTATTTGATGAACTCGTCGGTCACCGAGGCGATGGCCACTTCGGTGATGTCCAGCTGGTGTTTGGCGATCAGCCCCAGGAGGAGATCGAACGGGCCGGTAAAGTTGGCCAGCCGTACCTCAAAGGCGGGTTTGGTTTCGGCCACGGCGTGGCTACGGTGCGCCGCCGCGCGAGATCAGTTCCTTGGCGAGGCGGCGGTACGCGTCGGCCCCCACATGGTTGCCTGCATAGCTGGTGATCGGTTCGGCCGCCACTGTGGCATCGGCGAACTTGATGGAGCGTTTGATGACGGTTTCGAAGACCTTGTCGCCGAAGGCCTCCACCAGCCTGGTGATGACTTCGCGGCTGTGCAGCGTGCGGGCGTCGTACATGGTGGCCAGGACGCCGTCGACCTGCAGCCGCGGGTTGAGCCGGTCCTGGACCTTGTCGATGGTTTCGACCAGCAGTGCCACGGCACGCAGGGCGAAGAATTCGCAGATGAGCGGGATGATCACGCCGTGGGCCGCCGTCAGCGCGTTAACGGTCAGCAGCCCCAGTGAGGGCTGGCAGTCGATCAGGACGACGTCGTAGTCGTCCTCGACCTTCTTCAGGGCACGGTCCAGGACCTGTTCACGGGCCACCTCATTGACCAGTTGCACCTCCGCCGCTGAGAGGTCGATGTTGGCCGGAAGCAGGTCGACGTTCTCCACGCCGGTCTGGTGGATGGCCTCGCGGATGTCCACTTTGCGGTCCATCAGGACGTTGTAGACGGTGAGGTCCAGTTCGTGCGGATTGATGCCAAGGCCCGCGGACAGTGCACCCTGGGGATCGAAATCCACCAGCAGGACGCGCCGGCCGTACTCTGCCAGGGCCGCGGCCAGGTTGATCGTGGACGTCGTCTTCCCCACGCCGCCCTTCTGGTTGACCATGGCAATCACCCGGGCCGGCCCATGGGAGGGCAGCGGCGCCGGTTCCGGAAAATCACGCAATGGGCGCCCGGTGGGACCCATCACCGCGTTGTCGAGGTCGAATTCCGTGCCTTCCAGAGTTGCTGAACCCTGTTCGCTGCTCACGTATCTGTCCACACTTTCGATGACGGTGACTTGCTGCCGCTGGAGTGCCAGCGCCCTTCCTTCCCCTCAAGGCTACAGCCGCCGACACGGTATTCCGGATAACTTGACTTTCCCCGAATGTTGAGCCTTGACCCTCTAGTTGAGGTCGAAGGTTGCTGGACTGCGGGCGCAAAACAGCCCCCGGAGCGTGCTCCGGGGGCTGTGGTGCTCTTGCTGTGAAGCCTAGGCGTTGGCGACGGTCCTGGCGCCTTCCTCCTTCGGCGCCGCCTCGCCGTGGCCGGCGATCATGGTCCGCTCATCGAACGGCTCCGCGCCGGAGAGGACGCGGCCCACCTGGCCGCCGTCGATCTCCTTCACCCAGGTGCCGATGAGGATGGTGGCCACCGCGTTGCCGGTGAAGTTGGTCAGTGCGCGGGCCTCGGACATGAAGCGGTCGATGCCGACGATCATGCCTACGCCGCCCAGGAGTTCCGGCTTGTGGGCCTGCAGGCCTGCGGCCAGCGTTGCCAGGCCTGCCCCGGTGACGCCGGCGGCGCCCTTGGAGGCGATGATCATGAAGACCAGCAGGGAGATCTGGGCGCCGAGGTCCAGCGGCGTGCCCATGGCGTTGGCGACGAACAGGGAGGCCATGGTCAGGTAGATGGCCGTGCCGTCCAGGTTGAAGGAGTAGCCGGTGGGAACGGTCACGCCGACCACCGGCTTGGAGACGCCCAGGTGCTCCATCTTGGCGATCAGGCGGGGAAGGGCGGCTTCCGAGGACGAGGTGGAGAAGATCAGGAGGTACTCCCGGGCCAGGTACTTCATGAGCTTGAAGATGTTGACTCCGGAGACAACCTGCAGGAGGCCGCCGAGGATGACCACGATGAACAGGGCGCAGGTGATGTAGAAGGCGATCATCAGCGTGAACATGCTCACGATGGCCTGCACGCCGGTGGCTCCCACCACGGCGGCAATGGCACCGAAGGCGCCGATCGGGGCCAGCCACATGATCATGATGAGGATGCGGAAGACCAGGGCCTGGCCATGGCCGATGGCCTTGAGGATGGGGGCACCCTGGGGGCCCATCTTCTGGAGGGCGAAGCCGACCAGGATGGCTGCCAGCAGGGTGGGCAGCACGGGAATGTCACCCGGAATGATGCCGAGGAGGAAGTCGACAGTGCTGTCGGTGGCGGCCTTCTTGTTCGGATCGTACGGGGTGAGCTTGAGGCCCTCACCGGGGTGGATCAGGTTGCCCACCACGAGGCCGATGGCCAGGGCGAAGGTGGACATGACGACGAAGTAGCCCAGCGCGAGGCCGCCGACCTTGCCGACCGTGGCGGCCTTGGCGATGGAGCCGATGCCCAGGACGATCGTGCAGAAGATCACCGGCGCGATCATCATCTTGATCAGCTTGATGAACCCGTCCCCCAGCGGCTTGAGCGACTTGCCGACTTCAGGGAAGAGCAGGCCAACCAGCGCGCCCAGGATGACGGCGGCAATGACGGCGATGTAGAGGTAGTGCGATTTGTCGAGGCCTTTGCGCCGCGGTGCGGTGTCCAGGGACTCTCCCCGTTGAGAAGCCATGATGTGTCTCCTTTGGATAATCTGATAGACGCTGCGGCACAGTCTCTGGGCTCATCACGTCCGTGCGGTGTGATATCCATCATTGGCCACGCCGTGATCCAGCTCACTGTTGCGTTCATATTGGTCGCGGGGCAGGAAACGCTGCAGGGTGTCCGCCTGTGGACGGAGGAAGGTGGAGGTGAGGCACGGATGATTCACCGCTGGAGCATCGCCCGCCGGCTTTTTGTGGCAAACCTGCTGATCGTGGTGTCGTTCATCGCCGTGGTGGGCACCGCCGCCTATGTCGATGCCCGGGACCGGACCTACAGCGAGGCCGGGCTGCGGATGACCGGCATTGCCACCGCGATCGCGTCCAACCCGCTGGTGCTCCAGGCCGCGGGCACGCAGGATCCGTCGTCGGTCCTGCAGCCCTACGCACTGGACGTCATGGAGGCCGCGCACGTGGATTTCATCACCATCATGGCCCCGGACCGGACCCGCTGGACGCACCCGCGGAACGAGGAGCTGGGCAGGCCCTACATCGGTTCCATTGATGCTGCCCTGCGGGGGGAAACCTTCACGGAGGTCACCAGCGGCACCCTCGGCCCGTCGGTGCGCACCATTGTTCCGGTCAAGGACGACGCCGGAACCGTCCGTGCGCTGGTGGCGGCGGGCGTCACGGTGGGCACCGTGGACGTCGCGTTCGCCGCCCGCCTTCCCGCGCTGGCAGCCATCGGACTGGCCCTGTTGCTGGGCGGTTCCCTGGCCTCCTGGCTGCTGGGACGGTACCTTCGCCGGGTGACGCGCGGCTGGGGCCCGGAACAGCTCTCGCAGCTGTTCGCCTACTACGAGTCGGTGCTGCACTCGGTCCGTGAAGGCCTGATCCTGATCGACACCCGGGGCCGCGTGGTGATGTACAACGACCAGGCGGCGGAGCTCCTTGGACTCGCCCAGAGCAGCGGGGGCGACCCCACCAGGCCTCCATCGCTGTCCGACCTTCCGCTGGACCGGGAGCTGCGCAGCCTCTTCGAATCCGGCCGGACAGCCAAGGACGAAATTGTCCTCAGCGGCTCCCGGGTGCTGGTGGTGAACCAGGGGCCCGCTGCGGGCCCGGAACCGTTCGGGCCGCGGGGAAGGACACCGGTCTACGGAACGGTGGCCACGCTCCGGGACAGGACGGAAATCGAAGCCCTGGGCAATGAACTTGAGACCATGCGCACGCTCTCCGATGCCCTCCGGGCCCAGACCCACGAACACGCCAACCGGCTCCACACCATGGTTTCGCTGCTTGAGCTGGGACGGACGCAGGAAGCGCTCGACTTCGCCACGAAGGACCTTGAGCTGAGCCAGCAGCTCACCGATGACATGGTCGGCTCGGTGGATGAACCGGTACTCGGCGCGCTGGTGATAGGCAAGGCCGCCGAAGCCCACGAACGGGGTGTGCACCTTGACGTCGCGGCCCTCGGTTCCGGCACGTCGCCGGGCATCGCCGTCCAGGACCTGGTGACCATCCTGGGAAACCTGCTGGACAATGCCATCGACGCGGCCGCCGATGCTCCGCCTCCACGCCGGGTGGAGCTGACGGTAGAGTCTGACGAGGAAGGACTGGACATCGCTGTCCACGACTCCGGGGCCGGCATCGATCCGGCCACAGCAGACCAGCTCTTCAGGCACGGATTCAGCACCAAGCCCGGCGGTCCGGGCGGACGTGGAATCGGCCTTGCCCTGGTGCGCCAGGCCGTGCAGCGGCTCGGCGGCCGGCTGACCATCAACGGCCGCCGGGGAGCCAAGTTCGAAGTCTTCCTCCCGGCCACAGCTTCGCCGGGCGCACCGGCGCAGGAACACAGGTCCGCCCCAAGGCCTGCTGCCGGGAACGACGCTGCCGGAAAGGGAGCATAAAGCGTGAGCAACATCCGCGTCCTCGTCGTTGAGGACGAAGCCATCGCCTCGGCGGCACATGCGGCCTACGTGGGCCGCCTGCCAGGCTTCGAACTGGCCGGGACCGCCCCCGACGGGCAATCGGCCCTGCGGCTGCTGGGCGAGCTCGCCGCGTCCGGGAACCCGGTGGAACTGGTCCTGCTGGACATGAACCTTCCCGACCTCCACGGGCTGGACATAGCCCGCCGCATGCGGGCGGGGGGCATCCTCGCGGACATCATCGCCATTACCGCGGTGCGTGAACTCGCCGTGGTCCGCAGCGCCGTTGCCATCGGCGTGGTCCAGTACCTGATCAAGCCCTTCACCTTTGCCACCTTTGCCGACAAACTCGAAAGCTATCGCCTGTTCCGGCAGCAACTGGCCGATGGCAGCGGCGGCGCGGGAAAAGCGGGAGCGTCCCAGAGCGAAGTGGACCAGGCCTTCGCTTCCCTGCGGGCGCCCTCGGAACTGCCCCTGCCCAAGGGGTTGTCCGCCTCCACGCTGGACTCGGTCCAGGAATTCCTCAAGGACCAGCGGAACGCGGTCTCCGCCACGGAGGTCATGGACGCCCTGGGAATGTCCCGGGTGACGGCCCGCCGCTACCTGGAATACCTCGCCGACACCGGCACCGTCCAGCGCACTGCCCGCTACGGAACCCCGGGCCGGCCGGAGAACGAGTACCGCTGGAGCGGCCGCTGACGGCCGGCTAGCCGCCCTTCCCCGGTTCAGCGTTCCGGGGCCGCAGCGTTCCCAGGAGCTGGTCGATGACCCCGGCGTCCTCGATGGTGGACGGCACCGAGTACTCGCCGCCGTCGGCGATCTGCCGCATGGTCTTGCGGAGGATCTTTCCGGACCTGGTCTTGGGGAGCGCCTCCACCACCATGACGTGCTTGAAGTCGGCGACCGCGCCAATATCCTGGCGCACCATGGCGACCAGTTCCGCGGCCAGCACGTCCTCCGGCAGGTCGACACCCGATTTGAGGACCACATAGCCGCTGGGCCGCTGCCCCTTCAGCGGATCGGCCAGGCCGATGACGGCACACTCGGCCACGGCAGGATGGCGGCCGATCACCTGTTCCATGGCGCCGGTGGACAAGCGGTGCCCCGCGACGTTGATGATGTCGTCAGTGCGGCCCATGACATACACGTAGCCGTCACTGTCCTTGTAGCCGGAGTCCCCGGTGGCGTAGCGGCCCTCAAAGGCCTGCAGGTAGGAGGAGACGAACCGTTCATCGTTGCCCCAGAGGGTGGTGAGGGTGCCGGGCGGCAGCGGCAGCCCCAGCACGATATTGCCTTCCACTCCCGGCCCCACGTCTGCCCCCATCCCGTCGACGATGGCGAGCCGGAACCCCGGCATGGGCACGCCGGGCGACCCTGCCTTGATGGGCAGTTCCTCCAGCCCCCGGGGATTGGCGCAGATGGCCCAGCCTGTTTCCGTCTGCCACCAATGGTCAACCACCGGCACGCCCAGCGACCTTGCAGCCCAGTGGAAGGTGTCCGTGTCCAGCCGCTCCCCCGCTGTGAAGAGAGTCCGCAGGCTTGAGATGTCGTAGCCCCGCAGCAGGGCAAGTTCCGGATCGGCTTTCCGGATGGCCCGCAGCGCGGTGGGGGCGGTGAAGAGGACGTTGACGCCATGGTCCCGGATGACCCGCCAGAAGGCCCCGGCATCCGGGGTCCCCACCGGCTTTCCTTCGTAAAGGACGGTGGTTGCGCCGGCGAGCAGCGGGCCGTAGACGATGTAGGAGTGTCCCACCACCCAGCCGACGTCCGAGGCCGTCCACATGACGTCCCCGGGGCCGGCGCCGTAAATGTTCCTCAGTGTCCATTCCAAGGCGACCGCATAGCCCCCGTTGTCCCGCACCACCCCCTTGGGCGTGCCGGTGGTGCCGGAGGTGTAGAGGATGTACAGCGGGTCAGTTGCCGCCACCTCCACGGGCGCGGCCGGCCGGGCACCCTCCATCTGGCCATCCCAGTCCAGCCAGCCGTGGTCCGCGGCGGTTGACGCGAAACCGTCCCTCGCCTTGACGATGACCGGCAGGCCGGGAACCCCGGCAAGGGTGAGCGCCTCGGCGACGGCGGGCAGGTATTCGACCCGGCGGGCCGGTTCCACTCCTCCCGAGGCAGTAACCACCAGGACCGGTCCGGCGTCGCGGATGCGTGCTGCGAGTTCCTTGGGCGCGAACCCGCCGAAGACCACGGAGTGGACGGCGCCGAGCCTTGCCGTGGCCAGCATGGCGATGACGGCTTCGGGAATCATCGGCATGTAGATCACCACCCGGTCCCCCTTGCCGACGCCCCTGTCCCGGAGCACACCGGCGAAGTCGGCAACGAGCCCGGTCAGGTCCGCGTAGCTGTAAGTGCGGCGGGCCCCTGTCATGGCGGAGTCGTAGATGAGGGCATCCTGGCTTCCCCGGCCTGCCTCCACATGGCGGTCCAGAGCGTTGTAGGCGGTGTTCAGGGTGCCGTCCGGAAACCAGCCGTAGAGCGGAGCCCGCTCTGCGTCGAGCGCACGGTGCGGGAAAGTGGCCCAGCTGATGCCGGCCGCGGCGCCGAGCCAGAACTCTTCGGCGTTGGCGAGGCTTGCCTGGTAAGTGTCCGCGTAGCTGTTACCGATCATGACATGCATCCCTCCACGACGTTGTGTTGCGGCAATGCTAGCGGGGCGGCAAGGCCTCGAACAAGGGTTTTGTATACATGGATTGCCTCAACTACCGCTCAGGCTACTAAACCTATGGCTATTCTCACTGTTCTGTATACACTGGAGGAGTCTTAGCTACCCGAAGGAGTTCCGATGCGCGCCAGTGACCGGGCCTATGCGGCGCTCCGCGACGACATCACGGAGTGGCGCCTGCTGCCCGGCACAGTCCTGGCGGAAGTGGAACAGTCCGCGCGCCTGGGCGTTTCCCGCACACCCCTGCGGGAGGCGCTTGGCCGGCTCACCGCCGAAGGACTGACGACGACGGCAGGCGGTCGCGGCGTCGTCGTCACCGACGTCTCCCTCGAGGACATCGACGAACTCTTCGAACTCCGCGAAACCCTGGAATGCCGGGCTGCGGCCTTGGCGGCGGAGCGGGGGGACACCGCCGCCTTCGCCCTGCTGCAGAAGGAACTCCTGGAAGCTCCCGGCCTCATCACCGGCAACGACCCGGACAGGAGCGCCTACTACGAACTCGCCGGGCGCCTGGACACTGCCATTGATGAGGCGGCCGGCAACACCTACCTGGTCCAGGCCCTGCGCGCGCTGCGGGTCCATCTGGTCCGGGTCCGCCGCCTTGCCGCCGATGACACGGAGCGGCTGGCCGCCGCGGCAGCCGAACACGCGGCGATCGCCGAAGCCATCGCCGCCCGCGACCCGCGGCTGGCCGAGGCAGCAACCACGCTGCATCTGCACCGCAGCC
Source organism: Pseudarthrobacter enclensis (assembly GCF_001457025.1). GTDB lineage: Bacteria > Actinomycetota > Actinomycetes > Actinomycetales > Micrococcaceae > Arthrobacter > Arthrobacter enclensis. Next base: position 15,760 of record NZ_KQ758600.1, on the reverse strand, counting down.
TCACCCACCTCAAGAACACCCAAACACGCCACCACAGGGAGAACCATGGTTAAGGAACACCACGTCCGCGTCCACAAGAGCGAAGAGAACCTGGCACGCGAGGACCAGCTGGCCTTCAAGATCGCCCAGGTGGCTGCCGACCCCGTGGACGTGGCGCCGGAGGTGACGGAAATGGTGATCAACCGCATCATCGACAACGCCTCGGTGGCCGTCGCGTCCCTGAACCGGGCACCGATCGTGGCGGCCCGGGCACAGGCCCTGGCCCACGCCCCCAGCACCGGCGGAAAGGGCGCCAAGGTCTTCGGAATCGGCGAGCGCGTCTCTCCCGAGTGGGCCGCCTGGGCCAACGGAGTGGCCGTCCGGGAACTCGATTACCATGACACGTTCCTGGCTGCCGACTACTCCCACCCCGGGGACAACATTCCGCCGATCCTGGCCGTGGCCCAGCACGCGGGTTCCAACGGCCACGACCTGGTGCGGGCCGTCGCCACCGGATACGAGATCCAGGTCAACCTGGTCAAGGCCATCTGCCTGCACAAACACAAGATCGACCACGTTGCGCACCTGGGCCCCTCCGCCGCTGCCGGCATCGGCACCCTCCTGGGCCTCGACGTCGAGACCATCTTCCAGTCCGTGGGCCAGGCACTGCACACCACCACCGCGACCCGGCAGTCCCGCAAGGGTGAGATCTCCACCTGGAAGGCCCACGCCCCCGCTTTCGCAGGGAAGATGGCCATCGAATCAGCTGACCGGGCCATGCGCGGGCAGACCTCGCCGGTGCCGATCTACGAGGGTGAGGACGGCGTGATCGCCTGGCTGCTTGACGGCCCGGACGCCTCCTACGAGGTTCCGCTGCCCACTCCCGGCGAAGCCAAGCGCGCCATCCTGGACACCTACACCAAGGAGCACTCCGCCGAGTACCAGGCACAGGCCTGGATTGACCTGGCCCGCAAGCTCCACCGGGAACACCCGGAGGCCACGGATCCGGCCAACGTCGCATCGGTGCTGATCCGGACCAGCCACCACACCCACTACGTGATCGGCTCCGGCGCCAACGACCCGCAGAAGTACAGCCCCACCGCGTCCCGGGAAACCCTGGACCACTCCATCCCCTACATTTTCACCGTTGCCCTGCAGGACGGCTCATGGCACCACGTGGACTCCTACGCGCCGGAACGGGCCACCCGGCCGGACACCGTGGAACTGTGGCAGAAGGTCACCACGGAGGAAGACCCGGAGTGGACCCGGCGCTACCACTCCCTGGACATCAGCGAGAAGGCCTTCGGCGGGTCGGTGGAGATCACCCTCACCAACGGGACCGTCATCACCGACGAGATCGCCGTGGCGGACGCGCACCCCCTGGGCGCCCGGCCGTTTGCCCGCGAACAGTACATCCATAAGTTCCGCACGCTAGCCGCAGGGCTCGTGGAGGAAGCGGAAATCGAACGGTTCCTCGCCGCCGTCGAACGCCTCCCCGAACTGGGCGCCGGCGAACTGGACCAGCTCAACATCACCGCCGCACCTGGCGTCATCGACCTCGGCGCGGCACCGAAGGGGCTGTTCTAAGTGCTGTACTCCACCACCACGCCCGAGCAGAAGCGGGTCCGGTTCCGGGAGGTCCTCGCGTCCGGCACCATCGCCCAGTTCCCCGGCGCATTCAACCCGCTCTCCGCACGGCTCATCCAGGAGAAGGGCTTTGCCGGCGTGTACATCTCCGGCGCCGTGCTGGCCAACGACCTGGGGCTGCCGGACATCGGCCTGACCACCCTCACCGAGGTGGCCACCCGGGCCGGGCAGATCGCCCGGATGACGGACCTGCCCGCGATCGTGGACGCGGACACCGGCTTCGGCGAGCCCATGAACGTCGCCCGCACCGTGCAGGAACTCGAAAACGCCGGCCTGGCAGGCCTGCACATCGAAGACCAGTTCAACCCGAAACGCTGCGGCCACCTGGACGGGAAAAACGTGGTGGACCTGGACACCGCCACCAAGCGGATCAGGGCAGCCGCCGACGCCCGCCGCGACCCCAACTTCCTGATCATGGCCCGCACCGACATCCGCGCCGTGGACGGGCTCCAGGCCGCGCAGGACCGGGCCAAAGCGCTGGTGGACGCCGGCGCGGACGCCATCTTCCCCGAGGCGATGGCAAGCCTGGCTGAATTCCAGGCCATCCGCGACGCCGTGGACGTGCCGATCCTGGCCAACATGACCGAGTTCGGCAAGAGCGCGCTGTTCACCGTGGACCAGCTCCAGGACGTGGGCATCAACATGGTGATCTATCCCGTCACGCTGCTCCGTAGTGCCATGGGCGCTGCCGAGCGTACTCTGGATTCGATCAAGTCCGACGGAACGCAGGAAGCGCAGGTGGGCGGCATGCTGACCCGCGCCCGGCTCTACGAGCTGGTTGACTACGAGGGATACAACAGGTTCGACACAGGGGTCTTCAATTTCCAGGTCCCCGGGAAGTACTGACCGATCATTGCCGGCTGCGGCCGGCACCCAACAGGCGACTGTAACGAAGGAGTTTCGGCATGGCTGAACAGGACATCAAAAAGGGTCTCGCCGGCGTCGTGGTGGATTACACCTCCGTCTCCAAGGTCAACCCGGACACCAACTCGCTGCTGTACCGCGGCTACCCGGTCCAGGAGCTCGCCGCGCGCTGCAGCTTCGAGGAGGTTGCCTACCTGCTCTGGAACGGCGAGCTGCCGACGCCGGAGCAGCTGGCGGAATTTACCGCCCGGGAGAAGGCCGGCCGGGCGCTGGACCCGGTTGTGAAGACCGTCATCGACACGCTGCCGGACACAGCGCATCCCATGGATGTCTGCCGCACGGCCGCGTCCGTGCTGGGGGCGCGCCACCCGTTGGCCGAGGACTCTTCCCGGGAAGCCAACATGAAGAAGGCAACGGACCTGTGGGCCGCCATGCCCGCCGTCGTGGCGTACGACCAGCGCCGCCGCCACGGCCAGCAGCCCGTCGAGCCGCGTGAGGACCTGGGCTATTCGGCCAACTTCCTCTGGATGACGTTCGGCGAAGAGCAGGTTCCCGAGGTCGTCGAGGCGTTCAACGTCTCGATGATCCTGTACGCCGAGCACTCCTTCAACGCCTCCACTTTCACCGCCAGGGTGATCACCTCGACGCTCTCGGACCTGCACTCGGCCGTCACCGGCGCCATCGGCGCCCTGAAGGGCCCCCTCCATGGCGGGGCCAACGAAGCAGTGATGCACACCTTCGACGAGATTGGGATCCGGCAGGAGGAGTCACTCGAGGAAGCGGCAGCACGGGCGAAGGCCTGGATGGAGGACGCCCTGGCCCGGAAGAAGAAGGTCATGGGCTTCGGGCACCGCGTCTATAAGCACGGCGACTCCCGGGTGCCCACCATGAAGGCCGCGCTGGACAAGATGATTGCCCATTACGGCCGGCCCGAGCTGCTGGGCCTGTACCAGGGACTGGAAAAGGCCATGGACGAGGCCAAAGCCATCAAGCCCAACCTGGACTACCCGGCCGGGCCGACGTACCACCTCATGGGGTTCGACACAGCCACCTTCACTCCCCTGTTCGTGGCCAGCCGCATCACCGGCTGGACGGCGCACATCATGGAGCAGCTGGACGCGAACTCCCTGATCCGTCCGCTGAGCGAATACGTCGGACCTGAGGAGCGGCACCTGTCATAGCGCGGGCGGCGGCTTCCCGGGCAACGCGTTCGACGGCGGTCCGGCACTTCGGTGCCCGGCCCGCCGTCGGCCTTTAACAGGCCAGGGGAACGGGTTACGGGAGGAGGCTTTCGGAGGACGCGACGGATTCGTTGTCGGCATCCATAGTGACGACGATGTTTACGCGTCCGCCTTCGAGCACCACCGGCAGCCAATGGTCGGCGTCCTGCCACATGCGTTCCACCGGAAGGGTGTCCACGCGGAACCACTCCGGGATGATCTCGTCGCTGGGCGCCGGCTCGCCTGACCAGGTGCGGGCCGTGAACAGGCGGGTCTTCATGTCCCACTCCGGCCGGGCGGGAAACACGAAGTGGACGGCGCCGGCGTCGGCGAGGTCACCCGGCACCAGCACCACGCCCGTCTCTTCCAGGACTTCGCGGATGACGGCCTGCACTGCCGTCTCTCCCGCTTCCACGTGCCCGCCGATCCCCACGATCTTGCCTTTGCCGAAACCTTTCTGCTTCAGCCCCAGCAGGACCTGGCCGCCGTCCGCACCGTCGCGGAGGAGGAAGCACAGGGTGACATCGGCTGCAGTCATGGCCCAAGCCTAGTGCTCCGCCGGCGCCGGGTGCACCGACGGCGGACCGGACCGGCCGCCGTCGTCCACGGGCCGATGGCCCGGCGTTGCTACAGTGAGGCCCATGAGCATGGCCGGAGAGGAACAACCTGTCCCCGCGGGCCGGGGCCGGACACCGAAGGCCCGCGCCGCTAGGGTCAACGGGGTGCGGCCGCCGGCGTGGCTGGCCAGGAACCCCCTGTATGCCGGCTGGGTGTGGACCGGCGCGTGGGCGCTGCTGATCGTGGCCGACGAGTTCCTGGATTTCGCCGGCTGGGCCTGGTACCTGTTCGTGGGGATGGCGGCCTTGCCCACCCTGGGCTGCACGGTGGCGCTGCTGCAGGCCACTCCCCGCCGATACCTCAGGCCGCGGAAGGAATCGGTCCTGTCCCACTTCTTCGTCCGTTTCCTGGCGCTGACGGCCGCGTTCCTCGTGTGGGGCATATCGGTGGTGGCCAGCGCCTCGGTCTCCACCACCGTCCAGGCCCTTGTCGGCGACTCGGAGCGGGCGGTGACGGCGCTGGGCCTCAGCCTCCTGGTGGCCGCCGTTCCGCTGGTGGTGTCCGTCCTGTGGATGGCACTGATTGTGCGCTGCGCCTGGTTCCTGCGCCGGCTGCGCGGCTGGCGGCAGGTGCCGGGTGATGCGAAGCTGCCGAAGAAGTTCCTGCGGGACGATCCGGAGCTGCGCCGCGTCGTCGTCGGCCTGGCCCACCCGGGCCTGCTCCTGGTGGCCGGGCTGGGAACATCGGTGCTGGCGTTGCTGCTGGGCGGCGCCGAGCTCACCATCGATCTGGACTGACCGGCCTGGACTGACCGGCCTGCGGAACCGGCCCAGCAGGTCGGCGTCAGCCCAGCGCCCGGGGGTGGGCCGCGGCGTAGACTTCGCGCAGGGTATCTGCGGTCACCAGCGTGTATACCTGGGTGGTGGTCACGGAGGCGTGGCCCAGGAGCTCCTGGACCACCCGGACGTCCGCGCCGCCTTCGAGCAGGTGCGTGGCGAATGAGTGCCGGAGCGTGTGCGGGGAAACGTCCCGGGTGATGTTCGCCTTGTCCGCGGCTGCCTTCAGGATGGTCCACGCGCTTTGCCTGCTGATCCTGCCGCCGCGGGCGTTGAGGAACAGGGCGGGCGTGCCTTTTCCCTTGGCGGCCAGCAGGGGCCGGCCCCGTACCAGGTAGGCATCCAGCGCCCGGGCCCCGTAGGATCCCAGCGGCACCAGCCGTTCCTTGGACCCCTTGCCGAAGAGCCTCACGATGGCCGGCCCGTCCTGGGCGGGATCGCCGGCCAGGGACAGGTCGTCGACGTCGAGGCCCACGGCTTCGCTGATCCGTGCCCCGGTGGAGTAGAGGAACTCCAGCAGGGCGCGGTCCCGCAGGCCGGTTGCGGTGTCCGTGCCGGCGGCCTCGAGGATGCGGGTGACCTCATCGACGCTGATGGCTTTGGGCAGCCGTTTGCCGGCCATGGGCGGGTGGACCTCGCTGGCGGGGTCGGTGGCTGTGTGTCCTTCCAGTGCCCAGAACTTGTGCAGGCCCCGGACGGCCACCACAGCCCTGGCCGCGGACCGCACACCGAGGACGGAGCCGCCGTCGGAGCCGTCCGACAACGCCCTGACGAACCCTGTGACGTGGTGCCGGGTGATGTCCGACGGCCGGGTGCAGTCGGCCCCGGCAAGGTAGCGCGCGTACCGGGCAAGGTCCCTGCGGTAGGCTGCGAGGGTGTTGGCTGCGACGCCCCGCTCAACGCCCATGTGCTGGAGATAGTCAGTGATTCCCCGGTCCACCGCTGACGGCGCCGGGGCGGGCGGTTTGCCACCCTGCTGGTCGTCTGCGGGTTGGGTTGCTGCCGCCGGTCCCGCTGCCTTGGCGCCGGAGGGGGACACAGCGGCCGCGGGCGTTGCTTCCGTGGTCGGCGCGGGGCCCATCAGCGCTGGCTGGGGTGGGCGGGCCAGGGTGCATCGGCGGGACGCAGCCCGTGATAATCGTCCTTGCGGGCCGCCGCGGCGGCGAGGATTCCCACCACTGCCGAAGGGTTGTGCAGCCGGCCGGCCAAAACCGACTGGACGGCATCATCGAGGCTGATCCAGTGGAATTCGATTTCGGCTTCCTCGTCGGTGCGCTCATGCCGCTCATGGTGGGGCACCTCGGTGAGGTCGCGCGCCAGGTAGATGCGGATGGCTTCGCTGGATGAGCCGGGCGAGTTGAAGACGTCCGCCAGCACATTCCAGGTGCCTGCCGACAGGTCGGCTTCCTCAGCGAGTTCCCGGGCCGCGCCGGCCACGAAGTCTTCCCCTTCGACATCCAGCAGGCCGGCGGGAACCTCCCACAGGTCCATGGCCACGGGGTGGCGGTACTGCTTGAGCAACAGGACCTGGCCTTCCGTGTTCATGGGAAGGATGGCCACGGCTCCCGGGTGGTCGATGTAGTCCCGGGTCAGGGCATCGCCGGACTCGGAGAGCTGGAACGTATCGCTCACCACGTCCCAGATGCGGCCCTGGTACACCTTCTCGGTAGACAAAAGACGGCGCGGGCTTGGTGCATCCGAAACCTGTTGAACAGGGGTGGCTTCAGGTGTACCAGGCATCGCGCCGTCCTTCTTTGTTCTGATGTCTACTTAGCGGTAACCGTACCCGATGCCGCGGTCTCGCCGGCTTCGGCTGCAACCGTGTCGGTTGCGCTGCCGGCCGCCTGCTGCACGCCGTCCCGGGTGTCCGCGCCCTGGTGCTCCAGGGCTGCCTTCACCAGGCCGGCGAACAGCGGGTGCGGGCGGGTGGGCCGGGAGCTGAGCTCGGGGTGGGCCTGGGTGGCCACGTAGTACGGGTGGACGTCAGCGGGCAGTTCAACGAATTCCACGAGCTTGCCGTCCGGCGAGGTACCGGAGAAGACCAGGCCCTTGTCCGCGATCTGCTGGCGGTACTTGTTGTTGACCTCGTAGCGGTGCCGGTGGCGTTCGCTGACGGTGGTCTTGCCGTAGGTTCCGGCGATGACCGAGCCCTCGTCGAGCTTGGCTTCGTACAGGCCAAGGCGCATGGTGCCGCCGAGGTCCCCGCCGCCTTCCACGAACTCGAGCTGTTCTTCCATGGTGGCGATGACCGGGTACTTGGAGTCGGGCTCGAACTCGCTGGAGGAGGCGCCTTCCAGGCCCACCACGTTGCGCGCGTACTCGATGACCATGCACTGCAGGCCGAGGCAGAGGCCCAGGACCGGGAGCTTGGTTTCACGGGCGAACTTGAGCGCTCCGAGCTTCCCTTCGAGGCCGCGGATGCCGAACCCGCCCGGGACGCAGATGGCGTCGACGCCGTCGAGCGCCCTGATGGCACCGTCGCGGGTCTCGCACTCATCGGACGGGACCCAGCGGATCTTGACCTTGGCCTCGTTCGCGAACCCGCCGGCGCGCAGCGCTTCGGTGACCGAGAGGTAGGCGTCAGGCAGGTCGATGTACTTGCCCACGAGGGCGATTTCGACGTGGTGCTTGGGGTTGTGCACCGCTTCGAGGAGCCGGTCCCAGCTGGTCCAGTCGACGTCCTTGAACGGCAGGTCCAGGGCGCGGACGATGTAGGAGTCCAGTCCCTGGCCGTGCAGCGTCTTGGGGATGTCGTAGATGCTGGGGGCGTCGGCGGCGTTGACCACGGCGTCGATGTCGACGTCGCACATCCGGCCGATCTTTTCGCGCATGGCCTCGGGAACCTCACGGTCCGACCGGATGACGATGGCTTCGGGCTGGATGCCGATGGAGCGCAGCGCGGCCACGGAGTGCTGCGTGGGCTTGGTCTTCAGTTCCTGGGACGGGCCGATGTACGGAACCAGCGAAACATGCAGGAAGAAGACGTTGTTCCGCCCGATGTCCTGGCGTACCTGGCGGGCCGATTCGAGGAACGGCTGGGACTCGATGTCGCCCACGGTGCCGCCGATCTCGGTGATGATGACGTCCGGGGCACTCTTGCCTTCGGCGGGCAGTCGCATGCGGCGCTTGATCTCATCGGTGATGTGCGGGATGACCTGGACGGTGTCGCCGAGGTACTCGCCGCGGCGTTCCTTGGCGATCACCGTGGAGTACACCTGGCCGGTGGTCACGTTGGCCGAGCCTTCGAGGTTCTCATCGAGGAAGCGCTCGTAGTGCCCGATGTCCAGGTCAGTCTCGGCGCCGTCGTCGGTCACGAAGACCTCGCCGTGCTGGAACGGGTTCATTGTGCCCGGATCCACGTTCAGGTAGGGATCGAGCTTCTGCATCGTGACGGACAGGCCGCGGGCCCGGAGGAGGTGACCCAGGCTGGAAGCCGTGAGTCCCTTGCCGAGCGATGACGCCACGCCACCGGTCACGAAAATGTGCTTGGTCGTCTGGGAGGAGCCCGGGAACCGGGTATTTACACGGGAATTTGATCGCTGCACCACGGAATTCGAGCCTATCATCAATTGAGCCTTCCACGGGTCGTCCGGAACTGTTCCCCAAATGCTCCAGTGTGCAGCCCGGCGGACCTCCCGGGCAAGGGCAGTGCGCCCGCCGGGCGGCCCGCCCCTTCCCCGGTTCAAGCCCTCTGTGGCAGGAGTTTCGCGTCGTCGAGCAGTTCCTGGGCATGAGCCTGGGCCGATTCGGAATCCTCCTGGCCGGCCAGCATGCGGGCCAGTTCGCGGACCCGCTCCGCGCCGTCGAGGAGGCGCACATCACTGGAGGTGAACCCGGTGGCCGTGCCGCCGTCGGCGCCCCGGACCGAGGTTTTGGTCACCGTGATGTGCTGGTCGGCGAAGGCGGCCACCTGCGGCAGGTGCGTGACCACGAGCACCTGGACGTGCCGGGCCAGCATGGCAAGGCGCCGGCCGATCTCGACGGCGGCACGCCCGCCGACGCCCGCGTCCACCTCATCGAACACGAACGTGGGCACCGGATCCACGGCGGCCAGCACCACCTCGATGGCCAACATCACGCGGGAGAGTTCGCCGCCGGAAGCGCCTTTGCCCAGCGGCCTGGCTGGAGCCCCGGAATGCGGCTGCAGCAGGAAGCTGATGTCGTCGGCGCCGTGCGGTCCCAGCTGGCCGGTGGGCTCGAGGTTGATGACCAGGGTTGCGTCCGCCATAGCCAGGGCCTTGAGTTCGGCGCTGACGCGGGCCGAGAGATCCTTGGCCGCCTTGGTACGGATCTTGCTGATGGCCGCCGCCTGGCGGGTGAGGTCCGCCTCTGCGCGGGCCACCTCCGCTTCCAGCGTTTCAATCCGGGTGGAGTCGTCCTGCAGTTCGTCGAAGCGGGCCCTGGCCCTTTCCGCCCACTCAAGGACTTCGTCGATGGTGGGGGCGTATTTGCGCACCAGTTTGGCCAGCGACGCCCGCCGGTCCTCGATCTCGGCCAGCCGCTCGGGCCCTTCCGAGTCCAGTCCGGCCTGGTAGCTGGCCAGTTCGGTGGCAATGTCGTTGAGCAGGAAACCCACTTCGGCGAGCCGGGCCGCGGCGGCGCCGAGGTCGGCGTCGTGTTCGGCCACGTGCTCCAGCGTGCGCTTCGCGGAATCCACCAGGGTGGTGGCGTCGCCTGCCTCGCCGAAGTCCTCGGCGATGAGCGCCTGGTGGGCCGTAGACGCGGCGATGCGGAGTTCTTCCACGTTGGCCAACTTGACCGCTTCCGCCTTCAGCAGCTCGTCCTCCCCCGGCTGGGGGGCGGCCTCGTCGATTTCCGCAAGGGCGGCCTCCAGGGATTCCGCCTCCCGCAGCCTGTCGCGGGCATCGTTGCGCAGGGTGTTCAGCTCTGTTTGGCTGGCTTTCCAGTGGTTATAGAGGTCCTGGTACGCGGCGAGCGTCTTCGCCAGGGATTCCCCGGCGAACTTGTCCAGGGCCCCGCGCTGGGCGGTGGCCCCCTTGAGCCGGATCTGGTCCGTCTGGCCATGGACCACCACGAGGGATTCGCCGATCTCGGCGAGGACGCCCACGGGCGCCGCCCGGCCGCCCAGGAACGCCCGGCTTCGTCCGTCCGCACCCAGCCGGCGGGCCAGGATCAGTTCCGCGCCGCCGTCGAACTCCTCCGCCTCCGCTCCGGCCTCGACGGCGCGGGCCAGGGCGGGGTGGCCGGCGTCGAGCTTGAGCACCGCCTCCGCGGTGGCGCTCTTGGCGCCGCTCCGTACGGCGCCCGCGTCCGAGCGCGCACCCAGCAGCAGGCCGACGGCGGTGACCACCATGGTCTTGCCGGCACCGGTTTCACCGGTCACCACGCTCAGTCCCGGGCCCAGCGGCAGGGTCGCGTCGGTGATGACGCCCAGGTCGCGGATTCTCAGTTCTTCAAGCATGTGTTCACTTTGCTGTCGACGGATCAGGGTCAGCGTCCGGCCGGTCCGCGTGGGGTCCTGCGGCCTGCGGTTCCGGGGTTTGCGGCACCTGGAGCGGCGGCATGGGACGCGGCGTGCGGACCACGGGGATGGGGCCGGTGTGGACGGCGTCAGCCTTGGGCACCGGGCCGCGCCAGCCGTGGATGGGAAGCTCGAATTTGCGGACCAGCCTGGCGGAGAACGGGGTCTGGTGGGTCCGGGCCAGCCGCACGGGAGTGGCGGACTTGGTGACCTCCACCCGGGCGCCTGGCGGCAGGTCCACGGAGCGCCTGCCGTCACACCACAGCACGCCCTGGGCGTCGGTGCGGCTCAGGACCTCGACGGCCAGCCTGGACCGGGGTGAGACCACCAGGGGCTTGGCGAACAGGGCATGGGCGCTGATGGGGACAATGACCAGGGCCTCCACTTCCGGCCACACGACGGGACCACCGGCGGAGAACGCGTAGGCGGTGGAGCCCGTGGGGGTGGCCAGCACGATGCCGTCGGAGCCGAAGGACGTCAGCGGGCGTTCGTCCACCTCCGTGACCACCTCCAGCATCCGCTCCCGGTTGGCCTTCTCGATGGCGGCCTCGTTCAAAGCCCAGGTGTGCCAGATCTTCTGTCCACGCACCCAGACCTGGACGTCGATGGTCATCCGCTCCTCCACCGTGTACTCACGGCTGGCAATCCACTCCACGGTCTGGGCGAGGTCGGCGCGTTCGCTCTCGGCGAGGAACCCGACATGGCCGAGGTTGACGCCCAGCAGCGGAACGTCCACCTCCCGGACCAGCTCGGCCGCGCGCAGGATGGTTCCGTCGCCGCCGAGGACCATCACCAGTTCCACATCCGGCAACCGGACATGGTCGTGGAGGACCTCGACAGGCTGGGCGAGGTGGCCGAAGAACCGTTCCATGTCATCCAGTTCGGATTCCTGCATGACCGGGACCATTCCCGAAGCATGCAGCAGGGCACAGGCCTCCCAGGCGGCTTTCAGCGATTCCTCGCGGCCGGTGTGGGCGAGGACCAGTACACGCCTGCTCATCAGGTTCCGCTCTCTAGTGGTTCGGCCAGATTTGTCCGAGCAAGGCAGCTGCCGCCGCCTCCCGCTCTTCGATCTTAGGCAAGTCTTGGGTGATCCTGCGTTTTATCCACAGGAAGTATTCGACGTTTCCGTCCTGGCCGGGCAACGGGCTGACCGCAAGGCCGCACAGGTCCAGCCCGGCATCGAGGGCCGCCGTCGCCACCTTCTCCACCGCCATCCGGCGCTCACGTTCGGACGTGACCACGCCGGTGCGTCCCAGCCGGTCCTTACCGATCTCGAACTGGGGCTTGACCATCAGCACCAGGTCCCCGCCAGGCACGGTGCATTCCGCGAGGGGCCGGACCACGAGGGTGAGGGAGATGAAGGACAGGTCCGCCACCGTCAGTGCGGCAGGACCGCCGATGTCCGCCGGTCCCATGTACCGCACGTTCATGCCCTCATGGACGTCCACGCGCGGGTCGTTGCGGAGCTGCGGCACCAGCTGGCCATGGCCGACGTCGACAGCCACCACCTGCGCGGCACCCCGCCTGAGCAGGACATCGGTGAAGCCCCCGGTGGATGCTCCCGCGTCCAGGCACCGTTTGCCTTGGGCGGAGACCTCCGGGAAAGCGTCGAGGGCCCCGGCCAGCTTGTGGCCGGCACGGCTGGCGTAGGTGTCCCGGTCATCCTGCTGGATGGAGAGGTCGCGGCCGTCGTCCACCTGCAGGGACGCCTTGGTGAGGACGGTGCCTCCGGAGCTGACTTTCCCTTCGGCGATCAGGGCAGCAGCGTGGGTCCGGGACCTGGCAAGGCCGCGCGCCACCAGGGCCTGGTCGAGGCGTGCGGCCATCAGGCAGTCCCGCCTTCCGTGCCGGGGCTGTCGAGGGCAGCGAGCAGCCCGTCATGCAGCAGCGCGTAGGTTTCCTCATGGTGCTCCACGGGCGTTCCCGGGAGACCGTCCAAGGCGGCCAGGGCCTGCGAAACGGCGGAGTCACTGATTGCTGCAGCGTCCAGCACTGGCCAGTCCGGGGACGGCTGGGCTGCTGGTTCTTCCGGTCCGGTCAGCTCAGTCATCCCTTCAGTCTAGTGATCCAGCCAGGCCAGGTTGGGCGCCTTCGCCGATGCGGCATCGGGAGTGGCGGCCCACCAGGCGCCACACGCGGCCCGCCAGGAGTCGAGGTTGTCGCGGCTGCCAATGACGCCCACGGCGCCGTTTGCGACGCGGGCGGTGGCTTCCCCGCACACGTACGTGCCGTCGTCGTGCGCCACCTCGGGATAGGGGCGGTACAGGTCCTCCAGGGAGCCGATGAGGTAGTCCGGCCGTTCCGCGGCCCGCGCAGCCAGGATGGTCTCACGCGTGTCGACGCCTGTCAGGACGGCCACCGTGGCGAAGCCGGCGTTGTTCCCGCCCAGGATGTCTGTGTCCAGCCGGTCGCCGACCACGAGCGGACGTTCGGCGCCCAAGCGCTTCGCGGCGGAGTGGAACAGCGGCGCCTCGGGCTTGCCTGCGACGAGGGGCGTCTTGCCGGTGGCCGCCGTAACTGCCGCCACCAGGGTGCCGTTGCCGGGCGCGATGCCCCTGGCCTGGGGGATGGACATGTCTGTATTGGTTGCCACCCAGAACGCTCCGGCGGACACCACGTACGCCGCTTCCGCCAGGTCCTTCCAGCCGATGCCCGGATTGAAGCCCTGCACCACGGCAACGGGTTCCTCGTCCTGGCTGTGGACCGGGGTGAGGCCCACCAGCTCGATTTCCCGGGCCAGCGCGGCGCTGCCGGTGATGAGGATCCTGGACCCGGGGGCCAGGCGCGAGGCCAGCAGCTCAGCAGCCGCCTGCGAGGAGCTGACCACCTGGTCGTCCTCCGCCGGCGCTCCCAGTTCGCGGAGGTGGGCCGCCACCTCGGCCGGGGACCGGGATGCGTTGTTGGTGACGTAGCCCAGTCCCACGCCCAGGCCGGACAGCCGCTTCAGCGACTCCACGGCACCGGGAATGGCATGGGGGCCTGCGTACACCACGCCGTCCAGGTCTGACAGGAGGGCGTCGAACCGCGAAATCAGGGACACGTCACTCATCCGGCTCAGTCTTCCCGGCGGGTCCGGCCGGTTTCGGCGGCGTCAGCGTCGTCCTGGTCATCGCCGTCCTCCACGCTGCCGGGTTCATCCTCTTCGACGGAGTCTTCGTCGGATTCGGCGTCGTCGGACGTGAAGTAGTCGGAGTCCTGGTCGTCGACGTTTTCGTCGACGCCGTCTCCACTGCCTGCGTCTGAGGACGCTGCGGTGCGGGACGCCGAGGGGTCAGCGGATTCGGCATCTGCGGATGCCCTCTGGGCGTGCTCGCGCAGGCGGCGGCGTTCAGCCTCTTCGCGGGCTTCCTCTTCTTCGTCCCACCCCAGGTCAATGATGTCGGGCTCTTCATCGACTCCCTGGCCCAGTGCGTTTTCCGCCACGACGGCTTGCCTGTTCCACTTGTCCGCCTCGTCGTTGCGTCCTACTGCCGACAGTGCGTTGGCATAGGCGCGGAACAGCCGCGGGCTGTAGGAGAAAGCCCGGTTCATGTCCAGCTGTGGGATCTCGAGTTCGGCGACCGCAGCGTCCAGCTGTCCCAGGTCGGTGCGGGCACCGGCTGCCACGATGGCCAATTCCACCTTGCCGGGGGCGTCGAGGTCCTGGGCTTCCTCGGACCTGGCCACGTCGAGGGCACGGTCAGGCCGGCCCAGGCCGCGCTCACAGTCAGCCATGACGGGCAGGTGGACGTTCGAGCCGCTGATGCGCCGGTAGGTGCGGAATTCGCGGAGCGCTTCACCGTAGTGGCCGGCAGCGTAGGCTGTCAGGCCGACCGCCTCGCGCACGGCGCCAAGGCGGCCGCCGCGGCGGCTGGCAGCGAGGGCATGCTGGAAGGCCAGCTCCGGTTCTTCGTCGATCAAGCGTCCGGCCATCACCAGGTGGCGTGCCACCCACTCTGCGCTCCTGGACTCGAGGGTCTTGATCTGGTGCTGTGTGGCGCGGTCCAGTTCCTTGCCAGTGACGTCCTCGTCAATCTCCGGTGAACGTTCGCGGTCAGGACGGTTGGCGCTGCGGATATCCGACGCGTTGTGCGTACGCTTGTGACGCTCATCCTGGGGGTCGCGGTCAAAGCCGCCGCGGCCCTGGCCGCGCTCGGCACCTCCGCGGGCCGGGCCACGGTCAAAGCTGCGGCTGTCCCGGTCCTGCCGGTCGCCGAACGGCCGGCGGTTCCCGCCGTCACCGAAGCTACGGCGGTCCTGGTCACCATCACGGCGCGGACGGCCACCAAACGGCTTACGCTCCCGATCACCGAAAGGCTTACGATCGCGATCACCGAAGCTACGGCGGTCCTGGTCACCATCACGACGGGGGCGGTCACCGAACGGTTTGCGATCGCGGTCACCGAACGGTTTGCGATCGCGATCACCGAACGGTTTGCGATCCCGGTCGCCGAAGCTGCGGCGGTCCTGGTCACCGTCGCGACGCGGACGGTCACCAAACGGCTTACGATCGCGATCACCAAAGCTGCGACGGTCCTGATCACCATCACGGCGCGGACGGTCACCAAACGGCTTACGATCCCGATCACCGAAACTGCGACGGTCCTGATCACCATCACGGCGCGGACGATCACCAAACGGCTTACGATCCCGATCGCCAAAGCTGCGACGGTCCTGATCACCATCACGGCGCGGACGATCACCAAACGGCTTACGATCGCCGCCACCAAAGGAACGTTCGTTGTTCTCCCGGTTCCCGCGGCCACGGAAGCCCCGCGGGTCGCCACCGGAGTTGTTGTTGCCCCGGAACGCTCCGCGGTCGTTCCCGCGGTTTCCTCCGCCGTGTTCGGCCATAATGGATTCCTCCTGTTGTGAGCCGACCACTGGCGAAACTGCAGCCGCTCTTATCCGTGTTTCGTACCTACGCAACCCGAATCAAGCGCTTCGAAGTCCGTACATCTCCATCAATTCTAGGGGAGGCTGATTCCGTGCAGGGCCAGAGTCGGCGTCTGCGGCAGCATCGTGTGGATCTTCACACCAACCCGAACCCTCCCGTGTCGGGCTCCCCCAACAACGCGTGCCCGGCCAGGAGCGGAACGTGGGTGGGGTTGCGCTATCAGTTGGTGTTCCTAACTGGGGGTGTTAGGTGCGTTATCTGATAGGGCATCTGTGGGGGGCCTCGATGGCTGGGC
>NZ_KQ758599.1 GCF_001457025.1 Pseudarthrobacter enclensis | reverse complement strand
AATACGCCACCCTCGGCGCCGACGGCTTCGGCTTCTCCGACACCCGCGCAGCAGCCCGCCGCTACTTCAAGAACGACACCCACTCCATCGTGGTGCGTGCCCTGGAGATGCTGGCCCGCCGCGGTGAGGTGGATGCAGGCGCCCCGGTCAAGGCCATCGAGAAGTACAAGCTGCTCAACGTGAACGCCGGCACCACCGGCAACACCGGAGGCGAAGCCTAGCTCCGCCCCGGGTTCCTGCCCGCAGCCATGGACGACGGCGGCTCCCGCACTTGTGCGGGAGCCGCCGTCGTTCTTTGTTCCGGCACCGTGGCGTGACGCAGGCAGCTGTGATGCACGACAATGCGAGTTGTAGCCTTCGCACAAATGGAGGTTTGCGCGGCGCTGGCCGTATGCTCAAAGAATGCCAGCACCATCCACCCAGCCCGCGAAGCGAAAACCGTCCCAGCCAAGGGTGACTCCCGAAAAGTCGGAGACCCTGAAGAAGCTGCGGGCCAACGTGGGGCAGCTCTCGACGACCACCATGCGGCAGCTGGAACAATCCCTTCCGTGGTACAGCAGGCTCAGCGCAGATGAGCGGTCGGCCTTGGGGATGGTGGCGCAGAACGGCATCGCCGCGTTCGTCACCTGGTATGAGCGTCCCAGCTCGCCGTCCTGGATCCTTACGGACGTGTTCGGCACAGCGCCCACCGAACTGACCAGGTCCATCAGCCTGCAGAAGGCCCTGCAGCTTATCCGCATCGTAGTTGAAGTGGTCGAGGACCAGGTTCCGGTCATTGCGCATGAAGCCGACCAGCCATCACTGAGGGAAGCGGTCCTGCGGTATTCGCGGGAAGTGGCTTTTGCCGCCGCGGATGTCTACGCCCGCGCGGCGGAGTCCCGCGGCTCCTGGGACACGCGCCTCGAAGCGCTCATAGTGGACGCCATCCTCAGGGGTGAAAACACCGACGCGCTGCGGTCCAGGATTGCCGCGCTGGGCTGGAAGGCGCAGGAGCGCTTCACCGTGATGGTGGGCAACTCCCCCTCGGAACCCAGCGCCAGCTACGTCAGTGAACTGCGGCGGATGGCAGGCCGGTACGCGGAGGATGCGCTCGTGGGCATCCAGGGCGACAGGCTCATCCTGATCCTCGGCGGCGTCCAGGACAGGGAAACCGCCTACGTGAAACTCAGCGACATGTTTGCTCCCGGGCCCGTTGTCTACGGCCCCGAAGCAAGTTCCCTGCTGGAGGCCAGCGGTTCGGCACAGTCAGCATTCGCGGGCCTCACGGCAGCCAGGGCGTGGCCTTCCGCGCCCCGCCCCGTCGCGGCGGACGACCTCCTTCCCGAACGCGTGATCTCGGGTGACGACGCCGCACGCCGCTCCCTGGTCAAGAACATCTACCGGCCGCTGCTGGCAGCCTCCAACGGGCTGGTGGAAACCCTCGGCACCTATCTTGAACTGGGCCATTCCCTGGAAGCCACGGCACGGGAACTCTTCGTCCATGCCAACACCGTGCGCTACCGGTTGAAGCGGGTGTGTGATGTGACGGGCTGGGATCCGCTGCTTCCCAGGGAGGCATTCGTGCTCCAGGCAGCCCTGGTGGTGGGGCGCCTTTCGAGTCCACCGAAGTCCGCCACGGACCGCCAGGCGTCCCGGAATCCCTCCTGAGGCGTTGTAGACTTCCTACAACCCGACCCCACGAGGTTGGTGCGGACAAACACCGCTGGATCACACAGTAATTTGGAAAGCTGGTTACGTGCTTGCAATAGTCTGCCCTGGACAGGGCTCACAGACCCCGGGTTTCCTGGCCCCTTGGCTGGAACTGCCCCAGGTGGCGGAGCAGCTGGCTGCCCTGAGCGGGATCGCAGGCATCGACCTGACGGCCCACGGCACCACCTCGGATGAGGAAACCATCAAGGACACTGCCGTGGCGCAGCCCCTGATCGTTGCTGCCGGGCTGGTCGCCGCGTCCTCCCTCTTCGACGTCGAACTCAGTTCCCTGCCGGTGGTGCTCGCAGGGCACTCGGTGGGTGAAATCACCGCGTCCGCGCTGGCCGGCGTCCTCACCGCGGAAGAGGCCATGACGTTTGTGCGCGAACGCGCCAACAGCATGGCTGCCGCCGCTGCCGTTACGCCCACAGGCATGAGCGCCGTGGTGGGCGGCGACCCCTCCGAGGTCCTGGCCGCCATTGAAGCCTCCGGCGCAACGCCGGCAAACGTCAACGGCGCCGGCCAGACGGTGGCCGCGGGCACCTTCGAACAGCTCAAGGCCCTGGCCGATAACCCGCCGGCCAAGGCGCGCGTCATTCCGTTGAAGGTCGCTGGGGCGTTCCACACCAGCCACATGTCCCCCGCCGTCAGCGCACTCCAGGCCATTGCGCCGCAGCTGAAGCCGCAGGCGCCGAAGGTGCCGCTGCTGTCCAACTACGACGGCGGCGAAGTCACCGACGGAACTGCCGCCGTCGAAAGCCTTATTGCCCAGGTGTCCCGTCCGGTGCGCTGGGACCTCTGCATGGAATCCCTGGTACAGCGGGGCGTCACCGGCGTTATCGAGCTGGCTCCCGCCGGGACCCTTGCAGGGCTGGCAAAGCGCGGCATGCCGGGCGTCAAGACGGTAGCCGTGAAGACCCCCGATGACTTGTCGGCAGCGCTGGCGCTCTTCGCGGAACTGGAGGGAACCGCATGAGCGCACCCACGCTGAAGCAGGCTCCCCTCCAGGAGCACACCCGCATCCTCGGCCTGGGCGCCTACCGCCCGGAAGTGATCGTCACCAACGAGGACGTGTGCCAGTGGATCGACTCCTCCGACGAGTGGATCCGCCAGCGCACCGGGATCGTCACCAGGCACCGTGCCCCCGCTGACGTGAGCGTCATCGACATGGCCGAGGGCGCAGCCCGTGAGGCAATGGCCAAGGCCGGCATCGAGGCCTCCGAGCTCGGGGCCGTCATCGTTTCCACCGTGACCCACCCGTATGCCACGCCGTCCGCCGCGGCCAGCCTCGCCGACCGGCTGGGCGCCACGCCGGCACCGGCCTTCGACATTTCGGCAGCCTGCGCCGGGTACTGCTACGGAGTTGCCCAGGCTGACGCGCTGGTTCGGTCCGGCGCCGCCACATACGTCCTGGTGGTGGGTGCGGAGAAGCTGTCCGACGTCATCGACAACCGCGAACGGACCATCTCGTTCCTCTTGGGCGACGGCGCAGGAGCCGTGGTGGTCGGCCCGTCCGACACACCGGGCATTGCGCCCTCCGTGTGGGGCTCCGACGGCAGCAAGTGGGATGCGATCGGCATGACCCGTTCACTGCTGGACGTCCGGGACCTTGGCCTGGCCGCCCGCCAGTCCGATTCCACCGGCGACCTCGCACTGCTGGAAGAGGCGCAGGAACTCTACCCCACCCTCCGCCAGGACGGGCAGACCGTGTTCCGCTGGGCCGTCTGGGAAATGGCCAAAGTGGCCCAGCAGGCACTCGATGCCGCCGGAGTGCAGGCTGAAGACCTGGTGGCTTTTATCCCCCACCAGGCCAACATGCGGATCATCGATGAGATGGTCAAGAAACTGAAGCTGCCCGAGACGGTTACAGTGGCACGGGACATTGCCGACGCCGGCAACACGTCCGCGGCGTCCATTCCGCTGGCAACCCACCGCCTGCTGCAGGAGAACCCTGAGCTCAGCGGCGGACTTGCCCTGCAGATCGGTTTCGGCGCGGGGCTGGTCTTCGGTGCGCAGGTAATCGTCCTCCCCTAGCAACGTCCAATCAAAGGGGCCGCATCCGCGGCCTGAACCATTCCGGCAGACCCTGCCGGCAATACAAGAAAAGGAGCCATCAATGGCTAGCAACGAAGAGATCCTGGCCGGCCTGGCTGAAATCGTCAACGAGGAAACCGGCCTGGCCCCCGAGGCCGTGGAGCTGGACAAGTCCTTCACCGAGGACCTGGACATCGACTCCATCTCCATGATGACCATCGTGGTCAACGCTGAAGAAAAGTTCGGCGTGCGCATCCCGGACGAAGAGGTCAAGAACCTCAAGACCGTTGGCGACGCCGTCAGCTTCATCGCCGGAGCACAGGCCTAATTCCAGCTTTCGCCGCTGCCGCGGCATGGCCAGGGCTGCCGGTCCGGATGACCGGGCCGGCAGCCCGCCTTTTTATCAGAGACTTTGCAGTACCTGGCGCAGGGCTTCCATAGCGGCCCCGCCGGCCATCAAGATGTGGACCCTCCGGCCGACGGAGAGGGTTTCCCACCGACGAAAGAGTGATCCCATGACACGCAAGGTAGTCATCACCGGCCTGGGTGCCACCACACCCATCGGCGGCGATGTCCCCACAATGTGGAAGAACGCGCTCAAGGGGGTCTCCGGTGCCCGCACCCTGGAAGACGACTGGGTATCCAAGTACGAACTCCCCGTCCACTTTGCCGCGCGCTGCAGCACCCCCGCCCTTGACGTGCTCACCCGCGTCGAGGCCAAGCGCATGGACCCCTCCACGCAGTTCGGCGTTATCGCTGCCCGTGAGGCCTGGGCCGACTCCGGCATCACGGAGATCGACCAGGACCGCCTGGCCGTGGCCTTCGCCACCGGCATCGGCGGCGTGTGGACGCTGCTGGACGCGTGGGACACGCTGAAGGAAAAGGGCCCCCGCCGCGTGCTGCCCATGACCGTTCCCATGCTGATGCCCAACGGCGTGGCCGCAGCCGTCAGCCTCGACCTTGGGGCCCGTGCCGGCGCCCACACACCGGTCTCGGCCTGCGCCTCCGGCACTGAAGCCATGCACCTCGGACTGGACCTGATCCGCTCCGGCAAGGCCGACGTGGTGATGTGCGGCGGCGCCGAAGCCGCGATCCACCCCATGCCGCTGGCGGCTTTTGCGTCAATGCAGGCGCTGTCCCGCCGGAACGACGATCCGGAACGCGCTTCGCGGCCGTACGACATTGACCGCGACGGCTTCGTCATGGGTGAAGGCGCCGGAGCACTGGTCCTTGAGGCCGAAGAGCACGCGCTTGCCCGCGGCGCACGGATCTACGGTGAACTGGCGGGGACGTCGGTTACCGCCGACGCCTACCACATCACCGCACCGGACCCCGAGGGCCTGGGTGCCACCCGCGCCCTGAAGGCTGCGATGTTCGACGGCCGGATCCAGGCAGAGGATGTGGTGCACGTCAACGCCCACGCCACGTCCACGCCTGTTGGCGACAAGCCTGAATACACTGCCCTGCGCGCTGCGCTCGGCACGCACGTGGACAACGTGGCGGTTTCGGCCACCAAGTCCCAGATGGGTCACCTGCTCGGTGCATCCGGCGCCGTTGAGGCTGTCCTCACCGTCCTCGCCGTGCATGAGCGCAAGGCACCGGTCACCATCAACCTGGAAAACCAGGACCCGGAAATCCCGTTGGACGTGGTTACTTCCGCCCGCGACCTGCCGGCCGGCAACATCGTGGCCCTGAGCAACTCCTTCGGTTTCGGCGGCCACAACGCGGTTGTGGCCATCCGCAGCGTCTAAGGGTCCGGCGCCGGCATCCCGCCGGCCCCTGACCATGAAAGAGGAGGCCCCGCCTGTTGGCGGGGCCTCCTCTTTTGGCTATGGAGTGTCCGGTGCTGCCGGACCAGGGGCGGCGGTCAGCCCACCTGGTGCAGCCAGCGCACCGGCGCGCCCTCGGCAGCGTGCCGGAAGGGTTCAAGTTCCTCGTCCCACGCTTCGCCCAGTGCGAGGGAGAGCTCGTGGTAAACAGCTGAGGGGTCACCCGCTCCGGATTCGTAGGCGTACCGGATGCGGTCCTCTGACACCATGATGTTGCCGTGCACATCCGTCACGGCATGGAAGATGCCCAGTTCCGGGGTGTGGGACCAGCGTCCGCCGTCCACGCCGTGGCTGGGTTCCTCGGTTACCTCGAACCGCAGGTGGGCCCAGCCGCGCAGGGCGGACGCCAGCTTGGACCCGGTGCCGGGGGCACCTGTCCACGACAGCTCCGCCCGGAACATTCCGGGTGCGGCAGGCTGAGGGGTCCACTCAAGATCCGTGCGCTTGTCCACGACGGATCCAATGGCCCACTCAACGTGAGGGCACAGGGCCGTAGGGGCCGAGTGAACGAACAGCACACCGCGGGTCATTGCAACAGACATTCCATCCTCCATAGCTCTAGGTACGTCTTCCCCTACGACCTGCGCCTGGATGGAACTGCTGCGCACTGGGTGCGGCGGCTCTTTCCTGCCTCATTATTCAGCTGTATCAGATTAAGCATTGTCCGGACTCGCCGTGCCGCATGGTGCTGAGAGCTTCAAGCGGCACTTGAGAGTTGCCGGACGTGACTCTTATTGTGCCGCACCATGCGTAATTACGCCAGTGCGATTCGCCACACCGTGCCCTACGCCCGCGGGTGCGCTTGCTGGTAGCTTTTGCGCAGGCGGTCCACGGAAACATGCGTATAGATCTGGGTGGTGGCCAGGCTGCTGTGTCCCAGGATCTCCTGGACTGCACGCAGGTCCGCTCCGCCATCGAGCAGGTGGGTTGCCGTGGAGTGACGCAGTGCGTGCGGTCCGGAGGCGGAGGTATCCCCCATCGCCTCAAACAGTCCGTGGACCACGGAACGTACCTGGCGCTGGTCCACCCGGCCGCCCCGGACACCCAGGAAGAGCGCCGGCCCGCTGCCGTCCTTCACCAGCTGGGGCCGGCCACGGCGCAGCCAGTCGTCCACCGCCACAGCGGCGGGAACGCCGAACGGAACGGTCCGCTCCTTATTGCCCTTACCGATGACCCGGAGGGTCCGCCGGTCGAAGTCGAGATCGTCCGCATCCAGGCCGGCCAGCTCACCCACCCTGACGCCGGTGGCATACAGCAACTCCACCATGGCCCGGTTCCGCACCGCCACGGGATCACCGCCGGCAGCAGACTCCTCCAGGTCCTGAAACAGCCGTTGCAGCTGCCCGGCCTGCAGGACGCCGGGGAGCGATCTTTCACGCTTGGGCGCCCTAAGCCTCAGCGCCGGATCCGACTCCAGGTATTCTTCCCGGACGGCCCAGGCCGTGAAAGCCCGCACCGTCGCGGCACGGCGCGCCAGCGTTGCACGGGACGCCCCTGACTGGCTCTGCGCCCCCAGCCAACGGCGGAGGGTGCCCAACTCGAGGTCCTGCAGCCCGGCAGCTCCCTCCCCGGCGGCGAAGGCGAAAAGCGCCGCAAGGTCCCCAAGGTAGGCCCGGCAGGTGTGCGCCGATACCGCCCGCTCCCGCTCCAGATACCCGGAGAAACGGTCCAAGGCCGTCCGCAGCTCGGCGGGCAGCGACTGTGTGTCCATTCCCTTAGCTTCTCAGGTCCCGGTACCCGGCGGTCAGCCTGACACGGACCGCGTTGCAAGTGTCCTATGCGGACCCGGCACCCCGCTTCCATCCGCCGCGCTCCGAGACGGCCAGGCCCAGCAGACCCAGCCGGCCGAGCCCCGCCCGGACGGATTCCTGGCCCAGCCCGGCCACGGCGGACAGCTTCTCCACTGAAGTGGTGGAGCGCAGTGGCAGCGCGTCCAGGAGGATGAGATCTTCAAGGGTCAGCCCGTCCTGGAGGTGCGTCTCCCCCTCCCGCTGCTCCGGCAACGCTGCCCCGCTGGGGCCGGCAAGCTCGGCCACCTCGGCAGCGTCGGTAACACACACGGCTCCCCCGTCGCGGAGGAGGCGGTGGCAGCCCGCGGAGTTGGCACTGTGCACCGAACCCGGGACCGCCCCAACGGCCCGGCCCAGGGATTCGGCATGGTGGGCGGTGTTGAGGGCGCCGGAACGCCACCGGGCTTCGACCACCACGGTGACGGCGGAGAGCGCCGCGATCAGTCTGTTGCGCTGCAGGAACCGGTACCGGGTGGGTGCCGAGCCCGGCGGCACTTCGGCCAACACCGCGCCCTGGTTGCTGACAGCGCGCAGGAGGTCTTCATTTCCGGACGGGTAGAAACGGTCGACGCCGCCGGCCATGACTGCGATGGTGGGAAGGGCTGCCGAGCCGCCGGCCAGTGCCGCCCGATGGGCGTGGGCGTCAATGCCGTAGGCGCCGCCGGACACCACGGTATAGCCGCGCTGGGCCAGGGAGTAGGCAAGGTCGCCGGTCACCGAGGCGCCGTAGCTGGTGCTGTCCCGCGATCCCACCAGGGCGATGCTTTTTCCGACGGCAGGCAGGGGCTGTTCGTGGCCGCGCCACCACAGGCAGATGGGTTCCTGCAGGCCAAGGTCACCCAGCTGGGCGGGCCATAGGCCGTCCGAAGGGACGATAAGCCGTCCTCCGAGCCGAGACATGGTGGCGAGATCCCGCTCGGGAGCAAGGTCCGGTATCCGCGGCTGCCACCGTTTCAGCGCGGCCGCCATTCCTGCCCATCGTGACGGCCCACCAGCATCGGCAAGGAGTCCGGTGATTTCCTGTTCCAGGCCCGCCCCCGCCTTGACCACCCCTGTGGCGATCCGCAGGGCGTCCGTGGGCCCGGCCGCTTTGACCAGGGCCAGCCCGGCAGCGTCCTGTGGCTCCATCAGCCGGGAAAGGGCTGCACGTGCCAGTCGCTCGGGCAACGGGGCGGAACGTTGTGCCGCGCTCATGCCGCAACCGCCGCAGCCTGGCGCAGGCCGAGCGCCTGACCTATGTGGTCTGCGTCCGGCAGGTCGCGGTCCGCGAGGTCGGCGAGGGTCCAGGCCAGGCGGAGGACCCGGTCATATCCCCGGGCAGTCAGCACTCCGCGTTCGAGCGAGTGGTCCAGGATCCGCGTAACTGGCGGCTTGAGGCGCAGTTCACCGCGCAGGAGCCGTCCCGAGACCTGGGAGTTGGTATCGAGTCCGAAGGGCCGGAGCCTGTCGAGCTGGCGCAGGCGCGCCGCCTTGACCCGTCCGGCCACGGCGGCGGTACCTTCCTCCGCACCGGCCTGCCCGAAGTCTGCGAGGGACACGCGGTCCACCTGCAGCTGGATATCAACACGGTCCAGCAGCGGACCGGACATGCGGGCCATGTAACGGCGCCGCATGATGGGGGTGCAGGTGCAGTCCAGCCCCTTGCCGGACGCTTTTCCGCAGGGGCAGGGGTTCGCTGCCAGCACCAGCTGGAACCGTGCCGGATACGCGGCGGTCCCGGCCGACCGGTGGATGACCAGTTCTCCGCTCTCCAGCGGTTGGCGGAGGGCGTCGAGCACCCTGCGCTCGTACTCCGGCGCTTCGTCAAGGAACAGCACTCCCCGGTGCGCGCGTGAAGCCGCTCCCGGGCGGGGCAGGCCGGACCCGCCACCGATGATCGCCGCGGCAGTGGCGGAGTGGTGCGGGTTTTCGAAAGGGGGCCGGCGAATCAGCTGGACCTGCGGGGAGGGCAGGCCGCACAGCGAGTGGATGGCGGTGACCTGCATGGATTCGTGGTCTTCGAGGTCCGGCAGCAGCCCCGGCAGCCTTTCGGCCAGCATGGTCTTTCCGGCACCGGGCGGGCCGGTGAGGAGCAGGTGGTGCGCTCCCGCCGCTGCCACCTCCAGGGCACGCCGTGCCTCGCCCTGCCCGGACACGTCCGCCATGTCCGGGCAGGGGGCACTGGCTTCCGCCCCGGCCTGGTCCGCGTCCGCGTCGTCGGGCTCGAAGTCCAGGGCGAGCTCCTGGGGGTCCGCTCCGAAGTCGAGGGCCAGCCGCGCAAGGGTCCGGTAGCCGGTCACTTGCGCCCCGGGCACCAGAGACGCTTCGGCCTGGTTTGCCTGCGCCACCACCACCCGGGGGTAACCGGCCTGCACGCAGGCCATGACGGCGGGCAGGATCCCGCGGACGGGCCTCAGCCTGCCGTCCAGGCCGAGTTCGGCGATGAAGACGGTGCGCCCCGTGGGCCTGATGTCATTGGCTGCCCGGAGCGCGGCCATGGTGACCGCAAGATCGAAGCCGGAGCCACGTTTTGGCAGCGAGGCAGGAATCAGGTTGGCGGTGATCTTCCGGCGGCTCAGCGGGATGCCCGAGTTTTTCGCCGCGGAACGGATGCGTTCCCGCGCTTCATTAAGCGACGCATCCGGCAGGCCGAGGATAATGAAGGCCGGCAGGCTTTGGCCAATGTCCGCCTCCACCTCGACCATGTAGCCGTTGAGCCCCACCAGCGCGACGGAATAGGTGCGTCCGAGCGACATTCACCCCACCCCCTTGAGGTGTTCCAGCACGGGGTTCCCGCCGCCGTCGTCCACCACGGCAATCACGTCGATCCGGCGGAGCGGCATGCGCAGTTCATGGTCCCGGCACCACGCTGCGCCCAGGCGGTGCAGCCGGGCGAGTTTCTTGGGACCCACCGCTTCGAACGGGTGGCCGTAGTCCAGGGATTTCCGGGTTTTCACTTCCGCGATGACCAGCGCGTCGCCGTCCAGGGCAACGATATCGATCTCGCCCCCGCTGCAGCGCCAGTTGCGCTCCACGACCAGCATGCCGGCCTCTTCCAGATAGCCAGCGGCGAGGTCCTCGCCGCGCCGGCCCAGTACATCTTTGGCTTTCATTCCTACCTCCGCAACCAGACTGCGGCCGCGGAAAGGAAGATGGCAGGGGAACTGACGCCTATGTGCACAGCGGGCGGTGTGGAGGGACAGTGGGCCGACCGCGGAATGCGGCCGGAGCGGCGGCCTAGTTGCCCAGGTCGACGTCCTTGGGCAGGGCCAGCTCCTCGTTGCGGGGCAGTTCTTCGACGTTGACGTCCTTGAACGTCAGGACGCGGACGCTTTTCACGAACCGGGCAGACCGGTAGACGTCCCACACCCAGGCATCCGAGAGGGTCAGGTCGAAGTAGACCTCACCGTCTGCGCTGCGGGCCTGGAGATCCACGTGGTTGGCAAGGTAGAAACGCCGTTCGGTCTCGACAACGTAGCTGAACAGACCGACGACGTCGCGGTACTCGCGGTAGAGCTGCAGCTCCATGTCGGTTTCATAGTTTTCAAGATCCTCGGCACTCATGCTTCCATCTTGCACCATGTCCGCCGCAGGTACCGCCGCCCCGGGGCGCGGCCCTCCTGCGTGACGCGGCGGGGTCAGTCGCCGCCGGTTCCCGCAGCGGCGTCCTGCAGGTCGCCGCCAAGCAGGCGCCAGCTGACCCGGTGGTAGGGCGTGGGCCCGGCAGCCCGCAGGACGTCGCGGTGCATGACGGTGGCGTAGCCCTTGTTGATGTCCCAGCCGAAGTCCGGGTATTCGGCGTGCAGCTCCCGCATGGTCCGGTCGCGCTCCACTTTCGCAATGACGCTGGCGGCAGCGACGCTGAGGCACTGCATGTCGGCTTTGATTTTGGTGTGGACCGGCGCGGTGCATGAATCTTCAGGCGCCGCTTCTTCGAAGAGTGAGGGTTGCCCGGCCGGTGAGAGCCAGTTGTGGTTGCCGTCCAGGAGCACCATGTCCGGAACCACACCGGCTGCCAGGATGTCCTGCCAGGCCCGCGTTCCGGCCAGGCGCAGGGCGGCGATGATGCCAAGATCGTCGATCTCGCGGGCTGAGGCGTGTCCCACGGCAGAGGCCACGCTCCAGCGCCGGACCAGGGGGTCCAGCCGTTCCCGCTCCATGGCAGTGAGGAGCTTGCTGTCCCGGACTCCGGCCAGCGCCTTTTGGCGTTCCAGGTCAACGACGGCGATGCCCACGCTCACGGGCCCGGCCAGCGCCCCGCGGCCCACTTCATCCACTCCCGCGAGCAGGCGCACACCCTGGGCCTTGAAGGTGCGCTCATGCCGGAGGCTGGGCGCCTTGGTCCGGGGAGGCACTTTGGAGGACCCGGACCGGGCCCGGGATGCCGTTGCTCCGGTGGTCAGTGCCTGGCTCATGGTCAGGGGGCCGCCGGGACGTCGCGGAACACCTCGGGATAGTTGCCCAGGGCAGTGATTCGGTTCAACGGCCAGGCGATGACGGCCGCCTTGCCCTCGAGGTCGGAGATGTCGATGAACCCGCCGTCGGAATCCGTGTGCGCGCGGGAGTCCGCGGAGTGATTGCGGTTGTCACCCATTACCCACACTTTCCCTTCCGGGACCGTGACGTCGAAAGTGCGCACCTGCGGGACTTCTGCCGGGTTGATATAGGTTTCGTCGATCGCGGTGCCGTTAATGGTCAGTTTACCGCCGGCGTCGCAGCAGACCACGTGGTCCCCGGGCAGGCCGATGACGCGCTTGACGAGGTGCTGGTCCGTGGTGTCGGGCAGCAGCCCCACGAATGTCAGGCCGTCCTGGACCCAGGTGAACGGTCCCTTCGCTTCGGGTGCTGCCGGCGGCAGCCAGCCTTTGGTGTCGCGGAAGACGACGACGTCCCCGCGGCTGAGTGCGAATGGTTCCGGGACCAGGAGGTTGACGAAGATGCGGTCGTCGATGTCCAGGGTGTTGACCATGGACTCGGACGGTATGAAGAAGGCCCGGAAGAGAAACGTCTTGATGAGAAAGGACAGCACGACGGCGATGACCACCACGGTGGCCACTTCCTTGAGCCAGGTGAAGACCGGGCTGCCGGCCTTGCCGGATGCCTTGTCCGAGGCCTTGGCGGCGGAGCGGCTGGTTGCCGGCCCGGGTGCTGCCTCCTCCTGACCGTCTGCCGGGGCGGCTGAAGGCTCCCGGCGTGCGGGCTGTTCCTGGGCTGCAGCGGCGTCCGGAGCCTGCCCGCCGGGCCCGTGGTGGGGGCCGTCGTGCCGCGGCTCGGGTGTCCGCGCGTCGTTCTCGGGCATTTACTGTCCGTTCTCTGTTGTTGGTGCTGCCGCAGCCGGCCGTGGTACTGGAGCAAATCTATCAATCGGCCAGAGGATCTGGACGGGCCTGCCGATGACGCGGTCCACGGGGACCATGCCGCCTCCGGGGGCGCCCAGCAGGCTGCGTGAATCGGCGGACACGGACCGGTGATCCCCCAGCAGCCAGAGCCTGCCTGCCGGCACCACGGCGTTGAACTTCTGCGTGCTGGGCGCGTCACCCGGGAACAGGTACGGTTCCTCCAGGGCCTGGCCGTTGACGATGACCTTTCCGGCGGCATCGCAGCACACCACGGTGTCACCCGGCAGCCCGATCACCCGCTTGACGTAGGTGGTGTCGCTGCCGGTGAGGCCCAGCCAACGGGTGACACCGGCCGCGGCGTCCGCCAGCGGACCCTTGCCGCTGTTGAGGGGCGCGAAGGTGCCCCGGCCGTCAAAGACCACGACGTCACCGCGGCGGATCGGTTCGGACTGGAAGTCCGTCCGGGAAACCAGGATGCGGTCTCCGCCTTCGAGCAGGGGCTCCATCGATTCGGAGGGGATGTAGTAGGCGTCCAGCCAGAACGACCGGACCACGCCGCTGATGGCCACGGCCAGGACCAGCGCCAGGAACGCAAAACGCCAGCCCGGTTTCCTGGGCTGGCGTTTTGTCTGGTCCATGGTCCGTATCCTGGCGCTGGTGCTGACGGCTCCGGCGCTGGCCGGATACGGCCGCGTCCCTGCCATGTAGGTCCTGCGGGACTTACTTGGAGGCGGTGAAGTCGCGCTTTTCCTTGATCTTGGCAGCCTTACCGCGCAGTGCACGCATGTAGTAAAGCTTGGCGCGGCGGACATCGCCCTTGGTGACAACTTCGATCTTGTCGATGATGGGGGAGTGTACCGGGAAGGTACGCTCCACGCCGACGCCGAAGGAGACCTTGCGGACCGTGAAGGTCTCGCGGACGCCGTCACCCTGGCGGCCCAGGACGAAGCCCTGGAACACCTGGACACGGGAGTTCTTGCCTTCGATGATGTTCACGTGGACCTTGAGGGTGTCACCCGCACGGAATTCGGGAACATCGGTGCGCAGCGAGGCTGCATCGACGGAGTCGAGAATATGCATGATTGCACTCCTGATGGACGCCACAGGTCATCCACTTTGGGTCACGGCCGGCAAAGCCCGGCACCGGAAGGCACCGTGGGAGTATCCCGGCCGAAGTGATGTGGTCCGGCCGCCCCACTGGTTGGGGGGCCGGTTGTCAGGCTGTTGGTTGCGCTCCCCCTGTGGCAGGTGCGGACCCAGCAGACACAAAGATAAATTTTGCCACAGCAGGGCCGCTGCAGCCAATTTCCTGCGGCCTTATCCCCTGGCGGGACCGTCGCCGGCCTGCCGGACCGGCCTGCCGTCCACGATGTCGTAGCCAAGCTCCTGCAGGGCGTTCCGGTCGGCACGCGGAAGCGACCCGGCGTCGAACGACTCCAGCAGGTCCGGACGCCGCAGCGCGGTCCTGCGGAACTGTTCGTGGCGGCGCCACTGGGCAATCTTCCCGTGGTTGCCGCTGAGCAGCACGGCCGGCACTTCGCGGTCCCGCCACTGCGCGGGCTTGGTGTAGACGGGATACTCAAGGAGCCCGTCGGAGTGCGATTCCTCAACGAGGGATTCGGGATTCCCCACGACGCCCGGGAGCAGCCTGCCCACGGCTTCGACCATGGCCAGCACGGCCACTTCCCCGCCGTTGAGGACGTAGTCACCCAGGCTGACGGGGCGCACGTCGAAGCGCTCGGCTGCCCACTCGAGCACGCGTTCATCGATGCCCTCGTAGCGGCCGCAGGCGAAGGCCAGGTGCTCCTCCCCTGCCAGTTCGTGGGCGAGGGCCTGGGTGAAGCGCTCCCCGGCGGGCGAGGGCACGATGAGCACCGGCCGGCGCTCCGGGCCCGGCGCGGCATCGGCGACAGCGGTGAGGGCTTGCGCCCAGGGCTCGGCTTTCATGACCATCCCGGCTCCACCGCCGTACGGTGTGTCATCCACCGTACGGTGCCGGTCGGTGGTGAATTCGCGCAGGTCGTGGACCCGCAGGTCCAGGATGCCGTCCTGCCGCGCCTTCCCGATCAGGGACAGTTCGAGGGGCGCGAGGTAGTCCGGGAAGATACTCACGACGTCGATGCGCATCCTATTCGCCGCCCTCACCGTCGGCCTGGGCTGCGTCGCCGGAATTGAGTTCGAAGAGGCCCTCCGGCGGGGTCAGGAGGATGTAGCCGGCCTCGATGTTGACTTCGGGCACGATCTGCTCGACGAACGGGACCAGGATTTCTTCGCCGTCCGGAGTGGTGACCATCAGCAGGTCCTGGGCCGGTGCGGTGTTGAGGGCGGTGACTTTACCCACCACGGCATCGCCCACCCGGGCCTCGAGACCGACGAGCTCATGCTCGTACCAGCCCTCATCGTCTTCGTCGTCCAGTTCCGCAGTTTCGACGAACAGCTTGGCGCCGCGAAGCTGTTCGGCGCGGTTGCGGTCGGCGACCTCCTCGAAGCCGAGCAGCAGGATGTCCTTGTTCCAGCGGGCGCTGCTCACCGTCAAGGGCCCGGACCCGGCCGGCTCCACCGTGAAGGTGACGCCGGGGACGAAGCGGTCCCCGGGAGCGTCGGTCATTACCTGGACGGTGACTTCCCCGCGGATGCCGTGGGGCTTGCCGATGCGGGCCACCTGGAGCTGCATGTGTTCCTCTGTTCGGTTGGTGCGCGTTCGATAAGTTCGTGAAAGCACTCCGGCCCCTCCACCGAAGGGTGGAGGGGCCGGAGAGCAGACTGGTAGTGCCGGGCGCTCAGCGGCGGCGGTCGGTGTCGACGACGTCGACCCGGACCGCTTCGCCGCCAGCCAGGGCAGCCACAACAGTGCGCAGTGCGCGTGCCGTGCGGCCCTGGCGGCCAATCACCCGTCCCAGGTCATCCTGGTGAACGCGCACCTCGAGGGTCTCCCCGCGGCGGTTGCTCTTGGAATTGACCGTGACGTCGTCCGGGGAGTCAACGATTCCCCGGACAAGGTGCTCCAGCGCGTCTGCCAGCAATTTACTCAGCCTCGGTGGTCTCTGCTTCGGCGTCGGCCTCGGCTGCCTCAGACTTGGAGGCCTTCTTGGTGATGGCTTCCGGGATGATGACGGAACCCTTCTCCGGTGCGGTGAAGGCTTCCTTCTCGCCCTTGGTCTTCAGGGTGCCTTCCTGGCCCGGCAGGCCCTTGAACTTCTGCCAGTCACCGGTGACCTTCAGGATCGCGGCAACCTGCTCGGACGGCTGGGCGCCGACGGAGAGCCAGTACTGGGCACGCTCGGAGTTGACCTCGATGAACGAGGGCTCTTCGGTGGGGTGGTACTTGCCGATCTCCTCGATGGCGCGGCCATCACGCTTGGTGCGCGAGTCTGCGACGACGATGCGGTAGTACGGGGCGCGCATCTTGCCGAAGCGCTTAAGGCGAATCTTTACGGCCACTTTTGTGGTCACTCCTGTTTCAGAAAAGGGGTGAACCCGGCTTTCTGCACCCGTGGGGCGGGCCGTACTTGCGGGCTCGAAGGACAGGATCCGGACACGGAGAGAGGGGCCGCGCGGATCGAGTACCTGTCCATTGTGCCAGATCAGCCGGAGGATTTCGACTTGGCGGCGCGCCGCCGACGATGCCGGTCTGCCCGCACCGGGCGGCCGGCAGGAGCTCAGGCGGACCAGACGTACAGACCTGACCGCTCCGAGTCGCCGAGGCCCGCCGCGAGTTCAGCCACCTGCCGCACATAGGTCCGGGCCTGGGCGGCATCGAACGGCATCTCGTCCAGGGCAGCCCATTGCGCCGCGACGTCCTCGAGGACGTCGCCCTCCCCCTCGGTCTCATAAGTCAGGAGGTCCGCCAGGGCGCGGACCATGGCGGGCGGGACGGCCAGCAGGGAATCGCTGGCGACGTCCACCATGGTCAGTTCGTAGTCGGCGCCGGCGGCGTGCACGGCGGTGCCGGCAAGGTCGCCGAGCTGTTCGACCTCGAAGTCGCTGATGCCGGGGATCCGCACCGCGTCACCGCCGGCTGGCGTTCCGCCTCCGTCGAGTTCACCGGCACGCTTGAGCGCGGCCTCGTGGGTGGCTGTAAAGATCTCGGCAAATGACATGGGACGCGACCCTCTTCCGTCTGCGGTTCGGCACGCCGGGAGGAGGTGCCCGCCTTCCCGGCCATTCGGCTTCAGCCTAGTACGCCCGACCAGCCGGGGACGCCAACGCGGCGGCTCAGCGCACGGCAACCCGGATCCGGTTGCGCCACGGATCCTCGAACCGCAGTTCCGCGCCGGTGTGGTGCGAGGAGATGCCGGCGACCTTCAGCCGGTCAGCCAGCGCGCCGACGTCGTCGCCGGAAGGCACTTCGATGAGGACCTCACCGAGGCCGAGGGTGTCCTTGCGCGGACCGGCCCCGCGGCTGTTCCATACGTTCATGGCCATGTGGTGGTGGTAGCGTCCGGCCGAGACGAAGAGTGCCTGGCCGTGCCAGCCGGCGGTCTTTTCGAAGCCCAGGGTTCCCACATAGAAGTCGCGGGCAGTCTGGACGTCGCCCACCTGCAGGTGGACGTGGCCTACGCCGGCGGTGGTATTCCGCTGCCCCTGGAGGGACTCTTCGGTGAGGTGCTGTTCGAGGTAGCGCTGCGGCGGCAGTGCCAGGCTGTCCATCACCACGTCGGTGCCGTTCCAGGACCAGTTGCTGCGGGGCCGGTCCCAGTACAGCTCGATGCCGTTGCCTTCGGGGTCGGTGAAGTAGAACGCTTCGCTCACCAGGTGGTCGGCGCTGCCGGTGAAGGAGCGCGGTTCGAACTGCGCGGCCGTAGCCACTGTGGCGGCGAGCGATGCCTGGTCTTCGAACAGGAGCGCTGTATGGAAAAGCCCGGCCTCTCCCCTGCCCGGTATGGCCAGCCCCGGGGACGGCGCAAGGTGGACGAGCGGCGTGCCGACGCGCCCCAGGTAGAGGCCGCCGTCCTGTTCCGCCACCACCTCAAGCCCCAGTGCGCGCTGGTAGTAGTCGGTCATGACCTTCATGTTGCCGACCTTGAGCATGACGGTGCCCATGGCGAGGTCGGCAGGAAGAAGATCCCGGCTGGTGGCTTCTGCAGACATTGAACGCTCCCTTTACCTGAGGCCGCCCGGGTGCGGCGGCCTGTCATGTATTAAAATTACTTGAAGCTTCAATTTATTCCAAGTGCCTCCGCAGCTGGCTCAGCTGATCCTGCGGCCTCCCAGAACCACGTGGGCCGGAGCCGCTACGGCGTCCAGGTGCAGCCGCGGATCATCCTCGAACAGCACGACGTCGGCCCGCGCACCTTCAGCCACCCCCTCAGCTCCCAGCCAGCTCCGCGCCGCCCAGCACGCCGCGTCCAGTGCAGCCGCCGCGGGCAGGCCCGCGGCGTGGAGCGCCCTGATCTCGTCCGCGATCCTGCCGTGGCGGATCACGCTGCCGGCATCCGTCCCGGCGAAGATCCGGACCCCCGCCTCCCAGGCCTCGCCGACGCGTTCGAGCCTGCGTTCCCACAACGCCAGCATGTGCCCGGCGTAGCGGGGGAACTTGGGCCTGGCCTGCGCCGCAATGTCCGGAAAGGTGGCGATGTTGATCAGCGTGGGCACGATCGGCACCCCTTGCTCGACGAACCGTGGAAGGTGGCGGGGCAACAGTCCTGTGGCGTGTTCGATGCAGTCGATTCCCGCGTCCAGCATCTGGTCCAGCGTGTCTTCGGCGAAGCAGTGCGCGGTGACGCGGGCGCCTTCGTCGTGCGCGGCACT
The DNA here is from genome assembly GCF_001457025.1 of Pseudarthrobacter enclensis. GTDB lineage: Bacteria > Actinomycetota > Actinomycetes > Actinomycetales > Micrococcaceae > Arthrobacter > Arthrobacter enclensis. The sequence goes on along the minus strand of NZ_KQ758599.1, from coordinate 1,010,428 downwards.
GACCGCATCACGGACGACGGCGGCGGGGAACGACGGCGCCAGGTCGCCGGCGTCGCGGTCGATCCAGTCGCCGACGAGCTTGACCCAGCCGTCGCCGTCGCGGGCCTGTTTGCGCACGGCCTCCACGAGCCCCTCCGGCTCGACCTCCTGGGCGAAACCCCTCAGGTAGCGCCGGGACCTGGCCACGTGGCGTCCCGCACGGATCAGCAGCGGAAAGTCACGGCCGCCCTGCATCCAGCGGGTGTCGGCCGGCGACCCCGCGTCCCGGACCAGCAGGGTCCCGGCGGCAAGGTCGGCGCGGGCCTGGGCCTCCGCTTCACCGGCGTCGACCGGACCGGTGGGCCCCAGGCCGATGTGGCAATGTGCGTCGACGAAGCCGGGAAGCACCCAGCCGTCCAGCACCAGGTCCGGGTCCCGGTCAGGGCGGGTGAACGTCAACTGTCCGTCCACGGACCAGAGTCCCCGCCGCTCACTGGCCGGTCCCGTGAGTACCGGTCCGCTGAAAGCGATGATGTGTGGCATGGCCGCCTCCTTTTCCTGCCGGTCAGGCTAGCACCGGCAATATGACAGGCCCTTCACACTTGTCCCCGCGGGGCGTGTGGTAGCTTCGTTCCTGACCACACGGGGGCCCCTGCAGGGGCTGAGATCGGGCTGAGGCAGCCTGCGACCGTTGAACCTGTCCGGGTAATGCCGGCGAAGGAAGTGAGTAATCCTTGAGCACCACAGAAACACAGCACAGCCCTGCCCAAAACCGGCCCGCTTCCCCGGAAGAGACGGTCACGCAGTCGCTGAAATCGCATTCCCTGGCGTGGCTGGAGGACCCCGGCCACGGCATCCGTGTCCCGGTGACCGAAATTGCCCTGGAGCCGTCGCCGAACGGCGAGGCCAACGCTCCCCTGCAGGTCTACCGCACGGCCGGGCCGGGCAGCGATCCGGTGGTGGGCCTGCGCCCCTTCCGGCAGCCGTGGATTGACGGGCGCGGGGACACCGAAAGCTACAGCGGCCGCGCACGCAACCTGCTCGACGACGGCAAGTCGGCTGTCCGCCGAGGCGCAGCCTCGGCCGAATGGAAAGGTGCCCGACCGGTGCCGTTGCGCGCCGTCGAAGGCAAGACCGTCACGCAGATGCACTACGCAAAGAAGGGCATCGTGACCCCGGAAATGCGCTTTGTGGCGCTTCGGGAAAACTGCGATGTTGAGCTGGTCCGCAGCGAGGTGGCGGCCGGCCGGGCGATCATACCGAACAACATCAACCACCCTGAGTCCGAACCGATGATCATCGGCAAGGCCTTCCTGGTGAAAATCAATGCCAACATCGGCAACTCGGCCGTGACCAGCTCCATTGCCGAAGAAGTGGACAAGCTGCAGTGGGCCACGCAATGGGGCGCGGACACCGTGATGGATCTGTCCACCGGCGACGACATCCACACCACCCGCGAATGGATCATCCGTAACTCCCCCGTCCCCATCGGCACGGTCCCGATCTACCAGGCCCTGGAGAAGGTCAACGGCGAGGCCAACAAGCTCACCTGGGAGATTTTCCGGGACACGGTCATTGAGCAGTGCGAGCAGGGCGTTGACTACATGACCATCCATGCCGGTGTCCTTTTGCGCTACGTTCCCCTGACCGCCAACCGGGTGACGGGAATCGTTTCCCGAGGGGGCTCGATCATGGCGGGTTGGTGCCTGGCCCACCACCAGGAGAACTTCCTCTACACGCACTTCGATGAACTGTGCGAAATCTTCGCCAAGTACGACGTCGCATTCTCCCTGGGCGACGGCCTCCGCCCCGGCGCCACCGCGGACGCCAACGATGCCGCCCAGTTCGCCGAACTGGATACGCTCGCCGAGCTGACCCACCGCGCCTGGGAGTACGACGTCCAGGTGATGGTCGAAGGACCCGGCCACATCCCGTTCCACCTGGTCCGCGAAAACGTGGAACGGCAGCAGGAGCTTTGCAAGGGAGCCCCCTTCTACACGCTGGGGCCGCTGGTGACGGACGTCGCGCCGGGCTACGACCACATCACTTCCGCCATTGGGGCCACGGAAATCGCCCGCTACGGCACCGCCATGTTGTGCTACGTGACGCCCAAGGAGCACCTGGGCCTGCCCAACAAGGACGACGTCAAGACTGGTGTGATCACCTACAAGATCGCCGCCCATGCCGCAGACCTCGCCAAGGGGCACCCCGGCGCCGGCGAACGCGACGACGCCCTCTCCAAGGCACGTTTCGAGTTCCGTTGGCGGGACCAGTTTGCCCTGTCCCTTGATCCGGTGACCGCGGAATCGTTCCACGACGAGACGCTTCCGGCCGAACCGGCCAAGACTGCGCACTTCTGCTCCATGTGCGGACCCAAGTTCTGCTCGATGCGCATCAGCCAGGACATCCGCGACGAGTATGGTCCGGGGGAGGCCCAGGCGGCACTGGCGCAGAGGGCGTCGGGGATGCGGGCCAAGAGCCAGGAGTTCATGGCGTCCGGGGGCAGGGTGTACCTGCCGGAGCCCTCACTGCCGACGGACAGGTGAGGCCGGCCCCGCGGCCGGCCGGGTCCTCAGGAAGCCCGGGCCGGCTCGCTGCGGCTGACGTCGGCGATGAACTGCCGGATGGCCCGGTCGCCGTCGGCGGAGTCCTGGGGCCGGTGCCCGCCGGGCGCGGTGCGGTGCAGGGCTCCGGTCTCGCGGAGGTAGCCGGCGATCTCCTCGTAGAGCGGTTCCCACCCTCCGGTGAGCACCAGGGTGGGAACGCCGGGGACGATGTGCAGGGGCGCTTCCCACGACGGCGACTGCAGCCGCAGCCTGCGGGCTGACCGCTTCTCCTCCACGGTGGCGGCCTGGTGCAGGTCAGCGGCGTAGACGCGGCGGACAAACTCGCGCTGGAAGTCGTCGTCCCCCAGCTGGTGCCGGACGTCGAACAACGGTTTCATCAGGCTGATGTGGGCGGACGTGGCGGGGAGCTCTGCCGTGAGCGAAAGGCAGGCCGGTTCCACCAAGGTCAAAGAATGCACTAGGTCGGGCCGTTCCACCGCCGCCATCATCGCCGCGATGGCGCCCTGTGCGTGCGCGACGACGTGTCCCCCGGCGGCTCCGCGGCCGTCGTCGGAGAGCGAACGCAGCACGATGGCGGTGTCTTCGGCGAAGGAGGACTCCACCGGTTCGGCGACGGCGTCATACCCGTGCCGCCGGAGGAACAGGGCATCGTAGCCCAGCGCCATGCCGTGCTGCCGCGGCCAGGCCGCGGCACCGAAACTGCCGGAGCCGTGCACGAACACTACCCTCTGCTTGAACATCCACCAACCCTATTCCACGGCGCCGGTATCTTAAGTGAGTAGCGCCAGGTGTCGTTGCGGACCTTCACAACGACACCTGGCGCTACCTGGTTGACAGGGCTGCTACTTACCCAGGAACTTGTCGAAACCCTTGGGCAGGTTCAGCTGGGACGGGTCGAACTCTCCGCCCTGCTGGCCGAAGGCCGCGCCGGTGGGCAGGGCCTTGGCCGCGTTGGCGCGCCGGGCTTCTGCATCCTTGCGCTCCTGGGCTGCCTTGGCGGGGTTCCCGGACTTCGCTTTCTTCTTCGGCGCGTTCTTGGCATTCTTCCGCCCGCCACCGCCGGCACCAGGCAGGCCGGGCATCCCCGGCATTCCGGGCATGCCGCCCTGGGCCATCTTCTTCATCATCTTCTGTGCCTGGGCGAACCGCTCCAGCAGGCCGTTGACCTCGGAGACGTGAACGCCGGAGCCGCGGGCGATGCGTGCCCGGCGCGAGCCGTTGATGATTTTGGGGGCCAGCCGCTCGTGCGGGGTCATGGACCGGACGATCGCCTCGACCCGGTCGATCTCGCGCTCGTCGAACTGTTCGAGCTGCTGCCGGATGTTCTGCGCACCCGGCATCATCATCAGCATCTTCTTCATGGAGCCCATGTTGCGGATCTGCTGCATCTGGGCCAGGAAGTCCTCAAGGGTGAAGTCTTCCTGGTCGGCGAACTTCTTCGCCATCCGGGCAGCTTCATCCTTGTCCCAGGCCTTCTCCGCCTGTTCGATGAGGGTGAGGATGTCACCCATGTCCAGGATGCGCGAGGCCATCCGGTCAGGGTGGAAGAGTTCGAAGTCGTCCAGGCCCTCACCGGTGGACGCGAACATGACGGGCTTGCCGGTGACCGAGGAGACGGACAGCGCGGCACCGCCGCGGGCGTCGCCGTCGAGCTTGGACAGGACGATGCCGGTGAAGTTGACGCCCTCGTCGAAGGCGAGCGCCGTGTTGACGGCGTCCTGGCCGATCATGGAGTCGATGACGAAGAGGACTTCGTTGGGCACGATGGCGCGGCGGATCTGGCGGGCCTGCTCCATCATGTCCGCATCCACGCCCAGGCGTCCGGCGGTGTCGACAATAACGACGTCATGGAGCTTCTGGCGTGCTTCCTCCACGCCGGCACGGGCCACGGCGATGGGGTCTCCGGCCGGGTGCTCCAGCTCCTGCGAGGTGGCGCCCGGGTGCGGGGCGAACACGGGCACGTTGGCCCGCTGGCCCACCACCTGGAGCTGGGTGACAGCGTTGGGACGCTGCAGGTCGCAGGCAACCAGCAGGGGGCTGTGGCCCTGTGCCTTCAGCCATTTGGAAAGCTTGCCCGCGAGGGTGGTCTTGCCGGCACCCTGGAGGCCGGCGAGCATGATGATGGTGGGCCCGTTCTTGGCCAGCCGGATCCGGCGTGTCTCGCCGCCCAGGATCTCGACGAGTTCCTCGTTGACGATCTTGACGATCTGCTGGCTGGGGTTCAGGGCTGCTGAGACCTCGGCACCCAATGCCCTCTCCCGCACGCGGCCGGTGAACTCGCGCACCACGGGCACGGCAACGTCCGCGTCCAGCAGGGCGCGCCGGATCTCCCGGACGGTGGCATCGACGTCGGCCTCAGTGAGGCGGCCCTTGCCGCGGAGATTCTTGAAGGTTGCTGTCAACCGGTCAGAGAGTGAATTGAACACGCGCCGTGAACTTCTTTCAGGAGATGATCGGGACTCGACTATCAAGGGTACCAACTCGGGCCCGCAGGATGGCATGCTGGCAAAATGACGAGCCAAACATCTGTCAAGACCCTGCTGATCCTCGGCGCTTCAGGCGACCTGACCGGCCGGCTGCTGCTGCCGGGCCTGGCCCGCCTGGTGGCAGCCGGGAGGGCGGACGGCCTCCGCCTCGTGGGTGCGGGGTCCGATCCGTGGACCCCGGAGCAGTGGCGGGACCGGGTCCACTCCTCCTTTTCCGCCGCCGCCGAGGCCGCGGACCCGCACGGCAGGGATGCGCTGGCCGCGATGGAAAAGGACACCGCTTACCACCACCTCGATGTCACCGCGGACGGCGCGCTGGCCGGCCTGCTCCGCGGCCTGGAGGGCCCCACCGCGGTGTATTTCGCCCTGCCGCCCAGGATCAGCCAGCTGGCGTGCACGGCGCTGCGCCCGGACGAGGTTCCGGAGGGCACCAGGCTGGTCATGGAGAAGCCGTTCGGGTCCAGCGAGGAGTCGGCCCGGTCGTTGAATGCGACCCTGGCCAGGCTGGTCCCGGAGGAGCACATCCACCGCGTTGACCATTTCCTGGGCAAGGCCACGGTGCTGAACATCCTGGGCCTGCGTTTCGCCAACAACTTCCTGGAGCCGGTCTGGAACCGGCAGCATGTGGAAAAGGTGGAGATCTTCTTCGATGAGGACCTGGCTTTGGAGGGCAGGGCACGCTACTACGACGGCGCCGGCGCCCTGCGGGACATGATCCAGAGCCACCTGCTGCAGGTGATGGCGCTGCTGGCCATCGAACCGCCGGCAACCCTGGGTGAGCGGGACCTGCGCGACGCGATCGCCACCGTCCTGCGCGCAGCGCACGTGCCGCAGCCCCTCACGGGGTCCACCCGCCGTGCCCGGTACACCGCGGGAACCGTGGCCGGGAAACAGGTCCCTGACTACGCCCGTGAGGAAGGCGTCGACAGTGGCCGCGGAACGGAAACCCTGGCGGAGGTCCGCATCGAAATCGACAACTGGCGCTGGCGGGGTGTGCCGTTCATCCTGCGCTCCGGCAAGGCCCTCGGGCGGAAACGGAAGGAAGCAGTAGTCACTTTCCTTCCCGTGCCGCACCTCCCCGAAGGCTTCACGGGGGTGGACTCGCCGAACCAGCTCCGGATCGGGTTCGGGCCGGACACCCTGGAATTCGACGTGGATGTCAACGGGCCGGGAAACATCTTCAGCCTGGGCCGTGTGACGCTTGAGGCCGAGCTGAGCGCCTCGGACCTGCTCCCCTACGGCGAAGTCCTGGAAGGTGTCCTGAACGGGGATCCGCTGCTCTCGGTCCGCGGGGACACGGCAGAGGACTGCTGGCGGATCGTGGAACCGGTGCTGAAGGCCTGGGCCGACGGTGCGGTGCCGCTCGATGAGTACGACGCCGGCTCGGCCGGTCCGGCGTCCTGGGCCACCTCCCGCGAAAAGGACTGAGCAGGGCGACAGCAGGAGGGGCGGGAACCACAGTGGTTCCCGCCCCTCCTGCTGTCTGTGCCGGCCCCGGCTGGGCCGGGGGTTGCGCCCTAGATGGCGGCGACGCCGCGTTCGCCGGTGCGGACCCTGACGGCCTCGAACACATCCATGGTCCAGACCTTTCCGTCACCGGCCCGGCCGGTATTGGAGCTGGCGATGATGACGTCCAGGATGTCGTCGGCCTGTTCGTCGGTGGCCAGCACCTCCACCCGGATTTTCGGCAGCAGGTCAACGTTGTACTCCGCCCCGCGGTACACCTCGGTGTAGCCGCGCTGGCGGCCGTAGCCGCTGGCCGCGCTGACCGTCAGGCCCTGTACGCCGTAAGCTTCCAGTCCTTCCCGGATGGTTTCGAGCTTCTCCGGCCTGACGATTGCGGTAATCAGTTTCATGCCCCCACGCTTTCCTTGCCTGTTGCTGATGTGGTCTGCTCTGCAGCCGGTGCCGGCTGGGCAGCGGCTTCCTGCTGGGTCTTGCCCGTGACGAGGTCGTGGAGCGGCTGGAAGGATCCGCCGTGGCCGCCGATGCCGAACTCGTAAGCCGTCTCAGCGTGCAGGCTGAGGTCAACGCCCACGGTTTCCTGCTCCTGGGAGACGCGGAAGCCCATGGTCTTGTGGATGGCGAGGGCGATGATGAGGGTCAGGACCGCCGAGTAGGCGATGGCGATGCCGGCTGCTGCGAGCTGGGCCCACAGCTGGGCGAATCCGCCGCCGTAGAAGAGGCCGCCGCCGGCGCCGTCTTCGGGCAGGGCGATGAAGCCCAGGGCTACGGTGCCGATGATGCCGGACACGAGGTGGACGCCGACGACGTCGAGGGAGTCGTCGAAGCCCCAGCGGAACTTCAGTCCTACGGCCAGGGCGGAAGCGACACCGGCCACGACGCCAAGGCCGAGGGCACCGACCGGGCTGACGTTGGCACAGGCGGGGGTGATGGCAACCAGGCCCGCGACGACGCCGGATGCGGCACCCAGGGAGGTGGGGTGTCCGTCGCGGATGCGTTCGGTGATGAGCCAGCCGAGCATTGCGGCGGCAGGGGCCGCGATGGTGTTGACCAGGATCAGGCCGCCCTGTTCGGGCGACGAGGCGAGGCCGCCGTTGAAGCCGAACCAGCCGAACCAGAGGATCGCCGCGCCGAGCATGACGAACGGGATGTTGTGCGGACGGTGGTTGGGGTCCTTGCCGAAGCCCTTGCGGTTGCCGATGATGAGGACCAGGATCAGCGCGGCGACGCCGGCGTTGATGTGGACCACGGTGCCGCCGGCGAAGTCGATGGCCGGCCCGAGGGCCTTGCCGATTGCGCCTTCCTCACCGAACAGGCCGCCGCCCCAGACCATGTAGGCCAGCGGGCAGTACACCAGGGTGACCCACACGGGCACAAAGACGCTCCAGGCGCCGAACTTGGCGCGGTCTGCGATTGCACCGCTGATGAGCGCCACGGTAATGATGGCGAAGGTTGCTCCGTAGCCCACCAGGATCAGGCCGTCGGGTGACTCCGCCGTGTTGACTCCCTCAAGGCCGAAGCTGGCGAAGGGGTTGCCCACCATCTGGAGGAAGCCGTCGCCACCCGTCATGGAGTAGCCCCAGAGCACCCAGACGACGCTGACGATGCCAATGGAGATGAAGCTCATCATCATCATGTTCAGTGCTGCCTTGGCACGGGTCATGCCGCCGTAGAAAAATGCGAGACCTGGTGTCATGAACAGCACGAGCGCTGCCGCCACCATGAGCCATACGTGACCTGCGGTAAGTTCCATGGTGCACGTCCTCTCTCATCCGAATTGTGCGGAGTCCTCCGCCTGACAACGCCTTTTTGCGTCCTGTAACAAGGATGTCGGCGGCGTGTTTCGCCCGCGGAGGATTTAGATTGCCGGCCTGTTACAACAACCTCTAGGAAGTAAATGGTGCATATCCGCCTTGTTACGGTTATGTTTCATCCCTTCCGCCGGTCTCCGGCGCCCCACTTTGCAAGGAACTGTGCACCATGACGGCAGATGCCCGCACCAGCGGCACCACTTCAAGGATCCTGGCCCGCCTGCGGCCCCGCCGGGAGAAGCTGCCGCGCGACATCAAGGTGATGCTGGCGGCGGCGTTCCTGATTGCGTTGGGATTCGGGCTTGTTGCCCCCGTCTTGCCCCAGTTCGCCACGACGTTTGGCGTGGGCAACACGGAGGCCGCCGTGATCGTGGCCATCTTCGCGTTCATGCGCCTCGTCTTCGCGCCGGCCGGAGGTGCGCTGATCGCCAGGGTCGGTGAACGCCCGGTCTATGTCTCCGGGCTCCTGATCGTCGCGGCATCCACCGCCGCCTGCGCGTTCGCTGCGAATTACTGGCAGCTGCTGCTGTTCCGCGGGCTGGGCGGGGCCGGTTCGGTGATGTTCACGGTCGCATCCATGGCGCTGGTGGTCCGGCTGGCCCCGCCGGAAAGCCGGGGCCGCGTCTCCGGCGCCTACGCGTCAGCGTTCCTGATCGGGAATGTGTGCGGACCGATTGTCGGCGGCCTGCTGGCGGGCTTTGGCCTGCGCATTCCCTTCCTTGCGTATGCGGCGGCGCTGGTGGTTGCGGCACTCGTGGTGCAGACACAGCTGAGCCACCAGCGCCGCGGATCGGCGGCAGCCCGGGACCGGGCTCCGGACATGCCGTTCTCCGAGGCGCTGCGGGAAGGGGCCTACCGTTCGGCGCTGGCGTCCAGCTTCGCCAACGGGTGGGCAACGTTCGGCGTCCGCATGGCCACGGTGCCGTTGTTCGCCGCCGCCGCGGTGGGGGCCGGCCCCGAGGCAGCAGGCCTTGCCTTGGCGGTCTTCGCCGCGGGAAACGCGGCAGCCCTGACGGTCTCCGGGCGGCTGGCCGATTCGCTGGGCCGCAAACCCATGATGCTCTGGGGCCTGGCGGTGGCAGGACTGGCCACCGCCGGCATCGGCTTCACCCACGACCTCCCCTGGTTCCTCGCCGCGTCCGTGCTGGCAGGGGTGGGTTCGGGCCTGCTGGGCCCCGCCCAGCAGGCCGCGGTCGCGGATGTCATCGGCAACGGCAGGTCCGGCGGCAAGGTGCTCGCTGTCTACCAGATGACGTCCGACGTCGGCGCGATTGTCGGCCCGGTCGTCGCCGGGTTGCTCGCGGACCGGCTGGGCTTCGAATGGGCCTTCGGGGTGACCGGCGGAATCCTGCTGGCCGCGGCGGCCGCGTGGCTGGCCACACGGGAACCACTGCGGCCCGCCACGTCGGGGGACGTGGCGGGCCGCGGTTAGGCCTCCGCACTGCGGGAGGCCGGCGTTTCCGCTGCTAGTTCAGGAGCGCGTCCACGAAGCCCTCGGCGTCGAACGGGGCGAGGTCGTCCGCGCCTTCGCCCAGCCCGATCAGTTTGACGGGGACGCCGAGTGTCTTCTGGATGGCGACGACGATTCCGCCCTTGGCCGTCCCGTCCAGCTTGGTCAGGACGATGCCGGTGATGTTCACGACCTCTGAGAAGACCCGCGCCTGGTTGAGCCCGTTCTGGCCCGTGGTGGCGTCGAGCACCAGCAGGACCTCATCAACATCCGCGAGCTTCTCCACCACGCGCTTGACCTTGCCGAGTTCATCCATCAGGCCCACTTTGTTCTGGAGCCGGCCGGCTGTGTCGATCATGACGACGTCGACTTCCTGGTCGATGCCTGCCTTGACGGCTTCATAGGCCACGGAGGCGGGGTCTGCGCCGTCGATGTCAGATTTCACGGTGGGCACGCCCACGCGCTGGCCCCAGGTGGCGAGCTGTTCGGCGGCCGCGGCGCGGAACGTATCAGCGGCGCCCAGGATCACGTCCTTGTCTTCGGCCACCAGCACCCTGGCCAGCTTGCCCACGGTGGTGGTCTTGCCCACGCCGTTGACGCCGACCACCATCATGACAGCCGGCTTCCCGTCGTGCCGCTGGACGTTCAGGCTGCGGTCCATGGCGGGGTCCACCACCTTGACCAGTTCCTCGCGGAGCATGGCCTTGACGTGCTCCGGACTGCGGGTGCCCAAGACCTTGACCCGCTCGCGCAGGGCGTCGACGAGCTGCATGGTGGGTTCGGTGCCAAGGTCTGCCAGGAGCAGGGTCTCCTCCACCTCATCCCAGACGTTTTCGTCGATCTTGTCGCTGGACAGCAGAGCGAGCAGGCCCTTGCCCATGACGTTGTTGGAGCGGACCAGTCGTTCGCGCAGGCGTGCCAGGCGTCCTGCCACGGGCAGCGGGGTTTCAACCGGGATGGTTTCAAGGCCGGCGGCGTCGTCCGGGACCGTGGTGTCCACACCCTCAAGGTCCCGCTCCGCGGGCGCCGTGCGCTCCGCGGGCCGCGCCGTTGCCTGGTCCGCGTCCGCTGTCGCGGTGCCGCCGCCGGGACGCACCTCGGGGTCGTTGGCATCGCGCGTGCCGGGGTAGCGGTTAATGTTTTTCCGCGTCTTGAGCAGGACGGGAATGAACGCCCCGACCACCACCAGGGCACCGAGAATGGACAGGACAATGGGAAGGATGTCATTCACTCCCCTAGCTTCTCATAACCGCCGGGGCCGCCCGGTTGCCCGGGCCGGCGCCTGACCTGCCCCGACGGGACCTGCCTGGCAGGGGCCGCCAGTCAGTCCCCGCCGAGCCGCTGGCTGATGACGGTGGAGACGCCGTCGCCGCGCATCGTGACGCCGTAGAGGGCGTCGGCCACTTCCATGGTCCGCTTCTGGTGGGTGATGACGATGAGCTGGCTGGACTCGCGCAGTTCCTCGAAGATGGTGATCAGCCGGCCCAGGTTGGTGTCGTCCAGGGCCGCTTCCACCTCGTCCATGACGTAGAACGGCGAGGGCCGGGCCTTGAAGATGGCCACGAGCAGGGCCACCGCCGTGAGCGACCGCTCGCCGCCGGACAGCAGGGACAGCCGCTTGATCTTCTTGCCGGCCGGGCGGGCCTCGACGTCGATGCCGGTGGTCAGCATGTCGGCGGGGTCGGTCAGGACCAGCCGGCCTTCACCGCCCGGGAAGAGCCGTTCGAAGACCCGGACGAACTGGGCCTGGGTGTCCTCGAACGCCTCGGCGAAGACGCGCTGCACCCTGTCATCCACTTCCTTGATGATGTCCAGGAGGTCCTTGCGGCTGGCCTTGAGGTCTTCGAGCTGGGTGCTGAGGAACTGGTGGCGTTCCTCCAGGGCGGCGAACTCCTCCAGCGCCAGCGGGTTGACCTTGCCCAGGCTGGAGAGATCGCGTTCGGCTTTCCGCAGCCGCTTCTCCTGCTCTGCCCGAACATAGGGAACGCCCTCGACGATCGCAGCGCCGTCGGCATCCACGGGGGCACGGAGGGCAGCCCATTTGTCCCCCGACTCCCCGGCCGGCACCGGAACGGGGACATGCGGACCGAAGTCGGCAACCAGGGCGTCAGGGGTGATGCCTAGTTCATCGATGGACCGGGTTTCCAGTGTTTCGATCCGTGCCCGCTGCTGTGCCCGGGCCAGCTCATCACGGTGGACGTTGTCAGTGAGCTCGGCGAGTTCCTTCGCCAGGGCCTCGTTCGCGCTGCGGAGCTGCTGCAGTTCACGGTCCCGCTGCTCCCGGTTCTCCTCGGCGAGGTCGCGGGCGTGACGGGCCAGGTCCACGGAGATGTCCACGAACCCGAGTGACGTCTCCACGGCGGCGCGGACGGCTGCGGCCCTGCGCGCCTCGATCCGCCGCCGCCGGGCACGCTCGGCCGCTTCTTCGCGGGCGCGGCGTTCGGCGGCAGCCGCCCGCTCCAGGGACGCCACCCGGTTGCGGGTGGCAGCGGCCTGCTCCTCCGTGCTCCGGAGGGACAGCCGTGCTTCCACTTCCGCGGCGCGGGCGGCCGACGCGGCCCGGGCCAGTGCGTCGCGCTGTTCCGTGGACGGCTCGTCCTCCAGTGGGGCTTCCTGGGCGGCGGCCAGCCGGCCGGCCATGGCGGCGAGCGCTTCCTCTTCCGCCGCCACATTCTCCTCGGCGCGGGCCAGCGAGGCCTCCAGCCTCCCGCTTTCGCCCACTGCGCTGCGCAGGACGGAGTTGAGGTGTCCCAGCCGCTCGGCCACCGCGGCCAGGCGGGCGTCGGACTCATGCAGCCGGTCCAGGGCGGCATCCGCCCGTTCCTGCGCCCCCGCGCGCCTGGCTTCCGCGGCCGCGAGGGCGAACCTGTTGCGCTCCAGGGCGCTGGTGACCCCGGAGAGCTGCCCCTCGGCGTCGTCCACGGCGGCCTGGACTTCCAGGAGCGAGGGCGCCTTGGCGGAGCCGCCGGTGACGGACACCGCGGTGAACACGTCCCCGGCGTGGGTGACGGCGGTCAACTCCGGGTGTTCGGCCACCAGGGCCGCAGCGGCCGGGACGTCAGGGACGACGACGGTCCGGTGCAGCAGGTGCCGCACCAGCTTAAGGCTGTCCCCGGTCGTCTCCACCAGGTCGGCGGCGGGTTCGACGCCGGCGCGCAGCGGCGGAAGGGCCTCCGGCCCGCCGGGCGGCGCAGGTGAGGTGAGCAGCAGCGAGGCCCGTCCGGCGTCGTCATCCTTGAGCCGCTGCAGCACGGACGCGGCCGTTGGGGCGTCCTCGACCAGGAGCGCTTCTGAGGCATCCGCGAGGGCGGCGGCGATGGCTGTTTCGAAGCCCGGCCGCACGCGGAGCCCGTCGGCGAGGGCACCCCGGACTCCGCTGATCCCGGCCTGCAGGAGGTGCTGCGCTGCGTCCTTGCGCTCAAGGCCCAGCTTCAACGCGTCCAGCCGGGCAGCCAGCGCGTCGCGGCGGCGCAGGCCGTCGTTGACGTCCGCTGTCAGCTGCGAAATTTCCTGCAGGACAGTGTCGAGTGCTTCGCTGGCCGCCTCATACTCGGCGTCGAGTGATTCCTCGCCCTCTTCCACTCCGGCCACCTGGTTTTCCAGGGCGGTGAATTCAGCCTGGGCCTGTGCGCGCCGTTCGGCACCTGCGGCCTGGGACTCGCGCAGCCTGCCCAGCTCGGCCTGGGCTGCCTCCACCCGGGACCGTGCGGCGGCCACTTGTCCGGCCAGCCGTGCCAGTCCTTCCCGCCGGTCGGCCACGGCCCGGAGTTCGGCGGTCAGGCGCTGGTCCTCGGCCTGCGCCGCGCGTTCGGCTTCTGTTTTGGCTGCCGTTGCTGCTTCCAGGGCTTCGCGCCGCTGCGTCAGGGATTCCTCCAGCCCGGCGAGTTCAGCTGACACGCGGGCCGCCTGGCGTTCCAGCTGTTCAGGATCGCGCCCGGTGGCCGGTGCGTCGTCCACGGAACCAAGGAGGCGGCTGCGCTCCTGGGCCAGGGATCCGAGGGACCGCAGCCGTTCCCGGACCGCGGTCAGCCGGTACCAGGTGTCCCGGGCGGCGTTCAAACGTGGCGTTGCCTCTGCGGCTAGCTGTTCCAGGGCGGCCTGTTCCCGGCGACCGGCTTCGAGCTGCTGCCCCACCTCAGTGCGGCGTGCCTTCAGCGCGGCTTCGTCGGCGACGTCCTGTTCGAGGGCGGACTGCAACTGGACCAGATCATCGGCGAGGAGCCGGGCGCGGGCGTCGCGGACATCGAACTGGACCCGCTGTGCCCGGCGGGCCACCTCCGCCTGCTTGCCCAGCGGGGTCAGCTGGCGGCGGATCTCCCCGGTCAGGTCGGCGAGGCGCTGCAGGTTGGCCTGCATGGCCTCCAGTTTCCGCACCGTACGCTCCTTGCGCCGGCGGTGCTTGAGGATTCCCGCTGCCTCTTCGATGAATCCACGGCGGTCCTCGGGTGTGGCGTGCAGGACCCGGTCCAGCTGGCCCTGTCCCACGATGACGTGCATTTCGCGGCCCATGCCGGAGTCCGACAGGAGTTCCTGGATGTCCAGCAGCCTGCAGCCGGACCCGTTGATGGCGTACTCGGACCCGCCCGTGCGGAACAGGGTCCGGCTGATGGTGACTTCGCTGTATTCGATGGGCAGGGCGCCGTCGGTGTTGTCGATGGTCAGGGATACCTGGGCCCGGCCCAGCGGCGGGCGGCCGGAGGTCCCGGCGAAGATGACATCCTCCATCTTCCCGCCGCGCAGGGTTTTGGCGCCCTGCTCCCCCATCACCCAGGCGAGGGCGTCCACCACGTTGGATTTGCCGGAGCCGTTGGGACCCACCACCGCAGTGACTCCGGGTTCGAAGTCGAAGGTGGTGGCGGAGGCGAAGGACTTGAACCCCCTGACGGTCAGGCTTTTGAGGTGCAAGGCGTTTCGGGTCTCCTGGACGGTGCTGGCGGCTGCTTGGCGGTCCTAATCTACCGGGTTGCCGCCGAAAAGCCGCGGACGCGGATCCGCCTGTCACCGGAGCCGGCGCCGGGGACGCCGCCGGTCACGGAGTCAGCGGACGACGGCGGGAGACAAGGCGTGCTACCAGCGTCCGTTGCGCGGCCGGGGCTGGCACACCGGGCAGGTGTGCGAGGAACGGTTCATGAACTGTTCCCGGCGGATGGTGGCGTGGATTCCCGCTTCGGCGCAACGGCGGCATGGCTGGCCTTCGCGCCCGTACGCATTCAGCGACCGGTCGAAGTAACCGGACGCACCGTTCACATTCACGTAGAGGGAATCGAAGCTGGTGCCGCCGGCCGCGAGGGCATCGAGCATGACCTCACGGGTGCTCGCCAGGAGGCGTTCCGCGTCAGCGCGCCGGAGCTTGTCTGTGGGCCGCGCATAGTGGAGCTTCGCCCGCCACAGGGCTTCGTCGGCATAGATGTTCCCGATGCCGGAGACCAGGCCCTGGTCCAGCAGGGCACGCTTGAGTCCTGTTTTGCGCCGCCGCAGCCGCTGGTAGAACAGCTCGAACGGGAATGCCGGGTCCAGCGGATCACGGGCGATGTGGGATGCCTCTTCGGCGATCAACGGCACGGGTGACTCGGAGAGCCCGCCGGGGCCGCCGTCGTCGGTGGGTACCAGTGCCGTGACGAAGAGGCCGCCGAAAATCCGCTGGTCCACGAAGCGGAGTTCTCCGGGCATGCCGTCGCGGGCGCTGAGCCGGAACCGGACCTTGAGGTGCTTCTCATCCGGCACCTCCGGATCCTGCATCAGAAGCTGTCCGCTCATTCCAAGGTGGGCCATCAGGGCGACGGCCGGCCGGCGTGGGGTTTCGCCGGGGCCGGCGTCCGGTGTGGCGTCGGCCAGCGGGAGCCAGAGGAACTTTCCGCGGCGTACGACGTCGGTGACGGTGGCGCCTTGGAGGTTTCCGATGAAGTCCTCGGTCCCCAGGGCGTGGCGGCGGATGGACCGCGGGTCCAGGACGTCCACGGACTCAATGGTCCTGCCGCGGACCCAGCTCACCAGGCCGCGCCGGACCACCTCCACCTCGGGAAGTTCAGGCATGGCGCTACTTGGCCGCGGCGGTACCGGAGGCGGTGCCGGTGGTGTCGGAGGCGCCGTTTCCGGACAGCACGCGCCACGCGTCCGCCGCTGCTTCCTGCTCCGCTTCTTTCTTGGAGTGCCCGGTGCCCTTGCCGTAGGCGGTGCCGCCGACATGCAGGACCGCGGTGAAGGTCCGGGCATGGTCCGGTCCGGCGCCTTCCACGGCGTAGTGGATGGTGCCAAGCTGCCGGCTGGCCGCAAGTTCCTGGATGCTGGTCTTCCAGTCGGTGCCGGCGCCAAGCACGGCGGCGTCCTTCAGCAGCGGGCCGATGAGGCGCATGACCAGCTGCCGGGCCGTCTCAATGTCGTTGGAGACGTAGGTGGCGCCGATCAGGGCTTCCATGGTGTCGGCAAGGATGGACGCCTTGTTCTTGCCCTCGGTGAGCTTTTCGCCCTGGCCGAGGTAGATGTACTCGCCGATGCCCAGGCTACGTCCGATGTTGGCCAGGGCGCGGGTGCTGACCACGGCCGAACGCCGCTTGGCGAGCTCGCCCTCGGGCAGCTCCGGGTTGTCCCGGTAGAGGGCATCAGTGACGGAGAAGCCCAGGATGGAGTCGCCCAGGAATTCCAGGCGCTCGTTGGTGGGTATGCCGCCGTTTTCGTAGGCGTACGAACGGTGTGTGAGCGCAAGACGAAGCGTCCCGGCGTCAATAGTGACACCGAGACGCTTCAGAAGCTCTTCAGTTGAAGACATCAGTCAGCCTGAGGGCCGATTAGACGTCAGCGACCTTGCGGCCCTTGTACTCAAGGAACAGCGCAGTGCCAGCAGAGTCGGTGACGACCTTAGCCTGGTGCGGCAGGCTGTAGGTGACCTGGCCGTTTTCAACGGTCTTCACCAGGTGGGGGGCGGTCGCCTTCCACTGCGAGCGGCGGGCGCGGGTATTCGAGCGAGACATCTTCCGCTTGGGAACAGCCACGGCTAACTCATTTCTCTCTAGACAAACACGTACAAATCAATTTTGCCGGTCAGGCTTAGCCAGATCAGCTAGGGCAGCCCAGCGAGGATCCAGGACCTCGTGGTGGTGCCCCGGCTCGTCTTCCAGGCGCACTCCGCATTCGGAGCAAAGGCCCTGGCAGTCTTCCCGGCACACCGGCTGGAACGGCAGATTGGTGACAATCGCGTCCCGCAACACCGGTTCAAGATCGATTACATCGTGCTCGACTCGACGTTGCTCTTCACCTTCTTCTTCGTCCGAAAACTCAGCGCCTTCGTAGAAGAACAGTTCTTGCACATTGACCTCAAGGTCATACGCAAGGGGATCCAGGCATCGGCCGCATTCCCCGGTGACACCGGCGAGCACGGTTCCTGATACCAGAATTCCTTCGTGTACGGCCTCCAGTTTCAGATCCAGCCCGACATCCGAGCCTTCCTGAACACCAATGAGCGCCACACCAAGTTCCCCCGGTGCGGGTACATGTTCCTTCAGTGTCCGCATGCTTCCCGGGCTGCGCCCGAGGTCCTTGACGTCGAACGCCAGGGGCGAACCAGCATCTCTTTTAATGAGAACTCCTGTTGAACATATGACCGACGTACAATCTTAGCCTGAAGAGCCGCGGGGACTCAAACCGGCCGGCGGTGCCGCCGAAGTACCGGTCCAGCCTACCGCCTGGGCTGCTGATCTGCCGAAGGCTCGCCCGCCAGGATCCGCCGCAGCACCGATCTGGGGACATAGTCCGAGACGTTCCCGCCCAGCCCCGCCACTTCCTTGATGAGCGTCGAGGACAGGTGGATGTAGTGCGCCTCGGCCGGCAGGAAGACCGTCTCCACCCCGCTGAGCTGCCTGTTCATGGTGGCCATGGGCAGTTCATAGTCGAAGTCGGACGAGGACCGCAGACCCTTGACGATGGCGGAGACGCCGCGCTGCCGGCAGTAGTCCGCGAGCAGCCCGTCGCCCACCGGCTCCACCACGATCCCTTTCAGCGATGCAAGGGTTTCCCGTGCCATCTCCAGGCGCTCATCGAGCGTGAACCGGTACTTCTTCGCATAGTTCGTGGAGATCGCCACGATGACCTCGTCGAACAGGCCCGCGGCCCTGGCGATTACTTCGAGATGGCCGTTGTGGATGGGGTCAAAGGATCCGGGGCAGACAGCTCGTCTCATGCTCCGAACCTACCCCATGCCACGCCCGGGATACCATGACTGGATGCACGCGTCACGGGAACTTTCCGCGCCCTCCGCCCCGGCTCCGTGGCAGCGGACCGCCCTGGGTGCAAACCTCCTGGCTCTTGACGGCGGCCTTGGCGTCACCATCTTCGAAGAGATGACCTCCCTGGCCGCCAGGACGGGCGCCATCAACCTGGGCCAGGGATTTCCGGACGAGGACGGTCCGCAGGAAATCCTCGACGCCGCCCGTGATGCCATCGCCGCAGGCGCGAACCAGTATGCTCCCGGCAAGGGCACCCCCCAGTTGCGTGAAGCGGTGGCCGGCCACCAGGAACGCTTCTACGGGCTGACCCCTGATCCGGCCACGGAAGTCATTATCACCACCGGAGCCACCGAGGCCATCGCGGCATCCCTCCTTGCCTTCACCGGCCCGGGGGACGAGGTCCTCACCTTCGAGCCGTTCTACGATTCCTACGGGGCGGTCATCGGCCTGTCGGGCGCCACCCACGTCACGGCGCCGCTGCTGGCGCCGGACTTCATGCCGGACATGGCCGCCCTTGAGGCCGCCTTCAGCGAACGGACACGGGTGGTGCTGCTCAACAATCCCCACAACCCCACCGGAGCGGTGTTCCCGCGTGACGTGCTCCAGAAGATCGTGGACCTGGCCCGGCGGTATGGTTCGCTGATTGTCACGGACGAAGTCTACGAACACCTCACTTTCGGTGTCCGCCACATCCCGGCCGCTTCGCTGCCCGGGGCGGCAGAGCGGACCCTCACCATCTCCTCCGCCGGCAAGACCTTTTCCGTCACCGGCTGGAAGATTGGCTGGCTCACGGGTCCCGAAGACCTGGTGGCGGCTGTTCGCACGGTCAAGCAGTTCCTGACCTACAGTTCGGGCACCCCCTTCCAGCCCGCCATCGCTGCGGGGCTGGCATTGCCGGACAGCTTCTACGAAGGAGTCGCAGGGACACTGGAGAGAAAGCGCGACATCCTCAGCGACGGTCTCCGCGCCGCCGGCTTCGGGGTGTACGCGCCCCAGGGTACGTACTTCGTCAACGTGGACACAGCACCGCTGGGCATCACCGATTCCGTTGACCTTGCCCGCCGCCTGCCGGAACTGGTCGGTGTCGCAGCCATTCCGGTGCCGGTCTTCTGCCACCCGGAAGGCGCCGAAAGGACCCGCAGCCTGCTGCGTTTCGCCTTCTGCAAGAAAGCCGACGTCCTTGAAGAGGCAGCGTCCAGGCTGGCCACGCTCAGCAGCAGGCTGTGATGGCCGGCAACAGCACCGGACCGTCGCGGTTCCTCCGGGCGACCGGCCAGCACGCCACCATCGAACCGGATGCCTTTACGGCCGGCGGCTACGTCCTGAGTATCGGCGGCGCCGAACAGTCGCATGTCAACCTCGCCCACCCGGAGGATGTCTTCTACGAGTACCTGCGAAGGGTGGCGCACCTGGTGGACTTGGCTGCACCTCCGGGAGCACCCGTGCGTGCCCTCCACCTTGGAGCGGGTGCGCTCACCCTGGCCCGTTACATCCAGGCGACCCGTCCCGGGTCGGTGCAGTACGCGGTTGAACTGGAGCGTGAACTCCTCGATTTCGTCCTGCGGCACCTTCCGCTGCCGGAGGGCACAGACCTGCACACCATCATCGGCGACGCCAGGGAGGCCCTTGGCGGGCTTGAGCCGGAACTCCGCTTCGACGTCGTCATCCTGGACATCTTCTCGGGGCCGGAGGCGCCGGAGCACATCGCCTGCGCCGGGTTCTACCGCGAGGTCCGGGAAAAGCTCGCACCCGGGGGGCTGCTGGTGGTCAATGTGGGTGACGAGCCGGCGCTGACGCTGGTCCGCAGCCAGGTGGCCGCGCTGCGGGAGGCCATGCGGGACGTGGCGGCCTTCGCCGAAAGCGGGATGTTCGCGGGCCGGTACCCGGGCAACATCATCCTGGCCGGGACCCAGGTGCCGTGGCCGCAGGAGTGGACGGCTGAACTGGTGGCCCGGGGACCGCACCCCGCACAGGTGCTGGCGGGCGTTGACCTGGACCGGCTTTCCCCCTAAGACGTGCCACGGCCGCGCCGTGCCAGTCAAGGCCCGTCCCGGCCGCTTTGTGGTGTCAGTCTTCCCCGGCCGCCGGCAGGTCGTCGCCTTCGATGGCGTCCGGAACGGACGGTTCGGCGAACCACAGACGGGTTTCACCGTATTTTTTCTCGGCAAACCGCTCCACGTCGGTTGGCCACGCCGGCTCGGGGGACCGCGAGGACCGTTCTACAACCACGACGGCGCCCGGGGCCAGGTGCGTGGCGAGCTTCCTGAGGGCAGCCGCCAAAGCCACTTCCTCCAGCGGGTAGGGCGGATCCATGAACACGAGGTCCCACAGCGCTGTTTCGTGTGCGCGTTCCAGGAAGGGCTCCACCTTGGAGCGGTGGACGGTGACTGCCTTGCGGCCCACCACACCGTTGATCAGGTCCGCATTGCGCTGGCAGACGGCGCTGGCCTTCGCGTCGGCCTCCACCAGGTCCACTGCCCGGGCTCCCCTGCTGGCGCTTTCCACTCCCAGGGAGCCCGACCCCGCATACAGGTCCAGCACCCGCGCGCCGGAGATCACGTCGAAGGCGTCCAGCCTGGAGAAAAGCGCCTCCTTGACCCGGTCTGTAGTGGGGCGTGTCAAGGACCCGGGAACTGCCGTCAGCGGTGTTCCGCCCGCCGCTCCGGAGATGATCCGGCTCATGCGGCCACCACCGTTCCGGTTCCGCCGGTGCGTCCCCTGCTAACCACGTTCAAGGAACGCCTCCTTTTCGGGATTGAGGTATCGGTCAATGGCATCGGCCAATTCGGTGTGGGCGTCGAGGGCGGGATCCGCGGCCACGATTTCCTGGGCATCGGAGCGTGCCTGGGCGATGACGTCCCCGTGCTCCAGTACGCGCAGAAGCCGCAGCGTTGACCGGCCGCCGGACTGGGATGCGCCCAGGATGTCGCCTTCCCTGCGGAGCTTGAGGTCCTCCTGGGACAGCACGAAGCCGTCGGTGGTCGATGCCACGGCCTCCAGCCGCCGCCGGCTGGGATGGCCGCGCTCCAGGGACGTCACGAGGAGGCAGGTCCCGGGCAGCCCGCCGCGGCCCACCCGTCCGCGGAGCTGGTGGAGCTGCGAGATACCGAACCGGTCCGCGTCCAGGATCACCATCAGCGTGGCGTTGTGGACGTCCACGCCCACCTCGATCACGGTGGTTGAAACCAGCAGCTTGACGGTGTTGGCCAGGAACCGGGCCATGGTGTCAGACTTCAGGTCCGGGTCCTGGCGGCCATGCAGCGGCGCCAGCGGGATGCCGGCAAGGGACGGTTCATCCTGCAGGTGTTCGACGACGGCAGTCACCGACGCCAATTCCCGTCCGTTGTCCTCCAGGCCAACGTCGGCCGGTTCCGCCTCGCCGGGGGTGAAGTCACCGTCGTCGTCGGTGCCGATCTTCGGGCATACGACGTAGACCTGGTGGCCGGCGTCGATTTCCTCGCGCGCCCGTGCCCAGATTCGCCCGGCCCAGCCGGGGTTCTCCGCCAGGCCCACCAGGTGGGTGGAGATGGGCGCCCTGCCCTTGGGCAGCTCATCGAGCGTGGAGGTTTCAAGGTCACCGAATACGGTCATGGCGACGGTCCGCGGGATGGGGGTTGCGGTCATGACCAGCAGGTGCGGAGGTTTCCTCGCCTTGGCACGCAGGGCGTCACGCTGCTCCACGCCAAACCGGTGCTGTTCGTCCACAACGATCAGCCCGAGGTCGTAGAAGGAAACGTTGTCACTGAGCAGGGCGTGTGTTCCGATGATGATCCCCGCCGTTCCCGAGGCAGCATCCAGCAGGGCCTGCTTCCGGGCCGCGGCGGGCATGGATCCGGTGAGCAGGGTGACCTGCACGGATTCCCCGTCCTGGCTGCCCAGGGCGCCGAGCAGCCCGTCCCTGGACAACGGACCGAGCGTGCGGCGGATGGAGTCGTAGTGCTGCGCGGCAAGGACCTCGGTGGGGGCCAGCAGCGCGGCCTGCCCGCCGGCGTCCACTACCTGGAGCATGGCGCGCAATGCCACCACCGTCTTGCCCGAGCCCACTTCACCCTGCAGCAGGCGGTTCATGGGGTGGTTTTCCGCGAGCCCCGCGGCAAGGGTTTTTCCGACGGCGGCTTGGCCGTCCGTGAGCGTGAAAGGCAAATTCCGGTCGAAGGCTGCCAGAACGCCGTCCGTCACCGGCCGCCGGGCCGTTGCTTCCTCCGCCGCCAGCTGGGACCGGCGCCGCGCCAGGGCGGACTGCAGGACCAGTGCCTCCTGGTAACGGAACCGGTGGCGGGCCCGTTGCCAGTCCGCGGCGGTCTCCGGTTCGTGGACCAGCCGGTAGGCCGTGGCCAAAGGCAGGAAGTCTTCCCGCGCTGCCACGGAGGCCGGCACGGGGTCCGGTACAGCGCCCAGGTCAACGGTTTCCAGCAGCGTGGAGATGACCTTCTGGATTTTCCAGCTGGGGAGCTTAGCCGTGGCCGGGTAGACGGGGATGGGCATTGCCGCGAGTTTTTCGGGGTCGTCGCTGCCGGCCGTGAAGGGATCCGAGTCAAGCACCTGGAAGTCGGGGTTGGTGAGTCCCAGGGCGCCCTTGAAGCTGGTGACCTTACCGGAAAACAGGGCCCGGCGTCCTGGCAGCAGCTCGCTCTTGGCCCGGTAGGCGTTGAAGAAGCTGATCTTCAGGGTCCCCGGCACCTTGCCGTGGAAGTCTGTGCCGCCCACCAGCCTCAGGCCGCTCCGGCCGTCGTCGTCGGAAATGACGACGTCGGTGATGGTTCCCTTGCGTGCCTGCATGGAACGGGTGCTGCTGGAGAGCACGCGGGCAATCAGGGTGACTTCCTCGTCCCGCGGCAGCTCGCTGATGGGTGTCAGTTCGCCGCGGGCCATATACCGGCGCGGGAAGTAGTTGAGCAGGCCCTCGACGGTGGTGATGCCAAGGTGTTTTTCGATCACCCCTGCCGAACGCTTGCCAATGCGGCGTTCCAGGGGAAGCCCGGGCTCAGCGTTCATGCCCACCGGAGTCCACTGCCTCCTGGAGCGCCTGGTCCCGGTGGCTGGAGGTGTCGGACAGGGCACTGATGGAGATGTCCGTGGGGATGCCCAGGCTGCGGATGAGTTCGACGGCGGGACCGGGCGTGGGGACGTGGACGTGGACCCGCCACCTGTAGGTACCGTCGCCGGCTTCCCCGCCGCCGAGCTGGCTCATGATGACCGACTCCCCCAGCTCGTCCAGGTGCTGCCGGAGGGTTGCCGCGTCCAGCGGTGAGAGGTTGATGGTGCACATCACCTCCACACCGTCGTCAACCGGCATGCTGGCGTGGATGTGCGGATCCTGGACGCTGTATCCGTGAAGATCGTCAAGCAGTGAGCTCTGAAGTTCCTCCCCCAGGACGACGGAGCGCAGGCAGTCAAGGATGAGCAGGAGCCCCACGCCGCCGGCGTCCACGACGTGCGCGTCCTGCAGGGCGTCAAGTTGTTCTTCCGTGGACACGACGGCGGCCAGGGCTGCGGCAACAGCGGCATCGAGCGTCACACCGAGGGCATGGTTGCTGTCGTCCCCCGGGTGCAGGGCATCGATCTCGGCGGCGGCGAGCGACGCAGCCTCCATGACGGACAGCATGGTGCCGGGCACGGGGTCGCTGAGGGCGGTCCAGGCCCGGATCTGGGCGCGGTGCAGCGCTGTGGCCAGGAGAGCGGAACTGAGCCGCTGCTGGCCGGCTAGGGGTTCGGCGGCGGCGCAGAGGAAGACCGAAAACAGCGTCCCCGAGTTGCCGCGCGCTTTCTCGAGCGCGGCCTGGCCGGCGTGCGCCAGGACCGCTCCGACGTCGGTGACACCCGGATCCATGGCCTCGAGGGCATCGGAGGCGGCACGGACGGTGAGATAGAGGTTGGTGCCGGTGTCACCGTCGGCGACAGGGAAGATGTTGATGGCGTTCAGGCGGTCGCTGTGGTTGCCCAGGGCGGTCTCCGCTTTGTTCAGCCACCGCCTCATGGCCTGGGCGTTGGCGGCGATCTTAGTCTGCAAAGTGGTCCCATCCCCCGGTGTCCGCGGCCCGGCCCGCGATCGTCACGCGCGGACCTTCGTCGATTCCCAGTGCTTGTATCGAGCCTATCGCAGTGAATCCGGGAGGAAGCTGAATATCCGGCGGGAAAGTGGCCAGCAGCCCGTGGTCTTCCCCTCCGCTGAGCACCCATTCCATGGCGTTCCGGCCCAGCAGGCGGGCCGCAGGTTCCACCCCGGCGGCGAGAGGGCCCAGGCGGTCCGGATCCAGGTCCATGGCGACGTGGCTGGCCAGCGCCATCCGGCGGCCGTCGCGCAGCAGCCCGTCCGAGACATCCAGCATGGCGGTGGCGCCGGCTTTCCGGGCGGCCGGGCCGGCCTGGAGCGGCGGCACCGGCCGGCGCTGGCGTTCCGTCAGGTTGCGCAGTCCGTCGTCGAGCTGTTCCATGGGTACCCCGGATTCGAGCAGGGCGAGGCCGGCGGCCGCCTGCCCGGCCGTACCGGCCAGCGCCAGGACGTCACCCGGTTGCGCGCCTGAGCGCAGCACCGGCGGGCCGCCGTCGAGCGTCCCCAGCACCGCAACGGTGACCGAAATTTCCCTTCCGCGCCCCAAGTCGCCGCCGGCGACGGAGCAGCCGTCCGCACCAAGGCCCCGGATGCCTGCCGTCAGGCCGTCGGCCAGGTCCTCCACCCAGGTGACGGGGGTGTCGGGCGGCAGTGTCAGGCTGACCACCATGGACGTGGCACGTGCTCCCATCGCGTTGATGTCGCTGAGGTTCTGTGCGGCAGCCTTCCAGCCGACATCAAAGCCTGTGCTCCGGTACCCGTTGGGCCAGGCCAGCCGGAAGTCCTGGTCCTGGACCTGGGTGTCGATGCTGATGACCGTCCTGGCATCCGGTGCGCTGATGATCGCGGCGTCGTCCCCGGGGCCCAGGAGGGTGGCCGCGGAATGTGTCGCGTCCACCGCCAGTCGCGGGAAAATCCGCGACAGCAGCTCGGCTTCGGAGAGGGCGGCGACTGCCGGAGACGCGTCCCCGGCCATACGTTTTTCAGGCACCCCACTACGCTACAGCGCGGGTCCGACATTCCCGGGTGTCCGGGCACTGGGCCGCCCACGGAGACTGGCAGGGGCGGTCCAGGCCGATGACAGGAACCTCCAGCCGCGGCTATAGGCTTGGAATATGCACCGTCCCCAGCTGTCCCTGCCCCACCGCGCTGTCCGGACGGCGCTCCTTGGAGCCTTCGTGGCCGTTCCGCTGGCAGGCTGCTCCGCCGCCGTCGACGTCACGGCTGCACAGGATGCTGCGAACCCCGCCTGCGCACCCATGATGGTGGCGCTGCCCGACGCCATCGGCGACTCCAGGCTGCGACAGACCAACAGCCAGGCCACGGCCGCGTGGGGGGATCCATCGTTGGTAATCCTGCGGTGCGGAGTGAACGTGCCGGGGCCAACCACTGACCGCTGCGTGACGGTTAACGGCATCGATTGGGTGATCAAGGAGGGCGACCCCGTGTGGACGCTCACCACCTACGGCCGGGAGCCCGCCACCGAGATCCTGATGGACCCGGACAAGATCAGCTCGGCCACAGTGCTGGCCGACCTCGCCACAGCGGCCGGCAAGGTGCCGGCCAGCCGTAACTGCGTGGGCCAGGAGGAACTGCAGGACCTGCCCAAGAGCCAGTAGGTGATGGGCCCGCCCACCGGGCCCGGGTCAGCGAAGGCCGGTTTTCCGGTTCAGGGCAAGGTGGATCAGTTCGTCGATCAGGTCGGCGTAGGCGAGCCCGGACGCTGCCCACATCTGCGGGTACATGCTCTTGGGCGTGAACCCAGGCATGGTGTTGATCTCGTTGATGATCAGTTCCCCGTCCGGGGTGTAGAAGAAGTCCACCCGGCTCAGCCCTTCGGCACCCACGGCGTCGAAGGCCGCGGCGGCAAGTTCCCGTACCCTGGCGATTGCTTCTTCGGGAATGTCGGCCGGGCAGCTCAGTGCGGCGGCGTCGTCCTCCACGTACTTGGCATTGAAGTCATAGAACTCATGACCGCCGCCCGCCACGGAGATTTCGCCCGGCATGGAGGTCCTGGGCGCGTCGGTGCCGCGGCCCTCCAGGACGGCGCACTCGATCTCGCGGCCGACGATGCCTGCTTCGATGACCAGCTTCAGGTCGTGCCGGCGGGCTTCCTCGATGGCTGCGTCAAGGCCTTCGAGGGAGTCCACCTTGGAGATGCCCATCGATGACCCGGCGCGTGCGGGCTTCACGAAGACCGGGAAGCCAAGCCTGTCCACCTGCTTCCGGACAGCTTCCGGATCCTTTTGCCATTGCCGGTCGGTGACGGCAACGTAGGGTCCGACGTGCAGGCCGGCGGCTTCGAACACCACCTTCATGAAGTGCTTGTCCATGCCCACGGCAGAGGCCAGGACGCCGGCCCCTACGTACCGGGTGTCAGAGAGTTCCAGCAGCCCCTGGATGGTTCCGTCCTCGCCGAAGGGTCCGTGCAGCAGCGGAAAAACGACGTCCACGGTGCCCAGCTCCTGCGGGACCTCGTTGGGCGAAGCGACGATCAGCTGGTGCTCCCCACCAATCTCCGCCAGGGTGACCGTTTGGGCGGACGGTGCCACCTCGGGAAGGGCCGAGGCCGCCAGTGACCACTGGGCGGTGTCGGTGGAGGCGAGGACCCACTGCCCGGTCTTGGCGATTCCGATGGGAATGACCTCGTACTTGTCCTTGTTGATGGCGCCGAGGACCCCGGCGGCGGTGACGCAGCTGACGGCGTGCTCGGAGGACCGTCCGCCGAAAAGGACCGCTACCCGCGGTTTGCGGCCGGCGGGAGTGCCGGAGGTCGGGAGGGTGTGGGACATGGTCAGTAATCGCCTTCGGGTTTCAGTTCGCGGGACAGCAGGACCGGTCCCAGTTGGTCTACGGACAGCTTGCCTGCCAGCACGGCCACGACGGCGGCGGTAATGGGCATCTCCACGCCCAGCTTGCCGGCCAGTTCGTGCACGGCCTGCCCGGACTTGATGCCTTCGGCGGTCTGGGTCATCTTTTGGCCCACCTCCTCCAGCGTCAGCCCCTGGCCCAGCAGGCGGCCTGCGGTGTGGTTCCGCGAGAGGGACGATGAACACGTCGCCACGAGGTCGCCCAGCCCGGCGAGGCCGGCCATGGTTTTGGCTTCGCCGCCGAGCGCCAGGGCAAGGCGGGATGTTTCGGCCAGGCCGCGCGTGATCACCGACGCCTTGGTGTTGTCGCCCATCTGCTTGCCCTCGCAGATGCCGACGGCCAGGGCGATGACGTTCTTGACGATGCCGCCGATTTCGACGCCCACCACATCGGAGGTGGTGTAGGGCCGGAAGTAGGGTGCGGTGCAGCTGCGGGCCAGCCAGCCGGCGGCTGCGGATTCAGTGCACGCCACCACCGATGCGGTTGGTTCCTCGCGGGCGATTTCCATGGCCAGGTTGGGGCCGGAGACGACGGCGATGCGTTCCGCGGGCAGGCCCAGCTCCTCGCTGATGACCTGGCTCATGCGGGCGTCGGTTCCCAGTTCGAGCCCCTTCATCAGGGACACGACGATGGCGTCGGGGGCGATCAGTTCCCGCCATTGCCTGAGCTGCGGCCGCAGGGACTGGGCAGGGACCGCCAGGACAACGAGGTCTGCCCCGTCCAGCACCGTGGCGACGTCGGTCGAGGCGGTGATGCTCGCCGGCAGCGGCACGTCCTTGAGGTACTGGTCGTTCCGGTGCGCGCTATTCACCTGCTCAACGACCTCGCTGCGGCGGCCCCAGAGCCTGATGTCGCGGGGGGTCCCTGCTGCGGTGGCAGCGTCAGCCAGTATTTTGGCGAAGGTTGTACCCCAGGAACCCGCGCCCAGGACGGCGACGGTGCGGGCCGAACCCGACAGATCCAGGGTCACGGCGCGTCCGTCCCGCCGGCGGCCTGGCCGCCACGTTCAATGAACCGGCCGTGCCTGGATTGCTGCTTCCTGGCCGGATCCCAGCGTTCGGCCGGCGGGGTCTCGCCCCGAAGGCCGGCGAGCAGCTCCGTGATGGCATCCATGATGGCCTCGGTGGCCGCGGTGAGCGTTGCCTTGTCCATGGGCTGCCCGGCGAAGGCACTGAGATCCACCGGGTCCCCCACGACCACGCGTGAGGTCTTGCGCGGGAACAGGTGGAAGCGCTTCCCGTACCGGGGAAAGACTTCGTGGGCGCCCCAATGGGCAATGGGAACCACCGGGATGCCGCCCTCCAGGGCCAGCCGCGCTGCTCCGGTGTGGCCCTTCATGGGCCACAGGTCGGGGTCGCGGGTCAGGGTGCCCTCGGGGTAGATGATGATGGCACCGCCCTCAGCCACGATCTCCTGGGCGACCTGCAGCGAGCGGTTCGCTCCCGCCGTCGAACGTTCCACCGGGACCTGCTTGGTGGCGTGCAGGAGCCAGCCCAAGCCGGGGACCTTGAAGAGTCCGGCTTTGGCCAGGAAGTGCGGCGCACGCTTCTGGTTGTAGAGCATGTGGCCCACCACCAGCGGGTCGATCTCGGTGCAGTGGTTGGGCGCGGCGATGAAACCGCCGGAGGGAAGCTTGTCCACGCCTTCCCACTTCTTGGCCATCATGAGGTTCAGCAGGGGCCGGGCGATGCCGGCGATGAACACGAATGTGGCCCTGCTCTTGGCAGATTCCTTCACGGCGGCTGCTACTTCGCGGCGGTGATGTCGAAATCGGCACCGAGCCCCGCCAGCTTCTCCGTGAAGCGTTCGTAGCCGCGGTTGATGATGTCGATGCCGGTGACCCGGGACACTCCGGTGGCAGCGAGTGCCGCGATGAGGTGGCTGAAGCCGCCGCGCAGGTCCGGCACGTCAATGTCCGTGCCCTTGAGCTGCGTGGGTCCGGATATCACGGCGGAATGCAGGAAGTTCCGCTGCCCGAACCGGCAGGGAACGCTGCCCAGGCATTCCCGGTGCACCTGGATGCTGGCACCCATGCGGATGAGGGCGTCGGTGAAGCCGAAGCGGTTCTCGTACACAGTCTCGTGGACGATGGACACGCCCTCCGCCTGGGTCAGCGCCACCACGAGGGGCTGCTGCCAGTCCGTCATGAAACCCGGGTGGACATCGGTTTCGAGGACCAGGGGGTTCAGCTTGCCGCCGGGGTGGTAGAACCGGATCCCGTCCTCGCCGATGTCCATGCCGCCGCCCACCTTGCGGTAGGTGTTAAGGAAGGTCATCATGTCGCGCTGGGAGGCGCCTTCAACGAAAATGTCGCCGCGCGTGACGAGGGCCGCCGAAGCCCAGGACGCTGATTCGTTCCGGTCGGACAGCGCACGGTGGTTGTAGCCGCCGAGGTCCCGCACGCCCTCGATCCGGATGGTCCGGTCCGTCTGCACGCTGATGATGGCGCCCATCTTCTGCAGGACGGCGATGAGGTCGATCACCTCGGGCTCGGTGGCCGCGCCCGTCAGTTCGGTGATGCCCTCGGCCCGGGTGGCGCTCAGCAGGACCTGCTCGGTGGCGCCGACGGACGGGTACGGCAGCGAAATCTTCGCGCCGTGCAGGCCCTTGGGCGCGGAGATGTGGATGCCGCCGGGACGCTTTTCCACCACCGCGCCGAACTGGCGGAGCACGTCGAGGTGGTAGTCGATGGGCCGGTCGCCGATCTTGCACCCGCCGAGGTCCGGAATGAACGCTTCGCCAATGGCGTGGATCAGCGGGCCGCAGAGCAGGATGGGAATCCGCGAGTCGCCGGCGTGGGCGTCGATCGCGGTGCTGGGGGCCGTTTTGGCCGCCTTCGGGTCCAGGGTGAGGTCCCCGGTGACGGGGTCCTTCTCCACGGTCACGCCGTGCAGCTGGAGGAGGGAGGTGACGACCTCCACGTCCTTGATTTCCGGAACGTTCCGCAACACCGACGGTTCGTTGCCCAGCAACGCCGCCACCATCGCCTTCGGGACGAGGTTCTTCGCCCCCCGGACGTTGACGCGGCCAGTCAGCGGGACGCCGCCGCGGATTGTCAGAACACTACTCATATACCGGTTTCCTCACGATTACTCGCCCCCAAATCCTTGCAAAGGCTCCAACCAAGCATAGGAGGTCGCGTTACCGAACCGAAATACGCGCGCACCTTGGGCAGGGCGTGGCGAAGTGCCCCCGGCCGGTGCACGGCGCAGGGGCACTTCGTTCCAGGCTAGGAAACCTTGGCCGGAAGGGTCTTGGGCTTGAAGGTGGGGCGGGTGGCCTCGTAGGCCGTGATATCCGCCTCATGCTGGAGCGTCAGCCCGATGTCGTCCAGGCCTTCAAGCAGCCGCCAGCGGGTGTAGTCGTCGATCTCGAAGGGCGCCACGATGTTGCCGCAGACCACGGTCTTGGATTCCAGGTCCACCGTGACCTGCGTGCCGGGGGCATTTTCGAGCTCTTTCCAGATCAGCTCGATGTCGTCCTGGGCCACCTGGGCGGCGAGCAGGCCCTGCTTGCCCGAGTTTCCGCGGAAGATGTCGGCGAACCGGGAGGACAGGACCGCCTTGAAGCCGTAGTCCTTCAGCGCCCAGACAGCGTGTTCGCGGGAGGACCCGGTGCCGAAGTCGGGGCCGGCCACCAGGACGGAGCCGGCGTTGAAGGGCTCCTGGTTCAGGATGAAGGACGGGTCCTTGCGCCAGGCTGAGAACAGGGCGTCCTCGAAGCCGGTGCGGGTGATCCGCTTGAGGTACACCGCGGGGATGATCTGGTCCGTGTCAACATTGCTCTGGCGCAGCGGGACGCCGATGCCGGTGTGCTTGGTGAACTTTTCCATGATGCGTCCTATGTTGCGTCGGTGCGGATGGCGGCGGATTCGGGGGCGGGGTCAAGGTCCGAAGGCGAGCTCAGGGTGCCGCGGACGGCGGTGGCGGCTGCCACCACGGGAGAGACCAGGTGCGTGCGGCCGCCCTTGCCCTGGCGTCCTTCGAAGTTGCGGTTGGAGGTGGAGGCGCACCGCTCCCCCGGTTCCAGCTGGTCGGGGTTCATGCCCAGGCACATGGAGCAGCCTGCGAAGCGCCATTCGGCGCCGAAGTCCTTGAACACGCGGTCCAGGCCCTCGGCCTCCGCTTCGAGCCGCACCCGGGCGGAGCCGGGCACCACGAGCATGCGCACCTTGGGGTCCTTTTCGCGGCCGCGGATGATGTCGGCGGCCGCGCGCAGGTCCTCGATGCGGGAGTTGGTGCAAGAGCCCAGGAAGACAGTGTCCACCCGGATGTCCTTCATCGGGGTGCCGGCTTCCAGGCCCATGTACTGAAGGGCGCGCTCGGCGGCGGCCTTGGCGTTTTCGTCCCCGAAGTCTGCGGGGTTGGGGACGGCCTCGGACAGGGAGACACCCTGGCCGGGGTTGGTGCCCCAGGTGACGAACGGCTCCAGCGTGTCGGCGTCCAGGTCAACCTGGGCGTCGAAGGTGGCGTCGTCGTCGGTCTTCAGGGTGTTCCAGTATTCGACGGCGGCGTCCCAGTCCGCGCCTTCGGGCGCGTGCGGGCGGCCCTTCATGTATTCGTACGTGGTTTCGTCCGGGGCGACCATGCCTGCGCGGGCGCCGGCTTCGATGGACATGTTGCAGATGGTCATGCGGGCGTCCATGGACAGGGCGCGGATGGCGGAGCCGCGGTATTCCAGGACGTAGCCCTGTCCGCCGCCGGTGCCGATCTTGGCGATGACGGCCAGGATGATGTCCTTGGCGGTGACGCCGGGGCGCAGGGTGCCCTCGACGTTGATGGCCATGGTTTTGAACGGCTTGAGCGACAGGGTCTGGGTGGCCATGACGTGCTCCACCTCGGAGGTGCCGATGCCCATGGCCAGCGCACCGAACGCGCCGTGGGTGGACGTGTGCGAGTCGCCGCAGACCACCGTCATGCCGGGCTGGGTGAGGCCGAGCTGGGGGCCGACCACATGGACGATTCCCTGGTCGGCATCGCCCAGGCTGTGCAGCCGGACACCGAACTCAGCGCAGTTGTTGCGCAGCGTCTGGATCTGGGTGCGGCTGGTGAGGTCCGCGATGGGCTTGTCGATGTCCAGCGTGGGAGTGTTGTGGTCCTCCGTGGCGATGGTCAGGTCCGGGCGGCGCAGGGGGCGCCCGGCCAGGCGCAGGCCCTCGAACGCCTGCGGGGAGGTGACCTCGTGGACCAGGTGGAGGTCGATGAAGAGGAGGTCTGGCTGGGCGTTGGCACCGTCGCCGTCACCCTTGCGCACCACGTGGGCGTCCCAGACTTTCTCGGCCAATGTCTTTGCCATGGCCATCTCCCTTCACTGCTGTTTGGCTGAATGCTTCAACTGAATCAGTACGGCTCCGCGGTGCGCCAGCCGAAAGATTTGCATCTCAGATATTGAGACGGCAATATCATTACATGGACAATTCTAGTGGAGTCGGTGTCATTGATAAAGCAGCCCAGGTGCTTGATGCGCTGGAGGCCGGCCCCACCACTCTGGCACAGCTCGTGGCCGCCACGGGCCTGGCCCGGCCCACGGTCCACCGCCTCGCCCTGGCCCTGGTGCACCACCGGCTGGTAAGCCGTGACATCCAGGGCCGGTTCGTCCTGGGAAGCCGCCTGGTGGAACTGGCCTCGGCGGCGGGTGAGGACCGGCTAATCGCCTCGGCGGGACCGGTCCTCATGCAGCTGCGCGACGCCACCGGCGAAAGCGCCCAGATCTTCCGCCGCCAGGGCGACTGGCGCGTCTGCGTGGCCTCTGCCGAACGCCCCATCGGCCTGCGGGACACCATTCCGGTGGGTACCCAGCTGTCCATGAAGGCAGGCTCGGCGGCCCAGGTCCTGCTAGCCTGGGAAGACCACGACCGCCTGCTGGAAGGCCTGCAGGCGGCGCGCTTCACGCCCACCGTCCTGGCGGGCGTCCGACGGCGGGGCTGGGGCCAGAGCCTCGGTGAACGCGAGCCGGGGGTCGCCTCCGTCTCTGCACCGGTGCGCGGACCTTCCGGCCGCGTGATTGCCGCGGTGTCGATCTCCGGGCCCATCGAACGGCTGACCCGCCAGCCCGGCAGGCTCCACGCCGAGGTGGTCTGCAACGCGGGCCGGATCCTGACCGAAGCGCTCCGCAAGAACAACGACTAGCTGCCCGGCGCCACATTGTCCCCGCCTGCAGCTAGGCTGGCCGCATGGGCAGCTACGCAGTGTTCCTCCGCGGCATTAACGTCGGGGGAATCAACATCAGGATGGCGGACCTTCGGGAGGCTTTGAAGGGCTGCGGCTTCACCGACGCCAAGACGCTGCTGGCCAGCGGCAACGTGGTCCTCACCAGCGGGAAGGACGCCGCGGCCGTCAAGCGGGAATGCGAAAAATGCCTGCGCGACTCCTTCGGCTACGAGGCCTGGGTCGTGGTCCTCCCGGCGGACCGGGTGGCCTGGCTGGTGGAGGCATGCCCCTACCCGGAGGACGATAAATCCACCCACTCCTACATCACCCTGTCCTCCGACGCCACGGTCCTGGACGAGCTGGATCAGGCCGGCGCCGCCCTCGGCGATGGGCACCGGCAGCAGCGCCTCGGCCCCGAGGCCCTGGCCTGGCTCGCACCCGCAGGCGGCACCCTGGACAGCCCGTTCAGCAAGATTTCCGCGAAGGCCAGGTTCAAGGCTGCCACCACCACGCGCAACCTGAGGACCATGATCAAAGTCCGCGACGCCGCAACCGGGCTGGCCAAGGCCGGAGACTGACGCCCCGCCGCTCCCCTAGCCGGCTGCTTTCTTCAGCGCGGCATTGAACGCCGCCTGCCTGGCGACTTCCACCTCCACCGGTTCCACCACCAAGGCCTGTGCGACGGCGGCGACTGCGGCGTTGAGCCGCCTGCGGGCCGCTGCCGCACGGGCCGCAGCTCCGCCCGCCGCGATGAACCTGCCGGTGACGGCAAGGAATATGCCCAGGACCACGCCCGCTGCCGTCATCAGGGTGGGGACGGGCCAGCCCTCCACCCGGGGCGGTTCGGGAACCGGCATCTGGAAATAGGCCAGGGCCGCCAACCCGGCCAGCCAGCCGAGCCCGGCGAGGGCAGCCAGCAGGGCGAGCCACTGGGCGCCGTTGAACGCCGCCCACCACCAGGACTTCCTGTTGGCGCCAAGGTCCGTTCCGGCGATGGCCTGGTCCAGGGCATCCGGCAGTGACTCACGCCCTTCGCGGGCGGCCGCGCGGATTGCCGCCCGCCACGGACCGGATGCGCCGACTGCAGCAGCATCGGCGAATTCCCTGACGGCCGCATCGGCCCGCGCCCGCTGCGGAGCACCTGCAGGCGGAAGCGATGTCCGGTTGAGTGCCGCGGGTTCGTCGCGTCGAAGGTTAAGCCTGCGCAGGGGGTCAGGGCGGAAGCGTGCCAGCCAGCGCGTCACCGGCCACCCTGTCCGCCGCACGGCCTCCAGCCGGTACGACCGCGCCACGGCGTCGACCACCACCGGGACGTTTGCGGCTGCCGCGAGTTCGTCGGCCAGCCGTGCAGTGGACGCGCTGCGCACCCCGGCTGCCTCACCCTCACCGGACGCTTCCGCAAGTTCGCGTGACGCCCTGGACACATCGGCTTCCAGCCGCTGCGACTGAGCCTTGCGCTGAACCACCACCTTCCTGATGGCCGTGCGCACACCGTCCACTCCTTCCCCCGTGAGCGCGGAGGCAGCCAGGACTTTCACCTCGCCGAGGCCTTCACCGGCCAAGAGGCCGCGCAGTGACTCCAGGACCGGACGGACGTCGGCGGCGGCCAGACGGTCCACCTGGTTCAGGACCACCAGGGTGACGGCGCTGTGGGACGCGAGCGGGGCCAGGAAGCCGTGATGCAGGGCAGCGTCCGCATACTTCTGCGGGTCCAGGACCCACACGAGGACGTCCACGAGGCCGGCCATCCGCTGCACCACCTCGCGGTTGGCGGCCCGGGTGGAATCGAAGTCCGGAAGGTCCAGCAGGATCAGTCCCGTGTCCTCGTCCGCGAAGCCCTCCACCGGGACGGCGTGGTGCCTGCTGCGCACCTCGAGCCAATCGAGCAGCGGCTCGCTGCCGCCCACTCCCCATACCCCCGCCAAAGGTTCCGACGTGGTGGGACGGCGCGCCGCCGTCGTCGCAATGTCACTGCCGCTGACGGCGTTGAACAACGAGGATTTGCCGCTTCCAGTGGCGCCAAAGAAGCCCACCACCGTGTGGTCGCCGGAAAGGGAACGGCGCGAGCCGGCCCGCTCAAGGACCTGCAGAACCTCCCGGAGGGCCTCATCGGGCAGGACACCCTCCGCCAGCTCCCGTGCATCGTTGAGCGCTTCCAGGCGGCGGTCCAGCCGTGTCGCCTCCCGGGCCCCGCTGTGCCGGCTCACGAACGGCCCGCCAGCCGTGCCAGGGCATCGGATTGGGCCTCCAGTTCATTGCCTGCGCCGCCGTCCCCCGCGGGCAGCCGGGCCAGGAACCGTTGCTGCTCTGTGGCCAGAAGCCGCTCACACCGGGACGCGAGGTCGGTGCGCGCCTTCTCGGCCATGCGGCGGACGGCGTCCTCCCCGAACACTGCTTCGAGCAGGCGCTGGCCGACGACGGCGGTGCCGCCGGCCACGCCGACTTCAAGCCCGGTCAATCCCGCCGTCATGGAGAACACCACAATCATCAGCGCGGCCCCGAGCCCGTTGATACCAAAGGACAGCCACCGTGCCTGGGTGCGTTTGCCCTGGCCTTCGGTGCGGATGAGTTCCATCAGCGCTGCCTGCCAGGCGCGGATCTCAGCTGCTGCCTGATCGGCGAAGCCGGGCCCCGTCCCGGACAGGTCGTCGGTGCCCAGCAGTTGCCTGCCGGCCTGGTCCGACCTCCAGCGGCGGTCCGTTTCCTCGGCGGCGTTCGCGGCCTCATCCACGATGACTGCCTGCAGGCCTGTTTCGATGGCTGTTTCCACCTTGACGGCCGGGGCTGGCTCACCGCGGAAGAAAGCTCCCATGCGGTCGCGGAACCGGCCCACGTTCTGCTCGAGGGACCGGAAGAACTCTCCGGTGCCCACGAAGTCCTGCCAGCGGGCCAGCACTTCGCCGCGGAGGAGCGCACCGTCCCGGGTAGCATCCAGGATGCGTGCCGCTGCGTCCCGGTAGGCGGCTGCGGTGGTGTCCTCGAGGAAGGACGCCGCCCGCTGCTGCGCGGTAACGGCCGCCGCGATGCCCGCTGTGCGGCCGGCCAATGCGCGGACCGCACCGTCCAGGGTCCTGCGCGCCACGTCGGCGCGTCCGGCGGCGTCGGTGGCGAGTTCGGCGAGCCATGTCTGCAGGGGCAGGACGGATCCGGCGGGCAGCATCCCGGCGGCGTCCAGCACGGCCTCGGAGATGACGAAAAGCCGGGCCTTGCCCAGTCCTTCCTGGTCGAGGAGCCTCCGCAGGTCCGCGCTGACCTCGTCTTCGGCGCCGGCCGGAACGCGGTCCAAAACCACGGCAACCATGATGTCCCGGGCGGCGGCGTCAAGGAGCAGCTGCCACGGGACAGCATCGGCATACCTGTTGGCCGTGGTCACGAAGATCCAGAGGTCGGCCGCGGCCAGCAGCTGGCCCGCCAACTTGCGGTTGTCATCGGAAATGCTGTCCACATCCGGGGCATCCAGAAGTGCTATTCCTGCCGGTATGGCCGCGTCGCCAAGCAGGACCAGGGAAGAGGTCGCGGCCTGCCGGGGGTCGGTGGACGCGGCGGAAGGAACAGGGCCGGCTGCCACGGACCCGCGGATCCGTCCCAGGCCGGGAAGGACCCGGCTGCCTTCAAACCAGGCCCCTTCGTCGGGGTTATGCAGGAGCAGCGGCTGGCGTGTCGTGGGGCGGATGGCACCGGCCCTGGTGACGGGGTGGCCCGCCAGGGCGTTCACGAGCGTGGATTTTCCGGCCCCCGTGGAACCCCCGACGACAGCGAGCAGCGGGGCATCGAGGTTGCGGTAGCGCGGAAGGATGTAGTCGTCGAGCTGCGCAACGCCGGCGGCGGCGTCACGGCGTGCCTGTTCGGCTCCGGGAAGGTCCAGGGGCAGGGCTGCTTCAGCCAGCGAGGCGCGGACCTGCTCCAGGAGCGCCACCGCTGCCGCGCTTTGCTGCTCCTGCGGGTACGCCTGGCCGCGTTCATTCGGAGAGGTCACAGAAACATCATGCCAGCCCGACCTTGATTGATGGGCTCATTCTCGCGCGGCTCCAAAGCTGCGCCGGACTCTCGATGCCGCGCCACGACATCCACGCCAACGGGGCGGTTGCGGCCAATGCCGCGGCAGCGAAAGCCAGCGGAGGCATGTATGCCGGAAGTTCTGCAGCAGCCAGCATCTGCTGAACCGGCCAGCCGTATATGTAGAGGCCAAACGACAGATCGGGCTGGTTGCCCTTTCCAGCCAACGGCAGGAACAGCGATCCCATGATGAGCAGAACGGCCAACGGCACATGGACCAATGACGCAGCAAACCCTGAGCCAGCCACGGCGGCGACTGCGATGGCTGCCACCGCTATCACTGTCCGGTGTGCCGGAATGGAATCCCTAAACAAGCAGGTGAGCGAGCCGGCGAGGAAGGTCAGGACCGGAACCAGGGGCCAATCAGGAGGGGTTGGCACCGGTCCCCAGCCCGCATCGAGGGTGAAAACGTAGGCGGAGCCGAGGACGAACGGCACCAACAGTGCAACGCGGGCAAGCTGAGGCCTCAGAAACCTCAGGACAACTCCGACCAGGACGTAGCAGACAACTTCCCAGAAGAGCGTCCACAGGGGGCCGTTCCATGACGCCGGATCATGGACACCGTCCAGGGACCCCGGAATTCCAGCAACGGCAACTCCGGGCGTACCCGCCGAGAGGTTGGTGATGAAAAACAACAGTCCGCCCGAGATGGAGTAGGCATTGCCTGTGGCAGCCGCTGTCAGGGGTGCGAAAATGAAGGCCACCACTGCCACACATACTGCCAGGCCCGGAAAGATCCGGAAGAACCTCGCGCTGGCGTAATCCAGGGACCTTCGCGCCCGCAAGCGGCTCAGTGAGATCAGGTAACCCGATATTCCGAAGAAACCAAGCACGGCCCAGCTCCCAAGCTTGAGGCCGCCGGGCTGCGGCTCCGGGCCGTAACCTCCGAGCCACCAGGAGTGGGAGACAATGACGGTTGCGGCAAGAATCAGCCGCAATGCGTTCAGAGAATTCCGGCCCTCAGCAAACCTGGTTCCCAGCAAAGCGTCTCCCCCACGTCGTGTTGTGGAAAGACTAGTGGCCTGATCCTCAAGAAATACCCGGGCCCGACTCAGATTTGGCACAAGAAAAATGGCCCCGGGCAAATGCCCGGGACCATTTCATGGTGACCCCAGCGGGATTCGAACCCGCGTTACCGCCGTGAGAGGGCGGCGTACTAGGCCGCTATACGATGGGGCCAGTACTTTTCGAACCGCATTTCTGCCGTTCAAGCTCAGTGATTGTTTCATACACTTCGCTTCAATTCCAAATCGGCGAACCGGCGGGAATCGTCTTGTAATGAATTCCTAAAAGCAATCCAAAACCAGAGCTGGGATACCAGGACTCGAACCTAGAATGACGGTACCAGAAACCGTAGTGTTGCCAATTACACCATATCCCAATGGTACTTTCGGGCCGGACTTCAGGGGCTTTCCCCCTGCTCCGTGCGCCTCAGCACGAGAAAATACTCTACCCGAGACTTTCGGCTCGCACAAATCGAACTGGGGTGCCGCCGGTCACAGCCGCGGAAAGCTCCGGTGGACCCCTTGCCTGCCGGCATACCTGAAGTTACTGTCGAGCAAGTTACCAGCGAGTAACTTCAAGCTGCCCATCCCCGGGCAGGCATGACGGGACAGAACGTTCCCACCACCATGGTCTTCGCCGTCGGGCAGCGTCGTCCGCCGGCGGGTTAGGAAGTCAGCGTTGACAACCCGCACAACAGCCATTGCATCGGAAATCCGCAGAACCAGATCCCAGTCCATCGCGATCCTTGCGCTATCTCTCATCCTTGTCCTGTTCCTGGCTTTCTACACCTACCTCACCGGCCAGATTTCCGGTGGGGCTGCCAGGCTTTCGGCCGGAGCCCGGGAAGCTGCCGCAGGTGCATCGCAGCTGAGGGACGGGTCCGGGCAGCTGGCGTCGGGCGCGGGCGCGGCCATTCCAGGGGCTACCCGCACCGACAGCGGTTCCCCCACGTTGAAGGAGGGCAGCACCGCCCTGAATTCGGGCGCCCTCGCCGTCCAGTCCGGTGCCGGTGATATCTACACGGGTGTCAGGGACAGGTTGGCTCCCGGTGCTGAAAAGCTGCACGCGGGGACCACCAAACTTCAGAACGACGTCCTGAACAAGCTCGTCCCCGGCGTCTACCAGGTGGACGATGGAGCACAGAAACTCAAATCCGGCGCGGTAGAGCTGACGGCAACGCTCACACCCACACCGGCAGGAAACGCACCGAACAACCTCGCTGACGGCGCAGGACAGCTGGCCGCCGGCACAAACGAGCTCGCCGCCGGCGCCGGGCAGCTGGATACAGGAGCCAAGGAGCTGGGTGCCGGAACGGCGGCGGTCAAAGACGGCACCAGCAGGCTGGCAGCGGGAACCGGGCAGCTCAAGGGGTACCCGGGCGCCGGCAACGACCCCGCCGCCGGCGAGGGACTGGCGGCACTCAGCCAGGGGCTGGACCAGCTGGAGGCAGCGGCGAATGGCCCCCAGGGGCTGGTGCCACTCGCCCTGCTGAAAGACAAAATTGCCAAGCTCGCCGACGGCGGCCGCCGCGCCTATGCAGGGGCCGCCCAGCTTGACGAAGGGGCCGGCAAACTCGATGCCGGGGCCGCTGCCTTGAACGACGGCGCCACCCGCCTCACATCGGGTACCGGCCGGCTCAACGCCGGTGCAGCACAGTTGAATGACGGCGCCAACCGGCTGACATCAGGTTTTGCCACCCTCGCCGGACGCCTCAACTCCACGGACCCGCAGAGCCCCGGAATTGTCCTGGGAACATCGCTGCTGGCAGACGGCACAGCCAGGATACGGACAGGGATGGACGGGGTACCCGGAAACCCGGACAGCCCCGGGCTCATCTATGCCGCCAACAACCTCCAGGACGGCACCAGCAGGCTCATGGCCGGCATCAACGCCGACGGCGGACCGGCCAACCCCGGACTCCTGGCGGGAGCGCGCGCGTTGTCCGACGGCACCGGCAAGCTAAGCGACGGCGCCGCAAAACTGCAGTCAGGCAGCAGCAAGCTGGCCGACGGCACGGGAAGGCTGGCCGAGGGGGCCGGCAAGCTGGCCGACGGCAATGCCCGGATCGCCGCCGGAACTGAAGAACTCCAAGGAAAGGTGGCGGCAGTCTCGCCATCCTCCTGGCTCGACGGCCCGGCTGCCGCCGTGGCCCTGATCGTCCTGCTGCTGGCTGGCGGCGCGGCTGCCTATCTGGGCCTGCGGCGCCGGGCGGCGCGGCCCCGGGCGGACTGAGCCCGGAGCAGCGACGCAGCTACTCGAAGAGGGGCACCAGCTCATCGAGCGTGGAGACCGCCGTCCCGGAGAAGTCCGCGGCGGTCTCCGCAGTCCGGTTCAGCCACACGCCGAGAAGTCCTGCCGAGGTTGAACCCTCCGCGTCAAGGAGCAGGTTGTCCCCGATGTAGAGGGTCTGGGACGCCTCCGTCCCCAGCAGGCGGACACCTTCAAGGTAAATGGCCGGATTTGGCTTGGCCACGCCCAGGGTGTCGGTACCCACCAGGTGGGTCACCCGGTCCAGCCCCGCTCCGTCGAGCTTGGCACGCTGGTAGTCGTGGACATTGTTGCTCACGGCGCCATACGGAATCCCGGCACGGTCCAGGACATCCAGCAGGGGCAGCACGTCCGGAAACGGCTTCACGTAGGACGGCTGCTTCTGGATGTAGGCGGTCAGCCACTGGTGAGATTCTTCGCCGTCGGCCAATTCGATACCGAAGTGGCCCAGTGCCGCACGCCCGCGCAGCAGCCTTTGTTCGTTGAACGTCAGCTCGCCGGCGAGGTACTGGTCGTAGTAATGCGTGGTCTCGTGCGTGAAGATACGGCCGAACCGCTCCCATCCGGCCTGGTCCAGGCCGGGCAGGAGATGTTCGCTGACCTCACGCAGCGCCGTGGTCATCGAGTACTCGAGATCCACAAGGGTGTCGTCGATGTCGAACAGGACGCCCTTGACGGTTCCGAAACGGGATTTCATGACGCCGCCGGCCGCGGTGCTGGCCACGGTCATCAGCCGCGGAAGGCCCGGAGACGGCGCAGCGACGATTCCTTGCCCAGGATGACCATCGACTCGAACAGCGGCGGCGAGACCCGGCGGCCGGACACACCGGTCCGAACAGGACCGAAGGCCAGCCGGGGCTTGAGTCCCAGGTCTTCGACGAGCGCCTGCTTCAGGGCAGCCTGGATGGTATCCGGTGTCCAGTCCTGGACCGGTTCGAGGGCGTTGATGGCGGCATCGAGGACCTCAGGAAGGTTTTCCGGCAGGCCCTTCCGGGCGTCATCGGCAATATCGACGGCGGCGTCGTCCTTGAACAGGAAGGAAATCATCTCGGGGGCCTCCCCCAGCAGGGTGATGCGTTCCTGGATCAGCGGCGCGGCTTCGGTGACGATCTCCTCTTCCCGGTCGGTCAGGATCTCGCCGACCAGGCCTGCCTCGCGCAGGTAGTGGGTGACCCGGTCCCGGAACACCTCGGGGGCCAGCATCCGCACGTGGGTTCCGTTGATGGCCTCGGCCTTCTTCAGGTCGAAGCGCGCGGGGTTGGCCAGGACGTCGTGGATGTCGAAGTGCTCCACCAGCTGTTCAACGGTGAAGATATCCTCGTCGGCGCTGAGGGACCAGCCCAACAGGGAGAGGTAGTTCAGCAGGCCTTCGGGAATGAAGCCACGCTCGCGGTGCAGGAACAGGCTCGACTCCGGATCCCGCTTGGAAAGCTTCTTGTTTCCCTGCCCCATGACGTAGGGCAGGTGGCCGAACTCCGGCATGTACTCTGCCACGCCGATGGCGTACAGCGCACGGTAGAGCGCAATCTGCCGCGGGGTGGAGCTGAGCAGGTCTTCGCCGCGAAGCACATGGGTGATGCCCATCAGGGCGTCGTCCACGGGGTTCACCAGCGTGTAGAGCGGTGCGCCGTTGGCCCGGACCACGGCAAAGTCCGGCACGGACCCGGCCTTGAAGGTGATGTCGCCGCGGACCAGGTCGGTGAACGTGATGTCCTCGTCCGGCATGCGCAGGCGGAGGACTGCCTGCCGCCCCTCGGCCCTGTACTGCGCGAGCTGCTCATCGGTCAGGTGCCGGTCGAAGCCGTCGTAGCCAAGCTTGGGGTCGCGGCCTGCTGCGCGGTGCCGCGCTTCAATCTCCTCCGGGGTGGAGAAGGACTCGTAGATGAATCCGCCGTCGTGGAGCCGCTTGATGACGTCCTGGTAGATGTCGCTGCGCTGCGACTGCCGGTACGGTTCGTGCGGGCCGCCCACCTCGACGCCCTCATCCCAGTCAATGCCGAGCCACTTCAGCGCATCGAGCAGCTGGTGGTAGCTTTCCTCGCTGTCCCGTGCGGCGTCCGTGTCCTCGATGCGGAACACCAGGGTGCCCTTGGTGTGCCGTGCGTAGGCCCAGTTGAACAGGGCCGTGCGGATCAGGCCCACGTGCGGGGTACCGGTGGGTGAGGGGCAGAAACGGACCCGGACAGGGGTTTCCGCAGTGACGGGCGGAATGGAGGCGGCAGGCGACGAAGAAGCGATAGTCATAGTGGCTTCAACTTTACCGTCTGGTGCCTGCCGCCACGGCGGCGTTCGTCCTAGCGGCGGACAATCGGGTTGGACAGCCGCCCAATGCCCTCGATTTCCACCTCGTACCGGTCCCCGTCGTTGCACAGGCCCACGCCGGCGGGGGTTCCGGTCATGATCACGTCGCCCGGCAGCAGGGTGAAGGCCTGGGACACGATGGACACCAGTTCCCGGACGCCGCGGATCATCTGGCTGGTGTTGCCGTCCTGGCGAACATCGCCGTTGAGCCGGCCCACGATCTGCAGGTCCTCGGTATCCAGGTCGGTCTCGATCCACGGCCCCAGGGGCGCAGACGTGTCGAAGCCCTTGGCACGGGTCCACTGCAGGTCGGACTTCTGGACGTCCCGGG
Source organism: Pseudarthrobacter enclensis (assembly GCF_001457025.1). Lineage (GTDB taxonomy): Bacteria > Actinomycetota > Actinomycetes > Actinomycetales > Micrococcaceae > Arthrobacter > Arthrobacter enclensis. The sequence continues at coordinate 967,419 of NZ_KQ758599.1, read as the reverse complement.
CCGTCAGGTCGTTGCCGCAGGTGTACCCGAAGATGACGTCATCTACCCTGTCTTCGGGGACGTCCTTGCAGATCCGGCCGATGACGACGCACAGCTCCGCCTCGAACGAGACTTCCTCCGAGAAGTCCGGGAGCACCACGGGGTCGTTGGGGCCGACGACGGCCGTATTGGGCTTCAGGAACAGCAGCGGCTGCGCGGGGACTTCATTGCCGAGTTCATGGGCGTGCTCCACGAAGTTCCGGCCCACCCCGATGACCTTGCTGCGGGGAATGATCGGGGCCAGCAGCCGGACGTCCTCCAGCTTGTGCCGGACGGACGTGCGCTCCACGCCATTGAAGAACGGGTCACCCTGGATGACAGTGATTTCCTCGCTGCCGGCGTCACCTTCAACAACGCCGTACAGGGGATCGGAATCGACGACAAACCTCGCAATACGCATGGTCCTTACCCTACCGTCCCCGGACTGGAGCCCCGGCACCGTCGGCTTCCCCGCGCAGGTAGTGCAGCTGCGCGGCAACGGACATCTCCGCTGCCCGCCGGACGGAAGGGTCGACGTCGGCATAGACGGCGTCGGCGACGTCGGCTGCGGCCGCGTCCCGGCCCAGCCGTTGCAGGACTGCACGGATCTGCGCCAGGCGTTCGTGCCGGTGTGCCCGGTATGCCTTGACCACGCCGGCCAGCGACGGCAGCGCGGGCCCGTGGGCCGGGAGGACAGTGGCGGTCCCCAACGCCTCGAGCCGGTCCAGCGTGGCGAGGTAGTCCCCCAGTGTCCCGTCGGGGTAGTCCAGCATGGTGGTGCCGCGGCCGAGGATGGTGTCCCCGGTCAGGACTGACCCCTGGGGGCCATCGCCGGCGACGTGGAAGCAGACCGAATCGGAAGTGTGCCCCGGAGTGGCCAGGACCGTCACGTCGAGTCCGGCGGCACGGATCACCTCCCCGTCGGACAGCGGCGCTCCACCGCCGTGGCAGTGGGCGGGGTCGGCGGCGCGGACGGGCGCCCCGGTCAGTTGGTGCAGCCTGGCTGCGCCTGCCGTGTGGTCCGCATGCCGGTGGGTCACCAGGACCAGTTCCACAACGCCCGAGCCGGCCAGTGCGGCCAAGTGCGGTTCATCGAGCGGACCGGGGTCAACCACCACGACTCCCGGTTGGCCGGCAGCCGAGAGGACATAGGAGTTGGTGCCGTCCAGGCTCATGGGCCCGGAGTTCGGGGCGAGGATGAACCGGGTCAGCGGGCTGCTTCGCTGCAGGTGGCCTGCGGATTCTGAAGTCACTGCCCCATCCTTGCATCCGCCGGTGACGCCACGGAATAGAACCTTGCGGAATCCGGGTTGACCACCAGTGACACCCGTCCCCCAACCAGGAAGCCTGAGCCATACATGACCAGCGCACCAACCCTTGCCGAGCTCATTGCCAACGCTGAAGCGGACAGCCACGATCACGCCTCGACCGAGAAGAGCACCGGCCTCCGGCATATCCACAACCATGCGGCCGGCACAGTGGTCTGGTTTCCCACGTGGAAGACGTTCCGCACTACTGCCGACTGGACCGAAGCGGTTGACGCCGCAGCGGCCGAGCTCGCGAAGTCCGAAGCTGCGGACGACAAGGCAGCCACGATCCTTGCCGAAGAACACGCCGCCCTGCTGCAGGCTGCCGCGGTGTCCGGTGACGCCGCGGCTTTCGCCGGTGAAAACCTGTCGAAGCACCTGACCCGGGCCTGGACCCTGGGTGACGCCGCCGCCCGGGCCGCGGGCAGGGACCTGCCCACCTCAGGAAGCACGGCGGCATCCTTCGGCGGCTACCCGTATGACGTGTACGCCGAGGAAGGCAGCGCCTTCGCGTCAGCGCTGTTCAACGACCTTATCGACGCCCGCCGGCAACGCATGCTGGCGGAAGAGGCTGCCCGGAAGGCCCTGAAGCCCGTTTCCCGCAAGGCCCTGAAGAACGCCGCCCGGAAGGCCGCCCGGCGCTGACTGCCGTGGTGCAGACGCCCGCATGACACGCAAACGGCGCCTGCGGACCGAAGTCCGGCAGGCGCCGTCGTGCGTTGATGTGAAGCTGCGGGTCCGCCTAGGCGAGGCGGGTCAGCCAGCCGTGTGTGTCCGGTTCGGCGCCGGTCTGGATGCCCAGGAGCCTCTCGCGGATGGCCATGGTGACCTCGCCGGCCTTGGCATCCTCGGAGCCGATGAACTCGGTGTCGTCCTTGAGGACCCCGATCGGGGTGATGACGGCTGCGGTGCCGCAGGCGAACACCTCGGTGATCTCCCCGGATGCCACGCCGTCGCGCCACTCGTCCAGGGTGATCTTGCGCTCGGCCACCTCACGCCCCATGTCCTTGGCCACCTGGATGACGGACATGCGGGTGACGCCTTCGAGGATGGTGCCGGTCAGTGCGGGCGTGGCCAGCGAGCCGTCCTTCATGACGAAGAACACGTTCATGCCGCCCAGCTCTTCCACGGCGTTGTCGTTGGCCTGGTCCAGGAACAGCACCTGCTTGCAGCCGTTGGCCTCGGCCTCCTGCTGCGCGATCAGCGAGGCCGCGTAGTTGCCGCCGCACTTGGCATCGCCGGTGCCGCCGCGGCCGGCCCGGGCGTAGTGGCGTGAAATCCAGATGGAAACCGGCTTGAGTTCGCCGCCGAAGTAGTTGCCGGCGGGCGAGGCAATGACCCGGAAGGACACTTCACGGGCCGCACGGACGCCGAGGAAGGCCTCGGTGGCGATCATGAAGGGGCGCAGGTAGAGGGCCTCACCGTCGCCGGAGGGAACCCAGTCCTTGTCCGCTGCAACCAGCTCGCGGATGGCCGCCAGGAAGTATTCGGCCGGAAGCTCGGGCAGGGCCAGCCGGCGTGCGGACTTGTTCAGCCGGGCGGCGTTCGCCTCAGGCCGGAAGGTCCAGACGGAGCCGTCCGCATGCCGGTAGGCCTTGAGGCCTTCGAAAATTTCCTGGCCGTAGTGGAAGACGGCGGCCGAGGGGTCCAGGACGATCGGACCGTAGGGTTCGATCCGGGCATCGTGCCAGCCGCCGTTGCCGTCCGCGTCCACGCTGTAGTCGACGACGGCGGTGTGGTCGGTGAAGTAGTTGCCGAATCCCGGGTTCGCCAGGATGGCTGCACGCTCTTCGGCGGACTTCGGGTTCTCCGAGGGCTGCCGGGTGAATTCGACGCCATGGGCAGTCTGAGTCATGGTTCCTCCACGATCGGCCGCCCGGGGTTCAGCGCTGAACGGGAAGGCGGCATTTGGTGATTCGAGTAAAGCTTACGCCCGATGCCGGCGGCCCCGGCGCGGACTAGAGGCCGGCGGCGATGGCGTCGCCCACGGCACTGGTGCCGCGTGCGGTGCCGTCGCGCTTTTCGACGTCGGCAACCACTGCCGCTTCGATCCTGCGGGCGGCTTCGGTGTAGCCGAGGTGGTCCAACAGGAGCGCGGCGGACAGGATGGCGGCGGTGGGGTCCGCCTTGCCCTGGCCGGCGATGTCCGGCGCCGAACCGTGGACCGGCTCGAACATGGACGGTGCGGTGCGGTCCATGTTGATGTTGCCGGAGGCGGCCAGGCCGATACCGCCGGTGATGGCTGCGGCAAGGTCCGTGAGGATGTCACCGAAGAGGTTGTCGGTGACGATCACATCGAAGCGCGAGGGGTCGGTGACCATGAAGATCGTGGCGGCGTCGACGTGCAGGTAGTCGTGGCTGACCTCGGGGAACTCCTGGGCGACGGCCTCGACGGTGCGCTTCCACAGGTGCCCGGCAAAGACCAGGACGTTGTGCTTGTGGACCAGGGTGACGTGCTTGCGCTCACGCAGGCTGGCCCGGCGGAACGCGTCCCTGACCACCCGCTCCACGCCGTGGGCGGTGTTCAGCGACACCTCGGTGGCGACCTCGTGCGGCGTTCCCGTCCGGAGGCTGCCGCCGTTGCCGACGTAGGGTCCCTCGGTCCCTTCGCGGACCACGATGAAGTCGATGGTGCCGGGGTTCGCCAAGGGGCTGCCCACCGTGCCGTAGAGCCGGGAAGGCCGCAGGTTGACGTAGTGGTCCAGGCTGAACCGCAGCTTCAGGAGCATCTCGCGTTCGATGATGCCGGACGGGATGCGGGTATCGCCCGGGGCTGCTCCCACCGCACCGAACAGGATGGCATCGCGGGTCCGCAGGTCAGCCAGGACCTCGTCCGGCAGCGTCTCCCCGGTGGCCAGCCAGTGCTCGGCGCCGAGCTTGTAATGGGTCTGCTTGAGCTCCACGCCCTCTGCAGCCACAGCCTTTTCCAGGACTTTGACTGCCTCGGCAATGACTTCGGGGCCAATGCCGTCACCGGGGATTACTGCGAGGTTGATGGAGGATGCGCTCATGCTTTTCAGCGTAGCCAAGACATCCATATGCTGGGCAACCTGTCCCACAATACGGACAATGGCGCCGGGCGCGTCGGAGCGGGCGCTGGTCCGCCGCCGGGATCAGCCTCCGGTATGAGGCGCCACCCCGCCCCCACGGCATAGAGTTCCGGGGTGGAATTACGGCACAAGGTATATCACTGGCTCCGGGTCAACACCTTCCGGGTGGACCTGGTCCTCATGCTCGCGGTCCTGATGTTCTGCGGTCCGGTGTACCTCATGGCAGACCGTCCGTGGCACTTCGTGCTGTCCAGCGCCCTGGTGGTGCCGCTGGCATGGCGGCGCACCCGCCCGGTGCCCGCGGCGGCCGCCATTGTGCTGGCATGCCTGGTCCTCTGGGCCGCCGGCCTCGAACCGCTCGCTGGCTTGGTGGCCGTGCCGCTGGTCATCTATGCCGTTGCCGCCTACGGCCCCGCCTGGGCCAGCCGGACAGTCCTTGGCCTGGGCCTGCTGGGAGGCGTGCTGTTGACCACCCGCAACCTCAGCAGCGCGGCCGAGACAGGAGTCCTGGGCCTCACGATCAGTGCCGTCTACACCGTCCTGATCTGGATGCTGGTGCTGTTCAGCTGGACGCTCGGGGACCTGACGCGTGTCCGGCGGCAGCAGTTGCAGACCCTCGCCGACAGGGCCCGCCGGCTCGAAATCGAACACCGGCAGGAACGCTCGCTGGCCGCCGCGGATGAACGTGCCCACATTGCCCGTGAGATGCACGACATCGTGGCGCACTCCCTGTCGGTGATCATCACCCAATCAGACGGAGCACGGTACGCGGCGGCGGCCAACCCGGCCGTGGCCACGGAAACTTTGGCCACGGTCGCCGCCACGGCACGGACATCGCTGGCGGAAATGCGCCGGCTGCTGGGGGTGCTGCGGCACGGCGACGAATCCACCACCCGTCCCCTGCCCGGGCTTGCGGACCTTGACGAGCTGTTCCTCGGGTTCCGGGCGGCCGGGCTTCCGCTCGCCGTGGAACGGTCGGGGTCACCGCGGCGCACCCTGCCCGCGGGAGCCGAACTCACGGCGTACCGGGTGCTGCAGGAATCCCTGACCAACGTCCTCAAGCACGCAGGTCCGCTGGCCCGGGCGCGGGCCTCGGTCCGTTGGCAGCAGCGGGGGCTCCAGATCGAGGTGCACGACGACGGCCGGGGCGCCTCGGCCGATCCCGTCCAAACCGGTCCCGGGCAGGGAGGCAACGGGCTGCGCGGAATGCGGGAACGCATCAACCTTTACGATGGTTCGTTGGCGGCCGGCCCGGCCGCGGGCGGGGGCTTCCAGGTCTCCGCGTTCCTCCCCTACACCGAGGCGTGAGCATGTCACTGGCAATGGAACCTACCGCAACGGAACCCATCCGGGTGGCGCTGGTCGATGACCAGCAGCTGGTCCGCTCGGGCTTCAGCATGCTGATCAACTCCCAGCCGGACCTCGACGTCGTGGTGGAAGCCGGCAACGGGCTCGAAGCGCTCCAGGCCCTCGGCGCCGCGGCCGCCGACGTCGTCCTCATGGATGTCCGGATGCCTGGAATGGACGGCATCGAAGCCACCCGCCAGCTCATGGAACGCGTGGCTGCGGCACCGTCCGGGTCGGCTAGGGCCGAACTCCGCGTCGTCGTCCTGACTACCTTCGACCTGGACGAATACGCGCTGGCGGCCATCCAGGCCGGTGCCAGCGGATTCCTGCTCAAAGACGCCCCTCCGGAGGAACTGTTGGACGCCATCCGGACGGTGCACCGCGGCGACGCCGTCATCGCCCCGTCCACCACCCGCCGGCTCCTGGACCACGTCGCGCCGCTGCTGCGCACGCAGGGCAATGAACGCCCAGAACACCACGAAGCCGTCGCACGGCTCACGGCCCGCGAGCGCGAAGTGTTCATCCTCATGGCGCAGGGGCGTTCCAATCCGGAGATCGCGGCAGGCCTGTTCGTCTCCGAAGCCACCGTCAAAACCCACGTGGGGCATATCCTGGCCAAGCTGGGGGCACGGGACCGGGTACAGGCGGTGGTGATCGCCTACGAGACCGGAGTGGTCACCCCCGGAGGCTAGCTCCCGCAGCAGCAAGGTCAGACCTGGGTATGAGCTTCCCGCCGGCAGGACCAGCCCACCGGCCGATCCCCCGGCACGGTGGCGCTCCATAACGTGGAACCATGACAACTTCCGTGCATGCCCACCCTGATCTGAACAGGGATAACGCCACTTCCTCCCCCGCCGTCCAGGCACTGTCCCTCACCAAGAACTACGGCCGCGGCGCCACCCGCGTCAGCGCCCTGCGCGAGGTCAGCGTCAATTTCGACGCCGGCCGCTTCACGGCGATCATGGGACCCTCCGGCTCCGGCAAGTCGACCCTGATGCACTGCCTCGCCGGCCTGGACACCGCGGACTCAGGGCAGATCCTGGTGGGCGGGACGGACATCACGGCCCTGAACGACAAGCAGCTCACCTCGTTGCGCCGCGACAGGATCGGATTTGTCTTCCAGGCCTTCAACCTGGTGCCCACCCTGACGGCCGAACAAAACATCACCCTGCCGCTGGCGCTGGCGAATAAGGCCACCGATGCCGCCTGGTTCGACACGGTGGTGTCCACGCTGGGCCTCACGGACAGGCTCCGGCACCGGCCGCACGAGCTTTCGGGGGGCCAGCAGCAGCGGGTCGCCGTGGCCCGGGCCCTGCTGACCCGGCCCGACGTGGTCTTCGGGGACGAACCCACCGGCAACCTGGATTCGACCGCCGGCGGCGAAGTCCTGGCACTGCTGCGCCGGAGCAGCCGCGAGATGGGGCAGACCATCATCATGGTCACCCATGACCCCGTGGCAGCCAGCTACGCCGACCGGGTAGTCCTGATGAGTGACGGCAACCTGGTGGGCGAGATCGCCGAACCCACCGCAGGTTCCGTCCTTGCCGCCCTTGGCAAGCTGGGAGGCTGAGCGTGCTGCGCGTCGCCCTCTCGCAATTCCAGTCCCACAGCCGGCGGTTCGTCGCCGTCGGTTTGGCTGTCATGCTGTCAATGGCCTTCCTGTCCACCACACTGATGGTCGGAGCCAGCACCAGGGCGTCGCTGGGCGCCAGCCTCGGCGAGGCCTACAGCAAGGCGGAACTCATCGCCACCCCGGACGGGGGGACTTTCAACGGCGCGGCCCTGGCAGCGGTCCGCGGGGTACCCGGTGTCAGCGAAGCCTACGGCCGCCTGCAGGCGTACGCGGAGTTCACAGCCGGCGGGCAGGAGGTCTTCGGCCAGGTCCGCAACCTGGCGCCCGAAGCCCTGGAAACAGCAGCCGTTGCCGATGGCGCCCTTCCGTCGCGTGCCGACGGCGTCGCCGTGGACAGCGACACCGCCGGGCGCTACGGGTTGCACGTCGGCGATTCCCTGGAACTCAGGGCTCCTGACGGCACCACCACCATGGCAATGATCGTCACCGGGATCCTCCGCGGCAGCCATGACCCCTTCGCCTCCGCCCTCCCCCAACTCCTTGCCGGAACTCCTGCGGCCAGTGCCTTGGCGGCGGCCGGCCAGGCATCCGGTGCCGGTTCAGGCGCTGCAGACGGCTATGCCAGTATCCAGTTGGCGCTGTCGCCGGGCACCGATGTTGCCGCGGCCAGGGCAGGCACGCTGGCAGCGCTTGCCGGCACCGGAGCCGAAGCGCAGGTCAAGACGGCCGACGAGCAGGTCACGGCCCAGGTGGCCCTGATGACCGGCGGCCAGGACGAACTGACGGTGGTCCTGCTGGCGTTCGCAGGGATCGCCCTGCTGGTTTCCGGCCTGGTGGTTTCCAATACCTTCGCGGTGCTGGTGGCCCAGCGCACCCGGGAGCTCGCGTTGCTCCGGTGCCTGGGCGCCGCCCGGACGCAGGTGCGCAATTCGGTCCTGGCCGAGGCCCTGGTGGTGGGCGTGGTGTCTTCCGCTGCGGGGGTGCTCGCCGCCGTCGGCCTGATGGCAGCCCTGATTGGCTGGGCCGGGACGCAGCCGGACATGGCCTTCGCCACCATGGCCGTGCCGCCGTCGGCCATCGTGGCAGGTCTTGCCGTGGGGACTGTCCTGACCGTCGCCGCCGCCATGGTCCCCGCCAGGGCAGCGACGGCCGTGGCCCCGCTCGCCGCCCTGCGTCCGGCCGATGATGCGGGCATCGGGAACCGGCGCGGCCGGGTGCGGCTGGTCCTGGGCCTCGCCGCCCTCGCCCTGGGCGTGCCGCTCCTGGCCTTCGGCGCGGCCAGTGTGATGCTGGTGGTGGCGTTCGCCGGCGGCGTGCTGTCCTTCATCGGGGTGCTGCTCTGCGCCACGCTGTTCGTTCCACGGCTGGTGGGCCTGGCGGGACGGCTGGCCGCTCCCGCCGGCGTCCCCGGCAAGCTGGCGGCGCTCAACGCCGTCCGTAACCCCGCGCGGACGTCGGTGACGGCTGCTGCCTTGCTGATCGGGGTCACGCTGGTGACCCTGATGATGACCGGGGCGGCCACCGCACGCCAGGCATTCGATGACGCCCTCGCCGAAACCTACCCCGTGGACATGGCCGTCACCGCCGGCGCCCTGACCACGGCCCAGCGCGACGCCGTGGCGCGGATCGACGGCGTTGCGGCTGCGGCGTTGCTTCCGGCCGCGGGGCATGTCGGCCAGCAGGGCGCGGAAACCCCCGTCTACGCGGTGGACGCAGCGGAGGCCGGACGGCTGCTCCGTGACACCACCCTCGTCCTGGAGCCTGGAAAGATCTACCTGCCCGAGGGCGCCCGGCCGGGGCGCGCCGACGTCACCGGCGCGGCGGGTACTGTCACCCTGGAAGCAGTGGTCCTGCGGACCCGCAACATTCCGGCGCTGGTGTCCGGTGAGACCGCGCAGCAGTCCGGCCTGCTGGGCGATGCCGCGGCAGGCAGCGCCCTCTGGCTGCGCCTGGCAGACGCCCCCGGCGGCGGGCAGCTGTCCGGGGACCGCATCAAGGACATCCAATCCGCCGTTGCCACGGCGACCGGGGTGGCCGGCGGAGCGGTCAGCGGCGCAGCCATCGAGCGGGTCACCTTCAACGAGGTCATCGACGTGCTGCTGCTGGTGGTCACGGGCCTGCTGGGGGTCGCGGTGCTGATCGCGCTGATCGGCGTGGCGAACACCCTCTCACTGTCCGTCCTCGAAAGGACCAGGGAAAACTCCCTGCTCCGGGCGCTTGGCCTGACGAAGAACCAGCTGCGGGGAATGCTGGCGCTGGAGGCCGCCCTGGTGGCCGGCGTCGCAGCCCTGCTCGGCTCTGTCCTGGGGAGCCTGTACGGGTGGCTGGGTGCCAGGTCGGCGCTTGGCAGCCTGGCCGAGGTCACCCCCGCGGTTCCCTGGCTGCAGCTGCTGGGCGTCCTGGCGGTGGCCGTCGTCGCAGGCCTGCTGGCCTCTGTCATCCCCGCCCGCCGCGCGGCGCGGCTGTCCCCGGTGGAGGGGCTCGCCGTCGGATAGCCGCCGGCGAACCGGCCGGCAAGGAGGCCTGGAAAAGGAAAGAGGCAGGTGCCGCGGATGTCCGCGGCACCTGCCCCTTGGTTCCGGCAGGTTGTTCCGGCAGCGTCAGGCCCCGGCCGGTTCCTCGTACTTGGGGAACACCGGCGTGGGCGCAGGCAGGGACGTCCCTGCCGCGATCGGGGTGGAGATGGCGGTGAACTGCCGTGCCTCGCCCTCCGGCTGGCCCAGCGCATCCAGGAGTTTGGCCATGGAGCCGGGCATGACCGGCTGGGCCAGGATGGCCACGATCCGCAGCACCTCCAGGGTGACGTACAGGACGGTGTTCATGCGCTCGACGTCGGTCTTCCGCAGCACCCAGGGGGCCTGGTCGGCGAAGTAGGCGTTGGTGTCGCCCAGGACCGTCCAGACCGCCTCCAAAGCGCGGCTGAATTCCTGCTTTTCGAACGCGGCGCGGGCCGCCTCCAGGAGTCCGCCGGCCTGTTCCAGGATGGCCCGGTCGGCGTCGGAGAAGGTTCCCGGGACGGGCACCTCTCCCCCGCAGTTCTTGGCCACCATGGACAGGGAACGCTGGGCCAGGTTGCCGAAGTTGTTGGCCAGGTCCGAGTTCATCCGGCCAACGATTGCCTCATGGTTGTAGCTGCCGTCGGCGCCGAACGGCACCTCGCGGAGGAAGAAGAACCGCACCTGGTCAAGGCCGTACTGCTCCACGAAATCGGCAGGGGCCACCACGTTGCCCAGGGACTTGGACATCTTGACGCCGTTGTTATGCAGGAAGCCGTGGATCATGACCCGCTTGGGCAGCTCCAGCCCGGCGCTCATCAGGAACGCAGGCCAGTAGATGGCGTGGAACCGGGAAATGTCCTTGCCGATGATGTGGACGTCGGCCGGCCAGAACCTGCGGAACTTATCGGACTCGATGTCCGGGTAGCCAACGCCGGTGAGGTAATTGGTCAGTGCGTCCACCCACACGTACATGACGTGGTTGCTGTTGCCCGGGACGGGCACGCCCCAGTCGAACGTGGTGCGGCTGATGGACAGGTCCTCCAGGCCGCGGCGGACGAAGCTGATGACCTCGTTGAACCGGGACTGTGGCGCGCCGAATTCCGGCTGGGCCTCGTAAAGCGCCAGGAGCCTGTCCTGGTACGCGGAGAGCCGGAAGAAGTAGCTCTCCTCCGCCGTCCAGGTCACCTCGGTGTCCGTCTCCTTCGAGTAGCGCACGCCGTCGTCCCTGACCACGGTGTCGTCCTCGCCGTAGAAGGCCTCGTCCCGGACCGAGTACCAGCCTTCGTATTTGGACAGGTAGATGTCGCCGTTGGCTTCCATCTTCTTCCAGATGGCCTGGGATGCGGCGTAGTGGTCCTCGTCCGTGGTGCGGATGAACCGGTCGTAGGAGATGCCGAGGGCCGCGTGCGCCGCCTTGTAGATGTCCGCGTTCCGGTCCACCAGCTCCTTGGGAGTGATGCCTTCCTTCTCCGCTGTCTGGGCGATCTTCATCCCGTGCTCGTCAGTGCCGGTCAGGAACATCACGTCGTAGCCGTCCAGCCGCTTGAAGCGCGCCATGGCATCGGTGGCGATGTACTCGTAGGCATGGCCGATGTGCGGCACACCGTTGGGGTAGGTGATGGCCGTGGTGATGTAGAACGGCGTTTTCTCTGAAGCAGTCACGTGCGGACGGTTACCTTCGGTGCGGAGGGATGGGCTAGATCAGTTCGGTAAGGCTGTCGCTCAGCCTGACCAGTTCGTGGTCGTGGGAGGCCACCAGCACGGCGATGCCGTCGGACGTGGTGTCCTTCAGGATGCTGATGATGCGGTTGGCCGACGCCCGGTCCAGGCTGGCCGTGGGTTCGTCCACCACCAGCACCCGGGTGCCAAGGATCAGGGCGCGGGCGATCGCGACGCGCTGGCGTTCGCCGCCGGAAAGCTGTGCGGGACGGTGCCGCATGCGCCGGCCCAAGCCCACCAGGTCCAACAGGTCCTTGGCCATGTCGCGGCGCTGCTCCACCTCGCCGTCCGGGACGGCCGGGAGCAGGACGTTTTCGAGCGCGCTCATCCCGTCGATCAGCGCACCGCCCTGGTCCACGTAGCCGATCAGGGCCCGACGGCGGTCGGCAATTTCGTCGTCGCCCATGGTTTCGAGCGAGTCGCCTTCCCAGAAGACGCGTCCCGACGTCGGCAGCGTCAGTCCCGCGCCGACGGTGAGGATGCTGGTCTTGCCGGAACCGCTGCGGCCGGCAACGCAGTGCATTTCACCCGCGTGCAGTGTCAGGTCGAAGCCCTCCACCACGCTGACGGCCTCGGCCCCGCCCTTGCCGCCGCCGTAGCGGATGGTGATGTCACTCAGCTCCAGCGGGGTGGCGTGGTCGGCCGCCTTGACGATGGTGTTGGCGCGGGTCTGCAGGGGAACCTCGCCGGAGCCGCCCCTGCGGCTCCGCTGGACATTCGTCGGGTTTGTCATTGGACCACTTTCGTTGCAATCGGAATCCAGCAAAGTACTGCCACAAGGCCGGCGACGCCTGCCCACAATGCGGCATAGGGGGCCAGGAGAAGGCCTATGCCCAGGGCGCCCAGCACGCCCAGGGGCAGGGCGACGGTTCCCACCAGCGCGTTTTCGAACAGGCGGACCTGGCGCAGCATATCCGGGTTCCAGCCCATGGCCTCGAGGATGCCCAGGTATTGGCGCTTGGCGTTGAGCTCGAACCTGCCGGTCACGAGGGTCAGGACCAGGCCCACGACAACGCCCGCCAGTGCCAGCAGGATGCTGGGCAGGGCAACGCTGGCCGCCGCCAGCCCGCTGAGCGCGCTGGCACCCGCGGCCCGCGGGATGTCGATGAGGAGTGCGATCAGGCCACCGACGGCGGCACCGAAGACACCCACGGCTACGGCAAGGGCAATTGTGTTGAACTTTTGGGTGCCCAGTTGGCGGTTGGCGAACGTCAGCGGCGAATCCACCGGGATGAGCCGTTCGTCATGCTGCGGTTCCTGGTCGATGACGTCACGGTGGCGCAGCTGCTGTGCCGCGAAGAGTGCCGCGGCAACGTAGAGCAGCAGGACGGCGGCGCACACCAGGGCGGTGGACAGGCTCCAGCTGATCAGGCTCAGCACAGTGCCCACGACGGCCAGCAGGACCGCGCCGACGCCGAATTCCTCCAGCACCCAGCTGCGGATCCGCCGCTGGGTCCAGCCCATGGCCCGCAGGGTTCCGGCTTCGCTGCGCCGTTTCCGGATGTAGCTGACCGTTGATGCCCCGGTGAGCAGCGCCGCCCCGCACAGGGTCAGAAAGAGCAGGGTGATGTTGGTGCCGGACAGGGAGCCGGTGACGGCCTCGGCGGCGTTCTGGCGTACCCAGGACTGCTCGACGGTGCCCAGGTTCGATTCCTTGCCGGCGTCGTCCTTAGAGTACCCGGGAACGAAGATGCTCGTGTCTTCGCGGGCGGAGCCGGCCACGATGGTCGCTTCGAGCCCCATGTCACGGATCTCGGCGGCGAGCTTTTCGACGTCGGGCTGCGCTTCCTTCCAGCTGCCCGGAGCGTTGGCGCGGACGCGGACAGCATCGATGACGCTGGCGTTGTCGGTGTAGCCGCGTGCCGCGGCGAGTCCGTAGTAATCGGTGATGGCGCCGGCTGACTGGCTGGCCAGTCCGGTGGCGCTCAGTGACGGCTTGAGCTCGGTGGACTTGACGTCCTTGCCGTCAGCGTCCTTCACCACGGTGAACGGGGTGGGGTCGTAGCCGCCGAGGGGAAGCTTGTTGACGTCGCCTGCGGCCTGCGCCACGGCGGCGGGATCGAAGGTTCCGTACACCATGGCCAGCGGGGAGGCCTGCTTCTGCCCGTTGGACAGGTTGTCACGGTAGGACCGCTCGTCCACGGGCTCGCGCTGCGTCTGGTCCACCGGGGCACCGTTGGCGCTCTTCTCGGGGAGCCTGTTGACCGTGACCCATTCGCCAGGGACGGCGTTCTTGTCCACGGCGCCGTTGGCGGAGGTTTCGCCGTCGGTGTACTTCGGGGCGGACGCAAAGTCGGTGCTCCACTTAGCCGGCGTGTAGAGGCCCTGGTTAAAGTTGCCGTTGGCACCCAGGAGCGAGGTGTGGTCGGTGGAACCGGGCCAGGACAGCGCGAACGGGTCCTTGGAGACGAACGGCAGGTAGTCCTTGTCCAGGGACCGGGTGGCAGTGCCCACCTCATTGATGACCTTGCCGGAGTCGTCGATCTCCTCGATCTTGACGTTGTACTTCAGGTCCAGTGACGTCCCGGAGCGGACGACGAGGGGGATCGCCTGAGAGTCGGCAGTGAGCTGGCCGGTGCGCTTCGCCTGCTGGTACTGGGTCATCAGCGGCGCCCAGTACTTGAGCTTCACGCCCAGGAAGTCCGGTCCGTCCTTGAGTTCGTCGAGGCCGATGCCGTTGCTGAACAGTCCTTCCAGGTAGCGTCCGACGGCGCCGGCGTTTCGGGCGTCCGCCGGCGGAGCTTTCTCCAGCGGGGCAAGGAAGTCGCCGGCCGTTCCGAGGAGCGCGCGCTCGGCTGCCGGGTCCACGGCCACGACCGATTCAGTCACCTCGGGTGCGAGGGGCAGCGACACGGAGAGGTTGAAGAGATTGTGCTCGGAACCGCCCGCCGGTGAGGGGAACTTGATTCCGGTTTCCCCCTGCGGTGCTGCGATGCGGATACTGCTGCCCCCGGCGGCCTTCTCCTCCACGAGCTTGGCCTTGCCCAGGGTCCCCTCGGCGGTGGATTTAAACAGCGTCTGTTCGGAGACGCCGTCGGAGCTGACGGCGCTGGCTGTCAGCCGGTACTTTTTGGCGGTGTCGCTCAGCACCGATTCGGCGGCAGGCCACTTGTCCGGGGAGGTGGCACCGGCGGCCTGGTCCGCGGTTGCCGTGCCCGCGAGCCCGGCGTTGTAGCCCAGGTAGTCCATGGCATCCAGGCGCGGCGCCTCCAGGTTCTGCGTGACCCGGGAGACGAGGCTGATGGGGGCTGCCACGGCAGTGCCGGACAGCTTCCTGATCGAATCCAGCTGTTCGAAGCTGATGCCGCCGGTGCCGTTTGCGATCTCGGGCTGCAGCAGTGCTCCGGACGGCGCCTTGGCCTGGACCAGGACGTCGTAGAGGCCCCGTGAATTTTCATCCACGGTCCGGTTGAGTGCAGCCTGCGACTGGCTTTGGACGAGGACCGACAAGCACATTGCTGCGATCAAAATGGCCGCGGTCAGCAGCAGCACCTTGCTCCTGATGAACCTCTGGACGGCGTTCATTGAACTCCCTGGAACCTGGATTGCGGGCGCACAGCCGTGTCGGCCACGCAGCGGACATGGACGATGGAGGACGGATGTGCAAAAGGTATTGGCCGGCCTGCCGGGCCGGTCCTGAAACAGGACCTAGCCATTGTAAGCAGACCGGCCAATCAAATGTGGCCGCGCCGGACCCGCCGGGCGGCGGCACGTTGGGCGGTGTTTGGTGCGCCCTGGTGGAGGCTAGTCCTCCAGGTCCACTTCGCGGACCATCTCGGCGCCGATGCCGGCCTTGATGGCATCCAGGACCTGCTGCGGCACCGAACTGTCGATGGTCAGCAGCGCCAGAACCTGGCCGCCTTCGTCGTGGCGGGCCACCTGCATGCCGGCGATGTTGATGTTGTTCATGCCCAGGATGTGGCCGATGGTGCCGATGACGCCGGGACGGTCGGCGTAGGCCACCACCACCAGGTGCTCGCTGATCGGGATCTCAACCTCGAAGCCGTTGATGCCCACCAGCTTTTCGATCTGCTTGGGACCGGTGAGCGTGCCGGACACGGAGATCTGGCTGCCGTCGCTGAGCGCCCCGCGCAGGGTGAGCACGTTGCGGTAGGACTCCGTCTCCGGGGTGGTGATCAGGCGGACGTTGATGCCGCGCTGCTCGGCGATCACGGGGGCGTTGACGTAGGAGACCTGCTCGGTGACGACGTCCGCGAAGATGCCCTTCAGCGCTGCCAGTTCCAGGACCTTGACGTCCAGCGAGGAAATCTCGCCTGCCACCTCGACGTCGAACTGGGTCAGCGAGTCGTGGGTCAGGGCCGTGAAGATGCGGCCCAGCTTCTCGATCAGCGGGATGCCGGGGCGCACGTCCGGGGCAATGACGCCGCCGGCGACGTTGACCGCGTCGGGAACCAGTTCGCCGGCCAGGGCCAGGCGCACGGACTTGGCCACGGAGACGCCGGCCTTTTCCTGGGCTTCGTCGGTGGACGCGCCCAGGTGCGGGGTGACCACCACGTTGTCGAGCTTGAAGAACGGCAGGTCGGTGCTCGGCTCCTTGGCGAACACGTCGACGCCGGCACCGGCGATGTCGCCGTCCTGCAGCGCGGTGAACAGCGCTTCCTCGTCCACCAGGCCGCCGCGGGCAACGTTGACGACGTAGGCGGTGGACTTCATCTTCTTGAACGCGTCCGCGCCCAGCATGCCCACGGTTTCGGGCGTCTTGGGCATATGGATGGTGATGAAGTCGGACTGCGCCAGGAGCTCATCAAGGGTCACCAGCTGCACGCCGAGCTGGGCTGCGCGGGCAGAGGTGATGTAGGGATCGTAGGCAAGGATCTTGGTGTCGAAGCCCTTGAGGCGGGCTGCGACGAGCGCACCGATGCGGCCCAGGCCGATGATGCCGATCTTCTTCTCGAAGAGTTCGATGCCGGTGTACTTGGAGCGCTTCCACTCGCCGTCCTTGAGGGCGGCGCTGGCCTGCGGGATGTGGCGGGCCAGGCTGAGGATGTGGCCCACGGTCAGTTCGGCGGCGGACACGATGTTGGACGTGGGCGCGTTGACCACCATCACACCGGCCTGGGTTGCGGCCTTGATGTCCACGTTGTCCAGGCCCACGCCGGCACGGGCGATGACCTTCAGGTTCTTGGCCGCCGCGATGGCTTCTGCGTCCACTTGGGTTGCCGAGCGGACCAGGATGGCGTCAACGTCGCTGATCGCCGAGAGCAGCTGGGAACGGTCTGCACCGTCGGTCTGGCGGATTTCAAAGTCCGGGCCGAGGGCCTCGACGGTGGCGGGGGAAAGTTCTTCGGCGAGCAGTACTACGGGTTTTGACACGGCTGATCCTCTGCGTTGCAGTCCTGGGGATGGAAACAAGTCTAGGCCGACGGAAAGGCCGGGCTCACATTGTTAAGTGTGAACCCGGCCTCATCGCGGCACGTTGGCCGGCTCTTGCGCGTTGAAGGCGCGCGGGCCTTAGCGGGCTGCGGAGCCTTCGACGTAGTCGGCGTCCTGCTGCTGCCAGGAGAACAGGGCGCGCAGTTCGCGTCCCACCTCTTCGATGGGGTGCTGCTCGGCCTTGGCGCGGAGTTCCTTGAACTCCACGCCGCCGTTGTCCTGGTCCTCGATGAAGCGCTTGGCAAAGGCGCCGGACTGGATGTCGGCCAGGACGGCCTTCATGTTTTCCTTCACCTCGGGGGTGATGACGCGGGGACCGGAGACGTAGTCGCCGTACTCTGCCGTGTCGGAGACGCTCCAGCGCTGCTTGGCGATGCCGCCCTCCCACATCAGGTCGACGATGAGCTTGAGCTCGTGGAGGACCTCGAAGTAGGCGATCTGGGGCTGGTAGCCGGCTTCGGTCAGGGTTTCGAAGCCGTACTGGATCAGCTGGGAAACGCCGCCGCACAGGACGGACTGCTCGCCGAAGAGGTCCGTTTCGGTCTCTTCGGTGAAGGTGGTCTTGATGACGCCGGCGCGGGTGCCGCCGATGGCCTTGGCGTAGGACTTGGCCAGCTCCCAGGCGGAACCGGAGGCGTCCTGCTCAACGGCAATGATGTCCGGGATGCCGCGGCCGGCTTCGAATTCGCGGCGCACGGTGTGGCCGGGGGCCTTCGGGGCGACCAGGATGACGTCCACGCCCTCCGGGGCCTGGATGTAGCCGAAACGGATGTTGAAGCCGTGGGCGAATGCCAGGGCCTTGCCGGGCTTCAGCTTGTCCTTGATGGACTCGGTGAAGATCGAGCGCTGGTGCTGGTCCGGCGCCAGGATCATGATGACGTCGGCCCATTCGGCGGCGTCGGCAACGTTCTTGACCGTGAAGCCGGCGTCCTCGGCCTTGGCGATCGACTTGGAGCCGTCCTTGAGGGCGATGACAACCTCGACGCCGGAATCGCGCAGGTTCTGCGCGTGGGCGTGGCCCTGCGAGCCGTAGCCCACAATGGCTACCTTGCGGCCCTGGATGATCGACAGGTCGGCATCGTCGTCGTAGAACATTTCAGTCACTTGCGTAACTCCTCTTGAGTGGTGTGTAGATAGTGGTCTTGCGGTGCTGCGGTTACGGGCACGGTGCCCGCCAAAGCGCGCGGCCTAGGCGGAGCGCAGTGCCCGGTCACTCATGGAGCGGGATCCCCGTCCAACGGCCAGGGTGCCGGACTGCACAATTTCGCGGATGCCGAAGGGCTCAAGCACCGAAAGCAGTGCGGTGAGCTTTTCGGGGTGGCCGGTTGCCTCGATGACGACGGAGTCGGTGGACACGTCCACCACCGAGGCGCGGAACAGGTCTGCAGCCTGGGTCACCTGCAGGCGTGTCGCGGCATCCGCACGTACTTTGACCAGGATGTGGTCGCGCTGTACGGAAGATTCGGAAGTCAGCTCGACAATTTTGATCACGTTGACCAGTTTGTTGAGCTGCTTGGTGACCTGTTCGATCAGGTCACCGTCAGCGTCGACCACCACGGTCATCCGGGAGATGCCGGGAACTTCGGTGGGGCCGACGGCCAGGGAGTTGATGTTGAAGGCGCGGCGGGCAAACAGGCTCGCGACGCGGGTGAGGACGCCCGGCTTGTCTTCAACCAGCACGGACAGTGTGTGGCGGCTCATCGTCAGTCTTCCTCTTCCCAGTCCGGAGTCATGTTGCGGGCAACCTGGATCTGGTCGTTGCTCACGCCGGCGGGCACCATCGGCCACACCATGGAGTTGGGGCTCACCACAAAGTCGATGACCACGGGGCGGTCATTGATCTCGAGGGCCTTCTGGATAGTGGCGTCGATGTCCTCGTCGCGTTCGCAGCGGAACGAGGCGCAGCCGTAGGCCTCCCCCAGCTTGACGAAGTCCGGGATGCGGACCGTGTCATGGCCGGTGTTGAGGTCCGTGTTGGAGTAGCGGCCCTCGTAGAACAGGGTCTGCCACTGCCGCACCATGCCCAGCGAGGAGTTGTTGATGACGGCAACCTTGATGGGGATGTTGTTGATGGCGCAGGTGGCCAGTTCCTGGTTGGTCATCTGGAAGCAGCCGTCGCCGTCGATGGCCCAGACCACGCGGTCCGGTTCGCCCACCTTGGCGCCCATGGCGGCGGGCACCGCGTAGCCCATGGTGCCGGCTCCGCCGGAGTTCAGCCAGGCGTGCGGGCGCTCGTACTTGATGAACTGGGCAGCCCACATCTGGTGCTGCCCGACGCCCGCGACATAGACGCCTTCCGGGCCGGTCAGGGCACCGATGCGCTCGATGACCTTCTGCGGTGCGGTGAGGCCGTCCTCCGGTTCCGTGAACCCCAGCGGGTAGGTTTCCTTAAGGTTGTTCAGGAAGGCCCACCACGTGGTGAGGTCCGGTGTTCCGGACTGTTCGAACTGCGCGCGCACGGCTTCGGTCAGTTCGGGGATGATCTCCTTGACCGAGCCGACGATCGGCACGTCGGCCGCGCGGTTCTTGGAGATTTCGGCGGGGTCGATGTCCGCGTGGATCACCTTGGCGTTGGGCGCGAAGGTCTTCAGGACGCCGGTCACGCGGTCGTCAAAGCGCGCACCGAGCGTGATCAGCAGGTCGGACTGCTGGAGCGCTGTGACGGCCGAGACGCTGCCGTGCATGCCGGGCATGCCCACGTGCTGCGGGTGCGAATCGGGGAAGGCGCCCTTGGCCATCAGCGTGGTGACCACGGGGGCGCCGGTGGCCTCGGCCAGGGCATGCAGTTCTTCGCTGGCATGGCCCTTGACCACACCGCCGCCGACGTACAGCACGGGCTTGGAGGAGGCGGCGATCAGCTTGGCGGCTTCACGCACCTGCTTATTGTGGCCCCGCGTCACGGGACGGTAGCCGGGCAGGTCCACCTTCGGGGGCCAGGAGAAGGTCATCTGGCCCACCTGGGCGTCCTTGGCGACGTCCACCAGGACCGGGCCGGGACGTCCGGTGGAGGCCAGGTGGAAGGCCTCTGCCATGACATGCGGGATGTCGTTGGGGTCGGTCACCAGGAAGGAATGCTTGGTGATGGGCATGGTGATGCCCACGATGTCGGCTTCCTGGAAGGCGTCAGTGCCGATTACGGCACTGGACACCTGGCCGGTGATGGCCACCAGCGGCACGGAGTCCATGTGGGCATCCATGATGGCGGTGACGAGGTTGGTGGCGCCGGGGCCGGAGGTGGCGATGCAGACGCCCACCCGTCCCGTCACCATGGCGTAGCCTTGCGCGGCGTGGCCGGCTCCCTGTTCGTGACGGACCAGCACGTGGTTCATGGTGGAGGCCATCAGGGGGTCGTAGGTGGGCAGGATCGCGCCACCAGGCAAACCGAAAATATCGTCGACGCCGAGTTCTTCGAGCGAGCGGACAATAGCTTGCGAGCCGGTCATCACCGTTGGGGGTACAACGTTGTTCGGCCCAATGACAGGAGAGGCGGCAGCAAGGTCGACGACGACGGCGTTGTCAGCCGTCCGGTCGGCGCGTTCCGGAGCCTTGGTGGCTCCAGGGGACTTGGCAGCCATCAGCGAGGGGCTGATAGGCGATCCTTTGCTCATCGGACTCTTCCTTGTGGATCATCAGTAATGGACTTCGGGGAATAAAAAAACCCCTCAAGCCTTGCTGGCTCTTCGAGGGGTTTCGCGCGTGACAGTTCGTTGCCGGGGCTAGTGTGCCACGCGCTTGGTAAGGACGACGACGGTGCCGGCGGTAACGAAAGTCATGCGTTCAGTTTTCCCTCTGGTGTGACGGGTGTCAACGCGGGACTACCCCATCTCACCATGTGGACAACGATGTCCACTCTTTGATCCTAGTCGACGGAAGGACCCAACCGCAGCCCGCGCGCAAAGACGCAACGCCAACTAACCGCAGCCTACGCGCAAAAGGCAGAAGCGCTTAATACGGCGGAGGCCGAGGGTCCCGATGGCTTCGGCGCCACGCACCGAAGCCATCGGGAAGGCCTCAGCCGCAGCAGGCGCCCGTGCTGGCGCTGTGCACCAGCTTGGCATACTTGGCCAGCACGCCCTTGGTGTAGCGGGCGGGCAGCGGCTCCCAGCCCTGCCTGCGCGATTCGAGCTCGGCATCGTCCACCAGCAGGTCGAAGCTGCGGGCGGCGATGTCGACCCGGATCCGGTCGCCGTCCCGGACGAAGGCGATGGGGCCGCCGTCGACCGCTTCCGGCGCCACGTGGCCGATGCACAGGCCCGTGGTTCCCCCGGAGAACCGGCCGTCCGTCAACAGCAGCACGTCCTTGCCCAGGCCGGCGCCTTTGATGGCGCCGGTAATGGCGAGCATTTCCCGCATGCCCGGGCCGCCCTTGGGCCCTTCGTAGCGGATGACGACGACGTCGCCGGCCTTGATCTGCCCCTTGTCCAAGGCATCGAGGGCACCCTGTTCCCGTTCGAACACCCGGGCGGTGCCCTCGAAGACGTCCGCGTCGAAGCCGGCGCTCTTGACCACGGCGCCTTCCGGGGCCATGGAACCGTGCAGGATGGTGATGCCGCCGGTCTTGTGGATGGGGTTGTCCAGCCCGCGCAGGATCTTGCCGTCCACGTCCGGCGGGTTGATGGCCTCCAGGTTTTCGGCCACGGTCCGTCCGGTGACGGTGAGGCAGTCGCCGTGCAGCAGGCCGGCGTCGAGCAGCGCCTTCATGATCACGGGCACGCCGCCGATCCTGTCAACGTCGGTCATGACGTAGCGGCCGAACGGCTTGAGGTCGCCCAGGTGGGGGATCCTGTCGCCAATGCGGTTGAAGTCGTCAAGGGTCAACTCCACCTCGGCCTCGCGCGCAATGGCCAGCAGGTGCAGGACCGCATTGGTGGACCCGCCGAAGGCCATGGTGACGGCGATGGCGTTCTCGAAGGCTTCCTTGGTCATGATGTCCCGGGCGGTGATGCCCTTGCGCAGCAGGTTGACCACGGCCTCGCCCGACCTGCGCGCAAATTCGTCGCGGCGGCGGTCTGCCGAGGGCGGGGCCGCGGAACCCGGCAGGGACATGCCCAGGGCCTCGCCGATGCAGGCCATGGTGTTGGCGGTGTACATGCCCCCGCACGCCCCTTCGCCGGGGCAGATGGCCTTTTCGATTCGGGTGAGGTCCTCCCGGCTCATCTTCCCTGCGGCGCAAGCCCCCACGGCTTCGAAAGCGTCGATCAGGGTGACTTCCTTTTCCGAGCCGTCCTCAAGCTTCACCCAGCCGGGCATGATCGACCCCGCATAGAGGAAGACGCTGGCCAGGTTAAGCCGGGCGGCGGCCATGAGCATGCCCGGGAGGGACTTGTCACAGCCTGCCAGCAGCACGGAGCCGTCGATCCGCTCGGCCTGCATGACGGTTTCCACTGAATCGGCAATGACCTCGCGGGAAACCAGGGAAAAGTGCATGCCTTCGTGGCCCATCGAGATGCCGTCGGACACGGAAATGGTCCCGAATTGCATGGGGAAGCCTCCACCGGCGTGGACGCCCTCCTTGGCGCCCTGGGCAAGCCGGTTCAGGGACAGGTTGCAGGGGGTGATTTCGTTCCACGAACTGGCGACGCCGATCTGGGGTTTGGCAAAATCGTCGTCGCCCATGCCGACTGCGCGGAACATGCCGCGTGCCGGCGTCGCGTGGATGCCGTCGGTCACCGCCCGGCTGCGGGGTTTGATATCAGGCGTGTTCTCCGTCTGGGTCTGGCTCATGAGGGCAAGTCTATGACCGCCATCACCGCCAAAAGCACCCCCGGCGGCACCCTAATCCGGAATTTTCCACGGACTGCGCAGCCCTGCCCTCCCGGCCCGCCCGGCAGCAGGCGGCAACCGCAGGGGCGTGCCGTGCGGAGAACGGGTCCGGTCATCATCCGCGGGACGCTTCGATGCCGGCGTCGGTGCTGGCCAGCGGGTTCTGGACAGCAGTGGTGACCCGACGTAGCGTCAGGGCTGAACAGCATGAAGCCAAGTGAAGGGATTGCCGTGGACATCGTCATGTGGATCGTCATCGTACTCGTCGTTATCGGCGTGGTGTGGTGGCTGGTCAACCGCAACAACGCCGCCAGGAACCAGGGGGGCGGCAGGTCCGTGGACAGCGGCACTGCGCCGGCGCCCCGCGATACGGGGGTCCGGACCGACGGGGCCCTCTCCGGCGGCAGTGCCGCGGCCTCGGCGGAGGCTGCGGGAACCGCAGGCATTGCATCGGCGGCGGGCTTCGGCCGCCCCGCTGAGCCGGCCGCCCCGACAACAGCCGAAGAGACCCCTGCGGCCGACGAACGTCCTGAAGCAGACGGAGGCCCGGGCACAGCAGGTCATCGCGCGGCCGAGGAACCGGGGGCCGCGGCACCCGCAACGGCGGACGAGCCGGCCGCACGGCCTGCAGCAGACGCGGCGCCCGCCGGAGAGACGTCACAGACGGAACAGGCGGAGCCGCACGATGGGTCCCGCCGGGCTGAGCAAAGGCGGCAGGACGAGGCGGAGTGGGAAACCCAGTGGTCCGAGGCCGGCGGCACAGCGTCCACCGCAGCCGGACACCATGCTCCTGCATCTCCGGACGCCGGGAACGGCTTGCCGCCAGCGGCGCCCGTCCACCACGCCGAGTACACGGAGCCGCATGCCCCCACGCTCCCGGGGGCGGAAACGGCCGCCGTGGAAGAAGCAGACGACGCCGGGAGGACGGGCGCTACGGCCGCATCCGCCGGCGCAGGCCACATCTCGGCCCCGGCGACGGACCATGCGCCCGTCGCCAACGCGCCCCACACGGAGGAGCCCGGCGCGCCCCAGGCAGGGGAACCCGGCGCCCAGCAGGCGGAACCGGCCAGGGACGGCAACACGCCCGCCTACCAGGCCGGTGCAGCGGCCGAGACAGCAGACCGGACCCAGTCGTCGGCCCTGGTGGAAAACGGCGCCGACCACCGCCAGGCGCCCCCGGAGGCAGCCGCGTCGCCGGAGCCGCAGGGACACCTTGCCGCAGACGAACCCTACGGCACGGGGTCGGCGGCCCCCGCCGCGGACGGAAGCGGGCCCGCCGGTTTCACAGTCAAAGGCGACGCCGGCTCGATGGTCTACTACGAGGAAGACCACCCCGAGTTCGAACAGACCCGGGCCGAGGTGTGGTTCGAGTCGGCTGCCCACGCCGAGGCCGCAGGTTTCCGCGCTCCCCGACGCAGGCGGCTGTAGGCACCCGACCAGCTCCCCGCGGACCAACCCGGCCCTCCTGCCGCACAGCCCGCTCCTGTGTGTTCCAATTCACACCGGAGCGGGCTGTTCCGTTGGGGCCGGAAGCGCCGCCGGCCGGAGGTTCAACGCCCCCAAAAACCGCTGAATGACGCGGATTTTCCCGTCTGCGCACACGCCGGGACAGCACCCACACCCCCGATTTCACATGCACCAAAAGTTCGTGTAGAGTTTCATGTCGTTGCGGAGGTCAACGGGAAAGAAAAAGCCTGATGACCACAGCAAACAAGATGCACCTCTAGCTCAATTGGCAGAGCAATTGACTCTTAATCAATGGGTTCCGGGTTCAAGTCCCGGGGGGTGCACCAACAACGAAAGCCCCTGGCTCGCGGAAACGCCGGCCAGGGGCTTTTGCGTTGTCTGGGTCCGGCCAGAAACGCCAGGTGCCGGACTGGCCGGTCCCTCCCCCGCCGACAGTGATCGGCCTGGCACGCAAACCCACAGGCGCGGCGGCAAACAAAAAGCGTGGCCCGGGTCTCCGGGCCACGCTTGGTGGTTAAGGGCTGTGCAGGACTTAGCTGGAAGGGTTGTCCACCAGGGCGCCGGCATTGTTGGGAGTCGTGGCGAACTGGCTCGCCAGCTCCCTGACCACTGACTTGAGCTCCTGGCGCAGGGCTTCGGGATCGATCGACGACGCCGCCAGGACCGACCGTTCCATCTCCACGGCCTCGGCCACTGCCTGCTGCCCCCGTTCTGTCAGGGACACCACATGGCTGCGCCGGTCGGAGGTGCTTCGGACCCGGGCGATGTGGCCGTGCGCCTCGAGCCGGCTCAGTGTCTTGCCCATGGTCTGGGCCTGGACACGCACGTATTGGGCGAGTTGGGCCTGGGTCATGGGACCTTGGGCAGCCAGGACCTCGATGGCGATAACGCCGGCGTGGGTCAGGCCGATGGCCGCGAGTTTCTCGTTCCAGGAATGTTCGACGAGGCGCGCGGCGGTGGACAGTAGGCGCCCCGTGGGCCAATGATCCATATCAGGCATACAAGCAAGTATAGCCAAGCACCGATTAGCACTGATTCCTCCTGCTTACTAGGCTGTTGTGTCCCGCCCGCTACCAGGAGAAAAACAATGGCTGAAAGACTCGTTACCGGGGCCGAAGCACCCGCGTTCACCCTCAAAGACGCAGCCGGCAAGGACGTTTCCGTTCCCTTCCGCTCCGGCCGGCGCACCATCATCTACTTCTACCCGGCCGCGGCCACCCCGGGCTGCACCAAGGAGGCCTGCGACTTCCGCGACAGCCTGGCGTCCCTCCAGTCCTCCGGCTATGACGTGGTGGGCGTGTCCCCCGACCCCGTCAGCAAGCTGGCAAAGTTCGCCGCCGCGGAGGAACTGACTTTCCCCCTCCTTTCGGATGAGGACCACGCAGTGGCTGCGGCCTACGGCGCATGGGGCGAAAAGAAGAACTACGGGAAGACCTACGAGGGCCTCATCCGCTCCACCGTAGTGGTGGATCCGGAGGGGAAGGTGGAGCTTGCACAGTACAACGTCCGGGCCACCGGGCATGTTGCCAAGCTGCGGCGGGACCTTAAACTCGACGACTGACCGAGGGCCCTGCCGTGGAGGCCCGGCGGCGCCGCTACAATGGAAGCTGGCATCCGCCGTCGTACCCTCTACGGACATGCGCTTCCCTCGAAGCGCTCCGCACAGCGGTCAGCGGCAGGGCATCCCGCGCGAGTGGTGAAATTGGCAGACACGCAGGATTTAGGTTCCTGTGCCTTCGGGCGTGGGGGTTCAAGTCCCCCCTTGCGCACACGTCACACACGACAATCCTCCGGTTCCGGCCGGGGGATTTTCGCGTTTAAGCAGGTGGATCGGGAAAAAGTTCACCGTTTCCCCCATCCGGAAGGGCCGGGCGCCCGAATGCACTGTGAGACGCCAGCCACAGCGCAGGTGCCCACCAGCCGGATTGAACCACTACCGCGGACACCCCGTCCGCGGCCGGCCAGCAACTACAAAGGAGAACGCAATGCAGACATTCAAGCGCACAACTTTCACGGTCGCCGGCGTCGCCGCTGCCGCCCTGCTCAGCCTGACTGCGTGCGGCGGCTCCGGAAGCACGTCCGGTTCCTCGTCCGCTCCCTCCGCCGAACCGTCCGCCTCCAGCATGGCCCCCTCCCCCTCGGCGAGCTCCAGCGCCTCGGCAGGTGCCATGGATCCGGCAGCCAACCTGGTGGGCCCGGGCTGCGCCGGTTACGCGGAGAAGGTGCCCTCGGGAGCCGGCTCGGTGGAAGGCATGGCCCTTGACCCCGTGGCCGTGGCGGCTTCCAACAACCCGCTCCTGACCACCCTCACGTCCGCGGTCTCGGGCAAGCTGAACCCCAAGGTCGACCTGGTGGACACCCTGAACGGCGGCGAGTTCACCGTGTTCGCGCCGGTGGATGAAGCCTTTGCCAAGATCGACCCCGCCACCATCGAAACCCTCAAAACCGACGACGCCCTCCTGAGCAAGATCCTCACCTACCACGTGGTTCCCGGCCAGATCACGCCCGACAAGATCGCCGGCACGCACGCCACGGTCCAGGGCGGCTCCGTGACGGTCACCGGAAGCGGCGACACGCTCAAGGTCGACGACGCCAACGTCATCTGCGGCGGTGTAAAGACCAAGAACGCCACCGTCTACCTGATCGACTCGGTCCTGATGCCCAAGTAATCCGGCACCGGACTCCCGGCCCAAAACCCCAAAGCTGGGCCCGCGACAGCGGG
Source organism: Pseudarthrobacter enclensis (assembly GCF_001457025.1). Classification (GTDB taxonomy): domain Bacteria; phylum Actinomycetota; class Actinomycetes; order Actinomycetales; family Micrococcaceae; genus Arthrobacter; species Arthrobacter enclensis. Next base: position 940,561 of record NZ_KQ758599.1, on the reverse strand, counting down.
CCCGGCTTTGGCGCGTTGGACCCGCCCCCGGCACGAAGGCACCGGCCCGTGCGTTGTCCTCCTGACCGGACCGGGCGCCTTGCGGCCGGTCCACTAGACTATGTCCCGGCCCGCAACCGGCGGGGCCGGCATGATCCAGGGGTGATATTCGGGTGACCAGCAGTACATCGCGGCGGACGGTGCTCGCTGCCGGCGCCGCCTTCCTGGCGTGGGGCGTAAGCTCCTGCACCGGCGCTCCGGCGCCATCACCGTCGTCGGGGTCCCCAGACTCGGACGGGCCGTCCGAGCCCACAGCCACCTTCAACTTCGGCACGGCAGCCCAGCCGCTGGGCCTGGACCCTGCGCTGTCCAGCGACGTCGAATCACAGCGCATCACCCGGCAGATCCTCGAAGGCCTGGTGGGGGTGGACCAGACCACCGGCAAGCCAACGCCGCTGCTGGCCACCGAGTGGAGCGAATCCAACGAGGGCCGGACCTACACCTTCAAGCTCCGCACCGGAGTCACCTTCCAGGACGGCACACCCTTCAACGCCGACGCCGTGGTGGCCAACTTCAACCGCTGGTTCGGCTTCACGGCCGAGCTGCGCAGGCAGGCGCCGGGCAGCTCCTTCAAGGGCGTTTTCAAGGCCCACTCAGACGAAGCGGCGCTGTCCATCTTCAAGAGCTGCACGGCCGTGGATCCCGCCACCGTCCAGATCGACCTCACCCAGCGTTTCACTGCGTTCCTGCAGGCCCTGACCCTGCCCGCCTTCGCCATCGCCTCGCCGGCAGCCCTGGCGGCCGGCAAGGCCGACGTACTGGACCAGGCCCGTGCAGGCCGGCCCATCTCCGCCTTCGGCTCCGCGCCGGTGGGTACCGGCCCGTTCAGCTTCAAATCCTGGAACGACCAGAGCGTCACCCTTGCCTCCAACCCGCGGTACTGGGGTGACCGGGGCCAGATCGGCACCCTCAATTTCCTGGCCTACGACCACCCCACCACGCGGCTGCAGGCCCTGCTGGACGGCAGGGTTGACGGTTATGACGCCGTGACGGTGGGCAACTTCGACCAGTTGGTCAAGCGCGGAAAGCAAATTGTGCAGCGGGATCCGTTCTCGGTGATGTATGTGGGCATCAACCAGGACATCCCCGTGCTGCAGAACCTCAAGGTCCGGCAGGCCATCGAGCTGGCCACCGACAAGGAAACGCTGATCCGCAGGTTCTTCATCGACAACACGGCCAAGGCGACCCAGTTCGTTCCACCCAAGATCAGCGGATTCAACAACGACGCCCCCGAGCTGGGCCACGACCCCGCCAAGGCCAAGGAATACCTGAAGGAAGGCGGCTACGCCGGCGAGGAACTCAAGTTCTACTACCCCCTGAACGTCACCCGCCCCTACCTGCCGACACCGGAAAAGGTCTACGCCGAAGTCAGCAGGCAACTCACGGCCGCGGGGTTCAACATCCGCCCCGTGCCCGTGGATTGGGCGGACGGCTACCTGCAGAAGGTCCAGTCTCCAGGTGACCACGCCCTGCACCTGCTGGGCTGGAACGGGTCCTACTCCGACGCGGACAACTTCGTCGGGCCGCTTTTCGGCGAAAAGAACGGCGAATTCGGCTACCAGGATCCGCAGGTGTTCTCCAAGATCAACCGCGCCCGCGGACTGCCCGAGGGCGAGGAGCGGGACGCCCTGTACCGCTCCATCAACGCCCAGATCGCCGACACCGTACCCGCGGTGCCCATTGCCTTCCCGATCTCCGCCCTGGCCTTGTCCGACCGGGTCCTGAGCTATCCCGCCTCTCCGGTCTTAAGTGAAGTTTTCACGAAGGTGCAGCTAAAGCCTTGACGGAGCGGCCCAATTTCAGTATGTGGGCTGGACGGGGATATTCTGTGACAGCCAGAGCCGCTGCAATCGGAGACTGATCGTGACCTTCATTTCCAAGACCCCACATGCCGACGTCGTCCTGATTGGCGGCGGCATCATGAGCGCGACGCTGGGGGCATTCCTCAAGCAGCTGGAGCCCAACTGGACCATCTCCCTGTTCGAGCGCCTGGACCACCCCGGGCTTGAAAGCTCGGACCCGTGGAACAACGCAGGAACCGGCCACGCAGCCCTCTGCGAGCTCAACTACTCCCCCGCAGCCAAAGACGGCTCGGTCAACCCTGCCAAGGCACTGCTCATCAACGAGCAGTTCCAGCTGTCCCGCCAGTTCTGGTCCCACCTGGTGGACAACAGCCTCATCGGCTCGCCCAAGGGCTTCATCAACACCGTCCCGCACATGAGCTTCGTCATCGGCGACGACCACACGCGGTTCCTGAAGACCCGCTACGAAGCCCTCAAGCCCCACACGCTGTTCCGGAGCATGGAGTACTCCGAGGACCACGGCCAGATCGCCAAGTGGGCCCCGCTCATCGTCAAGGGCCGCGACCCGCAGCAGAAGATCGCCGCCACCCGCGCCGCCGAGGGCACCGATGTCGACTTCGGCGCACTCACCCGCGAGCTGACCACCTACCTGGGGAACAACGGCGTCGAAATCAACTACGGCCACGACGTCACCGGCATCTCCCGCGCGTCCGACGGCGGCTGGGACCTCACGCTGAAATACCCCAAATCCGGTGAACACGGCCGGATCCACGCCAAGTTCGTCTTCGTGGGCGCCGGCGGCGGTGCCCTGCACCTGCTCCAGGCTTCAGGCATCCCGGAAAGCAAGGGCTACGGCGGTTTCCCCGTGTCCGGGCAGTTCTTCCGCTGCACGGACGAGACGATCGCGGCGCAGCACAGCGCCAAGGTCTACGGCCAGGCGTCCGTGGGCGCACCGCCCATGTCCGTACCCCACCTGGACACCCGGTTCGTCAACGGCAAGCGGTCCCTTCTGTTTGGACCCTACGCCGGCTTCTCCACCAACTTCCTGAAGAACGGCTCCTACCTGGACCTGCCACTGTCCATCCGGCCGGGCAACATCATCCCCATGCTGGCCGTGGCAAAGGACAACATGGACCTCACCGCCTACCTGGTCAAGGAAGTGGTGAAGAAACACGAACAGAAGGTCGAAGCGCTCCGCGAGTACTACCCGGAGGCCAAGGGCGGTGATTGGGAACTCATCACCGCCGGCCAGCGTGTACAGATCATCAAGAAGGACCCGAACAAGGGCGGCATCCTGCAGTTCGGAACGGAAGTCATCGCCGGCCGCGACGGCTCCATCGGCGCGCTGCTCGGCGCGTCGCCCGGTGCCTCCACCGCTGTACCGATCATGATTGAGCTGCTGCAGAAGACGTTCCCGAAGAACTTCAAGGGCTGGCAGTCCAAGCTGAAGGACATGATGCCCGGCTATGGGGTCAAGCTGGATGAGAATCCGGACCTGGCCGCGGAGCTCGAGCGCGCAACGGCGAAGTCCCTCCAGCTGGAGAGCGTGTCCGCGGGCCGCTGACCCCTCCGGGGCCGGCCGGCGGCTCCCGGGCACGAGCCGCACTTAACCCCGAGGAGTCAATGCAATGTTCCGGCTGGCCCACCTGTCCCTGGCGAACCGGGCCCTGATCGCCCTGATCACCATCTTCGCGTCCGTCTTCGGTGTCATCACCATGACGTCGCTGAAGCAGGAGCTCATCCCGTCCATCGAGTTCCCGCAGATCACGGTGCTGACTTCCATGCCGGGAGCCTCGCCCGAGGTGGTGGACAAACAGGTCAGCGGCCCGCTGGAAATGGCGCTCAACGGCGTCGAGGGACTGGAATCCACGTCTTCCACGTCCCGCAACGGCGTATCCCAGATCACCTTGGCGTTCACCTACGGGTCCAATCTGGACCGCGCCCGCAACCAGATTGACCGGGCCATCTCGAATGCCAAGCGTTCCTTGCCGGCCGATGTCCAGCCACAGGCCATCGCGGGCAGCATCAGTGATTTTCCCATCGTGTTCCTGGCGGTCTCTTCCGACAAGCCGCTGAGCGAGCTGAACGCGGACCTGGAGCGGCTGAGCGTTCCCCGTTTGCAGAAGATCGACGGCGTACGGGGCGCCGACGTCACCGGCGGCGCCACCCAGCACATCGAGATCCTTCCCCGCAATGATGCGATGGCGTCAGCCGGTGCCACCATCGGCTCGCTCCGCGACACCCTCAGCAATAACGGGGCGCTGGTCCCGGCCGGAACGCTGGAGGAACAGGGCAAGACCCTTTCCCTCCAGATCGGCAGCCCCGTGGATTCCCTCGACGCCGTCAAGGCCCTCCCGGTCACCGGAGCCAGGGACGGCGCAACCATCGGCTCGGTGGCGGACGTGTCCATCAAGGACGACGAGCGGACGTCAATCACCCGCACGAACGGCGAGGAGACCCTGGCCGTCTCAATCACCAAGAAGCCCGAAGGGGACACCGTCGGGATTTCCCATGCCGTCCGCGACAGCCTGGCCGACCTGGAGGCGGAACTGGGCTCCAACGCCAAGTTCACCCCGGTGTTCGACCAGGCGCCGTTCATTGAGAAATCCATCAAGGACCTCACCACCGAGGGCCTGCTGGGGCTGGGCTTCGCCGTCGCCGTCATCCTGGTGTTCCTGCTCTCGGCCCGGTCCACCCTGGTGACGGCCGTGTCCATCCCGCTCTCCCTGCTGATCACCTTCATCGGCCTGTCCGCCACCGGCTATTCGTTGAACATCCTCACCCTGGGCGCGCTGACCATCGCGATCGGCCGCGTGGTGGACGACTCGATCGTGGTGATCGAGAACATCAAGCGCCACCTCACCTACGGCGAGGACAAGGTCACAGCCATCCTTACTGCCATCCGTGAGGTTGCGGGAGCAATCACCGCATCCACGCTGACCACCGTGGCCGTGTTCCTTCCCATCGCGTTCGTGGGCGAACTGGCCGGCGAGCTCTTCCGGCCCTTCGCGTTGACGGTGACCATCGCCCTGCTTGCCTCGCTCCTGGTGTCGCTCACCATCGTTCCCGTGCTGGCCTACTGGTTCCTCCGCAGCCCTGCTGCGGCGACCGGCCCGGCGCCGGCGGCATCACCGGCGAAACCGTCCACGGCAGCCTCTACCCGGGCGGAGGCCCAGGAAAAGGAGGAGCGCAGCCTGCTCCAGCGCGGCTACCTGCCCGTCCTCACCAAGACGCAGAGGCACCCCGTGATCACGCTGGTGGCCGCGGTGCTGATCCTGGGCGCCACCGCCGCCATGACACCCCTGCTGGCCACCAACCTGCTGGGCAACTCCGGACAGAACAGCCTGACCGTGCGCCAGGTGCTGCCGGCCGGGACCAGCCTGGCGGGCACCAGTGCCGCTGCCGTCCGCCTCGAGGGCGTGCTGCGCGGCATCGATGGCATCAAGGACGTCCAGGTCACCTCCGGCAATGCCCAGGCCGGGTTTGCCGCCCTGGTGTCGTCCGGTTCGTCGAACTCGACCTTTACAGTGGTCACCGACGAGAAGGCCGACCAGGCAGAGCTCCAGAACACCGTCCGGACGGAACTGGCCAAGGTCCCGGATTCCGGCAAGATCTCCGTGGGTACCCAGCAGGGCGGCTTCGGCACCTCCTCCTCGGTGGACATCACCCTGAAAGCCGCCAACACCGCCGACCTGCAGAAGGCCAGTGATGCGATGGTCGCTGCAATGGCGGATGTCCCCGGAGCCAGCGAGGTGGAGACCAACCTCGCTGCCAGCCAGCCCGTGGTCCAGGTCAAGGTGGACCGCGCCAAGGCCGTGGCCGCCGGCCTCAACGAAGAACAGGTGGCCGGAGTCCTCGCTGCGACCATCAGCCCCGTGCCCGCCGGCACGGTGCGGATCGACACCAACGACTACCCGGTCCGGATCGGCCAGGGAACCAGGTTCACCAGCATCGAAGCTGTCCGCAACATCCCGCTGCCTGCTGCAGGGCGGCCGGTGACACTGGGCAGCATCGCGTCCGTGGAACAGGTGGAGGTACCGGTTTCGATTACGGCCAGCAACGGCCAGCGCACGGCGAAGGTGTCGGTGACGCCGTCCGGATCAAACCTGGGGGCCCTCAGCACCGAAGTCCAGGGCCGGCTGGCGGACGTGCAGCTGCCGCCCGGTGTCACTGCCGAAATCGGCGGTGCCACCACCCAGCAGGCAGAGTCGTTCCGGCAGCTGGGCCTGGCCCTGCTGGCGGCCATCGCCATCGTCTACGTCATCATGGTGGCCACCTTCAAATCCCTGGTGCAGCCGCTGATCCTGCTGGTCTCGGTGCCCTTCGCAGCCACCGGCGCCGTGGCGCTGCTGTTGGTCACGGGCGTCCCCCTCGGCCTGCCGTCCCTGATCGGCATGCTGATGCTGGTGGGCATTGTGGTCACCAATGCCATTGTGCTCATCGACCTGATCAACCAGTACCGGAAGCCACGGACCGGCCCCGCCGGGACAACCCTGCCCGGGATGAACGTCGAGGAAGCCATCCGTCACGGAGCACGGCAGCGCCTGCGGCCCATCCTGATGACGGCGCTGGCCACCGTGTTTGCCCTAACGCCGATGGCGATGGGCCTAACCGGCGGCGGGGGCTTCATATCCCAACCCCTGGCGGTGGTGGTGATCGGCGGCCTGGTTTCCTCCACCGCGCTGACCCTGATCCTGGTTCCGGTGCTCTACCGGCTGGTGGAGGGCCGCCGGGAGAAGAAAGCCCTGCGCCGCCAGCTGCACGAGCGGCCGGAGTTTGGGCCGGCATCGGATGTCGACGCCGAGTTCCGCGACTGGACCACCGGTGAAGTGCCGCGTGTCAGCGGCCGCCGCGCCGCCCCCGGGGCTCCCGAGTAGCAGCAGCTGTTTCCGGACCGCAGGGCCCGCACCATTGAACGGTGCGGGCCCTGCGGGTTTAAGGCGGGAATATTCCGCAGGCCCAGGCGTTACACCGGACACAATAGATGCAAATGCATCTAATTTGGAGTAGAGTGGATGCAAGCCACGAAGCCCAGGAACGGAAAGGCACATCATGCAGATCGGTGTTTTCAGCGTCAGCGACATCACCACGGACCCCACCACGGGCCGCACCCCCACCGAGCACGAGCGGATCAAGGCTTCGGTGGCCATCGCGAAGAAGGTCGAAGAGATCGGCATGGACGTCTACGCCCTCGGCGAGCACCACAACCGGCCCTTCTTCTCCTCTTCCCCCACCACGACGCTGGCGTACATTGCCGCGCAGACGGAGCGGATCATCCTCTCCACCGCCACCACGCTGATCACCACGAACGATCCCGTGAAGATCGCGGAGGACTTCGCCATGCTGCAGCACCTCTCGGACGGACGCGTTGACCTGGTCCTGGGCCGCGGCAACACCGCTCCGGTCTACCCGTGGTTCGGGAAGAACATCCAGGACGGCGTGGAACTGGCCATCGAAAACTACAGCCTGCTGCGGAAGCTGTGGGACGAGGACACCGTGAACTGGTCCGGCAAGTTCCGCACCCCGCTGCAGAACTTCACCTCCACCCCCCGCCCGCTGGACGGCGTCGCCCCGTTCGTGTGGCACGGGTCCATCCGCACCCCGCAGATCGCCGAAGTGGCGGCCTACTTCGGGGACGGGTTCTTTGCCAACAACATCTTCTGGCCCAAGGAGCACTACCAGCAGCTGATCGGGCTCTACCGCGAGCGGTACGAGCACTACGGCCACGGCACGGCAGACCAGGCGATCGTCGGCCTCGGCGGACAGTTCTTCATGAGGAAGAACTCCCAGGACGCGGTGCGCGAATTCCGCCCCTACTTCGACAACGCCCCGGTCTACGGCCACGGCCCCTCGCTGGAGGACTTCACGTCCCAGACCCCGCTGACCGTTGGCAGCCCGCAGGAAGTCATCGAGAAGACGCTTACCTTCCGCGAGTACTTCGGCGACTACCAGCGCCAACTGTTCCTGATCGACCATGCCGGCCTTCCGCTCAAGACGGTCCTGGAACAGCTCGACCTCTTCGGCGAGGAAGTGCTCCCGGTGCTGCGCAAGGAATACGCGGACCGCAAGCCGGCCCAGGTGCCGGAACCGCCCACCCACGCTTCGCGGGTCGCTTCCCGGCTGGCATCGGAGGCCGAAAAGACCACGGCGGAGGCATGATGGCCGCCGGAAAATCCGATTCGCCGGTCCGCCTGGCGGCGGAGGCCTGGGAGTCGCTGTTCAGGGCGCAGGTGGCCGTCATGCGAAAGCTTCAGGCCGGCCCGGCGTTCAAGAAGCTGGCCCTCAACGAGTACGACGTCCTCTTCACCCTGTCCCGGTGCCCGTCAGGCTGGCTGCGGCTGAATGAGCTCAACGACAACGTCCTCCTCAGCCAGTCCAGCCTGAGCCGGCTGGTGGAAAGGCTGGAGAAGCGCGGCCTGGTCTGCCGGATGCCGGCACCTGAGGACGGCCGCGGGGTACTGCTGCAGCTCACGGACCAGGGCCGCGAGCTGCAAAAGGAGATTGGCCGCGAACACGTCCGCGACATCTCCGCACTGGTAGGGCCCGCGTTGACTCCCGCCGAGCAGAAGGAGCTGCGCCGGTTGACGGACAAGCTCCGGAACTCGCTGGGACCGCTGCCGCGGTAGCGGCCGGCCGGTCAGCCCAGGGCCACCAGGGCGGCGGGGTCCTCGGCTGGAAGGTCTCCATTGACCGTGGCTGTGACGCGGAGCTGGTTCAGCACCAGGCTGCCGCCCACGGTGGACAGGAACGCGGTGTCCGACGAGTCGCGGCCCGCCGTAATGCGCAGCATCGATTCCCGCGGGGCGAGCCCCGTGGGGTCGATGACGTGCCAAGCCCCGTCCACGTAGGCTTCGGCCACCGCATGGAAATCCATGGGGCTCAAACCGGGAGCGTACACGGCCGCCAGCCGTGCCGGGATGTCCTTGGACCGGAGCAGGGCGATGGCCAGGTGGGCGAAGTCGCGGCAGACACCACGGCGGCTGAGCAACGTTTCCACCGCGCCGTCGGTCCCGCGGGAGGAGCCGCTGATGTAGCGGAGTTCCCCGTTGACCCATTCGCGCACGGCGCGCAGCAGCTCCGCGCCGGAGAGGCCGGCGAATTCGGCGTAGGCCGTGGGCAGCAGCCGGTCCGACTCCGCGTAGCGGCTGGGACGCACGTAGCGGATCAGGTCTGCCAGCGACACCTCATCCGGCACGGCCCGCCCGGTGACGGTGGCCGAGTACTCCACGGTGACCTCCGACGGTTCGGCGAACTCCATGTAGTGGAACCGTCCGCCGTGGTGGTCGGCGACCTCCGTCAGCGGAACCTGTTCTCCCCCCGCCACCACCGAGAGCGATTCCTCGAACGAGTCGTACCCCGCATTCCTCGACGCTGCGATGGCCATGGCCACCTTGGTGTTGGCCACTGTGCGGAAGGCCAGGCGTGCGGAAACAGAGCGTTCCATGAATCTCCGGGGGTGTCGGCGTCGGAAAGCAGTGCCGCGCCCCAGCACCCTGTGGGGGCGGGCAGCGGGACTAGTTTTTGATCTCCAGTGACATTAGCATCCGCTGGACATTGGCAAAGTCCGCCCCGTCGCCGGCATACGCCGCTGCGTCCCCCAGGGTGTCAAAGGCTTTGGCCGGAGCGACTTTCTCGTCCGGGGCGAAGGCCCTCAGGTCCACCACGTCCCCGAACGACACGTCGCCCTTGCCCTCGGGTCCCCGAAGGATGTTGCGGAGGACGCAGGCCTGGTTGTCCGCTCCGCCCACCACATTCGTGAGTCCGTAGGAGCCGAAGAACCGGTAGCCCTGGATCACCCGGAACACGACGCGGGGCGGGATGGTGCCCGCCACCTGTCCCGCAGCCATGTCCGCGGGAACGCTGCTGATCACGGTGTAGGGCCGCCGGGAGCCGTCCGGGCAGTCGGCGGACGACGGCGGAAGTCCGGTCCGCAGCGCGGCCATGAAGGTGCCGTCGGGCTTCTTGACGTCAATTTTCAGTGCGCCCGGGAGGGTTCCGGCGTCGGGCTGGACGGACTGGGCCACCCAGTCCTGGGGAAGGTCGAAGCTCACGGTCCTGGCCGGGTCCGAGAACGTCTTCCAGGTGGCGGCCGTGGCTGCCGTCGACGCCACGGCCGGCGGCGAACCGGACGCGGGCGCCCCGTTGGAGGGAACCGCCCCGTCCGTGCCACCGGCGGGCGGGGAGGTTGACGGTCCGGCCTGGGCCGTCCATCCGGCTCCGCCGGACTGCGGGCTGCTGCAGCCGGCAAGGAGCACGGCGGCCACCGCCAGCGGGGCCGCAATCCGGCCACGTGCACTGCCCTTCCCCACGCCTGCCTGCCTGTCCATGCAGCAAGCGTAGCGCCGTGGCCCGCACCGGCCGGTCAGCCGGCGGGGCGTTTCCGGGGTGGCCCGCACCCAGTTGCCCTGCCCGCGAAAGCCGCCGTGCCGCCGTCGGACGTTCCGCCGTGACGGCCGACGGGTGCGGCTAGGCTGAAGCTATGGCGCACGGACAGCAGGAGACCAACCAGGGCAACACGGACCAGGACAATGTGGTGGGAATGTCCGCGCTGGACATCGCCGACTGGAGGCTGCGGACGTTCGCCCTCTACGACACCGTGCGCAGGATAGCTGCGGACAGCCCTGCGGAAGCGCATTCATACTGGCGCCACCAGCGGGACCTGATGTTCGCAACACACCCGGCGTCCGCGTTGACACCTGCGGCCAAGGCGCAGTTCTCCGGACTGAAAACTGCCGACTACGACCCCATTTACCGGTTCCACGTCCCGCTCACCAAGGAAGGCGCGGGCCGGGAGATGAGCGTGGAAACGGGCACGGACGGCGTGGTCAACTTCGTGCGGCTGGGCACCTTCGACCTGCCCGAGATGGGACAGCTGGCCGTCTGGAAGCTGCAGGGCTACGGCGGCGGCATCTTCGTGCCGTTCAGGGATGCGACCGCCGGCACGCCCGGCGGCACCTACGGAGCGGGCCGGTACCTGCTGGACACCATCAAGGGCGCCTTCCATGGCGTGAACGGATCCGGCCCGGACGCCACTTTTGTCCTTGACTTCAACTTTGCCTACAACCCGTCCTGCGCCTACAACGATGCGTGGGCGTGCCCCCTGCCCGGCCCCTCCAACCGGCTGGCCGTGGACATTCCGGCGGGCGAACTGTACTGATCCGGAGGGCATGAAAGCGGCGCCGCGCCGGTCCCCGGTCCAGCGGCACGGGCCGGGTGTGGCAGGGTGGACGGATGGACTCCACCACCGCAGCGCCTGCCGCAACAGCGACGCCGCAGGATCAGCGGCGTCCTGCCACGCTCCGGCGCCGGGGGATCTTCCGCTATCCCGTGGTCCGGCAGCTCGTGCGGTTCACCGGGGTGGGCGTCATCTGCACCGCAGCGTCCCTGGCGCTTTACGCCCTCTTGCGTCCCTGGATTGGCCCGCAACCGGCCAACGCGGTGGCCCTGGTCCTGACCTCCTTGCTGAACACTGCGCTGAACCGCCGCCTGACGTTCAAGATCAGCGGCGGGCAACGACGGATCAGGGACCACCTGAACGGTGTGGTGGTCATCCTGGTGGCGCTGGTCATCACCGGCGGCAGCCTGGGCGTCCTGCACTGGATCAACCCCGGCGCCACCGTGGCGGACGAGCTCCTGACCACCACGTTGTCCGGTTTCCTGGCCACCGCTGTCCGCTTCACGATGCTCCGGCACTGGATCTTCCGGAGGGCGCGGCACCGGTAATTCCGGCCGGGTCAGCCGGCGCCCAGCGACCGGACACCCGCCACCGCCGCGGCCACGGCGCGGCCTGCGGCGTCAAGTTCACCGGCTGTCACGGTGGGGCTGAAGCTGAAGCGGACCGCCGTTTGTGCCACTTCCCGGGGAATGCCCATCGCCGTCAGCACGGCGGACGGTTCATCCGACCCTGCGGCGCAGGCGGATCCGCTGGAGCACACCACGCCCTGGCGCTCGAGTTCCAGGAGCACTGACTCGCCGCTGGTGCCGGGGAAGCAGAAGGAAGCCACGGAAGGCAGCCGCTGTTCGGGGTGGCCGGTCAGGACCGCGTTGGGCACTCCGGCAAGGACGGCGCGGATGAAAGTGTCCCGGAGGGCGGTGACCCGTGCGGCCTGTTCCCGCTGCGATGCCGCGGCCAGGGCCAGGGCCGCTGCCAGGCCCACGGCTCCGGCCACGTTTTCCGTGCCCGACCGGCGGCCGCGCTCCTGGCCGCCGCCGTGAAGGAGCGGTTCCAGGCGGGTCCGGCCCTTCACGTACAGCACGCCGCAGCCTTTCGGTGCGCCAAGCTTATGTCCGGACAGGCTCAGGGCGTCCACTCCCAGGGCGGCGGTGTCGAGCGGAAGCCAGCCCGCTGCCTGGACGGCATCAGTGTGGAAGGGGATGCCGAGTCCGGCCGCAGCCGCCGCAAGGTCCGCGATGGACTGCAACGTGCCCACCTCGTTGTTGGCGTACATGATGCTGACCAGGGCTGTCTCCGGACGCAGCAGGCTGCGCAGTGCCTGGGGCGTCACGAGTCCTTGCCCGTCCACGGGCACCACATCAACCGTGAAACCGTGGAAGCGTTCGAGGTACCGCGCGGATTCCTCGACGGCGGGATGTTCGACGGCGGAGATCACCACCCGGTTCCGGGACGGGTCCGCGGCCTGCCGGGCAAGTGCGATGCCCTTGACGGCAAGGTTGTCAGCTTCGGTGCCGCCGGAGGTGAAGATGACCTCGCCCGGCCGGCAGCCGAGGGACCCGGCCACGGAGGACCGGGCGTCAGCGAGCGCGGTCGCTGCTGATTCCCCCAGCGTGTGGTGGCTGGAGGGGTTGCCGAAGTCGCCGGTCAGGAAGGGCCACATGGCTTCCAGCACTTCCCGGCGGACGGGGGTGGTGGCTGCGGCGTCCAGGAAGATCACAGGGTCACCCGATGCCCGGGTCCATGCTCAGTTCCACGTCCAGCCCGAGGTCCAGCGCCGCTACGGTGTGGGTAAGGGCTCCGACGGAGATGACATCCACGCCGGTGGCGGCGATGGCGGCGACGGTGCCGGCGTTCACGTTGCCGCTGGCCTCCACCTGCGCACGTCCGGCAACCAGGGCCACCCCGGCCTTCAGCTCGTCCAGGCTGAAATTGTCAAGCATGATGGTGTCCACCCCGGCGGCCAACACGGGCTCGATCTGGTCCATGCGGTCCACCTCCACTTCGAAGTGCGTGGTGTGACCCAGCTGGGCCTTGGCTGCCAGCAGGAGGTCCGTGAGCTTGGCGGAGTCGCCGCCGGTGATGACGGCCAGGTGGTTGTCCTTGGCCAGCACAGCGTCGGAGAGGCTGTAGCGGTGGTTGGCTCCCCCGCCGCAGCGCACGGCGAAACGTTCCAGGATCCGCAGGCCGGGAGTGGTTTTCCGGGTGTCGGCAATCCGTGCACGGGTGCCTTCGGTGAGCCGCACGAAGCCGGCGGTCGTGGTGGCGATCGCAGACATCCGCTGGACCAGGTTCAGCGCCACGCGTTCGGCCAGCAGCACCGAGCGTGCCGGTCCGCTGACCCGCGCCAGGTGCGTGCCGGCGTCGAACGCCTCCCCGTCCTGCACCAGGAGCTCCACGTCCGTGGCGGGGTCCACGAGCTGCATGGCGTCCCGGAAGACGGTGGCGCCGCTGAAGATGCCGGAAACGCGGGCGTTGAGGACCGCAGTGGCCCGGGCATCGGCCGGGATGAGGACCTGCGAGGTGATGTCCCCGGCGGGAGCATCCTCGGCGAAGGCACGCTCGAGGATATCCCGGACGGGGGCTGCCGGAAGGGTACCGGGGGCCGGCCGGGTACGGACCTGGTCGATGACGGCAGGGTCAGTCATGGGAGACGCTCGCTTTCGGCGGAAGGGGAAGGGTTTCGACGGGTTCATCGCTGCGGTGGTGGGCACCGAGGGAACCGCGCCGGTGCAGTGCCGCGGCCACCAGGAGCTGCGCGGCCAAAAGGAGGTTGCGGTCCTCGTGCGCGGCCGGGTCGCCTCCGGCGGGCACAGCACCGGGACGCACGACGGCGGCCCAGCGGTCCAGCGTCCGGCCCGCCTCACACAACAGTCCACCCGACCGCAGCACACCGGCCTTGGCAGTCATCAACGACCGAAGAGCCCCCCGCGAAAAGGGAGTATCCGGACCCCCACCTACGCCCCCGCCGAAGCTGACCAGCCGACTCCCGCGCGGCGCCTCCGGTTCGCGCGGCGCGCCTTCTAATACAGCAGAGACGGTCACCGCGCACTCAGCTTCTCGGGGCACCGATGCGGAAGCATGCGTCAAAGGGAGGCCGCCAGCGGCCGAGCTAGCATGCGGAGCATTGGTGCCCCGAGAAGGCACCCAGCCCGGCTCACCGGAGAGGAAGTCTTCAACAGCGCGGCGGCCAAAGACGAGCCCTTCGAGGAGGGAGTTGCTGGCCAGCCGGTTGGCGCCGTGGACGCCGGTGCAGGCCACTTCGCCGGCGGCGTAGAGGCCGGGGACGCTGGTCCGGCCGGAGAGGCCGGTGGCGACGCCGCCCATCCAGTAGTGGGCGGCGGGGGCCACCGGGACCAGGCCGGCGGTCCAGTCGATGCCGGCGGCGAGCGTGGCGTCGGTGATGGTGGGGAAACGCCTGCGGAGGAAGCCGGGACCGTGCACTTTCTCGATGGGCCGGGCATCGAGGTAGACGTGCCCGGCGGGATTGCCGAGCTTGGCCAGGTGCAGCGCGATGCTGCGGGAGACGACGTCGCGCGGTGCCAGTTCGGCGTCCGGGTGGTAGGCCTTCATGAAGCGCCGGCCGCCGGCGTCGACCAGGATGGCGCCTTCGCCGCGGACGGCTTCGGAAATCAGGAGTGGCCCGTCGAGCCTGGCGGCCTCCGTCCCGGCGAGGCAGGTGGGGTGGAACTGGAAGAACTCCAGGTCCGCCACGGCCGCTCCGGCGCGGACGGCGAGCGCCAGCCCATCGGCGGTGGCGACGGCGGGGTTGGTGGTTTGGGCGAAGAGCTGACCGGCTCCTCCGGTGGCCAGGAGGACGGCGTCCCCGTCAAGGCGGGACGTGGCGCCGTCGTGGAGGTACTCCAGGCCGGCCACCCGGGGCCCGTCGAGCACCAGGCTGGTGGCGCAGGCGCCGGCAAGGATGGTGAGGCGCCCGTCCGCTTCCGCCGCCAGGACCGAGCGGATGAGGGCCTCCGCCACCCGCGCACCGGTCGCGTCGCCGCCGGCGTGGAGGATGCGCGGCGCGCTGTGGGCCGCTTCGAGCCCAAGGGCGGGACCGCCGTCGTACCCGGTATCGAAGGTAACGCCGAAGCGCTGCAGCCCAGCAATGTCCTGCCGGGCTTCGGTGCAGAGCACCCTGACGGCGGCTTCGTTGCAGTGTCCGGCACCGGCGCGCAGGGTGTCCTGGATGTGCGCGGCCACGGTGTCGCCGGGCGCGGGGTCAGCCAGCACGGCCGAGATCCCGCCCTGGGCATACCAGGTGTTGCTCTGGCCAAGGCTGCCCTTGGTCAGCAGCACCACGTCCGCCCCCATGTCGGAGGCCAGAAGTGCGGCGTACAGTCCGGCGATGCCGCTGCCGGCAACGACGAGCCGCCGGTTCATCAGGGCCTCGCGGCGAGCATGCGCTCAAGTGCGGTGCGGGCGTTGGACTGGACCGCGTCGTCCACCGTGATGCGGTTGACGACGCGCCCGGCCACCAGTTCCTCCAGGACCCAGGCAAGGTAGCCGGGGTGGATCCTGTACATGGTGGAGCAGGGGCAGATCACCGGGTCCAGGCAGAAGATGGTGTGCTGCGGGTACTCGGCCGCGAGCCTGTTGACCATGTTGATCTCGGTGCCGATGGCGAAGGTGGTGGGCTCGGTGGCCGCCGCGATGGCCTTCTTGATGAAGTCGGTGGAACCGGCGGAATCGGCGGCGTCCACCACCTCCATGGGGCACTCGGGGTGCACGATCACCTGCACGCCGGGGTGCTCGGCGCGTGCCTGCTCGATCTGGGCCACGCTGAAGCGTTTGTGGACGGAGCAGAATCCGTGCCACAGGATGACGCGGGATTCCTGAAGCGCCCGCTCGTCGTTGCCGCCCAGGTCCTTTCGCGGGTTCCACAGGGGCATCCGCTCCAGCGGCACGCCCAGGGCCTTGGCGGTGTTGCGGCCCAGGTGCTGGTCGGGGAAGAACAGCACCCGCTGTGCCCGCTGGAAGGCCCACTCGAGCACGGTCCTGGCGTTGGACGAGGTGCAGACGATTCCGCCGTGTTCCCCGCAGAAGGCCTTGAGGGCTGCCGAGGAGTTCATGTAGGTGACCGGAATGACCGGAACCCGGCCGTCGGCGTCGGGCTCGGTGCCGAAGATCTCCTCCAGCTGTTCCCAGCATTCGGCCACCGAGTCGGCGTCGGCCATGTCCGCCATCGAGCAGCCGGCGGCGAGGTTGGGCAGGATGACCGCCTGCTCCGGCCTGGACAGGATGTCGGCGGTTTCGGCCATGAAGTGGACGCCGCAGAAGATGATGGCCTCGGCGTCGGGCCGGGTCAGGGCCGCGTTGGCGAGCTGGAAGGAGTCGCCCACGAAGTCAGCGTATTGGATGACCTCGTCGCGCTGGTAGAAGTGGCCCAGGATGACTGCCCGGTCCCCCAGGGCGGCCTTGGCGGCGGTGATGCGTTCAGCGAGCTCGGCGTCGGTGGCCAGCTTGTATTCCTCGGGCAGCTGTCGCTGGCGGGGCGTGGCGGCCGGGGCAACGTCGGCGCTGGAGGCTCCGGGTCCGTAGGCGGGGATGCCTGCCAGGGCTTCTGCCAGGTCGTAGTCCCACGGGCCCTGGGCGAGGGCCGGGCTGCAGGTGCTGCCGCGCGCGGCGCTGCCCTTTTCAGCCTGTTCGCGCGTGATCAGCTGGATGGCTGTGTTGACGCTGCTCATGGTGTGCTCCTGTTGTCTGGGTCGAGGCCGGGCCGGCCGGTGAAGCGGTAGAGGCGGGGCGGGCGGTGCTTGCCGCCCTGGAGGAATTCGTTGGTTTCTTCGATTTCGGGGGTGGCCTTGAGCTGGCGGCGGAAGTTGGCGGGATCCAACTGCCGGTCCAGGACGGCTTCATAGACTTCGCGGACCTGGGCCAGGGTGAAGTACTCACCCAGGAGGTGGTACGCCACGGACCCGTAGGCCAGCTTGTTCCGGAGCCGCCAGAGGGCGTAATCCACGATGGCATTGTGGTCGAAGGCGAGGTCGCCGAGCCGGTCTGCCCGGAACCACTTCACGTTTTCGGATTCGTCGGCGAGCGCCGCTTCCGTGGGCTGGACGAGGGCCCAGTACACGATGGACACCACCCGCTGCGTGGGGGAACGGTGCAGGCCGCCGAACGCGTAGAGCTGTTCAAGGTAGCTGGGGGCCAGGCCGGTGGTTTCCCGAAGGTTCCGTGAGGCCGCGTCCTGGAGCGATTCGCTGTGGGTGAGCGGGCCGCCCGGGAGCGCCCACATCCCCTTGAACGGCTCGCGGATGCGCCGTACCAGCGGGAGCCACAGCGTGGGCCGTCCGGACGATTCGCTGGGCCGCAGCGCAAAGATCACGGTGGAGATGGCCAGCGACGGCGGGGCGGCCTGGCGTTCGGAAACATTCGCCGAGGTGGAATACATGCCGAACACCGCCTTCCTTGCCGCCGGCGGCCCCTTGCCGGGGTGCCTCGGTAGTTATAGTCAATTTGACTAAAACTAATAATACGACCGGAGAGACGGCTTTGGGAAATGTGTCCGGACCTGGCAGGAAGCGGCCCCGGGGATCCGTGGTGACCGCAGCCCTCCGGAAGGGGGTACATTCAGAAGGTCCCACAGGGCACCTCCATCCACACCCCAAGAAGGTCCAACCGCACCATGACGTCGAAGTCCGCCCCGCCCCTCTCCGAACGCCACCTGGGACACACCCTCCGTCCCCGGCAGCTGACCATGATGGGACTGGGCAGCGCCATTGGCGCCGGGCTCTTCCTTGGCTCCGGCGCAGGCATACAGGCCGCCGGTCCCGCCGTGCTGGTGTCCTACCTGGTGGCGGGAACGCTCATCATCCTGGTGATGTGGGCCCTGGGCGAAATGGCCGCGGCCCAGCCCAACAGCGGAGCCTTTTCGGTCTACGCCGAACGGGCCCTGGGCAGGACCGCCGGGGCCACCATCGGCTGGCTGTGGTGGCTGCAGCTGGTGGTGGTGATTGCCGCCGAGGCCCTCGGTGCCGCCGGACTGCTGTACACCGTCTGGCCGGCGGTCCCCGTCTGGGCGTTGTCCTTGGCCTTCATGGTGCTCTTCACGGCCATCAACCTCGCCGGTGTCCGGAACTTCGGCGAGTTTGAGTTCTGGTTCGCCATCCTGAAGGTTGCCGCGATCGTGCTGTTCCTGGCTGTCGGCGCGGCCTTGCTCCTGGGCATCCTTCCGGATGTGGCCTCCCCCGGCCTGGCCAACCTCACCACCGACTTCGCGCCGCAGGGCCTGGGCGGCATCGCCGCGGCCCTGTTCGTGGTGATCTTCGCCTTCGGCGGCACGGAAATCGTCTCGGTGGCGGCGGCCGAAACCCAGGACCCGGAGCGCAGCGTCGGCAAGGCCATCCGCACTGTCGTCTGGCGCATCCTGGTCTTCTACATCGGCTCCGTCTTCGTGATCGCCGCCGTCCTCCCCGCCACTTCGGAAGGCCTGGCGTCCCCCTTTGCCGGGGTGCTGGACGCGGCCCGCATCCCCGGTGCGGCCACAGCGATCACGCTGGTCGCCGTCGTCGCCCTGCTGTCCGCGCTCAACGCCAACCTGTATGGCGCGTCCAGGATGGCTTATTCGCTTGCCCAGCGCGGCGAAGCGCCGCCCTTCCTGACCCGGCTCAGCGGCGCCGGGGTGCCCATGCTGGCGGTAGGCGTCTCCGTAGCCTTCGGTTTTGTTGCCACCGTCCTGGAACTGCTCTTCCCTGACCGGGTCCTTCCTGCCTTGTTCCAGCTCGTGGGCTCCACCTGCCTGGTGGTGTGGGGCAGCGCCCTGGTGTCCCAGTTGATCCTCCGGCGCCGGGCGGCACGGGAAGGCACCCCGCTGCCGCTCAAGATGAAAGGCTTCCCGGCCCTGACCATCCTGGGGCTGGTCCTGTTGGGGCTGATCTTCGTGGTCGGCTTCAGCGCCGAGGACAGCCGGGTCCAGCTTTTGAGCACCTTTGCGCTGATCGCCGGAATCGCCCTGGCCAGCGCCATCGGTGCCCGCGTCAGTGGCCGCCGGCAGCCCTCGCGGTGACGCGGACGTACCGGCCCGGCCGGTAGAGTGGTGCCTACCTTCGGCGGCCGGCGCAATCCCTGCGCCCAGGCCGCCCACCGTGTTCGAGTTGATGAGGACTGACACCATGAGCGGCAGGCACACCGGCCAACAGCAGGCGCACACCGTGGAGGGCACCGATCCACAAATGTTCGTAGCCGTGCACGACCCCGCCGACGACGCCGGCCTGCGGCCCGTGCTGCTGCTCCACGGCTTCTCTTCCTCGGGCAAGCTCAACTGGGAGGACACCGGGTGGGTGGCCGCCCTGCTGGAGGCCGGACGACGCGTGATCACCGTGGACCTGCCCGGCCACGGCCGCAGCGGTGCTCCCGAGGACCGCGATTCCTACTCCCCCAGCCGCATCCGCGCGGACCTGCTGCAGGCCGCGTTCGACGCCGGCGCGCGGCCCCTGCACGAGGGCGACCCTTCCAGCGGACTGGACATCGTGGGGTACTCTCTGGGGTCCCGCCTCGCCTGGGAGTTCGCCTCGACGCAGCCCGAACTGGTGCACCGCCTGGTCCTGGGCGGCCCCAACATCTCCGACCCGCTGGCCGAATTCGACCTGCGGGCCGCGCAGGACTACCTGGCGGACGGGACGCCGATCGCCGACGAGTCCACCGCCCGCCTGCTGAAGATGGCGCAACTGCTGCCCACGAACAACATTTTCGCCCTGCTCACCCTCGTGGAAGCCATTAAGGATGAGCCGTACGATCCCGCCGAAGCGGTACCCCACGTTCCGATGCTCCTGGTGGCCGGGGACCAGGACGAACGGCTGGGCAGCCTCCCCAAACTCGCCGAACTGGCCAACAGTGCCGGCGCCATGGCCGAACAGCTGGTCCTGCCCGGCCGCAACCACACCAACGCCGTGACCAGCCGGGCCTTCAAACAGGCCGCCATCACGTTCCTTTCGGTTTGACCGGCCCGGCGCCGGCCGGGCCCGCCAAGGCAAAAAGGCCGGCGCCTCCTGCCCGTCGTCGGCGGTAGGCTGGAAACAGAGGGCCGTATGAGCCTGGAGGGGCAGATGGGTACGCGATTCGAGGACCGGACCGAGGCGGGAGAACGCCTGGCTGCCGTGCTGCCGCAGTTCAGGGAACGGCCCAACACCGTGGTGCTTGGCCTGGCCCGCGGCGGGATACCGGTGGCCGCCGCCGTGGCCAAGGCCCTATACCTCCCCCTGGGGGCCGTCCTGGTCCGCAAACTGGGCATACCGGGCCTTGAGGAGACAGCCTACGGCGCCCTGGCCTGGGACCGCGGGCGCACTGTCCGGCTGATCAACAAACCGCTCCTGGACCGGGTGCTCGAGCACGGCGTCCGGCGCGAATGGCTGGACGGGGTCGAGGAACGGGAACGTGCCGAACTCCTGCGCCGTGCCGCGCTCTACCCCGGCGCGTCGCTGAACCTTGCCGGCAAGACAGTCCTGCTCGTCGACGACGGGCTCGCCACCGGCGCCACCATGCGTGCCGCCGTCGAAGCGGTCCGCGAAGGGGGCGCGGCTGTGGTGGCGGCCGCCGCTCCGGTGGGGTCCATCGACGCCGAGGCCTCCGTGGAACGCGTGTGTGACGCCGTCTTCTGCCTGCACGTTCCGGGAAAGTTCCGGGCGGTGGGCAGCTTCTACCGCCATTTCGAGCAGCTGACGGACGACGACGCCATCAGCTACCTGACCCCATGAGGCGGCGGGCCGGACCGCTGTGGTCCGGCCCGCCGTCGTGGATTCCTGCGGGGCTCCCCTGCCGGCTTCCGCCGTCGGGGCGGTGCCTAGTGGTGGCTGCTGACGCCCAGCGGACGCCCCTTGGTCTCCTTGGCGAGGATGACGCCGATGGCCGAGATGACGCACAGCACCATGATGTAGATGCCGATGGACCCGGCCCACTTGGTGCTCTGCAGCAGGGACTCGGCGATGGTGGCCGCGAAGGCACCGCCCAGGATGGCACCGAATGCGTAGCCGATGGAGATGCCGGAGTAGCGGACGTTGGCGGGGAACATCTCCGCATACATGGCTGACATCGGGCCGTAGGAGAGCCCGAGCCCCACGGTCAGCACGAACAGGGCCACGCCGTAGAGCCAGATGTTCCTGGTGTCGATCAGGGCGAACATGGGCAGCATCCAGGCGAAGACGATGGCGTAGCCGATCAGGAAGGTCTTGACGCGGCCGATCCGGTCGGAGAGCCAGCCGCCCACCAGCGTGAAGATGAGCCAGCCGAAGGACGCGAGCGTGGTGGCCAGCAGGACCTGCGGGGTGGGCATCTTCAGGGTGCGGGTGGCGTAGGAGATGAAGAACGCGATCAGCAGGTAGCCGGCCGCGTTGTTGCCGATGAAGATGAGCGTGGAGTAGAGCACGGGCCGCTTGTGGCTGCGGATGAGTTCACCCAGCGGTGCCTTGCTTTCCTTCTTGCGCAGGGCCATCTCCTGGAAGACCGGGCTCTCCGCCACGGCGCGCCGGATCAGGTAGCCCACCACGATCAGGACGATGGACAGCAGGAACGGAACGCGCCAGCCCCAGGCGGCGAAGTCTTCCTTGGACATGCTGCTGTTGAGGAAGAAGAGCAGGCCGGTGGCCAGGATCATGCCGACAGGGACGCCGATCTGCGGATAGGCGCCGAACAGTCCGCGCTTGTTCAGCGGCGCATGCTCGACAGCCATCAGCGCCGCACCGCCCCACTCGCCACCAGCGGAGAATCCCTGGATGACGCGCAGCAGGATGAGCAGGACCGGCGCCCAGGCGCCGATCTGTGCGTACGTGGGGAGCATGCCAATCAGTGCCGTGGCAGCACCCATCATGACCAGGGTGAACACCAGCATTGCCTTGCGGCCGAGCCGGTCCCCCAGGTGGCCCGCGATCACGGCGCCAAGCGGCCGGAAGAGGAAGCTGATGCCGATGAGCGCGAAGGACAGGATCTGCGCCAGGCCGGGATTGGACTCGTTGAGCGGAGCCAGGAACAGCGGGGACAGCAGCGTTGCCGTCAGCTGGGCAAAGATAAAGAAGTCGTACCACTCGATCGTGGTGCCGACGAGGGTGCCGGCGAGGACCTTGCGTTCCTCCCGCCGCGTGCTGGGTCCGGAGAGCGTATCCACCTGGGAAGGTGAGGTCATTGAAACTCCATTGTTTATTGGGCAGCAATGCCACCCGACGCCTTCATAATTACCGACAGAACGGTCAGTTAGTTAGTAGGGTACTACGGATTTGTGATGCGGAACACGGATCCAGCCGACTTATCAGATCACCCGCGAGGGAATCAGTTCTATATTCGAATCGCAAGTTCGTAATGAGGACATTAGCGCGTAGGGTGTGATGAGACAAGGGTCACTCCCGGAGCTCCCACCTAGGATGGACAGCATGACTCCTCCAGCAGCAGCCAAGGCTGAGGCGGCCCCGCAGGCTTCTCCCTCCCAGACCCTTTCGCGCGGCATCCGTGCCCTCGAGATCCTCGCGGCCGCCCCGGGCCCGCTGACGATCGCCGAACTGGCCGAGGCCATGGGAGTGCACCGCTCGGTGGCCTACCGCATCCTGCGCACCCTGGAGGACCATTCCCTGCTGGTCCGCGACGATGCGGGCCGGGTCCAGCCCGGGCCCGGCCTGGCGGTCCTTGCCCGCGGAGTGTCCCGGAACCTGCAAAGTGCCGCCCTTCCCGAGCTCACCCAACTGGCCAATTCGCTGGACATGACCGCGTTCGTGGCGGTGTGGGACCACCATGACTGCATCACGCTTGTCACGGTGGAACCGCGCCACTCCGGAGCTTCCGTGGCCCAACGGCCCGGTACCCGCCACCCCATCAACGCCGGGGCGCCCGGCATTGCCATCCAGTCCGCCCTCACGGAAGCCGAATGGGACCGGCTGGGAACCGGCATCCCGTACCGGCCCGAGGCGCAGAAGGCCCGCGAGCGGGGCTACTCGGCCAGCCACGACGAGGTCATCGCCGGCGTTTCCTCCCTGGCCGCCCCGGTCCGGGTTCCCGGCGGGCGTCCGGCAGCCCTTGCTGTCGTCTACATCCGCTCCACCCAGGACCCTGAAACGGTGGGTGCGGCCATCAGGGACAGCGCGGCCAGGATCCAGGCCCAGCTGGCCTGACCGCCCCTTCCCCCGCCGCGGCCCCGGTCAGGCCAGGGCGTCGGTGCGGCGCCTCCGCAGCACGACGGCGGCAGCTGCACCCAGCAGCGCCAAGGCCAGTGCTGCCGCGATCGGCACCAGGAACGCCGCGTGGTGGCCGCCGTCCTGCGCGAGGTGGCCGCCGATGGAAGAACCCAGCGCCGTGCCGGCCACGATCCCGCTGGCCAGCGCGGTCATGACCGTGCCCAGCCGCCCGGAGGGCGCCAGCACCCCGCCCACCGTGAACACCGTCACCATCACCGGGCCCACCGGTATCCCCAGGATGAGCAGGACCACCACCATCGAGGTGAGCGAACCCGGCAGCAGGAGCAGCGCTGCCAGCAGTGCCATCAGCCCTGCAGACACCGCCCAGCGCCAGGCAAGGGCGAAGGTGCGCGGCCAGTAGGCCACCGACAGTGCAGCGGCCGCGGAGCTGAGGCCCATCGCCGCGTACAGCAGGCCGGCGATCTCGGAACCGGCCAGCGTGGCAGAAAACGAACTCAGGGCTGCCTGGGTGGAGCCGAAGAACGTTCCCATGCACACCATGGCGACTACGGGCAGGGCGACGGCGGCGGGGAACTTCCGGCCGCGGCCCCTAATTCCCGCTGCCTTCCGGGCGGCGGGCCGGACGGCACGGTGGGTAGGGTGCACGGCGAAGGCCGGCACCAGGACCACCGTCATGGCGGCAGCCACCGCCAGGGGCAGCCAGGGTGCCACCAGGCTGGCCAGGATCCCCACCAGCGCCGGTCCCAGCACGAACGTGATCTCGTCTGCCGTGCTTTCGTAGGACAATGCCGTGTCAAGGTCGCGGGACGTGTTCTCCGCGGGTTCGCGTGCCACCAGGGCCATCCACCGGACACGGGCCAGCGGGCCTACCTGCGGCGAACTGGCTCCGGCAACCAGTGCAGCAGCCAGGACAGCGCCGACGGGTCCGCCTGACGTTCCGGCTGCCGCGGCTGCCAGGATCAGGGCGGCCACGGCAATGGTGTTGACGACGGCGGCCGCCAGCAGCACGGGCCGTTGGCCCCGCCGGTCGGCCAGGGAGCCCAGCACCGGGGCGCCCAGTGCCGACCCGATTCCCACCGCCCCTGCTGCTGTCCCGCCGGCGGCGTAGGACCCGCTGACGGAGGTGACCATGGTGAGCGTGCCCACCGTCAGCATGGCCAGCGGAAGCCGGGCCAGCAGTCCAAGGGGGATGAAGCTTCGTCCCGCCAGCAGCGGAAGCCGGGCAAACCGTCCGGTGTTGGTGCGGGCAGCGGCGTCGGAGGCGTCAGGCCGGGGTACGGAGACGGCTGCGGAAGGCTGCGGGGCGGGAGACGTTGAAGAAGGGGTATGTGAAGTCAATTCCGGGCTCGTTCGTAGCGTGCGCATCGTCCCTCCTCCCGATGCGCGCAACCCGGTAACCCAGCCATTCTACGCCGTGCCCTGCACATGGCACGTCCGGCGCAGGCGGGTACCGGCGCAGCGGCCGGCTCAGAGCCTGCACCGTCCGGGCGGCGGGAATCAGGCGGCCTGGCCCCGCCCGGGTCAGGCCGCCGGATCCGCTGTCTCGGAGATCCGGAGTGTTGATCCGTTCCGCCGCTTGATCACTTGCAGCTGGGTACCGATCCGCTGCTTCATTCCGCCCACATGGCTGACCAGTCCCACCACGCGCCCGCCGTCCCGCAACCCTTCCAGGGCGTCCATCACCTGTTCCAGCGCCTGTTCGTCCAGGCTGCCGAAGCCTTCGTCCACGAACAGGGTCTCGATTTCGACTCCCCCGGCCTCCTGCTGCACGACGTCGGCGAGGCCCAGCGCCAGCGACAGGGAAGCCATGAAGGATTCTCCGCCGGACAGGGTGGAGGTGTCGCGCCGGTACCCTGTCCACTGGTCCACGACTTCCAGCCCCAGCCCGGACTTCGCACCGCGAGCGGCCTTGGCGTCGGTGTGCTGCAGCAGGTACCTGCCGTCGCTCATCGCCACGAGCCGCTCGGACGCGGCGATGGCCACCTGTTCCAGCCGGGCCGCCAGGACGTAGCTGTTCAAGCTCATCCGGTATGTGTTCTCACCGCGCCCGGCAGCGGCGTCAGCCAGTCCGGCGAGCATCTGCGCCCGTTCCGCCGGTTCCCTGGCCGACCCCGCCAGGGTTTCGTACTCCTTGCCGATGGCCGCCAGGGAGGCCAGGCACCGGGACGCCAGGCCAGCGGCAAGATCCGCCTGGCGCGCCTGCTCGCGCGCGCCGGCGGCTTGCTCTTCGAGGACGGCAAGACGGGAATCGTCTGGTTCAAACCCTTCCGACTGTTCGTCCAGGGCACGGACGATGTCCTCCGCCGCGAGCAGTTCCCTGACCCTTGCGGCTTCATCCTGCCCGGCACGCACCTCGGCCTGGAGCCGGGCGGCCTCGGCACTGCCGAGCAATTGCAGCCGTGCTTCCTCGTCCGTGCTGAAGCCTGCCCCGGGCAGTGCCTCACCCAGTTGCGCCTGGGCCTCTGCGGCCCGGGCAACGGCTGCGTCCAGCAACTCCTGCGCCTCGACGGCCTTGTCCAGTACTGACACGGAGCCCTCCAATGCCTTCAGCCGCCGGGCGAGGGTGGGGTGCCCGGCCCGGAGCCCCGCCAAGGCCTCGTCCAAAGCCTGGGCCTGGCCGGCGACTTCGGCCAGCGACGATTCCGCCTGAACCAGGCGGGACTCGGCTGTGGCGCGTGCGTCCGCGGTTTCTGTGATGGCTTGGTCGATGGATTCCAGCTGCCGGCGGATTCCGGCAAGTTCGGCTGCCGCCTGGTCAGCTTCCGCAGCCGCGGTGCGGGCCAGGACGGCAGCGGCCTGGGCTTCCTCTTCGGGGGTGTCGCCGCCCTGTCCGGCCAGCACCGCGACCTGCTGCCCGGCTTCAGCCAGCTCGGCACCCACGCGGGTAAAGGCGTCATCGGCGGCTTCGTACGCCTGGTGCGCCGCGTCCTCCGCCTGGGCGAGGCCTGGACCACCTGTCCCGCCCGCTGCCGGCGCCGGGTGGTCCACGCTTCCGCAGACCGCACACGGCTCCCCTGCCGCGAGCTTGGCGGCGAGCTCGGCCGCTGCGTTGCTGAGGCGCTCCTCCCGCAGGTCCAGCCATTGCTGTTTGGCTTCCAGCATGACTGCTTTGGCGGTGTCGCAGCGACGCTGCACGCCAGCCCGGGCCGTGACGGCCGCCCGGTGGCGCCGTACCACGTCCAGCAGTTCCGCTGCCGCTGCCGCTTCCTTGCTGCGGAGTGCCGCGGCGCCGGCAAGCTGCTCCAGCGGGGCAACAGCCGCCTCAAGCTCTGTCCGTTGGCTGTTGAGGCCGGTGCTGCGGGCCTTCAATTCAGCGACGGCGGACGTCAGTTCCACCTGCTGCCCTGCAAGGTCGCTGTGCCTCCGGTGCAGCGCCTTCAGCCGGTCTTCGTCGGGCAGCCGTGCCTCGACGACGGCCAGCAATGAGCGAAGCCGCCCCAGTTCGTCCGCCGCGGAGGACGGGACAGCCGACGCGACGGCCGCGCGCTGCGGCCCGGCGCCCGGTGCCGGGCCGGCGGAACCGGACACGTCCGGGCCGTTGTCCGGGCTGCCGTCCGGGCTGCCGTCCGGGACATCCAGCCCGGGGTCCACGTCCAGGGCCGCGAGTTCAGGGTCCTGGGCCGCCGCCAGCCGAAGGAACGCGAGCGCCGATTCAGCACCCCTGGCTGCCGCCTGGACCTTGCTGTTGGCGGCATCGACGTTCTTCAACAGGCCTTCCAGGACCTCGGCCTGGCGGTGGCGGGACAGGCGTTCGGCCAACTCCTCGAGGCGGGGTGCTGCCTGCAGGACGGCTTCCTGCCGTTCCCGTGCTGCCTGCAGCCGGCGCCGCCGCTCCCTGCGACCGGTTTCCTGTTCCACAGCGAGGGCCCGTTCACGCCGGACTTCCTCCGTTGCTTCCATGGCAGCGGTCAGTTCCTCCAGCCGCCGTTCCACGGCGGCGTGCATCCAGTCCAGCCGTGTTTGTGCGTCCCCGGCCGGCGGAGGCCCCTCCGACGGCAGGTCCACGGCGGCCGCTTCCGCTTCGGCCCGGGCAGTGAGGAGTTCAAGCTGGGCCGCCACGGCAGCCACGTCCTCGCGGGCGGCCTGCGCCTGGCGGGACAGTTCCTGTTCCACTGCTTCATAGCGCTGCGTCCCGAAAAGTTTCTGCAGCAGGTCCAGCCGGTCAGTGGCCTTGGAGCGCAGGAAGGCGGCAAAGTCACCCTGCGGCAGCATCACCACGCGGGTGAACTGCTCGCGGTCCATGCCCAGCACGGCGGTGATTTCGGCGCCGGCTTCATCGTTGCGCGCCGACTTTTCGACCCAGGCCCCGTCCGTGCGTTCCCGCAGGAGCGTCTTGGCCTGCTGGAGGGTGAAGCCCTTTTTGCCACGAAGGCTTGGCTTGTCCCATGCGGGTGACCGGGTGACTTCGAAGCGGCGGCCCTGGGCGGAGAATTCGAGGGTGACCGACGGTTCCCGGGCGGGGTCGGCGTGATCGCTCCGCAGGCGTTTGCCGTCCTGCCTCGCGCCGGGAACGGAGCCGTACAGTGCAAAGCAGATGGCATCCAGGACGCTGGTCTTGCCCGCTCCGGTGGGCCCGTTGAGGAGGAAGAGCCCGTGCCCGCTGAGCTCATCGAAGTCGATGTCCTCGGTTCCTGCAAACGGCCCGAATCCGGATATGAGAAGGCGGTGGATCCTCATTGTGCTGCCTCCTGCAGGCGGACGTTCTCCAGCGCAGCGGCGAGCGCGGCCCGTTCGGCCTCGTCTGCGGCGCGGCCGCGGACGTGCTCCAGGAAGCCGCAGCAAACCGCGAGGTCGTCCGGCGCCTGGGCAAGCCTGCTGCTGTAGGTGGCGGACGCTGCCGCCGGGCCGCCCTCGGGATCGAAGCCCAGCACCAGGGTGTCCGGGAACCGGGTCCGGAGCCGCTCCATGGCGCGGGCGGGCCGCTGGTGATCGGTCAAGGTGACCTGGCAGTAGGCGGTTTCCGCCCAGGCATGGTCGGCTGACTCCAGCAGATCATCCAGGGTTCCCCTCAGGACGGCCAGGAGGTGCGGTGCCTCCCAGTGGAGTTCCTCCACGCCCGTAACGCCCTCGGGGCCCAGGTCCACCAGCCACGCGCCCTTCCGGTGGCCTGCTTCCGAGAAGGAATACGCCAACGGCGAGCCGGAATACCTGACGCCCGGCGCGAGCGACTGGCGGCCGTGCAGGTGGCCCAGCGCCGTGTAGTCGAAACCGTCGAACAGGTCCAGCGGGACCGCTCCCACGCCGCCGATGCTGATGTCGCGTTCACTGTCGGAGCTGATGCCTCCACTGGCGAAGGTGTGCGCCAGCACCACGGAGCGGACCACGGCAGAACCGGAGCGGCGTTCGATGTCCGCACGGATCATTGCGGTGGCGGCCCGCGTCACGTCGAAATGGGTGGCGGATTCGACGCCCAGCTGTTCGGCCACGAGCCGCGGTTCCAGCCAGGGCATGCCGTAGATGGCGGCCACGGCGTCCTGTGCGGCGCCGTCCTTGCCAAGCGGCAGCACCAGAGGCTGGTCCAGGTCCGGCACTCGGGTTCGAAGGTGGACTCCGCCGCGCTCCAGCAGCCGGGCAGCGAAGCCCAGCCGGATGGCGGAGTCGTGGTTTCCGCTGGTGAGGACCACCTGCGCCCCGGCGGACGTAATTCCCACCAGCGCCTCATCCAGCAGCCGGACAACGTCCACACCCGGCAGGGCACGGTCGTAGACGTCGCCGGCGATCAGGACAACGTCCACCCCGTGCCGGGTAACAGCCGCGATGAGCTGGTTGACGAAATCACGCTGGGCTTCCAGGAGGCCCACTCCGTGGAAGGACCGGCCCAAGTGCCAGTCCGAGGTATGAAGTAACCGCATGATTCCACGTTATCGGCTGCCACTGACAGTGCCGGCCACCGCTGCCACGGCGGCCGGCGGCAGGACGTCAGCTGCGCTTGCCGTCAAAGAACTCCTGCGCCTCATTGACCGGTTCCGGGCGTGCGGCAGCGCCATCGCCGCGGCCCGCTGCACCCTCCCGGGTGGTCCGTTCCGCGGAACCCTGCCGGGCCCCGGCACCGGGCTGTGAGCCGGCGGCCGGCACTTCTGCACTGCCGGCGTCGTCCATCCCGGCTGCGGCGGGCTGCTCCGCGGCGGCGGCGGGGGCAGCGGGTGCCTGGCTGCCGGTGAAGATGCGGACGAGCAGTCCTGCGATCGCCGCGCCGGCGAGGGGCGCCACCAGGAAGACCCAGAACTGCTCCACGGCCCAGCCGGAGCTGAAGACGGCGGACGCTGCAGCGCGGGCCGGGTTGAACGGCAGGTTGCCCACGGCCTGGCCCAGCTGCAGGAGGGCTGCGAAGGTCAGGCCCACGGCGACGGGGGCGACGGCGGTTCCGGCACGTCCGCGCGCCGCGGCGCCGAGGAAGACGCCCACGATGATCGCCGCGCCGAGCACCTCCAGGAGGAGGACGGCCGCCACAGGGGCCTGGATGATGGAATGTTCGCCGAAACCGGCGGTGACGGTGTCGAACGCCGTCCGGCTGTCCGCAATGCCCGGCAGGGTCCGCAGGACGGCGAAAAGGACCAGCCCGCCCACCAGCGCGCCGGCAAGCTGTGCCACCGCGTAGGCTGCCGCGGCTCCGGCACGGATTCGCCCGGCCAGGAGGTGGCCCAGGGTGATGGCCGGGTTGAAGTGTCCGCCCGAGACATGCCCGACGGCGAGCATGGCCGCCGTGACGGCGAGCCCGGCTGCGAGCGCCGCCGGAAGGGGGCTGGACTGCGGGATGCTGAACAGCGGAACACCCAGCCCGGCCACCGTGATGAAAAGAGTGCCGAACGCTTCGGCGCCGAGCCTGGGCAGCAGTCCCGGACGTGCGGCTGCGGACGGGCCGGGCAGGTCGTCGTGGCGGTCGGGGGCGGAGCTGCTCATGGGGAACCTTCGGGTAGGGGCCGTGGGGGTGCTGCCGCAGGCAACCCCAGCATTATTCCAGCCGCGGCTGGACGTTCGCTGGACGGTGCCGGGGTGCCTCGCCCGTGCGTCCGGACAGGTACATTGACTGCATGAGCTTTGACACCGCCGTACCTGCGCTGAAGTCCCGCATCCACGGCTGCCTGCTGGGCGGCGCGCTGGGCGATTCCCTGGGCTACGCCGTGGAATTCGATCCCATCACCGAGATCCGCCGCCGGTTCGGAGCGGACGGGCTCACCGGGTTCGAGGCTCTCGGGGGCGGCAGCCACTTCTCGGACGACACCCAGATGACCCTGTACACGGTGGACGGCCTCGTGGAGGCGCTCGAATGGGCCAACTCCGGCGTGGGCGCCGACGTCAACGCCTGCCTGTGGCTGGCCTACCTGCGCTGGCTTGCAACCCAGGGCGAGACTCCCGACCCTGCGGCGCCGGCCCCGCAGCCGCGCTGGATCGACGGCCACACAGTGCTGCACCAGCGCCGCCACCCCGGCAACGCCTGCATATCGGGGCTGGCCACCGGTGAGATGGGCACCGCTGCCCGGCCCGTGAACCCGGACTCGAAGGGCTGCGGCACGGTGATGCGCTCGGCTCCGTTCGGGCTCGTCCCGCATGTCACGCCCGACGCCGTCTACAAGCTCAGTGCCGACGCCGCCGCCCTGACGCACGGCCATCCGTCGGCCCGCCAGAGTGCCGGGATCTTCAGCCTCCTGATCCACCGGCTGGTGGCCGGCGAGGCGCTGGCGGACGCTGCCACAGCGGTGGCATCCCACGCCTCGTCCATGGACGGCGTCGCTCCCGAGCTGCCGGGCCGGCTGAACGCAGCGATCAGGCTCGCCGGGCAGGGCATCGTCACGCCCGAGGAACTGGTGGCTGAGCTGGGCGAGGGCTGGGTCGCCGAAGAGGCCCTGGCCGTGGCCCTGTACGCCG
Source organism: Pseudarthrobacter enclensis (assembly GCF_001457025.1). Classification (GTDB taxonomy): domain Bacteria; phylum Actinomycetota; class Actinomycetes; order Actinomycetales; family Micrococcaceae; genus Arthrobacter; species Arthrobacter enclensis. The sequence continues at coordinate 909,566 of NZ_KQ758599.1, read as the reverse complement.
TGCTGGCGACTTCTCCGGCCGGCGCGGACTCCTCCCCCGACGCGCACTTCCGTGACGCCCTGGCCGTGGCGGTCAACCACAGCGGCGACAGCGACTCCACCGGCTCGGTGGCCGGCAACATCCTGGGGGCCTACTACGGGGAGGCCTGCCTGCCGGACGGCTGGCTGGAGGCGCTTGAAGCCCCCGAGGTCATCCGCGGCATGGCGGACCTGCTGGTACGGGTGACTACCGGCGAAGGCTGATGTTGTTGCAGGCTTCGCATACATCGTCCGGGATCAGCCGCAGCCGCTGAAGACCGCCGAAGACGACGCACCCCAGGCAGAAGCCAAGGAACGCCTCCAGCGAGGCCGCCACGATCAGCAGCCCGAGGACCGCCCACGCTGCGGGCACCGCTCCCGCGAGGAACAGGACCAGCGCGGCGGACGAGACCGCGGCGCCGAGTCCCTGCGCAAAACGCTTGGGCGGCCCGGGTACCAGCTTCACCTTCCCCAGCCTGGGCGTGATGATCCGGGTGGACAGCAGGGCCAGGGGCGAGACGCGCGGGCCAAACAGCACCCGGAGCCAGAATCCCGCGGCAATGGCAGCCAGTCCCCATCCCGAGCCGGCCGCAGCGGTGGCGAGGGCCGCCGGCACCACCAGGCCCGCCGTGACGCGGGCCGCGTATTCGTTGACGGGGTGGGGGAAGGCAAACAGGCTCATGCTGCAAGGCTAGGAGCGGGCCCGCGGTCGGTGGAAGAATTGTTGCCCCGCGTGACCATGGGCCGGTAAATCCTGGCCGGTCCTACAGTGCCGCGGCGCCCGCCATGCTTCCCACCATCTGCAGGAACTCACCTTCGGACAGCACCTCGATGGCCTGTCCCCGCTCGTGCAGTTCCAGGACCCGGCGCGCCTTGCCGGTCAGCCTCCCCGAGCGCAGGTCCGAGGCCACGAACCCGTCCCCCACCACCAGGACGGTGGTGCGGCCGGTGACCCTGCTTTCGGTCCGCGCGCCCATGTCGGCGGACCTGGCTTTGGCCTCGGGCCGGGCGATGGAGAGCTGCCCGGTGAACACCACGGTCTGCCCGTAGAGGGGATGCCCGGGTTCGGCGTCCGGGTTGGGCTCGGGGTTGATCCCTTCCTCCGGCCAGCCCGCCTGGAACGGACGGACCAGGGCTGCACCGTTCGCCGAGCCGCCGGCAAGGGCGGTAAGGCTCTGCTTCGACAGCGGGTCGACGGCGGGATCGAATGCCTGCTGGCGCGGCATGGCCAGTCCCAGCGAGAGGTAGAGCTCGGCCAGGCTGTTGGCGCCGTTCCGCCGGGCGATGTCGATAAGGATGCCTGCGCAGGCACGGGCGTCCTCCCCGGCGTCGTGATGCCTGACCAGCGGCACCCCCGCTTCCTCGGCGGCGAAGGGCAGCGAGTTGGAGACCAGTGAATAGCAGCGCCGCGACAGCATCACGGTGCACACGTAGTCGTACGCGGGGCCCGGGAGGCCGGACACCTCCAGGGCCGACCGGATCACGCCAAGGTCGAACGCAGCGTTGTGGGCCGCGAGCACGTCGTCACCGATGAAGGCACCGATTTCCGGGAACAGGTCGCCGAAGCGGGGCTGGCCGGCGACGTCCCCGGCGCTGATGCCGTGGATGCGCACGTTGTGGAAGTCGAAGTGGTCGTGGTTCGCGGGCGGCCGCATCAGCCAGGACGCCTCCTCGACGATCCTGCCGCCGCGGACCTTTGTCAGCCCCACTGCGCAGGGCGAGCCCCTGAAGCCGTTCGCCGTTTCGAAATCGATCGCCGTAAAGTCCAAACCCACGGGTGACACCTTACCGCCGGAAGCCGCCCGGCACGGGCAGCCGCTCCCGGCAGTGGACCGCTTCCGGCGGTTTCCGGGCAGCCCGGCACAGGCAGGTCAAGTACCCTTGAAAGGTGAACTTCCCCTTGATGAACGACCTTGCCGTGTCCATGCTGGGCGGCGCGGGACCGGTCCAGCCGCAGCTGGCGTCCTTCCTGCCCGACTGGCTGAACCCGGATGTATTCCTGCGCGACTCGCCCCTGGGCCCGTGGGTGGTGCTGCTGGTGTGCGGCATAGTCTTCGCCGAGACCGGCCTGCTGGTGGGGTTCTTCCTGCCCGGTGATTCGATGCTGTTCACCGCCGGCCTTCTGGTGGCCACCGGGGCAATCCAGTTCAACCTGTGGGCCATGTGCGGGCTCATCATCGTGGCGGCCATCATCGGCAACCAGACCGGCTACCTCATCGGGTCCAAGGCCGGCCCCGCCATCTTCAACAAGCCGGAGTCCCGGCTCTTCAAGCGGGAGAACGTGGAAAGCGCCCACGCCTTCTTCGAAAAGCACGGCGGCAAGGCGCTGATCCTGGCCCGTTTCGTCCCCATCATCCGCACGTTCGTCCCGGTTATTGTCGGGGTCGCCCAGATGGACAAGAAGAAATTCTTCCTCTACAATGTCATCGGCGCGCTGCTGTGGGGCGGCGGCGTAACCCTCCTGGGCGCCTGGCTGGGGCAGTTCACCTGGGTGGGCGACAACATCGACATCATCTTCATCGCCATCGTCCTGGTGTCCGTGCTGCCGATTGGCGTGGAGTTCCTCCGCGGCCTGTCCGCCAAGCGCCAGGCGAAGGCGTACGGCACTGACCCGGTGGACGAGTTCATCGAGGAGCACGCCCCGGAGTCGGAGCACAAGACCCCCCGCCACCAGTAGTCGGCGCAAAGCAAAAAGGTGCGGTTCCCGTCAGGGGAACCGCACCTTTTTGCTGCGCCCGGCCGGGAGGTGGACGCCGACCGGTGCCGGGGTCAGCCGGGCGTGTCCGCCAGGGCCTGCACGATGGCCGGCAGCAGGGCGCGGAACGCCTTGCCCCGGTGGCTGATGGCGTTCTTTTCCGGCGCCGACAACTCGGCACAGCTGCGGTCCTCCCCGGCCGGCTGCAGGACGGGGTCGTAGCCGAAGCCGCCGTCACCGCGCGGTTCGCGGAGCAGGACGCCTTCCAGCTGGCCGTATTCCACCACTTCGCGGCCGGGTTCGCCGTCCGACGCCGGCATCGCCAGGGCCGCTGCGCAGACAAACGCCGCACCGCGGTGCTGGTCCGGCACGTCGGAGAGCTGGCTGAGCAGCAGCTGCAGGTTGGCGGCATCGTCACCGTGGCTGCCGGACCACCGGGCGGAAAAGATGCCCGGGGCTCCGCCCATGACGTCCACGGCCAGTCCGGAGTCGTCGGCAATCGCCGGCAGGCCCGTTGCTTCAGCCACCGCACGTGCCTTCAGGAGGGAGTTCTCGGCGAAGGTCACGCCGCTTTCGACGACGTCCGGGGCACCCGCCGCGGCCGCGTCCACCACTTGGGTGTCGACGTCGAGCCCGGGCACCTGCCCGCGCAGCAGTTCGCGGAGTTCGCGCAGCTTGCCCTTGTTGTGCGTGGCGAGCACCAGCCGCGGCTGTGTGCTGCTCACAGGGTGTCCGCCAGGGTTTCCCGCTGGATGGCTGCCAGCTGGGTGGTGCCCAGCAGTGCCAGGTCCAGCAGCTGGTTCAGTTCGTCCCGGTCGAAGGGGGCGCCCTCGGCCGTGCCCTGCACCTCAACGAACTTCCCGGAGCCGGTGACCACAACGTTCATGTCGGTCTCGGCGCGGACGTCCTCGACGTAGGGCAGGTCCAGCATGGGGACGCCGTCGATGATGCCGACGGACACCGCGGCGATGGTGTCGATCAGGGGCTGGGCGTTCCGGGCGATGAGCTTGTTGTCGCGGGCAAACCGGATGGCGTCGGCGAGGGCCACGTAGGCGCCGGTGATTGCCGCGGTGCGCGTCCCGCCGTCGGCCTGCAAAACGTCGCAGTCCAGCACAATGGTGTTCTCGCCCAGCGCCTTCGTGTCGATGATGGAGCGCAGGGAGCGGCCGATCAGCCGGGAAATCTCGTGCGTGCGGCCACCGATCTTGCCCTTGACGGACTCGCGGTCCGACCGGGTGTTCGTGGCCCGCGGCAGCATGGCGTATTCGGCGGTGACCCAGCCCCGGCCTTCGCCCTTGAGCCAGCGGGGAACACCGGCGGTGAGGGAAGCGGTGCACAGGACCCTGGTGTTGCCGAACTCGATCAGCGCCGAGCCTTCAGCCTGGTTGGACCATCCGCGGGTGATGCTGATGGGCCGGAGCTGGTCGGGGGCGCGGCCGTCGGCGCGCACAATGGGCACTGCAGTTGCTTCAGAAGTCATGCCTTTAGCTTATCGAGTGGCGGCCGGTGCCGGTCCGCCCGCACGCCGTGCACCCGGCAGGACCGCAGCTAGATGGTGTAGTGCACCCCTGCCACCGCCACGGCGACGTCGCCCGGGAAAACCGGCCGCGCCTCGGCCATGACGGTGGTCTGCGACGTCCAGACCGGGATGTGCGTCAGCAGCAGCCTGCGCGCTCCGGCTGCCGCGGCGGCCTCGCCGGCGCGCTTGCCGGTCAGGTGTACGTCCTTGATGCCGTCGTCGCGGCCTTCCTCGAAGGCTGCCTCGCAGAGGAACAAGTCGGAATCCCTGGCAGCGTCCTCCAGCCCGGCGCAGGAGTCGGTGTCCCCCGAGTAGGCCAGGACCCGGGACACCGGGTTGCCTTCCTTGTCCGGCTCCACCACCTCAACCCGCAGGGCGTACGCTTCCTCCACGGGATGGTTCACCGCGAACGGGGTCACCGTGAACGGACCCACCGTCACCGGGCGGCGCTCACTCCAGTTGGTGAAGTCGAATTCCTCATGCATCCCGGGGTCCAGGTCCAGCCCGTAGGCGGTGGCCATCCGGTCCGCCGTGGCAGCCGGGCCCCACACGGGGATGCGGCCGCGGTCCCACCCGCCGGGCTTCCAGCGGACGGCAACGTGCAGGCCGCACAGGTCCATGCAGTGGTCCGGGTGCAGGTGGGTGAGGAAAATCGCGTCAATGTCCTCCAGGTCGGTGTAGCGCTGGATGGCGCCCAGCGCACCGCTGCCCAGGTCCATGACCACTTTCCAGGTCCGTTCCCCGTCCGTGGCGGTCAGGAGGTAGCACGACGCCGGCGACCCGGGGCCGGGAAACGAACCGGTGCAGCCAACAATGGTGAGCTTCACAGGCCGGAACCTCCGGAACGGCCGGCGTCGGCGAGTCCGTTGCCCACGAAGTTGGAAATGCGGGGACGGCTGCGGGCCGCCTGCGCGGCCGCGATCATTTCCGGCGTGATGCGGGCCAGGCTGCCCGTGGGGTACTGCGCGGCGACGTGGTCCACGTGCCGGACGGACAGGACCTCCGGGCCCAGGAACCGTCGTGCCAGGGTTTCGAACTGCGCGGCGTCGCCGGTGGCCACGAAATGGTGTTCGGGCGGGGTGGCGTCCGTGCGCTGGAGGTCGTTGGTGGCGAGGGCACGGTAGACGTCCTTCGCTGTCTCCTCGGCACTGGACACCAGGGTCACATCCGCGCCCATGACGTAGGAGATCACGCCGGTCAGCAGCGGGTAATGGGTGCAGCCCAGCACCACGGTGTCCACCCCGGCGGCCTTGAGCGGCGCCAGGTACTCCTCGGCCACGGCGAGCAGCGCGGGGCCGGTGGTGATCCCGGCCTCCACATAGCTGACGAACTCCGGACAGGCCGCGGAGGTGATCTCCAGGTCCGGAGCCGCGGCAAAGGTGTCATCATAGGCGCGGGAACCAACGGTTGCGGAGGTCCCGATCACGCCGACCTTCCCGGAACGGGTGGCGGCCACGGCGCGCCGGACGGCCGGCTGGATTACTTCGATGACGGGAATGCCGTACTTGGCCGTGTACCGTTCCCTGGCATCGCGGAGCACCGCTGCCGACGCCGAATTGCAGGCAATCGTCAGCAGCTTCACGCCGGAGTCCACCAGTTCGTCCATCACGCCGAGCGCGTTGGCACGCACCTCGGCGATGGGAAGCGGCCCGTAGGGTCCGTGCGCGGTGTCGCCCACGTACAGGATGGACTCGTTGGGCAGTTGGTCGATGATGGAGCGGGCAACGGTCAGTCCCCCGACGCCGGAATCGAAGACGCCGATGGGCCGGGATTCCAGGGCTGCTGCCGGAAGGTCACTGGCTGCCGGTGCCTGCCCGGCATCCGCCGACGGTTCCTTGCTCGAGGCTGTAGTCATGATTATTCGAGAATAGGTGCTCCCCGGACCCTCAGCCATCATGTTGTGGCCCGCAACTCATGTCTGCTGTGTCACAAGGCGTCCTGCCGGCGTGTCGGCCGCCGCTCAACGGCGCGTTTCCATCGACTGCAGCATGGCCTGCACCAGGGATTCCTGCAGCCAGGTAGTGAAGTTGTACACGAGCGCCAGGTAGCTCTCCACGTCCTCGGCCTGGGACCAGTCCTGCATGCGGTGGACGTGCTCGGCGTCCTCCTCGTCACGGATGTCCAGCCGTTCGGCCAGCACCAGGCGGACATCGTTCAAGGCCATCGACCAGTGTTTTGCGCCCTCCGGCGTCAGCACGATCTCGTCCTTGTCCAGGTCCAGCGCGGCGGCTCGGAGGGCACCGATCTTCGTTTCCCGGAGCGAGCGCTCGGTGAGCTGGCGGAACTCCAGTGACGCGGCGCCGTCGTCCTTGACGACGTTGGGCAGCAGCCGTTTGACGGCCCGGTCCGTGGGCTCCGCGACGTCCATGTCCAGGCCGATCAGTGCGGCCAGCGGATCCTGCCCTTCGCGTTCAGCCGGTTCCAGCATGGAGATGACGTCGTCGATGAGGCTGCGCAGCAGTTCCCGTTCAGTGGGTTCGAGGAATCCGGTGATGCCTTTGAGCCCGTACTTGAATGCCTTAGCCACGCTTCCCCTTGCCCCTGCCGGAAGTGCCGGCTGCCCCTGATGCCTTCTCCACGGTGGCCCACAGCCCGAACCCGTGCATGGCCACCGCGTGGCGCTCCACCTGCTCCTTGCTGCCGTGCGCCACGATGGAGCGGCCCTTCTTGTGGACCTCCATCATGAGCTTGTTGGCCTTGCTTTCTGGGTAGCCGAAATAGCTCTGGAAGACGTAGCTGACGTAGCTCATGAGGTTCACGGGATCGTTCCAGATCACCAGGTTCCAGGGAATGTCCGGGGCGGCCAGGGAATCGGTGGATTCCGCTGTTCCGGTCCGGATGCCCTCCCGCGTGTCAGGGCCGGGCGCAACGCTTATGGTCATCTGTCCATTCTATGGGGCGTGCTGGGGCCCCGCCGCGACGCGAAGCGAGACGTGGGAGACGGTGGGTATTAGAGTGATTTTCGTGAGTACCTCCGCCGGCTGGGAGCATCCCCGCACGTCCTTCTATACAGACCACTACGAGCTGACCATGCTGCAGGCGGCGCTCCATTCCGGGGCCGCCCACCGCAAGTCGGTGTTCGAGGCCTTTGCGCGCAGGCTCCCGGACGGCCGCCGCTACGGCATCGTGGCGGGCACGGGCCGGCTGCTGGAGGGCATTGCGAACTTCCGTTTCGGCGACGCTGAGCTGGACTTCCTGTCCCGCACCAACGTGGTGAACAGCCAGACCCTTGAGTACCTGGCCTCCTACCGGTTCTCCGGCGACATCTGGGGCTATGCGGAGGGTGAGGCGTACTTCCCCAACTCCCCCATCCTCATTGTCGAGGGCACCTTCGCCGAGGCGTGCATGCTCGAGACCTACATCCTTTCCGTGCTTAACCACGACAGCGCCATCGCCTCGGCCGCTTCCCGCATGGTCAGCGCCGCCGGCGGCCGCCCTTGCATCGAAATGGGATCGCGGCGCACCCATGAGGAGGCGGCGGCTGCGGCCGCGCGCGCTGCCGTCATCGCCGGGTTCGGCAGCACCTCCAACCTCGAAGCGGGCATCCGGTACGGCATCCGGACGGTGGGCACCGCAGCCCACTCCTTCACGCTCCTCCACGACACCGAACGCGAGGCCTTCGAGGCACAGATTGCGTCGCTGGGCGCTTCCACGTCCCTGCTCGTGGACACGTACGACGTCGAACAGGCCGTCCGGACCGCGGTGGACATTGCCGGTCCGCAGCTGGGCGCGGTCCGCCTGGACTCCGGCGACCTGGTGGCCCAGGCGCAGTGGGTGCGCCGGCTCCTGGACGACCTCGGCAACGAGCAGACCAAGATCGTGGTGACGTCGGACCTGGACGAATACGCCATCGCTGCCCTTCAGTCCGCACCGGTGGACGCCTACGGCGTCGGCACGTCGCTGGTGACGGGTTCCGGGGCGCCGACGGCCAGCATGGTCTACAAACTGGTCAGCAGGACGGACGACGACGGCGAGTTCGTTTCGGTGGCCAAGGCCGCCAAGAACAAGGCGAGCGTAGGCGGCCGCAAGTACGCACTGCGGAAGCTGGACAGCCGCGGCACCGCCACCGCGGAGGTGGTGGGCGTGGGACACCGGCCAGAGGATGACGGCAATGACCGCCCGCTGCTCCAGCAGTTCATGAAGAACGGCGAACTGCTGCCCGGCTGGACGGGGGCGGAAGCGGTGCAGCGGGCCAGCCGCCGGCACGCCGAATCCATGGCTGAACTGCCGCCGGTGGTCAACCGGCTGCAGCGCGGCGAAGCGGCGATCCCCACTTTCTACGAAGAAAACTGAGGAGGACTGATGTCACGCGCACTGATCATCGTCGATGTCCAGAACGACTTCTGCGAGGGCGGCTCCCTGGCTGTCGAAGGCGGCGCAGCCGTGGCCGGGGCCATCAGTGAATACATCGACGCCCACCACAACGAATTCGACCACATTGTGGCCACCCAGGACTGGCACATCGACCCCGGCGGGCATTTCTCCGACCACCCCGACTTCAAGGACAGCTGGCCGCCGCACTGCGTCGCCGGGACCCGCGGCGCGGAACTCCACCCGGACCTGGACACCGAGTACATCCAGGCGTACTTCCGGAAGGGCCAGTACGCCGCCGCGTACTCGGGATTCGAAGGACTCCTGGCCCCGGAGGACGCGGTACCCACCGGGGAGCGCCAGCCCGGTGCTGGACCTGACGCCGGCGAGGCGGATGAGGACGCCATCGGACTGGACGACTGGCTGCAGAGCCACGACGTCGAAGACGTCGTAGTGGTGGGCATTGCCACCGACTACTGTGTCCTGGCCACGTCCCTCGACGCTGTCCAGGCGGGCTACTCGGTCACGGTGCTGCGTTCCCTGACCGCGGGCATCGCAGAGGACCTTGAGGAGGCCGTCGCCGAGATGGAACTGGGCGGCGTCGACGTCGCCTGAGACCGCACCGCAGGGACATTAAAGGGGAAACCATTGAAGATTACGATGCCCTCCGACTGCGGCAATGCGCCCCGGCTCGGTATTGTCGGGGACTTTGCCGTCAAGTGGGCGGCGGGAGACGCGGCGGCCCTCTCCCTATGGCTCTCCGACGACGCCCGCTGGACGGTCGTCGGCGCAGGCATCCACAGCGGACCAGGGGCCGCGGGACAAGCGATGCCACCGTTCACGCCTGAACGCGTGCAGGTCATCTCGGTCATCACCCATGGCCGCCTGGCGTCCTGTGACGGTTACCTCGAAGCCGGCTCCAGGCGCGTCGCCTTCAGCCACACCTTCCGTTTCGCCGGTGCGTCCAAGACAGCGAAGGTCGTGGAACTGCGGAGCTACTGCATCGAAACCCAGGACAGCTGACCCCGGAACGGGATTTACTCCAGGCTTTGCCAACTGAAAAGGCAATGGCCGGGCCTTCGGGCCCGGCCATTGCAGTTCAAGGACACGCTACTTGCGGCCGATGAACCAGTCCTGGAGCTTCCGCAGCCGTGCCTGGAGCTGTTCCTCGTTGGCCTGCGCCACTGCCGGTCCGCCGCACACGGTCCGCAGCTTGGTGTGCACCACGCCGTGCGGGGTGCCGGTGCGCGCCGCCCAGGCCGCTACGTTCTTGGCCAGCTCGTTGCGCAGGTCCATCAGCATCCGGTGGTCGGGTACTGACGGAACGGCACTGTCGGTGGCGGCAGGGGCCTTCCTGTTCCTCCGGTTCAACTGCTCATGCTGGCGCTGGCGCAGGAGCATACCCACCTGCTCCGCATCCAGCAGGCCGGGAATGCCCAGGAAGTCCATCTCGTCGTCGGACCCCACCTCGCCGCCGGTGCCGAATTCGCCGCCGTCGAACAGGACCCGGTCGAAGGAGGCCTGCGAATCCAGTGCCTCGAACTTGCCCTTGGTCAGGCTGTCCGACGCTTTGTCCTCGCGGTTGGCTTCGGCCATCAGCGAGTCCTCGGGCGTGAACAGGCCGTCGCCGTCTTCCTTCTCCGGCCGGTCCAGCGCGTGGTCGCGCTCCATCTCCATGGAGTTGGCCAGCGCCATCAGCTGCGGCACTGACGGCAGGAACACCGAGGCGGTCTCGCCGCGTTTGCGGGCACGCACGAAACGGCCCACGGCCTGGGCGAAGAACAGCGGGGTGGACGTGGACGTGGCGTAGACACCCACGGACAGCCGGGGCACGTCAACGCCCTCGGACACCATGCGCACTGCCACCATCCAGCGCTTGTCCCCCGCGGAGAACTCTTCGATCTTGCTGGAGGCCTTGGCGTCGTCGGAGAGGATGACGGTGGGCGATTCGCCCGTGATCCTCTTCAGCTGCCCGGCGTACGCGCGGGCGTCTTCGTGGTCGGTGGCGATGACCAGGCCGCCGGCGTCGGGAACCGTGCGCCGGACCTCGCTGAGCCGCCGGTCCGCGCCCGCCAGGACCGCCGGGATCCACTCGCCCGCGGGGTTCAGGGCGGTCCGCCAGGCGTGGCTGGTGATGTCCTTGGTCACCGCGGCCTCGCCCAGGGACGCCGCCATCTCCTCACCGGCACTGGTCCGCCAGCGCATCTGGCCGGAATAGGCCATGAACATGACCGGCCGGACCACGTGGTCCCGGAGCGCGTTGCCGTAGCCGTAGGTGTAGTCGGCCCGGGACCGGCGGATGCCGTCGCGGTCCTCGGCGTACTCCACGAACGGGATGGGCGAGGTGTCCGAGCGGAACGGTGTTCCGGTCAGGGCCAGCCGGCGCGCCGCCGGATCGAAAGCCTCGCGGAGGCCGTCGCCCCAGGAGAGCGCCTCGCCGCCGTGGTGGATCTCGTCGAGGATGACCAGGGTCCGGGCGGCCTCGGTCTTGGCACGGTGCAGCATCGGCTTGCTGGCCACCTGGGCGTAGGTGACGGCGACGCCGATGAAGCCGCGGCCGTGCTGGCCGTCGGAGTTCTTGAAGTTGGGGTCGATGGCAATGCCCACCTTTGCGGCGGCATCTGCCCACTGGCGCTTCAGGTGGTCCGTGGGGGCCACGATGGTGACCCGGTTCACCGCGCCGGAATCGATCAGCGTGGAGGCGATCCGCAGCGCGAAGGTGGTCTTGCCTGCTCCCGGTGTTGCCACGGCGAGGAAGTCGCGCGGGCCGTTCTTCAGGTAGAGATCAAGGGCTTCCTGTTGCCAGGCACGGAGTTTCGGGGCGGTTCCCCAGGCTGCGCGTTCCGGGTAGGCCGGGGGCAGGGTGGGGCCGCCAAAGAGCGTCTCCGTCACTACTTGTTGCTGCCTGAGTCCCCTCCGGGACCCTTGCCGCCGTCATTGCCCGGGCGCAGGCCCTCGTAGACCTCTTTGCACGTGGGGCACACCGGGAACTTCTTCGGGTCCCGGCCCGGCGTCCAGACCTTGCCGCACAGGGCGATGACGGGCTCACCGGTCATCGCGGACTCCATGATCTTTTCCTTGCGCACATAGTGCGCAAAGCGCTCCCGGTCCCCCGGTTCGAGCTCCTCGCGCAGTTCCTCGCGCTCAATGGTGGCCGTGGACGTTCCAGCCCCGGAAAGCTCGCGCATCGGGTCGTTTTCGAGAGGGTCCGTCATGCTAGTCATGCCAACCATCTTAGCCTTTCCGCAGCCGGGACGTTCGACGGCGGCACGCCAGTTCCGGGGGCCGGTGCCGGCCGGACGCCACCCCTTCACAGGCTGCCGGACGGTGCGGCGGGAGCGGTCAGAGCCCCTGCCAGGACGGTTTGTTGTCGTAGGTGTGACGGTAGAAATCAGCGAGTTTCAGGGCCGAGGCGGCGGCCTCGTCCACCAGGACAGTGGCATGGGGATGGAACTGCAGGACCGAAGCCGGGCAGATGGCCGCGACGGGTCCTTCCACGAAGTCCCGCACCGCCTGGGCTTTTTGCGCCCCTGTTGCGATCAGGATCACGTGGCGCGCATCCATGATGGTGCCCAGGCCCTGGGTGATCACGTGGTGCGGCACCTCCGCGAGGCTGTTGAAGAACCTGGCGTTGTCCCGGCGGGTCCGCTCGATAAGGCTCTTGATGCGGGTGCGCGAGGCGAACGATGACCCGGGTTCGTTGAAGCCGATGTGGCCGTCGGTCCCCACCCCGAGCAGCTGCAGGTCCACGCCTCCCGCTGCGGTGATGGCGGACTCGTAGGCTGCGCAGGCCGCCGGAATGTCCGTTGCGGAGCCCTCAGGTGAATGGACATTGGCGGGATCAATGTTGATCCGGTCCGTGAACTCGCGCCGGATGACGTTCCGGTACGATTCCGCATGGCCCTCCGGTAACCCGACGTATTCGTCCAGCGCAAAGCCGGACACCCTGCTGAAATCGAGCCCGGCCGCATGCCGTGCCGCCAGTTCCTCATACACCGGAAGCGGCGAGGAACCTGTGGCCAGCCCCAGCACCGCCTCCGGTTTGCGGGTGACCAGTTCCTCGATCGCGTCGGCGGCAAGCCGGCCGATCTGCCTGCTGCCGCCGAGGATGACTACTTCCACGCTGCTGCCTCCACCCTGCTCGGATTCCCTACCGGTTGACGCCCACCTGGGCCAGGAGCTCGGGTCCGCGGGCCTCCAGCCATTTTCCGCCGAGCCGGACACCGAGGACAAACAGTGCCAGGCCCAGGGCGGTGCCGCCGGCCAGGTTGATCCAGCCGAACAACGGATCGCCGGTCACAAGCCCGGCCACCAGCAGGGCCGCCTGGGGCAGCACCAGGATGAACAGCACCAGCAGGCCGCCGAACTGGACGGCGAGGGTCTGGCCCACGTTGCCCGGCGGCTTCTTGAACGGGCTGTCCCCCGGCAGCGGCACGGCCACTGTGTACCGTGCCGAAACCACCGACGAAAGTCCCAGCCCGGTGAAGAGTACCCCCAGGCTGAGGCCCAGCTGGCCGGGCAGGGCGGACCAGTCACCGGTCAGTGCCGAGTGCCCCACGGCGAAGACCAGGACGACGGGAAGGGCGAAGGCACAGCAGGCCAGTGCCCGGCCCAGCCGGTCCGCCACTCCCCTGACACCGGTGGCGACATGCAGCGCGAAGGCCGTGTTGTCATAGGAGACGTCCGCGGAAATCGACCACGCCAGGATGAAGGCGGACAGCGGCGCAAGCATGGCAAGGCTGGCGTAATCTCCGGTCTGTGCACCCTGGAACACCAGCAGGACCGGAAGCAGCGGGATGACCACCAGGGACCCGGAGTACCGGGGATCACGCAGCCAGTACGTCAGCGACCGGGCCATGACGGCGCCGGTGGGTGTTGCCGGGAGGACGCCCAGGAGCCCCAGCCGGCCGCCTTTCCGTTTGCCGCCGCCGGAGTACGGCGGCGTGACCAGTGCGCGCTGCAGCAGCATCTTCCAGCACCAGGCCAGCACGCCCAGGGTGGCCAGCGAGACCAGCAGCTTCAGCGCGGCGGGCCCGGGGCGCCCGGCGGCAAGGTCGCCGGCGAGCGCCCACGGAGCCCCCAATGGCGTCCAGGAGAGCGTCCTGGCGAACTCCGGCAGGAACTCCGCCGAGGCGGAGATGCCCCGGCCGACGCCGGCAACGATGGGTCCCATCAGGACCAGCGGCACCATGAAGGCCACCGCGCTGACGTCCTTGAACCGCCGGGACGCGGCCACGCTGGCCGTCGCCGTGGTGACGACCTTGGCGGCCACCACGCAGGTCAGGACGCCCAGCAGGGCGCCCGCAAGGGCTGCCACGGCGGGCAGGAAGCCACGGGACCAGGTCACCACAGTGGCCAGGGCCACCAGCAGCGTCGCCAGTCCCGGAATGCCCACCAGGCCGGCCAGGGCCAAACCGGCCAGCATCTGCCGCATGGGGATGGCGAACGTGGTGAAGCGGGCGGGATCAAGGGTCATGTCCGTGGCGGAGGCCACCACCGGGATGATGGCCCAGCCCAGGACGGCCGCGGCACCGCCCAGGACGATGGCGGTGTGGGCAAGTTCAACGTCCGCGGTGCGCAGGAGGACCAGGACCACCACGAGGGTTCCCACCAGACCCAGGGCGTACAGCCCCGCAAAGGCCATGCCCACCAGCTGCCAGGGGCTGCGCCGCAGTCCGTTGCGGAGCAGGGCCAGCTTGAGCCTCAGAAGGTGCGCAACCATTCCAGCCCTTCCGTGTGGCTACGGCCGCCCACCAGCTGGACGAAGCGGTCCTCCAGCGAGGCGCCGCCCCGGACCTCGTCGACGGTGCCCGCGGCCAGGAGCCGACCCCCGGCCACCACTGCCACGTGGTCGCACATCCGCTGCACCAGGTCCATGACGTGGCTGGAGACGATCACGGTTCCGCCGGAGGCAACGTAGCTGTCGAGGATGGACCGGATGTTCGCCGCAGAGACGGGATCCACGGCTTCGAACGGTTCATCCAGGACCAGCAGCCGCGGGGCGTGGATCAGGGCGGAGGCGAGGGCGATCTTCTTGGTCATGCCCGCCGAGTAGTCCACCACCAGCGTTCCGGCGTCCTGGGTCAGGTCCATGGCGGCCAGCAGCTCACCCACCCGGGACGCCACCACGTCCTTGTCCATGCCGCGCAGCAGCCCGGCATAGGTGATCAGCTGCTCTCCGGTCAGCCGGTCGAACAGGCGGACGCCGTCCGGCAGGATGCCCATCAGTTTCTTCGCTTCCAGCGGCCGCGCCCACACATCCACCCCATGCACCAGTGCCGTGCCGAAGTCGGGGCGCAGCAGGCCCGTGGCCATGGACAGCGTGGTGGTCTTGCCGGCACCGTTGGGTCCCACGATGCCGTAGAAGGACCCCGCGGGGACGTCCAGGCTGATGCCGTCCACGGCGATCTTGTTGCCGAACCGCTTGGCAAGGCCCCGGATGGACAGGGCCGGAACGGCGGCGGAACTGGTGTCGGAGCCGGCGTGGCCGGCTCCTGCGGAAAGCGGCGGGCCGGGTTGCGGAGCAGTCATGATGCCAGAGTAGCCCCAGGCCACCGGCTGTGGGGTCCTCCCGGAGGAGTAGCCCGGAATAGCAAAAAAGGCGTACGACGGCGTCGCGGCACCGTGTGCCTAACGCACCTTCCGGATGCGGATCGGGCCTTTGGCCGTGGCAGGATCCACCACGGATCCGCGCTGGGTGATTTCGACGTCCCCTGATGCCACCAGCCGTCGCGCAGCCTCGCGGACCGGTTCCATCAGCTCCCGCCAGCTGTCCCCGCCGGCGGCACGGGCCGCATCCGAGGGGCAGATGGTGGCGGCAGCGGAGCGGGCTGCCAAGAGTTCCAGGATGGTGGCCTCCAGTTGCCGGCCCAGGGGCCCGGTCCCGCTGCCTGCGGCGTCCCTGTCCGCATCCTGCGGGCCCTGGCGGCTGCCCATCACGGTCCCGGTCAGAACGAGCGCCGGGGCAGGGCGCGCTCGTACTGGGGAACCCAGGGCAGGTCGTGCCCCAGCTCGAAGGCGGCCCGAAGCCACCAGTGCGGGTCCCGCAGCGCGGCCCGGGCGATCAGCACGGCATCCGCCTGGCCGGTCGCCACCGCATGCTCGGCCTGCCCGGCAGAAGTCAGCAGGCCCACGGTTCCGGTGGGGACCCCGGCTTCCTTCCGGATGGCCGCGGCGAATCCGGTCTGGTAGCCGGGACCGACAGTGATCTTCTGGTGCGCCACCGCCCCGCCGCTGGAAACGTCGATGAGGTCCACGCCGCGTTCGGCGGCCTGCCGGGCAAGCCGGATGGACTCGGGCAGTCCGATGCCGCCGGGCGCCCAGTCGCTGGCCGAAATCCGGAGCAGCAACGGCATGGAATCCGGGATGGCCGCCCGGACGGCGTCGACGACGGCGAGCGTCAGCCGGTTCCTTCGGTCCTCGTCGCCGCCCCATTCGTCCGTGCGGAGGTTGGTGAGCGGGCTTTGGAACTGGTGCAGCAGGTAGCCGTGTGCGCCGTGGATCTCGACGGTGTCGAAGCCGGCGTCCACCGCACGGGACGCCGCCGCGGCAAAATCGGCCACCACTGCGCGGATCTGCTCCCCCGTCATCGCCGACGGCGTGCTGTACCCCTCGAAGGCCAGCGCGGACGGGGCAACAGTTGTCCACCCGCCGTCGGACGCCTCGACGCTGCCGCGCTGCCCGGAGAACGGCCAGTACGTGGAGGCCTTGCGGCCGGCATGGGCCAACTGGACGCCGATCTTGGCGTCCACTGCCCCGTGCCGGTGGACAAAGGACGTGATCCGGTGCCAGGCCGCGGCCTGTTCGCTGTTGTAGATGCCGGCGTCGCGGGGGCTGATGCGGCCTTCAGGGTTAACGGCGGCCGCTTCGGTGAGGATCAGCGCGGCGCCGCCGGCGGCGAAGGATCCCAGGTGCATCAGGTGCCAGTCGTTCGGAACCCCCGGCCCGGCGTCGGGATCGCAGCTGTACTGGCACATGGGCGAAACCCAGCCCCGGTGCCGGAGTTCCAGCGATCGCAGGGCCAGGGGCTCGAACAGCGCCGGCACTAGAACAGCACCCTCGCAAGCGCCTGGCGCGCCTTGGCGACGCGTTCGTCCGAGGCCCCCACCACGTCGAAAAGCTCCAGCAGGCGGACCCGGGCAGTCTCGCGCTCCGGCCCGAAGTTGCGTCCGATGAACGCCACCACCCGGTTCAGCCCATCCTCGACGTGGCCGCCGGCGATATCCAGGTCGGCCACTCCCAGCTGTGCCTCGATGTTGTCCGGCTCGTCGGCCGCCAGGGTGCGGACCGCTTCGCTGTCCTGGGCGGAGACCGCCTGCAGCCGGGCCATCAGTTCCACCTGCGCCAGGCCGGCCTTCGCCTCGTGGTCGGAGGGCATCTCATTGAGGGCCTGGCGGTAGGCCTGTGCGGCCGCCTCGTAGTCGCCGGCGTCGATGGCGTCGTAGGCTGCCTGGTGAAGCGGCGGCAGCGGGGCCGGCTCGGGCTCACCGGCCTCGCCGGCGTTAAGGCTGCCGGTCACGCCGTTGGCGGCAGCGACCTTGAGCAGCTCGTCAAAGAGGCTGCGGACCTGGTCCTCCTCGGCGCGGCCCTGGAAGAGCGGCACCGGCTGTCCCTTGAGGACCGCGACGGCGGTGGGCACCGCCTGGACCTGGAAGGCCTGCGCCAGCTGCGGGAAGGCTTCGATGTCGGCAGCGCCAAGGACCAGGCGGCCGCCGTAGGAGTCCACCACGCGCTCCAGGATCTCCAGGGCGCCCGTTGATTCCGGCGAGTACGGAGCCCAGAGCGCAAAAACCACGGGAACCTGGGCGGAAAGTTCCACGAGCTGCTGGAAGTTCTGTTCGGTGACCTCAACCCGCAGCGGAGGTGCGGACGGACCGCCGGCTGCGTCGGCAGCAGTGGCATTGCCCGCACCGTCCCCGCCGGTCGGCGGAGGCGTGGCAGGGCGTTGCTTCAGGCTGGAGAGGTCGACGGCGCCGCGCAGGTTAAGCAGGTTGGCAGCGGCCGGAGGGACTGGACGGGAAGCAGGCGAACTCATGCTTTCCACTCTAGCCACTGCGGCCGCTGCCGGGGCACTGCGTTGCCGGGACGCCCGGCGCAGGTTACTTGAAGCTGGCTCCCACGAGTCCGCGGGTCGCCGCCACGAGCTTCATCGGGTCCGACGATCCTGCCGGCGGGACGTAGACCGCCACGGACTCGGCGAAGTTGAGGACCATGCCGGTGGTGGTTTCCTTGCCGCCGGCCAGTGCCGCCGCGTCGTCGCCGATGGACAGCTTGTCGCCTGCAGCCTTTGGCGTTCCTTCGAAGCCGAAGTTGATCCGGCCGAGCACCAGCGCGCCGCCATCTTCGGTGCGGAACACCACGGTGCCGTCCGGAACCACCTTGTGGGTGAACGCAAAGTTGCCGTTTTCACCGGCCTTGACCACTTCGGCCTGGTAGGACAGCGTGTCGGCGATGTAGGGCGAAGACTCGCCTTCCACGAGTTTGTCCTTGAACGCCGAGTCAGCGCTGGTGAGGCGGTCAGCGAGGCCGGACAAGGCTTCCTGTCCGCTGTACAGCAGGCCGCTCTTGCCATTGGCTTCAAGCGTGCCGGTGCCACCGCGGCTGATCGAGGGGAACGTGGTGCCCGGCTGCAGCGGCGTGGTCTCCATGAGCTTGTAGTTCTCGCGCGGGGACTTCTGGACCAGGGTCAGGAGCTGCGGGACGACGTTGCCGTCGCCCTGCGTCACGGCGAGGACGGACCGCGGCCATTCACGGTCAGTGGTGACCACCGTGGTCAGCAGCTTGGTGGAACGGACCGGCATGCGGGCCTCGTAGGAGCCCACCTGCGAGCGGATCTTGTAGTTTGCCGTGCGGACCTCCAGCTCGGTTCCACCAACGCGGTCGGCCAGCTTGGCAGCGTCCTTGGCCGCGTCGCCGGCGTCCGCGGCGCTGGAAACCTGTTCCAGGATGCGGCGGAACTGGGCGTCCAGCAGGACCGGAGCGGAGTCCTGGCCCTGGGCCGGGGCGGAGCCGGTGGGTGCCGGGGCAGGCGATGTTGCGGCAGTGGCCGCGGTGGCGGAGCCGGCCATCACGACGGCGGCAATGCCGGCGGCAGCCATGGTGGCGCGGGACGTGGTCCGGGCCTGCTTGCGGGCGCGGGCGCGGCGGGCAAACGCACTGCCCCCTCCTTCGCCTTCGCCGTCAGCGCCGTCGCCGGTTCCGGGGCGCCGGGTGGAGAGCACGGCGAGGACAATCCCACCGACGATGAGCAGGGCGCCAAGAACCATCAGCGGAATAGCCCACGGAGTGGACGTGTCATTGGGGAAGGTCATGGAGATCGATGCGGGGGCGGGTTTGGTTCCGTCGGACGCCAGCAGCAGGGTCCAGTCGCCGTCGGCTGGAGGAGTCCACTGGTACTCAAGGTCGCCGCTGGCGTTCTCGGTGGTGACCCAGAGATCCGACCCTGCCGGGTTGGGCACCGCGGCTTCGCCGTCGGCATGTTCAACCTGGAGGGACTTGCCATCCTCGGACGTTCCCGTGATGGTGTTGTGCGCGGCGTTGCCCACCCAGGCCTCGACGTCGTCGGGGCGCCCCGCGGCCAGCATGAAATTGCCGTCACCCTGGATGTCGATGGTGACGGTCCCGCCGTGAAGGGTTCGCAGCTTCTGGTCGAAGACGGTCAGTGGGGCGGCCGTGGCATCCGCGGGAGCGGACGCGGTGAAAGTCTCGGATGGGGCCCAGATGGTCTTCTGGCCGATGCCGGCCAGCAGTGTCAGGAGGCCGAGCAGCACAAGTGCGGCTGCAGTCTTTAAACGCAAGGGAACACCTATCATCAGCGGGGGTTTAGCTCCAATGGTAACCGTTTCGTTACCACAAACCCCAGTTCAGGGGCGTGAATCCCCCTGCCGGCATGCAGGCTCAGTGCGCCCTGCGGGCCTCCTCCGCAGGTCTTGACAAGCCTGCTGATAGTGTTTGCGATGATCATCACACCGGCCCGCGAACGCGGTGCCATGCACGGAACGGGCGCCAAAAACCAGTGACTGACACCACCGATGAGTCCCCCCAGGCAGCGGACGGGGCACAAGGCGCCGGGCACGCTGCACAGGCTGCCCAGGGCTCCGTTCCCGGCCGCCGCAAAGGGACCGCCGCAGCAGCCCTTGGCTTCCTGGCCCGCCGCCTCCGCCAGCCACTCCCCGGCGCCCAGCCACGGCTGCGCTTCGAGATGCCGCCGGAAACCTCGGACACTGTCGAGCCCCTGGAAGACCCGGACGGCGTGACCCGGCCCCAGTTCGGGGCACCCGGGCCGCGGATGTCTCCACAGCACCCGCTGTACATGGGCTTCATGGGAACCGTCGGCGTCGGCGTGGCACTGCTGGTCTACTGGATCGGATCCCACACCACCCAGCTCCTGCTCTGGATTGTCGCCGCGCTGTTCATTGCCCTGGGGCTGGAACCGGTGGTGAAGTGGCTTGAGAACCGCAGGATTCCCCGGCCGGCAGGGATCCTGCTGTCCGTCGCGGTCCTGGTGGCGGCCGTCGTCGGGTTCTTCGCGACGCTGATCCCCACCATCGTCCAGCAGGTCACCGAAATCGTGGAGCAGGCTCCCACCTGGGTCCGGGACTTCATGAACTCCGACCTCTTCCGCACCCTCGACGACCAGTTCGGCGTCCGCGACCGGATCGCCGACGAGGTCAACAAGTTCGTCAACGACCCCAACGCCATGGGCGGAATTGCCGGCGGCGTCGTCGGGTTCGGCTCCACCGTGGCCAACGGCCTGTTCGGCGCGCTGATCGTGCTGGTCCTCAGCCTTTACTTCCTGGCCGCCCTTCCCGCCATGAAGAAGTGGGGTTACCGGCTGGCCCCGCGGTCGCGCCGGCAGCGCGTGGAGGCGCTCTCGGATGCCATCACCCGGTCGGTGGGCAACTACGTCATTGGCCAGGCCTGCGTGGCGCTGCTCAATGCCACCTTCGCCTTCATCGTGATGTCGATCGTGGGAGTGCCGTTTGCCCTCCTGCTGGCCTTCGTGGTGGCACTGCTCGCGTTCATCCCGCTGGTGGGCGCCATGATCGCCGGTGTGGTGGTGGTGCTCATCGCCCTGACCGTGGGCTGGCAGACCGCCGCCGTGTACGCGGTCTGCTATTTCGCCTACCTGCAGTTCGAGGCCTACTTCATCTCCCCGCGCATCATGCAGAAGGCGGTGGCCGTTCCCGGCGCCGTGGCGGTCATCTCGGTCATTGCCGGCGGCAGCCTGCTCGGCGTGCTGGGCGCCCTGATCGCCATTCCCACCGCCGCCGCCATCCTGCTGCTGATCAAGGAGATCTACATCGTCAGGCAGGACCAGCACTAGGACCGGCGGCGGCGCAACGCGGGTCAGCCGGCCGCGGTTGCGGCCGGGCCTTCCCATTCCTGGGGCAGCGGGGTGTGGCCGGCGTCCCCGGTGACCACCGCCACGATCTCGTTGAGGACCCGGGCGGCGTACTTCTCCCCCACCCACAGGTGCTTGGCGCCGTCCACGCCCAGCACGCGGGCCTGCGGGACGGCGGTGAAGCGCCGGGCGGCGTCGGCAGGCTTCAGGAAGTCGTCATGCTCGGGCACCAGGACGGTCAGGGGCTTGCCCGAGTCCGCCCACAGCTGCAGGTGCTTCTCCTGCGCCCTGTGCAGCGGCGGCGACAACAGGACGGCCCCTTCCACCTGTGACGCGACCGGTTCGGTGGCACCGTACATCAGGGCAAGTTCGGTCCCGAAGGACCAGCCGACCAGCCACCGGTTGGGCAGGCCGCGGTCCACGGCGAACCGGACGGCAGCCTCGACGTCATGTTGTTCGCCGATCCCTTCCTCGAACGCGCCCGTGCTGGTGCCGCGCGGGGAGGCCGTGCCCCTGGTGTTGAACCGCAGGACCGCAACGCCGGCCAGGGCGGGCAACCGGTAGGACGCCTTCCGGTAAACGTGCGAGTCCATGAAGCCGCCGTGGGTGGGCAGCGGGTGCAGGGTGATCAGCGTGGCCCGGACCGGCCCGGACTCCGGCAGGGCCAACTCCCCCACGAGGGTGTGACCGTCCCCCGTCTGCAGTTCAACGTTCTCCCGCCGGGCAGGCAGGACAGTGGACGCGCGGATGGCAACGGGGCCCGGGGACTGGCTGAATTCGTACGACGCCGGATCAAAAGTCATGACTGCCAGCTTAGCGACCCGCCGGAGGCTTCCCGGACCGAACGCTACCGGTAGCGGTAGCTGCGGGTGTTCCAACAGTTCGTATGCCAGTGGCGGCGCTCCGCCAGGCCGGCGGCTGCGCCAAAAAGGTGGTCGTCCTTCCAGACGACCAGGTGCGCCACTCCGGGCAGCACCGCAGTGGAACACTCGGGACAGATGTACGTCTTGGCGGCGTTGCGTGCCGTCATGCTGCGGACCATCCACTCCCCGTCCGGAGCGCTTTCGCGCCGTGCGACCCCGGCCCGCGCGCGCTCGAGGTCCAGCCCGGGCGCATCCCCGGCCTTCTTCGCCGATCCCCTGCCGGTGCCTTTTCCGGACACGGGGCGGCGGGGACGGTTGGAACGCGGCATGCCTCCATTCTGCCCCAGGGCGGGGCCGGTCCGGCACACACGCCGGCTTGCCGCCGCGGCCGCGCGGCCCGCCGGCGTCGTCCTTCCCCGTGCGCCACGCGGTAGTGTGTACGGCGTGCGACTCGTGATAGCCCGATGCTCCGTTGATTATGTTGGCCGGCTCAAAGCCCACCTCCCCCTCGCCACCCGGCTCCTGCTGGTGAAGGCTGACGGATCGGTCCTGGTCCACTCCGATGGCGGCTCCTACAAGCCCCTGAACTGGATGAGCCCGCCGGCCACCCTCCGCGTCACCACTCCGGACGAGGTGGACCTTGAACTCGGGGTGGCTGAACAGTGGACCGTCCAGTCAGCGAAGACGGATGACCGCCTGATCATCAACATCCACGAGAAGCTCAGTGAGACGTCCCATGACCTCGGTGTGGACCCGGGGCTGATCAAGGACGGCGTGGAGGCGGACCTCCAGCGGCTGCTCGCCGACCAGATCGAAACGCTGGGCACCGGCTACTCGCTGATCCGGCGGGAATACTTCACCGCCATCGGTCCGGTGGACATCCTGGCCAGGGATGCCGACGGCGGCACGGTGGCCATCGAGCTCAAGCGGCGCGGCGACATTGACGGGGTGGAGCAGCTCACCCGCTACCTGGAACTGCTCAACCGTGATCCCCTGCTGGCACCGGTCCGCGGCATCTTCGCGGCCCAGCAGATCAAGCCTCAGGCAAAGGTCCTGGCCACCGACCGGGGCATCGACTGCGTGACCCTCGATTACGATGCGATGCGCGGCGTGGACGACAGCGAATCCCGCCTCTTTTAACGTCCGCGAATGCCTTGCCGTGCACTTCTGATCGGCGGCACCCGCTTTTACCGGTTCTTTACCCAAATTTTGCCTGATTCCTTCTCCGAAGCGTTGACCTGCGGGAACGGGCATGGAATTCTTAAGGCAGTCTTTGTGTAGGTGTTTTTCATGCTCGCAAGACATGTTGCGAGCGCGAAGCTCCTGCAGCACCATCCGTTTATTGGGCGGTTATTCAGGATTCTTCTCGCGGAGTGACCAAGGCCGGTACGAGGTGTGCCGATCTTAAAAAGTTCCACAATGAGGAGAAATAAATGGCACAGGGAACCGTCAAGTGGTTCAACGCTGAAAAGGGCTTCGGCTTCATTACCCCGGATGACTCGGACGGCGACGTTTTCGTCCACTATTCCGAGATCCAGACCTCCGGTTTCAAGACCCTGGACGAGAACCAGCGTGTCCAGTTCGAAATCGGCCAGGGCGCAAAGGGCCCGCAGGCCACCGGCGTCTCGGTTGTCTAGTCCACGGGACTGACCCGCCTCGGCGGCACCAGGAATGGCCTCCGGCTTTTAGCCGGGGGCCATTCTTATTTCAACGCCTATTTCTTTATTCACATTTCTGCCACCCGGTTGCTCGCCGGACCGGGGTCCCACCGCGCAAAGTCCTAAGTGACCAAATTACGGACCAGCCTGGCACCCTGCGGCAGGGACAGCCCGGGCAGGTACGCCCTGGTCAGTGCCCGGCCAATCGCAGGAAGGTGAAGCGGATCCTGGTAGTAGAGGTACAAGGCACGGTATTCGGGCTTGAACCGCGACTTGAAGGCAGCCAGGGAGCGGAACCCGTAGACCGGTTCCAGGGCATGTCCCACCAGGTCAAGGATGCGCACCAGGTTCCGGGCGCTGTCCCGGGCGTCCCCGCTGTCCGCACCGTCGTTGGCGAGCGGTGAGCCGGACAGCGAGATCACCTCGACCGATCCCCGCAGTTCCAGCACGGCGGAGGCAATCAGGAACTCCATCACCCCGGGGAACCCGCCGGCGCCCCGGCGCATGACGTCCAGCGTCCGGGAGACCAGCCGACCGCCGTCGTACACCGGCAGCCAGCTGGTGAAGCCGTGGACCTTGCCCTCTCCGTCCACGGCGAGGCAGCACAGCACTTCGTCGTCGTCCAGTTCGTCCACGCCGCCCAGCGTGAAGCCCATTTCCGGCACGGTCTTTCCTGCAGCCCACTCTTCAGATACCTCATTCAGCCGCGTCCGGAGGGCTGCCGGCAGGCCGCTGTAGGGACCCCAGACGGCGTGCACGCCGAGCTTGGCCGCCCGGTTGAGCGCTGTGCGCACGTTCTGCCATTCCTTGCCCTTGAACTCCAGTTCACGGATGGCAAGTCGGGTTTCCTGCGCCACCGAGACGCGGGAGAAGCCGCGTTCGCGCAGGACCGGCCAGAGCGCGTCGTCGCAGGAATACAGCGCCGGGATCAGGGCCTCGCGGCGGCAGTGGGCAAGGAAGCCTTCCGTGACCGCCTGGCGGGATTCCGCCGGGCCGATGGCGCACCCAAGGGTCAGGGCGACGCTGCCGTGCTGCTGGTACGCCATGGCCCCCTGGCCGTCGGGGCTGAACCAGTAGGTGTTCGGTTCCCACAGCGCCATCCATGACAACGGACCGCCACCCTGGTGGAGCAGGGCCCTGGCGCGGGCGCGGTCCTGCCGCCCGGAATCGTGCCCATGGTTCCCGCCCAGCAGTGCCCACCACACTGCCGCCAGCGCAATGAGCCAGAACACCGGACCGGAATAGGCAAAAAGGACAGCTTCAACGGTGTTGCGGTCGGCAAAGACGCGGTGGAAATGCTGCGGGATCGGCACGGGCACGTACTGCCGGGCAAGCTCGGCGAAGAGCCCCAGCATGCCGCCGTCGCGGCTCATCCCGCCGGATGCGAACCAGGCGGTGGCGTAGGCGGAAGCCAGCACTCCCCAGGACCCGCCCACCAGCACGGCAAGGGCCCGCCTGGCCGAGGGCAGGGTCTGCACGCGGAACTGCCGGCGGTTCAGCCACAGGACGGCGGAAAGAAGCAGCGGGACCACGACCAGCGGCAGCACGTGGGCGAACGCCGAACCCATGGGGGCCGCGTGCGGGGCCTGCGGCCGGGATGGCACCAGGGCAAACAACGCAAGGTAGACCGCCGCCAGTGCCGTGACGGCCAGCTGGATGGCCAAGGCGATGTTCAGGGCCATCCGCCTGCCCCGGCGCATCCCGTCGGCGCAGATGAGCAGCAGGGCCACGGGGACGATGGCCAGGGCAAGCCCGAAGGGCCCGGCGAAGCCCGCGCGGCCCGCCTCCAGGCAGGATGCCTCGACGGTTGTGCCGCAGTTGAACGCCAGTTGGCCCAGGGTGGGAAGCGGGTTGAGGACCACGTCGCGGAGCAGCGCCAGCGGTCCCGTGGGAGCACGGGTAATGCCGGTGAGGATGGGGCCGACCGCGAACACGGCCACCATGAGCGCCAGCAGGTTGCGCGCCTCCCGTCCGGTGGAACGGTGCCGGTGCAGTCTCCCTTCATCGCCCTGGATCCACCATCCCGCGAGCAGTCCGAGGAGGGCACCCAGCAGGCCGATGACCGTTTCGGCATGCCCCACGTAGAGGACCAGCAGCAGGGAAATGGACAACGCCGCCGTACGGAGCCGGCGTTGCCACAGCACGGGCAGCCTGGCGCTGCCGGCAAGGCCTGCCGCGAGCAGCGGCGCGTAGGGACCGATCAGGATGACCTCGGTCATGGTATCCAGCCACCCGTCGCCGACGTACGCAGCAAGCTGGGTGACCAGCAGGAACAGCGTGACCGCCGCGAACTGGCCGCCCAACAGCAACGCAGCTGCCGCTCGGACCCCGAGCTTCCGTTCGGCAAGGCCCAACAGCACCACGATCATCAGCGATGCAACCAGGTACGCGGTGGGATTGGTGGCGAAGAACAGGCTGGAAAACAGGGACCACCAGCGTCCCTCGCGCAGGCCGGGACCGCTCACACCGGCAATGTCCAGCAGGTGTTCGGGCGGGCCTGCGAGGAAGCTTCCGGTGGCGGCTCCTGCCAGGAGGAAGACCGCAAGGACGGACAGCGTGAAGGGCATCGCGGCCAATCCGGCGGCCGTGCGGCCCAGAACCGGCCGGACAACGGTGTCCCAGGCAAGGGCCATGGTGCGTGTCTGCTGTCCCCCGCTCATCCGCCGGCTCCCCATTGGCCGGCCAGGAACTGCAGGGCGTCACTGAAGTGCCTGGAGGAGGTGTCCCAGGAATGGCCGGTGTGCTCCACCTCGTAGGCCTGGACGGTGAAACCGGCCTTTCCGGCGGCGTCGGCCAGGGTCTTCAGGTAGCCCACGAACTCAGTATCGTTCTGGCCCGCCGTCAGGTACAGCCCGTGTCCGTCAAAGCGGCGCTCCGCCATGATGGACAACGGGGTCTGCCGCAGGAAGGCATCGGGGTCCCCGGGAAAGGATGCATCGATGGTCTTCTGGCGCTCCTTGGCAATGGCGGGTTCAGCCTCAGCGGAAAAGGCCAGGACATCGTGGAACAGGTCCGGGTGGCGGGTGCCCAGCTGGAGGGCGCAGGTACCACCAAAGGAGAAACCGCCCACCGCCCAGTGCCTGTGGTCTGTGTCCACGGAGAGCGTTGTGCTGATCCAGTCAGGCACGTCCTCCGACAGGTAGGTGTCCGCGCGCGCGATCCGGCTGTCCATGCACATGGTGTTGGCGTTCTGCGATCCGTTGGCGTCCGGGATCACCACCACCGGCGCCACCCCACCGTGCGACGCGGCGAAGGAATCCATGTGTCCCCGCAATGCGCCGCCTGTCAGCCAATCCGCAGGGCCGCCGGGCTGCCCGGCAATAAGTAACAGGACCGGAAGCGCCGGACGGTTCTGCGCGAAGTAGGCGGGCGGGAGGTAGATGTAGGCGTCGCGCATGTCCATCCCGGATTTGGTGCCGGGGATGGTGGCCCTGCGCAGCGATCCGCCGTCCGGCATCGCGCCCTGCGGCCGCCAGTTCCGGATCGGCGCCCCGTCCTGTGCCCCTGCCTGGCGGGTCAGGCCCTGTTCCAGCACGGGAATACGGGACAGCGCGTTGCCGGTGAGGTCGCTGACGGTACGGTTGAGGCCGAAGTAGGCATTGATCTGGACGCTGGAGAGGGCGATCACCAGAAGTGCCGCCACCAGCCCGCCGCCGCGCCGGCTCCAGGAGGTGCGCGGCAGGCGCAGCAGCCAGAGAAGCACGGCGGCCACTGCCGGCACGAGCCACAGCAGGACGGGATCGGGAATGTTCTCCGGAAAGACGGAGTAGAGGTTAATGAGCGCCCAGTGGACGGTGGCCACCAGCGCGAAGGCCGCGGCAGTGGCGGCAAGGATCCGGCAGAGCCACCGGACACGAACGGGTTGACGGGGCGGCACCAGCAGAAAGGCGGCGCCGCCAATGCCCAGGATGATGGCGGCCCAGTAGACGGGGCCGTCGGTCAGCCGGATGTCGTAGATCCACTCCACGCGGCTAGCGCCAGGTGCCCACGCCGATGACCGGCCCGGCTTCCAGCCATGATGACAGGCCCGTATAGGCGTCGAACTTCATGGCAAGCCGCAGGTCCTGCCCTTCATAGCGCAGTTCCACGATGACGACGTCGGGCTGGACCTTGACGGCCTCGGCCTCAGTGGGCTTGCGGCGGCCCAGGAGTTCAAGGGAATGCCGCTTGAACTTGTGCTTGGGACGGACACTGAGCGAGAGCAGCCTGAACCACTCAAGGTCGTTGTCCTGATAACGACAAACCCCCATCTGCCAGCTGTTTCCAGCCATGCAGATGGAGGCGTCCACCGTGCCGAGGGCACGCCGCAGGTTGAAGCGGCGTACCCCCGAAAGGCACAGTGCAAAAATCAGCAATCCGAAGGCGATTGCCAGTGCGATGAACGGAAGACCGAATGCGTCCATCAAGGTCGTGCTAGCGGATCCCAGCGGTAGCCGAGCCGCCCAGCTGGGCGTTGTCAGCAACAATGACCACCCGGTTGTTGTCGACGGAGAAGAATCCGCCGTCAACGTCTACCGCAATGCGGTCCCCGGACACCGGCTGGATTGCCAGTTCACCTTCGGCCAGGATCGCCAGCAGGGGCGAGTGGCCGGGCAGGATTCCGATTTCACCATCGCTGGTGCGGGCCTTGACCATGCTGGCCGCTCCGGACCACACAAAGTGGTCCGCTGCGACAATCTCAACCTCAAGCTCAGCCATATTACTTGGTCTGTTCCTGGATCTTGGCCCACTGGCGCTCAACGTCATCGAGGCCGCCGACGTTGAAGAACGCCTGCTCCGCGATGTGGTCGAGTTCGCCGTCGCAGATGGCCGCGAAGCCTTCGACGGTGTCCTTGATGGAAACCGTGGAGCCTTCGACACCGGTGAACTGCTTTGCGGTGTAGGTGTTCTGCGAGAGGAACTGCTGGATGCGGCGTGCACGCGACACGACGATCTTGTCCTCTTCGGAGAGTTCGTCAACGCCGAGGATGGCGATGATGTCCTGGAGTTCCTTGTTCTTCTGCAGGATCTGCTTCACACGGACAGCCGTGTTGTAGTGGTCCTTGCCGATGTACTGGGGATCCAGGATGCGCGAGGTGGAGGTCAGCGGGTCAACGGCCGGGTACAGACCACGGGAGGCGATTTCACGGGAGAGTTCCGTGGTCGCGTCGAGGTGTGCGAAGGTCGTTGCCGGGGCCGGGTCGGTGTAGTCATCTGCGGGAACGTAGATGGCCTGCATCGAGGTGATGGAGTGGCCCTTGGTGGAGGTGATGCGCTCCTGCAGGAGGCCCATCTCGTCTGCCAGGTTGGGCTGGTAGCCCACGGCGGACGGCATACGGCCGAGCAGGGTGGACACCTCGGAGCCCGCCTGGGTGAAGCGGAAGATGTTGTCGATGAACAGCAGCACGTCCTGGTTCTGGACATCGCGGAAGTACTCCGCCATGGTCAGTGCGGACAGTGCCACGCGCAGGCGCGTTCCCGGCGGCTCATCCATCTGGCCGAAAACAAGGGCGGTGTCCTTGAGGACGCCGGCCTCTTCCATTTCTACCCAGAGGTCGTTGCCCTCACGGGTACGCTCGCCCACACCGGCGAAGACGGAAGTACCACCGAAGTTGCGGGCAACACGGGTGATCATTTCCTGGATCAGAACGGTCTTGCCCACGCCGGCGCCGCCGAACAGGCCGATCTTGCCACCCTTGATGTAAGGGGTCAGCAGGTCGATGACCTTGATGCCGGTTTCCAGCATCTCGGTGGAACCTTCGAGCGAAGCGAAGTTCGGGGCCTTGCGGTGGATCGGCCAGCGTTCGCTGACGTCCAGTTCCGACTCGGCAACGTCGAGGGGCTGGCCCAGGACGTTGAAGATGTGGCCCTTGACGCCGTCGCCGACGGGGACGGAGATCGGGGCGCCGGTGTCCACCACTGACGTGCCGCGGACCAGTCCGTCAGTAGCCTGCAGGGAGATGGCGCGGACGAGGTTGTCGCCCAGGTGCTGGGAGGTCTCGAACGTGATGGTCTTGGTCTCACCGTTGAGGGTGACCTCGGTGGTGAGGGCGTTGTAGATCGACGGGATTGCGTCAGCCGGGAATTCGACGTCGACAACCGGGCCGATGACGCGCGCAATCCGGCCGGTGGCACCGGCGGTCGCGGCTACGTGTTCGGTAGCAGTGGCAGTCATCTCTCTCACTTCATTCAGTAGATGGCGTGGGGTTAAGTTTATCTGTTGTGGTGCAGGTTCCGCGGAATCCGTGGCGGTACCGGCTAGGACGCGAGGGCGTCGGCGCCGGCAACAATCTCGGAGAGTTCCTGCGTAATCTCGGCCTGGCGGGCCGTGTTGCGCAGACGCGTGTACTTCTTGATCAGTTCCGTGGCGTTGTCCCCTGCCGACTTCATCGCGCGCTGGCGGGCAGCCAGTTCGGATGCGGCAGCCTGAAGCATTGCGGCGAAGAGGCGGGACTCGATGTACCGCGGAAGCAGCGCGTCGAGAACCTGCTCGGTTTCCGGCTCGAACTCGTAGAGCGGCAGAAGGTCCGACTCTGAGGCGGCTTCCTCTTCCACGACCTCCAGCGGCAGCAGGCGGATGACCGTGGGCTCCTGCGTCACCATGGACTTGAAGCGCGTGTAGACGACGTGGATTTCATCCACACCGCCGTCTTCGTAGTCCGCGGCGAAGTCGGCCAGCAGTGCCGCGCCGATTTCGCGGGCAGTTGCGAACTCGGGGGCGTCGGTCCCTCCGGTCCAGACCCGCGCGTACTCGCGGTTCCGGAAATCGAAGTAGGCCTGTGCCTTGCGGCCCACGAGGTAGGTTTTGACTTCCTTGCCTTCAGCGTGGAGAAGCTCGTTGAGACCTTCCGCCTGCTTGAGGACACTGGCGGAGTAGGAACCGGCCAGGCCGCGGTCCGAGGTGATTACCAGGACGGCGGCACGGCGGATCTGCTCCGGCTCAGTGGTCAGCGGGTGGTCGATTTCGCTTTGGCTTGCGACAGCAGAAACGGCGCGCGTGATCGCGTTCGCGTAAGGCAGTGAAGCTGCTACGCGCGCACGGGCCTTCCCGATGCGCGAGGTAGCGATCAGTTCCATCGCCTTGAAGATCTTGCGCATCGACGTGGTCGAGCTGATCTTCTGGCGGTAGACCCGGATCTGGGCTCCCATACTTATCCTTTCCTAACATTCCGTAAACCGGGTGTGCCGGACCCTGTGGGCCCGGCACACCCGTTCGTCGGAACTAGCGCTTCTGCTTGACGATCTTTTCCTGGTCGACTTCGCCCTCGGAGATGGCGTCATGCTCCTCGTGGCCGGCGCCTACCAGGTGGTTGTCACCCTCGCCGAAGAAACCCTTCTTGAAGTCCACGATGGCGGACTTCAGGGCTGCCACAGTGTCGTCGTCCAGCACGTTGGTCTGCGCCAGCGTGGTCAGGATCGAGGACTTGTGGGCGAGGTGCTCCAGGAATTCGCCCTCGAAGCGGCTGATGTCCTCAACCGGAACGTCGTCCAGGTAGCCGTTGGTGCCGGCCCAGATGGACACAACCTGGTTCTCGACCGGGAACGGCGAGTACTGGCCCTGCTTGAGCAGTTCCATCAGGCGTGCACCACGGGTCAGCTGCTGGCGGGACGCGGCGTCAAGGTCGGAAGCGAACATGGCGAACGCCTGCATGTCGCGGTACTGGGCCAGGTCCAGCTTCAACGTACCGGAGACCTTCTTCATGGACTTCACCTGTGCGGCACCGCCCACGCGGGACACCGAGACACCCACGTCAACAGCGGGGCGCTGGTTGGCGTTGAAGAGGTCGGACTGCAGGAAGATCTGGCCATCGGTGATGGAGATGACGTTGGTCGGGATGTAGGCGGAAACGTCGTTCGCCTTGGTCTCGATCAGCGGCAGGCCCGTCATGGATCCGGCGCCCAGTTCGTCCGACAGCTTCGCACAACGCTCCAGCAGGCGGGAGTGCAGGTAGAAGACGTCACCCGGGTAGGCTTCGCGTCCCGGCGGGCGGCGGAGCAGCAGGGACACTGCACGGTAGGCCTCGGCCTGCTTGGACAGGTCATCAAAGACGATGAGGACGTGCTTGCCGCCGTACATCCAGTGCTGGCCGATCGCAGAACCGGCGTAGGGTGCCAGGTACTTGAAGCCTGCGGGGTCGGAAGCCGGAGACGCCACGATGGTGGTGTACTCCAGGGCGCCGTTCTCTTCCAGGGTCTGGCGGATGGCGGCGATGGTCGATGCCTTCTGGCCAATGGCCACGTAGATGCAACGGACCTGCTTGGTCACATCGCCGGAAGCCCAGTTGGCCTTCTGGTTGATGATGGTGTCGATCGCGATGGCGGACTTGCCGGTCTGGCGGTCACCAATGATCAGCTGGCGCTGGCCGCGGCCGATCGGAATCATGGCGTCGATTGCCTTGAGACCGGTCTGCATCGGCTCGTGCACCGACTTGCGCTGGGTCACGCCGGGAGCCTGAAGCTCCAGTGCGCGGGTGGCCTCGGCCTTGATTTCGCCGAGGTCGTCGATGGGCACGCCCAGCGGGTCGACAACGCGGCCGAGGAAGGCGTCGCCCACGGGAACGGACAGAACCTGTCCGGTGCGGTGGACTTCCTGGCCCTCTTCGATGCCGGTGAAGTCGCCGAGGATGATGACGCCGATTTCGCGGACGTCAAGGTTCTGGGCCAGGCCCAGGGTGCCGTCCTCGAAGCGCAGCAGCTCGTTCGCCATGACCGAGGGAAGGCCCTCAACACGGGCGATGCCGTCACTAGCGGTGGTTACGCGGCCGACCTCTACGCGCTCTGCGTTTCCGGGTTCGTAGGACGCCGCGAACTCGTTCAGCGCATTACGGACGTCGTCGGCGTTGATGGTCAATTCGGCCATCTGCAGTCCCTGCTCTCCTGTTTTGTGATCACCGTCAGGTGACCGGGGTTTCTATCAGTGTGGTTGTGCTTGTCCGGCTAGCCGGCCAGCTGGCGTTGCAGCTCGCCCAGCCTGGTCATGACGGAAGCGTCGAGCACTTCGTCACCGACCTGGACGCGGATGCCGCCAATGAGTGCCGGATCAACGTTAACGTTGATCTTCAACTCCCGTCCGTACAGGGCGTTCAGGCCTGCCTGAAGGCGTGCCTGCTGCGTCTGCGACAGGGGACGGGTCACGCTGACCGTTGCAATCCAGCGCTGCTGCCGCTTGGCCGCCAGTTCGGCGAACCGTTCCACAAGCCGGGTCGGCTTGATTCCGCGGGGCTGGCTCACTGCCTGGGTGATGAGGACTTTGGCTTCCTCACTGACCCCGGGCACCAGCTTTTCGGCGAGGGCTGCCTTGGCGGCGGCACTGGCCTGCGGTTCGGACAGAGCACGTTGTACCTCGTGGTTGGACGCCACAGCCTGGTTGAAGGAGAACAGATCGTTCTCCAGCTCTTCCAGGCCGGTGATGCCGGAGGCAGAAACGGCCGACTTGTTTTCAGCAACGGAAATGACCACCGTTGCGGCAAGAGTCTCGAGTGCATCGCCGATATCCCGCGCCGATGCCCAGCGTGAACTGGCCAGTCCGCCCGCGATGTCTGCAGCATCAGCGGAGACTTTTCCGCCAACCAGCTGCCTGACCAGCGCCGACTTCTCGTCACCGTTGCGGGACGGGTCAGTCAGGGCGCGGCGCAAGCCAGCCGAGCTGTCCACCATTCCCAGAATTCCGAAGAGTTCCTTTGCCAGCTGCAGCGACGCGGTGGGAAGCTTTCCTTCCAGCGCGGCCAGGGCTGTTGCCAGCGATTCGCTCGATACGCCTGCCATTACTTAGCTGCACCTGCGTTCTGGGACTCCAGATCTGCCAGGAAACGGTCCACAACCCGTGCTGCACGCTCGTCATCGTTGAGCGATTCGCCCACGATGCGGCCGGCAAGGGTGGTGGCCAGGGTGCCAACCTCGGAGCGCAGGGACACAACGGCCGCCTGGCGCTCGGATTCGATCTGTGCGTGGGCCTGCGCGGTGATGCGTGCAGACTCGGCAGCAGCCTTCTCCTTGAGGTCCGCGAGGATCTGTGCACCTTCGGCGCGTGCTTCCTCACGGATGCGGTTTGCTTCGGTGCGGGCGTCGGTCAGCTGCTGCTTGTACTCTTCGAGTGCAGCAGACGCCTCAGCCTGAGCCTTTTCAGCCTTCGCGATGCCGCCTTCGATGGCCTCGGCGCGCTCGGCGAAGGTCTTTTCGAACATCGGGACAACGAACTTGACCACGATGAACATGAGGATGGCAAAGCCCACGAGGGTGACGCCCATTTCCCAAAGATTGGGCATCAGGGGGTTTACTTCGCCCTCAGTGGCGGCTGAGATGATCAGCTGATTCATATTTCACCCGTCCTTTTCTACTCGGTTCTGAAAGTTCGCTTCGTTCCAGGAACTAGAGAACGAAGGCGAAGACCAGGCCGAGGATGGCGAGGGCTTCGGTCAGCGCGAGGCCGAGGAACGCGATCGGCTGCAGGACGCGCTGTGCTTCCGGCTGGCGTGCAACACCGTTGATGTAGGCAGCGAAGACCAGGCCAACACCGATACCACCGCCGATTGCGGACAGACCGTAACCTACGAGGTTGAGATTGCCTTCCATTTTTCTTCCTTTCAAGATGCCACCCATGTGGCAGGTTGTTTGGGTTGCTTCATCCCCGTGAGGGGAATTCTGTGTGTACCTCCCGGGCAGGCCGGGCGGCGGGCCTAGTGGCTGTCGGCGTGCAGGGCGCCTTCGATGTAGATCGCGGTCAGCAGCGTGAACACGTAGGCCTGCAGGACCATGATCAGGGCTTCAAGCATGTACATGGCGATGGCACCGGCCAGGACCAGCACGGAAGTGCCCTTGAGCAGGAGGTTTTCCTGCATGACCAGGTATTCGATGCCGGAGCCGGCGATCATCACGATGAGGTGGCCTGCGAGCATGGTTGCGAACAGACGGAGGCTGTGCGTGACGGGCCGGACCAGGAAGTTGGAGATGATCTCGATCGGGATCACGATGGGGAGGATGAACCACGGAACGCCGGAGGGAACGGTGGCGAGCTTGAAGTAGCGCAGGCCGTTCTTCTTGATGCCGATGGCGATCCAGGTGAAGTAGACGAGCCCGGCCAGCACATACGCTCCACCCACGTGGGAGAACGTGGGGAGCTGGAACAGCGGGATGGCGCCGTAGATGTTGTTCACCAGGATGAAGAAGAACAGGCTGAACAGCAGGGGCACGTACTTGATGAAGTCGCGGCCGCCGATGATGTCCTTGGCGATGCCGTTGCGGACGAAGCCGTAGGCGGCCTCGCCGGCGAACTGGAGCTTGCCGGGTACCAGCTGCTGCTTGCGTGCGGCCAGCACGAAGAAGGCGCCGATGATGACGACAGAGAGGAGGACCAGCAGCATCTGCTTGGAGAATCCTTCTGCGGCACCCCACGGCAGGATTGCCGGCAAATGCATTTCGTTAATTCCAGGAGGTGTAAACTCTCCTGAATCTTGGGCCGGGAGCGCAAGCGCGATCAACGCGTTTCCTCTCTGCAGTGTCCATCATTGGGCGTTGGGCGGGGTCCGGCAGCCTGAAGGCCTGCTGTTCCCCCTGTGAAATTATTTGGCATTCGTGTCGCCGTCCTCGGACGGACCGCCGGCAGCAGGACGCTCACCAGCATTTTTGCGGGAACTGGTGAGGCCATGCATGTGGGAAAGGTAAAAACCTCCGATGGCTCCAAGCAGAGCGCCTGCGAGCACAATCCAGCGTGTTCCCCACACAAAATCCAATCCCCACCCTATCAAACTCCAGACGATGATTCCGCCAATGATGTAGCTGAAGACAGCCATCCCGGCGTTGTACCCGCCGTCGGCGTTTTCACCGGACACGCCGGGCGCGGAAGTGCCGCGTTCGTGGCTTCCGCCGCTGGCCGCACCGTGTTTCCTTGGGTTACGCACGGGGTGCCTCCTTGTCTTCCGGATCGTTGTAGATCTGCAGCCGGGCCTTGCTGAAGCCGTAGATCTCAGCGACCTGCCACAGCACCACGGCCACGACGGCACCAGCCACGAACCAGCGGGCCTGCAGCCAGGCGGGCGCCCCGAGGATCAACAGCACGGCCGCGAATCCCACGACCTTGATGAAGTAGGTGGCAACGAAGACGCCGATCGCTCCGGAAGGATTGCTGCGGCCGACGAAGTGGCCAACCAGGAGGCTGATACCGAAGAACAGCATCACCAGGAGACCGCCGCCGGCGCTGGACAGGGCGGCAGCACCGCCGTCGAGCAGCATGGCGGCAATTGCGCAGAGCACCAGCCCGGCCGCCGCGGCAGCAGCGCTGAGCTTGAGCAGCCGCAGCCACAGGGATCCGGTGGGGCCGGATGCACCAACGGGTCCTTTGCCGGACACAGGTCCGGGCTCGGCGTTGGAGGTCATGCGATCCCAATCGTCGGTGGCGAATGGCGGTCAGCCAGCAGGGTGGAGGAGCAGCTTGTGCTGCCCCTAAATTCTACACGAGATAGAAATGGTTTCCGCACGGCGTTAAGCGGCCGTTTCCTCACCGCTGCGGGACAGATAGGGCCAGGCGGTAACGAGTCCCATGACCAGGGTGGCGAAGAGGTCAACGGCAAGCACGATCTGCCAGGGAAAGATGGCGAAGGCCAACCCGCCGAAGGACAGCACGGCCGTCCAGAGGTACATCAGCACCACGGCCGTGCGGTGTGAATAGCCGATGTCCAGCAGCTTGTGGTGGAGGTGCCCGCGGTCGGCGGACCACGGCGAACGTCCGCGGGCGGTCCGGCGAACCACCGCCAGCCCCAGGTCCAGCAGCGGGAGGAACAGGACTGCGAAGGGAAGCAGGATGGGGATCACCGTGGAGATGCCATTGGCACGGTCGTACAGGCCCGAGGTGATCTGCCCCGTGGAAACCACACCGGCAGATGCCATCAGGAGCCCAATGAGCATCGCTCCGGAGTCGCCCATGAAGATCTTGGAAGGGAACCAGTTGTGCGGCAGGAAGCCGAGGCAGCCGCCCACGAGCACAGCGGTCACCAGGGTGGCAAGGTCCGAATAGTCCAGCAGGACGGCGTTCCGGTGCACCCAGTAGGCGGTGAAGAAGAAGGCGGTTCCGCCGATGATGGCGACGCCGGCGGCAAGTCCGTCCAGGCCGTCGATGAAGTTGAAGGCGTTCATGGTGGTGACGATCAGCCCGGCCGTCAGCACCACGCGCAGCGTGCCGTTCTCCAGGTAGATGGGCTCGGGCACCCAGGGCACGATCGTCATTTGGACGCCCCAGACGGCGACGGTGAGGGCTGCGGCGCTCTGCCCGATCAGCTTGACCCACCACCGGATATCCAGCAGGTCGTCGGCGATGCCCACCAGGACAATGACGGCCGCCCCGGCCAGCACTCCCCAGGGTGAGAAGTTGTTCCGGTAGATGTCCTTGACGAAGAACGACTGGCTGGCCACGATCAGCGCCACCATCACGCCCAGGAAAATGGCCACGCCGCCAAGCCTGGAAACGGGGGTGGAATGCATGTCGCGGCTGCGGATTGGCTGGTGCAGTTCCAGCCGGTGGCCCACTACCCGGGCTCCCCACGTCGCGGCGTAGGACACCACTGCGGCTGTCAGGCCCATGAGCAGGTACATGATCATGGGGTGGCGGCCGTTTCAGGTGTAGCGGGAACAATGCCGGACCGCCGCGCCTGCGGCCGGTCCTCGGTGGGTGGGCTCACTGGCCGGGAATCTGTTCGTCGATAAATGAAACTTCTCCGTCGCCGAGCACGCCGCAGGCGGTGCGCATAGCCATACGCGCAGCGCCTTACAGGGCTGTATTACAGTGGACTCTAGTCAAAGATACTAGCGCCAACGGCTTCATGGCTCCGCGCCACACTCGCGCAACGGGAGCAGGGAAACCCCTGACAGCCATGCTGAAAGGACCCCCATGACCGCCCGCATTGCTGTTGCAGCCGTGACCTTCGACCGCCCGAAGGAACTCGCCGTGCTGCTGGAATCCATCAACGCCCAGTCCACCGCAGTGGACTCCATTTGCCTGGTGGACAGCGGAACGGCTCCGGCCCGCGAGGTCGCTGAGCGCCATCCGAACGTGGACTATGTGCGCTCCGAAGCGAACCTGGGCGGCGCGGGAGGCTTTGCCCTTGCGGCCCTCAAGGCGGTGGCCAGCGGCGCCCGGTGGATCTGGATGATGGATGACGACGCCGTCCCCGGTGACCCCGAGTGCCTCGCCACCCTGGTGCGCGAAGCGGAGGCCCGCGGCCTGGAGGCCGTGGTCCCGCTGGTGACCGCCCCGGGGCAGCCCGACCGGCTCTCCTTCTTCTTCCGGCTGGACGGCAAGGTCACGCACGAGCGTGCGGACGTGGAGAAATTGGGCTTCCTCCCGGACGACGGGCACTTCTTCAACGGTGCGCTGATCCGCTCCGATGTGTTCTTCAAAGTGGGCCTGCCGGACATGCGGCTGTTCATCCGCGGCGACGAGGTGGACTTCACGCTCCGCCTGCGCCAGGCCGGCATCAGGTTCGGAACCGTCACCACCACCGCCATCACCCACCCGCACGCGTTCCCGGAGACCCGGCACGTCTTCGGAGCGCGGTGGCACGTCATTGTGCCGGAGTCCGCGTTCAAGCGCTACTACTACTACCGGAACCGCGGCTACCTGATCCGCCGGTATTTCCGCGTCCGCTCCTTCGTTGCCGATGTGGGCGGCTACCTGGGCTACTTCCTGCAGCGGCGGGACCTTCCCGGGCTGTTGGCCTGGGCCAGGGCGTTCAGCACCGGCCTGCGCGGCAAGGGCTTCGGGCCGCTGGAGGACCAGAAGTTCTAGCCCCGGCTACCGGCCGCGGCGGGAAAATCGCCTGGCGGCCAGGAGCCACAGCAACACCCAGGGTTCACCAAAGACCCGGTAGGCCACGCGGCGGGGATGCAGCAGGAGCCGCCAGGCCCACTCCAGGCCCATCCGGCCCAGCCAGCGCGGCGCAAGCTTTTGGATTCCGGCCAGCTGTTCGATGGCGCCGCCCACCGCGCAGTAGACAGCTGACGGCAGTTCGGCGAGCCGTCGCTGCAGCACGTCCTCCTGCAACGGCATGCCAAGCCCGATCAGGACCAGCTGCGGCTGCTCCCGGTGCAGCCATGCCACGGCAGCGTCCTCCAGCCCGGGGTTCCAGCCTTCACCCGGAAAACCCGCCACGCGCGCGCCGGGAACAATGGCCTGCAGCCGGCTGACCGCACCGGCGTTGGCTTCGGCACCCGCGCCCACCACTGCGATCCGTTCCAGGCCGCGGACCTGGCCGAGGGCAGGCAGCCAGTCGGTGGAACCGAGTCGGTAGTCCATGACGGATCCCGAGGCGTTCCCGGTCCTCCCCCACAGCCACAGCACCGGTGCGCCATCGAGCAGCACCACGTCGCTGTCCTCGTACAGGCGCCGGAAGCCGTCGTCGGACAAGGCCAGCGTGACGCTGTGCAGGTTGTGGCCCAGCACCGTGCGGGTGGAGCCTTCCTCGATGAACCGGCCCAGCTCCTCGACCAGTTCGGGAACACGCAGCGGTGTGGCGTGGACGTCCAGGACGGGAATCTGCTGGCGGTCCAACGCCATCAAGGCTGCTGTTCCGCAGCCGGCGCGGACGGCTGCCCGGGCGTGGCCGGTTCAGCGGCGGCCGGTTCTACCGGGCCGGGTCCTTCAACGGCGGGTTCGTCGACGGCGGGTTCTTCCGCCATGGGAACTTCGCCCAGTCCCAGCACGCCCGGAACATGTTCGCGCAACTGGTCCAGGCTCACGGCGCCGTTGCGGACCACCCGCAGTCGCGGTCCCGTGGCATCGACAATGGTGGACGGAACGCCCGCCTCACCCTCGAGCGGGCGCGACCCGCCTTCCAGGTACACCTCCACGGAATCGGCGAGCTGCTCACGGGCGGCCGCCGCGGTCTGCGCCGGGGCCTGGCCGGTGCGGTTGGCTGACGAGACGGCGAGCGGACCGGTCAGCGTCAGCAGTTCCAGGGCGACGTCGTCGGCCGGCATGCGGAGCGCCACCGTCCCCTTGGTCTCGCCCAGGTCCCAGTCCAGTGACGGCTGGGCGTGCAGGATGAGGGTCAGCCCGCCGGGCCAGAAGGCTTCTGCCAGCTTCCGTGCTTCTGCGGGGACGTCGGTGGCCAGCCCGTCCAAAGCGTTGATGCGGGGAATGAGCACGGGCGGCGGCATGGTGCGGCTGCGTCCTTTGGACACCAGCAGCATGGTGACCGCCTGCGGAGAGAACGCATCCGCGGCGATGCCGTAAACGGTGTCCGTGGGAAGGACGACGCATTTCTTTTCGCCGATGGCACGCTGGGCGTGTTCTAGTGCCTCGGCACGCTGGTCGTCGTTGCTGCAGTCGTAAATTGTGGTCACTGGCCTATCCTTTCATTCCGTGCGGCCCGGTCCGGCCAGGACGGCGCTGGTGGCGCGCTCCTTGCCGTTCAGGTCCAGATGCGTGCTGATCCCGCGCCAGGATCCCTGCCGGCCGAGCAGTGCGGAAATCCATCCGGCCTGGACTTCGGCGTGTTCCATGACGAAGTAGCCCCCGGGGCGCAGCAGCCGGGCCGCGGACCGTGCGGCCGCCGTCGGAAGCTCCATGCCGTCCGTTCCCCCGCCGTACAGCGCCTCGGGCGGATCGTGCAGGGCCACTTCGGGTTCGTTGGGGATGGCCTCCGCAGGGATGTACGGCGGGTTGGAGATGACGACGTCGAACGTTCCGTTGAGTTCCGGAAGTGCGGTCCGCAGGTCCCCCAGGACGAGGTGCACGCCCAGGGGCTCCAGGTTCCTGGCCGCCCAGGCGTGCGCCATGGGGCTGAATTCAACGGCGTGGACCTCGGCGCCGGGCACTTCGTGTGCGATGGAACCGGCAATGGCGCCGGATCCCGTTCCCAGGTCGACGATCCGCGGCGCAGCCATCCCCCTGACGTGGTCGATCACCAG
Organism: Pseudarthrobacter enclensis; assembly: GCF_001457025.1. GTDB lineage: Bacteria > Actinomycetota > Actinomycetes > Actinomycetales > Micrococcaceae > Arthrobacter > Arthrobacter enclensis. The sequence goes on along the minus strand of NZ_KQ758599.1, from coordinate 869,282 downwards.
CTGCACCACGGACTCGGTTTCGGGCCTCGGGACGAAGACGCCGGGACCTACGGCCAGCTCCAGGTACCGGAAGTGGGCCACGCCGGTGATGTGCTGGAGCGGCACCCGCCCGGCCCGTTCGGCCACGAGCTCGGCGTACCCTTCGGGGGCCGGTGCATCCCCCAGCATGAGCGCCCGCAGCCGGCCGAGTCCCACGTTGAGCAGGTGGTCGGCCAGGAGCTCGGCGTCCACCCGGGGGCTGGGCACGCCGGCATCGCGGAGGACGGCCGTGGCCGCGCTGACGGCCTCGGCGAGGGTCTGGCCTGGATTCATACCGGGAGGGCTAGTCGCCGATGGCGTCCAGGCGTGCCTGTTCGTCCATCTCGATGGCGGACTGGATCACCGGCTCCAGGTCGCCGTTCATGACCTGGTCCAGGTTGTATGCCTTGTAGCCGGTGCGGTGGTCCGCGATCCGGTTTTCGGGGTAGTTGTAGGTGCGGATCCGCTCGGAACGGTCCATCGTGCGGATCTGGGATTTCCGCTGCTCGGAGTTCGCTGCGTCAATCTGCTCCTGCTGGTGCGCCAGGATGCGGGCGCGCAGCACGCGCATGCCGGCTTCGCGGTTCTGCAGCTGCGATTTCTCGTTCTGCATGGCGACGACGATTCCGGTGGGCAGGTGGGTGATGCGGACGGCGGAGTCCGTGGTGTTCACCGACTGGCCACCGGGACCGGAGGACCGGTAGACGTCGATCTTGAGGTCGTTGGGGCTGATTTCCAGCTCTTCGGGTTCGTCGACTTCCGGCAGCACCAGCACGCCGGCGGCGGAGGTGTGGATGCGGCCCTGGGACTCGGTGACGGGCACGCGCTGGACGCGGTGCACTCCGCCTTCGAACTTCAGCCGGGCGTACACGCCTTCGGCGGGGTCGTTCGAGCTGCCCTTGACGGCCACCTGGACGTCCTTGTACCCGCCAAGGTCGGATTCGGTGGCGGAGATGATTTCCGTCTTCCAGCCGCGGGATTCCGCGTACCGGGTGTACATGCGCAACAGGTCGCCGGCGAACAGTGCGGCTTCGTCTCCGCCTTCACCGCCCTTGACCTCAAGGATGACGTTGCGCGCGTCGTCGGGATCGCGCGGTATGAGGAGGCGGCGAAGCTTGGCGGCGGCAGCCTCCAGCGACGCTTCGAGTTCCGGCACCTCAGCCGCGAACTCGGGGTCCTCGGCAGCCATCTCCTTGGCGGCAGCGAGGTCGTCCCGCAGGCCCTCCCACTTGTGGTACGCCTCGACAATGCCGTTCAACTGAGCCGACCGCCGCCCCAGCTTCCGGGCAAGCCGCTGGTCAGCATAAACAGCAGGATCCCCCAGCTGCGCCTGGATGGAGTCATGCTCATCAAGCAGGCCCTGTACGGACTCAAACATCTATAAACCTCTTTCGACTTGTACAAGTCTAGTAACGCGACGGCTAGGGCACGAAGCGGGACGGTGGCGGGACCACCAAGCCGCGCGGGTTTTCCGCCCCGGGAGTGGCATCGGGCCTGCCGGAGCGTGGCGGCTCACGTCCGTCAGGACTGAGCCGCCACGCGAAGGGGCGGGGGCGGAAAACCCGCGCGGCGAACCACGCAAGGCACCGACACCCCGCCCCTTGACTCAGCTACTTGTCGTTATCCGACTTCGCACCAAGCGTCGTCTTCTGAACCTGCATGAGGAACTCGACGTTGCTCTGGGTTTCCCGGATCTTGTTGGTGAGCAGTTCAAGGCTCTGCTGGGTTTCGAGTCCGGAGAGGACGCGGCGCAGCTTCCACATGATCTTGACTTCCTCGGGCGAGAGCAGGTTCTCCTCGCGCCGGGTGCCGGAGGCGTTGACGTCCACGGCCGGGAAGATGCGCTTGTCGGCCAGCTGGCGGGACAGGCGCAGTTCCATGTTGCCGGTGCCCTTGAACTCTTCGAAGATGACCTCGTCCATCTTGGAGCCGGTCTCGACAAGCGCGGTGGCCAGGATGGTCAGCGAGCCGCCGTTTTCGATGTTGCGGGCTGCGCCGAAGAAGCGCTTCGGCGGGTACAGCGCCGCGGAGTCCACACCGCCGGACAGGATGCGGCCGGAGGCCGGTGCTGCCAGGTTGTAGGCGCGGCCCAGGCGGGTCATGGAGTCGAGGAGGACCACCACGTCCATGCCCATTTCCACGAGGCGCTTGGCGCGTTCGATGGAGAGTTCGGCCACGGTGGTGTGGTCGTCTGCGGGGCGGTCGAAGGTGGAGGCGATGACCTCACCCTTGACGGTGCGCTGCATGTCCGTGACTTCTTCAGGCCGTTCGTCCACCAGCACCATCATGAGGTGGACCTCGGGGTTGTTGGTGGTGATGGCGTTGGCGATGGACTGCAGGATGAGCGTCTTGCCGGCCTTGGGCGGGGAGACGATAAGGCCGCGCTGGCCCTTGCCGATGGGGGCCACGAGGTCGATGACGCGGGGACCGATCTTCTTGGGATCGGTCTCGAGGCGCAGGCGCTCCGACGGGTACAGCGGGACCAGCTTGGCGAACTCAACGCGGTCCTTGAGTTCTTCGGGGGTCTTGCCGTTGACGGACGTGACGCGGACCAGGGCGTTGAACTTCTGGCGGTTGGACTGCTGGTTGCGGTCCTCGCCTTCGCGCGGTGCACGGATGGCGCCGACCACGGCGTCGCCCTTGCGCAGGTTGTACTTCTTGACCTGGGCCAGGGAGACGTAGACGTCGTTGGGGCCGGGCAGGTAGCCGGAGGTGCGGATGAACGCGTAGTTCTCCAGGACGTCCAGGATGCCGGCCACGGGCAGCAGGACGTCGTCTTCGGTGATTTCGACGTCGTCCACGTCGGGGCCCTGGTTGCGGCCGCGGCGGCGGTCGTTGCGGTCCCGGAAGCGGTCGTTGCGGGAGCCGCCGTCGCGGTCCTGGCCACCCGAACGGTCGTTGCGGTCGTTGCGGTCGCGGCGGTTGCGGCGGTTCCGGCGGCTGCCGCCGTCGGAATCGTCGTTGTCGCGGTTGTCGCGTCCGCCGTCACGCTGTCCGGCGTCGCGGCTTCCTGCGTTGTCGCGGCCGCCGTCGGAATCGCGGTTGTCACGGCCGCGGCCGCGGTCACGGCGGTCGCTGCGCTGGCCGGCGTCCACCGTTTCGGTGGTTTCGGCACGCTGTTCGGCGGCTTTCTGCTCCGCCTGGCCCTGGTCGGCCTTCAGGTCGCCGGCCTTCTGCTCGGCCGGCTTCTGGTCGGCGGACTTCTCGTGGGAGGCCTGCTCCGCGGGAGCTTCTGCGGGGGCCTCCTGCACTGCAGCCTCACCGCGGCGGCGGTTCCGGGTGCGGGGCTGGCGGCGTTCCGGTGCGGCTTCGGCTGCTTCAGCCGGGGCCGACGAAGGCGCTGCGGCAGCTGCGGCATTGTCGCCTTCTGCGGTGCCTGCGGCAGCCGGAGCGGCTTCTGCGGCCGGGGTGATGACTCCGTCGCTGACTGCGCGGCGGCTGCGGCCGCGGCGTGCCCGGGTGCCTTCGGCGGCGGGGGCTTCCGTGGCCTCGGCGGCGGGTGCGGAGGGGGCGGCCTCGGCGGCCGGAGCGGCGGCGGGCTTTTCAGCGGCGCGGGCTGTGGCCTTGGTGGCCGGGGTGCCTGCGCGGTGGGCGGAGATGGCCGCGACCAGGTCCCCCTTGCGCATGCGGGAACCGCCGGAAATTCCGAGCTGGCTGGCGAGGGCCTGCAGCTGGGCGAGCTTCAGGCCTGCAAGGCCGCTGCTCTTGGCGGGTGCTGCCGACTCGGCAGCAGAAGATGATAGTTCCACAGCTGGTGACAGCTCAGTGGTTTCGGTCACGAAGGATCCTTCCCCCTCGACGGCGTCCGGACTGGGAGCTGGACGCGATGATGTGATCTGGGCTGCAGTTCAGATCTGCAGCCGGATTTTTCGGCCTTGCCGGTTGGATTTCGGCCAGCAGGGCCGGTTACTGATTCGCCTTCCGGCCCATGGCGGGACGGAGGACTGACGCTTGAGGGGCAGTGGATACTGCAGATTCCTGCGACAGACCAAGCAGGCGGCACCGGAATATATTCGCAGTAGGAGATCAGAAGCCACTGAGCGCAGAAGCAGATCAGATAGGCGGAATTACCGCCGGTGCACGTCCACCTTAGCACCTTCCACGTCCACTGCGAGCTTCAATACCCGCCAGTTCACGTCCGGCGTGTTCGCTCCCGTAAACGCGTCGATGAATGCCAGGATGTCGGCGGCTTCCTGCTCCCCGTTGGCCAGGACCAGGACCGTGGGACCGGCCCCGGAAACCACGGCTGCGTGGCCTGCCTGCCGCAGCGCCGCGATCAGGGCGGCGCTGGGACGCATGGCTGCGGCCCGGTAGCTCTGGTGCAGGTAGTCCTCGGTTCCGGCAAGCAGGAATGCGGGGTCCGTGGTCAGTGCGTGGATCAGCAGCGCTGCGCGGCCGGAGTTCATGGCCGCGGCGTGGTGGCCCACGGAGGCCGGCAGGAGTGCCCTGGCCGCCTCGGTGGAGAGTTCGAAGTCCGGGACCGCCACCACGGGGACCACGGAACCAGACACTTCGGCGCGGGTGCTGCTGTACTGGTCACTGTCCTGCCATGACAGCGCCAGTCCGCCGAAAATGGCGGGAGCGACGTTGTCCGGATGGCCTTCCAACTCACTGGTGAGCTGCAGGATCCAGTCACGTCCGCGCCGGTACTGCTCAGGGACCATGGCGTTCGCGGCGGAAACGGCCGCCACCACGGCAGAGGCCGACGATCCGAGGCCGCGGCCGTGCGGGTTAACGTTCTCCGCGGTCACCCGCAGCCCGCCGTGCCGGAAACCCAGCCGTTCGAAGGCCGCGTCCATGGCCCGGATCACCAGGTGGCTGGCGTCCCGGGGCAGGGTGTCGGCACCCTCGCCGCGGAGGTCGAACTCGAGTTCGTCCGTGTCCAGGCTTTCCACGGTGAGGGTGTCGTGCAGCGCCAGGGCCAGGCCCAGGCTGTCGTAGCCGGGGCCCAGGTTGGCCGTGGTGGCGGGAACCCTGACGGTGATGCGCTGGCCCGGCTCGATGAGTTGCAGTCCGACGGTGGCCTGCGAGGTGGCGTTCACGGCTATTTTTCTTCCAGTCCCAGTTCAGCAGCTACGGTGACGACGTCGTTGGGCACCTTGACCGGCTGCACATCGCTGCCGTCTTCGGTGCGCAGGGCCCACTGCGGGTCCTTCAGTCCGTGTCCGGTGACAGTGATGACGATGGTCTTTCCGGCGGGAACCTCGCCTGCGGCGTGCTTTTTCAGCAGGCCGGCGACGCCGGCGGCGGACCCGGGCTCCACGAAGACACCCTCCTTGGAGGACAGCCACCGGTGGGCGTTGAGGATTTCCTCGTCGGTCACGGCGTCAATCAGTCCACCGGACTCGTCACGGGCGGCCACCGCACCGTCCCAGGATGCGGGGTTGCCGATCCGGATGGCCGTGGCGATGGTGTCCGGCTCGGTGATGGGGTGGCCGGCGACGAACGGGGCAGCGCCTGCGGCCTGGAAACCCCACATGGCGGGCGTCTTCGTCGAGACGGGGGCCAGCGTGCCGGCAGCGGCGGACTCGAACGGCGTGGAGTATTCCTTGTAGCCCTTCCAGTACGCGGTGATGTTTCCCGCGTTGCCGACGGGCAGGACGTGGATGTCCGGGGCGTCGCCCAGGGCGTCCACCACCTCGAACGCGCCGGTCTTCTGGCCCTGGATGCGGGCAGGGTTGACGGAGTTCACCAGGAACACCGGGTAGGACTCCCCCAGCTTCCGGGCGATGTCCAGGCAGTTGTCGAAGTTGCCGTCCACCTGCAGCAGGGTGGCTCCGTGCGCGATGGCCTGGCTCAGCTTGCCCATGGAGATCTTGCCTTCGGGCACCAGCACGGCGCACTTGAGGCCGGCGGCGGTGGCGTAGGCCGCAGCGGACGCCGACGTGTTGCCGGTGGAGGCGCAGACGACGGCCTGGGCGCCGGATTCGACGGCGGCGGTCATGGCCATGGTCATGCCGCGGTCCTTGAAGGAACCGGTGGGGTTCATGCCCTCCACCTTGAGGTAGACCTCGGAGCCGGTGAGCCCGGACAGCTTCTGCGCGTGCACCAGCGGGGTGCCGCCCTCGCCGAGGGTGATGACCCGGGTGGATTCCGTGACGGGCAAACGGTCAGCGTATTCGCGGATGACGCCGCGCCATTGGTGAGCCACTTAGACTCCTTCTACCCGCAGAACGGATGTAACTGAATTGATGACGTCCAGGCCCTTGACGGCCTCGACGGTGGCCGCGAGGGCGGCCTCGGACGCGCGGTGGGTGACGATCCGCAGTTCAGCGGACTCGGTCTTGGATTCCGCATCGCGGTGGATGGTCTGCCGCATGATTTCGATGGACACGCCGTGCTCGGCGAACAGCTGCGCAATCCTGGCCAGGACGCCTGGCTGGTCGGCGACGTCGAGGCCGATGTAGTAGCTGGTGACGGCGGCATCGATGGGCAGCGCCGGGACGTGGCCGGTGGTGGTTTCCGTGCGGCCCGGGCCGCCAAGGACCAGCCGGCGGGCGGCGGAGACGAGGTCGCCCAGGACGGCGGACGCGGTGGGCGTTCCGCCTGCACCCTGGCCGTAGAACATGAGTTCACCGGCGTTTTCGGCTTCGACGAACACGGCGTTGAAAGCGCCCCGGACCGCCGCCAGCGGGTGTTCGCGCGGGAGCAGGGTGGGGTGGACGCGGACGGAGACGCCTTCCTTGCCCTCGGCGTCGGTGAGCTTCTCGGCGATGGCGAGCAGCTTGATGACGAAGCCGGCGTCCTTGGCCGCGGCGATGTCGGCGGCGCTGACCTTGGTGATGCCTTCGCAGTGGACGTTCTCCAGGGCAAACCGGGTATGGAAGGACAGCGACGCCAGGATGGCTGCCTTCGCCGCGGCGTCGTGGCCCTCCACGTCGGCGGTGGGGTCCGCTTCCGCATAGCCGAGGCGCTGGGCCTCGGCGAGGGCGTCGGCGAACTGGGCTCCCGTGGAGTCCATCTGGTCAAGGATGAAGTTGGTGGTGCCGTTGACGATGCCCAGCACACGGGTGATGCGGTCGCCGGAGAGGCTGTCGCGGATGGGGCGCAGGATGGGGATGGCACCGGCGACGGCAGCCTCGTAGGAGAGCTGGACACCGGCCTTGTCCGCTTCTTCGTAGAGGGTGGGGCCGTCCTGGGCCAGCAGCGCCTTGTTGCCCGTCACCACGCAGGCCCCGTTGCGGAGTGCGGACAGGATCAGGGTGCGGGCGGGCTCGATGCCGCCCATCAGCTCGATGACGAGGTCCGCATCCTTCACCAGCGTGTCCGCGTCCGTGGTGAACAGTTCCTGCGGCAGGTCAACGTCGCGGGGTGCGTTCACGTTGCGCACGGCGATGCCGCCCAGTTCCAGCCTGGCACCGGTACGGGCGGCGAGGGCGTCGGCGTCCTCAATGAGGATCCGCGCAACCTGGGCCCCTACGTTGCCACAGCCCAGCAGGGCTACTTTCAGGGTTCGCATTTCCGTCATTCAGGCTCCCATGTCGCGGTTCAGCAGGTCTTCTTCGGTTTCCCCGCGGACAATCAGCCGGGCAGATCCGTCGCGCACCGCGACAACGCCCGGCCGGGCCAGATAGTTGTAGTTGCTCGAGAGGGCCCAGCAGTAGGCGCCGGTTCCCGGTACAGCAAGCAGATCACCGGCTGCCACGTCCTCGGGCAGATATACATCTCTAACAACTATGTCGCCGCTCTCGCAATGTTTGCCCACTACTCGGGACAGCTGCGGCGCGGCGCCGGAAGTCCGGGACGCCAGAACCGCCGAATAATCGGCGTCGTATAGCACCGGGCGGGCGTTGTCGCTCATCCCGCCGTCCACTGAAACATAGCGGCGGGGATACGTAACGTTGTTGCCTGCGTCACTGCCGGCCGCGGGAGCGTCGACCCGGACCGTTTTGAGCGTGCCCACTTCGTAGAGCGTGAAGGTGGTGCTGCCAACGATGGCGCGGCCGGGCTCGATGGAGATCCGGGGCGCGTCGATGCCCAGCTCGGCGCAGGTGGAACGCACGACGGCGGCCATCGCCGTCGCGATCTCCGCTGCGGGGCGGGGGGTGTCCACCGGGGTGTACGCGATCCCGTACCCGCCGCCCAGGTCCAGCTCCGGCATGGTGATGGAGTATTTCTCCTGCATGGCGGCCAGGAACCGCAGCAGCTTCTCGGCGGCCAGGGCGAAGCCGTCCGGCTCGAAGATCTGAGACCCGATGTGGCAGTGCAGGCCCAGCAGTTCGATGCCGGGGTGGGCAGCGGCGGCGGCCACGGCTTCCTCGGCAGCCGAGATGCCGGCCTCTGCGGTGGTGTCAGCCGCCATGGACAGGCCGAACTTCTGGTCCTCATGGGCGGTGGCGATGAATTCGTGGGTGTGCGCGTGCACGCCGGGGGTCAGCCGCAGCATGACCTTGGCCTGAGCGCCGCGGGCCTGGGCGAGGTCCCCGACCCGGACCAGTTCATCCAGGCTGTCCACCACGATCCGGCCCAGGCCCATGTCCAGGGCACGGTTGATCTCGGCGTCGGACTTGTTGTTGCCGTGCAGGGCCACGCGGGACCCCGCAATGCCGGCACGTGCTGCCACCGCCAGCTCGCCGCCGGAGGCGGTGTCGAGGCGCAGGCCTTCCTCCTCCACCCACTTCACCACGGCGGTGCAGAGGAAGGACTTTCCGGCGTAGTAGACGTCCACGCCGCCGCAGATGTCGGCGAAGGCGGCGTCGAAGGAGTCCTTGAAGGCGCGGGCCCGGGCGCGGAAGTCGGCCTCGTCCATGACGAACAGGGGCGTGCCGAACTGTTCCTTGAGTTCCCGGACGCTGACGCCGCCCACGGTGAGCCCGCCGTCGGCGCCGCGGCTGACGCTGCCGGCCCACAGGGGTTCCTGGAGTTCGTTCAGGTCCGCCGGTACCTGCAGCCAGTCCGGGGCGAGCGGGGATGCGGCGGTGTTCGAAGCAACTGACATGGGGTTACATCCGTTCCGGCGCGGAAACGCCCAGCAGGTCGAGGCCGTTGGCGAGCACCTGGCTGGTGGCATCGTTGAGCCACAGCCGCGTGCGGTTGAGGTCCGTGACGGCTTCCTCGCCCATGGGGGCGATCCGGCAGGCGTCGTACCAGCGGTGGTAGGCGCCGGCGATGGACTCCAGGTGCCGGGCCACGCGGTGTGGTTCGCGCAGTTCCGCGGCTTTGGCCACGACGGACGGGTAGCTGCCCAGGTAGGACAGCAGTTCGTTTTCGGTGGCATGGTCCAGCAGGGACGCGTCGAAGCTGTCCTGGCCGTCCACCTGCCGTTCCACCCCTGCGGCTACCGCGTTGCGGGCGGCGCCGCGGGACCGCGCGTGGGCGTACTGCACGTAGAACACCGGGTTCTCGTTGCTGTGCTTCTTCAGCAGTTCCGGATCCAGGGTGAGCGGCGAGTCGGCCGGGAAACGGGCCAGCGAGTAGCGCACTGCATCCTTGCCCAGCCACTCGATGAGGTCCTTGAGCTCAATGATGTTGCCGGCGCGCTTGGACAGCTTGGCACCGTTGACGGACACCAGCTGGCCGATCAGGACCTCGATGTTGACCTCGGGATCGTCGCCCGCAGCGGCGGCAATGGCCTTGAGCCGGTTGATGTAGCCGTGGTGGTCGGCGCCCAGGAGGTAGATCTTTTCGGTGAAGCCGCGGTCCTTCTTGGACAGGTAGTACGCCGCATCGGCGGCGAAGTAGGTGGGCTCGCCGTTGGCGCGGATCATCACGCGGTCCTTGTCGTCACCAAAGTCCGTGGTCCGCAGCCAGACCGCTCCGCCGTCGTCGAACACGTGGCCCTGTTCGCGAAGGCGTGCCACGGCACTTTCGATCGCGCCGGCGTCGTGCAGTTCCTGCTCGGAGAAGAACACGTCGAAATCCACGCCGAAATCGGCCAGCGTGGACTTGATGTCCTTCATCTGGGCTTCGTAGGCGGCGGCGCGGATGACCGGCAGCGCAGCGACCTCGGTGAGTTCGCGGATGTCAGGGTGGGCGGCCAGCACGTCATGTCCCAGGTCCGCGATGTACTGTCCCGGGTAGCCGCCGTCGGGGACCGGGAGGCCGTGCAGGCGCGAGTACACGGAGTGGGCGAAGGTGTTCATCTGAGACCCGGCGTCGTTGATGTAGTACTCCGCGGTCACGTCGGCGCCGGAGGCCCGCAGCACCCTGGCGATGGAGTCGCCCAGCGCAGCCCAGCGGGTGTGGCCGATGTGCAGGGGCCCGGTGGGGTTCGCGGAGACGAACTCCATGTTGACGGTGTGGCCTGCGAGCGCCGAGTTGGTGCCGTACTGCCGGCCGGCTTCGACGATGGCCTTGGCCAGCGCGCCGGCCGCTGCGGCGTCCACGGTGATGTTCAGGAAGCCCGGCCCGGCGATGTCCACGGCGGCAACCCCGCTGATGGTTTTCAGCCGTGCGCTCAGTACTGTTGCGAACTCGCGCGGGTTGGTGCCCGCCTGCTTGGCCAGCTGCAGGGCAATGTTGGTGGCCCAGTCGCCGTGGTCCCGGTTCTTCGGCCGCTCCACGCGCACGTCCTCGGGAACGGCGGATTCTGCCAGGGCGATGTCGCCGGCTTTGACGGCGTCCTTCAGGCATGCGGATATGGCGAGGGAGAGTTCTTCGGGAGTCACCCCTCTAGCGTACCGGCGGGCGGTCACAGCAAAGAATTCCGGGACGGCAGCGGAGCGGGCCCGCGGGGCCTGTTGCGTGCACGGTTTGCTGCCGGCATTTGCGTCCCGGTTGAACCATTGCGCGGTGTTCGTCGTTGACAAGACCGTAGCCAGCCAGCAGTGCTCCACTGTGAGCTGTCCCGATGACAAGCCCCGACGACGAAACGAGAGCCTGATGAGTCCCTCAGCACCGACCAGCACCCTGCGCAGGAGCATCTTTGCCGGAATCGCCGGACTTTCCCTGGCCGGCACGGTGGCCGGCTGCGCCCCGTCCGCGGCGGAAGACGGACCCGCCCCCGCGGACAACGGCACCGCAGCCACCACACCGGCCGGCGGAGAGACGGCCCTGGCCGGGAGCGGATCAAACTACAAGGACGGCACCTACAGCGCCGACGGCAACTATGTGTCTCCCAACGGCAATGAGACCGTAGGGGTCCAGCTGACCCTTGCCTCGGGAACTGTGACGGATGTCCGGATTACCGAGCACCCCTCCAACCCCAATACGCGCAAGTTCCAGGGCGAGTTCGCGGGCGGCATCGCCGCCCAGGTGGTGGGCAGGAACATCGATGAGCTCAAGGTTTCGAAGGTGGCCGGCTCGTCGCTGACCAGCGGCGGCTTCAACCAGGCTGTGGAGAAGATCAAGTCGGAGGCGCGGTAGGCGGTGCCGGACGCGGACTGGGCGGAATTTTCCTTTGACGGCATCGGCACGCGCTGGGAGGTTGCCACCCCGCTCCCCCTGGCGCCGGCGTTGCGCTCGCGCCTCCTCGAACGGGTGGAAAAGTTCGACGCCGGGTGGTCCCGTTTCCGGAGCGATTCACTCGTCGGCGCCATGGCGCACAGTCCCGGACGCTACAGCTTCCCGGCCGAGGCTGCCGCGCTGGGAACGCTGTACCGGACGCTGTACGGGCTCACCGGCGGCGCCATGACCCCACTGGTGGGCGGCAGCCTGGAGCGCCTCGGCTACGGCCCCGCCTATACGCTGCAGCCGTCAGGGCCGCCGATGCCCGCACCCCGCTGGGAGGATGTCCTGGACTGGGACGGAACGGCCATCAGCACCCGCGCCCCGGTGGTGCTGGACATTGGCGCGGCCGGCAAGGGGCTGCTGGTGGACCTGCTGGCAGCCGAACTGGCAACGGCAGGCGAAAAGGACTTCCTGGTGGACGGCAGCGGGGACCTGCTGGCCTGCGGATCCCGCAGGGTGGCTGTTGCCCTGGAGCATCCCTACAACCCGGCCCAGGCCATTGGCGTGCTGGACCTGCGCGGCCGTGCCCTGTGCGCGTCCGCCGCCAACCGCCGGTCCTGGGGCGACGGACTGCACCACGTCCTGGACGGGACAACCGGACGGCCGGTCCGCACCGCCGTCGCCACGTGGGCGCTGGCGGACACCGCCATGGAAGCCGACGCCCTGGCCACGGCCCTCTTCTTTGTCCCGGGCCAGGTCCTGCGGGACGCCTTCAATTTCTCCTGGCTGACGGTGTACTCCGACGGCACCGCCGACCACTCCGCCGAGTTCGAAGGGACACTCTTCACATGAGCACCACCCAGACACCGCCGGCGGGACCTGCGCCTTCCCTCGCCGGGCGGCTGGATACGCTGCTGGGCCGCGTGACCATGTACCGGCTCATCCTCCTGGTCCTGGCGGCACTGGCTGCCTACAGCCTGCTGCTCGAGGTCCTTGGCTGGTTGACGTTCGGGCTTGCGGAGCTGCTTGTCCACCTGGCCCTGTGCCTGCTGCTGACCTATGGCTCCAACCTGGGCCTGGCGGCACTGTTCGGGGTGCGCCAGCACCCGGAGTCGTCGCTGATCACCGGCCTGCTCATCTACTTCCTGTTCTGGCCATCCTTCCGGGCGCTGGACGTCGCAGGGGTGGCGCTGGCCTGCGTGCTCGCGTCGGCGTCGAAGTACGCACTGGCCTGGCGCGGCCGGCACATCTTCAACCCTGCCGCCCTGGGCGCCTTCGTGGCCGGCCTGACCGGGCTGAACATCGCCACCTGGTGGGCAGCCACACCGGCCATGCTGTGGCTGGTGGTACCCGGCGTGCTGCTGGTGCTGTACCGGACCCGCAAACTGCTGATGGGAACCGTCTTCACCCTGGTGGCGTCGTCGATCATCACCCTGGAACTGCTGCGGGCCGGCATGGGTGCCGGCGAGGGCATCTGGCAGGCCCTGGCGCAGCGGCCCGTGCTGTTCTTCGTGGGATTCATGCTGTCAGAGCCGCTGACGCTGCCGCCCCGCCGGTGGCAGCAGCTTTCCCTGGCAGCACTGGTGGGTGTGGTGTTCGCCCTCCCCTACAACCTGGGATTCATTGCCAATTCCCCCGAGGCTGCCCTGCTGTTGGGCAACCTGCTGGCTTTCCTCGCCGGGCAGCGGGGAGCCGTGAAGCTCAGTTTTGCCGGCAGCAGGCCGTTGACCGCCACCACCACGGAGTTTTCCTTCACACCGTCGCGGCCCGTACGCTTCCGGCCCGGCCAGTACATGGAACTGGACCTTCCGCAGGCTGCCTCCGACGGCAAAGGCCGGCGCCGGGTGTTCAGCCTGACCGGTGCGCCCCAGGCGGGCCTGGTGACATTCGGCGTCCGGACGGCCCAGCCCCTCTCCGCGGCCAAGAAAGCGCTGCTCGGTTTGCAGCCCGGTGGCCGGCTGACCGCCACGTCCGTGGGCGGCGATTTTGTGCCGCCCCGGGATCCGGAACGGCCCGTGCTGCTCATCGCGGCCGGCATCGGCATCACTCCGTTCCTTTCGCACCTGGCCTCCGGCGCGCTGGCCGGGCGGGACGCAGTGCTGCTGCTGCTCGCCAGGAGTGCCGCCGATGTCGCCTACACCGGGGAGCTGCGGGCCTCCGGGGTGAGCGTGCTGGTGTGGACCGCCGACGGCTCGGCGGTGCCTCCGGGCCTCACGGACGCCCGCGCCGGAGCGGGCACCGGCGCCGGTCCGGGCGCCAGGCTGGATGCCGCCGGCCTGGCTGCGCTGGTGCCGGACATCGCACGGCGTCAGGTCTACATCTCGGGCTCCCCTGCCAGCGTCTCCTCCCTGCGCCGGGCGGCACGCACGGCAGGAGCGAAACGGGTGCGGGTGGACTCCTTCTCCGGCTACTGACACGCGGCCGGCGGCCCGGTTTTCCATTGCGGGCCACCTTCCTGCTAAGCTCTAGGACGTCCCGCCGGCAACGGCAGGATATCCGGATTGCCCTCGTAGCTCAGGGGATAGAGCGTCTGCCTCCGGAGCAGAAGGCCGTAGGTTCGAATCCTACCGAGGGCACAGGAAGAACCCCGCCGTGGATCACGGCGGGGTTTTCTTTTGCCTGATCCCGGCGCACACCATCGGCGGTCAGAAGACCAGGGCGCTTTCCTCCGGGGTTGCCAGCGTCAGCACGGCCTCCTCCACGGTCTCATGGTCCTCAAGTTCACGTTCGATCCGGCGCAGTGCCACGGCCACTTCGTGTTCGGGGTGGTCCCCCTGCAGGTCCACCGCGGCCACGAGGTAGAGCTTCCGGGGTCCCACGTACTCCAGGTGCAGGTAGGTGAGCCGGGCGATGTCCCGGTGTTCCAGGACCCTCCGTCCCACGGACTCCCGGATATCGGGAGTCACTCCCTGGCCCACCAGGAAGCGCCTGTTCCGGTCGATCAGCACTACCGCCACGACGGCCAGCAGCACACCCACCACGATGGACCCCACGGCATCGGGCAGCGGTGACCCGGTGAGCTGGTGCAGGAGCACGCCGGCAAAAGCCACCACCAGCCCCGCAAGGGCGGCGGCATCCTCGGCGAACACCGCCCGCAGGGTGGGATCTGAGCTGATCAGGACCTGTTCCAGGGTGCGCCGTTCCAGCTGCCGCGCGGCCCTGCGGGTCTGCCGGAAGGCCTGGGTGAAGGAGATTCCCTCCAGCACGAAAGCGACGGCCAGAACAATGTAGGCCACGATGAAATCGGAGGCGGGTTCCGGGGCGATGATTTCCTGGATGCCGTGCATGATGGACACCACGGCACCGGCAGTGAAAAGCCCAACGGCGGCGAACATCGACCAGACGTAGGCTTCCCGCCCGTACCCCATCGGGTGGCTCCGGTCCCGGGGACGGCGGGACCGCCGCTCGGCCAGGAACAGGAACACCTGATTGCCGGTGTCCGCCCAGGAGTGTGCGGCTTCAGCGGTCATGGAGGCTGACCCCGTCAGGAAGGCGGCCACGGATTTTGCCGCCGCCACGAGCGCGTTCGCCGCGAAGGCGATGCTGACCGTCAGCAGGGTGGAACCGCTGTTTTCCCGTTCTTCGGACGCCGCCATGGAGGTACCCTACCCACACCCTGCGGAAATGATGCCGCGGCGGGGCTGGCCGGTTATGCCGGATTGTCGGCGGCCCCTCGTACGCTGAAGGCACCTAGTTGAGGGGGCTTGCCATGAACGTTCCGTTTTGCACCATCATCCCGCCGTACCTGCTGCGACGGCTCGCCAAGCAGGATGCACCGCAGTATTCAGCTGCGGCCCGCGCCGCCAAAGAGGCCCTGGGACATGTGAAAACCGTCCACGCCTCCCGGACGCAGGCCAAACCGGACACTCCTCCTGCCCTCCGTCCGGCCAAACCCGGACCGCCCAACCGGACTGTCTACGACGCCCAGGGTGCAGAAACGCTGCCGGGAAAGCTCGTCCGCAAAGAGGGCGGGGCTGCCACGGGGGACGCCGCCGCGGATGAGGCCTACGAGGGCCTGGGCCACACGCACCGGCTCTACGCGGACGTCTTCGGCCGCGACTCCATCGACGGGCAGGGACTGCCGCTGGACGCCACGGTGCACTTCGGCAGGCTCTATGACAACGCCTTCTGGGACGGGAAGCAAATGGTGTTCGGCGACGGCGACGGCGCCGTGTTCGGACGGTTCACAGCGTCCCTGAGCGTCATTGGCCACGAACTCGCCCACGGCGTCACCCAGTTCTCCGCAGGGCTGGCCTACCGCAACCAGGCCGGCGCGCTGAACGAGTCCATGTCTGACGTCTTCGGCGCCCTCGTGGAGCAGTATGTCGGGAACCAGTCCGCGGCCCAGGCCAGCTGGCTCATCGGTGAAGGCCTTTTCACTCCCGAGGTGCAGGGGCAGGCCCTTCGCTCCATGAAGGCGCCGGGAACGGCGTACGACGACGACGTGCTGGGCAAGGACCCCCAGCCGGATTCCATGGATTCCTACGTCCGGACCAGTGCGGACAACGGGGGCGTCCACATCAACTCGGGCATCCCCAACCGGGCGTTCTACCTGGTGGCGGAGGCTTTGGGCGGAAACGCCTGGGACGCCCCCGGCCGTATCTGGTACGAGACGCTGACCAACGGCTCGTTGTCCACTACGGCCACCTTTACCGTGTTCGCGCGCGCCACCGCGGCAGCCGCCGTGGAACTCTTTGGGACGGACACCAAGGAGCATGACGCCGTCCGCCGGGCGTGGGAAACTGTGAAGGTCAAGCTGTAGCGGATGCCTGGCTGCCGGTCTTCAGGCGGCCAGGCTCAGGGAATGTCCCAGGGGCCAGGCCATGAAGATCAGTGTGGAGCGCACAGGCGGGATCGCGGCGATCACCAGGGTGTGGACCGTTGAGGCCACGTCCGAAAGTGCCATGAACCAGTGGCAGCCGCTGGTTGAAGCATGCCCCTGGGACACGGTCCCCCGCACTCCGGGGGCGGCGGCCAGGGAATTCGCGGATGCGCAGCCGGACCGCTTCATCTACTCCATCAGGGCCGGCGGGCGCCGCGCGGCCCTGCCCGAGCGGGCGGTTACCGGCCCGTGGCGCGTCCTGGTGGACAGCGCCCGGGCCGCCGCCGAACAGGAAAGGCCGGCGGGCAACGGCACCGGCAGCACCGGCGGATAGGTTCCGGACCTTCAGCCGGCCTCAGCCAGCTGCCCGCGGAACGCGCGCCGGTAGGACTGCGGGCTGGTGTCCAGGACCTTGGCGAAGTGGTGCCGCAACAGGACCGGATGCCCAAATCCGGATTCCCTGGCGACCTCGTCAATGTTGAGGTCCGTGGACTCCAGCAGTTCCTGGGCCCGCAGCACCCGCTGGGAGTTCAGCCACGCCGCAGGTGTAGCCCCGGTTTCGGACCGGAACTTCCGGGCAAACGTGCGCGGTGACATGTGTACCCGGGCCGCGAGGTCGTTGACGGAGTGCTCGCGGTCCAGGTTCTGGACCATCCACCGCAGCAGGGCCTCCATGGGTGCGGAACCACACGTGGGCATGGGCCGGTCGATGAACTGCGCCTGGCCGCCGTCCCGGTGCGGTGGAACCACCATGTCCCGGGCGATCGCCGCCGCCACCTGGGCGCCCAGCTCCACCCGCACCAGATGCAGGCAGGCATCGATGCCGGCCGCTGTTCCGGCCGAGGAGATGATGTTGCCGTCCTGTACGTACAGGACGTTCTCGTCAACCCGGGCCAGCGGCCAGGAAGCGGCCAACTGGCCCGAGTAGTGCCAGTGGGTGGTGCATCGGCGGCCGTCCAGCAGGCCGGCACGGGCGAGCGCAAAGGCGCCGGAGCAGATGGACATCACCCAGGCTCCCCTGGCGTCAGCGGCCCGAAGCGCCTCGAGGACCGACTCGGGCACCTCCTGGTCATGCCCGAACGGAGCCATGATGACCAGGTCCGCATCCGCGGTGGCCTCAAGGCCCAGTGGAACGTTCATGGACAAGCCCGACTTCAGCGGCACCTGCCCCGGGGTCGGCGTGCACACCCGGAAATCGAAGGCGGGTACGCCATTCCCCCGGTCCGAGCGGTCGATCCCGAACACCTCGCACGCGGTGCCGAATTCGAACATGGAAAAGTTCGGAACCACGATTACTGCCACCGTTTTCAGCATGCCTCCATTATGGCAGAAATTATAGCTTTTTGGGCATTTCTGCCACTGTTTGCTGAAGAGATCCAAGAGCAGCATGGAGGCATGGAAATCTTCGCCAGCATCCTAGTCATCGTCCTCCTCCTCGTCGCAGCCGCTACCATTGCGGCGCTCCTGGGTGACGGCCGCGGGCACACGCCCCCGGTTGCGTCGCACCAGGACTGGTCCGCACTGGACCTCCCCAGCACCAGCTACACGCTGCGCATCTTCTAGCCACCCGCCGCCGCAGGCAGTTGAACCGGGGGTGCCGGCCCCGCCGCAGTAGACTGTCTGCAGCCATGACTTTTCACATCTCCTATCCCGCCGAGCTGCCGGTCTCCGAGCGCCGCGAGGACCTGATGGCAGCCATCGCCGCCAACCAGGTGACCATCATTGCCGGTGAAACCGGGTCCGGAAAGACCACCCAGATCCCCAAAATGTGCCTGGAACTCGGGCTCGGGGAGAACGGGCTGATCGGCCACACCCAGCCACGGCGCCTGGCAGCCCGCACGGTGGCCGAACGCATTGCCGAGGAACTGGGCGTGGACATTGGCCAGGAAGTAGGCTTCCAGGTCCGGTTCACCGGCGAGGTGGGCAAGTCCACCAAGGTGAAGCTGATGACGGACGGCATCCTGCTGGCCGAGATCCAGCGGGACAAGCTGCTCCGCAAGTACAACGCAATCATCATCGATGAAGCCCACGAGCGAAGCCTCAACATCGACTTCATCCTCGGCTACCTGAAGCGGATCCTTCCGCAGCGGCCCGATCTCAAGGTCATCATCACCTCGGCCACCATCGATCCCGAACGGTTTGCCAACCACTTCGGCACACCGGAAAAGCCGGCCCCGATCATCGAAGTATCAGGCCGGACCTTCCCGGTGGAGATCCGCTACCGCCCCCTGACCCAGCCGCGCGCGGAGGACGAAGACGCATCCGACGACGAGCTTGAGGAGGACCGCGACCCCCTCGACGCCGTCTGTGACGCCGTCGACGAACTTGCTGCCGAGGCGCCCGGGGACATCCTGGTGTTCTTCTCCGGCGAGCGCGAGATCCGCGACGCCGCCGACGCCCTGCAGGCACGCATCCAGGGCAACCGCAGGCTGGCCGGCACCGAAGTGCTGCCGCTGTTCGCACGGCTCAGCCTGCAGGAGCAGCACAAGGTCTTCAACCCGGGCGGCAAGCGGCGCATTGTGCTTGCCACCAACGTCGCCGAAACATCATTGACCGTCCCCGGCATCAAGTACGTGATTGACACCGGCACAGCCCGCATCTCGCGCTACTCGCACCGCACCAAGGTCCAGCGGCTGCCCATCGAACGGGTCTCGCAGGCCTCCGCCAACCAGCGCTCGGGGCGGTGCGGCCGCGTCTCGGACGGCATCGCCATCCGGCTCTATTCGGAAGAGGATTTCGAGTCGCGTCCGCAGTTCACCGACCCCGAGATCCTGCGGACCAACCTTGCCGCCGTGATCCTGCAGATGACCGCCATGGGCGTGGCCCGGGGCCCCAAGGACGTGGAGAATTTCCCCTTCGTGGAGCCGCCGGAGACCCGGGCCATCAACGACGGCGTCACGCTCCTGCGCGAACTCGGCGCCCTGTCGGCTGCCAAGGCGGGCAACGGAGAACGCGACGGCGGAGGCGGCGGCCTCACCGCCGTCGGGCAAAAACTTGCCCAGCTCCCGGTTGACCCGCGCCTGGGCCGGATGATCGTGGAGGCGGGAAAGCGCAACTGTGTCCGGGAGGTCATGGTCCTGGCCGCTGCCCTGACCATCCAGGATCCCCGCGAACGCCCCACGGACAAGCAGCAGCTGGCAGCTGAAAAGCACAACCGGTTCAAGGATGAGAACTCCGACTTCACCGGCTACCTGAACCTCTGGAACTACCTGCAGGAGAAGCAGAAGGAACTGTCCAGCTCCGCCTTCCGGCGCCTGTGCCGGGCCGAGTTCATCAACTACCTCCGGGTACGGGAATGGCAGGATCTCTTCACCCAGCTCCGCCAGCTGGCCCGTCCCCTGGGCATCACGCTGGACAACAACCGCCTCGCCGACCCGGTGGGAAACCACGACGGCGTCCACATCAGCCTGCTGTCCGGGCTCCTGAGCCACATTGGCATCCTGGACGAACGCAGGCGGGAGTACGCGGGGGCCCGCGGCAGCCGCTTTGCCATCTTCCCGGGGTCCGCACTGTTCAGGAAGTCCCCAACGTTCGTGATGGCCGCGGAGCTGGTGGAAACCAGCAGGCTGTGGGCCAGGGTGGCGGCAAAGTTCGATCCCGTGTGGGCGGAGCAGGTGGCACCCCACCTGGTGAAGCGCAACTACAGCGAGCCGCACTGGTCAACGCGCCAGGGCGCCGTCATGGCCTACGAAAAGGTGACGCTCTACGGCGTGCCGATCATTGCCCAGCGGCGCGTCAACTACGCCAAGGTTGACCCGGTGGCGGCCAGGGAGCTGTTCATCCGCCACGCGCTGGTGGAGGGCGACTGGCGGACGCACCACAAGTTCTTCCACCGCAACCGGGCACTCCTGAACGAGGTGGAGGAGCTCGAAGCCCGGATGCGGCGCCGGGACCTGCTGGTGGACGATGAGACGCTGTTCAGCTTCTACGACGCCCGGGTTGGTCCGGACGTCGTGTCCGAGCGGCACTTCGACAAATGGTGGAAGGATGCCCGCAGGGAGAACCCGGACCTGCTGGACTTTGACAAATCCCTCCTGCTCAGCGACGACGCGGAGGGCCTCGACGAGGCAGCCTTCCCCAGGACCTGGCTGCACAAGGGCTTCGAACTTCCGCTGAGCTACGAGTTCCATCCTGTGGCCCCGGGTTCCCCGCCGGACCCGTCGGACGGCGTGACGGCCGAGGTGCCGGTCCTGTTCCTCAACCAGTTGGACGATGCCCCGTTCCGCTGGCTCATCCCGGGGCAGCGCGTTGAGCTGGTGACCGCCCTGATCAGGTCGCTGCCAAAGCAGGTGCGCAAGAATTTCGTCCCCGCTCCGGACGTTGCACGCCAGGCCGTCGCTTTGCTGGAGGCCGATTTCGATCCCGCAGCGGACGATCTCGAACCGTCGCTGGAACTGGCCCTGCGCCGGCTCAAGGGAGCCATAGTGCCGCCGGGATCCTGGAACTGGGATGCGGTGCCCGCGCACCTGCGGGTGAGCTTCAAGGTGGTGGACAGCGCAGGGAAGGTCCTGGGCGAGGGCAAGGACCTGGCCGCCCTGCAGGAAACCCTGGCTCCGGCCACCAGGAGGGCCATCGCCGAGTCGCTGGGCGCAACCCCTGCAACGGCGGGCCCCGCACAGAAGCGCCCCGGAAAGGGTTCCCGCGGCACGGGTGCCAGGAACGACGCCGGCGCCTCCGCCGCGGCAACGTCCGGCCAGGTGCCGAAAGGGGGCGCGGCGGCCGGCTTCGTGGAGCGCGACGGCCTGACCGAATGGAACGTCGGGACCATCGGGCGCCACGTCAGCAGCATCGTCAAGGGCCACACCGTCACCGGTTACCCGGCACTGGTGGATGAGGGGACCTCTGTTGCCTTGCGTGTGTTCCAGACGTCCGGGGAACAGCTGGAGGCGATGCGCGGCGGCGTGATCAGGCTGCTGGCCCTGCGCGTGCCCTCCCCCGACCGCTATGTCCTGGAGCACCTGAGCAACACCGAGAAGCTCACGTTCAGCCAGAATCCGCACGGGTCGGTGTCCGCCCTCATCGCAGACTGCGCCCTGGCTGCCATCGACAAGCTGACGCCCGTGGAGCTTCCGTGGGACCGGCAATCCTTCGACGCCCTCTACGAAGTGGTCCGCTCGGAACTGATCGACACCGTCTTCAGCGTCACCGCCGTAGTGGAGAAAATCCTCTCGGCAACGCGCCGGATCGAAAAGCAGCTGAAAGGCTCCACCAGCCTGGCCCTGATCAGCGCCCTGAACGACATCAAAAGCCAGCTCGAGCAGCTCGTCTACCCCGGTTTTGTGGCACGCACGGGCTACGCACAGCTCAGCCAGCTGCCCCGGTACCTCGCGGCAGTGGAAAAACGGCTGGAACGCCTGCCCGGCAACGTGCAGCGGGATGCGCTGAACATGGCAGTGGTCCAGCGCCTCGAGGATGATTACGACGACGCCGTTGCGGCACTGTCAGCCGGCCGGAAGCCCGGACAGGAATTAACCCAGGTGCGCTGGATGATCGAGGAACTCCGGGTGAGCCTCTTCGCCGTCGAGCTGGGAACCGCCTACTCCGTCTCGGAGAAACGGGTCCGCACCGTCCTCAACAAAGCGCTCGCCCCCGCGTAGCGGAAACACCCCCCGAGAGGAACACTTATGGAGATTTCGCTTGCCCACGGGCCGGCCGGCACCGAGATTGCCGGCCTGGGCCACGCACAGCCGCTGCGCATCATGGACAACCATGAGCTCGAAGGCATGATGGACACCAGCGACGAATGGATCCGGCAGCGCACCGGCATCATCACCCGCCGCATCGCCGCCGAGGACGAAACGGTGGTGGACCTCGCCATCCCGGCCGCCCGGATGGCGCTGGCCGATTCCGGCGTGCCGGCCACGGATATCGACCTTGTGGTGGTGGCCACCACCACGGCAGCCGAACGCTCACCCAACACAGCCGGCCGCGTGGCCGATGCCCTGGGGCTGGGCCGCGGCGGCCGCGGCCCGGCCATCATGGACGTCAACACCGCGTGCTCGGGGTTCGAATACGCCCTCGGCGTGGCCGACCAGGCCATCCGCTGCGGCAGCGCCTCGCACGCGATCGTCGTCGGCGCCGAGACGCTCTCCGCCGTGACCGACTGGACGGACCGCGCGACGGCGGTGCTGACCGCTGACGGCGCAGGCGCCGCCGTCGTCCGTCCCTCCGACACTCCGCGGATCGGGCCGGTGGTCTGGGGCTCGGAAACCGGCATGGCCGACGCCGTGAAAATTTCGCCGCCGTCCGGGCGGTTCTCCCAGAACGGCCGCGAGGTGCTGCGCTGGGCACTCACCCGGGCACCGGAGCGTGCGCGCGAAACCGTGGCCCGGGCCGGCCTGCAGCTGGACGACATCCAGGTCCTGGCCGCACACCAGGCCAACCTGCGCATCATCGAACCGCTGGCCGATGCCCTGGGCATGACGGACAGGGTGGTCATCACGGATGTCACGGAGTCGGGCAACACATCCGCGGCGAGTGTTCCGCTGGGCCTGAGCAAATGGTGGCACTCCGGGCGGATCCCGGCGGATGTCCCGGCACTGCTGTTCGGCTTCGGCGGAGGCTTCACCTACGCCGGCATGGTGGCGATGACGCCGCGCCGGGCCTGACCCCCGGGCACCTGCGCCGCAGGGTTGCCGGCCTAGCCGGCGGGGACGAATTCCCCGTAGCCGGCCGCCCGCAGCCCTGCGCGCAGCTTGTCGGCGTTGGCGTCAAGGACCTCCGGATCCGGGTTCTGGTCCGCCGAGCCGAAGTCGAAGTCAGCCATGCTTTGGGACGGCCACACGTGGACGTGGAGGTGGTTGATTTCATACCCGGCAACGATCAGGCCGGCCCGCCGCGCCCCAAAAAGGTCAACCTGGACTGCGCCGATCCGGCGGGCCACCTCCATGACCCGCGCCAGCGTCTCCGGTGACGCGTCGGTCCACCGGTCCACCTCCTCGGTGGGGACCACCAGGGTGTGGCCGTCCGCCAGCGGCCCGGTGGTCAGGAAGGCCGAGACGTCTTCCTCGCGCCAGACGAAGCGGCCGGGAATCTCGCCGTTCAGGATTTTTGTGAAGAGGGTGCTCATGCGTCTGCCTCCTTGGCGGCTGCCTGCAGGGTGCTGGTGTCCAGCACGAAACGGTATTTGATGTCGCCGGCGACCATCCGGTCGTAGGCCTCGTCCAACTGGTCGGCGGCCACCACTTCGATGTCCGCCGCCACGCCGTGACCGGCGCAGAACTCCAGCATTTCCTGGGTCTCCGCGATCCCCCCGATCAGCGAGCCCGCGTAGGCAACGCGCCGGCGGATGAGGGCGCGGGGATCGACCGGGGGCATGTCCTCCGACGGCAGGCCGAGCTGGAACAGCGCGCCGTCCACCCGCAGGGTGCGCAGCAGCGCGTTCAGGTCGTGCGGAGCCGCCACAGTGTCGATGATGACGTCGATAGTGCGGTTGGCCGCCGCCATCGCGTCGGCGTCCCGGGACAGCACCACCTTGTCCGCGCCCAGCTCCCTGGCAGCGTCCACTTTGGACTCCGACGTCGTGAAGACCACCACCGTGGCGCCCATGGCCTTGGCCAGTTTGACGGCCATGTGGCCGAGTCCGCCCAGGCCCACCACACCCACCACGTCACCTTCCTCGACGCCGAAGTGCCGCAGCGGCGAGAAGGTGGTGATCCCGGCGCAGAGCAGCGGCGCAGCGGCGGCGGGGTCAAGGGCCTCAGGGACCCGGAGGACGTACCTGCGGTCCACCACGATCGATGACGCGTAGCCGCCCTGGGTGATGGAATCGCCGTGGCGCCGGTCCTTGGCGCCGTACGTGCCGGTCATTCCCTTTTCGCAGTACTGCTCCAGGCCGTCCAGGCAGCCTTCGCACTCGCGGCACGAGTCCACGATGCAGCCGACGCCGACGCGGTCCCCGGGCGAGAGGTCCGTGACAGCAGAACCCACCCGGCTGACCCTCCCCACAATCTCGTGGCCGGGGACGAGCGGGTAGGACTGGCCGCCCCACTCACCCCTCGCTGCATGGACATCGGAGTGGCAGAGGCCGCAGTAGTCGATGGCGATGTCGACGTCGTCCGGCGCGGGAGCGCGGCGGGCAACGGTCAGCGGGACCAGGCCGCTGACGGGCGAGACGGCACCGCGGGCGGCCGCGTTGCGGGCGGTGGCGCCGTTCGTTACCTCTGCAGGCTGGACAGGATGGGCGAGCGGCGGTGGTACGGGGCGTCCTGGTGTCATAGTGCGACGGTACCTTCGCCCCCGGGCGCGTTTCCACCCGGCACGGGGGCGGGCCTGCCCGGTTCCGGGCCCGTCGCCACCGGCAGGTCCGGATGATTGGACCATTCGGAAAACGAGCCGGGATACAGGGCTGCCTCGTAACCGGCCGCCGCGAGCGCAGCGACCTGGTGGGCGGCCGTCACACCGGACCCGCAGTACACCGCCACCGGTATTCCCTCCCGCACGCCGAGGTCCCGGAACCTGGCCCGCAGTTCCGACGCCGGCAGGAACCGGCCGCTGCTGTCCAGGTTTTCGGCGGTAGGGGCGCTGACGGCCCCCGGGATATGTCCGGCCCGCGGATCAACGGGTTCCACCTCGCCGCGGTACCGCTCCCCTGCCCTGGCATCGAGCAGCAGCCCGCCGTCCGCCCAGGTGGCGGCAGCAGCGGCGTCGAGCACGTCCAGGGCCCCCGCAGCGAGGGTGACGTTGCCCGGGCGGGGCTGCACCGCTCCCTGTTCGACAGGAAGATCCGCTGCACGCCAGGCGGCCAGGCCGCCGTCGAGAAGGTACGCTTCCGGGAACCCTGCATGCCGCAGCATCCACCAGGCGCGGGCGGCCGCCATGTTGCCGGTGTCGTCATAGGCCACCACTACGTCGCCGTCGTTGATGCCCCACCTCCGCGCCGCCGCCTGGAAGTCGGCGGGTGCGGGCAGCGGGTGGCGCCCCCGGCGGGGTTCGGCATGGGCCGCCAGTTCCGCAGCCAGGTCCACGAAGACGGCACCGGGCAGGTGTCCTGCCAGGTAGTGCTCCCGGCCATGCGGATCACCCAGCGCCCACCGCACGTCGAGCAGCACCGTGCGCCGGCCGTCCGCCAGGAGGTTCCTGAGCCGGGACACGTCCATGAGGGGATTCATTGTTCTCCTTGGGTGGGATGCCTGTGTTCCCACTCTAGGCCGGAGATGACTTGTGCGCGGGTAGGCTGGTGCGGTGGAAAACGGCAACAGCAGCACATTGCAGGAGGACTGGTCCGGGCGCCGGTGGCGGGACCGGGAGTGGGCGGACGAGGCCTTGCGCAGGATTGCGGCGGAAAACAACCGCTCTGCGGACACGCACCTGTATTCGGTGCCGCTCCCGGAGCACTGGGGCGTCCAGCTCTACCTCAAGGACGAGTCGACCCACCGCTCCGGCAGCCTCAAGCACCGGCTGGCACGTTCGCTGTTCCTCTTCGGCCTGGTCAACGGGTGGATCCGGGCCGGCACCACGATCGTTGAGGCGTCCAGCGGCAGCACTGCCGTTTCCGAGGCGTACTTTGCGCAGCTGCTCGGCCTGCCGTTCATCGCCGTCATGGCCCGCAGCACCAGCCCGGAGAAGATCGCGCTGATCGAACAGTTCGGCGGTTCCTGCCTGCTGGTGGACCACGCCGGCGATGTGTATGCGGTGGCCGAGGAAGTGGCCGCCACCACCAAGGGCCACTACATGGACCAGTTCACCTACGCCGAGCGGGCCACCGACTGGCGCGGCAACAACAACATCGCCGAATCGATCTTCGGCCAGCTGGCCATGGAGGAACACCCCGTGCCGCACTGGATCGTGGTGGGGGCCGGAACCGGCGGCACCAGCGCAACCATCGGCCGCTACCTCCGGTACCACGGCCACCCCACCAGGCTGATGGTGGTGGACCCCGAGAACTCGGCGTTCTACCCCGGCTGGCTCGCGGACAGGGAAGGGAAGGCCCTGGACCGCCCGGCGTCGGGACTGCCGTCCAGGATCGAGGGCATCGGGCGTCCACGGCTGGAGCCGAGCTTTGTTCCGTCCGTCATTGACCATATGGTCCAGGTGCCGGATGCGGCGTCGGTCGCCGCGATGCGGCACCTGACGTCGCTGGCCGGCCTGCACGCCGGCCCTTCCACGGGCACCAATCTGTGGGGCGTGTGGCAGCTGGTCGCGGGCATGATTGCCGAAGGGCGGCGGGGCAGCGTGGTCTCCCTGATGTGCGACGGCGGCGAACGTTACGCGGGCAGCTACGGCAATCCGGAGTGGCTGGCCGCCCAAAAGATCGATCCTGCTCCGTGGGAGGCCCTGATCCGCGACTTCTTCGACACCGGCCGGTGGACCGGGAACTAGATGTCCACGGACTCGCCCGCGGCGAGGTGGGCATACTCGGTGCCGTACCTGGCGCCGATCCTGGCGACGTGGCCCTCCACGATCTTCAGTCCGTTGTCGTTGAGGAGGCCGTCATGGATCTGGAACGCCTTCGGTGCCCGGACCCCCACCACGAAGTCCACCACCTCCGCGGACTTGCTCCAGGGCGCGTGCAGCGGCACCAGGAGTGTCCGCACCGTGATGCCGTCCGGAATGATGAAGGAGTCGCCCGGGTGGTACAGGTTTTCGTCCAGGAGGTAGCCGATGTTGGCCACCACGGGAATCTGCGGATGGATCAGTGCATGCTGGCCGCCGAAGCTCCGCACATCGAAGCCCGCAACCTGGAAGGACGTCCCCGGCTCGACGGCGTGGATCCGCTCCCCTGCGTCCGGCACCTCTGAGCGCATCCGGTCCGCCACACCGGCCGGGGCGTACAGGGCGGGCCCGCTGTCGCTGCGCAGTGCACCTGCCACCGCATCGACGTCGATGTGGTCGGCGTGCTCGTGGGTGACCAGGACTGCCTCCGCCCCGGACAGCGCCTCCTCCGTTTCGGAAAAGTTGCCCGGATCGATCACCAGGACCCGGTTGTCCTTCTCGAGCCGGACACAGGCGTGGGTGTATTTCGTCAGCTTCATAGCGCCAGCCTAGGGCGGTCCCGGGAACAGTGTCCACGAACCCCCGGCTGGTAATCTTGGTCTTTGCCATGATCCCCACGGAAGCGAGTTCATCCATGCCGCTCGGCGCCAAGGCTGAATCCACCACACCCGCGCCAGGCCAGGGCGGCGGCAAGGAACAGCGCGTCACCAAGCAGCGCCGCGCAGTCAGCGCCGCACTCGATGAACTGGACGACTTCGTCAGCACCCAGGAGCTTTACCGGATCCTGCAGAACCAGGGCGTGTCCGTGTCCCTGGCCACGGCCTACCGCATCCTCCAGTCGCTCGCGGACGAAGGTCTGGTGGACGTGCTCCGCAACGGCGACGGCGAGGCCGTCTACCGCCGCTGCGCCGTCACCGGGCACCACCACCACCTGCTGTGCCGCAACTGCGGGAAAGCCGTGGAAGTGGAGGCGCCCGCCGTCGAAACCTGGGCCGCCCGCACCGCCGCCGAACACGGTTTTACCGAGGTGGCGCACACGGTGGAAATCTTTGGCCTGTGCCCGGACTGCACCGGGTTGCGGGCTGCCGGGAAACTGTAGTTCCCCGGGCCGGGTCCCTAGCGGGCCTGAAGGACCCTGCCGTTGATCCCCTTGCGGGACCGGACGGAGCCGATCGCACGGCACACCACGTAGATCAGGAATGACAACGTGGTCACGTAGGGGCTGATGGGGATCCGCCCGCCCAGCGCCAGCAGGATCCCGCCCACGGTTGCCGTCACGGCGAACGCCACGCTCAGCAGCACCACGGCAACCGGTGAGGACGTCACCCGCAACGCTGCCGCAGCCGGGGTGATCAGCAGGGCCAGCACCAGCAGCGCACCCACCACCTGGATGGACAAGGCAACGCTGACCCCCAGCAGGACCATGAACACGATGGCCAGTGTCCGCACCGGCACCCCCCTGGCTTCCGCCAGCTCGGGATCGACGCTGGCGAAATTAAGCGGGCGCCAGATGGCCACCAACGCCACCACCACCACTGCCGCGGTTCCGGCAAGCACCTGCAGCTGGACGGTGTCCACCGAGACGATCTGCCCCGTCAGCAGGCCGAACTTGTTGGCCGCACGGCCCTCGTAGAGGGACAGGAAGAGGATGCCCAGGCCCAGGCCGAACGGCATGATCACGCCGATGATCGAGTTCTTGTCCCGGGCCCGCACTCCCATCAGCCCCAGCAAAAGGGCCGCCGCCACGGACCCCGCCAGGGAGCCAAACACAATGTCAGCGCCGATCAGCAGGGCGAACGCGGCGCCGGCAAAGGACAGCTCGGAGATTCCGTGCACGGCAAAGGCCAGGTCCCGCTTCATCACGAAGGTTCCCACCAGGCCGCCCAGCAGCCCCAGGACGGCGCCGGCCCAGATGGAGTTCTGCACCAGGACCAGCAGCTCGCCGTAGTTCTCGAAGTTGAAGATCGCACCGAGGATGCTTCCGGCGTCCATCAGGCCACCTCTCCCGCCAGCGCGTGTGGTTCTGCGTGATGGTGGGTTGTGGCGTCGGGGAGCCCCACCACCACCAGCCTGCCGTTGGCGCGGATAACCTCCACATGGCTGCCGTACAGGTCGGACAGCACCTCGGTGGTCATGACCTCCTCCGGCGTTCCCACCCGGAACCGCCCTCCGGCCAGGTACAGGACCCGGTCCACATAGTCGATGATCGGGTTGATCTCATGGGTCACGAACACCACGGCACTGTTGCGCTCCCGGCACTGGCTGTTGATCAGCGCGCTGACCGCCTGCTGATGGTGCAGGTCAAGGGACAGCAAGGGTTCGTCGCACAGCAGCACCTGCGGATCGGAGGCCAGTGCCTGCGCCACGCGGAGCCGCTGCTGCTCGCCGCCGGACAGCTGGCCCACGGGTACCCTGGCGTACTCTGAAGCACCCACCAGCTCCAGCAGTTCGTCGATGCGGCGGTTGATTCTCCCCGCGTTGAGCCGCAGCCCCCAACGGTGGCCGTCGACGCCGAGTCCCACCAGGTCCCGGGCGCGCATCGGAGTGTCCGGCGCGAAGGATTTCTGCTGGGGTACGTATCCGATGAGCCGGCTGCCCCGCTCCACGGGCCGGCCGGCCAGGGCGGCACTGCCGGCGTGCAGGTCCTGCAGGCCCAGCAGCACCTTCAGGAAACTGGTTTTCCCGCTGCCGTTGGGCCCCAGGACGGCGAAGAACTCTCCGGGCCTGATCGCCAGGTCCAGGTCCTCCCACAGCGTCCGCTGGCCAAATCTCAGGGACGCTCCGGCAAGGCTGACGACAGGTTCCACCTATTTACTCTCCAGGACTTTGCTGATGTTCTCCACATTGTCCGTCATCCATTGCACGTACGTCTTGCCGTCCGGGAGGGTTTCGTTGAAGTCCACCACGGGAACCCCGGCGGATTCCGCCGCTTTCTTCAGGGCTTCGGTTTGCGGGCCTTCGGTCTGGCTGTTGTAGGCGAGGAGCCGGACGGACTTGCCCGCCACGAGGTCGGTTGCAGCCTTGAGCACGGCGGGCGGAACGTCCGAGCCCTCCTCGATGGCGGAGGTGTATTCCTCCGGAGTCGCGTTGACCAGTCCCGCGTCCTCCAGCAGGTAGAGGGGCACCGGCTCGGTCACGGCCACCTGGGTGCCGTCCGCTCCCGCCTTGAGGGTGTCCAGCTTGCCGTGCAGCCCTTCCAGGGATGACTTGAAGGCGCCCGCGTTGGCCTCGAAGGTCGGGGCCGAGCCCGGCTCCAGAGCCGACAGCCGCGCTTCCACTTCGTCCGCCAGGCTCTCCATGGCGTGCAGGCTGTACCAGACGTGTTCGTTGAAGGCCCCATGGTCGTGGGCATGGTCTGCTTCACCGTGCTCCGCCCCGCCGGCGGCGGATTCGGTCGCCCCATCCTCCGGGTGGGCCAGGCCTGAGACCTCGACGGCGTCAATGACCTTGCCGGAGTCCAGCTTGCTGCCGTCCACCAGCGTGTGCATGAACTCGTCGTAGCCGCCGCCGTTGGTGATGACCAGGTCTGCCTTGGAGACCGCCAGGCGGTCCTGGGCGTTGGCTTCGTAAGAGTGCGGGTCCTGGCTGGTTTTGGTGATGATCGACGTGACGCTGACCTTGTCCCCTCCGATGGCAGCGGCTATATCGCCGTAGACGTTCGTGGCGGCCACCACGGCGATGCCGTCGGAACCGCCGGGCGAGGCATCCTGCTGCTGGGCGCTGCAGCCGGTGAGCAGCAGGCCCAGGCCTGCTGCTGCGGCCAGGGTGGAACGGACGGCGGATCGGCGCACGGGTGACCTCGGTTCACTGGGGAGGGAACAGTTTATAGTTTCCAGCTTATACCTAAATAGGAATCATTCCTATTTAGGCTTGCCCTCCGTTCGCCTGCCCAAGCCGCCTAATGCCGGTGGCCTGCGTAGCGTCCCGGATTTCACCCACCAGCTGCTCGATCACATCTTCCAGGAAGAGCACTCCCCTGGTGTTGCCGTCCCTGCCGATCACCCGCGCCAGGTGCGAGCCTGTCCGCTGCATGACGGACATGGCTTTCTCGATCTCGTCGTCGAGGGCCAGGTTGGCCAGGGACCGGATCCGGCTTTCGGCGATGGGCTGGCCATATGCTGCCTCCGGGATGGAGAGCACATCCTTCACGTGCAGGTAGCCGTAGAGCATGTCCTCGTCGTCCAGCATGGGGAATCGGGAGAAGCCCGTCCGGCTGACCGCTTTTTCGAACTCCACGGGAGTGGTGGCTGCCTTGAGCATCACCAGGTTCTCGAGCGGAACCATGATGTCGGCGGCCGTGTGTTCCGAGAATTCCAGCGCTCCGTTGATCAGCCCGGCGTCATCATCCACCAGCCCGTGCCGAGTGGATTCCTGGACAATCGACTGCACCTCCTCCAGTGTGAAGGAGGAGTTCACCTCGTCCTTGGGCTCAATCTTCAACAGCTTGAGGATGTGGTTGGCCGACCAGTTCAGGACCGAGATGACCGGGTGCACCAGGCGGGCCACGAACACCAGCGGCGGGGCCAGGAACATGGCCGCCTTGTCCGCCACGGACACGGAGATGTTCTTCGGGACCATCTCGCCGAAGGTGACGTGCAGGAACGTCACGAACATCAGCGCCACGGCGAATGCGGCCACATCCGCGGCTTCCACCGGCAGGCCCACCAGCTCCAGAGGCTCGGCGAGAAGGTGGTGGATCGCGGGCTCGGCCACCAGGAGGATCAGCAACGAGCACACCGTGATGCCCAGCTGCGCGCAGGCCAGCATCAGCGAGACGTTCTCCATCGCTTTCAGCGTGGTCTGCGCCCTTTTGGACCCGGACTCCGCCAGCGGTTCAATTTGGCTGCGCCGTGCGGACATGATGGCGAACTCGGCCGCCACGAAGAAGGCGTTGCCGAGCAGCAGGAATGCCAGCCAGACAATACCGGCCCAGTCGCTCATGGGGTGCTCCCGTTGGTGGCGGCCGCAGCCGGCTTAAAGCAGATCCTGTCGATGCGGCGCCCATCCATCCGGGTGACGCTCAGCGTTCCGCCGTCCACGGTGACGGTGTCGCCCACCGCTGCGATCCGGCCAAGCTTGCTCATGACGTAGCCGCCAACGGTTTCGTAGGCGGACTCGTCTGGGACCGTCAGTCCGGGGATTTGTTCGGACAGTTCGTCCGGCCTGAGCAGTCCGGGGAAGTACCAGTCTCCGGAGGCGCTCTGCAGCAGGCCCGGACGGACCTTGTCGTGTTCGTCGGACACTTCCCCGACAATCTCTTCTACCAGGTCCTCAAGGGTGGCGATGCCCGCGGTTCCGCCGTATTCGTCAAGGACGACCGCGAGCTGCAGGTTGCCTTCGCGCAGTTCGGCAAGCAGGGCATCGAGGTGGATGGTTTCGGGAACCCGGAGGACCTCCGTCATGATGGCTCCGGCTTCGAGGTTCTGTCGGCGTTCCGACGGCACCGCAACGGCTTTCTTGACGTGGACCACGCCCTTGATGTCGTCCGCGGATTCGCCGATCACGGGGAACCGGGAGTAGCCGGTGCGGCGGGCTGCGGCCACGACGTCCGAGACGGGCTGGTCGGAGTCGATCATCTCCACCCGGATCCTCGGCGTCATGACATCCGCGGCGGTCCTGGTGGAAAAGTTCAGGGTTCGGGCAATGAAGTTGGCGGTGCCGGCGTCCAGCGTCCCCATCGCCGCGGAGCGGCGGACCAGGGAAGCCAGTTCCGCGGGCGTGCGTGCCCCGGAGATTTCCTCCTTGGCTTCGAGGCCAAAGATGTGCAGCACGCGGTTGGAGAAACCGTTGAGCAGCACGATGGCCGGTTTGAAGACGGCGGTGAAAACCAGCTGCGGACGTGCCAGGGCCTTGCCCACCGGGAAGGACAGGGCGATGGCCATGTTCTTCGGCACCAGTTCCCCGAGGAGCATGGATAGCAGGGTGGCCAGGACCATGGCGATGACCAGCGAGATGGACGCCGCGGCCACCTCGGGCAGGCCGAACGCTGTCAGCGGGCCCTCCAGGAGCCGGCCCACGGACGGTTCCATGACGTAACCGGTCAGGAGCGTGGTCAAGGTGATGCCCAGCTGGCAGCTGGAAAGCTGGGTGGACAGGGATTTCAGGCAGGCCAGCAACGGCACCGCGCCCGCGTCGCCGTCATCAACGGCGCGCTGGACGGTCGGCTGGTCCAGGGCAATGAGGGAAAATTCGACGGCGACGAAAAATCCGGTGCCCGCAATCAGGAGCAGCCCTGCCCCCAGGAGGAGCCATTCCATTCAGTATCCCGCCCGCACAGTGCCGGACGGACCCGGCAGGCACGCCTGCGCAGGGGCGCGCCAGTCGGGCGGAGGGGGGCCGGCGGGAGCCGGGACACTGTGGCCGGCGGCTGCGGCCGGGTCATGGGCATGCGTTCGGGGTCTGCCGGCGCTGCGGGCGGACTGTGCGGAGCCGCTCTTGGCGCTCCGCGTGCGTCCCCCAGGCCGGCACCTGGATTTACTGTCCATAAGGGTTTCAGTCTACAGGAGCAGCAGGTCCGGACCCCGCCCCCGGACGCCGATCCGGCGGCGCGCAACCTGCTGCCGGGGATGCCGGCCGGGAGACACTTTTCCCGCCATATTCCGGCCTTCCAAAGTCACTTCATGATTTGGGTCACCCTTATTGGCAGTTAACACATACAGCTCACTAGACTTGCAAAGGTCTGGGTTCAGAGGACTCAGGGAAACCGGCCCACAACAGAAGTGCTGACGCACGTGCGGTCCGGAGAGAAATCAAACTCATGGAAGAGGCGTATTTCAAGTGCCAGAGCAGCCAAGCCACCGTCTACCAGAGGAATTTGGCGGAAACGAGTGGCTCGTTGACGAACTGTACGAGCAGTATCAGCAGGACAAGAACGCCGTGGATGCCAAGTGGTGGCCGTTGTTTGAATCGTTCGACTCAGGCAGCAGTTCTTCTTCCAACGGACACTCTGCGGGTGCTGCAGCAAACCCGCCCACAACCAAGCTTCCCGTCGTGAACGCGGCCCCTGCTGCCCCGGCACCGTCGCCGTCCGCAGCCCCGCCCGCGCCCGCGGCACCCCCCGCAGCGGCAGCCCCTGCCGCCCCGGCTCCCGTAAAGAAGGCTCCTGCAACCGAGGCCCGCGACGGCGGCACGAAGTCGTCCACCGGCAGCGGCGCTCAGCCCATCCCGGCCCAGCTTCCCAAGAACGTCAAGGCACCCACGGCCCCCGAAGAGGACGTCGTCTCCGTCCTGCGCGGCCCGGCCAAGGCGATTGCCACCAACATGGTCACCAGCCTCGAGGTCCCCACGGCCACGAGCGTCCGTGCCATCCCGGCCAAGCTGCTGATCGACAACCGCGTGGTCATCAACTCCAACCTGGCCCGCGCCCGCGGCGGCAAGGTCTCCTTCACCCACCTCATCGGCTACGCCGTAATCCGGGCCCTGTCCCAGTTCCCGTCGATGAATGTCTACTACGACGAGGTGGACGGCAAGCCCGTCGCCGTCCAGCCCGCGCATGTCAACTTCGGCATCGCCATCGACATGCCCAAGCCGGACGGAACCCGCCTCCTGATGGTTCCGAACATCAAGAAGGCTGAAACCCTCAACTTCGCCGAGTTCTGGCACACCTATGAGGACCTGATCAAGCGGGCCCGCAACGGCAAGCTGACCGCCGAGGACCACCAGGGCACCACGGTCTCGCTGACCAACCCGGGCGGCATCGGCACGGTCCACTCCGTCCCCCGCCTCTCCAAGGGCCAGGCTGCCATCATCGGCGTCGGCGCCCTCGACTACCCTGCGGAGTTCCAGGGCGCGAGCGAGAAGATCATCGCCCAGAACGCCATCAGCAAGGTCCTCACCCTGACCTCGACGTACGACCACCGCGTCATCCAGGGCGCAGGCAGCGGCGAGTTCCTGAAGCTGGTCCACCAGTTGCTGCTGGGCGCGCAGAACTTCTACGACGAGATCTTCGAAGCCCTCCGCATCCCGTACGAGCCCGTCCGCTGGAGCCCCGACCTGCAGGTGGACCCGGCCGACGAGATCAACAAGGTCGCCAGGATCCAACAGCTCATCCACTCCTTCCGCGTCCGCGGCCACCTGATGGCGGACACCGATCCGCTGGAGTACGTGCAGCGGAAGCACCCCGACCTTGACGTCCTGACCTACGGGCTGACCCTGTGGGACCTGGACCGCGAGTGGCCCACCGGCGGCTTCGGCGGCAAGCCGATGCTGAAGTTCCGTGACATCCTCGGCGTCTTGCGCGACGCCTACTGCCGTACCACCGGCATCGAGTACATGCACATCCAGGAGCCGGCTGAGCGCAAGTGGTTCCAGGACCAGCTGGAGCACCCCTACTCCAAGCCCAGCCGCGAAGAGCAGCTGCGGATTGTCTCCCGGCTTAACGCCGCGGAGGCCTTCGAGACCTTCCTGCAGACCAAGTTCGTCGGCCAGAAGCGGTTCTCCCTCGAGGGCGGCGAGTCGCTGATTCCGCTGCTCGACGCCGTCATCTCCGAGGCTGCCGACGACGGACTGGACGAGGTCGCCATCGGCATGGCCCACCGTGGCCGCCTGAACGTGCTGACCAACATCGCCGGAAAGACCTACGCACAGGTGTTCCGCGAGTTTGAAGGCACCCAGGACCCCCGCTCCGTCCAGGGCTCGGGCGACGTCAAGTACCACCTCGGCACCGAAGGCACGTTCACCTCGGAGAACGGCAACGAAACCAAGGTCTACCTGGCAGCCAACCCGTCGCACCTCGAAGCCGTGGACTCCGTCCTTGAAGGCATTGTCCGCGCCAAGCAGGACCGCCTGGACCAGGGCGAGGCCTTCCCCGTCCTGCCGATCATGGTCCATGGCGACGCCGCCTTCGCCGGCCAGGGCGTCGTGGCTGAAACGCTGAACCTGTCCCAGCTGCGCGGGTACCGCACCGGCGGCACCATCCACGTGGTGGTCAACAACCAGGTGGGCTTCACTACCGCGCCTTCATCCTCGCGCTCGTCCACCTACTCCACGGATGTGGCGAAGATGATTCAGGCGCCGGTGTTCCACGTGAACGGCGACGACCCCGAGGCCGTGGTCCGAGTGGGCCAGCTCGCCTACGAGTTCCGCCAGCGGTTCCACAAGGACGTCGTCATCGACATGGTCTGCTACCGCCGCCGCGGACACAACGAGGGCGACGACCCGTCGATGACCCAGCCCATGATGTACAACCTGATCGAGGCCAAGCGCTCGGTCCGCAAGCTGTACACCGAGGCCCTCATCGGCCGTGGCGACATCACCGAGGAAGAAGCGGAGCAGCTGCTGCGCGACTACCAGGAACGGCTGGAACGCGTCTTCGCCGAAACCCACGCCGCACAGACCTCGCCCATCCCGATCGTCACGGCGGATTCCGCAGCCGTTTCCGACATCGAACGGCCCACCGCCCAGCAGGCTGATGCCGGCATCAACGCCCCGGCGTCCACCGCAATCTCTGCCGACACGCTGGCCCGCATCGGCCACGCGCACGTCGAGATCCCAGAGGGCTTCACGGTCCACGCCAAGCTCAAGCAGCTGCTCGAAAAGCGCGAGCAGATGTCCCGTGAGGGCGGCATCGACTGGGGCTTTGGCGAGATTGCAGCCTTCGGCTCGCTGATCATGGAAGGCGTCCCGGTCCGGCTCGCCGGCCAGGACTCACGCCGCGGCACATTCGTCCAGCGCCACGCCGTGTTCCACGACCGCGCCAACGGCAACGAATGGCTTCCACTGGGCAACCTGTCCGAGGGCCAGGCCAAGCTGTGGATCTACGACTCCCTGCTGTCCGAATACGCTGCCATGGGCTTCGAATACGGCTATTCCGTGGAGCGCCCCGATGCCCTCGTGCTCTGGGAAGCGCAGTTCGGGGACTTCGTCAACGGCGCCCAGACGATCATTGACGAGTTCATTTCGTCCGCCGAGCAGAAATGGGGCCAGCGCTCCTCGCTGGTCCTGATGCTGCCGCACGGCTACGAAGGACAGGGGCCGGACCACTCATCCGCCCGCATCGAGCGCTTCCTGCAGCTGTGCGCGGAACAGAACATGATCGTGGCCAACCCCACCACGGCCGCCTCGCACTTCCACCTGCTGCGCCGCCAGGCGTACAGCCGGCCGCGGAAGCCGCTGATCATCTTCACGCCCAAGCAGCTGCTTCGCCTGAAGGCTGCCGCTTCCGCCGTCGAGGACTTCACCAGCGGTACTTTCCGTCCGGTCATCGGTGAGCATGAGCAGCTGGATGCCAACGCCGTCGAGCGTGTGCTGCTGGTCTCCGGCCGTCTCTACTACGACCTGCTGTCCACCCGGCAAAAGACCGGAGACAAGACCACGGCCATCATCCGCGTGGAGCAGCTCTACCCGCTGCCGCACGAGGAGATCGCGGCCGAGCTGGCCAAGTACCCGAACGCAGAGGTTGTGTGGGCCCAGGACGAGCCCGCCAACCAGGGACCATGGCCGTTTATCGGCCTGAACCTGCCGGACCTGCTGGACCGCAGGGTCCGCCTCGTGTCCCGGCCTGCGTCGGCCTCCACGGCAGCCGGCTCCATGAAGCGGCACGCCGCTGAGCAGGACGTCCTGCTGAAGCAGGCATTTGCGCGGAAGTAAGCACCGGACCTGCCCGGCCGGAGTCGAAATACCAGACTCCGGCCGGGCAGGTCTGTTTAATGGATGGACAGAGCCGCCGGCCGGCCTGCTGCGGCCAAGGCTGCGGCGGGCCTCCGGAGGCCGGCCGTTACAAACGTTAAGAGGATCGTGTGGAAGACAGGAAGCTGCGGATCGCGGCTGTAGGAGACGAACTGCTGGCCGGACTGGGGGACCCCCGGGCGCTGGGCTGGCTGGGGCGCGTCCTGGCCCGCACGCCCCAGGACAGCATCCTGCTGGAAAGCTATTCGCTGCCCTGTCCCCAGGAAGGGACAGAGGGCCTCGCCGCCCGGTGGCTTGACGAGGCCGGCAGGCGTTTCAGCGACCA
The DNA here is from genome assembly GCF_001457025.1 of Pseudarthrobacter enclensis. Classification (GTDB taxonomy): domain Bacteria; phylum Actinomycetota; class Actinomycetes; order Actinomycetales; family Micrococcaceae; genus Arthrobacter; species Arthrobacter enclensis. The sequence goes on along the minus strand of NZ_KQ758599.1, from coordinate 831,729 downwards.
GGCGGAGAACCGCCTCGTCATCGGGCTCTCCGGCCGCGACATCGAGTTTGGCCTCTCCACCGCGCGGAGCCGCCTCAACCTGGCCAACATCCTGGACTCCGCGTCGCAGAACCGCATCGAGGTGTTCGTCGTCGGGCCGCCGCCCACCCTCGATCCGGTCCGCAACCGCCGCCTGGATGAGCTGAACACCGCTTTCGCGGACGTGACCACCCGCCGGAAGCACCTGTACGTGGATACGTTCTCGCCGCTGCTCAACCACGAACAGTGGCGCCAGGATCTGGCGGCCAACGGCGGCACCCCCGGCCAGGCCGGGTACGGGCTCATGGCCTGGCTGGTGTTGCACCGCGGCTGGTTCCAATGGCTCGGAATGGAAGCCCCCGAGTAGCCTCCATACGCGATATATCTTGACCGCCCACGCTGCCGGGCGTACCGTGGTCAAACCGCGATATATCGTCTTTGGAGGATCAATGTCAGAGCAAAGCTGGACGGTCACCGACCCACAGGCCATCGATGTTGACGGCGTGGCATCACTCAGGCTCGGCATGGTCCGCGGCCGGTTCGATGTGGTGACCCACGCTGACCCTGTGACCCGCATTGAGATCTCCGACGTCCAGGGCGACCCCGTGGCGGTCTCCCTCACGGACGGGCGGCTGGAGGTGCGGCACCAGCTCCACGGTCCGCAGGGCTGGTTCAGGAACCTGATGGGCGCCGTCAGCCATAACAGCGAAAACTCCGCCGTGATCAGCATCGCCGTGCCGGCCGGCGTGGAGATTGAAGCCGGAACGGTCAGCGGCCACGGACTGGTCTCCGGAATCACCGGACGCACCCGGCTGAACACGGTCTCCGGCTCTGTCATCGCGGACCATACTGCGGGTGAACTCCACATCAACACCGTCAGCGGCGACGTGACGGCCCGGGCCCACGACGGCGTCCTCACGGCAAAGAGCGTCTCCGGCGAGGTGACAGCATCCGGGAGGCTCAGCCACGTCCGGGCCCACACCGTCAGCGGACACCTGAACTTCGACCTCCTGGGCTTCACCGAGGACTTCGGCTCCAACTCGGTCTCCGGAGACCTCACCATCCGCCTGCCGCACGACATCGGAGTGGACATCATTGCCAAGTCCGCCAGCGGGTCCGTGGTCATCAACGACCAGCGCTACGCCCAGGTGGGAGGGAAAGTGGAGACCATCGCCGGGCCGGACCGGCAGCTGATGCTGGTGCGCACCAACTCTGTATCAGGCAGGACCTCCATCTTCCACGGTCCGGCAGGCGGGAACGCGGAAGCCGGACTCTGATGCCGCCGGTCTTCGCGCACGGCGCCCTGCGGCTGTACCTCCTGGCACTGCTCGAGTCCGGGCCCAAGCACGGCTATGAACTCATCAGGGCCCTGACCGACCGGTTCGGCGGCACCTACTCCCCCAGTGCCGGCACGGTCTACCCCCGCCTGGGAAAACTGGAGGAGGAGGGGCTGGTCTCCACAGAAACGGCCGGCAGGAGGACCAACTACCGCATCACGGCCGCCGGCCTCGCCGAGCTCAACAGCCGCCGTGACGAACTGGCAGGCGTCGAGGACGGCATCTCCGCGTCGGTGCGCCGCCTGGCAGACAACCTCCGGGAGGACATCCAAAGCAACATGCGGAGCCTCCGGGCCGATCTTGCCGCCACAGCAGAAGCCGCGCGCACTGCTGCCAGGGTCACCGGGGCAGGGAATATGGAAACAAGTGCCGAGGGAAGCCGGGCGCTCAAGGAAGCGGACCTGATGCTTCAGGCGTTCCGGGACGACCTGCGCCGCGAGCTTCGCCTCCGGGCCGGCGGGGAGCCGCTCAGCCCTGCGGCGCTGGAGGTTCTCCGTACCGTACTGGATCAGGCGAGGACCGCCGTCGTGGATTCCCTGGACCGGAAGCCTTCCGCTGATTCCGCAGGTCACGCAGGGCCAGCCGGTTCGCGGCCAGTCTGATCATGTGGGAGACTGGAGGGCAGCTCTTTTGAGTACCGAAAGTAAGGAGGCCAGCTATGAGCAAGCGTGCACGCAAGCGTCGTGACCGTAAGCGTGGCGGCGCGAACCACGGGAAGCGCCCCAACACCTAGGCACCAGCCAGGTTCAGCGGTTCAAAGAAAAGGGACCCCGGACGCCACTGTGGCATCCGGGGTCCCTTTTCTTGTCACGAACGTGGGACTACGCCTCCACCGGCCTGATGGCGTGGATACGGTCCAGGATGGCGTTCTTCAGGTTCTCCGGGGCCGCTTCGGTGCAGGAACGCTTGACCATGTTCCGGATGACGCACTCAAGGTCATACTGCTCCGTGCATTCCGGGCACTCGTCAAGGTGGTCCTTGATCTCCGAGAGGTCCTCCCGGGTCAACGCACCGTCAAGGTACTCGTAGATGCGCTGCATCCTGGTGTCGTCGCAATCGCCCAATCCCTGGCAGTCGCTCATTTCCTGCTCTCCTGTTGTTTGCTGTCGGCCGCGGCCTGCGATTCCGCGCCCGTCTTGAATCCGCGCTCCGCGGCGTACTCCGCGAGCATGTCCCGCAACATCTTCCGGCCGCGGTGAAGCCGGGACATCACCGTGCCGATAGGCGTGTTCATGATGTCCGAGATCTCCTTGTAGGCGAAGCCCTCGACATCGGCGAAGTACACGGCCAGGCGGAACTCCTCCGGAATGTCCTGCAGTGCGCGCTTGACGTCGGAATCCGGAAGATGGTCCAACGCCTCCGCCTCGGCGGAACGGAGCCCGCTCGAGGTGTGTGATTCGGCCCGCGCCAACTGCCAGTCCTCGATGGTGTCCGAGTTGGACTGGAGGGGTTCACGCTGCCGCTTGCGGTACAGATTGATGTACGTATTCGTCAGGATCCTGTAGAGCCAGGCTTTGAGGTTGGTGCCCGGCTTGTACTGATGGAACGCGGAGAAGGCCTTGGTGTACGCCTCCTGGACAAGGTCCTCGGCGTCGGAAGGGTTGCGGGCCATCCGCATCGCAGCTGAATACAGCTGGTCAACGTATTGCATGGCGTCGCGTTCAAACCGCTGACGGCGTTCTTCCATGGTCTCGGCAGAGACATCAAGGTCAGCGCCGGCTTCACCGGCTGGTGCGTTGGAGGCCGCGCCGGAAGGCCGGGGCAGGACGTTCCCGCTGTCCTGTGCCTCACCGCGGGACGCCTCATACATGGCCGAAACGGCCGGATCCAGGGTACTCATTGCCTTCAAGTCTACTGTCAGGCCCCTTGGCCGGGGCGTACCGGAACCGCCCAGCCCGTCCGTCAACCTGGCCAGCTCCACCGGGCCTGCCACTCCGGTCTCCTCCAACACCCTCGCCAAAGCCCAACTCCACTCTCTGTCCGGTGTCCCGTCCGCAATCACTGACGATGGGCCGCACCCCATGCGTCGACCCAATGGCCATAACCGTGCTCCTTGGGCAAATATTCCCCAAAAGTGCAAGACTAGAACGGACTTGGGCCGCTGCCGATGCGGTTCGTCCAGCCAGGAGGAAATCCATGTCCGTTGTCCGCACGCTCGCCCGCCCCATGCTGGCTTCCAGTTTTGTCATCGCCGGATTGGACAAGCTCAAGAACGCCGATGACACGGCACAGCAGCTGTCCCCCCTGCTCCGCAAGGCAGCAGCGTCGCTGCCCTTCCAGACGGACGAGAAAACGTTGGCACGGGTCATCGGTGGAACGCAGGTGGGCGCCGGGGTGCTGTTCGGCCTGGGCAAGTTTTCCCGGCTGTCGGCGACGGTCCTGACGGTCGTCTCACTGCTCAACACGTTTGTTGAGTGGCGCAGCGCGGACATCAGCAGCAAGGAAGGCCGGGAGTCCCGGCGCAGCCAGCTGCTCAAGAACCTGTCACTCAGCGGCGGGGCGCTGCTGGCATCAGTGGATACGGCAGGCAAGCCCGGGCTGGCCTGGCGTGCCGAACACCTTGCCGCCGATGCGCGCAAGGGCGCCGCCCACCTGGCAGCGGATGCCCGCAAGACCACCAACAAGAAGCTGTCCAAGGCAGACAAGGCAGTGCGCCGCGCCGTGGAGCAGGCTACGGGGGCCTAGAAGGAATGACCGCTGCAGCTGCCGCCCGGGAAGACGCCGGAGCACCTGTCCCCCACTGGCCTGCGCCGTACGCCGCCCGGCCCATCAACGCCACCGTGACCGTGCCGGGCTCAAAGTCCCTCACCAACAGGTACCTTGTCCTGGCCGCCCTGGCGGATGGTCCCTCCCGGCTGCGCGCGCCCCTGCATTCCAGGGATTCGGCCCTCATGATCGACGCCCTGCGGAACCTGGGCGCAACGATTACGGAGGTCCCGGGAGACGGCGCGTTCGGTCCCGACCTTGAGGTGGTTCCGCTGCAGCAGGGCCGCCCGGCCGGCCCAACCGGCGGATCCGGACCGGAAGTCCGCATCGATTGCGGGCTCGCCGGCACGGTGATGCGTTTCGTTCCGCCGCTCGCCGCGCTGCGCAGCGGAGCCAGCACCTTCGACGGCGACCCGCACGCCCGGAAACGCCCCATGGGAACCATCATCGAGGCGTTGAAAGCCCTTGGCGTCAGCGTGTCGGGCGAGGACGGCGGAACACCAGGGTCCCTGCCGTTCATCGTGGAGGGCACCGGGGAAGTCCGCGGCGGCCACCTGGTCATCGATGCCAGCGCCTCCTCGCAGTTCGTCTCCGCCCTGCTCCTGGTCGGCGCCCGCTTCACCGAGGGGCTGCACCTGGAACACGTCGGGAAGCCGGTACCCAGCCTGGACCACATCACCATGACGGTGGCGGTGCTGCGGGGTGCCGGCGTGGTGGTGGACGACTCCGTGCCCAACCACTGGGTGGTGTCCCCCGGGCCCATCCGGGCCTTTGACCAGCAGATTGAGCAGGACCTGTCCAACGCCGGGCCGTTCCTCGCCGCGGCGCTGGCTTCGCACGGGACCGTCAGGGTCCCGGGATGGCCGGCCGGGACCCAGCAGGTGGGCGACCTGTGGCGCAGCATCCTGGCGCAGATGGGTGCGTCAGTGTCGTTGGAGGACGGCGTCCTCACCGTCACCGGCGGGCCGGAGATCAAAGGCGGGGACTTTGCCGACACCAGCGAACTGGCACCGACGGTGGCTGCGCTGTGCGCCCTCGCCGGGAGCCCCTCACGGCTGACGGGCATCGCCCACCTCCGCGGACACGAGACCGACCGGCTCGCCGCGCTGGTAACGGAAATCAACCGGCTGGGCGGAGACGCTGAAGAAACCAGCGACGGCCTGGTGATCCGGCCCCGGAAGCTGCACGCCGGCGTCGTCCACAGCTATGCCGACCACCGCATGGCCACCGCCGGCGCGATCCTCGGCCTCGCAGTCGAGGGAGTCCAGGTGGAGGACATCGCCACCACCGCGAAGACCATGCCGGACTTCCCCCGGCTCTGGGCAGACATGCTGGCACCGGACAGCAACGGCGTGGGCGGGTCCCGGGAAGGCTCCACCGCGGAAGGTTCAGCCGGTGCCGCGAAGGACTGACTCCTGGGACGAGTCGGACGTCAGGATCCGGCCGAACAAGAAGGGCACCCGTCCACGGACGAAGGACCGTCCCAGCCACGATGATGCTGTCACGGGCCGCATCGTCACCGTGGACCGCGGACGGTACACCGCGGTGGTGGGTGAGGACTCCGGCCGGGAGCGGACGGTCGTTGCGGCACGCGCCCGCGAGCTGCGCCGCAACCCGGTGGTAGCCGGGGACTTCGTCTCCCTGGTGGGTGACGTGTCCGGCGATCCCCACACGCTGGCCAGGCTCGTGAAGATCCAGGAACGCAAGACCCTCCTGCGCCGCAGCGCCGACGACACCGATCCCGTGGAACGCGTTGTGGTGGCCAACGCGGACCAGCTGGTCATCGTGGTTGCTGCCGCCAACCCCGAGCCGCGCACCGGCTTCATCGACCGTGCGCTGGTGGCCGCGTACGACGCCGGCATCGACCCGATCCTCCTGGTCACCAAGGCGGACGTCAAGGATCCCGCGGAGCTGTTGTCCAACTACACCCACCTGGACTTTCCTGTAATCATCAGCCGGACCGCGGACCTCCAGGCTTCCGGCATCGACGCCCGCTCGGATGACGGCCTCTCCGCCCGCCTCGACAGCTCCGCCGTGGCGGACCTGCGCAACCATCTCGACGGCAAGGTCACGGTGATGCTGGGACACTCCGGCGTCGGAAAATCGACCATGGTGAACGCCCTGACCGGCGCAGAACGGGCCACCGGGGGCGTGAACGCGGTCACCGGGCGGGGCCGGCACACGTCATCGTCCGCCTTGGCCCTCCGGCTGGCCGGCTCCCCTCCCGGCAGCTGGATCATCGACACTCCGGGCATTCGCTCCTTCGGCCTGGCCCACGTGGATCCGGACCGCATCCTGGCTTCGTTCCCGGACCTGCATCCGGGCACGGCAGACTGTGAACGCGGCTGCAAGCACACCGCCGCGGCGGTGAACTGCGGACTCGACGCCTGGGTCGCCGCAGGACACGCCGGCCCCACCGGCGAGGCCCGGCTGGCATCGCTGCGCAGGCTCCTGGGCGCCGACCCCCGGATGGAAGCGCAGGAAACCAAAGAGCTCGGCACCATCAGCTAGCGTCATCCGGCACGCCCCACCTCCCGGCAGAACAGCCGGCAGACGGTAGTTTGGAACCATGATCCAACCCGCTTCGACCTATAACGACGACCTGCGCCTGGCCCATGTCCTGGCCGACTCCGTGGATGACCAGACCATGAGCCGTTTCAAGGCACTGGACCTGCACGTGGAGACCAAGCCCGACCTGACGCCGGTCACGGATGCGGACAAGGCAGCCGAAGAAGCCATTCGCGGGCAGCTTTCCCGCTCCCGTCCCCGCGACGCCGTCCTGGGTGAAGAGTTCGGCAGCACCGGCCACGGATCGCGGCAGTGGATCATCGACCCCATCGACGGCACCAAGAACTTCGTCCGCGGCGTTCCGGTGTGGGCCACCCTGATCGCGCTCGTTGACGAGGGCGAACCGGTGGTGGGGGTGGTCAGCGCGCCGGCCCTGGGCAAACGGTGGTGGGGGGCCAAAGGCATGGGCGCCTACATGGGACGCTCCCTGGCGTCGGCCACCCGGCTGCGGGTTTCGGACGTTTCCAGCCTCTCCGACGCCTCCCTCTCCTATTCGAGCCTGGGCGGCTGGAAGGAACGCGGAAACCTTGACGACTTCCTTGGCCTGACCGAGGACGTGTGGCGCACCCGCGCCTATGGCGACTTCTGGTCCTACTGCATGGTGGCGGAAGGTTCGGTGGACATTGCCTGCGAACCCGAACTGAACCTGTACGACATGGCGGCCCTCGTGCCGATCGTGGTGGAGGCCGGTGGCCGCTTTACGTCGCTGGAGGGTGAGGACGGCCCGTTCGGCGGCAACGCACTGGCCACCAACTCGATCCTGCACACCGAGGTGCTGCACCGTTTGAACCCCGGACTGGACGACCTCCTCTAGGAAGCGGAAGCACCAGAGCAGCGAATTTTCGATGGCGGGCGGCCCGCATGCGGGCCGTCCGCCATCGTGATGTTCGGCAAATCCGCGGATTCCTGCAACCGCGTAACAAAGGCCTTAACAATTCTTCCGGCTTCAGACCAGGCTGCCGGATGTTCTATGGTTTTATCCAGGTCACGAGTGCCAGCGCAAAACCCCGGTTTGCTGGCCGGCAACCCTCCATTCGCGGTGGGGTGCCCCGGGTGACGACCAGGCCGGTCCGGAGCGGATGCGGCAAGCGCGGATTCCTGCCATGACGGAGTCCTGTCCCAAAGTGAGGTCTCTGTGACTACTGCCATCGTCTCCCCCATCGCCCCGAACGCCGTCGTCTTTGAACGCCAGGCTGCTGCCGCGGCGCCGCTCGCAGCGGTCACCGGCGCAGAAATCCAGGCTCCGCTGATCACCGGCGGCCACATCCGCTACGCCAACCTCGACTACGGCGCGTCCGCACCGGCCCTCTCGCTGGTGTCCGCGTACCTCAACGAGATACTGCCGTTCTACGCCAGCGTCCACCGCGGCGCGGGCTACGCGTCTCAGATCAGCACCTCTGTCTACGAGAACGCCCGCGACATCGTCCGCGGGTTCGTGGGCGGGCGTCCGGACGATTCCGTCATCTTCACCAGGAACACCACGGACTCCCTCAACCTGCTGGCCGGGTGCCTGCCCGTCGTGGACGGCCGGCCCGTGGGCGAGGTCCTGTACCTGGACATCGAGCACCACGCGAACCTGCTGCCGTGGCAGGGTGTCCCGCACCGCAGCATCGTTGCGGCGGACACGATCGCCGGAACCGTCGACTCGGTCCGTGCCGAACTGGAGCAGGGCGGCGTCAGCCTCCTGGCGGTGACCGGCGCCTCCAACGTGACCGGGGAAATCCTCCCCGTCCGGGCTTTGGCGGCCCTTGCGCACCAACACGGTGCACGGATCGTCGTGGACGCGGCGCAGCTCGCACCGCACCGCCGCGTTGACATCGCGGCGGACGACGTCGACTACCTCGCCTTTTCCGGGCACAAGCTCTACGCACCGTTCGGCGCGGGCGTCCTGGTGGGCCGTCCCGACTGGCTCGACGCCGGCACCCCGCACCTTGCCGGCGGCGGCGCGGTCAAGGAAGCACGGCTCGACGGCGTCAGCTGGGCCACCGGCCCTGCCCGGCATGAGGGCGGCTCCCCCAACGTGCTCGGCGCTGCGACATTGGCCCGGGCCACCCAGGTTATTGCGGGCCTCGACCAGGACCGCTGGCACGCCCACGAATCCGCCATCCGCTCCTACCTGGTGGACGGCCTGCAGCAGATCGACGGCGTTACGGTGCACCAGATCTTCAAGGACACCAACCCGGACACGGACACCATCGGCGTGGTGAACTTCTCCGTGGCGGGCTATGACGCCGGCCTGGTGGCGGCGTACCTGTCCGCCGAGCACGGTGTGGGCCTGCGCGATGGCCGTTTCTGCGCCCACCCGCTCCTCAAACGGCTGGGCCTGCCCTCCGGTTCGCTGCGGGCGAGCTTCGGCGTCGGTTCCCGGCTCGAGGACGCCCAGCGGCTCCTGGCCGGCATCGAAAAGCTCCGCCGTGACGGCCTGGGGTGGGATTACGTGGTGGACGCCGGCCGCTGGGTGCCGGCCAACGACACCCGCACCTACCCCCACTGGGCCCCGAACACGCCGGGAACCGCCGGCGCCGCACCCTGCACCGACGACTGACCCCGGGACCGTCCGCACCCTGGACATACGGTAAATTCGGTAGGTACCCGCAGGGCATCAGCTGAAGGAGGCCGCACGTGGTTCGGGGTGGCCCAAAGCTCGATCACGGGCGGCGACGGGAGCTCGGCCAGAGCTTCCAGGACGGCGGCAGCCACTATGAGAAGGTCCGTCCGGGGTATCCGGCGGACTCGGCCCGGTGGCTGGTACCCGCCGGCGCCCGTGACGCACTCGACGCCGGCGCCGGAACAGGCAAGTTCACCCACCTGCTGCTAAACATGGGCCTCAGGGTCACCGCCGTCGACCCGTCCGCGGACATGCTCGCCCAACTGTCGGCGCAGTACCCGGCCGCCGCGGCACTGGTGGGAACAGCCGAGGCCACCGGCCTGCCGGACGAAAGCTTCGACGTCGTCACCGTTGCCCAGGCCTGGCACTGGTGCGATGCGCTGGCCGCCAGCACCGAACTGGCCCGGGTCCTGCGGCCGCAGGGAACGCTGGGACTGGTGTGGAACCAACTGGACACTTCGGTGCCCTGGGTCCACCGGCTTGCCAGGATCATGCATGCAGGCGACGTCTACAAGCCCGGCCGCCGGCCGCTGGTGGGGCCGGAATTCGAAGGCCTCGAGGAGCAGGTAACGCACTGGGAGGACGTGGTCACCCCCGCGGACCTCATTGAGCTGGCCAAATCCCGCAGCTACTACCTGCGCGCCGGCGAGGCGACCCGCGCCAAAGTCCTGGCGAACCTCGACTGGTATCTGCATGACCACCTGGGCCACGCTGCCGGCCAGGAACTGGGCCTGCCCTACCTGACCCTTTCCTGGCGGGCTGTCCGGGCCTGACCCGGTCCACCGCAGCGGCGCCCCGTCACCGGGTAGGCTTGAACTTGTGAAGACCAGCGCGCCCTCCTCCTCCATCGAGGACTACGTCAAGGTCATCTATTCCTTCACGGAGTGGCAGGACAAGCCCATCACGTCCTCGCAGCTGGCCCAGCGGCTGGGCGTGGCCAACTCGTCTGTTTCGGAAATGGTCCGCAAGCTCAAGGACCAGGGCCTGGTGGACCACAAGCCGTACAGCGCCATCACCTTGACGGACGCCGGGCTGCGGCTTGCGCTTTCCATGGTGCGCCGCCACCGGCTGATCGAAACGTACCTTGTCCAGCAACTGGGCTACAGCTGGGATGAAGTCCACGACGAAGCTGAGCTGCTGGAGCATGCAGTCTCTGACACGTTCATCGAACGCGTGGCCGCCCAGCTGGGCGACCCGACCCGTGATCCGCACGGGGATCCCATCCCTTCCGCCGACGGCAAGGTGCTCATGCCCCTGGCCCGGCTGATGGGCGAGCTCGATCCCGGCCACACAGGACGGATCACCCGCATCAGCGACGACAACCCGGAACTGCTGCGCTACCTGGCCGCGGAGGAGATCGACCTTGACGCCGCAGTGGAGGTCGTGGGCCGGCGCCCCTTTGGCGGCGCCCTGGTGGTGCGGATCAGCACCGCGGGCCGGACCCGGGACTTCGATCTCGCCGATGAGGTCACGTCCGCTCTGTGGGTCCACACCGACACGCCGCACGCCGGGTGCCTCCTTGCGGACGCCTGACCTGCGCCCGGCCGCGTGACAGCGCCGGGAATGCCTCCGGCAAAGGCCTGGCTCGCCGTCGCCGCCGGAGGCCTCGCCGGCTCGGAACTGAGGTACTTGCTGGGCCTGGTCTTCCCCGACCACCCGGGATCTGTTCCGTGGGCTACCCTCTGGATCAACGTCGTCGGCAGCTTTGTCCTGGCCGCCCTGACCACCGCGTGGATGGCCAGGCCGCAGACCGCCTTCTGGCTGCGGGCCGGGTTGGGCCCAGGGCTGCTGGGGTCGTTCACGACGTTCTCGGCCGTGGCCTTCGCAGTGGACCAGCTTGCCCGGAACGGGCAGCATGCGGTGTGGATCGCCTATCTTGGGTTGTCGCTCGTGCTGGGCCTGTTGGCGGCGGCCCTCGGGTGGCGGCTGGGCAGGCTGGCGGCACCGCTTCCTCCACGGACCGGGGGACGGCCGTGATGGCCGCTGTCCTGGTGGGGGTGTTCGGTGTTGCCGGCGCCCTCCTGCGGTTCGCCGCCGACAGCTGGTTCGCCCACCACAGCACGCGGCGCACCGTACCCGGACCAGGGAAGGACAAGCTGCACTGGCCCTGGGCCACCCTGGTGGTCAACGTTGCCGGTTGCTTTATCATCGGCATCTCCTACGGCCTCACCCAGCGCCTGGCGCTCGGTCCGGAATGGGCCACCGGGCTGGCAACAGGCCTCGCCGGGGGCCTGACCACGTTCAGCTCCTGGACCACGGCCACGGTGCGGCTGGTCAGCGAGGCCCGCTTTGGATCGGCTGCCTTGAACATCGCCGTCAACCTGGTCCTCGGCCTGGGGGCGGCAGCTGCGGGAATAGCCTTCCTGCCCTGAGTCGTCACGCCATGCCGGCGCCTCACGTATCGTGGATGGTGATGATCAGCAGACGTGACGCAGCAATTGCCCTTGATATACCGATGGAAATGGCACAGCGCCACGGCCTCCCGAAGTTCATGACCGAGGATGACCTTCGTTCCCTAATGGACAACCCGCCCGCCTGGCTGGCACAGTCCCGCGCCAACCGGACCGGAAAGCGGCCGGTATGGGTGCACCTTGAGTGCGCGGTCTGTGGCTACGAAGAAGCCGCACGACCCAAGAAGTGGTGGCCGGACTTTACCTACGTCGTGTGCCACCACCACGCCAAGGGCGAGGCTCCCCCGGTCAGGCCGGGCCTTATCCGGAGCTGGTTCGACGGCGTCGGCACACGCTTCGTGGGGCTCGCGGACGTTCCGGCGCCTGACGGCGGACGCTAGGGCCGCGGGTCCCTTACCGTCCGGCGCTGGTCATTTCCTCGGGGACAGCCACCAGCCGGGTTCCCGTGCCGTTGCGAAGCACGGCAAGGTCAAGCGGTTCACCGATCGCGTCGGCAAACAGCAGCCGTTGGAGGCTTTCGGCATCGCTGACTGCCCGGCCGCCGGCTGTGAGGACGATGTCCCCGGCAGCCAGCCCGGCTTTCTCCGCCGGCGAACCCGGCAGCACCTCCACGATGCGAAGCCCTTCCCGCTGCCCTGACCGGACCACCTCGCTGGCACTGAGCCGGATGGGCGTGCTGACCAGCCCCAGGTAGGCCCGCCTGACCCGGCCGTCCGTGAGCAACGACGACATGATCCGGCGGGTGGTGGAATTGATGGGGATGGCCAGTCCCAGCCCGGCCCCCGCCACGGCGGTGTTGATGCCGACGATCCTGCCGCGGGTGTCCGCCAGGGCCCCGCCCGAATTGCCGGGATTCAGGGCGGCGTCGGTCTGGATGACGTCCTCGATCACCCTCCGTGTGCCGTCCGCCCACACGGGGATGGCCCGGCCCAGCCCGCTCACCACTCCCGCGGTCACCGAACCGGACAGGCCGAGCGGGTTTCCCACTGCGACGACGAGTTGCCCCACCCGAAGGGACTCTGCGTCGCCGAATTCCGCAGGCAGCACTTTCGAGCGCCTGCCGCGGAGCACGGCAAGGTCGGACAAGGGGTCTGCGCCCACGAGTTCGAGCTCCATCCCGCTGCCATCGGCGAAGACGGCATGCCCGGTCCGGGTCCCGGCCACCACATGGGAATTAGTGACCAGGTAGCCGTCCTCCGTGAACAGGACCGCCGAGCCCGCCCCCACCCGCATCCGGCCATTACGCCGGGGAGCGGTCATCTCAATCGCCGCCACGTGGGGAGTTACCGCGGCCGCCACCCGCATGACTGTCTGTGAGTACGAATCCAGGGCGTCGTCGCCGTCGCTGCCCGGCACTGCGTCCCACGCCTTATCCACGGCGCACCTCCTGCTTCTGCCCGCCGCGGCGACCGCCGCGATCCGGGGTTTACCGGTTAAACGGATCAGCGCCGCCGGGTAGTCCGTGGTCGGCTACGCCTTGGGAGAACGGTCTGCGCGGTTGCCGGCCGTGCCCGCACTGCCATTTCGTTGGTTAGTGGATTGCGAAATCCCCGGCAGTGAAGGGGGTGTGCACGGCAATCGCGGCTTGGATGCGGTGCTAAAGTACCCGAGGGAAGTTTGCCGCGAGAGCACACTGCGCTGTACGCCGGTCTCATCCACGCCGCCGCCGCATCTCCGGCCGGGTCCTGCAGCCTTATCCGTGTCACTGGAATTAGCCATTGCACAGCTCCGGCGGACTGGCGCGGCCATGGGACCCGCGTCCGTCGATGATGCCTTGCCGCTGCGAAGAACCCGCGCCACCCTGCACCGGCCTGACAGCAGACTGTGCATCCGATGACGAAGGACAAGGAGCTCGTGTGACCGGACAGGTCCTGTTGCCAACCCGGGCAAACACGCGGCGGACAGCGGCAGCCACTGCCACCCGCAAGGACATCCAGGCCCTGCGTGCCCTGGCAGTGGGGCTCGTGGTGTTCAACCACCTGTGGCCGCTGCGGCTGCCCGGAGGATACGTCGGCGTGGATGTGTTCTTCGTGATCTCGGGTTACCTGATTTCCAAGCATCTGCTCGGGGAGCTGGAGCGTTCAGGCCGCATTAACCTCGGCCGGTTCTATTCCCGGCGGATCAAGCGGCTGCTCCCGGCAGCCACCCTTGTAGCCGCCACCTCGCTGCTGGCCGCCTGGGCCCTACTCCCCTTCTCCCGGTGGCTCTCCATTGCCCAGGAAACCGCAGCATCGGTCCTATACGTTGAGAACTGGCTGCTGGCCGCAAAGTCCGTGGATTACTCGGCCCACAATGAGGACGCTTCAACGGTCCAGCATTTTTGGTCCCTTTCGGTGGAAGAACAGTTCTACCTGGTCTGGCCGCTGCTTTTCCTGGGGCTGTTTGTGGCGTCCTCCCGGTTCCGCGCCCGCCGCCGGGCGTTCCTGGCCACAGGCGTTGCCATACTCAGCGCGCTGACCTTGGCGTTCTGTATCTGGTTCACCTACACCAACAAGAGCCCCGCCTACTTCATCACCCCGGCCCGCGTATGGGAATTCGGTGCCGGCGCCTTGGTGGCCATCGGGGGCGCCCACGCCATGGGCGTCCTGCGCTTACGGTTCCCTTCCAGCCACCTTGCCTGGTCCGGAGCGGCGCAATGGCTGGGTTATGGGCTGATCGGCTATTCGGCCTTCGCCTATGACGGGCAAACGTTCTTCCCCGGCTTCGCGGCAGCTGTCCCGGTTGCCGGCACGCTGCTGGTGATTGCCTCGGGGCCGATCAGTCCCCTGTGGTCGCCTAACCAGCTTTTGGCCGCGAAGCCCGTCCAGCTGGTGGGAGATGTCTCCTACTCGCTGTATTTGTGGCACTGGCCCCTCATTGTGCTGGCGCCGGCCGTCCTGGGCCATGCCCTGTGGACCCAGGACAAAGTCCTGGTTCTCCTCATCGCGTTTGCCCTGGCCTGGGCCTCGAAGAAGTTTGTTGAGGACCCGGGCCGCACCAGGCTCCTGCCAAAGGCCCGACCGCTCCGCGTCGTCGGGGTCATGGCGGCTGCCATGGCTGTTGTCTGCGCCCTGTCCGGCGGCCTGCTGCTTGGTTTCACGAAGGCGCAGGATGCCGAGGCAGCCAAACTGCAGGAACTCTCGGGCGGCCCCTGCTACGGTGCGCGGAGCCTGGACCCGCGGAACAACTGCAAGGATCCGTTTGGCGCAGCCCAGGTGGCAAACGTCGGCCCCAACGAGGCACCGCGTTTCGACGCCCCGGAATGCCGCCCGTCCGACAATCCAATCGTATTTGAGGACCAGAAGCTTCTGACTGAATGCGATTTCACCGGCGGCGCCCGGCCGCAGGCATCTGTCTGGCTGGTCGGCGATTCGCACGCGGAGCAGTGGAAAGGCGCCCTTTACGAGCTGGCGCGGCTCCACAAATGGACGCTGAAGGAAACCATGGTGGGCGGCTGCCCGTTTGTTGACGTCAAGCGCGTCGCTTTCATGGGTTCCCCTGCCGATGATCCGCGTTCCCAGCACCGCTGCCTGTCCTGGAGTAAGCAGGTGTCGGACAGAATCGTCCAGGAGAAACCGGACATGGTGTTCGCTTCGTCATTCGGAGCAGGTGAAACCATCGACGACGGCACCGGACGCGCGCAACTTGAACAGTACAAGGACGCGGTCAGCCAGCGGTTCACTGACTGGACGGAAGCAGGGTCCCGCGTGTTTGTCTTCAGGGATCCGCCGATGACCCTGCGCCACAGCAGCCCGGACTGCGTGGCACTGAACCAACAGACCCCGATCAACTGTGCCAACCCCCGTGGCGAGGCCCTGGTGCCGGACCCTGTGGCCGAGGCCGCCCGCGGGATGGGCAAACTGGCGGTAAAAGTCCTGGACTTTTCCGATCAGTTCTGCGACGAACAGAACTGCTACGCGGTGATCGGCGGCCTGCAGGTCTACGCCGACTACGACCACGCCGCGCGCAGCTACATCCGCTCCCTGGTTCCACTAGTGGCCCGGCGGTTCAACGAGGCCCGGCAATAGGAACAGGGGCCAGGCCAACACGGGAGACGGAAAATGCCCCGGTCCGAGGACCGGGGCATTTCCCGTTTGTGGAGATGGGGGGAATTGAACCCCCGTCCGATGTCGTGTTGTCAGGGCTTCTCCGGGCGCAGTTTGCGTCGGATTTTCTCGGCCCCAGCCATGCTGCAAACAGCTGGCTGATCCGGGCCCAGTCACCTAAAAGTCCCGTTCACCCCAGTGACGAGGGTAAACAGCAGTGGCTATCTAAATGACGCCAGGATCCGGGGCGACAGCAACCCCGGGCTGACGGACTGAACTACTGCTTAGGCAGCGAGTTCGAAGTCAGTGCGCTTAGATTCGGCACTTATTGGTTTGCAGACAGCGTTAACGAGATAATTCTGCATCCTCGGCCCGCTTCACCTGTCGCGACTAACATCGTCGAAACCGATCATCCCCGTATTTTGTTACCAAACCGGCAGGCTGACCCGCCGGACTATCCATACTAACGCATGCAATGGCGAATTCATTCCAGCCTTAGCCGCGCCGCCTGTTGCGCTCCCGCATCTCCCGCTGCGCCTCGCGGTTGTCCTGCTTTTCCCGCAGGGTCTGGCGTTTGTCGTACTCGCGCTTACCGCGGGCCACGGCGATTTCCACCTTGGCCCTGCCGTCCACGAAGTACAGCTGGAGCGGGACAATCGTGTAGCCCGCTTCCTGCACCTTCCGGGAGATCTTGATCAGTTCCTCGCGGTGCAGGAGCAGCTTGCGGCGACGCCGGGCGGCATGGTTGGTCCAGCTTCCCTGGTTGTACTCCGGAATGTGGATGGCTTCCATCCACAGTTCGTCGTTGTAGAAAGTGCAGAAGCCATCCACCATCGAGGCATGTCCCTCACGGAGCGACTTGACCTCGGTGCCCATCAAGGCAATGCCGGCCTCATAGGTATCCAGCACATGGTAGTCGTGCCGGGCCTTGCGGTTGGTGGCCACCACCTTACGGCCACTTTCTTTGGGCACGGGACAACTCCTCATTTCGTTTTCCGAATGGACTCCGGCCGGATCGCAGCGGAGTCTTAACAGTGTACGGCAGCGCGGACGGGCCCTAGAGCAGCCCCATCGGGTCCACTGCTGCACCGTTCAGCCACGTTTCGAAGTGGGCATGGCATCCGGTGGAGTTGCCGGTGCTGCCCGAATAGGCGATGAGCTGCCCCTGCGAGACGCGCTGCCCGTTGGACACGACGATGCTGGAGTTGTGGTAATAGATCGTCGTCAGCGAATTGCCTTGGACCACACCGTGGTCGATCTTGACGCGCCAGCCACCGCCGTCGGCCGAGTTCCAGCCGGAGCTGAAAACTTCCCCGGCCGCTGCAGCGTAGACCGGCGTACCGCAGGCAGCGCCGAAGTCGATGCCGGTGTGGACATAACCGCCCTGGCCGTAGAAATCGATGGTTCCCGGAGGGGTGGCGCGCCATCCAAACCCGGAGGTGATGGGGATGTTGCCGTCAAAGGGATGACGCAGCCCGAAGGCTGATGGGGAACCTGCGGCAGGCGGGATGTAGGGCTGCACCGGCGGTGCCGGCCGGTTTGCCGCTGCGGCTGCGGCGGCGGCTGCTGCCGCGGCGGCCTCTGCCTGCCTCCGCTGCTCGGCCTCCCATGCCTCCCGCGCCCTGCGGTCCCGTTCTGCGATCTCGTTGGCCACCTGGTTCTGGCTCGCCTGCACGCCGGCCAGCTGGGCCTGGATGCCCGGCTTGGCCGCCTGGAGCTCAGCGTCCAGGCGGGTGGTATCGGCGATCAGCTGGTCCACTTGGGCTTTCTTGGCCGCAGCTTCATCACGGGCGGCCTTTTCCCGCTCCAACGCAGCGTCGGCTTTGGCCTTCAGGTCCTTGATCTCGGCTTCCACCGCCTGGAGGCGGGCTTCCGAGTTGACGTTGGTGGCGTTCTGCTGGGAGAGCTTGTCCATGGCGGCGTTCTGGCTGCGCATGGCTTGGTCGGCCAGGTCCATGGTGTCGGTCAAGCTGCCGCCGTTGTTCGAGCCAAAGAACAAGGAGAGGTTGGAGGGAACACCGCCTGACTTGTAGGCCTGGGTGGCGATTTGGCCGATCAGCTTCTTGGTGTCGGCAATCTTCTGCTTGTCGGTTTCAAGCTGCTGGGTGATTTTGGCTTTGTTCTGCTGGGCCATGTCGACGCGTGCCGAGAGTGCTTCCACTTCCTTCACCGCACTGGCCACCCGGCCCTGTGCTTCGAGGAGTGCCTGCTGGGCGCCGGGCAGCTGGCCCTGGTAGACCACCAGGTCGCTCGCGGCCTTGGCGATGCGTGAGTCCACGAATTCCAGGGACTGCTGGACGCGCTGGGCTTCCGCCTGGAGTGCTGCCTGCTTGTCCTCAAGTTCATCGGCGAACGCGGGAGGCGTCGAGGCCGCCAGCCCTGACGCGAGCACGACGGCGAGCACGCCGCTCAGCACTGCCGAACGGCGTGCGGAACTACGTCGGGCGGGGTGCTGGCGCTGGAAAGTTTCTGGAGTAACGGTCATCGGCATTCCTTGGTCGGTTCGCATAGCCTAAACGCGCAAGTATCTGCGGAGGGTCAAGAGCGACGAAATTCCAGCCAAGGATCCGCCAAGGATCAGCAAAGCAGGAGCCAGGATCAGCGTCTGCCCCGAAGAGATAAAGGCTGTGTCCGGGTACTGCTTGGACATGTACTCACCCAGGAAAAAGTGCGCGACGGCCCAGAGGGTCGCCGAGGCAAGGGCGGCGCCGATCACAGCTGCGATGACACCCTCGAGGATGAACGGCAGCTGGATGACGGTCTTGGACGCACCCACCAGGCGCATGATCCCCGTTTCGCGGCGGCGGCTGAAGGCCGAGAGCCTGATGGTGGTGGCAATCAGGAGGATGGCGCACACGATCATGACGCCGGCGATTCCCACTGCCACCAGCGAGGCACCATTCATCACGGAGAAGAGGCGTTCCAGCAGTTGTCGCTGGTCGATGACTGTTTCCACGCCGGGCTGTGAGCTGAAGGTTTCGCTGATGATCTCGTACTTTTCCGGGTCCTTCATGTTGATCCGGAAAGATGCCGGAAGCTGGTCCGGGGTGACGGAATCGACGATCGGCGAGTTGGAGAACTGGTCCTTGAAGTGCTTGTACGCGTCTTCCTTTGATTCGAACTGGAAGTCGTTGATGTACTGTGCCACCGCCGGTGACTCGAGCAGTGCGTTCAGGCTGTCCTGCTGTTCCGGGGTGACGGACCCTCCCGCGCAGCCCGCCGCCGTCGAACCGTCGCTGCACAGGAAGATTGCCACCTGGACCTTGTCGTACCAGTAGCCCTTCATCTGGTTGATCTGCATCTGCAGCATGCCGGCCGCGCCCACGAAGGTCAGGGAGACGAAGGTGACCAGGATGACGGACACCACCATCGACAGGTTGCGCCGCAGGCCGCTGCCGATTTCGGAAAGAATGAATGCGAGCCTCACCGCTGGGTCCCGCCTTCTCCGGCTTCGCCCGGCCGGCCGGCGTCGGGCTCTTCCCGTCCGCTGGCGTCCTTGAGCCTGCGCGACTCTCCGACGACGGGAATCATCGACGTGTACAGGGCCTTGGCTTCGTCACGGATCACTACCCCGTTCTTGAGCTCGACCACCCGTTTGCGCATTTCGTTGACAATGTCGTCGTCGTGGGTGGCCATGACCACGGTGGTTCCGTTCTGGTTGATCTTGTCCAGCACCCCCATGATGCCCATGGACGTGGTGGGATCCAGGTTGCCTGTGGGCTCGTCGGCGAGGAGGATGCCTGGCCGGTTGACCACCGCCCGGGCGATGGCGACGCGCTGCTGCTCGCCGCCCGAAAGTTCGTGCGGCATCCGGTGTTCCTTGCCCTCCAGGCCCACTGTCTTCAGGACCTCGGGGACGGTGTCGCGGATGACGCTGCGGCTCTTGCCGATGACCTGCATGGCAAAGGCGACGTTCGCGAAGACGTTCTTCTGGGGCAGGAGCCGGAAGTCCTGGAAGACGACGCCGATACCCCGGCGAAGGCGGGGGACGCGCCAGCTGGAGATCCGGGCGACGTTCTGGCCGGCCACGTACACAGCGCCGGAGGTGGCGCGGTCTTCCTTGAGCACCAGCCGAAGGAACGTCGATTTGCCGGAGCCGGAAGCCCCGACCAGAAAGGCGAATTCGCCGCGGTCGATCTCAAGGTTGACGGAGTCCAGCGCCGGACGGGCTTTCTGGTCGTAGACCTTGGTGACATTTTCGAATCGGATCATGGCCCTAAGTACCCTGCAGGGCATGGCTGATTCGGAATGCAGCCCAGTTCTGCAGCCGGTGCACGGGTGTTCGTTGGGGGAAGTAGGGCCCCGGCCCCTCGACTATACGCAGGACAGGCCGGGTATTGCGCGGGTTTGCAGGGGCGTGTCGCGCCTGCAGCGCCCAGCGGGGTGGAGCGTGCGCCCTACTTTTCGGCGTTCCTGTTGTCGGTACGCCAGCGGATGCCTGCGTCGATGAAGTCGTCGATCTCGCCGTCAAAGACTGCCGAGGTGTTGCCGACCTCGTGCTCCGTGCGGAGGTCCTTGACCATCTGGTAGGGATTCAGGACGTAGGAGCGCATCTGGTCGCCCCAGGACGCCTTGACGTCTCCGGCCAGCGCCCGCTTCTCGGCGTCTTCCTGTTCCTTTTTCAGCAGGAGGAGGCGGGACTGCAGGACGCGCATGGCTGCGGCGCGGTTTTGCAGCTGCGACTTCTCGTTCTGCATGGACACCACGGTGCCTGTGGGGATGTGGGTGAGCCTGACCGCGGAGTCAGTGGTGTTAACGGACTGGCCGCCCGGACCCGATGAGCGGAACACGTCCACCCTGATCTCATTGTCCGGAATGTCAATGGAATCCGTCTGCTCGATCAGTGGAATGACTTCGACTGCCGCGAAAGAGGTCTGGCGACGGCCCTGGTTGTCGAACGGGCTGATGCGGACCAGCCGGTGCGTGCCGGCCTCAACGCTGAGTGTGCCGTAGGCGTAGGGTGCCTTGACCTCGAAGGTGGCCGATTTCAGGCCGGCTTCTTCAGCGTAGGAGGTATCCATGACCGTGGTGGGATATCCGTGCCGCTCAGCCCACCGGAGGTACATCCGCATGAGCATCTCCGCGAAGTCGGCGGCGTCGACGCCGCCGGCACCGGCACGAATGGACACCACCGCTTCCCGTTCGTCATATTCGCCGGAGAGCAGGGTGACCACTTCGAGGTCCTTGAGGGCTTTCTGGATGGATTCCAGCTCAGTTGCGGCCTCCCCCATTGAGTCGGCGTCGCCCTCGTCCTGGCCGAGCTCCACCAGGACTTCGAGGTCGTCGATGCGCGACGCCAGGGTGGTGAGGCGTTCCAGTTCGGACTGGCGGTGCGAGAGGCGGGATGTGATTTTCTGTGCCGCAGCGGGGTCGTCCCACAGGTCCGGCTCCCCTGCCCGCTCGCTGAGTTCAGCGATGTCTTCCTTCAACGCGTCCATGTCGGTGACCCGTTCGATGGACTCGTAGGTGGCGCGGAGCGCGCGGATTTCAGCGGAAAAATCAATGTTGGCCATGGTCGTTTAAGCCTACGCTATCCGGGAATGGCCCCGGGCCGCGGCTGTCACGCAGGCCCCTGCCGCGCAGGAGACAGCTAGCGCGTGAGACGGGACCGGGCCGTTGATGCCGCTTCAATGGCGATGCCGCCGGGGACCAGGAAGTTCACCACCGGCGGATGGACCTCGGCGGTCAGGACGACGACGGCGGTGGAACCGTCCGGCGTACCGGTGGACCCGGCAACCGCCAACCCCTGGAAGCGGGCTGCAGCAGGGCTGCGGGAGACGAAGTCGGCGGCCACGGCACGGACCCGCGCCGGGTTGAGCACTGCAGACGGGCTGCCACCCTGTGACGCCACCTCACCAAGGGTGTAGCTGTCCGCCGCAGCCAGCGATGCGCCGTCGGCCAACGAAAGCAGCCGTTTGTGTTCGAGGTAAACAGAAGAAATACCAATCATCACCGTGGCTACCAGCAGGGCCACGGTGACATAACCGATGATCATCACCGTCAACTGGCCATTTTCGTCCGTCGTCGATCCGGTCACCTGAACCTCCCCACAACCTGGGTGGCGGCTGCCTCCACCTCGCTGGCCGAGAGCGGAAAAGCATCGTTGAAGGGTATGAACGGCAAAGGGACGGACAGCCTGACGGTGACGGTCACGGCCGTGCCCGGTGCCTGGCAGTCTGCGGGATCGCAGGAAGTCTCCACTGAGGCCTGATCAGGAGAATGCCCAAAATCGGCCAGGGCCAGGGCCACGGCCTGTCCGGCAGCGGCCTCGGCCGAGTTGCTGTCCGGTTGGGCGACGTAGACCTTTGCTGCCTGGTCGGCTGCACCCACCACGGCGAAGGAGCCGCCCTGCAGCTGGCCCACGGTGATGACGAAGTACACCAGCGGGACCATCAGGAGGAGGGCAAGGAAGGTGAACTCCACTACGGCACTGCCCTGTTCCCGGCTGCCATTCCCGCCCGGGTGGGGAACCTCCGGTGCCCGGCACGCTGCCTCTGCAAGCCGGCGTCGCATTGCAGGGAAGGCGCCGGATCTGTCAGCGCTGGACCGCGGCATGGCCTTGCACCTCCAGCACTCCCCGAGGACCAATCAGCCCGATAACGGGCATGGGTGCACGAACGGTGACTTCCAGGGTCTGCGTGCCCTGGACATTTGCTTCGCGGGTGCTGACCTCTTCGGCGAATGAGCCGTTGAGCGACGTCGTGATAAGGCTCCGCGTCCGCTCCTCAGCGTCGGCCGCTCCCCTGTCCGCCAGGGTCCCGTAGCGGGCTCCGGACGCTGCCGCATCGATCAGGGTGTTCCTGACGTGCAGGACCAGTGTCAGCTGGATGATTGCGAGGAAGAACATCGTGAGCAGTCCGCCCACCAGGACAAAGTCGACCACCGCCGAGCCCTGCTCACGGACCGTTGCAGCCGGCCGTGTGGAGGCGGCGTTGCCCGTGAACACGGCCATCCGCCTAGTTGCCAACCGTGTCCATTGCCTGATTGAACATGGCCTCAAGCGCAGGACCCGCGAGCGCAAGGAGCGCGGCGACCAGTACGGCCGACATCAAGGTGATCATGACCCAGCCGGGGACGTCGCCCCGTTCGGGATGGTCTCCGTCCGCGAAAGCACCCGGACGGAATGGTGCGGAGCGGCTGCCCCTGACCGACCACGCGGTGGTTACGGCTCCCAGTGCCACCAGCAGAACCGACCAGCATGCTGCTCGAATATTCATTGCTCTCCCTGTCCATCGAGTATGTTTCCAAACCATTGCTTCGAGATGCGGGCAACCGATGACTGGCTGCCGCTGGCTACGTCACAGGCCAAGGCTGATCGCCGCGATTCCCGGAAAAACCGCAAAGACCACCGTCAGCGGCAAGACTCCGAAAACGAGCGGCACCATCATGGCTATCTCCTTCTTGCCGGCAGCTTCCATGAGGTCCCGTTTAGCCGTGTCCCGGACGTCCTGTGCCTGGGCCCGCAATACATCGGCAAGCGGTGTGCCGCGTTCGACGGCCACAATGATTCCGTCCACGAAGCGCACCAGGGGTGCGAGGTCTGTGCGGGATGAAAACTCCTGCAATGCCTGCACCAGGGGCGCGCCGGCCCTCGTTTCCGACAGGATCCTGGCGAATTCCTTGGACAACTCACCGTTGGCGCTCCTGCAGACCCTGTCCAGCGCTCCGGTGGCGCTCTCCCCTGCTGCGACTGCCAGCGCCATCAGCTCTGCGATGCTGGGAAATTCCGCCATCATCCGCTGTTCCCTTGTGCGGACCTGCACACCCAGCCAGAAGTCTCTGGCGATGAAGCCACCCACAGCGCTGCCTGCCACCGCGACTGCCGCCAGAAGCGGGTTGAAGCGGCCGGCCGCGGCCCCGACGGAGATGACGGTGAGCGAGAGGGCAAATCCAGCGGCCGCCCACAACAGTTGCTCGGCCCGGAAATCGATGGCAGATTTGTTCAGGCCTGCCTGCGCAAGCCGACGTGCCGTGGCGCCGGGTGATGGATTCAGTGTGGCCAGCGCTGAGAGTCCGTCCCGAATGACGGGACGCAGGATCTTTTCAAGGGGACTGAAAGGCGTGACGGTCTGGTCGCCGGCACGCAACAGCCTCGATTCAAGGTTCTGGGACCTCAGCTGCGGCTCGATTCGGTCGGCCAGACTGGTGGCACGCAGGAAAGGTGACCGAAAGATCACCAGCCAGAGGCCGATCCCCAGCACTATCCCGCATGCGACGGCTGGAGGAGACACCGCTATCATCGCAGCACCCTCTCGTCCCGGGGAAGTGCACCAATCCTGAGCATGAAGGAGTAGCAGACAAGGGAAATGACCAGTCCGCCCAAGAGGACGGCTGCGCCCGCAGGCGTGTTGTACGCCTGGACCGCTTCTGGACGCGTGGCCAGGAGAAGCATGACGATCCACGGCGCGGCAACAGCCAGCCGGGCGGCGTTTATCGTCCAGGACTGGCGTGCCTCGAGTTCACTGCGTGTCCGGGCGCTTTCACGCAAAAACTCAGCAAGCGTTCCCAGCAGCTTCCCTAAGTCCGAGCCGCCGACTTCACGGGTCAGGCGCAACGCCTCGATGATCCTGTCCGCCACAGGGTCGGCCAGCCGGTCCTTGAGCCTGTTGAGGGCCGCATCGAACTTGCCGCCGGCACGATAGTCGGCGCCAAAATCCCGAAAGATCGGCCGCAACTCTTCAGGGCCTTTGCTACCGAGTTGGATCAGGGCCTCCGGCAGTGGGAGGCCGGCACGGATTGCTGACCGGAGGTGGTCCACCACGTCCGGCCACAGCTGCCGCAGGAGAGCGGCCCTCTTTTTGGCCCGCCACCGGAGGACAGTGACTGGAAACCACCCGGAAAACAGACCAAAGCAAACCGCCATCGGCCAGGACCTGGTGGCGGCGACGAATACCAGGACCACGAACAGGCACAAAGCGATGCAGCTTCCGGCCAGTCCGCCGGGCGAGACCTTCTCGACTCCGGCCGCCGCAAGCAGGTCTGAAACCCTGCCTGGAGTCCGCCGGCGGCGCTCCCTCGGAGGACTTTCCCAAAAGGACCACCAGACCAGGAACAACCCCGCCCCCGTGGTCGCTCCCAACAGCGCGGCCATCACCGCGGATCCAGCAACGCAGCGACGTCGTAGCCGGCCCTCGAGAATTTTTCCGCCGCGGGCATGGCGTTCGGGCAGGACCTCAGGACCCCATCCGCCATGGCAAACACGGGCGACGACTCGATGATGCCGTTTTCGACCCGCCTTCCCAACGCAAGGATCTCGGTGACTTCCCGCCGCCCGTTGGACAGCCGGCTGCAATGGACCACCAGATCGATGCAGGACGCCACGGTGGGAACCACGAAAGCCGATGAGATGTTCTCGCCCGCAAGTAAGGGAAGGGTACAGATCTTGGTGACGGCATCGTGCGCCGAATTTGCGTGTACGGTGCACATTCCCGGGAGCCCGCTGTTGAGGGCTATCAGCATGTCCAGGCTTTCAGCTTCCCGGACCTCGCCCACCACGAGGCGGTCCGGCCGCATGCGGAGGGCTTCCTTGACCAAACGGCGGAGGGGAATTTCACCCTCTCCTTCAAGATTTGGCTGACGGCACTGAAGCCCCACCACATCCCGCAAGGGGAACTGCAATTCGAAGATTTCCTCAACGGTGATAACTCGTTCCCTGCTGCCAATGCCCGCTGCGAGGCAGTTCAGCATGGTGGTCTTCCCCGCCTGGGTGGCCCCGGAAACCAGGATATTCAGCCCGCTTGAAACCGCTGCCCCGAGAAATCGTGCTGATTGGGGCGTCAGCGTCCCCAGCTCCACGAGATGCTCCAATCGGCTGGCTTTGACCACGAACTTCCGGATATTCACCGCCCAGTGCCGGCGCGTAACGTCTGGAATGACGACGTGCAGCCGCGAGCCATCCGGAAGCGCAGCGTCCACGAAGGGCGACGACAAGTCCAGGCGCCTGCCGGAGCTTTTCAGCATCCGTTCCACCAGGTCCCGTATCTGCTGCCCCGTCAGGCTGAGTGAGGTCAGTTCGGACTCACCATTGCGCGCGACAAAAATCTCGTTCGGCGCGTTGATCCAGATCTCTTCAATAGAGGGATCATCCAGGAGAGGCTGAAGTACCCCGAATCCGGCTACTGCGTCAAACAGGAAGCGGCGGGCAGCGTCCAGGGGCCCCAGGGGCGGCAGCGGCGCCAGAAGCGCCCGCTCGTCGTAATCCGATACCGCGGCCTCGACAAGGCGCCGCACTTCACCGGCCTGGTTCAGCGGATCCAGTCCCCTGCGCCTGATGAGTTCCCGGACTTCGTCCTCAACGATCCCCAGAGCGTCCATGAATTTTCCCCCGGTCCACTGCCGCCCCCGGCCGAGGCAGTGCAATTGGGTAAAGCCTAAAGAGACCGCACGGAGCTGCCAAGTCATGCAAGGCCACCATGTGGATAACTCAACAGTGCCCTTTTATCACTTCAGTCCCAAAAGAACCACTGGTTACGCTGGTCACACCAGTGCTATGGTGAGCGCGTTAATTGTCGAGTTACCACGATCCGGTGGCTTCCTGGGGGAACGAACCGGATCCGTTAGCGAAATGAGCGCTCGGGGGAGCGCCGCATTGTCTCCGGAGCCAATATGAAGCGGAACCAGTCTCAGTCCCGTCGCCCCGTCCTGAAGCCATTCGGGATATTGCTGCTGGCAGCCACCCTGACAGCCGGCCCCGGAATAACTGGCGCCGCAATTGCCGTCGAGCCGGCGCCGACGCCCACCGCGTCGGCACCGCAGACGAGTGCGCCGGCTGCCCCTGCATCCGCACCGGCCAGTGCCACGCCCACGACGGCTGCCGGGGAGCCAACTGCTCCCACGGAACCGCAGGCGCCTGCACCATCCCCGGAAGCACAGCAGGGCATGGCTGAAGCGGTGGGGGTCGGGGGCGCCGAGATGGGGCAACGGTCAGCGCGCGTCACTGCATCGTCCTCCACGCCGGTCAAAAGGCTGAGCACCGAAGCCCTCGCCAGCGAGGGGACGTGGATGCCTACCTTCGGCGTACAGGGGCTGGACGTCAGCGGCCATCAACCAACGGTTGACTGGAAGCAGCAGTGGAACATGGGCTCCCGGTTCGCCTACGTGAAGGCCACGGAGGGCAACTACTACACCAACCCCTCGTACAGTTCCCAGTACCAGGGGTCCAGGAACGTCGGCATGATCCGGGGCGCCTACCACTTCGCGATTCCCAACTGGTCTTCCGGGGCAGACCAGGCCCGCTACTTCGTCCAGAACGGCGGCCGGTGGTCTGCCGACGGCTACACCATGCCGCCGGTCCTGGACTTCGAGTTCAACCCCTACGAGGGCCGGACCATCAACGGCTTCTACTTCGGCAACACGTGCTACAACATGTCCCCTGCTCAGCTTCAGTCCTGGGTCCGGGACTTCGGCAACACGGTACGGTCCCTGACCGGCAGGCTCCCCATGATCTACACCAACACCAGTTGGTGGAACCAGTGCCTGGGCAACCCCTCCGGTTTTGGTGACTATCCGCTCTGGATTGCCGCCTACCCGAGCTCGCCAACAAACAACGCCGGGCCGGTCCCGACGGCCAGTTGGGGTACATACTCCATCTGGCAGTACAGCTCCACAGGCCCCTTCGCCGGGGACTCGAACGTCTGGAACGGTGACTACGCATCACTGCGGACCTTTGCCGGAGCCGCAGCACCGGATGGATCCTTCGACGACCTTTCCGTGCAGGGCAGCGGCTCGGCCACCCAGCTTAATGTCCGCGGCTGGGCCGTCGATTTCGCGAATTCCTCGGCGTCAACACAGGCCCACGTCTATGTCACTGCTCCCGACGGCGTCCGCACGGGGTATGCCATCCCCGCGAACATTTCGCGTCCGGATGTGAACAGTGCCCTGGGGGTTTCCGGATCGCATGGCTTCCAGCAGTCCATACCGGTCCAGAAGTCCGGGACGTACCAGGTGTGTGCCTACGCCATCGGTGCATTCAGCAACACCTCCATTGGCTGCAAATCGGTGGCGGTCAGCGGCGTCGAGCCACCTATCGGCAGCATCGACGATGCCAAGGAGGTCCGTACCGCCGACAAAGTAACCCTCTCCTTGCGCGGGTGGGCCATTGACACTGCCAATCCCGGGACGGCCACGGAAGCGCACGCATACCTGACTGCACCCGACGGCACCCGCACCGGCTATGTCATGCCGGCGAACCTGTCGAGGCCCGACGTCGACCAGGCACTTGGCATGGGCGCAAACCACGGCTACCAGCGGGACATTGCCATCACTGCACCCGGGACCTACAAGCTGTGTGTCTACGCGATCGGGGAGTATTCGAACACCGAGATTGGCTGCAGGCAACTCAACTTTGCCCCCGCTGCCGCGCCGGTGGGCAGCTTTGACGACGCATCCCTGATCAAGACTTCCACCACCGCCGCGCTCTCCGTCCGGGGCTGGGCTGTTGACCGCGCTGACTCCGCACGGTCCATTTCCGTCCATGTCTACGTAACATCTCCCGACGGCACCAGCAAGAGCTACCCGTTTGTGGCCTCCCAGGCGAGGGCAGACGTGAACAGCGCCCTCGGGATCACCGGCAACCACGGTTTTGCAGCGGCCATACCAATTTCCGCCGCCGGGCAGTACAAGGTCTGTGCCTATGCCATCGCGCTGAGCCCGCTCGCCCCTGGTAACCCGCTCTTGAGCTGCCGCACTGTCAATGTCGGCGCGGTTGCGCCACCTACCGGCAGCCTCGACAGCGTCTCCGTCAACAAGACGACCGAGTCCGCTTCCCTGACCGTCGCCGGATGGGCGCTGGACAAGGCAGATGCAGCACGCTCCATCGACGTCCACATCTACGTCACCTCTCCCGACGGATCGACCAAGGGCTACGCCTATACAGCGTCCCGGCCCAGGGCGGACGTTAACACCGCGTTCGGTGTGACCGGTGATCATGGCTTTGCCCCGTCGATCCCCATCACCAGCCCGGGGGTTTACACGGCCTGCGCTTACGCCATTGCGCCGAGCCCCCTGGCCACCGGCAACCCGTTGCTTGGCTGCCGTACGGCGGATGCCGGCAAGAGCGGCGCACCAGTGGGAACGCTTGACTCGGTGTCCCTCAAGACCGCGGCGGGAGTCACCTCCCTGGAGGCAACCGGATGGACCTACGACCCGGATATGCCTGGTGTGTCGAACCCCGTGCACGCCTACGTCACCAGCCCCGACGGCAAGACCACGAGATACGTCTTCTCAACGACAGTCAGCCGCCCGGACGTAAACAAGGCCTTTGATGTCACGGGAATCCACGGATACTCGATCAACGTCAATACCACGGTCAAGGGCAATTACACCATGTGTACCTATGGCATTGGGGTCTCCCCCTTCACCACGGGCAACACGACCCTGGGATGCCGGAACCTCACCTACTAGCACCCGCGCCGGGAAGGACAAAGGAGGGGTGAAGCTTACGCTTCACCCCTCCTTTCGAGTCCTGAGCCGTCAGTTGCTGTTCTCGGAGAGCAGCTCCAGCAGGTAGGCGCCGTATCCGCTCTTGACGAGGGGTTCGGCCCGTTCGCGCAGCTCGTCATCGCTGAGGAACCCGAGGCGCCACGAAATCTCTTCCGGAGCGCCGATTTTCAGGCCCTGCCGGTTTTCCACCGTGCGGATGAAGTTGGACGCATCGTTGAGGTCGTTGAATGTTCCGGTGTCCAGCCAGGCGGTTCCGCGCGGCAGAATCTCGACCTGGAGTTTTCCGGCCTCCAGGTAGACGCGGTTGACGTCGGTGATTTCGAGTTCCCCCCGGGCCGAGGGCTTGAGGTTCTTGGCGATGTCAACCACGTTGTTGTCATAGAAGTACAGCCCGGGGACTGCGTAGTGGCTCTTGGGTGCCGCCGGCTTCTCTTCCAGCGACAGCGCCTTGCCCTGCTCATCGAACTCGACGACACCGTAGGCGGAAGGATCCTTGACCCAGTACCCGAAGACGGCGCCGCCGTCGATGGTCTTGAACCGGCGCAACTGGGTACCCATGCCCTGCCCGTAGAAGATGTTGTCTCCCAGGACCAGGGCCACGCTGTCATCACCGATGTGATCGGCGCCAAGGATAAAGGCCTGCGCGAGGCCGTCCGGCGACGGCTGCTGCTTGTAGGTGATGGACACGCCAAAGCGCGAACCGTCACCCAGCAGCCGCTCAAACTGTTCAGCATCGTGCGGCGTGGTAATGATGAGGATGTCCCGGATCCCCGCAAGGATCAGGGTCGACAGCGGATAGTAGATCATCGGCTTGTCGTATACCGGGACCAACTGCTTGCTGACACCCAGGGTGATGGGATGAAGCCTGGAGCCGGTTCCGCCGGCAAGTATTATTCCGCGCATGCCCACCATCTTTCCCTTCGCTTAGTGCAGCGGCAAATCCGGTACCCTAGGGAATTATGCAGCGACTTCTTGTGACCGGCGGAGCCGGCTTCATCGGCTCAAACTTTGTCCACTATGTACTGGAAAACACTGATGATCACGTCACTGTCCTGGACAAGCTGACCTACGCCGGAAACCGCGAGTCGCTGCGCGGGCTCCCCGAGGACCGCTTCACGTTCGTGGAAGGCGATATCACTGACGCCGCCCTGGTGGACGGCCTGGTCGCGGAGACCGACGTCGTGGTCCATTACGCCGCCGAATCGCACAACGACAACTCCCTGCACGACCCCCGCCCGTTTCTGGACACCAACATCATCGGCACCTACACGCTGATCGAAGCGGCCAGGAAGCACAGCAAGCGGTTCCACCACATCTCCACCGACGAGGTCTACGGCGACCTGGAACTCGATGACCCGGAGCGGTTCACCGAACAGACCCCGTACAACCCTTCCAGCCCGTATTCCTCGACCAAGGCCGGCTCGGACCTGCTGGTCCGTGCCTGGGTGCGCTCGTTCGGGCTGCAGGCAACAATCAGCAACTGCTCGAACAACTACGGCCCGTACCAGCACGTCGAAAAGTTCATCCCGCGGCAGATCACCAACGTCATCGACGGTGTCCGTCCCAAGCTCTACGGCAAAGGCGAGAACGTCCGCGACTGGATCCACGCCAACGACCACTCCTCCGCGGTCCTGGCCATCATCGCCAAGGGAACCATCGGGGAGACCTACCTCATCGGTGCCGACGGCGAGAAGAACAACAAGGACGTCGTCGAACTGATCCTCAAGCACATGGGCCAGTCCCCCGACGCGTACGACCATGTAGTGGACCGCCCCGGCCACGACCTGCGCTACGCCATCGACTCCACCAAGCTCCGCGACGAGCTCGGTTGGGAACCGAAGTTCTCCAACTTCGACGCCGGCATCGAGGACACCATCGACTGGTACCGCAACAACGAGCAATGGTGGCGTCCACAGAAAGCCGCCACCGAAGCCAAATACAAGGAACAGGGCCAGTAGTCCATGTCTCTGGAGTTCTCAAAGAAGCTTGCCGGACACGAAACTCCCATTCCCGGCGTCGTCCTATACGACCTGCCGGTCCACGGTGACAACCGGGGCTGGTTCAAGGAGAACTGGCAGCGGGAAAAAATGGTGGCCCTCGGGCTGCCGGATTTCAGGCCCGAGCAGAACAACATCTCCTTCAACGAAAAGGCTGGAACCACCCGCGGCATCCACGCCGAGCCGTGGGACAAATTCATCTCGGTGGCCACGGGCCGTATTTTTGGGGCTTGGGTTGACCTCCGGGAAGGCCCGTCCTTCGGAGCAGTGTTCACCGCCGAGCTTGATCCGAGCCAGGCCATCTTCATCCCGCGCGGGGTGGGCAACGCCTTCCAGACCCTCGAGGACAACACGGCCTACACCTACCTGGTCAACGACCACTGGTCGGCGGATGCGCAGGGTCAGTACACGTTCCTGAACCTCGCCGACGAGACAGCCGCGGTGCAGTGGCCGATTCCCCTTGACCAGGCTGAACTCTCGGACAAGGACAAGGCCCACCCCCGCATGGCAGACGTCGCGCCGATGCCCGCCAAAAAAGTCCTGGTTGTCGGGGCTGACGGCCAGCTGGGCAAGGCCCTGCGCGCACAGTACGACGGCGACACGGCAGTCGAGTTCGCCGGCCGCGGTGAGTTCGATCTCGCCAATCCGGACTCCTTCAGGAACCGGAACTGGAAAAACTACTCCGCCATTGTCAACGCCGCCGCGTACACGGCCGTCGACGCCGCTGAGACCGGCGAAGGACGGGCCGCCGCCTGGGCAGTCAACGTGACCGCCGTAGCCAACCTTGCGCGCACCGCCGTCGAGCATAACCTCACCCTGGTGCACGTCTCGTCCGACTACGTCTTTGACGGCACGATGGACGTCCACGGCGAGGACGAGCCGTTCACGCCCCTCGGCGTCTACGGGCAGAGCAAGGCCGCAGGCGACGCCGTCGTCAGCGTCGTCCCGCGCCACTACATCGTGCGGACCAGCTGGGTCATCGGCGAAGGAAACAACTTTGTCCGCACCATGGCCAGCCTCGCCGGCCGGGGCATCAAGCCTTCGGTCGTCAATGACCAGACGGGCAGGCTCAGCTTCACCGACGACATCGCGGCGTTCATCAGCCATCTGCTGGCAACCGGAGCCCCCTTCGGCACGTACAACTTCACGAACGACGGACCGGTCAAGAGCTGGGCGGAGATCGCGTCGGACGTCTATGAACTGGCCGGTGCCGCCCGCGCGGATGTGACCGGCGTCAGCACCGCTGAATATTTCAAGGACAAAGCGGCAGCTCCGCGTCCGTTGAACAGCGCCCTGGACCTGGCCAAGGCCCGGTCCACAGGCTTCAGCCTGGTTGACGCTGACGCGAGGCTGACCGCCTACCTGAAGGCGGAAACCGATAACGCATGACTCCTGCAGAGCAAGCCCACCGTACCCTGGTGATCATGCCCGCATGGAACGAATCGGAAGCCATCGGCAACACCATCCGGGAAGTGTTCGAATTCGGACCTGACTGCAATGTGCTCGTTGTTGACGACGGCTCCCGGGACAACACGGCCCAGGTTGCCCGCGATGCCGGCGCACTGGTGGTGCAGCTCCCTTTCAATATGGGTGTGGGCGGGGCCATGCGTACGGGTTTCAAGTACGCCAAGATGCACGGCTACACACGGGTCATCCAGGTTGATTCCGACGGCCAGCACGACCCCCGTGACATCAAAGCCGTCCTGGACGGGCTGCAGGAAGCGGACATTGTCATTGGCGCCCGCTTCGCGGATAAAGGCAACTACACCGTGCGCGGACCCCGCAAGTGGGCCATGAACGTCCTTGCCTGGACCATTTCGCGGATCGCGGGTACCCGGCTGACGGACGTGACGTCGGGTTTCCGGGCGGCCAACGCCAAGGCCATCCGGCAGTACGTCGACCACTACCCCGCCGAGTATCTCGGCGACACCATCGATTCATTGGTGGTCGCCATCAGGTCCGGCTGCACTGTGCGCCAAGTGGGTGTGTCAATGCGGGAGCGGCAGGGAGGAACGCCCAGCCACGACCCCGTCAAGGCCGCCATTTACCTGGGCCGGTCAGCATTTGCCCTCCTCTTTGCGTTGACCCGCAAGAAGAACGAACTGTCGTCCAACTAGGAGTTCCCATGGCCACCCTTGTTGGCTTCATTTTTGTGCTGGTCATCCTGGTCATCATTTTTGAGATGCTCCGGCGACGCCACCTGCGCGAAAAATACGCGGTGATCTGGATCATCATCGGCATCGGCGTCCTGGTGCTGGCCGCATTTCCGCAATTGCTGTTCTGGCTAAGCGGTGTGCTCGGCGTGAAAGTGCCGTCGAACCTGCTGTTCGCCATGGCGCTGGTGCTCCTGGTTTCAGTCTGCCTGCACCTTTCCTTCGAGCAGTCGCAGGCGGAGGACGAAATCCGCGTACTCGCCGAGGAAGTCGGCATCCTGCGGCTCAAGCTGCTGGAGCTCGAGGCCGGTGCGTCGGGCGGCCGCCCTGCCAGTGGCGGACCGCGCCCCGACGTCCTGCCTCCCGATTAATCACCCCCTTAAACGCAGGTGGCTGCCCCGGTTTCCCGGGGCAGCCACCTGGCGTTTAAGGCGATTCAGGACACGACGTGCTTCAGCAGCCGCGGAAGTGAATCGGTCTTACCGATCATCAGTGAGCGCGCCACGAGGGTGGCTGCGTTCAGGCGCGAGGTCGTGTGGAAGGCAGCGGCCCGCGCCGTACCGTTCCAGCCGAGTTCACGGAAGCGACGGGCCTGGCCTTCGAAGAAGGCCCGCTCCTCGTCGAACCTTCGTCCGTCGAGGGCCTTGACGGAAGAATCCGATGCGGAGTGACGGCGGTACAGGAACGACAGGGTCGGATCCACCACCATGGACCCGCCCTCGGCGGCGATGTCCAGAAGCAGCGCAAGGTCCTGGACCACGTGCAGGCCCTCGGTGAAGCCAATACGGCGAATGACGTCGGTCCGCCACGCGAGGGACGGGAAGTAGGCCCAGTCCGCGCGAACCAGGCTCGTCGCCATCTTCTCCCCCTGAAGGAGGACAGTGGACTTGGTGGACGGGGCGTAGATCTTCTTGACGACGTCGACCAGCGGAGAGCAGGCCCGGCCCTTCTCGTCGATGACCTGGACCCCCGGCTGCACAACACTGGCTTCCGGGTAGGCTTCAAAGGCTTTGGCGACGACGTCAAGGTAGTTCGGCAGCATGATGTCGTCCGCGCCCATGACCACGACAATGGGGGCTTCGGCGAGTTCCAGGGCCTTGCGGTAGTTACCGTTGGCGCCGAGGTTCGTCTCGTTCTTCTGGTAGGTGACCCGGGGATCTGCGATGGATTCGAACCAGCGCTGGGGTTCCGGGCTGGGGTACCCGTCGTCGACCACAATGAGGCGCCAATCCTCGAACTGCTGGCTCATGACGCTTTGGGCCGCAAGTTTCATCAGGTCGACGTCCCCGTAGTAGGGAAGCAATACATCAATGGCCATGTGCCAGGTAGGTCCTTTTCTTGAAGATTCACAGGGTTGGATCTGTCTGCCCGGAGATGAGCACCCCGTCAATGCTACCGCGTTGCCTTCGCCGCCCGGCTTTGCCGAAGGCCGGGCCCGGGCGCGGGCCGAATGGAGGGCCCCTGCGGCCAGCGATAGACTGAAGCCTGCTGTCTGGCAGTTCCCTGACGCACAGGAACGGTCTATTTCGGTAAGCGAGAAGGAACCATAAGACGTGACGCACCAGAGTGACCCGCGGGTGGTGGCTGTAATTTCGGCCTTCCACCCTCCCCTGGACCTCCCGGAGAGGGTCAAGCAACTCAACCAGCAAGTCGTCCATACGGTGGTGGTCGACGACGGCTCGGACCTTGAGGGGATCAGCCCCGTACTGCAGGAATTGGCGGAGTTGGGGTGCACCGTAGTGCGCATGCCCGACAACATCGGGATTGCTGCGGCACTGAATGCAGGCATTGAAGCAGCGCTGAAGGACTGGTCGCCGGACTTCGTGGTCACCCTCGACCAGGACTCCGCCCTTGATGACGGCTACATTGCCGCCGCCCTGGAAACCTACGCCGCGGCACACGCCGCCGGGATCGACGTCGGCCTTGTGAGCGCCCAGTCCCATAACGGGCTTAACGTTCCCCTCCTCTCCAGGCGGGCCCGTTTCCCCCAGGCGTTCGACCCCCTTCAGTCCGGTGCCGTCATTCCGGCGTCCACGTTCAAGACCGCCGGGTTGCTTGACGGGCGGCTGTTCATCGACTGCGTTGACTCCGAATACAACCTTCGCGTCCGGTCGCACGGCCTCGCCACCCTGATCGGGAAGGGCTGCAACATGACGCATGCCTTGGGCCAGGCGCAGCCCATGATGCTGTTTGGCTGGCATGTCTCCGTGCTGGGCAGGAAGCGCCATGTTCATTCCCATGCCCCCTTCCGGGTGTACTACATGACAAGGAACAACATCCACCTGTGGCGGCAGTACGGTGCCAGGTTCCCTGTATGGCTGCTGCGCCGGCTCCGCTTCCAGGTGGAAAGCGACGTCTTCCGGTTGCTGTACGGAGCCAACCGCAAGGGCCAGTACCGCGCATTTGCCCGCGGTTTCGTCGATGGCTGGCTGGGACGACTGGGAAAGATAGACCCGCAGCTCCAGCGAAAGATCAGTGCATGAGCGGGCAGGGCCAGGTCCGGGTGTCCGTCTGCATGGCAACCTACAACGGGCAGGAGTACGTCACAGAACAGATAGAGTCCATTCTTGCGCAGTTGTCGCCCGAGGATGAGCTCGTCATTGTTGACGATGCGTCCAAGGATTCCACCCTGGACGTGGTACGGCGGATAGCAGATCCGCGCATCGTTCTGCTGCCAAATGCCCTTAACAAGGGCTACGTTGCAAGCTTTGAACGCGCCATCACGGCCAGCAGGGGCGAGTACATCATGCTGTCCGACCAGGACGACGTATGGCTGGAGGGACGCGTCACTTCATTGGTCAACGCGCTGCAGACCAAGGACTTCGCTGCCAGCAATTTCACCGTGTTCGGTGGCCCGGCCAACCGGTACCACAAAATCCAGCTCAAGGAATCGGACAGCAACCGGTGGGCGGCCAACCTGGTGATGACGTGGATCGGTATCCGGCCGTACTACGGCTGCACCATGGCCTTCACGTCCCGGGCAAAGAACATGATCCTTCCCTTCCCCACGTTCCTCACCGAAACCCACGACCAGTGGATTGCCATCGTGGGCAACCGGAACCGCAGCATGGTCCACTTGGCGGCGCCAACAGTGGCCCGACGCCTGCACGACGACAACACGACGCCCAAGTCGCGCAGGCCGGTTGCGGTCATCCTGCGCGCCAGGATCATGCTCCTGCGCGCGTTCTTTGTGGCACTGGGCCGGAAGGCGGGCACGCGATGACCACACTGCCGGAGAGCCCCGGGGACGAATCCGGCGAAGGCGTCCCCGCCTCCCCGTTTGGCGCCGTGGCGTTGGCGGCGTACCAGCCCGACGAACCCCTGTTTGCCCGCCAGCTGCGCTCCATCCAGGCGCAGACACACAAGGAGTTCGTCTGCCTTATTTCGGTCGATGGCGACCACCAGCGTGTTGCGGACATGGTGCGGCGGGCATGCGGCGATGACAGCCGATTCCAGGTTCTCGGGTACGAAGACCGCCTGGGTTTCCACCACAACTTCGAACGCGCGCTCAAGGCAGTGCCGGCCGAAGCCAAATGGGTGGCCCTGAGCGACCAGGACGACTACTGGTATCCCGAGAAGCTGGCGACGCTCCTCCCCCGCCTCGGTCAGGCAGCACTAGTCACTGGCCAGGCCCGGGTAGTGCCTCCACAGGTCTCCGCGGCCGGCGGGGATTCCTCCAGCGGAACCCTTACCGACAGAAGGATCGTCGGCCCCGCCGATCTTCTCGCCAACAACCAGGTCACGGGTTCGCTCTGCGTCTTCCGGCGCGATGTGCTTGACCTGGCTTTGCCTTTCCCCTCGATGGCCGCGCCCTCGCAGTACCACGATCACTGGATCGGGCTTTGTTCATTGGTCCTCGGGGGGATGCACATCGAGAATCTGGTGCTCCAGGACTATATCCAACACGGCGGAAACGTGGTGGGTGAATCCCGGCAGAGCCTGCCCACCTCTGTCCGCAACACTCTTCGGTTCGTTCAACGGTACGAGGGAAGTACGTCCCCGCGGAGCATCAGCAGCATTATCCATAAGACAGGGCTTGGCTGGCGGACGCTTATGGCCAGGACTCTGCTGGAGCGCGCAGAAAAGTCCAGGCTCCCCGTCGGACAGGAATTGCGCCAGGCGTTGAACCTGTATGCACGGCCATCCAGGTGGCAGCTCGTCCGGTCTCTCGTGGGAGGAGTCCGCCGCGGCAACGTGTCCCCCGTACGGGCCTTGGAAATCAGCCTGGGCATCATCCTGCCGAACTTCCCACCCGGCGGGCGGGAAGCGGAACACCGGTCCTGACCTGGTCCCGGCGGTCCTGCCACGCCCGGAACCCCTGGTCCGCCACGACAGGTTGTAGCCGGAAAAGGGATTCCCGGCGGACCAGGAGGATGCCCCCGGCGAACCGCCAGTCACCATTAAACAAAAGGACACACTGAACGCATGAAGGCTGTTTGGCTGAGGCTTGCCGGTTTTACCGGGCTGCCGCTGCTGTCGCTCGTCACACCTTTCCTTCTTATACCGGTTGTGGCCCACGTAGCCGGTGCCGGCGGTTGGTCCAGCGTTGCAGCCGGTCAGGCAACCGGCGCCTTTGGCGGGGCAGTAATCGCCTGGGGATGGAATACCCTCGGGCCCGTAGAAATTGCACAGAACCCTGCACCGCAGCACCGGGCAGAGGTTTACCGCGAAAGTATCCGGACACGGCTGGTCTTGTCTGCCGTCGTGGTTCCTTTTGTCTTTGCCCTGGCCTGGAGCCTGGCTGCCCCGGAGCATCGCCTGGACGCCGCGGCGATGTCCATGACGACCACCGTGGCCGGGATGTCACCGGCATGGTTCTGCATCGGCGCCGGCAAGCCGACACTCCTTGCCCTCTTTGACACCATGCCCCGGGTTGTCGCCACCCTCCTTGCAGTCCCGGTCATTTTGGTGACATCCCAGATCTGGCTTTACGGGGCGATCCTGGTCGTGGCCGTCATTGCGAGCCTCATGGTGTTCCACAGAATAGCGGTTCCCGAGAGGGGCAGGACGTTCGCGTCCTGGCGCGGAACCTTCAAGCATCTGCGCGGTCAGTTCGGCCCGGCTGCGATCAGCCTCTCCGGAACCACCTACGCTGCAACGCCGTTGCCGATCGGACAGGCCTTCGTGCCCAGTACCGTCATGGCCGGCTTCAGCTCCGCTGACACCGTCTACCGCTTCGGGCTCTTCTCGGTGATGGCACTTGGGAATACGTTTCAGGGCTGGACCCTGGAACCGCAGGAAGCAAGTCCCAGGAAGCGCCACGGCGCCGCCATCGCTTCCCACCTTGTCCTGGGACTCGCCGGGGCCGCGCTCCTCACCTTTCTGGGTCCGCTGGCAACGTCGCTCATTTTTGGGGCTGACAAGAGCGCCGGCATGGCTACCTGCGCTTTTTACGGACTGTCATTCCTGTTCATCTCCGCCAGTACGCCGTTCATCCGGAATCTTCTGCTGCCGCAAGGTCGCCAGCGCCTGATTCTGGCCTGGACCCTCATCTCGGCCATCGTCGGGGTGACCTTGATGTTCGTGGCCGCGACCCGCGGATGGGTGGACGGCATCGCTCTGTCCATGGCACTCAGCGAAGCGATCCTGTTCCTGGGCCTGCTGATTCCCGGTTTACGGCTGTGGCAAAAGGCCTGAGCCGCACGCGTGCGGCGCGGACTGAATCAGTCAGTTTCCGCAAAGCTGCAGTTTGTAAAGCTTCGCGTCTCCTTCTGAGTCTTCGAGAGTGGCCATTCCGGAAGCGATGAGGCTGTCCAGGCCCTTGTACCCGCTGTCCCTGCCGTGCACCTCACGGTGCCCGAAGTCGAGAATGTATTCGATGTTCAGCTTTTCCACCGTGGGGCAGACAGCAGGATCGTCTTTCGACGGAACCGGTCCGTTCAGCAGCGGGGCGGTCCCGTCCGGGATGGCACTGAGTATGTGCAGCTGAACCAGCCTGCGGTCCGCCAGCGCGTAGGCAAGTGAACTTCCGTTGTAAGGGTTCCCGATCATGACTGCATCCGCCGGCACTTCATCGGGGAGCCGGTCGATCAGTTCCAATTCATCGCTGGAGACCAAGGGCGAGTCCTCGGAAAGGCGGTAGGACCCGGCCATCGAGTCCTGCGCCTGCCGGACATTGCCGCGCTGCGTGGCGAAGCCGAGAGCCAGCACGGCGACCAGGCCGGCGGCCACCAGGTACGTTCCCGGCTGCACACTGCCGGTTCCATCGGCCTGCCCGCCACGTGCAGAAGCGTTGCGCCGCAGAATCCCCGGCGCCTCCGTTACACCTCTGACGACCAGATCCCACACCACCACTGCGCCACGGCATGCGAAGGGAATGGTCACCATCGGCAGCAACGCGGCAAGCCGGGGTGGGTCGTTGTACCAGATGCCGGTCCAGAAGCTGCGGAAGTCATCGGCAGGAAAAGAACTGACGACGATGAAGAGGAACGCCACCACTGCATAGGTTCCCAGAAGCCACAACTGGCGGCCGGACCTGATGGTCACGTAGAGCCCGATGACGGTCAGCAGGAGCACTGCCCACGCCACGGGCCTGCCGATCGCGGAACTGGCGATCACCTCTCCGATGGCCTGTCCGGTGCTTTCAACAGGCGGCCAGAAAGCTGCTTCCGCGGGTGGCCTCACAGCATTCCACAGGACTCGGACGAGCACGACGGCGGCCACGGCCACCACGGTGAAGGAGGCAGCAGCCACAACCCGTTTGCGGCCCCGCGTGGAAGTGAGGGTACGCACGGCAAACCGCGCGTAGACGTAGACGGCTGGGGGCGCCATCATCGCGATCCACGCCATGGCGGCACTCGGGTGGGCCAAGGCAAGCCCCGGAAGCACTGCAAGCAAAACCAGGCCGGCGATGACCCTGGAGATGCCCCGCACCTGAGACAGCCCGATCACGTCCAGCGTGATGGCCAGGACGAGGGGCAGGAGCGCAACAGCAAGGAAGTTCGGATACAGCACCCCGAAATCCAGCAGGGAAATGGGGAAGGCCCCGAAAGCTGCCGACAGGACACCGGCCGAGACCAGGACGGCAGGCCTGCTTCCCCAGATTGTCTGGGCCAGGAAGATGCAGCCGAGCGGCCAAACAAGGGCAGCCACCACAATGTTGATGATGTTGACTGCTTCCGGGATGCCGCTGCCCCCGGCGCTGACCAGGAGCGAAACCAGGTCATGCCACGCTGCGGGATAGGAGGCAGCACCGGTCATGGCATTCAGCGTCAGTGAGGATCCGGACCCGGTATCGAGAATGTAGCGGATCGCGTTGAGGTGGAAGACATTATCGAACGTCTGTGAGAACGCTTCCGGGGTGCCGATCGCAGCAACCAAGCGACGGAATATCAGGAAGGCGGCCAACAGCACCGCGGTGACGGACGCCGCCAGCAAACCGCGCTTCGCCGGGGCGGGCTCGGCGGCCGTGGCGTTCTCGCTCTTTCGGGCGATGACGGCTGACAGTACCCAAGCCAGCGCGGCCACGATGATGGTGACGGCCAGGACAGGAACCAGGGACCAGGAGATGCCCGCAAAAGGCGCGGCAATGGCCGAGATGGCAACAATTGACACGCTGATTCCCGGGGCAGTTGCTGCCAGGCGGAACCCGCGGAGCCTGGCTGCCAAAGCCACGGCCAGCCCTGGAATGAACAGCAAAGCCACTGCGAGCAAAAACTGAGGGGCTGCATCAAACCAGGACAAAAATCCTCCGATAAGTCAGTGGCACGCTGGCCGCAAACGGCGTGGGGCGCCGTCTTCGTTGTCAGTATGGAATCCCGGGTACACCGTACGGCTGCCCGGGAGGCGGCCGATCAGGTCCGCAGGATCGATACAGCCTCATGGATGGGCCCGTCGAACTTGACGTTGCCGTGCTCGAGCAGGATGCCGCGGTCGCAAATCCTGGAGACGAGGTCCAGGTCATGGCTGACCACAACCAGCGTTTTGCCGTCGCGCGCAAGGTCCTGGATCTTGTCGATGCATTTTCGCTGGAAGGGCTCGTCGCCCACCGCCAGGATCTCATCGATGAGGAACACTTCCGGGTCGGTGTGGACCGCCACTGAGAAAGCCAGCCGCAGGTACATTCCCGACGAGTAGAACTTGACCTCTGTGTCGATGAACTGCCCGATCTCGGAGAACTCGACGATGTCATCGAAGCGTTCCTTAACCTGCTGTTCCGTCATCCCCAGAATGGCACCGTTGAGGAAGACATTGTCCCGGCCGGAAAGGTCCGGATGGAAACCGGCACCTACCTCGATCAGCCCTGCCACCCTTCCCCGGGTGCGCACCGCGCCGGAATCCGGCAGCATCACGCCCGAGATGTGCTTCAGCAGCGTCGACTTGCCCGACCCATTGAGGCCAAGCAACGCCACGGTTTCACCTGTCTTGATATCCACCGAGACGTTCTTCAAGGCATGGAACTTCTCTGAGAGGTCGCCTTTCCTGCCTTTGACGAGCCACACCACGGCTTCCTTGATGGAACGTGTGTGCCGCAGGACAAACTGTTTGCTGATATCTGAAACTTCTATCGCGTTGACCACTCACAGCTCCTGTGCAAAGCGGCCCTCAAGCCGCCGGAATGTGTACTGCCCCAAAATGACTACCGCCAGGGAAACCACCAGGCCCAGCGGCAACCACAGCGTGAACAGGTTGGGGGGCATGGCCGTGGCTCCGTCTGTCGTGGGGAACCAGAATGCGTAGTGGAACAGCTCAACACCGATGGTGATGGGGTTTGCCTGGTACACGGCAAACCACGCCTCGCCAAGCTTTGTCTCCACCATCGACCACGCGTACATCACCGGGGAAGCCCAGGTGGCCACCATCAGCAGCATGTCCACGAGGTTCTCAGAATCGCGGAAGTACACGTTCGCGGATCCAAACAGCAGGCCAAGGCCGGTAGCCAGCAGCCCCACGATGATGAAGCCTGCAACCGCAGCCAACAGCTGGAACAGGTTCGGGTGCCACCCCGCGAGCAGGCACCCTGCGACGAGGACCACCAGCTGCGGGAAGAAATGCACGGCGGACACCCACACCGAAGCGACCGGAAACAGTTCCCGCGGGAGGTAGATCTTCTTGATCAGGTTCCCGTTGTTCACGATCGACCGGGAGGCGTTGCCCAACGCTTCCGAGAAGAAGTTGATCAGGACAATGCCTGAGAACAGGTACACCGCATAGTTGGGGAGCCCCTCGGGGTTCCTTGGACTGCGTTCCAGTCCAAGGAACACTCCGAGGGCAACGTAGAACACGATGAACTGGACACCGGGTTTTACGTAGGACCAGAGCAGACCAAGGACGGAGCCCCGGTAACGGACTTTGAGTTCCTTGCGCACCAGCAGCTTGAGGAGGAAGCTTGATTGCCTTATATCGCGCAG
The DNA here is from genome assembly GCF_001457025.1 of Pseudarthrobacter enclensis. GTDB lineage: Bacteria > Actinomycetota > Actinomycetes > Actinomycetales > Micrococcaceae > Arthrobacter > Arthrobacter enclensis. The sequence continues at coordinate 789,116 of NZ_KQ758599.1, read as the reverse complement.
CCCTCCTCCCAGCCCCGGACTAGTCAGCTCCGCAGGTGAAGATCCGCTCACTTTACTTCGTTCTGGGTGTGCTGCTCGAACGTCTTCCGCCATGCCTCCATGGATGTCAGTTCCGAGACGGCTGCCTTGTACCTCCTGCTCAGGGCAGGCCATTCCTTCAGCAGGACGGAGTGCAGGCGGGCACTTTCCGCCAGCATCTTCCGCAGCTGCTTGGGGTCACGCTTGTACCAGGACGCTCCCGTACCCTCCGCATTCGAAACGACAGCGGAGTCGTACTGCGACATGCGCCACCACCGGTTGTCCTGGTGGGCAACGGTAGTCTGTGGCCGCTCGACACTTGTCTCCCTGACAGGGCTTGCCAGCTGGCGCACGACGGTCTTGGCAGCCCATGGAATCAGGGAAATCTTGGAAGGCTGGGACGGCCCGTGTCCGCGGCGCGGCGGCTTGTCCATCTTTGCTGCCGGGAAGTCTTCCGGGTTCGGCTTGAACACTGCGTCAGAGTGCGCAGACATCATGTCCCTGATCTGGGGAAGTTTGGCCGGGAGCAGTCCGGGAAGGGCTTCCGGTCCCTTCAGGACATCCTCCAGAGCCCACTGCCGGCCCTGCGCTGTGGCGTACTGCATGGACACGAGGTGCTTGACGTCGGCGTACTGGGATTCCTTGATCACACGGCCGCCGAACTCGTAGGGGCTGTGCAGCAAAGCCGCCACTACCCTGTTCCGGGCATGGAAGTATGCCTGCCAGCCGACGAGGTCATCCTTGTCGATCCAGGAGACATGCCACACCGCAGAACCGGGAAGCGAGACAGTGGGGTATCCGGCAGCTTTCGCGCGGAGGCCGTATTCGGAATCGTCCCACTTGATGAACAAGGGAAGGGAAAGCCCGATTTCCCGGATGACCTGCGTGGGGATCAGGCACATCCACCACCCGTTGTAGTCGACGTCGCAACGGCGGTGGAGCCACGAGGTCTGACGCAGGTTGGATGACTGGAAATCATGGCCGAGGATCATCTCGTCGCTTGGCAGCGAGGGCTGGAACCGGTACGGGTTGACGACCTCGCCGAACGTGTGGAGCACGGTGCGGTTGTAGAGGTCGAACATGTGTCCGCCCACCAGGGTGGGGGTTTTGCAGCGGTCCGCGAACGTGAGCAGCCGGATGATGCTTTCGGGCTCAACCACTACGTCGTCGTCCATCAGGAGCGCGTAGTCGCTGCCATTTTCCACGGCTTCGAACATGCCCCGGGCAAAGCCGCCCGAGCCGCCAAGGTTGGACTGGTTGATGATGCGCAGCTTGCCTCCGAGCATCTTCTTAACCGCGTCGAATCCCTCCGCGTCCGCAAGTTTCTGCGAGCCCTGGTCAACGATCAGGATTTCCTGCACATGCTCAAGGGCATCCTCGCTTTCCGCGAGCAGCCGAAGGTTGTTCAGGCAGAAGTCCGTCTTGTTGAGCGTGGTGATCTGGAGGGTCACCGAGCCGGGCGTGCTTTCAACCGCGGGACCCTGCCATTCGGCGTCGAGCATCACCAAGGGCTCGGTCCCTGCCACCAGGTCGAACCAGTACCAGCCACCGTCACCGAAGGGTGCCAGCGACAGTTCGAAGAAGTTCTCCGCAATGCCCTCGACACGGCGCGTGTCCACGCGCTGCAGCGATCCCCGGGCGTTGGACTTGTACACGATGACGGAGCCGGTGCCCTGGGTGCGGACCTGGAGGCGGACTTTGTCCACGGTGGTCCACCGGCGCCAGTAGCTTGCCGGGAAGGCGTTGAAGTAGCTGCCGAACGAGACCCGTTCCCCGGACCGGACGGACGTGGAGTGCCGGGAGAGGAAATCCTCGACGTGGGCTTCCTTGGTGGGGCTGCTGATGGTCCGGGCTTTGGGTGCCTTGCCGTCCCGGTCACCGGCCGTGGGCAACTGGATTCCGGTGGCGGTGCCCATGTCCATGTACAGGGGCACCGTGTCCATTTGGCTGGCGCTGGGGAGGATGACCCTCTGCAGGGTTTGCCACTTCTGCTGTTCAGTCGTCACGGACCCGCCCTGGTTCTTGGTCTGCTTCCTGGTGTCGGTGGGGACGCTCATGCGTCGACTCCTCCGCTTTCAATGTCGGCTCCCGACTCGAAGTGAGGCCGGATCTTGTTGTCGAACATGCTGAGGGCCGAACCGATGGCCATGTGCATGTCCAGGTACTTGTACGTGCCCAGCCGCCCGCCGAACAGAACGTCCTTTTCGGCTGCCGCGAGGTCGCGGTACTTAAGCAGGCGGTCCCGGTCAGCAGATGTGTTAACCGGGTAGTAGGGCTCGTCGCCCTTCTCCGCGAAGCGCGAGAATTCGCGCATGATGACAGTCTTTTCGGTCTGATACTCCCGCTCGGGGTGGAAGTGCCTCGGTTCGATGATGCGGGTGTAGGAGACGTCGTCGTCGTTGTAGTTGACCACTGAGGTGCCCTGGAAGTCGCCGACCTCGAGTACTTCCTCTTCAAAATCGATGGTGCGCCAGGACAGGTCGCCCTCGGCGTATTCGAAGTAGCGGTCAACGGGGCCGGTGTACACCACCGGGATGTTGCCGACGACCTTGTTCTTGCTGTATTCGTGCGATTCGTCGAAGAAGTCGGTGTTCAGCCGAACCTCGATGTTCGGGTGCTCGGCCATTTTTTCGATCCAGGCGGTGTACCCGTTGGTGGGCAGGCCCTCGTACTTGTCGTTGAAGTACCGGTTGTCGTAGTTGTAACGGACGGGGAGCCGGGAAATGATGCCGGCCGGGAGGTCCTTCGGGTCGGTCTGCCACTGTTTGCCGGTGTAGTGCTTGATGAAGGCTTCGTACAAAGGCCGGCCGATAAGCTGGATGCCTTTGTCGTTCAGGTTCTGCGGGTCGGTGCCAGCAAGCTCTCCAGCCTGCTCCTGGATGAGGTCCTTGGCCTGGCCCGGAGTGAGGTTGGCGCGGAAGAACTGGTTGATCGTGGCGAGGTTGATCGGCAGCGAGTAGACCTCGCCCTTGTGAACGCCGTAGACCTTGTGGACGTAGTTGGTGAAGGTCGTGAACCTGTTGACGTACTCCCAGACACGTTCGTTGGAAGTGTGGAACAGGTGGGCACCGTAACGATGCACCTCGATGCCCGTCTGCTCTTCCTTTTCGCTGTACGCGTTTCCGCCAATGTGGTGGCGACGGTCGAGGACGACGACCTTCAAGCCGAGCTCAGTGGCGGCCTGTTCTGCGATTGTCAGGCCAAAAAAGCCGGACCCTACGATGACGAGGTCAGCGGTCACAAAATCTCCTGGTTCGAATGCGGGCAGCACAATGTTGAGCATTGTCTGCTGCTCTAGCCTACCCGAGTGACTGCAGAGCCAGTCGAATCGGCAGCCGCGCAGAGGGGAACCAGGGCCACCGTCAGAGCTCGCGGAGGGTTCCTTCGCGTTCCTCGTACCGGTTTCCTGTCTGCGGGCAGACCCACCAAGGTCCGTCAAGCTTCAATGGATGCCCGGCGCGGCCGACCCACCCGATCCGGCACGCCGGCACCCCGGCCATCAAGGCGAAATCCGGCACGTCCCTGGTGACGACAGCGCCGGCGGCGACTGTGGCCCAGGAGCCGATCGTGACGGGTGCGATGCAGACGGCGCGGGCGCCTACGGCGGCGCCTTGGCCGATGGTGACCCCTACTTTGTCCCAGTCCTCGTCCGTCTTCAGCCCGCCGTCGGGAGTGACCGCCCGCGGAAACACGTCGTTGGTCAGCACCGCCGCAGGGCCGATGAAAACTCCGTCGGCCAGGACCGCAGGTTCGTAGACGAGGGCGTAATTCTGGACCTTGCAATTATCGCCCAGGACCGCCCCGGGACCTATATAGGCGCCGCGGCCAATGACGCAGTTGGTGCCCAGCCGGGCGGACTCACGGATCTGTGCCAGGTGCCAGACTGTGGACCCGTTTCCGATGACGGACTCAGGGGAAACATCAGCGGTGGCGGCGACGGTGTTCACAGTTGTCCTCATGGCCGGCGGACTCCCCGGGGTGGAGCCCAGATGCTGCGATCGTAGCCGGGGGAAGCTGCGCCGGGTAGTCCCTCCGGGCTCTTCTGTTGTTATCCACATAGCCAATGTGGGGCATTAGGAAGCGCACTGCAGCCCACTAGCGTGGCATCAACGTTCAAAGGACTTGCCATGACACTTCACTGCACCTTGACCAGCGCCGTGGACCCGGGCCTGGGCGCCCGCCCGCTTGAACTGACCATCGAGGCGCAGGATGGTACCTCCGGCGAGGATATACAGAGGCAACTCGAAGTCAGATTCGGTGTCGGAGACTGCACGGTGGAAGGCAGGAGCCTGACGTCGCTGGTGGCGGGCAGGCACCCGCTCGTCACGGGCGCGGTCATAGTCGACGGCGCGAGCGCACGGCGTTCCCGCCGTACGGTGCCCGGGCGAGGTCACGGCCCGCAGCACGGTGGCCTGGCCCTCGCCGTCCACAGCGGGAGCGGCGCAGGCACCGTCACCATTCTGGAAAGGGGCACGTACACCATCGGCAGGAGCGGCACCCGCATCGTCATCCCGGATGCCGCGATGTCCCGGCAGCATGCGCTGCTGACCGTCACTGACACGGGCATCCACCTTGAGGACCTGGACAGTTCCAACGGCACCTGGGTGGATGGACAGAGGATCAGGAGCGCCGTTGTTTCCACTGCGTCGGGGATCCGCTGCGGCAACTCGGCAATGTCACTGGTCTTCACGGACGACGCTCAGGGCGTGCCGGCCGAGGCGGGCACGTCCGTGGCGGAGCCCATAGGCGTCGCCTGCAGGCTGGATCCGGGCAACCGCACTGTCCTTCTACTCACAGCCACGCTTCCGCTCGCCATCGGCATCGGCCTCGCAGTCCTGACAGGTATGTGGATGTTCCTGGCTTTTGCTGGAGCGTCAGCGGTGTCAGTGCTGATCCCGCTCCTGACGGGCCGCAGGCAGCGGCGGGAGACTGCTGCCGCCATTCGGGAGGCCGTCCGGAAGGACAAGGGACGACTACGTCGGGCCGGGCCTTCGCTCGCCGAGCTTTCCCTGGGTGCCGGGCACCTGGATGGTCCGCCGGCGGGCGCAAGTGAGGGCGGTGCCTGGCTGCGGCTTGGCCTGGGGCTGCAGCCGGCGAACATCAGGGTGGAGCCGCCAAGCGCGGCGCCGCCGGGTGTAACCGCGGGAATTGTGCCGCTTCTGCTGGAACCGTCCCGGCGGGAAACGATCTTCCGGGGCACCCGCCAAGAGTTGGACGGAATGGTGCGGGCGCTCATCATGCAGCTTGCGGGGTATCCATGCGCCAGGAGCACACTCGTAGTCGCTCACGGCCTGCCGCACCGGCTTCCGCTGCCCGCGCGGTTCCTCCCCCGGGTGACGCTGACCTCGACAGTAGACGCGTGCCGGCGCCTGTTGACGCAGCCACCGCCGCCGGACTGCAGCCACGGCGTCCTCATCCTGACCGGCACCACTGCGGATGACGACGGCCTGCTGGCTGCAGCAGGCGCGCATCACGGGTGGCAAGTACTGACCTTCACCACGCAGGGTGGGGACAGCGCCCCGCCCGCTGTCGAACTCAGCGGAGCCTGTTCCACGTTCCACCAGGGGGAATCCAGCGTCCCGTTCATACCCGACCTCGCACCGCCTGAGGTTTTCGATGCCTTTTGCCGGGTCGCGGCGGCCGGGTCCGGAAGTAGTCCGGCGAGTCGTCCACTGCCAGGTGGCTGCGCACTCGGGGACATCCTGGACCTCTCGGCAGCGGGAACTGCTGCCCGGTGGAAAGCTGCCCGTTTGTCCCCCGGTTTGGCAGCGCCCTTGGGGCTGGCCGCTGGCGGGGCAATCCGAAGCTGGGACGCGGACAGTGACGGCCCGCACCTCCTGGTGGCAGGAACCACAGGCTCGGGAAAGTCTGAACTGCTCCGGTCGCTTGTCGTTTCGCTGGCCATGAGCCACCCGCCGGACCACCTGAACTTCCTGTTCGTTGACTTCAAGGGCGGCTCCGGGCTCGGCCCCCTGGCCGGGCTGGTGCACTGCGTGGGGCTGCTGACGGACCTGGCCGCCGACGGACTTGAACGCACGCTGGTCTCGCTCCGCGCGGAGATCCGGTTTCGCGAACAGGCCATGGGAGCTGCCAACGTACCGGACCTCGCCACCTACCAGTCGGACCGGACCGGCGGGCAGGCCGCGATTCCGCACTTGATCGTCGTCATCGATGAGTTCCGGATGCTTGTGGACGACCAACCGGAGGTGCTGCGTGAACTAATGCGTATCGCTGCCATCGGGCGGTCGCTCGGCATCCACCTGGTGATGGCGACCCAGCGGCCCCAGGGAGCATTAACGGCGGACATCCGGGCCAACGTGACGTCGAGCATCGCCCTGAGGGTCCAGTCGGACATGGAGTCCCTGGACATCATTGGCACGAAAGACGCGGCAGGTATTCCCGTGGAGCGTCCAGGACGGGCTTTTGCGTCCCGCGGCATGGAACTCCCGGAGGAATTCCAGGCGGCCAGCCTCTCGGCGCCTGGCACCCGGGCAGCGGATGAGGCGGTCACCGTGCAGCTCACTGCCGAGTACCTTGCGAACACCGGCGGGGATGCTGCAGCCGGCAAGGCGCCAACTCCTGCGCAAGCCGCGTCCCCACTGATCGACCTGGTGTGCGGGCTATGGGCCGCTTCAGGAGGAGCGCCGCCGCGGCAGCCCGTCGCGGCGCCGCTGCCGCTGACGCTCAGCGAACCGCGGCCAGTAATTGCGGGGACAACAGCACCGGCGGGCGCGGGCAGCACGCCCGCGTGGAAGCTCGACCTGGGGGCGGTCGATTTGCCGCACCAGCAGCGCGTTGCGGCGTTGGAGTGGCAGCCGGTCATCCACGGACACCTGGCCCTCGTCGGGTCACCGGCCTCAGGTGCCGGTGAAACCCTGGAACTCGCGCTCCGGCTGGTGCTGTCGCATCCGCATGAGGCGCACTGCTACCTCCTGGACGCAACCGGGGCCCTTCAGGACGCCGCTGGGCACCCCCGGACAGGAGCCTACGTCGGAGTACACGAGCTTCGGCGCGCGGCGAGGGTTCTGGAGCGCCTGGCCCACGAGGTCAAACAGCGCATCAACCGTCCGTCCGGCAGCGCGGTTCCCCTCCTGGTGGCCGTCACGGGGTGGGGTTCATGGGTCTCCGCCTTCAGGTCCGGACCCCTCGCCTGGGCGGAAGACCTGGTGCATGACCTGGTCCGGGACGGGCAGCGGGCAGGAATTACAGTCGCCATCTCCGGGGAACGGGAGCTCGCCAATGCCCGGTTCGGCGGCTCGGTCCCCAACCGGTTGTACTTCCCGGCCGGTTCCAACGAGGACAGCAGGCTGTCGTGGCCGCGGATGCCCGCCACCACGCACGTGAAAGGGAGGGCTGTGGCTTTCGGCGCCCTCGTGGGACCGGAGCCCGCGGCCTGCCAAATCTACAGCGGGGCACCGTCCTGCGATCAGCAGCCGCCATTGGTTGCGGGCGCTGACGCAGTACCGCGGGGAAGGCGACCTTTCAGGGTGGAGGCCCTGTCCTCGAGGGTCACGGTTGCCGAGGTAAAGACGGCAGCACTGGCGGGTGCCGCTGCAGTCAAAGGACGGAGCCAGCTGGCGGGACCGGGCGTGCTGTTGGGGCTGGGCGGCGACGAGTTGGACCCCGTCCTGCTGCCGCTGCCCGCCGCCGGCGTGTTCTGCATCCTTGGGCATGCAGGCAGCGGCAAGACTGCATCACTGAGGGCACTTCAGGAGCTCAACCCGGGGATCCGGTGGCTGTCGCCCCTAACGGAGGAACCGCACACTTTTTGGCAGTCTGTGCGGTCGGATGCTGCCGCAGGGAGATTGCCCGCGGACGCTGTCATGGTCGCCGATGATGCAGACCGGTTGTCCCCCGCCGCTCTCGACGACCTGGCCGGGCTTCAATCGCTGGGCCACACCGTTGTTGTCACGGCCGGCTACAGCCCGCTGCTGATCCAGCGGGTGCCCCTTGTCCTGGACGCCAGGACCAGGGGCACGGGCCTCTTGCTGGCGCCCCGCTCCGCGGCTGACGGAGATCTCTTCGGCCTCCGAGTCGAAACCGAACCGGGCCCTCCACCCGGCCGTGCGGTTCTGATCTCGGCCGGAGAATCACTACCGCTCCAGGTGGCCTGGTCGCCGCCAACCCGGTGAGTACGGGAGCCGGGGAACGCAGGCTGTGCGGACTTAGAGGGCGGGCGGGGCATTTCCGGTGCGGGAGGCAAAGGCGATGACGGTGCTGTGGAACAGCAGTACCAGAGCCGCCAGCGCAGGGACCACCATGGCCAGACCGGCCAGGACCAGACCGCCCGACAGGGTCGGAAAGCCGATGGTGAGGACAAAAAGCTGGGCCACCAGCGCGGCTGCCCTGGTCCAGCGATAGCCCCTGAAAAGGAAAACCGACACTGCATAGAGCCATGCGGAGAAGGCCAGCAGAAGACCCAGGGTGAAAACTGCACCCCAGAAGGAAAGGACCGGGCTGCCGCTGAACAGCTCGAACGCATACCAGCCGGCGGCCACCAGGAGCGCGGTGGCTTCCGCTGCGACGACCAGGGCGATCACCAAGACAGCCACCGGGGGCTTACCCTGGCCTGCTCCACCGGCGGGGCCGTCCCCGGGCCGGGTCTCGCCGGCGGGCGGCGGCGGGTCTGACGGGGTCGAAGGGGGTCTTGACACACTGGCACCCTACCGGACATAGTCGGACATTGGTGAGGGCAAGCACCAACAGTGTGATGTATCGCTCAGCGTTCCCGGGATATCAGGCGTTATTACCCCTTGTTTACACAGCGTTAACATGACAGGCTTGATGAAGATGACCAAGGGGGCCCTGCCGGGCCCCTTTCCTTTGTAGCCACTAGTGAATAATTTCACAAAGGGCGATTCCCAGAAATGGAGCAACTAATCAGCATGGATTGGCGTAACCGCGCAGCGTGCCTCGACAAGGATCCGGAACTCTTTTTCCCCGTCGGGAACACCGGACCCGCCCTCCTGCAGATCGAGGAAGCCAAAAGTGTCTGCCGCCGGTGCCCGGTAGTAGATACCTGCCTCCAGTGGGCTCTCGAATCCGGCCAGGACGCCGGCGTTTGGGGCGGCATGAGTGAAGATGAGCGTCGTGCCCTCAAGCGCCGCGCCGCCCGTGCCCGCCGCGCTTCCTAGTTAGTAGAAGACCCGGGCGAACAGCCGGGTAACCGGTCACACGGGAGGAAAGCCCCGGCTGCAACCAGCAAGGTTGCGGCCGGGGCTTTTCTCATGCCATTGCCTGTGGTTCCCGTACTGCCGGGGAACGGTCGTAACGGCTTATTTACCCACGAGGCTGAGGCGGATCCGGACAGCGGTGCCGCCGCCCTCACGCGGCTGCCATTGGATGGTGCCGCCAAGTTCGCTGGTGACCAGGGTCCGCACGATCTGGAGCCCCAGCCCTTCAACGTGGGGGGTATCCGGCAGGCCCACGCCATCGTCGGCGATCGTGACGGTGAGTTCCTCACCGTCTTCGCCCTCCGAACGGTCAGCGATCAGCCACACCGTCCCGGCACGGCCTTCAAGTCCGTGCTCGACGGCGTTGGTCACCAGTTCGTTGATGACCAGGGCCAGCGGCGTGGCAAGATCACTGGGAAGCTCACCAAACGTACCGGAGCGTTCCGTCCTGACCTGCTGCGACGGTGACGCAACCTCTGCCGACAACCTGAACTGACGGCCGATCAGTTCATCGAAATCGACGCTCTGCGTCAGGCCTTGGGACAGGGTCTCGTGGACCAGCGCGATCGTCGCCACCCGCCGCATGGCCTGTTCCAGGCCCTGCTTGGCTTCCTCGCTGACCATCCGCCGCGACTGCATGCGCAGCAGCGCAGCCACCGTCTGCAGGTTGTTCTTCACCCTGTGGTGGATCTCCCGGATAGTGGCGTCCTTGGTCACGAGTTCCATTTCGCGGCGCCGCAGCTCCGACACGTCGCGGCACAGCACCAAGGCCCCGAATCGCTGCTGCTCATCACGCAGGGGAATTGCGCGCAGCGACAGGCTGACGCCCCGGGATTCAATTTCACTGCGCCACGGCATCCGGCCCGTCACTACCAACGGCAGGGTTTCGTCAACCATTCGCCGGTCCTTAAGGAGGCTGGCGGTGACTTCCGCCAGCGAGCGGCCCTCCAAAGACTCGCCGTCCCCCAGCCGCCGGAAGGCGGACACGCCGTTGGGGCTGGCGTACTGGACCACCCCGTCAGCATCGAGCCTGATCAGCCCGTCGCCGACCCGCGGCGCTCCGCGTCGCGAACCCGTAGGTGACGCAAAGTCCGGCCAGAGGCCGAGCGTTCCCATGCGCAGCAAATCGTAGGCGCACTGCCGGTAGGTCAGTTCCAGCCGGGACGGCATCCGCGAGCTGGACAGATCCATGTGCGTCGTGACCACCGCAAGGGTCCGCCCATTGCGAACCATGGGGACAGCTTCGACGCGCAGGGCCATGTCGCTGCTCCAGTTCGTTTCGCTGGAGCGTTCAATGGACCGGCTGTTCCAGGCCTTATCCACCAGCGGCCGCAAGTCCGACCGGATGCCTTCGCCGACGAAGTCCCCATGGAACACCGTATGGGTCGTGGACGGCCTGACGTGTGCCAGGGCCACGTACCCGTAGTCCGGGTGGGGGAACCAGAGCGCCAGGTCGGCGAAGGCAAGGTCCGCAACCATCTGCCAGTCCCCCACCAGCAGGTGCAGCCATTCGGCGTCACCCGGGCCGAAATCGGCATGTTCCCTGATGGGGTCGGTAAAGATTGCCACTGCACCTCCATTAGCGGCGCCGCATTGATCAGCGCCGGACGATTGACCTCAAGAGCCTCAATGCTACCGACAGGGACGCCATATCGTCGGTCTCGAGCGCATTGACCTCATCAAACATGCTCTTGGCCCGGCCCAGCTGCTCGGCGTTCTGCGCCTCCCAGTCCTTGAGCCGCGCCTCAGGCGAGTCTGCCGCGCCGGTGGCGTCCAGCACCGCCGTCGTCATGTCCGACACCGTGGAGTACAGGTCGTCGCGGAGCGCTGCCCTGGCCAATGCCTGCCACCGGTCCTGCCGGGGCAGGCTGCTGATGCGTTCCAGGAGCGAGTCGGCGTGGAAACGGTTGAACACTGTGTAGTAGACCGCTGCGATCTCCTCGACAGGTTCCTTCCGCAGGCGTGCGATCTTGGCGATGTCCAGCAGGACGAAGCTCTCGAACAGTTCCGCCCACCTCAGGGCGAGGCCCTCCGGAAGGTTCCACTCGCGGGCGTTGTCCAGCCAGCCGGCCACGCGTTCGCGGTCGTCACCGCGGAGGTAATCCAGGAGCCGTGCCCGCATGGGATCCATGAGCGGCTTGAATTCCGCGACCACGTCGGCGATGGACTGCGTTACCGATCCCTGCGCCAGGAGCCACCGCACCGCACGGTCCAACAACCTGCGGATGTCCAGGTGAACCGTGCTCCAGTGTTCCGTGGGGAAGGAAGCAGGCAGGCTGTTGAGCTCACCCACCATGACATCCAGTTCGTAGATCTCGCGAAGGGCCACGAAGGACTTGGCCACGGCCACCTCGCTGGCCGACGTTTCTTCCATGACACGGAACGCGAACGTGATGCCGCCGAGGTTGATCATGTCGTTGGCGACGACGGTTGCGATGATCTCGCGGCGCAGCGGATGGGTATCCAGCTCCGCATCGAAACGTTCGCGCAGCTGTTGAGGGAAGTACGCCCGGAGTGTCTGCCGGAACCACGGATCGTCGGAGAGATCGCTTTCGCGGAGCGCCGTCGCCAGCTCTATCTTGGCATAGGCCGCCAGCACGGAGAGCTCGGGAGAGGTCAGTCCCTGGCCTTGCTGGAGCCGCTCGCGCAGCGTATCGGTGGTCGGCAGGGCTTCAAGGTCGCGCTTGAGGTCCGCTGACTTTTCCAGCCAGTCCATCAACCGCTCGTAGCTTGGGCTCCATTCCGCCACCCTGGTCCGGTCATTCAGCAGCAGGATGTTCTGGTCGATGTTGTCTTCGAGGACCAGGCGTGCCACTTCATCGGTCATGGAGGCGAGGAAGTCGGCGCGCTCCTCCGCGGCGAGCTTGCCTGCTGCAACCATCCGGTCCACGAAGATCTTGATGTTGACCTCGTGGTCGGAGCAGTCCACGCCGGCCGAGTTGTCGATCGCGTCCGTGTTGAGGATGACACCCTGCAGGGCAGCTTCAATCCGGCCGCGCTGGGTCATGCCCAGGTTGCCGCCCTCGCCGACCACCTTGACGCGCAGGTCCCGGCCATCAACCCGGATCGCGTCATTGGCTTTGTCCCCGACCGAGGCATTGGATTCAGTGCTGGCCTTGACGTAGGTGCCGATGCCGCCGTTGTACAGAAGGTCGGCGGGGGCAAGGAGGATCGCCCTCAGCAGCTCCGGAGGGCTGAGCTCAGTCGTCGATGCCGGAAGGCCCAGTGCCTCACGCACCTGCGGGGAGACCGGAATGGATTTGGCCTGGCGCGCAAAGACCCCGCCGCCCTCGCTGATCAGCGACTTGTCGTAGTCGTCCCACGACGAGCGTGGCAGGTCGAAGAGCCGGCGCCGTTCAGCGAAGGAGGATTCCTCGTCCGGGCTGGGGTCCAGGAAGATGTGCCGGTGGTCGAAGGCGGCGAGCAGCCGGATGTGGCGGGACAGCAGCATGCCGTTGCCGAACACGTCGCCGGACATGTCTCCCACACCGACCACGGTGAAGGGCTCCGTCTGGGTGTCGAGGTCCAGTTCACTGAAGTGCCGCTTTACCGACTCCCACGCACCGCGGGCCGTGATGCCCATGGCCTTGTGGTCGTAGCCCACGGAGCCGCCCGACGCGAAGGCGTCACCCAGCCAGAACCCGTACTCGGCTGCCAGTCCGTTGGCGATGTCGGAGAACGTCGCCGTGCCCTTGTCCGCGGCGACCACGAGGTAGGAATCGTCGTCGTCATGCCTGACAACGTTCAACGGCGGCACGAGCCTTTCGCCGTCGCCCTCGGTGACGAGGTTGTCCGTGAGGTCCAGCAGGCCGCGGATGAAGGTCTTGTAGCTTTCGACGCCCTCGGCCATCCAGGCTGCCCTGTCGGCAGCCGGATCCGGCAGCTGCTTTGCAAAGAATCCGCCCTTGGCCCCGGTGGGAACGATGACGGCGTTCTTGACGGTTTGCGCCTTCACCAGGCCCAGCACCTCGGTGCGGAAATCTTCCCGGCGGTCGGACCAGCGCAGGCCGCCGCGGGCCACCTTGCCGAAGCGGAGGTGCACGCCTTCGACCCGCGGTGAGTAGACCCAGATCTCGAACATGGGCCGCGGGAAGGGCAGGCCGTCAATCCGCGAGGGGTCGAGCTTGAAGCTCAGGTGCCTCTTGTCCTGGTAGAAGTTTGTCCGCAACGTGGCTTCGATCAGGTTCGCAAAGGTCCTCAGTACCCTGTCGGCGTCGAGCGTTGCGACCTTGTCGATGGATGCGGCCAGTTCCTTCCGCACGGATTCCTGGGCATCGTGGCGGGCGCCTTCGTCCAGGGACGGGTCGAAGCGTGCGGCGAACAGGGAAATCAATCCCCGGGTCACTTCCGGGTTGGCAAGCAGGGTGTCTGCCATGAACCCAAAGGAGCTGGTGCTTCCCATTTGCCGCATGTACCGCGCGTAGGCGCGCAGGACCGTGATCTGCCGCCAGTGGAGCCCTTCGCGCAGCACCAGCCGGTCGAAGGCATCCGATTCGGCGGCTCCGGTGACGGCGGCGCTGAAGGAGTCCGCCAGGAGGTCACCTGTTGCCAGCGGGTCCACTCCTGCGGGGTACTTCAGCCCCAGGTCATACAGGAAGAAGTCACGGCGGTCAGCGGTTTCGATCTCGAACGGCCGTTCGTCAAGGACCTCGAGCCCCAGGTTGTGGAAGAACGGCAGGATCTGGCTCAAACTCTTGGGCTCGAGCATGTAGAGCTTGACCCTCGCATCTTCCTCGAGGGTTGCGCCGGCCCCTTCGGGCAGGTAGACGTGCACACCGGGACGTTCCTGCCGGGCACCTTCTGTCCGTTCGGCAGCGGCTCCGTACTTTTCGAACCGGGCAATATCGTCCAGCGCGTCTTCAACTTCGTAGTCCACGCGGTAGCTGGCAGGAAACGCTTCGGCCCAGATGGCGGCGAGTTCCTTCGCGTTATCCGCATCGCGTCCGTCGCGCAGCACCTCGACAATGCCTTCGCTCCAGGAGCGCGCAGCCCGCACCAGCCGCTTCTCCAGCTCCGCACTGTCAACGTGGCTGACATCAGCGTCCTTGGGCAGGCGAATCCTGAAGAACAACCGGGCCAGCGCAGACTCCGTCATCCGGGCTTCGTAGTCGATGGACACGGCCTGGAAGGTCTCGCGCAGCTCCTGTTCGATCCGCAGCCTGACGTTGGTCGTGTAGCGGTCCCTCGGCAGGTAGACGACTGCGGACATAAACCGGCCATAGATGTCGGGGCGGAGGAACAGCCGGGTCCGGCGCCGTTCCTGGAGTTTCTGGATGCCCAGCGCAGTCGCTGCGAGGTCCGGGACTTCAATCTGGAACAGTTCATCGCGCGGGTACGTTTCGAGAATGCCCAGCAGGTCCTTGCCCGAGTGGGAGTCCGGCGGGAATCCGGCATTCCGGAGCACGGCGTCGACCTTCTCCCGGACCACCGGCACCTCGCGAACCGAGCCGGTGTACGCACTGGTGGCAAAGAGGCCGATAAAGCGCCGTTCCCCGTTGACGTTGCCCGCCGCATCGAAGCTCTTAACCCCGATGTAGTCCAGGTAGGCAGACCTGTGGACGGTGGAGCGCGAGTTCGCCTTCGTGATGACGAGGGCACGCTTCTCGCGGGCCTTCCGGCGTCCGGTATCGGTCAGGTGCTGGATATGGGGCGAATCGGCAGCGGCCCGCAGCAGCCCCAGGCCGCTGTCTTCGCGCAGTTCAAGGACATCCTCACCGTCCACATTGATCAGGACATACTCGCGGTAGCCGAGGAACGTGAAGTTGCCGTCGTCGAGCCAGCGCAGGAGTTCCTGTGCCTGCCGCAACTCGGCGATCTGGGCGGGGTTGGCCACCTCGTTCAGGCTTTCCGCAATCTGCAAGGCCTTCTGGCGCATCTTCGGCCAGTCTTCGACGGCGGCACGTACGTCCTGGAGGACGCGCTGGAGCCCTTCGAGCAGCGACGCTTTTGCCTCGCTTGAGATACGCCCAATCTCGACGGCGATCCAGGACTCCATGTGGGAGGCGTTCTCCCCCGTCGCTATGAGGTGCGAGAGGCTTGGCAGGGCGGCGGTGTCGCCACTGGAGATGCCGATGTGCGACGGGACCCTGTTGACCTTGACCAACTGTCCGGTCTCCCGGTTGCGGGTAACGACGAAGAGCGGGTGCATCACAAGTTTGATGGCAGCGTGCTGCCGGACAAGCTCGGCGTTGACCGAGTCAACAAGGAACGGCATGTCGTCCGTGACGACATAGACGATGCTGCTGTCTTCCTCGTCGTGGATTGCCACCTTCGCCTGGCCGGGCTGCCGTTCAGAGGCTACCTCGCGGTGGTGGTCGGCCCTGGCTGCCAGAAGGTCCTGCGGGTAGGTCCGCGCGTCCTCCTCGGCGAGATGCTGGTAGTAGTCCCCCATGAAACCCTCGAAGCCTTCAACGGAAAGGGGCTGGTCCTCCACGCTGGATCCAGACGACATCGACAAACGCCTCCATCACACGATATTTGCTGCACCTTTGCAGCTCTTATGGCGAGCCTAGTCCTTTGCCCGGCGGCCCGTTGTGGAATAAGAAACAGAGGATTTGCGCTTTTGCTGGTCAGGTGCACAAACCAAAGCCCGGATAGCCCGGCGCAGCTGCGACTCCGGTGCAGCCTCCAGCAGCAGGGCCCCTGCCAGCAGGGCAGCGTCGGCGGCGGCCATGTCGAAGGGAAGGAACGCCCGGAGCTCCGTTGAAGGGCCGAACCGCTCCCACGCATCCTGCAGTTGCCGCTCCGGTCCTCGGCCCACCGAGGACGGCCGGACTTTGTTCATGATGACCGTGGGGGATGCCTGGGGAACAGCTTCTTCCAGCTCGGCGAGGCTGCGGACCAGCCGCGGTACACCAACAGGATCGGCAGCGCCGACGGCAAAAACGGTGTCGGCCAGTTCCAGCGAACGCAGCGTTGCCGCGTTGCGCCGCGGAGCCATGGTGTCGAAACTGAGCTCTTCGTCGGCTTCAAGGCAAAAACCGGTGTCCACGACCACGACGTCGGCGATCTGCCGCGCACGTTCCAAGACGAGGCCCAGGGCAGGGGCCCGGAGTTCGGTCCAGCGG
Organism: Pseudarthrobacter enclensis; assembly: GCF_001457025.1. Lineage (GTDB taxonomy): Bacteria > Actinomycetota > Actinomycetes > Actinomycetales > Micrococcaceae > Arthrobacter > Arthrobacter enclensis. Next base: position 772,858 of record NZ_KQ758599.1, on the reverse strand, counting down.
TCGGCGCGGGTGATGCCCGTGAGGACACTGAAGGTGCCCGACCTGGTGGCCACCGGCGCGGCAAGCCTGCGCAGGGCCTCCGCATCCAGCATGCCCTGGTCCGCGAGCCGGCAGGCCTGTGCCAGTGCTGCAGACTCGTCCATCAGCCCAAGCACCGCGGCTATGCTCGCACCATAGCTGTCCGCGTCGATGAGCAGGACCTGCTGTCCGTCAGCCGCGAGCTCACCTGCTATGTTTGCGCTGACGGTGGTCCGTCCGGGAGCGCCGGCGGGACCCCACACCGCAATGATCCTTCCAGTGCCCGGGGTATCCGGGGCGTCGTCCGTTTGGACCTCCGACGGCTGCAGGTCGGCACCGGTGTCAGACAAGGCACTGCCGGCGGGGCCGCGGTTGCCTACACCCGACAGGTGGTGCACGGCGTCTGCGATATACCGGGACAGGTCAGTGGATTCCACTCCGGTGAGAGCGGAGGCAACGCCGATTTTCCGGAGCCGCACCGCTTCCTCGGTACTGTCCGTCAGGGCGATAATGGCTACCCCCACAGCCCGGAGCCGGTCCACCAGCGAGGCCGTGAGCCCCTCCGTTCCGTCGGCAACAACGGCTGCCCGCGCCAGTCCGCTTTGGCAGGCAGCCATCATTTCCGGAAGCTCCGCGCAACGGCGGACAACGGTGACAGGACCGTGAAGCCGCTCGAGCCCACCGACCAGGTCGTCGCGGCTCTCCCCGACGGTGACGACCGGGATGCTCACTTGGTGCCGCCGGGGTTCCACACGACGGAGATTTTGGCCTCGTTCGCCTGTGCACCGAGGAGTGCGGGCATCCTGCTGTCGTCGACCAGGACCATCAACACAGTGGTCTTTGAAGACCCCAAGGTGGTTGAGCCGGGCACCAGGTCTGCGATCTCAGCGCCGGGCAGCAGGAGTTTCGGTTCACTGAAGCCGTTTTTGGCATCAGGCTGAGCAACCCAGACGTCCACCCTCGCTCCGGCAACGGCCTGCGAGGGAAGCGTTCCTTCCACGGTGATGGCCACCGGCTTGCGGTCCAGCGCGTCGGCTTCTCCGAGGCTGCCGCGGGGAACCAGCTGATCCTTTCCGATCCGCTGAACTGCCACAAGACCCTCAGGCAATCCCGACTCAGCCGTGATGTAGTGCTGTTCCGTTTCGCCGAGCCGCACTTTCGCGCGGACGACGTTGGCCTCCGTCAGGGGCTCCCCCACATCGATCCCGTCCTTGGCTGCATAGACCTCGGTGGTGCGGTCCGCGCTGCCAACCAGGAACACAACGCCCGCCACCGAAGCAAGCACCAGGAGGACACCCACCAGCAGCCGGGGATCTTTCCACGATGGACGCTTCAGCCGCGCCGCAGTGGCTGGCGAATCAGGAATCATGCCGTTGCTCCCCCCAGGACGTACCGGCGCGCCATTACGCAGCCGGTGACCTCATTGTTGCGGCACAGAGGCTGGAACGAAAGTCAAAGTCCCAAATTGCGGCCAACTGTGGATAACGCCAGCGGACAGGCACCGGGGGTGGCAAAATGGAGGCATGCCCAGGTTCCTCACGCTCGCAGATGTCGCTGAGCAGCTCCAGATCAATTCACCCGCCGCCTATGCACTGGTTCGAAGCGGCGAGTTGAAGGCCATCCAGGTCGGCGGGCGCGGGCAGTGGCGGGTCGAAGAGAAGATGCTGGAGCAGTACATTGAGGAACGCTACGCGGAGGCCAGCCGCATGATCCAGGAATCGAAATCAAAGTCCGTCTAGGCTGCGCCGGCCCCGGGTGAAGCCAGGCGTTCCGGGCGACGCCCGGTGCATGAACGAGGCCCCACCCTGTCAGAGGCTCTGGGACCGCAGGGACCTGATGGCGGCCAGAGCCGTGAACGGGATTGTCGAAACCTGGTGTACGTGCTGGCTTCGGCGGGACTCGCCCGGCTCTACCGCGGCGAGGTCGAAGTAGTCTTTCCCGACCCGGTCGATCACCCCCTCGATTCTCGCGGCACCTTGTACTCCCCCAAGCGTCACGGTGAGTACTGCCCTGTCCCTTGCCAGTGCCCGGAGCGAGTGCGCAAGCCCGATGGCCCGGCGTACCGGCGAAGCCTCCATCAGGGCATGGCGGCCCAACCCGACCAAGCGCGCCACGGCCTGGTAGGGAACAAGCACCTGTTGACGGTCCTCCTCGATGACCATGGCGTCGGCGCCGGCATGCGCCAGCCTGCCGCGGAATGATTCGCCGCACAGGAGCTGGGCACCGATGCTGCAGCCCAGGACACCGCGCAGTCGGTCGGTGAGCTCGATGCCCACGAGCTCGGCCCGGGTTCTTTCATTGATTTCAGCTTCCAGGGTGAGCCTGTCCGACTCCTCGAACTGGCTTTCCATATCGGTGAAGAGTGCATCCCAGCGCATCGGGCCAGAGTAGGGCCGCCTCAGGGACGCGTCAATTCACAAACTTTTCCTCTCCATCGTCTGGACATTCACCAACACCTGCGCGCAGACTGAAGCAAGCGATATCAAACTGCATCAAACTGCATCAAAAGGCTGGTTAGTGATGAAGCACTCCTTAGCGCACCACCGGGCGGACCTGGGCTACGCTCTGGCCATGCCGGCACTGGGTTTGCTGCTCTCCTGTGCGGGAAGCGGCCTGGTGGGTCAATGGCGGGAGGCCGCCAACCGCGGCGGAACGCCGTCTCTCGAAGGACTGCTCGGCCTCGCGTGCGCCGGCTCCGGCACCGTCCTGCTGGCGTGGTGGCTGTTGTCCCTCGCCGCAGCAGCAGCCGCCGTGCTGCTTGGGAGAAGGGGAAACGCGCGCGCCGCAGCGGCAGTGCTCCGTGTGCCGCCCGCATTTATACGGCGGCTCGCTGTGGCGGCACTCTCCCTGCACCTGATATCCGGCCCAGCTGCCTATGCCGACGACTCGATCCCCGGACCGCACTGGATGCCGATGCAGGACCACTCGGCATCAGCTCAACGGACAACACCTGCACCGGCGGAACCGGGAATACCGGTTACGGCTGATATGGATGCCATCGCGTATGCCGGCACGGGGCAATCCCCAGCCTCCGGCGTCCAGAAGGCCGCAATAGGTGCCGCACCACTCCCTTCTCCGGAACCGACGATTGGAAGGTTTCCGGTATCCGCCGGCGACGGATCCGGCGGAAACGAGGCTCCGGTTGCCTCCGAAGTGCAGCCCGCATGGCAGCCCTCAGCGCCGCCTGTCGAACCCGGCCTCCTGGCTGCTCCCGGTTTCCGGAGTGCTGACGCAGTTGCCGGTCCGGCCACCGGACAGGCCAACCAAAAAATACAAGGGACGGGACAGGTTGCGGTCCTCGCCGGTGACACGCTCTGGGACATCGTCTCGGATCAGTTGGGTCCTGGCGCCTCGGACGTGGAGGTCGCCCTTGAGTGGCCCCGCTGGTATGAGGCGAACCGGTTGGTGATCGGCAACAACCCGGACATGCTGCTTCCCGGCCAGCTGCTGCAGCCACCTTCACAGCCCTAGCGCCCACCCACCACCATCAGCCGGTCACCGGCTTCAGCCAACCCAAGGGGAATCCAATGCCAGCAGTCACACCCATCAGGGCCGTTTCCGGCCGCGCCGGAAGCCTGCGCGACGGCGGCCGTCCCTCCGGACCACTCCCGCTCCGGCAGGCACCCCTGCCTGGTCAAGTACGTGCCGGGCAACAGGGCCTCACGGGAGCACTCCGCGTCGCTGACGAGGAAGCCGAGGTGCGTGCCATCACCCGGGGAACGGTGCAGGCTGCCATGGAGGTACTGGCCGGCGTCCGACCGGTCCACCAGCTTGCGCGGCGGCTGGATCCCCGGTGCCTCTCCAGCCTGCAGCACCGCGCTGCACTGATCCGCAGGGAAATAGCCCGCACCGGCAACCCTGCACTGGAAAAGCTGCACAGGAATTCCCTGGTCCGCTCAGTAAGGGTCTGTGAAGTTGCCGAGGACACCTATGAGGCGAGCGCCGTGGTCGTCGACGACGTACGGGCGCGTGCCGTTGCTGTCCGCCTGGAACGGACCAAGCAGGTGTGGCGCATCACGGAACTCGTCATCGGATGAGCACTGCTTGCTTCTGTTATACAAACAGGCAGGCCCGGAAATCATCCGGACCTGCCTGTTCATCAGTGCGGTTAGTGCGCCCGCCCCGCGTCAGCGCTTCTTCTTCTTGGCAGGACGTTTGCCGCCTTCCTTGGCGGCATCCTGCGCCGCTGCTTTGGCGGGGTTGCCGGAACGGCCGCTGGACCGCGTTTCCACCCGTGTCTGGGTGCCGCCGCCCTCCGTCGGAGCCGTGTACTGCAGCTGGGCCGGCTTCTCCGGGGCCTCCAGGCCCGCCGCCCGCACCTGCGGCTCCACGTGCTCGGTGTGACCACCCTCGGCGTCCGGCACCACAACGTCCTGGGCCGGGGTGACTTCCACTTCCAGGTTGTACAGGAAACCAACGCTTTCCTCGCGGATGGCCTCCATCATGCCCTGGAACAGGGTGAACCCCTCCCGCTGGTACTCCACCAAGGGGTCGCGCTGGGCCATGGCCCGCAGCCCGATACCTTCCTTGAGGTAGTCCATCTCGTAGAGGTGTTCCTGCCATTTGCGTCCGATGACGGACAGGACAACGCGGCGCTCGAGCTCCCGCATGCTCTCGGAACCGATGGCCTCTTCCCGTGCCTGGTAAACCAGCCGGGCGTCCGACAGCAGCTCCTCCTTTAGCAGTTCCACCGTCAGGCGGGATTTGCCGCCGGCCTCCTCGATGATCTCGTCGGCGGTCACGCTGACCGGGTAGAGAGTCTTGAGGTTCGTCCACAGCTGGTTGAAGTCCCAGTCGTCGCCGTTGCCCTCTGCCGTGGCGGCGTCGATGAGGGCAGTAATGGTGTCCTCCACGAAGAACTGGACCTTTTCGTGCAGGTCGTCGCCTTCGAGAATACGGCGGCGGTCGCTGTAGATCGCTTCGCGCTGGCGGTTCAGGACGTCGTCGTACTTCAGGACGTTCTTTCGCTGCTCGGCGTTGCGGCCTTCAACCTGGCCCTGGGCCGAGGCGATGGCACGGGAGACCAGCTTTGATTCGAGGGCGACATCGTCCGGGACGGAGCTGTTCATGAGGCGTTCGGCGGCACCGGAGTTGAACAGGCGCATCAGGTCATCGGTCAGGGAAAGGTAGAAGCGTGACTCACCGGGGTCGCCCTGGCGGCCGGAGCGGCCGCGGAGCTGGTTGTCGATGCGGCGTGATTCGTGCCGTTCGGTGCCAAGGACATACAGGCCGCCCAGGTCCAGGACTTCCTCGTGCTCATCCTTGACGGCCTGCTTGGCCGTTTCGAGGGCTGCAGGCCACGCGGACTCGTACTCCTCGGAGTTCTCCTCCGGGTCCAGTCCGCGTTTGGCCAGTTCGGCAACTGCCGTGAATTCGGCATTGCCGCCCAGCATGATGTCGGTGCCGCGGCCGGCCATGTTAGTGGCTACCGTGACAGCGCCCTTCCGGCCGGCCTGGGCCACGATGGCTGCCTCGCGGGCATGGTTCTTTGCGTTCAGGACTTCGTGGCGGACGCCTTCCTTGGCGAGCAACCGGGAGAGGTATTCGCTTTTCTCGACGCTGGTGGTGCCCACCAGAACCGGCTGCCCCTTCTCGTGCCGTTCGGCGATGTCCCGCACCACGGCGTCGAATTTGACCGTCTCGTTCTTAAAGACGAGGTCAGGCTGGTCGATCCGCTGCATGTCGCGGTTGGTGGGGATGGGGACGACGCCGAGCTTGTACGTGCTCATGAATTCGGCCGCTTCGGTTTCCGCGGTGCCGGTCATGCCGGAGAGCTTGTCGTACATGCGGAAGTAGTTCTGCAGGGTGACCGTGGCCAGGGTCTGGTTCTCGGCCTTGATCTCGACGCCTTCTTTGGCCTCGATCGCCTGGTGCATGCCCTCGTTGTACCGGCGGCCGGCGAGGATTCGGCCGGTGTGTTCGTCAACGATCAGCACTTCGCCGTCAAGGATGACGTAGTCCTTGTCGCGCTTGAACAGTTCCTTGGCCTTAATGGCGTTGTTGAGGAACCCGATCAGCGGCGTGTTGGCGGATTCGTAGAGGTTGGAGATGCCGAGGTAGTCCTCGACCTTTTCGATGCCGCCTTCCAGCACACCGACCGTGCGCTTCTTTTCATCGACTTCGTAGTCCTTTTCCGGCTGCAGCCGGAGCACCACTTTGGCGAACTCGCTGTACCAGCGGTTGGCGTCTCCCTGGGCCGGACCGGAAATGATGAGCGGGGTCCGGGCCTCGTCGATCAGGATGGAGTCGACTTCATCGACGATGGCGAAGTGGTGGCCGCGCTGGACCAGTTCACTCTTGTCCCAGGCCATGTTGTCGCGCAGGTAGTCGAACCCGAATTCATTGTTGGTTCCGTAGGTGATGTCGGCAGCGTACTGTTCGCGCCGCACCGCCGGGTCCTGGTTGGAAAGGATGCATCCGCTGGTCAGGCCCAGGAAGCGGTAGACGCGGCCCATGAGGTCGGACTGATATTCGGCGAGGTAGTCATTAACGGTGACGACGTGGACACCCTTGCCGGTGAGGGCGTTGAGGTAGGCAGGAGCAGTTGCCACCAGGGTCTTGCCTTCACCGGTCTTCATTTCGGCGATGTTGCCGAGGTGCAGCGCCGCGCCGCCCATGAGCTGGACGTCGAAGTGCCGCATGCCGAGGGTGCGGGAGGAAGCTTCGCGCACTGCGGCGAAGGCCTCGGGCAGCAGGTTGTCCAGCTTTTCGCCGTCCTGGTGCCGCGTGCGGAGCCGGTCCGTCTCCTCGCGGAGTTCGGCGTCGGTAAAGGTCTTGAATGAGTCTTCCAGCGCATTGATCGAATCGGCATAGTTCCGCAGCTGCCGGAGTGTTTTCTTGTCACCGGTGCGGAGAAGTTTTTCGAGAAGTGATGCCACGTGAAGATGCTCCCAGTCTGATGCCGCCGAATTCTGGCGTTTTTAGTCTACGGGAGAGACACCCCGCAGGTGCCGTTTTCCCTCAGAGCTGATCACCGGCCACGGCGGCAACAGCCGTGGCAAGCTCCGGGGAAAGGTCTCCCGCGGGCCACACATCCACGCCGTCAAGGTCCAGCCAGCGGGCCATGAGCACCAGCTCTTCGGCGAGTTCGACGGCGGTATCCGCCGGGGCGGCGGGCTCGGCGAAGGAGGCCCTCGCCAGGAGCCTTCGGTTGGCACGGTCCGCTTTGAGGTCCACCCGGGCAACGATCCGGTCACGCAGGAGGAAGGGCAGGACGTAGTAGCCGAACCGCCGCTTGTGTTCGGGTGTATAGATTTCGATCCGGTAGTGGAAACCGAAGAGTTCCTCGAGCCGGCGGCGTTCAAAAACCAGGGAGTCGAAAGGGCTGAGGAGGGCCCGGCCGGTGGCCCGCTTGGGAAGCACGGATTCCGTGTGCCGGTAGACGTCCCTGGCCCAGCCGGACACCGTGACCGGCTCCAGCACGCCCTGCCGGAGAAGACGTTCGACGGACAACGCCGTGGCTTTGACCGGGGTGCGGAAATAGTCTGCGAAGCACCGCACCGTTCCGATGCCGTGCGCCCGGGCGGCTGCCTCGGTCAGCCTGTCCAGGGCGTGCTCGGCTTGACGGGGAGGCGGAGCCACGCCCGCCCCGGCATTGCAGGCTTCCGGCAGGACCTTGGCGGTGAGGGTGTAGCGGCGTTCAAACTGTTCTGTCCGCGAGGCAGCGGACACCAGTCCCGCTTCAAACAGATGCTCGAGGACCCGCTTCACTGCGTTCCAGTTCCAGCCCCAGTTTTCCGTCTGCCGGTCCTCGACATGGCCGATCCTGGCCGTCAGCTCCGATGCCGTCAGCGGCCGGCTGGCAGCCAGGGTTTCCAGGATTTGCGTAGAGATGGCTGTCCGCTGCTCCGGATCCATGGCAGCGGCACCCACCCAGGCCCGTTTCTGCCAGAGCAGAAGATCGGGATAATGCTCCGGCCGGATATAGCTGGCTTCGTGGGCCCAGTATTCGACCATCCGGCGCGGATGGACGGCGGACATCCTCTGCAGGATCGTCCGGTCGTAGTTCCCGAGCCTGGAAAAGAAGGGCAGGAAGTGGCTCCTGGCAAGGACATTCACGGAGTCGATCTGGACCAGCTGCAAACGGGCAAAGGTGCGGCCCACCGTCCGTGAGGTCACGGGTCCGGTGGGCCGTCCTTTGTGGAGTCCCTGTGCTGCCAAAGCGATCCGCCGTGCCTGGTCCAGGCTCAGCGATGCGGGCACATCAGTCCTCTCTGCGGGTGGCAGTCACACCCTAAGCGGTGGCTGCTGCGTCATCCGAGCGGTAAGCCAGGATTTTCTCTTCCACTACGGTGTCTCCTGGTTCGCACTCATGGTCCAGTGTGATCACCCCGTAGGTCCAGCCGCGGCGGCGGTACACGACCGACGGCGTGTTGGTGGCCTTGTCCACGAAAAGGTAGAAATCGTGACCGACGAGTTCCATGTTGTCCACGGCGTCATCGAGTGACAGGGACGCGGCGGGGAACACCTTGCGCCGGATGAGGACCGGAGAATCGCCCGCCGGAATGTCGTTGTCGACGTCGTACGGCGAGGCCTCGGCCGACGCGGCGGTGGATTCGTTCCTGTGGCTCGCTTCCACGTACAAAGGCTCGCTGGCGCTGGCGGGCTCAAGGGATGCGGTGGCTTCCCTGACAGCCTTGGGGGTGTGGCGCCCATGGTGGACCTTCTTGCGGTCCTTGGCCCGGCGCAGCCTTTCCAGCAGCTTGTTGTAGGCGAGGTCGAACGCCGCGAACTTGTCTGCGGCACTGGCTTCGGCGCGGATCACGGGTCCACGGCCCAGGACTGTCACCTCAACGGTCAGCTGATCGCCGGTCTGCCGGGCATTGGTCTCTTTGGAAACCTTGGCGTCGACCCGCTGGACCTTGTCCCCCAGCGACTCAATCTTCGAGATCTTCTCCCCGGCATATTCGCGGAACCGGTCTGACACGGTCAGATTTCGTCCGCTGATCATAAACTCCATGGTGCCCTCCAAATGACTTCGGTGACACGACGGCGGCACTTCCCTGGGCCGATCTGCCTGACAGTCGAGCCCCTCTCCGAGCCGCCATCGAAAGGTACATTCTGTCTTGGTACCCATCACCGACGTTAGTTCATCGTCATCCGTTATTCATCCTTTCCTGGTTTATTTTTTTCTAAGTCATGGTCGCCGCGTCCCTGCCCCGCTGCCGGGTCACCGGGTACTTCCGCTGCGGGCGGACGGGTGGCGGCCAGGACCACAGCCCCTGCCACACGGGCTCCGCCGTGGTGCAGTGCGCGGGCAGCTTCGGCAAGTGTGGCGCCGGTGGTGAGGACGTCGTCGACGATGATGCAGCGGACACCCGATACCCGGGTGCGGGAACGGCGGCGGACCGCCATGGAGCCCCTGACGCGGCTGGTCCGGGCACCCCGGCCGAGGCCTTTCTGGCCTCCGGGCAGCCGCACTCCGTCCCGGCCGGCTTTGGACAGGACGTCCTGCAGGACCGACCCCGGCAGTTGCCGTGCGGCGTCAGCGAGGAGCAGGTGGACCGGGCTGAAGCCCCTCTCCAGGTACGCAGCGGTACTGGTGGGAACCGGTACCAGCACGGGCGGGTCCCCGTCGCCTGCGGCGGCCCGCAGGGCGCCGGCCAGGGCGCGGCCAAGGCGGGCCCGGAGCTGATGCTGGCCGTGGCGCTTGAACGACAGCAAGGCCTGGGCCAGCTCTTCCCTGTACACGCCCGCGGCCACCACGGGCAGCAGGATGGTCCCGTTGACATCCATCAGGGCCGGGGCTGCACCTTCGGCGCGGAACGGGGTGGCCGTGAGCGCACGGATCTTCCGGGCGCAGCGGGGACACAGTTCGTGGTCCTCCGCACCGCAGCACACGCAGTCGGCCGGAACGGCGAGGGCCAGCACGTCCCCCGCGGCGCCGGCCACCTGCTGATACAGCCTCAGCAGGCGTGTGGCATGGTCCGAGCGGTGCCGGGCGGAGGGCTGGGGCGGACAGAGGTCGGGGTCGCGGCGGTATGCCGGGTCCCATGCCGGCTGGCGGGGGCTGCTCATGTACCAAGGTTCGCTGTTCCAGCCCCTTCATGGAACGGGCGTCTGCCGCTATGTGGATCCGGCCGGCGTCCGGCCGGCTTCCTGCGGGGCGGAACGTCCGGATGCCTAGCCGGGGAAGGACGGGTCGATGGGGCCCTTGATCTGCGTGGACCAGCCGTTGCCCAGCCGCTGGAAGATGCCCTCCGCCGACTGTCCGTAGATTTCCTCGGCCCCGTTTCCGGCGCTGAGGGCAACGAGGCCTGGCCAGGGGGCGAGTTGCTGGGGCTGTCCGGAGGTGAGGGACAGCAGTTCCGGCGTGACGTTGGCTGCAGCTGCGCCCTTCATGACCACCACGGTGGTGTCGTTGACCCAGGCGCCCTGGTCCGGGTTGCTGTCGGTGGCCAGGGTGACCGGCTGCGTCAGTTCACGCGGCGTGCCGTCGCCGGCGCGGATGATGCCGGCCACCTGGACCCGTGTCCGGCCGTTCTGTTCCGAGATGACCAGCGCCCTGACGCCCTCCCGTGATACCCGGAATTCCTTGACGGAGCGGCCGGCCAGCCATGAGGGCGCGAGGGTCACCGACGGCACCGCCGCTCCTTCGGCGACCCCGGTGGGACGGAAGGCGACCACTTCCGTGGCGCCGTTCCCGCCGGGGCCGGCTGTCCATACCCAGTCGTTGAGGCTGAAGGAGGGACGGCTCAGGGTGCTGCGTGTGGTGAGGGCACGGGCAGGCTGGCCGGGATTGATGCTGTACAGGGTGGTGCGGCTCTCGTTCAGGAAGGCAGCGGTCTGGGAGACGGGCGACTCGGCAGGCAGCCGCGGGTTAAGGGCGGACACCGGCTGCATGTCGGGAAGGGGCGAAACCCTGTTGTTTTCATAGCGCACCAGTTCGTTGCCGCTGACGGCGATCTGCCGTGTCGGGGTGTTCTTGTCCTGCACCGGCGGAAGGACCGAGCCGTTGTCCTCGACCCGCACCAGGTCCTGGTTGGCGCGCAGTTCAACGTTGACGACGTCGGGCTGGCTGCGGAAAGTCAGCGTGAGCTGCATCTGCATCCGCAGCCGGTCCTCCGGGGACGTCTCCATGAGTTCCTTGGCCGTGAGGTCCACCTGCGCCGCGCCGGAGACCACGGGCACCGATTCCCGGGCCAGTTTGATGCCCGAGGGGAAGGCGCTGGCCACCGCACCGCGCAGGTAGGGTGCGGGCCCGGCCAAGAGGGCACTGGTCATGGCCTTCACGGTCTTGTTGCGGATGAACCAGCGGACATCCGGCACGGCGTAGGTGAAGGTGGGATCGTAGAAATAAATGGGATAGGCGCCGTAGATCACCTTGAAGGTTTCCTCGGCGATGGCGGTGCCGTCGGGGATCGCGGAGATCCGCCATTCTCCGTCCACCTGGGTGACCGTCACCGGAATCTTCTCCACAGTCCCCTCGGGCGACTGCGTGGTGATGCCGTCGGCGTCGACAGTGTAGGCGACGTCGAGTTCGTAGTTGTAGACGTTCTCGGTATCCGTGGCCACCACCCGCGCGTCGCGGTAGACGAGGGCGCGCTGGTCAGGTTTCCAGGACACCGACGACGCCTGCGTCAGATACTGGCGGGCAACGGCGTAGTCGTCTTCGTAGCCGCTGCCGGCCCGGTAGAAGTAGTCGATGATGGTCTCCGGCGAGGCCCCCGCCTGGGGTGCGGCGGGCAGGAAGACAGGGGCGTTGAGGTTGCCTGCGCTGCCTTCGCTGCTCTTGCCCACGGGGCCGGAAGTGGGGATGCGGGCGCAGCCCGCGGCCAGGACCACCAGCACCGCCAGCAGGAACGCGCCAACCTGTGCCCGGCGGCCGGTCATGGATTCTCCTTTGACGTTGGCACCGGCGCCAGCCGTGCGGCGCCGGTTTCCAGGACCAGGATGTTCCTGGTGTCGGGTTCCCGCGGAACGCTGCCAGGCTCGCCCGCCGCGCTGGCACCCTCCGGTTCGAGCTGCACGGGCGATTCTTCGATCTCTTCTCCTTGGCGGAGCGGCAGGGTCAGCCGGAAGTTGGCTCCGCTGCCTTTCCTCCCCCAGGCCTGCAGCCAGCCGTTGTGCAGTTTGGTGTCCTCCGTGGCGATGGACAGCCCGAGTCCGCTTCCGCCGGTGGTACGGGCCCGGGCGGGGTCAGCACGCCAGAAACGGTCGAAGACGCGCGCCGCTTCGGCCGGGTCCATGCCGATGCCCCGGTCCCGGACGGCAATTCCGACGGCGGTCCGGTTGGCTGCCACGGTGACGGTCACAGGTTTCCCCTCGCCGTGCTCGACGGCGTTGAGGATCAGGTTCCGCAGGATCCGGTCGATCCGCCGGGCATCCATGTCCACCACAATGGCGTCCTCGGGGGCGCTGAGAACGATCTCGGATCCGTACTCGGCCGCGACGGGCGCCGCGCCTTCGATGACGTGCGCGATCACCTGGAGGATGTCTTCGGGTTCGGCATCCAGCACCGCGACCCCGGCATCGAAGCGGGAAATCTCCAGCAGGTCCGACAACAACGACTGGAAACGCTCCACCTGGTTGTAGAGCAGTTCCGCGGAGCGCTTGTTAATGGGGTCGAAGTCGCCGCGGGCGTCGTAGAGGACTTCTGCTGCCATCCGGACAGTGGTGAGCGGGGTGCGCAGTTCGTGCGACACGTCGGACACAAACCGCTGCTGCATCTGGGACAGGGTGGCCAGCTGCGTGATCTGTTCCTGCAGGCTGGCGGCCATGTGGTTAAAGGACGCACCCAGGCGGGCCACCTCATCCTCGCCCCGGACCACCATGCGTTCCTGCAGCTGTCCGGCGGCCAGCTTCTCCGACACCATGGCGGCGTGGCTGACCGGGCTCACGACGTTCCGGGTGACGTACCAGGCCACGGCACCGATCAGGAGCACCAGCACGGCGCCGCCGGCCCACAGGACACTCTGGATTTCGTCGAGGGTCTGCTGCGCCGTGTTGAGGTCGTAGATCAGGTACAGCTCGTAGACCGTTCCGTTGAACGTGACTTTGTTGCCGACGGCGATCCCGGGCCGGTCCTCGGTGCCGACCGGGATCACGGTGGACGCCCAGTACTGGTCCTTCCCCGATTCCTGCACTGCTTTGCGCAGCTCCGGCGGGATGACGCTGACGGTGAGCTGGTCGGATGCCCGGGATTCAACCCAGCGGTTGCGCGGCTTGGTCTGTTCGGGCATCGCTTCAAAGACGTAGCGGCGCTGGATGACCGAGCCGCGGCCCTCCACCGCGTTAAGGGTGTCGTACACCAGGGTGATCACGCTCGACTGGTCGGTGACCTGAGCGCCGTCGAACGTTTCCTGGACCTGCTTGACGTTGTAGCGGGTCTCGGATTCGGCCTGGGTGAGCCGTTCCTGGAAGAGGTTGTTGGCGATCTGGTTCGACAGGTAGGCGCCCACCACGGCGAAGGAGGTGACGGCCAAAAGCAGCGTGGTGAGGACCGTGCGGAACTGCAGGGACCGGCGCCAGCGCCGCTGCAGGGCACGCCCCACATACCGCAGTGCGGGCAGGAACCGCCGGACGCCGGTTCCTACCAGGCGGGCCACGCGGAGGCTGACGATCAGTGCGCGCCGCTGCCAGATCCGCCAACGGAAGGCGAACCGCCGGTAGCGCGGCGTGATGGCGTCGGTGTGTTCGGGCACGTGGCGGGGTTCCGGCGTCGGGTGCTCCCCAGGTGACGCGGCATCCCCGGGGGTCGCCTGCAGGGGGACGCCGGCCGGGCGTTCCCCGTCGGAGGATGCGGGGTCAGGCCCCTGCTTTGTAGCCGACACCACGCACCGTCAATACAACTTCCGGGGCTTCCGGGTCCTGCTCGATCTTGGACCTCAGGCGCTGGACATGGACGTTGACCAGCCGGGTGTCTGCCGCGTGGCGGTAACCCCACACCTGTTCGAGGAGGAGCTCGCGGGTGAACACCTGCCACGGTTTCCGGGCAAGGGCCACCAGCAGGTCGAATTCAAGCGGCGTCAGGGAGATCCGCTCGTTTCCTCGGCTGACGGTGTGGCCGGCGACATCGATGGTGATGTCGGCTATCCGCAGTGTTTCAGGGGCCTTTTGGTCGCCCGGGCGCAGCCTGGCGCGGACACGGGCAACGAGTTCGGCAGGCTTGAAGGGCTTGGGCACGTAGTCGTCGGCGCCGGATTCCAGGCCGCGGACGACGTCGGATGTGTCCGACTTTGCGGTGAGCATGACGATGGGAACATCGGACTCGGACCGGATCTGCCGGCAGACCTCGATGCCGTCCACGCCGGGAAGCATGAGGTCCAGCAGTACCAGGTCCGGCCGGGATGACCGGAAGGTGTCAAGCGCCTGGGCGCCGTCGGCGCAGAAGACGGGTTCGAAGCCGTCGTTGCGAAGAACAATTCCAATCATTTCGGCCAGCGCTTCATCATCATCAACCACCAGAATGCGTGCCTTCATAGTTATATATTCCCTTATCAGAGGGGCTTTGTCGTGTTGAGCGCGTTCGGCATGGCGCAACGCTAGGACGCCCGACGCCGGAACTATAGGCTGGGAGCGTGCCGGACCTTCCCGCCGGCCGGCGACGCCAGGGCCGGCCACGGGACGCCAGTCCGGCTGGGATTGGGGGAAGGAACAGCGTGTCAGAGCAGGATTCAGGACGCCAGGAACCGGGCGTGCCCGGACCGCCCTCCCACGGCCCGGACGAGGGCCGGCCGCGGACGCCGGACCAGGCCCCTGCGCAGGGCGGTGGACCGTGGGGCGGCACGCCGACGTGGGCGCCACCCGGACAGTGGGGAGGTGCAGCACCCCAGGCGGGCTACCCCGGCTACGGCCGGCAGCAGCCGTGGATGGGTCCGCCCACCGCGCAGCCCGGAAACGGCTACCCCCAGCCTCAGCAGGTTCCTCCGTACGGTCAGCCCTACCCCGGAAGTCGATATGGCCAGCCGCGCTACGTGGCTCCGCCCAAGCCAGGGATCATTCCGCTGCGGCCGCTGATGTTCGGCGAAATCCTTGACGGATCCTTCCAGGCCATCCGGCGGAATCCGCAGGCCATGCTCGGTGCTGCGCTGCTGGCGCAGTCGCTGTCCGCGATTGTTGCCGCGGTCGTCACGGCCATGACCGCGGTGTCGTCCGGTTCCATCGAAGACTGGGTGGACAGCGCCAGTCCCGCGGACCTCGCCGCCATGGGGTTTGGCTTCTTCGGCGCCCTGACGGCGGCCGGGATCCTGACGATGTTCCTCTCGGCGGTCCTCCAGGGCGCCATGGTGGTGCCGGTGGCCCGCTCGATCCTGAACAGGCGGACAGGTTTCCGCCGGATGTGGTCGCTCTCCAAATCCCGCGCAGGCGCGCTGATCGGCTTGGCGGCCCTGTTGATGGCCGCGGCGCTGCTGGCGTTCCTGCTGCTGGCCGGCGCCGCAGTGGCCCTCGCGGCCGGCACCGACCGGTCCTCCGGCCTTCTCTTCCTGATTCCGCTCATTCCCGCCTTCTTCGCGGTCTTTGTCTGGATTGCCATCAAGGTGATGGTGGCGCCCGCGGCGGTGGTAATCGAGGAACTGGGGCCCGTGGCTGCGCTGCGGCGGTCCTGGCAGCTCACCCGGTCCAACTGGTGGCGGATCCTGGGGATCACCCTGGTGGTGAGCATCCTGGTGGGCGTTATCAGCCAGGTGGTGATGATCCCCGTCAGCCTGCTGACCGGCTTCCTGACCAGTGTGGCCTCCCCCAACGGCGGAAGCGGGCCGGATGCCGGCGCGGCGGTGGCGGTGGGCGTTGCCACCGCGGTGCTGGGCGGCGTGGTGGGCGCCCTGGGCTACGCGTTCCAGACCTGTGTCATGGCTTTGCTGTATATGGACCTCCGGATGCGCAAGGACGGACTGGACATCACTCTCCTGAGGCTCCTGGAGTCCGGGGCTGATCCTGATGGCGTGCCGGGCAGGAACACCGGGCCTGGGCCCGCACAAGGGCACGCCGGAGGAGCCTGGCCGGATGTCCGCTGAGCCGCCGGTCCTCCCTGATTCCGGGCAGGCGCGCCAGTGGGCGGCGGAGGAACTGGCCAAACCTGAATACCGGGAGGCCCAGCCGTCCTGGCTCGGCAAGGCCTGGCAGGACTTCCTTGACTGGCTCGCATCGCTGGGCGGTCCCGGCGACGCAGGCGGCGCAGTCCCTTCCCCGGTCATTGCCATCGTCGTCGTCCTGGTCGTGGCAGTCGCCATCATCCTGGCCCGTCCGCGGCTGAACCCTGCCGCCCGCCGGCCAGGAAAGGACATCTTCGACGCCGATACCGCCACCACAGCGGACGATTTCCGGCGGCGCGCCGAAGGCTCAGCCGCGGCGGGGCGCTGGGAGGAAGCGGTGGTGGACCGCTTCCGCGCCCTGGTCCGCTCGGCGGAAGACAGGACCATCATCGACCCACAGCCTGGCCGCACCGCCGACGAGGTTGTGCGCGATCTCGCGGTGCCCTTCACCACCTACGCCCCGCAGCTTGCCTGGGCAGCGGCAGAGTTCGACGCCGTCCGTTACGGCGGAAAGCCTGCCGGGCAGGAAATTTACCGGGACATGCTCCGCCTGGACCAGGAACTAGAGTCCGCCAAACCGCACCGCTCCCCCGCGCTGCCTGAACCGGCGGACCTGCGGTGACGGGCATCGCGGAGATAACGGGACCCGCGGATCAGGCAGGCACCGCGGAGGAGGCCGGCACCGCCAGGGAGGGTGCCCCGGGCGGGAAGGCCGGCCGGCTCCGCTCGAGGATGCGGCGGCACCGGGGACGTGCCGCGCTGGCTGCCGTGGTCGCCGTCGCGCTCGGCCTGGTGGTCTGGGGCCAGCTGGCGCCCAAGGGGGACAACGTTCCGCTGTCCGTCAGCAATGCGGGCCCGGGCGGGGCGCGGGCTGTGGCACAGATCCTGGGCCGCCACGGCGTGGAAGTCCATGATGCCCGGACGCACGGGGAAGCCATGGACGCCCTGACGGCAGGCGAAGCCCCCACCCTGCTGCTCTATGACCGGAACGGCATCCTGGATGCGGACCGGATCAAGTCGCTGACGGCGGCAAGCACACGGACAGTGGTGGTCTCGCCACGGTTCGACACGCTGCGCGCCCTGGACAGCGGCGTCCGGCAGGCCGGCGTCGTGCCGGACGGATCCCCCGCACTGGAGCCGGGCTGCGCCCTGCCGGACGCGCAGGCGGCGGGTCAGGTAAATGGCGGGTCGGGCTTCGTTTACGACGGCGGCACCACTTGTTACCGTCCGCCCGGCTCCCCCGCCGGGCTGCTTTCCGTCAGCGCGGACGGCCGGCTCGTAGTCCTGGGCAGCACCGCCGTGCTGGACAACGGACACTTGGATTCCATGGGCCACGCCGCGCTCGCGCTCCGGCTGCTGGGCAGTTCCGCGGACCTGGTCTGGTACCTGCCGTCACTGGGCGAGGTGGCCGTGGACGGCACGCCCCGCACCCTGGGGGAACTGACCCCGGACTGGGCCCGGTTCGTCGGGCCCTGGCTGGTGATAGTTGCCTTGGCCGCGATGGCCTGGCGTGGCCGCCGGCAGGGACCGCTGGTCTTCGAACCGCTTCCCGTGGTGGTCCAGGCCGTGGAAACCGCGGAAGGCCGGGCCCGCCTGTACCACGACGCCCGGGCTGACGAACAGGCACGGGACAACCTGCGCGCCGGAACGTTGTCCCGGCTCGCCGCGTCCCTCCGGCTCGGTCCGGGTGCCACCGCCGAGCAGGTTACGGCCGCCGCGGCCCGATCGCTGGGCCGGCCGGCCGCCGAAGTCCGGGAACTGTTTGGTGAACATCCCCGCAACGAGGCACGCCTGGTGGCCTGGGCACGGGAACTGCAAACCCTGGAGAAAGAGGTTAAGAGCCGATGAACGAACACCCCAGCGGCCAGCGGGTCCTGGATCCCCTGGAACAGGACACGGCACGGCAGGCACTCCTGGACGTGCGGCGGGAGGTGGCCAAGGCAGTGGTCGGGCAGGACGCCACCGTCACGGGCATGCTCATTGCACTGCTGTCCCACGGCCACGTGCTGCTGGAGGGAGTACCGGGGGTCGCCAAAACCCTGCTGGTGCGCGCGCTCTCCGCCGCCCTGGACCTCGACACGAAACGTGTCCAGTTCACGCCGGACCTGATGCCCGGCGACGTCACCGGGTCCCTGGTCTACGATTCCCATACGTCCGAGTTCACCTTCCGTGAAGGTCCGGTCTTCACCAACCTCATGCTTGCCGACGAGATCAACAGGACACCGCCCAAGACCCAGGCGTCCCTCCTGGAAGCCATGGAGGAGCGGCAGGTTTCGGTGGACGGGCAACCCCGGCCGCTGCCCTCACCCTTCCTGGTCGCCGCCACGCAGAACCCGGTGGAATATGAGGGCACCTATCCCCTGCCCGAAGCCCAGCTTGACCGGTTCCTGCTCAAGCTGACCATGCCGCTGCCGGAGCGGGCCGATGAGATGGAAGTCATCAGGCGCCACGCCGCCGGCTTCGACCCCCGCGACCTGGCCGCGGCAGGTGTCCGGAAGGTGGCGGACGCCCAGGACCTCGAACGTGCCAGGCGCGCCGTGGCGCACGTCGACGTCGCCACCGAGATCGTGGGCTACATCGTGGACGTGGTGCGGGCCACCCGGAGTGCCCCCTCCTTCCTGCTGGGCGTCTCGCCGCGCGGAGCGACAGCCCTGCTCAACACCTCCCGCGCCTGGGCATGGTTGTCCGGAAGGACGTTCGTCACCCCGGACGACGTGAAGGCGCTGGCGCTGCCCTGCCTGCGGCACCGGGTGGCACTCCAGCCTGAGGCGCAAATGGACGGCGTGCGGGTGGACGACGTGCTGGGCAGCATCCTGGCCTCGGTCCCCGTCCCGCGCTGATGGCCGTTTCCGGACGGTTCGTCCTGTTGGTTCTGCTGGGGATCGTTCCGGTCCTGCTGCTGCCCGGATGGGGCACATTCTTCGCTGTTGCCGCAGCGCTGGCCGCGCTGGCAGGCGTGGACGCAGCGCTCGCCGGCTCGCCGCGTTCACTCCGGATCATCCGCAGCGGAGCGGCCAGCGTCACCCTGAACGCGCGGGCGGATGCCGGGCTGGCCATCCACAACGACGGCCGTCGCCGGGTGCGGGGTTCCTTCCGCGACGGCTGGCAACCATCCGCCGGAGCCGTAAATCCGGTCCAGCAGATCGACGTTCCGGCCGGGGAGGGCAGGCGGGCCACAGTGGTCCTGCGGCCGGTCCGGCGCGGGGACCTGAAATCCCCGCACATCACCGTCCGCTCCTACGGGCCGCTCCTGCTGGCAGCACGCCAGCAGACCATCGCAGCCGCAGGTTCCCTCCGGGTCCTCCCGCCCTTCACGTCGCGGCGCCATTTGCCGTCAAAGCTGCAGAAGCTCCGTGAACTGGACGGCAAAGCCGCCGTGCAGATCCGCGGCGCCGGCACGGAGTTCGATTCGCTCCGTGATTACGTCCGCGGGGACGATGTCCGCTCCATCGACTGGCGGGCAACGGCCCGGCGCTCCGCCGTCGTGGTCCGGACCTGGCGCCCCGAACGCGACCGGCGGGTGGTGATGGTCCTGGACACCTCGCGCACCTCCGCTGCAAGGATCGACGACGAAACCCGCCTTGATACCGGATTGGAAGCGGCGCTGCTGCTTGGCGTCCTGGCCGAACGCGGTGGAGACCGGGTGGACTTCCTGGCCTTCGACCGGAGGATGCGTGCCCGCGCCGGGTCCGCGGGCAAGGGCAACCTCCTGGGGCGGCTGGTGCAGGCGATGGCACCGCTGGAACCGGAACTCATCGAAATGGATTGGGCCGCCGTCCCCGCGCAGGTACGGGCTGCCACGGCCCACCGTTCACTCGTAGTGCTGCTCACCAGCCTGGACGGGGGCGCGCCGGAGGAAGGCCTCATCCCTGCAGCCGCGCAGCTCGCCGCACAGCACACGGTAGTGGTTGCGGCGGTCCGTGACCCGCAGCTGGGAACCATGCTGGACGAACGGGAGGACGCCGCGGGCGTCTTCCGTGCCGCCGCGGCGGAACGGGCGCTCCTGCAGCGCACCGCCGTCAGCGCCGAGCTGCGCCGATTCGGCGTGGAAGTGGTCGACGCCGAACCCCACCAGCTGCCGCCCCGGCTGGCCGACATGTACATTCGGCTCAAGGCTGCCGGTAGATTGTGATTCCAGCGCATCATCCCAGCGAGAGGTCCAGCATGAGCACCCCCATTTACGAGCAGGCCCTCGGTGAAGACTTCCGCAGGCTGCAGCCTGAACTGCAGGACTACTTCTCCCTGGCCCCCGGCTCGGGACAGTACGGCGTGGGTGAGGGGACCTTCGACGTCGTGGGCTGCCGGCAGGCCTGGCTCCGGCCGCTGCTGCGGCTGACCGGCAGCGAGGAAGCGTTCTTCCCCGAGTACGGCGAAGGCGTCCCGTTCAGGATCGAGAACCATGCACACCTGGACCCGTTCGGCCGCTCCAGCCTGACAGCACGGCGGGAGATCCGATTCCCCGGCCGCACCCGGATGTTCCAGGACACCACCAGCATCACCGGGCGGCACGGACGCTCCCAGCTCGTGGATTACGTGGGCCGGTACCGGCGCCTGGTCACTGACCTGAACCTCAGCGTGACCGCGGACGGGAAGCTGCGCGGCGTGTCCGAGGCGTCGCGGCTGCTCCTCGGCCCGCTTCGCATCCCCCTGCCGGGCGCCCTGGATGCCAAGGCGTACGCTGAACAATGGTGGGACCCTGCCGGCGGGCCGGCAGGAAAGCACCGCATCCAGGTCAAGGTCATCCAGCCCCAGATCGGCCTGGTGCTGGTCTATGCCGGCAGCTTCGACTACAGGTTGCGTCCTTATGCCGGGGGCAACCGGGCGCAGGCCTTCCTTCCGGGATACGCCCAGCCGGACAGGTGGGAGAACAGGGTCTGAGGACGCTAGCCGAGGACCTGCTGGTTGAGGCCGTCAGCAATCCTGGTCAGCCTGGACAGGACGTCCTTCGCGCGTGCCGGGGTCAGTCCCGCCAGACCATCCGAAGGCGTGACCCGGACACTGCCAAGCAGTGACGGGGCAAGGCCAAGCTGCCGCCAGGGGCGCCATACTCCATCGACGCACGCAGCCGTTTTGGGGAGGTCCCCGGCTGTGACATCGAGCGCCCCGATCCAGAGCCGCTTCCCCGCCTCCGCTGCGCCGGCCAGCTGCTCCCACTGGCGCGTAGTCAACGCTTTGACGGGCACTGCGATTCCGTCCGCGCCGGCCGCCAGGATCTGTTCAAAGGGCGCCTCGACTTCCGGCACTGCCACCACGGCCTCTCCGGCCCCGGCGGCGTGCAGCGCCTCCAGCACCAGTCGCCAGGATTCCCGGGCCTCGGACGCGGGGACGGAACGGAGGGTGCGGTAGCCACTGGCGGTGGGAATGGTGCCGGCCAGGACCGCCGCGATGTCGGGTTCATCGACCTGGACCACGATCCGCGCCCCGGGGACGGCAGCGGCGACCCGGCGGAGGTAACCTTTCACTCCGGCGGCCAGTGACGCGGCGAGATCCCTGCGGGCACCATGGTCGATCAGTGCCCGCTCACCGTTGTGCAGGTGCAGTCCGGCGGCCAGGCTCAACGGGCCAACCAGCTGCACCTTGACCTCCGGCGCCGTGCTGTCCTCCGCCCCGGCTACGTCGGCCAGGACGTTGATGTCAGTGGACAATGCAGAGGCCGCCCGGCGGTGGTCCCGGCCGGGCCGGTCCACCAGCCGCCAGCCGAAAGGCTGGACGTCCACTGCCAGCTCCTCCAGCAGTGACGCGGTGCGGCCCAGCGCGTCACTGCCGACGCCACGGGCGGGAAGCTCTGCGAGGAACGGGACATGCGGGCTGCCCAGTTCGCCGCGGATGGTCCGTGCGGCTTCCAGGGGGTCGTCGCCGGGCCACGGGCCAAGCGCGGTGGCGGTTACTTCTGTGGGTACGGTCCGTTCCGGCACCGACATGGCGGCGCCGGGCTGTGCGGCGGTCACGCGGGTGTCGGCGCCTGCGCCTGCCGGCCGGACGCCGCCTGGTGGTCTTCGGCGATGGCCTCGTGGTGCCGGATCACTTCACCGATGATGAAATTCAGGAACTTCTCGGCGAAGGCCGGATCCAGGTGGGCATCTTCAGCGAGCCTGCGAAGCCTGGCGATCTGCGCTGCTTCCCGGCCCGGGTCACCGGCAGGAAGTTGGTGGGTGGCCTTGAGGAAGCCCACCTTCTGGGTGGCCTTGAACCGTTCGGCCAGGAGGTAAACCAGCGTCGCATCGATGTTGTCGATACTGGAGCGTATTGACAGCAGTTCAGCCATCACCGACTGGTCCACCTGTCCGGCCAGCGAACTGGCGGAGGGGTCGTAGTCGTCGGAATCGGAGGAGTGGAGGTTGTGCTGCGTCATGGTTCCAGTCTATGGGCAGCGGCCATGATCGCACGGGCTGTTAAGCGCCGGTACGGCGTTTGCCGTACCGGCGCCCCGGAGGCAGGTCCTGCCCGGTGTCACAACCCCAGCAGTGCCCTGTTGGTTTCCCGCCGCCGCGACTGCTCACCCGGGTCCGGCACGGGAAGGGAGGCGATGAGCCGGCGCGTGTAGTCGTGCCGGGGGCTTCCCATGACCTGGTTGCCAATCCCTTGCTCCACCAGTTTGCCCTTGTAGAGCACCCCCACCCAGGTGGAGAGGATGTCCACCACGGCAAGGTCGTGGCTGATGAACAGACAGCCGAAGCCGAACTCCTGCTGGATGTCCCGGAACAGTTCCAGGACCTTCGCCTGCACCGAGACGTCCAGGGCCGACGTCGGCTCGTCCGCAATCAGCAGCCTCGGGTTCAGGCTCAGGGCCCGCGCCAGGGAGGCACGCTGCCGCTGTCCGCCGGAGAGCTCGTGGGGATAGCGGCCCGCGTACGACGCCGGCAGCTGGACTGATTCGAGCAGCTCACCGACGCGTTTGCGCGCCTGCGCGTCGCTGGGCCTGGTGTGGATCAGCATGGGTTCTGCGATGCATTCGCCGATGGTCAGCTGAGGGTTGAACGAGGCGGCCGGGTCCTGGAAGACGAAACCGATATCCTTGCGGAGCGGCTTGAACGTCTTCTCCCGCATGTTCAACATCTCGTAGCCCAGGACCTTGAGGCTGCCCCCGGTGGTCCGGTTAAGGCCGGCGATGGCGCGGCCAATGGTGGTCTTGCCGGAACCGGACTCCCCCACCAGTCCGAACACCTCGCCCCGGGACAGCGTGAAGCTGACGCCGTCAACGGCCTTGAAGGCGGGCGTGCCCAGCCGGCCCGGGTATTCAATGGTCAGGTCGCGGGCTTCCACGAGGATCTCCCCGTCCTGGTGGCTCCGCTCCGTCATGCCTTCGGAGGCGGAGTTGCGGCCCAGGTGCGGTACGGCGGCCAGGAGTTGACGCGTGTACTCCTGCCGCGGTTCGGCGAACAGCCTGGGGGCCGGAGCTTCCTCGACAATGTCGCCCCGATACATGACCACCACCCTGTCGGCGAGGTCTGCCACCACGCCCATGTTGTGCGTGATCAGCACAATGGAGGTGCCGTACTGGTTCCGCAGGTCCCGGAGCAGCTCGAGTATTTCGGCCTGGACAGTGACGTCCAGGGCTGTGGTTGGTTCATCGGCCACGATCAGCCCGGGGTTCAGGGCCAGGGCTGCAGCGATCACCACCCGCTGCTTCTGTCCGCCGGAGAACTGGTGCGGATAGTAGTTGACCCGGTGTTCCGGATCCGGGATACCCACCTTCCGCAGGGCCTCGATGGCCCGCTCCTTGGCTTCCCTGGCTGAGACGCGGGCGCCGCCGCCTTGGCCGGAGTGGGCGCGAATGCCCTCCGCGATCTGCCAGCCGACGGTGAAGACGGGGTTCAGCGCCGTTGATGGTTCCTGGAACACCATGGCCACGTCCCGTCCGCGGATCTGGCGGAGCCGGGCAGGGCTGAGGCTGATGATGTTGGTGCCGTTGATGAGCACGGCACCGGAACTGGTGGCTGTTTCCGGCAGGAGGCCAAGGATGGTTTTCGCGGTGACGGTCTTGCCGGAACCGGACTCCCCCACGATGGCCAGCACCTCGCCGGCCTTGAGGTCCAGGCTGACGTCCTTGACGGCGTGGACGTCACCGCCGTCGGTGGCGAAAGTGACCTGGAGGTTGTCGATGTCCAGGACGGTTTTCCCGTCGGGGCCCGTCATGCCGGGTGATGTGTCCCGTTGTTCGGTCACTGGTTCCTCGATTCGTGGTCGGCTCCCGGTGCGGCGTTGGCAGCCGGAGCGGCCGGGACCCTGCGTTTGGTGCGTTTGCGTCCGCGCAGGCGGGGATCGTTCAGGTCGTTGATGCTTTCGCCCACAAGGGTCAGTCCCAGGACCACCCACACGATCGCCAGGCCGGGGAAGACACCGGTCCACCAGATTCCGGAGGTGGTGTCGGCGAGCGCCTTGCTCAGGTCGAAGCCCCATTCGGAGGCCGAGCTGGGCTCGATGCCGAAGCCCAGGAAACCCAGCGCGGCGAGGGTGAGGATGGCCTCCGACGCGTTGAGCGTGAAGATCAGCGGCAGCGTCCGTGTGGCGTTCCGGTAGATGTGGCGGGTGATGATGCGCAGGTTCGAGGCGCCCACCACCTTGGCCGACTCGACGAAGGGCTCGGCCTTGAGGCGGATGGTCTCCGCCCTGATCACCCGGAAGTACTGGGGGATGAACACCACCGTGATGGAAATCGCCGCCGCGAACACGCCACCGAAGAGGCTGGATTGGCCGCCGCTGATCACGATGGCCATGACGATGGCCAGCAGCAGCGAGGGGAAGGCATAGATGGCGTCTGCCACGACCACGAGGATCCGGTCCAGCCACCCGCCGATGTAGCCGCTGACCAGGCCCAGGATGACGCCGGCGAAGATGGAGAGCACGACGGCGATCACGATCACCAGCAGTGCCGTCTGCGTTCCCCACATGACCCGGGAAAGGACGTCGTAGCCTCCGACGGTGGTGCCCAGGGGATGCTTGCCGCCGGGGGCCTGCTGCGCGGGGAAGTTGCCCCCGGCGTCGGACAACTGGGCGAAGCCGTAGGGTGCGATCACCGGGGCGAGCAGGGCCGTCAGGAGAAACACGCCCGTCAGGACAAGCCCCATGAGGAGCATCCCCCGCTGCAGCCCCACGCTTTGGCGCACGTGGGAGACCACCGGCAGCCGCAGTAACAGGGATTCCCGTGGGTTGGCCACGGGTACCGGAACTTCTGTTGCAGACATGGTCAGTACCTCACGCGGGGATCGATCAGCGCGGCAATGACGTCCACGATGAAGTTGGTGGTGGCAACGATGACCGCCAGCAGCACCACGATGCCCTGTACGGCAACATAGTCCCGGGCTGTCAGGTAGGTTGCCAGCTGGAAACCCAGCCCCTTCCATTCGAAGGTCTTCTCGGTCAGCACTGCACCGCCGAGCATCACGGCAATCTGCAGGCCCATTACCGTGATGATGGGAATCAGGGCCGGCTTGTAGGCGTGCTTGGTCACCAGCCGGAACTCGCTCACCCCGCGGGACCTGCCTGCTTCGACGTAGTCCTTGCCGAGTGTGCCGATGACGTTGGTCCGTACCAGGCGCAGGAAGATTCCGGCCGTCAGCAGCCCAAGGGCGACGGCCGGCAGCACGGCGTGGGCCGTCACGTCGCCCAGCGCTGCCATGTTGCCGCTGCGCAGGGAATCGAGCCAGTAGATGCCCGTGGGGGCTTCCAGTGATGTCAGGGCCAGTTCCGTGGAGGTCCTGGCCCTTCCGGCAACAGGCAGCCAGCCCAGCCATACGGAGAAGGTCAGCTTCAGCAGCAGCCCGGCGAAGAACACGGGCGTGGCGTAGCAGAGGATGGCGAAGATGCGCAGGACGGCGTCCGGTACGTGGTCCCGGCGGTGCGCGGCCAGCATCCCCAGGGGGATGCCCACGAGCAGCGCCACGATCAGGGCATTGATGCTCAGTTCCAGGGTGGCCGAGCCGTAGGTGGTGAGCATTTCCGTCACCTTGCGGTTGTCGGAAAGGGTGGTGCCGAAGTTGCCGGTCACCAGCTGGCCCAGGTACTCGAAGTACTGGACGATCAGCGGGCGGTCGTAGCCGGCGGCGGTGATCCGCTGCTGCAGCTGGTTGGGCGGGAGCCGGCCGCCCATGGCGGCAGTAATGGGGTCCCCGGTGATCCTCATCAGGAAGAACACCATGGTGACCAGGATGAGGATGGTGGGGAAAATCAGGAGGAAGCGGATCAGGATGTACTGGCCGAGTCCGCCTCCGGACGATTTCTTCTTCGCCGGGAGCAGTCCGTCGGAGTCCTCCGGCGGCGCTTCAATCAATGTGGTCATGGAATTACCTAAAAGCTAGGGGGCCCGTGCCGGTCTTCCCCCGGGGACCGGCGGTGGCGGCCAACGAGGCGGGATGCCGGTGGCATCCCGCCTCGTTGCCGCCGCGGGCAGAAGTGGCCGGACTATTTGGAGATGACACCCAGGCGGGTCTTGAAGGAAGCATCCAGGGTGGTCTCCACGCCCTTGACGTCCGCCCCTGCCACCAGGACCTGGGCGCCCTGCAGCAACGGCAGGGTGGAGAGGTCCTTGGCAACGGCTTCCTGTGCCTCGCCCAGGAGCTTGACCCGCTCATCCTTGTCCACAGTGGTCAGCTGCTTCTGGATCAGGGATGCCACCTCGGGGTTGTCGTAGTGGTTCTTCAGGAAGTTTCCGGGAACGAAGAACGGGGTGAGGTAGTTGTCCGGGTCGGAGTAGTCCGGGAACCAGCCCAGCTGGTAGACGGGGTAGGCGTCGGCGGTGCGGTCCTTGGAGTAGGTGACCCACTCGGTGGACTGCAGGTCCACGGTGAAGAGGCCGGACTTTTCAAGCTGTTCCTTGATCATGGCGTATTCGTCGCCGGAGGAGCTGCCATAGTGGTCCGGGTTGTACTGGAGCTTGATGTTCACCGGTCCGCTGATGCCGGCGTCGGCGAACACCTTCTTGGCCTTCTCCAGGTCCGGCTTCCCGCCGTTGCCGTAGAGGTCCTTCAGCGGCTGGGTCGCACCGAGGAAGCCTTCCGGCACCACGGAGTACGCGGGAAGGTAGGTGCCCTTGTAGACCTGGTTGGCAATGGCGTCGCGGTCCACGATGTTTGCCATCGCCTGGCGGACCGCAAGGGCCTTGGCCGGATCGGCGTCGGGAGCTTTGGCACCAAAGGGCATGGTGTCGAAGTTGAAGACGATGTAGCGCAGTTCCCCGCCCGGCCCCTTGTGCACCTTGACCTTGGAGTTGCCTTCCAGGTCCGCGACGTCGGTGGCGGTCAGCGAGCGGCCGGCAACGTCGATATTGCCCTCCTGGATGTCGAGCTTGAGGTTGTTCGCGTCGGCGTAGTACTTGATGTTGGCGCCGTCGTTGGCGGGCTTGCCCAGCAGGCCCTGGTAGTCGGAGTTCACCGAGAGGCTGATCAGTTCGTTCTTCTTGTAGCTGTCAATGCTGTAGGGACCGGCGAAGGGCTTGGCCTTGACGATGTCGTCGTCGCCCATGACCTTGTCCGCGGGGAAGACTTCCTCGTCGATGATCGGTCCGGAGTTGGACGCCAGGACCCCGGGGAAAACCTGGTCGTTGGCCGCCTTGAGCTTGAAGACGACCGTGGTGTCGTCCGTTGCCTCCACGGATTCAAGGTTGCTCAGGAGCGAGGCGGGGCCGTTGGGGTCGGCGATCTTCACCACGCGGTCGATGGAGAATTTCACGTCGGACGAGGTCAGGGCGTGGCCGTTGGCGAACTTCAGGCCCGGCTTGAGCTTGACGGTGTATTCCGTGGGCGCCGTGAAGGACGCCGACTCGGCGATGTCCGGGGACGCGTCCGCACTGCCGGGCTTGGCGTTCAGGAGGAAGGGATAGACCTGGTTCATCACCAGGAACGAACCGGCGTCGTAGGACCCTGCGGGGTCGAGCGTGACCACTTTGTCCGTCGTCCCGAGGGTGATGGTGTTGCCTCCGGTGCCGCCGGTGGATGATCCGCCGCCGCCCGACGGGCCCGTGCAGGCCGTCAGTGCGAGCGCGGAGATGCCTGCCAGCGCGATGGCGCCGTGCAGTGCTTTGTTGCTCTTGGTCATCTCTGAACTTTCTGTCCGATGAGTACCTGCGAGCCGGCCACGGAACGCATGAGCCCAGGCCGCGGCGCGCAGTGCTGATGGGTAGATTCAATCAGAGAGTCAGCACCCGGGTGCGCCATTTAAGTGAGTTGAGACACAAAATTTACCCGGGCAACCACTTTTTGCCGGGCAGCGCTCCATGCCCGACGGTCCGGGTACGGCAAACGCCGCCCCGCGCCATGGCGTGACGGCGTTTTCCGTGCCGGGCATCGGCCCTCGCCGGGAAAGCGGCAGGGGCGCAGCTGCCCTAGAGTTCTGCGCGCTGGAGCGACCGGGCGGCGTCGATGGTGGCCTGGCCCAGGACGCGGGTGCCCTGGTAAAGGACGATCGTCTGGCCCGGGGCCACGCCCCGCAGGGGGTCGTCGAGGCGGACCATGAGGCGGGCGGCAGCGGTTCGGCCGTCAGGGGCCTGTTCCATCCAGGCACGGGCCGGGACGGGGTCACCGTGGGCCCGGACCTGGGCATGGCAGGCAAAGGCTTCGCCCGTCCCCACTTCGGCAATGGGAAGCCCGGCCCAGGAGACCTTGATGCCCTGGATCTCGTCGATGGCGAGCAGGGCTTCCGGACCTACCACCACCTTGTTCTCCTTGGGGCGGATCTCCAGGACGAACCGCGGCTTTCCGTCCGCGGCCGGCCGGCCCAGCTTCAGGCCGCGCCGCTGGCCCACCGTGAAGGCGTTGGCACCCGGGTGTTCCCCAACCTTGGCGCCCGTTTCATCCACGATGTCACCGGTGGCCATGTCGATCTTCTCGGCCAGCCACCCGGCTGTGTCTCCGTCCGGGATGAAGCAGATGTCGTGGCTGTCCGGCTTGTTGGCCACGGAGAGGCCGCGGCGCTCGGCTTCGGCCCGCACCTCGGCCTTGGACGGGGTGTCTGCGAGCGGGAACATGGAGTGCTTCAGCTGTTCGTGGGTCAGGACTCCGAGCACGTAGCTCTGGTCCTTTGCCCAGTCGGCGGCACGGTGGAGTTCACGGTTGCCGTCGGAA
Organism: Pseudarthrobacter enclensis; assembly: GCF_001457025.1. Classification (GTDB taxonomy): domain Bacteria; phylum Actinomycetota; class Actinomycetes; order Actinomycetales; family Micrococcaceae; genus Arthrobacter; species Arthrobacter enclensis. The sequence goes on along the minus strand of NZ_KQ758599.1, from coordinate 743,808 downwards.
TCCTCGATGACCTTGGCGTAGTGGCCGGTGCAGACAGCATCGAAGCCCAGGGCCAGGGCCTTCTCCAGCAGCGCCGCGAACTTGATCCGCTCGTTGCAGCGCATGCAGGGGTTGGGCGTGCGGCCCGCCGCGTATTCGTCGATGAAGTCCTGGACCACGTCCTCCTTGAAGCGTTCGGAGAAATCCCAGACGTAGTAGGGGATGCCGAGGACGTCACAGGCGCGCCACGCATCCCGCGAGTCTTCTATGGTGCAGCAGCCACGGCTCCCCGTGCGGAGGGTTCCGGGCATCCGGGACAGCGCCAGGTGGACGCCGACGACGTCATGTCCCGCTTCGACGGCGCGGGCGGCGGCAACGGCGGAATCAACGCCGCCGCTCATGGCTGCTAGAACTCGCATGCTGGCTTTCTGTCGGGAGGAAGTGGCTTGTTGGGGCGGGACCGGGCTGGACCGGAAACGATCTCCGCCTATCCATTCTACGTTCCGCCTGCAAATCAGCCCGGGCCCGGCAGCCGGCACGCATCCACTGCCGCGGGACGCCCAGGGAATCCCGTGGTCAAAAGCCCCCGTGGCGGGCTGCCGTGGCGGCGGTCTGGATCGAGGATTCGTGGCCGGCCATGCCCGCCTGCCGGGCCCGTGCGTACGCGTCGGGAAGCGCCGCCAGGAGTGCCTCGACGTCGGCGCCCGTTGAGGCGTGGCCCAGGGTGAAGCGCTGGGCGCCACGGGCCGTTTCCTCGTCCAGCCCCATTGCCAGGAGAACGTGCGAGGGCCGTGGCACACCGGCCGTACACGCTGAACCGGTTGAGGATTCCACTCCGGCCAAGTCCAGCAGGAACAGCAGGGAATCGCCTTCACAACCGGGGAAAGTGAAATGCGCGTTACCGGGCAACCGGCCCTCTCCGGGCGCGCCACGCAGCACGGCGTCCGGCACCCGGTCCTGCACGCCCTGGATCAGCAGGTCGCGGAGGGCCGCGATGCGCGCGCTTTCCACGGGCAGCGCCGAAACCGCGGCGCCGGCCGCTGCCGCGAACGCTGCAATGGACGCCGTGTCCAGGGTTCCTGAGCGGACGTCGCGTTCCTGTCCGCCGCCGTGCTGGACGGGAGTCAGCTTGACCGCGCGGCCAAGCAGGAGCGCGCCAACCCCCACGGGTCCGCCAATCTTGTGTCCGGAGACGGACATCGCGTCCAGTCCCGACTCCTTGAAGTTGACGGGCACCGAGCCGAAGGCCTGCACTGCGTCTGAGTGCACGGGCACCCCTGCGGCGTGGGCCAGTTCCACGATCCGCGCGACCGGCTGGATGGTGCCGACCTCGTTGTTGGCCCACATGACGGTCACCAGCGCTATGGAAGCGGGGTCGCGGGCAAGTTCGGCGGCCAGGGCCTCGAGGTCCACCACGCCGTCGCCGTCCACGGGAAGCCACGTCACCTGTGCGCCCTCGTGCCGCTCCAGCCATTCCACGGTGTCCAGGACGGCGTGGTGTTCGACGGCGGAGCACAGGATCCGTCGACGCGCCGGGTCTTCGGCAACACGGGACCAATACAGGCCCTTGACGGCCAGGTTGTCTGCCTCGGTCCCGCCGGAGGTGAAGATCACTTCGGAGGGATGGGCTCCGGCTGCCGCCGCTACAGTTTCCCGGGCGTCCTCCACGGCCCGCCGCGCCCTGCGGCCGGATCCGTGCAGTGAGGACGGGTTTCCCGTACGGCTTAGTTCACGGGTCAGGACGGCCAGCGCTTCGGCCGACAATGGGGTGGTGGCAGCGTGGTCGAGGTAGGCGGGCACCCTGCAATTCTATCCCCGGTGGCATCGCAGGGCCCCGCTGCCGGGCACAGGCAACTCCCGGGGAAGGCAGCCCACGGCCTGGCGTTCAGTCCGCGTGCCGAGGGGACAGCTCAGTTCGACGGCGGCAGCAAGGGCAGCGACGCAGCCACGTCGGCCCGGGCCGAGGCCAGCGTTGCGGCGTCCGGGCAAGACACGCTGACGTACACGGAAGAGCCGGCGGTGGCGAAAAGGCGGGCCAGCACCGCCGTGGCACGGCCGCCCTGCGGGACCGCCGGTTCCAGCGCCAATACCTCCACCGTGCGGGGCGGCGCTTCGGGGTCGTTCCCCCAGCGCAGCGTCCCGGTCTTCAGGTACTCAGGAAGGATGGTGGGATCCAGGTATTTGAACAGCGCCACGGTGGAGGCGCGGTCATCGCCTGCGGCCAGCGCCGCCTGGTTTCCCCGTACCTTGGCCGCGACCAGGCAGCCGTCCGACTTGAGGTACTGGCTTTCGCCCGCGACGTTGTCCTTGACCTGTTTCCAGCCAGGGGCCTCCTTCAACCCGTCGGAGATTCCCACCGGCACCCCTTGCGCCAGGACGGTACCGGCACTGAACGGCAGGTCACGGGCCGCCACCGCTTCCGCGTCGTGGCCCGGAGTGATGGTGGGGGTGGCCGGTACCGACGGGCTCTGCACGGGTTCGGGGACTGTGGGGTCCCTGACGTCCACGCTGCATCCGCCCAGCACAGCCGCCAGCACAACGCCGGCCATGGCTTTCAGCGGCATCCAAGCCGGCCGTGAGCACCCGGCAGTGTCCGCCGTCGGCATGTCCATGTCCACCCCAGTCCGCTCCGGCACCGCCCCCGCGGCCGTGCCCAGACGAGTCTATAGACTCCGCGGCTCCGGGAACCCCCGCCCCCGGGGCGGTCGTTGTCAGGACATGGCCGGAGCACACGGCAGCAGGCACCGGCGAGGCTAGACTTGGCACGCGGGATTCCCGCGGGCCGGCACACCGAGAAAAGGAAGAGTGCTTGACTGAGGGCAACAGCTCCCACTACCAGGTCCTGAACGTGTCCGTCACGGCTACGGACAAAGAGATCAAGCTGGCGTACCGTCGGGCTGCCCGTTCCGCCCATCCGGATCACGGCGGTGACGCTGCCGTGTTCAGGCAGGTCACGGCAGCCTATGAGACCCTCATCGACCCGCAGCGCCGCAAAGCGTACGACCGTTCCTACCAGGCGGGAACTTTCCGGGGAAATGCAGCGGACAGCGGTCCGCATTTCGATGCCCCGCCGGCAGGGAGCCGGGCTTCCGCCACGGTCCACCGGCCGGGCGTTCCCCGGAACACCGCGGGTGACCCGCCAATCTACGAACCCCCTTACGACGACGGCACTGTGGTTCCGCTGGTACCTCTGGCCCACGCCAGCCGGCAGGTTCACGGGATGCCGCGGAAGCGGGGCATCTTTGGGGCGGAGGCGCGGATCCAGCGGGAAATGCGGACGGTCCAGCTCCTCACCCGCCAGGTCCTGCCGGCCATTCCCGCCGCGAGGCTGGTGAACGGCCTCCAGTCCCCCGCGGACAACAGCCACATCGACCATGCCGTGCTGTCCGGGTACCGCCTGGCACTTGTTGGCTCCATGCTGCTTCCCAAGGGCGCCTACGCCTGGGACGGCCGGACGCTGAACCATGGCGGCCGGGCCATCGCGCCGCCCCGGCTGGCACACACCGTACGGGCGATGCAGGAGGTCTTCCCGGAGCTCAACGTCACGGGATGGACCGTCATCCACAGCCCCGGCGGTAATCTTCATGAACCGGTCATCGACCAGCACCGCCGCTCCGGGGACCAGTTGGAAGCGGTCCGGATCGTGAACGCCGCCGGGCTGGTGCGCGGGCTCAAGGAGTTCCTGTCCTCGGGGCCGGCACCCAATACGGTCAACGTGCCCGTCCTCGCCCGCCTCCTGCGCGGCATGCACTGACCGCGGTAGCTAGGATGGGATGGTGTTCCGCATCCTCTTCCACGAACCCGAAATTCCCGGCAATACCGGCAACGCCATCCGGCTGGCTGCCATCACCGGTGCGGAGCTGCACCTTGTAGAGCCGCTGGGGTTCGATTTCTCCGACGCCAAACTACGCCGCGCGGGCCTTGATTACCATGACCTTGCCGTCGTGACGGTGCACAAGAGCATCGAGGAGGCCTGGCGCCATCTTGAACCCGAGCGGGTCTATGCCTTCACCTCGGACGGGACGTCTAGCTATACGGACATCGCCTACGAGCCGGGCGACGTCCTCATGTTTGGACGCGAATCCGTGGGGCTGCCGGCCGGGCTGAAGTCCGACCCGCACGTCACTGCCACCGTTCGCCTGCCCATGCTTCCGGCGCTGCGCTCTCTGAACCTTGCCAACGCGGCCTCCATCGCCGTCTACGAAGCCTGGCGGCAGCAGGGCTTCGCCGGGGCCAAGCTGTAGGCGGGTCCGTCCACGCAGCATGATCCGTCCCGCACGGCAGCCATCCAGGCCGGCGTAGGAACATTCTTCCGGAACCTCCCATCCGTTCCGGCGCCGGCCCCGAATCCCTGTGTGAAGCAATCCACGGGCGAGTAAGGAGGGCCTGGTGACGCTGTTGGAAGCAGGTTCGGGGACGGCCCGGCGCACCACCGGCGCTGATGAAGATTCGCCGCCGGGAGACATATGCTTGGTAGCAATGGAAACCCCGAACGCGCCAAAGACCGAGGCTGTGGCTGCCGTGACCGATACCCCGGCTGACTCGGGCCAGCAATTGGCTGTCCTGCTGCAGGGAATTGCGCGCGGCGACCAGGCAGCCTTCGCGGAGTTTTACCGGCTCACCTCCCGGAGGGTGTTCGGCATGGCCCGCAGGGTGCTGATCGATCCCGAGCTCAGTGAGGACACCACGCAGGAGGTCTTCCTGCAGGTCTGGCAGAACGCCGCAAAGTTCGACCCCTCGGCAGGAAGTCCGTTGTCGTGGCTGATGACCATCTCCCACCGCCGTGCGGTGGACAGGGTCCGGTCCTCCCAGTCCTCAAGCGACCGGGAGGCGCGGTATGGGGCGAGCACGCAGGACATCGAGCACGACAGCGTATCCGACGAGGTGGACAGCAGGCTTGAAGCCGAGGCGGTGGTCCGCTGCCTGGGGACGTTGACCGAAACACAGCAGGAGTCGGTCCGCCTCGCCTATTACGGCGGCCTGACCTACCGCGAAGTGGCAGAACGGCTGAACGCGGCAGTACCGACCATCAAGTCCCGCATCCGCGACGGACTGATCCGATTGAAGACCTGTTTGGGGGTGAGTTGAGATGACAGACATGAACCACGGGCACCAGCCGCGCGGGGGTTCCTTCGGCGACACCGTCGCCGCGGACCTCGCCTCGGGGCGTGCCGTTGACCTGGCCGAGCTGTACGCCCTGGATGCCGTGACGGAGCAGGAGCGCCGCACCATCGACGAGTACATCTCTTCCGCTCCCGAGCCGGAGCGGCTCGTCTTCCTTGACCGGGTCAGGCAGGCCAGGGAAACGCTGGCCAGGACGTTCCGGGCGGAGGAGGAGCCTCCGGCCGATCTCTTTGACCGCATCGTGGCCCAGCTGCCCGCCCACGGGGAAGCACCCGCTGCGGGTCCGCGTCCGGAGTCAGGTGCCGGTACTGCCGGCGACGAGCTCGCAGCGGCTCGCCGGCGACGGGAAGAGCGGCGCAGGCCGGGGACAACCCGGCGCTGGCTCGCCGGCGTGGCGGCAGCGGCGGCCATCGCCCTGGGCGGTGTCGGTGTCGGCGCCTACGTCGCCGACCAGAACGACCCCGTTAACCAGGTGGTGCGGGCGGGAGACCTCCGGGAAGCATCCGTGGATGTTTCCGGTGGCGGAACGGCCACGCTGTTCATCTCGCCGTCGGAAAACGCGGCGGTCGTCAAGATGAACGGAGTACCCGCCCCTCCCCCGGGCAAGGTGTACCAGATGTGGCTGATCCCCAAGGACGGGTCCGCTCCGGTGTCCCAGGGCCTCATGGATGAACAGGCGCTGTCCCGGCCTGCCGTGGTGGAGGGCATTTCGTCGGCAGCTTCGCTGGGCATCACCGTGGAGCCTGCCGGTGGTTCCCGGACTCCGACCTTCCCCGCCGTGGCTGCGGCGCCCCTCGGCGCCTAGCCCGGCCGGACACAAAACCCCGCCTCCCTTTGGGGGAAGCGGGGTTTTGCCGGCTCCGGCTAGAAGCCTGCGATCGTTCCGGGTCCGTTCACGGCCACGACGTGGAACGCCTCGGCGCTGTGGCCGTCCGGCAGGCCGGCCCTGCCGGCGTTGGCCTTCATGCCCTGCCGGACCGTCGCTTCCATGGCGTCCACGTCCGGGTGCTGGCTCACGTGCACATGGATCGCCTTGAGCTTTGCGTCCACATGCGCGGTGACGTCGACAAAATGGTTCTCGCGCTCATCCGGCCCGGCGTAGAACCAGAGCCACGGCAGTTTGTACGCAGCCAGACCCGCTTCGGCCAGTTCCGGGTACGCGAACGGGTTCTCCACGGCCGGGTACACGGCACGGGTCACGGCCTCCCCCACGGCAAGGTGGTCAGGATGGCTCTTTTGGATGCGGCGCCAGTTGCGTTCCGGGTGCATGGAAAGGACGACGTCGGGACGGATTTCCCGGATCAGCTTCACCACGGCCTTCATCACCTCGTGCGAGGGTTCGAGGTACCCGTCGCGCTGATGGAGGTAGTGGATGTCCGTGACACCCACCAGCGCGGCCGCCCGGCGCTGCTCGGCGTCCCTCATGGCGATGATGTCTGCCCGGTGGGCGGGGTCGAAACCTCCGGCGTCGCCGTCGGTCATGATGCAGTAACTGACCTGCACGCCTGCCGATGTCCAGGCGGCAATCGTTCCCGCCGCGCCAAAGTCGATGTCATCCGGATGGGCCGCAAAACAGAGCACCCGCTCCACCCGGTGGTTTGCCGGGTCGAACGGGCTCTGCTGGTGCGGGGTCACTACAGCCAAGGTCAGCCCTTGCGCTTCTTGATCTCCGCCGTTGCCTGCGGCAGCACGTCAAAGACGTCACCGACGATGCCAAAGTCGGCGATCTCGAACACCGGCGATTCAGCGTCCTTGTTGACGGCCACGATCACCTTGGACGTCTGCATGCCCGCCTTCTGCTGGATGGCGCCCGAGATGCCGGCGGAGATATAGAGCTGCGGTGACACGGTCTTGCCGGTCTGGCCCACCTGGGCGTCGTGGCTGATCCAGCCTGCGTCAGTGGCAGCACGGGACGCGCCCACTGCAGCACCCAGGGCGTCGGCAAGTTCCTCCACGGGACCGAAGTTACCGTCCATGCCGCGGCCGCCGGCCACCACAATGCGGGCGTCGGTCAGGTCAGGCCGCCCGCTGGCCACCTTTTGTTCACGGGCGGTAACGCGTGCAGCGGGAACGGCGCCGGCAGCCGGGACGTCCACGGTGCCCTGTTCGGGCGTGGAGTGCGCCGCCGCGGGTTCCGGGACCACGTTGTTGGCCTTGATGGTCAGGATGGACACAGGGGTCTTGGCCTTGCACGTGGTGTTGTAGGAGCCGGCAAGGACTGCCTTGTGGGCAGATCCGTCGGAGTCCACGGACACGACGTCGGTAATGACGCCGGCGCCGAGCCTGATGCCAAGCCGGGCCGCGATTTCCTTGCCTTCAGGCGAGTTGTCCAGCAGGACAATTGCGGCGCCGGTGCTCTCGGCAGCGGCAGCCAGGAAGGTCACCTTGGGTGCAACAAGGTATTCGTCCAGGTCCTGGGCGGAAGGACGGAGGACGGCTGAGGCGCCATACTCGGCGAAGGAAGCGGCGACGGCGTCGGATACGTCACCGTTGACGGCCACGGCGCTGTCCCCGAGCGAGCGGGCCAGGGTCAGCAGCTCGAGGCTGCTCTTCTTGAGCGCTGAACCGGGGTTGTCGATGAATACAAGTACTTTTGCCATGTCTGTGATCCTCTTAGAGCAGCTTCTGGGCGGCCAGGAAGTCAACCAGCTTGATGCCGGCGTCGCCTTCGTCAGTGATGATGGTTCCGGCCGTGCGGGGCGGGCGTTCCTCTGCGCTGGAGATGGCCGTCCACGAGCCTGCAAAGCCCACCTGGTCGGGTGAAAGTCCTATGTCGGAGAGGGACAGCGTGGTGATGCTCTTGCGCTTGGCCGCGATGATGCCCTTGAAGTTGGGGTATCGGGGCTCGTTGATCTGGTCCGTCACGGAGACTACCGCCGGGAGGGGCGCTTCGACGGTTTCGGAGAAGGTGTCCGCGTCGCGGCGGGCGGTGAGGCGGCCGCCGTCGACCTCAAGCGTGGAAGCGAACGTCACCTGCGGAAGCCCCAGCCGCTCGGCCAGCTGTGCCGGCACCAGCGAAGTCTCACCATCGGTGGACGCCATTCCGGTGAGGACCAGGTCCACCTGGCCAACATGGCGGATTGCCGCGGCCAGAGCCAGTGACGTGGCTGCCGCGTCCGATCCGGCGAGTGCCTCGTCAGTGACGTGGATGCCCTCGGTCGCCCCCATCTGGAGTGACTTCTTGACGGAGTTGACGGCGCCGGAAGGGCCCATGCTCAGTGCGATGACCTGGTTGCCGGCCTTGCTGCCGCCGCGCGCCTCTGCAAGCTGCAGGGCCGCTTCGAGGGCGTACTCGTCCAGTTCGGAGAGGATGCTTTCATCGCGGTCCGCGGTGTGGCCCTCCCCGTTGAGGTGGCGGTCGAACTGGGCGTCCGGGACATGCTTGACCAGGACGACAATCTTCAATGTATCTTCCACTGTAGTGACAGCAGCCTTCCATGCTTGTGGACAGCCAGCCGGATAAGGTCATGGCCGCGGAATGCCCGGCATGCGGGTAGGTCTAGCTAACCATATTGGGCGCGTCATGTGACGCCCGGTTAACGCCTGTGTCAGTGCGTTTCCTGCGGCAGGCCCGTGCCGTGGAACGCAGGACGGCGACGCTGCACCCGAAGGTGCGGCGCCGCCGTCGTTATGCCTGGTACCTGCCTGTGGCTTGCCGGCCTTAGCTGGCCGCCGTGCCCAGCTTGACGTCGAAGGTCTGCTCCTTGCCGTTGCGCAGCACGGTGATCTTCACGCTCGAACCTGCCGGCTGTTCGCGGACCGCGGCCGTCAGCTGGTTTGGCTCGCCGATGGTGAGGTCATTGAACTTGGTGATGACATCGCCCGTCTTGATCCCTGCGGTGGCAGCCGGCGAATTCGGTTCGACGGTGGCAACGTCGGCCCCGACGGAGAATTCCGAGGACGCTCCGGACGCTGTCTTGGCCTTGACGCTGACGCCCAGCTGGCCGTGCGAGGCCTTGCCGGTGTCAATGATTTCCTGGGCCACCCGCTTGGCATTGTTGATCGGAATGCTGAAACCGACGCCGATATTGCCGCTTTGCGACGACGAGGTGCCCGAACCGGCCGACGCGATGGCCACGTTCACGCCGATGATCTCGCCCTTGCTGTTGACCAGGGCCCCGCCGGAGTTGCCGGGGTTGATGGCCGCGTCAGTCTGGATCACGTTGATGGCGATGGAGTTCTGGCTGGAGTTCTGCTGGCTCTGGCCGCCGCCCGGAGGTGCGAACTGGAAGCCCTGGTCACCGCCCTGGCTGTTGTCTCCGCCTTCCGGGGCAGCGGAGGACGCAACGCTGATGGTGCGGTTGAGGGTGGAGACGATGCCGTCGGTGACGGTTCCGCTCAGCCCCAGCGGGGACCCGATGGCGATGGCGGTGTCCCCCACGTTGAGCTTGGACGAGTCACCCAGCGTGGCCGGAGTCAGGCCGGACATGTCGTCCACTTTGATCACTGCCAGGTCTGACAGCGGATCCGTGCCCACCAGCTTCGCGGCAATCACTTTGCCCTCGCTGGTACGCACTTCCAGGCCCGCGTTCGCGGTCTGCCCGTCCAGGGTCACCACGTGCGTGTTGGTCAGGATATGGCCTTGGTCGTCCAGGACAATGCCGGACCCCGTACCGCCGGAGCTGCCGCTGGTGGCGCTGATGGTCACGACGCTGGGCGAAGCCTTGACCGCCGCGGCGGTGATCTCGTTGACGCTGTCCTGGTTGTTGACGATGACCGTTCCCGGCTTGCTGTTGCCGGTGGCCGAGGTGGAGGTGGAGGTGGTCCCGAAGAATTCACCGGAGCCCACCGTTGCCACTCCTCCGCCCACCAGGCCTGCAGCGAGGATGCTGGCCACGAGGGTTCCGACGCCGAAGGTGGCCTTGCGCCGGGGAGCGTCCTTGGGGTTCGGCGCCAGGGCAACATTGCCTCCGGGCATGCCGTGTCCGCCGCCGTGCTGGCCATAGTGGGGCGCAGCATTGGAGTGCTGGTTCTGCGGCTGGGGGTTCTGGTGGGGCTGCCCGTAGTAGCCCTGCTGGCCGTAAAACGGCTGCCGCTGCGGGTATTCGGGGTGCTGGCCACGGGGAATTTCGCGCGTCTGGTTGTCCGCGGACTGCCGGTCCAACTGCTCCGTAGGGTGCTGGCCGGCCTGGTGGTGGGCGCCGGCGTTATCTGCAGCGGAGCCACCTGTTGTTGCATGGGTTCCGCCGTTGTCCGGGACGGCGCGTCCGGAGGCACCTTCGGCATGCCGAGTCTCCGTTGCTCCGTCGCCCGGCATGGTGGGCTGCTGCCAGGGGTTCCGGCCTGCGGGCCGGCCGTCTTCCGGGCCGTTACCGGAGGTGTGGTTCTCAGTCATCGGACTTCCTTTCATCCTCGTCTGCACTTAACTATGGACCCCGCGACTGGAACAAGTTCGGATGTTTGCTGGGAGGTTCCTGAACGGCGCAACCGCCCGCCGGCCCGCCTCGTGTGTCCGCAGGCTGTGCCTGTCGGGACGTTTCGCTGGTGGCATATTCACCTCAATGGACGGGCTGTGGGGTGCACCATAGAATCAAGATGAAATGCCACAGCGACCTGCGGCTTCACACCAAGCGTGGGGGCGCTGCTGGATTTCGGGACTACTGGTTCGTCCGGAATCGGTGTCAGGCGTGCTGAAGGGTTGCACATGCGGTCAAAGTTCAAACATATTCTCGCCGTGATCGGCCTTACCGGCCTGCTGGCGGTACCTGCCGGCGCGGCCTGGGCCGAAGATCCGGTCACCTTGGATCCTCAGACCAAGATTGTCGACTCCGCAGGTGTTCTGGGCGGCGATAAGTCCAAGGTCGAGGCGGCCATCAAAAAGCTTGGCAGCGACCACGCCACCGTGCTGCACGTCGTCACCGTCAAGAAGTTCGAGAACCCCACGGACCGTGAAGCGTGGACCGACGAAGTTGCGCAGAAAGCCAATCTCGGTTCCAACGCGCTGATTTTTGCCGTCGCCACCGACACCAGGCAGTACGTCCTGAATAAGGGTGGAACCAAGCTGACCACGTCGCAGGTGGACAACATCAAAAGCACGGCTATAGGTCCTCAACTGGCCGATCTCAACTACGCCCAAGCCGCGATCAACGCTGCTTCGGCCGTCGGCGACGCCGTGGGCGGCGGAAGCGGCAAGCTGCCCTCCGACGGTGGCGCTGGCGCGGCTGTACTCGTGGGTACGGGCGTCGTGGCTGCCGGCGGCGCCGGCGCCTACCTCTACTTCCGGAACCGCCGGAAGAAGGCGGCCGGACAGGCCTCCAGCGCGAGCTACGGCCCCCAGGGCGGCCAGGCGGATCCACTGGCATCCCTCAGCGTGGAGGAACTGCGCCGCAAGAGCGGTTCCCTGCTGATCGAAGCGGACGACTCCATCAAGTCCAGCGAGCAGGAACTCATGTTCGCCCAGGCCCAGTACGGCGACTCCGCGGTCGGCAACTTCACCAAAGCCCTGGAAGAGGCCAAGGCCCACATGACCGAGTCCTTCAAGCTGCAGCAGCAGCTGGACGACCACATCCCGGACACCGAGGAGCAGCAGCGCACCTGGCTTGGCGAAATCATCCGCCGGTCGGAGGCCGCGCTGGCATCGCTGCAGGAGCAGAAGGCCGACTTCGATTCGCTGCGCGAACTCGAAAAGAACGCCCCCCAGGCGCTGGCAGCCGTGAACTCCGGGGCACGCGAGGCGGACGCGAAGATCACGAATGCAGAAGCGTCCCTGGCCACGCTGCAGGGCAAGTACGCGGACAGTGCACTGGCCCAGGTGTCCGACAACATCCTCCAGGCCAAGGAGCGGCTGGCTTTCGTCCGGAATGCCAGCACGGCAGCACAGGAGAAGCTGGACCAGGGCGAGGGCAGCATGGCTGCCGTCGCCGTCCGGGCCGCTGAAGAGAGCCTCCACCAGACGAACGTGCTGCTGGACGCGATCTCGAAGCTTTCGTCCAGCCTGGACGAGGCCCGCAACAGCCTCGAAGCCGCCGTCGTGGATACGTCCCAGGACCTCGCGCAGGCCCGGGCCATGATCCAGTCCGGCGCCCACCCCGAACTCGCCGGCCCGGTGGCGGGCGTCGAAGCCGCGCTGGCGCAGGTGAAGGCGGAAATCCAGGGCGGCAAGATCGATCCGATCGCCACGCTGCAACGCGTCGAGTCGGCCCACCAGTCCCTCGACCAGTCGCTCACCGGCATCCGCGACCAGCAGGAGCAGGCGCGCCGCGCGCAGGCCTCGCTGCAGCAGACCATCATGTCTGCCCAGGCCCAGATCAGCGCCACCTCGGACTACATCACGGCCCGGCGCGGCGGCGTGGGCACCGAAGCACGCACCCGCCTGGCCGAGTCCCAGCGAAACCTGGATTACGCACTCTCCATCGCCCGGACCGATCCGGTCACGGCCCTGACCTACGCCCAGCAGGCGCACGCCCTCGCGGCCCAGGCCGCCCAGCTGGCACAGTCGGACGTTGACCACTTCGACGGCTACGCCAACCAGGGTTACGGCCGCGGCGGAATGTTCGGCGGCGGCGGAGGCGGCGGCCTGGGCGGCGCCATCCTGGGCGGCATCCTGATCAACTCCATCCTCAACGGCGGCCACGGCGGAGGCTGGGGCGGAGGCCACGGGGACGGCGGCGGCTGGGGCGGCGACTCCGGCGGTTTCGGCGGCGACATGGGCGGCGGCTGGGGCGGAGATTCCGGCGGCGGCGGAGACTTTTAGGACCTTCCAAGCCAAAAGCCGCGGGCATCGCCGGCGGCGAGGAGAAGCAACACCCCACTGTTCACGGGCAGCAGTGGCTACAACCAGAGCAGGACGAAAGGTAACACCATGGTTAAGCAGTCCATTTTCGGCCGCATCGCGCAGCTGGCGAAGGCAAACATCAACTCCTTGCTGGACAACGCTGAGGATCCGCAGAAAATGCTGGACCAGATGGTCCGGGACTACACCAACAACATCGCCGAGGCCGAATCTGCCGTAGCCCAGACCATCGGCAACCTCCGTATGCTCGAAGACGATTACAACGAGGATGTCCGTAATGCCCGTGACTGGGGCAACAAGGCGCTGGCTGCCTCCCGCAAGGCCGATGAGTTCCGCTCCGCGGGTGACGTAACGGATGCGGAAAAGTTCGACAACCTCGCCAAGGTTGCCCTGCAGCGCCAGATGGCTGCGGAGAACGAAGCGAAGGGCGCAGAGCCCAGCATCGCCTCCCAGCGTGAAGTCGTGGAAAAGCTGAAGAGCGGCCTCGACCAGATGAAGAACAAGCTCAACCAGCTCACCAGCAAGCGCAACGAACTGGTGGCCCGCTCCAAGACGGCGGCCGCGCAGTCCCAGGTGCATGACGCCATCAAGAGCATCGACATCATGGACCCCACCAGCGAGGTGGGCCGCTTCGAGGAGAAGATCCGGCGCGAGGAGGCCAAGGTCCGCGGACAGCAGGAACTGGCTGCCTCAAGCCTGGATGCCCAGTTCAACCAGCTTGAGGACCTTGGCGAACAGGTCGAAATCGAGGCCCGTCTCGCCGCGCTGAAGGCGGGCGGAACCAACAGCACCCAGGCCATCGGTTCAGGCAACCAGTCCGCGGCATCGGCTTCCGCCGTGGATGAGGCCGACTTCGACAAGCTCTAGACCGCGCGGACGCACGTCATCGCGGGAAACGGAGGGCCGGGACGGAAAGTCCCGGCCCTCCGGCGTATCCGAGTGTGTAGCGTGGAGCCATGGCTTCCCCTGATGCGACGTCCCTTGTCTGGCTGCGTGACGATCTCCGTTTGGACGACAACCCGGCCCTCGCGGAGGCTGCGGGCCTTGGCAAGCCCATGACCGTGGTTTATGTGCTCGACGAGGAGTCCCCGGGCGTCCGCCCGCTGGGAGGTGCGGCGCGCTGGTGGCTGCACCACTCCCTGGATGCGCTGGGCACCGAACTGGAAGCCAAGGGCTCACGGCTGGTCCTGCGCCGCGGCCGCTCCAGTGACGTCATCCGGAAGCTGGCCACCCAGACCCATGCCGGGCACCTGTTCTGGAACCGCCGCTACGGGCAGCCGGAACGCGATATCGACGCCGGGCTGAAGGAATGGGCCGCCGACAACGGCATCGAGGCCAACAGTTTCCAGGCCAACCTTTTGTTCGAACCCTGGACCATCAGGACAGGCTCGGGCGGTCCCTACAAGGTCTACTCCCCTTTCTGGCGTGCCTGCCTTGCCGCCGGCGATATCAGGGACCCGCTCGATGGTTCCGGCAGCCTGCCCGAGCCGGCGGCCTCCGGGCGCGGCCTGCCCGCCGGCGATGCCCTGGGCAGCTGGAAACTCCTGCCCACCTCCCCCGACTGGAGCGGCGGCCTGGCAGAGACCTGGGAACCGGGCGAACACGGGGCCGCGCAACGGCTCGAAGACTTCCTGGACGGTCCCATCGAGGATTACGGAACCGGCCGGAACATTCCCGGCACGGAAGGGACCAGCAGGCTCTCACCGCATCTGCGCTTCGGGGAACTCAGCCCGTTCCGCGTGTGGCGGGAAATCCGCCGCCGCCATCCGCGCAAGGTTCCCGCCGACGTCGGGATTTTCCGTTCCGAGCTGGGGTGGCGGGAGTTCAACTGGCATCTGCTGTACCACAATCCAGACCTTGCAACCCGGAACTTCCGCCCTCAGTTCGACAACTTCCAGTGGGGCTCCCCCAGCCGGAAGGAACTGGCCGCCTGGCAACAGGGCAACACGGGCTATCCGCTGGTCGATGCCGGCATGCGGCAGCTCTGGCAGACGGGCTGGATGCACAACCGGGTACGGATGGCCGCCGCATCCTTCCTGGTCAAAAACCTGCTGACCGACTGGCGGATCGGGGAACAATGGTTCTGGGACACGCTGGTGGACGCGGATGCCGCGAACAACCCCGCCAATTGGCAGTGGGTGGCCGGGTCCGGGGCGGACGCCTCGCCGTACTACAGGATTTTCAACCCGGTAACACAGAGCAAGAAGTTCGACGCCGGCGGAGACTACCTGCGGAAGTTCATTCCGGAGATCGCCCGGCTTGACGGCAAACAGGTCCACGAACCGTGGAACGCCGAGACCGACGGGTACCCTGCGCCGCTGGTGGACCTGCCCGAATCACGGGAGCGGGCCTTGGACACCTACCAGAAGCTTAAGGACTCCTGAGGGCCGGCCGGCCGGGGAGCGGTCAGCGGCTGACCTTGCCCATCAGCGATGCGATGGGGCGCAGGAACAGCGGACGGGCCAGGAACCAGGCGGCCACCATGACAGCCACGGAGGCTGCAAAGACCCAGAAGCCGAGCCAGCCGTCGTCATCCCGCACACCATACATGTGGTTGAGGTTCCGCAGGGCGCCGGTGGCGAACACCAGGAACACGTGCACCACGATGAAGGCGACGAAGTAGATCATCACCGGGAAGTGGACGGCCCGGGCCCATTCGATGGGGAACGCCTTGTTCAGCCCGGCGGCCTTCTTCGGCCAGGCTCCGGACATCCGCAGGCCTGTGATGAACGCCAGCGGCGCCGCAATGAAGACCGTCAGGAAGTATGTCAGCAGCTGCAGGGCGTTGTAGTTCACCCACCCGTTTTCAGTGGGCCAGTTCAGCGACGCGTACTGCAGGGCGGCGGACACTGCGTTCGGGAACACGTCCCAGCTGGTGGGGACGATCCTCATCCACTGCCCGGTGGCGAACAGCAGGACGCCGAACACGACGCCGTTCAGGATCCACAGGGCGTCCAGGGTGAGGTGGAACCACAGTTCCAGGCTGATTTTGGTGGGGGCGTTCCTGGTCCGGATCAGCCCCTTGTTGTTGCGCGTCCAGTGCGCACTGGGACGGGTTGTGGTCCGCACCTGCCAGCCGGTGCGGATGATCAGCAGCAGGAAGAAGGCATTGAGGAAGTGCTGCCACGCCAGCCAGGCCGGGAAGCCCGTAGGAGCGTCCTGGGGCAGCTCCGAGTGGCCCGGATAGTCCGACAGGAACGACTCCACGGCGGGCAGCCCCACGAGCCACCGGGCGACGAGGACCAGAAGCACCAGGGCCACGAGGACGGCGGGGACGCCCCAGTAGAGTCGGGACCGCTTACCAGCGGCGGTGCCGGGCTTCTTGGTGGGTGTGGACATCGAAGTACATTCCTCTCGAGAATGGCCGGCCGGTGCCCACCGCGCGTGGGCCCTGCGAAAGAGAATACTAGGAACTGCCTGCATCCACGGAAAAAGAAGACCCCGTACGGCTTGCCTGCCGTACGGGGTCTCTCCATAGTTGCGGGGACAGGATTTGAACCTGTGACCTCTGGGTTATGAGCCCAGCGAGCTACCGAACTGCTCCACCCCGCGTCGCTTGATCAACAATACCCTATCTTTGGCGGTCCCATGACCACATCCCCTGCGCGCGACGGGAAGCCCTGCCGGGAGGCAAACAAAAAGGCCCGGACACTGTTTCCAGTGTCCGGGCCTTTTTCCCAGTTGCGGGGACAGGATTTGAACCTGTGACCTCTGGGTTATGAGCCCAGCGAGCTACCGAACTGCTCCACCCCGCGTCGCACAAACTACTTTACCGGGAGGTGAACGCGGGACCAAATCGAGGCGGCGTGATGTCCGTTACGCACGCGGCACCCGCTTCCCGAAAGAAGCGGGTGCCGCGTGCCGGCGTCGTGCGTGCCGCCCTGTCCCTAGTTGCTCGGCGACGGGGACGGGGTGGCCGTGGCCGAGGGCTCCGGTGTGCCTTCCTGGGCCGCGCCCGGGATCTTGCCTTCAGCCTCGATGGCCTTCTGCAGGGCGGCGGAAATGCGCTTCTGGGCTTCACCGTAGGCGGCGAAGTCACCACTGGACAGCGCAGCCTGGCCGGCCTGGATGGCCGCGTTGGCCTCGTCGAGTGCCGCCTTCAGCTCGGCCTTGGCATCCGCTCCTGGCGCAGCCGGACCCGAGGGGCCCGGAGGCGTCTGTCCGTTGTTGTCCGAGTCTCCCGCCGCTGCGCCGGAGTTGCCGCCGAAGAGCTGCTTGAGCGCCTCGTCGAGGGTCGGCGCGAAGCCCACCTTGTCGCCGAACGCCACCAGGACGCGTTGGAGCGTCGGGTAGGACGTTTCACCGGTCGATTTCAGGTACACGGGCTGGACGTACAGGATGCCGCCACCCACCGGCAGCGTCAACAGGTTTCCGTTCAGGACATCGGACGCGCCCTGCCGCAGCAGGTTCAGTGCCTGCGAGACCGTGGGATCCGAGTTGAACTTGTTCTGCGCCTGGCCGGGACCGGGAACCTGGGTTTCCGGCGGGATATTCAGCAGGCGGAGCTTGCCGTAACTCTCAGCCTTGACGCCCGCTTGGTTGCCGGCGTCCGAATCCGCTGCCAGGAAGCCGTAGAGGACGTTGCGGGCGTTGTTGTTGACGATCTGCGGGATGAACGAGGAGGTCAGCTGGAACGCCGGCTTGTCCTGGTCCGGCATCTGCAGCGACATGTAGAACGGTGGCTGCTTCACGTCCGTGTCCACCGTGGGATCGGCGGGGACGCTCCAGGCGTCGTTGTTCTTGTAGAAACTGCGGGGATCGGTCACGTGGTACTGGCCAAGCAGCTCACGCTGGACCTTGAACAGGTCCTCGGGGTACCGCACGTGGCTCATCACCGCGCCCGACATTTCCGAGTAAGGCTTCAGCGAGGTGGGGAACACCTTGCTCCACGCCTTCAGGACGGGATCCTGGTCATCCCAGGCGTACAGGGTGACGGAACCGTCATACGCGTCCACGGTCGCCTTGACGGAGTTCCGGATGTAGTTCACCGTGCTGTTCGGCAGGGCAACGGCCCGGCCGGACGTGGTCTGCGTATCCGCGGTGGCCTCCGACAGCTGCTTCTGCTGGGAGTACGGGTAGTACTGGCTGGTGGTGTAGCCGTCCACGATCCACTTCACGCGGCCGTCCACCACGGCGGGGTACGCGTTGCCGTCAACCGTCAGGTAGGGGGCCACCTTCTGCACACGTTCGCGGGGGTTCCGGTCGTAGAGGATCTGAGACTCGGAGTTCACGCCGTCAGAGAGGAGCAGGTCCGAGGACTGGAACTTGATGGCGTACAGAACCTTGTTGAAGAAGGACCCGACATTCGGGCCGCCGTTGCCGGTGAAGGTGTACTGGGTTTCGCCTTCGCCCTCGCGGCCGGAAGGACGGTCCTGCTCACGGGGCGCGGTTCCCTCCGGGGCGCCGACGATGGAGTACTCCGGTGAGGATTCGCCGAAGTAGATGCGCGGCTGGTAGGACGTGTCATTGCCCAGGACGCCGTTGGACGGGATGCCCGACTGCAGGAACTCGGGCTTTCCGTCCACGGTGAACTTGTTGCCCTTGGCCGCCACGACGCCGTAACCGTGGGTGTACACGACGTGCTGGTTCAGCCAGCCCTGCTGGTTGGCTGCCACGTTGGTGGGGTTCAGTTCCCGGACAGCGATGACGGTGTCCTGGATCTTCCCGTCCACCTCGTACCGGTCCACGTTGAGGGCTTCGGGGAACTGGTAGTAGGGCCGGTACTGTTCCAGCTGCGCGAACGCATCCGAAATCAGGTTCGGATCCAACAGCCGGATGTTGGCCGTGGTCTGGGCGTCCGGCGCCAGTGCACCGGAGGTCGCCGTGTTGGTGGCGTCGTAGCGCGACTCCTGGATCCCGTCGAGGCCGTAGGCGCTGCGCGTGTTGTCGATGTTGCGCTGGATGTAGTCCTTCTCCAGGGTCTCTTCCGAGGGGCGGACCTGGAACTGCTGGATCACCCACGGGTACACGCCGCCGGCCAGGATCGAGGTGATGATCAGCATCGCCGTTCCGATCACCGGCAGGCGCCAGCGCCCGATCACAGCCGCGACGACGAACAGGGCCGCCACGAGCACGGCGGCGACTGCGAGGATGGCCTTGGTGGGAATGACGGCGTTGACGTCGGTGTAAAGCGCACCCGCCCAGCGTCCGCCGTTGCTCTGCACCGAGGAGTAGCGGTCCAGCCAGAAGTTGACGCCCAGCAGGACCAGGAACGCGGCGCCCGTGACGGCGATGTGGATCTGCGCGGCACGACTGGTAAAGACACCACGCTCCATGAGCCGGATGCTGCCGTAAAGGTAGTGAGTGAGGATCCCGGCGATGCCGGCGATGACCACCACGCTGATCAGGAAGCCCGTGACGAAGCCCAGGAACGGCAGGACCATCACGTAGAAGCTGATGTCCATGTTGAACTGGGGGTCCTGCTTGTTGAAGCCCACCTGGTTGAAGAACAGGAGGACTTTCTGCCACTGGCTTGCGGCGGCGCTTCCGGCGAAGAGGCCGAACAGGACCGGCAGGCCGATCATGACAACCCGCCGGACGGGTTCAAGCTGCGCCTGGTAGCGGTTCAGGTTGTCCCGGATGTCGGAGTCGGGGGCGTACACCGGACGCGAGCGGTAGGCGATCCGGATCGCAAAGAAGACGCCGGCGAACATGACGGCGAAGCCGGCAACGAAGATGGCAATCCGGGCCAGGTTCTCCGTGATGAAGACTTCGATGAAGCCCAGCTGCCGGTACCAAAGGACATCGGTCCAGACGTTGGCGAAGAAGATGAAGCCCACAACCACCAGGGCCACAACGATCAGTGTGGGCGTCAGGGCGCCTCGTCGGGAAGGGGGTCTGCCGGTGGACATTGTGCTGGCGGGACGGGACAAACTGGGTACCTCATAGCTGGTCGTCAGATTTTCAAGCGTGCGTGCGAGCGACGTCCTCCCCCGGCCTGCAGCTGGATTTGTCCGTCATCTTTGCCACGAGTGGCGGTAATGCTTAGTTCCTGTCGAGTCTAGATGCGCCCAGTCTAGTTGTTGTCGCAGGTGGGAAGGCCAGATGTGTCCCCGCCGCTGCCGGCGCGTTCGACGGCGGAGCGGGCCTCAGCCAGCTTCGCTACCTTGACCACCTGCAGCCCGTCGGGTACGTGGCCAACCACTTCCGGGCAGTTCTCCGCCGGTGCCAGGAACATCGTCGCTCCCCCGGCCCGTGCGCCCTGCATCTTCTGCACGATGCCGCCGATGGCACCGACGGTGCCGTCGGGCGTGATCGTGCCGGTTCCGGCGATGTGCTTTCCGCCGGTCAGGTCTCCCGGGGTGACGGTGTCAATGATCCCCAGGGAGAACATCAGGCCCGCGGACGGTCCACCCACCTTGTCGAGCGAGATGTGCACGTCGAAGGGGAACGTGAACAGGTACTTGAGCATGACGCCCAGAATGTAGCGGCCTTCACCGTTGTCCTTGGGGGTGATGGTCTCCGTGACCGGCCGGCCATCCCGTTCCAGCACTACGGTGGCCGGCGCGCCTTTGGTGGCGGCCAGTTCGTCCTGGATGACGGCCAAGGACGTGATGTCCTTGCCGTTGATGGTTTTCAGGACATCGTCCTGCTGGATCTTCCCCGCTGAAGCGGAACCGTCCGAGAGGCCGGCGGCCTGGAGTTGCTGGCCGAAGGGAATCTTCAGTTCGTTCAGTGCAGAGGCCACGGCATTTTCCTGGGATGTGGTCATGGCAACGGCGCTCTGCTCCGCGGCTTCCTCCTTGGTGGTGCCGGTGGGGTAGATCAGTTCCACCGGGTAGACCGACTTGGACTTGTCCAGCCAGGCCGAGAAGGCGGACAGGATGCTGACCGGACCGTTGGGGCCGCCGTCGACGTAGACGGTGGTGAGGTCCAGGTTGCCTGCCGCGGGATAGGACTCGTGGCCGGTCACCTTGATGACGGGGGTGCCCTGGCCCTGGCCCAGCGTGTTATATACCGGGCCGGGCGACTCAATCACGTACGGCACGGGAAGGACGCCGACGGCGATGCCCAGTCCCAGCGCGGCCATGCCGGCCACCATCATGGCGGAAACCCGGGGACTGCGGCGCGGTTCATGCGCCCGGGCGGCGCCGCCGGCGGCGTCCTCACCGGCGGCGGTCCCGCCGTCGTGATCCCCGGACCGGGGCTGGGAAAGGAGCTCTGCTGCGTGGTCCTCGGAGGGGTGGCCGCCACGGGTTGTAGTCACCCCAACAACACTACGCGGTGACGGCCGGGCCGGGCTCTTTGCCCACAGCGAACGGGGCGCCGGGGCGGCAGACAGCCGTGGGCGGCCGGGGTACCGTGAAGGTTGATCAACAGTCACACGACGATCGGCGGGACCATGACCTCCAACCCACTCAACTCTTCAAACGGCGACGATACCCCCAAGGACCCGTTGACCGAAATGCTGCAGAACCTCATGGGCGGCAAGGGGATGGAGAACTTCGATCCGGCCGAGCTGGCCAGGGCGGCCGGCCTGCCGAATGATCCCAACCTGCTGGCGCAGATGTTTTCCCAGGTCCAGGCGATGATGAGCGCGCCGTCCGAAGGCCCGGTCAACTGGACCCTGGCCCATGACAACGCCCGCAGGGTCGCCGCCGGCGGTTCCGACCCGTCGGTGACCACCCAGCAGTCACGGGAAGTCGATGAAGCGCTGCGCCTGGCGGAGCTGTGGCTTGACCCGGTCACCGACCTGCCGTCCACCGGCCTGATCGGGCGGGCGTGGTCCCGCGCGGAGTGGGTCGAAGCAACCCTCCCCACCTGGAAGCGGTTGACCGAGCCGGTGGCAAACAGCATCGCCAACGCACTCTCCGCCGCCATGACCGAGCAGATGCCGGAGGAAATGAAGTCCATGATGGGCGGCGCCTCCTCGATGCTTCAGAACATGGGCGGGGCCATCTTCGGCATGCAGCTGGGGCAGGCCATCGGCGCCCTTTCCGCGGACGTGGTCAGCTCCACCGACATCGGCGTGCCGCTCGCGGACCTGGAGATGGCCCTGCTGCCCACCAATGTCGCCTCGTTCGGTGAGGGCCTGTCCCTGCCGGAGAACGACATCCGGTTGTTCCTTGCCGTCCGGGAAGCGGCGCACGCCCGGCTGTTCGTGCAGGTCCCGTGGCTGCGCGGCCACCTGCTCGGAGCCATCGAAGCGTATGCCCGCGGAATCCACATCGACACCTCGCGCATCGAGGAACTGGCGCGGGACCTCGATCCCGGCAACCCCGAGGGGATCCAGGAAGCCCTGTCCCAGGGTGTCTTCATGCCCCAGCGCACCCCGGCGCAGGAGCAGGCCCTGGAGAAGCTGGAGACGGCCCTGGCCCTGGTGGAAGGCTGGGTGGACGAGCTGACGGCCGCCGCCACGGAGAACGTGCTTCCTTCCGCCGCGGCGCTGCGTGAAACCGTGCGCCGGCGGCGGGCAACCGGCGGACCCGCCGAGCATGCCTTCGCTTCCCTCGTGGGGCTGGAGCTGCGGCCGCGGCGCCTGCGTGATGCGGCAACCTTGTGGGCCGCCCTTAAGGAAGAGCGCGGCATCGAGGGCCGCGACGCCATCTGGCATCACCCGGACCTGCTGCCAACGGCCGAGGACCTGGATGATCCCCGGGGCTTCAGCGCCCGCCGCAAGCTGGCCGAAGCCTCTGACAGCGAGGTTGACGATGCCCTGCAGAAGCTGCTCAGCGGCGGCTTCGACGACTCCCCCACGGATACAACGGAAGAGTCCGACGGCGGCTTGCCCGGCTCCGGAGGCAACAACCCGGAGGAGGACGGCGGCGGGGACACCCGTCCCGCCCGGTAATTCCGGGGCCGCGGACGGTGTCCTGCGGCGGGACTGGCCTAGTCGGCGTCCTCCGGCCAGCCTTCGGGCTCCGGCAGGGCGCCGTCGTCCGTTCCAGCCTGTCGGCCGCCCGGCGGCAGCCCGCGGGACGTGGCAAAGGCGACGCCTTCGAGGAAGGCCTTCGCCCGCTGCGTGTCCGGGTAGGCCTCCAGGAGTTTCCAGAACGCAGCATTGTGCCCGGCCACCAGCAGGTGGGCGAGTTCATGGAGCAGCACGTAGTCGATGACCCACTGCGGCATGGGTTTGAGCTTGTCCGACAGGCGGATGGTCCCTTCGGCAGGTGTCGCCGAACCCCATCGTGAATTCTGGTTGCTGACCCACCTGACCGAGGCGGGAACCGCCCTCCCGCCCAGGTAGCGGGCAGACAGTTGGGCCGCATGGGCAGCCAGCGCGGCGTCGGATGCGGGTCGCTTCCGGCCGGAAGCGGACCGCCGCTCCCCCTGGCGGTGGAGCTTGGCCAGCATCCGGTCCACCCATTCGGCTTCCTGCGCGGCCGTGAAACGCGCGGGGATGGCGACGACGGCCGTTCCGTCCTCCCAGAACGCCGCCACCGTGCGGGTCCGCCGGGCAGACCGCCTGACCTCCACCGGCGCGCCGTCGGGCGTCGTCAGTGCGGCAGGTCGCTGAGACCTCACAGCGCGGTGCTCTCGGTGAGTACCCGCAGGACGTCCTCGCCGTACTTCTCAAGCTTTGAAGGACCCACTCCGGCGAGGCCCGCAAGTTCCTCAAGGGAGGAGGGCTTCGCTTCCGCAATGGCCGTCAGCGTGGCGTCCGTGAAGACCACGAACGCGGGTACGTCCGCGCTCACCGCCACCGAACGCCGCCAGGCGCGGAGGGCTTCGAACGTTTGTTCTTCATAGCCCGGCGGACACGAGTTGCACCGGCCCACCTTCCGCTCCGCACCCGTGGACAGCATGCTGCCGCATACCCTGCACACTGCCGGGGCGGCGGCTTTGCGCCGGGGCGCCGCGGCCTTGCCCCGCACCTGTGAGCTTGCCACCGAGTCGGGGCGCAGCCCGTCCAGGAACCGCGACGGCTTGCGGTTGGCCCGCCCGCCGGGCGTGCGCGCGGTGCTCCAGGACAGGGACAGGTGTTCGCGTGCACGGGTGATGCCGACATAGAGCAGCCGGCGCTCTTCGTCCACCGACTCCGGCGAATCGGCGAAGGAAATGGGCATCAGCCCCTCGCTGAGGCCCACCAGGAACACCGCGTCCCACTCGAGCCCCTTGGCAGCGTGCAGGGAGGCCAGGGTGACGCCCTGCACGGTGGGGGCATGCTGGGCCAGGGACCGTTCCTGGAGTTCATTGACGAAGTCCGGCAGCCCGAACTGGGGGCCGCGCGCCTGGACCAGTTCGTCGGCCAGGGCCACCAGGGCCGCCAGGGACTCCCAGCGTTCACGCAGCGCACCCCCGCTGTGCGGTGCGGAGTCGGTGTAGCCCAGGGAGGCAACGATGTCCCGTACCAGCTGGCCCAGCGGGCCCGCGTCCTCTTCGGTGGCCGCCCGGGTTGCAGCGCGCAGCTGGAGGATGGCGTCCCGCACTTCCTTCCGGGCGAAGAAGCGTTCCCCGCCGCGCAGCTGGTAGCCAATCCCGGCCGCGGCCAGCGCCTGTTCGTAGGCTTCGGACTGCCCGTTGGTGCGGAAAAGGATAGCCACTTCGCTGGCGGGGGTCCCGGCGTCGAGCAATGCCTGGATTTTCCGCGTAACCGTGGCCGCCTCGGCTTCGTCGTCGGTGCATTCGATGAAGGACGGCGTGGGCCCGGCCGGCCGCTGGGCCACCAGCTGGAGGGGCTTGGCCCACGCTGCGTCCGCTGCCGGACCGCCGCTGCGCCGGCCGGCCAGGAGGTCGTTGGCCAGTTTCACCACCTGCGGGGTGGAGCGGTAGTCCCGGATCAGTTTGACCACGTTCGCCTGCGGATAGCGGGCCTTGAAGTCCAGCAGGTGGCGGGGCGAGGCGCCGGTGAAGGAATAGATGGTCTGGCTGGCGTCGCCCACCACGCACAGTTCGTCCCGGCCGCCGAGCCACAGCTCCAGGAGGCGCTGCTGCAGCGGGGAAACGTCCTGGTATTCATCCACCACGAAGTGCCGGTACTGCTCCCGGACGGTGGCCGCTACTTTCTCGTCCTCCTGCAGGATTCCCACGGTGATGAGCAGGACGTCCTCGAAGTCGATGACGTTGCGATCCGTCTTGACGTCCTCATACGCCTGGAACACGCGGGCAACGGCTGTGAGGTCGAAGCCTCCCGGCGTGCCCCTGCCCTGGGCGTTTTCGAGGTAGTTGGCCGGGGTGAGCATGGAGACCTTGGCCCATTCGATTTCCGACGCAAGGTCGCGGATGGAAGCCCGGTCCGTGCTGAGCCGCAGGCGGCGGGCCGCCTCCGCCAATATCTGGGCCTTGTGCTCAAGGAGGTTGGGCAGCGTTCCGCCCACAGCCTGGGGCCAGAAGAACTGCAGCTGGCGCAGCGCCGCGGCGTGGAACGTCCTGGCCTGCACGTTTCCGGCGCCGAGGTCGCGGAGCCGGCTCCGCATTTCCGCCGCCGCCCGTGCGGTGAACGTCACTGCCAGGAGCCGCTGGGGCGTGTACACGCCGGAGTGGACGCCATAGGCGATGCGGTGGGTGATGGCCCGTGTTTTTCCGGTGCCGGCGCCCGCGAGGACACACAGCGGCCCGTTCAGCGTGCTGGCGACCTCCCGCTGTTCGGCATCCAAACCGCCGAGGATGCGGTCCTCCAGGGACGCTGTGCCATCGTTGGGGAGGGCTCCGGTGAGATTGTCTATAGTCACGTCTGCTGCTCTGTGTTCCGTTGCTGCTGTGTTTCGGCTGCCGTGCGCCCTGCCGGGAAGGCCTAGGCGCCCGTGAGGTCGCTGATCCGTCCGCCGTACCAGTGCTCGATCAGCGCCCGGGCGATGGAGAGCCTGCTGGAGATGGTGATCTCGCCGCTGAGCACGGCTTCCTGGAGTTCGGCACGGCTGAACCACCGCGCCCTGGTGACCTCAACGCCGTCGGGCCTTGCCTCGGCGTCATCGGTGACGGCGGTAAATCCAAGCATAAGGGAGGCGGGGAAGGGCCACGACTGCGAGCCGAGGTACTGGCATGCCCTCACCCGGACCCCCACTTCCTCGAAAATCTCCCTGACCACGGCTTGTTCAAGGGACTCCCCCGGTTCCACGAAGCCTGCCAGCGTGGAGTAGTTCCGGGCGTCCGCCGGACCGCCCCCGCCCAGCAGCAGCCGCCCGTCCGGACCCACGACCGTCACAATAATGGCCGGGTCCGTCCGCGGGTAGTGCTCGGTGGAGTCGGCGGGGCAGCGCCGCACCCAGCCTCCGGCCTCGACTTCGGTGGGGGTTCCGCAACGGGGGCAATGCGTGTGACCGGCATGCCAGTTGGCGATGGCGCTCGATTCGACGAAGAGCGCGGTGGAGGTGGCATCAAGGCGTGCGGCGACGTCCCGGAACCCTTCCCAGGCGGCATCATGGGGAATCCCCGCCGTCCCCGGCTCGACAGGCCCGGCCAGCACGAAAAGCAGCACCTCGGTACCCGCCGGCAACCCGGCGTCCGGCAGGGCGGATCCCAGGTAGACCACCAGTTCAGGGGCTGCGCCGGCCCCGGCCAGATCCGTGTGCAGGGCTTGTGCGTTCGCAACGAACAGGCGGTCGCCCTGCACCAGGCCCTGTCGGCCGGCCAGTACCACTGCCCGCGTGTTGGGGTCCGCGAGGAGGTCCGCCACCATGCCTGGCCGCATCCGTTCCGTGGAACCCCTGTCCATCAACGCAGGACGCACCGGCAGCAGGGTATCGCGCAGGTGGTTCGCCGCCAGCAGCTCCGGCCCTCCACCCAAGGAGGCGTCCGTGGTGGCGGCTGGTACCTGGCTGGCTTGGATTGCGGACTCCGGGTGGCTCATGACTCAACCGTACTGACTGGGCCGGACATTGAACATTTCGTGGGCCTCCGGCATCCCCCTGTTTTGCATTCATCTGGAGACTCGCCGCCGCCGGACCGGCCTCTTGGACTGCGGGCAATCTACCGTGGAACGGTGAGAAGAAAACCGATTGAACTGGCAGCCGTGGCAACCGCAGCAGTCCCCGGACTGACTCCGACGGCCGTTAGCTCGGCACCGGACGACCCGGCAGACTTCGACTCGGCCCTGCTGCTCGACTCGGAGGGCAAGCGCTGGAGGGTCCGGTCGCCGCGCCACGCCGAGGCCAGTGCCAGGCTCGAGACGGAGTTCCTGGTTCTTCGGGCCTTTGCACCGGCCATCCGTGCCGAACTGCCCTTCCTCATGCCCACGGTGGCAGGCAGTGTGCGGCTGGGGGCCCTGACCACATTTGTCTACTCACACCTGGCCGGGAGCACCCGCAGCGTGGAAGACCTCACGGCCGGACCTGCGGAGCTGGCAAGGGAGATCGGTGTGGCGCTGGCCGCCATCCATGACCTCCCGCAGCAACTGGTGAGCAACGCCGACCTGCCCAGCTACACGCCCAACGAGTTCCGCCAGCGCCGGCTGAACGAACTGGACCAGGCGGCCACCACGGGGAAGATCCCGTCCGCGCTGCTCCTGCGGTGGGAACACGCCATGGAGGACGTGTCCCTGTGGCGGTTCAACCCGTGCGTGGTGCACGGTGACCTGCACGAGGACAACCTGCTGGTGGACGGGCGCCGGGTCACGGCGGTCACCGGCTGGACCGACCTTCGGATCGGGGACCCGGCCGACGACTTCGCCTGGCTGGTGGCGTCCAACGAGCAGGACTTCGTTGATGCTGTCCTTGCCGGCTACACGGCCGGCCGTCGGGACACGCCGGATGCCCACCTGCTGCGCCGGGCAGCCCTGTCAGCTGAGTTCGCCCTGGCACAGTACCTGGTCAAGGGCATCGCCGCGGGAGACGA
This sequence comes from Pseudarthrobacter enclensis, assembly GCF_001457025.1. Taxonomy (GTDB): domain Bacteria; phylum Actinomycetota; class Actinomycetes; order Actinomycetales; family Micrococcaceae; genus Arthrobacter; species Arthrobacter enclensis. The sequence continues at coordinate 716,261 of NZ_KQ758599.1, read as the reverse complement.
TGCCATGGTCGCAGAGGCCGAAGACATGCTCGAAACCCTTGCGGCCGACATCGCCGAACATGGCGGGCAACCCATCAGCGTCGAACCGCAGCCGCCCGTCCAGCACGGACAGGCTGCGGGAGCGCCGGGCGCTCCGGCCGGGAGTGGTTCCGCAGGGCCTGCGGCGCCGGGCGTCTCCGGTTCCGGGTCCGACGGCGGCGCGGCAGCTGCGGTGCCGGCTGTGACGGTGGTGCCCGTCCCGGCTGAGCCCGTGTCACCCGCCGGGCCGGTGCCGGCGGTCCACGTCACCGACATCCCGGCCGAACCCTCCGGAGACAGCAAACCGTCCGGCGGCCCGTCAGTCAGCGAACGAACGGCCGGCGGCCCCGGTGCCGCGCAGGCAGCCGACGACACCTCCACTGCTGCGTTGTCGGTCATCAGAACCGGCCGAACGTAGCCGCACCGTCCTCCCGCCCCGTCCTCCTGTTCCGGACGACCGCAACGGGAGGGCGGCTCAGTCCGAGCTGACGGCAGCTGCGATGATCGCTTCGAGTTCCTTTGCCGTGCCCAAATCGTGCGGCCTGACCACCTCGTTGTCGGCCACGTAGAAGAAGGCAGCCCTGACGTCCTCCAGCGGAACGTCCTTGAGCCGGGCCCATGCGAGCCGGTAGACGGCCAGCTGCACTGCCCTGGTCCTGAGCCTGGCACCCGACGGGCGCCGCCCTGTCTTCCAGTCCACCAGGTCCCAGCGCCCGTCGGCATCCCGGAAGACGGCATCGATCCGGCCACGGACCACAACGTCTCCCACCCGGGTTTCCACCGGGACTTCCACATGGGCTGGTGAGCGGTCGGCCCAGTCCGACGCCCTGAACGCTGCCACCATGGCGTCGAGGTCGTAGGCGGCGTCGATGTGGTCGTCGGACCCCGGCGCCTCGCCAAGGTCCAGCATCCCCGACGTGCCGAAGTACTCCTCCACCCAGGCGTGGAACGCGGTTCCCTGGCGGGCAGACATGCCAGGTTCACGCGGGACGGGGCGCCGCAGCCTGGCCAGCACGGCCTCCGGATCCTCATCCAGGTCCACGAGGGTCGATGCCGAGATGTGGGTGGGAAGATGCACGTCCTGGCCGCTGGACCTGCGGAACCGCCGTTCCAGCAGCAACGCAGCCTCGCGGGCCCATCCCGCAGCGATCCCGTCCAGGGCGTTCCCTGCCCCTGTGGCTTCGGCAGCGGGCCCCACGCCGGCCTGCCCGCCCGCCAGCTCGGAAAGAACCCGGGCAGCTGCCTCCTCCATGGGCTTACGCCGGCCGGGGGAAAGGCGGAGCCGCTCTCCTGATCGCGGATCTGCCGGTCCTTCCAATGGATCGTAGGGCCAGGCGGCCACTTCGGTGTCGAGCGTCAGCGGGCTGCTCTCCGGCACGGCCGCCTCCTCGAGGGACCGGGGATGGACCTCGGCCCGCGCCGGTTCCCCCGCCACCGGCTGCACCAGTACCTCCAGTTCGGCCAGGAACGGCGACATGGCGGATTGTCCCGAGCGGGAACCCACCCATGCGGCGCTGGACACCCACAGCACATGCTTGGCCCGGGTGTAGGCCACGTAGGCAAGGCGGCGCTCCTCGGACTCCACGTGGGCCTGGACGTCCGCTTTGAAGGCCTTCTCGGCGTCGATCCACCCCTTCTGGTCGGGGTGGTCCAGGTCCCACTGCGGCAGGTCGGAGCGGTCCCCCCTAAGGGGCCACGGCAGGGCGGCGGCGCCGCTGCTCCAGCGGGAGTCCTTGTCCGTAGGAAAGGCCCCGGCGTTGAGGCCTGGAACGAAGACGGCGTCCCATTCCAGCCCCTTGGAGGCGTGGACCGTCAGCAGCTGCACAGCTTCCCTGTTGACGTCCCCGGGCGGTGCGTCCAGTCCGTTTTCCTCCGCAGCAGCGGCCTCCAGCCACCCGAGGAAGGCCAGAATGTCCACGCGCTGGGAGGTCCGCAGGAAGCCGGCGGCAGCGTCCTGGAACGCGTCGAGGTTCCGGCGCGCCTGGTGGATGCTTACCCCGGGCCGGGCGGCAACCTCGATGTCCAGCAGCATGACCCGTTCCACTTCCCCGAGCAGCGTGGTGAGGTCATCGCCGAGGTAGCCGCGGAGTTGCCGGAGCTCGGTGGCCAGGCGGTGCAGCCGTTCGCGGGCCTCCGCCGTAAGGCAGCGTCCCGCCGAGGACGTCCAGCCCTCACGGGGAAGCCAGTCGAGCGCCTCCACCAGGCTGGCGCCGTCGGTCAGGTCGGACTCGGTCACCGCGTCCGGTCCGTCCCCGTCGCCGGCGTCCTCCCCCTCCGGCGTGGCGGCGACCTGTCCGCGCCGCCGTGCAAGGTGGCTGGACCAGTCCCTCAATGCCATCAGGTCCGCTGGTCCGATCCGCCACCGGGCTCCGGCAAGCAGGCGCATCAGGGCATCGGACCGGCCGGGATCCGCGAGCACCCGCAGGGTTGCCACCAGGTCCACCACTTCCGGGGTATCCAGCAAGCCGCCCAGCCCGACAATTTCGTAGGCGATGCCGCGTGCCTCGAACTGGCGGCGGACGGTTTCCATCTGGGCACGCCGCCGGCAGAGGACCGCGAGCGCCGGAGCGACGTGCGTGCCGTCCGGCTTTACGTCAAAGTCCGTCACCTGGTACTTCAGGACGTCGTCCGCGAGCGCGGCTGCTTCCTCCACGTCGCTGGCGAATCTTCCCAGGACGACGCGGCCGTCGACCGCGTGGGGGCTCGGCTGCAGCGGAGGGACACTGGCTGCCGCTGTTCCTCCTGTGTCGGCCGGACCCCGACGCGCCTCGGCGGCAGCGAGTGACTCGGACATCACGTTCGCGGCGGCAAGGATGGATTTCCCGTTCCGCCATGCGGTGGTCAGGTACGACGTCGGGGCAGGCTTCCACGCCGCCGTTCCGTCCGGGGTGGCGGTGCGGACGGGAAACTCCTGGACGAAATGGAACAGCTGCCCTGCCGAGGCTCCCCTGAAGCCGTAAATGGACTGGTTGGGGTCGCCCACGGCCGTGACCGCGTGGCCTCCGCCGAACAGTCTCGAAAACAGCACCAGCTGGGCGTAGGACGTGTCCTGGAACTCGTCCAGCAGCACCACCTTGTACCGCTGGCGCTCCATTCTGGCCGCGAGTGGCACATCACTGGCCACCTTGGCAGCCAGAGCGACGAGGTCGCCGAAGTCGAGCGCCCCGCGGGCCCTCTTGGCGGCGGAGTACCGGCCCACCATGTCCGCCACGCTGGCCCGGGTCCGCAGCATTCCGGCGATTTCGGCCGCCGCCTGCGGCGGGTTCTTCATTTTCCCGGCAAGGTATGGCAGGGCCCCGTAGTCGGAGAGCCGGGCCATCAGCCACGCCTCAACGTCTTCGGGCTCCTGCAGATGCTCGGCGCATTCGCCGGCCAACTGGATGACCGCCTTCACCAGGGTGGACTTGGCGGCACGGAAATGGCCGTACTCACCGTCATAGGCTTCAACCACTTCGCTGGCAAGCTGCCAGGCCTGGGCGCCGCCCAGGAGCACGACGTCGCGTTCAACCCCCAGCCGCAGCCCGTAGTCGGACACGATGCCGCTGGCGAAGGAGTGGTAGGTGGAAACCTTGGGTTCCAGGGAGTCACTGCTGAACATGCCTTCCGGGAAAGCCGGGGCCCCGGCACTGCGGGCCGCCACCCTCTGCAGTGCCGTCAGCTTGGCCCGGATGCGGGAGGCGAGCTCCCCTGCCGCTTTCCTGGTGAATGTCACCCCCAGCACTTCCTCCGGCCTGACCCAGCCGTTGGCCACCAGCCACACCACCCGGTCTGCCATGGTGGCGGTCTTGCCCGAACCAGCCCCGGCGATCACCAGACGCGGCGTCAAGGGTGAGGAGATGATTCCGGACTGCTCCGGGGTGGGGACGTTCTTTTCGCCGAGCAGTGTGGACAGTTGCTCCGGGCTGAAGCGCGCAGGGGGCACAGCGTCGGCGGGAAGCGGCAGCTCCGGCAGGGATTCGTTGGGCCCGCGGGCCACCTGCACATCCTGCGTCATTCGGTTACCTGCCGTCCGCGGACGCACAGCGGGCAGACTTCAGGCAGCCGGCAGCCGTGGCCGCCGTAGCTTCCCTTGGCGGGATCGTGCCGTGCTTCAAAGGTGTTTCCTCCCATTGCCGCTGCTGCTTCCTTCACCATGTCCAGTGCCCAGTTGTCCTCTGGGTCCAGCGGCTTCTGTTCCTGGACTGCCGGGCCCTTTGCGCTGGTTCCCAGTTGGGCAAGGACTGCGCCCCCGGAGAGGTGCTCCCCCTCCCCCTGAGCGCTGCTGAATCCGCCGGCCAGGACGGCCGCCTGGTAGGCGCCGAGCTGGGGATGGCTGGACAGCTCCGATTTGCCGGGCTGCCGCTTTCCTGTTTTCAGGTCCACGATGACCAGCCGCCCGGAGCCGTCGATTTCCAGGCGGTCCACCTGGCCGCGCAGCACGGCTGCGCGCGGTGACCCGTCCTCCAGGCTGATGTCCCCCAGTGCGACGTCAAAGTCCTGCTCCACGCCGAGCAGGCTGCGGCCGCTTCCGCGCATCAGGAGCACGTACTGCGCCAGCTTCCGCACCATGGCTTCGGCCCGCTGGTAGTCGAGCCGTCCCTCCCAGTTGTCCTTCATGCCCAGCTGGGGCCAGCGGCGGGCCAGCTCGGCCAGGTACTCCTGCCCTGACGCCTCCGGCAGGTCCTGCGCGATGGCATGCACCAGCGTGCCGAGGCTGCGGGCAAAGTCGGTGGCGGCCTCGCCTCCCGCCGCCTGGACGAACCAGTCAAGCGGCGATTTCTGCACTGATTCAACCTTGGAAGGCGAGACAAACACTGTGCCGCCGGGCGGGACCACGGCAGCGGTGGAGGTCAGGGGCTGCAGCCCCCACCAGTTGTCCGGGTGGGCTCCAGGCACCGGAGGCTCGGCAGCGGCCAGACCCGCGAGGACCCTTGCGGCCTCCCCGGACTGGGCAGCGTTTCCGGCCTGCACGTGCTGCCGCAGCTCGGCGACGAGCGCGCGCAAAGTCATGGGGCGTCCGACGGCGGTAAAGCCCCGGCCCTCCTGGCCCGGTTCCAGGGGCGCGGCGTAGTCGAGGAACGACGACGGCTGGTCGTCCTCGGAGGCCACCGCTGTGCAGATGAGCAGCTCCGCGGCGCGCGAGACGGCGGTGGAAAAGCTGCGCAGTTCGTCGTATCGGATGTCGCGCAGACGGCTGAGGGGGTCCCTTTGCAGGGCGTAGCCGGTGCCATGTTCAACGGCGTCCGCGTACAGGGTGCTGCCCAGGAGCTCTCCGCGGAGCCTGGTGTTGGGCCACACCCCTTCCTGCAGGCCGGCGATGATGACCACCGGCCATTGCCGCCCGGCAGCGCTGGCCGGGGTCATGAGTTCGACGGCGTCGTCCACTTGGGCGCGCGCTGCCAGGGTGTCCATGGGCAGTTCCTGGTTGAGGAGGTACTCGAGGAACTGTTCCGGCCCTGCGCCGGGCATTTGGTCGACGTAGCGTTCGGCGGTGTGGAAGAGCGCCATCATGGCGTCGAGGTCCCTGTCCGCGCGCGCACCGTGCGGGCCGCCGTCCAGGGCAGTTTCCGTCCATATGGCTGCCAGGCCCGTGGCGTTCCAGAGCGCCCACAACACCGACTCCGCATTGGCGCCGGGCTGTACAGCTGCTTCCTTTCCGGCCTGGATCATCCTGGCAGTGCGGCGGGCCGCGCGGCCTTCAATGCCCAAGGTTCCCAGCGCCCCGGGTTCCAGGAGTGCCTCCACCAGCAATGAGTCGCTGCTGCGTCCGCCGCCTCCCGCCAGTTCCTCGCTGCGCAGGGATTGCCGCAGCCGGCGCAGTTCCAGCGGGCTTGCCCCGCCGATCCGTGAGGTCAGGAGGGACACCGCTCCCTCCGGAGTCAGCGCCGCGGGATCCAGGGCGATGGCGTAGGCGTCCAGGAGCGGCCGGACCGCCACTTCGTCGCGTACGGCTGATTCGGCCACGGGCACCCGCACGGAGATGCCCTGTCCGGACAGGTACCGCTGCAGTTCGCTGACCTGCCCGCCGTTGCGGACAATGACGGCGATGTCAGTCAGTGCGCGTCCGCCGCCGATGTGCTGATCGAGGATCCGCTGGGCAACGTAGCGCAGCTCATGGACTGCCGACGGCACCAGGTGCGCTTCAACCCGCCCCGGCGTTGCCGGCGTGCCCGGCTGCTCCAGGCGGCGGGACAGTTGCCCGCCGGCGCGCTGGGAAATGCGGCCTGCAACACCCAGCCAGGCTTCGGCAACAGCAGGGGCCAGCCGGTGGGCGTGCCGGAGTGGACGTTCCAGCACTGAACCCTGCGGGGACAGCAGCCGTGGCAGCTCCGCGATGAGGTCCGGACGGGCGCCGCGGAACCCCTGGACCACGGTGTCCGGGCATGATGCGACGAAGCAGTCCTGCCCTGCGGCGATATCTGCCAGCAGTTCAAAGACCGCGGGGTTGGCCTCCTGCATGTCGTCCACGAGTATGAGCTGCAGGCGCCGGCGTTCGGCTGCCAGGAAATCGGGTGCGTCCTGGAAAATTTGCCGGGCAGCCGTGATGATCCCGGCGGGGTCGAAGGCCTCCGGCATCCGCAGGTCCAGCACGTCCCGGTACTCGCTGTAGAGCGCGGCGGCGGCCTCCCAGTCGGGGCGGTCGCATTCGCGTCCAAGCTGCGCCAGGTCGGCGGGTGTCCGGCCGGATTCGATGATGCGGTCGAAAAGCTGGCGTACTTCCTGCCGGAAGCCGCGGGTTTCCAGTGCGCCGTGCAGGTCCTCCGGCCAAGGCAGGTCAAGACCGGGTGTCCTGTGGCCTTCCAGGAGCTCTTTGATAATGAGGTCCTGCTCGGGGCCGGAGAGCAGGCGCGGAGGCCTGGACAGCGGCAGGATTCCCTCTGCCTTGGCACGCCGGATGAGGTCGAAGGCATAGGCGGCCCACGTCCGCGCGGGGGTGGTGCTGAGGCTCCTGTCGAGGCGGGCGGTGAACCGGTCGCGCAGGAAGTCCGCCGCCAGTCGGGTGGGGGCAAGGATGAGGACCCCGGCGGGATCGAGGCCGTCCCGCTGAACGCGTTCCACGGCGGCTTCCACCAGGACGGTTGTTTTCCCTGTTCCTGGCGCACCGGGAATCAGCACGGGACCGGAGCCATGCGGCACGTCGACGGCGGCCTGTTGGTCAGCTGTCAGCGGCGGGCGTTCAGCATGGAGGTTGAGTGGGGGAAGCAGCCTCAGCGGGGCTGACGGTGCGGATGGTGCGCTCACACCGACATTCCATCATCGGCCACCGACAATCTGTGGAGCTGGCGCTCCAACCGCTCGGCGACAGCGTCCATGTGCTCGAAGTCCTTTCCGTCGGGTGCCCAGCGTGCCGCCTCCAGGTCCACGCGCCACCGGCCCTCCCCTGTCCGCAGCCACTCTTCAGGGGAGCCGATCAGCGGGGTTCCTTCCGCAAGGTACCGCCGCAGGGCATCCACCTCGTGGCCCTCAGGTGCATGGCCGCTTGCCTTCAGGACCCGCCACCAGGAGACTCCGCTGCCGTAGTGGCTCATCACGGACCCGACCTGCCGCGGGCCCCCGGATCCCAGCAGCTCCGCGACGTCCCCGTACGAGACTGCGGACCCCGCCGGAACCATCCTCACGATGGCGAGGACCGCCTGCACATACTCAATCCGCATTGATCCAATGTAGCCGCAGTGGCGTTCCCCGGAATTGTCGGTGGGTCCCCGTAGCGTTGAGGCATGAGCACCTGGAACACCCTCCCCCGCGCGGCCTTCGATCTGGAAACGACTGGCCGGAACTCGCGTTCGGCCAGGATCGTCACCGCATCCGTGACGGTGGTGGACCACCAGGGTGAGGTGATCCGGGAGCACGAGTGGCTGGCGGACCCCGGCGTCGAGATTCCTGTTGAAGCCAGCGATGTGCACGGCATCACCACCGAGCAGGCCCGCCGTGACGGACGGCCCGCGCACGAGGTAACCCGGGAGGTGGCGGCCGTCCTGCAGGACCTTTTCGATACCGGCGTTCCGGTCATCGCCTTCAACGCCAGCTACGACTTCACTGTCCTGGCTGCGGAATCTGCCCGGCACGGGGTACCGCAGCTCACGCGCTTCCCGGTGCTGGACCCCTACATCATGAACAAGCAGGTGGACCGGTACCGCAAGGGCAAGCGGACACTGACGGCGTTGTGTGAGGAATACGGGGTGGTCCTGGACAACGCGCACACGTCGGCCGCGGATGCCTTGGCCACGCTGAAGGTCCTGGACGCCATGGCCGGGAAGTTCCCCAAACTGGTGATGCCTGCCAGCCAGCTCCATCAGCTGCAGGTCGACTGGGCGGTTAGCCAGGCCGCGGACTTCCAGGGTTACCTGCGCAAGACCAAGCCAACCGCAGTTATTGAGGGTGACTGGCCGGTGCTTCCCCCGCAGGACGCCACCGGGGGCGGCTTTTAAGCGGGAAGCTTTTGCGAGGCAAGTCACAGTCGCCCCGCGTAATATTCGGCGCCGAGCGCAGCGTCCTACTCTTCGGGTGCTTGCCGCTCTACCCGCCACATGTACACCTTCGATGGCACTTTCGCCGAATGATCTGAGCTGTTCGCGGCGATGATGACTTGATAATTCGCTTCACCCCCGCCTTTGCCAGAGGTGAGAGAATTTAGTTTTGCGGTCACCCCTGCCCTGGCAACGCTTGACCAGCACCGGGCAGGTGCCAGGCGCCACCAGCGCAGCCTTGCGGCCCGGTTGACTTATGACTCAGATGAAAGTGACAACCTGATGAAAATCAAAGCGATGAAGTGGCTGACTGCCGCTCCCGTTGCCCTTGCACTGGCGGTCTCCCTCGCCGCCTGCGGCTCTGGAGCCTCCGAGCCCAGCGGCACTCCCACGGATGCCCTGCAGGGCAGCGACCAGCAGACGCTGGACAAGTACACCACCGCCGATGTCACCCCGATCGACAAGATCGACAAGACCAAGCTCGGCCTCAACACCGAGGGCAAGCTCGAGGTGGGTACCCTGTCAGACGCCCCGCCGAACATCTTCATCGACCCGTCGGGCAAGTTCACCGGCTACGACAACGAACTGCTCCGCGCCATCGCCGGCAAGCTGGGCCTCGAGGTTGAATTCGTTGCCACCGATTTCTCGGCACTGCTGTCGCAGGTTTCCACCAAGCAGTTCGACGTTGGATCCTCCTCCATCTCCACCACGGACGCCCGCCGCCAGAACGTCGGCTTCACCAACGGCTACGACTTCGGCTACATGGCTGTGGTCGCCAAGACCGACAGCGACATCAAGGGTTTCGCCGACCTCAAGGATGACGTCCGTATCGGCGTGGTGCAGGGAACCGTCCAGGACGATTACGTGACCAACACGCTGAAGCTGGAACCGATCCGCTTCCCCGACTACGCCACCGTCTACGCCAACGTGCGCAACGGCCAGGTGGACGCCTGGGTGGCGCCCTCCCAGCAGGCCACCGGCCAGGTCAAGGAAGGCGACGGCACCGTCATCGCCGAGTCCGTGGTCAACACGCAGAACTTCACCGCCTACGCCGTAGCGAAGGACAACCAGCCGTTGATCGATGCCCTGAACTCGGGCCTTGATGCAGTGATCGCCGACGGCACCTGGTCCAAGCTGACCAAGGAGTGGTACCCGGACCGTGAAACGCCGAAGGACTGGAAGCCGGGCAGCAAGGCCGCCACGGTTCCCCAGAGCTGATTGAGCCGGGACGTTTATGGATCTCCTGGAACAGCTGGCTGACACCTTTTTCAACTGGGAGGAAATGGCGAAAGTCATTCCCGCCCTGCTGGCCGTAGGCCTGCCCAACACCCTGATTCTCGCCGTGGCCTCAGGCATCTTCGGCTCCCTGCTGGGCCTGCTGCTGGCCATGATGGGAATCTCGCGGAACGCAGGTGCGCGCTGGGTTGCCCGCATCTACACAGATATCTTCCGTGGCCTTCCGGCCATCCTGGTGATCCTGGTGATTGGCATCGGCCTGAGCCCGATCGCCCGTGAAATCACGGGATCACGGAACCCGTATCCTTTGGGCATCCTGGCCCTGACACTGATTGCCGCCGCCTACATCGGCGAAATCTTCCGTTCAGGCATCCAGAGTGTCGAGAAGGGGCAGCTTGAAGCCTCCAGGGCTCTCGGGTTCAGCTATGGAAGCTCCATGCGCCTGGTGGTGGTGCCGCAGGGTATCCGCCGCGTCCTTCCCGCGCTGGTGAACCAGTTCATTTCCTTGCTGAAGGACTCCTCCTTGGTCTTCATGCTGGGCCTGGCAGCGTCGGACCGGGAGATCTTCCGGATCGGCAACGATGCCATGGCCAACACGGGCAACCTGTCGCCACTGGTGGCTGCCGGAATCCTGTACCTGATCCTGACCGTTCCGCTCACCCACTTCGTCAACTTCATCGACAACCGGCTGCGCACCGGCCGGCCGGAGAAGAAGGAACCGGATGAGGCGGCCGCACCTATCGGCAAGGGGGCACAGGCATGACGGAATTCTCTTCCGGAACCCTGACCGGCAAGAACCTGCACCTTTCGTTCGGGCAGAACCACGTCCTGCGCGGCATCGACCTGCACGTGGAGAAGGGCACCACCGCGTCGGTGATCGGTCCCTCCGGCTCGGGCAAGTCGACCCTGCTGCGCGTCATGAACCGGCTGATTGAGCCGGACCAGGGCGACATCCTGCTGGACGGCCGTTCGGTCCTGAAGGACAACCCCGACGAGCTGCGCCAGCGCATCGGCATGGTGTTCCAGCAGTTCAACCTGTTCCCGCACAAGACGGTGGCGGACAACGTGAGCCTGGCCCTGAGGAAGCTTCGCAAGCTGCCCAAGGACCAGGCACGCGCACAGGCCCTCGAGCAGCTGGACCTGGTGGGACTGAAGCACAAGGCCGATGTCCGCCCGGCGAACCTGTCCGGCGGGCAGCAGCAGCGCGTGGCGATCGCCCGGGCACTGGCCATGAAGCCCGAGGTCATGTTCTTCGACGAGGCAACCTCCGCGCTGGACCCGGAGCTGGTCAAGGGCGTCCTGGCGCTGATGACCGACCTGGCGAAGGGCGGCATGACCATGGTGGTGGTGACCCACGAGATGGGCTTCTCGCGGAACGTTTCGGACACCGTCACCTTCATGGATGCCGGCGTGGTGGTGGAGTCAGGTCCGCCGGAGCAGATCTTCACGGCTCCTGGCACCGACCGGCTGAAGGGCTTCCTCTCGGACGTCCTCTGACCGCATCAGACACAGGAAATCCCCGGTTGCCCGGCAACCGGGGATTTCCTTGTTTCCAGGCCCTGCGGGACTAGGCCTGGGCGGCTGCGGCGGCCTCCGCGGCGGCCGGGAGCGCGTCGAAGATCCGGTTCATGGCAGCGTCATCGTGCGCCGCGGACAGGAACCAGGCCTCAAAGACGGACGGCGGCAGGTACACGCCGGACTCAAGCATCGAGTGGAAGAACGGCGCGTAGCGGAAGGCCTCCTGTGCCTGCGCGTCGGCGTAGTCGTGCACGCCGCGGGCCGAGGTTCCGAAGGCCACGGAGAACAGGTTGCCTGCGAACTGGATGGAATGGTCCACGCCTGCGGCGTCCAGGGCGGACGACAGTGCGGACGACAGCTCCAGCGAGCGGACATCGATGTAGGAGTAGACGTCGCGGGTGGCATGGGTCAGCGTGGCCACGCCGGCGGCCATGGCCACCGGGTTCCCGGACAACGTGCCGGCTTGGTAGACCGGCCCTGTGGGTGCAAGGTGGTCCATGACGTCCGCACGTCCGCCGAGTGCCGCCGTCGGCATCCCGCCGCCAATAACCTTGCCGAAGGTGAGCAGGTCCGGGGTCCAGGGTTCTGCGGCGTCGGGGGCGCCGCCGGTGAGGCCCCAGTAGCCGGAGTAGCCGGTGCGGAAGCCGGTCAGCACCTCATCGACGATTAGCAGCGCACCGTATTCGCGGGTAATCCGGGACAGGCCCAGGTTGAAGCCCTCCCCGGGAGTGACGACGCCCATGTTCGCGGGTGCTGCCTCGGTGATGACCGCTGCAATGTCCTGCCCGTGAGTGGCAAATGCTTCCTTGACCGCGGTGAGGTCGTTGTACGGCAGGACCAGTGTTTCGGCTGCCGTTGCCGCCGTCACGCCGGCCGATCCGGGCAGTGCCAGGGTGGCCACTCCGGAGCCGGCCGAAGCGAGCAGGCCGTCGAGGTGTCCGTGGTAGCAGCCGGCGAACTTGATGATGAGGTTGCGGCCGGTAAAGCCGCGGGCCAGCCGGACGGCGGTCATGGTGGCCTCCGTCCCGGTGGAGACCATGCGCAGCCGCTCCACGGCGGGCACGCGTTCCTTGACGATCTCGGCGAGGTTGGCCTCATCCGGGGTGGAGGCACCGAAGGAGAGTCCGCGGTCCACGGCGGCATGGACGGCGTCGAGCACTGCGGGGTGCGCGTGCCCCAGCAGGGCAGGGCCCCAGGAGCAGACCAGATCCACGTATTCCTTGCCGTCGGCGTCCGTCAGGTAGGCGCCCTTGGCCGAGACCATGAACCGGGGTGTTCCGCCGACGGACCCGAAGGCCCGGACCGGGGAGTTGACCCCACCCGGCATCAACTGGCGGGCGCGGTCGAAAAGTTCCTCGTTGCGAGGGCTGCTGGAAGTCATGGTTCCTATTCTCTCAGGTGGCCGTTGTTCTTCGGTGCCGGAGCGTCAGCCGGCCAGGGCATCCGCCACGCGCGGCGCCACGGCTGTCCCCAGCAGTTCGATGGAGCGCATCATGGCAGCGTGCGGCAGCGGCCCGTTGCTGTACTTGAAATCGAAGCGGTCCACCCCGAGGTTCCGCTTGAGCTGGACTATCTTGCGGGCCACGGTGTCCGGCGACCCCACGTACAGGGCACCCTCCGGGGCACAGAGTGCCTCGAACTCGCCGCGGCCGGCCGGGCCCCAGCCCCGTTCGGCTCCGAGGCGGTTCCGCAGGGCCAGCCAGTGCGGGAAGAACTCCTCCCGGGCTTCCTCGTCGGTGGGTGCCACATGCCCGGGCGAATGGGTGGCCACCTGCTGCAGGGCGTGCCCGTACTTGGCCATCGCCTCGCGGTACAGGTCCGCCAGCGGGCCGAATGCGCGGGGCTGGCCGCCGATGATGGCAAAAATGATGGGATAGCCGTACTGGGCACAGCGGAGCACCGATTCCGGCGTGCCACCAACGCCGATCCATGTGGGCAGCAGGTGGTGCTCCAGCGGAGGGTAGACGCTCAGGCCATGCAGTGCGGGACGGGTGCGGCCTTCCCAGTGCACCGGCTTCTGTGCCCGCACCTTGTCGAACAGCGCCAATTTTTCCTCGAAGAGGACCTCGTAGTCGGCAAGGTCCAGTCCAAAGAGCGGGAAGGACTCGATGAAGGATCCACGTCCCAGCATGACTTCGGCGCGGCCGTTGGAGATGGCGTCCACGGTGGAGAACCGCTGGAAAACGCGGATGGGATCGTCCGAGCTGAGGACGGTCACGGCGGAGCCGAGGCGGATGCGGGAGGTGCGGGCCGCAGCCGCCGCCAGGAACACCTCCGGTGCGGACACGGCGTAGTCCTTCCGGTGGTGCTCCCCCACACCGAAGGCATGCAGCCCGACGGCGTCCGCCAGCTCGGCCTGTTCCAGCAACTGGCGCAGGACCTGGGCATGCGGCTGCGGGCTGCCGTCCGGGGCGGTGCCGACGTCACCGAACGTGTTCAGGCCAAGGAGGATGCGGTCCTCGCCCACCGGAGCGGTCGGCGAGGACAGCGGTGCTTCCTGCCCGGCTGCGGCGTCCGCGGGCGCGTCTTCCGCGGGTCCGCCGGTCACCGGGTTTCCTTCAGCCAGCCTGCGAGCTCGGGCGCCCAGTAGGTCAGGACCATGTGCGCGCCTGCGCGCCGGATGCCCAGCACGGACTCGGTGATGGCCGCCCGGCGGTCGATCCACCCGTTCGCGGCGGCGGCCTCGATCATGGCGTACTCACCGGAGATCTGGTACGCAGCGACCGGTACCGGGCTCATCGCGGCAACGTCCGCCACGATGTCCAGGTAGCTCATGGCGGGCTTGACCATGACGATGTCAGCGCCTTCGGCGAGGTCGAGTTCCACCTCACGGAGGGCCTCGGTCCGGTTCCCGGCGTCCATCTGGTAGGTCCGCCGGTCGCCCGTGAGCTGCGAGTCCACCGCTTCACGGAAAGGTCCGTAGAACGCGGACGCGTACTTCGCCGAGTAGGCGATGACGGAAGTGTTGACGTGGCCGGCATCGTCCAGCGCGGAGCGGATGGCTGCGATCTGGCCGTCCATCATGCCGGACGGTCCAAGCATGTGCGCCCCGGCCTCCGCCTGTGCCACGGCCATGTCGGCGTAGATCTTCACCGTGCGGTCGTTGTCCACGTAGCCATTGGCGTCCAGGACGCCGCAGTGTCCGTGGTCCGTGAACTCGTCCAAACACACATCGCTCATGATGACCAGGTCGTCGCCCACTTCGGCGCGGACATCGCGGATGGCCTTGTTGAGGACGCCGTCGGGATCGAGGGCAGCGGACCCCTCGGCATCGCGGGATTCGGGGATGCCGAACAGCATGATGCCGCCGAGCCCGAGCTCAACGGCTTCGGCGGCAGCCCGCTTGAGCGTATCGGTGGTGTGCTGGACCACCCCTGGCATGGAGGTGATGGGGTTGGGCCCGGTGAGCCCTTCGCGGATGAAAGCCGGCAGGATGAGCTCGGCGGGGGCCAGCCGGGTTTCGGCGGTCAGCCGGCGCATGGCAGGGGTGGTGCGGAGCCGGCGGGGTCGCTGGTTGGGGAAAGTCATGGATGTGTCCTTCGCGGTATCAGCCGGATAGTTGAGGGTCGTAGGTGGGGCGCGGCGGGCGCCGGCCCGAATCAGGGCGGGTTGAGTGCCTTCACGACGGCGGCCACGAGCCCCTCGGGGGTCGGTTCCTCCGCCACGGCGGCCACCGTCAGGCCGAGCGCCCCGGCCTGGTCCGCCGTCGAACGTCCAATGGCAACCAGCCGGCAGGTGCCCAGCGGGGACAGGGCGGCGATCCGGCGCACGGCGCTCGGGGAGGCAGCCAGGACCGCGGCAATCCGGCCGCCGGTGATTTCCGCGGCTGCGGTTTCCGGCGTGAGCAGCGTGTACGACGGCGGCGCCTGGCTTGCGCCGGTGTCTTCCGGCTGCACTGCGAGGCGGCGTTCGGCCGCGGCCGGAAATTCAACTGTGCGGTAGGCCGTCACCACGCTCACGTCGCTGCCGGCTGCCGCCAGCCCGTCGGAGAGGCGTGGAGCGGCAATGTCGGCCTGCGGCAGCAGGACCCGGCCGCCGCCGCGCCAGACCTCGAGGAAGCCCGCTGCGGACTGTTCACCGGAAGGCACCAGTTCCACCCGAAGCCCCTGGGCTTCGAGGATCCGCCGGGTCGCCGGGCCGATCGCGCCCACTTTCGTGGCGGGCGGGACCAGCTGCGCCAGGTCCAGGCCCCGCTCGGCGGCTTTCTCCATCAGGACGTGCACAGTGGTGGCGCTGCTGACCACCAGCCAGCTGAACGCCCCTGCTGCCAGGGCGTCGCAGGCAACGTCCAGGGCGTGCTGGTCCGGTGCCCGTTCAAAATCGATGAGCGGCAGCAGCACCGGATCGGCGCCGGCTCCACGCAGGGCCTGCAGCAGGGCGGTGGACCGCTCAGGGCTGCGGGTCACCAGGACCCGCGCTCCCTGGAGCGGGCCGTCCTGGCCTGGCGTGCTGGTCGTGGTGGTCATCGCCGCGTCAGGATGCCTGGAGGTCGGCAATATCCGCCGCTCCGGCCGCGAGCAGGACCTCGGCCAGTTCGATGCCCAACAGCGTGGCTCCGACTTCCGTGAGCCCGTCCGTGGCGCGTTTGCCGCGTACGGACGCGGTGCCGTCGACGGCGCAGACCACGGCCTCCAGGTGCAGCATGCTGCCCTTGCGGTAGGCGTATGCTCCCACCGGGGCAGCGCAGCCTGCCTCGAGGCGGGCCAGCAGGGCACGCTCGGCGGTGACCGCCAGGCGCGTGTCCGGATCGTCGAGGGCGGCCAGAGCCTGTGCCAGGACCTCCCGTGATCCCTCGCTGGATCCCGGCTTGGGCGGTGCGTCGGCGGTCCGGCACTCGATGGCCAGGGACCCCTGTCCGGCGGCCGGGAGCATGACATCGGTTTCCAGGTATTCGCTGACCGCGTCGAGCCTGCTGATCCGTTCCAGGCCCGCCGCGGCGAGCACTACGGCGTCCAGGTCGCAGGACTTTCCGGGGACAACCGCATCGGTGGTGTTGCCCGGCAGCCCCGGCACCCGGCCCAGCCGGGTGTCCACGTTGCCGCGGATGTCCACGATGTCCAGGTCGGCGCGGGCAGCGCGCAGCTGGGCCGCGCGCCGGGGCGAACCCGTTCCCACCTTGGCGCCGGCGGGAAGGTCCGCCAGCTTCAGCCCGTCGCGGGCGCAGAGCACGTCTCGGACGTCCACGCGCGCAGGCGTGGCCGCCAGGCTCAGCCCCACGGCCGCCCCGGTGGGCAGGTCCTTGAGTGAGTGGACGGCAACGTCGCATTCATCGCGCAGCAGCGCGTCACGCAGGGCCGCCACGAAGACGCCGGTGCCGCCCATCTGCGACAGGGACCCGGTCAGCACGTCGCCGTCGGTCCGGACGTGGACCAGCTCCACGGCAAAGCCTCCGACGGCGGCAAGGCGGTCGGCGGTCTGCTGCGTCTGGGTAAGGGCCAGCTTGCTGGCCCGGGTGCCGATGCGGACAGTCACTGGCGTGCCGCTTCCCCGGACTGGCCGGTGGCGGCGGAGGCGCCGGCCGGGTAGGGGTCGTGGCCGGTTCCCACAGTGGTGTCCGCGCCCGCGATCGTGGGCTTTTCGCCGCGGAAGTTGGCGCAGCAGCCCGGCCGGCACACGTCGTACCAGGGCCCCAGGGAGGTCATGGCGGGACGGTCGGCGATGTTGTTGGCAACGGTCCGTTCCGAGATGAGGTCCACCAGGCCGTCAACGAACTTGCGGTGTGTTCCGGGGGTGGGCACGCGGGTGGCGGCCAGGCCCAGGTTGGCGCAGGTCTCCAGGGCTTCGGTGTCGAGGTCCCAGACGACTTCCATGTGGTCGCTCACGAAGCCGAGCGGGACGATGACAATGCCCTTGACGCCCTTGCCGGCGAGTTCCTCGATGGCGTCGTTGATATCCGGTTCCAGCCACGGCACGTGCGGGGCGCCTGATCGGGACTGGTAGACCAGGGACCAGTCGGCGGTGAGCCCGGAGTCCTGCTTGACGCGCTCAATGACGGCGGCCGCTGTGGCGAGGTGCTGCGCCACATACGCTGAGCCTTCCTCGAACTCCCGCGGCTCACCCTCGGAACGGCCGGCCGCGTCGGCATCCCGGGTGGGGATGGAGTGGGTGGCGAACAGGATGTGGACAGGGGCGTCGGCGGAGCCGGCCCCGGCCAGCTTCGCCTGGACGTCGGCGATGCCCGCCGCCGTCCCTTCGACGAATGGTTCAACGAAGCCTGGGTGGTCGAAGTACTGCCGGACCTTGTCCACTTCTAGGCGGCCGTCCAGGCCGGTTTCCGTCAGCGCCATGCCGATGTCCTCGCGGTACTGGCGGCAGCTGGAGTAGCAGGAGTAGGCACTCGTGGTGACCATCAGCAGGCGGCGGTGTCCGGCGTCGTACGCGTCCTGGAGGGTTTCCGGGATGTAGGGGGCCCAGTTGCGGTTGCCCCACAGCACGGGCAGGTCGATGCCCCGGGCCGCCAGTTCAGCCTCGAGGGCTGCCTTGAGCTCGCGGTTCTGCTGGTTGATGGGGCTGATGCCGCCGTTGGCGCGGTAGTGGTGGGATACTTCCTCAAGCCGTTCGTCGGGGATGCCGCGGCCCCGGGTGACGTTGCGGAGGAACGGGATGACGTCCTCCTGGCCTTCCGGTCCGCCGAAGGAGGCGAGGAGGACGGCGTCGTAATTCTTGGGGGCCATGCGGCCGGCTTCGGTGACAGGGTTCACGGCGGTCATGCCCTTCGGGTCCAGGGTGCTCATGCCAGCACCTCTGCTACTTCATCGGCGGAAATCCGGCGGCCCGTGTAGAACGGGATCTCTTCGCGGACGTGGTTGCGGGCCTCGGTGGCGCGCAGGTGGCGCATGAGGTCGACCAGGTCCACCAGATCGGGGGCCTCGAGGCCCAGGATCCATTCCCAGTCGCCCAGGGCGAAGGAGGACACGGTGTTGGAGATGACCTGCGGGAATTCCCGGCCCAGGAGGCCGTGTTCGCGGAGCATGGCACCGCGCTCCTCCTCGGGCAGGATGTACCACTCGTAGGAGCGGACGAACGGGTACACGCACAGCCATTCCGCGGGTGCGACGCCGCGGGAGTAGGCGGGGGTGTGGTTCTTGGCGAATTCCGCCTCCCGGTGGACGCCCATGGCGGACCAGACGATCTCGGTGCCGGCGAACAGGGTGCTGCGGCGGATGTCGCGGATGGCCTGCTGCAGCGCCTCGGGCTTGGGTCCGTGGAGCCACACCATGACGTCGGCGTCGGCGCGCATGGCCGAGACGTCGTAGCTGCCGCGGTGCGTGACGCCGGCAGCGGCCAGCCGCTCCAGGAGTGCCTCGAAGTCAGCGGCGGCGCCGGCGCTGCGGACCACTGCCTCCGACCGCTTGAAGACCGTCCAGAGGGTGAAGAACTGCTCGGCTGATTCTTCGGTTTTAGTGACAGATTCGGCAGAAGTGTGGCTCATGGTTACAAGTTTGCCCCTTCGCCACCGCCAAGTCGAAACCGAGAACTTCTACAAAGCGTAGAAGTGCTTAAAGTCACATTCCCGACCGCGCAGCACTGCCGGCGTCAGGGCTTCCGGAGCCGCAGGTAGACCAGTCCGGCCGCGCCGCCCACGGCCACCAGGCCGACGCCGAGCCACACCAGGGCGGTCTGCATCTCCGCCTGCGCGGCAGTGAGCGTACCGGTGCTGCGTACCGTGTTGCTTGCCGCGGCGCTTCCGGGCAGGGTGGCGGCCTGCGGCAGCTGCGTGCCTGTCGCCTGTCCCGGAGCCCGGCCCAGGGAGGCCAGCCGGTCAACCGCCTGGGCGCCGGCGGGGGCTGCGTCGCCTGTGGCAGCCGGCGCGACGGGTTCCGAGGCCCGGGGACCATCTTCACCCGGTGCCTGGTTGGCGGCCGGCGCGGGGTCGGCAACAGCCGGTGCGCCGCCGACGGCCGTGGACTGGGTGACACCCGGGACGGGAGCCGCGGGGGCCAGCTGCTGCGCCTGCACGTCCGGGGCGGCCGCCTGGCGGGTCTCCGGCGCGGTCTGCGTACCGGCCGTGGGCGCCTGCTCCGTTCCGGACGTGATCAGCGGAGTGCCGGAGGGCAGCGGAAGCGGAATGTCGGGTACGGGCGGCAACGTGACAGTGGGGGCCGCCAGGGTCCGCGACGTGGACGACGTCGGCGCCACGGTGGCGGTGCTGGTGGCCGTTGGGGTCAGGGTTGCCTGCACGGCCGGTACCAGTGCGGTGGGGACCGTCAGGATTGAAGGGGCCGCCGGCCGGGTGCGCTTGGCCTGGCCGGGGGCCGCGGCGCGGGCGTCACCTGACTTCCCGGGGCCGGAGTCCGCCGTCAATGATGCGTGCAGAGACAGCGGAAGAGCCTCGGAGGGGACAGTCGATGTGGGGACTCCGGGGTCGGGCGTTCCCTCGTCAGCCTGGGACGCCTGGACGCCCGTGGTGAGAACCAGTACCGCTCCGATTGCGGCAACCGCCGTGCCGCGTCGGATTCCCCCATGGATACCGGTCCGGGACATGGAAAGCTCGGACCTGTGTTGAACCATGGTCATCGACCCTAGCCAAAGCTGACAGTGAATTGAAAGTTTGCCAATCCCGGGCGCGGTGTGCGCGGCAGCGGCCGGAATCCGCTGCCCCGCCCTGACCAGCAGCGATGGTCAGGCGAGCAGTTGCTGCAGTTGGGTGCGGGTGTCCGATACCACTGCGGCCAGGCCATTGCCTGCCACCCAGCCGCCCACCACGGCCAGGGCTCCCTCGGCCGCGCACGCCTCCCGGATCGCGGCGACCCGAGCGCGGTGGCCGACGGCGGCGAACGGCAGCGAGCCGCGCCAGCGGACCACATCCCAATCCGCCACCTGGCTGCGGTCCAGCGGGACCTGCAGCAGGGCGGACGCATCGGCCAGCGCCGCTGCCAGCAGTTCATCGTCTGTTGCCGGTTCCGGTCCCCGGCGTTCGCCGTCGGCACGGCCGTAGGACAGCCGCAGCACGTGGCGGCCGGGACCGGCGGCGTCGCCCAGCCAGTCCCATTTGCCTGTGGCGTGTGTCAGCGCCTTTGCCTGGATGCCGGGTGTCTGGGGTGCCACCAGGACGCCCGTGCCGCGGGGCCGGCCGTCAAGCTCCGGGTTGTCCACCACGAGCGTGACCAGCCGGATGTCCGGACCGGCCTCCGGTTTCTTCCCGGCGATTCCCGGTACGGAGGGCGCCAGGAGGTCCACGGCAGCCGGGCCGTCCGTTGCCACAACCAGAAGGGCAGCGTCGTAGCCTTGTCCGCCTGCGGTGACGCGCCAGCCTCCGGACGTGCGGGCGGCGGTTTCCGCCCTGGTGTTGGACCGCAGGTCCACTCCCTTCCCCGCGAGATCGGCCACCAGCGCCTCCACGAGGGTGTGCATGCCGCCGCTGAGGCCTGCAACGGCGGAGCCGGCCTTGGCGGGCGCGCCGGCGCGGCCGCGGCGTTGGGCCGCCACCGCGGCAGCGAGGGAACCTTCCCGCCGCACGCCTGCACGCAGTCCCGGCGCCACCATGTCGACGTCGAGCAGGCCGGGGTCGGCCGAGTGGACGCCGCCCACTACGGGGGCAACCAGCCGCTGCAGGACCCGGCGGCCCATGCGGGCCCGCACCAGGGCCGACACGCTGGTGACGTCGGCGGAGGTTCCCACCGCTGCCGGCAGGAACCGGTCAAGGGTGGCGCGCAGCGCTCCCGCGAGCCCCAGCGACCTGCGCACCTCGGGGTCCCATGGGTTGGCAGGGATGCCCAGCACTCCGGTTTTGGGAAGCTCCCGGGCCCCTTCCGGAAGCTGCACCCAGGCACCGCCGGGACGGGGCGCCACGATGGAGCCGTCCAGCCCCAACCCGGCGGCGAGGGAGGCGACGGCGTCCGACCGGGTGGCGAACGATTCCGCGCCGCTGTCCAGGGTGAGACCGGCCACCGTGTGGCTGCCCACGCAGCCGCCCCAGGCACTGCCTTCTTCGAGGACTGTCACCTGGTAGCCGGCGGTGGCGAGTTCCCGGGCTGACAGGAGCCCTGAGATGCCCCCGCCCACCACCAGCGCCTGCGGGGTCCGGGCCGGCGAGCTTTCCATCCGGATTACTCGGGAGAGATGGAGTGAATGAGCTTGACGACGCGGGTGAGGACGTCCGGATCGGTTTCCGGCGGAACGCCGTGGCCCAGGTTGAGGACGTGGCCGGGCGCTGCAGCGCCAGCGGCGATGACCTCACGGACGTGGGCCTCAAGGATCTCCCACGGTGCGGACAGCAGTGCGGGATCGATGTTCCCCTGCAGCGGCACCGTACCGCCCAGCCTGCGGTTGGCTTCGTCCAGCGGCAGCCGGTAGTCCACGCCGACGACGTCGACGCCGACGTCGCGCATGGCCACGAGGAGCTCGGACGTTCCGGTGCCGAAGTGGACCAGCGGAGCTCCCAGGTGGCGCACGTGGTCCAGTGCCCGGGTGGAGGCCGGAGCCACGAACCGGGTGTAGTCGGCCAGGCCCAGTGACCCTGCCCAGGAGTCGAACAGCTGGCCGGCGGAGGCGCCCGCCTCGAGCTGGGCGCGCAGGAACAGCCCGGACGCGTCGGCCGCCCAGTTGGCAAGCGCAGCCCAGGTCTCCGGGTCGGCGTGCATCATGGTGCGCGGGCCAAGGTGGTCGCGTGAAGGCTTGCCCTCAACCATGTATGCAGCCAGCGTGAACGGTGCACCGGCAAACCCGATGAGGGGGGTCTTGCCCAGTTCGGCCACGGTCAGCCTGACGGCCTCCCGGATGGGTTCCAGGGACTCCCAGGTCAGCTGCGGGAGCGCTGCAACGTCAGCGGCAGTCCGCACCGGCTTGTCCAGGACAGGGCCGACGCCGGGCACGATGTCGACGCCGACACCGGCGAGCTTGAGCGGAATGACGATGTCCGAGAAGAAAATGCCGGCGTCCACGTCATGGCGGCGGACGGGCTGGAGGGTGATCTCCGAGGCAAGCTCGGGCCGCAGGCACGAGTCCAGCATGGCGATGCCTTCGCGGACCTTCAGGTACTCGGGCAGCGAGCGCCCGGCCTGCCGCATGAACCAGACCGGCCGGCGGGACGGCTTTCCGCCACGGTAGGCAGTGATCAGGGGCGAGTCTGCGGTACGGCCGTCCAGGAGCGGGTGGTCTGCGGCGAGGGCGCTGGCAGCGGAGACGGCAGGGCTGGGAGTCATGTGTCTGATTGTGCCGAAAATCGGAGCCAAAAGATAACGACAGCCTGTCACGGCCGAGGCCATGCAGCGCAGCGGTGGCACGAATCACAGGCCCTCCGGAGCCGCTCCTGCACAACCTGTTGTTCTACCGAGCTGCGAAAAAGCTATGATGGGTCTGCTGTGGTTCTTTTTTCATTGGTGGCTACACACGCCGACATCGACCTCGAAACCGTTGCTCAGTTGAGCAACGGTTCTTCCGGGATTGCCGCATCCGTGCTGTCCGGCTCACCCGCCGTGTCCGGCGCCGTGGTGCTGGCAACGTGCAACAGGTACGAAATTTACGGCGAGGCGCCGAACACGGACGACGTCGAAGCCGCCCGCGCGGCGCTCGTGGCACAGATCAGCGAGCAGAGCGGCCTCGCCGAGCCCTTGGTTTCCCGCTCCTTCAGCACCCGCACCGGGCCCGAAGTGACCCGGCACCTGTTTGCCGTCAGCGCCGGACTGGATTCCGCCGTCGTCGGCGAACGCGAAATCGCGGGCCAGGTGCGCCGCGCCCTCATCACGGCCCAGCATGAAGGCACGGCCAGCGCCGGGCTGGTGAGGCTCTTCCAGGCCGCCTCCAAGACGGCCAAGGACGTTGGCGCGCAGACCGCACTTGGTTCACGCGGCCTGTCCATCGTGTCTGTTGCCCTGGACCTTGCCACCGACCTGTCCGAGAACCCGGACTGGTCCACCAAGAAGGTCGTGGTGTTCGGAACCGGAGCCTACGCCGGCGCCACCATGGCGCTGCTGCGCGAACGCGGCTGCACCGATATCTCTGTTTTCTCCTCCTCCGGCCGCGCCGAAGGCTTCGTCGCCACCCGCGGCGGCACCGCGCTGGATGCCGAATCGCTCCGCCCCGCCGTGGCGGCCGCCGACGTCATGATCGGCTGCAGCGGCTCGGATACCCGTGTTGAGGCGGACGAGCTGGCCCAGGTCCGCGCCGGTTCCACCCAGCCGCTGATCGCCATCGACCTTGCCCTGACCCACGACTTCGATCCCGCTGTGGGTGAGCTGGAAGGCGTGGAGCTGCTGACCCTCGAGTCCGTGCGCCTCGCGGCCCCGCAGGAGCAGGCGGAGTCCCTGGCCCAGGCCAGCGGCATCGTCCAGGGAGCTGCCAAGGCTTTCGAGCAGGAACGTGAAGCCCGGTCCGTCGACTCGGCCATCGTTGCCCTGCGGCGCCACACCATGAACGTCCTGGACGCGGAGATGGAAAAGGTCCGCGCCCGCCACGGCTGCACGGCCGCGGCCGAGGAAGTGGAGTTCGCCCTGCGCCGCATGGTCAAGCAGCTGCTGCACGTCCCCACCGTCCGGGCCCGCGAACTCGCAGCCAACGGCCAGCAGGACGACTACGTGGCAGCCCTGGAAGCGCTCTACGGCATCACCGTCGAGCAGCCCGGCACCTCGGCCCCGGCCGCCGCCCAGGCGGAATGCCCGGTGGACCACCAGGGCCTCGAAAGCGCCTGACCCCACCCACTTGCCCTATCGGATATGGCTCCTAAACCTGTGGTTTAGGAGCCATATCTGATAGGGCATCGTGTCAGTAGACGGGTTTGTGCGGCTCCACCTCGCGCACCCAGGAGAGGATGCCG
Source organism: Pseudarthrobacter enclensis (assembly GCF_001457025.1). Lineage (GTDB taxonomy): Bacteria > Actinomycetota > Actinomycetes > Actinomycetales > Micrococcaceae > Arthrobacter > Arthrobacter enclensis. The sequence goes on along the minus strand of NZ_KQ758599.1, from coordinate 692,288 downwards.
CCGTCGAGGTGGCTCACGCGCCGGTAGCCGGCCTTCTGCGCAGCGGCGAGGACATTCGCTGACCGGGTCCCGGCTTTGCAGAGGAACACGATGTCGCGGTCCTGGGGAATATCGCCCCAGGCGTCGCCGGACAGGATCCTTCCCTGCGGGATCAGGACAGCGCCGTCGATCCTGACGATGTCGAACTCCCCCGGTTCGCGGACGTCCACCAGGTCGAAGTCCTTCAGGCCGGCCTTGCGGGATGCCAGCATGGTTGCCAGCTGGGTGGCGGTGACCGTGTGTTCGGTATCGGCCTGCGGCTGGGGTTCGATGCCGCAGAATGCCTCGTAGTCCGTCAGTTCCGTGATGGGCGCTCCCGCGGGGTCTTTCGCGACGCGGATCTCCCGCCAGCTGCCGCCCAGCGCGTCGAACAGGGCCACGCGCCCCAGGAGGGAACGCCCGACGCCGGTAATGAGCTTGACTGCCTCGGTCACCATGAGCGAGCCGACGGCGGCGCACAGCATGCCGAACACCCCGCCTTCACCGCAGGACGGGACGGATCCCGCCGGGGGCGCCTCCGGGTAGAGGTCGCGGTAGGTGGGGCCGTGCTTTTCCCAGAAGACGCTGACCTGGCCGTCGAAACGGAAGATTGAGCCCCAGACATAGGGTTTGCCCAGGATGGCTGCGGCGTCGTTGACCAGGTACCGGGTGGCGAAGTTGTCTGCCCCGTCAAGGATGAGGTCGTAGCCGGAAAACAGTTCCAGCGCGTTCGACGCATCGAGCCGGACCTGGTGGAGCCGGACGTCCACGAGCGGGTTCAGGGCGGCAATGGCGTCCCGGGCGGACTCGATCTTGGGCCGGCCCACGTCCGCCACGCCGTGGATTACCTGCCGCTGCAGGTTGCTGACGTCCACGGCGTCGTCGTCGATGATTCCCAGGGTGCCCACCCCGGCGGCAGCCAGGTACAGCAGCGCGGGCGAGCCGAGGCCGCCGGCGCCGATGACCAGGACCTTGGCGTTCTTGAGCCGCCGCTGCCCCAGGGCCCTGATTTCCGGAATGATGAGGTGCCGGGAATACCGTTCAACCTCTTCGGGGGTCAGCTCCCCTGCGGGTTCCACCAACGGATCAAGGGAAACTGCTGAAACATTTGCGGTCAACGACGAAGCCATACTTCAATGTATGCCCCGGGGTACCGCCGGGTCATATTACCCCGCAGTAAAGTAGGGGTAACTGCAACGGAAAGAAGGCCAACAGTGGTCCATGAAGCACGGGCTGACCGCCCGTCGGCAGCCGAACCGGACGCCTCACCGCGCCCCGCAGGCCAACGGTCCGCCCGCCTGCCCCGCGACGAGCGGCGGGCACAGCTTCTTTCCGCTGCCCAGGAAGTCTTCGTGGCCAACGGCTACCACGGCGCCGCCATGGACGAGATCGCCGAGACCGCCCATGTCAGCAAGCCGGTCCTCTACCAGCACTTCCCGTCCAAGCGCGAACTGTACCTCGCCCTCCTGGAGAGCCACCTCGCGGCGCTAACCGAGCTGATGCTGGGCGCCCTGAACTCCACCACGGACAACAAGGAGCGCGTCCAGGCGGTCATGCGGGCCTACTTCCGGTTCATTGCCAGTGACGACCAGGCGCACCGGCTGGTGTTTGAATCGGACCTCATCAACGACCCCGATGTCAGTTCCCGCCTGGAAACCTTCAACCGGACCTTCGCCGACGCCATCGCCCGGGTGATCGCCGGCGACACCAAACTGCCCCACCTTGAGGCCGAACTGCTGGGGCGCGGCCTGGCCGGAATGGCCCAGGTCAGCGCACGGTACTGGCTGGAAACGGACGGCAACCTGGACCTCGATGTGGCCAGCGACCTTATCTACCGTTTAGCTTGGCGCGGAATCTCTCGCTTCCCCAAAGAGACCTAGACTACAAATAAACCATCAACTGTGAACCTGACCGGCTGGGAGGCCCCTGTGGAAATTAAGATCGGCGTGCAGAACGTTGGCCGCGAGATCGTGCTGGAATCGAACCAGGACGCGGAGACCGTAGCCAAGGTTGTGGGCGAAGCCATCAACGCCGGCAGCGAGCTGCGCCTGACCGACGAGAAGGGCCGGCTGATCATTGTTCCCGGCAACGCGCTCGGCTACGTCGAAATCGGTGCCGAAGAAGTCCGCCGCGTAGGCTTCGGCCAGTTCTAGGGCCCTGGCCCCGAACAGGCGCCTGCCGTCACCGTCCCAAGGAGAACGATGCTTTCCCTGACAATAGTGGTGCTGGTTGCCGTCGCGGCGGGCTTCATAGTCTGGGCGAATGACAAGCGGCACGCCAAGTACGGCGCCGGGCTGCCCGCGGGAGTCGCCGTCGGCGTCGCAGCGCTGAGCTGGATCATCCTCATGGCCGCCGGATTCGGCTACCTTCCGGGGACGACGTGGCTTCCGTGGGTGCTGCCCATGGTGCTTGGCACCGCCGCAGCCATCGGCGCCGTGCTGTACCTGGGACGCACGCGTGCTGCCCGGGACACCCACCGGCTGACGGCCATCCTGAGGCGCTGAGACCCGCACACTGATGCGGAAACGGCTGTGGCCGCCGCCCCTTGGGGGTGGCGGCCACAGCCGTATCCGGGTTCCGCTGCCGTCCTGGAGCGCGGCAGCGGACGGCCTGTTTAGAGAAACTCGGCCCGTCCCTCCATCGCGGAGGACGCCAATGCATGCTCGCGCCGCGGGATCCTCCCGGCTTGCCTGGCCATCCGGCCCGCCAGGACAGCGTGTTTGAAGGCTTCCCCCATCAATGCCGGATTCTGCGCCCGGGTGACGGCGGTGGCCAGCAGCACCGCGTCGCAGCCCAGCTCCATGGCAAGCGCCGCATCCGATGCCGTTCCAATCCCGGCGTCCAGCACCACGGGAACGCCCGCCCGCGACACGATCAGCTCGATGTTGTGCGGGTTGAGGATGCCCAGCCCGGTGCCGATGGGGGCTCCCAGCGGCATGACGGCGGTGGCGCCGAGGTTTTCCAGCCGGAGCGCCAGGACGGGGTCGTCATTGGTGTAGGCGAAGACCTTGAATCCGCGGTTGACCAGCTGTTCCGTGGCCTCCACGAGTTCCACCGCATCCGGCAGCAGTGTGTGCTCGTCGGCAATGACTTCCAGCTTCACCCAGTCGGTCTCCAGCGCTTCGCGGGCCAGCTCGGCGGTGAGGACGGCATCCCTGGCGGTAAAGCAGCCGGCGGTGTTGGGCAGCACCCGGATTCCGTGGTCCACCAACAGCTGGAACAGGGAGCCGGTCTCGGCAGGGGAATAGCGCCGCATGGCCACGGTGGTCAGGGATGTCCCCGAGGCGACGAGCGCCGCACCAAGTCCGTCCAGGCTTGGCGCTCCGCCTGTCCCCATAATGAGCCGCGATTCCAGCGCAACGCCGTCAATCACCAGGGTATCCGCACCGGTCAGGGGCATGGTGGTTCCGGTCATGGGTCAGCCTCCCTGGACTGCCGTGACGAGTTCGACGTCGTCGCCATCGTTGAGGACCGTGGCGTGCCACTGGCTTCGGGGCACCACCTGCGCGTTGTGCGCCACGGCGACGCCGAGCCTGCCTCCGTCCGTTGCCTGGCCGTCGGCCGACAGGGGCCGGCCGGTGACCTGGCTGACCAGGGCCGTGAGGGACGCGCCTGCTGCGACGGTGTGCGCGGCCCCGTTCAGTGTGATGTTCATGCTGTCTCCTTGAGGGTGGAACTGGTGTCCGGCGCGGAGCCGGAGAAGCGGTCGGGCAGGAACGGTTCCCAGACGCGGTCCGGCGTTCCGTCCATCAGGCTGCAGCAGATCGCCGCCGCAGCAGGTGTCAGGAGCACACCGTGGCGGAAGAACCCGGTAGCAACGATCAGGCCCGGAACGTGTCCCCCGCGGGCCACGCCCACCCGGCCCAGCAGCGGAGCGTTATCCGGTGTGGCCGGCCGCGCCCGCGCCGTGCATTCGAGCAGTTCAAGCTCCGCGACGGCGGGCAGCAGCACCTGGGCGTCCCGCAACAGCTGGTAGACGCCACCGGCGGACACGCCCCCGCCGGCCGATGACGCGGCACCGTCCCCGGCCGCCAGCGAGTCCTCCCGCTGGGTGGCTCCGATGACCACGGTCCCGTCGTCCCGCGGGACGATATAGACCGGAACGCCACGCACCAGCCCCCGCACGGTCGACGTCAGCAGCGGGCGCAGGTGCCGGGGAACGGCCAGCCGCAGGATGTCGCCGTGCACGGGACGCAGGGGCAGCCGCAGGCCGGCGGGCAGGTTGTCCAGGGCCGGCGCCGCCATGCCGCTGGCCAGCACGGTCTCGGCGGCCCGCACGGAGCCGCCACCGGCGAGCCGGACGCCCGTCACGGCACCGCCGGTCCATTCGAGTGCCGTCCCTTTGTCCGCCAGCGCAAATCCGTCCTCGGCGCCTTCCACTCCCCCGTCCTCCCCGGCGCGGGCCGCCAGGGCGGACCGGAAGCATGCGATGAGCCGCCGCGGGTCCACCTGGTGGTCGGCGGGTGTGTCCAGGGCGCAGGCAATGCCCGGGCTGAGCAGCGGTTCCCGGAGGCGCGCCTCCCGGACAGTCAGCGGTTCCACCGTCAGTCCGTGTGCCTGCTGAACCTCCCGCAGGTCCATGAGCGCCCGGCGGTCCGCGGCATCGGCTCCCACGGCAAGGGTCGCCGTCGTCAGGTATCCGGGGCCGGCACCGGCAGCTGCGGCAAGGTCGGCGGCGAACTGCGGCCAGCGCCGGGAGGCTTCGAGCATCAGCCCGAGGAGGTCTTCCTCCTGGTAGTGCAGTTCGCTCACGGGGGCCAGCATGCCGGCCGCCGCCCAGCTGGCGCCGGAGCCGGGTGCGTCGTCGACCAGGACCACGGAACGGCCGGAGCGCCTGGCTTCCCACGCGATGCCGTGGCCGATCACGCCGCCGCCGATGACGGCCACATCGGCTGTGAGGGTGGTGCGGGCGCTGCCGGCCGGACGGCTTACAGGGATGCCCATGGTGTCTCCTTCCCTACGCCGGTATTAACCGGATCAGGTCAAGCGGTCGGCTCTGACGCCCTCTCAGCCCGGCGCTTTGTGACAGCTGCCGCGGGCTCCCGCAGTACGAGGCCAGTGTAGAGGAACTAGGCTTGCAGCCATGAATGTGTCCCACCCCCCTGCCTCCGCCGCAGCACCCGGCGCCGATGCCTTTACCACCGCCCCGGGAAACGGCGCCCTCCGGTCGGCCCGCCTCTACCTCTGCACCGATGCCCGCAGCGGGCGGGGTGACTTCGCGGAATTCGTCGATGCCGCGTACGCGGGCGGCGTGGACATCATCCAGCTCCGCGACAAGTCCATTGAGGCTGCGGAGGAGCTGGACCTGCTGGCGGTCCTGAAGGAAACCGCGCAGCGCCACGGACGGTTGTGGGCAGTGAACGACAGGGCAGACATCGCCGTACTCTCCGGCGCGCCGGTGTTCCACGTGGGCCAGAAGGACCTGCCGCTGGCGGCGGCGCGGACGCTGCTGAACGGCAATGCTGCCATCGGCCTGTCCAGCCACAGTCCGGATCAGGTGGATGCCGCCCTCGCAGCAGCCGCCGGCCCCGGGGCGCTCGACTATTTCTGCGTCGGCCCGCTCTGGGCCACTCCCACGAAACCGGGCCGCGCCGCCGTCGGCCTCGACCTGGTGAAATATGCCGCCGCCAACGCCGGCGCCGACATGCCCTGGTTCGCCATCGGCGGCATCGACCACTCCAATGTCGGCCAGGTGGTGGAAGCCGGCGCGTCGAGGATCGTGGTGGTCCGCGCCATCACCGAGGCCGCCGATCCTGCGGCCGCGGCCGATGCGCTGCGGACCGCCCTGGGCGCGGCCAGGTCCTGAACAGCAAGGGCCTGAACAGCAAGGTCCTGAACAGCCGGGTCGTGGAGCCGGCGGTCGGGCTCTTCCGCCACTGCGCCGGTTCGCTGCCTAATCCGTGTTCTTGGGGTTAGGCTGATTTTCGTGTCACATCATCGGCTGGCTCCCAACGTCCATGAGCACACCAATGCCTTGGAAGAGGCACTCGGTGCGCTGCGGACCGAGCTGGAACTTCCGGGACCGTACCCGGAGGAGGCGGTCAGCGACGCTGAGTCCGCGGTGGCCCGCCTGCGGCTGCCGGACTACGACCTCACGGCAGTGGAGTTTGTCACCATTGATCCGGCGTCCTCCACGGACCTGGACCAGGCCCTTTTCATCGAAGCGGACGACGGCGGCGGCTACCACGTGTTGTACGCCATCGCCGATGTTCCGGCGTTCGTCAGGCCCGGCGGCCCACTGGATGCCGAGACCAGGCACCGGGGCCAGACGTTCTACGCACCGGACGGGCGCATTCCGTTGCATCCCGAAGTCATCAGTGAGGGCGCGGGAAGCCTGCTGCCGGAGCAGGAGTGCCCTGCCTTCGTCTGGGATTTCCGGCTGGACGCGGCAGCAGAGGTCACTTCCGTGGGGGTCCGCCGGGCCCGGATCCGCAGCCGCGCCAAGCTCAGCTACAAAGGCGCGCAGGCGGACCTCGACGCCGGGACCGCCCTGCCGGTGCTGCGGCTCCTGAAGGAGGTGGGCCTCAAGCGCGTTGGGCTGGAACGGGCCCGTAACGGTGCCAGCCTGAACATGCCGGACCAGGAGATCGTCCAGCTGCCCGACGGCGGGTACCGGATCGCTGCGGCGCCGCAGCTTCCTGTGGAGGACTGGAACGCCCAGATTTCCCTGATGACCGGTATGGCGGCGGCCGGGATGATGCTCGACGCCCGGGTGGGCATCCTGCGCACCATGCCGGCTCCGGACGAGCGGTCCCTGCACCACTTCCGCCTGCAGACCGAGGCGCTGGGAAAGCCCTGGGACGGCGAAGTGGGGTACGGCGAATACCTGCGCACCCTCGATCCCACCGATCCCCGCCAGTTGGCCATCATGCACTCGGCCGGGATGCTCTTCCGCGGAGCCGCCTACACCGCCTTCGACGGCAGTGTTCCCGAGGACGCCGTGCAGTCCGCCATCGGCGCCGCCTACGCCCATACCACCGCCCCGCTCCGGCGCCTCGTGGACCGGTTCGTACTGGTGACCTGCGAGGCCTTGAGCAATGGCAGGCCCGTTCCGGGCTGGGTCCGTGAAGCCCTCCCCTCGCTTCCCGAGATCATGGCCGGCTCCGACCAGCTGGCATCCCGAATGGAGCGTATGGCACTGGATACCGTGGAAGCTGCCCTCCTGGTGAACCACGTCGGCCAGGAGTTCGACGCGATCGTCATTTCGGGTTCCAAACCGCAGAAGGACAACGGGAACGGCGGCAACGGAAACAGCGCCAACGGCGGTTCCAGGAACGGAAACGGCAGGAACGGAAACGGGAAGAACGGCAACGGCAACGGCGGCTCCGGGATTATCCAGATCGCCGAGCCCGCTGTGACCGCACGATGTGCCGGCGAACTGGAGTCCGGCACCAAGGTCCGGGTCCGCCTGCTCTCGTCAGACATTGCGGCGAGGGAAGTCCATTTCGAGCTGGTGTCCTGAGCCGGCCGGAGGGCGGACACAGCCCCGCGGTGGCGCCAAATCAGGGAAACCGGGGCAATGCCGCTAGACTGGAGGGGTAGAAATGGATGCCCGGTCGTTGATTTCCTTGATTTGAAACCAACAAGCCCGCCCCTACGCGATCTTGAGAATTGCCCGCTGGTCGCCAGTGCCAGCGTTAGATAGCCCGCGATCGGCTTCCACTGGAATTGCTTGTGCGCTCCGTTCGCGCTCCGGACCGGCCCCCGGCAGGTCCGTTGAGCACGCTGCGCCATTGCCCAAATGAATAAGGAAACTCCACGTGAGTGAATTGCATACCCACCAGCTTCTGACGGACACGTCCGGCACCGAGACCATCGAGCCCGAAGAGACCATCATCTCGGACGAGACACCGCACGAGATCGCGGAAAAGTCCTTCGCTGACTTCAACGTCCGTCCCGACATCGTCGAATCCCTCGCGGAAGCCGGCATCACGCACCCCTTCCCCATCCAGGCCATGACCCTGCCGGTGGCACTGACGGGGCACGACATCATCGGCCAGGCCAAGACCGGCACCGGCAAGACCCTCGGCTTCGGCATTCCGGCGCTGCAGCGCGTCGTCGGCCAGGACGATCCCGGCTACGACAAGCTCGCTGTTCCGGGCGCCCCCCAGGCGCTGGTCATCGTCCCCACCCGCGAACTGGCCGTGCAGGTGGCCAACGACCTGCAGACCGCGTCGCGGAAGCGGAACGCCCGCATCGCCACCATCTACGGCGGCCGTGCCTACGAGCCGCAGGTGGAAGCGCTCAAGAACGGCGTGGAGGTTGTGGTGGGCACCCCCGGCCGCCTGATCGACCTGTACCGGCAGAAGCACCTGAGCCTGAAGAACGTCCGCATCGTGGTGCTGGACGAGGCTGACGAAATGCTGGACCTTGGCTTCCTGCCCGACGTCGAAACCATCATTGCCGGCACCCCGGCCGTCCGCCAGACCCTGCTGTTCTCCGCCACCATGCCCGGCCCGGTCATCGCCATGGCGCGCCGGTACATGACCCAGCCCACCCACATCCGTGCGGCTGACCCCGAGGATGAGGGCCTCACCAAGCGCGACATCCGCCAGCTGATCTACCGCGCCCACAGCATGGACAAGACCGAGGTGGTGGCCCGCATCCTGCAGGCCCGTGGACGCGGCCGCACCATCATCTTCACCAAGACCAAGCGCACCGCAGCGAAGGTCGCCGAGGAACTCGTGGACCGCGGCTTCGCTGCCGCCGCCATCCACGGCGACCTGGGCCAGGGGGCGCGCGAGCAGGCCCTGCGGGCCTTCCGCAACAACAAGGTCGACGTCCTGGTGGCCACCGACGTGGCGGCCCGCGGCATTGACGTCGAGGACGTCACGCACGTCATCAACTACCAGTGCGTTGAAGACGAAAAGATTTACCTCCACCGCGTGGGCCGCACCGGCCGCGCAGGGAACAAGGGCACCGCCGTGACCTTCGTGGACTGGGATGACGTGCCCCGCTGGGCCCTGATCAACAAGGCCCTGGGCCTGGACGTTCCGGAACCCGTCGAAACCTACTCCTCCTCGCCGCACCTCTACACCGACCTGGACATTCCCGAGGGCACCAAGGGCCGGCTGCCGCGCAACAAGCGCACCCTGGCCGGCGTTGACGCCGAGGTCCTGGAGGACCTGGGCGAAACCGGCAAGAAGAACAGCCGTGGCGGCCGTGAACGTGACGGACGCGGCAGGACGCGTTCGGGTGGCCGCGAGGGCAGCCGTGAAGGCCGAGGCGCCGAGGCCGGCCGCTCCGGTGAGCGCCGCCGTCGGACTTCCTCCGGCGCCGCGGAGTCCCCGGCAGCAGGCACGGAAACCGCTCCCGGCACTGAGGCGGAGAAGCCAACGCGCGCCCGCCGCACCCGGACCCGCACCCGTCGCCGCAACGGCGAGGTGGTGGCAGGGGCCGACAAGGGCACGCAGTCCGGCACCGCCGAGGGCTGACCTGCCGCAGATGACTGACACTGTTTGGGCGCCGGACGGCAGCAACCTGGTGGTGCACGCGGACAACGCGGAATACCTCCCCACGCTGCCGGACGGCGCCTTCACACTGATTTATGTGGACCCGCCCTTCAACACGGGCCGGCCGCAGCTGCGCCAGGAAACCAGGATGGTGGCCAACGCCGGCGGCAGCGGGGACCGGGTGGGTTTCAAGGGCCGCTCCTACGACACCATCAAGGGTGCGCTGCACCGCTACGACGACGCCTTCAGCGACTACTGGTCCTTCCTGGAGCCGCGCCTGGTGGAGGCGTGGCGGCTGCTGGCCGACGACGGCACGCTCTACCTGCACCTGGACTACCGCGAGGTGCACTACGCCAAGGTGATGCTGGACGCCATCTTTGGCCGTGAGTGCTTCCTCAACGAGATCATCTGGGCCTACGACTACGGCGCCCGCGCCAGGAACCGCTGGCCCACGAAGCACGACAACATCCTCGTCTACGTCAAGAACCCGGCCAAGTACCACTTCGACAACGCCGAGGTGGACCGGGAACCCTACATGGCGCCCGGACTGGTGACCCCGGCCAAGCGGGAACTGGGCAAGCTGCCCACGGATGTCTGGTGGCACACCATCGTTTCGCCCACGGGCAAGGAGAAAACCGGCTACCCCACGCAGAAGCCGGAAGGCCTGGTCCGCCGCGTGGTGGCAGCTTCGAGCCGACCCGGCGACTGGTGCCTGGACTTCTTTGCCGGCTCAGGCACCCTTGGCGCGGTGGCCGCGAAGCTGGGCCGGAAGTTCGTCTGCGTGGACCAGAACCAGCCGGCCATCGACATCATGCTCAAGCGCCTGGGTGCGCACGCCACCCTGGCGTCCCACCAGCCCAACTAGGTCGCACGAACTGCCGTTTTGACCTTCCAAAACGGCACTTGACGCTACCTGCTTGGGGGGGAAGGTCAGGGGCGGACGACGGCGGTCCCGGTCCCCAGGTCCTCGATCCGCGCCAGCACCTCCGGTGCGGTCAGGTTCTCGCCCAGCAGGTTCGGTTTGCCGGTGCCGTGGTAGTCCGAGGAGCCGGTGACCAGCAGCCCGTTGTCCGCAGCAAGCCGGCGGAGGAAGTCGCGTCCCTCCTCCGGATTGTCCCGGTGCTCGATCTCCAGTCCGGCCAACCCGGCGTCGATCATGTCACGGTAGGTGCGCTCCCCCACGATCCGGCCCCGCGACGACGCCACAGGATGGGCGAAGACCGGAACGCCGCCGGCCGCCCGGATAAGTTCGACGGCGACAGCCGGGTGGGGTGCGTAGTGCGGAATGAAGTACCGCGACCGGGACGTCAGGATGGAGGCGAACGCCTCTGAACGGTCCTCCACGACGCCTGCCGCCACCAGCGCGTCGGCAATATGGGGGCGGCCCAGCGTGGCCCCGGGGGCAACGTGGTGGATGACGTCGTCCCAAGTCAGGGGGTAATCCTCGGCCAGGAGGGTGACCATCCGCTCTGCCCGGGTCTGGCGGGCCTGCTTGGCCTTGGTGATTTCCTCCAGCAGCCCAGGGTGCGCGGGATCGTGCAGGTAGCTGAGCAGGTGCACGCTGATGCCCTCGGAGGTCCGGCAGGACACCTCCATGCCGGGTACCAGCGCCACCCCGGTCCGTCCGGCCGCGGCCGAGGCCTCCGCCCACCCGTCCGTGGAGTCGTGGTCAGTCAGTGCCACCACGTCAAGGTGTGCGCGGGCGGCCGAGGCCATGACGTCGGCGGGTTTCTCCGTGCCGTCGGAGACATTGGAGTGGGCGTGCAAATCGATCCTCACCTGTACAGACTAGTTGACCCTGCCCCTCCGGGACCGGAGCCTGTTCGCGCAGCCGGGATGCTGGTGAGACGATGGTCCCGTGAACGATGCCGAAAACACCCCCACCTCTGCTTCCCAGCCGCTGGAGGAGCGCGTCAACAGCCGCTCGCAGCGGCCCAGTTCCGATGCCTTCAAGGCCTTCATGGCCAGCAACTGGGCACCGTCCAGCCAGGAACTCCCCGGCCGTGACGCCGTTGCCGGCCACGCCGCGAACCGGCGCAAGGCCATTTCTGCCCAGTTCAAGGGCGAACGCCTGGTCATCCCTGCTGGCCCCCTGAAGGTCCGCTCCAATGACTGCGACTACCGGTTCCGCCCGCACTCCGGCTTTGCCCACCTGACCGGCCTCGGCCTGGACCACGAGCCCGACGCCGTGCTCATCCTGGAGCCCGTTGCCGAGGGAAAGGGCGACGACGGCGGGAACCACGCTGCCACGCTCTACTTCCGTCCCCTGGCCGGCAGGGACACCGAACAGTTCTACGCCGATTCCCGGTCCGGGGAATTCTGGATCGGAGCCCGGCCCACGCTCGCCGAGTTCGAGGCCCGGCTGGGCCTGCCCACCGCACACATCGACGAACTCGAAACGGCCATCACCAAGAACGTGGGTGCCCCGGAGATCGGCGGCATCTCCATCCGGCTGGTCCGCAAGGTGGATGAGAACATCGACGCCCTGGTGGACACCGCGCGGTACAATACCGCGAGGGACCCGGAAAACCTTGACCTGGGGGTCCTGGATGCCCTGGACGAGAAACTCAGCGAAGCACTCTCCGAGCTGCGCCTGCTCAAGGACGAGTGGGAAATCGGGCAGATGAAGCTCGCCGTGGAAGCAACGGTGGAAGGCTTCGAGGAAGTGGTCAAGGCACTGCCGCGGGCCATGACGCATGCACGCGGCGAGCGGGTCGTGGAAGGTGCGTTCTTTGCGCGTGCCCGCGAGGTGGGCAATGAACTGGGCTACGACACCATCGCCGCCTCCGGCAACAACGCCACCGTGCTGCACTGGACCCGGAACACCGGCAAGGTCCACTCGGGCGACCTGCTGCTCCTGGACGCGGGGGTCGAGGCCGACTCGCTGTACACCGCGGACATCACGCGCACCATCCCGGTCAACGGCACCTTCAGCGATGTCCAGCGCAAGGTCTACCAGGCGGTGCTCGACGCCGCCGACGCCGGCTTCGCCGCCGCCCGGCCGGGGACCAAATTCCGCGACATCCATACAGCAGCCACCACGGTCCTTGCCGAGCGCCTGGCCGAGTGGGGGCTCCTGCCGGTCAGTGTTGAGGAAGCGGTCAGCCCCGAAGGCCAGCAGCACCGCCGGTGGATGCCCCACGGCACCAGCCACCACCTCGGGCTCGATGTCCACGACTGCGCCCAGGCGAAACGTGAACTCTACCTCGACGGCATCCTGACCGAAGGCATGGTCTTCACCATCGAGCCGGGCCTCTACTTCAAAGAAGAGGACCTCGCCATCCCCGAGGAATACCGGGGCATCGGGGTCCGGATTGAAGACGACATCCTGATGACCGCCGACGGCCCGGTCAACCTCAGCGCTGCGCTCCCCCGCCGGGCAGAGGACGTCGAGGACTGGATGGCAGGCATCTACCGCGAAGCCGACGGTGACCGGAACTGATACCTTCCCGGCCCGGGAACAACAGGAATAACGCAAAGCGGTGCCGCCGGAATCATTCCGGCGGCACCGCTTTGCTGTTTACGGTCGAGCCTTAACGCTGCGGTTCTGACGGCCGCTGCGGACCGGTGTCAGCGCCGTGTCCGTCAGCACCCTGGCCGTCCGCGCCGTGGCCGTCGGCGGGCGGCGCATCACTGCGGTGCTGTGGTGCGTGTCCGTGCTCCGCGCCGTGGCCGGCATCGGTGGCCTGCGGGATCCTGACGCCATACTGGGGGCGGCCGTCGGGGAGGTCCGGGTAGCGGACCGAGCGCGGCGGCGCGGAGGGCTGCTGGTGCTGGCCGCCGTCGTCAGGCTGCCCCTGCCGTCCGCCGTCCTGCTGTCCATGCCCCTGGTAGCTGCCGTCCTGCGCTCCGGACTGGCCGTAGGGATCGTTCCAGCCGGAGGGGCGGGCCGGACCCTGCTGGTTGTAGGGCTGGTTGTACGGCTGGTTCTGCTGGTACGGCTGGTTGTTGTAGCCGTGCTGGACGCTTCCGCCCGCGGCGTCGGAACGTGACATGGGCAGGTGCTGGAGCAGCCGGCGGGCCTCCTGCGAAGCCTCCGGCGCCACGATGACGTCGTAGTTGGTGGCAACCACCTGGCTGGTGGAGGTGAAGTCCCTCTTGCCCCGCTGCATGGCGTAGGTGACGATGCCGAAGAGCATGAAGAACGCGGCACCCATCAGCACGGAGGTGAGGATGGAAAAGTATCCGGGCGACGGCGCAAAGAAGGACAGCATCACGCCGACGAACAGGCCAAACCACATGCCGCTGAGCGCTCCGGACAGCGCCACCCGGGGGTAGCTCAGGCGCCCGGTGACCCGTTCCACCATCTTCAGCTCATTGCCCACGATGGAGACCATCTGCACCGGAAACTGCTGGTCCGCGAGGTAGTCCACCGCCTTCTGGGCATCCAGGTAGGAAGTGTAGGAACCGACGGTGTCGCCGGTGGGAACGGCCCTGGCTTCGTCCAGGCCGTTGGGGCCACCTGTCTTGGGAGCACCAAAAATGTTTGCCATAACCCCATTCTTGCCCATGAGCTTGTGTGCTGCCTGTAAATTCAGCTAAAAGTGAGCAGACTCGGTAGCCTGTACAAGTGAGCACAACACCTACCCGTGTCTTCGTGGCGCGCCTGCTGGGTCTCGACGTCTTCGACCCCCTGGGTGACCGGCTGGGCCGGTTGCGTGACGTTGTTGTGCTCTCCCGCGGCACCCAGGGAGCGCCCCACGTGGTGGGCATCGTGGTGGAGGTTCCGGGCAAGAAGCGCGTGTTCGTCCCCATGACCCGCATCACCTCCATCGACCAGACACAGATCATCTGCACCGGCCTGGTGAACCTGCGCAGGTTCGAACAGCGCGGCGCGGAAACGCTGGTGGTGGCCGAGATGTTCGACCGGCGTGTGACGCTCCGTGACGGCAGCGGCGACGCCACGATCGAGGACATCGCCATGGACCAGCACCGGTCCCGCGACTGGTTCGTCAGCAAGCTCTTTGTCCGCCGCGGCCATTCGCTGTCCCCGCTGAGCAGGCTGCGCCGCAACGAAACGCTGATCATCGACTGGGCCGATGCACAGCAGGGTGCCCGCACCGAGCCCCAGGCTGCAACCCAGTTCGTGGCCAACCACGAGGACCTCAAACCGGCGGACTTCGCCGAGGCACTCCAGGAAATGAGCGACAAACGCCGCTTCGAGGTGGCCAGCGAACTCCAGGACGAGCGGCTGGCCGACGTGCTGCAGGAACTTCCTGAGGACGACCAGGTGGAGATCCTCTCCGCACTGGACATCCAGCGCGCCGCCGACGTCCTGGAAGAGATGGACCCTGACGACGCCGCCGACCTCCTGGGGGAGCTTCCCTCCGCGCAGGCTGAGGAGCTGCTCCAGCTGATGGAACCCGAAGGCGCCGAGGACGTCCGCCGCCTGCTCGAATACGACGAAGACACCGCCGGCGGCCTCATGACGCCCGTGCCGGTCATCCTGCCTCCCGAAGCTACGGTCGCCGAGGCCCTCGCCCACGTCCGGCGCGAGGAGCTCTCCCCCGCGCTGGCGTCGTCGATCTTCATCGCCAGGCCTCCGCTGGAAACCCCCACCGGCCGTTTCCTGGGCGTGGTGCACATCCAGCAGCTGCTGCGCTTCCCGCCCTTCGAGGCGCTCGGGAACATGGTGGACAAGAACCTCGAGCCGCTGTCCGACCAGGCGCACATCAGCGAAGTGGCCCGGACGCTGGCCACCTACAACCTGAACTCCCTCCCGGTGGTCAACGACGCCGGCCGGCTTGTGGGGGCGGTGACTGTTGATGACGTATTGGATCATTTGTTGCCGGACGACTGGCGCGCCCACGATGGCGAAGCCCCGATAAGAAAGCTCGGTGGCCGCATTGGCTGACATCAGTTCCCCGAAGAACCCCAACCAGAGGAACCCGGCCAAAGCGGAATCAAAAGGCAGCCTGGACACACCGCTCAGCGGCCGCCAGCGGATCCTGCCGACTTTCCGCCCGGATCCGGACGCTTTCGGCCACGCCACCGAGGCCTTCGCCCGGTTCATGGGAACGCCGCAGTTCCTGGTCTACATGACCATCTTCTGCATCTTCTGGCTGGGCTGGAACACCTGGGCTCCGCTGGACTGGCAGTTCGACTCCCGCGACCTTGGCTTCACCCTGCTGACGCTGATGCTGTCCCTGCAGGCCTCCTACGCTGCGCCCCTGCTGCTGCTCGCGCAGAACCGGCAGGACGACCGGGACCGTGTGTCGCTGCAGCAGGACCGGCAGCGTGCCGAACGGAACCTGTCCGACACCGAATACCTGACCCGGGAACTCGCCTCGCTGCGCATCGCGCTGCGTGAAGTTGCCACCCGTGACTACGTCAGGGCCGAGCTGCGTTCCCTCCTCGAAGACATGCTTGAGGCACAGGAGGAACTGCGCACCCACGAGGACTCCGGCCCCGGCAACCACGAATCGCCGCGGGACAAGGTCAAGGAAAAACTGCGCGAGCAGCGGGAGCGGCAGCGCAACCCCCGTACCCAGCAAATTCCCCGGGTCAAGCCCGGCCATTCCACCCAGGACCGGTAAACGCCCTTCATGGACACAGCAACACCCAGCACTTCCCCCCTGCACCAGGCCGTCAACGCTGCCCTCGCCACGGTCATCGACCCCGAACTCCGGCGGCCGATCACGGAGCTGGGCATGGTGGACTCCGTGCACGTCTCGGACGACGGCAGGGTCAGCCTCGCGGTCCTGCTGACCATCGCCGGCTGCCCGTTGCGGGACACCATCACCGCGGACGCGGAAAAGGCCCTGGCCGCAGTGGACGGCGTGACGGGCGTGGACGTCCGCCTGAACGTCATGAACCAGGCCCAGCGGGATGCCCTGAAGGAGAAACTCCGCGGCCCCGGCGGGCAGCGCGGCATCCCCTTCAACCAGCCCGGCTCCCTCACCAAGGTCTATGCCGTGGCCAGCGGGAAGGGCGGCGTGGGGAAGTCCTCAGTCACCGTCAACCTGGCCACTGCCCTGGCAGCGCAGGGGCTGCGGGTAGGCATCGTGGACGCGGACGTCTATGGGTTTTCCGTGCCGGCGCTGATGGGCATCAGCCAGGCGCCCACGCGTGTGGACGACATGATCCTGCCGCCGGTGGCCTACGGGGTGAAGGTCATTTCCATCGGCATGTTCGTCAGCGGCAACCAGCCCGTGGCATGGCGGGGTCCCATGCTGCACCGCGCCCTTGAACAGTTCCTGACGGACGTCTACTTCGGTGACCTGGACGTCCTGTTCCTCGACCTGCCCCCGGGCACCGGGGACATCGCCATCTCCGTGGCCCAACTGCTGCCCAAGGCCGAGATCCTGGTGGTGACCACCCCGCAGACGGCCGCGGCCGACGTCGCTGAACGCGCCGGTGCCATCGCAACCCAGACGGGCCAGAAGGTGGCCGGCGTCATCGAAAACATGTCCTACCTGGACATGCCCGACGGCGGGAGGATGGAGCTGTTCGGCAGCGGCGGCGGAGCGGTGCTCACCGAACGGTTGTCGGCGAGCGTGGGTGCCGACGTTCCGCTGCTGGGTCAGATTCCGCTGGATATTAAGCTGCGCGAAGGCGGAGACGCGGGAGCCCCTGTGGTCGTCGGTCAGCCGGAGACGGCCGCTGCCGCTGCCCTGTCGGGCATCGCCACCCGCCTCGCCACGCAGCCGCGCGGCCTTGCGGGCATGAAGCTGGGCCTGCAGCCCCGCTGACCTGCCGTCCCGGGCAGCCCCGGGTTCCGGCTCAGGTGGCCTCGGTGTCGAACGGCGCAGGCTCGCCGGGCGGCAGGGACTGGACCACGCGTTCGGGCCGGGCGGGCGCTGATTCCGGAGCCGCGGCCACGGCGGCCGCACCGGACACGGCAGCCACGGCTGCGGGAGCGCCGGCGCTGACCGGTTTGGTGTCGTCGTCGAGCAGGGCTTCCTTGATGATGCGCCGGGGATCGTACTGCCGCGGATCGTACTTCTTCCAGTCGACATCATCGATGTCGATGCCCACTTCTTCCTTGATCTGCTCGCGGGCGCCGGACGCCATACGCCGGACTTCCTTCACCAGGTTGGCGAGCTTCTGGGTATATTCGGGCAGCCTCTGCGGGCCGATCACCAGGACGCCAATGATCAGCAGGAGGAAGAACTCCGGGCCGTTGATTCCAAACACTTTAGGAAGATTACCCTCTCCGGGCTGCAGGTGACGATTCGCGCCCGGCGGGGGCGGAACCAGCCTGGACTACCGGGTAAATGTCGCCACGATCTTGTTGATGCCGCGCTGCAGCCGGCTGCCCAGCGGCTCTTCCCCCGGGCCCTGTCCGGGGTGCTCGACCCCGGCTGAGACGCCCTCTGCGGACAGGCTGCCGACGCGCTGGAGGATGGGCCCGGCGTCGTCCGCCTGTTCGGCCGGGAGGTCCGATTCGAAGGAAAACGTCCGTCCGCCGGCTGTGTAGGTGGCAGTCCAGGGAGGGGCGGAATCCTGGGGCGCCGCGGCCTGCTGCCCCGCTTGCCGGCCCGCCGGCTGGAGAGTGGCGGCCGTGCTGGCAGCGTGCTGTTCGACCACCTTGGCATAGTGGTCGCCGTCGCTGAGCCGCAGTTCAACGGCCGGCTGCCCGCCGCGCACCACGGCGCGGGCCGATTCGAGGTGGAAGCCCATGGATTCCAGGACCGGGCATGCCCATCCTTCCTGGCGCAGGCTGCCGATCTGCTCGGTGGTGAGTGCGCGGCCGTCGGCTGGCGTGTGGGCCGACACCTGCGAGAGCGCCGTCGTCGTCACCGGCGGTGCTGCCAGCGGATCTCCCGCTGCGGCGAAGGCGCCCACGGCGAGGACACCGGCCGCCGCTACTGTCCCGCCGGCGGTCATGGCCAGGACCCGGGCGGCGGTCCGCGGCACCGTGGCGGACGGCGCTGAGGGTAAGGGCCGTGCCGCCAGCTCAGACGTCTGTGCCAGGAGCCGGGCGGTCAGGTCATCGCTGGCCGGAGGGATCGGGGCATCCCGGAGGCGTTGCAGGTACTGCCGTTCCCGGCGCACCGCCAAAACGCACTCCGGGCAGTAGGAAAGGTGCCCGGAAGTGCGCGGATGTTTGCCGCCGGCGGGAAAAGGGGACTTCATGCGCCGATCAGAGAATGCGGGCAATGCGCGGCATGGACAGCTTCCGGCGCGCGTGCTGCGGCCGGGGGTCCCGGTGGGCAAGCTTCTCCCGGAGCATGGTTCGGCCCCGGTGGATGCGCGAGCGTACGGTGCCCAGCTTGACGCCCAGCGCCTCCGCCACCTCGTCGTAGGACAGGCCTTCCAGGTCGCACAGGACGACGGCGGCGCGGAAGTCCGGCGGCAGTTCCTCCAGGGCCGCCTGGACGTCCAGGTCAAGGTTGTTCAGCTCAAAGCTTTGCTCGGGACCGGGCTCACGGCCCGGCAGGCGGGACTCAGCGTCCTCGGCCAGTGCGTCAAAGCGGATGCGGGTCTTGCGGCGCGCCTGGTCCAGGAAGAGGTTGGTGGTGATGCGGTGCAGCCAGCCGTCCAGCGTTCCGGGCTTGAAGTTCTCCAGCGAGCGGAAGACGCGGACAAACACCTCCTGGGTGAGGTCCTCGGCGTCGAACCGGTTGCCGGTCAGGCGGTACGCCAGCCGGTACACTTTGGCCGAGTGGTTGGTGACCACTTCTTCCCAGGTGGGACGGACCCAATCGGTTTTGGGATGATTTGCTGCAGGGACAGGTGCCACAACTGAAGATGACATCGTCCACTCCCCTCGTGGAATGCTAACGCCCGGATACTGTTGACATCTCTGATTCGGCGCCGGTCATCTTTTGGATGAGCGGATAATTATCATTTCAAACTTGGCTGGGAATTTCCTGACTGCCGGGAAGTTATGCCGTAGGCGCAACCGCCCCGTTGCCCTGCTGTTGCGCCCGGACCCAGTAGGCTGTAAAGGACAATCCCCCTTCCGCCCAGAAAGCGAATATCCATGAGCGCCGACAAGTCCATCAGCTGGTCCTATGCAGAAGATCTGCCCGCTGAGGATGAGGTCATGCTTCGGGCCCGGGAGCGCTCCTTCGAACTCGGCGTCACGCCCATCGGACCCGGAGTCGGCGCCGTCCTGACGGTGCTGGCAGCCGCATCCAAGGCCCAGACCGCCGTCGAAATCGGTACCGGCGCCGGCGTGTCCGGCGTCTGCCTGCTGCGCGGGCTGGGCCCGCAGGCCGTGCTGACCACCATCGACGTGGACGTGGAGCACCTCAAGGCGGCGCGCGAGGCCTACGCCGAGGCGGGCAGCCCCGCCAACCGCACCCGCACCATCTCCGGCCGCGCCGGCGACGTGCTGCCGCGCCTGACGGACAACGCGTACGACCTCGTCTTCATCGACGCGGACAAGCCCGGGCTTCCGGGCTACGTGGAGCAGGCCATCCGGCTGCTGAAGCGTTCGGGGCTGCTGATCATCAATGACGCCCTGGACAAGGACAAGGTGGCCAACCCGGCGGGGCGGGAAGCCACTACGGTGACCCTGCGCCAGGTGGGCAAGGCAATCCGCGACGACGACAGGCTGGCTTCGGCGATGCTGCCCACCGGTGACGGGCTGCTGGTGGCCGTCAAGAAGTAGCAGCCGGATACGGAACAGGGCCCGCGGCCGCAGGCCACGGGCCCTGTTCCGGCACGATTATTCGGTAACGCCGACCAGGCATTCCTTCAGGTTTGCCGCCTCGGCAGCATTCAGTTCGACCACGAGGCGCCCGCCGCCTTCGAGCGGGACGCGCATGATCAGGCTGCGGCCCTCCTTGGTGACTTCCATTGGGCCGTCGCCGGTGCGTGGTTTCATAGCAGCCATGAGGAATTCCCCTCCATTTAGTCCCAGGACTGATCAGCCCGGTCGGGCTGTGTCCGCATGTCGATCAAGCCGCTATGACGGAGGGGCTTTCCACCGCCAAGGCTGCACGTATTCTTAATGCTTTTTGTCCTTGCTTACTGACTATTATCCCGTAATTACCCGCACGTAGCTAATCGATGGAAATTTTCGGCGGACCGTAATTCCGGCCCTGACCTGCAGGAAAGCACCAAATATCAGGGCGGGTAATCGCCACCGCCGGGCAGCTGGGCCCACGCCCACAACCACACGATCCAGACGATCTGCAGCAGCAGGAACATCGTCACCACGGTTCCGCGGTAAGCCTTCGACCTGGACAGCAGCGCCGCGCCCAGTGCCAGCGGGAACAGGGGCAGCAGCATCCGGAAGGTGCTGGTTTGCGGATGCAGGAAGACCACCAGGTAGCCCATGTAGCAGGCGCACCACAGCCGGAGTTCGACGCCGAGGCGCACCACCGGGGGCAGGTACAGCATGGCGCCGAACAGCGCCACAAAGACGAACGGCGCCACCACGCCCAGGACCGGTCCGAAAAGGTCGACGCCGGTATCGAACCAGGGCTTGAACGGCACCAGGTCATGCCCCCGCCAGACCGTCTCCGTCTTGGTGTAGGCCCGGATGTCGCCGGTGGCGGCCCAGGCGGCCGCCGGCCACGCCAGGGCAGCCAGGCCCGTGACGGCGGTCAGCGCCGCCAGGCGGAGCAGTTCCCCGGGTGGTGAGGTCCCGGAGTCCGGTTCCGTCCCACGTCCTTCCCGCAGCCTCGCCAGCAGCCGGACCAGGAACAGGATCCCCAGCATCGCCGCGAAAGGCACACCGACGGGACGGGACAGGCACAGGAGCACGGTCACGGGCAGGGCCCACAGGTACCGGCGGCGCACCACCAGCAGCAGGGCCAGTGCCAGCAGCAGCAGGGAGAGCGGCTCGGCGTAGGGCACCTGCAGCACTGCCGAGACCGGGAAGGTCGCAAAGAAGGCAACACCCCACAGGGACGTCCCGTGGGCGGCCTTCCGGCGGAACAGCGGGTACACGGCCAGCGCTGCCGCCCAGCCGGCCAGCATGGCAACGATCGTCAGCGATGCCGCGGGGTGGATCCCGGTCAGCCCCGTGAGGCCTCCTGCCAGGGCCGGATAGAGCGGGTAGAACGCCCAGGCGTTCTCCTGGACGTTGCCCAGGGCATCCGTCGGGAGGACGGACGGGTATCCATTGGCAATGACCTCGCCGTACCAGCGGGCGTCCCAGATGTTGATGAAGTTCCAGTAATCGGGCTTGGCCGGGAACCACGGGTTGGGGCCCTGGTGCAACGCGGCGGCCATGAAGATGAACGCGCTGACCAGCCTGGCCGCCACGTAGATGCCGGACACCTGGGCCCACCATGGCCAGCGCCGCAGGGCCTCACCGGTCCGGGCAACTGTCGACTGCAGCGTGGCGCCGAGGTCCGTCCGGCGGCTGTCCACCGTGCTCACTGGCCGTCCGGACCGGACGGCGGGGTCCCGCCGTCGGGCAATTCCGGCTCCCCGGCACCGCTTCCGGCGCCCTTTTCGAGGTCGCGGATCCGGGCCCGCAGCCTGTCAGCTTCCGCGCGGGCCGCGGCGAGCTGGTCCCGGAGGTCGTCGAGCACCTGGTCCACCTGGTCCATGCGGTAACCGCGCAGGCCCAGGGAAAACCTCACCTTGTCGACGTCCCCGGGCGTGGCGGCCGCGGGCAGCAGCACCGGCGGAAGGTTGGCGGGCGGCTGTTCAAATCCGCCGTCCAGCACGGCCGGCAGCGGCTGCCGGCCGTTCCGCCGCGGGCGCAGCCCCAGGCTGGCCCACAGGACCGCCCCGACCAGCACGATGGCGAGGAATACGAGAAAAAAGCTCACTGTCCCATCGTGCCAGAACGCCGGCGCCGGACGGCTGCTACTCCGGGCGCTGCTCGCCGTTCAGCGGCGGAACGGGGCCGGCGCGGAGCACCCGCTCAACAGCTTCGGCGGGATCGTCCACCACCTGGATCAGGTCCAGGTCCTTCTCGGAGACCATCCCCTCGGCCACCAGGGTCCCCTTGATCCAGTCGATCATCGGTCCCCAGAAGTCAACGCCGAGCAGGACGATCGGGAACGACGTCACCTTCCTGGTCTGCACCAGGACCATGGCCTCGAAGAGCTCATCGAGGGTGCCCAGGCCGCCGGGGAGGACGATAAAGCCCTGGGCGTACTTCACGAACATGGTCTTGCGGGCAAAGAAGTAGCGGAAGTTGATGCCCAGGTCCACCCACTGGTTCAGGCCCTGCTCGAACGGAAGTTCGATGCCCAGCCCCACCGAGACGCCGTTCCCTTCCACGGTGCCGCGGTTGGCAGCCTCCATGGAGCCCGGGCCGCCGCCGGTGATGACAGCCACGCCTGCTTCGGCCAGCTTGCGGCCCACGTCGACGCCCATTTCGTAGTAGACGCTGCCGGGCTTGGTGCGGGCGGAGCCGAAGACGCTGACGGCCTTGCCGATGTCCGCGAGGGCACCGAAGCCTTCCACGAACTCGCTCTGGATCCGCAGGACCCGCCAGGGGTCGGTGTGGACGAACTGGCCGGGGCCCTTGGTGTCGAGCAGATGCTGGTCCGACATTTCCACGGCGGCCTGTTTGCGGCGAAGTTCAAGGGGACCTTTACGGCGCGGCTGGGAATTCCTGGCCGGATCTGCACTGATGCTCATCCCCCAAGGCTAACCCGACACCCGGGCCGGCCACGGCAGGTATCTCTTGAATCACGATGTGCAGGAACATGCGGTGATTCGCGTCATATCCTGCTGTTCTTCGCTAGATTCTTCCTATGACTACTCATGTGCCCGGCGATGCCCTCGTCTCCCTGAACGCCGTAAATAAGCATTACGGCCAGCTGCACGTTTTGAAGGACATCAACCTGCAGGTCCGCAAGGGCGAGGTTGTCGTGGTCATCGGGCCGTCGGGCTCCGGTAAGTCCACCCTCTGCCGCGCCATCAACCGCCTCGAAACCATCGAGGACGGCTCCATCAGCATCGACGGAAAGGTCCTGCCCGAAGAAGGCAAGGAACTCGCCCAGCTCCGTGCCGACGTCGGAATGGTCTTCCAGTCATTCAACCTCTTTGCGCACAAGACCATCCTGGAAAACGTGACCCTTGGCCCCATCAAGGTCAAGGGCGTCAACAAAGCCACCGCGGACAAGGAAGCGATGGCCCTGCTGGAGCGGGTGGGCGTTGGCCACCAGGCTCCCAAGCTTCCGGCGCAGCTCTCGGGCGGCCAGCAGCAGCGTGTTGCCATCGCGCGGGCGCTGGCCATGAAGCCCAAGGTGATGCTGTTCGACGAGCCCACCTCCGCACTGGACCCCGAAATGATCAACGAGGTCCTGGACGTGATGGTCCAGCTGGCCAAGGAGGGCATGACCATGATCGTGGTCACCCACGAGATGGGCTTTGCCCGCAAGGCCGCTGACCGGGTGGTCTTCATGGCGGACGGCCAGATCGTCGAGGACGCCACGCCGGAGGAATTCTTCACGAACCCCAAGAGCGACCGTGCCAAGGATTTCCTTTCCAAGCTCCTCACCCACTGATTCCCCTTTCGAACAAACACTCCGAGTTCGCACCCAGGCCGTGATCCGCGGCCATCAATGAAAGGAATGTCATGAAGGCATTTTTGACCAGGCGGAAGTCATTTGTTGTGGCGGCGACCGCTGCCTTGGCCCTGTCCCTGAGCGCCTGCGGCGGCGGCGACGCCGGCGGCACCAACCCCAGCCCGGTGGAGAAGCCCACGTTCGCGGCCGGCACCACCATGGAGAAGCTTTCCTCCGCCGGCACCATCAAGATCGGCACCAAGTTCGACCAGCCGCTCTTCGGCCAGGTGGGCCTGGACGGCAAGCCCGTCGGTTTCGACGTTGAAATCGGCAAGCTGATCGCCGCCAAGCTGGGCATCTCCGCTGACAAGATCGAATGGTCCGAGACCGTTTCCGCCAACCGCGAGCCCTTCATCGAGCAGGGCAAGGTTGACCTGGTGATCGCCACCTACACCATCAACGACAAGCGCAAGCAGGTCGTCAGCTTCGCCGGGCCGTACTACGAGGCCGGCCAGGCCCTGATGGTGAACAAGGACAACGACACCATCAAGAAGCCCGAAGACGTCAAGGGCAAGAAGGTCTGCTCCGTCACGGGCTCCACCCCGGCTGCCACCATCGTGGACAAGTACGGCGCCGAACTGGTTCCCGCCGCCACTTATTCCGCCTGCCTGGAGCCGCTGCGCAACAAGCAGGTTGAAGCAGTGACCACGGACAACGTGATCCTGGCCGGTTTCGTGGACAAGGAACCCGACGCCTTCAAGCTGGCCTCGGACGAGACGTTCACCAAGGAGCCCTACGGCATCGGCCTGAAGAAGGACGACACCCAGTTCCGCAACTGGATCAACGACCAGCTTGAGTCCTTCCAGGAGGACGGCTCCTACAAGAAGGCCTGGGAGGCCACTGCCGGTTCGGTCATCAAGACCGCCCCGGACCTGCCCACGATCGACCGCTACTAGGCCGCTCGTCCGCTGCCGGGACCGGGTACACCGGTCCCGGCAGCGGCCCGCCTCCCCTTCCGTCCACTCCAAGAGCCGAAGGATCCTATGGACGTCATCATTGAAAACCTCCCCTTGTATTGGGAAGGTTTTCTCCGCACCCTCTTCCTGTCCGCCGTATCCGGGGTCATCGCCCTGGTGCTCGGTACCCTGCTCGCCGCAGCCAGGGTTTCGCCGGTGGCAGCCCTGCGCGGCTTCAGCATGGTCTACGTGGAGGTTCTCCGGAACACCCCGCTGACCATCGCCTTCTTCTTCGCGGCCATCGTGCTCCCCCGCCTTGGGGTCAAGTTCGAGCAGTTCGAGATCGCCGCGATCATCGCCCTCAGCACGTACACCGCGGCGTTCATCGCCGAAGCTGTCCGCTCCGGTGTCAACAGCGTTCCCGTGGGCCAGGCCGAGGCCGCCCGAAGCATCGGCATGGGGTTCGGCCAGGTACTCTCCCTCATCATCCTGCCGCAGGCGCTGCGGACCGTGATTCCGCCGTTGATCAACATCCTGATCGCCCTGGTGAAGAACTCCTCCGTGGCCGGCGCCTTCTTTGTCCTTGAACTGTTCGGCTACGGCCGCCAGCTGGCCAACGCCAATGGTGACGCCGTGATCACCGTGTTGCTCGGCACCGCGTTCTTCTATCTGCTCCTCACCGTTCCGCTGGGCATCCTTGCCAGCACGGTGGAACGAAAGGTGGCGATTGCCCGATGAGCTCAGTCCTCTACGACGTTCCCGGGCCCAAGGCGCGCCGGATTTCCCTGATCGGCTCCGTCATTGGTTCGCTGCTGATCCTGGGCCTGCTGGCCTGGATCATCATGGTCCTCGCCCAGCAGGGCATCTTCGAGAGCCGGCGCTGGCAGATCTTCACCCGCACGGATGTGTGGCGGCTCCTGGGCAACGGCCTCGGCGCCACCCTCAGCGCCGCGGCGCTGTCCGCGGTGATCGCCTTCCCGCTGGGGCTTGCACTGTGCCTGCTGAGGATTGCCGACTCCCCCATCATCCGGATACCCGTCCGCGTCGTCCTGGAATTCCTCCGCGGCATGCCAGTGGTCCTGATGATGCTGTTCGTCCTGCTGGGCTTCGGCACCTCGCCGTTCATCGCCGTCGTCACGGGCCTGGTGCTGTACAACGCCGCGGTTTTCGCCGAGATCATCCGCGCCGGCATCCAGTCCCTGCCGAAAGGCCAGCGCGAAGCCGGCCTGGCCATCGGCCTGACCAGCTACCGTTCCCGGATGCTGATCGAACTGCCCCAGGCCATCCGCCGCATGATGCCGTCGCTGGTTGCGCAGATGGTGGTGCTCCTGAAGGACACCTCCCTCGGCTACATCGTGGCTTATGGCGAACTGCTGCGCGCCGTTCAGGTGATGGCGGACTTCCTGGGCAACGCGTACCTGTTCCCCGTGTTCTTCGTCGCAGCAGCGATTTACATTGCCATCAACATCGCCGTGTCCCGGCTGGCAGTGTGGATCGAGCGCCGCGGCTCCAAGAAGGCAGCCGGCGGTACGGCCAAGGCCGAGCCCGCCACGGTGGAGGCGGGGGCTCCCTAGACACGCCGACCGCCAACACCTGAGGCCCGGATCCATTGATCCGGGCCTCGGGTGTTTAAGACCGCTGTTTGCGTGCGCCGCCGTTCAGCCCTGGAGCCAGCTCCGCAGTGCCCTCAGGCATTCCCGCACGGCGTCGGCGTGGACGTGTTCGTTGTCCTTGTGGGCCAGCAGCGCGTCCCCCGGACCGAAGTTAACGGCCGGGATTCCCAGCTCGCTGAAACGCGCGACGTCGGTCCACCCGTATTTGGGCTTGGGCTCGGCACCCACGGCGGCAACGAAGGACGCGGCGGCCGGGTGGTTCAGTCCCGGCCGGGCCCCGGCGGCTGCATCGGTGCGGACCACGTCGAAGCCCTTGAGCAGGTCCCGGACCACGGCTTCGGCCTCATCCGGTGACTTGTCCGGCGCAAAACGGTAGTTGATCTCCACCACGCACCGGTCCGGAATGACGTTGCCGGCCGTTCCGCCGTTGATCTTCACGGCGTTCAGGCTTTCGCGGTAATCGAGGCCGTCAACGTTAATGGTCTGTGGTTCGTAGGCGGCCAGCCGGGCCAGGATCGGGGCCGCCGCGTGGATGGCGTTGCTGCCCATCCATGCCCGTGCCGAGTGGGCAGACTCGCCGACGGTGGTGGCCTCGAACCTGCTCGTGCCATTGCACCCGCCCTCCACGGTGCCGTTGGTCGGTTCCAGCAGGATGGCGAAGTCGCCGTCCAGCAGGTGGCCGTGGTTACGGACCAGGCGCCCCAGCCCGCTCTTGACGGCCTCGACTTCCTCCTGGTCGTAAAAGACGAAGGTGACGTCGCGCTGTGGCTGGGTGCCGTCGTCGAACATCGTGGCAGCGAGGGCCAGCTGGACAGCGACCCCGCCCTTCATGTCAGTGGCGCCGCGGCCGTACAGCACGCCTTCCCCCGGCACACCGGATTCCCAGGTGGACGGCACGGTGCCCTTCGACCCCTCCGTCAGCGGCAAGGGAACGGTATCGAGGTGCCCGGCGAGGATGACGCGTTCGGCCTTCCCCAGCTCCGTGCGGGCGATGATGGAATCGCCGTCCCTGACAATCGTCAGCTGGGGAACGCCCGCCAGTGCCGCTTCCACGGCGTCGGCAAGTTCCTTCTCGTTGCCCGACACGCTGTTGATGTCCATCAGGGCTGCGGTCAGCAGCGCGACGTCCTGTCGGAGGTCCAGGGCGGATACGGAAGTGCGGGGGGTGGGTTCGGCAGTCACGAAGCCAGTCTAGTTCGAACCCGGAGGCCGCCCCTCGATACACTGAAGCACATGACTGAGACCGCTTCTTCCGCTGTGCCCGAAACCTTGAACGCAACCCCTGATGACCGCTCCGCCTTCGGCTTCGGCGTTGCCACCATCGCCACCATTAACGGCGAGGCCACCGTGCTGGACGTGTGGTACCCCGCCCCCGCCCTCGGTGTCGCCGCTGAGGACCTGCGCTCGGTGGAGCACGCCGACGAGGCCCTCGTCCGGATCGCGGAAACCGGCGCCGACGAGGACCGCGGCACCGAACAGAAGGTGGTCTTCGCCCAGATCAACCTGGACGAGGCACCGGCTGACACGGCCGATGCCTACCTCCGGCTCCACCTGCTCTCGCACCGCCTGGTCCGCCCCAACACCATCAACCTGGACGGCATCTTCGCGAAGCTTCCCAACGTTGTCTGGACCAACTTCGGCCCCGCCGCCGTGGAAGGCTTCGAACTCACCCGCGCCCGGCTGCGCCGCCGCGGCCCGGTCACGGTGTACGGCATCGACAAGTTCCCGCGCATGGTGGACTACGTTGTCCCGGCCGGAGTCAGGATTGCCGACGCCGACCGCGTCCGCCTCGGTGCCCACCTCGCCGCAGGCACCACGGTGATGCACGAAGGCTTCGTGAACTTCAACGCCGGAACCCTGGGCACCTCCATGGTTGAAGGCCGTATCTCGGCAGGCGTCGTCACCGGTGACGGCAGCGACGTCGGCGGCGGAGCCTCCATCATGGGCACCCTCTCCGGCGGCGGCAAGGAGAAGATCACCATTGGCGAGCGTGTCCTGCTCGGTGCCAACTCCGGCGTCGGCATCAGCATTGGGGACGACTCCGTGGTGGAGGCGGGCCTCTACGTCACCGCCGGCACCCGGGTCCGGGTGCCCGGCCCGAAGGACGAAGTTGGCGAGGACACCACCAAGATCGTCAAGGCCGCTGAACTGTCCGGCGTTGCCAACCTGCTGTTCCGCCGCAACTCCACCACCGGTGCCGTGGAAGCACTGCCGCGCAAGGGCCAAACCGTGGAACTGAACGACGCCCTGCACGCCAACTGATCCTCCCGTGGCACGCAGACGCGGTTTGCGCCGGCTCGCCATCCTGCTGCTGGTGCTTGTCCTGGCAGCCGGCGGCATCTATTCTGCGGTGTTCTTCGTGCAGCGCTCCGAAACCCTGGTCTCAGAGCGCTGCACGGCAGTTGTGGGCGATCGCAGGGCCGAACTGGCTCCCGACCAGGCGGGCTTCGCATCGCTGATCACCGCCGTCGCCGTCCAGCGCGGCCTGCCACCCCGGGCGGCAAGCATCGCACTGGCCACGGCCATGCAGGAATCGAAGCTGCGGAACATCGCCCACGGGGACAACGCGGGCCCGGACTCCCGCGGACTGTTCCAGCAGCGGCCGTCGCAGGGATGGGGAACGGAAGCCCAGATTATGGATCCCTACTACGCCGTCAACGCGTTCTACGATGCGCTGGTGAAGGTGCCGGGCTACGAGTCCTTGGACATCACCGACGCCGCCCAGCGGGTGCAGCGCTCGGCGTACCCCACCGCCTATGCCAAACACGAGGACCTGGGACGGTCCTTCGCCTCGGGGCTGACCGGCCAGGCGGCCGCAGCGGTACAGTGCACCCTGCGTTCGGCCCACGGCGACGGAGACCCCGCGGCGGTCCTTGCCGAACTCGGCCGGGCCTACGGGTCGCTGGCCGCCACCGACGACGGCGGGTCCGTAGTGGTCGAGGCGGAAGGCGCCGCGGCGTGGTCGGTGGCGCAATGGGCGGTGGCCAACGCCAAGGGCCTGGACGTTGTCCGCGTGGACGTGGCGGGGCGCAGCTGGGACCGGGAAGACGGCTCCTGGCAGGAATCAGCATCTGCCGTGGGGCAGGTGCGCATTACGATGGCGCAGGTTTCCGGCGCCTGACCGGCCGGCGGGGCCCCGGCCCGGGCCTGCGCGGCACTCAGACCAGGATTTCCACCACGGGCTGCACGTAGCTGCGGAACAGATCGGGTTCACCCATCAGCTGCTGGCTCATGATGATCTTGTCCGGTTCCAGGTACCAGGCCCTGTGTTCGTTGAGCGGCAGTTCAATGATGGTCAGGGTGAAGTCGCGGGAGTCACGGCCCACTTCCATCAGGCGGTCGTCCACCATGTCAGTCAGCAGGTGGTCCACGCCGTTGGCCACGCGTTCTGCCTCCAGCTCGGCATATTCGCTCCGGCGTTCCCGCGCCCAGGTCAACGCGGAACCGAAGTGCGCCTGGAGCACGCGCTGGAGCGCCGGCGAATTCCCGAATGCTTCAAAGTCCGGTGGCGTCAGTTCGGGCGAGGTGTGCGGGTACGCCTTGACCAGCTGGGACCACCAGGCCTCCCATTCGGTCTTCAAAGCACCCAGTCCGCCGACGTCTGCGGTGAGGTGGCTGTGGTCCGCGGGACGCACCTTGGGCTTGGCGTGTGAGAGGACGGGATGGCCCGCACCGTCCAGCCCCGCTGTATCGCGGACATACAGCGCAATCATCATGGGCCCGGAGGTGTCCGTGGTGATCTGCCACCGTGAACCGCTTGCCTGCTGCATCCGAAGTCCTTCCTGGCGTACTCCCCTGCCGGAGCGGCCTGCCCCGTCCGCCAGGCGCCCCGCTTCACAGTCTATTCCCGCTGACCGCACAGGTTAACGCCCGTCAGCGTCCCAGTCCGTCAAGGTGGCGTTCCAGCACGCCGGTGCACATGTCCGCCGTCATCCACGCCGGCTGGAGCAGCGCGTGCATGCACAGGCCGTCAAGGGTGGCCAGGAGGCGCTCGGCTTCGAGCACCAGGGTCTCCTGTGGTTCTTCCGGCATCAGGGCCGCCACCACGCGGCCGGCGGCGGCGGCCACCTGTCGGTGGCTGCGGTCCGCCTCGGCCGAAAGGAACGGCCGGATCCGGGCGGCATTCCTGAACGCCATCCAGGCGCAGGCTTCCACTGCCCGTTCCTCGTCCAGCGGCAGCACTCCTCCCAGCAGGGTTAAAACGGCCGCCCGCCGGGCCGGGCTCCCCGGGGCGGCTGCTTCAACGGCCGGGAGGGAGTCCTCCATCCGGGCGGCAATGCGGTCCACCACGCTGGCGAAGGTAAACGTGAGCAGTTCCTCGCTGCCGGCGAAGTAGTGCCTGACGGACCCGACGGCGAGCCCGGCTTCGTCCGCCACTTCCCGCAGCGAGGCCCGCTCCAGGCCGTCGACGGCGATGATCCGGAGGACGGCATCAACAACTTCGCGGCGGCGGGCATCCGGGTCAACAATTTTGGGCACTCCCATTATTTAGCACAGCTGTGCTCATACCTCTACCTCCCAACCGCAGCATGGCGGGCTTGCCCGGCATCCGGAATGCGGCGGCAGGTCCGGTCCCGGTGGGATAGCGTTGAGGCATGAAAATTCTGGTTACGGGGGGCACCGGCTACATCGGTTCCCATACTGTCCTTTCCCTGCAGGAAGCCGGCCATGATGTGGTCGTCATCGACAACCTGGTCAATTCCAGCGAGGAGTCCCTGCGCCGCGTGGCTGAGCTCAGCGGGAAGGCAGCCGAGTTCCACAAGGTGGACCTGGTTGATGAAGCCGCCGTGGAGGAAGTGTTCGCCGGCGCGTCGATCGACGCCGTCATCCACTTCGCCGGGCTGAAAGCCGTTGGCGAATCGGTCCGCGAGCCGCTGAAGTATTACTACAACAACCTGGTGGGCACGCTGAACCTGATCCGCGTCATGGACCGCCATGATGTGCGTTCCATCGTCTTCAGTTCCTCGGCCACCGTGTACGGCGAGCACAACCCGATCCCCTATGTGGAAAAGATGGAAATCGGGGCCAACAACCCCTACGGGCGCACCAAGGAGCAGATTGAGGACATCCTCTCCGACCTCGGGAACGCCGATCCCCGGTGGCACATAGCACTCCTGCGCTACTTCAACCCGGTGGGCGCACACCCGTCGGGCCGCATCGGTGAGGATCCGCAGGGCATTCCCAACAACCTTGTCCCGTTCATCGCGCAGGTGGCTGTGGGCCGCCGCGAGAAACTAATGGTCTTCGGCGGCGATTACGACACCCCGGACGGCACCTGCCTGCGTGACTACATCCACGTGGAGGACCTGGCCGGCGGGCACGTCGCGGCACTGGACTACGTTGCGGGCCGTGCCGGAGTGTTCCGGTGGAATCTCGGCTCCGGAAAGGGCTCTTCCGTCCTGGAGGTCCTGCGCTCCTTCGAAAAGGCCGTGGGCAAGCCCATCCCGTACGAGATCACCGAACGCCGCGCCGGCGACCTGCCCGCTTTCTGGGCCGATGCCGCGTCGGCGCTGGCCGACCTTGGCTGGTCCACCACCAAGACGGTGGACCAGATGTGCGAGGACCACTGGCGCTGGCAGAAGAACAACCCGCAGGGCTACTCTTCCTGACCCCGGCCACCCCGGCGATTAAAGCGGAACGGCCGCCCACCGGTGAAGGTGGGCGGCCGTCGTCGTAATGCTTGTCGCTTGACTCCGCGGTTTAGCGGGCGGGGTAATCCCGTTCCGGCTCGCCGATGTACAGCTGGCGCGGGCGGCCGATCTTGGTGTTGGGGTCGCTGATCATTTCGCGCCACTGGGCAATCCAGCCCGGGAGGCGGCCGATGGCGAACAGCACGGTGAACATCTTTTCCGGGAAGCCCATGGCCTTGTAGATCAGGCCGGTGTAGAAGTCCACGTTCGGGTAGAGCTTGCGCTGGATGAAGTAGTCATCATTCAGTGCCTTCTCTTCCAGGCGGAGGGCGATGTCCAGCAGTTCGTCGTTGCCGCCGAGCTTGCTGAGGATCTCGTGGGCCGTGGCCTTGACGATCTTGGCGCGCGGATCGTAGTTCTTGTAGACGCGGTGCCCGAAGCCCATGAGGCGGACGCCGTCTTCCTTGTTCTTGACCTTCTCCATGTAGTCCTCGGGCTTGAGGCCCTCTGCCTGGATCTGGCGCAGCATCTTCAGCACGGCCTCGTTGGCACCGCCGTGGGCTGGACCGAACAGGGCGTTGATGCCGGCCGAGACGGAGGCGAAGAGGTTGGCGTTGGAGGAGCCCACCAGGCGCACCGTGGAGGTGGAGCAGTTCTGCTCGTGGTCCGCGTGCAGGATCAGCAGCAGGTCCAGCGCCTTGACGATGACCGGGTCGAGCTCGTACTGCTCGGCGGGAAGGCCGAAGCTGAGGCGCAGGAAGTTCTCCACCAGGTTCATGGAGTTGTCCGGGTACAGCATGGGCTGGCCAATGGACTTCTTGTGCGCGTACGCGGCGATGACCGGCAGCTTGGCCATCAGGCGGATGGTGGAAACCTCCACCTGCTCGGCGTTGAACGGGTCCAGCGAGTCCTGGTAGAACGTGGACAGCGCGGACACGGCGGAGGACAGCACCGGCATGGGGTGCGCGTCGCGCGGGAAACCGCCGAAGAAGCCCTTGAGCTCCTCGTGGAGCAGGGTGTGGCGGCGGATCTTCTGGTCGAACTCGTCCAGCTCGGTGGGCGTGGGCAGGTTGCCGTAGATCAGCAGGTAGGACACCTCAAGGAAGCTGGAGTGCTGCGCCAGCTGCTCGATGGGGTACCCGCGGTAGCGCAGGATGCCCGCATCACCGTCGATGTAGGTGATTGCCGAGGTGGTTGCTGCAGTGTTCATGAAGCCGGGGTCGAACGTCACGGCTCCGGTCTGCTTCAGCAGCTTGGAGACGTCGTAACCTTCGTTCCCTTCAACAACCTGGATGCGCGGGAGCTTCAGCTCGCCACCTGCATGGAGCAGGGTCGCAGCATTGTTGGTCTCAGTCATGGAGTCCCCTTCATGAGGCGCCTTTGGCCTCTGTCGAAAGCTTGATCCAACATCAGGTGAGCCGCGCACTGCACCTGAGGAGACAGGTTCCAACACCCGGGCTGCCTTCTTGTAGAAAGCCACCATTGATCAGTTAAAAAGTTACCGCTCCTTGGCGGGTGTCACTAATCCGCGCCGGTCCCAAAGGGCCTAAAATGCCCCCGATGTGGTGCGAGTCACACGTTTGTTACCGGCCCTGCACGCCGGTGAGCCTGGCGACGGCCGCGTCGATCCGCTCGTCCGTTCCGGTAAGGGCGACACGGATGTACCCGTTCCCCGCCTCACCGTAGAAGACGCCGGGACCCACCACGATGCCGCGGTCGGCGAGGCGCGCCACGGTGTCCCAGGTGTCCTCCCGCGCCGTCGACCACAGGTACAGGCCGGCGTCGGAGTCCTTGATTTCCAGGCCGAAGTCCAGCAGCGCCGGCACCAGCCGCTCCCTGCGGCCCCGGTACAGGTCCTTCTGCACCTCCACGTGGGCGTCATCGCCGAGCGCCACCCGCATGGCTTCCTGGATCGGGTAGGGCACGATCATTCCGGCGTGCTTGCGGCTGTTGACCAGGTTGGGCATCAGGTCCGGGTCGCCGGCGACGAACGCAGCACGGTAGCCGGCGACGTTCGACTGCTTGCTCAGCGAGTAGACGGCCAGCAGTCCCTGGTGCGATCCGCGGGCCACACGCGGGTCCAGGATGCTGGGAACGGGCTGGCCGCCGCGCTGGACGTCCCACGCTCCCCAGCCCAGCTCCGCGTAGCACTCGTCCGATGCCACGACGGCGCCGAGCTCCCGCGCCTGGTCCACCAACTCCTTGAGCGACGCCGCGTCCCGGACGCTGCCGGTGGGATTGCCCGGTGAATTGACCCAGATGAGCCGTACGCGCGAGCGGGTGGCGTCGTCGAGTTCGTCCAGGTTGTCCGTGGCCACGGAGGTGACACCGGCGAGCGTTGCGCCGATGTCGTACGTCGGGTAGGCCACCTTGGGGCGGACGACGACGTCGCCCGGCTTCAGTCCGAGGAGCAGCGGCAGCCAGGCCACCAGTTCCTTCGAGCCCACCGTTGGCATGATGTTGCGGGGGTCCAGGCCGGGGACGCCGCGGCGGCGGGCGAACCAGCCGGCAATGGCTTCCCGAAGCGCCGGCGTACCGTGCACCGTGGGGTAGCCGGGGGCGTCAGCAGCCGCCTTCAGGGCGTCCTGGATCAACGCCGGCGTGGGGTCCACGGGCGTACCGATGGAAAGGTTGACGGCCCCGTCCGGGTGCTCGGAGGCTTTCGCCAGGTACGGCGCCATGGCCTCCCACGGGTAGTCGGGCAGGTCCAGGCCAAACGAATTCACTGCTGCGGTCACTGTGCCCGTCCGGTCAGTGGTCTTGGTTCTGCGGGGGCAGCGCTGCAATCATCGGGTGGTCCTTGCCGGTGTTGCCGATCTTTGCCGCTCCGCCCGGCGAGCCGAGGTCGTCGAAGAACTCCACGTTGGCCTTGTAGTAGTCGGCCCACTCGTCCGGGGTGTCATCCTCGTAGTAGATGGCTTCCACCGGGCATACGGGTTCGCAGGCGCCGCAATCGACGCACTCGTCCGGATGGATGTACAGCGAACGCTCACCCTCATAGATGCAGTCAACCGGGCATTCTTCAATGCACGCCTTGTCCTTAACATCCACACACGGCTGCGCGATTACGTACGTCACGTCCCTGGCCTCTCCACGTTGGGTCCGGCGTCCCGCCGGATAATGCATCCGGCGGCTCTGGCCGGACTCTTGACATCTGAGCCTATTATCTCCCAGCCCTTTCCCGCGAACCTAGCCGGGCGCCTAGTATGAAGTGGTGAGTCTGCCCGCCCCTTCCCCCGCCGGTTTTCTTGCCTCCGCCCCTGCGGGAACACGCGTGGTGGTGCGTTACCGGATCGACGGCGGCCTGACCGATGCCCTGGGACACCTGGTCTCCTGCGACGCCCGCGACTGTACTGTCCGGACGCGGCAGGCCGACGTCGTGATCGCGCTGGACGCCGTCGTCGCCGCCAAGGAAGTCCCACCGGCACCCGAGCGGCGCCGCCCGCGCCCCTAGCGCACCTGTGACTGCGCAGGGGCTGTCCCTGCGCAATGAACCCAGTCCTCATTGCGCAGCGCGGTACGTGGCCAGTGCTTGCTGCACCATCCGCACGAACACCTGCGGCTCACCCTGCAGCATCTCAAAGGTCACCCGCAGCGTCGGAACGCCTCGGACGACCGTCACGTTCCAACGACGGCGGTCCTCGCGGTACGCCGCGCGGCTGCTGTGAAAGGCGTAACCGTCCGCCTCAATGCCCAGCAGGTTATCGACCAGGAGGTCAAGGTGGCCCATGCCGGGAACGTTGGCCTGCACTTCAACCATTAGCCCTGCCTCCTCCAGGAGGTAGCGCGCCATGGTCTCGATAATGGATCCCGATTGCGGGCGGACGCTTGCTACCAGCCCGCGGATTGCCTTCTCCCGTGGTGCCGGGAAGCGTTCCCGCAGGGCAGGCAGCTGCACCAGGCCCTTCTTGACCGCTGATTCGGCAATGACCAGCCCCTCCAGTGGCGGCAAGCAGCGCAGCGACTGGCACACAATGTCCAGGTGCGTCAGTGGAAGGCTGCTTCGGTGCACTACGCAGCCCGGGATGGCCCGTCCATGCCGGGCAGCCAGATGTGGCAGATCCGGGCTTTTGACCACCCACAACCCTGCCGCCAAAGCAGCCGTGGCGCACCCGGGCACGGCGTAATGGCGGGCAGCGTGGAGGAGCAGCGGATCGGCGTCGGGCAGTGCATAGACTCCACGCGCAATCCGCTGGACAGCGCCAAGGAGCACGGCATTCTCAACATTCCGGCGGGATACGCCCGCTCCCCTGAGG
This sequence comes from Pseudarthrobacter enclensis, assembly GCF_001457025.1. Classification (GTDB taxonomy): domain Bacteria; phylum Actinomycetota; class Actinomycetes; order Actinomycetales; family Micrococcaceae; genus Arthrobacter; species Arthrobacter enclensis. Next base: position 655,991 of record NZ_KQ758599.1, on the reverse strand, counting down.
GCCGCGGCGCTGCCCACCCCGCCCATCAAGCCAAGCGCATCGGTAACGGTTCTCATGACTGCATGGTGCCCGCTGGGAATCCCGGGCACACCGGCCAAGGGTGCCTATGTGGACAACTGCCCGCAGTGAACACCTGGTTCACCGCGCAGGGACTGTCCCTGCGCAGTGATGGCGGGGGTGAGTGCGCAGCCCGGGACAAAGAAAGCCACCGGCGATATGCCGGTGGCTTTCTGAGGGTACTGCGCGGATATCAGGCCTTGGCGCGGGCGCGGTTGGCCTTGGCCCGCTCGTTCGTGTCCAGGATGACCTTGCGGATGCGGATGGACTCAGGGGTGACCTCGACGCACTCGTCCTCGCGGGCGAATTCCAGCGACTCTTCGAGGGTGAGTTCGCGCGGCGGCGTCAGGTTCTCGAAGCTGTCGGAGGAAGCGGCACGCATGTTGGTGAGCTTCTTTTCCTTCGTGATGTTCACGTCCATGTCGTCGGCGCGGGAGTTCTCGCCCACGATCATGCCTTCGTAGACCTCGGCGGTGGGCTTGACGAAGAAGGAGCCGCGTTCCTGCAGGTTGATCATGGCGAACGGGGTCACCACACCGGCGCGGTCGGCAACCATCGAACCGTTGGTGCGGTATTCGATGGGGCCGGCCCACGGCTCGTAGCCCTCGGAGATGGAAGCGGCGATGCCGGCACCGCGCGTTTCGGTGAGGAACTTGGTCCGGAAGCCGATGAGGCCACGGGCGGGAACGATGAACTCCATGCGGACCCAGCCGGTGCCGTGGTTGGCCATGTTGGTCATCCGGCCCTTGCGGGCGGCCATCAGCTGGGTCACGGCGCCCAGGTACTCCTCGGGAACGTCGATGGTCATGTGCTCCATCGGCTCGTGGATCTTGCCGTCGACGGTCTTGGTCACCACCTGCGGCTTGCCCACGGTCAGCTCGAAGCCTTCACGGCGCATCTGCTCAACGAGGATGGCCAGTGCCAGTTCGCCACGGCCCTGGACTTCCCAGGCATCCGGACGCTCGGTGGGGAGCACCTTGATGGAGACGTTGCCGATCAGTTCCTTGTCCAGGCGGTCCTTCACCTGGCGCGCGGTGACCTTGGCGCCCTTGACCTTGCCGGCCAGCGGGGAGGTGTTGATACCGATGGTCATGGAGATCGCGGGGTCGTCCACCGTGATCAGCGGCAGCGGCTGCGGGTTCTCGACGTCGGTCAGGGTCTCACCAATGGTGATCTCTTCAATACCGGCGACGGCGACAATCTCGCCCGGGCCTGCAGAGTCGGCCGGAACGCGCTCCAGGGCCTTGGTGGCCAGCAGTTCGGTGATCTTGACGGTCTTCAGCTCCCCGTTCTGGCGGGCCCAGGCAACCTGCTGGCCCTTGCGAAGGGTGCCGTTGTAGATGCGCAGCAGTGCGAGACGGCCCAGGAACGGGGAGGCGTCCAGGTTGGTGACGTGCGCCTGCAGGACACCTTCCGGGTTGTACGTGGGTGCCGGGATGTGCTCGATGATCGTCTTGAACAGCGGCTCAAGGTCCTCGTTGTCCGGGGCGGTGCCGTTGGCCGGCTGCTCGAGGGACGCGCGGCCAACCTTGGCTGCAGCGTAGACGACCGGCACTTCCAGGACCTTGTCCAGGTCCAGGTCGGGGACGTCGTCGGCAAGGTCGGAGGCCAGGCCGAGGAGCAGGTCCATGGACTCGTGCACGACCTCGTCGATGCGGGCGTCGGGGCGGTCGGTCTTGTTGACCAGGAGGATGACCGGCAGGTGTGCGGCGAGGGCCTTGCGCAGCACGAAGCGGGTCTGGGGCAGCGGTCCCTCGGAGGAGTCAACGAGCAGGACGACGCCGTCCACCATGGACAGGCCGCGTTCCACCTCGCCGCCGAAGTCGGCGTGGCCGGGGGTGTCGATCACGTTGATGGTGATGGTCTCGCCGTTGGAGGACGGACCGTTGTAGGCAACGGTGGTGTTCTTGGCCAGGATGGTGATGCCCTTTTCACGCTCAAGGTCACCGGAGTCCATGACGCGGTCTTCCACCTCGCCGTGCGAGGCAAAGGAGTTGGTCTGCTTGAGCATGGCGTCGACCAGGGTGGTCTTGCCGTGGTCAACGTGGGCCACGATCGCGACGTTGCGGAGGTCGCTGCGCGAGGCAGTGGCAACCGCGGTGTTGGTGGTGGTTTCAGACATGCGTAAAGACTCGATTCCGTGGGTCAGCTGTAGTCATCGCGACATTTCCAACCGAAACGCACGACAGATCAGGCCCTTAACACAGGGCTCCTTCCCCAAGTCTAACCGCAGAGGCAAGTGATGGCCTAAAAACCAGCGGCCGGCCGCCGGTTTGCACGCCTCGGCCGGGCCGCCGCGGCGCAGACTTTGAAAGTGGTCACAGTCGCTGGATAAATACCGGGAAATGCCCCATTATTGCTGGTGATGAGCAGCGAGCACTCCGAAAACCCAGCATGCGTCCCGCATCCGCTTTAGCGCGGATTGCGGCATTAGGCGTGGCCGCCGGCCTTGTCCTGGCGGCTCCGGGCCAACCGGTTCAGATGCCGGAGGCAGAAACACCTCCCCCCGCGGTCATGCCCGAGGAGATTCCCCCCACGCTGCTTCGCGCCGCGTCCACGGGACAGCCGGTGGCAGACCCCTACCCGTCCCTTGCCGACCTTTCCGGTGTCCTCTCGCGGCCGGCGATGGTTCCCGGGGAGATCTACCGTAACCCCGCGGTGGGCCGGAACGAGGTGGTGGTGCCGGACGTCAGCAGGACAGCCGTGCTGATCGGCGATTCGCAGTCGGTGCCCCTGGACAGCTGGCCCCGGCGGGCACTGTCCGCCCTCGGCTACAACGTGCACTTCTGCGGGTATGGCGGAACCGGCTACACGGCGGCCAACGGCAAGGTGGGCAACTACATCGACGCCCTGGAACGCGGCGACTGGCTGCTGCCGGTGGGGACGCCCGGACTGGTGGTGGTTGAAGGCGGCGGAAATGACGCGGCCCGCGGCGCCTCGGACGCCCTGATCACGGCCAACGCCAACCGGCTCCTGAACGCCCTCAAGGCCCGCTACCCCACCACCAGGATCGTCATGGTGGGAACCCTCGCCCGCGGTGCCGGCAACGGCGGAGGACGCCGTAGCGAGGTGGACAGCCTGCTCGCAGGCATCGCCGCCAAGCAGCGCATCACCTTCATCAGCGCGGGTGACTGGCTCACCAGGTACAACCTGGCCCAGCATCTGGCGGATTCCGTCCACATGGACGGCGAAGGCCGCACGGCACTCAGCGCGGTACTGGAACGGCGGTTCCGGGAATCCGGTGTCCCCAACGCTGCACCAAAGCCCGCCGCCGCCCCCGAGCCGGAGGCACCTGCCGGCAGCAAAAAGGGCTGAAGCCCCGCTCCGGAGAGAGCGGGGCTTCAGCCTGGCAATGTACGACGGCGGGCTTACGCCACTTCCGGGGGAAGCATCAGCTTGGCCCCGGGGATGGCGTTCAGCAGTGCCTTGGTGTACTCCTGCTGCGGTGATTCGAAGACCTCGTCGGTGGTCCCCGTCTCCACGAGCCGGCCCTTCTCCATCACGCAGACGTGGTCCGCGATCTGCCGCACGACGGCGAGGTCATGCGTGATGAAGAGGTAGGTCAGCCCCAGGTTTGACTGCAGCTCCGCCAACAGGTTGAGCACCTGTGCCTGGACCAGCACGTCCAGGGCGGACACCGCCTCGTCACAGATGATGACCTCAGGGTCCAGGGCGAGGGCCCGGGCGATGGCCACGCGCTGCCGCTGGCCGCCGGAGAGCTCGTTCGGGTACCGCTGCATGGCGGACTGCGGCAGGGCGACCTGGTCCAGCAGTTCGCGCACTTTCTTTTGCCGGCTGGCCGAATCACCGATCCTGTGGACCCGCAGGGGTTCCTCGATGGTGCGGTAGATGTTGTACATCGGGTCCAGGGAACCGTAGGGGTCCTGGAAGATCGGCTGTACCCGCCGCCGGAATTTGAACAGATCCTGGGCCTTGAGCAGGGAGGTGTCCACGCCGTCGAACAGGATCCTGCCTTCGGTGGGCTTCTCGAGCTGAAGCACCATCTTGGCCACCGTGGACTTGCCGGAACCGGACTCCCCCACGATCGCCGTCGTGGTCCCGCGCCGGACGTCGAAACTTACGCCGTCCACTGCAGCGAAGTCGGTCGCCTTTCCCAGTCCCTGCCGGAGCTTGTAGACCTTCCGCAGGTCCTGGATCTGCAGGACGTTGTCCGCGGCGGCCGCTTCCGCAGCCGGCGCCAGCAGGTCCGTGGTGTCCACGCCCTGTTCCTTGGCAGCCTGGATTCGCCGGCTGGCCAGGGACGGGGCAGACTCCACCAGCCGCCGGGTGTACGGGTGCTGGGGGTTGCGGAGCAGTTCCAGCGAGGGACCGGCCTCCACCACGCGGCCCTGGTACATCACCACGACCTTGTCGGCGCGTTCGGCGGCAAGGCCCAGGTCGTGGGTGATCAGCAGTACCGACGTGCCCAACTCGGTGGTCATGGTGTCCAGGTGGTCCAGGATCTGCCGCTGGACCGTCACGTCCAGGGCGGACGTGGGCTCGTCGGCGATCAGCAGGCGCGGCTGGCACGACAGTCCGATGGCGATCAGTGCACGCTGGCGCATGCCGCCGGAGAACTCGTGCGGGTACTGGTTGGCACGCCGCTTGGCGTCCGGCAGGCCGGCCTCGGACAGCACTTTGGCGATGTCCTCCGGTCCGCTCGGGCGGCCGTTGGCGCGCAGGGTTTCACGCACCTGGTAGCCGATCTTCCACACCGGGTTCAGATTGGACATGGGGTCCTGGGGCACCATGCCGATGGTGTTCCCACGCAGTTCGATCATCCGCTGCTCGCTGGCGTGGGCGATGTCTTCGCCGTCCAGCAGGATCTGCCCGCCGGAAACGCGTCCGTTGTTGGGCAGCAGGCCAATGGCCGCCAAGGCAGTGGTGGATTTGCCGGACCCTGATTCGCCCACGATCGCCACGGTCTCGCCCGGCATGATGGTCAGGTGTGCGTTGCGGACCGCCTGGACCTCGCCGCCGCCGGTCTTGAAGGTGATGGCGAGGTCGCGGATTTCCAGGAGCGGCTTGTTGCCGTTCGCGTTGGCCTCGTCGATGCGGACGTCTGGGGTTGTCATCTCTTGATCTCTCATCGCTGGCGGCTCTTCGGGTCGAGGGCGTCGCGGACGGCGTCGCCCAGCATGATGAAGCTCAGCACCGTGATGGACAGGGCAGCCGCGGGGAACAGCAGGATCTCCGGCCGGGTCCGGATGGACGCCTGCGCGCCTGCGATGTCGTTGCCCCAGGACATGATGCTCTGCGGCAGGCCGATGCCCAAGAAGGACAGCGTTGCCTCGGCCACGATGAACACACCCAGTTCCAGGGTGGCCAGCACGATGATCGGTGCCAGCGCGTTGGGCAGCACGTGCCGGACCAGCGCCTTGAACCTGGACACACCGAGGGCCTGCGCCGCTGTCACGAAGTCGGCGTTGCGGACTTCGATGACGGCTCCGCGGGTAATGCGTGCCATCTGCGGCCAGGCCAGGAGGGATATGACGAACACCACCGTCCACACGCTCTTGTTCTCGCGGAACAGCGGCAGCTGGGTGATCACCAGGGCGCCGAGGATGAGCGGGAGGGCGAAGAAGATGTCACCCAGGCGGGCCAGGACGGCGTCGATCCAGCCGCCGTAGTATCCGGCGAGGGCACCGAGTGTCACGCCGATCACCAGGACACACAGCACCGAGAGGATGCCGACGGACAGCGATGCCTGCGTTCCATGGATGACGCGGGAGTAGATGTCGCAGCCCTGGAAGGTGAAGCCGAACGGGTGCCCTGGAGCCGGGCCGCCCTCCGAGTTGGACAGCTCGCACCCGTCATTCGGCGGGGTGGAGGTGAACAGCCCCGGGAACAGGGCGATCACGATCAGGGCCAGGATCAGCAGCGCCGAGATGATGAACAGCGGCCGGCGGCGGAGCTTGCGCCACGCGTCGGACCACAGGCTCAGCGGGGCCTGGTCAGTCTTGACCGCGTCCGTCGCCTGCAGCGGGGTTTCATCAATGGGTGCCACATAGTGGGTGTTGTTACTGGTCATAGCGGATCCTCGGGTCAAGCCAGGCGTACAGGAGATCAACGAGCAGGTTGGACACCACGAACACCAGCACCAGGACGCTGACGATGGAGACGATGGTGGGGCCCTCACTGCGAAGGACTGCCTGGTACAGCTTGTTGCCCACGCCCGGGACGTTGAAGATGCCTTCGGTCACGATGGCACCACCCATCAGGCCGCCGAGGTTGGCGCCGAGGTAGGTGACCACGGGGATGAGCGAGTTGCGCAGGATGTGTGCCAGGACCACCCGCGGTCGGGACAGCCCCTTGGCGGTGGCCGTCCGGACGTAGTCGGCATTCATGTTCTCGCTGACCGACGCGCGGGTCAGCCGGAGCACGTACGCGAAGGACACGAGGCCAAGCACGACGGCGGGCAGCAGCAGGCTGCCCCAATCCGCGTTGGCGCCGACGGTTGGCTTGGCCCAGCCCAGTTGGACGCCAAAGACCAGCTGGAAGACGAAGCCCAGGACGAAGGTGGGGACTGCGATGACCACCAGGGAGGCAACGAGGACGGTGGAGTCGAACCAGCCGCCGCGGCGAAGGCCGGCGAAGACGCCGAATGCGACGCCGAAGATTGCCTGGATCGCCAGCGCCTCGATGGCCAGCATCGCCGTCACCGGGAAGACGCGAGCCAGGCTGGCTGCGATGGGCTGGCCGGTGAAATCGTTGCCGAGGTTGAAGGTGAAGAGGTTTTTCAGGAACAGCCCGTACTGGACCCAGAAGGGTTCATCAAGGTGGTACTGGCTGCGAAGGGTGTCGATGACCGCCTGCGGTGGCTGGCGGTCGCCGAAGAGTGCCGCGATGGGATCGCCCGGAAGGGCGAACACCATGTAGTACACGAGGAGCGTGGTGCCGATGAAGACAGGGATCACCTGGAGGAGCCGGCGAAGGATAAAGCGGACCACGGTATCACCAGCCTTCCGGGGAGGAAGCGAACAGGTTCATGCATACCTTCCTGCCGTGCAAGCCAATGGGGGCCCGGCCGGGACCGGACCCCCATCTAGCCTGACGGCAAGTTAGATCAAGGACTACTTAGCCGTGATGTTGTAGTAGAGAATGCTGCCGTTCCAGCCGGTTTCGGCCTTGACGACGTTGTTGCTCCACACGATCGGACGAGCCTGGTCCCACAGCGGCAGGCCGGGCAGATCCTCGAACAGAACTTCCTGTGCCTGGTTGAACTTGGCGTTGGCGTCATCGGTGGACGTGGCGGCCAGGCCCTCCTTGAGGAGCTTGTCGAACTCGGGGTTCGTGTACTTCTCGTAGTTGGAGGAGGCGTTGGTTCCCCAGACCGGGCCGAGGAAGTTGTACAGCGAAGGGTAGTCACCCTGCCAGCCGGCGCGGGTCAGGCCGGGCAGCTGCTGGGACTTGCGCAGGTTCAGGACTTCGGCGAACTTGGCGAAGGGCTGGATTTCAGCCTGGATGCCGAGGTTGTTCTTGAAGCCGTTGGCTACGGCGTCGATCCATTCCTTGTTGCCGCCATCGGTGTTGGAGGCAATCTGGAGCGGCTTGGAGTCGTCGTACGGCTGGATCTTGTTGGCCTGCTCCCACAGGTCCTTGGCCTTGGCGGCGTCGAACTTCAGGATTTCGCTGCCCTTGAGGCCGTCCTTGAAGCCGTCGATGACCGGCGGAACAAAAGCCTTGGCGGGTGTGCGGGTGCCGTTGAAGACAACCTTGGCGATTTCCTCGCGGTTGATGGCGTAGGAGAGGGCCTGGCGGCGCAGCTTGCCGGCTTCACCCTGGAAGTTCGGGTTGTACGGCGGGATGTTCAGCGTGGAGTTGGTGGCAACAGGCTTGGTGGCGTTGCGGTCCTGGAAATCCGTCTCATAGGTCTTCAGGGCGTTGGACGGCAGGACGTCGGTGATGTCCAGGTTATCCGACTGCAGGTCCGTGTATGCCGGGCCCGGATCGGTGTAGAACTTGAAGGTCACGCCACCGTTCTTGGCTTCGCGCGGGCCGCTGTAGTCCGCGTTCTTGACCAGGGAGATGGACTGGTCGTGAACCCAAGCGCCTTCCTTTTCGAACTTGTACGGGCCGTTGCCTACGGGGTTCTCGCCGAAGGCCTTCGGGTCTGCCAGGGCAGCGGAGGGAAGCGGGAAGAATGCGGAGTAGCCAAGGCGCAGCGACCAGTCAGCCTCAGGCTGGGCCAGCTTCACCGTGATGGTGGAGTTGTCCGGGGCAGCCAGGCCTGACATGGTCTCGGCAGTCGGAGCAGGCGTGGTGGTGGTCTTGCCGTCAGCGGTCTTCTCGGAGTTGACCGCCGATACCTCTTCGTAGCCGGCGATGGACTCAAAGAAGAAGCCGTTGTTCTGCAGGTTCTTCGAGTTGGCGGCGTAGTTCCAGGAATCAACGAACGTCTTGGCCGTGATTTCCTCGCCGTTGGTGAACTTCTGGCCCTGCTTGACCTTGATGGTCCAGTTCTGGGCGTCGGGGGAATCGATGGACTCAGCCAGGGCGTTCACCGGCTTGCCGTCGGCGTCGTAGGTCCGCAGGCCTTCGAAGAGGAGTTCGACGACGCGGCCGCCGTACACCTCATTGGTGTTGGCCGGCAGCAACGGGTTCTGTGGTTCGTTGCTGTAGGCCGTGATGACCTTGTTGGGATCGCCGGCAGCATCGCTGGACCCCTCCGTGGTGCCGCCTCCAGCGCCGCACCCGGTCAGAGCAAGCGCAGCGATTGCCACGATGCCCAATGCTTTGGAAGTGCGCGTGAAACGCATTCCGCCTCCTATGAGTTGTGGGAGATAACGAGGGGAATCTTGTGCTTCCCCGCAGGCAGAACACAGGTTTTTCACTGTGATCTGGCCTACATATACGAGTAGCCTAACCGCACGAAGTCCAGATACTGGTACTCCGTTGCCAAACCGTGACCGGGGCGCTCGGGGCGCGTTAACCGGTTAACGGACGTTGTGCAAGTCACATGCTACTCGGCGGTAGCCCACATCAGCGAATCGAGGTGTGGCAGCGGTCACCGAGCTGCCCGCCAGCCCCGCGGAATGCCTGCAGCTACTGCGCCAGCCGCCATTCGGAGACATCCCACCAAACGCCGAGCGGTCCCGGGCTGGGTTTCACCCCGGCCACCCTGGGATTAACGGCGATGGCGCCGACGGTCTGGTAGAGCGGCAGTCCGTAGGCCTTGCTCCAGATCCGCTTGTCGATCCCGGCCAGCAACTCGTCCTGTTTGCCCAGGTCAGTGGTGGTTGAGAGTTGTTCCATGGCTTTGTCCGCGTCGCCGTCGGAAAAGCCGTTGAAGTTGCTTCCGGCCCCTGTGCGGAAGATCTGCGGGACGCGTCCCACCCCTGCCCCCGTGCCGATCCAGCCCAGGAGCGCGGCGTCGTACCCCGCTCCGCCCAGCGACTTGGCCCAGTCGGCGCTGCCCTGCCCCGCGTCCACTACACGGAAACCGGCCCGCTGCGCCGAGTCCCGGATCAAGGCGAACGCCTCGGCCCGGTTGGGGTTGTCGCGGTTGAACAGAATGCGGACGGTGGGCGTTGCCCCGTCCAGCAGTTTCCTGGCACCGTCGATGTCCACCTCGGCATAGTCGGCCGACCCATTGTTCTTCACGGTGTCCGCATACTTGGGCTGACCGGGGAGGAACACCTGGGATTCCAGGGGCTTGGAGTCCGGGACCAGGTCCCCGACGACGGCATCCACGATGTCCTGGCGCGGCACCGTCTTGAGGAAGGCCTTCCGCACGTCCTCGCTGGCGAAGGGACCGGAAAAGTTGAGGTCGAGGTGGTCGTAGCCCGACTGGCTGTACTGCTCCACTGTGGTGCCCTGCTGGGCCAGTCCGGCGAAGAGGCCCGCTGCTTCGGCGGAGGGCTGCGGCGAGATGATGTCCGCCTGGCCGTTCCGGAGGGCGTCGACGGCGGCGGACAGGTTGCCGGTGAACCGGACGTTGATCTCGTCGAGCCAGGGTTCGGTCCCCCAGGCATAGTCCCGGTTCCTGACGAGTTTCATGGACGTCCCGGGAACAATGTCCCTCACGATGTACGGTCCGCTTGAAAGAAACAAGGAAGGATCATCCGGCAGGCCCGTGGTGTCGAACCCGTTGTTCCAGAAATCCGCGACCTTTTTCAGCCCGGCGTTCGCCGCGGGCTTTTCGGGGTTGCCCTTGGCTGAGCCCTTGATCAGGTCCACCAGGTCTTCCTCGTCGGCGAGGCCGGCCTTTGCCGCCACCACATGTGCCGGCAGGCCGACGTCGAAGGCCGTCTGCCAGTCGGCATAGGGAACCGAGTACTCCAGGGTGATGGACCGGCCGTCGTCCCCCAGATCGGGCAAGCCGGTGGCGGCAAGCCCGCTGGTGTCCGACGCGGCGGAAAAGTATCTGGTGCCGGTCCCGGCCGCGGGGTTGGCGTCGTCGAAGTACCCTGACCCGGCCGCCCAGCTCAGGAGGAGGTCCCCGGCGTCGATGGGTGCGCCGTCGGACCACCTGACGCCCTCGTTGACCGTGTAGCGGACCTTGAGCGGGTCGTCTGAGACCTTTTCGTAGCGGCCGAACTTGTCGTTGCGGACTACCACCGATTTATCGTCCAGCGAGAAGAACCCCGAGTGGGTGGCGGCGCCGATCTTGGTGTTGATGTCCGTATTGCCGTCGGTGCTGAACGGGTTGAACGACGAGAAGGCGTTGACCTCCGCCACCGTGGCGCTGCCGCCGCGCTTGGCGTCTCCTGCCACCACCGGCGCGGTGCCGCCGGACGAACAGCCGGCCACTGCCGCTGCCGTCACCATTGCCGCTGCGATGTACTGCATCAGGCGCCTGACTGGCATGCCTCCGCCTCCTTGTGTTGTCCATCCCGGGGAAAGGGGACCTGGAGTCGCCAGGATCGCGCCCTACATAGTCAGGATACTTTGGTGTTGGTGCACGGGGGCGGAAGCGGACGGACTACGCCCCGGTTCCGGGCTGCACCAGGCGGCTGCCGCCGTCGGGATGCAGCAGCGCCTGTGCCCTGCGCAGGTGTCCGTCCCTGACTTTGGGGTCCATGGAATCCAGTAGCGAGACAATCATCCGGGAGCGCGGGTTCTGTGCGAAAACCTGGCGGTTGTCGCTGATGAAGCTCCAGTACAGCCCGTCCCAGTCGGCGGCCCACTCCCCTGGCGGCAGGTCCGACATCTTTCGGATGTAGTTGCTGCCGGAGGCGTAGGGCTTGGTGGTGATGCCGGCGCCGGACGCGAACTGGCTCATGGCATAGACGTTGGGGACCATGACCCAGTCGTACGCGTCAACAAACAGTTCCATGAACCACTCGTAGACAGCGTCCGGATGGATCCGCAGCAACGACATGGCATTGCCGAGGACCATCAGCCGCTCGATGTGGTGGCAGTAGCCGGTGGCCAGGACCCGGGAAATCACCATGTCCACCGGGGCCAGGCCGGTGGTGCCATCCCACCACCCGGCACCCGGTTCGTTCCGGTGGTTGAGCAGGTTCCCGGTGCGCATGCGGCGGCCGTGGACGCGGTAGGTGGCCCGCATGTACTCCCGCCAGCCGATCAGCTGCCGCACGAAGCCCTCCAGGGAGGCCAACGGGGTTTCCTCCCCTGCGCCGTCCAGGACGGCGGCCAGGACCTCCCGCGGGTCCAGCAGGCCGATGTTCAGGGCCGGGGTGAGCAGTCCGTGGTGGATGAAGGGATGGGCAGCCGAGATGGCGTCCTCGTAGGGGCCAAACCCTGCCAGCCGCTCCCGGACGAACTCCTTTAGGTGTGTGCGGGCTTCTGCCGCGTCCGTGGGCCACGCAAAGGCCTGCGGGTCTCCCGGCGCCTCCGGGAATTCCTCCGCCACCCAGGCGATGGCCCGTTCCACATCCACGGGCCGGGTGGTTGATGTCCCCGCTTCCTGGTCCCCGGCGCTGCCCGGGCTACGCGCCAGGGTGAACAGCTCGCCCTGGCCACTGTCGGGCCCAGCCCGGAAGCGGCTGACCGGAGGCGGCACGTACCCCTTGGGCAGCTTCTTCCTGTTCTCGGCGTCGAAGGACCATTTGCCGCCGACGGGATGGCCGTTGTGCACCAGGACGTCCAGCCGGCGCCGCTGCCAGACGTAGAAGTCCTGCATCCGCGCCGGGTTGTTGCCGAACCAGTCCGCTATGCTGCGGCGGTCGGTGAGGAAGTTGGGCGTCTCCAGGACGTCCCCGGCGCGCATCCTGTAGCCGCCGGCGTCGAGGGCGGCGGACAGGTCCTGCTCGAGCCAGTCGTCGACGACGTCGAAGCAGGTGACCCGGCGGGGCCGCCGGCTGCGGATGAGTTCCTCCAGTTGAAGCCGCGACGTCCGGTCCGCGGTGCTCGCCAGGACCGTCACGTCATGGCCGGCACCGCGCAGGCGCCTGGCAAACCGGGCCATGGAGGCACGGTGCAGGACCAGCTTGTGGGCGTGGAAGGCGTACTGCCGGAAGAGCAGGTCGTGCTCGATCAGCACGAAGTCCATGTCCTGGGGAACGTCGTGAAGCTGCTGCTCGAAGAGCTGGTGCGGGAGGACGAGGCGGAGGTGCCGGCCGGCGGTCATTCCCCCACCTTAGGCGTGAACTTGTCCGGACAGCCGTGCCGGGTGTGGTGTCGCAATCGGTAACGTCGTCCCGCCCCGCCTGACCGGGGGTCCTATCCTGTAGACCAGCCATCCTGCGACCGAAGGACACCATGCCTGCTGCTCCTGCCCCGCTCCGCAAGTTGGGGTTCCTGACGATCGGCCTGTTTGACCCGGAAGCCCCTGCCGCGGGCCACGAATCCACCCTGCAGGTCATTCAACTGGGGGAACGCCTGGGCTTTGACAGCGCCTGGCTCCGCCACCGCCACCTGCAGTTCGGCATCTCCTCCCCCGTCGCAGTCATGGCGGCCGCCAGCCAGCGCACCTCGCGGATCGAACTGGGCACCGCGGTGACACCGCTGGGCTGGGAAAACCCGCTGCGCCTTGCCGAGGACCTGGCCACCGTGGACCTGCTGGCCGGTGGCCGCATCAATCCCGGCGTCAGCGTGGGTGAACCGATGACTTTTGACACGGTCCGGCACGAGCTTTACCCGGACTCCGCCGATGTGGAGGACTTCAGCCATGCGCGGGCAGAGAGGTTTGCCCGGCTGGTGTCCGGCGAACCGGTCCGGGAGTTTTCCGGGAAACAGGGCGTGGTCGAAGAGTTCTCCAACCGCGTGGAACCTCATTCGCCGGGCCTGCGGGAGCGTCTCTGGTACGGCGCGGCCAGCAAGAAATCGGCGGTCTGGGCCGGGAGCCACGGCTTCAACCTGCTCTCCAGCAGCGTGGTCTTTCCGGAGCCCGGCGAGGAACCTGATTTTGCCCGGATCCAGCAGGCGCAGATCCGCGCCTACCGGGACGCGGCGGCTGCGGCGGGGCAGCCGTCCGGACGGACCAGGGTGTCACAGGGCCTGGTGGTCATCCCCACCGATTCGGCCACGCCGGCGCAGCGGGAAAAGTACCAACGGTACGTGGATGAGCGGACACCGCGCACCGCCGCGCCGCAGGGACCCAGGCGGATGCTGTTCGCCAGGGACCTGATCGGCACGAGCGAGCAGATCGCGGGGCAGCTCTACGCGCACGCGGGCTTCCAGGAGGTCGAGGAAGTGGCGTTCGCCCTGCCCTTCAGCTTCGACCACGACGACTATGTCCAGATCCTCACGGACATCGCCACGAAACTTGGCCCGGCCCTCGGCTGGTCCCCCGCAGCGGCGGGCTGACCCGGGCACGGCAAAGGGTGCGGACGGTCCCGCAGGACCGGTCCGCACCCTCTCAAGCAGCCGGGCGGAACTAGACGTTGAAGCGGAACTCCACTACGTCGCCGTCGGCCATGACGTACTCTTTGCCTTCGATCCGGACCTTGCCGCGGGACTTGGCCTCGGCCATCGACCCGGCGTCCACCAGGTCCTCGAAAGACACAACTTCGGCCTTGATGAAGCCGCGCTGGAAGTCGGAGTGGATGACGCCGGCCGCCTGCGGTGCGGTATCACCCTGTTTGATGGTCCAGGCGCGCGCTTCCTTGGGTCCGGCCGTGAGGTAGGTCTGCAGCCCCAGGGTGTGGAAACCGACCCTGGCCAGCTGGTCCAGGCCGGACTCTTCCTGGCCGTTCATTTCCAGCATCTCGCGGGCTTCTTCCTCGTCCAGCTCCACGAGGTCGGCCTCGAGCTTTGCGTCCAGGAAGATGCAGTCCGCCGGTGCCACCAGGGCGCGCAGTTCGTCCTGCTTCTCCTGGCTTCCCAGGATTGCCTCGTCCGCGTTGAAGACGTAGATGAAGGGCTTGGCCGTCAGCAGGCCGAGTTCCTTGAGGTGCTCCATCTCGAGCTTGTCGCTCTTGATGGACGAGTAGATGGTGTCACCGCGTTCCAGGACGGCCTGCGCCGCCTTGATGGCGTTGAGCTCGGCCGCCTCCCGCTTCTTGATCTTGACCTCTTTTTCGATCCGGGGGATGGCCTTCTCGATGGTCTGCAGGTCGGCGAGGATGAGCTCGGTGTTGATGGTCTCCATATCGGAGCGGGGGTCCACCTTGCCGTCAACATGGACAACGTCGGGGTCGTCGAAGACCCGGACCACTTCGGCGATGGCTTCAGCCTCGCGGATGTTGGCGAGGAACTGGTTGCCCAGGCCTTCGCCCTCCGACGCACCCTTGACGATGCCGGCGATGTCAACGAAGGAGACGGCGGCCGGCAGCACGCGCTGGCTGTTGAAGATTCCGGCGAGTTTCTGCAGCCGGGGGTCGGGCAGGTTGACGACGCCGACGTTCGGTTCGATGGTGGCGAACGGATAGTTCGCTGCCAGGACCTGGTTGCGGGTCAGCGCGTTGAAGAGGGTTGATTTGCCGACGTTGGGCAGTCCGACGATGCCAATAGTAAGAGCCACGAGCATTGATTCTACCTGCCGGGCGTCCGCGCCCTGTACCCCCGGATGTCACTGCCCCTGATTGTCGGAGCCCCGTGCAACAGTGTGGTCATGGATGTTTTTGCCGTGATTCTGGCTTTGTTCACGCTGCTGCTGGGGGCTTTCGCCGGCGCCGCCTTCACTTACTTTGCGCTGCGGCGGAACTCGCACGCGCTGGAAGCTGACTTCGATGCCGTGTCGTCCCGGCTGTCGGAGGTCAGCTCGCAGTTCGCCGCGGCCGACGCCGAGCGGCGGCTTTTGGCGGCACAGAACCGTGAGCTGGGCGAGGCACGCACGCAGGACGGCAGCGTGCTGCGCGCCCTTGCTCCCGTTGCCGAAAAACTGACGGCCGTGCAGCAGCAGGTTGCCCTGTTGGAACGTGACCGCGTCGAGCAGTACGGGCAGCTTGCGCAGCAGCTGCAGGAGGCACGCCTGTCCGACGAGCAGCTGATCCGTTCCACACATGCGCTCGAATCTGCGCTCCGGTCCAACAGCGCCCGCGGTCAGTGGGGTGAGGTACAGCTTCGCCGTGTGGTGGAGGCAGCCGGCATGCTGCGGCACGTGGACTTTGTGGAGCAGGCACACAGCACCGGCGGGGACGCTGCCGTACGCCCTGACCTGGTGGTCCAGCTGCCCGGCCACAAGCAGCTGGTGGTTGATGCGAAGGTGCCGCTGTCCTCCTACCTGGAAGCCCAGGAACTTGGCACCGCCAGGCCCGCGCAACCCGGGGGCGCCACCGGAACCCCGGGACCGGCAGGGCCCATTTCCGAGGCTGACCGCAGGACCCAGCAGTCGTTGCTGGCGGCGCACGCCAAGGCCCTGCGGGCTCACGTGGATGCGCTGGGCAGCAAGCGTTACTGGGACATCCCGGGCAACTCCCCCGAGCTGGTGGTCTGCTTCATCCCGGCCGAATCCATCCTGGCGGCGGCGCTGGAGGCGGACGCCGGGCTCCTGGACCACGCGCTGTCCAGGAACGTGGTCCTGGCCTCTCCGGGAACCCTCCTGGCGGTACTGAAGTCGGTGGCCTTCACGTGGCGGCAGGACGTCCTCACGGACAACGCCCGTGAACTGTTCAACCTCGCCCGGCAGCTTTATGACCGGATGGGGACGCTGGGCGAGAACGTCGGAAAGCTGGGCGCGTCGCTGAAGACCTCGGTGGACCGCTACAACTCACTGGTGGGCACGCTGGAGGCCAGGGTCCTCCCCACGGCCAGGAAGCTCAACAGCCTGGAGGAGTCCGGCCTGGCGACTCCTCCCGTGGTTGAGGTAACGCCACGGGCCCTGGCTGCACCGGAACTGCAGGACGACGGCCAGGCCGCCTGAGGGCAGGGCAAACGGGAAAGGGTGCGGGCCCTGGCAGTTGCCGGGGCCCGCACCCTTGCCGTTGCGGCCTGTCGGGTCAGCTGCGGGGCCGGCGGCCGCCCAGGGCACGGCTGACGTCGCCTGCCTGCTTGAGGGTGGCGCGGAGTTCCTTCGGCAGCGAGAACAGGAGGTCCTCCTCGGCCGTCACCACTTCTTCCACTGTTCCGTAACCGTACTCGGCCAGCAGGCGGAGGACATCCTGTACCAGCACCTCGGGGACGGAGGCACCCGAGGTCACGCCCACGGTGGCCACGCCCTCGAACCATGCCTCGTCCACCTGGTTGGCGAAGTCCACCCGGTAGGACGCTTTGGCCCCATATTCCAGGGCGACTTCCACGAGCCGCACGGAGTTCGAGGAATTCGCCGAGCCCACGACGATGACGAGGTCCGCCTGCGGGGCGATCTTCTTGATGGCCACCTGCCGGTTGGTGGTGGCGTAGCAGATGTCGTCGCTGGGCGGGTCCTGCAGGGTGGGGAAGCGTTCCTTCAGGAGCCGGACGGTTTCCATGGTCTCGTCCACGCTCAGGGTTGTCTGCGAGAGCCAGATGACCTTCTCCGGGTCCCGGACCGTCACCTTGTCCACTTCATGCGGGCCGTTGATGATCTGGATGTGGTCAGGCGCCTCGCCCGAGGTTCCTTCCACTTCCTCGTGGCCGTCGTGGCCGATGAGGAGGATGTCGAAGTCGTCCTTGGCGAAGCGGACGGCTTCCTTGTGCACCTTGGTAACCAGGGGGCAGGTGGCGTCGATGGTGCGCAGCCCGCGGTCTTCGGCCGACTGGACCACGGCCGGGGACACCCCGTGTGCGGAGAAAATGACCAGCGCGCCTTCGGGGACCTCGTCCGTCTCGTCGACGAAGATGGCGCCCTTCTCCTCCAGGGAGCTGACCACGTGCACGTTGTGCACGATCTGCTTCCGGACGTACACCGGCGGACCGTAGTGTTCCAGCGCCTTTTCGACGGCGATCACGGCCCGGTCCACGCCGGCGCAGTAGCCGCGGGGTGCAGCCAGGAGCACCCTCTTGGGTCCCGCCACCGGGGCTGCAGCTGCCACTTCCTCCGGTGAGCGGCGCCTACGCGGGACGGTGGGCATCGAGAGGGAAACAGCTGAGGAGGTCATTTCTCCATGCTACCGGTTTGCCCGCGGGCCCCTTCGCGACACTGCCCCGGCCACCAGGCCCACCACCAGCAGCACCCCGCCGGTGATGGCGGTCACCGTGGTCCAGGTTCCAAAGTCCTCCGCGGCCGCCGGGACGAAGGCGTCACGGAACAGGTTTGCCACCTCGTTGCCCGTATCCGTGGAGAGCGCCTGTGCCGAGCCAATGCCGGATGCGGCAGCCCATGCGCCGGCTGCCGCCAGGCCTCCCAGTCCGGCTCCCGCTGCCACTGCCCAGCGCCGGCGCGCAGCCACCAGGGCCAACAGGAAGGCGACGCCGGAGCCTCCGGCCAGGAGGTAACCCATGGGCGCATACGTGGAGAGCCGTTCGGCCCACTCGCGGTGTTGCGGCTGGCCCACGTTGATCAGGGTTTCCTGAGGCGGGTCCAGGGGAACTCCGGTGGTGCGGGAAATCTCTTCGGTGCCGAGGGCAACCAGCGGCGCCACGTCCAGGGTCAGTGATGACGCCTGTCCGGTCTCCGCGGCGGAAGCGGAGGCCGGTCCGAAGCTCAGGCGGTGGCTCTTGCGGAGCGTTTCTTCCCAGGCCGCAGGGTAGCCGGGCAGCCCGGCCAGTGATGTTGCGGCGTTCTCCAGGACGGGCTGCACGAGGTCGTTCAGGAAACCGGGAACGGCGCTGGTATCGATGGTTCCCACCGCGGCCGTTGCCAGCTGCCGCTGGAATTCGGTGTTGCTGCCCAGCGGGGCGGCAAGGTGGACAAAGCCGTCTTCCCCCACGATGGTGCGGTCCACCCAGATGGCCGGGACGGCCACAGCGGCGAGCAGGACCCCCAGGATGGTGGCCACGGCCGAAACAAGAGTACGCACAGCTGATCCTTCAGGTTGGTGGCGGTACTCCATCCTAGGCAGTCACCCAGCCCGGTTCTGTCAGTCCCCCGTGCTACTGCTTATGGATAAGGTTGATGAACCGCCACGCACCGTGATCACCACAGCACCAAAGGATTCCATGTCCGCAGTTCCAGTTCCGCAGGGGCAGCCCAATGTCTGAACAGGCCTCATTGCCGGACGTTGCACCCACTACCCTGCCGGCCACCGCCGCCGAGACCACGCCGGACAATCCGTGGCCGCTGCAGTTGCTCTCGCAGAAGCTGAAGGCACACATCGACCGGACGCCATCCGCTTGGGTGGAGGGGCAGGTCATCGAGATGAACCGGCGGGGCAGCAACGCGTACCTGACCCTGCGGGACGTCGACGCCGAGGTGTCACTGCCCGCTTCCGTGTGGACCAAGGTCCTGGAGCGCCGGAACCTGCCGCTGGAACGCGGTTCCCGGGTGGTCGCACTGCTCAAGCCCGAGTTCTGGATGAAAACCGGCCGCTTGAACATGCAGGTCCGGGACATCCGGCCGGTGGGCCTGGGCGACCTCCTTGCCCGGATCGAGCGGCTCCGCCAGGCTCTTGCAGCCGAGGGCCTCTTTGCTGACTCCCGGAAGAAGCCGCTCCCCCTGCTTCCGCATCGGATCGGGCTGATCACCGGCCGGGATTCGGACGCCAAGAAGGACATCCTCCGCAACGCGGCCCTGCGCTGGCCCGCCGTCGAATTCGAGATCCGGGAAGTGGCCGTCCAAGGCAACACGGCGGTGTCGCAGGTGGTGCGCGCCCTGCGGGAGCTGGATGCCCGCCCGGAGGTCGATGTCATCGTCATCGCCCGCGGCGGCGGGGCACTGGAGGACTTGCTGCCGTTCAACAGCGAGGAACTGGTACGGGCCGTGGCCGCCGCCGCAACCCCGGTCGTCAGTGCCATCGGTCACGAGGCGGACCGCCCGCTGCTGGACGAAGTTGCGGACCTGCGGGCTTCCACGCCCACCGACGCCGCCAAGCGCATTGTGCCGGAGGTCTCCGAGGAGCTGGCGGGGGTCCGCCAGGCGCGGGAACAGCTGCGGCGGTGCATTGAACGCCTGGTGGACCGCGAATCTGACCGGCTGCATGCCCTGCATTCCCGCCCGGTTCTCGCCTCGCCTGAATCCCTGGTCACGGTCCGCGGAGACGAGATCGAACGCCTGCTCCGGCGGTCCTCGACGGCCGTCAATTCAACCGTGGTGCGGGCCGCGGACCAATTGGCCCACCTCAAAGCGCAGGTGCGTGCCCTGTCCCCGCAGAAGACGCTGGACCGGGGGTACGCCGTCGTCGAACTTGCCGGCGGAGCTGCCGAAGGTCCCGGCCGCGCGGTGCAGGGCCACGCCGTGGTGCGCAGCCCCGGGGACGCCCCGGCCGGCCAGGCCCTGGCCATCCGGGTTGCCGAAGGCCGCTTCGGCGCCACGTCCACCGGCACCGATGCAGGCACCGATGCAGGCGCCGAGGTTCCGCGCGTACGTCCGGAACCACCAGGAACAGCTGACCAGCCCCATCCGGAAACGGGAGAAACCATATGACAGACAAGAAACCGGACGCAGAGACCGCCACCCTGAGCTACGAAGAGGCCCGGGAGCAGCTGATCGCCGTCGTTGGCCGCCTCGAAGCCGGCGGCGCCAGCCTGGAGGAGTCACTGGCCCTGTGGGAGCGCGGCGAAGCCCTGGCGGCGCGGTGCGAGGAATGGCTGGAGGGCGCACGCAAGCGGCTCGCCGCTGCACGGGACCAGCCGCTGTAGCCTCGGGTTGCGGACAGCCCGGGGGCGCGCACCTTGCCCGTCAGGAACGGGCCACCAGCTCGCGTTCGGTCGCAACGTCGAACTCCGCCTTGGGCCACTCCAGGTTCATGCCCTCCATGGCACCCAGCAGCAGCTGCTGGACCGCGATCCTCGCGTACCATTTCTTGTTCGCCGGAACCACGTGCCAGGGAGCGTTGCGGGTGCTGGTGGCATCGATGGCCGCCTGGTAGGCCTCCATATAGTCCTCCCAGAAGGCACGTTCGTCCAGGTCGCCCCGGTTGTACTTCCAGTGCTTGGTGGGGTCGTCCAGCCTGGCCAGCAGCCGCGACTTCTGTTCGTCACCGCTGATGTGGAGCATCACCTTGACCACCGTGGTGCCCGAGTCCACCAGCCGTGCCTCGAATTCGTTGATGGCAACATAACGGCGCTTGATTTCGTCCGGAGTGGCCCACCGGTGCACGCGGTGGATCAGGACATCCTCGTAGTGGGACCGGTCAAAAACACCCACCATGCCCACGGCTGGAACTTCCTTCTCGATGCGCCACAGGAAATCGTAGGATTTTTCCTCGTCAGTGGGTGCCTTGAAGGCTTTGAACTGCACGCCCTGCGGGTCCATGGCCGCCATGACGTGGTTGACGATCCCGCCCTTGCCGGCGGTGTCCATGGCCTGCAGGATCAGCAGGATCCGCTGCCTGCTCCCGAACCGGGAGGCGGCGAACAGCTTCTCCTGCAGCTCGGTGAGGGTTCCGTCCATCCCGGCCAGCAGTGCCCGGCCGTCGTCCTTGGTTCCGCTGTACCCCGGGGTCGAATCAGGGTCCACGCTGGAAAGCCGGAATCCCTCCCCCGCCCGCAGTGTTTCCGACGGATGCTGATCGAAAGTAACGGGCCCGGCCATGGTATTCCTTTCCGCGGTGTGCTGGCGGGCGCTCAGCCCGTGAGCACAGGCTAATTCCCCTGGTACCTGCTGAGGAAGTCCCCCATCCGGCCAATCGCTTCCTCGATGTCCTTGACGTTGGGCAGCGTGACCATGCGGAAGTGGTCCGGGCGGACCCAGTTGAAGGCCCGGCCGTGGGACAGCAGGATCTTCTGTTCGCGGAGCAGGTCGAGCACAAACTTCTCATCATCGCGGATGTGGTACACCTCGGGATCCAGCCGCGGGAACAGGTACAGGGCGCCTTTGGCCTGCTGGGTGCTGACGCCCGGAATGGCGTTGAGCATGTCGTAGGCCTTGTTGCGCTGCTCCAGCAGCCGGCCCCCGGGCAGGATGAGGTCGTTGATGCTCTGGTACCCGCCCAGCGCCGTCTGGATGGCGTGCTGCGCCGGGACGTTGGCGCAGAGGCGCATGTTGGCCAGCAGGCTGATGCCCTCGAGGTAGTCGGCCGCGTCCTTCTTGGGACCGGAAATCGCCATCCATCCGGCCCGGTATCCGCAGACCCGGTATGCCTTGGAGAGGCCGCTGAAGGTCAGGCAGAGGACGTCGTCGCCGGTCAGGCCGGCCAGGTTCACGTGGACGGCATCGTCGTAGAGGATCTTTTCGTAGATCTCGTCGGCAAACAGGATCAGGCCGTGCTTTTCGGCCAAGGCGACGATCCGCTTCAGCGTCGCCTCCGGGTATACGGCGCCGGTGGGGTTGTTGGGGTTGATCACCACGATGCCCTTGGTGCGGGGGGTGATCTTGGCTTCCATGTCGTCGAGGTCGGGCTGCCAGCCGGACTCCTCGTCGCAGAGGTAGTGCACCGGTTTGCCGCCGGCCAGTGCCACGGAGGCGGTCCAGAGCGGGTAGTCGGGCGTGGGGATGAGGACTTCGTCACCGGCGTCGAGGAGGGCCATGAGCGACATGGTGATCAGCTCGCTGACGCCGTTGCCCAGGTAGATGTCGTCAACGTGGATGTTCTGGATGCCCCGGGTCTGGTAGTACTGCGACACGGCGGTGCGGGCGGAGAATATGCCGCGGGAGTCGCTGTAGCCCTGCGCGTGCGGCAGGTGGCGGATCATGTCCACCAGGATGGCGTCGGGGGCTTCGAAACCGAACGGGGCGGGGTTGCCGATATTCAGTTTCAGGATGCGGTGGCCCTCGGCCTCCATCTGCTGGGCGGCCTGCAGGATGGGTCCACGGATGTCGTAAAGGACGTTGTTGAGCTTCGTGGACTGCCTGAATTCTGCCATTCCTCAAATATGCCACAGGAAGGATGGACAGCTGTTGAGACATGGGACACACGCACGACGGCGGCTTCCGCACCCGGGTGCGGAAGCCGCCGTCGTGATGGCGTCCATGTCCCTGCCGGGGCAGGCGGGCCGCCTACTTCACGATGCCCTTGTCCTTCAGCCAGGCGGTGGCGGCGTCCTTGGCGTTTTGCTTCTGGCTGCCGCTGACCGCGCGGTTGAGGTTGATGAGGTCATCCGTGGTGAGGATGCGCGACACGGAATTCAAAGCTTCCCGTGCTTTGTCCGACATGTTCTTCTCGTTGAACAGCGGGACCACCTGCTGGGCAATGAAGTTGTTCTTGGGGTCCTCCAGGACCACCAGGTCGTTGTCCGCGATGGACGGCGTGGTGGTGTAGATGTCGGCAACCTGGACCTGGTCCTCGAGCAGCGCTTTGAGCGTCACCGGGCCGCCGCCGTCGCTGAAGGGCTCCAGCTTCTTGGGCTCGCAGTTGTAGTTCTTCTTCAGGCCCGGCAGTCCGTAGGCACGTTCGGCGAACGTGGCGGGGGCGCCAACGACGATCTCGCTGCACACCTTCGCCAGGTCCTCGATGGACTTGAGCTGGTACTTTTCGGCGGTCGCCTTGGTGACCACCATCGCGTCCTTGTCCTCGGCCTTCGAGGCCTCGCCCACGGCCAGGCCGTCCGGCAGCTTGTCCGGGAGGGCCTTGTAGATGTCATCCGCGGAGACCTCCGTGGCTTCCTTGTCCACGTACAGCAGCAGGTTTCCGGTGTAGTCCGGGACGATGTCCACGGAGCCGTCCTGGACAGCCTTGAAGTACACCTCGCGGGAGCCGATGTTGGGCTTGGTGGTGGCGGTGACGCCCGCCGCGTTCAGGGCGCCGGCGTACAGCTCCGCGATGATCTGGCTCTCCGGGAAGTCGGCCGAGCCCACCGTCAGGGACGTCGCCCCGCCGGAGGATCCGCCGCTGGTGGCCGGGGCGTTGCTGAGGGGATCTGACGAACCGCCGCAGGCGGACAGAGTCACAGCAAGGCCGAGCCCGGCTGCGAGCGCGCCGAAGCCTCTCCGGCCCAGGCGGTGGGGACTGGTTTCTTTCATGACGTACCTCCTTGTAGGACAGTCTCCGCTGGAACGGGATCTGTACGGTCGGCAGCAGCCTGCTGGCTGCGGCGTGGCTTGCGGATGGCGCCCGGTGACAGGAAGAGCCTCTGGACCAGGGCAAGGACGAGGTCGACGGCGATGGCGAGCGCTGCGATGAGCAGCGAGCCGCCAAGCATCTGGGGGAAGTCGCTGAGGACCAGCCCGTCGAAGAGGTAGCGTCCCAAGCCGCCGAGGTTGATGTAGGCCACCACGGAAACGGTGGCGATCACCTGCAGTACCCCGGTGCGGAAGCCGCCGAACATCACGGTCAGGGCGTTGGGCAGCTCGGCCCGGAACAGCACCTGCAGCTCGGTCATGCCCATGGCCCGGGCAGCGTCCACCACGTTGCGGTCCACACTGGAAATTCCTGCGTAGGTGCCGGCCAGGAGGGGCGGCACCGTCAGGATCACCAGGGCCCAGACCGGAGGCATCAGCCCGATGCCGGCCACCAGGACGAAGAGGGTCAGCAGGCCCAGGGTGGGCAGGGCGCGCAGCGCACCGGCGAGCGCCACCACCGCTACCTTGCCCCGGCCCGTGTGCCCCACGTACATGCCGACAGGCACGGCGATGGCGGAGGCAATCAGCATCACCAGGCCGGTGTATTGGAGGTGCTCGGCCACCCGGGCGGGAATGCCCATGCTGCCTGACCAGTGCAGGGGGTCGGCCAGCCATTCGAAGGTATCGGTGAAGACGTTGCTCATGCGTGGCCTCCGCCGGCGTTCGGCACGGACAGGCGCCGGGCGGCGCCTGCCGGTTCCGGGCCGTCATCCGGCGAGCCCGCCCGCGCACCGCCCCGCTTCCCCGCACGTTCCCAAGGCGTGAGGAGGCGTTCGAGGAGCACCAGGACGGCGTCCATCAGCAGCGCCAGGACCAGGATGGCGACGATGCCCACCACCACTTCGGTGACGAAGTCCCGCTGCAGGCCGGAGGTGAAGAGCATGCCCAGGTTGCCGATCCCCAGGAGCGCGGCGACGCTGACCAGCGAGATGTTGCTGACGGAGACCACCCGGAGCCCGGCGAACAGCACCGGCAGGGACAGCGGAAGGTCCACCTGGAGGAAGCGGGCCAGCGGGCGGTACCCCATGGCGACGGCGGCCTGGCTGACTTCCTGGTCCACGGAATCAAAGGCATCCAGCGCCGCCCGCACCAGCAGGGCCACCGCATAGATGGTCAGGGCCACCACCACGTTGAGGGGGTCCAGGATGCGGGTGCCCAGGATGGTGGGCAGGATGATGAACAAGGCCAGTGAGGGGATGGTGTACAGCAGCGAACTGGCGGTCAGGACCACTGACCGCAGGGCCGCGTTCCGGCGAGCCAGCTGGGCCAGCGGGATGGAGAGCACCAGCCCGAGCACCATGGGGACCAGGGCGAGCACCAGGTGCTGGCCGGCCCGTTCGAACACCATGCCGCTGTTGGCCAGGAACCACTCCATCAGAGGGCTGCCTGCCGGACCTGGCGGGCTTCTTCGATCAGGGCCAGGACTTCACCGCCGCGCACCACACCGAGCACCTTGCCGGCGTCGTCCACGGCAACGCCCAGGCCCGACGGCGACGAGAGGGCTGCGTCGAGCGCCCGGCGCAGGCTTTCGCCCGGCCGGAAGAGCGAGCCGCCGGGAATGAGTCCGGTGTCCGTTCCCGGGGCGGCCCAGCCGAGTGGACGCATGTCCGCGTCCACCACCAGTTGCCAGCCGCCCGCTGCGGCGGGGTCCGATTCGTATCCCGAGGCCGCGCGGACGATCGTGGGCACCTGGTGGATCGTGACGCCGTCGGACGCCGTGAAACCAAGGTGGCGGAAGCCGCGGTCCCTGCCGACGAACGAGGCCACGAAGTCGTTGGCGGGCGCCCGCAGGATCTCCTCGGGGGTGGCGTATTGGGCCAGTTTGCCGCCGACGGCAAAGACGGCCACCATGTCGCCCAGCACCGTGGCTTCATCGATGTCGTGGGTGACGAAGACTATGGTCTTGGCCAGGTCCTTCTGGAGGCGCAACAACTCCTGCTGGAGTTCCTCACGCACCACCGGGTCCACGGCGCTGAAGGGCTCGTCCATCAGCAGCACGGGCGGGTCGGCGGCAAGCGCGCGTGCCACGCCCACGCGCTGCTGCTGGCCGCCGGAGAGCTGGGCCGGGTACCGCCTGCCCAGAGGCCGGGCCAGGCCGACGACGTCGAGGAGCTCCTCGGCGCGTTTGCGCGCGTCGGCTTTGGACACGCCGTTCAGCCGCGGAACAGTGGCGATGTTATCCAGCACGGAGCGGTGCGGAAGGAGCCCTGCGGACTGCATTACGTACCCCATGGACCGGCGGAGTTCCGCGGCGGGCACGGAGGTCACGTCCTTGCCCCCCACCGTGATGACCCCTGAACTGGGCTCCACCATCCGGTTGATCATGCGGAGGGACGTCGTCTTGCCGCAGCCGGAGGGGCCAACGAAGACCGTGACGGACCCTTTCCGGATGGACATGGTCAGCCCGTCCACGGCCGGCTGGCCACCCTGGTACTGCTTGGTGACGTTCTGGAACTCGATCATTGCCTGGTCCATGGTGCGGACTCACCTGTTCTGCTCGGACGCCATTTGACAGCAACGTGACGTGGTCATCAGCACGCTGTTAGTTACGGTAACCCAACCCGGCCCGGCGCACAGCAGTTGCGGCACAGTTTCCGGGCAAAGGAATCCCTACTGTGACCATTCGCAGCCATGCACGCAGCGGATGGGCCGCAACGCAGCCCACCGTGCCGCAGCGGCCCTAAAGTGGAGGGGTGACCAACTTGGAAGCAGCACCAGAGCAGGAAATCTGTCCCCCGGCAACCGTGGCAGGGTCCCGCGGCCCGTGCCTTCAGCTGTGGCCCGAGCGGGAGGTTCCGCTGGGCGGCGTGCGCGCCATGAACGTCAAGCGCACCCTGCCGCAGCGCGGCCTCCCCACCATCGGCGCCTGGTGCTTCCTGGACAGTTTCGGCCCGGACCGGACGGCGATGTCCGTCCTGCCGCACCCGCATATCGGGCTGCAGACCGTCACGTGGCCGCTAGCCGGCCACATCCGCCACAGGGACAGCGTGGGCAGCGACGTGGTGGTCCGCCCCGGGGAACTGAACATCATGACCGCGGGCCATGGCGTCTCCCACTCGGAGTTCGCGGTTCTTCCGGCCGGCGGCGGGGAGTTGCCGCTGCAGCGCGGCCTGCAGCTCTGGGTGGCGCTGCCCGACGCGGACCGCCACCGTGCCCCCGCCTTCGAGCAGCACCGCGAGCTTCCCGTGTCCACCGGTCCGGGCTTCTCGGCGACGGTGATGGTGGGACGGTTAGGCGGCGTTGAGTCACCGGCCAGCATGTTCTCGCCGATCGTGGGCGCCGACATTTCCTGCGACGGCGAGGCCGTGCTGCCCCTGGATCCGGAGTTTGAGCACGGCATCCTGGTGCTCGACGGCGGCCTGGCGGTCGACGGGCAGGACCTTCCCCCGGGACCGCTGGGCTACCTGGGCACGGGCCGGACAGAGCTGCCGGTGCGGGCCCTGCCCGGCACCCGGTTCCTGCTCATCGGCGGCGAGCCTTTCGGGGAAGAGCTGCTGATGTGGTGGAACTTCGTGGGGCGGACGCACGATGAGGTTGAGCAGGCCCGCAAAGAATGGGAAGCCGAAGCCGGGCTGGCAGGAGCCGAAGCGGCGGCTGCCCGTTACGGGGTGGTCCACGGGCACGGTCCCGACGCCGGGGCGGAGGCGGGACGCATCCCGGCTCCCCCGCTCCCGGCCGTGCGCCTCACGCCGCGAAAGCGGAGCGTGCCGGACTGACGGGCCGGCGACGATGCCTAGGCGGGCTCGGCCACCAGCTGCAGCACCCCGAAGACAGGGTCCTGGTCCAGGACCCTGACATCAGTGACGCCACCCTCGGCCAGGTGCCGCCGGAATGCTTCCTGCAGCTGCACCACGTTCATGCCGAGGCCGCTGCCCAGGATCACGGGCCCGTCCAGCCGCAGCTGGCGCAGGACCTGCAGGGCAAGGCCGGCAAGGTCCTGTCCCGCCCGGTCGAGAAGGTCGCGGCTTTCACGGTGGCCGCCGGCGGCGGCTTCCACGACGTGCCTGGCCTGCTGCGCCCAGAAGCGGCGGCCGGTCGCGGGTGAGTGGAAGAGCGCAATGAGGCGGTTAGGGTGTTCCACCCCGCAGGCCTCCAGCAGTGCCCGGGTGAGGGCGTCGACCGGAAGGCCCTGGTCCATCCGGCGGAGGCTGTGGCGCACGGCTTCGCGGCCCAGCCAGTAGCCGCTGCCTTCGTCCCCCAGCAGGTAGCCCCAGCCGCCCGCCCGGGCTTCGTCGCCATCGGCGTTCCTGCCCCACGCGGCGGAGCCTGTCCCGGCAATCACCGCGACGCCGGAGCGGGCGCGGCCTGCCGCCAGGAGGAGCCTGGAATCATGCACCACCGTCACGGCGGCTCCCGGGACATGCGGCTCGATCAGGGATGCCAGGGCACGCGCGTCCTCGGCCGTGTCGATGCCGCCGGACCCGGCGTAGACCCTGGCCACGGGCCCGGCACCGATCCGGGAAAAAAGCTCGGCCAGGTTGCGTGCTGCTTCCTCGCGGCTGACGTTCTGCACGTTGGAGCTTCCCACCGATTCGTCGGCCACCGGGGCCCCGTCCTCGAAGCGGACTCCCCGGGTCTTGGTTCCGCCGATGTCCAGGCCGATGATGACACCGGCCAACGGGCTGCCGGCTGGCGTTGTGGCGGGTTGGTCCAGGGGCACGGCTGCGGGTTCTTGGCTGTTTTGCACGTCACAAGACTACTGTCCGGACCGGGACCGCTGTGCGGCCAGGCCGGAGAGCAGGCGCGGTCCTTCCGCAACCACCATTTCGCGGAAGAGCCGGACGGAGGCCGGTTCGGCACCGGTTCTGGTGCGCCGCCAGGACAGCCCCACGTCGCGGAAGGCCAGGGCGGAGGAGAGCGGCACCTCGCCCAGCCAAGGTTTCCTGTCTCCGGGGTGACTGTTCCTCCGGGCGCGTCACCGCCGGGCGGGAGGATGCTGACGCCGAGTCCTGCGGACACCAGCCCGCGGACAGTGTGCGAATCCTGGCTTTCGAAGGCGATCCGCGGGCGGTACCCGGCGTCGCGGAACAGGGCGTCCGTGAGGGAACGAAGCCCGTATCCCGGGCCCAGCGCCACGAACGGGTCGTTTCGGATGTCGGCGAGGTCCGCCGTCGGCCGCCCTGCCAGGCGGTGCCCGTGGTGGACCACCAGGCGCAGCGGTTCCCGGTACAGCGGGGCGGATTCCAGGTGGCGGCCTGCCGGCGCGGCGGGGGCGGTGAGGGCGAGGTCTGATTGTCCCGAGGCCAGTTCCTCCAGGCAGGCGTTCCGGGCGCCCTGGCTGAGCGTGAAGGCAGCGCCCGGGTGCCTGCTCCGGAAGGCGCTGATCAGCAGGGGCAACGTCGCCTCCCCGAACGTGTGCTGGAACGAGACCGATATTTTGCCCTGTGCCACGTCCGATTCGTTGCGGACCAGGTCCAGCCCGGCGCGGAACTCCGCCAGGGCGGTCTCGATGTAGGGCAACAAGGTGCGCGCCGCGGCGGTCAGCCGCACTCCCCTGCCGTCCCGGACCAGGAGTTCGGTTCCGACGACGGCGCTGGCACGTGCGATGGCCCGGCTCACCGTGGATTGGGGTACGCCCAGCAGTTCGGCCGTCCCGGTGATGTGCTCCGTGCGTCCCAGCTCGGCGAGTATGGGAAGCAGGGGCAATAGCTGCACCAGTTGCCGCTGGTCCGGTTCCATCAGGCAGAACATCCTTCCTGGGCTGCAGGGCGGGTTGGTACCCGGGCGGCCACGCTGCGCGGGCGGCATGGGCGTCAAAAATCCACCACTGCTATGAGTTTGCCATGAATAATGCATTGGATGCATGTGTTCAGGGCTGTATAGCCTTGCTGGATGCCACACAACGCGAGCCTGGCCGGCGGCGGCGCACCGCCGCGCTGGAATGGCCATGCCAAGGGATCTGCTGCCTACTCCCGCATACTCGCAGGCTTGTCCTGCGCCGGAGTTGCCACGTTCGCGCAGCTGTACTCCACGCAGGCAGTCCTGCCGCTGCTCGCCTCCGACCTGCGCATCACGGCAGCCGAGGCCGCCCTGACCATCTCGCTGGCAACCGTGGGCCTCGCCGTCACCGTCATCCCCTGGTCCTTCCTCGCGGACAGGATCGGCAGGGTACGGGCCATGACCTGGGGAATCTGCGCAGCCACCGCGCTGGGCCTCATGGTTCCCCTGGCCGGCAGTTTCCAGCTGCTGCTGGCGCTCAGGCTGCTGGAAGGCATGGCCCTGGGCGGCATCCCCGCGATCGCCATCGCCTACCTGAACGAGGAAGTGACCAAGGCACACGCCGCACTCGCAGCCGGCAGCTATGTGGCCGGAACGACTTTGGGCGGCCTGGCCGGGCGGCTGGTGGCGGGTCCTGCCGGTGAGCTGTGGGGCTGGCGCGCCGCTGCGCTGGCCGTTTCGGTGCTGGCTACCGTAGCTGCTGTTGCGTTCCTCCTGCTGGTTCCCAAGGCCCGGGGCTTTGTGGCCTCGGGGGGAACTGGCCTGCGCGGGGCGCTTGGGACGCTCGCCGCCCACGTGCGCAACATCAGGCTGCTGGCGCTATACCTTCAGGCTTTCCTGATGATGGGCGGCTTCGTGGCCGTCTACAACTATCTGGGCTTCCGCCTCTCCGGGGAACCGTTCACGCTGCCCGCGACGCTGATCAGCCTCATCTTCCTTGCCTATCTGTCAGGCACCGTCACGTCGCGGTGGGCGGCCGGGCTGACCCTGCGGTTCGGCCGCCGGTCGGTCCTGATGGCGGGGCTGGGGCTCGCGGTGGCCGGCCTGGCACTGACGCTGACCGAGTCGCTGGTGCTGATCCTGGCCGGCCTGGTGGTGTTCACCGGCGGCTTTTTCGCCGCCCACAGCATCGGCGCCGGTTGGACGGGCGCCATCGCCACGGAGGGACGGGCGCAGGCGGCGTCGCTGTACAACCTGGCCTACTACCTGGGTTCCAGTGTGCTGGGCTGGGCCGGGGGCCTGCTGTTCCAGTCCCTGGGCTGGGCTGCCCTGGCCGGAGCCGTGATGGTGCTGGCATGCGTCACGGCGGTGATTGTCGCCGTCGTGCATCCCCGGGGCGGCGCCGGCCGCGCGCCGGGAGCGTCCCGCCCCGTGTCGAATTAAGTCGGGCGGAGGACGGCGCGGCCCTGCGGATATTCGGCGTGACGCGCTTCCCGGGACCCGGGCGCGCGGTTCCGGCGGTCTAGGATGAATACAGGACCTTTGGAAGGAAGCGCAGTGAGCATGAATCCCAGGAACGCCAGGCCCGGAGCGCACCTGGAGCCGCTGGATGCCATCGATGAGCGCCTCCTGGCAGCTTTGGTGGCCGATGCGAGGATCTCCAACAAGCAGCTGGCCGAGATGGTGGGCATCGCCCCGTCCACGGCCCTGATGCGCACGCGCGCCCTCTCGGAACGCGGGATCGTTCAGGGCTACGAGGCGAAGTTGAGCCTGTCAGCCATCGGAAGGTCGGTCCAGGCCCTGGTGGCAGTGCGGCTCCGCGCGCATGATCGCGACCAGATTGACCGCTTCACTGCCCGGGTTCCGCACCTGCCAGCGGTGCTGTCAACGTTCCATACCTCGGGTTCGGTGGACTACCTGCTGCACATCGCGGTCGGCAGCACCGAAGACCTCCGCGACTGGGTGCTGGACAACCTGGCCACGGACCCCGTGGTGGGACATACCGAAACCACCCTGGTGTTTGAGCACATCCAGGGAAACCACGGGCCGCTGCCCGACTGACGGCTTCCGGCCCGCCGTGGCCGCCGCCGGCCGCCGGCCGCCGGTCAGAGGCTTGGGCAGCGGCTGGCAGCGGAAGCCTGGCGGGCCAGGGTGACGCCGGCCAGGGCCAATGCCGCGGCGCCGCATGCCACTACGAAGCCGGTCACGGCCGCGTCCTGGCCCACGACGGCGGAGGCCCACCCGAGCCCCAGGACCGGCACCGCGCTGCCCAGGTAGGTGATGACGTACACGGTGCTCACCACCTGGGCGTGGCGTGCCGGCTCCACCTTGCCGGCCACATCGTTGAAGACCGTGCGGAACGCCAACCCCTGCCCTGTTCCCGCGGCGAGGCAGGCGGCCACGAGCAGCGCCGGGCTGTGCCACGCACCGGCGGTGCCGAGCAGGATCACCGAGGCGCCCAGCAGGGTCAGGCCGGCCGGAACGATGAAGCGGCCCCGGGCGCTGAAGAGCTGGCTTGCCGCCGACGCTGCCAAGGGCAGGCCGGCCAGGAGCCCCACGACGGGGCGGGAATCGGTGCCAAGGACGCCGGCAAAATAGCCAGGGGCTAGGGACAGGCAAAAACCGAACACGGCGAAGCTGAGGAACCCCACACCGGAGGCCAGCCAGAACGCTCCCCGTGCGTTGCGGGATACCGCCGGGCGGCGGGGCGCAAGGAGCCGGAATGTTGCCGCCGTTTCCGGGAGGGCGATGGCCCGGCGTGCCCGGATCAGGACCAGTGGAATGAGCAGCCCTGCGAGGACGGCCGAGTGCACTGCGTAGGGTGCGCTGGTCGGCCCCGGCAGGAGGGACAGCAGCCCGCCGATCACGGGCCCCGCGGCGACGCCGCCCGAGGAGGCCAGCAGGGTGAACCGTGAAGCCCACTCGGGACGGGCCGGCAGCAGTTCACGCAGCGCCGCAGCACTGGCGCCCGTGGCCAGGGCAACACTGGTCCCCTGCAGTGCCCTTCCGGCGCAGAGCGCCGCCAGGCTGTGGGCCTCGGCAAACACCAGGTTTCCGGCGAGCCCGCCCAGCACGGCCAGGAGCAGCGCGGCCCGCCGGCCGATGTGGTCCGACCAGTGGCCGGCCAGCATCAGGGTGGCCACCAGCGCCAGGACGTAGCTGGCGAAAGCCGCGGTCACGTCAAGGGCGGACAACCCCAGCGAAGCCTGGAACAGCGGATAGAGGGGCGTGGCAAGGTTGGCGCCCACCAGGAGCATGAAGATGACGGCGCCGGAAATGACCAGCCGTGCCGAGGTGGAGGCGTTCCAGCCGGTTGCCGCCGCCGGGCGCATACGCAGTTCGCTGAAGACCGTCATGGAGCCGCCTTCCGGGGAGGCCGCGCCAGGTGTTCCTTGTGGGAGCCCGCGCGGGTAAGACAGGGATGGCTCCAGAGTGCGCTAAAGTTGCTCCTTTGATCGACAAAAGCCAAGCAAATTGAGCATAATCCTCAAAAGTATGCTGCCCGGATGATGGGAGATGATCATTTGAACAATCTTGATGCCACCGACCTCAAAATCCTCCTCTCGCTCATCAGGGATCCGCGGATGCAGATTGCTGACATCAGCGAGGCCGCCGGAGTCGCCAGGAATACCGCACAGTCCCGGGTCCGGCGCCTTATCCGTACCGGAGTGCTCCGCTCCGGTGGCCGGGAGGTGGACCTGGAGGCAGTGGGCTACGACGTCGTAGCCTTCGTGACCATCGAGGTGTCACACCGGGAACTCGACGGTGTGGTGGCGGCGCTGCGGCTGATTCCGCAGGTGCTGGAAGTGCACGAGATTTCGGGCCGCGGCGATGTCTGGTGCCGCGTGGTGGCAACGGACACCCACAACCTCCAGTCCTCGCTGCGCCAGGTGCTTCGCATCAAGGGCGTGATCCGCACCGAGACAGTCCTGGCCCTGCATACGCATATCCCCTACCGCACCGAACCGCTGATCAGCGGCCTGAGCAACGCCGCGTCCACCGGCCGCTAGGATTTCCTGAATGACCATCATCGATAACGCCGTGTACGTCGACGGCGTGCGCCATGCCGAGCCGGAAAGCCTGGAACAGACCTTCGAGACCATGGCGCGGCACGGCGGGATGGCGTGGATCGGGCTCTACCGGCCCACCGCGGAGGAGATGGCTGCGGTAGCAGCCGAGTTCGGCCTCCACGAACTGGCCGTCGAGGACGCCATTTCCGCCCATCAGCGCCCCAAGATGGAACGCTACGAGGGCAGCCTGTTCACCGTGCTCCGGCCGGCCCGCTACCTCGACTCCAGTGAAACGGTGGAGTTCGGCGAACTGCACATCTTCACCGGGAAGAACTTCGTGGTGACGGTGCGCCACGCCGAAATGGCAGGCGTGGGACGCGTGCGGCGCCGGATGGAAGCCCGCCCGGACCTCCTGCGCCACGGGCCGGAGGCGGTGCTGTACGCGCTGCTGGACCGCGTGGTGGACGACTACGCCCCGGTGGTGGCCGGGCTGCAGAACGACATCGATGAAATCGAGGACCAGCTTTTCAGCGGCGACTCCAGCGTGTCCCGCCGCATCTACGAACTCGCCCGCGAGGTCATCCAGTTCCAGCGGGCCATCCATCCGCTGCCGGACATGATGCACCAACTGAAACGGGGCTTCGGCAAGTACGGGGTGGAGACCGAACTCCAGCACAGCTTGCGCGACGTGGAGGACCATGTGGAGAGGGTGATCTCCCGGGCAGACTCATTCCGGGACCTCCTGCAGAACGCCTTGACGCTGGACGGAACGCTGACGGCAAACCGCCAGAACGAGGCAAGTGCGGAACAGAACGAACAGGTCAAGAAGATATCCTCCTGGGCGGCCATCCTGTTCGCGCCGTCCTTCGTTGCCGGCATCTACGGCATGAACTTTGACCACATGCCCGAGCTGCATTGGGCGTTCGGCTACCCGCTCGCGCTGGTGCTGATGGTGGCAGTGGCGGCCCTCATGTACGTCGTCTTCAAACGCAAGGGCTGGCTGTAGCACGAAAAAGGCCACCCCGGAGGGGTGGCCTTTCCTGTGTCAACGTGGAGCTAAGGAGATTCGAACTCCTGACCTCTTCGATGCGAACGAAGCGCTCTACCAACTGAGCTATAGCCCCGGATCCGGCATCAGCCCTGCGGGATTGGAACCGGTGACCCTAGGCTACACATTTTTCCTGTTCCAATGCCAACCGGCGGCAATCCGGCGCGGCCGCGAATTGCTGGACGACGTCGTCGGCCGTTCCGCTGCCTAGGCGCGGCGGCGCTGCAGGACGTCGTCCAGGTTGCTCAGCGCGCTCTGTGCCTTGGTGAGCTGCGGGGCGTTGAGCTGCTGGGCATCAGCGGCGGCGCCCTGCTTCAGGGACGGCTTGCCGGTTGCCTTGGGTGCTTCCGGAAGTTCCAGCGGCTTCGGCTCCGGCCGCTCGGCCTTGGCAGCCTCGACGTACACCGGCTTCGGAATTTCAACGGGCTCCCAGGGTGTGCCGGAGGGAGCTTCCGACGACGGTGCTGCCGCGCTGGTATCCCCAGCGGCGATAGCCACAGCCAGTGCGGCTTCACGGAGCTCCCCGGCCGTCAGCGGCTTGATGCGCGGCTGGTGGGCCTCGGCGTCGAACACCGGGCTCTCCGGACGGGCAGGCGCGGGCGCGGCCTGGGGCTTTGGCGGGATGCGGTCCACGGGCGCAGGTTTGCGTTCGGCAGCGCCCATGGCGGACCGGAACGCAGCGTTGACTTTGGCCTTGCGGCGGCGCACGGCGAGGGCACGCAGGAGAACCACTGATGCTGCGGTGATCCCGGCACAGATCAGGGGAAGTGCCGGAGAGCCGAGGCCGAACGGCAGCAGGACAGCCGATACCAGGGCAGTCACCAGGGACAGGAGGCCCAGCAGGGCAATGGAGGTCCGGCCGTAATGGATCCGCAGCCGTCCGGTGGCAGCGGCGGAGGGCTTCGCAGCTGGTCCGGCGCTCTTCCTCGTGTCCATCGTTTTCTCCTGCTTGGCGGCGACATTCAGAACCAGGCCTGCCGGTTCCGGTTTCTCCTGGGCGGGCGTGTCCGCCAGGAAATCGCCGGCGGGCTGGAACTGGTGCCTGCGGTTCCGGAGGACGTAGGGGGCAACCCACACAATCCAGAGCACGACAGCAACCACAAGGATCACAGAGCTGCTAAGGGGGAAGTCCACACTCAAAACCGTATGAGCATCCCCACTGCTGAAGTGGCATTGGCTGCGGTGTGTCGCCCGCGTCCTGCCAAATGAGTGGATTTAAGACGTACGGGATGCCAACCAGCGCGTGAGCAGGCCGTCCGGTACTTCCTCGGAGGTGAGGGCGAAGGAGCGGTGGTCTGCCCAGGCGCCGTTGATGTGGAGGTAGCGGGGGCGGTAACCCTCATCCCGGAAGCCGAGCTTCTCAACCACCCGTAGGCTGGGTCCGTTCTCCGGGCGGATGTTGATCTCCATCCGGTGCAGGCCCAGCGCCTGGAAGCAGTGGTCCGTCACCAGGGCCACCGCCGTGGGGGCTATTCCCCGGCCGGCCCGCGACTGGTCCACCCAATACCCCAGCGTGGCCATCATGGCCGAGCCCCAGACAATGGAGGATACGGTCAGTTGGCCGACGATGGGCGGGGTCCGCAGGCCCGGCACGCGTTCGGTGATGACGAACGGCAGCGCCGTGGACTGCGCTGCCTGGGAATTCAGCGAACGCACCATCTGACGGTAGTCCGGCAGCCCGCCGCGGGGGTCCGGGTTGGACGCTTCCCAGGGCGCCAGCCAGTCACTGTTCCGTGTGCGTACCTGCGTCCACTCTTTCCTGTCCCGGTAGCGGATGGGCCGCAGTACCAGGTCGCCGCATTCAAGCGTGACCGGCCAGATGGGACCGAGTCGCACGGCGCTACTTGGAAAGCTGCGCCGCGAAGCCCGGCAGCCACTCACGCAGGCCCGGGCCCAGGTCATCGCTGTCAACTGCCAGCTGGACGCAGGCCTTCAGGTAGCTCAGCTTGTCCCCGGTGTCATAGCGGCGGCCGCGGAACACCACGCCGTAGACGCCGTAGCCTTCGCCTTCGCCGGTGGCCAGTTCCTGGAGGGCATCCGTCAGTTGGATCTCGCCACCACGGCCAGGACCTGTTTCCTCCAGCACATCGAACACTGCGGGGTGCAGCACGTACCGGCCGATGACCGCCAGGTTGGACGGGGCTTCGTCCGGGGACGGCTTTTCCACGAGCCGGTTAATGCGGACGTATCCCTCGCCGTCGAGTTCCTGGATATCCGCGCAGCCGTAGGCGCTGATCTGGGACGGATCCACCTCTATCAGTGCCACCACGGAGCCGCCGGTCTTGGCCTGGACGTCGATCATGGTCCCAAGGAGTTCATCCCGGGCATCGATCAGGTCATCACCGAGCAGGACCGCGAAGGGCTCGTTGCCCACGTGCTGGCGCGCGCGGAGCACCGCGTGTCCCAGGCCGTTGGGGTCGCCCTGGCGGACATAGTGGATATCGCCGAGGTTGCTGGCCGCCTGGATGGACTCCAGCTTCTTGGTGTCGCCCTTGTCCGTCAGTGTGGACTCCAGGGACGGGACGCGGTCGAAGTGGTCCTCAAGGGCCCGCTTGTTGCGGCCGGTGATCATCAGAACGTCGTTGAGTCCGACGCCCACGGCTTCCTCTACGACATACTGGATGGCGGGCTTGTCCACCACGGGCAGCATTTCCTTGGGCATGGCTTTGGTGGCGGGGAGGAACCGCGTACCCAGCCCTGCGGCGGGAATGACGGCTTTGCGAACTCTCGGATTACTGGTAGTCACCGGACTAATCTAGCGTCAGCGTCAAGCATTAAGTAATCAGTGCCCGGCCCCGCGGTCCGCGTCGCGGGCCCACGGCGGCGGGGCTACGGAAGGAACCGCATGCGAGAAGAACCAACCGGAACCAAGGAAGACATCCGGGCCAGCCATCGTGCCCGCCGTTCCGGGTTGTCCGGGGATGATGTGGCCACGGCCGCCGAGGGGATTGCCAGGCACGGATCGGCCTGGGCCGGGTCCCTTGCCGGCGGCACCCCCGCCACCTTTTGCGTTTACCTCGGCGTCGGGGTGGAGCCGCCTACCTTGCCGCTGATCGAAGCCCTCCACCGGGACGGGCACCGGGTCCTGCTCCCGGTGTGCGAACCGGGCCGGGAACTGAGCTGGGTGTACTGGAGCCCGGACGTTGCCTTCATCCGCAGCCGGTACGCGCCGGTGATGGAGCCTGACGGGCCCCGGCACGGTCCGGATGTGGCCGCCGGTGCGACGGCGCTCTTCATTCCGGCCACAGCTGTAGACCTTGCCGGCAACCGCATTGGGCAAGGGGGCGGCTACTACGACAAGTTTCTGGGGCATCTGGACACCGCCGGGAAGCATATTCCCCTCGCGGCTGTTATCTACGACGAAGAACTCCTGCCCGCCGGCCGGATCCACGCCGAGGAGTTCGACCGTCCCGTCCCGGCAGTCCTGACGCCGGCCGGGGTCCGGACGCTGGCGGGCAGTTCCTGAGCCGGGCGGCCACCCGGCCGGGGTGATAGAATTAGCACTCAGGCCCTGCGACTGCTAATGGACCATGCGGGAACCACGTTCCGGTACCGCTGGTCCCCCGGCAGCACGGGACCTCTCGTTTGCCCCAGAGGAGGAGCTCAAGTGCCAACATATGCTTACGCCTGCAAGGATTGCGGCCACGCCTTCGATATCGTCCAGTCGTTCTCGGACAGTTCACTGACGTCCTGTCCTGAATGCGAAGGAACGCTGCGCAAGAAGTTCAACAGCGTGGGCGTCGTCTTCAAGGGATCCGGGTTCTACCGCACAGACTCCCGCGATTCCAAAGGCAGCACCGTTTCTGCGGCGCCCCCGGCCCCGGCTGCGGCTGCTCCGGCCCCCGCGGCCGCGCCGGCACCCGCGGCAGCAGCCAGCTGACACCTGCCCCGGCTTAGGGTACCGCCTTGCGGCGAACGGCCCCGGACCTACGGACACTTCATCGTTGTCCACATAGGTCCGGGGCCGCTGTCGTCCCCGCTCCCTTCCCGCCTAGCGTGAAGGCATGCCACTACCGTTCCGCCGAACCCGCCGCGGCTCCCCCTCGTTCCGGTCCGGACAGGTCACCCCTGCGGCCCTGCCTGCCCGCCGCTCCCGGCCCGGATTCCGCCTGGCCGCGTGGCTCAGCCGCAACCGGCGCCTTGCCGTTGCCCTCCTGCTGTGCCTGGCGGCCGCCATTACTGTCCACCAGCTGACTCCCGCCCCCGCGGACACTGTTCCGGCCCTGTCCGCCTCCCGTGACCTGCCCGCCGGAACGGCAGTGCAGTCCGCCGACCTGGAGATGATCCGCATTCCCCCGGGCATGCGCACGGACGGAACCCTGGGCGCCCGGGAGCAGGCCACCGGAAGGCAGCTTGCCGCGCCCCTGCGTAAAGGGCAGCTGGTCAACGACGCGCAACTGTTGGGACCTGGCCTGCTGACAGGAACTCCGCCCGGGTCGGCCGCAGTGCCCCTGCGCATGGCCGATGCTTCCTCCATCCAGCTGGTATCACCGGGGCAACTGGTGGATGTGGTACTCACCGCCGGAAACGGGTTCGACCAGCCGGGGCAGTCGGAGGTCCTGGCCTCAGGCGTCCCGGTGCTGTGGACCGCCACGAAGGGCGGTGACAGCGGGCAGTGGCTGGGCACCTCTGAAACTGACGGGCTCATCGTCGTCGCGGCCAGCGCCGGGCAGGCTGCGCGGCTGGCGGGGGCCTCCACCCAGGGCAAGCTGTTCTTCGTCCTGGTGGGGCCTCCGCAGTCAGGCTGAGGTGTCAGCCCCAGTGCGGGGGCTTCTGCTCCTTGAGCCAGGCGTCGTGGTCCTCGTCGCGGTCGCCCCAGGCCCGCGGGTCATCCTCACCGGCGGTCTTGGGCAGGATGCCTTGTGCTCCGGCCTGGGCGCCGCGGCCCGGCATCCGGCTGGAGTGTCCTGCAGGCTCACCGTGTCCTTCCCCGTTCCCGTCGACGCCGGTGTCCGCTGAGTTGTTTTCCTCTGCTGCGCCGGCAACCCCGGCATCTCCCTGGCCGGCTGCGGCCGGCGCACCGGACGGCGTGGCAGCATCGTCAGCTGGAGCAGATTCTTCGGCGGTCATGGTGCCTGTGTCCTCGGTTTCGTAGGAAGGGTTTGCTGCCTCCGCCTGCTGCGGAACAGCCTGCGGGGATGTGCCGTCGCCGGCCGCTCCGTCCTGTCCGGATGCGGGCCCGGGGACGTTGCCGTTGTCCCGGACCGCCGCCGACCGCCGGAAGCCGCCCGCCTCCACGGTGGAGGACCCGGCTGCCGTGGACTTGCCGGCGTCAATTCCATGAAGCGCCTGGTACATGTCCTCGTCAAGGAAGCCGCCGGACGGGGCGGGACGTCCGGGAAGCACTACCCGTTCGAGTCCAAGGTATCCGGCGATCCTGTCGGCGCAGGCGGATGGATCGGTGAAAACCTCTATGGTCCACAGCGGCATGTAGCGCCAGCCCATCCGCTCGAGCGTCTGGGGGCGAAGCCGACTGCGTTCCCGCACGCTCATGGTGCGGTACTGCTCGGTGCCGTCGGACTCGATGGCCACCGGCCACGGAAGATCGGCGTCGTCCTGGCCCATGGTCCCCAGCGGGTCGGCCGCGGCCACCACGTCGATGACGCCGTCGTACTGATGCCACACCCGGGCGCCGCGGGCCCGGAGCCTGTCCCCGAGGTCTGCCACCAGCGGGTCGGCGCCGAGTGCCTGCTCGCTGGCGGCGGCGCGGGAGGCCGGGCTGCCCAGGTCGGAGTTGCCGGAAATCTCACGGTCCAGCAGGGCGTACAGGTCCACGGCGCCGTACGTCAGCCGGGTCTGGTCCAAATCTTCCGGACGGAAGCAGGTCAGCACGTGGATGGAACGGCGCGCCCTGGTCATGGCGAGCGCGAACTTTTCCCGGCCGCCTTCCGCCGAGAGGGGGCCGAAGTTGTGCAGCGCCCTGCCATGGGGTGTCCGGCCGTAGCCAGGCGAGAAAATCACATGGTCGCGCACCAGGCCCTGGGCGCGTTCGAGGTCGACGACCCGGAATGACTCCGGCCCCGCCCCGAAGAAGCTGGCCAGCCCCGGGTAGTTGGGCAGCTGGAGCCGGATGGACTCGCCGATCCGCGCGGCATGCCGGAGGCTCGCGGTGACGACCGCCAAGGATGTGCGGGGCCGGAGCCGGGCATGCTCGAAGACCAGCTCCACTACCCTGTTGACCTCCGCCACCACAGACTCAACGCCCTCGTGGTCGGCGCTGGGCAGACCCGTACCGTCGGGGAGGTATTCCACCAGCAGTGACCGGTCCAGCCCGGTTGCCGACTGTCCTTCCGGCAACCGGCGCAGGCCGCCGTCGTAGAAGCTCCTGCTGAGCTGAAGCACCAGGTCCTCGTCCACGCCGCGGTACACGTGGGTGAGCTGCCATACGGGAAGCACCGCGGAGAGGGCATTGAACGCGCTCTCGACGCGCTGGTGGGCGGCTTCACCGGGCGCAAGCCGCTCCACTCCGACCGTGAAGCTGCGGGGGCTGGCGATCCTGGCATCGCCGAAGGCGATGACCTGCCGGGCCCGGGCAATGGACGGGAGAACGGCCTGCAGCGATGTCGCCTCGGCGTCGAGGATCACCACGGCGTCGAAGTGCTGTTCGGCGGGCAGGAGTCCGCTCATCAGGTAGGGACTGACCGACCACACGGGAACCAATGAGCTGATCAGGTCAGGCGCCTGCGCCGTCAGTGCGGGCAGCGATACCCTGCCGTCCTTGAGCAGGCTCCGCAGCAGGTCGGCCTGGCGGGGATGTGCGGCAATGGCGGAACGCCACCGTTCGGCGAGGTCCCAGCGGAGGCGGGCTGCGCCGCTGGCGATGTGGGCGTTGTCCGCCAGCCGGTACTCCGCCTCAAGCTGCCGCAGCGCGTCGCCATCGGACATGGCGAGGTAGTCGTCGCCGCTGATCATGGCTTCCAGCGCGGACTGCCACCAGGCCAGTTCGAGTTCCGCTGCCACCGAACCGGCGGGGACTTCCCGTTCCGCGAGGTCGGCCAGGAGTTCCCCGAGGCCGTGCTCGCGCATGCTCTCCATCAGGAGGGTGCGCTCGGGCAGGGTCTTGAGCGTGTCGGTGTCCGCGGACAGCCGTTCCAGCCGCTCCATCAGGTCCTCGTAGCGGGCGCTGGTCAGCGTGCCGCCCGCCGCAGTGTGCTTCAGGCACTCCCCCAGCCGGGCGAGCTCCTGCTCCAGTTCCCGGTACATGGCATTCATTTCGGCCAGGCCGGACGGCACCGCGGGGTGCCGCTGCGTCGTGGCATATTCCGCCCACAGTGCCCGCTGCTCCTGGACCAGGACGAGGGACGTGTGGAGGTCGGCGATGTGGACGCCGGGACGGACGTATTCCTTGGCCACGCGGCGCAGCCTGGACCGCTGCATGGAGGTCATGTCGATTCCGCGTTCACGCCGCCAGGCGGACGGTGCCGTGGCCGAGATCAGGTCGGTGACCGGACGGTCAAAGATGTCCGGGGTGAACTTGTCCAGGCTGCCGCGCACGGCGACCAGCAGCTCAAGCTGGTCGCCCCATTCAGCGAAGGTCGCGCCGAGGCGTATTTCGGCGTGCTCGGCAACCGCGTTCATGCGCTCCCGCAGCGCTGGCAGGCTCTGTTCAACGGACCGGACCAGCTCCTGCGATTCCTCGGTCTCCTTGCGGGTCAGCAGCCGGGCGCCGTGCCACGGGCTGCCGGTGGCGGCCTTGCTGAAGCCGCCCAGTTCGGCAGCACGCTGCAGCCGGCCGGCCAGCTCTTCGCGGTCCCGGATGCTGTCCAGGACGCTGCGCTTCAGGCGGACCGTGGTGGCCGGGGCGGGGTGGATGGAAGTGAGTTCGGCCAGCGACTGCATGGCCTGGTACGGCGAACAGCCCCACCGTTCGCGCACGTTGTGCAGGGACGCGACGTGGTCCATCAGGGCGTGGCGGTGTTCGGTCAGCGTGGTGTGCAGGTTGCCCAGCTGGGGTTCAAGGGACTTTTCGTTCCTGACGATGGCGCGCACCAGCTGGGACTTCAGCTGCTGGGGCGTCACGTTGCCGGACAGCTGGAACAGGATCGAATCCAGCCCCAGCGCCTCAAGCTGTCCGGAGACTTCGCTGAGGCTGGCGCGGCGGTCGCCCACCACCAGGACGGTCCGGCCGGCATCCACCAACGCGCCGATGGTGTTGATGGCGGTCTGGGTCTGGCCTGTTCCGGGCGGACTGCTGACCACGAGGGACTCGCCGGCCCGGGCGGCGTCGATGACGTACTGCTGGTCCGTGTCCGCATCCAGCAGGAGCAGTTCCTCCTGCGGATGCCTGCTGTCCAGGGAGGGGAAGCGCGACGGGTCCGGCGCGTCCACGTCCACCACTTCCCCGCCGCCCGCCGTGGCCAGCGCGGACACGATCGGGTGGGAGTCGTTGATCCAGGGATCGTCGAGATTACCGGAGAGGTCCGCGAACGTGGAGACGAGCAGGTTGTGCTGGGCCTCGGCGCCGTGGATGGGACGGATGATCGTGCCCAGCCGGTCCAGGACGGGTTGGGGGTCGAACCGCGCCGTGCTGTACGCGAGGCGGGTGACGGCGTTGACGTCGAACACGATGCCGTGGACGGTCTTCAGATGCCGCACCAGGGCAGGGTTGATGTGCGCCTGCTCGGTCAGCTGCAGTTCATAGTCGTCCTCGCCCGGCCGCACGGTCAAAGAGATGGCGGTAAGCATGACCGGAGCGGATACGCGCTGGGGTTTGCCCCCGACGGCGGACGTCCACACCACGGTGCCGGCGGAGAGGTACCCGGCGTCGATGCCGCGGTCGTTGGCGAGTTCGAAGATCTTGGAGCGGATGTTGCGCGAGGCCCGGGCCGCCACCACATATTGCTGCGGATCGCGGATCAGCGTGGACAGGCGGGTGCGCCGCCCGGCCATGAGCTGCGCCAGCCCCGACGGATGGGCGGACGTCAGGTCGATGGAACCTTCAGGGGTCTTGGTGAAGCGCAGCATGGTGTCTGCCCCGGTAACG
This sequence comes from Pseudarthrobacter enclensis, assembly GCF_001457025.1. Lineage (GTDB taxonomy): Bacteria > Actinomycetota > Actinomycetes > Actinomycetales > Micrococcaceae > Arthrobacter > Arthrobacter enclensis. The sequence goes on along the minus strand of NZ_KQ758599.1, from coordinate 612,870 downwards.
GGTTTGAGCCCGGACAGCCATTTACGCAGCTCTTCCGAGCCTTCCGGGTGGCCTTGACCAACTGACACTTCTGCCTTCTTTTCTGCGTTTCCACGTGACGCCCTGGACCATACCGGCATAGGTTCGAGAGTAGCCGCTCCCGTGCCCGGACTGAGAGACCGCAACACTGGAGCAGCGAAATTGCGGGAATTTCACAGCTGCGAAAGCCGCCCGCGCCGCGGCCGCTGCCGCAGACAGGTGTGGCCGGCCTCCATCGGCGGAGGCCGGCCACATCAGGATGCTATTCCCACTCGATGGTTCCCGGCGGCTTGCTGGTGACGTCCAGTACCACGCGGTTGACGCCGTCCACCTCGTTGGTGATCCGGTTGGAGATGCGGGCCAGGAGGTCGTAGGGCAGGCGTGACCAGTCCGCGGTCATGGCGTCCTCGGAGGAAACCGGACGGAGCACGATCGGGTGGCCGTACGTGCGGCCGTCACCCATGACGCCGACGCTGCGGACATCGGCCAGCAGGACGACCGGCATCTGCCATACTTCGTTGTCCAGCCCGGCTGCGGTCAGTTCAGCGCGGGCAATGGCGTCCGCCTTGCGGAGCAGGTCCAGGCGCTCCTTGGTGACGTCGCCGACGATGCGGATGCCCAGGCCGGGGCCGGGGAACGGCTGGCGGCCCACGATTTCCTGCGGCAGGCCGAGCTGCGCGCCGACAGCGCGGACCTCGTCCTTGAACAGTGCCCGCAGCGGCTCGACGAGCTCGAACTGCAGGTCCTCCGGCAGGCCGCCCACGTTGTGGTGGCTCTTGATGTTTGCGGCACCTTCACCGCCGCCGGATTCGACGACGTCCGGGTACAGGGTGCCCTGGACGAGGAACTTGATCTTCTCGCCGTGCGCCGCGGCTTCGGCGATGATGGCCAGTTCGGCTTCTTCGAAGGCGCGGATGAACTCGCGGCCAATGATCTTGCGCTTGGTCTCGGGGTCGCTGACGCCGGCCAGCGCGGAGAGGAAGCGTTCCTGTTCGTTGGCAACGTAGAGCTTCACGCCGGTGGCGGCGACGAAGTCGCGCTCCACCTGTTCGGCTTCGCCTTCACGCAGCAGGCCATGGTCGACGAACACGCAGGTGAGCTGGTCGCCCACGGCGCGCTGGACCAGGGCGGCGGCAACGGCGGAATCGACGCCGCCGGAGAGTCCGCAGATCACCCGGGCATCGCCGATCTGCTCGCGGATGCGTGCCACCTGCTCTTCGAGGATGTTGCCGGTGGTCCAGTTGGCTTCGAGCTTGGCGCAGTTGAACAGGAAGTTCTCCAGCACCTGCTGGCCGTAGGCGGAGTGCTTGACCTCCGGGTGCCACTGCACACCGAAGAGGCCTTTTTCCTCGTTGGCGAAGGCCGCCACTTCGGCGCCGGCAGTCGTCGCCAGGACCTCGAAGCCTTCAGGTGCTTCGTGGACGGAGTCGCCGTGGCTCATCCAGGTCTTCTGGTGCTGGGGCATGCCTTCAAGGACTGAGCGGGCGTCGCCCAGGATGGTGGTTTCGGTGGAGCCGTACTCCCGCAGTCCCGTCCGGTCCACCTTGCCGCCCAGGGCATTGGCCATGGCCTGGAAGCCGTAGCAGATGCCGAAGACGGGAACGCCTGCCTCGAAAAGGTCGGCACCCACGCTGGGGGCGCCGTCGGCGTAAACGCTGGAGGGGCCGCCGGAGAGGATGATGGCGGCGGGGTTCTTGGCCAGGAGCTGCTCGGTGGACCAGGTATGCGGAACCACTTCCGAATACACGTTCGCTTCCCGGACGCGGCGGGCAATCAGCTGCGCGTACTGGGCACCGTAGTCAACTACCAGCACCGGCTTCTGGGAAGTCTGGGATGCAGTGGGAGTAGTCACCGTAATAGCCTACTTTGCGGCGTTGCACCGGCGCACCTTGAGAGGGCCCGCTGTGACGGAGCAGACGTCCGACGGCGGCCCTGGAGGCAGGTGCCGCCCGCCGCCGAACCCGGCGGGTCAGTAGCGCTGCGGTGCCTGCGGGTTCGCCGCCAGCTCGGCTTCCACCTCGGCGTGGAACTTCTTTTCCACGATGAAGGACAGGAACGGCACGACGCCGCCCAGGGCCAGCAGGATCAGCTTCAGGAAGGGCCACCGCATCAGCGACCACAGCCGGAAGTTGGACATCAGGTACACCACGTACATCCAGCCGTGGACAATCAGCACCGTGACGGAGACGTTGACGCCGCCCAGGACTGCGGGCGGTTCCGCGCCCGCGAACCCGAATCCGAAGGGCTGGCCGGTGATGGCGTCGGTGCCGCCGGCGAAGAGGTACTGCCCAAAGCCGTACCGGGCCACGAGCTCGGCGCACAGCAGCAGCAGCATGGCACCGGTCAGGTAGGCCATGACCTTGTAGAACTTCAGGGCCGAACGGATCTGCGGTTCGGTCCCGCCGAAGCGGCGCTTCCTGGTGGCGGCCTTTCCGGCCGCTGTGTTTTCCGTAGCCGGTTTCGGATCAATCATGGCTGTACCTTCTGTTGGTGCTGGTGGGGTGTGGCGGACGGGTCGGCTTCGTCGTGGGCTTCCTCGAGGTCCCGGTGGTAGTCGTCCTTGACGAGGCGCCACCAGATGAAGAACGCGAAGCCGGCGAAGACGACCCATTCCAGGGAGTAGAACAGGTTGAGCCAGTTGATCCGCTGCGCCGGCGGCTGCGGGCCGATGTCGAGTGGCAGGAGCTTGCCCGGCGCGGCGGCGGCGCTGACGTCCGCTCCCCCGGCCACCTCGGCGGTGGCGGAAACGAATCCCGGGTAGCTGCTGATCTCCCAGTAGTTGATGAGTTCGGCCACCGAGACCGCCGTGGCTTCACCCGGGCCGGCAGCCTTGCCGGACACTGGTGCTTCCGAGGGCAGGAGCCGGCCGGTGAGTTCCACCCGGCCCGACGGCGGCGCTGGGGCGTCGGCGGCGTCTGCCACCCATCCGCGCGCCACCGGGATCCAGGTCTGCGGGGAGGCCGCCCTGCCGGTCAGTGCCGGTGCGCCATCCACGGCGAACGCCGAAACCACCCAGAATCCGGTCTTTCCGTCGTGCAGCCGGCCCGGCACCAGGACCTGCTTTGCGGGATCGTAGGTGCCGGTGGCACTGACCATCTGGTCGGCGTCGGATCCGTGGAAGAACTCGCCCGGCTGGAGGATGCCGGTCAGCGGCCGGACGTTCTCGGTGTCCGGGTTGACGGGGGTTTCAGGGCTGGTGGACCTGCCAAACTGCCATTGGCTCAGCAGCACGAAGACCCCGGATACGACAATCGCGAAGATGAATCCTGCGATCCATCGGGGCTTTAGGGCAGTTTTCCACACGTCTTAACCGTACTTCGTACTTCTGTAGAACAACTAAACGCGGGCGCCTCGGGCGCACCGGCGCGCGGGATCAATGGTCGAAAAACACCAGGCTGGAGTTGATGAGCTCGGCGATCACTTCGGCGTCATAGGCGCGCCGGAGCGATTCACGGAATGATTCCTTGGACAGGGACCGGGCCAGGGTGGCCAGCACTTCGAGGTGGTCGGAGAAGGAACTGGCCGGCGTGGCGATGAGCAGGACCACGGTTGCCGGTCCGTCCGTGGCACCGAAATCCAGGGCGTGGCCGTACTTGGTGATGCCCACGGCGATGGACGTGCGGGAGACGAACTCGCTGCGGGCATGCGGCAGGCCAATGCCGCCGGGAAGGCCGGTGGCCAGCTGGTGCTCCCGGGCGTTGACGTGCCGGAGGAACCCGTCGAGGTCCGACACCCGGCCCGCGGCGTACAGCCGTTCGGACAATTGCGCCGCGGCGTCGTCCTTGTCGGTGGCCTCCAGTTCCAGGATGACCAGGTCCGGGGTGGTGAGGTCGGCGTCGTACGGGTCAAGCAGTTCCGCCAAAAGCGTGTCCCTTCAGTCATCAGCGCCGGCCATCCGCCCCTCAGCGCAAGGGCACGATGTCTTCCACGCCCAGGCGGGCGGCGTCTGCGGATTCGTCGTCCGGCTGTTGCTGGCTGAGGCGTTCAGCCTCCACCCGGGCAACGTAGTGCCGGACCTCATTCTCGCGCTGCGCATCGCTCCAGCCGAGGACGTCACCCATCAGTTTAGCGACAACCGGAACAGCAGACACGCCGCGGTCCCACGCTTCGATGGAAATGCGGGTGCGCCGGGTCAGGACGTCGTGCACGTGCCGCGCGCCTTCGTGGGTGGCGGCGTAGACCGCTTCGGCCTGCAGGTAGTCGTCGGCGCCCGGCAGGGGTTCGGCCAGGGCCGGATTCTCCTCGATCAGGGCCAACACTTCCGGGGTCATGGAGCCATAACGGTTCAGGAGGTGTTCGATCCGCGCCACGTGCACGCCGGACTCCTCCGCGGTCCGGTTGCGGCGGTTCCAGGCCGCCCGGAAGCCGTTGGCGCCCAGCAGCGGGATGGTCTCCGTGCAGCTGGGCGGCACGCGTTCGTCCATGGTGCGGGTGGCCTCGTCCACCGCGTCCTTTGCCATCACGCGGTAGGTGGTCCATTTGCCGCCGGCCACCACCACCAGGCCGGGCACCGGGTGCGCCACCACGTGCTCGCGGGAGAGCTTGGCCGTGGAATCGTTCTCCCCGGCGAGGAGGGGACGAAGGCCGGCATAGACACCCTCGACGTCTTCCCTGGTCAGGGGACGCTTGAGGACCCGGTTGACGTGTTCAAGGATGTAGTCGATGTCCTTGCTGGAGGCGGCCGGATGGGCTTTGTCGAGGTGCCAGTCCGTGTCCGTGGTGCCGATGATCCAGTGCCTGCCCCAGGGGATGACGAAGAGCACCGACTTTTCCGTGCGCAGGATCAGCCCCACGGTGGACTGGAAGCGGTCGCGCGGCACCACGAGGTGGATACCCTTGGACGCACGGACCTTCAGCTGGCCCCGGTCCGTGACCATGGCCTGGGTTTCGTCGGTCCAGACGCCGGTGGCATTGATGACCTGCTTGGCGCGGATGTCGAACCGGGATCCGTCCTCGCGGTTTTCCACCTTGGCGCCGACCACGCGTTCACCTTCGCGCAGGAAGTCCACCACCGCCATCTGGTTGACGGCGTGCGCACCGTAGTACGCGGCGGTACGGATCAGGTTGGCAACGTACTTGGCGTCGTCGACCTGGCCGTCGTAATAGCGGATGGAGCCCACGAAGGCGTCATCCTTCAGGCTCGGCGCCGCACGCAGCGTGCCGCGCCTGGACAGGTGCTTGTGGAACGGGACGCCGCGGCTGTGCCCGCTGGAGACGGACATGGCGTCATAGAGGGCAATTCCGGCCCCCACGTAGGGACGTTCGATGAAGGGTTTGGTCAGCGGGTACAGGAACGGCACCGGACGCGCCAGGTGCGGGGCCAGTTCGGACAGCAGCAGCCCGCGTTCCTGCAGCGCCTCCTTGACCAGGGCGAAGTCCAGCATTTCCAGGTAGCGGAGGCCGCCGTGGATCAGCTTTGAGGACCTGGAGGACGTGCCGGCCGCCCAGTCGCTGGCCTCGACGATGCCGACGGTAAGCCCGCGGGTGACGGCGTCCAGCGCCGCACCGGTTCCCACGATGCCGCCGCCGACGATCAGGATGTCCAGCTCCTGGCCGGGCTCCGTCGTGGCGCGCAGCCGCTGGATGGATGCTTCCCTGGCTTCCGGGCCAAGGGCCCCGCCGTCTGCAGGAACAGTCTTCATTGAACGCCTCCAGTGCCTCATGTGCCGGTAGTAGGTCCACCCTACTTCCTTGCGGCACACTTGGGCAGGCCGCCCTTACGTGCGGCCTTCCCGGCAAACGCGGGGCGTCAGTTTCCTTCGTATGGGGACACGACGACGTCGACCCGCTGGAATTCCTTCAGGTCCGAATAGCCGGTGGTCGCCATGGAGCGCCGCAGCGCCCCGATCAGGTTGGAGGTGCCGTTGGTGTGGTGGCCCGGACCGAAGAGGACTTCCTCCAACGGACCGACGGTGCCGACGTTGGCCCGGTCTCCGCGCGGCAGTTCCAGGTGGTGGGCCTCCTGGCCCCAGTGCCAGCCCTTGCCGGGAGCTTCCTCGGCGCGGGCCAGGGCACTGCCCAGCATGACCGCGTCCGCGCCCATGGCGATGGCCTTGACGATGTCACCCGAGGTGCCCATGCCGCCGTCGGCAATGACGTGGACGTACCGGCCGCCGGACTCGTCCATGTAGTCGCGGCGGGCGGCGGCGACGTCGGAAATGGCGGACGCCATGGGCGAGTGGATGCCCAGGGCGCGGCGCGTCGTGGTGGTGGCCCCGCCGCCAAAGCCGACCAGGACGCCGGCTGCGCCGGTGCGCATCAGGTGCAGCGCCGGGGTGTAGCCGGCCGCCCCGCCGACAATGACGGGGACATCGAGTTCGTAGATGAACTGTTTGAGGTTCAGCGGTTCGTGGTCCTTGGACACGTGCTCAGCGGAGACGGTGGTGCCGCGGATGACGAAGATGTCGACGCCGGCGGCCAGGACCGTCTTGTAGTGCTCTTGGGTGCGCTGCGGGGTCAGGGCGCCCGCCACGGTGACTCCGGCCTCGCGGATTTCAGCCAAACGCGACGTGATGAGGTCGGGCTGGATGGGTGCCTGGTAGAGCTCCTGCATCCTGCCGGTGACGGCCGGGCTGTTGATTTCGTCCTCAAGCGAGCTGATCTCATCAAGGACAGCCTGCGGGTCCTCGTACCGGGTCCAGAGCCCTTCCAGGTCCAGCACGCCCAGGCCGCCCAGCTTGCCGAGCGCAATGGCGGTCTGCGGCGACATCGCAGAGTCCATGGGCGCGGCGATGACCGGCATGTCGAACTGGTAGGCATCAATCTGCCACGAGACCGAGACGTCCTTGGGGTCGCGGGTGCGACGGTTGGGGACGACTGCAATATCGTCCAGGGAGTAGGCACGACGCCCACGCTTGCCACGGCCAATCTCGATCTCGTAAGTCACCGCTCTAGGTTATCCCAGCAAGATCGCTGCCACGGGCCACGGCGCCCTCCTTCGCCCAGGCTGGGACTGGAAGTGCCCGCCCTGCGGCCCCTTGTAAGCTGCCGTGGATACAGTGTCCTGATGAGTGGGCACTGGGTTTTCGACGGACACATAGCTGGCGTGGGCACCGCATCGGGGTTGCGCGCCGTCATCGGCCTGTGGCAGCGGTCCCCCTTTGGCGCCTTTGCCGACGTGATGGTGCAGGACGCTTCGGGGCGCCGGCTCCTGCTGGCACCCACCCCCCTCACCGCGGAATTTATCTCGTCCACGTACAGCTTCGATGAGGTGAAGGTGGTGGATGTCCAGGCGCACTTTGGGCAAAAGTCCTTGACCGTGCGCGCTGGCCCGCTCCGCATCGACGCGGCAACCGGCCGGCGGGCCCTGCTCGGGACGGCGTTGAAGGCGGTGCCCGGCGGCCTCGCCGTGAGCACCCGTTGGCTCCGCGCGATCAGCCCGCTGGCCGCACTGGCGGTTCCAGGCGCCCGGACCTACGGCTCAGCCGGCAGCGGCAGGACCGAGTTTTACGGCGTCCGGGACCTGCACCACATCGCGTCGGCCTCGGTCAGTTGGAACGGGCAGGACGCGGGAGCGCTGGCGCCGATCCGCCCGCCGGTGACGTTCGGCTTCAGCAGCGTTCCGCCCCGCCCGGGCATCGCCCGCGTGCGCACCACCATCGTGGGCAGCGCCAACGGCCGGTAGAACTCCCCATCGCGGCGTCCGGAGCCGGTGCGTAAGCTGTGGCACTGGAGCACACCAAATGTCAGGAAAACCGGGGGAACATCGTGGCGCCAGGAATTTACGGAGCAGACATTGCCGAGCTGCGGACGTTGTCAAAGTCTCTGGCGGCATCGGGCACCAGCCTGAAGCGCGTTGAAGCCTCGGTCACGTCGCTGGTCCAGTCCGCTGCATGGAAAGGCAGGGACGGTGACGCGTTCCGTGCTGAATGGTCCTCCACGCTCCTCCCGCTGCTCCACAGGACATCCGTCTCCTTGCAGGACCAGTCCGCAGCGCTGTTGAAGCACGCCGACGAGCAGGAGCAGGCCAGCACCTCCGGCAGCACGTCCACAGGACCGTCAGCACCCGCCCCGCCCGCGGGCAGTACCGGCGGCGGCAGCCAGGGTTCGGAGGAACCGGGGTGGGGCGATGCCTTCACCGACCCGAACTACACCCATGCCCCTTCCGGCGTGGAATGGCTGCTGGAGACCCTGGGTGTCGACGACGGGAGCGGGGCCTCGGGGATCGCCAATGCCCTGAAGTTCGTTGCGGACAAGTTCAGCTGGAACCTTGACCTCGCCGATGTCGAAGCCGGGGTCAGCAAGTTCTTTGACGGCATGAAGATCGCCGGCAAGGGCCTCGCCGTGCTGGGCGGCCTGCTGGGCGTACTCGACATAGCCTCGGGCGTGGAAAACCGGGACCCCTTCCGGGTGGCTGACGGCGTAGTCGGAGGCGGCCTCGCCGTCGCCGCGGGCGTTGCTGCCGCCACGGGAGTGGGGCTTCCTGTTGCTGCCGCCATCGGCGGGGCAGGGCTGCTGTGGGGTCTCGCGTCCATGGTGTCCGGGGATGTTCCCGTGACCAAGCGGATCTGGGATTTCGGCGCCGGAGTGGTGGGCGGTGTCCGGGACCTGGCCGGCGGCGCCGCTGACGCCATCGGGTGGGTGGGCGGTAAGCTCGGATTCGGCTAAGCGCAGTCTGCCCTCGTCCCGCCCTGCATAACCAAGAGACCGAAAGCATATGACTGAACACTCCCTGCCCGATTCCGCATACCGGATCACCAGCCACGAGATCCTCGCACTCCTCTCCTTCACGCCGGGGCAGGGATCAGACCTGGCCCGGCGGGTCCTTGGCCTTGAGCAGCTTCCTGATGACCACGACCTTGTCCGGGCCGGCGTGGGCACACTCAGGGTCAGGGACACCGCCGCCGTCGACGGTGCGCAGGTAAGCCTGCGGGGACCGGCGCAGTTCCTGGCCGGTGTTTTCAACAGCGCCACGGCGTGGTTCGACGTCACCCGCATCGGGCCTGATGCCGTGGCTCCGGCCTACATCGCCGACTCGCCCGCCGGCCGGGTGGCCCTGTTCCTTCAGCCGCTCAGTGAGTACGTGTGCCTGCCGATGAACCGGGAGGCCTCCGTCCTCGACATGGTGGAGGCGACAGTGGACGACGCGGTCCAGGGCGCCAGGCACCCCGACGGCGGCATGGTCAGCGCGCGCCGCTACTCCCCCGGGAAGCCACCCACGGTCGCCAACGTCAGGATCGCGGCGGACGGGGCCCTTCACCTTGCCTCGGAACCGCCGGACGCCGACGGCCAGCTGACCGTCCGCGCCCTCGACGCCGGTGAGCAGCCCGGTCCGGTGGTCCGGGCGCTGCTGGCGGCAGCCCCGTGAGCGGCTCGGCCCCGCCCAGGGAACCGCGCGCGGAGGCATTGGGTTTCGCCCAGCGCCGCAGCTGGGTGTTCTACGCCTGGTGGTACCCGGCCGTGCTGGCCATCGCCGGCGCAGTGCATGTGGTCCTTGCGCTGCTGGTGGGAGGGGATCCGGAACTGGGGACAGTCTTCCTCATCATCGGTGGTGTCCTGTCCGCCGTTGGCTGGGCGGTAACGGCCGCGCCGCGGTTCACGAACAAGGACCCCAAGCCGGCGTCCGACATCCCCCGGATCGACCAGGGCATCCGCATCACCCCCGGGATCATCTGGACCATCCTTGGCGGGACGGCTGTGATTGTCCTGGCCCTCGTGCTGTTCACGCCCAAGGGCGCAACGGCCGAAGCCGCCCCGCTGCTGTCCCTGCCGGTCAGCTTCGCGTGCGGCGTTGCCGGCGGCCTGGCCTACACCCGGCAGCTGATGGTCAACAGCGGGAGCCTCCACGCAGGCTGGCTCCAGCGCCGGAAGCCGCCGCGGGGCAGCTGAAGTCAGCTGGTGACCGTTCCCGTTCCCTCGGGCTCGCCGGACCGGACCTGCGGCGCCAGGGGTTCGGCCGGGACGGTGAGCTGGGATTCGAACATCCGGAAGTAGCGTCCCCGCAGGGCGACGAGTTCCTGGTGGGTACCCTGCTCCACCACCCTTCCGTCCTCCAGCATGTACACGGTGTCCGCCTTCTCGATGGTTGCCAGCCGGTGGCTGATGGCGATGATGGTGCTGCTGCGGTCGGCGAACAGCCGGGTGAAGATGCGGTGCTCGGCGAGGGCGTCGATGGCTGAGGTGGGTTCGTCCATCACCATGAAGGACGCGTTGCGGTAAAAATTGCGCGCCATCGCCAGCCGCTGCCACTGCCCGCCGGAGAGGCCGCTTCCCTTGCGGCCACGGGGATCCTCCATCCAGTTGCTGACGTGGTTTTCCAGGCCGTTGGGGAGCTTGCTGATGAACTCGAGCGCCTCGGCGTCTCCCGCCGCGCGTTGGATCCTGCCGTCGTCGCGGGGGCTCTGCACGTCCCCGAACCAGATGTTCTCCGCCGCGGTGGCGAACTCATACTTCAGGAACTCCTGGCTGAGCACGGCCAGGTGGCGGTGCCACGACGTGACATCCACCGCGGCGAGGTCCACGCCGTCGAGCATCACCTGGCCGGAATCCGGACGGTACAGGCCCGCCAGGATCCTGATCAGCGTGGATTTGCCTGCACCGTTCTCTCCCACGATGGCGATGTGCTGGCCTTCGCGGATGGTCATGCTGATGCCCCGGATCACCTCAATGTCGCTGCCCGTATAGGTGAAGCGGATGTCCCTCAACTCCACTTCCCTGGGCGCGGCGGGCAGGGGCGGCGCGTGCTCGGAATGGGCCGGGAGGGCCATGAAGAGCTCATAGTCCTTCAGGTTTGCCAGGTCCTCGTCGATGGAACTGAGCGATGACACCAGGTTGTTCGCGGTGGACAAGGCCCGGCTGACGATCTGCTGGACGTACAGGAACTGCCCCACCGGCTGCGACCGGGTGATGATCTGCCCCACCACCCAGACCAGGGACACCACCTCGGCGCCGTACTGCAGCGCGTCCGCCGCCAGCTGCTTGGGGATGTACCGGCGCTGGAAGTCCAGGCGCCGGCGTTCGTCCGCGTCCCGGAGCCGGGAGCGCAGGTCCATCAGGAAACGCACGATCCCGTAGAGCCGCATTTCGGCGATGTGCTGGGGCCGGAGGAGGTTCTGTTCGATCATCCGGCGCTGCCGGCGGGAATCCACCTGCGTGTTCCAGTGCGCGATCTGTTCCCGGGACAGCTTGAACTGCAGGTAGACGCTGGGGACGATGGCCACCAGGACGATCACCGCGATCCACCAGCTCACCACCAGCAGGGCACCAATGGCCAGGATGACGGACACCAACTGGGTGAAGATCGCGGCGATGCGGTCCAGGACGCGGGCGTAGGAGTCGGAGAACCGTTTGGCCCGGTCGTAGAGGTCGACGGTCTCCTTGTCGTCGTACCGCCAGAACTCCAGGGCAAGGAAGCGTTCGTACATCTGGTCGCCCACGATGGCTCCCACCCTGAAGCTCATGAGCTGCTGGATGTACCGGTCAACGCTGGTGAACGATCCCCAGAACAATCCGAGCGCGGCGGTGATGACGACGTAGACGATGGCGAGCTGGCCGGCTCCTGCATCCCCGGCGTAGGCAGCGGCCAGGGCCGTGGTGGTCAGCGCCGCGAAGTAGGTGGTGACCAGTGGCAGCACGGCGGAGATCAGCGATCCGAGCACCTTCATGATCACCGCGCCGGGTGAGGCCCGGAAGCTGACCCGCAGGACCTGGGCTACGGCTTTGGCGTAGGGCCGGAGGGCCAGCCGGCGCTGGGTATCCCGCTTGGGCCCCAATTCGGCGGGATGGCGTGGCTGGGACATGGCTCAAGCCTAGTCCCGGCGCGGAGAACGCAAAGGGCCATGGGGAAGTCCCCATGGCCCTTGATGGCGGCGCGGGAGCCGCTTAGCGGGAGCCGTAGTTCGGCGCCTCGACGGTCATCTGGATGTCGTGCGGGTGTGATTCCTTCAGCCCGGCGGGGGTGATGCGGACGAACTTGCCGCGTGCCTTGAGCTCGGGGATGGTGGGAGCGCCCGTGTAGAACATGGTCTGGCGGAGCCCGCCCACCAGCTGGTATGCCACGGAGGACAGCGGGCCACGGTAGGCCACCCGGCCTTCGATGCCCTCGGGGATGAGCTTGTCGTCACCGGAGACGTCCGCCTGGAAGTAGCGGTCCTTGGAGTAGGACGTGTTCTTGCCGCGGGACTGCATGGCGCCCAGGGAGCCCATGCCGCGGTAGGACTTGTACTGCTTGCCGTTGACGAAGATCAGGTCTCCCGGGGACTCGTCGCAGCCTGCGAGCAGGGACCCCAGCATGACGGTGTCGGCGCCGGCCACCAGGGCCTTGCCGATGTCGCCCGAGTACTGCAGGCCGCCGTCGGCGATCAGCGGCACCCCGGCGGGGATGGCGGCCTTGGCGGATTCGTAGATGGCGGTGATCTGGGGAACGCCGACACCGGCCACCACGCGGGTGGTGCAGATGGAGCCCGGGCCCACGCCCACCTTGATGCCGTCGGCGCCGGCGTCGATCAGCGCCTGGGCACCTTCGCGGGTGGCTGCCTGGCCGCCGATGACGTCCACGTGGGCTGCCACGGGGTCCGACTTGAGCCGGCGGATCATGTCCAGGACACCCTGGGAGTGGCCGTTGGCGGTATCGACGAACAGGGCGTCAACGCCGGCGTCGATGAGGGTCATGGCGCGTTCCCAACCGTCGCCGAAGAACCCGATGGCTGCGCCGACGCGGAGGCGGCCTTCCTCGTCCTTCGTGGCCAGCGGGTACTGCTCCGCCTTGGTGAAGTCCTTGGTGGTGATCAGGCCCTTGAGCCTGCCCTGCTCGTCCACGAGCGGCAGCTTTTCGATCTTGTTGGTGGCCAGCTTGTGGGAGGCTTCGTCGCGGCTGATCCCCACGTGGCCGGTGACCAGTGGCATCTTGGTCATGACGTCGCTGACGAGCCGCAGCGGGAAGTCGGACTCGGGGACAAAGCGGGTGTCGCGGTTGGTGACGATGCCGAGGAGGCGGTTTTCCTCGTCCACCACCGGCAGGCCGGAGACACGGTACTGGGCGCAGAGGTCGTCGAGTTCGCGCAGGGTGGCTTCGGGGCGGATGGTCAGGGGGTTGGTGATCATCCCCGATTCGCTGCGCTTGACCCGGTCCACCTGGTCTGCCTGGTCGGCGATGGACAGGTTGCGGTGCACCACGCCAAGGCCGCCCTGCCGGGCCATGGCGATGGCCATCCGGGATTCGGTCACCGTGTCCATCGCGGCGGAAAGCAACGGCGTCTGGACGGTGATCCGCTTGGAAATCCGGGAGGAGGTGTCGGCGTCGGACGGGATCACGTCCGTGTGCCCGGGAAGGAGCAGGACGTCGTCGTACGTCAGGCCGATCAGGCCAAAGGGATTGTGTTCGGGCTCGGTCATGAGTGCGCCTCTTACCTTGGTTGCTGGCGGGTAGGGGTTGCAGCCGATGACCAGCCCGTGATTACGGAACTGGCCTGTGCAGTACGCGCTCCGCGGCGGCCGCCCGCAGGGGGAGGCTGCCAGGGGGCAGAAAGTATTGAGTAAATATTAGAACCTTCGCGCCCATCCCCCTATTCCAGGACGAAGATGTGAGCAACCGCACCATTCCGCCGGCCAACTGACGGCGTTGTGCCCGCCGCGTCCGGTCAGCTCCAGCCGGTAGCCGCCAGCAGCCGCTGCTCGAACATCGGAATCATGGTTTCGGCGTACGTCCGGCTCAGGTGGTTGTCATCCTTGTAGACATAGACGTTCCCCACCACGGCCGGGCAGACGCCGCGGGCACAGATGAAGTCGCTCATGTCCATCAGGTGCAGGCCGTCCAGTTTGCCCCGGTAGTTTTCCAGCGGCGACGGTTCCACCAGCGACTCGGCCAGGGGCGGATTGCATTCCGGAGCGTCTGCGCCGTGGCGCTGCACGCACTCCGGCATGTTGAACGTGAAGCGGGGGTTGTCGCGGATGCCCAGGACCTCGATGCCCGCCTCCGAGAATGGCCGCACACCGTCCAGGTAGCCGGGCACCTCGGTCTCGAAGGGCGCCTCCTCGTGGGTCAGGGAGGCGACGGTGAAGACGGCGTCGGGCTGGTGCTCCAGCACATAGGCCGAGCTGGCTTTGTTGTAGGCGTTGCACTCGGCGGTGCGGGTATCGGATTCCGCTCCGAAGCGGCACGCGGGCATCAGCAGGGTGACCAGTTCCCAGCCGCGGGCTGCGGCGATCGGGGCCAGCGCGCCGAGGTACTGCTGCGAGTGGGAGTCCCCCAGCACGACGATGCGTTTGGTGCCGCCGCCCTCGGGGATCTCCTGGCGGCAGCCTTCGAGGATGGGATCGGCGGTGGCGTTGGCTCCCGTGCAGGGGGTCTGGATTCCTGCCCAGTCGTTGTCCAGCGCGGTGGCGCCGGGAATGATCCGGGCAGCGGGGGCCGGAGCTGCGTCGCTGCCCGCGGCCAGTGCCGCGGCTCCGGGCGTCAGCTCCTTCGGCTGGGCCGCCGTCGCGGCTTCCTCGGCGGTGAGGAACGTCTGCCAGACGGCCACCGGGCCGGCCAGGAGGGCGCCGCAGGCGGCAATGACGACGGCGGTCCGCCAGGCACGGAGCTTGGGCCAGTGCCAGTTGCGGAGCGGCTTCTCCACGAACCGGGTGGTGAGCACGGCCAGGAGGACCGAGGCGGCGACGATGGCCAGTCCCTGGACCATGTTGGGCGCCTCGACGCCGGTGGCGGCGAGCGCCAGGACGAGGACTGGCCAGTGCCACAGGTACAGGGCGTAGGAGTTGTCGCCGAGGGCGACGGCGGGACGGCTGCTCAGGAGGCGGTCCACGCCGAAGCGGCTGCCGGTTTGTCCCGCGACGATGATGGCTGCTGCGGAAAGGGTGGGCCACAGTGCCACGTAGCCCGGGAAGGAGCGGTCAACGGTGAGGAGAAGGCCGCAGGACAGCATCCCGGCCAGGCCCGCCCAGCCCAGCAGCACGCGCAGCCGGCGGCCCGGCTTGAGGTACGGCAGGGCAAGGGCCAGCAGGGAACCCAGCGCGAATTCCCACAGCCTGGCCCGGGTGTCGAAGTAGGCGTACGCCTGGTTGGTTGCTGTCTGCTCCACCGAGTAGGCCAGGGACACGGCGAACACCGCGCCGAAAGCGGTGGCCAGCAGGCCGCGGTAGGTCAGGGCATTAAGGCCGCGGGCGCGGCGCAGCAGCGGCAGGAGCCCTGCGGCCGCTGCGAAGACCAGCGGCCACAGGATGAACACCTGGCCCTGGATGGAGAGCGACCAGAAGTGCTGCAGCGGGCTGGCCCCCGCATGGTCCTGGGCGTAGTAGTCCACCGCGGTGTCGGCAAGCAGCCAGTTCTGGCCGTAAAGCAGCGAAGCCCAGGCCTGGTCCAGGATTTCGGGCCAGCGGCCCTGCGGCAGGATCAGCCAGGTGCCGGCGAGCACGCCGAGGATGACCACGACGGCGGCGGGCAGCAGCCGCTTGAAGAGGTGCAGCCAGTGCGCCGGCAGCGCGAAGGGGCGTCCGGACACGGCCTTCCGGACGAAGGACAGGGTGAGGAGGAACGCGGAAATGAGCAGGAAGATGTCCACGCCGCCCGATACCCTGCCCAGCCAGACGTGGTAGGCCACCACCATCAGGACGGCCAGGGCCCGGAGTCCCTGGACCTCGGGCCTGAAGGTGTCCTTGCGCGGCTTGGCCGGGCCTGCCGTTCGTTGGTCCATCGTTCCCATCCCGCCTACTTCCAACCGGTCGCCTGGAACAGCCGCCGGCCAAACTCGTCGGACATGCTTTCGGTGTATTCGGCGCTGAGGTGGTTGTCGTCCAGGTACACGAAGATGTTTCCGATCACGCCGGGGCAGGCGCCCTCCGTGCAGATGCGGTCCGTCAGGTCGAGGACGGACAGCCCGGGCAGGTTGGCCGCCTGGACGGAGGCCAGGGGGTTTTCGGCTGCCAGGTTGTCCTGCGCCGCGGGGCGGCAGGCCTGGGCATCCTGGCCCTGCTTCACCACGCATTCGGCCATGTTGAAGGTGAACCTGGGGTTGTCCCGCAGTGCCACCACGTCGATGCCCTTGTCCAGCCACGGTTTGACCAGTTCTTCGAATCCGGGCGTGACCTCTTCGGCGGCACTGGACGCTGCCGCGGCCGTGCCCAGCAGGACAATGGCGTCCGGCTGCCGGCGCTCGATTTCCTTCTGGACGGAGGCGTTGAACGTTTCACAGCCGTCGCTTGCCGCTTTTCCGGCGGGAGCGACCTTGCAGGCACCCTTGAGCATCGAGTAGAGGAGCCAGTTGTTGTCGGCTGCAATCGGTTTGAGGGCCCCGGACCATTGCTGGGCGTGGCTGTCGCCCAGGACCAGGACACGCTTGGCCGGGTTGCCGGCCGGTTTCTGTTCGAAGCAGGCGTCCTTGACCGCCTGGTCTTCCGGGGTGATGTCCCCGGAGCAGGGGCCGTCCAGGCTCACCCAGTCCTTCGGCAGGTCCGCGGCGGTGGGCAGGAGGGTCACCTCCCCTGTCGGTGCGCTGCCGGTGAAGGCAGGATCCAGGACGCGTGCACCGGGGTTGTTGGCCACTTTCTGTTCCTGGGCAATGCGCCGCTCGGTGTCGATCTGGTAGCGCCAGAGGACCAGGGGCGCGGCTGCGACGGAAACCGCCAGCATGATGGCGATGGCGGCACGGCGCTTGCGGGCTTCAGGCCATTTCCATTCCCGCCATGGTTTCTCGATGTACTTGGTGGTGAGGTAGGCCAGCACCAGGGCGGCGGCGATGATCACCGTACCGGACAGCCAGCCGGCGTGGTCCTTGCCGCTCCAGGCCAGTGCCAGCACCAGCAGCGGCCAGTGCCAGAGGTACAGCCCGTAGGAGATGTCCCCCAGCTTGACCAGTGGCGTGGAGCTGAGGATCCGGTCCACGCCCAGCGGGCTTTGCGTCTGCCCGGCCCCGATCACCAGGGCGGCGGCGAGCGTGGGCCACAGGGCGGCCACGCCCGGGAAGGCCGCCTGCACGTTCAGCAGGATGCCGCAGGCAAGCATGGCGATGACGCCCGTCCAGCCCATGACGATCCGGACTGTCCGTGACAGCCGGAGGCCGGGAAGGATCAGTGCCACCAGCGTGCCCAGCGCAAACTCCCACAGGCGCGCACCGGTGTCGAAGTATGCCTGCACCTGGTTGGTGGCCGTAAAGAAGATCGAATAGGCCAGCGACCCCAGGAAGAGGACGAAGAAGACGTACGCCAGCAGCGGCCGGTAGGACAGCCTGTAACGCCGGGCCACCCAGGCCGCTGCCGCGAAGATCAGGGGCCACAGGATGAAGACCTGCCCCTGGATGGACAGCGACCAGAAGTGCTGCAGCGGGCTGGCGAGGCTGTGGTCGTTCGCGTAGTAGTCCACGGCCTGTGCCTGCAGCAGCCGGTTCTCCGAGTACGTCAGTGAGGCCCAGCCCTGGTCAATGACGTCCTGCCACCTGGTCTTGGGGAGCACCAGGTAGGAGGCCGCCAGGGTGGCCACAATGACGGTCACGGCGGCTGGAAGGAGCCGCCGGAACAGGTGCAGCCAGTGCTTCAGGAGCCGAAAGGGTTCCCTGCGCTCGTGCCGTCCGACGAACTGGAGGGTCATCAGGAACGCCGAGATCAGGAGGAACACATCCACGCCCCCGGAGACCCGTCCGAACCACACGTGGTAGGTGACCACCATGAGGACGGCGAGCGAGCGGAGGCCCTGGATTTCGGGGCGGAATGACGATTTTCGGGACACCTGCCGGCGATCAGCAGCAGGCGCCGACGCTCCCGCGGTCCATAGTGTTGGCACAATCAAACCCTTCGGAGCGCGTAATCAACCGTCAAGTCTAGCGGAGTGCCACCCTTCCGTTCGAATTGGCTGCGTGTCGCACCGGGATCCGGCCTGCCACCCGGCGGGCGTCATGGACGCTTCCGGTCACTGTTGCGGACGCGGCGGAGTGCTGGAAGTTGCGCCCCACGAAGTACAGTCCGGGCGGGTCCTGGACTTCCCCGCCGGGCTGCCGGGCCTCCCCCGCGGCCGCTGCGAGCGCCGGGTCCAGCCACTGCAGGTCTTCCTGGAATCCGGTGCACCAGATGACGTTTGTCACCGTTGGCTGTGACCCGTCCTCCAGGAGCGGAAGGCCGTCCTGGACCCCGCGGACCCGGGGTACGAACGTCACCCCGGCAGCGGCGAGGTCCCTGGCCCTGGTGCGGATCAGCGGCGCCCCGTGGTCCCTGAACTGCGGTGCAGCCTTCCGCCCTGCCGGCGTTCCGAGGGTCAGCACGTGCAGGCCCACGAAGCGCACCAGCGGCAGGATGAACCGTGCGGCGGTCCGGCCGTGCTTGAACGGCATTTCACGTGGCGGGTTGGCGGCAACAAGCGTGGGGTGGGTGCGGGAGACTTCCAAGGCAATCTCGGCCCCCGAATTTCCCAGGCCAACCACCAGCACCGGGCCGTCCTGGAGCTGCTCCGGGTTTTTGTAGCTGCTGGAGTGGAAGTGGACGATCGAGCCGTCAAGGCCGGCGGCGAACGGCGGCAGCTTGGGCTTCCGCTCGGCCCCGGTGGCCAGCACCACGGTCCGTGCTTCCCAGCGGTTGCCGTTGGCGGCGGCCACGTAGACGCCGCCTTCGCGCCACAGCCGCTCCACGCGGACGCCCGTCAGCACCGGAAGGCTGGAGGCCGCCGCATAGTGCTCAAGGTAGTCCGCCATCTGGTCCTTGGCCGGGAAGGACAGCGGGTCCGCCGGGAAGGGAACACCCGGCAGGCCGTTGTATTTGGCCGGCGTAAACAGGCGCAGGGAATCCCAGCGTGTCCTCCAGCCGTCGCCGATCCTCGTGTTCGCGTCGAGGATCAGGAACTGCCGGCCCTGGCGGGAGAGGTAGTGGCCTATGGCCAGTCCCGCCTGCCCGCCGCCGATGACCAGCGTGTCCAATACCTCCGGGGTGCCGTTGGGACCCCGGGAATCCATCGTGTTCCCGTTCATGGCTTGAGGCTACGGCCGGGGCCTTCCTCCGCGCGTCGGCAGATCTGTGTATTCCGGCAGGCGGCCGGGGTGGGTAATTCTGTGCAGCCGGGGTCAGCCGGCGAGCCCGTGTTCGAAGGCATAGCGGGTGGCCGCCGCCCGGGATGAAAGTCCCAGTTTGAGGAAGATGTTGCTGATATGCCGGGCCACTGTCTTCTCGCTCAGGAACAGTTCGAGTGCGATGGCACGGTTGCCCCGCCCGGAGGCCACGAGCCGCAGCACTTCCTCCTCCCGGGCGGTCAACGGTCCGGCGCCGGTGTCCCTGGGAATCAGCGTGGCCGCCCGCGCCGCGGCGGGAGCGGCGCCCAGGTCCAGGAACGCCAGATGGGCGGCCTCAAACTCCATCCGGGCCGACGCATCATCACCGAGGGCCAGGCAGGCACGCCCTGTCAGCACCCGGCACCGGGCGGCCTCATACGGCACCCCCAGGTCGAACCACAGGCGCCAGGCCCTCCGCAGTGCCCGGCATGCGCCAACAGCGTCGCCTTCGTCGAGCCGCACCGCCCCGTCGGCCTGGTCCGCGACAGCCCGCACCATCGGCGTCGGACAATCCCGCGCGAACAGGAGAAGCTCATCGGCGGCGGCCCGCGCAGCGGCCAGGTCCGGGACGGCGAGCTCAATCTCCACCACCGCGGGCAGCAAGTGCCGGCGGGCAACCGGGTCCGCCACGGCGGCTGCCCTCCGGATGACCGTCCGGGCCGTCGCGGTGTCGCCGCGCTCCAGCACCAGGAGGGCCATGCCCGGTTGTGGTTCGAACCCGCTGGCGGCAGCTGCCCGGAAGGACTCCTCTGCTGCATCGAACCGGCCGGTGAGCCGCTGGATCTCGCCCTGCTGGTAGTAGCCGCCGTACAGGGCCTGGGGGTCGCCGCCGGCGGCGCGGGCCTGGGCGGCCCCTGCGGCAGCCATCGCTTCCTCCCATGCTCCGTGCCAGCGGAAAAGCTCGGCACGGTGGGCCTGGCACTCGCCGCTGAAGGCTGCCATATCCGGCCGTTCGCGGCACCAGCGGTCCAGGGCGGTCGTCCACTCCAGGGCGCGGCCGAGGTCGAACGCCAGCTGGCAGTTGGCGATGACGGCGCAGTAGGCGATTCCGGACGGGACGGCGGACAGCTCCCCCGCCGTCACCGCCACCATGACCTCATCGAAGAGGCGGAGCCCTTCTTCCACCTTTCCCAGCGCAAGGGACGCCTGCCCTGAGCCGAGCATCGCCAGCGCGGACACGTCACGGTCCTGGAAGGCCTGGCCCATGTCCGCGGCGCGGGTGAGCAGTTCCAAGGCCCCTTCCGGGTCGCCGCCGTGGAGCCGTGCCAGGGCGGCGGGCACCAGGAGGAATCCCTCGACGGCGTCAGGTCCGGGAAGTTCTCCGGCCAGCCGTTGCCCGCGGGCCAGCCAGCCGTGTGCACGTTCCCCGTCACCGAAATGCATGAGGTGGATGGCCAACCATCCGGCGCAGCGGGCAGCGCCGGCGAGGTCGCCCACCACGAGGTACTCCTCATGGGCGCGGGTGAGCGAGGCAAGGCCGGCGGCCGCGGATCCGGTCAGGATCTCCGCCGTCGCGAGCCGTTCCAGGTCAGCTGCCGGCAGGCCGCCCAGCCGGTCCGCTTCCCGGAGGCTGTGGAAAGCCTCGCCCCACCGGTGCTCCTGGAACGCGGCGCGGCCCTGGTCGAGACCCGCGTCAGCTGACATCCCGGCCTCCTTCCGGATACCTCCCCGGCCCGCGGCGCCGTGCCCTGCGACGCGTTCAGCGGTGCCTAAGCGCCACCGTACGCCCGGCGGAGGTGCCAGACAAGGCACGCCGGGGGCGCCGCCGTCGTCAGCTGCGCAGCAGGCCGCGGAGTGTCTGGATGGTGTCCGCTTCAGCCGGACCCTTGTCCTCCCGGTACCCTTTGACGCGCGCGAAGCGCAGCGCAATCCCGCCCGGGTAACGCGGGGACTGCTGCACGCCGTCGATGGCTATTTCGACGACGGTGACGGGCTCCACCCAGACGGTCCCGGCGGTGGGGCGCACCTCGAGTTCCAGGAACCGCCCGGTCTGCCAGTGCAACAACGCATCCGTGAGCCCCTTGAAGGTCTTCCCCACCATCACGTACCCTCCGGGCTTGCCGAACTCGCCGTCGGGATCCAGCGCCCCGAGGTGCAGGTTGGACAGCAGGCCGGACCGCCGGCCGGAGCCCCATTCACAGGCAAGCACCACCAGGTCATAGGTGAGCACCGGCTTCACCTTGATCCAGTTGGACCCGCGGCGCCCCGCGGCATACGTGGAGCCGACCGCTTTCAGCATGACCCCCTCGTGGCCGGCCGCCAGCGCATCGCGGGACACCTTGGCGGCCACCTCCGGGTCAGCAGTGGTCTCCCCCGGGATCCGGTAGTCCCCGGCGATGGACTCCAGGACGCCGATCCGGGTGGATAGCGGCTCATCCAGGAGGTCGCGCCCGTCCACGTGCAGCACGTCGAAGAACCAGGGGTGCAGGACCGTGGAGCGTGCGGCCTCGGCCCCGAACCTGGACATGGTCTCCTGGAACGGACGCGGCGCGCCGTCCTCGCCCAGTGCCAGGGTTTCGCCGTCAAGGATCACGTCACGCACCGGCAGCGACAGCACGGCCTCCACCACCTCGGGAAGGCGGTGCGTCACATCGGCCAGGGTCCGGGTGAAGATGCGGACGTCGTCGCCCGCCCGGTGCACCTGGATGCGGGCGCCGTCGAGCTTGTACTCCACGGACGCTTCGCCGGTGGCCTCCAGCGCGTCCGCCACCGACGCCGCGGTTGCCGCCAGCATGGGCTGGACCGGGCGCCCGACGACAAGCCCGACGGCGGCAAGGTCGGCCTCGGTGCCGGTCAGTGCCAGCAGTGCCGTCCCGCCAAGGTCCCCGGAGAGCATTGCCGCCCGGCGCACCAGTTCAAGGGGCCGGTCCGCGGCACGGGCCACCGCGTCGGTGAGCACGCCGTCCAGGGCGCCGGTGCGCAGTTCGCCCAGGAGCACCCCGCCGATGAAGGTTTGCTCCCTGCCGGTGGCCGCCGAGGTCAGCCGGCGCAGCGTGGCCGCCCGCCCGGCGGCCGATCCCGCGCCGGACAATGCCTGGAGTTCGCCGAGGGCGGCGTCAAGGTCTTCAATGGTGAGGCCGGGCTCGGCTGCAGGCTCGCCCATGGCTGCGGACATCCCCCGCCAGCCGACCCCCACCCGCCCCTGCCGGGGCCTGGCGGTCAGGAAGCCGACGGCGGCAACAACGTCGGCCGGGTCGAGCCTCTTCAGCAGCCTGGCCAGCGCGTCCATCTTTGCAAGCCTGGACCGGGTGGACGCAACGGCGTCCGCTGTCTTCACGAGCTCGTCCAGCAGCATGGCTACAGTCTGCCACGCCGTTCCACCCTCGACAGCGGCAGCGGGCAGTTCCAGAATGGACGCGTGGGCATCATCGTCGCGAACCTGTTCATGACCCTCGACGGCGTCTACCAGGCGCCCGGCGGCCGGGAAGAAGACCCTGCCGGTGCTTTCGCCTTTGGCGGCTGGCAGGCGCCGGTCTCCGATGACGAATCCGGCGCGGATATCGCCGCCGCGATAGACCGCATGGACGCCCTGCTGCTGGGCCGGAGGACCTACGACATCTTTGCGTCCTACTGGCCGCACCAGTCCGGCGACATCGGCGGGACGCTGAACCGGGTGCCGAAGTATGTCGTATCAGGGTCCCTGGCCAACCCCGGCTGGGAGGGGACCACTGTCATTCCGGATGCGACGGCGGCGGGACGACTCCGGGACGACTTTGACGAGGTGCAGATGTTCGGCAGTGGCGTCCTCATCCGGTCCCTGATGGCCGCCGGCGTCCTGGACCGCCTCCATGTGTGGCTCTACCCGGTCACCCTGGGGCAGGGCAAAAGGCTGTTCGACGCCGGTACGGTGCCCGCCACCTTCCGCCTGGCCGAACCTGCCCGCTCATATCCGAAGGGCGCCGTGTCCCTGGTCTATGAGTACGCCGGGGCCGTCGAGACGCAGGAAATGGTCCCCACCGCCCCCTAGCGCGGTGGCGGCACACAAAAAACCGGCCCGGCGGATGCCGGACCGGTTCTCTGTTCGCCGCTGTTAGCCGCGGGACAACAGCCTTAGTGGCTGTGGCCTGCGTGCTCGTCCTCGTCAGCCGGCTTCTCGGCCACCAGGGTCTCGGTGGTGAGAACCAGCGCAGCGATGGAGGCAGCGTTGCGCAGGGCAGCGCGGGTGACCTTGACGGGGTCGATGACGCCGGCAGCGATCAGGTCCTCGTATTCGCCGGACTTGGCGTTGAAGCCGTGGTTGGCTTCAAGGTCGCCCACGCGGGAGACGATGACATAGCCATCGAAGCCGGCGTTCTGGGCGATCCAGCGCAGCGGCTGGGTCAGGGCACGGCGGACGATGCCAACGGCAGCTGCGGCGTCGCCTTCGAGTGCCTTGACGGCCGGGTCCTCGTCCAGGGCCTTGAGGGCGTGGACCAGGGCGGAGCCACCGCCGGAGACGATGCCCTCCTCGAGGGCGGCGCGCGTGGATGACACGGCGTCCTCGATACGGTGCTTCTTTTCCTTCAGCTCAACTTCGGTGGCGGCGCCAACCTTGATGACGCCGATGCCGCCGGCCAGCTTGGCCAGGCGCTCCTGGAGCTTTTCCTTGTCCCAGTCGGAGTCGGTGCGGGCCAGCTCGGCGCGCAGCTGTGCGACACGTGCGGACACGTCCTCAGCCGATCCGGCGCCGTCCACGATGGTGGTGTTGTCCTTGGTGACCGTGATGCGGCGGGCGGTGCCCAGCACCTCGAGTCCAACCGTGTCCAGGCTCAGCCCCAGTTCCGGGGAGACAACCTGGGCGCCGGTGAGGGTGGCGATGTCCTGGAGCATGGCCTTGCGGCGGTCGCCGAAGCCCGGTGCCTTGACGGCAACAACGTTCAGGGTGCCCCGGATACGGTTCACGATCAGCGTGGACAGGGCCTCGCCGTCGACGTCCTCGGCAATGATGAACAGCGGCTTGGATGCCTGCAGTGCCTTCTCCAGCAGCGGCAGGAAGTCCTGCAGCGAGGAGATCTTGCCCTGGTTGATCAGGATGAGTGCGTCCTCGAGGACGGCTTCCTGGCGGTCCGCGTCGGTGATGAAGTACGGGGACAGGTATCCCTTGTCGAACTGCATGCCCTCGGTGAGTGCCAGTTCGGTCTGGGTCGTGGAGGACTCTTCGATGGTGATGACGCCATCCTTGCCCACCTTGCCGAAGGCTTCGGCGAGCAGTTCACCCACTTCGTCGCTCTGTGCGGAGATGGCGGCGACGTTGGCTACCTGGGTGCCCTCCACCGGGCGGGCGTTTTCCAGCAGGCGGGCTGCAACGGCTTCAACGGAAACCTCGATGCCGCGCTTGATCTGGCCGGGGGCGGCGCCGGCGGCCACATTGCGCAGGCCTTCCTTGACCAGTGCCTGCGCCAGGACCGTTGCGGTGGTGGTGCCGTCACCGGCAACATCGTTGGTCTTGGTGGCGACTTCCTTGGCCAGCTGGGCGCCAAGGTTCTCGTACGGGTCGTCCAGTTCCACTTCGCGGGCGATCGTGACGCCGTCGTTCGTGATGGTGGGCGCGCCCCACTTCTTGTCCAGGACGACGTTGCGGCCACGCGGGCCGAGCGTCACCTTGACGGTGTTGGCGAGCTTATCGATGCCGGCCTCGAGGGCCCGGCGGGCAGCGTCGTCAAACGCAAGCTGCTTTGCCATGGTGTTGTCCTTTCAAAGACAGAACCCCGCGCCGCCGGCCAGCACAAAGCATGGCCGGCGGCACGGGGAACCGGAAGAGTTACTTAACGACGATCGCCAGGACGTCGCGGGCGGACAGCACGAGGTACTCGGTGCCGCCGGTCTTGACTTCGGTTCCGCCGTACTTGGAGTAGATGACAACGTCGCCGACAGCGACGTCGACCGGTACGCGGTTGCCGTCTTCGAAGCGGCCGGGGCCTACTGCGACAACTTCGCCTTCCTGGGGCTTCTCCTGCGCGGAGTCCGGGATCACCAGGCCGGAAGCCGTGGTCTGCTCGGCTTCGAGCGGGCGGACAACAATACGATCCTCAAGAGGCTTAATAGAGACCGACACTCGGACCTCTCCTTTTCGTCAGCAAATTTCTGGACTTCAAAGCCGTTTGCCCTTGGCTGGCAACCGTCGTCGCGGTGCCGGCAGCAGCCTGGCTGGCAGCTCTTCATGTGTTAGCACCCTCCTAGGGAGAGTGCTAATGAAGACTCTAGGCGGGGGTTAGCACTCGGTCAAGGCGAGTGCCAGCCGTTTCGTCATCGGAGAACACTTCCTGTGTACAGTGAACCGGTGCGGGCAGCCATCTTCCTGATCCTTGCCACCCTCTTCTGGGCGGGCAACTTTGTGGTAGGCCAGGCTGCGGTGCAGTCCATGGTTCCGCTGCAGCTGACCTTCTGGCGTTGGGCGCTGGCCGCCGTGCCCCTCCTGGTCCTGGCGCAGCTGGTGGACCGGCCCGACTGGAAAGCCGCCCTGCGCCACTGGCCACGGCTCCTGCTGCTCAGCTCCCTGGGTATGAGCGCCTACACCCTGCTCCTCTACGCCGCCCTGCAGCACACATCGGCGCTCAACGCCTCCCTCGTCACTGCCGCGAACCCGGTACTCATCATGGTCCTGGCCGCGGTCCTGCTCAGGGACCGTCCCCGGCCGCTGAGCTGGCTGGGCCTGGGGTTCGGCTTGGCCGGCGTCCTGCTGGTGCTCACTGCGGGGCGGTTGGAGCGGCTGCTGACGTTTTCGCTGGGCGCCGGCGAGCTGCTCATCCTGGCCGCCATCACGGTCTGGGGGCTTTATACGGTCCTCGCCCGGCGGGTGGCAGTACCAGCCGTCACCTCCACCGCCATCCAGGCAACCATCGCCGCCGTCGTCCTCGCTCCCGTGGCGGCCGCCACGGGAGCAGGCTTCCCGTCAACGCCGGCAGGCGCCTGGTCGCTGGCTTTCATCGTGGTTTTCCCCTCGCTGGGCTCCTACCTGCTGTGGAACCTGGCCCTGAAGCGGACCGCTGCCGCCAACGCAGGCAACTGCCTGAACCTGATCGCGGTCTTCACCGCCATCATCACCGTGTTGCTGGGCCAGCCCGTGACGGCGGCCCAGGTATGCGGCGGCGTCCTGGTCATCGCGGGGGTGCTGCTGACGGGGGCGGGCCAGCGGCCTCAGCGGCCCAGGTCGTCGAAATCAACGTCCTCGCCAGGGTCGGAGGAGTTGCCGCGGTTGCGGGTGCGGTAGAGGACCACGGAGGACCCCGCCACGACGAGCAGCGACACCACGAGCACCGCGGTCCCTGCGGCGCGGGCACCGGAGTACAGGCCCCGGATGTCCCGGGCTTCCTGGGTGTTGTCCCCAATGTTGTTGCCGCCCACGGAATAGACGGTGGCGTTGAAGGTATCCAGGAAGAAGATGATCACGAGCAGCGCGAGGCACACCACCGCCAATACGGCACCGACAACCAGCGCCGGCCGGGCGTACCTGGCAGGCTTCTTGGCAGTTCCGGGATTCCGGGGCAGTTCGTCGGGCTTTTCCGGGCCTGCGCTGTCAACCATGCATTCAACCCTATCGGCATCCCTCGCCGGCCTTGGGCGTTAGGCTGGAACCCATGGCTCAAGCTCCCCAGGACCAGATAGCACCACTGCTCACCCCCGAAGGCTGGGAGCTGCTGGCGTCGCTCGGCCCCTACACGGAGGACGGTTCCTTTGCCCTGAACAGTGAGCTCCGCAAAGCCGGACACAGCCCGGAACTGGTCTCCGCGGTACTCACCCAATCGCGGCTGCGGACCAGGGCGGAGGCCAAGTTCGGGGAGTTTGCCCGCCGGATGCTGTTCACCCAGGCCGGCCTGGAACAGGCCACCCGCCTGACGGTGGCGGCCCGGCACGCCCAGCGCTTCGCGGCCGCGGGCGTCCGGCACGTGGCGGACCTGGGCTGCGGGCTGGGAGCCGACTCGTTGGCCCTGGCGTCTCTGGACCTGGGCGTGACAGCGGTGGAAGTGGACGAAACCACTGCCGCGTGCGCCACCGTGAACCTCATCCCGTTCCCCAACGCCACGGTGGTCCATGCGGACGCCGCGGACGTCCCCTTGGAGGACGTCGACGGCGTCTGGCTGGATCCCGCGCGGCGGGTCACCTCAAGCTCCGGCACCCGCCGCATCTGGGATCCGGAGGCCTTCTCTCCTCCGCTGTCCTTCGTGGAATCCCTGGCCGCGTCCGGCAAGGCCGTGGGCGTCAAGATGGGTCCCGGCATGCCCCATGAGTCGGTTCCGCAGGGCTGCGAGGCACAGTGGGTTTCCGTCGCCGGGGACGTCACCGAGGTGGCGTTGTGGTTCAATGCCGTCAGCCGGCCCGGGGTGCGCCGCGCCGCCCTGGTGCTGGGACCGGAGGGGGCCGCGGAGCTGACCAGCGGCGAGGATTTCGGGCAGGGGCCGGAGGCGCCCGTGGGTCCCGCCGGAGGTTACCTTTACGAGCCCGACGGCGCCGTCATCCGGGCCGGCCTCGTCGCCGACCTCGCACTCAGCCTGCGCGGCCACCTCCTGGACGAGCACATTGCCTACATCTGCTCCCCTGCCCTGGCGGACACCCCGTTCGCTCGCGCGTACAGGGTCCTGCAGGTGATGCCCTACAACGTCAAGGCGCTGAAGGCCTGGGTGAAGCAGGAAGGGATCACGGTGCTGGACATCAAGAAGCGCGGCACCGCCGTCACCCCCGAGGAACTGCGGAAGCAGCTCCTCGGCGGCAAGGGCCAGGGCAGCAAGGGCCATGGCATCAGGAAAGCCGGACGGACGGCCACCCTGGTCCTCACCCGGATCGGCGAGGACAGAGTGGCCATCGAAGTGGAGCCGGTCACCGCGGACCGGCCCGCAGGGGTCACT
Source organism: Pseudarthrobacter enclensis (assembly GCF_001457025.1). GTDB lineage: Bacteria > Actinomycetota > Actinomycetes > Actinomycetales > Micrococcaceae > Arthrobacter > Arthrobacter enclensis. The sequence continues at coordinate 585,068 of NZ_KQ758599.1, read as the reverse complement.
GCGCGCGGGTAAACTCCTCGGCGGCCCGGACCTGCGCGTCCGTGGGACGCACGCCCGTGTACAGCACGAACTGCTCCAGTGCCTGGATGGTGGCCACCTCGGCGCCGGTGATCACGGTCTTGCCGGCCTTGCGGCCCGCTTTCACCAGCGGCGTCTCCGCGGGGAGCGCCACGACGTCGAAAACCACCCGGGCCGCGCCAATGGCCTCCACGGGGAAGGACAGCGCGTCGGCTTCCGGTCCCCCGGCCATGCCGATGGGGGTGACGTTGATGATCGTGTCCGCCGTGCCGCCGTCGAGCGTTGCCCGCCAGCGAAAGCCGTACTGGTCGGCGAGCGCGCGTCCCGCTGCCTCGTTGCGGGCTATGACGGTGACGTCCTTGAAGCCGGCGTCGCGCAGCGCCGCCACCGTTGCCTTGGCCATGCCGCCCGCGCCCTGGACCAGGACGGAACCCGTTACGGGAACCGCATAGGTGGCCAGCAGCTGCTCAATCGCGGTGTAGTCGGTGTTGTAGGCCTTGAGGTGCCCGTCCGTATTCACGATTGTGTTGACCGAATCGATGGCCCGGGCGGACGGGTCCATCTCGTCCACCAGGGCGATCACGTCTTCTTTATACGGCATGGAGACGGCGCAGCCACGGATCCCCAGGCCGCGCACGCCGGCAATGGCCTGCTCAAGGTTGGTGGGGGCGAACGCCTTGTAGATCCAGTTAAGTCCGAGCTGTTCGTACAGGTGGTTGTGGAACCGGGTCCCGTTGTTGCTGGGCCGGGCCGAAAGGGAGATGCACAGGGTCATGTCTTTGTTCAGGATAGGCACCTGTCCATTAAACGCTGCCGGGGCTGTTGAGGGGTCAGGGGCAGCCGGTCCCGGCAGGATAGGGCCCGACGGCGGCGGGCAGCTTTCCGGGGGCGGGCGCCTTCCCCGCCAGCACGGCAGCCAGGGCGTCGAAAGCGGCGTCGCTGCGGCCGTACAGTGCCACCTTCACCGGCGCCGTGGAACCCTGCAGCGGCCACGGGGCGTCCAGCGTGACGGCGACGTCACCGCCGGCCGGGGCGCCGCCGTAGCCGATAAGGCTGACCAGCGGTCCCGAACCAACCTGCAGCCCCGCGCGGGCCGCGGCGGCTTCGAACCGTTCCTTGTCGCCTGGTCCCCCGCCGGCCACACGGACCGCTCCGGGCACCAGCGGCCCGGAGCAGTTGCCGGCCACGACGGTGACCGCGGCTGCGGAGACCTTTGCGGACACTGGCGCGGCGCTGCCGGCGGGGGCCGCCAACCGGGCTTGCCGGCCCTGCCAGACCATCATGGTGGCAACACGGGTTGCGGCTTCGTCCAGCCGTTCCTTGGGCAGGGTTCCTGACGTGACGGCCTGGACGATGGCGGCGTGGGCCTGGGCGGCGTCCGCGGGCATCAGGAGCAGGTCGGCGCCGGCGGCGAGCGCGGCAACGGCCGCGGACCCGGCAGGATACTGCTTGGTGATGGCACCCATGTTCAGGGCGTCGGTCACGGCAACGCCCTTGAAGCCCAGCCCGCGCAGTTCCGCGTAGGTTTTGGCGGACAACGACGCCGGAACTCCCGGTTCCAGCGCCGGCACCGCGATGTGCCCGGTCATGACCATGGGCACGCCGGCGCCGATGGCTGCGCGGAAGGGCTGCCAGTCCCTGCCCTTCAGTTCTTCCACGCCCGCATTCTGGACCGGCAGGCTGATGTGCGAGTCGGCGGTCACGGACCCATGCCCGGGGAAGTGCTTGACGGTGGGCAGCACGCCGGCGGCCAGCATGCCCTGGGAGAACGCTACGCTGTGGGCCGCCGCGGCGGCCGGGTCCCCGGACATGGACCGCGCACCGATGGTGGGGTCCCCCGGACCCACCGTGACGTCGGCGTCCGGCGCGAAGTCGAGGTTGAAGCCCAGCGGCGCGAGCTCTCCCGCCAGGCCCTGCCCGGCGTCGCGGGTCAGGGTGGTGTTTCCGGCGGCACCGTAGCTCATGGGCGACGGCCAGACGGTCAGCGGTGCGCCGAGGCGGGCCACGATGCCGCCCTCCTGGTCCACGGCCACAATGCCGGGCCACGGGCTCCCGTCCGCCGCGGTTGCCTCCGACAGGCGCTGGTTGATGGCAGTCATCGACGCCAGGTCCACCTTGCCCTGCGGATCGCGGGGAACGTTGTCGCCCATGATGATGCTTCCGGCCAGGTGCAGCCGTTCGATGGCAGCGGCCTGCGCCTCAACCTGCTGCCCGGCGAACGAGGGCAGCAGCACCTGGCCGGCTTTCTCCTCGGGCGTCATGGCGGCCACGGCGGCGGCAGCAGCGTCCTGGTCCCGGCGCTGGGGGCCCCAGCCCAGCGGTGCCGCCCCCGGATCCGGTGACGGTGACGCAGTGGCGGGTGCCGGCGTCGTACGCGGCGTTTCCGACGCCGGCGCGCTGCCGGGTGCCGACGTGGACGGTGGCGTGGAGGGCCCGGGCCCGGACGGACCCGCCGTGCAGGAAGCAAGGGCGAGCAGGGAGGCCGCGGCGATCAGGGGGAGGCTTTTGTGTGGACTGTCACGCAGGTGCTGGAACAGGGACATCATTACGATGCTACCCCTGCCCTATAGACTTGAAACACCGTTCGCATGCCGGCAGCAGCCCGGAAGCGGCACCAGCCAGCGGCATCCCGGACAGTGAGGAACTGCGTGAAGATCGACTTCGCACCATCGAGGCAATCAACCCTTGGTGTTGAGTGGGAGCTGGCGCTGGTGGACGGCAGCACGGGTGAACTTGCCTCCGTGGCCAACGAGGTGCTCCGCGGGGTTGCGGCGCGCCATCCGGAGCTGAACGAGGATGACGAACACCCGCACATCAAGCAGGAACTCCTCCTGAACACGGTGGAACTGGTCACCGGAATCTGCGAAACCGCGGCCGAGGCCAAGGAAGACCTCAGCCGCTCCGTGGCCGCTGTCCGGGAAATCACCGATCCCATGGGTGTTGAACTGTTCTGCGCCGGCAGCCACCCGTTCAGCCCGCCGCAGCTGCAGCCCGTGACGGACAAGGCCCGCTACGCCAAACTGATCGACCGGACCCAGTGGTGGGGCCGGCAGATGGTGATCTACGGCGTGCACGTCCACGTGGGCCTGGACCGGCGGGACAAGGCCCTGCCGGTGCTGGACGGCCTGGTCAACTACTTCCCGCACTTCCAGGCGCTCTCCGCGTCCAGCCCGTTCTGGGGCGGCGAGGACACCGGCTACGCCTCCCAGCGGGCGCTAATGTTCCAGCAGCTGCCCACCGCGGGCCTGCCGTTCCAGTTCCCGTCCTGGGAGGAATACGAGCACTACGTCCAGGACATGTTCACCACCGGGGTGATCGACACAATCTCGGAAATCCGCTGGGACATCCGGCCCGTCCCGGCGCTGGGAACCATCGAGATGCGCATCTGCGACGGCCTGGCCACTTTGGAGGAAGTCGGCGCCATCGCGGCCCTGACCCAGTGCCTGGTGGACGAGTTCTCCACCACCCTGGACAACGGCGGCACCATTCCCACCATGCCGCCGTGGCATGTGCAGGAGAACAAGTGGCGGGCGGCCCGCTACGGGATGGACGCCATCATCATCCTGGATGCTGCGGGCAAGGAGCAGCTGGTCACGGACCACCTGCTGGAAACCCTGAACCGGCTTGAGCCGGTGGCGGCCAAGCTGGGCTGCCCGGACGAGCTCGCCGACGTCGAGAAGATCATCCGCCGCGGCGCCGGCTACCAGCGCCAGCGACGGGTGGCGGAGCAAAACGGCGGCAACCTGCAGGCCGTGGTCCTGGACCTGGTCAAGCAGATGCGCAACGGTCTCACCGCCTGATCCTCCCCTTTACTTGCTCTATCAGATATGGCTCCTCAACCGCCGGCGGTTGAGGAGCCATATCTGATACAGCGTCAAAGGTTTGCCGGGTGTTCAGGCCGGGAGGGACACCGAGGTGACCGGCATGGACGAGTCCGGGGCGAAGCCGATGCCGCTGGGTTCCGCGCCCGCCATCACCAGCTGCGCGCCGAGCGCCGCCACCATGGCGCCGTTATCCGTGCAGAGGTCCAGCGGCGGGACGTGAAGCCGGATCCCCGCCGAGGCGCAGCGCTGGCCCGTCAGTTCGCGGAGCCGGGAGTTGGCTGCCACGCCCCCGCCCAGGAGCACGTCCTTGATGCCCTGCTCCTTGCAGGCGAGCACGGCTTTCGACGAGATGACATCCACCACCGCTTCCTGGAAGGCTGCGGCAATGTCCGCCACGGGGATCTCCTCGCCGCGGGCCTCAAATTGCTCCACGCACCGTGCCACCGCGGTCTTGAGCCCGCTGAAGGACCAGTCGTAGCGGTGCTTGCCCGGCTCTTCCGCCGTGCCCATGTATTTCGGCTGGCTCAATCCCCGCGGGAAACGGATCGCCTTCGGATTACCGGTGCGGGCCACCTTGTCGATGGCAGGGCCGCCGGGGTAGCCCAGGCCCAGGATGCGGGCCACCTTGTCGTAAGCCTCGCCGGCGGCGTCATCGATGGTGGACCCCAGGAGCTCGACGTCGCTGGTGATGCTGTTGATCCGCAGGATTTCGGTGTGCCCGCCGGAAACAAGGAGTGCTCCGAGGTTTTCCGGGAGTTGCTGCGGCCGTCCGGTGGCCCGGTCATCCAGGAGCCCGACTCCGACGTGGGCCACGAGGTGGTTGATGGCGTACAGGGGCTTGCCGGTGGCCACGGCCAGCGCCTTGGCGGCGCAGACCCCAACCATCAGCGCGCCCGCCAGACCGGGCCCTGAGGTGACGGCGATGGCGTCGACGTCAGCAAGCGCCACGCCGGCGTCGGCGAGCGCCTGCTCGAGGGTGGGGACGAACGCGTCCAGGTGCGCCCGGGAGGCGATCTCCGGGATGACCCCGCCAAACCGGACGTGCTCATCCATGGACGAGGACACCGTGTTGGCCAGGAGCGTGGTTCCACTGACGACGCCGACGCCGGTTTCGTCGCAGGAGGATTCGATGCCCAGTACCAGGGGCTGCGAGCGGTTCATGGCCGGTTTCCTTCGGTTGGCGGTTCCCCGCCGGTTTCGGTTGCTGCCTCCGGCACGAGCGGGAGCCGCATGATGAGCGCGTCCACGCCGTCACGGTAGTAGCGGGGGCGGATATGGATCTGCTGGAACCCGAACCGGAGGTACAGCCGCTGCGCGCGCGGGTTGTCCGCACGGACCTCCAGCAGCACGTCCGCGGCGCGCCGCCGTCGGGCTTCGTCAATCAGTTCCGTGAGCAGGGTGCTGCCGATGCCACGCCCCTCGCGGTCAGGCACGACGGCGATCGTCTGGACGTCCGCGATCGGTTCGATGCACATGAGCCCGGCATACCCGACGATGCCGGCGGGGCCTTCCGCCACAAGGTAGCGGCGGGTTTCAGGCTGCGCCAGTTCGTCGAAGAACATCTGCACCGGCCACGCATCGACGGGGAAGAGTGACTGTTCCAGGGCGCTGACAGCAGGCACGTCCGCCAGCGTCATGTCCCGGATGACGACGCCGTCCACGCGCAGGGGGCGGGGCTGCGGGTCCCTGTCCGGGGACGGGGAAGTGGACGCAGCGCCGCTCACAGTGCCCGCTTCCGTGGTCCGGGAACCTGGGCGTCGGATTCGCGAAGGTACAACGGGGTGGAGTCCAGGAGCCCGTCGCCGGCGGCCAGCCGTGCCAGCGCGAACTGGCCAAGGTACAGCGCGTCAGGCTGCTCACCGGCGAAGTCGGGATTGGCCCGGAGGGCATCTGCGTAGAGTCCGGCGCCGGCGCCGTACGCGGGGAGGTCCGGCAGGTCCGCGGCGAAGCCAACGTGCGGCCCGTCTTCCAGCACTGGGAGCTGCCCGGCGGCCAGGCTGTAGCGGGCCCAGTAGACCTCCTTGCGCCGGGCATCGGTCACCACCAGGAACTCCGGTGCCGCGGACGTGGACTCGGCCACTTCGAGGGCCACGGCGTCCAGGCTCATCAGGCCGTGCAGGGGTTTGCCCCACACGAAGGACAGCGTGCGGGCTGTGGCGATCCCGGACCGCAGCCCGGTGAACGGGCCCGGGCCCACACCCACTACCAGGGCGTCGATGTCCTGGCCGGTGACGCCGGCCCCGGCCAGCATCTGATGGATGCCGGGGGCCAGCACTTCGGCGTGGCTGCGTGTGTCCTCGGTGGAGAAGCAGGCCACCACGCCTTCGGGTGCGTCGTCCGACACGAGGGCGGCGCTGGCCACGGCTGAGGTGTCGATGGCAAGGATCAGCATCAGTGGTTCCCTCCGGCGGTGCGCAGGTCCGGGGCGGCAACCCACCGCGGACCGTAACCGCGCATCACGATGGTGCGCGGCTCGTCGGTGTCCTCGGTATCGAAGTCCAGGTTTCCGGGCTCCCCGGCACCGGTCCCGCCGTCGAGGCCGAGGGCGGGGTCCAGCCCGATGGCGCGGTGCAGGTCGATTTCGAGCCGGTTTTCGCTGAGGTGCTCCACCCGGTCGTGGCCCCATTCCACAACGGTGACGGACGTGTCCATGGTGTTTTCGAGGTCGATGTCATCCACTTCAGCGGCGGAGCCCAGCCGGTAGGCGTCCACGTGGACAAGGTCCGGGCCGCCCGGGCGGGGACCGTCGGGGAGGTTGGGGTGGATGCGGACCAGGACGAAGGTGGGCGAGATGATGCCGGCACGGACGCCGAGCCCCTCCCCCAGCCCCTGCGTCAGGGTGGTCTTTCCCGCCCCGAGTTCACCGGAGAGGACCACCAGGTCACCGGCGTCGAGGACCCGCGCAAGGCAGGCGCCGAGCGCATGGGTCTGGTCCGCCGTCGTCGCCGTGTACGTCTTTTCCCAGTTGGCCCCGGCGGAGCCGTTGGCGTGCGGTGGCTGGTTCGCGGGGCTCACAGGACCGCCTTCCCGCCCGCGGCCGCGGCAACCGGCCGGGCTATGGTGTTTTCCTCATGGACGAAGCGGCGCGGCACGCGGGGACTGATCCTGGTGACGATCTCGTAGTTGATGGTCCCGGCGGCCCGGGCCCAGTCGTCGGCCGTGGGCCCGCCGTCGGCGCCGCTGCCGAACAGCTCGGCTTCGGCCCCCAGCAGACCCGCCGCCGGGGCCTCGGGGCCGAGGTCGATCACCATCTGGTCCATGGCGATGCGGCCCACCACCGGATACGTCTTCCCGGCAACCCGGACGGGGCCGCCGGTGGCCACACGGGGGATGCCGTCGGCGTAGCCCACCGGGATCAGGCCCAGCGTGCTGGCACCCTCGGTGCGGTAGTGAAGTCCGTAGGAGACGCCCTGCCCCTCCGGGACATGCTTGCACTGGGACACTTTGGTGCGTAGCGACATGGCCGGCTGCAGTCCGAGTTCGGCGGAACTCTGGCCGTCGAAAGGCGAAAGGCCGTAGATACCCAGTCCCACGCGCACCAGGTCGAAGTGCGTATCCGGGCGGGACAGGGTAGCGGGGGTGTTGGCCAGGTGCCGGACTTCAGGATCAACGCCGGCGTCCTCGGCGACGGCGAGCGCCTCGCGGAAGGCGGCCAGCTGGTGGTCCGTTTCGGGCCGTTCGGGTTCGTCGGCGACGGCAAGGTGGGAGAAGATGCCCACCACCCGGAGCAGGCCCTGGTCCTGGTACTCCATGGCCTCGCCTACCAGCGTGTCCCAGTTGGCCATCGTGGAGCCGTTGCGGCCCAGCCCAGTGTCCACCTTGAGGTGGATCCTTGCCGGGCGTTCCTGTTCGCGGGCGGCAGCCACGATCCGGTCCAGTTCCCACCCCGAGCACCCGATGTCGACGCCGGACGCCACGGCGGCTCCAAAATTGCTGTCGGTGGTGTGCAGCCAGGCCAGCAGCGGGGCGTCGATACCGGCGGCGCGCAGGGCCAGGGCTTCGGAGATGTGGGCCACGCCCAGCCAGGACGCTCCTGCCTCGAGGGCAGCGCGGGCCACCGGGACGGCGCCGTGCCCGTAGGCGTCGGCCTTGACGACGGCCATGACCTTGGCGGGCGAGGCGGCGGCTGCGAGCCTCCGGACGTTGTGCCGGATGGCGTCAAGGTCGATCACGGCGGACCGCTCGTAGCGGTAGTCCTGCCCGGAAGTGGCGTCTGATTCACCGGTGCTGGCGGGGTATGTCACCCTACTGATTCTAGTGGGGGTGCTTCCGGCCGAATAATCGGACGGTACAGGCCGTGCCCGCGGCTAGGCGTCGGACAGGTGCGCGATGGTTGCCGACGCCCGGCGCGGGGCCTCTTGGGGAACGTCCTGGATGATGTCGGCGAGGAAGCCGAACCGGCGCAGCCATTGGCTCATCTGGCGTTCCGGCCGGGCGTTCGCCCGTTTCCACCAGTCGGCGATGTCTCCCCAGCCGGGGGCCGCCAACGAACCGCCCACCTCCTGGACGGCCAGGGAGGCGCACAGGTTGGCGAAACGCAGCCTGTTGCCCAGCGGCCAGCCGGCAAGGCTGCCCACGATGAACGCGGCGTCAAAGCAGTCCCCGGCGCCGGTGGGGTCCAAAGCCTTGACCGGCAGGGACGGCACCCACTCCTCCTCCCCCGTTTCAGAGTCCACCGCCAGTGCGCCCTGCGGTCCCAGCGTCACCACCGCCACCGGGACCCGGTCCGCCAGTGCGTACAGCGCGGACCAGGCATTGTCCTTGCCCGTCAGTGCCATCGCTTCACGCTGGTTGGGAAGGAACGCGTGGAAGTACTGCAGGTTTTCCAGCCTGACCGGAGCCCACTCCCCGGTGGGGTCCCAGCCGACGTCGCCAAAGAGCTTCACGCCCTCCCGGTGCGCGGACTGCGCCCAGGACTCGACTTCCAGGCCCACGTCCGCGATTCCGGCGAGCGCGGGCGGCGGTGTTCCGATGAGCTCCGAGGACGTGACGGGGGCGGCATGCCCGTGGGTGACCATGGACCGGTCCTTTTCGACGCACAGGGAGACGGTCACCGGTGAGTGCCAGCCGGGTATCCGCCGGGACAGGCTCAGGTCCACCCGTTCCTGGCCGGAGAGGATCTTCCAGTTGAAGTCCCCGTAGCCGTCATCGCCGAAGGCCGCCGCCAGCCCGGTCCGAAGCCCCAGCCGGGCCGCCGCGATGGCCTGGTTTGCCACCCCGCCGGGGCAGCTTCCCATGCCGTCGCTCCAGATTTCGGTTCCCGGCTCCGGCCCGTGGGGCAGGCCGGTGAAGATGATGTCCTGGAAGACCGTTCCGGCCAGCAGCAGATCGAACCCCGGCACCGAATGTTCTCTGACCGACGCCAGGGGGTCGAATGGGCGTGCTGGGTTCGCGTCCATGTCCGGCACAATACGCCCTGCCACCGCCATCCGGTAGTGGTGCGGCGGGCACGGGCCTAGACTGCTGGCTATGCGGCTTCTGATTGTGGGTGGCGGGGGTTTCCGGGTGCCGCTGATCTACCGGGCACTGGTGTCCGGCCGCTTCGCCGGGCTCGTGTCGGACCTGGTACTGCACGATGTCGACCCCTCCCGCCTCGCGGCCGTCACCGCCGTGCTCCGCAGCATGCCCGCCGGGGCCGGGCGGCCGCTTCCCGTCCACGCCACCACCGACCTTGCCGGCGCGTTGCCGGGCACCGACATGGTGTTCGCCGCCATCCGGCCGGGCGGCACGGCAGGGCGGGTGGCCGACGAAAAAGTGGCACAGCGCCTGGGGCTGCTGGGACAGGAAACCACGGGAGCGGGCGGCATCTCCTATGCGCTGCGGACCATCCCGCACATGGTGCACCTGGCCAGGCTGATGGACCGGCTCTGCCCGTCCGCCCGGCTGATCAACTTCACCAACCCGGCCGGCATGGTCACCGAGGCCCTGGTGCCGGTGCTGGGCAGCAGGGTGGTGGGCATCTGCGACTCGGCAGGTGCCCTGGTGCAGCGTGCAGCGCGGGCCGCCGGAGCCGGCCTGCCGGAAGGAACGCTCGACGGCGTGGGCTACTTCGGGCTGAACCACCTGGGCTGGCTGTACCGGCTGGAGTCCGGCGGACGCGACCTGTTGCCGGGCCTGCTCGCCGACCCCGCGGCCCTGCAGTCCTTTGAGGAAGGCCGGCTGTTTCCACCGGCCTTCCTGGCACACCTGGGCATGCTGCCCAACGAATACCTCTATTACTTCTACCGCAGCGACGACGCCCGGCGGTCCATGAGCACCATGCCGCAGACACGCGGGGAGGACATCCATGGCAGCCAGCAGGAGCTGTATCCGCGGCTGGCCGCCGCCGGCGGGGACGCGTTCCGGCTCTGGGACGCCGCCCGCCGGTCCCGGGAGGAGGGCTACCTGGCCGAGGCCCGGCCTGAAGGGGCGCAGCGGGATGGGGAGGACCTTGCCGGCGGCGGTTACGAGCGCGTGGCCCTGGCTGCAATGCGCGCCCTCGCCGGCATGGGCGCCACGGAGCTGATCCTCAATACGCGGAACACCCGGGCACCTGCTCCCGGCAGACCTGCCGGGCCAGCCATGGCCCAGCCGGCCACGCCCGAAGCCGCGGTCCCGGGACTGCCCGCGGACGCCGTCGTCGAACTTCCGTGCACCGTGACGGCGGACGGCGCCCGGCCGATCCCCCAGCAGCGCCCGCCGGAGCCGCAGCTCCGCCTCCTGCGGCAGGTCAAGGAGGTGGAGCGGCTCACCGTGAGGGCCGCCACCACCGGGGACCGCGCCGCCGCCCTTGCCGCTTTCGCCGGGCATCCGCTGGTGGGGTCCGATGAGGTGGCAGCCAGGCTCCTGGCCGGGTACGAGGAAGCATTTCCGCAACTGCGGCTGATGTGGGGCGCCCAGGACATAACTGCTGACGGGGGCCGCTAAGGAGTAGTGTTTTACCGGATGCGCACCGGTGGGGTACCCGGAGGACCAGTACCTTTTATTGACGCTATTGACGCCGGTGGCCGGAAGGAGGACCCGTGGCACTGATCCGCAGGGTGGCGCTGCTCTCCCTCCACACCTCTCCCATGGAGCAGCCGGGATCCGGCGACGCCGGCGGCATGAACGTCTACATCCGCGAACTCGCCTCCGCGCTGGCTGAGGCCGGCGTGGAAGTGGAAATCTTCACCCGTGCCACCTCGGCCGGGCAGCCCGCCGTCGAACACCCCGATCCGGGCGTCTGCGTCCACAACGTCCTGGCCGGGCCGCCGAAAAAGATCCCCAAGGAAGAGCTGCCGGGACTGCTGCACAGCATGGTGGCCGAAATCGAACAGATCCGGCGCAGGCAACCGCACGGCCGCTACGACGTGATCCATTCGCATTACTGGGTATCCGGGATCGCCGGGCTGGAGCTGTCCGAACTGTGGGGCGTCCCGCTGGTCCACACCATGCACACCATGGCCAAGGTCAAGAACCTGCTGCTGGAATCCGGTGAGCAGCCCGAGCCGCGGCGGCGCGAGGTGGGCGAGCACAGGATCGTGGACGGTGCCGCGCGGCTGATCGCCAACACCAGTTCCGAGGCCGCCGAACTGGTCTCCCATTATGGCGCCACGTACGACCGCATCGACATCGCGCCCCCGGGCGTGGACCTGGCCACGTTCACCCCCGCTTTCCGGCACCGGTCCCGGACGGACCGTGGCATCGCCGACGGCACCTTCCACCTCCTGTTTGCCGGGCGCATCCAGCGGCTCAAGGGCCCACAGGTGCTCGTCAAGGCCGCCGCGCTGCTGCGCCGGCGGCGCCCGGACATCGACCTGCGGGTCACCATTTTGGGCGAGCTGAGCGGCAACAAGGAGTTCAACCTCCGCAGGCTCGTGGCTGAGGCGGAGATGGACGACGTCGTCACGCAGCTTCCGCCGGTCAAGGCACCGGAGCTGGCGGCATGGTTCCGGGCGGCCGACGTCGTGGTGATGCCCTCCTTCAGCGAATCCTTCGGGCTGGTGGCCCTGGAGGCGCAGGCCTGCGGGACGCCCGTGGTGGCAACCCGGGTGGGCGGGCTGTCCCGCGCCATCTTCCACGGCAGGACCGGCCTGCTCGTGGACGGCCACCACGCGGCAGACTGGGCCGGTGCCCTGGAATCCCTCTACGACGATCCCGCCACGCGCGAGGACATGGGACGGGCGGCCGCCATCCGGGCGCAGAACAACGGCTGGGCCCGCACGGCCGCGATCACGCTGGAAAGCTACCACGCCGCCGTCGACCACCACCTTGGCCACCTGGTGCCCGCTGTTCCTGTAACCTGACGCCATGACAGGCGTTCCCAGCGACCTTGAAATAGCCCGGGCGGCACGCATCCGGCCCATTGAGGAGATCGCTGCCGCCGCCGGGGTCAACCCCGGGGCGCTGGAATTCTACGGCCGCTACAAAGCCAAGATCGACCCCGGCCGCCTCGACGCTCCGGCCCCGCACGGCCGGGTGGTGCTCGTTTCCGCTATGTCGCCCACCCCCGCCGGGGAAGGGAAATCGACCACCACCGTGGGGCTGGCGGATTCCTTGGCGAGGGCCGGGCGCAACGTGATGATTGCCTTGCGCGAGCCTTCCCTGGGACCGGTCCTGGGCATGAAGGGCGGGGCCACGGGCGGCGGCTACTCCCAGGTGCTGCCGATGGACGAAATCAACCTGCACTTCACCGGGGACTTCCACGCCATCACGTCGGCGAACAACGCCCTGATGGCGCTGGTGGACAATCACATCTACCAGGGCAACGCCCTGAACATCGACCCGCGCCGGATGACGTTCAAGCGGGTGCTGGACATGAACGACCGGGCGCTGCGCGAGGTGGTGATCGGGCTGGGCGGACCGTCGCAGGGTGTGCCCCGCCAGGATGGCTTCGACATCACGGTGGCGTCCGAAATCATGGCCGTGTTCTGCCTTGCCACGGACCTGGCCGATCTCCGCGCGCGCCTGGGGCGAATCACGTTCGGGTACACGTACAGCCGCGTTCCGGTGACCGTGGCGGACCTGGGCGTGCAGGGGGCGCTGGCGTTGTTGCTCAAGGAGGCCATCAAGCCGAACCTGGTCCAAACCATCGCGGGGACGCCGGCCCTGGTTCACGGCGGCCCGTTCGCCAATATCGCCCACGGCTGCAATTCGCTGATCGCCACCCAGACGGCGCGGCGGCTGGCCGACATCGTTGTGACCGAGGCGGGCTTCGGGGCCGACCTCGGGGCGGAAAAGTTCATGGACATCAAGGCGAGGGTCGGCGGCCTGGCACCGTCCGCCGTCGTGGTGGTCGCCACCGTGCGTGCCTTGAAGATGCAGGGCGGAATGGCCAAGGATGACTTGACCCGGCCCGACCTCGCCGCCCTGGAGGCCGGCGTGGAGAACCTGCGCCGGCACGTCCGGAACGTGGAGAAGTTCGGTGTGGCGCCCGTGGTGGCCATCAACAGGTTCGCCTCCGACTCCGAGGAGGAGCTCGACTGGCTGCTGGCATGGTGCGCTGCCCAGGGCGTGCCTGCCGCGGTGGCGGACGTCTGGGGCCGGGGCGGCGGCGGTGACGGCGGGGATGACCTCGCGGCCTTGGTGCTGCAGGCCCTGGATGTGCCCGGCCGGTTCCGGCACCTGTACCCCCTGGAACTCCCTGTGGAGGACAAGATCAGGACCATCGCCCAGGAAATCTACGGCGCGGACGGGGTGGACTTTTCCGTCCCGGCGCTGAGGCGGCTGGCCGACATCGAACGCAACGGGTGGGGCGGGCTGCCTGTGTGCATGGCCAAGACCCAGTATTCCTTCACGGACGATGCCTCCCGGCTGGGCGCCCCCAAGGGGTTCACTATCCACGTACGTGACCTGCTGCCCAAGACCGGCGCGGGTTTCATCGTGGCCCTGACCGGTGCCGTGATGACCATGCCGGGCCTCCCCGCCGCGCCGGCCGCCCTCCGCATGGACGTGGACCCCGACGGCAATCCGGTAGGCCTCACCTGACACACCCCCGTTAGTTGCCCTATCAGATCGAGTCCCTAAAACCCCTGTTTGGGGACCCTGTCTGATAGGGCAACGAAGGGGTGTGGATAACTTCTGCGGCCTGTTTCCGGACGGGTAAGAATGGTGCCCATGCGCCCCGCCCAGCCGTTGCCGGCCCATCTCGAATCAGTTCCGTTCACGGTCCACGAAGCGAGGGCGGCCAGCCTGAGCAAGGGGCGGCTGCGCTCGTCGGACCTGGCGTCCGCAGGGCGGCTCCTCTATCTGCCGTCGGGTTGGGAATTCGAGCTTCCCGCCTTGGCGCGTGCCTTGTCTGCGGCGACGCCGGGGGCCTGGATATCCCACCTGACGGCTGCGGTGCTGCTGGGGTTGTGGCTGCCCTCATGGTTCCAGGACTGCAGGGAACTGCACCTGAGCAAGCCGAAAAGCCTCCCGCAGGTCCGCCGCGCTGGGGTCACCGGCCACACGGTCCTGGCCTTCGACGACGAAATCATGGACTGGCAGGGCATCCGGCTGTCCACTCCCGCGCGGACCTGGCTGGATCTGGCCAGGCTGGTGCCCCTCGAGGACCTCGTGGCCATCGGGGACCAGCTGGTGCGCCAGCCGCGGCCGGAACTGGAGCAGCGCAGCGAACCGTGGGCCACCTTGCAGGAACTGCGGATGATGATTAGCCGGCACCCAAAAATGCAGGGCATCGTCAAGGCCCGCACCGCCGTCGACATGATCCGCGCAGGCGCGGATTCGGCACCGGAAACGTTCCTGCGGCTGGCCCTCACCGAAGCCGGCCTTCCGGATCCTGAACTGCAAATCCGGGTTGTGCCCGGCGATCTGTACTCCCCTGCCGCGGACTTGGGTTACCGAGAGCAGCGCATCGCCATCCAGTACGACGGCGGCCACCACCTGACGAGGGAGCAGCAGTCCCGGGACAACTACCGGGACGAATATTTCCTGGCGGCCGGCTGGAGATACTTCAAGTTCAACGCCGACGACCTGGCCCAGGATTTCCGATGGGCGGTTCGCCGGGTCCGCGCCGCCCTCCGCGAGTACTGAACCGCACTTGCCCTATCACTTAGGGTTGCCAACCCGGGGTTTTGGGGACTCTATCTGATAGGGCAACGGGAGGGCGGAGCGGCCTTGCGCGCCGCTTCGAATGGGGCCCTTGAGTGTTGCGCCGCGGAGAAGGGACAGGTATACCGCCCCCACAGTGAGCAGCACCAGGAGCACCACGAACAAGGCCGTCCCGGGATCGGCAAGGAGCAGCCTCGGGATACTGCGCCCCGGGACCCCGACGGCAAACCCGAAAGCGATGGCAATGCCCAGGTAGCTCCCCACCATGTTGCCGCGGTGCGCAGGAATGTTCCGGCGGACTGCGCTGACCAGTCCCAGGGTTACCGTGAGGATCGTGAACGCCGACAGCCCGTGCAACCAGGTGAAGTGGCCCTCGGAGACGATCCAGAAGCTGCTGAGGCACACGTAGTACATCGCCGCGACCCACAGATAGCCCATCCTGCGGTGGATGCTGTCCCTCCGCCGTCGGAATATCTGGACCGGCCCGATCGCCAGGACGAAGAGGGCTGCCACCACGTGGCTGACCAGCAAGACATTCCAATGCTCCATGGCTCTAAGATAGTGCCACTATCCAGTTCATGTACATCAAGATAGTCATCGCCCTGACAGCTATCCGGTCGGAGGAACGCCATGCAGCTCAAGGAACTGAGCAACGCGACGGGCACCAGCCCGGCCAGCATCAAGTTCTACCTGAGGGAGGGGCTGCTGCCTCCCGGACAGTCAGTCCACGCCACGCGGGCCAGCTACTCCACGGAGCACGTCAAACGCCTGGAGCTGATCCGCGCGCTCCGGCAGATTATTGGCCTGAATCTCGACCAGATCCGCAGCATTGTGACATTGGCGGACGACGGCGTGCCGCACCTCGCGCTGCTGGCGCAGGTCCAGCGCGTGGTCCTCAAGCTTGAACCCGCCGTAGGCGAGGTGGAGCGCACGGCTGCGGCAGACGCCGTCGTACGCATGCGCGGATGGCCCGATGTGCGAAGCGACGCCCGTGACGCCCTGGACCGGCATGTCGCAGCCATGCAGCACGTCGGCATCGACCTGCCGCTCGAACTCCTGGACCGGTACAGCGGCGCGGTCGATGCGATCGCCGGCCTGGACCTGGAGCTGACCGCGGCGGGCGACGACGTCAATGACATTATCCTGACCGCCGCCGTGGGAATGCATATGCATTCCCAGCTCATGCTCAAGCTCCTGGCCGTTGCCCAGGCAAGCCACGCCATCCGCACCCTCGAAGCCCCCTGAACCCCCGTCGGAAAACCCCTTTAAACGAGCGTTGCCCTATCACTTGGAGTCCCCAAAACAGGGTTTTAGGGACTCCAAGTGATAGGGCAACGGGGAGGGGTTAGCGCTCCAGGTCGCCGCGGATGAAGGCTTCGACCTTCTCGCGGGCGAGGTCGTCGTTGAACTGCTCCGGCGGGGACTTCATGAAGTAGCTGGAAGCCGACAGCAGGGGCCCGCCGATGCCGCGGTCCAGGCCGATCTTGGCGGCGCGGACGGCGTCGATGATCACGCCGGCGGAGTTGGGCGAGTCCCACACTTCGAGCTTGTACTCCAGGGAGACCGGGGCGTCACCGAAGTTGCGGCCCTCGAGGCGGACAAACGCCCACTTGCGGTCGTCGAGCCACTGGACGTAGTCCGACGGGCCGATGTGCACGTCTTTGGCGGCCAGTTCAGCCTCGACGTTGGAGGTGACGGCCTGGGTCTTGGAAATCTTCTTGGACTCGAGGCGGTCCCGCTCGAGCATGTTCTTGAAGTCCATGTTGCCGCCGACGTTCAGCTGGTACGTGCGGTCCAGGGTGACGCCGCGGTCCTCGAACAGCTTGGCCATGACGCGGTGGGTGATGGTGGCACCGATCTGGCTCTTGATGTCGTCACCGACGATCGGCACACCGGCGGCGGTGAACTTGTCCGCCCATTCCTTGGTGCCGGCAATGAACACGGGCAGGGCGTTGACGAACGCGACGCCGGCGTCGATGGCCGCCTGGGCGTAGAACTCGGCGGCCTGCTGCGACCCGACCGGCAGGTAGCAGACCATGACGTCAACCTCGGCGTCCTTGAGGGCCTGGACGACGTCGACCGGCTGCTCAGTGGATTCCTCGATGGTCTCAAGGTAGTAGCGGCCCAGGCCGTCCAGGGTGTGGCCCCGCTGGACGGTGACGCCGGTGGGCGGGACATCGGCGATCTTGATGGTGTTGTTTTCGCTGGCGAGGATGGCGTCGGCGAGGTCAACACCAACCTTCTTGCCGTCGACGTCGAAGGCCGCCACGAACTGGACGTCGCCCACATGGTACTGGCCGAACTCGACGTGCATGAGGCCCGGGATGGTGGACTGGGGGTCGGCGTCCTTGTAGTAGTGGACGCCCTGGACCAGCGACGCGGCGCAGTTGCCAACGCCAACGATTGCAACACGGATCGGATGTGAAGACACGGAACTCCTTAGGACAAACGTCAGCCGGCCTGATGGTGCGTCGGAAAGAGTGCGACGGCGACCGGCTGGAACAGCGCCGCGCGGCGCCTACTCATAGTACCCAACACAGCGGGACCGGCCGTTGTTCCGCCGGTCCCGCCGCGTAAGAAAACCGGAAGCCTCAGACTGTCTGCTTCCACAGGTTGATGTCCGATTCCACCGCGAATTCGTCGATGGCGGTCAGTTCCCCGGCGCTGAACTCCAGGTTGTTGATGGCGGACAGCGTGTCCTCCAGCTGGCGGACGCTGGAAGCGCCAATCAGCGCGGACGTGACCGGCGACCCCTTGGGCTGGTTGCGCAGGATCCAGGCCACGGCCATCTGGGCCAGGGACTGGCCGCGGCCCTGGGCGATGGCGTTCAGCCCGCGGATCCTTTCCAGTTTCTCGTCCGTGATGGCGTCCTCGGACAGGAAACGGGCCTTGGCGGCCCGGGAGTCCGCGGGGATGCCGTTGAGGTAGCGGTCCGTGAGCATCCCCTGGGCCAGCGGGGAGAAGGCGATGGACCCGGCCCCCACCTGGTCGAGGGCCTCGTACAGGTTGGGGGTGCCGTTCTCGGTCCAGCGGTTCAACATGGAGTAGCTGGGCTGGTGGATGAGCAGCGGCGTGCCGAGTTCCTTGAGGATCCGGGCGGCCTCGAGGGTCTGCTCCGGGGTGTAGGACGAAATGCCGGCGTAGAGCGCCTTGCCGGAGCGGACGGCATAGTCCAGGGCGCCCATGGTCTCCTCCAGCGGCGTCTCCGGGTCCGGCCGGTGGCTGTAGAAGATGTCCACGTAGTCGAGTCCCATGCGCTGCAGCGACTGGTCCAGGCTGGAGATGAGGTACTTGCGTGAACCCCATTCGCCGTAGGGGCCGGGCCACATGTAGTAGCCGGCCTTGGTGGAGATGACCAGCTCGTCGCGGTAGGGCCTGAAGTCGTCCTTGAGGTGCCGGCCGAAGTTGGTTTCCGCTGATCCGTCCGGCGGGCCGTAGTTGTTGGCGAGGTCGAAGTGGTTCACGCCCAGGTCGAACGCCCGGCGAAGGATGGCACGCTGTTCGTCGAAGCGCTTGTCGTCACCGAAGTTGTGCCACAGACCCAGCGAAATGGCGGGCAGCTTCAGTCCGCTGCGGCCAACACGGCGGTAGGGCATGGTTTCGTAGCGGTTTTCCGCTGCTGCATAGGTCATGGGGTCCATCCTGCCAGCTGTGACCCGCGCTACAGGCGGGCAGGGAAAAGTTACGCCGCGGGCTGACAATGCCAGTCCGCGGCGTAACGCTCCGAACCCGTTAGGACTTCACCACCGCGGCGCTCCACGGCGCCAGGGTCAGCGCGCCGCCGTCCAGCCCGGTGGCGTCGTCCGTGGCCAGCAGCACCGCACCGGACACATCCTCCAGCCGGACCTTGGCGTCCGCGAAGTTCACCAGCACCTCCATCGAACCGCGGCGGAAGCGCAGCCAGCGGGCGTCGTCGTCGAACGCCACGTCCGTCTCCCCGAAGCCGGCGCCGGCCAGCTCCGGGTGGGCGCGGCGCAGGGCGGTCAGCGACCTGTAGAGCTCCAGCAGACGGGCGTGGTCACCCTGGGCGGCCTCGTCCCAGTCCAGCTTGGACCGGCGGAATGTCTCCGGATCCTGGGGGTCGGGCACGACGGCGGGATCCCACCCCATGCGCTCGAATTCCTTGATCCGGCCTTCCGCAGTCGCCTTGCCGAGCTCCGGTTCGGGGTGGGAGGTGAAGAACTGCCACGGCGTGGTGGCACCGTACTCCTCCCCCATGAACAGCATGGGCGTGAACGGCGAGGTGAGGGTCAGCACCGCGGCCACGGCCAGCTGCCCGTGGGACAGGGACTGTGCCAGGCGGTCCCCGGTGGCCCGGTTGCCGATCTGGTCGTGGTTCTGGTTGCAGACCACCAGCGCCGCCGGATGCGCCAGGGAGGCGTTAATGGGCCGGCCGTGGTGCCGGCCACGGAAGCTGGAGTAGCTGCCGTCGTGGTAGAAACCGTCCTTCAACACCTTGGCCAGCACGGCGAGCGACTCGAAGTCGGAGTAGTACCCGGTGGTCTCACCGCTGACGTTGACGTGGACGGCGTGGTGGAAGTCGTCGCTCCACTGTCCGTCCAGGCCGTATCCGTTGGCGTCCCGCGGGTAGATCAGCCGCGGATTGTTCAGGTCGGATTCGGCGATGAGCGTCTTGGGCAGCCCGGTTTCGGCCGACACGGCATCGCCGAGTGCGCCGAATTCCTCGAGGATGTGCACGGCCCTTTCGTCCCGCAGGGCGTGCACGGCATCGAGCCGCAGCCCGTCCACATGGTAGTCGCGCAGCCACAGCGCCAGGTTTTCCAGGATGTACTCGCGGACCACGTCGGAGCCCGGGCCGTCCAGGTTGACCGAATCGCCCCACGTATTGGCGTCGCCCTGTTTCAGGTACGGGCCGAACTTTGGCAGGTAGTTCCCGCTGGGTCCGAGGTGGTTGTACACCACATCCTGGATGACGCCCACGCCGGCGGCATGGGCGGCGTCCACGAAGCGCTGGTAGGCCGCCGGGCCGCCGTACCCTTCCTGGACGGCGTACCACTGGACGCCGTCGTAGCCCCAGTTGTGGGTGCCGTTGAACCCGTTGACCGGCAGCAGCTCGATGAAATCGACGCCGAGGTCAACCAGGTAGTCCAGTTTGGTGGCTGCCGCGTCCAGTGTCCCTTCGGGGGTGAAGGTTCCCACGTGGAGTTCGTAGATGACCGCGCCTTGGAGTTCCTTGCCCTTCCAGCCGGAGTCCTGCCAGCTGTGGGCTGCGGGGTCGAAGGTGCGGGACAGTTCATGGACCCCGGACGGGAGCCGCCGGGAACGGGGGTCCGGCAGCGGGTGGCTGTCGCCGTCGAGCAGGTAGCCGTAGTCCACCTCCCCGCTGGCCGGCGCACCGGGGGCCGTCCACCAGCCCTCGCTCCCCGGGGCGGTCTCCTTTTGCTCCATCGGGTACTGGCGGCCGTCCGCCACCAGGATCACCGAGGAAGCTTCAGGCGCCCACACATCGAAGCGTTCGGGTCCGTTGTTGACCAGGGTCATGAGTTTCCTCCATCCGCCGGGACGAGCAGGGCCACCGGGTAGGTACCCAGGAGGTCGGACACCAAAACGCTGCCGGGCCCGTGGGCGGCGCCGGTGAGTTCGTCGCGCATGGCGGCGGGAAGGACGACGGCGGTATCGCGCCAGCCGCCGTCGGCTTCCAGTCCGGCGGGGAGCCGGGTGGCCAGGGTGAGGGCTCCCGGGGTGCCGTCGGCGACGCCGCGGGAGAAGGCAAGCAGGTGCCCTGCCGCCGCACCAGTGGCGGTGACCGGGATGTAGCCCCGGAACAGCTCAGGGCGGTCCCGGCGCAACCGCAGGGCGCGGGACGCGGCAAGGAGCTTGCTGGCCTCGGTGCCCGCGGCGGGCAACGTCCCGGCGTCGATCTTTGCCAGCTCCGCCTCCCGGGCCGCGAAGTCCACGGGACGACGGTTGTCCGGATCCGTCAGGGACCGTTCCCAGAATTCGCTGCCCTGGTACACGTCGGGCACGCCGGGCATGGTCAGCTGGACGAGCTTGGCGGACAGGGAGTTGGACGCCGCGAACGCATCGATCCGGGCCACGAAGTCTTCCACTACCCGCGCGACGCCGGCGTCGTCGAACACGGCATCCACGGCGGCCTTGACCTTGGACTCGAAGTCCTCGTCCGGGTCCGTCCACTTGGTGGAGTTCCCGGCTTCCCGCGCCGCCTTTTCCGCATAGCCCTGCAGCCGTTCCCGGCTGGCCGGCCAGGCGCCGATGATGGCCTGCCAGAGCAGGTTCTCGTAGGGGCCGTCCGGGATGGGGGCCAGCTTCCGGAGGGTGTCCAGGGTGGCGGCCCACTCCCCCGGCACTTCGGCTATCACGGAGATGCGTGCCCGGGCGTCCTCGCTGCGCTTGGTGTCGTGGGTGGACATGGTGGTCATGGACAGCGGCAGTTCATCCTGGCGCCGGCGCATCCGCCGGTGGAACTCCTCCGGGGACACGGCGAACTCGGTGGGTTCGGCGCCTACCTCCGTCAGCGTGCCCAGCCGGGTGTACCGGTAGAACGCGGTGTCCTCCACACCCTTGGCCATGACCATGCCGGAGGTCTGCTGGAACCGGACTGCAATCGGGTTGGCGGGATCCAGCAGCAGGGGCAGCAGCGTGCCCACGGCTACGGCCAGGTCCGGCCGGTGTTCGGCGGCGGACTCGCAGGCCTCCTTGAGGACATCGGCACCGGTGGGCAGGTAGGTCCGGTAGACGGGGAAGGACGCGATGATTTCGGCAACAGCATCGGCCGCCTGTTCCAGCTCCAGCCCGTGGGACTCCGGCACCAGGCGGGCCAGGCGAAGGACCTCCGAGCGCAGGATGCCGTCCGCAATCATGCGTTTGGTCCCGCGGATCATCTCCGCGTAATCAGCCGGCTGGGGCGTCCCGCGCAGGTCGGCGTCCAGCGCATCCAGGCCCGCCTGGCCGGCGGGGTCCACGAACGCCCGGTCCACGTCCGCGAGCGCGTCGTATCCGGTGGTGCCTTCGCAGGCGAAGTCGCCGGGGAGCACCTCCCCTGGTTCCAGGATTTTTTCCACCAGGACGTAGGCGCCGCCCGTGAGGTCCTTGAGCCAGCGCAGGTAGCCGGCGGGGTCTGCCAGACCGTCCGGATGGTCCACGCGCAGGCCGTCCACCAGGCCGTCGGTGAACCAGCGGCCAACCTCGGCGTGCGCCTCTTCGAAGACCTGGGGATCTTCCACCCGGATGCCGGCCAGGGTGGTCACCGCGAAGAAACGCCGGTAGTTCAGTTCGGCGTCAGCCCGCCGCCAGTCCATCAACTGGTAGTGCTGGCGGCTGTGGACCTCCTGCGGTGAATCGCCGTCGGACCAGGTGCCGTCGGCCACCGGGAAGCGGTGGTCGTAGTAGCGGAGTTCGCCGTCCTTGAGTTCCAGTTTGTCCAGGTCGGCGTCGGAGCCGAGCATCGGGAGCCGGACCTTGCCGCCGCCCAGGTCCCAGTCGACGTCGAACGCGTCAGCGTACGGGGACTGGCGGCCTTCCTTGAGCAGGGACCACCACCACGGGTTCTGCACCGGGGTGGCGACGCCCACGTGGTTGGGGACAATGTCCACCAGCACACCCATGCCATGGTCGCGGGCCGCCTTGGACAGGGCGAGCAGCCCTTCGGGTCCGCCACGTTCGGGGTCGACGGCAGAGGGGTCGGTCACGTCGTAGCCGTGGTCCGAGCCCTGCTCAGCGGTCAGGATGGGCGAGAGGTAAACCCAGTCGACGCCCAGGGACTTCAGGTACGGGACTGTGTCCGCGGCGTCGAACAGGGTGAAACCCTTGCGGATCTGCAGGCGGTACGTGGAGGCCGGGGTCCTCATTCCGCGGCGTCCTTCCCGGCGGGCTCCTTGCCGGCGGACGTTCCGTCGGCGGATTCCTTGTCGGCGCCGGTTGCTTTCGCCTCGCTCTCGGCAGCCGCCTGGGTCTGGGCTTCCACCATCTCCTCCTGGGCTTCTTCATGCTCCGCCATGGACGCCAATGACGCCGCTGCGGAGAGGTCCACCTCGGTCTCGGGGCCGGAGTAAGCGCGCAGGACCACCATGGACTTGGCCTCGAGGGTCAGGGTGGCGCCTGCCTTCAGCGGCTCGTAAGCGTCTGCCTGGGCGGCGGTGTCGATCAGGACTTCCCAGTACTGGGAGTATTCGTCGGTGGGCAGCAGGAAGTCCACGTCGTCGTCGTGGGCGTTGAAGGCCATCAGGAAGCTGTCGTCGGTGATCCGGCGGCCGCGCGAGTCCTGTTCCTGGATACCGTCGCCGTTGTAGAAGACGCCGATGGTCCGGCCGAAGCCGCTTCCCCAGTCCTCGGGCAGCATTTCGGTGCCGTCGGTCTTGAGCCAGACGATGTCCGGCAGCTTTTCGCCCTCGCCGCGGCGCACCGGGCGGCCGTCGAAGAAGCGGCTACGGCGGAAGGTGGGGTGGTCGTGCCGGAGCTTGCTGACGAAGGCGGTGAATTCGATCAGCGGCTGGTCCATGGCTTCCCAGTGGATCCAGCTGAGCTCGGAGTCCTGGCAGTAGGTGTTGTTGTTGCCCTGCTGGGTGCGGCCCAGTTCGTCGCCGTGCAGCACCATGGGCACGCCCTGGGACAGGAGCAGCGTGGCGAGGAAGTTCCGCTGCTGGCGGGCACGCAGCACCAGTACCTTTTCGTCGTCGGTATCACCTTCGACCCCGCAGTTCCAGGACCGGTTGTGGGATTCGCCGTCGTTGTTGCCTTCGCCGTTGGCCTCGTTGTGCTTCTCGTTGTAGGACACCAGGTCCCGCATGGTGAAGCCATCGTGGGCGGTGACGAAGTTGATCGATGCCACCGGGCGGCGCGCCGAGCTTTCGTAGAGGTCCGCGGAACCGGTCAGGCGCGAGGCGAACTCGCCCAGGGTGGAGGGCTCGCCCCGCCAGAAGTCACGGACGGTGTCGCGGTACTTGCCGTTCCATTCGGTCCACTGCGGCGGGAAGTTGCCCACCTGGTAGCCGCCGGGGCCAACGTCCCAGGGTTCGGCGATCAGCTTCACCTGGGACACGATCGGGTCCTGCTGGATGAGTTCGAAGAAGGTGGAGAGCTTGTCCACATCGTAGAACTCGCGGGCCAGGGTGGAGGCGAGGTCGAAGCGGAAACCGTCCACGTGCATCTCGGTGACCCAGTAGCGCAGGGAGTCCATCAGCAGCTGCAGGGAGTGCGGGTGGCGGACGTTCAGCGAGTTGCCGGTGCCGGTGTAGTCCATGTAGTGCTTCAGGTCGCCGTCCACCAGCCGGTAGTAGGCCTGGTTGTCGATGCCCTTGAAGGACAGGGTGGGCCCCAGGTGGTTGCCTTCGGCGGTGTGGTTGTAGACGACATCGAGGATGACCTCGATGCCTGCCCGGTGCAGGTCCCGGACCATCGCCTTGAACTCCTGGACCTGCTGGCCCGTCTCGCCGGTGGAGCTGTAGGTGTTCTGCGGGGCGAAGAACCCGATGGTGTTGTAGCCCCAGTAGTTGTTGAGGCCCTTCTCCTGCAGGGTTCCGTCATTGACGAACTGGTGGACCGGCATGAGCTCGATGGCGGTGACGCCGAGCTTCTTGAGGTGCTCGATGACGGCGGGGTGGGCCACGCCGGCGTAGGTGCCGCGCTGCTCTTCGGGGATTTCCGGGTGCAGCTCGGTCAGGCCCTTGACGTGGGCTTCGTAGATGACCGACTGGTGGTACGGGATCCGGAGTTGGCGGTCGCCGTCCCATTCGAAGAACGGGTTGATGACCACGCCGTGCATGGTGTGGGCGGCGGAATCGGCGTCGTTGCGGGACTCGGGGTCGCCGAACTCGTAGGAGAAGAGCGCGGGGTCCCAGTCGATTTCACCCTGGATCGCCTTGGCGTAGGGGTCCATCAGGAGTTTGTTGGCGTTGAAGCGGCTGCCGTTGTTCGGCTCGTAAGGGCCGTGGACGCGGTAGCCGTACTTCTGGCCGGGCTGGATCTGCGGCAGGTAGCAGTGCCAGACGTAGCCGTCCACTTCGGTGAGTTCGATCCGTGTTTCTGTCAGGTCGTCAGCCAGGAGGCAGAGTTCGACCCGTTCGGCCTGTTCGCTGAACAGTGCGAAATTGGTGCCGGTGCCGTCAAAGGTAGCTCCCAGCGGGTAGGCAGTTCCAGGCCAGACTTCCATCGTGCTCCTCATTGTTGGTCAGCAGCAGAGGGCATCGGAACGCCCCTACTGCCGGTGCGAACTAATGCCTACCGTAATGGTTGGCTGTGACTATTACGTTTCGACGCTCCAGAGTTACTAAGCATGCTGACTTTACCCCAGGTTTGCGGTATGGCGTCGGCAATGGCGCCCGCGGTGACAGGGCCGCCGGACCGCGCGTCCGAGGCAGCCGTGCCGGCGAGGCCGTGCAGCGAGGCTCCCAGCGCGGCCAGCACAGTCCAGTGCCCGCCGCCGCTGATCCCAAGGGAGCGGGAAAGCCAGACGCCGGGACCCGCCTGGGCGAGCAGCGCACCGATGACGCCGGCCAGCACGTCGCCGCTGCCGGCAGTGGCGAGCCAGGGGGTGCCGTCCGCCTGGCTGAAGACCGTGCCTTCGGGTGCGGCCACCAGCGTTGCGGGTCCCTTGAGCAGGACCGTTGCCCCGGTCAGGGTGGCGGCTTTGCGGGCAGCGTCAAGGGTGGCGGCTTCCACGGCATCACGGTCTCCAAAGCGTGCGTCGTCCCGCCCTTCCAGGCGTGTGAGCAGGGCGGCGAGTTCGCCGGCGTGCGGTGTGAGCACCACGTGGGGGTCGAGACGGGAGGGCAATGCGGGCAGCGCACCGGCGTCGGCCACCACCGGGAGTCCCGAGGCGATGGCGTCGGCGGCCCGGGCCAGTTGTTCGTGGTCCCCGGGACCCATGCCGGAGCCGACGAGCCATGCCTGGACGCGGTTGTCAGCCACGGTTCCGTCGCTGCAGACCACCTCGGGGCAGGCCTGGCGCACCAGGTCAGCGACGGCCGGCGGGCCAAGGTACCGGACCATGCCGACGCCGGCGGCCAGGGCGCCGCGGCAGGCAAGCACGGCAGCGCCCGGGTATTGCGTGGAACCCGCGACGATGCCCAGTACGCCGCGTGAATACTTGTGTGCCCGCCGTGCCGGGTGCGGCAGGATTCGGCCAAGGTCTGTTGGTTCCAGCCGCCGCAGGGCAGGGCCGGGAAGGTGCTCTTCGATGCCGATGGGAACCACGGCGACTCGGCCGGCGTAGTCGGCGCCGGGGTCAGCCAGCAGGCCCGCCTTGGCGGCGCCGAACGTCACCGTCAGATCGGCGCGCAGCACCGGTTCGGCAGCCTCGCCGGTATCGGCGTTGACGCCGCTGGGCAGGTCGCAGGCCACCACGAATCCGCCCCGGTCAGCGCCCGCCAGGTCCCGGCTTACAGCCTCCACGAGCCCTGCGGCGTCCCCCCTCAGCCCGCCGGTGGCGCCAGTGCCCAGGATGGCGTCGATGACGACGTCGGCGCGCGCGGCTTCCGCGGCCAGCCCGTCCTGCGCCGCCCCGTCAAGTTTCTCGGCCCGGCCGCCCGCCCGCCGGAAAGCAGCCAGTGCCGCCGGGTGCGCCGCGCCGCCGGTGAGTACCGCCGTCGTCCGCATCCCGCGGGCGGCGAGGAACGCCCCGGCGTACAGGCCGTCCCCGCCGTTGTTGCCCTTGCCGGCCAGCACGACCACGCGGCTGCCGTACAGGCGGTGGCCGCGGGCCCGCAGTTCAGTGATGACGGCGTTGGCCAGGCCGTGGGCGGCGCGCTGCATCAGGACGTCACCCAGCCCGGCAGCGAGGAGCGGCTGTTCCGCTTCCCGTACCTGGGTTCCGGTGTAGGCGCTGATCATGGGTGTCGGGTCCCTGGGCGGCGGGCCGGGTCAGCCCTCGGCCAGGACCGTTGCGGTGGCGATCCCGCCGTCGTGGCTGATGGAGAGGTGCCAGCGCTTGACGCCCTTGGCCTCTGCCACGGCCAGGACGGTGCCTTTGACCTGGACGGTGGGTCCGTTCTGGTCCAGGCCGATCCAGCAGTCCTGCCAGTTCATGCCGGCCGGTGCGCCGAGCACCTTGGCCACGGCTTCCTTGGCCGCGAACCGGGCGGCCAGGGACCGCGTGTTCAGCTCCCGCTCGGCCGGTACGAACAGCCTGTCCCGAAGGCCCGGCGTCCGTTCCAGCTGGCGGCCAAACCGTTCGATGTCTACTACGTCTACCCCAATGCCAACGATCATGGCACTACTCTACGGTGACGCCTATCGTGCGGAGGACGTTGCAGGCCGGTCATGAGTGTTATCCGCCATCAGCGCAAAGTCTGGACTTAAAGCGGAAACCCCGGGCCGTTGGGCCCGGGGTTTCCGCTGTCAGGGACGCTATTCGACGGTGACGCTCTTGGCGAGGTTGCGGGGCTGGTCCACGTCGTAGCCCTTCGCGGCGGCGAGTTCGGCGGCGAAGATCTGCAGCGGGACGGTGGTCAGCAGCGGCATGAGCAGGGTGGGGGTTTCCGGGACGTAGAAGACGTGTTCGGCGTAGGCCTGGACGGCTTCGTCGCCTTCTTCGGCGATGACCAGGGTCCGGGCGCCGCGGGCACGGATTTCCTGGATGTTGGAGACCACCTTGGCGTGCAGCGAGTCGCGGCCGCGCGGGGACGGGACCACCACGAACACCGGCTGGCCCTCATCGATCAGCGCGATCGGGCCGTGCTTGAGCTCGCCGGCGGCGAAGCCCTCGGCGTGGATGTACGCGATCTCCTTGAGCTTCAGCGCACCCTCGAGTGCCACCGGGTAGCCCACGTGCCGGCCCAGGAACAGCACGGACTTCTCGTCCGCCATGGACCGTGCCAGTTCACGCAGCGGCCCGGCGTTATCCAGGATGGCCTGGATCTTCGCCGGGATCTTGTTCAGGTCCGCCAGGACGTCCGCGATCTGGCCGGAGAAGATGTTCCCGCGCAGCTGCGCCAGGTACAGGCCCAGCAGGTACGCGGCGGTGATCTGGGCCAGGAACGCCTTCGTGGAGGCGACGGCGATTTCCGGGCCGGCATGCGTGTACAGCACGGCGTCGGACTCACGCGGGATGGTCGATCCGTTGGTGTTGCAGATCGAGATGGTCTTCGCGCCCTGTTCCCGGGCGTACCGGACAGCCATCAGGGTGTCCATGGTCTCGCCGGACTGGGAGATGGATACCACCAGGGTGTTCTCGTCCAGGATCGGGTCCCGGTAGCGGAACTCGTGCGCGAGCTCCACCTCGGTGGGGATCCGGCACCAGTTCTCAATCGCGTACTTCGCCACCGTGCCCGCGTACGCGGCGGTGCCGCAGGCCAGGACGATGATCTTGTTGACCTTCTTAAGCAGCTCCGGATCAATCCGCAGCTCACTGAGCGTCAGCTTGCCCTCGAGGTCGGAGCGGCCCAGCAGGGTCTGCGCCACGGCGTCGGGCTGGTCATGGATTTCCTTCTCCATGAACGAGGAGAAGCCGCCCTTCTTCGCCGAGGCCGGGTCCCAGTCCACGTGGTATTCCTTGCCGGCGGCCGGGTTCCCAAAGAAGTCGGTGATCTCCACCGTGTCCGCGGTGATGGTGACGATCTGGTCCTGGCCCAGCTCCACCGCCCGGCGGGTGTAATCAATGAACCCCGACACGTCAGAGCCCAGGAAGTTCTCCCCCTCGCCCAGGCCCACCACCAGCGGTGAGTTGCGGCGGGCAGCGACGACGACGTCGGGCTGGTCCGCGTGGACGGCCAGCAGCGTGAACGCACCCTCGAGGCGCTGGCAGGCCAGCTCCATGGCGCGGGTCAGGCCGCCGTTGGAGACGTCCCCGCCGAGCTGGTTCCGGAAGATGTCCGCCAGCAGCGCGGCAGCAACCTCGGTGTCCGTCTCGGACAGGAACTTCACGCCCTTGTCGATCAGTTCAAGCTTGAGCTCGGCAAAGTTCTCGATAATGCCGTTGTGGATCACCGCGAGCCTGCCCTCATCGGCCAGGTGCGGGTGCGCGTTGCGGTCCGTGGGGCCGCCGTGCGTGGCCCACCGCGTGTGGCCGATGCCCGTCAGGGTTTCCGGCAGCGGACGCTCCTCCAGCTCAGCCAGCAGGTTGCTCAGCTTCCCGGACTTCTTCCGCGCCTCAATGGCGCCCTCGGACACCACGGCAACACCGGCAGAGTCATAACCGCGGTACTCCAGCCGGCGCAAACCCTCAAGGACAACGTCCAAGGCGCTGTGACCATCAACCGCACCGTTCACAGAACGGCCTACATAACCCACGATTCCACACATAGAGTCAAGGGTATCGGGTGCAGGCTGGTTGCTAGAAACCCGGAATCCGATTCTTGAGCCGTTCTTGCAGGTGGCGCCGCGCCCCGGCCCTGCTCCATTTCGCTATGCGCGGAGCGCGGGGCAGAATCTCTAACGTGACTTTGCAACGCAACGAGGCGAATGGAGAGGGTGCCTCTCCGTTCGTGGAGCTGGACCGGCAGACCTGGTCCAGGCTGGCCGCCCAGATGGAACAACCCCTGAACGAAGAGGACATTGTCCGTCTGCGTGGCCTTGGCGATCCCCTGGACATGAAGGAAATCCGCGAGGTGTACCTTCCGCTGTCCCGGCTTCTGCACCTGTACGTTGAGGCGGCCGGGCAGCTGCATGCCGCAACCACCACCTTCCTGGGCGAGCAGACCCAGCGGACGCCGTTCGTGATCGGCGTGGCCGGCTCGGTGGCGGTGGGCAAGTCCACCATTGCGCGCGTGCTGCGCGAGATGCTGCGCCGCTGGCCCGGCACCCCCAACGTGGAGCTGATCACCACGGACGGCTTCCTCTACCCGCTGGCCGAGTTGAAGCGCCGGCAGCTGCTGGACCGCAAAGGCTTCCCGGAGTCCTATGACCGGCGGGCGCTGCTGCGGTTCGTCAGCGAGATCAAGGGTGGGGCCGAGGAAGTCCGCGCGCCTTGGTATTCGCACGTCACGTACGACATCGTTCCGGACAAGGAAGTGGTGGTGCGGCGCCCTGACGTCCTGATCGTCGAGGGCCTGAACGTGCTGGCCCCGGCACGCCCGCGGCATGACGGCCGGCAGGGGCTGGCACTGAGCGACTTCTTCGACTTCTCCATTTACGTGGACGCCAAGACCTCCTACATCGAGGAGTGGTACGTGGACCGGTTCCGGAAGCTGCGGAGCACCGCGTTCGCGCAGCCGGAGTCCTACTTCCACCGGTACGCGAGCCTGTCCGATGACGAGGCTGAAAGCACGGCCAGGGACATCTGGAAGCGGATCAACGAGCCCAACCTGGAGGAGAACGTGCTGCCCACCCGCGGCCGGGCGCAGCTGGTGCTCACCAAAGAGGCGGACCACACTATCCGCCGCATGCTCCTGAGGAAGGTCTAGCACAGGTGTGCTACGACTGTGATGCGGCTTCCGGAACGGCGGGCACCACGCGGCGCAGCTTTGCCCGCTTCCTCGCCGTGGGGGCCGGACTGACTGTCCTGACCGCTTGCACGCCGGAGGCACCCCAGGCCGTCCCGTCGTCGTCCGCGCCTGTGCCTGCTTCCCCTGTACCTTCGCCGACGCCGGTCCCCTCCACCGCGGCACCCGCTCCGGAGGCCGCCACCGTGGGTGAAACACCTCCGTCAGCCACCGCTGCACCGTCACCCTCGGCAGCGCTCCCCCGCCAGTTCTCGCTGACGGATCCGGCAAGCCCGTGGGTGGTAGTCAACAAGCATCGCCCGCTGGTACCGGCGGCGTATGCGCCGGCGGACTTGGCGGGGCCCGCCGTCAGGACGTCCGCAACCGGCGAGTCCGCACTGCTGAACAGCACGACGGCGGCAGCGGCCGAGGCGATGTTCGCAGCGGCGGCGCGGGACGGCGTCGTCATGGTCCTGGCGAGCGGGTACCGCTCCTACGCGACCCAGGTGACCACCTATAACGGTTACGTGGCGTCCCGCGGCCAGGCGGATGCGGATACGGCGAGCGCCCGGCCAGGCTATTCCGAGCACCAGACGGGGTGGTCGTTCGACATTGCGGACGGCGGCGGTGCGTGCGCCTTCCAGCCGTGTTTCGCGGACCAGCCGGCGGCTGTGTGGGCGAAAGCCAACGGGCACCGGTTCGGGTTTGTGGTGCGGTATCCGTGGATGTTCCACGAGATCACCGGGTACTACTACGAGCCGTGGCATTTGCGCTATATCGGCGTGGAGGCGGCCACGGATATGGTGAACCGCGGAATCAACACGCTGGAGGAGTACTTCGGGGTGGGAGCGGCGCCTGGGTATCCCTAGGGCCGGGTGTCCACAACGGTCCACGGACGTCCGGGGTTCCCAACACGGGCCCACAAAGGGGGCCCAGGTTCACGCAGGGTTAATAGAACTCGGCTAGCTTGGAATCCATGTTGACTGGATTCAAGAACTTCATCATGAAGGGCAACGTCGTTGACCTTGCCGTCGCGGTGGTGATGGGTGCCGCGTTCGGCGCCGTTGTCACCTCCATCGTGGAAGGCCTGCTCACCCCGCTGATCGGGCGCCTGTTCAGCGCCAAGGGCATTGAAGACATGCAGTGGGAGGGCTTCCTGTATGGCCGGGTCATTTCCTCGGTCATCTCGTTCGTGCTGATCGCCGCCGCCATCTATTTTGTGGTGGTCCTGCCGATGAACATGATGATCGAGCGGCGCAACCGCCGGCTCGGCATCAACCAGGACGTTAAGGAAGAATCTGCCGAAGACCCGCAGATCGCCCTGCTGACCGAAATCCGTGACGAGCTCAGGAGCAGGGCTTCCTAGCACGTCGTTCTTAACGGCAGAGGCCCGCTTCCTTTTCAGGAAGCGGGCCTCTGTTTTTGTCTGGGTTACTCGCTGACGAGCTCCAGCGCGAGTTCGGTGCGGACCACCTGTGCAAGGTGCTCGGCGATGGACTGGGCCGTCTCCTCGTCCGCAGCCTCCACCATGACGCGGACCACGGGTTCGGTGCCGGAAGGGCGGAGCAGGACGCGGCCGGTCTCGCCCAGGGCGGCTTCGGCGGCGGCAACGGCCTGGGCCAGGACGTCGCTGCTCTTGACCCGGGTGCGGTCCACGCCCTTGACGTTGATCAGCACCTGCGGAAGCTTGGTCATTACGGCGGCGAGGTCCTTGAGGGACTTTCCGGTCAGGGCCACCTGGGCGGCCAGCTGCAGGCCAGTCAGGAGCCCATCTCCGGTGGTGGCGTGGTCGGAGAAGATCACATGGCCGGACTGCTCTCCGCCCAGGTTGAAGCCGCCTTCGCGCATGGTTTCCAGGACGTAGCGGTCCCCCACGGCGGTTTCACGGATGCTGATGCCGGCGTCGCGGAGGGCGATTTTGAGGCCAAGGTTGCTCATGACGGTGGCCACCAGCACGTCGTCATTGAGCTTGCCGGCTTCCTTGAGCGCCAGGGCGAGGACTGCCATGATCTGGTCGCCGTCCACCTCGTTGCCCTCGTGGTCAACGGCCAGGCAGCGGTCGGCGTCTCCGTCGTGGGCGATGCCCAGGTCGGCGCCGTACTGCAGGACGGCTTCCTTGAGCGGGCCAAGGTGGGTGGAGCCGACGCCGTCGTTGATATTGAGCCCGTCAGGGTCGGCGCCGATGACAATGACGTCCGCGCCGGCGTCCTTGAAGACCTGCGGGGAGCAGCCGCTGGCGGCACCGTGGGCGCAGTCCAGGACCACGGTCAGGCCCTCAAGGCGGTGCGGGAGGGTGCTGAGGAGGTGGACGATGTAGCGGTCTTCGGCGTCGGAAAAGCGCTGGATGCGGCCAACGTCGGCACCGGTGGGACGGACCGCCTCGTTCTGCATCTGCGCCTCGATGGCGTCTTCAACCTCGTCGGGGAGCTTCTGGCCCCCGCGGGCAAAGAACTTGATGCCGTTATCCGGGGCCGGGTTGTGGGATGCGGAGATCATGACGCCGAAATCCGCCTCAAGGTCCGCCACCAGGTAGGCCGCCGCCGGCGTCGGCAGGACTCCGGCGTCGTAAACATCGATCCCCGAGCTGGACAGGCCAGCCTCCACCGCGGCGGCGATGAACTCGCCGCTGGCGCGTGGGTCGCGGGCCACCACGGCGCGCGGCCGGGAACCGTTGGAGTTGCGGTCGTGGCCAAGTACGACGGCGGCCGCCTGGGCCAGCTGCAAGGCCAGCTCCGCTGTCAGCAGGCCGTTGGCCAACCCCCGGACACCATCAGTTCCAAATAATCTAGACACCGCTCAAGTGTATGGGATGGGGGTGGCGCAGCCCGCGTAGGCGGCCGATCAGGGGCCGAATCTACTTGTTGTGTACCTGCGCCGGAGAAGGGCTGAATACTCGGACTACTTGGATCGGATGGCAGTTACCTGTCTTCGTCGAAAACCCTCGCCACGCCTATTTGGCGGCCCCTACGATCCATGCATGACACCTAGCTATGGGGGCTTGGCGCTCGAAATTGTAGTACCGGTCTACAACGAAGAAGCGGTACTCGAAAGCAGCATCACAAGGCTCGCCGAATACTTGACGAACGAAATGCCGTCGACGTGGAAGATCACCATCGCCGACAATGCAAGCACCGACCGGACGCCGGTGATTGCCGCTCGACTCAGCGAGCACCTGGAGAACGTCGCTTACAGCCGGCTTGAGGCCAAGGGCCGCGGCTTGGCACTGAGGGACGCATGGAGCGCGTCCGATGCGAAAGTCCTGGCCTACCTGGACGTTGATTTGTCTACCGACCTTGCGGCGCTGCCGCCGTTGGTGGCGCCGTTGCTGTCCGGGCATTCGGACATTTCCATCGGCACGCGGCTGGGGCAGAGCTCCCGGGTCAGCCGTGGTCCGAAGCGCGAGTTCATTTCCCGCTCCTACAACTTCCTGCTGCGGCGCACCATGCAGGTGCGGTTCTCGGATGCACAGTGTGGCTTCAAAGCGATCCGTGCAGATGTTGCCAGGCGCCTGCTGCCCCATGTCGAGGACAACGGATGGTTCTTCGACACAGAGCTGCTGATCATCGCCGAGCGTTCCGGGCTCCGCATCCACGAAATTCCCGTTGATTGGGTGGACGACCCGGACAGCCGCGTGGACATCAAGCAGACTGCCCTTGACGATCTGCGGGGGATGGTGCGGGTTGCCGGCTCCCTCGTCCGGGGAGTCATTCCCGTCCAGGCCATCTATGCGGAACTTGGACGCCGCCCCATCGTGCCGGCTGGCCGGCCGAGCTTCTTCGGGCAGGTTCTCCGTTTCGGGCTGGTGGGTGTCGCATCAACCCTTGCCTTCGCGTTGCTCTACCTTATGCTGCAGGGTCCCTTCGGTGCACAGGAAGCCAACTTTCTCGCACTCCTGATGACGGCGGTCGGCAACACGGCTGCCAACAGGCGTTTTACCTTCGGGATCACCGGACCTGCGAAGATCTTCACGCAACAGGTCCAAGGCCTGGTGGTCTTCCTGCTGGCCTGGAGCATTACGTCTTCTTCGCTGTTGGTGCTCCACTTGCTCCATCCTGATGCTGCCCCAAATGTGGAGCTGCTGGTCCTAACGGCCGCCAACGTGTTGGCCACCCTGATGCGCTTTGTCCTCCTGCGGCTTTGGGTATTCCGCGAGCGCCGCACCGGTCGCAGCGCGAGGTTGTTGACACTGCCCGTCACAGGAAGCCCCGTCCGGTGACTACCAGTTACGCCGACGCTAACCCGGCGATTGAATCTCCCAGCGCCCGAGTGAAGTCTTGGCCATGGGAAAGAATTGGTTTAGCACTTCTGCTCCTCGGAACGGCTGTTTCCTTCCTCTGGGGACTGGACCGAAACGGCTGGGCCAACCCCTATTACTCGGCGGCAGCACAGGCTGGTTCCCAGGACTGGAAGGCGTTCTTTTTCGGTTCCCTGGACGCCGGGAACCTCATCACAATCGATAAGCCACCCCTCAGTATCTGGATCATGGCCCTCTCAGTCCGTCTCTTCGGACTGAACTCTTGGGCTATCCTCGTACCGCAAGCCCTTATGGGCATTGCAACAACCTGGCTCATCTACAAGATCATCCGCCGAAGCTACCCGGCCGCGCCGGCACTGCTCGGCGGCCTTATCTACGCCACCACCCCCGTCGTCGTTCTCATGTCCCGCTACAACAACCCCGAACCGCTCATGGGACTCCTGACCGTTTCCGCCGTGTACTTTATCGTCAGGGCAATCGAAGACAACCGCTGGACCTGGTACCTCTTCAGCGGCACCGCCCTTGGCCTGGCATTTATGGCCAAACAAATCCAGGCCTTCCTACCCGTCCCTGCTATGGTCGTCGCCGTCCTGCTTCTCGGCGCCGGAACAATCGGATCCCGCCTCATTCGCCTCCTCGGTTCCCTAGTCTCCCTCATCCTCAGCGGTGGATGGTGGATAGCGATCGTCGAGCTCACACCGAAAACAAACCGCCCCTACATCGGCGGATCAGCAACAAATAGCATTCTTGAACTCTCCCTCGACTACAACGGTATTGCGAGATTTATCCAAGTTCCTACCAAAATAAGCGGGGGACGCGCACTGCCAAATGATGACCTTGCTCCATACAACGGAGGTTTTACCAGAATATTCGATGGAAACTTTGCCCCAGAAATCGCGTGGCTCACATTTACGGCAATAATGTTGACCATTGTTATGATCATCCTCAATCGCAGTTTGCAATTTACCCAGTCCCAGAAAGTACTAGCTGTCATTTCGACAGCCTGGTTTTCAACAACTTTCTTATTGTTGTGCTTCATGGGATCCATGATTCACACCTACTACACGTACTCGCTGGCAGCGCCAATGGCTGTGGTGGCAGCCGTGGGGCTCGCCGCCCTGTGGCGAGGTCGCGACAGGCTAATTGTTCGTCTGATTGGCGGACTCATTGTGGGGTCTTCCACCTACATGTGCCTCCGCGTAATGAACTACAGTGACGAATGGCCCACGATTTTTAAGCTATTGACTATCACCGTCGGCGTCGCCGCCGTAATCGGTTGGATGTTCAATAGGGGTGTCAAACAGTCACGCCTAGCCGCCGTGACTGTAGCCGTTGCTCTCGTCCTAGCGCCCACGGGCGCTAACTTCTACACCCTATCCACACCTCAAAATGGCACCAACCCGCAGTCAGGGCCTGTTGCAAACGATCCCATGGCCATGTCGCGTCTGCTGCGCGCTGCAAAGTCCGGCTCACCGGCCTGGGCTCAACAGATCGCTTTCGGCACGCCGCCGCTTGCGGAGGTAACGGAAAAGCTTCGGCACACAAAGAACAGCTCAGTATGGGCGGCGGCGACCTTTTCAGCGCAGAACGCCGCCCTGTATCAGCTCGAGTCCGGTCAGCCAGTCATTGCGCTTGGAGGCTGGCTTGGAACCGACCCCGCGCCAGATCTCAATCAGTTCAAGACGCTGGTTGCGGAGGGCAACCTTAGGTACTTTATCTGGCAGCAAGATCTCCTAGACCGAGGCGAGTTGAGCTTGGCCACCATTGAAATTTCGCAATGGGTGCAAGAACACTTTGCTGAGCAGATGGTGGGTAACGTCAAAATTTACGATTTAGCTAATGAACCCAGTTAGCCTACGTCGGGCGACAACCTATTCGTCCTGTCAAGACCTAACAGGAAGGGACACGAAGCGTCGCCAAGAACCTCAGGGTGGACCTACGGGTCACATCCCTCATGCAACTAGGTGTACTCAGTCAATAGGTTGTTTGGACCTGCTGATGGGTGGTTTGCCTCCGAGGCTGCCGCGGGGCCGGTGGTTGTTGTAGAAGTCTAGCCATGGCTGCAGGGCGTCTATCCGGGCCTGGTTGGAGGTGACAGGGTTGGCGGTAAGCCCAGCTTTCCTGGAGGGTGCGGTTGAAGCGTTCTGCTTTGCCGTTCTGCCATGGGTGGCGGGGTTTGATCAGGATGTGTTTAGCCCCGAGTCGCGCCAAGGCGTTGTGGAAGTCGCGCGGGAGAGCCGGTAGGCGAAGGCGTTGTCGGTCATGACTCTTTTGACGGGTGCACCGGCAGCTGCCATGGCGGCCGCGGCGCGGGTGAGAAACGCCGCGCAGGTCGGGCCTTTCTCATCGGGCAGGACCTCGGCGTAAGCCAGGCGGGAATGGTCATCAACGACCACGTGAACGTAGTCAAAACCGACCCGTGTGCGGCTTGCTGCATGGTTGCGGGCGGACTGGTTCGGGTCGGCCCGCCACCCGCCGTCCGGGATCCCGCCGAGTTTCTTCACGTCGATGTGGATCATGTCTCCGGGGCGTCGCGCTCATACCTGCGGTCGGTAGCCCGGGAGGCCCGTATCCGTGCCCCGGTCATCGGGTCCAGATCCCACAACCTGGGCATGCCGGCACGGGCAAGGATCCGGGAAACCGTCCTGGGACTGACCCCGCAGCGGACCGCCAGATTGGCCGGGCCGTCCCGGTGCTCCACCCGCCGGGCCAGGACTTCGGATACGACCGTTGCCGGGGTGGCGTGCGGGCAGGACTTTGGCCTTGAGCTGCGGTCCTCAAAGACCGGTCCAGCCGTCGCCGCGGTACCGGGTGTCCCAGCGGTGCGCACACGTCCGCGAGACGCCCATTTCCTTGGCCACATGGGCTACCGGACGGCCGGCCAGGACTCGCTCGATGAGGGTCCGCCTACCGTGCGGAGTCAGGCGGGCATTACGGTGGGACATGAGGACCTCTTAGTCATTGGCTGTGTGTGGTGACCACCAACCTAAGAGGTCCTCACCCATTCACGATGTAAACAACGTCCTGACCCAGTACGCCTAGGTTCGAGGGGTAGCGGCTGTTCGGTGGGTGACTTTGGGTTTCAGTACACGGGGAAATCAGTGAGTGTCGGAATACCGACTGTCATGGAGTCGCGATGCTTTGGGCACGCGCAAGGCCTCAAAGGCATTGCTGGACGCCAGGTCGCTCCAGGATGACTAGAAAGTACTGACACAGAAGCCCGCCCCGCCAAACGGCGGAACGGGCTTCTGCACAAGCGGATTTAGCGCTTGGAGTACTGCTGGGCCTTGCGGGCCTTCTTGAGACCGGCCTTCTTACGCTCAATGACACGGGCGTCGCGGGACAGGTAACCGGCCTTCTTCAGGGTGGCGCGGTTGTTCTCAACGTCGATCTCGTTCAACGAACGGGCGATTCCGAGGCGCAGGGCACCGGCCTGGCCGGAGATACCGCCGCCGTGGATGCGGGCGATGACGTCGTAGGCGCCTTCGAGATCAAGGATCTTGAAGGGCTCGTTGACGTCCTGCTGGTGCAGCTTGTTGGGGAAGTAGTTCGCCAGCTCGCGGCCGTTGATGGTCCACTTGCCGGTGCCGGGAACAACGCGGACGCGTGCAACGGCTTCCTTGCGGCGGCCAACAGCTGCGCCGGCAACGGTCAGTGCCGGGCGCTCCTTCTTGGGAGCGGCTTCTGCAGCAGAGCTCTCAGAGGTGTAGCTGGTCAGGTTTTCCTCGGCCTCGACGGCCTCGGTGGTCAGTTCTTCGTTCTGAGCCACGATTCTCCTTGTATAAGTAAGTTGGTTGGTGGCCAGGACTACTGGGCGACCTGGGTGATTTCGAAAGTCTTGGGCTGCTGGGCGGCGTGCGGGTGCTCAGCACCGCGGTACACCTTCAGCTTGCTCAGCTGCTGGGCAGCAAGCGAGTTCTTGGGGAGCATGCCCTTGATGGCCTTCTCCACGGCGCGGACCGGGTTGGATTCCAGCAGTTCCGCGTAGTTGACGGAGGTCAGGCCGCCGGGGTAGCCGGAGTGGCGGTAAGCGCGCTTCTGGTCCAGCTTGGAACCGGTCAGCGCGACCTTCTCGGCGTTGATGATGATGACGAAGTCGCCCATGTCCATGTGGGACGCATAGGTGGCCTTGTGCTTGCCGCGCAGCAGGATTGCGGTCTGGCTTGCAAGACGGCCAAGGACAACGTCGGTGGCGTCAATGACGTGCCACTGGCGGTTGATATCGCCGGGCTTCGGGGTGTACGTACGCACGGTGTTTGCCTCGTTCTTGTTCTGGCGTTCTTGTTTAGGTGTCACTAGCTCGTGCACCTACTGTCTGCGCGCTACCGGAACAGAGGTGAGGGCTCTATGTAACCAGTCATCCTGAGGTTCCGAATGTGCACGCCTGAGTAGCTATCCTGCAACCGGATTCTCAAGCGGGCACGCACCATCGGAATAGGACACGCACAACGACTTACAAGATTAGCGCGTTGGGCGGTTCAGGGTCAAAATGAGGTAGCCGGAAGCCGCTGGGGCACCGCCGGCTCATCTACACAGGGGGATGCGGTGTTGTCAGCGGAGAACTCAGACTCCATCAGTGTGCTCCTGGTTCTGACCACCGCACTCCTGGGGGTCGCCCTCTCCCCCATCGCAGAGGTGCTGATCGCCAAACTGCTTCCGAGGCTCGGCAGCGTGCCGCGCCTGCAGGTAAGAATTATGACGGCGGTCCTTACCGCTATCGCCTGCGCCGTCTTTGCGCTGCGATTTGGAACGGCGACGATACTGCCGGCTTTTATTCTGCTGGCCGTCCTAGGAGTGCAGTTGGCCAGGATTGATTTCTCGCTTCACCTATTACCAAACCCCCTCGTACTACTGCTCCTGGCCAGCGGGATCATCCTCCTGTTAATCGCATCACTATTTGGTCAGCATGCTGACAATATGCTTAGAGCGCTGTTTAGCATGATGATTTTGTTCGCTGCGTACTTAATTTTGGGGCTGATTTCACCCGGAGCCATGGGAATGGGCGACGTCAAACTCGCGGCACCCATCGGTCTCTACCTAGGGTACTTAGGTTGGACGCAGCTTCTCTACGGTGGCCTCCTGGGCTTCATCCTCAACGGAGTCGTCACTGTTCTCACAGTTGCGCGAAAAGGCCGCAAAAACACGGCAGAGGTTGCCCATGGCCCCTCGATGTTGGCGGCCACACTGGCAGTTGCCGTTCTCCTTCCCTAGTGGATCAACCTGCCCTGCTACCAGACCTATATGCGGAACCTGAGAACCAATCCAAGTGGTCGGTATCTTTCTCGATTGTGGTCTTGAGTACTGCCGACGGCAACTGAGTACAGCATTTTCGCCCGAGCCTAAAAAGTCGAGTACCACTACGCGTTGTTGCCTTATACCCCCCAGTGACAATCTCTTCTTAGCGAAGTCCAGCCGCTAAAGATTTATGGGGGCAGCTGGAAATTCGTTGAAATCAACTAAATTCCATTTCACCGAATTAAGGAAATAAAAATGACTTCTCTCATGGTCTCGATGATGGCTTTCGTCGCCGGCGTCAAGGATCGTTTCTCCTCCGAAAAGGGTGCAACGGCGACAGAGTACTCACTGCTTGTGGGCCTCATCGCTCTGGTAATCGTCGCCGGCGTGACCCTCTTCGGCAAGAACCTCAACACGTTCTTCAGCGATCTCGCAGTTACGGTTGGGACCTGGTAGTCCCCACGCGTGTGGTGTGCCGTGCCTGATTTCTTCAGGCGCGGCACACTCTATCTCTTTCCAAGCTGCAACTGTCCAGGGGGACCACTTGAAACGCAGCCCCAAACACAAGCGGGACACGGAACGAGGTGCTGTCGCCGTCGAGTTCGCTTTGGTGGCACCAATCCTCATTGCATTGATCGTCGCGATCGTTGAGTTCTCCAATGCTTACAACGTCCAGGTCTCGGTGACGCAAGCTTCCCGTGAAGCCGCTCGCACAATGGCGATTACCAAAAACACGACGAAGGCAACCGCTGCCGGCAAGGCCGGGGCCCCATCAATCAATGCCGGGCTACTGAGCTTCGACTACTCGGCTGCGACGTGTCCCGCAGCAACTCCTAGCCCGAACGCCACCGTAACTGTCACCTACACAGGCAGCTCGCTAACGGGGTTCTTTGGTTCTTCACTAGTGATCAAAGGTAAAGGGTCCATGCAATGTGGCGGTTAATTAGGAACCGAAAAAAGGCAGGCTCAAATGAGAAGGGTGCAGCCGGCGTCACCGTCGCCGTGATGATGCTGGTCCTCATCGGAGCCGGTGCTCTGGCAGTTGACGTCGGCCAAATTTACGCCGAGCGTGCACAGCTTCAGAACGGTGCAGATGCCGGAGCTTTGGCCGTTGCCCTTAGCTGTAAGAACGGAGCCTGCAACTCGGCCCTGGCGGATAACCTAGCGAATTCGAACTCAAATGACTCCGCAAGTAAGGCATCAGTCGACTACAGCGTGCCGGGGCAGGTTACCGTCAGAACTTCGACTAAGAATGGGTCCTCAAGCTTTCTGACGAATTTGTTTTCAAATGCGATCAACTCGGGTCCAGTTACTGTCGGGGCTCGAGCCACTGCTGGCGCTCACTTCCCAGGCAGCGGATCCGGGTTTCCGCTCGCCCTCTCGGACGATTGCTTCAACCTGACTACTGCATCCGCAACAGGGGTCGTCCAAAAGATTTCCTACAAACCCGGCATGACCTGCACCGGTCCTTCGGGGACGCAGATTCCCGGCGGCTGGGGCTGGCTCGATGAGTCTTCACCCTGCAACGCAACCACCATCACGGGCACAAACGGAATGGCCGGCGATCCTGGCAATAATCCGCCCAGCGGCTGCGCCGACATCCTGTCGGGTTGGAAGACCACGATCGAGGCCGGAGGGGAGGTCAAAGTCTTGTTCCCGGTTTTCGACACAGCAACGGGAACGGGAAATACAGGAGTCTTCAACATCGCAGGTTATGCCACATTCAAAATCTGGGGGTGGAAGTTCGGAAACAACCATGAGTACGAGTTCCGCAACACTGCCGGCGATCCAGGCATGACGAGCGCTCTCGCCTGCAACGGGGGGCAGGAACGCTGCATTATCGGCCAGTTCATCAAGTTCAACACCATCGGGTCCGGTAGCGCGACTACCGGTGGGACGGACTGGGGAACTTCAGAAATCCGTCTCATCAAATAGTTAGCTCTAAGGGGAAAGAAATGAAAGCACGCCTACTGGGAGGCATCGCCGCGCTGGTTGTAGCGGTTATAGGCACCGTCCTCCTCTTCAACTACGTACAAGGCGCCGACCGCCGCGCGCTTGCAAACACTGAGACTGAGGACATCCTGGTCGTCAAACAGAG
Organism: Pseudarthrobacter enclensis; assembly: GCF_001457025.1. Taxonomy (GTDB): domain Bacteria; phylum Actinomycetota; class Actinomycetes; order Actinomycetales; family Micrococcaceae; genus Arthrobacter; species Arthrobacter enclensis. The sequence continues at coordinate 543,293 of NZ_KQ758599.1, read as the reverse complement.
TGTGCCCGCCGGAACGCCTGCCCGAGAACTCAACCAGTATCTGACCACCAAAGCCGTCCCGAGGGCAGCAGTGGCGGAGGACGCCATCGAGGACCTCAGCGCGATTGAATCGAAGGTGACCGCTGTTGGTCTGGTTCCCGGTGAGCAACTGCTGAGCAGCCGTTTGGTTGAGGCCAGCACGTTCATCGGACCCGCAAGGGTGGAGGTCCCTGCCGGGCTTCAGGAAATTACCGTTCGGCTCGACATCGACCGTGTGGTGGGCGGGACGATACAGGCAGGCGACACCGTCGGTGTCTTCATTTCTCTTGGTGACTCAACTGCCGGTGGTGGGAACGGAACGCAACTGACTTTCCACAAGGTTTTGGTTACGGCGGTCCAGTTCAGTTCAGGACAATCAGTCCAGACTCAGGGCGAGGCCACCCAGGCCAGCTCTACGGGTGCTCTCAAGGCGGAGGGCAATAAGCAGGCGGCCGGCGACTCTTATCTGATCACCCTTGCTCGGGACGCCGTAGATGCAGAAAAGCTGGTCTACGCGGCTGAGTTTGGAAAAATTTACCTCTCCAAGGAGCCCGCCGGCGCCACGGAAGGCACCAGCGGAGTAGTGAATCAGACCAAGGTATTCCGATGAGCCGCTTCATTCTCATTACCCCCTCACCCGACTACGAACGCTCCGTTCGAGCCTCAGTAGCTCCGCTGAGCGGCTCCTTGCAGTCCTTCCAGGCAAATTACCTGCCGGAGTCGCCTGACGACATTCTTCGCCAACAGGTTGGCGAACCTCCGGAAGTACTGATCTTGGGACCGGGATTACCCCGCGAAGATGCGCTCAAATTCGCAGCAGTACTGGACCTTCAATACCCCGAGATCAGCATTGTCCTTGTGGCCGAAGACAACGGTGAGCTGGCGCTGCAGGCTATGCGTTCCGGCATCCGGGACATTCTTCCGCCGACTGCAGACATGGAGCAGATCCGCGCACTGGTCGAAAGGGCAAGCTTGGCGGCAGCGGGCCGCCGGCGGGGCTTGGCTCCGAACGCAGCCGAGAGGCCAACAGCCGAGGGTGGCCGCGTGGTTGCGGTGATGTCACCAAAGGGAGGCGTAGGCAAGACAACGGTGGCAAGTAACTTAGCCATCGGGCTCGGGCAGGTGGCGCCGATGAGCGTGGTCCTCGTAGATCTGGATCTTCAATTCGGGGACATTGCCAGCGGCCTGATGATTGAACCCGAGTACACCATTTCGGATGCCGTCGTAGGGGCTGCCAGCCAGGATGCCATGGTTCTGAAGACCTACCTGTCACTTCATCCAGCCAACATCTATGCGCTTTGTGCCCCACGGAACCCCATTGACATGGACAAGATTTCCGGCGGACATATCAGTAACCTGCTCCGCCAGCTTCGGACAGAGTTCCAATATGTGGTTGTGGACACGGCTCCCGGTCTTGGCGAGCATGTCTTGGCAACTTTGGAGCAAGCAACTGATGCGGTATGGGTTTGCGGCATGGACGTCCCCAGCATTCGCGGACTGCGAACCGGGTTCCAGATACTTTCTGAACTCGACTTGCTGCCAGACAACAGGCACGTCGTGCTGAATATGGCAGACCGGAGGACTGGACTGACAGTCCAGGACGTCGAAGCCACGATCGGCGCGCCTGTCGACGTAGTCCTCCCAAGGTCTCGCGCCGTTCCCTTTTCGACGAATAAGGGGGTTCCCCTGCTGCAGGACGGCAGTCGAGATGCCGCTGCCAAGGGACTTCGGCAGCTGGTGGATCGCTTTAAACCCAACTGGGAAGGCCCCCGCAAGAAGCTCCACAGAAGGGCGGTAGTGCAGTGAATCTCTCTAATCGGTTTGCAAAGTTGCGGGGCGAAGAGCCTGCAGGGGACTCCCTCGAGGCTTTGGCATCGACGCCGGCGACCTTAGGTGCTATCCAACAAGCACAAGCTGCCGAGCAGGCGCATGCCCCTGTAACAGTTGACGTGACAGTCGGCAGCGCAAGCGAGGCTCTTAACGGGCTGAAAGAGCGGGCGAGTCAGGCCCTGTATGAACGCCTTGGTTCTCGAATCACTGACTCGTCACTGGACGAATCCGAGCTGCACCAGTTCGTGAAGGACGAGCTGAAAGCCGTCGTGGACGAAGAGCAGGTTCCTTTGTCACAGGGTGAGCGGCAGCGTCTTACCCGCGAAATCATTGACGACGTCCTGGGGCACGGTCCCCTGCAACGCTATCTTGATGATCCCTCCGTCACTGAGATCATGGTGAACCGCGCGGATCAGATCTATGTGGAACGCGGCGGACGTCTCTTCCTTACGGACACCAAGTTCGCCAACGAAGATGCTTTGCGGAGAGTTATCGAACGAATAGTTACCCGCATCGGTCGGCGGATCGACGAATCATCCCCCTTGGTAGATGCCCGGCTTGCAGACGGGTCACGCGTCAACGCGATCATCCCGCCGCTGGCGGTAAACGGTGCATCCTTGACCATCCGGAAGTTTGGCCGGGAAGCCCTGACCGTGCAGAAACTGATTGAGTTTGGAAGCTTGTCTCCGGAGATGGCCGAGCTCCTGCAGGCGTGTGTTTTGGCCCGTATGAACATCATCGTCTCGGGCGGCACAGGCACAGGCAAGACAACCATGCTGAACGTGTTGTCCTCGTTCATTCCCGTCACAGACCGCATCGTGACTATCGAGGATGCTGTGGAATTGCAGCTCCAACAGGATCACGTCGTTCGGTTGGAGAGCCGCCCCGCCAACATCGAGGGGAAGGGAGAAGTTTCTATTCGCGACCTGGTTCGCAACTCCCTGCGAATGCGGCCGGACCGAATCGTTGTAGGCGAGGTCCGCGGCGGTGAATCCCTGGACATGCTGCAGGCAATGAACACAGGTCACGACGGGTCGATCTCAACCGTCCACGCCAATTCCCCCAGGGATGCAGTCGCCCGCTTGGAGACCCTGGTGCTGATGGCCGGAATGGACCTGCCGTTGCGCGCCATCCGTGAGCAGATTGCCTCCGCCGTAAACCTCATCGTCCACATCTCACGGCTCCGCGACGGATCCCGCCGCGTAACGCACATTACCGAAGTGCAGGGTATGGAAGGTGACATCGTCACACTTCAGGACGCTTTCGTCTTCGACTACTCAGCAGGAATTGATGCAAACGGCAGGTTCCTTGGCAAACCTGTCCCCACGGGCGTCCGTCCCCGGTTTACGGATCGTTTCGAGGAACTCGGCATCAGGATCTCGCCAGCAGTTTTCGGCGCACACGCAGTCAGGGGCCGGTGATGGAAGCAGAAGTACCCGTGACCCTTGCCGTCTTAGGTGTGGCCTCCATCTTCGCGGCGTTCCTCCTGCTCTTTATGGTCGTCTTGAAGCCGGGAAACACCATCCCGTTGTCCCGCCGGCGTCCTGATGTCCCGGTTGCCACCTCAAAGCTGACAGTACTCACCGATTCTGCGGTGGGCGTTATCAACAAACAGCTACGAGGCAGGGACGATTTCCTCATCAGCAGGGAAAAACTGGAGCGTGCCGGCCTCAAGACCCAGCCAGCCAACTTCCTGCTCATGATGGGCGCGGGAGCCTTGGCCGGAAGTGTATTTGGTTTCCTGTTGGGCGGACTCTTCTTCGGCATCCTCATGCTCGGCGTTGTGCCGGCAGGCATGTTTGCCTATCTGTCCGCATTGGCAGCCAGGCGGAGAAGCAAATTTGACGAGCAGCTACCGGACACACTGCAGATGCTGACCGGCAGCATGCGGGCGGGCCACTCCCTGCTGAGGGCTGTCGACGCTTCGGCACGGGAAACCGATGCTCCGATGTCAGAAGAGTTGGCACGCATCGTCAACGAGACACGGATCGGCCGGGATCTTAGTGAGTCGATGACCGACGTGGCTGCACGTACCAGGAGCGAAGACTTCGCTTGGATCTCACAAGCAATCGAGATTCACAGGGAAGTCGGCGGCGACCTGGCTGAAGTTCTCGATCACGTGGGTGAGACCATCCGCGACCGCAACCAGATTCGGCGCCAGGTGAAGGCCCTCAGCGCTGAAGGCAAGATGTCTGCAGCCGTTCTCATGGGGCTTCCCGTAGTTCTGTTCTTCGCCCTGATTTTTATCAATCCCCAGTACGCGAAGACGTTCATGAGCACTGTCCCCGGATACCTGATGCTCGGGGCGGCTGCGGTCATGCTTACCGCCGGCGGTTTCTGGCTTAGCCGACTCATAAAGCCGAAGTTTTAGGAGGCCCGACATGTCACCACTGGCTTTGGGAGCGATACTCGCAATTGTCGTCCCTATCACCTATCTGGTTTGGTCTGTCGTCGCGACCGACAGGGTTGCGATCCGCAATATCCAAGCAAATCTGGGGCAGCGGGCCAGGAACGCCGCCCCGCAAAACCTGTCAGCCGAGTTCTCGGCAATGGCACGAAAGATCACACCTGTGGGCTACGTTGCCTGGCTGGACAAGCAACTTGCGGCCATGGGAAGGCCAAAGGAGTGGCCGCTGGAGCGCCTTTTGGTGGTCAAGCCACTGCTGGCTCTCGGAGCAGGACTTCTCGGCCTGTTCTACTTTCTCGTGCATCCCGAACCTTTCCGGTTCGCCATCTTCCTGGGGGCTGCCGCCTTTGGATACTTCGCTCCGGACCTGCTTGTACGCAGTACCGCCGAGAAAAGAAGGGCGAGAATTCGCCAGGAACTGCCCAACACGCTTGACCAGATGCTGATCTCAGTCCAAGCAGGACTTGGCTTCGAGGCCGCCATGGCCCGCACTGCCCAGAATGGCAGCGGTCCGCTGGCCGACGAGATGACCCGGACGCTGCAGGACATGCAAGTAGGCCGTTCCAGGAAGGAGGCCTATCTGGCCATGTCCGACCGTGTTGACGTCCCTGACTTACGCTCATTCATCCGAGCGATCGTGCAGGCGGACGCCTACGGCATTGCCATCGCCAAGGTGTTAAAGATCCAGGCTCACGAGATGCGGCTGAAGCGGCGCCAAAGGGCTGAAGAGCACGCAATGAAGATCCCGGTAAAAATCCTGTTTCCTTTGATCTTCTTCATCTTCCCCACCCTGTTCATCATCCTGCTGGGTCCGGCAGTCATGAACATCATCGCGGCGTTTTCGTAGGAGGAACCATGGATACTCTCATTCGATTTGCTGTCTCCCTCGGACGTATGGCCGGCCGCGTCCGGAACGAAGAGCGGGGAGCGACCGCCACCGAGTACGGAATCTCCGTCGGCTTCATCGCCATAGTCATTGTCGCTGGAGTGGGCGCCTTGGGGCTCGCCCTGAACGATTCGTTCAATGACCTGACCACAGGGATCAAGACGGCCCTGGGCATTCCGTAGCCGCCAGACCACCCCAACCGCGCCCACGGCGCCCGAAAGACCGGACCCCCTCGGCACCCAGAACCGAGGGGGTCCTTTCTGTGCCCACCGATGAGGGAAACCCAGCTTCAGCCCAGTGGCAGCACAGCATCCGCGAAGGCAAAGTGCACCTCGTCAAGGCTTTGCGCAGGATGCTGCAAGATCCGGTCAAGCCGCCGATTCCCGTTGCTAACTTCGACTCAGCGCTGGTGAAGGGCCAGCCATCCGTCTCGCACAGGAGCCAACAAATGCTTTCTCTGTACACCAACCTCATGATTCGCCTGCGCAGCGAAGAGAAGGGTGCCACGGCCGTCGAATACGGCATCATGGTCGCCCTCATTGCCGTCGTCATCATCGTCGCCGTTTCACTTCTCGGCAACAACTTGCTGGGACTTTTCAACAACGTGGCGGGTAAGGTAACCGTTCCCACGGTGCCCCCCACTACTCCCGCCGGTTAGCCAGCACCTGTAGTTCGGTTCCGGACCCCATATCGGAACCGCATAACCCAACGCAGGGAACGAACCAGTCACCCAGGAGGAGGTGCAGCAGGTGTCGAACAATTCGGAACGCGGGGCAGCCGCCGTCGAATTCGCGATACTGTTGCCCCTCCTCCTGATGCTGGTGCTCGGGACCATCGAATTCGGCCGCGCGTACAACACCCAGATCACCCTTACCAATGCCGCACGCGACGGCGTCAGGGTGATGGCCATCAACAACGATCCCACGGGGGCCAGGACAGCTGTCAGGAACGCAGCCTCTTCCGTCAGCAGCACCATCCCCGACTCGAGCATCACCATCAGCCCCGCTGCCTGCACCACTGACAAACAGGTGACCATCACCATCAACTACAACCTTGCCACCATCACCGGCATCGCAGGACCGTTTCCGATGAAGGGCAAAGGGGTCATGCTGTGCGGCGGTTAGGCGCGGATGGCAGGGAAAGGGGCGCCGTCTCGGTCATCGTTGCCATTCTGCTGGTCACGCTCCTGGGCTTTGTCGCCATAGCCGTCGACGTCGGAAACATCCACTCCGAACACGCACAACTTCAAAGCGGCGCCGATTCGGCCGCCATCGCAGTGGCCCAGAAATGCGCCAAGGACACCTCCGCTGCCGACTGTTCGACGACGTCGGCACTTGCCGGGAGCCTCGCCAACCAGAACGCGCTGGACGGGATGAGCAAGGTCTACGGCATCCAGCTCGACAAGGCAGCCCGCACCGTCTCTGTCACCACCAGCGCCAAGGAACCGGGCGCACCCGAAAACTCCGTCTCCCTGTTTTTCGCCAGGGCACTCGGTATTCCCGGCAAGGAAGTCGGTGCACGGGCATCGGCCACGTGGGGAACCCCGTCCAAGGGCCCAGCCATCCTGCCGCTGGCCATTGCCCACTGCAAGCTGAACATTCCAGCGGGCGGCGCCCAAGGCGCCGAGCAAGTGCTGGAACAGTCGGTGAACGGATGCGGCGGTATCCCCGGGGGTTTCGGCTGGATGCAGACCACGTCGTCCAAGTGCGCCATCACTGCCACGGCGGGAGCGTCCAGCAACTCCGGGATTTGGTTCGCCAGCGACACGGGCGCCAGCGTTCCCTCCACCTGCACGGCCGCGGACTTCAGCCAGTTGAACAACCAGACCGTCCTCCTTCCGCTGTACGACCTGGCAACGGGGACAGGTTCCGGCGGCAAGTACTACATCAAGGGCTTCGCGGCGTTCCACGTCACCGGCTACCAGTTCGCAAGCATTGGCTGGACGTCCGGGGCAAAGGTCGCCAACAAAACCATCAGGGGGTACTTCGTGAAGTTCGTATCCCTGGCCCAAGGCTTTGAGCTGGGCAGCACACCCAACTACGGCGCCACCATCGCCCGCCTCACCCTCTGACCACGACACCACGGAGTAAAAAGTGAAGTCTCGCCTGCTCGCCGGAACGGCTGCCGTTGCCCTGGCGCTCGTGGGAGCCCTGATCATGCTCGTCTACGCCAACGGTGCGGACCAGAGGGCCATGGCAAGCACCAACCCGCGCAAGGTCCTCGTTGTAGAGAAGGCGATTCCTGCCGGAACCCCGGTCCACGACATGGCAGCCTCCCTGGTCATCCAGGACGTCCCGGCCACGGCCATCGCCGCCACGGCCGTCACCTCGCTGGACGGCAAGGCCGGCACCGTTGCCGCGGTGGACCTGGTGCCGGGAGAGCAACTTCTCGCCGAACGGCTCATCGCTCCGGAAGACGTCAAGGCCAAAAGCGGTGTGGAGATCCCGGCCGGGCTGCAGGAGGTCACCTTCGAACTGGAACCCAAGCGGGTGGTAGGTGGCCGCCTCGAAGCCGGCGACCACATCGGTATTGCGCTGAACTACAAAGAAGGCGCTGACAAGGGCAAAGTGGACGCCGAGACCAGCCAGCTGACGCTCCGCAAAGTCCTCGTCACGGCGGTCCAGCGCGCCCCCCAGTCGTCCGGTACCGAGAAACCCGCTGACGGCAGCAACCCCCAAGACACCACCCTCCCGCAGGGATCCTTCATGGTGACCGTCGCCGTCAACGACATCGACGCGAGCAAAATCATCTTCACCTCGATCAACGGGGAGCTCTGGCTCACCAAGGAACCCCTCGACGCCAAGGACAACGGCGGGTTCATCGCCAGGAAGGACACGGTGTACAAGTGAGCCGCTTCGTCCTCCTCTCCCCCAGCGGCGACTTCGACCAGAAGCTGCGCGCCGCCGTCGCCCACGGCCTCCGCGGCACCGTCCAGACCATCGCGAGTGACATCCTCCCGGCCGGCCCGGCGGAACTGTTCTCCCTCCTGAACCAGGAACAGCCTGAAGTCCTCATCATCGGCCCGGACGTGCCGTTCGAAGAGGCTTTGCGGTTCGCCAAGGTGTTCGACGTCCAGGTCCCCGGCCTCAGCCTGGTCCTGGTCAGCGATGTGGAGCCTGAGTTCCTGCTGCACGCCATGCGCGCCGGCATCCGCGACATCGTCAGTCCCCAGGCTGATCCCGCCGAGATCCGGGTGCTGCTGGAACGCGCCTGCCAGTCCTTCGCCACCCGCCACCGCGGCCCCGAGCCGCAGCAGGCCGGCAACGGCAAGGGCCTGGTGATCGGCGTTTTCTCGCCCAAGGGCGGCGTCGGCAAGACCACCCTGGCAACCAACATCGCCATCGGCCTGGGCCAGATCGCACCGATGGGCGTGGTGATCGTGGACCTGGACCTGCAGTTCGGGGACGTCGCCTCCGGCCTGTACCTCAACCCCGAACACACCGTCACGGACGCCGTCACCCCCGCCGCCGCCCAGGACCCGCTGGTCCTGAAGGCCTACCTCACGGTGCACCCCGCAGGCATCTATGCCCTCTGCGCCCCGCCGAACCCGGTGGACGCGGACCATATCACCCCGGACCAGGTCAGCCGGCTGCTGGAGCAACTGGCCCAGGAGTTCCAATACGTCGTCCTGGACACCGCGCCCGGCATGCCGGAGATCGGGATCGCCGCGATGGAACAGTGCACGGATGTTGTGTGGGTCAGCGCCATGGACATCCCCAGCATCCGCGGCCTCCGCTCCGGCCTGGAAGTCCTCCGCCAGCTCGACATCACGCCCGAATCCCGCCACGTCGTCCTGAACATGGCCGACGCCAAGGCAGGGCTGAACGTCCAGGACGTCGAATCGACCATCGGCGCCCCGGTGGATGTCAGCGTTCCCCGCTCCCGCGCCATCGCGCTCTCCACCAACCGCGGCATCCCCGTGCTGCAGGAATCCAGGAAAGACCCGGCCGTCAAGAGCCTCCGCCAGCTGGTGGAGCGGTTCAACCCCGCCTGGCGCGCGCAGGCCCAGCGCAAGCTTCACCGAAGGGTGGTCATCTGATGAAACTCTCCGAACGCATCAACGCCGTCCAGGCCCGCGGCCAGGCCGGCGCCGGTACGGCCGTCCTGGAACCGCCCGCCGCCGTCGAACCCGTCCCCGCAGCCAATCCGACGGCGGATGCGCACCTTCCCCCGCGCGCCGCCGTCGTGCATCCAGCGCACGACGCCGACCCGCAGCAGGTGCCCAAGGCACCGGGCGTGGATGTCTTCGCCGCCATGAAGCTTCGGGCGGCCAACGCCCTGTTCGAAAAGATGGGCACCCGGTTCAACGACGCGGCCGTCACCGAGCAGGAACTGCGGAGCACCGCCAAGGAGGAACTCACCCGCATCGTCGATGCCGAGCAGGTTCCGCTGACGCCGGAGGAACGCAGCCGCCTGGTCCGGGACGTGGCCGATGACGTGCTGGGCTACGGCCCGCTGCAGCGCCTCCTGGATGATCCCGCCGTCACCGAAATCATGGTCAACCGGATGGACCAGATCTACGTCGAACGCCGCGGCAAGCTCACCCTCACCGACTACCGGTTCAGCTCCGAAGACCACCTGCGCAAGGTCATTGAACGGATCGTGTCCCGGGTGGGCCGCAGGATCGACGAATCCTCGCCCCTGGTGGACGCCCGCCTGGAGGACGGCTCCCGCGTGAACGCGGTCATCCCGCCGCTGGCCGTGGGGGGTTCCTCACTGACCATCCGAAAGTTCAGCAAGACCCCTCTGACTGTCCGGAACCTGATCGACTTCGGCACCCTGACCCCGGAAATGGCTGAGCTCCTCAACGCCTGCGTCAAAGCCAAACTCAACATCATCGTCTCCGGCGGCACCGGCACCGGGAAGACGACACTGCTCAATGTCCTCTCCTCGTTCCTCCCGCATGACGAGCGGATCGTCACCATTGAGGACGCCGTGGAACTGCAGATCCAGCAGGACCACGTGGTCCGGCTGGAGAGCCGCCCGCCAAACACCGAGGGCAAGGGCGAAGTGACCATCCGTGAACTCCTCCGCAACTCCCTCCGCATGCGTCCGGACCGGATTGTGGTGGGCGAGGTCCGCGGCGGAGAGTCGCTGGACATGCTGCAGGCCATGAACACCGGCCACGACGGATCCCTTTCCACCGTGCACTCCAACTCCCCCCGCGACGCGGTGGCCCGCCTGGAAACCCTGGTGCTGATGGCCGGCATGGACCTGCCCCTGAGGGCCATCCGTGAGCAGATCGCCTCCGCCGTGAACCTGATAGTCCAGATCTCCCGGCTGCGCGACGGCTCCAGGCGCATCACCCACGTCACCGAAGTCCAGGGCATGGAAGGGGACATCGTCACCCTCCAGGACGCCTTCGTGTTCAACTACTCGGCCGGTGTGGACGCGCAGGGCCGCTTCCTGGGCAGGCCCGTGGCCACGGGGATCCGCCCCCGGTTCATCGACCGCTTCGAGGACCTGGGCATCCACGTGTCCCCCGCCGTGTTCGCCTCACCGCTGGGCGGCGCCGCGCCGCAGGCAACCCACCAGGGGCGGCACTGATGATCCTCGCCATAGGAGCGGCCATCCTGCTGGCTGCCGTTTGCCTCCTGGGTGTGGCCGTGCTCCTGCCCAGTGCGCCCACGGTCCCCCTGGACCGCCGCCGTCCGTTCGAGCCGGAACCGCCGTCCTCCCTGTCACGGTTCGCGCTGTCCGCCGTCCGCTCCTTCGAACGGCTCCTGGCCGGCCGGAACATCACGCTGTTCTCCCGCCCGCAGCTTGAGAACGCGGGCCTCAAACTGACCCAGGCGGAGTTCGTCCTGCTGGTGGGCATCGGCGCCGGCGTCGGCATGCTGGTGGGGACGGTAACGGTCAACCCTCTGGTGGGTCTGCTCCTGGCCGCCCTTGCACCCTTCATGGGAAAGCTGGTCCTCGGGTTCCTGGCCGGGAAGCGCCGGGCGGCCTTCGACGGGCAGCTCGGCGACACCCTGCAGCTGCTCTCCGGCGGCCTGCGCGCCGGGCACAGCATCCTGCGTGCCATCGACGCCGCGGCCGCCGAGTCCCAAAAACCGACGTCGGAGGAAATGCGCCGGGTGATCACCGAAACCAGCCTGGGCAGGGACCTCCTCGCGGCCCTGAATGACACGGCTGACCGGATGAAGAACGAGGATTTCGTCTGGATCTCCCAGGCCATCCAGATCAACCGGGAAGTAGGCGGCAACCTGGCCGACGTCCTGGACCAGGTCAATGAGACCATCCGCGAGCGCGCAGAGATCAAAGGCCACATCAAGGCCCTCGCGGCGGAAGGAAAATTCTCCGCGTACATCCTGATCGCCATGCCGTTCGGCATTGTGGCGATGCTCTTGGCCGTAAGCCCCACGTACATGAACTCGATGTTCACCCATCCCCTGGGCTGGTTGATGATCGGTGCTTCCTTTGTCCTCATGACCATCGGCGCGCTGTGGATGCGCAAGATCATCGACCTGAAGTTCTGAAGCCCCATGAACCTGACAATGCTCCTTGCCATCGTGCTGGTCTGCGTACCGGTGGGCGCCATCGCCTGGTCCGCCCTGACTGCGGACCGGCAAGGCCGTACTGCCGTCGCCAACCTCCTGGCACGCGGCGCCGCACCTGCCGCTGCTCCAGCCGGGTACCGGCCCGGGCTCCTGGAAGCCGTGGGGAAGCGTCTCACTCCTCCCACCTACGTGGCCTTCCTGGACCGCCTGCTGGCGCTGGCAGGGCGGCCGGCGTCGATGCCGCTGGGCAAAGTCCTCGGGTCCAAGCTGGCCATCGGACTGGCTGGGGCGGGCGCGGGCATCTACCTGACGGCGATCGGCAGCACCCCGCTCATGAAGCTGGCCGGTCTGTTTGTCCTGGCCCTAGGCTACTTCATCCCGGACCTGCTCCTGTACAGCAAGGGGCTGGAGCGGCAGAAAACCATGCAGCTGGAACTGGCCAACACCCTGGACCAGATGCTCATCTCCGTGGAGGCCGGCCTCGGCTTCGAGGGTGCCATGGCCCGGGCCGGCGACAACGGCAAGGGACCCCTGGCGGAGGAACTGGTGCGGACCCTGCAGGACATGCAGGTGGGCCGCAGCCGGCGTGAGTCCTACACTGCGCTGGCGGCCCGGACCAACATTCCCGAATTGCGCAGCTTTGTGCAGGCGGTGGTGCAGGCCGACACCTACGGCATTGCGATCAGCCGGGTACTGCGCGTGCAGGCCAAGGTGATGCGGGTCAAAAGGCGCCAGCGCGCCGAGGAAAAGGCCATGAAGCTGCCGGTGATGATCCTTTTCCCGTTGCTTTTCTTCATCTTTCCGGTCCTTTTCATCGCGATCCTGGGCCCTGCTGTCATCAATACGATCGTCACTTTCAGCGGGCAGTAGCTATCCGGCACGCAGCTGAAGGATGGCGCAAGGTTTACACAGGATCACCTGAAATAGGACAACGAAAGAATTCCAGGAAGTAGCCTTGAACAATGCACAGTCAAGATTCCGGCTCGAGCGCAGGGGGCCCGGCACCGGGTCATCCGGCCGTCGGGATCACTCCGGACGCGGCATATGCCGGCGGGGTCGCGGCCCCGGCCGGCAGGCCTGCGGGACCGCCGGCTACGCAGCACGAGGCGGTGGGGCTGTTGCCTCTTGTTGATGCCGCAGTGCTTGAGGAACTGGAAGAGGAGCTTGCCGGGACGGGCCTCGCCCAGCGCTTCGCCCGGGATTACGCCGCCATGTGGGACCAGCGCTACACGCGGCTGGCCGCCGCAGTGGAAGAGCACGACGGCGACTCCGCCCTTGACGCCGCCATCAGCCTGAAGATCAGTTCAGCCATGGTGGGCGGCACCCGGCTGGCCAGGCTCGCGGAACTGCTCGAAGCCATGATCCGCCGGGGTGACTTCGCGCAGGCGCAAGAGCTGATGCGGCAGGTGGCCCGGGAGGGCGGCCTGACCATCACGGAACTCCGAAGCAGCTACATTTTTGACACCGGCCGGGGACCTGCCGGGCAGGGCCCGGCCACCCAGGGCCCGGCAAACTAGGCGCCAGCGGACCGCCGCGCCGGAGCCAGCCGGTATCCCACGCCCCGGACCGTCTGCAGCCACCTTGGTGACAGCTGGTCCTCCTTGAGCTTGCGCCGGAGATTGCCCACGTGGACCTCGACGGCCCGCTCGTCCGCTTCACTGATGTAGGTGTCCTGGCCGTAGAAGTCCCCCCGGACGGCACGGACCAGGTCCGGGCGGGTGCAAACCGCGCCGCCGCCTTTGAGGAGCACATGGAGAAGGTCGAACTCGCTGCGGGTCAGCGCCAGCGGCTCGCCGTCCACCTCCACCGTGCGGGTTCGGTGGTTCAATACGAGTCCGTTGTGGTGCAGCACGCCAAGCTCGTGCGGGTGCCCTGCGTCATCGTTCCGGGGCAGGACCGGCCCGGAACCCGCTGAGACCCGGGCTGCCGCAGCCATGCCGGGGTCTCCTGCCTCATGCCGGGGCCTGCGCATCATCGCGGACACCCTGGCCCGCAGTTCCCTGGGCCGGAACGGTTTGGCGATGTAGTCGTCCGCGCCCGCGTTCAGGGCGGACAGCAGGTCCGGTTCCTCTGTCCTGCCGGTCAGCATCACCACGTACGCGTTGCTGAAGTGCCGGATCCGCCGGAGCACCTCGAAGCCGTCAATGTCCGGCAATCCAATGTCCAGGGTGACCACGCTGGCCTGCTTGCTGCGGACCACCTCGACCCCGGCACGCCCGTCGTTCGCCGTATGCACCTCAAAGCCCGCCTGGCTGAGGACCCCCTCCAGAAGGTTCCTCACGTCGGCGTCGTCTTCAATTACTACGGCCACACCAAGTTCGTCGTCCATAACTGCCCCTGAGCCAGGCGGAAATGGCCCCCCATTGGCCCAGCGCCAATGCCACACCCGCTCCAACCATTTATACGCTACAAGTAAGCGTGCCTGATGACTTCTTTTTCAATAGTCGTATCTGAAAGTCAATTATTATGACAAGAGGTGTGCAATAGTGGGAAAGGACGTGGGCAAACAGTGGCTGGAAGAAATACGGCGCAGGCGGCTGCCCTGTCCCGCAGCCTGATCCAGAGGAGTCCGGGCATCGTTTATGGCTGATTCCCTCTTCCAGCGCGGACCTGCGCGCTTCTTCCGGGGATTGGGGACCCGTTCACAGGTGGCACTGTGCCAACTGCCGCTGACTCTGCTGGTGGCAGTCCTGGCTGCCGCCACACCATTTGCCTGGCCCACGTTGCTGCACAGCCCGCCGTACCTGGCAGGAATCGTCCTGCACGCGGTCCTCTTCCTGGCCTGCTTCCTGGTCCCGTGGGAGCGTTTGGAGCACCGCCCGTACCTGCTGATCCCCGTACTGGACTTTGCCGCGATCGGGCTGCTCCGCAACGGCGCGGCGCCCCTCCTGCCGGGGCTCGCGGTCCTGGTGGTCTTCCCGGTGATCTGGCTGTCCGCCTCCGGGATGCTGGCCCGCAGCAGCCTGGTGCTCAGCTTTGTCGGCCCGCTGTTCATCATGCTCCCCTCCGCTGCGGGACGGTTCCCGCACCTGACAGCGGCGGACGTGACCACGGTTTTCCTGTTTCCCCTGATGATGCTGGCCGTGTCCCTGGCCATCCGGTTTGCCAGCGTCAACCTCCGCGTGCAGCAGCGCGAACTGGCCCGCAAGGACACGGAACTGCGGAGCCTGCTGCGCCAGAGCCGGGAACGGGAAAGGCTGCTGCAGACGGTGCTGGACGCCACGGACGTCGGAATTGCCGCCGTCGACCGTTCCGGGCATTTCCTGGTGTCCAACAGCCGGCAACGAAACTTCCGCCGCGCCACGGGCGCGGACGATGCCCTCCCCGGGCAGGGCAACCAGCTGATCTTCGGGCAGGACAGGACCACCCTGCTCCCGCCGGACCGGCGACCCATCAGCCGGGCCATGGCCGGCGAATCCTTCTCCGACTACCTGGTCTGGGCCGGGGAAGGCCCGGAACAACGGGCGGTGTCCACAGCGGCACGGCCGCTTCGCAGCGAGGACGGGCGCCTCACCGGCGCCGTGGTGGTGTACAGCGACGTCACCGGCTGGGTGGAGGCACTGGCGGCCCACCAGGAACTGGTGTCCAACGTGTCCCACGAATTCAAATCCCCGCTGAATTCCATCATCGGCAACATCGACCTGGTGCTGGACGACGTCGCTGCCCTGCCGCCGCACGCCACGCAACGGCTGGAGGTGGTGCAGCGCAACTCGGAACGCCTGTTGGCCCTGGTATCCGATCTTTCCGCCACCGCGTCCGCGGCCCTGAACGTCCACCCCAAACGGACGGACCTCGCCAGCCTGGTGGAAACCAGCCTCGGGTCGGCCCAGGCACTGGCGGGCCAGGCAAACATCGAACTGGCGGCGGAAGTGCCCTCGCCGCTCTGGGCCTACGCGGATCCGCTGCGCATCGGCCAGGCGCTGGACAACCTGGTATCCAACGCCATCAAATACTCCCCGGGCGGCGGCAGGGTCACCGTCCGCGCCCTCCCCGGCAACCGGTGGGTGCAGTTGAGCGTCACCGATACCGGCATGGGCATGAGCGAGGCTGAGTCCTCCCGCGTCTTCCAGCGGTTCTTCCGCACCGACGCCGCGCGCAGTGCCTCGATTGCCGGCGCGGGGCTGGGCCTGTCCATCACCCGGATGATCGTCGAAGGGCACGGCGGGACCATCACCTGCGAAAGCGCTAAGGGGCGGGGAAGCACCTTTACCCTTACCCTGCCGGCCGACGGGCCGCCGTCGTCATTCCAGGTTTAGGCCGCCCCCGCAACTACTCGCGGACGGCCCTGGTCTGTTCCGCCCGTGCCGGCAGTTCACCGTCGGACGGGTAGGCCACCTCTTCCAGGACCAGCGGATGCGGGGCGGCCAGGACCGACTTGGCGTCACGTTTCTGCGCGAGCAGGCGCTCGTGCAGCCACCCCGGCTCGACGGTCCCTTCCCCCACGTACAGGGCGGAGCCGATGAGGGCACGGACCATGTTGTGGCAGAATGCGTCGGCCTGCACGGTGGACACGATAGCGCCATCCTCGGCACGGCGGAACTCGAAGCGCTGCAGCTCGCGGATGGTGGTGGCTCCTTCACGCGGCTTGCAAAAGGACAGAAAGTTCTGCAGGCCAAGCAGCCGCGCCGCCCCCTGGTTCAACAGGTCAACGTCCAACGGGTTCTTGTGCCAGAGGGTGAAATGGCGCTCCAGCGGATCCCACAGTGCCGGGCCGTCCGCGATCCGGTAGCTGTAGCGCCGCCAAAGCGCCGAGAAGCGCGCGTCGAAGCCCTCCGGAGCCACGGCGGCGCGGTGGATTTCCACCGCACCGGGAATGCCCTCCAGGACGCGGTTCAGGGCGCCGCGGAGCCTGCGCAGCATGGCGACGGCGGGATCCACCTCGTGCCCGCGCGCCATTCCCAGCCACTCGGCGTCGGCGAGGTCCAGGTGCACCACCTGGCCGCGGGCGTGCACGCCCGCGTCGGTCCGTCCGGCCACAGTGACGCGCACGGGGCGGCGGACCAGGAGTTCAAGGGCTTCCTCCAGGGCTCCCTGTACCGTCCGCAGGCCCGGTTGGACGGCCCACCCGCTGAACGGGCCGCCGTCGTACGAAAGATCAAGCCGGATACGCAAAAACCCGCCGCCCCCTGGAACGGGGGCCGCGGGTTTTTGGTGGTTCACAGACCTAAGTCTATGCGAAGGGAGTCAGCGAATTACTTCGCGTCCTTCTCCTCGGCTGCGGGAGCTTCGGCAGCTTCCTCAGCGTCAGCAGAAACTTCAGCAGCCTCTTCGGTTGCAGCTTCCTCAGCGGCAGGTGCCTCTTCGGTTGCAGCGGCTTCTTCAGCGGCCGGAGCCTCTTCGGCGGGAGCTTCCTCGGCGGCCGGAGCAGCCTTGGCGGCAGCCTGGGTAGCCTCGGCTACCACGGCCTGCTTGGCGGAAACCGGCTCAAGGACCAGTTCGATGACAGCCATGGGAGCGTTGTCGCCCTTGCGGTTGCCGATCTTGGTGATGCGGGTGTAGCCGCCTTCGCGGTTCTCCACAGCCTGGGCGATGTCGGTGAACAGCTCGTGGACGATGCCCTTGTTGCTGATCAGGCCGAGAACGCGGCGGCGGGACGCGAGGTCACCGCGCTTGGCGAAGGTCACCAGGCGCTCTGCGTAAGGCTTCAGGCGCTTGGCCTTGGTCACCGTGGTGGTGATCCGCTTGTGCTCGAACAGGGATGAGGCCAGGTTCGCGAGCATGAGACGCTCGTGAGCCGGACCGCCGCCGAGGCGCGGACCCTTAGTGGGGGTAGGCATAATTGTTTCTCCTCATGTGGAAGCCGGGGGCGGCACACCATGGTGCAGCCCGGCCGGCCAAGGTCTGGTTTAGAGTTCGTCGTCGCCGAAGGCGGCGTCGTCCTCTTCGATTGCTGCGGCGCGTGCTGCGAGGTCAAAACCGGGAGGCGAGTCCTTCAGGGACAGGCCCAGTTCAACCAGCTTTGCCTTGACCTCGTCAATGGACTTGGCACCGAAGTTGCGGATGTCCATCAGGTCAGCCTCGGAGCGTGCAACGAGTTCACCCACGGTGTGGATGCCCTCACGCTTGAGGCAGTTGTAGGAACGGACGGTGAGGTCCAGATCCTCGATCGGCAGTGCCATGTCGGCTGCCAGGGCAGCGTCGGTGGGCGACGGGCCGATCTCGATACCTTCAGCTGCGGTGTTCAGCTCACGGGCCAGACCGAACAGTTCCACCAGGGTGGTGCCTGCGGAAGCGACGGCATCGCGCGGGGCGATGGCCTGCTTGGTCTCGACGTCGACAATCAGCTTGTCGAAGTCGGTGCGCTGCTCAACACGGGTTGCTTCCACGCGGAAAGTAACCTTTAGCACCGGCGAGTAGATGGAGTCGACCGGGATACGGCCGATCTCTGCGTCGCCGGACTTGTTCTGAGCTGCCGAAACGTAGCCGCGGCCGCGCTCGATGGTCAGTTCGAGTTCGAACTTACCCTTCGAGTTCAGCGTGGCGATGTGCAGATCCGGGTTGTGGAATTCGACGCCGGCCGGCGGAGCGATGTCCGCGGCGGTGACGACTCCGGGGCCCTGCTTGCGCAGGTAGGCCACCACGGGCTCGTCGTGCTCGGAGGAAACCGACAGGTTCTTGATGTTCAGGATGATCTCGGTGACATCTTCCTTGACACCCGGAACCGTGGTGAACTCGTGCAGCACGCCATCGATCCGGATGCTGGTAACAGCGGCACCGGGGATGGAGGAGAGCAGGGTACGGCGGAGGGAGTTACCGAGGGTGTAGCCGAAGCCCGGTTCCAGCGGTTCGATGACGAACCGCGAACGGTTTTCGGAGACTACCTCTTCGGAGAGGGTGGGGCGCTGTGCAATGAGCACTTAGGTTTCCTTTCGGCGAGCATCCGCTATATGACGCAACACAGGTGGTGGAAATTCGGTCTGAAGACTTAACGCGCGGGGGCTTGCCCGGACCATTGCTGGTCCAGGCAAGCTCTGCGGCGGAAAGTCCTTAGACGCGGCGGCGCTTCGGCGGGCGGCAGCCGTTGTGCGCTGCGGGGGTGACGTCCTGGATGGAGCCAACCTCGAGGCCTGCGGCCTGCAGCGAACGGATCGCGGTCTCGCGTCCGGAGCCCGGTCCCTTGACGAAAACGTCTACCTTGCGCATGCCGTGCTCCTGCGCACGCTTTGCGGCGGCTTCGGCAGCCATCTGGGCAGCGAACGGGGTGGACTTACGCGAGCCCTTGAAGCCAACCTCTCCGGAGGAAGCCCAGGAAATAACGGCACCGGTCGGGTCCGTGATGGACACGATGGTGTTGTTAAAGGTGCTCTTGATGTGCGCCTGGCCCAGCGCGATATTCTTCTTGTCCTTCTTACGCGGCTTGCGGACGGCGCCACGGGTCTTTGGGGGCATTTCTTCTCCTACAGAAAGTTATTGGGGAAAGCTCCGTTAATCCCGGCGGGGATTTTAACGGGCCTTCTTCTTGCCGGCGACGGTACGCTTCGGGCCCTTGCGGGTACGGGCGTTGGTCTTCGTACGCTGACCGCGTACGGGCAGGCCCTTGCGGTGGCGCAGGCCTTCGTAGCTGCCGATTTCAACCTTGCGGCGGATATCTGCTGCCACTTCGCGGCGAAGGTCACCCTCAACCTTGTAGTTGCCTTCAATGTAGTCACGCAGCTCAACCAGCTGGGCGTCAGTCAGGTCCTTGACGCGGACGTCAGCGCTGATGCCAGTGGCGGCCAGGGTTTCGTGTGCACGGGTCTTGCCCACGCCGTAGATGTAAGTAAGCGCAATTTCCAGCCGCTTTTCGCGGGGAATGTCTACGCCAGCGAGACGAGCCATAGTGGCGGTACTCCTTGAATAAACCGGAGGTCGTAGGCAGTACACCCGCACGTTCCGTACGGCCCCAGCCTCCGACCGGGGGTTAGCTGTCCGGACTCGTTAGAGCTCAATGTTCCAGATCAGCTTGTGCTGCCTTTATTTACTTGCGTGGGTTAGCAACCCAGGGTTTCCTTCAGGGAAGGAAATTAGCCCTGGCGCTGCTTGTGGCGCGGGTTCTCGCAGATCACCATGACCCGGCCGTTACGGCGGATCACTTTGCACTTTTCGCAGATCTGCTTGACGCTCGGCTTGACCTTCATGGCATTCCTTTGCGTGTGGCAGTGGTCAACTGGAGCAGCATCAGCTCGCGCTGAAGCCGCCCAGCAATTTACTTGTAGCGGTAGACGATACGACCACGGGTGAGGTCGTACGGGCTCAGCTCCACCACTACGCGGTCCTCCGGGAGGATCCTGATGTAGTGCTGACGCATCTTTCCAGAGATGTGTGCCAGAACGATGTGCTTGTTGGTGAGCTCAACGCGAAACATCGCGTTAGGCAGCGCCTCGGTCACAACGCCTTCGATCTCAATGACCCCGTCCTTCTTGGCCATACCCTCCGCTAACTGTTGTTGCCGCAGCCCCGCCGGATTGCACCGGGCATGGCCACGAACGTTTTTGTTGGATCGATTGCCTTCAGCGGGCCCAAAAGGGCGCGGCAGTCCAGACAACCAACAAGCAACACTACGCCATTTGGCAGCGAAAGTTAAATCCAGCCATGCTAGCGCATCTGCCCGCCGTACGCACCATAGTCGCCGGCCGGAGTGCTGACCGGCCCGGCGCTGGCCACGCCGTCCAGGATGGCCAGGCGCACGACGTCGGCTGCCGCACTTTGCAGCGTGATGAGGCCCAGTTGCCGCGCGGCTTCGTCCGAACGGTCGAGAGCCACAGTCCCCGTTGCGAGGCAGAAGACGGTGTCCCCATCGGCGAGCGTATGGCTCGGATTCAGTGCCCGGGCAATCCCGGCATGGGAAGCGGAGGCCGTCCTTTTGCACTCAGCCACGTCGAGAACGGCGTTGGTGGCCACGACGACAAGCGTGGTGTTGAGCGGCTCGCCGTGGCTGGCTTCCGACCCACCAGCCGAAGCCCTCGGCGCGCTCGCTCGTTCCTCGCTTAGACGCACGCTGCCGGGCTCCGCCAGCTGGGCCGTCGTGCCAAGCGGGAGTCCGAGTGCGTTGACGATGGCCAGCGCTCCGACCACCACCCCGTTGTCCAGCGTGACCGAGGCGGTGCCGACGCCGCCTTTGAACTGTCCCCTGCCGATGAGCGCTCCGGTGCCGGCGCCCACGTTGCCGCGGCCGACGGCGTGCCCGTCCTTCTCCGCCGCAGCGGCGGCCGTTGCCGCGTAGCCCATGTCCGGCGTCGGGCGCTTGGAAAAGTCACCGCCCCTGCCCAGGTCGAAGATCGCGGCGGCCGGAATAATGGGGACCACTCCCCCGGGAACAGAGAATCCGCGGCCGTTTTCCTCGCACCATCGCTGCGCCCCGGCCGCGGACGCCAGGCCGAAGGCGCTGCCGCCCGCCAGCACCACGGCGTCCACCTGGCGCACGAGCGTGGTGGGATCCAAAGCATCTGTTTCATGGGTGGCAGGACCGCCGCCCTGGACGTCCACCGAGCCCACCGTTCCGGGCGGGGGCAGGACCACCGTCACCCCGGTGAGCCAGCCGTCGCCTGTTTCCTGGACATGGCCCACCCGGATGCCGGGGACGTCGGTGATGCTTCCCATCCCCCTATTGTCCCCTCTGTTGGCGCGCCCCTGCCGCAATGGCGATCTTTGTGCGAGACTGCTCTCAACACAGCGTTAACGGGCGACGAAGCCTTGGATAACAGTCCCCTGACAAGGGCATATGCGGGTTTCAGCCCCCTGACGGTCTGGTGTAGTAGTCCCTAGATCAAGCCAGGGCCGGCCACGAGCAGGCTCCCCGACCCCGGGAGAGACACGCATGACCCGTCAACTCGCCCCGCAACCCCCGGCCAAAACCAACCGGTCTCCGGGACAATCCGGCAAAGTACCAAGGCGCCGATGGACTGCAAGGTCCCGCCGCGACTTCTTCGTGTTCCTCGCCATGGCGCTGCCCAACCTGGTGCTGATCGCCGTCTTCACCTATCGTCCGCTGTTCAGCAATGTCTACTACTCGACGCTGGACTGGACCCTGGGGTCGCCCACGGCCACGGTGGTGGGCCTCGGTAACTACGTCACCTTTTTCAGCAGCAATGATGCGCCCAAGGTCCTGGGCACCACTGCCGTGTTCACCGTGGTGACGGTGGGCGGCTCCATGCTGCTCGGTTTGCTGGTGGCTTTGGCGCTGAACGCCAAAGTGCGCGGCACCACGTTCGCCCGCTCAGCGGTGTTCGCCCCCTACGTGCTGTCCGGCGTCGGCGTAGGCCTGGTGTGGCTGTTCATCTTCGACCCCGGCTACGGCGTCCTGGCCTGGCTGCTCCGGGGCATCGGGCATCAAAGCCCGCAGTGGATCAACGATCCCCAGCTCTCGCTGGTCATGGTCATCCTGGTCTACGTCTGGAAAAACCTGGGCTACTGCGCCGTGGTCTACCTGGCGGGCCTGCAGTCCCTTCCGCAGGAAGTCATGGAGGCCGCATCCCTGGACGGCGCCAATGGATTCCGCCGCTTCACCAGCATCTCGTTGCCGCTGCTCTCCCCCACCACATTCTTCCTCCTGATCACCACCCTGCTCAGCTCCCTGCAGGCGTTCGACCTCATCCGCATCATGACGCCGCTGGGCACCGGCACCAGCACCCTGATCTATGAGGCATACCTGCAGGCCTTCGGCGCCTACAACAGGGCCGGATACTCGGCAGCCATTTCCGTAGTGCTGTTCGCCATCCTCCTGGTCATCACCGTGCTCCAGCTGCGGTTCGTGGAACGAAAGGTGCACTACTCGTGACCTCCCTCTCACCCGTCAGCCCTGATCCGTCCACACCGGCTGCCACTCCCCCGGAAAGCGCCCCCGTCCGCGACCGCCCGCTGTCGCGGCGCAACCTGGCCAAGACCGTGGCGGGAGGCTACCTGCCGCTGCTCATCGCAACGCTCGTGGTCTTCCTGCCCCTGCTGTGGATGGTGCTGAGTTCCTTTAAGCAGGCAGGCGAAATCGTCACCACGGACCTGAAGATCTTTCCGGAAAGCCTGAACCTGGAGAACTACCGGACCGCCATGACGACTGTCCCGTTTGGGCAGTTCTTCCTGAACAGCACCATCGTCACCCTGGCAGGGGCCACCATCAAGGTGATCCTGGCGATCCTGACGGCGTACGCGCTGGTCTTTGTGCGGTTCCCGTTCCGGAACTTCATCTTCCTGCTGATCCTGGTTGCCCTCATGGTTCCCCCGCAGGTGTCAATCCTGCCCAACTTCATCCTGATCGCCGGGATGGGCGGCAAGAACACCCTCTGGGGAATCATCCTTCCCGGGCTCGGCACGGCCTTCGGGACCTTCCTGCTTCGCCAGCACTTCCGTACCCTGCCGGGTTCCATCCTTGAGTCGGCAGAGATGGACGGCGCGGGCCACTGGCGGCGCCTGTGGCAGATCGTTGTCCCCGTCTCGGTTCCGTCGATCGCCACCGTGGCACTGGTGACCATCGTGACCGAGTGGAACGACTACATCTGGCCGCTCATCATCACCGACCGGCCCGAAACCATGACGCTCCCCGTGGGACTGACGCTGCTGCAGAACAGCGAGAGCAACGCGGCCGGGTGGGGCGTCCTTATGGCGGGCGCGGTCCTGGTCATCGTCCCGATCCTGATCGTTTTCGCGGCCCTGCAGCGCTACATCGTGGCAGGCCTCACCCAGGGAAGCGTCACCGGCTAAGCTGCCGGCCGCCGTCGTGCCCTCCACCCCGACCTTCACCTTCCACAGGCAACAACCGAAAGGAACCGTCATGACACTTCACCTGGACCGGAGGCATTTCCTGGGCCTGGCAGGCGTCACCGCCTCTGCCGCCGCCCTTGCAGCATGCGGCGGACCCTCAACAACGGGCGGCGGCCAGGCCACTTCCCAGGCGGCCGACATCGACTTCAACGGCGTGAAGCCGGCGGCCAAGATCGATTTCTGGTCCAGCCATCCCGGCCAGTCGCAGGACGTTGAGAAGAGCCTGATCGAAAAGTTCCAGGCGAAGAACCCGGGCATTAGCGTCAACCTGGTGACGGCGGGCGCCAACTACGAGGAAATCGCCCAGAAGTTCCAGACGGCGCAGGCTGCAAAGTCCGGACTTCCGGCCGTCGTGGTCCTCTCGGATGTGTGGTGGTTCCGCTACTACACCAACGGCAGCATCATTCCCGTGGACAGCCTCACCAAGCAGCTGGACATGAAGATGGACGACTTCCAGCAGTCGCTGATCAACGACTACGAGTACGACGGCAAACAGTGGGCCGTGCCCTATGGCCGCTCAACCCCGTTGTTCTACTACAACAAGGACCACTTCGCCGCAGCCGGACTGCCGGACCGTGCACCCAAGACCTGGGATGAGTTCGGGCAGTGGGCGCCGAAGCTGAAGGCAGCGTCGGGCGCCCAGTACGCCTACATCTACCCGGCCCTGGCAGGATATGCGGGCTGGACGCTGCAGAACATGCTGTGGGGCTGGGGCGGTGGCTGGTCCAAGGAATGGGACATTATCTGCGACTCCACCGAATCCGTGGCAGCACTGCAGTGGGCCCAGGACTCGATCTACAAGGACAAGTGGGCCGGCGTCTCCTCCAAGGAAGCCGCGGACGACTTCTCCGCCGGATTGACCTCCGCCACCATCGCCTCCACGGGTTCGCTGCTCGGAATCCTGAAGTCGGCCAAGTTCAACGTGGGCGTTGGATTCCTGCCGGGCGGCCCCAAGGCGGCCACCAACGTCTGCCCCACGGGCGGCGCAGGCCTGGGAATCCCCAGCGGGATCAGCAAGGAGGAACAACTTGCCGCAGGAATGTTCCTCGACTTCGTCACCCAGCCGGAAAGCACTGCCGAGTTCTCGGCCGCTACCGGCTACATGCCCACCCGGAAGTCCGCCGACATGAAGGCCGTCCTGGCGAAGACGCCCCAGATCCAGACCGCCGTGGACCAGCTCGCCGTGACCAAGGTGCAGGACAACGCCCGCGTGTTCCTGCCCGGGGCGGACCAGGAGATGGCCAAGGCTGCCGCGAAGATCCTCACCCAGCAGGGCGACGTGAAGTCCACGATGACGGAGCTCAAGGCAACCCTGGAAGGCATCTACACCAAGGACGTGAAGCCCAAGCTGAAGGCCTAGGACTTCCGCCGCTGATGGGGCCATAGGCGGCGGCACTGGCTTAACCTATCGATAAACAATAGGATCTTCCTGATATTCGATATTAGGAGATTCCCGTGGGAAAACTGACAGTCCTCGCGCTGCGCATCGTCATAGCGCTGGTCCTTGCCGGCTCACTGTTCGTGCAGGTGTGGATGGTGCCGCTGCTGTCCGCGGACCTGCAGGGAGCCGGCGCCCCTGACGGTCCGCGGATCACCCTGCTCGCCATCACGGTGCTCGGAATCGCCTGCGTGCAGGTCACTGCCCTCTGCGTGTGGCGGCTGCTGACCATGGTGCGCCGCGGAACAGTGTTCTCCAACGCGGCGTTCCGCTTCGTGGACATCATCTTCGGGGCAATCTCCGCGGCGGCCCTCCTGGTGTTCGGCATCGCCGTGCTGCTGGCGCCGGGCGACGTGGCGCCCGGCGTGGTCCTGCTGATCTGCGGCGCAGCACTCATGACCGGCGGCGTGGCCCTGCTGGTCCTGGTGCTGCGCACGCTGCTGGCCCAGGCCGTGGCCCGGGACGCCGAGGCAAGGGACTTGCGCTCAGAACTCGACGAGGTGATCTGATGGCCATCGTCGTGGACATCGACGTGATGCTGGCCAAACGGAAGATGCCGGTGGGCGCGCTGGCGGAGCGCATCGGGATCTCCCCCGCCAACCTGGCCGTGCTGAAGAACGGCCGGGCCAAAGCGGTGCGGTTCACCACCCTTGAGGCACTCTGCGAGGTTCTGGAGTGCCAGCCGGGAGACCTGCTGCGATGGGAACCGGACACTCCCCCAACCAAATAGCAGTAAGTGCCGTTTTGAGGGGTCAAAACGGCACTTACTGCTACGTGGACGGGCTACGGGATCGGCACCGGGGTGACGCCGAGCGGCACTAGGTGCTCCGCACCGCCGTCGGGCGCGGACAGTACCCAGATGCCCTTCTCGTGGACCGCCACCGAGTGTTCCCACTGGCAGGAGCGCTTGCCGTCCGTGGTTACCACGGTCCAGTCATCCTCCAGCACGGCCGTGTCGATGCCGCCGCGGACCAGCATGGGCTCAATGGCCAGGCACAGGCCGGGCTTGATCTTCGGCCCGCGATGGTTGGTCCGGTAGTTCAGGACGTCCGGCGCCATGTGCATCTCAGAACCGATGCCGTGCCCCACGTAGTCCTCAAGGATGCCCAGCGGTTTGCCCGGGACGGAGGAGACGTAGTCGTCGATGGCGGCACCGATGTCCCCCACATGGCTGCCCGTGGCCAGGGCCGCGATGCCCCGCCACATGGCTTCCCTGGTGACGTCCGACAGGCGCTGGTCCTCCGGGTCCGCCGTGCCCACAATGACCGTCCGCGCGGAGTCGGAGTGCCAGCCTTTGACGATCGCGCCGCCGTCGATGGAGATGATGTCCCCGTCCTGCAGGACCCGGCCGCCGGGGATGCCGTGGACCACTTCCTCGTTGACGGAGGTGCAGATGGTGGCGGGAAAGCCGTGGTAGCCAAGGAAGTTGGACTTGGCGCCCGCCTCGCTCAGCACGGCCGCGAACACGTCGTCCAGGTGCTTGGTGGTCACGCCCGGCGCGGCTGCGGCCACGGCGGCGTCCAATGCACGGCTCAGCACGAGGCCGGCCTCATGCATGGTGCGCATCTGGGCGTTGTTCTTGAATTCGATGCGGGGCTGGCCGAAGGCCATGGCACTTCCTTTCACATGGCTGAGGCTCCTCCCGTGTTCCGGGAGGAGCCTCGAATAACCGGTGGGCCGGACTAGGCCGCCTGCGCGGCCTTGATGGCCTGCATGACGCGGTCAGTCACTTCGTCGATCGGGCCGATGCCGTCGACCTGGGTGAGGATGCCGCGCTCTGCGTACTTCGCCACCACGGCTTCGGTCTGCTCGTGGTAGAGGTCAAGGCGGTGGCGGATGACGGCTTCGTTGTCGTCGCTCCGGCCCGTTTCCTTGGCCCGGCCCAGGAGGCGGTGCACCAGTTCCTCGTCGTCAGCGGTGAGCTGCAGGACGACGTCGAGCTTTTCCTCGTTCTTGGCGAGGATCTCGTCAAGGTAGTCCACCTGGGCGGTGGTGCGGGGGTAGCCGTCCAGCAGGAAGCCGGATTCGACGTCGGACTCGCTGAGGCGGTCGCGGACCATTTTGTTGGTCACGCTGTCCGGCACGAAATCCCCATTGTCCATGTACTTCTTGGCCTCGATGCCAAGCGGCGTTTCGCCCTTTACGTTGGCACGGAAGATGTCGCCGGTGGAGATTGCCACAACGCCGAGGCGTTCTGAAATCCGCTCAGCCTGCGTTCCTTTTCCGGAACCGGGAGGTCCAATAATCAGCATTCTCGTCATCGCAAAAGCCCTTCGTAGTGACGTTGTTGTAGCTGCGCATCAATCTGCTTAACGGTCTCCAAGCCAACGCCCACCATGATCAGGATCGAGGTGCCACCGAACGGGAAGTTCTGGTTTGCGTTGATCAGCACCAGTGCCACCAGCGGGATCAGCGCCACGAAGCCCAGGTAGAGGGCGCCGGGGAGCGTGATCCTCGACAGCACGTACTGCAGGTAGTCCGCGGTCGGTTTGCCCGCGCGGATACCTGGAATGAAGCCGCCGTACTTCTTCATGTTGTCCGACACTTCTTCAGGGTTGAAGGTGATGGCTACGTAGAAGTAGGTAAAGAACACGATCAGGGCGAAGTAGATCGCCATGTAGATCGGGTGGTCGCCGCGGGTCAGGTTGTTGTTGATCCACTCAACCCAGGCTGGAATGGGCTCACCGTTCCGCGGCTGGTTGAACTGCGAGATCAGGCCGGGCAGGTAGAGCATGGAGGAAGCGAAGATCACCGGGATGACACCGGCCATGTTCACCTTGATGGGAATGTAGGTGCTGGTGCCGCCCACGGTCCGCCGGCCGATCATCCGCTTGGCGTACTGCACCGGCACACGGCGCTGGGACTGTTCGACGAAGACCACCAGGGCCACCGTCAGCAGGCCGACGGCGAGGACGATGAAGAACGTTCCGGGGCCCTGCGAGGTCCAGATGGCGCCCAGGGAGGTGGGGAACGTGGCTGCGATGGAGGTGAAGATGAGCAGCGACATGCCGTTGCCCACGCCCTTTTCCGTGACCAGCTCACCCATCCACATGATCAGGCCGGTGCCGGCCGTCAGGGTGATGATGATCAGGATGGTGGTGATGATGCTGTCATCGGGGATGATCGGCAATGCACAGCCCGGCAGCAGCTGGCCGGAGCGGGCCAGGGACACCAGGGTGGTGGCGTTCAGCAGGCCCAGGGCGATGGTGAGGTAACGCGTGTACTGGGTCAGTTTGGACTGGCCCGAGGCGCCCTCCTCGTAGAGCTGCTGGAACCGGGGAATGACCACCCGGAGCAGCTGCACGATGATGCTGGCCGTGATGTACGGCATGATGCCGAGGGCAAAGATGGACACCTGGAGCAACGCGCCGCCGCTGAAGAGATTGACGAGCTGGTACAGCCCGCCGGCGGTCTGTCCGTTCTGCAAGCATTGCTGGACATTCTGGTAGTCCACACCTGGCGAGGGAATGAAAGCACCCAAGCGGAAGATGGTGATGATTCCCAGCGTGAACAACAACTTGCGTCGCAGATCAGGCGTGCGGAAGGCCCGGCCAAATGCGCTAAGCAAGCGTCCTCCTGTGGTGTAAAGAAGAATGGAGTGATGGGGATCTATAAATCCCAACAACCGAGTCTAACGGTTGATTGCGCCATGCGAACAATCCGCAGCAACGGCCGTGCGCCGGATGGCGGCGAAAAAACGCCCGGCGGATGGAAAAAACTCCCGGTGGCCGGGGCCTGGGGCCCCGGTCACCGGGAGTTCAGCAACGGGCTTTCGCCCCACCGTCCTAGAGGGCGGTGGTGCTTCCGCCTGCAGCAGCGATCTTTTCCGCGGCGCTGGCCGAGAATGCGTGGGCGGTGACGTCAACCTTGACGGTGATGTCGCCGGTGCCCAGCACCTTGACGGGCTGGTTCTTGCGAACGGCGCCCTTTTCGACCAGGTTCTCGACGGTGACTGCGCCACCTTCCGGGAACAGTTCGTTGAGCTTGTCCAGGTTCACAACCTGGAACTCAACCCGGAACGGGTTCTTGAAGCCGCGCAGCTTGGGCAGGCGCATGTGCAGCGGCAGCTGGCCGCCGGCAAAGCCAGCCTTTACCTGGTAGCGGGCCTTCGTACCCTTGGTACCGCGACCGGCGGTCTTACCCTTGGATGCTTCACCACGGCCCACACGGGTCTTGGCGGTCTTTGCACCCTGGGCGGGACGCAGGTGGTGGACCTTCAGGGCGTTCTGCTTCTCAGCAGACTGTGCCTCAGTCTTCTCTGCCATTACTTCGCCTCCTCAACATTCACGAGGTGCGGAACCGTGTTGAGCATGCCCACGGTCACGGCGTCGGCGGTACGGACAACGGTGTGTCCGATGCGCTTCAGGCCGAGGGACCGCAGGGTCTCGCGCTGGTTCTGCTTGGCGCCAATGACGCCCTTGATCTGGGTGATTTCCAACTTAGCGTCGGAGGGAACCAGGTTCTTAGCCATGACTACACACCTGCCTTCGGAGCCAGGAGGGCCTTCACCAGTGCCTGCGGAGCAACTTCGTCCAGCGGCAGGTTGCGGCGTGCAGCCACGGATGCCGGCTCTTCGAGGCGCTTCAGGGCGTCAACAGTCGCGTGAACGATGTTGATGGCGTTGGAGGAACCGAGCGACTTGGAGAGGATGTCGTGGATGCCCACGCACTCCAGTACTGCACGGACCGGACCACCGGCGATAACACCGGTACCGGCGGAAGCCGGACGCAGCATGACGACGCCGGCAGCGGCCTCGCCCTGCACGCGGTGCGGGATGGTGTTGCCAACGCGGGGAACGCGGAAGAAGGACTTCTTGGCCTCTTCAACGCCCTTGGCGATAGCAGCGGGAACTTCCTTGGCCTTGCCGTAGCCGACGCCGACCATGCCGTTACCGTCACCCACGACGACGAGTGCGGTGAAGCTGAAGCGACGACCACCCTTGACGACCTTGGAAACACGGTTGATGGTGACAACGCGCTCTACGAACTGGTTCTTCTCGGCGTCACGGCCGCCATCGCGGCCGCCACGGCCACCGCGGTCGCCGCGGCCCTGGCCACGGTCGCCACGCTCACCGCGACGGGCGCCACCACGGCGATCGTCGGTGGCGGGGGCAGTGGTCTCAGCAGCTGCGGCTTCGGGTGCCTTCTGATCTGCAGACACAGTGTCCTTTTCCTTGTTTGCTTCGGTCACAGTGACAGCCCACCTTCGCGTGCACCGTCGGCGACGGCGGCAATGCGGCCGTGGTACTTGTTGCCACCA
The DNA here is from genome assembly GCF_001457025.1 of Pseudarthrobacter enclensis. Classification (GTDB taxonomy): domain Bacteria; phylum Actinomycetota; class Actinomycetes; order Actinomycetales; family Micrococcaceae; genus Arthrobacter; species Arthrobacter enclensis. The sequence continues at coordinate 513,222 of NZ_KQ758599.1, read as the reverse complement.
CGGTCGAACACGACAGCCTCAACACCGGCAGCCTTGGCACGCTCGGCAACGAGTTCACCAACGCGCTTGGCCTTGGCGGTCTTGTCACCATCGAATGCACGAAGGTCAGCTTCCAGAGTGGATGCGCTTGCTACGGTCTGGCCAATGCTGTCATCGACAACCTGGACAAATACGTGGCGTGCGGAGCGGTTGACCACCAGGCGGGGGCGGGCAGCCGTACCGGCAATGCGCTTGCGGATACGAAGCTGGCGACGGCTGCGGGCAGCTGCCTTGCTCTTGTTCGTACGCTTCTTGTTAATGGCGATGGCCATGGTTACTTACCAGCCTTTCCGACCTTGCGGCGGATAACTTCGCCGGCGTAACGGATGCCCTTGCCCTTGTACGGGTCAGGCTTCCGCAGCTTGCGGATGTTGGCAGCAACCTCGCCGACCTGCTGCTTGTTGATGCCAGAGACAGAGAGCTTGGTCGGTCCCTCTACTGCAAAGGTGATGCCGTCCGGAGCCGTGACGCTGACCGGGTGGCTGAAGCCGAGAGCGAACTCAAGGTCAGACCCCTTGGCCTGGACACGGTAACCGGTGCCAACGATTTCGAGCTTCTTCTCGTAGCCGGCGGTGACGCCCTGGATCATGTTGGCGATCAGGGTGCGGGTCAGGCCGTGCAGCGAACGGGAGTTGCGCTCGTCGTTCGGGCGGGAGACGGTCAGGGTGTTCTCTTCAAGGGCAACCTCGATCGGGCTGGCCACAGTGTGGCTCAGCTCGCCCTTGGAACCCTTGACGCTGACGACGGAGCCGTCAACCTTGACCTCAACGCCGGCGGGAACGGTGATGGGGAGACGTCCAATACGTGACATTATTCTCTTCCTTTCCCGTTACCAGACGTACGCGAGGACTTCGCCGCCCACGCCCTTCTTGCCGGCCTGCTTGTCAGTCAGGAGGCCGGAAGAGGTGGACAGGATTGCGATACCCAGGCCACCCAGCACGTGCGGCAGGTTGGTGGACTTCGCGTAAACGCGGAGACCCGGCTTGGAGATGCGGCGGACGCCAGCGATGGAACGCTCGCGGTTCGGACCGAACTTCAGCTCGAGGGTCAGCTTCTTGCCGACCTCAGCGTCTTCTTCCTTCCAGCCGGCGATGAAACCTTCGGCCTTGAGGATGTCGGCAACGCGTGCCTTGAGCTTGCTGTAAGGCATAGACACGGTGTCGTGGTATGCCGAGTTTGCGTTACGCAGGCGCGTAAGCATGTCTGCGACAGGATCTGTCATTGTCATGGTGGGCTCATGCCCTTCCTCGTAACGGTTTCCGCCGTCCGCTTCCAGGAAGCAGTACGGCCGGACCTTTTACGTAGTTAGTTAAGCTTCGGTCTTGAACGGGAAACCAAGCGCCTTGAGCAGCGCGCGGCCTTCGTCGTCGGTCTTGGCGGTGGTGACGACCGTGATGTCCATACCGCGAACGCGGTCGATCTTGTCCTGGTCGATCTCGTGGAACATAACCTGCTCGGTCAGACCGAAGGTGTAGTTGCCGTTGCCGTCGAACTGCTTGCCGTTGAGGCCGCGGAAGTCGCGGATACGGGGCAGGGCCAGGGTGACCAGGCGGTCCACGAATTCCCACATGCGGTCGCCACGCAGGGTTGCGTGTGCACCGATGGGCATGCCTTCGCGCAGCTTGAACTGAGCGATGGACTTGCGGGCCTTGGTGACCTGGGGCTTCTGGCCGGTGATCTGGGTGAGGTCGCGGACAGCGCCGTCGATCAGCTTGGAGTCCTTGGCGGCATCTCCAACACCCATGTTCACAACGACCTTAACCAGGCGGGGCACCTGGTTGACGTTGGCGTACTTGAACTCATCCTGGAGCTGGCCCTTGATGGTTTCGGCGTACTTGGTCTTCAGACGAGGAACGATCTTCGTTGCCGGAGTCTCGAGAGTCTCAGTCATTAGATGTCCTTCCCGGTGCTCTTGGACACGCGGATGCGGACGGTCTTCTTAACGCCGTCCTTCTCTACGGTGTCGAGGCGGAAGCCCACGCGGGTCGGCTTCTTGGTCGACGGGTCAACCAGTGCCACGTTGGAAACGTGGATCGGGGCCTCAACGACCTCGATGCCGCCGGTCTTGGTGCCGCGCTGCGACTGTCCAACCCGGGTGTGCTTGGTGACGCGGTTGATGCCTTCGACCAGCACGCGGTTGGTGTCGGTGAAGACGCGCAGAACCTTGCCCTGCTTGCCGCGGTCGCCGCCGCGCTCAGCCTTGGCGCCAGTGATGACCTGAACCAGGTCACCCTTCTTGATCTTTGCAGCCATGGACTAGAGCACCTCCGGAGCCAGAGAAACGATCTTCATGAACTTCTTGTCACGCAGTTCACGACCAACCGGTCCAAAGATACGGGTACCGCGGGGGTCACCGTCGTTCTTCAGGATCACAGCTGCGTTCTCGTCAAACTTGATGTAGGAACCATCCGCACGGCGGCGTTCCTTCTTGGTACGAACGATGACAGCCTTGACGACGTCACCCTTCTTTACGTTGCCGCCCGGGATTGCATCCTTGACGGTGGCGACGATGACGTCGCCGATGCCTGCGTAGCGACGGCCGGATCCACCGAGAACGCGAATGGTAAGGATTTCCTTAGCACCCGTGTTGTCGGCGACCTTCAGTCGCGACTCCTGCTGAATCACTATTTACTCCTTGCGTCGCGCCGGTTCTCAGACCGAAAACTTCCCTACGGAATGAGCCTTGCGGAACGGTTGATCGGGGTGTCTCTTGACCTGCCTGGATTTTGCCAGACCAGGCCTAAACGCCCGTGCCAGAAGCAGTTGCTCCCATCCGTTCCGGGAGTAATCCCGGGCGCACAGGGGCACTGTGCTGTGGCACGCTTGTTTACGAGGTTGGTGAACGGCGCGCGAAAGGCGCCATACAAACTCAATATCCTAGCACGTTTTCCGCCGGTTCCCATATCACCACTTCGTCCTGCCCCGCAAGCAAGACAGGGCGGACGACGACGGCGCGTACGGCATGCCGTCGCGGCACCCAGGTGCCGCTCCCCCGCGCGCCCGGTCCGCCGCCGTCGTCGTTGCCGCCTGGCGTCCGGGCAGTTAAACGAGGAGGCCCCCGCTCCCGAAGGAGCAGGGGCCTCAGCTAAGCAGCAGCTGCTACTTGGCCTTCTCGAGGATTTCCACGAGCCGCCAGTTCTTGGTGGCGGACAGCGGACGGGTCTCGGCGATGACAACGAGGTCGCCGATGCCGGCGGTGTTCTCTTCGTCGTGTGCCTTGACCTTGGAGGTGCGGCGGATGACCTTGCCGTACAGTGCGTGCTTCACGCGGTCTTCAACCTCGACAACGATGGTCTTTTCCATCTTGTCGGAGACCACGTAGCCGCGACGGGTCTTGCGGTAACCGCGCTCCCCAGCCTTTGCTGCGGCAGCAGTTTCGGTCACGTTCTGGTCCTTTTCACTCACTTGGCGTCCTCCTCGGTCTCAGCCTTTTCAGCCTTGTCGGCCTTCTTGGTTGAAGCCTTCTTGGACTTCTTCTCTTCCTTGGCTTCCACAACCGGTGCGGCAACCTCGGCACGAATGCCCAGCTCGCGTTCGCGGAGAACGGTGTAGATGCGGGCAATGTCCTTCTTGACTGCACGCAGGCGACCGTGGTTCTCCAGCTGACCGGTGGCGGACTGGAAACGCAGGTTGAACAGCTCTTCCTTGGCCTTGCGGAGTTCTTCAACGAGACGCTCGTTGTCGAAACCGTCCAGCTGTGCGGGAGCCAGATCCTTGGATCCTACTGCCATTTCTATTCACCACCTTCGCGACGCACAATGCGTGCCTTCAACGGCAGCTTGTGGATTGCCAGGCGCAGGGCCTCGCGAGCTACCTCTTCATTGACACCGGAGAGTTCGAAGAGAACCCGTCCCGGCTTGACGTTGGCGACCCACCATTCCGGCGACCCCTTACCGGAACCCATGCGGGTTTCGGCAGGCTTCTTGGTCAGCGGACGGTCCGGGTAGATGTTGATCCAGACCTTACCGCCACGCTTGATGTGGCGGGTCATCGCGATACGGGCGGATTCGATCTGACGGTTGGTGACGTATGCCGGGCTCAGGGCCTGGATGCCGTACTCACCGAAGGAGACCTGGGTGCCGCCCGTAGCAGCGCCGGAACGACCCGGGTGGTGCTGCTTACGGTGCTTGACTCGACGTGGGATAAGCATTTAAGCCTGTCCTCCTTCTGCTGCTGCGGGTGCAGCGTCAACTGCCGGAGCTTCAGCAGCAGGAGCTGCTTCAGCGGCCGGACGGTCGTTGCGACGACGGCGGTCGCCACCCGGGCGGCCCGGACGCTCGCCACGGTTGCCGCGTGACGGTGCCGAGGCAGCCTGTGCGGCCAGTTCCTTGGCGGTCACGTCGCCCTTGTAGATCCAGACCTTCACGCCGATGCGGCCGAAGGTGGTCTTGGCTTCGTAGAAGCCGTAGTCGATGTTCGCGCGGAGGGTGTGCAGGGGCACACGGCCTTCGCGGTAGAACTCCGAGCGGGACATTTCAGCGCCACCCAGGCGGCCCGAGCAGGCGATACGGATGCCCTTGGCACCTGCACGCTGCGCGGACTGCATGGCCTTCTTCATCGCACGGCGGAACGCCACGCGGGAAGTCAGCTGCTCTGCAACGCCCTGGGCCACCAGCTGTGCCTCGACCTCGGGGTTCTTGACCTCGAGGATGTTCAGCTGGACCTGCTTGCCAGTGAGCTTTTCGAGCTCGCCGCGGATGCGGTCAGCTTCAGCGCCGCGGCGGCCGATGACGATGCCCGGACGTGCCGTGTGGATGTCCACGCGGACACGGTCGCGTGTGCGCTCGATCTCGACCTTGGCGATGCCTGCGCGCTCCATGCCCGTGGACATGAGCTGGCGGATGCGGATGTCTTCGCGGACGAAGTCCTTGTACCGCTGGCCGGCCTTGGTGCTGTCAGCGAACCAGTGCGATACGTGATCGGTGGTGACGCCGAGTCGGAACCCGTGCGGGTTTACTTTCTGTCCCACTTAGCGAGCCTCCTCTTTCTCCGGGGTAGCGACTACCACGGTGATGTGGCTGGTGCGCTTCTTGATCTGAAATGCACGACCCTGGGCGCGCGGCTGGAACCGCTTCATGGTCGGGCCTTCATCAACAAACGCTTCGCTGATGATGAGGTCGCCTTCGTCAAACGCCACGCCGTCGCGGTCCGCGAGGACGCGGGCGTTGGAGATTGCTGACTGAACTACCTTGAATACCGGCTCCGAAGCTGCCTGCGGGGCGAACTTCAGAATTGCCAGAGCCTCATTCGCTTGCAAGCCACGAACAAGGTTGACGACGCGCCGGGCCTTCATAGGCGTTACGCGGATGTGACGCGCAATTGCCTTGGCTTCCATTGCTTTCCTTCTCTCGTCTTTGACGTAAGTGCAGGCGCCTTAGCGGCGCTTGCCCTTACGGTCGTCCTTGACATGGCCGCGGAATGTCCGCGTGGGAGCGAATTCGCCGAGCTTGTGCCCGACCATCGACTCGGTGACAAACACCGGGATGTGCTTGCGTCCGTCGTGTACGGCGATCGTGTGCCCGAGCATGTCGGGGATGATCATCGAACGGCGTGACCAGGTCTTGATGACGTTCTTGGTGCCCTTTTCGTTTTCCCTGGCTACCTTCACAAAGAGGTGCTGGTCGACGAAAGGACCTTTTTTCAGGCTGCGTGGCATGTGTCCAGGCTCCTATCGCTTGTTCTTGCCAGTACGACGGCGACGCACAATAAGCTTGTCGCTCTCTTTGTTGGGGCGGCGCGTGCGGCCTTCCCGCTGACCGTTCGGGTTGACGGGGTTGCGTCCACCGGACGTCTTGCCCTCGCCACCACCGTGCGGGTGGTCGACCGGGTTCATGGCAACACCACGGACGGTCGGGCGGACGCCCTTCCACCGCATACGGCCTGCCTTGCCCCAGTTGATGTTCGACTGCTCGGCGTTGCCGACCTCGCCGACGGTTGCGCGGCAGCGCACGTCAACGTTGCGGATTTCACCGGAGGGCAGGCGCAGCTGGGCGTAGCGGCCTTCCCTGGCGACGAGCTGGATGGATGCGCCGGCGGAGCGGCCCATCTTGGCGCCGCCACCCGGGCGCAGTTCCACTGCGTGCACAACGGTACCCACGGGGATGTTGCGCAGCGGCAGGTTGTTGCCGGGCTTGATGTCAGCGTTGGGACCGGCCTCGACGAAGTCACCCTGGGAGAGCTTGTTCGGGGCGATGATGTAACGCTTGGTGCCATCAACGTAGTGCAGGAGTGCGATGCGGGCCGTACGGTTCGGATCGTACTCAATTTCAGCAACGCGGGCGTCAACGCCGTCCTTGTCGTGGCGACGGAAGTCGATCAGACGGTACTGGCGCTTGTGTCCGCCACCCTTGTGGCGGGTGGTGATCTTACCGGTGTTGTTGCGGCCGCCCTTCTTGGGCAGCGGGCGCACCAACGACTTTTCCGGCGTCGACCGCGTGATTTCGATGAAGTCCGCTACGCTCGAGCCGCGGCGGCCCGGGGTAGTCGGCTTGTATTTACGGATTCCCATAATTTATTTCCTCGTTAAAGTGGTCTCCGCTACGAGAGCGGACCGCCGAAGATGTCGATGGTGCCTTCTTTGAGGGTGACAATCGCACGCTTGGTGTTCTTGCGGGTACCCCATCCGAATTTGGTCCGCTTGCGCTTACCGGCACGGTTGATGGTGTTGATCGATTCGACCTTGACGGAGAAGATCTTCTCCACGGCCAGCTTGATCTCGGTCTTGTTCGAGCGGGGGTCCACCAGGAAGGTGTACTTGCCCTCGTCGATCAGGCCGTAGCTCTTTTCCGACACGACGGGTGCAAGCACGACGTCGCGGGGATCCTTGATGGTGGCTGCACTCACTTGGCATCCTCCTCGTTCTTAGCTGCCTTAGCGGCAACGAATGCTTCGTAAGCAGCCTTGGTGAAGACAACGTCGTCAGAGACGAGAACGTCGTAGGTGTTCAGCTGGTCTGCGTACAGAACGTGAACATCGGCGAGGTTGCGCACGGACAGTGCAGCAACATCGTTGGCGCGCTCGATGACGACCAGCAGGTTCTTGCGGTCGGAAACGCCGCGCAGCGTTGCCAGTGCGGCCTTGGCGGAAGGCTTGGTGCCCTCAACCAGTTCGGCGACAACGTGGATGCGTCCGTTGCGGGCCCGGTCGGACAGTGCGCCGCGCAGGGCAGCAGCAATCATCTTCTTGGGGGTCCGCTGGCTGTAGTCACGCGGGGTGGGTCCGTGGACAATGCCACCGCCGGTCATGTGCGGAGCACGGATGGAACCCTGACGGGCGCGGCCGGTGCCCTTCTGCTTGAACGGCTTGCGGCCTGCACCGGAAACTTCAGCGCGGGTCTTGGTCTTGTGGGTACCCTGGCGAGCAGCAGCGAGCTGGGCAACGACAACCTGGTGCAGCAGCGGCACGTTGGTCTGGACGTCGAAGATCTCGGCAGGCAGGTCAACCTGGACAGTGTTAGCCATTGAACTAGGCTCCCTTCACGGCGGTGCGTACGAAGACGACCTGGCCGCGGGCACCGGGAACGGCACCCTTGATCAGGAGCAGCGACTTCTCGACGTCAACCGCGTGGACCGTGAGGTTCAGCGTGGTGTGGCGAACGGCGCCCATGCGGCCGGCCATTCTCATGCCCTTGAAGACGCGGCTCGGGGTGGATGCGCCACCGATGGAACCGGGCTTACGGTGGTTCTTGTGTGCACCGTGGGAAGCACCGACACCGGAGAAGCCGTGACGCTTCATAACACCGGCGAAGCCCTTACCCTTGGTGGTGCCGATGACGTCGATCTTCTGGCCGGCGGCGAAGAGCTCAACGGACAGCTCCTGGCCCAGCTCGTACTCGGCAGCATCTGCGGTACGGAGTTCGACGACGTGGCGGCGAGGCGTGACGCCTGCCTTCTCAAAGTGACCAGCCAGCGGCTTGGTGACCTTGCGGGGATCGATCTGGCCGTAGCCGATCTGAACGGCGACGTAGCCATCGGTCTCAGCGTTGCGCAGCTGGGTGATGACGTTCGAGTCTGCCTGGACCACAGTGACGGGGATGAGCTTGTTGTTCTCGTCCCAGACCTGGGTCATGCCGAGCTTCGTGCCCAGCAGGCCCTTTACGTTACGGGTTGCGGTCATAGTTTCTCAGCACCTCCCTACAGCTTGATTTCGATGTTCACGTCAGCCGGCAGGTCGAGGCGCATGAGCGAGTCGACGGCCTTCGGCGTGGGATCGATGATGTCGATAAGACGCTTGTGCGTGCGCATTTCAAAGTGCTCGCGGCTGTCCTTGTACTTGTGCGGAGAGCGGATAACGCAGTACACGTTCTTCTCCGTGGGCAGCGGCACGGGGCCCACTACCGTTGCGCCTGCGCGCGTGACCGTCTCAACGATCTTCCGTGCTGAAACGTCAATGACCTCGTGGTCGTATGACTTCAGCCGGATGCGGATTTTTTGTCCCGCCATGTCGCCTGACTCTCTTTCAGTCTGTGCTTCCCCTGGTTAGGGCTGCCCTGTTCACTTTCCTGTTGTATGGCTGCCGAAGCATTTGAGGTCGTAACCACCATCCGCCGCACAAACTGAATCCGGATGAATCCGGGTTCCTCACCTTGCCGGCGCAACCGACCCCCGCGGTCGGGCGTGTCGCGCTGTCCACGCATACAAATCCGCATTTTCCATTGGGGTGGGTTATGTTTGGGCTTCAACTTGGACCCTGACACCCGGCATTATCCGGATCGGGACACGAAGAAGCGCTTGAACAACTCATCTAGTATGCCGGAAATCTGCGGCAGATGCCAATCGCCTCCCACCCCTGCCAGGGCAGAAGCCCGCGCGGGCCATTGCCCCCGCCGCCCGGCGAATGGAAGATGGGGGAATGACGCTGGAAAGCACTGAATCCGTCACCGCACTGGCCAGCCGGATGCCGCCGTCTTTCACCCTGGGAGTGGCTGCAGCGGCGTTCCAGATTGAAGGAGCCCTCGCGGACGGGGGCCGCGGCCCGTCCGGCTGGGATGCCTTCGCCCAGAAGCCGGGTGCCATCGTCGACGGCCACTCCCCTGCCGTGGCCTGCGACCATTACAACAGGCTTCCGGAGGACGTAGCGCTGCTCAAGGAGCTTGGCGTGGATTCCTACCGGTTCTCCCTCGCGTGGCCCAGGATCCAGCCGGACGGCCGCGGAAGACTGAACCCCGAGGGCCTGGATTTCTATGACCGGCTCATCGACCAGCTGCTCGAAGCCGGCATTGCACCCATGGCCACCCTTTACCATTGGGACACGCCGCTGCCGTTGGAGCACCGCGGCGGCTGGCTCAACCGGGAAACCGCGGAACGCTTCGGCGACTACGCGGCAGCCGCCGGTGACCGCTATGGGGACCGGGTAACCCAGTGGGTGACGCTCAACGAACCTGTTTCCGTAACGCTGAACGGCTATGCCCTCGGCGTCCACGCCCCGGGCAGGGCGCTGATGTTTGACGCCCTTCCGTCCATCCATCATCAGCTCCTCGCGCATGGCCTCGGCGCGCAGGCCCTCCGCGCAGCCGGCGTGAAAGGCGGGATTGGCGTAACGAATCTGCACGCACCCGTGCGTGCAGCATCCCGAAAGGTCGGCGACCGGCTGGTGGCGCACCTTTACGACCTGCTGATGAACAGGATCTACGCAGATCCGGTCCTGCTGGGCCGGTATCCCCGGCTGCCGATATACGCGCGCCCCTGGCTCCGGTCCATTGGGCGCATTTCCGACGCGGACCTCCGCACGATCCATCAGCCACTCGACTTCTACGGGCTCAACTACTATTTCCCCGTCAAGGTAGCGATCGGGCAGGGTACTGCAGCCATCCCGGCGGACATGCACAAGGCAGTCGCCCGGCTGCCCTTCCACGAGGTGGGCTACCCCGAGATGGCCAACACGGGCTTTGGCTGGCCCGTTGCTCCCGCCTACCTTGGGATCCTGCTGAAGGAGATGCGGGACCGGTACGGCGATGCCCTGCCCCCGGTCTATATCACCGAGGGCGGCGCCAGCTTTCCTGAACCGGATACGGTCTCCGGCACGTTGCAGGACGGCGAGAGGGTTGACTACCTGGCCTCACACCTCGGGGCGGCCCTGGAAGCAACCGCTCCGGGCGGCATCGCCGCCGGAGTGGACCTCCGCGGCTACTACGTGTGGACCCTGATGGATAACTTCGAGTGGGCGGCGGGGTACTCCCAACGGTTCGGGCTGGTGCACGTGGACTTCGCCAGCCAGGAACGTACTCCCAAGCAATCGTTCTACTGGTACCAGGCGCTTTCACGTGCACGGCGGAAGTCCGGCGGCAGCTGAAAGGAGGGGCCCTCAAAGAGGGAAAAGCTGAACCAAAGCAGCCGCCGGGGCCTCGTATGGCTGCAGGCCGCCGGCTGGCTGCCCTACTGGTTCCGGTTGGCCCGGTTGATCCGCTTGGCCCGCTCTATCTCGTGCCGGAAGTGCTTCCTGGCCCAGAAGACACCGGCCACGACGGCTGCGGCGATGATCAGGAAAATCAGCCATCCCATGATGAACTCCTCTCAACGCTGCAACAGTATCAGGGCACGTCCCGGGCGGGGGTGTCCTTGCCGGCCTGCTGCTCAACGCCGGAGGTCCGGTTCAGGCGCCACACGGCAAAGGCAATGAGCCCGACGGCGATCAGCGCCAGCAGTGCGAACGTGTACCCCCGCATGGCCCACAGGATGCAGGCGGCAACGCCGGCGGCTCCCCATCTGACGAACACTTTGTCACTGGCCACAAGCCCGGCGACCAACACCAGGGCAAGCATCACAAGGAGCCACAGCTGTTGGGCGGTGCTGCCGCCGAACACGGTGCCGGCCCCGGACACGGTCAGCAGGGACGCCGCGGCGATTCCAACCGCGCGGCCGGCCCCTGCCTGGCCGGAGTAGTACCGAAGGGCTGCAATCACGGCGCCGAGCACCACGTACCACTGGGCCACCCAGAATGGATCCGGCAGTCCAGCCGCCGGTCCCACCACACTGTCCAGATCGAAGATCGCCGCCCTCTGCACACCGGCGAGGACCACAAGGGCCCCCGCTTCCGCAACCGTCCGGCGGACCGCCGGCGGTACCTCCACGACAGCCACGCCGGCCGCCGCACCCAGGGCAGCCGCTGCCGCCCAGGCTGTCGCATCGGCCGGAAGCCCCGCCAGGGCTGCCAGGACCAGGCCAGCAAACGCCCCGCCGGCCAGCGACCATCGGCGCCAGGGATCCGACCCTGCTGTGTCCGGCCTGGCGGTCCGGACCCCATACAGGGCGATTCCCGCCGCAGCGGCGCTGAGCCAGGGCACATAGCCCGCCCAGACGCCGGGGGCTGCGGCCGGAAGCTCCGCGGCAACCATGAATGTGCCGGCCAGGACTGCTGCCGACGCCGGTGCGTAGAGTGCGGCAGAGTCCTCCGTGTGTGCAGCACAGAAGAGCACACCGGCCAGGACCAGTACGGCTGAGCCGGCAATCCAAGGCTCGGCCACCCCGGCGAGGAGCAATGCGGTCAGGGTGAAACCAAGGGCCGTTGTGAGCCACAACCAGCGTTCGGAGCCGTCCGGGGCGCGCAGCCGCCGGGCCAGCACCACACCGGTTCCGGCGGCAGCAACCGCCAGGGACAGCAGGACCAGCGCCGTGCCCGTGTAGTCCAGGACGGCTGGCTCCCGCAGGACCAGCGGACTCAGCGTGAGCACCGCCGCAAGCAGTGCGAAAGCCCCGAAGTACAAGGCCCCACGGGCCAGGAACGAGTACCGCGCAACGATGGCTGAGGCGAGCAGCAGCCCTGCTTCCAGCAGCAGTATCCAGCGTTCGGCGTCGTCGCCGCTTCTTCCCTGCTCCACAAAATACGCCAGCGGAAGGGCGGTCTGGCCTGCGAGCGTAATCCATACTGCCGCCTGCTGGAACGGGACCGTCGTCATGCGGGACCGCATCAGCCACCGGACTCCATGCTGTGCGGCGAGGACACCTGCGAAGGTCACTGAGACAACGTCCGGGGACGCCGAAATATCGTAGCTGAGGACGACCGCAAGAGTGGCCGTGAGGATCCTTGCGGCCACGAAATAGGCGCCCTTGGCCGTCGCGTGCGGGGCTGCGGCCACCATCACCGCGGCCAATGCTGCGAAGATGCCGAGCTGGACCTCCACTGCGGCGGGGTTGCCCAAGGAAAGCCCTGTCAATGCAAAGAACGCCGCCGGGGCATACCAGGCACTCCCGCGCCCGCTCCGGAGGACGACAGCGGCCGCGGCAGCGGAGGTCGCAGCAAGGGCAGGGACCAGCACATGCTGCCAGCTGCCTTCGGAGAGTGGCCACAGGAGCGCACACCCGATGATCTGGACTGCCAGGACAGCACCGGCGTCCGCGGCGATACCACCTGGTGCCCGACCAAGCCTGAAGGACAACAGCACCACGGCCATTTGGACGGCGAGCACGGCCACCAGCACAGTGCCGGGCCGGAGCACCTCCCCCAACACTGCCGGTACACCGGCAGTGTTAACCAGTTCATCGAACGCAGTCAGCGTCAGCACAGTGGCGGCAGCACGGGCGAGCCACCAATATGCCCAACGGTGCAGCCGGGGCCGCAACCGAAGGGCAGTGCCGGCAAGGTAGCTGACAACGATGGCCAGGGCCAGGTTGCCGCCTCCGGACGAGACCCAACTGAAGGCGAAGACCACCATGACCGCGGCGACAACCGGAGGCAGCACTTCCCCCATGCGTGGAGTCCAGGCAGAACCTTCCTGCCTTGACCGGACCAGCAGCAGCCCCACTCCGGCCGCCGCGGCAAGCTGGATGAGGATTGCGGCCCACGTCAGGGGCCTGCCAAGTCCAGCCTCCAGCTCCGAGAGGACGGCCACGCCAATTGTGCCGGCGGCCGAGAACCCGAGAAGGGTTGTCTGCGGCGCCATGGCCGGGCGGCCGCCGCGCTGCAGGAGCGATGACAGCAGTTGCTGGGCTGCGGCGGCAGCGACGAGGCTGAACCAGACGGCCTGCCCCTGCGTCCGGCCTTCTGCCACGGCCGCCGTCACCGCGGGAACGGCCACCGTGGCGGCCAGCCGAGCGTTGAGCAGCAGCACCTGCCGCCGGGCTCCGCCCGCGCGCAGGGCCCTGACAATCCACAGGGCGGCTGCTCCGATGACCATCAGGGCGAATTCCCACTCCCCCATCACCCGGCTGGCCATCAGGGCCAGCAGCAGCGAGGCGAACGGCAGGAGCTCAGCGGAACCTGCGATCCGGGCGGCCAGGATAAAGCTGGTGACCAGCAAGATCAGCACCGGAACCCCGAGTGGCACGGCGGCCGTGTTGGGCACCCACGAGGCAGCGATGGCACTGACAATGCTGATGCCGGCAATGGCTGCGGTTGCCACCCCCTGCAGCGCGTGCGTTGCGACGGCATCCGGACGCCACCGGGAAGACGTCAGCTGCGGCTGTGCGGACACCGAATCCGCGGCACCAACGGCGCTTGCCGTCCGGCGGCCCGGGAGCCAGGTGTCCAACCGTGGGCCGAGGGTGGCTACGCCGATGGACTGCACCGCGAGCATGGCCGCGGCCGTGAACAGCCCGTCCCTGACGTTGTCTGTAAGCTCGAGGATCGCCACGGACGCAGAAACGGTCAGCGACGCCCGTGCAGCATAGAAGTTGGGAAGCCTGTGGGGTGCCGCTCGAACAGCGGCAACAGCGGCGAAGTAGAGGCCGCAGAGTCCGAGGATGAGCGCGTACTGGCCAAGGCTGATGTTCAACAGGAACGTGGCGGCCACGGCAACCGCCGGCACCACGACGGGGTGCAGGGTCACGAGCGGCTTCAGGAAAAGTGGGGGCAACCAGCCCGGCCTTCCAAGGCTGAGCAACGTGAAGAGTGAGGCAAGGGCGATGAGCACCACGAAGTACCAGACCAGGGCCGCACCGAGCACCGCCATCCCTGACCACGCCGTGGAGATCAGGAAAGTCAGGGACAGGTACGCCAGCACCCTGCTTTCCAGCCTGAGGGCGGCAGCGATGTAAGCAAGCGTGCCTATCACCGAGGTGGCCAGCCATGCCCCCGCCCCGTTGGCCCAGACGAAACTGTAGAGCGCCAGGCCTGTAACCGGCGCCATGGCCAAACCCGTGCCGGTGAACGCCACGGCTGCCGGCTTGAGCCGGGGAACCCGGTGGTGCAGGAGGAAGCCTGCGCCGTAGAACAGAACGGCCACGGAGCAGACCCCCGCGAACTTCATCATGGGCGGCAGCCCTGTGCCGATGAACAGCGCCGCGGCTGCCACCAGCAGGAGGCTTGCAACATAAAGGGTGACATTGATGTTCTGGCGGTCGCGCCGCTCACGCCGCGCCTTCAACTCAGCCTCGGTCACCACCGGACGGAACCCCGCAGTCCCTTGGCCGTTCCGGGCATGGGCCTGCGGGCGGCGCTTGGCCTCTGTAGGCGTTGGCCCGGCACCCGCCGACACCGCCGCCGGACGGCTGACGGTACGTGCGGATGGTTCCGCGGCCCACGCAGGTGCGGGCGCAGACTGCTTGGCGGACGGGACAGCCGGGAAAGGCGGTGCGACCCTGACCACCTGCGCCGGCGCGGCAACCTGGGCCGGGGGTATCACCGGTGATTCCAGGTCCCGGCCCTCCGCGACCTTGGCCATGGCATCCTTCCAGCCCTGCAGGTGGCCTGCCCGGTAGCCCGCTTCGTAGGAGTCGTCCTGCATGGCAAGGCCTTTCAGAGTAAGAGGGTGTCTCAGATTTATCCAATGACTGGATTAACGGTAGCAAAAGAAAACCCCGCTGCACACGGCAGCGGGGCTTTCTGTGGATTACCCGGAACAGGATTCCGGGCAACCGGTGATCAGCAAGAAATTACTTGATGATCTTGGTAACGCGTCCCGAACCAACGGTGCGGCCGCCTTCGCGGATAGCGAAGCCGAGGCCCTCTTCCATAGCGATCGGCTGGATGAGCGCAACGGTCATCTCAGTGTTGTCGCCGGGCATAACCATTTCCGTGCCCTCGGGCAGGGTGATAACGCCGGTAACGTCCGTCGTACGGAAGTAGAACTGCGGGCGGTAGTTCGAGTAGAACGGGTTGTGACGTCCGCCTTCGTCCTTGGACAGGATGTAGACGTTGGCCTCGAAGTCGGTGTGCGGGGTGATGGAACCCGGCTTGACGACAACCTGGCCACGCTCGACGTCGTCACGCTTCAGACCGCGGAGCAGGAGGCCACAGTTCTCGCCGGCCCATGCTTCGTCGAGCTGCTTGTGGAACATCTCGATACCGGTGACGGTGGTCTTCTGGACCGGGCGGATGCCGACGATCTCAACCTCGGAGTTGATGGCGAGGGTGCCACGCTCGGCGCGGCCCGTAACAACGGTGCCACGGCCGGTGATGGTGAAGACGTCTTCGATCGGCATCAGGAACGGCTTGTCGCGGTCACGGACGGGGTCCGGAACGGACTCGTCGACGGCAGCCATCAGGTCCTCAACGGACTTGACCCACTCGGGATCGCCTTCCAGGGCCTTCAGGCCGGAAACGCGGATCACCGGAGCGTTGTCGCCATCGAAGCCCTGCGAGCTCAGGAGCTCACGAACTTCCATTTCGACGAGGTCGAGGAGTTCCTCGTCCTCAACCATGTCAGCCTTGTTCAGCGCGACCAGCAGGTAGGGAACACCAACCTGGCGGGCGAGCAGAACGTGCTCGCGGGTCTGAGCCATCGGGCCGTCGGTAGCAGCAACCACGAGGATTGCGCCGTCCATCTGGGCAGCACCGGTGATCATGTTCTTGATGTAGTCAGCGTGACCGGGGGCGTCAACGTGTGCGTAGTGACGCTTCTCGGTCTGGTACTCCACGTGGGAGATGTTGATGGTAATACCGCGCTGACGCTCTTCGGGAGCAGAGTCGATCGACGCGAAGTCGCGCTTTTCGTTGAGATCCGGGTACTTGTCGTACAGCACCTTGGAAATGGCGGCCGTCAGCGTCGTCTTGCCATGGTCAACGTGACCGATGGTGCCGATGTTGACGTGCGGCTTAGTCCGCTCGAACTTTGCCTTTGCCACAGGTTCCTCCTAGAACGTTTTCAAATGGCTTGCCTTTCGGCCGCGCTTCTCGCGGCAGAAACTCAGGCAAGTCTACTTGGGGGCTTTGGATTGGTGAAATTGCGGATCCAGGAACTAATAGTAATCCCCTGAACCTGCTCGTACAGGGGGCCGGGACGGGGATTCCGGACCTGGTCCGGTCCGCCCCGGCCACCTGCACCGGCTGCGCTGCCCGTTTCCGGTCACGCACCCGAGGTGTTCGCTTTGAGAGCCCTGTACGGACTACTCGCCGCGGCTCTTCTGGATGATCTCGTCGGCGACAGCCTTCGGGACCTCCGCGTAGCTGTTGAACGTCATGGAGTACACAGCACGGCCCTGGGTCTTGGACCGCAGGTCGCCGATGTATCCGAACATGCCGGACAGCGGCACGTGGGCGCGCACAACCTTGACGCCTGCAGCGTCTTCCATGGACTGCATCTGGCCACGGCGGGAGTTCAGGTCGCCGATAACGTCACCCATGTATTCCTCAGGGGTACGCACCTCGACGTCCATCAGCGGTTCGAGCAGGACCGGGTTCGCCTTCTTCGCAGCTTCCTTGAACGCCATGCGACCGGCGATCTTGAAGGCCATTTCAGAGGAGTCGACATCGTGGTAAGCGCCATCGATCAGCGTTGCCTTGATGCCCACCACCGGGTAGCCGGCCAGGACGCCGTCGTTCAGCGCATCCTGGATGCCTGCGTCAACAGACGGGATGTACTCGCGGGGAACGCGGCCACCGGTGACCTTGTTCTCGAACTCGTACAGCTCGCCCTCGGCGGTGTCCAGCGGCTCGATGGCGATCTGGACCTTTGCGAACTGGCCCGACCCACCGGTCTGCTTCTTGTGCGTGTAGTCGTGGCGCTCCACGGCACGCTTGATGGTTTCGCGGTAGGCCACCTGCGGCTTGCCCACGTTGGCCTCGACCTTGAATTCGCGGCGCATGCGGTCCACCAGGATGTCCAGGTGGAGCTCGCCCATGCCGGCGATGATGGTCTGGCCGGTGTCTTCGTTGAGGGACACCTGGAAGGTGGGGTCCTCAGCGGAGAGCTTCTGGATGGCCGTGGAGAGCTTCTCCTGGTCACCCTTGGTGTTCGGCTCGATCGCAACGGAGATCACGGGCTCCGGGAAGCTCATGGATTCCAGGACGATCTGGTTGCTGGAGTCACACAGGGTGTCACCCGTGGTGGTGTCCTTGAGGCCGATTGCTGCGTAGATGTGGCCTGCGGTTGCTGCCTCGACGGGCATTTCCTTGTTGGCGTGCATCTGGAACAGCTTGCCGATGCGCTCCTTCTTGCCCTTGGTGGAGTTGACCACCTGGGCACCGGATTCCACGTGACCGGAGTACACGCGGATGAAGGTGAGCTGGCCGAAGAACGGGTGGGCCGCAATCTTGAACGCCAGT
Source organism: Pseudarthrobacter enclensis (assembly GCF_001457025.1). GTDB lineage: Bacteria > Actinomycetota > Actinomycetes > Actinomycetales > Micrococcaceae > Arthrobacter > Arthrobacter enclensis. Next base: position 495,765 of record NZ_KQ758599.1, on the reverse strand, counting down.
GCCGAGAACGGCTCTTCGGCGGACGGCTTGCGGGTCAGTTCCTTCGACTCATCCTTGGGATCGTGGCCGATCATCGGAGGAACGTCGAGCGGGTTCGGCAGGTAGTCGACGACAGCATCGAGCATCGGCTGGACGCCGCGGTTCTTGAAGGCGGAGCCACAGAAGACCGGGTACAGCTCGGAGTTGATGGTCATCTTGCGGATGCCGGCCTTCAGCTCGTCAATGGTGAGCTCTTCGCCTTCGAGGTACTTCTCCATGAGTTCCTCGGAAGCCTCGGCAACCGTCTCAACGAGGTTGGCGCGGTATTCCTCGGCCTTGGCCTGGAGGTCAGCCGGGATCTCCTGGATCTCGTACTTGGCACCCATGGTCACGTCGCCCTTGGCGTCGCCCGGCCACACCAGCGCACGCATGTAGAGCAGGTCCACGACGCCGATGAAGTCGTTCTCGGCACCGATGGGCAGCTGCATGACCAGCGGCTTGGCACCGAGGCGGCTGATGATGGTGTCTACGGTGAAGTAGAAGTCCGCACCGAGCTTGTCCATCTTGTTGACGAAGCAGATACGCGGAACGTTGTACTTGTCAGCCTGGCGCCACACAGTCTCGGACTGCGGCTCCACGCCTTCCTTGCCGTCGAAGACAGCAACGGCACCGTCGAGGACGCGCAGGGAGCGCTCAACCTCAACCGTGAAGTCCACGTGGCCGGGGGTGTCGATGATGTTGATCTGGTTGTTTTCCCAGAAGCAGGTCACGGCGGCAGACGTGATGGTGATGCCGCGTTCCTTTTCCTGTTCCATCCAGTCAGTGGTCGAAGCGCCGTCGTGCGTTTCGCCAATCTTGTGGTTCACACCCGTGTAGAACAGGATGCGCTCGGTGGTGGTGGTCTTGCCGGCATCGATGTGGGCCATGATGCCGATGTTGCGGACCTTACTAAGGTCGGTAAGCACGTCCTGTGCCACGGGGTCTCCTTTTGGGATGGACTACACGTTCGCCGCCGGCTCGGTTGAGCCGGCGGCGCCCGGGAGTATTACCAGCGGTAGTGTGCGAAGGCCTTGTTGGACTCGGCCATCTTGTGGGTGTCTTCGCGACGCTTCACAGCGGCACCGAGACCGTTGGACGCATCCAGGATTTCGTTCTGGAGGCGCTCGGTCATCGTCTTCTCACGGCGGGCCTTGGAGTAGCCAACCAGCCACCGCAGGGCGAGTGCGGTGGAGCGGCCCGGCTTGACCTCAACCGGAACCTGGTAGGTGGCGCCACCGACGCGGCGGGAGCGGACCTCGAGGGAAGGCTTGACGTTGTCCATGGCCTTCTTGAGGGCTGCTACGGGGTCGCCGCCTGACTTGGCGCGGGCGCCTTCGAGGGCACCGTAGACGATGCGCTCTGCCGTGGACTTCTTGCCGTCAACGAGCACCTTGTTGATGAGCTGGGTGACCAGCGGGGAGCCGTAAACGGGATCCTGTACGAGCGGCCGCTTGGGGGCCGGACCCTTGCGAGGCATATTACTTCTTCTCCATCTTTGCGCCGTAGCGGCTGCGGGCCTGCTTACGGTTCTTCACACCCTGGGTATCGAGGGCGCCACGGACGATCTTGTAGCGGACACCCGGGAGGTCCTTCACACGACCACCGCGAACGAGCACAATGGAGTGCTCCTGCAGGTTGTGGCCAACACCGGGGATGTAGGCGGTAACTTCCACGCCGCCGTTGAGGCGCACACGGGCCACCTTACGCAGAGCCGAGTTCGGCTTCTTCGGGGTGGTGGTGTAGACGCGGGTGCAGACACCGCGGCGCATCGGGCTGCCCTTAAGCGCGGGAGCCTTGGTCTTTGAGACCTTAGGCGTGCGGCCCTTGCGGACCAGCTGGTTAATCGTAGGCACTCTCGTGTTCTCCGTTTTATCCGGAGCAGCCGTTTCCGGCCGCTCTCTTGTTGCGTTGCCCCGCCGCCCGGGCCTTGAAGAAGGTCTCCAGGGCGGCGAAGGCGAAGCCTTTAATAGTCGGATCACATACCGGGGCGGCGCTGCTACAGCACCAGTCCCTAGGCATGCAAAAATGTGGCATACGTTGCACAAGAACCCTGCAAACCGGAAACGTCGCTCTGGCTCAGCCTTTCAGCTGGAGCCGGCGCTCTCATCCACTGCCACAATAACAATTGCTGTCCAGTCTAGCATGGACAGCCCCCAGCCCTTAATCGGCGGGTTAAACGGGGATGGTCCCCCACCTTTCGGTGCGGGACCATCCCTGGGTCAGGCGGTGCCTGTCAGCGGAAATCGTTGCCGAGATCGTAGTCGTCCAGCGGAATGGCGTGGAACTCCGGAGCTCCGTCACCACCGAGGGTGTCGTACGAGAAGTCGCTGAAGGCGCTGGGGCCGGTGAACAGATTGGCCTTTGCTTCTTCAGTGGGCTCGACAGTGACCTCGGTGTAGCGCGGCAGGCCCGTGCCGGCCGGGATCAGCTTACCGATGATCACGTTCTCCTTGAGGCCCAGCAGCGGATCGCTCTTGCCTTCCATGGCCGCCTGCGTCAGGACGCGGGTGGTCTCCTGGAAGGAAGCTGCGGACAGCCAGGACTCGGTGGCCAGCGACGCCTTGGTGATGCCCATGAGCTCGGGACGTCCGGAAGCCGGAGTCTTGCCCTCGGACACGACGCGGCGGTTGGCGTCCTCGAAACGGCTGCGCTCGGCGAGCTCGCCGGGCAGCAGGTCCGATTCGCCGGACTCGATGACCGTGACGCGGCGCAGCATCTGGCGGACGATGACCTCCACGTGCTTGTCATGGATGCCGATGCCCTGGCTGCGGTACACGCCCTGCACTTCGTCCACGAGGAACTTCTGTGCAGCACGCGGGCCCATGATGCGCAGGACCTGCTTCGGGTCAACCGGACCGTTGATCAGCTTCTGGCCGACCGTTACGTGGTCGCCGTCTTCGATCAGGAGGCGTGAACGGCGGAGGACCGGGTAGGCGATCTCTTCCGTTCCGTCATCCGGGGTGATGACCAGGCGCATCTGCCGCTCGGACTCTTCGATGGTGATACGGCCGGCCGCTTCGGCGATCGGCGCAACACCCTTCGGAGTACGGGCTTCGAAGAGCTCCTGGATACGGGGCAGACCCTGGGTGATGTCGTCGCCGCCGCCGGCGGACACGGCGCCACCGGTGTGGAACGTACGCATGGTCAGCTGGGTACCGGGTTCACCGATGGACTGTGCGGCGATGATGCCCACGGCCTCGCCAATGTCCACGGTCTTGCCGGTGGCCAGCGAACGGCCGTAGCACAGGGCGCAGGTGCCGACGCTGGACTCACAGGTGAGCACGGAGCGGACCTTGACCTCGGTGATGCCTGCCTTGAACAGTTCGTCGATGACGACGTCGCCGCAGTCGGTGCCGGCGGCTGCGAGGACGTTGCCCTCGGAGTCCACGACGTCGACGGCCAGGGTACGTGCGTACGCGCTGTTCTCGACGTTCTCGTCCAGGACGAGCTCGCCGTTGGAGTCGACGACGGCGATCGGCGTGACCAGGCCGCGCTCGGTGCCGCAGTCCTCTTCACGGACGATGACATCCTGCGAGACGTCCACCAGGCGTCGGGTCAGGTAACCCGAGTTGGCGGTACGCAGAGCGGTATCGGCCAGGCCCTTACGGGCACCGTGCGTGGCGATGAAGTATTCCAGCACCGACAGGCCCTCACGGTAGGAGGACTTGATCGGACGCGGGATGATTTCACCCTTCGGGTTGGCCACCAGGCCACGGATACCCGCGATCTGGCGGACCTGCATCCAGTTACCACGTGCACCGGAGGACACCATGCGGTTAATCGTGTTCATCGGGGACAGGCTTTCACGCATCACCGAGGCGATGTCGTTGGTGGCCTTGTTCCAGATTTCGATCAGTTCCTGGCGGCGCTCGTCGTCGTCGATCAGGCCCTTGTCGTACTGGCCCTGGATCTTGGCGGCGCGCTCTTCGTACCCGGCAAGGATCTCCGGCTTGGCAGCCGGAACCTCGATGTCCGAGATGGCCACGGTGACGCCCGAGCGGGTTGCCCAGTAGAAACCGGCATCCTTCAGGTTGTCCAGCGTTGCCGCGGTGACGACCTTCGGGTAGCGCTCTGCGAGGTCGTTGACGATCCGGGACAGTTCGCCCTTGTCCGCGACGGCCTCAACCCATGGGTAGTCCTCGGGTAGGGTCTCGTTGAAGAGGACCTGGCCCAGGGAGGTTTCCACCAGTGCGGGCTGACCCTGCTCCCAGCCTTCGGGGGCTTCCCAGCCGGCGTAGGGCACGAAGCCTTCGAGGCGGATCTTCACCTGCGAGTTCAGGTGCAGCTCGCGGGCGTCGAACGCCATGATGGCCTCGGACACCGAACCGAAGACGCGGCCTTCACCGGCCGAGCCCTTCCGCTTGGTGGTCAGGTGGTACAGGCCGATGATCATATCCTGCGACGGCAGGGTGACCGGGCGTCCGTCAGAGGGCTTCAGGATGTTGTTCGAGGACAGCATCAGGATGCGGGCCTCAGCCTGGGCTTCGGGGCTCAGCGGCAGGTGGACTGCCATCTGGTCGCCGTCGAAGTCGGCGTTGAAGGCGCCACAAACCAGCGGGTGGAGCTGGATGGCCTTGCCTTCAACAAGCTGCGGCTCGAACGCCTGGATGCCCAGGCGGTGCAGGGTAGGTGCACGGTTGAGCAGCACCGGGTGTTCGGTGATGATCTCTTCGAGGACGTCCCAGACCTGCGGGCGGTAGCGTTCGACCATCCGCTTGGCCGACTTGATGTTCTGGGCGTGGTTGAGGTCAACCAGGCGCTTCATCACGAACGGCTTGAACAGCTCCAGGGCCATCTGCTTGGGCAGGCCGCACTGGTGCAGCTTCAGCTGCGGGCCGACGACGATGACCGAACGGCCAGAGTAGTCGACGCGCTTGCCGAGGAGGTTCTGGCGGAAACGGCCCTGCTTGCCCTTGAGCATGTCGCTCAGGGACTTCAACGGACGGTTGCCCGGTCCGGTGACCGGACGGCCGCGGCGGCCGTTGTCGAAGAGGCTGTCAACAGCTTCCTGAAGCATGCGCTTCTCGTTGTTGACAATGATCTCCGGAGCACCCAGGTCAAGCAGGCGCTTGAGGCGGTTGTTGCGGTTGATCACGCGGCGGTACAGGTCGTTGAGGTCGGAGGTCGCGAAGCGGCCGCCGTCCAGCTGGACCATGGGGCGCAGTTCCGGCGGGATCACCGGGACGGCGTCGAGGACCATGCCAAGCGGGCTGTTGTTGGTGGTCAGGAACGCGTTGACCACCTTCAGGCGCTTGAGGGCGCGGGTCTTGCGCTGGCCCTTGCCGTTGGCGATGACATCGCGCAGGGCTTCGGACTCGGCCTGCATGTCGAAGTTCTCAAGGCGCTTCTTGATGGCTTCGGCACCCATGGAGCCTTCGAAGTACATGCCGTAGCGGTCGCGCAGCTCGCGGTACAGCCCTTCGTCACCTTCGAGGTCGGCGACCTTCAGGTTCTTGAAGCGGTCCCAGACCTGCTCGAGGCGCTCGATGTCGGCGTCGGCGCGCTTGCGCACGTTCGCCATCTGGCGGTCGGCGGAGTCGCGGGCCTTCTTCTTGTCGGCAGCCTTGGCGCCTTCGCCCTCGAGGCGGGCGATTTCGCCTTCGAGGTCGCGGGCGATCGCCGCGATGTCGGAGTCGCGGTTGTCGATCAGCTGCTTCTTCTCGATGTCGTGCTCAACCTGCAGGTTGGGCAGTTCGTCGTGGCGGGCAGCTTCGTCGACGCTGGTGATCATGTAGGCAGCGAAGTAGATGACCTTTTCGAGGTCCTTCGGTGCCAGGTCAAGGAGGTAGCCCAGGCGGGAGGGAACACCCTTGAAGTACCAGATGTGCGTGACCGGGGCGGCCAGCTCGATGTGGCCCATGCGCTCACGGCGGACCTTGGCGCGGGTGACCTCGACGCCACAGCGCTCACAGATGATGCCCTTGAAGCGCACGCGCTTGTACTTGCCGCAGTAGCATTCCCAGTCACGGGACGGTCCGAAGATCTTCTCGCAGAAGAGGCCGTCCTTCTCGGGCTTGAGCGTGCGGTAGTTGATGGTTTCCGGCTTCTTAACCTCGCCGTAAGACCAGCCGCGGATGTCTTCCGCGGTGGCGAGGCCGATCTGCATGAGGCCGAAGGAGGATTCGCTGGACATATGGTCCCTGTTCTCTCTTGTTCTCTAAAGTCTGAAGTCTTTGGTGCGGGATGAGGACGTCAGGAGGACGACGGCGGACGCGGCCCGCCGTCGTCGGACTCCTTAGACCTCTTCTACGGAGCTGGGCTCTGCACGAGACAGATCGATGCCCAGTTCCTCCGCAGCCGTGAAGACTGCGTCATCAGAGTCACGCATTTCAATGGTGGTTCCGTCCGTGGAAAGCACTTCCACGTTCAGGCACAGCGACTGCATTTCCTTGATCAGCACCTTGAAGGACTCGGGAACGCCCGGTTCGGGGATGTTCTCGCCCTTGACGATGGCTTCGTAGACCTTGACGCGGCCGTGGATGTCATCGGACTTGATCGTGAGCAGTTCCTGGAGCGTGTAGGCGGCGCCGTAGGCTTCGAGCGCCCACACTTCCATTTCACCGAAGCGCTGGCCACCGAACTGCGCCTTACCACCCAGCGGCTGCTGCGTGATCATGGAGTACGGGCCGGTGGAGCGTGCGTGGATCTTGTCGTCCACCAGGTGGTGGAGCTTCAGGATGTACATGTAGCCGACCGAGATCGGATCCGGGAACGGCTCGCCGGAGCGGCCGTCGAACAGGCGGGTCTTGCCGGAGGAGTTGATCAGGCGGTCGCCGTCGCGGGTCACGTTGGTGGAGTCCAGCAGGCCCGTGATTTCCTCTTCGCGGGCGCCGTCGAACACCGGCGTGGCAACAGTGGTGGGACCACTCTCGCGCGGCAGGTTCGGCAGCTGCTTGACCCATTCGGGCTCGCCTTCGATCTTCCAGCCGGTCTTGGCAACCCAGCCGAGGTGCGTCTCGAGCACCTGGCCCACGTTCATACGGCCCGGAACACCCAGCGGGTTCAGGACGATGTCAACGGGGGTGCCGTCGGCCAGGAAGGGCATGTCCTCGACCGGGAGGATCTTGGAGATAACGCCCTTGTTGCCGTGGCGGCCGGCGAGCTTGTCGCCGTCGGTGATCTTGCGCTTTGCGGCCACGTAGACGCGGACCAGCTGGTTCACGCCCGGGGGCAGCTCGTCGTCGTTGTCGCGGTCGAAGACGCGGACGCCGATGACGGTACCGGACTCGCCGTGGGGCACCTTGAGGGAGGTGTCACGGACTTCGCGGGACTTCTCGCCGAAGATGGCGCGCAGCAGCCGCTCTTCCGGGGTCAGTTCGGTTTCACCCTTCGGGGTGACCTTTCCGACCAGGATGTCGCCGGCTTCAACCTCGGCACCGATGTGGATGATGCCGCGCTCGTCCAGGCCTGCGAGGACTTCCTCGGACACGTTGGGGATGTCACGGGTGATTTCCTCGGCACCGAGCTTGGTGTCGCGGGCATCGATCTCGTGCTCCTCGATGTGGATGGAGGAAAGGACGTCCTCGGCAACGATGCGCTGCGAGAGGATGATGGCGTCCTCGAAGTTGTGGCCTTCCCAGGACATGAATGCCACGAGCAGGTTCTTGCCGAGCGCCAGTTCACCCTGGTCAGTTGCCGGGCCGTCAGCGATGATGCCGCCGACTTCGAGGCGCTGGCCTTCGTTCACCAGGACGCGGTGGTTGTAGCAGTTGCCCTGGTTGGAGCGGGCGAACTTGTTGATGCGGTAGTTGGTTTCGGTGCCGTCGTCGTTGAGCATGATGACGAGCTCGGCGGAAACCTCGGTGACCACACCGGCCTTCTTGGCGATGACGACGTCGCCGGCGTCAACGGCTGCGGCGCGTTCCATGCCGGTGCCCACGAACGGGGCCTCGGAACGGACCAGCGGCACGGCCTGGCGCTGCATGTTGGCACCCATGAGTGCGCGGTTGGCGTCGTCGTGCTCGAGGAACGGGATCAGGGCCGTTGCCACGGACACCATCTGGCGCGGGGAAACGTCCATGAACTCGACGTCCTCGGCCGGAACCAGGACGGGCTCGCCGCCACCACCGCGGGCACGGACCAGGACGGTCTCTTCGGCGAAGCGCTTGTTCTCATCCAGCGGCGCGTTGGCCTGGGCGATCAGCACCTCGGCCTCGTCGTCAGCCGTCAGGTACTGGACGTCGTCGGACACGACGCCGCCGTTGACCTTGCGGTACGGGGTCTCGATGAAACCGAACGGGTTGATGCGTCCGTAGGATGCCAGCGAGCCGATCAGGCCAATGTTCGGGCCTTCAGGGGTTTCGATGGGGCACATACGTCCGTAGTGGGACGGGTGCACGTCACGGACTTCCATGCCGGCACGGTCACGGGACAGACCACCGGGGCCCAGGGCCGACAGGCGGCGCTTGTGGGTCAGGCCCGAGAGCGGGTTGTTCTGGTCCATGAACTGCGACAGCTGGGAGGTTCCGAAGAACTCCTTGATGGCTGCCACGACGGGGCGGATGTTGATCAGGGTCTGCGGCGTGATGGCCTCGACGTCCTGGGTGGTCATACGCTCGCGGACAACGCGCTCCATGCGGGACAGGCCGGTGCGGACCTGGTTCTCGATGAGCTCGCCGACGGCGCGGATGCGGCGGTTGCCGAAGTGGTCGATGTCGTCGATTTCGACGCGCAGGTCCACTTCCTGGCCATCGCGGGTGCCCTTGATGGTCTTCTCGCCGGCGTGCAGCGCGACGAGGAACTTGATCATGGCAACGATGTCTTCAACGTGCAGGACGGAGGCTTCCTTGTCGCCAAGGGAGCGGTCGATACCCAGCTTGCGGTTGATCTTGTAACGGCCCACCTTGGCCAGATCGTAGCGCTTGGAGTTGAAGTACAGGTTGTCCAGCAGGGACTGGGCAGCCTCGACGGTGGGCGGCTCGCCCGGACGCAGCTTGCGGTAGATGTCCAGCAGCGCGTCTTCGCGGGTTTCGGTGGCATCCTTCTCCAGCGTGGCGCGCATGGAGTCGTACTGGCCGAACTCCTCAAGGATCTGGCCTTCGGTCCAGCCGAGGGCCTTCAGCAGCACGGTGACCGACTGCTTGCGCTTGCGGTCGAGGCGGACACCGACCTGGTCGCGCTTGTCGATCTCCAGCTCGAACCATGCACCGCGGGACGGGATGATCTTGGCGGTGAAGATGTCCTTGTCACTGGTCTTGTCCGCGGCACGCTCGAAGTAGGCGCCCGGGGAACGGACCAGCTGGGAGACGACGACACGCTCGGTGCCGTTGACCACGAAGGTGCCCTTCTCGGTCATCAGCGGGAAGTCGCCCATGAACACGGTCTGCTGCTTGATCTCGCCCGTGTTGTTGTTCATGAACTCGGCCTTGACGTACAGCGGAGCCGAGTACGTGGCGTCCCGGTCCTTGCACTCGGCCATGGTGTACTTGGGGTCGGCGAACTCCGGATCGGAGAAGCTCAGGGACATGGTGCCCTGGAAGTCCTCGATCGGGGAGATCTCTTCGAAGATGTCCGACAGGCCGGACGTCGTGGCGACGCTGAGATCGTTTTCTTCGACAGCCTTCGCTACGCGTGCCTGCCAGCGCTCGTTGCCGACCAGCCAATCAAAGCTGTCCGTCTGCAGGGCAAGCAGATTCGGAACATCAAGGGGTTCGTGAATCTTTGCGAATGAGAGCCGGCGAGTGGCACCATCAGTGCTGTCGGCGGTGTTAGCGGTTTCGTTATTAGAGGTGCTCGAGGCGACCAAGAGGGATCCTTCCACAGACCTTCAGGCGTTTTCAGATCTCCCCCGCTGTGCACCCTGCGGAAGTTACTCCGCAGCGCTACCATCCGGTTCCGCTATATGACCCGGGACCTGGACCGACTAGTCTGTGACGTATCTACGGCACGTTGATTGCCAGCTGCCAGGCAAAGCCCACCGCTATATGAAGGCTGAAGGTAAACAGGGAAGACGCAAATATCTACGATACGGCAAAACGGCGGACGTGTCTACCCCACTTGGCGCAGGAATGCAAGCACCATTTAAAGGTCCCTCACGGGCTTCTCCAAGCCGGCTCAAAGCTTGAGCGTGACACCTTCGGCCGAGCAGGTAGCGGAGTTGGCAAACACCGCGTCCCGGACTGCATCCTTGGACGCCTGGGCCGCTTCCCCGCCCGACTCCGCCGCCGCGGACTGGTCGATGGCCAGCAGGCTCAGCGATGCGAACAGGCCCTGCAGGTCCCCGGCCACCGTGTCCTTCGCGTCTTCAGCCTGGAGATAGACATCCTCGTAGCCGTTGGCGTCGCCGGCCGGTACTGCCGCGTAGTCGGCGAACAGGGAGTTGAAGCGTTCGCAGGCCTCCTTGGCCCCCAGTGCTGCTCCCCCGGACGCGGTGGGCTCCGGGGCGGCCGATGACGCACCCGTTTCGACGGCGGCGGGCGACTCGGTGGACCCGCCGGTCTCCTCCGGGGCCGGCGCCGAGACGGAACAGGCGGTCAACCCGGCGATGCCGGCCACCGCAGCCAGGGCGAGGATCTTCTTCACTGTCAATGCTCCATCCGTCCCGGGCGCGGGATAGCTGCCCCCTGCAAGAGTTTCCGCCGTCCACCCTACGCATCCGGCCGCCGTCGCGCATCTTGGCGGCATGGGCACCTCTCCCCTCCCGGGCCTGGTCCGCATCGGGGCGGGCCGGAATGCACGCGGCCCCGGCCGCGTTTGAATAGTTGGGTGACCAGGGTCACGGTAGCCTTGGTGGCCTACATCGGATGAGATCGGAAGAGATAACCATGGGCAACTCCCCGGACAACAGCGACGTTGTCATCCTTGCAGCAGCACGTACCCCGCAGGGGCGGATCAACGGCCAGCTTGCCACTTTCACGGCGGTGGACCTTGGCGCACATGCCATCCGGGCCGCGCTGGAAGCCAGTGGCGCACCGGCCGCTGACGTGGACACCGTCATCATGGGCCAGGTGCTGCAGGCCGGCGCAGGCCAGAATCCGGCACGGCAGAGCGCCATCGGCGCCGGAATCGGCTGGAACGTTCCCGCCGTCACCATCAACAAGGTGTGCCTTTCCGGACTGACCGCCGTGATCGACGCCGCCCGGATGATCCGTGCCGGCGAAGCCTCCGTGGTGGTGGCCGGGGGCCAGGAGTCCATGACCCGCGCCCCGCACCTGCTGCCGGGCTCGCGCCAGGGGTGGACCTACGGTTCCATCCAGGCACTCGACGCCGCGGCCCACGACGGCCTTACCGATGCCTTCGACGGCCAGTCGATGGGGCTGTCCACGGAAACCGGAAACCTCACGCTGGGCATCAGCCGCGAATCGCAGGACAACGTCGCTGCCCAGTCCCACCAGCGCGCCGCCCTGGCCGCCAAGAACGGCACGTTCGACGACGAGATCGCGGCCATCAGCGTCAAGCAACGCAAGGGCGATCCCATTGTGGTGGCTACGGATGAGGGCGTCCGCCCCAACTCCTCGGTGGAGTCCCTTGCCGGCCTGCGTGCCGCCTTTGCCACCGACGGGACCATCACCGCCGGCAACTCCTCTCCCCTGTCCGACGGCGCCGCGGCGCTGGTCCTGGCCTCACGGGGCTACGCCGAGGAGCACGGGCTGGAATACCTGGCGGTGGTCGGCAAGCCAGGACAGGTTGCCGGGCCGGACAACTCGCTGCATTCGCAGCCGTCCAACGCCATCCTGCAGGCTTTGGGCAAAGCCGGCTGGAGCACGTCCGACCTGGACTTCATCGAAATCAACGAGGCGTTCGGCTCCGTGGCGGTCCAGTCATTGAAAGACCTGGATTACCCGCTGGAGAAGTGCAACGTGCACGGCGGGGCCATTGCCCTGGGGCACCCCATCGGGGCCTCGGGTGCACGGCTCGCCGGCCATGCGGCGCATGAGCTCAAGAGGCGCGGAACCGGCAAGGCCGCCGTGTCGCTGTGCGGCGGCGGCGGGCAGGGCGAAGCTCTCCTGCTGTACCGCGACTGATGGCGGGCAGCACGGAAAAGGGGACGGACGGCGTCGGACGCGAACGCTTCCTGGCCGACGCCGCCGCCCGCGGCCTTCAGGTGGAGGTGGTGGAGCGCCCCGCCGCGAAAAGCCTGGGGGAGGCGGCGCACATCCTTGGCATCAGTCCCGCGGACATAGTGAAATCCCTGGTGGTCAAACACAAGGACGGCACGTTCCTGTTCGCGCTCATCCCCGGCGACCGGCAGATCTCCTGGCCCAAGCTCCGGCAGCTCGTGGGAGTGAACAAGCTGTCCCTCCCGCCGGCGGACGTGGCGCTGGAGGCGACCGGCTATGAACGGGGAACCATCACACCGCTGGGCAGCACCCACCCCTGGCCGGTGTATGCGGATGCTGCCGTCACCGGCCGGCGCATCTCGATGGGCGCCGGAGCGCACGGTTTCAGCGCCTTCGTTGACGCCGACGCCCTCACCGCCGCCCTCGACGCCGTCGTCGCGGACATCAGCGAACCTGCTTAAACGGAAAACCCCGCCCACCGGAGTGGACGGGGTTTTCCGTGGAAAAGCCGTTGTTACTTGAGGGTAACGGTGGCGCCGGCAGCCTCGAGCTGCTCCTTGGCCTTCTCGGCGGTCTCCTTGTTGGCGCCTTCGAGGACAGCCTTGGGGGCACCGTCAACCAGGTCCTTGGCTTCCTTGAGGCCGAGGGAGGTGATGGCGCGAACTTCCTTGATGACTGCGATCTTCTTGTCACCGGCAGCTTCGAGGATGACGTCGAAGTCAGTCTTCTCTTCAGCCTCTTCAGCAGCGCCACCGGCAGCGGGGCCGGCAACAGCAACAGCAGCAGCGGTAACTTCGAAGGTCTCTTCGAAGAGCTTGACGAACTCGGAGAGTTCGATGATGGTCAGTTCCTTGAAAGCTTCAATGAGCTCTTCGTTGGTGAGCTTCGCCATGGTAGGCGTCCTTCCTGTTGTGGCGGTGTGTTGGCGCGTGGCCGGACCGCCGGAGTCTGGTGGGGTAAAGAGAAATCAGTTCTCTTCGGCAGCGGGAGCTTCAGCGGCGGGCGCTTCGGCTTCTGCAGCAGGAGCTTCTTCAGCGGCGGGCGCTTCGGCAGCTGCCGGTGCACCGTTCTCTTCTTCAAGCTTGAGGCGCAGTGCGTCGATGATGCGTGCAGCAGCGGCGGCCGGTGCCTTGAGGACACCTGCAACCTTGGCGAGCTGCAGCTCACGGGACTCGAGGGCTGCCAGAGCGGCAACCTCGCTGGCGTTCAGTGCCTTGCCCTCGAAGTAACCGGTCTTGATGACCAGCTGCTTGTTGGCCTTGGCAAAATCCGTCAGGCTCTTGGCAGCGGCAACTGCGTCACCCTTGATGAACGCAATGGCAGTGGGGCCGGCAAGCTGGCCGTCGAATGCTTCGACGCCGGCTTCCTTGGCTGCAATGGCGGTCAGGGTGTTCTTGACGACCGAGAACTTGGTGTCCTGGCCGAGAGAAACACGCAGCTGCTTGAGCTGTGCAACGGTGAGCCCGCGGTATTCGGTCAGGACAGCGGCGTTCGATTCCTTGAAATCGTTAGTGATCTCAGCTACTGCTGAAACCTTGGTAGGCGTTGCCATAACCCTCCTTCCGGGGATAGTGCCGGTATTCGACGGTCCCCGCTCAGGCTGAGCTAAAACTAAAAACGCCCCGCGCAGATGCACGGGGCTTGGCTCAACATGGTTGTCCATGGAGCGTTGCTTCGTTCACCTGCGCTGGCCGCCCTATGTCAGGGTCCTTCGTCCGGAAAGCCACTGGGTCTCCCGCGCACAACTGCAGAGTTGAGCAATGCTCGAAAGAGTGGATTTCCAACAACCGACGGTCTTTGGTCATCCCAGTCTACGGGAGCCCGGTCAGGACGCCAAATCGGGGCGGGTCAGCTGGTGCTGGAGCGCAGCTGAGGCAGTTCCTTTTGCCAGATGCCGGTGACCCCGGCGATGCGGAAGCCCAGCTGCTGGTTGACGGTGAGGAGGTAGCGGTTGTCCGGGGCGTTCCAGGTGTAGATCACCCGGGCGTCCGGAAACTGCTCCGTAAGCCGCTCCATGTTGGCCACCTTGATGAGCAGGCCAAGCTTGTTGCCGCGGTGCTCCTGCAGGACCAGGGTATCGTCCTGGAACACCACGTCCGCCCGGTGCGCCAGGACGGTAATGGTGGTCAGCCCCACCAAGGATCCGGAGGCGAGGTGCTCCACGGCGGTGACCACTGTCCTGCGGCCCTGCGCGATGGCGACGTCCTCCGCTTCGCGCAGGATCCCGCCGTCGAACACCATGTCCTGCTCCACCGGCACATCAAGGTCCGGGTCGACGTCGGCGCCCGCCTGGTTCTCCAAGGCGGCCACGGCCTCCAGCCAACGGTCCGGGCAGCGGTCCGTCCAATGGTGGAGACGGTAGCGGCCGTTGTTGGCCTCTTCGGCTTCCGCCTGGAGATCTGCCACCAGCTTTGAATCGAGCGGCAGGGAACACGCACTGAACTGCTCAATGTGCTGGAGGGTGTAGCCGGTCTTTTGGGCGAACTCCACCTCACGGCTCTCCAGCGGCACGAAGCCCAGGCCCGTGCCCGGAACCAGGAGCGCCTGCTCGAACTCGTCCAGGGACGCGCCAGGATGGTTGGTGTCCACCAAAATCATGGTGCGCCCCTCGCCGCGGGCCAACTGCTCCGCGGCTTCCAGCAGGCGGCGGCCGACGCCCTGGCGCTGGAATTCCGGCAGGATGTCGAGCGTGAATTCGGCAAGGTCCAGGTGGTCGGTCAGCGGCAGGGCGATGTCCACGGTGCCGACGATCTCGCCGTCGACCTTGGCCACCAGGATGAGCTGGCGCTCGTAGGGATCCTCGAATTCGAGCAGCTTTTCAAGTGGCCCGTAGGCGAGGTCGTCGCTCCCCCACGTGGCCATCCGGACTTTGCGCCCCACCTCGACGGCGGCCAGGAAGTCGGCGGCGTCAGGCGCGTCAAGGGAGTCGGGAATCCAAAGCTGCTCGATCTTCACGTCTTTTGCCATACGGGGCATCATCCCAGCCGTTTCTGCCACTCCCCTTCATAGCCGGCAGGCTTGAATCCAAGGGCAATATTTATCGACAGCATATGCTGGTTTTCGCTGGCGTTCCATGTCAAAACGGAGCGCACGGAAGGCCACCTTTCCTGGGCCTGCCGCAGGTTCGCCACCTTGACCAGCATGCCCAGCCGGTGCCCGCGGTGGCCTCCCGCCACCAGGGTGTCCTGCTGGGTGATGGAGCCCGGCACCCCCGGCCGCCAGTTCAGCACCGTGTAGGCCACCAGCCTGCCGGTTTGCCTGTGCTTCGCGGCGGCCACGACCGTCTGGACTCCGCTGCGTCCCCAGGCCGCTTCCTCGTCGCGGACCCTGGCCGGGTCCCATTCCTCGCGTTCCCAGTCCAGCCCGGCCATGGGAACGTCGGTGCTCATGCGTGTCTTGAGGGCGGCATACCCGGCGACGTATTCCTCCGGGCAGGCGTCGTGCCAGCGGACCACGGCATAGTCACCGGCGGACGTTGCCGCTTCGTCGCCCAGCCGGTCGAGGAGTTCGCGGGCCACCGGAACGTCGAGCCGGCTGGACCGTTCCACCTGCTCCAGCCCGTACCCGGCGGCGGCGGCAAAGGCCGTGCCCGGGTCGCTCAGCGGCAGGGCACCGGCGCCGGACCTGGCGGGCAGCATGTCCGTGCCCGGGCCAACCCGCTCGAGGGGCACCTCGTGGAATCCGTCCAGGGATGTCCGCCCGCGGCCCCGGGCCACCGCCTCGGCGTAGTCCAGCAGCGCCCGTCCCAGGCCGCGGCGGCGGTGGGCCGGATCCACCAGGATGTCGATGCCTGCGGTTGCAGTGTTTTCCCGCAGCGGCAGGGTGACGGAGCACAGCCCGGCAGGCTCCCCCGCCGCGCGGGCCAGGTACAGGCGCCGCTCCTCATAGCCGGTGCCCCGCCAGTATTCCAGTGCCTCCGCCAAGGTGGGACAGCGGTCCAGGTTTCCCCACAGCTCCAGTTCGTGGGCTTCCCGCAATGCCTGGCAGGCAGAAAGGTCAGTTGAAGGCCCGACGGCGGCAGGCGGCTTTCCGCCGTCGGCCGCGGGAATGCGCACGGGGCTGATCACCCACCCTCCGGCGGCGGCAGCGTGTGCGGCGGAGACGGTGGGCCCGGACATGGCCCCAGCTTAGCCAGAAGGACGGAGCAGGTTAAGAAAAAACCGCCCGGCGCAATGCGCCGGGCGGTTTCTGCAGCTCCGGACAGGGTCCGGTGCGGATGTCCTACGAGGGCTCAGGCCTCGATGAGCACCTTGGTGACGTTCGGGTCCACGGAGATGCCCGGGCCGAAGGTGGTGGCAACGGTGGCCTTCTGGATGTAGCGTCCCTTGGCAGCCGAAGGCTTCAGGCGGAGCACCTCTTCCAGTGCGGCGGCGTAGTTCTCGGCCAGCTTGGTGGCGTCGAAGGAAACCTTGCCGATGATGAAGTGCAGGTTGGAGTGCTTGTCGACGCGGAAGTCGATCTTGCCGCCCTTGATGTCGTTGACAGCCTTGGTGACATCGGGGGTCACGGTGCCGGTCTTGGGGTTCGGCATCAGGTTGCGGGGACCCAGGACCTTACCGAGGCGGCCAACCTTGCCCATGAGCTCGGGGGTGGCAACGGCTGCGTCGAAGTCGGTCCAGCCGCCTGCGATCTTCTCGATCAGGTCGTCGGAGCCAACGAAGTCGGCGCCGGCCGCGATTGCTGCCTCAGCCTTGTCACCCGTGGCGAAAACCAGGACGCGGGCGGTCTTACCGGTGCCGTGGGGCAGGTTGACGGTGCCGCGGACCATCTGGTCAGCCTTGCGGGGGTCCACGCCGAGGCGGAATGCGACCTCAACGGTGGCGTCGAACTTGGACGGGTTGCTGTCCTTGGCGAGGGTCACTGCCTCGAACGGCGCGTAGAGCTTCTCCGCGTCAATCTTGGCGGCTGCTGCCTCATATGCTTTGCTGCGCTTTGCCATGCTGCTTGTTCTCCTTGTGCAGTTGTGGTCTGCGGACCGCGCTGGGCCCTGCCACAGCCGGTGACCCGGACCGTTATTCGTCCCGGATGACCGGCATTTCAATTGTTGATGGTGCCGGAATTCCGGCGGCGCCGCCCGTCGTCGTGCGTGGCACGGCGGTCAGCGGCAGGGAAGGGCAATTAGCCTTCGACGGTGATGCCCATGGAGCGGGCGGTGCCGGCGATGATCTTCGCTGCGCCTTCGAGGCTGGTGGCGTTGAGGTCTTCCATCTTGGTGGAGGCGATCTCGTTGACCTGGGCCTGGGTCAGCTTGGCAACCTTGACGGTGTGCGGGGTAGCGGAACCCTTGGCAACGCCTGCAGCCTTCTTGATGAGCTCAGCAGCCGGCGGGGTCTTGGTGATGAACGTGAAAGAACGGTCCTCGTAGACGGTGATTTCCACGGGGATGACGTTGCCGCGCTGGGCTTCCGTTGCAGCGTTGTACGCCTTGCAGAATTCCATGATGTTGACACCGTGCTGGCCAAGCGCAGGACCGATCGGCGGGGCCGGGTTGGCGGCACCTGCCTGGATCTGCAGCTTGATGAGGCCGGTGACCTTCTTCTTGGGAGCCAATGTAGGGTCCTTCTCTCAATAACTTCCTGAAGCACAGGAGCGTGCTTCAGGTTTGTGGCCGCCATGGCAAGGCGGCCGGCCGTTCCGGAACCGCTAAGCGGGCGGCGCCGGGACGAAATCTTGGGTGATCAGATCTTGGTGACCTGGTTGAACGCCAGCGTGACGGGCGTTTCGCGCTCGAAGATGGAGACCAGGACCACGAGGGTCTGGGACTCGGGCTTGATCTCGGAAATCGTGGCGGGAAGGGTCTCGAACGGGCCTTCCTTGACGATGACGGACTCGCCGACCTCGAAGTCGACGGCGACCGGGGCCTGGTTCTGCTTGTTGACCGGCTTGCCCTTCTCCGCCTGCTCTTCCTCGAAGACCGGGGCGAGCATCGAGAAGACCTCGTCGAGGCGCAGCGGGACCGGGTTGTGGGCGTTGCCCACGAAGCCGGTGACGCCGGGGGTGTGGCGGACGGCGCCCCAGGAGGCATCCGTCAGGTCCATGCGGACCAGGACGTAGCCGGGAATGCGCACGCGGTTGATCACCTTGCGCTGGGCGTTCTTGATTTCCACGACTTCTTCCATGGGCACCTGGATTTCGAAGATGTAATCTTCCATGTCCAGGGTCTGGATGCGGGTTTCAAGGTTGGCCTTCACACGGTTTTCGTAACCGGCGTAGGAGTGGATGACGTACCAGTCGCCTTCCTGGCGGCGCAGCTTGGCCTTGAATTCCTCGGCGGGGTCCGCGGCTGCGGTGGCTGCCGCGGCGGCGAGGGCGTCGGTGGACTCTTCCTCGGCGTCGCCGGACTCGTCATCGGAATCGCCGGACTCTGCGTCGGTGGCGGCGTCATCGAATTCGGGCGCGGAGGACTCAACCTCAGACTCTTCACCGGTTACAGCGGTGATGTCCGCGGACTCTTCCTGCTCAGTCCCGGTTACCTCGAGCTCCTGCTCAGACACTTGGTCTCCTGCTTCCTCATTGCCTAACATGCCTATTTAAATGGCTCAATTCCGCACACCGCCGCTTCCCTCCCGGTTTCCCGGTGGAGCGCGCAGCCTGCGGAGCCTGCAGCCTTAGCTGTCCGTGGAGCCGGTTCCGCCGAAGAGCCAGCCGACGGCGGTTCCGAAACCGATGTCCAGCACACTGACGATGACCATCATGATGGCCACGAATACCAGCACCACGAGCGTGTAATTGATCAGTTCCTTGCGGGTGGGTGCAACAACCTTCTTCAGTTCGCCGATGATCTGGCGGACGAAAAGTGCAATGCGGGCGAAGACGTTTGCCTTGGCATCCTTCTTAGCTGGGCGGCCCTTGGAGCTGCTGGCAGCTGTTTCGGTCACCTGGTCCTCGCTCATCTTTGCAATGGTGGATTACCCGGCCCTGATCAGAACCATGGTTGCTGCGCGTGCCCCGGATTTGTTGCCCGGGGCAGCCTGCGCAGGGCAGACAGGACTCGAACCTGCAACCTGCGGTTTTGGAGACCGCTGCGCTACCAATTGCGCCACTACCCTATGGAGTGAAAACCACTGTCAGCCGGCCGCCAGCCTTCACTGGGGCGCACGCCATCATCCGTGTTTCAACACCGGTGAACCAGTCTACGTCAACATCAACACGTTCGTAAAACCGACCCGTTCCGGCCCCTCCGCCGTGCCGCCCGGCCATGACTGGCGGACCAGTCACATTACAAAGCCGGCACCCCGGTGGGTCCGGTGAACAGCATAGAGTAGAAACCGTCGAATCCCACATTCCAGCCAGCCGGCTGCAAGCGAAGAACGGACCTGCCATGTCTGCCGCCCGCGTTTCCCAGCGCATTTCCGCAATTGCCGAATCCGCAACCCTTGCCGTTGATGCCAAGGCGAAGGCGCTGAAGGCAGCCGGCCGGCCGGTGATTGGGTTCGGGGCGGGCGAGCCGGACTTCCCCACCCCGGACTACATCGTGCAGGCTGCAATTGATGCCGCCGGCCAGCCCAAGTACCACCGGTACTCCCCCGCAGGCGGCCTGCCCGAGCTGAAGAAGGCCATTGCCGAGAAGACGCTGCGGGACTCCGGCTACGCCGTGGATCCTTCCCAGGTGCTGGTGACCAACGGCGGCAAGCAGGCCGTCTACAACACCTTCGCCACCCTGGTTGATCCGGGCGACGAGGTCATCGTCCCCACTCCGTTCTGGACCACCTACCCGGAGGCTATCCGCCTGGCCGGCGGCGTTCCGGTCGAGGTTTTCGCCGGGCCCGAGCAGGACTACCTGGTGACCGTCGAGCAGCTCGAAGCAGCCGTGACGGACCGCACCAAGATCCTGCTGTTCGTGTCGCCGTCGAACCCCACGGGCGCCGTGTACTCCCCGGAGCAGGTGGCCGAGATCGGCGCATGGGCCGCAGCCAAGGGCCTGTGGGTCGTCACGGACGAGATCTACGAGCACCTGACCTACGACGGCGTGCCGTTCACCTCGATCGCCACCGCCGCTCCGGAGCTGGGCGACAAGGTGGTCATCCTCAACGGTGTGGCCAAGACCTACGCCATGACGGGTTGGCGCGTGGGCTGGATGATCGGCCCGGCGGACGTCATCAAGGCCGCCACTAACCTGCAGTCGCACGCCACGTCCAACGTGTCCAACATCCCGCAGATCGCCGCGTTGGCCGCCGTTTCCGGCCCGCTGACCGCCGTCGATGAGATGAAGGTTGCGTTCGACCGCCGCCGCAAGGCCATCGTCGCCGGCCTGAACGCGATCGAGGGCGTGGAGTGCCCGACGCCGAAGGGCGCCTTCTACGTCTACGCGGACGTGCGTGCGCTGCTGGGCAAGGAGTTCCCGACGGCGTCCGGCACCGCCACGCCACAGACCTCCGCCGAACTGGCCTCGCTGATCCTGGACGAGGTTGAAGTGGCCGTGGTTCCCGGCGAGGCATTCGGCCCGTCCGGATTCCTTCGCCTGTCCTATGCCCTGGGCGACGACGACCTCGCCACCGGCGTGCAGCGTCTGCAGGAGTTCCTCGGCAAGGCCCAGTAACTCCCCCACACCGGTTGCTCCATCACTTTGGGTCCTTAAACCGCCCTTTTAGGGACCCAAAGTGATGGGGCAACTTTGGTTTAGAGGAGGCGGCGCTCCGCCGCCCACTTGGTGAGTTCGTGGCGGCTGGAGAGCTGCAGCTTCCGGAGCACGGCGGACACGTGGGTTTCCACGGTCTTGATGCTGATGAACAGTTCCTTCGCCACCTCCTTGTAGCTGTAGCCGCGGGCAATCAGCCGCATCACCTCAAGTTCCCGGGCGGAGAGCTTGTCCAGTTCGTCGTCGGCGATGTCCGCGGGCGCGGTGCCGAAGGCGTCCAGGACGAACCCGGCCAGCCGTGGGGAGAACACGGCGTCCCCGCCCGCCACCCGGAACACGGCATCGGTGATCTCGGCGCCGGAGATGGTCTTGGTGACGTAGCCGCGCGCCCCGGCGCGGATCACGGCAACCACGTCCTCGGCGGCATCGGACACGCTCAAGGCCAGGAACCGGGTGGTGGCCAGCAGCGCGGCCGAGCCGGCGATGACCTCCCGGCCGCCGCCGCCCAGGCCGCCCGGCAGGTGGACGTCCAGCAGCACGACGTCGGGCCGCTGCTCGGCGATGACCGCGACGGCCTGCTCCACCGTGGCCGCCTCCCCCACCACCTGGATGCTGGCGTCCAGGTCGGCCTTCAACCCGGACCTGAAGATGGCGTGGTCGTCCACGATGACCACCCGGACCGTGCCGTTGCCCGGGGCGGGCTCCCCCTGGCTGGGATTCATGACTTTCCTTCCGCGTTGTCGATGCCTGCTGCCGGGAAGCGGAGCCTGACCTCCGTGCCCTCCCCGGTACTGAGGATGGTTGCCGAGCCGCCGTGCCGCTTCATCCTGCCGATGATGGATTCCCGGACACCCATCCGGTCCTCCGGCACCTCCGACAGGTCGAATCCGGGGCCCCGGTCCTTGATGAAGACCTCTGCCTGTCCGTCGGAGGCCTCCAGGTAGACGGACACGCTTCCTCCGCCATGCCTGGACGCGTTCAGCATCGCTTCCCGGCTTGCCTGGACCATGGCCTCATGCGCCTCGGTCATGGCCGCGTCGCCGACGCTGACCACCTCCACCGGGTTGCCCAGGAGGTCTTCCACTTCGGCGGCCGCCGCCTTGATGCGGTCCGAGAACTGGCCGGATTCGCGGCCGGGATCCTGGAACAGCCACCCGCGCAGTTCACGCTCCTGCGCACGGGCGAGGCGGACGACGTCGTGCTCGCTGCCGGCCCGGCGCTGGATCAGGGCGAGGGTCTGCAGGACGGAGTCGTGCAGGTGCGCGGCGATCTCCGCCCGTTCGGTCTCCCGGATCCTGCCGGCACGTTCGCCCTCCAGGTCCCGCCAGAACTTCAGTGCCCACGGCAGCAGGACCAGCACCACTCCGCCCAGCACGGCCACGGAGGCCAGCAGCGCCAGCCAGGTCTGCTCCCAGGAGCCTGAACCTGACACCATGACCAGCACGCCGGCCACCACCAACGCCAGGCCTGCCGCCAGCCGGGCCCAGCCGCCGGCCTGGTCCGCCTTGGTCTTGTCCACCAGCCCGGCCCGGCGCGTCTCGTCCAGCTGCATCCAGGCGATCGAGGCGCCGCCGAGCACGGCCGCCGCGGGAATTAGGGTTCCCAGTGGAACGTCGACGCCCAGGAGCTGGGCAATCAGGATGCCGGCAACCAGCAGCAGCCCGCAGCCCAGCAGGATCTCCTTGCCGTACTTCATGCTTTGCCAGCGGAACCAGGGCGGATCGGCAGCCCTGCCCGGGGACGGCGCGGCGGTGCCGGACGCACCCTGTGCGGTGCCGGCGTCGTCCACTTGGACGGGCGGGGCGGGCACCGGGCCGGCCGGGGCGGGAATGGTGCCGGTCCCCTGGCTCACGGCGGGGGCAATGGACGACGCCGGGCGCCTGGCGTTGCGCCTGGCGGCCTCATCCGCCGTGGGAACCATGATCCACAGCCAGGCGTAGAAGACCAGGCCGGCGCCGCCTGCAAGGGCCGCCAGCACCATGCCCACCCGGATGTTCTTCACCGGCCAGCCAAGGTGCAGTGCCAGGCCCGAGCAGACACCGGCGATCACGCGGTCGCTGCTGCGCGCCAGGGGCGGCCTGGCCGGGACGGTTGTCATGGATCAATCCAAGCATGGATCAGGGTTGCCCGGACCCGGGCGGGGCACCAACCGGGGACAACTCAGGGACCGTTCAGGGTTTCCCCCAGTAGAGCGGGAACAGGGCCCGGCGGAAGGATTGAGGTATGAACTCGCAGACCCCCCTTCCCGACGACGGCCAACCCACCGAGCCCCTTCCGGGCACCCCGCGGCCCACTGAGCCGCTGCCGTCAACGCCATCCCCTGCGGATTCCGCCGCAGGCGCACAGGAGTCCTCCTCCGGGGGCGGCCAGCACGCAGCCCGCCAGCCCGTCACCGCCGAAGCCGACTTCTTCACCTGGGTCCGCTCCCACGGCATCGTGCGCGGACAGGACCGCTGGATCGGCGGCGTGGCCAGTGGAATCGCCCACCGGCTGCGCGTGGACCCGCTGATCGTCCGCGGCGTCTTCATTGTCCTGACGCTCTTCGCCGGCATCGGCGTCCTGCTGTACGGCCTGGCGTGGGCGTTCCTCCCGGAGCCCGACGGCAGGATCCATGTCCAGGAAGCGGGCGCCGGCCGGTGGACCACAGGTATGACGGGGTCCCTGATCACCACCATCCTGGGCCTCACCGGACTGGGCGGGGGCTTCTGGGGATGGACCCACAACGGCTTCGGCGGATTCCTCTGGACGGTCTTCTGGGTGGGCGGCGCCATCTACCTGGTCTACTACCTGGCGCAGCGTAACCGGGCCGGACGCCCGGCCATGGCCGCACCACCCGCGGGCAGCTACGGGACGGGCGGCACCCCGGCATCCGGCACCACCTACCCGGCCGGTCCCTACACCGCCGGCACGGCACAGTTCTCCCCGGCGGGAACCTCCTACGGCCCGGCTCCGGCGTCCCCGTCCATGCCGTCCTACAGCGGCGGCTCCTTCGCCGGCGGTTCCGGCCCGGGCAGCCCCTCGGCGGGCGGATCCGGCGGCGGCACACCGTACAACCCGTACCAGGCGCCACGGCAGGCACCGAAGCCGCGCCCTGCCGGACCGGGCGCGCCGGCTGTGGCCGTCGCCGCCGGATCGGCCCTCCTGGTGGGCGGCGGACTCAAGGCCCTCGACGTCACCAACATCATCGACCTGGGCGGCTCCGCCAACGCCATCGTCTGGGCCAGCGCGGCCGCCGTCCTGGGCCTGGGAATCCTCATTGCCGGCCTGCGCGGCAGGACCGCCGGCATCCTCAGCTTCTTTGCCGTCGTGGCCCTGATTGCCGGGGGCGTGTACAACATGGTGGGCAACGGCGACCGGATGCGCTTCCAGCAGGCGGACTGGACTCCGGCCAGCATCCAGGAGGCCCGTGACGGGTTCGACATCACCGCGGGCCGCGGAACCGTGGACCTCACCGGCCTGGCCGGCAGTGCCCCGCTGGGCTCCGACGTCGTCATTCCGCTGAACATCACCGCCAGCAACGTGACGGTGCGGATCCCCGAGGACGTTCCCGTGGACATCAAGGCAGACATGACCATGGGCAACCTCAACGAGGCCTCGGGCCAGCGCGGCGGAACCACCACCAGGGAAAGCAGCTACAACTCCGACAAACCCGGCAGCCACATGGTGGTCGAGATCGACGGAACCTTCAGCAACATCACCATCGAGGAAGGCAACTCACGATGAGCACCAGCAGCTACCAGCCGGACCCCACCGGTCCGGGCAGCTATTCCACCGACAACCCGACGGCGGCAGGCACCGGCCCTTCCGCAGCCTCCAGCACCAGGGTGGGAACCGTGGTGTGGGGCCTGATCGTCCTTGCCCTCGCCGCGCTGATCATCGTCGCCCAGCTGGGCATCGTCACCCTCAATGCCACCTACGTCCTGATCGGGCTCATGATCGGAGCCGGGGCCGCCCTGGTGGTGGGCGGCCTGCTCTCAGCCCGGAAACGTGACAACGAACCGACAACAGGGAAGTCTTGAACCATGGACAAGTTTTTCAGCATCGTCAGGGGCCTCGGCCTGAAACGCGGCCCGCAGCGCTGGGTCGGCGGGGTCCTCGGAGGCATCGCAGCGAAACTGAACGTGGATGTGGCCTTCGTCCGCATCGCCTTCCTGATCTTCTGCCTCCTGCCCGGTCCCGCCGTGGTCTTCTACCTCCTGGCGTGGGCAGTCCTCCCCGACCAGCGAAACGCTATTCCTTTGGAAACCTTCCTGGAGCGCCGGTCGCTGAGCTGACCTGATGCCAAAAAAACCAAGGGTCCCGCCGTCCCACGGCAGGGGCCCTTGGCCGCGTCCGGACCAGTGCGCCGCGGCGCCTGCCTATGTAACGAGTTTGTGTCGTACCCCACACCTCCCACTACACTTCTAGGTGAGCTCAGCGTGGCGCTCTGCCAGTAAACCCTCTCCCAGGATTTGAGCTGAATCATGAAAATTGGAATCCTCACCAGCGGTGGCGACTGCCCCGGACTGAACGCGGTCATCCGCGGCGCCGTGCTGAAGGGCATCGCCATCCACGGCCACGAATTCGTCGGATTCCTCGACGGCTGGCGCGGTGTGGTGGAGGGCGACATCATTGACATCCCCCGCACGATGGTCCGCGGCATCGCCAAACAGGGCGGCACCATCCTGGGCACCTCACGCACCAACCCGTTCGAGAACGGCGGCGGCCCCGAAGTCATCAAGGCCCACATGGACCGCCTGGGCATCGACGCCATCATCGCGATCGGCGGTGAGGGAACGCTCGCCGCAGCGAAGCGCCTCACCGACGCCGGCCTGAAGATCGTGGGCGTCCCCAAGACCGTGGACAACGACCTCGACGCCACCGACTACACGTTCGGTTTTGACACCGCTGTGCAGATCGCCACCGAAGCGATCGACCGGCTCCGGACCACCGGTGAATCCCACCACCGGTGCATGATCGCCGAAGTCATGGGCCGGCATGTCGGCTGGATCGCGCTGCATGCCGGGATGGCTGCCGGCGCCCACGCCATCCTGATTCCGGAGCAGAAGGTCAGCATCGAGCAGATCACCGAATGGGTGAATGACGCCCACGCCCGCGGCCGCGCACCGCTGGTGGTGGTGGCAGAAGGGTTCGTGCCCGAACACATGGAATCCCCGCACTCCGAACGCGGCCTGGATACCTTCGGCCGTCCGCGCCTGGGCGGCATCGCCGACCAGCTGGCCCCGGAGCTGGAAGCCCGCACCGGCATTGAAACCCGCGCCACCATCCTGGGCCACATCCAACGCGGCGGCGTCCCGTCCGCGTTCGACCGGGTACTGGCCACCCGCCTGGGCATGGCAGCCATTGATTCGGTGGTGGAAGGCTTCTGGGGCACCATGGTGGCGTTGAAGGGAACGGACATCGAGCATGTCGGCTTCCAGGAAGCCCTGGGCCAGCTCAAGACCGTGCCGCAGAAGCGCTACGACGAAGCGGCCGTCCTGTTCGGCTAAGCAGGCACCCCCGCCTAGGCTGGGACCATGACACTCGATCCCGGTTCCGCCGCCATCGTCCAGCTCGCATGGGCCCGCCGCCTGGGGCTGGACGACGACGCCTTCGGTACCGCGCTGGCCTCCGGTGAACGCATTGTCCGGGCGGACGAGTCAGCCCGGACGGTTGAATTCGTCCGGCTGTTCGGCAGTTCCGTCCTGGTGGGCCCGCAGGCTATCATCGACGCCGCCGCGGACATCCCCGACGCCGATATGGCCCAGCACGTCACGCTGCTGACCCTGACCCGGGAGCACGGCGGACACGGCCTGGGCGCTGCGGCCTTGTTCTTCGCTGACGACCTGCCGCTCCAGCAGCCTGCCGAGGAGATGACGGTCTCGCACGGTAACGCCGAGGCCATCGAACTGGAGGGCCGCTGCCCGCCGGACGACGTCAACGAGGTGGGCCTGTCCGACCTGGAAAACCGCTTCACGATCGTCCATGAGGTGGACGGCCGCCGCATGCCCCTGGCCTGCGGCGCCTACACGGAGTGGGAAGGGCTGCTGGCCCACCTGGGGGTCCTGGTTGACCCTGAATGGCGGCGCAGGGGCCTGGGCACCCTGGCGGCATCCATCGCCGCCCATGAGGCGCTGGCAGCGGGCCTGACCCTGCAGTGGCGGACCGATGTCAGCAACACCGGGTCGCTGGCCCTGGCCCGCCGGCTCGGCCTGTCAGCCGGCGGAATCCAGACCAGCGTCAACCTTGGCTGAGGCCTCCGGACCCTGCGGCGCGCCCCACCCCTGAACCGGCTTGGGCTTGGCGAAGAAGAGGGCAACGGCCGCTCCGGCGAGCACCACCGCGGCGGGCAGCAGGATGGACTGGGCCATCGCCGTCGAGAATCCCGCGTGCAGGAACTCCGGCAACGTCCCGCCCATCGCCATCCCCTCCCCTGCGGACCCGGCCGGGCCGCCGGAGGGGAGTTCAGCCGCGAGGCGGGACTGGATCAGGACGGCGATGGCCGCACTGCCCAGGACGGCGCCGAACTGGCGGGTGGTGTTGTAGACGCCCGACCCTGCGCCGGCCTGCCGGGGCGGAAGGTTCCGGGTGGCGGTGGTGCTCAGCGGCGCCCAGATGCCGGCATTGGCGAACCCGAGCACGGCGCTGGGAAGCAGGAACAGCAGGATGGGCGTGTCCGGCTGCATCAGCAGGCCGTTCCACACCAGGGCCACCGCCATCAGCGTCAGGCCAGCGGCGGCGAGGTATTTGGGGTTGACGCGGTCCACGATCTTGCCTACCACGGGCGCCATGCCGCCGGAGATCAGGGCCATGGGAACCATCAGCAGGGCAGACTGCGTCGGCGTCAGGCCGCGGACCAACTGGTAGTAGAAGATCAGCGGCAGGCCGAAGGAGGTGACCGTGAAGCCCACCATGGTGATCCCCAGGTTGGCCAGGGAGAAGTTCCGGTCCCGGAACAGGCCCAGCGGCAGCAGCGGCTCGCCCTTGTTGAAGCGCTGCCAGGCAACGAAAGCGGCCAGGACCACCAGCCCGGCGATAATCAGGGACCACACGCTGATGGGCCCGGTGATAGTCCCCCAGTTGTAGGTTTCGCCTTCCTGGATGCCGAACACCAGGAGGAACAGCCCGGCAGCGCTGAGCAGCACGCCGGGAATGTCGAACCGGTGCGGGTGGGTGCTGAGGGCAGGAACGTTGCGCAGCGCCAGGATGAAACCGACGACGCCGATGGGCACGTTGATGAAGAAAATCCACTCCCAGCCGAGCCCGTCCACCAGGACGCCGCCCAGGATGGGGCCCACCAGCGTGGCCATGCCGGCGGTGGCGCCCCAGATGGCCATGGCGGCTCCGCGGCGGTCCGGCGGGAAGATGCGCGTGATGACGGCCATGGTCTGCGGCGTCATGACGGCCGCGCCCAGGCCCTGGAGCACACGCGCGGCGATGAGGGTTTCCACGTCGGTTGCCAGGCCGCACCACAGTGAGGCGAGGGTGAACACCACCAGGCCCAGCAGGTACAGCTTCTTGGGCCCGAACCGGTCACCGAGCCGGCCGGTGATGAGCAGCGGAACCGCGTAGGCCAGCAGGTAGGCGCTGGTGACCCAGATCACCGAGTTGATGTCGGCGCCAAGGCCTTCCATGATCCGCGGGTTTGCCACGGACACGATGGTGCTGTCGATCAGGATCATGAAGAACCCGATCACCAGCGACCACAGCGCCGGCCAGGGCTTTTCTACGTTTTCCATCCGGTCATCCTTCAAAGTCAGTTCTTGGTTGCCGGGCGGACCCGGGTGCTCAGCCGAGGAGGTCGAGGATCTCCTGGCGGGCAAACATATGTGCGGCGGCCCGCGCCGAGGGGCTGCCGGCGTCCGGATCGGCGCCGGCGTCGAGCAGTGTCCTGGCCACCTCGGTGTAGCCCTTGAACGCCGCCCCGGCGAGGGGCGTCTGGCCGCGGTCGTTGGCGGCGTTGGCGTCGGCACCGTGGTCCAGGACCAGGCGGACCGTGTCCGCGTGCCCGTGGTAGGCGGCGAGCATGAGGAGCGAATCCCCGGCGGCGTTGGTCAGCGTTGCCGGGGCTCCGGCGTCGAGGTACGCCTGGAGGAGCCCGGTGTTGCCTTCCCTGGCGGCCTCAAAGAGCGTGTGTGCCAAAGCCACGGCATCGTCGTGCCCTGCCGCAGGCGCGGCTGCGGCTTCCGGTGTGGCGTCTCCAAGTTCTGTCATGCGCGTGGCCCCCTGAGGAATCCGGTCTGGCGCCCCACCACCTGTCCGGCGTCGGGGGCAACGATGAGCTCCTGTCCGGCGGTGTACGGTTCGTCTCCGTCCAGGACCGTCAGTATCTCATCCGGAGCCACGGACCGCTTGATGACCGCCAGCGCCACCGGTCCCATTTCGTAGTGCTGCGCCACGGACGTGACAGTTCCCACTTTACGGTCGCCCACGAGCACCGCGCTGCCGGCGGCCGGAAGCGTATGCTGCGACCCGTCCAGCTGGAGGAACACCAGGCGGCGGGGAGGATGGCCCAGGTTGTGTACCCGGGCGATGGTTTCCTGGCCCTTGTAGCAACCCTTTGCCAGGTGCACTGCGGTGCGCAGGAGGTCCAGCTCGTGCGGGATGGTCTTGTCGTCGGTTTCGGCCCCGATGCGCGGGCGCCATGCGGCCACCCGCAGGGCTTCGGCTGCCATGGTTCCCGCCAGCGGACGGTCCCCCACGAACTGCTCCAGTTCCGCGGCCGGAACCAGGTATTCGTACCAGGGCCGTTCCAGGCCGGGATGGTTCTCCTCGGCGACGGTGGCGTAGGAGTATCCGCCGGCACCAACGTGCGGCCACGGGTCCTGCCAGGCGAGGAGCCCGGACCATTCCGGCACCGCGGCGGTGCTGCCCACTACCGCCCAGTCCGCCGATACGTCGGCGATCTCCACCCGGAGCATGAACTTCATCCGGTCCAGGTACGCTGCCAGCGGCGCGGCCTCCGCGCCTTCGACGATGAGCCAGGCCGTGGCGCCGTCGTCAATGATGCGTGCGTCGAACTCGATCCGGCCCTGCACGCTCAGCAGCAGGAGCTCACTGGATTCCCCGGGCTTCAGGGCGGTCAGCTGCTGGGAGGACAGGGTGTTCAGCCAGCTCAGGCGGTCCGGCCCGGCAACCGTCACCACACCGCGGGAGGAGAGGTCGACGACGGCGGTCCCGGCCGCGAGGGCACGCTGCTCCCGGAGGGGCTCGCCGTAGTGGGCGGCGACGCCGGCGTCGGCGCCTGCCGCTTCAACGGCGCCGGGGCGCGACAAAAGGGGGCTGGGAGTAGTCATATGTGGTGGAACGTCCTTATGTCAGTGGGTATTCCGGAATGACGCCGGCGCCGGGTTTTGCAGGCTCGACCAGCGGAGCGGCTACCGGTACTCGGGGTTTTCGAAGTCGAATCTGGTGCCTGCAGACCATTCCCCCGGCAGGTTGCCGTAGGCAGGATAGCCGCCGGCATCCTTGAGGATCCGGGCCAGGTGCAGCAGGTTCCATGTCATGAACGTGGTGTTCCGGTTGGTGAAGTCGCTTTCCGGGCCGCCCGAGCCTTCGTCCAGGTAGCTCGGTCCGGGCCCGACCGGGCCGATCCAGCCGGCGTCGGCCTGCGGCGGGATGCTGAACCCGATGTGCTGCAGGCTGTAAAGGACGTTCATGGAACAGTGCTTGATGCCGTCCTCGTTGCCGGTGATCAGGCATCCCCCGACCTTCGGGTAGAACGCCCACTGGCCCTTGCCGTTGAGCTCGCCGGAATGGGCGTAAAGCCGCTCGATCAATTTCTTGGTCTGGGAGGAATTGTCACCCAGCCAGATGGGACCGGCCACCACCATGATGTCGGCCTCCTGGACGGCGGGGTACAGCTCCGGCCACTCGTCAGTTGCCCAGCCGTATTCCCGCATGTCCGGGTAGACGCCACTGGCTATGTCATGGTCCACGGTGCGGATGACCCGGGTGCTGACGCCCTGCTTTTCCATGATCAGCCGGCTGATGTTGATCAGGCCGTCCGTGTTGGAGGTCTGCGGCGATTTCTTGAGCGTGCCGTTGAAGAACACGGCCTTGAGGTCGCTGTAGTTGCCGGCCTTCTCTGCAGTCGCCACGGCGCCGCTTCCTGTTGGTGAAACCCGCTGCTTATGAAACCTTTTTCAGGAACGCCGAGGCGTGGGCCTCCAGGCCCTTGCCGGCGTCCCCGCCCGTTGCGACGTCCCACCGCCACAAGAGGTTGCCGTCCACCAGGCCGAAGATCCTGGTGGCGGCACTGTAGTCCTTGGAGTGGCTGCCGCGCATCACCATGTCGGTGGTGAGCCGGATCTGGGGGCCCTTGATCTGGCCGTAGTACAGCTCCGAGATGCCGCCGGGGTGGGCGATGGACACCGAGATGTCGAACCCGCCCTCGCTGTTCCGCAGCGCCTCCACCTCGTCGGCGCTCTTGAGGACTGGAACGATATCCGCCGGGATGAGCCCGGGGCCGCCGTCGGCATCAAGCTGCTTGCGCTCCAGCGCCCAGAAGCCGGTCTCGACCGTGAGCGGCCGCAGGCGCGTGCCGTCGTCGTCCGTCAGCCAGCTCTCCGCGCGGTACTGAAGGTAGGGCAGGCCGTTGTGCGTAAAGGAAACGTGCTGCAGGAAATGCTCAGAGTCCTCGTCCCCGCTGCCCAGGCGGCCGCGGCCCTCCCACTCACCGATGAGCCAGGAAAGCGGAACAAGTTCCGGAGTCAGATCGGTAGGAATCTCAATGGGCACGGCTATTACCTCGAGAAACTGCGGGATCGGAAGGGTGGACTACTTCTGGCCCTTGAAGAGCCGGTACACCACGAAACCGGCGAACCAGGCCATGGAAATGCTGGCGATGCCGAGCAGGACAAGGAAGAAAATTTCAAATGCAAGAACGGACATGATGCCATCCTAACCCGTTAGTAGATGAGTAGTTTGTCTATGAAGTAGGCGAGCGAACCGACGGCGGAAACAGGCGCCAGGCCCATCCCCAGGGCGGCGGGAAGGTTCAGCGGTGCCCCGCGGAGGGTGACCAGGCGGCGGAAGCTGGCAAGCACCGCACCCACCACGACGCCGAAGATGCCGGCAGGGAGGACTGCGATGTCCGAGAGGACCAGGCCCGCGAGCGGGCCGGCAAGCCCGGCGAAGACAATGCACAGCGGGGCGATGATGTTGTCCGGCCAGCGGATCAGTCCCACCAGGAGCGCCACGGCTGCGCTGACAGCGGCCACCAGCAGCATTTCGCGGACGCCGTTGAACCGAGCCCCCGCAATCCATCCGGCGCCCAGGCAACTGAGCAGCACGCCGACGCAGCATCCCAGCGTGGATTCCAGCCGCTGCGCCTGCCCGGTGCCCCTGATCAGCTGCACCACGAAGACGGCCATCATGCCCACCGCCACAAACCCTGGAGTCCAGTCCAGGTAGCCGGGCGCCGGGGTCCACGCGGCGGCGAGCGCCGCGCCGGCTCCGGGCAACGCTATGACGGCCGCGAGGGTCTTCTTGGCCGGGATCCGCAGGAAGTGCGGCCAGCCGATGCCCACCGCCGCGGCGATCAGCACCGCCACAGCCACGAGGGCCTCGCGCGAGATGTAGACGCCGGCGATGATCGCGGCGAGTCCGGCGATGCCCGCCACGCCGATGGTCCACCAGCCGAGGGACCGCGCAGGTGCCTGCAGGTCCGCCGTCATGCCGGCACCGGCCTGCGAATCGTCTGTGCACTCACTGCGCTGTCATCCCGTCCTGGCATCGACCGTAGGCGTGGCCGCCCCTTCTTTACGGGGCATGTCCGCCCCCGCTCAATCCTGCCCTATATGACCCGGATATGTCGTAAAACGGACTGCCGGGGGCCCGGATTCTCTGGCCCGGGAGGCCTGGGCGGGTATACTCAAGCATCAGCTCAGTCGCCCGATGATGCGCGGACAGCCCATGGAGGAACAATGTCGCACATCCTGCTCTTGACGAACAGCACCGGCTCGTCGGTAGACATCCTGCCTGCCTTGGAACTGCTGAACCACCGGGTCCACATCCTGCCCGCAGAGCCCACCGCGCTCCTCGAAACAGACCCCTGCGACATCGTCCTGCTGGATGCCCGCAAGGACCTTGTGGGGGCCCGTTCACTCACCCAGCTCCTGAAGGCCACCGGCCTCAGCGCTCCCCTGGTCCTGATCCTTACCGAAGGCGGCATGGCCGCGGTCTCGTCGGCGTGGGCCGTTGATGACATCGTCCTGGATTCCGCCGGCCCCGCAGAAGTGGAGGCCCGCATCCGGCTCTCGGTGGCACGTGCTGTTCCCGAGCAGGAGGACGCGCCCAGCGAAATCCGTGCGGCCGGTGTCATCATCGACGAAGCCAGCTACACGGCAAGGGTCAACGGCGCGCCGCTCAACCTGACGTTCAAGGAATTCGAACTCCTGAAGTACCTGGCGCAGCACCCCGGCCGGGTCTTCACCCGCCAGCAGCTGCTCACCGAAGTGTGGGGCTACGACTATTACGGCGGCACGCGCACCGTGGACGTCCACGTCCGGCGGCTGCGGGCCAAGCTGGGCGCGGACCACGAGAACCTGATCAGCACCGTACGCAACGTGGGCTACCGGCTGACGCTGGTCCGCCAGCAGGAAGACGAGCTGACCGAAGCCTGAGACACGGCAGCATCACGTAGCCTTGCCTCATGACTCCAGCGCACCCTGAGAAGTGGCCCGTCCATGCAGTCCGAGGCGGGGTTGACCGGCAGCTCCTGAAAGATTGCCGGGACCTCCTTGCCGCGGCCGAAGAGTCCGATGGCAACCCGTCCATTTCCGAGCAGACCCTGGTGACCATGCGCGCCGGCGACTCGGCGGAGCATACGCTGCTGACCCTGGCGCTGTACGCGCCGGACGAGGATTCGGATCCCGCCAGCGGCCAGGACCTGGCGGGCTTCGCCGTCGTCGTCGAAGAACCCGACCGCAGCGGCATCCTGGAGATCGCCGTCCACCCTTCGTACCGTAACCAGGGCGTGGCGGACCGCCTGGTGCGGGCGTTGAAGGAAAGCCGGGGGTTCGACGGGCTGAAGGCCTGGTCGCACGGCAACCATGAGGCTGCCGCCGACCTCGCCGCCCGGTACGGCTACGCGCCGGTCCGTGAGCTGTGGAAGATGCGGATGACGACGGCGGGCGCGGACCTTCCCGAGCCCGTGCTGCCGGAGGGGGTGACGCTGCGGGCGTTCGTGCCGGGGCAGGATGAGGATGCCTGGCTGGCCCTCAACAGGGCAGCGTTCTCGCACCATCCGGAGCAGGGCAGCCTGACCCGGGCAGACCTGGAAGCCCGCATGGCCGAGGACTGGTTCGATCCCGCCGGTTTCCTCCTGGCCGAGGACAGCGAGGGCCGGCTGCAGGGTTTCCACTGGACCAAGGTCCATTCCGGGCATGGGGACCACCCGGCGATCGGCGAGGTCTACGTTGTGGGCGTGGCGCCGGAAGCCCAGGGCTCCGGGCTCGGCAAGGCGCTGACGTTGGCGGGCATCCGGCACCTGCAGGACAAAGGGCTGCACGCCGTCATGTTGTACACCGACGCCGACAACACCCCGGCAGTCTCCCTGTACCGCCGGCTCGGGTTTACCCGGTGGGACATGGACGTGATGTACGGGCCGGCGCAGGCGGGGTGAGCGGGTCTCCCGGCCGCCGCGGCGCGGGCTGAATTCAGGGGCTGCAGCGCAGTGAATGCTTGTAAGGTTGAAACAAGACCGCGCAGGCCGGAAGCGCCAGCACCAGCGCCAGGTAAAAGGAGATCCCATGAACCCGGAACCGTCCGGAACAGCCACGTCCCGGGATGTTGCCACCCCGGTCCGCGCCCGCTTCGGCTCCTCCGAGGTTCCGGCGTCCAGGGCCACCCAGGACCGCATCGACATCCCGGAGTTCGCTCCCAACCTGGAACCCGAAGGCGACATAAGCCCCGACCGCTTCCTTGACCGCGAACTGAGCTGGCTCAGCTTCAACTCACGGGTGCTGGAGCTGGCCGAGGATCCCACCCTGCACCTGCTGGAGCGGGTTAACTTCCTGTCCATCTTCGCCTCCAACCTGGACGAGTTCTTCATGGTCCGGGTGGCCGGCCTGAAGCGCCGGATCGCCACCGGGCTTGCCGTTCCCTCACCGGCCGGCCTGAGCCCCGTGGAGGTGCTGGAGCAGATCAGCGAGGAAGCGCACCGGCTTCAGCAGCGGCACGCGCAGGTGTACGCGGACCAGATTCGCCCGGCCCTGGCCTACGAGCACATCCACCTGATGAACTGGGACGAGCTCGACGACGCCGCCCAGCAGCAGTTGAGCGTCATGTTCGCCGAAAAGGTCTTCCCCATCCTGACGCCGCTGGCGGTGGATCCGGCCCACCCGTTCCCCTACATTTCCGGCCTGTCCCTGAACCTCGCCGTGGTGGTCCGGAACCCGGTGAGCGACAAGGAGCTGTTCGCCCGCGTCAAGGTACCGGACCAGCTGCCCCGCCTGATCTCCATCGACGGTCCGCGGGCAGGCGCCGTGGCCGGCCGTGTGGCACGGTTCATCGCCCTGGAAGACGTCATTGCCGTCCACCTGGACAAGCTGTTCCCCGGCATGGAGGTCCTTGAGCACCACACCTTCCGCGTCACGCGCAACGAGGACGTTGAGGTTGAAGAGGACGACGCCGAGAACCTCCTGCAGGCCCTGGAAAAGGAACTGCTGCGACGCCGCTTCGGCCCGCCGGTCCGGTTGGAGCTCACCAACGACATCAACCCCAATATCCGTGCGCTGCTGATCCGTGAACTCGGGGTCGAGGAGTCCGAGGTGTACTCGGTCCCTGCACCGCTGGACCTCCGCGGCCTGTCCGTGATCGCCGGCATCGACCGCGCGGACCTGCACTACCCCAAGCACGTGCCCCATACGTCCCGCTACCTGAACGAGTCCGAGACGTCCAAGGCCGCCAACGTTTTTGCGGCCATGCGCAGGCGGGACATCCTGCTGCACCACCCCTACGACTCCTTCTCCACCTCCGTGCAGGCCTTCCTGGAGCAGGCGGCAGCGGATCCGAAGGTCCAGG
The DNA here is from genome assembly GCF_001457025.1 of Pseudarthrobacter enclensis. Lineage (GTDB taxonomy): Bacteria > Actinomycetota > Actinomycetes > Actinomycetales > Micrococcaceae > Arthrobacter > Arthrobacter enclensis. The sequence continues at coordinate 460,164 of NZ_KQ758599.1, read as the reverse complement.
CCATCAAGCAGACCCTGTACCGCACCTCGGGCGACTCCCCCATTGTTGACGCGCTGATCGACGCCGCAGAGGCCGGCAAGCAGGTCCTTGCCCTGGTGGAGATCAAGGCCAGGTTCGACGAACAGGCCAACATCTCGTGGGCCCGCAAGTTGGAGCAGGCAGGCGTGCACGTGGTGTACGGCATCGTGGGCCTGAAGACACACTGCAAGCTCTCCCTGGTCGTCCGGCAGGAAGTGGACGGATTGCGCCGCTACTGCCATATCGGCACCGGCAACTACCATCCCCGCACGGCGCGCTACTACGAGGACCTTGGCCTGCTGACCTCCAACGAGCAGGTGGGCCAGGACCTGTCCAAGCTGTTCAACCAGCTGTCCGGGTACGCCCCCAAGTCCACCTTCAAGAGGTTGCTGGTGGCTCCCCGCTCGGTGCGGTCCGGGCTGATCGACAGGATCGAGACCGAGATCCGCAACGCCCGCGCCGGGAAGCCGGGCCACGTGCAGATCAAGGTCAACTCCATGGTGGACGAGGCCATCATCGACTCCCTCTACCGGGCGTCCCAGGCGGGTGTGAAGGTGGACGTGGTGGTGCGCGGTATCTGCTCGCTGCGGCCGGGCGTCCAGGGCCTGAGCGAGAACATCACGGTCCGGTCCATCCTGGGCCGGTTCCTGGAGCATTCGCGGGTGTTTGCGTTCGCAAACGGCGGCGAGCCGGTGGTGTACATCGGCTCGGCGGACATGATGCACCGCAACCTGGACCGCCGGGTGGAAGCGCTGGTCCAGCTGGCCAGCGCGGATGACATCAACTACGTCCTTGACCTGATGCAGCGGTACATGGCACCGGAGACATCGAGCTGGCACCTGGACAGCCAGGGCCACTGGACCCGCCACCACCTGGGCGAGGACGGCAAGCCGCTGGAGGACGTGCAGTCCTGGCTGCTGGCCTCCCGCCCCCGGCAACGCAGCCTGAGCCGGCGGTAAGGGCCTACGTTTTGTCGAGCGATGCACTCGTAGAAGACCAGACAGAACACCCGGGGGAACCAGTGGCGGTCACCGCTGCGGGGGCAATCCCCTGGCGGGTGGGCCGGGACGGACTTGAAGTCCTGCTCATCCACAGGCCGCGCTATGACGACTGGTCCTGGCCCAAGGGAAAGATCGACGACGGCGAGACCGTTCCCGAGTGCGCGGTCCGCGAAGTGCGCGAGGAAATCGGCCTTGAGGGCACGTTGGGGATTCCCCTGCCGCCCATCCACTACCGCGTGGCGTCAGGGCTGAAGGTGGTCTATTACTGGGCCGTGAAGGTCAATGGGGCCCGCCTTGTTCCCGACGGGAAGGAAGTGGATTCGGTCATGTGGTGCAGCCCGGACAAGGCTGCTGCCCTGCTCTCGAACCCTTCGGACACCGAGCCGTTGCAGTATCTTCGGGTGGCACATGGCCGCGGTGAGCTCGACACCTGGCCCCTCCTGGTGGTCCGCCATGCCAAGGCCAAGCCCCGGTCCTCCTGGACGAAGGCAGAGGGCGAGCGGCCGCTCGCCGCCACCGGCGTCCGGCAGGCGCAGGCGGTGGGCAGGCTGCTGCTCGCCTGGCGCCCGCCGCGGGTGGTGACCAGCCCTTGGCTGCGGTGTGTTGCCACGGTGGCGCCCTACGCGAAGGCCACCGGCGCCAAGGTCCGGATGTCCGAGGCGTTGACCGAGCACCGGCACGAACGCAGCCCGAAGAAGACCGCCGGAACCATCGAGGGGCTGTTCGACAAGCAGCGCTCCGTGGCTGTCTGCACCCACCGACCGGCCCTGCCCACGGTCCTCGCACAGCTTGCCAAGCACATGCCGTCGCGCCTGGCCGACCTTCTCCCTTCCGAAGACCCTTATCTGTCCCCCGGGGAGGTCCTGGTCTGCCATGTGGCCTGGGCCAAGAAGAGCAAGGTGGTTGCCGTGGAGCGGTTCAAGCCGTTCGACGACTAGCAGCCTGTTTGACCCCCTGCAGTTTGTATCAAACACTTGATACAAAGCCGCACGAATATTGGGGGATGATGTGCCTGGCATCAATGGAATTGCCGTCTTCGATAACGTCCAGCCGATGGTGTTCCTGTTTCCGTTCCTGCTGGCGGCCGGGGTGTACCTGCTGCTCCGCTGGGTCATCTGGCACCCGCACCACCCGGGCTCGGCCGCCGTCGCAGCCAAGCACGCGCTGTGGGTGGGGATCATCGGATGGCTGGTGAGTTCACTGCAGCCCGCCGCAAAGGCAGGCATGATTCCGGTGCCGGGCAGCAGGGCCGCGCTCAGCACCCCTGAACTGCTCACAGCCCTGGCCTGGCCGGTCCTGGGCTGCCTGGCCGTCCATGCGATCGGCCAGCTGAGCTATCCGGGCCCCCAGCTTCCGCACCGGCAGGCCAGCCTCGACGTCCGCAGGGTACGGGATTTCATCCCGCGCCGCCTGGCCTGGACCGTCTTCGCCCTGTTCATCGCTGCGGCGGCGCAAATTGCCTGGACTGCCACTCTTCCGGGCTTTGACCCGCAACTCTACGTACCGCGTCCGGAGCCCTCGGGCGGTTACGTGTACTACGGCGGGGACGGCCGCGTGCCGGGCGCCGACCTGGCAGTACCGCTGGGCGGCGCCCTGCTGGTCCTCGCGGCCGGAACCTTCGCTGTCCTGGTGCTGATCGCCCGCCGTCGGCGGCTGGAAGCGCTGGGAACGGAGGACAACGGCCTCTTGCGGACCATCGCGATGAACCGGCTGCTCCGCACCGTGGCCACCATAGCCTCCGGGCTCGCTGCCATCGCCGGCAGCCACTCTTCACTGCCGGACCCGGCAGACGCCACGGGCAGCTGGTTCAACCCGGCCGGCCTGGTGAACCTGGCGGTCTTGCTGGCCATGTGGTGGTGGCAGCCGCCCAGGTTGTCCAGCGGCGTCACCGGAACCCGGCCCGCAGCCCGCCCGGACCCCCAACCGGCCACCAGGCTGGTGGCGTCAATCGGGCCCGCCCTGGGGGTGGCAGCAGTCCTTCCCGTAGTGGCGGCTGCGCTTATCCCCGGTGTCCTCACCAATCATGCCGCACTGTTCGTGGCGCTGGCGGCGTTGGCCGTCCTGGCGGTCGTTACGGCCGGCGAAGTCCTCCTCGGCCACAATTACGGCATCGACGGCGAAGCCCGCAACTGGCCCCGCCAGGCCGTCTCCCCCGCCATGTTCACCACCTGCGTGGCCGCCGCAGCGGTCCTGGCGGGCGTCGTGGTGGCCGTTGCTGCCCGGCAGTCGGAGCTGGGCGCACCGCCGTCGTGGCCCGTGACGGTGTGGAGCACTGCCGCGGTGGTGGCCTGCGCGGCCGTTCCCGTACTGGTCATCCGCCGCCGGCGGGGCGTCGGCTCCTTGGTTCCGGGGCTGGATGCCGCGTTGCGGGCCATCAGCCTGCACCGTGTGGTGCGGACGCTGGCGGCCCTCCTCCTGGCCCAGGCGGGATCGCTGCTGATGAGTGCGGGGCCGGGGCTGCAACGCTTTTCCCCTCCCGGGCCGGACCCGACGGCGGCGCTGTGGCAGTTCGCGTCCGGCGGCGGCGTCATCCTCGCCGCTGCGGGTGTGGTCATCGCCGTCATCCCGGTACGCGGCATCGCCGCCAGGCAAAAGGGGACGGCACCGAGGTCCCGGCAAGCGGTGCCGTGAGCGCCGGAATCACCGTGGACCTGCGGTCCGCCACACCGCCGTATGAGCAGATCAGGTCCCAGATCAGCTCCCTGGTGGCCGTGGGAGCACTCGCGCCCGGGAGCCGGCTCCCCACAGTCCGCAGCCTGGCAGCGGACCTCGGCATCGCCGCGGGCACGGTGGCGCGGGCCTACAAGGAACTGGAAGCGGCGGGGGTCGTTGAATCACGACGGCGGGGCGGCACCGTCGTCGCCTCCGTCCCCGGCGGTGCCGGGCACGGCAGCCCCGGCGCCGTTCCGCCGGAGGTGAGTGCCGCCGTCGAACGCTGTGTTGCAGCGGGCCGAGGGGCAGGACTCAACGATGACGTGTTGCTTGAACTGGTCCGCGGGCAACTGCGGAAGGAACTCCATGGTGACACTGAAGCCGAGACCGGGCCCCGGTAGACTTGCTCCGTGAGCATCCCCACGCCCTATGAAGACCTGTTGCGCGATGTCCTGGCCCATGGCACGCACAAATCCGACCGAACGGGCACCGGAACCACCAGCGTTTTCGGCCGCCAGATCCGTTTTGACCTTGGCGAAAGCTTTCCGCTGATCACCACCAAGCGGGTCCACTTCAAGTCCGTGGCTGTGGAGCTCCTGTGGTTCCTGCGCGGCGAGACCAACATCAAGTGGATGACGGACCAGGGCGTCACCATCTGGAACGAGTGGGCAGATGCCGACGGCGACCTGGGGCCGGTTTACGGCGTACAGTGGCGCAGCTGGCCCACCCCGGACGGCGGCCACATCGACCAGATCGCCGAACTGGTGGAAAGCCTGAAGTCCAACCCGAACTCCCGCCGGCACATCGTGTCCGCCTGGAACGTCTCGGAGCTTGCGGACATGGCGCTGCCGCCCTGCCACGCGTTCTTCCAGTTCTACGTGGCCGACGGGAAGCTTTCCTGCCAGCTGTACCAGCGCTCCGCGGACATGTTCCTGGGCGTGCCGTTCAACATCGCCTCCTACGCGCTGCTGACGTGCATGCTGGCCCAGCAGGTGGGGCTGGAACCCGGCGAATTCATCTGGACCGGCGGCGACGTCCACATCTACGAGAACCACATGGACCAGGTCCTCAAGCAGCTGGAACGCGAGCCGTACGAGTACCCGCAGCTGAAGATCAACCGGAAGCCCGCGTCGATCTTCGACTACACGCTGGAGGACTTCGACGTGGTGGGCTACCGGCACCACCCCACGATTAAGGCGCCGATTGCCGTATGAGCACCGAAAACTCCACTGATCCGCAGTCCTTCTCCGAGGAACTGGCAGCCACGATCACCGGCGTGGGCCTGGTGTGGGCGCAGACCCCGGACGGCGTCATCGGCAAGGACGGGGACATGCCCTGGCACCTGCCCGAAGACCTTAGGCACTTCACCCGGCTCACCACCGGGCACCCGGTGATCATGGGCCGGAAGACCTGGCTGTCCTTCCCGGACAAGTACCGTCCCCTGCCCGGGCGCACCAACATCGTCATCACCCGGCAGAAGAGCTGGGCGGAAACACCCGAGGCGAAGGGCGCCGTCGTGGTTCCTTCGCTGGACGACGCGCTGCTGGAGTCCCAGTTCGTCGACGGCGGCGACACCGTCTGGATCCTGGGCGGCGGAGAGATCTTCCGCCAGTCCACCGAACTCGCCAACGTCGCGGTGGTCACCACCATCGACGTGGCGGCCGACGGCGACACGTTCGCCCCGGAGCTCGGCACCAGTTGGGAGGCCTCCGCCTCGCTCCCGCCGGACGGATGGCTGACGGGCGCCAACGGCACGCGCTACCGCTTCACCAAATGGACACGGACTGAGGGCTAGGACCATGCTGAAAAAACCGGAAACCCTCTTTGTGCTCGGCTACATGCTGTTGCCGCTGCTGGCACTGCTGTCCGCCATCGTGGGCCTCACCATGATCCTGGGAGGCAACAAAATCGCCGGCGCCATCGTGCTGGTGGTGGTCACCCAGGTCTTTGCCTTCGGTGCGTTCTTCGCGCTCCGCGCCCGCAAGGCTGCCGTCCTGGAGGAGTCCAGGCGCAGCTGACGGCAGTGACGTAACCGACTGCGCCGTGCCGGTTGCGAAGTCTAAACTGTACGAATGACTACAGCAGCTACCCCTTCCGTCGGCCTGGTCGGATGGCGCGGCATGGTCGGTTCCGTCCTCATGCAGCGCATGCAGGACGAGGGCGACTTCGCCAACATCAACCCGGTGTTCTTCTCCACCTCCAACGCGGGCGGTGCCGCCCCCTCTTTTGCTGAGGGCGCCGGCAAGCTCGAGGACGCGTTCGACCTCGACGCCCTGGCGAAGCTGCCCATTATTGTCACCGCCCAGGGAGGGGACTACACCAAGCAGGTCCACGGCGAACTGCGCAGCCGCGGCTGGGACGGCCTCTGGATCGACGCCGCCTCCACCCTGCGCATGAACGATGACTCCATCATCGTGCTGGACCCCATCAACCGCGACGTCATCGACAAGGGCCTGGTCAACGGCACCAAGGACTTCATCGGCGGCAACTGCACCGTCTCCTGCATGCTCATGGGCCTTGGCGGACTGTTCAAGAACGGCCTGGTCGAGTGGGGCACCTCCATGACCTACCAGGCTGCCTCCGGCGGCGGCGCCCGGCACATGCGCGAGCTGCTCAGCCAGTTCGGCACGCTCAACGCCGAGGTCAGCACGGAACTGGACGACCCGGCGTCGGCCATCCTGGAGATCGACCGCAAGGTCCTGGCCCACCAGCGCACCGACATCGACGCCACCCAGTTCGGTGTGCCGCTGGCCGGTTCGCTGATTCCCTGGATCGATGCGGACCTGGGCAACGGCCAGTCCAAGGAAGAGTGGAAGGCCGGGGTGGAGACGAACAAGATCCTGGGCACCTCCGAGGAAAACCGGATCATCATGGACGGCCTCTGCGTCCGGATCGGCGCCATGCGCTCCCACTCCCAGGCCCTCACCCTCAAGCTCCGCGAGGACCTCTCCGTCGCCGAAATCGAGAAGCTCCTGGCCGAGGACAACGAGTGGGCCAAGGTGGTTCCCAACACCAAAGAAGCCTCCATGGCGGACCTGACTCCGGTGGCCGCTTCCGGCACCTTGGACATCCCGGTGGGCCGCATCCGCAAGATGGAGATGGGCCCTAATTACATCAGCGCCTTCACCGTGGGCGACCAGCTCCTCTGGGGCGCCGCCGAGCCGCTGCGCCGCATGCTCAACATCGCCACCGGCAACCTGTAACAGCTGACCGCCTCTTGAGCGGCCCTGGCCCGCATAACCGTTGCTTCCCGGCACCGGTTATGCCGGCCAGGGCCGCTTTTGCTTTCCCGGAGGCCCTCCGAGGAAGTCCAGCAGCCGCCGTCTGAGCTCTCCGGGGCGGTCCAGATGCTTCCATCGCAGCCTGAAGACCCGCCAGCCTGACTCCACCAGCGCCGTTTCCCTCCTTCGCTCCGCCACCAGCACTTCCCCCGTGGGTTTGTAGTCGAAATACTTGCCGGCGCCGTCGAACTCGATGGCAACCCGTGCCACATCATCTGCAAAGTCCGCCCGGAACAGGCCTTCGCCCGTGGGTATTTCAACCTGCGGCGTGAACCTCGTCAGGCCGAACGAGTACAGCAGCAACCTGGTTCGCGTCTCCCCCGCCGATTCAGACCGCGCATCCAAAACGTCCAGCAGGTCGGCGGCCCGCCGGCTCCCGCGCTTCACAGGGCTGGTGTCCAGCAAACGCCGCATGCCGTCCAACGACGCGCCCTTGCGCAGGGCGTGGTCACCGATCACTGCAGCCTGGGCTCGGGGCAGGATGCGGGCACAGTCCAGGACGGTCCGTTCGATGGTGGTGGTGAGGATCTCACGACCGTCCGGCGTCCATAACGAAGCCAGGTCGCCCGGTGCTAGCGGAAGCCGGTGGGTCCTGACGTCCTTGCCCGCGCTGGTCCGCGAGTTGGAGTACTGAGTTGTTACGTGGACCTTGGTCCCTGCGTTCCACACATCGCAACGGTGCAGCATTGCGGCGCTGACGTGCGAGTAGCGGGCGTAACCACCTGTGGATTCGTAGTGCGCCATCACCAGCAGCCGGTCCTGGTCCCAGGGCTTGAGCGCGCCCCAGTACGTCCGCCGGACATAGGCACCCCGCCGCAGCCGGAGGATCACGCCGGCCTCCACCGCCGCCGCAACCAGCCGGCTTTCCAGCCGGGAATCCGCCAGTTGCCCGGTGGAGGCCACCGGTCCCCGGGGCCACCGTTGTTCCACCAGGTCAGCAATTTTGTTGGGTTTCATGCGGCCAGTATGCGGAACCCGCACGCCCGGTAGCATCCCGCCAGCCCGCCTATGTGGACAACGCGCTCGCCACGAACGGCCCTGGCCCGCATGACCGGTGTTGCCCGGCACCGGTCATGCGGGGTGGGGCCGGTCTGGCGGGTAAGGGCCGGTTACGCCGGAGGGCCCGCGTGTCAGCCGGCCAGGAACCCGAGGTACCGGCGGGCGGCCCGGTCAAACGCCGCCTGCGCTGCCGTTCCCATCGGCGGGACCCCGTCGAAAAGTCCGGGTACGACGGCGGCGCTTGCGCCCGTGCCTTCCCGCGCCCAGGTGCCCACCACCTTTCCACCGGCCACCAGGGTTTTCTTGAACACGCCGTTGCCGCCGGGAACGATGCTGTTGAAGTGTTCCGGGGCCAGGACTGCGCTTCTGTCCGTGTAGCCAAGTACCAGTTCATCAAAGCCCGGCAGCAGCAGGACCGACCGGGCCCCGGGAACACCGGACTCCAGCAGCGACGCCGTCTCCGGAGACAACCAGTAGCTGGTGCCGTCGACGTCCAGCTCCACCACAGAGCCGCGGATGTCCGCCAGGGCGGCCCGGACATCGGTCAGCGGCAGCTGTGTCCACCATGCAAAGTCGCGCAGGGTGGCCGGTCCGTGGCTGCGGAGGTAGCGCAGCAGGAACTCCGCCCGTGCCTCGTCGCGCTCCAGCCGGCGGGACACCGGGATCCATGCGTCAAACGCCACCAGCAGCTGCTGGTTGCCGGAGAGCGGCCCCTGGACCAGCCACCCGTGCCGGCACAGCGTCCCGAGGATGTGGATGCCCCGCTGCCCTTGGGTGGGCTGCCCGGCAGTTTCAAACGCCCCGAAGAGTTCCTGCCGGCTCAGCGGCCCGCCGGTGGCGATCGCAGCCAGGGCCAGGTCCCGGCACTTCTCGACGTCATCCCAGGTGATGCCGAGTTCCCGGTGCCTGCCGGCGATGCTCCTGGTGAGCCGCTCGGCGGTAAGGTCCAGCATCCAGGCAAGGTCCTCGGGCGCCACCAGGTGCAGGGTTCCGCGCATGGGCCACGACCTGACGACCGAGCCGGAGTCCAGGGCCGCGCGCACCCCGGCCAAGGTGGATCCCGGCAGCCGGACACCCACCGCCCACAGTGCGGCCTGCAGGTCCTGGCCCTGCATGGCGGTCATCCAGCGCACCACATCGGCGGCAGACGCGCCGCAGCGGCCAAGGTCCAGCAGGCCCTGGGACGCCAGCCGCAGCCTGCCAAGCAGGCGCGCGTCCCGGGACTTCAGCGTCAGTGCAGCCATGCACCTCATCCTAGGGGCGGCATTCCGGGCCGGATACGCCGGATAGGGTGGAACCATGACTTTGGGGAGTTTGTGGCAGTTGTTCGCGCGTAAAACCAGGTTCTGGATGGTGGGGGGAACCGCCGGAGTCGTCGCCGGAACCGCGCTGGGCTGCCTCTCCCTCACCAAATTCATGGGCAACGGGCACTCCGAACCCCGGCTGCTTCTTCCGTCCCTGGCCCTGAGCCTCGGCGGCGGCTATGCGGTGCTGTTTCCCGCCCTCCGGGTGGGCTACCATGACCTGCGGATCCACCGCGGCTGGCGGCAGCACCCCATGCCAGGCCGGGTGCTGTGGGTCCTGTCCCTGGCCGTCGCCGCCGCAGGACTGGCCACGTGCATCGTGGCGGGGATGTCCAGTCCGCTGGCACCCGGACTGCTGGTGTGGCTCTTCATGGGCGTTTACCTTGCCCTGGCCGGCTGGTCCGTGGCCCTCATGGGTGCCGCGCAGTCCCTGCGCCAGGTACCGGCGGATGCTCCGCCGGGAACGGTTACAGCTGCAGGCCGATAAGCAGCGGCTCGGGGTGGAGCCGGATGCCAAACTTGCCTTCGACGCCGGCACGCACCTCGCGGGCCACGGCCACCATGTCCTCGGCCCGCGCCGGGCCCCGGTTCGTGATGGCCAGCGTGTGCTTGGTGGACAGCGATGCCCGGCCGCCCGAGACGCTGTCCGGTTCAAGTCCGAAGCCCTTGCCGAAACCGGCGTGGTCAATCAGCCAGGCGGCGGACAGCTTCACCATGCCGTCCCGTCCTGCCGGGTAGCGCGGTGCGGTTTCCGGCAGGGACCCGGCCACATCCTCCGGAACGATCGGGTTGGTGAAGAACGATCCCGTGGAGAAGGTATCCCGGTCAGCCGGATCCAGGACCATGCCCTTGGAGGCACGCAGCCGCAGCACTTCGCGGCGGACGTCGTTGGCGTAGGCCCGCTGGCCCGTTTCCACGCCAAGGGACCGGGCCAGTTCCGCGTACCGGATGGGCGCGCTCATGCGGCCCAGCGGCAGCTGGAACTCGACCGTGAGGACGACGTAACGGGGTGACCCGTTCACGGTGGTCTGCTTCAGGATGGAGTCCCGGTAGCCGAACTTGAGCTCGGAGTTGGTGAAGGTCTGCACGGCGTTCCGCTCACGGTCCCAGGTCCGGACCGCTGCGATGGTCTGTGAGACGTCGGCGCCATAGGCACCCACGTTCTGGACCGGCGTCGCACCCGTGGAACCGGGGATCCCGGAGAGGGCTTCGATTCCGGACCAGGCGTGGCGGACGGCGTGGTCCACCAGTTGGTCCCAGTTGTGGCCGGCCTGCACCACCACGGCCACTCCGCCGCAGGAGTCTTCGGCGTTCACGGTGAACCCCTCGGAGGCGATCCTGATGACTGTCCCGGGGAACCCGTCGTCGGAGATCAGCAGGTTCGAGCCGCCGCTGATGATCAGGACCTGCTCCCCTGCGGCGTCGGCGGCACGGACCGCGTCGATGATCTCAGACTCGGTCCGGGCCTCGACATACTGGCCGGCAGGGCCTCCGACGGCGGACGTGGTCAGGGAGGAAAGCAGCGTGGAAGTCACCTGTCCACGTTACTTGAAGATACTTGCCTGACGCAGTTCCGCTAAGTACCGGCAGGCTTCCGGGCCACCGGTGACAGGACGAAGCTGACGGCCAGCATCACCATGACGGCCAGCAGGGAGTGCAGGATGCCCACGTGCTCGGCCAGCAGGCCCAGGAGCGGCGGACCGCAGAGGAAAGCACCGTAGCCGATGGTGGACACCACGGACACCCGGGCTGCGGCCTTGGCGGGGTCGTCGGCGGCGGCGGACATGCCTACCGGGAATCCCAGGGACGCGCCCAGGCCCCAGATCGCCAGCCCCACGAAGGCCAGCCAGGGCGACGGGGCGAACACGAACAGGCCCAGCCCGAAGACCGCCAGCGCGGCGCACCAGCGCATCACCGGAACCCTGCCGTAGCGGTCGAGCACCAGTGTTCCGGCGAACCGTCCAATGGTCATGAACGTGACGAACAGTCCGTACCCGGCGGCGCCGGCTGCGTCCGTCTGGCCATGGCCGTCCGCCAGTGCAAGGGCCACCCAGTCCCCCGCTGCCCCTTCCGCCAGGGCGAGGCCGAGGACCAGCACCCCCAGCAGCAGTGTGCGGCGGTCGCGCCAGGCCTGGGCGATCTTGCGCTTGTTGTCGAGCGGGGCGTCTCCCGGGCTTCCCGCCTGGATGATGGGGATTGGCCCGGTGGTGGGGTCCTCGAAGTGGTCCGGGGTGTAGGTCCGCTCGGCCGCGACGGGGGTGCTGTCGGCACGGAACCAGGAGGCCGCCGTGGCTACCGAGACGGCGACCACCAATCCCGCCGCACCGAGGTGCCAGGCCACCGGCAGCGACACGGCGGCGGCAGCGGCGCCCAGCCCCGCCCCTGCCACGGTGCCCAGGCTGAAGGCGCCGTGCAGCCGGGGCATGATGTGCCGGCCCACGGCCCGCTCCACGGCCGCGCCTTCCACGTTCGAGGCCGTGTTCCAGCTGCCGGTCCCCAGCCCGATGACTGCCAGTCCGGCCGCTGTGGCCACCGGACTGGCCAGGACGGTCGTTCCCAGGCCGGCGAGCAGCAGGCCGCAGCCCACCATGATGCTGCCGGTCCGGATGGTCTGCTTTGAGCCGAGCCGGAGCACAATCAGCCCGGAGGCGGACACGGAGGCGAAGGACCCCAGCGTCATGCACAGCAGGAGGACGCCGACGTTGCCCGGGGTGAGGTCCAGCGCGTCCCGGATGGCAGGGAGCCGCGATACCCAGGAGGCGAAGGCGAGGCCGCTGGCGCCGTAGGCCACCACGACGGCGTTGCGCCACCGGGTGACGTCGGGTGAAACGGTGGCGGCTGCTGTCTTGGCCAAAGGGGGACGGCTAGGAGAGCTTGACGAGGGCCTGGGCCTTCATCAGGACTTTTTGGCCCGCCGAGACCACGGTGAGGTCCACCCGGGCGGTGCCGGCATCGGCGTCGAGCTTTCCAATGGTTCCGCTGACCTCGATGGTGGCGCCCGGTTCCGTGGTTCCGGTGGTATCCGCCACGACCACCGGTTTGGTGAAGCGGGTCTGGAAATCGACGACTGCGGCGGGATCGCCTGCCCAGTCGGTCACCAGCTGCACGGCCGCGCCCATGGTGAACATGCCGTGCGCGATCACGCCGGGCAGTTCGACGCCCGTGGCGAAGGCCTCGTTCCAGTGGATGGGGTTGAAGTCGCCGGATGCGCCGGCGTACTTGACCAGGTCGGTGCGGGTGACGTCCACGGTGCGGGCGCCGATGTCCTGGCCGGCTGCCAGGTCGGTGAATTTCGGGCTCATGGTTACTGTCCCTCTCCGCGGACCAGGATGGATGAGGTGGTGGTGGTGACCGCTTCGCGGGCATCGCCGTCGCCGAGGGCAAAGATTTCCGAGCGGGTGGTGATCATCGCTCCCCCGCCCATGGCGCGGACGCCGTCCACGTGCAGCTCTGCGACGAGGCGGTCCCCGGCAAGGATCGGCCGGTGGTGGGTAAAGCGCTGGTCGGCGTGGACCACGCGGGAGAAGTCGATGCCGGCTTCGGGATCCTCGATGAGCTGGGCGTCGGCGCGCTGGGCGATGATGATGGCGAAGGTGGGCGGTGCCACGAGGTCGCTGTGCCCGAGGGCCTTGGCGGCGTCCACGTCGAAGTGTGCAGGGTGGGTGGCCTTCACGGCCCGGGCGAACTCGCGGATCTTCTCGCGGCCAACGTCGTACACCTCTGCGGCAGGGTAGCTCCGGCCCTGCAGATCCGGATTGATAGTCATGGCCTCAAGCCTATCGTCCGGGTTGTGGCGGGCCGAAAACGGGTCCCGCTTCCCCGGGCCGTCGGCTCCTAGCGGCGGATGTTCTTGCGGATGGCCTGCCCGCGGACCACGATGCCTGCCACGTGCAGGACCAGTCCCAGCCCGATCAGCGGCAGCGAGGCCATGGCCAGGCCCTGGTTGCCGCTGGTGTTGCCCACCAGGTTCAGGATGATTCCGACGGCGATCAGCCCCATGGCGCCGAAGACCAGGACTTTGTAGCGGGTTGGCGCGGTGGCCCAGAATTCGTTCAGCACCCAGCCAGTTTACCGGGCTGCCGGCCCTGCAGGCGCGGCTCCCGCCGGCCGCGGCCAGGCCGCACGGGCGTGCTAAAACAGCGGCTCCTGCACGGCGGGCACCGGTGACGCGAAGTGTCCCGGTTCGATGGTGCGGCCCGCCAGCTGTGCCAGGCCCACCACAAACAGTGCGTCGGTGCCGTCCAGGCGGGCCAGGACGTTGGCTCCGCTGATCGCGGCGACCGTGAACCCGTGCCCGCCCGAGTCCAGCGGATAGGGGTAGGCGTGGCGCTCCGCGGCACCGTAGAGCCCCGCCGCCTGGGCCGGCCGTGCCCAGGATTCGTCCCGCACCGTGAAACCGTCGTTACCGGCGCCGGCCAGCAGCTGCCGGACCGCGGCCGCATGCCGGCTGTTGATGGCGTCCAGTTCAGCGGCTGTGCGCGGCTGCAGCAGCGCGGCGGTCTTGGCTGCCGAGCGGACCTGCTGGGTCAGCCCAAGCCCCGCAGTCACCAGGTCCTCGAGGATCCGCACCACCCGGCCGTCGTCGGTCTTCGCGACATAGCGGGCCACGGCCGCGCCTTGTTCGGCCAGCCTGTTCCATTTGCGCGGGCCCGAGGCGGTGCCCACCTTGGTGGCGCCGCCAGCGAACGTGGCCACGTACAGCCAATGCTCCTGCATCAGGTACTCCCGCAGCCCGGGGGTCACCCGGCCGCCGCGGTGGAAGTCGTGCATCAGGCGGGACTCGTCCAGGACGAAGCACCGCCCACACTGCCTGCCCTTGACCGCAGGTGCGGCGGCCGTGCACAGGATGTGGTCCCGCCGGGTGGACGAACGGACCACGACGTGGCCCAGGCAGGACGTGGCCGGGCCCGCCACCCGGAACCCGAGCCGCGCGCCCGGATGGAGGGCAAGCTGCGTCAGGCCCCGGTCAGGCGACTGGAGCCGAAGCACCGGAGCCCCGGCGTCGTCCGCGGCTTTGGCGGCGGGAGGTCCATCCCAAAAGACCCCGTGGACCAGATGCGGGGCATCGGTCACGGGGTCCGTGGGCAGGGCGGCTGCGGACACTACAGTGCCGGCTTCACCCCGAAGGCGACCGCGAGCTTCATGATCTTTTCGGCGCGGCCCAGGCGGGGCAGGTCCGAGCCGTCGCGGATAACGCGGCCGTTGGCTTCGAAGTCGTTCATGAAGTCGGTGGCCCAGGCGACGTCCGACGGGGTGGGGCTGATGACCTCATTGATGACCGGGGTCTGGTCGATGGCCAGGCACAGCTTGCCTGTCATGCCCATCATCACGGTGATGCCGGTCTGTTCCCGCAGGATCGGGTGGTTGGTGCCGACGGTGGGACCGTCGATGGGACCGGGCAGGTTGCCCACGCGGCTGGCAACCACCAGCTTGGCTCGCGGGTAGGCCATGGCCTCGGGGGTGGCGGCCATGCCGGTGTCGCGGCGGAAGTCGCCGGAACCGAAGGCAAGGCGGAACGCGCCCTGGGCCTTGGCGATGTTGTTGGCTTCCTCGATGCCGACGGCGGATTCCACCAGCGGGATGACCGGGGTCTTGCCGTCCATGCGGTGGAAGCTCTCGGTGACCTGGTCAGCCGATTCCGTCTTGGCGAGCATCACGCCCAGCAGGCCGGGGGTGCCGCGGAGGCCGGCGAGGTCGTCAGCCCAGAACGGGCTGGTGGCGTCGTTGATGCGGACCCAGGCCTGGCCGCCGCTGGACAGCCAGTCCACCACGTTGGCCCGCGCGGTGTCCTTCTGTGAGGGATCGACGGCGTCCTCGATGTCCAGGATGATCGAATCTGCGCGTGAGACGGCGGACTGGTCGAAGAGTTCCGTTTTCATGGCGTTGACAAGGAGCCAGGAGCGGGCGATCTCTGCGGGAATGCTGCGTTCAGGCCGTACAGTCTCGGCGGCGGTGGTAGACGTCATGGTTTCTACAGTATCTGCCCCGCAACCGGCGCACCGAAGAAAAGGGCCCCCTTGTGAGGATCAATACGAACTAAACCCGATATGACCGCTTTCCCCGTGACAGCAGGTAGCAGCAAGTGCCGTTACGGGGCCCCATAACGGCACTTGCTGCTACCCAGTTGGGCAGGCCCCTCAGGAACTGCTCAGGGGATGTTGCTGCCCCGTGCGGTGACCCAGAGCCGGTACCAGTCGGCCCGGCTCAGTGCCTGCGCCACCCTCGGGGCGTCGGAACAGGCGCTGATCCTGCGCGGATTCACCGTCCCGACTACCGGCGCGATCCCGGCCGGATGCTTCATCAGCCACCCGAGCAGGATCGCCTCGCCCGTAGTGTTGTGCTGCTCGGCAAGCCCACCGACCAGCCGGGCCGTGGCGGCCTCCGCCGTCGTGGGGTTCTCCGGCTCCGCGCCCGTGTAGGTGCCGCGGGCCAGCGAGCCGTAGGCCTGGAGCGTGATGTTGTTGCGGGTGCAGTACTCCACCGTCCCGTGCGGGAAGCTGTAGTCCAGGTGCTCGGCATGGTTGACCAGGACCTGGCTCTCCAGCCACGCCCGCTTGAGCAGGCTCATCTCCAGCTGGTTGGCCACCACGGGCGTCTCCAGCCGGTCCTGCAGTGCCTCAATCTGCGCCGCGGACATGTTGGAAACGCCCAGGTGCCGGACCTTGCCTTCGGACATCAGCTGCCCGACGGCGGAAGCCACCTCCGCGGGGTCCGCCAGGGGATCCGGGCGGTGCAGCAGGAGGACGTCCACATAGTCAGTCCGCAGCCGCCGCAGGCTGCCGTCCACCCGTTCAAGGATGGCGTCCCGGCTCAGGTCGTAGTGCGTCTGCAGCCCGCGCTCATTGAGCCTGATGCCGCACTTGGTCTGCAGCCGGATCCGGTCCCGCAACCCGGCAGTGCCCGCAAGGACCTCGCCGAAGACGGCTTCGGACTTTCCGTTCCGGTAGATGTCCGCATGGTCGAACAGGGTGATGCCGGCGTCGAGCGCCGCCTGGACGGCAGCTGCTGCCTCGTCCACGTGGCCGGGGCCATGTGGTTCGTCGGTCCAGCTGCCGCCCAGGCCCATGCAGCCGTAAATCAGTTCCTGCATGCCGGCTTCCTGGCCGCGCCGGGCAGCGGCATCAGCGCAGCCACGCCGTGGTGTTGGCCGGCAGCTTTCCGTCCTCCAGCGGCGCGCTGGTGACCAGCACGTCCCCGGCGGGCAGTTCTACGGGGGTGCCGCCGAAATTGGTCACCGACTGCCAGCCGTTGGGACGCTTGAAGTGCAGGACGTCCGGGGCACCGTTGTCCACCCACTCGAGTTCCTCGCCGGTCTGCAGCTCCCGGCGGAGTTTCAGCGCGGTGCGGTACAGCTCAAGGGTGGAGCCCTGCGTCCCGTCCTGGGCCTCGACGGCGTACTTGCTGAACCAGTCCGGCTGCGGCAGGTGGGATCCGCCGTCGCCGAAGCCGAAGGACGTTCCCTCCACCTTCCAGGGCAGCGGGACCCGGCAGCCGTCGCGGCCGATCTCCACGCCCTTGTTGCGGAAGAAGGTGGGATCCTGGCGCTCGGACTCCGGAATGTCGGCGACTTCCTGCAGTCCGAGTTCCTCGCCCTGGTACAGGTAGGCGGATCCCGGGACGGCGAGCATCAGGAGCGTCGCTGCCCGGGCCCGGCGTTCACCGAGTTCCGCGTCCAGCTGGTCGGCGGGGCCGCCGGCGAGCAGCCAGTCCTTGCCGTCCTGGCCCTTGGCGCCGGCCTTCTCCTTGGCGATCTGCGGCAGGCCGTAGCGGGTGGCGTGCCGGACGACGTCGTGGTTGGAGAACACCCAGGTGGAGGAGGCGCCGGTGGCCGCGGCCTCAGCCAGGTTCCTGGTGATGATCTCCTTGTACTCGGCGGCGTCGAAATCGGCCTGCAGCAGGTCGAAGTTGAAGGCCTGGCCCAGGCCCTGCGGGCTGGCGTAGCGGGCGCGCCGGGTCGCGTGCACCCAGGCTTCGGCAACAGCGGTGCGCGGCGGGTTGTACTCGTTGAAGACCTCGCGCCATTCGGCGTAGACCTCGTGGACTTCGTCGCGGTCCCAGAACGGGTGGGTGCCGTCGTCGAAGCCGTCCACGCCGGTGTTGGCGGCGCTCAGCTCCAGCTTGGACAGCAGCGGTTCGGTGAGGTCCTTGGTGAGCGCGTGCGCCACGTCAACACGGAAGCCGTCAACGCCGCGGTCGGACCAGAAGCGCAGGGTCTTGAGGAAGTCGTCGCGGATTTCGCGGTTGGACCAGTTCAGGTCCGGCTGTTCCTTGGCGAAGATGTGCATGTACCACTGGCCGGGGGTCCCGTCGGGTTCGGTGATCCGCTCCCAGGCCGGTCCGCCGAACACCGAATCCCAGTCCGACGGCGGGAACTCACCGTTGGGGCCCTTGCCGTCACGGAAGATGTAGCGGTCGCGCGCCGGGGAGCCCTTGGGCGAGGCAAGGGCTTCCTGGAACCAGCGGTGCCGGTTGGAGGAGTGGTTGGGGACGATGTCCGCGATGAGCTTGATGCCCGCGCCATGAAGGGCGGCCGCCATCGCGTCGAAGTCCTCCAGCGTGCCGAGCTTGGGGTCCACGTCGCGGTAGTCGTCCACGTCGTAGCCGCCGTCGGCGAGGGCCGAGGGGTAGAACGGGCTCAGCCAGACGGCGTCGATGCCCAGCGCTTTGAGGTAGGGAACCTTGGCGGTGATGCCTTTCAGGTCGCCGATGCCGTCGCCGTTGGAGTCGGCGAAGCTGCGCGGGTAGATCTGGTAGACGGACGCCTGCCGCCACCAGTTGGGGTCGGCCAGGCGGTCGGAGTCGGACAGGGTTGCCAGCGTGGCAGTGGTGGACAAGGAACGATCCTTTTCATCGGTTCGGATGTTTTTATTTTGAATCTAAATTTACTTCCCCAGCCATTATCTGTGCGGTGCAGGCTGAGGTCAACAGCCCTGCCCGGCCGCGGCGGGAGGCTGCCGCGCGGGCCACGCAGCGGTGGCGCGTGTTCGGCACGGCAGCTCCCGCCCCCGGCTAGGCCCGGGGCTCCAGCGCCGCGGCCACGGGAAGCGATCCGTCGCGGAACCCGATGGTCCGGCCCGCGGTTTCGGGCAGGTCCAGCACGGCCGCAGCCACGATGGCGGTGTTGGCGCGGGAGGTCTCCCCGCCGCCTTCCTTCGGCGGGTCGACGTCGATGCGGCCCGTGCCCGCCTTCTCCGTCAGCGTCCCCGGCCCCAGGATGGTCCAGTCGAGCCCCGTTCCGCGCAGGTACTCGTCCGCCGCCGCCTTGGACTCGGCGTAGGCGAAGAAGCTGTTGTCCTCCGGCACGCCGTGGTCCCTGCCGGCTCCAAGGTAGGACACCATGACATACCGGTTGACGCCGGCCTGGGCCGCTGCGTCCATGGATCGGATCGCCGCGTCCCGGTCCACGGCGTAGGTTCGTTCGGGATTTCCGCCGCCGGCACCGGCTGACCACACCACGGCGTCGTGGCCCTGGAGCGCCTCGGCGATGGCCGCCGTCGGAGCGTTCTCGATGTCGAGGATCCCCGGCGTTGCGCCGGTGGCGGCGACGTCGGCGGAGTGGTCCGGGTTGCGGATGAAGGAGGTGACGCTGTGGCCTTCGCCGGTGAGGATGGTGGACAGGAGCAGGGCCACTTTGCCGTGGCCGCCGATGATTGCGATTCGGGTCATGGACCCATTCTGCCCCTAGGCCAGGCAGCGGTAGCGGAGATAGACAACGCCGTTGCCGAACCGGCGTTCATCAAGGAGTTCCAGCCTGGTCACCAGACCCTGCGGGAAGAACGGCACTCCTCCCCCGACCGCCACCGGGTTGAGGAACAGCGCACACTCATCCACGAGGCCCGCACGGAGGGCCTGCGTCGCGAGGGTGGCCCCGCCGATGCTGATGGTCCGGACAGCCGTGGCTTTCAAGGCCCGGATGGCTTCCGGATCGAAGCGGCGCTCAACCCGGGTCCGCGGTGTGGCGGCCTGGCCCAGGGTGGCCGAGTAGACGATCTTGTCCGCAGCCTTCCAGATCCGCGCATAGTCCCGGATGACCGGCGGATCCTCCCGGGTGCCCA
The DNA here is from genome assembly GCF_001457025.1 of Pseudarthrobacter enclensis. Lineage (GTDB taxonomy): Bacteria > Actinomycetota > Actinomycetes > Actinomycetales > Micrococcaceae > Arthrobacter > Arthrobacter enclensis. The sequence goes on along the minus strand of NZ_KQ758599.1, from coordinate 440,854 downwards.
GGGTTTCCCAGGCGGACATCACCCCATACATGCGCCGGCCGTACAGGTACGTTCCGGTATCCCGCTCCAGGTCGTTGACGAACGCATGCACTTCCTCGTCCGGGGTGCTCCAGTCGAAGTTTCCGTTGCTGTCCGCCACATACCCGTCCAGGGAGGCGATGCCGCCGTAAACCAGTTGTGCCATCGGCTAGTGTTCCGCCGCCCGGAACGGGAGGGGTTCCAGCAGCGCCGCCTGGAGGTCCGGGCTGAGGCCTGCCGGGATGTCAAGGTCCACGTTCAGGGCCAGCAGGGCACGGCTGAAGAAGTTCCGGGCAGCGGCGGCCAGCGTGATGTCTGCGATGGCGCGGTCCGTGAAGCCCAGGTCCCGCAGCTGCCGGGCGTCCTCGTCGGTCATGGCCACGGGGTCGGTGCTGAGCCTGACCGCGTAGTCCATCATGGCCACTTCATCGTCCGGCAGGCCGGCGTGGCGGTAGTCCCTGGCGATGGCGGCGAGTTCCGACTCCTCCATGATGGACAGCGTTTTCTTCCCGTGCGCCAGGCGGCAGTGGGTTGACCCCAGGGCCTGCGCCGCCGCCAGCGTCACCAGCTCGTAGCGCCGCAGGCCCAGCGAGGAGCTGATGGCCCCGGTCAGGGCTTCCCAGGCAAGGTAGGCCTCGGGGTTGAGGCTCATGGCCCTGGTGTGGCTGGGCACGTATCCGAGGGACCGGATGTCCTCCGCGTAGATGCCGGCCTGCGGGCCGTCCGCTTCGGCGTCGGGGATCAATCTGAGAATGGTCATGGCTGGTCCTGGAGGGCGGGGCGCTGGCTGGTGCGCCCATTGTTGTCCTGCTCCCGGTATTTGTAAACAGGCCGTCAGCGCATCAGGTACGCCGCGTCACCACGTATTGCTGGGCCAGCGTCCAGAGGTTGGAAACAGTCCAGTAGACCAGCACGCCAAGGGGGAAGAAGACGCCGCCGGTGGCGAACACCACGGGCAGGACCACCAGCAGGATCCGCTGCTGCCGGACCAGCGGGTTGTCCGGGTCCCCCGCGGTGAAGGTGCGGGCAGCCACGAGCTTTTGCGTAAGGAACTGGCAGAGGGTCATCAGCAGGATCATGGCGACGGCCAGGACGGCGACGGCGGCCGGGTCGCCGCCGCCGTGCAGCAGCGACGCGGACAGGGGTGCCCCGGCGATGGTGGCCGCGTCGAACTGGCGCACCAGGTCCTGGCCCATCGCGGCGATGCCTGCCCCCTGGCGGGCCGCGTCCGGGATGCCGGCGAGCACCTGGAAGAGGCCCAGGAAGAACGGCGCCTGGATGAGCAGCGGCAGGCAGGCGGAAAAAGGGTTGGTGCCGTGCTTCCGGTACAGGGCCATCTGCTCCTGCACCATGGCCTGCCGCGACTGCTGGTCGGTTTTGCCCTTGTACTTCTCCTGCAGCGCCACCAGGTCCGGCTGCAGCTGCCGCATCCGGCGCTGGGCGCGGACCTGCGCGAGGAAGACGGGGATCAACGCGGCCCGGACCACCAGCACCAGTCCCACGATGGCGAGCGTCCAGGCGATGCCGGAATCCGCCGGGAGGCCCAACGATGACAGCCCGCCGTGGAAAGCCACCAGGATGGCGGACATCAGCCATCTGAAAGGCTCCATGACCTGCGTGATGAAGTCCATCGAATCCCCTGTCCGCCGGTTGCTGCCAAGCTACTGCGGATCCGGGAAACAGGAAAGCCCCCTGGATCCGTGATCCGGGGGGCTTGTCCTGTAGCGGTGGGGAGGCTCGATCTCCCGACCTCACGATTATGAGTCGTGCGCTCTAACCAACTGAGCTACACCGCCACGAATGAGAAAAACCTGCGTCAAGCCGGTCAAAACCGCCTTGACGCAGGCCCTCATTCAGAGCCCCCCACCGGAATCGATCCGGTGACCTCGTTCTTACCAAGAACGCGCTCTACCACTGAGCTAGGGGGGCAACGAGTAAATACTCTACCGGAAGATTTGCGCACCAACAAATCGGGGCTGCGGGCCCCTGGGGCGGCGTCCCACGGCCGTGCAGTTCGCCGTCGCACGCCCCTTTTTCCGCGGATTTCCGCGGTTTTCAGCCCTCGTGAAGAAGCCCTCGAGAGGCCGCGGGAGGAACCTTCCGGGCGGCCCGCCCGGCGGTTCCGGCCCGAATGTGTCCATCACCACACTCCTCCCGGCCCTGTCTGCAGGCCGGCATGGGCGTCACGCACCTGGAGGCCTGCCCAACGCTTCGCGGCCCTCCGCGGCGTTAAACGACGGCGACGGGCCGGCTCGAAAGCCGGCCCGTCGCCGTCGCGCATGGTTTACCTTGCGGTGGGCTTACCACTTGCCCTTGCGGTTGTAGTCGCGGTGCCCGCCGTCAGCGCCGTGGCGCGGCTTGCGCGAGCCGTCGCCGTGGCCGAAGCTGCGCTCGGACCGTTCGCTGTAGGAGCGGCCGCCGCGGTCAGCGGAGGACCGCTCGCCGTCGTTCTTCCGGAAGTCCTTCTTGAACCCGCCGTTGCCCTTGAAGTTGCCACGGTTGCCCTGGTAGCCGCCGCGGTCGCCACGGTCCCCGCCGGAGGGGCGGCGTCCGGAGTCCAGCTCCAGGTGGATCAGCTCGCCGCCGATCCGGGTCCGGGACAGGGCGCGCAGCTGCTCCGGGCTCAGGTCCGCCGGCAGCTCCACCAGAGAGTGGTCCGAACGGATGTCGATGCCGCCGATCTGCGAGGACGAAATGCCGCCCTCGTTGGCGATGGCGCCCACGATCGAGCCGGGCATGACACGCTGGCGGCGGCCCACCGCGATGCGGTACGTGGCGTTGCCCTCGGTCAGCGGGCGGGAAGGCCCGCGGGAGCCGAAGCCGTCCTTGCTGCGCTCGCGCTTCTGGAAGTCCGGAGCCGCCGGCAGTTCCTTGACCAGCAGCGGCTGGCCGCCCTGGGCCATCACGGCCAGTGCCGCAGCGATTTCTGCTGCCGGCACCTTGTGCTCCTCCTCGTAGGAAGCGATGAGGTCGCGGAACATGGCCACGTCCTCGGAGGCGAGGGTCTCGGTGATGCGCTCGGCGAACTTGCCCAGGCGGAGGGTGTTCACGGTTTCGGCCGTGGGCAGGTGCATCTGCTCCACCGACTGGCGGGTGGCCTTCTCGATGGCGCGCAGCAGGTACTTCTCGCGCGGCGTCATGAACAGGATGGCGTCGCCGTTGCGCCCCGCGCGGCCGGTCCGGCCGATGCGGTGCACGTAGGACTCGGTGTCGTGCGGGATGTCGTAGTTGATGACGTGGCTGATGCGTTCCACGTCCAGGCCGCGGGCGGCGACGTCCGTGGCCACCAGGATGTCGATCCGGCCTTCCTTCAGCGCGTCGACGGTGCGCTCGCGCTGCTGCTGCGGGATGTCACCGTTGATGGCTGCAGCCTGGAAACCGCGGGACTTCAGCTTGTCCGCCAGGTCCTCGGTGGCCATCTTGGTGCGCACGAAGGCGATGACGCCGTCGAACTCTTCCACCTCGAGGATGCGGGTCATGGCGTCCAGCTTCTGCGGGCCCATGATCTGCAGGTAGCGCTGGCGGATGTTCGATCCGGTGGAGGTCTTGGTCTTGACCGAGACCTCTTCGGGGTCGTTCAGGTACTGCTTGGACATGCGGCGGATCTGGCCGGGCATGGTGGCGGAGAACAGCGCCACCTGGCGGTCCTCGGGGGTCTGCTGGAAGATCTGCTCCACGTCTTCGGCGAAGCCCATCCGCAGCATTTCGTCGGCCTCGTCCAGCACCAGGTACTGGAGCTCGGACAGGTCCAGGGAGCCCTTGGCGATGTGGTCGATCACGCGGCCGGGGGTTCCCACGACCACCTGGGCGCCGCGGCGCAGGCCGGCGAGCTGGGGGCCGTAGGCGGAGCCGCCGTAGACGGGCAGCACGGTGAAGTCGTCGATGTGCTTGGCGTAGGAGGTGAAGGCCTCGGCCACCTGCAGCGCGAGCTCACGGGTGGGTGCCAGGACCAGGGCCTGGGTTTTGCGGGACGGGCCGTTCAGGTCGTGGAGTTCGGCCAGGCGGGACAGGGCCGGCACTGCGAATGCTGCAGTCTTGCCGGTACCGGTCTGGGCCAGGCCGACGACGTCGCGGCCTTCGAGCAGCAGCGGGATGGTGGCTGCCTGGATGGGGGAAGGCTTTTCGTAGCCGACGTCCTGCAGGGCGGCAAGGACACGGCCGTCGATGCCGAGGTCAGCGAACTTGACGCCGCCCTCGTCCTCGCCCTGCGGGGCGGCGGGTGCCTCGGCCGCAACGGCGGGAGCTTCGTCGATCACGGTGGTGTCGTTCTGGTTTTCGGGCATAGGGAGATGTTCCTCATCCATAGGGGGCCAGGCGGCACTACCCGTGGGTGAGCGGAGCCGCAGTACATGTGCCGGGATGCCGGGCAAACATTGACCGGCCGGTCACAGAAGTCCGGCGCTTTCGCAATCCCGTGGCAGGACTTCGCGCTGCATCTCTTGGCTGCTATCCCAGCAGTCTGTACAGCGTTTTCTTCAGCCGGCTCTCCCTATGAAAATGCCCGCCGGTTCGCGGGCCCCAACACTTGCCAGTCCTGCCTCAAGAATTGGGCAGGAAAAAGGGATTTCCGGAGTGGGGGATGTATCCAGTGTAAGGTACCCCCCGCCGTTGCCGGTAATTAAGCGGACGACGGCGGCGGTGAGGTTGGGCACACTCCCGCCATCCGCCGGGCTGCTTCCGGTCCGGGCTACTGCCCCAGCCGCCGCAGCAGGGCCTCGAACTTCTTTCCAAACTCGGGCTGCTGCAGCCGGATCTCGCCGTCGGCCTCGGCGTCCCTGAGCGCTTCCATGGCCTCAACGTCCGGGTCGCTGAACCACTTGCCCACGGTAACCCCGTGACGCGGAACGAAGACGCGATGGATGTGGTCCCCGGCCTGGATGCTGCCGGTCCTGACCACCCTGAGGTAGGCGCCGACGCGCCCCTCGTCGGTGAAGCGTTTGACCCACTGGCGCTCCCCCAGCCGCCGCTGGAAGGTTGCGCAGGGAGTCCGCGGCGACGTGACTTCCAGCTCGACGTCGAGCCCGATCCGCCAGCGTTCGCCGATGACCGCACCGGTGGCATCAATGCCGGCGACGCGCAGGTTTTCCCCGAATTCTCCCGGCGGCACGTCCCGCTGCAGCACGCCACTCCAATAGTCGGCGTCGGCCTGGGAATAGGCGTAAATGGCTTGGTCGGGTCCGCCGTGGTGGGCCCGGTTGGCCTGGATGTCGCCCGTCAGGCCCAGCCGGTGCACCTTCACGGGGCCCTCCGCCGGGCGCTTGTCGATTGCGGTCACACCTACGCTTGAGGCATCCGGCAGGAGCTGGTGGACACGGCAGACGGCCAGCAGTGAAGCGGTTTCCATGGCATAAGTCTAGGGTCAGGCCGCCAACGCTCCGCCGTGGGCAGTTCTCCCCCTCTTGAGGCTCGCAGCCGGGCACCGGCAGCGGCTACGCTGATGTGCAGATCACAACTTGGGGTGCAGCGCTGTGCCCAATTCACGTGGATGACTAAGGGGGACGCCGTGGATCAAGATGATAAGGATCCCAAGGACGGGCAGGACCAACGCCCGCAGGACGGGCCGGCCGGTGACGGTGCTGCGCCCGCCGGCGGCGCCAACGCCCCCAAGCCTCCCCCGTGGCAGGTGCCCAAACCGGACCTGCGCCCCGACCTCCTGAACCAGCCCGTCACCCCGGTGGACCCGTTTGCCCGGGACCGGGAGAAGCAGCGCCAGGAAGAAGCGGCCCGGAAGAAGCGCTCCCAGCGGCGGACCGTCGTCGTGGGCCTGGGCGTGACAGCACTGCTCGCAGGAACCATCACCGCGGTCGTGGCCAGCAACCAGGACGATCCTGAATACGCGCAGGTGTGCTTCAACGACGAAACCGGCGAGCGCGTCGAGGACCGCAACTGCGACAGCTCCGCCGGCCGCAGCGGCGGGCTGTACGCCTGGTACTTCTACTCCCGCGGCGCCGCGGTCCCGGCCGTTGGCCAGAACCGGTCCACCGCGCCCAACTACACCAGGACCGTTCCCAGCGGCGCCAAGGCCTCCACTGGGTACAGCTCCAAGGGCGGCACGGTGAGCCGCGGCGGATTCGGTACCAGCGCCAAGAGCGGTACCAGCGGCGGCAAGAGCTCGGGAGGCTGAGGGTGAAGCGGTTGCCGGCAGCCCCCCGCCCGGGCTGGAAACAGAAAATCGAAGAGCAGGGCCTGGTCTTCTCCACCACCACCATGGACGACGGCCGGAAGATCGAGTACTGGAACGAGTCCGCCTACTACGAGTTCACCGAGGCGGAGGTGGAAACGCTGGAGAATACGGCCGAAGAGATGCACCGTATGTGCCTCGAGGCGGCCAAGTTCCTTGCCACCGGCGCCATGGGGCCCATCGGCATCGGCCCCCAGGCCCTGGAGCTCGCCGCAGCATCCCTGCAGGCCGGTGACGTGGATGTCTACGGTCGCTTCGACTTCATCTATGACGGGCAGGGCGGTCCCGCCAAGATGCTCGAATACAACGCCGACACCCCCACGGGCCTGATCGAGGCCGCCGTAGCCCAGTGGTTCTGGCTGCAGGACGTCTTCCCGGAGAAGGACCAGTGGAACGGCATCCACGAGGCCCTGATCCGGCAGTGGAAGAAGTTCCAATACCGCACCGGCATGTCCACGCTGCACGTGGCCCACTCCGAGGTGGAGGAATCCGGCGAGGACTGGATGACGGCTGCCTACATGCGGGATGTGGCCAGCCAGGCCGGGTGGACCACCATCGGCATCAACATGTCCGATATCGGCTGGGACCCCAACCTGAACCGGTTCGTGGACATGGACAACTTCATGATCAGCACCATCTTCAAGCTCTACCCGTGGGAGCAGATGGTGAAGGAGCCGTTCGGTCCGCGGCTGCTGGAACGCGCCCACAACCCGCGCTGGGTGGAGCCGGCCTGGAAGATGCTGCTCTCCAACAAGGCGCTGCTGGCCGCGCTCTGGCACCTCTACCCCAACCACCCCAACCTGTTGCCGGCGTACCTGGACAATCCCGGCCCGCTGACCGAGTGGGTGGCCAAGCCGCTGCACGGCCGCGAAGGGGACAACATCAAAATCCACGCACCGGGACTCAGCCTGGAGCAGCCCGGCGGGTACGGACGCGAAGGCTGGTGCTACCAGCAGTACCACCCACTGCCCGACTTCGACGGCAACCACCCTGTCCTGGGCCTGTGGGTGGTGGACGGCGAGTCCGTGGGCTGCGGCATCCGGGAATCGGATGGCCCCATCACGGACTACTTCTGCCGCTTCGTGCCCAACACCATTGACGCGCCCGCACCGCTGGGCGCCGGAACTTCCTCCAGCAAGGCAGGTATCACGCTATGAGCACTGACATGACGACGGCGGATGGCCCGGGCGGTCCGTCCGGCGCCACGGTCCAGGCCAAGGGGCTGCGCGCCGGCATCCTGGACCTGGGCGACTCCGTCATGCTTGGCTTGGCCTCCACGGCACCGGTGTACTCCCTGGCGGCGACGTTGGGCCTCATCGTCTCCGTCAACGGAAACTACACGCCGTTCATCCTGCTGCTCGGCTTCATCCCGGTCCTGTTCATCGCCTATGCGTTCCGTGAACTGAACAGCGCCATGCCAGACTGCGGCACCACCTTCAACTGGTCCCGCAGGGCCTTCGGCCCCTGGGCGGGCTGGTTGGGCGGCTGGGGCGTGGCGCTCGCCGGGATCGTGGTGCTTGCCAACCTGGCCCAAGTGGCCGGGCAGTACCTGTGGCTGCTCATCGGTGACGGATCACTGGCCCAGAACAAGTTGCTGGTCACCGGCACGGGCGTGCTCTTCATCGCGCTGATGACCCTCGTGAATTACCGGGGCATCCGGCTGGGCGAGCACGTCCAGCGGGTCCTGACCTACGTGCAGTACATCGCCCTGGGGATTTTTGCGCTGGCGATCGTGATCAGGATCGTGGGCGGCCCGCCGGAGGGACAGGCGTTCGACTTTGAGTGGTTCAACCCGATAGGCGCCTTCGCCGATCCCGGGGCCGTGGTGCACGGGGCCCTGCTGGCCCTGTTCATCTACTGGGGCTGGGACACCTGCCTGGCCCTGAACGAGGAAACCGAAAACCCGTCCACAACGCCTGGCCGGGGCGCCGTGATCTCCGCGTTCGTCCTGGTGGCCATCTATGTTTCCGTTGCGCTGCTGGTCATGATGTACGCCACCGTGGGCAGCGACGGCATCGGCCTGGGCAACGAGGCCAACCAGGACGACGTCTTCCTGGCCATGAAGGACGTGGTGCTGGGCCCGTGGGGCTGGCTGATCGTCGTCGCGGTCCTGGCCTCCGTGTTGTCCTCCACCCAGACCACCATCCTGCCCACGGCCCGCGGGACCCTGTCCATGGGAACCCATGGGGCGCTTCCGCCCAAGTTCGGCGAGGTGCACCCGAAGAACCAGACTCCGGGCTTCTCCACCAAGGTGATGGGCATCGCGGCCGGGGCGTACTACGTGGCCATGAGCTTCCTCAGCGAGAACCTGCTGGCGGATTCCATCAGTGCCATCAGCCTCTTCATCGCGTTCTACTATGCACTGACCGGGTTCGCCTGCTTCTGGTACTTCCGGGGCACCCTCCGCGCATCGGCCCGCAACCTGTGGTTTCGTGGCATCTTCCCGCTGCTGGGCGCGCTGCTCCTTACTGCGGCCTTCTTCATCTCGGCGGTGCAGATGTGGGACCCCGCCTACGGCGACACGCAGATCTTCGGCGTCGGCGGCGCCTTCGTCAGCGGTGTGGTGCTGCTGGCCCTGGGCGTGGTGCTTGCAGCCGTCTGCCGGTTCCTGCCCTCCACCCGCGGCTACTTCCTGGCCAGGACATGACAGACCTGCCGGGCGCATCCGACGTCCTGGATCTGGATTCCCTGCTCAGCGACGATGAGCGTGCCCTGCGGCAGAAGGTCCGTGACTTCACCGTCCAGCGGATCAAACCGGACATTGCGCGGTGGTACGAGGATGGCGTGTTCCCGGTGGAACTTGCCCCGGAACTGGGTGAGCTGGGTGTCCTGGGCATGCACCTGGACGGCTATGGCTGCCCGGGCCGGTCCGCCGTCGACTACGGCCTGGCGGCGATGGAACTGGAAGCAGGAGACTCCGGGATCCGTACTTTCGTTTCCGTGCAGGGGTCGCTGGCCATGACGGCCATCCACACCTGGGGCTCCGAGGAGCAGAAGCAGGAGTGGCTGCCGCGGATGGCCGCCGGCGAGCTGATTGGCTGCTTTGCCCTGACGGAGCCGTCTGCCGGGTCCGATCCGTCCTCGATGGCCACCACCGCTGAGCGTGACGGCCGCGGCGAGGATGCTGGGTGGGTGCTCAACGGCTCCAAACGCTGGATTGGGCTGGCGTCCGTGGCAGGGGTCATGGTGGTGTGGGCGATGACCGGGGACGGCGTCCGCGGCTTCCTGGTGCCGGCGGGAACGCCTGGCGTCACCGCCACACCCATCACGCAGAAGCTGTCCATGCGCGCGTCCATCCAGTGTGACGTGGAGTTCGACGGCGTCAGGCTGGGTCCGGAGGCCCTGCTCCCGGGCGCGTTCGGGCTCCGGGGCCCGTTCACCTGCCTGAACGAAGCCCGCTACGGGATCGCGTGGGGCGCCATGGGGGCGGCCCGCGACTCCTACGAAGCGGCCCTGGCCTACTCCCAGGACAGGCAACAGTTCGGCAGGCCGCTGGCCGGGTACCAGCTCACGCAGGAGAAACTGGTGAACATGCTGGTGGAGGTCCAGAAGGGAACCATGCTGGCGCTGCACCTGGGCAGGCTGAAGGATGCGGGTAAGCTCCGGCCCGAGCAGATTTCGCTGGGCAAGCTGAACAACGTGCGCCAGGCCATCACCATCGCCCGCGAGGCCCGCACCATCCTGGGCGGCAACGGCATCACCCTGGACTATCCGCCGCTGCGGCACGCCGCCAACCTGGAATCCGTGCGGACGTACGAGGGAACGGACGAGGTCCACACCCTGATCCTGGGCCAGCACATCACCGGCCTGTCCGCCTTCCGCTGACCGCTTTCGGGGCCCTACATTCCCCAACCAGGTAGCAGTAAGTGCCGTTTTGGGGGCTCAAAACGGCACTTGGCGCTACCTAGTTGGGAGGGGAGCCGGGAAGGGGGCCCGGGCACCTAGGCCGAGAAGCCACCGTCGGACTTGATCAGCTGCCCGGACACCCAGCGGCCGGCCGGGGACAGCAGGAACGCCACCGTCCCGGCGACGTCTGCGGGGGTGCCGAGGCGGCCGGTGGGCTGGCGTTCGACGGCGGACTTCCGGATGTCGTCGTCCATCCAGCCGGTGTCAACGGGGCCGGGGTTGAGGACGTTCGCGGAGATTCCCTGCGGGCCGAGCTCGCGCGCCGCGGCAATCACGATCCGGTCCAGTGCCCCCTTCGACGCGCCGTAGGGAAGGTTGAACGCAGTGTGGTCACTGGTCAGCGCAACGATCGCGCCGCCGTCGTCCGTTGCCTGCCGGGCGAACGCGGCAATCAGCTGCCAGCTGGCCCGCGTGTTCACGGCGAAGTGCCGGTCAAAGGACTCAAGGCTGGTGTCCAGGATGCCGGAGTCCACTGACTCCGCATGGCTGAGCACCATCCCCTGCAGCGGTCCGGCGAGCTGCACGGCCTCAGCCACCAGCCGGTCCGGCACTCCCGGATCCTGCAGGTCGGCGGACAGGACGTGGACCTGGGCGCCGATCGCCTCAAGCTCGGCGGTCAGGCGGACGACGTCCTCGGGTTCGCTCCCCCACGGCATCCGCTCGTCATACTCCTGCCAGTAGGCCAGCACCAGGTCCCACCCGTCGGCCGCGAGCTTGCGGGCGATCCCGGCGCCAATGCCGGCCAGCCGCCCTGCCCCGGTGATGAGGGCAACGTTGCGGGCAGGTGCTGGCGGCGTGGATTCCATGCTTCCCAGCCTAGCCGCGCGTGCGGCCTCCTTGAGCGCGCCGCCCTCACGCAGCTGCGGGCTCTGTCTCCGCCTTCGCTTCCCCGGCGCCATGGTGCTTCCGGATGGTGGCGCTGATGATGGCCGCGATGGTGCACATGGCCGCGGCCCCCATCCACGCGTAGGTGTAGTGGCCGGTGGCATCGCGGAGAGCGCCGGCGGCGAGGGCTGCCGCGGCCGCGCCGAGCTGATGGGCGGCGAAGACCCAGCCGAAGACCACGCTGCCGTCCGCGCCGAACACCTCGCGGCAAATGGCGGCGGTGGGCGGGACGGTGGCAACCCAGTCCAGGCCGTAGATCACCACGAACACGATCATGCTGGGCCGCACCTCGGCGCTCAACAGCAGCGGCAGGACCAGCAGGCCGATCCCCCGGAACTGGTAGTAGACGGCCAGCAGGATCCGCGGATTGAAACGGTCGGTCAGCCAGCCGGAGGCGATGGTGCCCACGATGTCGAAGATTCCGACGACGGCGAGCAGGCCCGCCGCGGTGGTTTCGGGCATTCCGTGGTCGTGGGCGGAGGGGATGAAGTGGGTGCCGATGAGTCCGTTGGTGGTGGCGCCGCAGATCGCGAACCCGGCGGCCAGCGCCCAGAAGGTCCTGATTTTGCTGGCCCGGCGCAGCACCTGCAGCGCGCGGACAGCTGCGTTGGCACGCGGCCCGGTGTCCGGCGCGGCGGCCGGCGGTGGAGTTGCGGCCGGTTCGGCGCCGTAGGGCAGGACCCCGACGTCGGCCGGGGAGTTCTTGAGGAACTTCAGCACCAGCGGGACCACCGCCAGGGCCCCTGCGGCGATCAGCAGCGACGCCTGCCGCCAGCCCGGATCCTGCGCGAGCACGGCGATGAACGGCAGGAAGACCAGTTGGCCCGCGGCGCTGCCGGCGGTCAGGATGCCGATCACCAGGCCGCGGCTTTTGGTGAACCAGGTGTTGGCGATGGTGGCCGCGAAGACCAGCGCCATGGACCCGGTCCCCAGGCCGATCAGCAGGCCCCAGGTCAGGAGGATCTGCCAGGACTGGTTGACCAGCACGGTGAGGGCGCTGCCCATGCCGATGAGCACCAGTGCCGTGGCGGTGACTTTCCGGATCCCGAAGCGCTCCATCAGGGCAGCGGCGAAGGGGGCGGTCAGTCCGAAGAGGACCAGGTTGATGCTGACGGCCGCGGACAGGACCGTGGTGGACCAGCCGAACTCCTGCTGCAGCGGCACCATGAGGACGCCCGGAGCTGCCCGGAAACCTGCGGCTCCCACGAGGGCCAGGAAGGCCACCGCGGCCACAATCCATGCCGGGTGCAGGCGCCGCCGCGGTGTCCGGGGGCCGGAAGCTGCGACCTGCTCGTCGGGAACAGCCGCTTCGTCGGGGAGGGTGCTCATGCGGCAGCCTCCCTGCCACCGGCCGCGGTCAAGCGGATGGGCTGCTCTGACCTGGCGCGGCTGTGCCAGCTGGTGTTGGCCGCGGTCAGCCGCTCGCCGCACTCCGTGCAGGTGTCTGCCGACGTGGTGCTTTTGCCGCAGCCGGCATGGATGACGTAGAGGTGCGCCTGGTCGGACGGGGCGGCCAGGTGCTTCTCGGCCCAGATGGTGACCGCGTTGAGGACCGGGAGGGTGTCCTCGCCCATGGCGGTGAGGACGTACTCCTGCCGGGTGCGGCCGCCGTCGCCATACGCCCTTTTCTCCAGCAACCCCGCCTCAACCAGGCCTGCGAGGCGCTTGGTGAGCACGGAGTCCGCCACCTTGAGCCGGCTCTTCATCGCATCGAAGCGGCCGTTGCCGAAAAACAGCTCGCGGAGGACAAGAATGGTCCAGGGGTCGCCCAGGATGTCCATGCCGCGGGCAATGCTGCAGCTGTGGCCGGACCAGTCGGATCGAAGTGGCATGCGCAACACCCTAGCTGGCTTTCTTGAAGAAAGCCAGCATTCGGGGTGGTGCGCGGCCGTGCTACGGAATCGAGCTGAAAGCCTGCTCCAGGTCAGCGATCAGGTCTTCCTTGTCCTCGATGCCGCAGGAAAGGCGGAGCAGGTTGACCGGGACGGCCAGCTCGGTGCCCTTGACGGAGGCATGGGTCATTTCGGACGGATAGTTCATCAGGGATTCGATGCCGCCCAGGGACTCGGCGAGGGTGAACACGGACGTGGACTCGGCCACCTTCCGGGCAGCTGCCTCACCGCCCTTGAACTGCACCGAGACCATTCCGCCGAAGCTGCGCATCTGGCTCTTGGCCAGTTCATGCCCGGGGTGGGACGGCAGACCCGGATACAGGACGGCCTCAACTTCGGGGCGTTCCAGCAGCCATTCGGCCACAGCCTGGCCGTTCCCGCTGTGCCGGTCCATCCGCACGCCCAGCGTCTTTAGGCCGCGGGTGGTCAGGAACGCGTCCATCGGCCCGGACACGGCGCCCACCGCAAACTGGACGAACCCGATCTTCTCCGCCAGCTCGGCGTCCTTGACCACCACGGCGCCGCCCACCACGTCGGAGTGGCCGCCGATGTACTTGGTGGTGGAGTGGACCACGACGTCGGCTCCCAGGGCGAGCGGGTTCTGCAGGTAAGGAGAGGCGAAGGTGTTGTCGACCACCAGGAGGGCCCCGGCGTCGTGCGCTATGCCGGCGAGCGCGGCGATGTCGGTGATCTTCATCAGCGGGTTGGAGGGGGTCTCCACCCAGACGAAGCGGGTCTTGTGGGCAGCCACGGCACTGCGGACGGCATCCAGGTTGGCCATGTCCACCGGCGTGTTGCCGATCCCCCAGTCACCCAGCACCCGGCTGATCAGCCGGTACGTGCCGCCGTAGGCGTCGTTGCCGAGCACGATGTGGTCACCGGGCCGGGTGAGGGCACGGATCAGGGCGTCCTCCGCGGCCAGGCCGGAGCTGAAGCTGTAGGCGTGCGTGCCCAGTTCCAGCGCTGCCAGCTGCTCCTGCAGGGAATCCCGGGTGGGGTTACCTCCCCGGCCGTATTCGTAGCCGCTGCGCAGGCCGCCGATGCCGTCCTGCGCATAGGTGGAGCTGAAGTGAAGCGGCGGGACCACGGCGCCGGTGCGGGGCTCGAAAGCCTGGCCGGCGTGCACGGCGCGGGTGTTGAAGCCCTGGTGTTCAGAGGTTGTCATGATGCTCCTTCCAAACGGCGGCTGGGCTTGCCGAAGCGGGTTTCGACAAGCCCAACCACCGGAATCTAATGGCTGAGGTAGGCCAGCAGGTCGTGCCGGGTGAGGATGCCGATGGGGGCGCCGACGAACGTCACCATGACGGTGTCCACGTCGGAGAGCAGTTCGCGGGCCGCCGAGATGCTTTCCAGCGAGCCGATGACGGGCAGCTTGGGGCCCATGTGTTCGGCGATCTTGTCCGTCAGTTTGGCCTCGCCGCGGAACAGCTTGGCTGTCAGGGTCCGTTCGTCCACGGCTCCCAGGACCTCGCCCATCACCACCGGCGGCTCCTGCGAGAGGACCGGGATGTGGCTGACGCCGAACTCGTTCATGATGTTGATGACGTCGCGGACGGACTCATTGGGGTGGATGTGCACCAGGTCCGGCAATTCACCGTTCTTGGACTTGATCACCTCGCCCACGGAGGTTTCCTCGCCGCCGGAGAGGAACCCGTAGGAGCGCATCCACTGGTCGTTGAAGATCTTGGCCAGGTAGCCGCGGCCGGAGTCGGGCAGGATGACGACGACGACCGCTGACTCGGGCAGGTCCCTCGCGGCCTGGAGGGCAGCCACCACGGCCATTCCGGAGGATCCGCCCACCAGCAGGCCTTCCTCCCGGGCGAGCCGGCGGGTCATGGCGAAGGAATCGGCGTCGGTGACGGCGATGACCTGGTCCGGGACGGACTTGTCGTAGTTGGCCGGCCACATGTCCTCGCCCACGCCTTCAACGAAGTAGGGCCGTCCGGTGCCGCCCGAGTAGACCGAACCTGCCGGGTCCGCGCCGATAATCCGGACCACGCCGCCGTCGGACTCCGGCCTGCCTGCCGATACCTCCTTGAGGTAGCGCCCGGTACCCGTGATGGTGCCGCCGGTGCCCGCGCCGATGACCACATGGGTCACCCTGCCGTCCGTGTCCTGCCAGATCTCCGGGCCGGTGGTCCGGTAGTGGCTTCCGGGCGCAGCCGGGTTGGAGAACTGGTCCGGCTTGTAGGCACCCGGTGTTTCCCGGACCAGGCGGTCCGAGACGCCGTAGTAGCTTTGGGGGCTGTCCGGCGGAACGGCGGTGGGGGTCACCACCACTTCGGCGCCGTACGCCTGCAGGACGGCGCGCTTGTCCTCGCCCACCTTGTCAGGGACCACGAACACGCACTTGTAGCCCTTCTGCTGCGCCACCAGGGCCAGGCCCACGCCAGTGTTGCCTGAGGTGGGCTCGATGATGGTGCCGCCGGGCTGCAGTTTGCCCTCCCGTTCGGCGTCCTCGATCATCTGCGCCGCGATGCGGTCCTTGATGGATCCGCCCGGATTCAGGTACTCCAGTTTGACCAGGACCGTGGCCTTGATGCCCTCGGTGACGTGGTTCAGTTTGATGAGCGGGGTGTTGCCGATGAGGTCCAGGATGGACTGGGCGTACTTCATAGATACAAAGCTACCGCTTCCTCCCGGCGCGGCCCCGCCCGGGATGCGACGATAGGGCGGTGAAGCAGTTCGCGTGGGCCAGGGCCGGCCGCAGTTACCTGCTGCCCGGCGCCGCGCTTGCGGCAGGCCTGGCAGCCCTGGCCACAGGCATCCTCCCCCTTCCGGCGTTTGCCGGACTGGCCGGGCGGACGGTGCCCATCCTTGCCTTCGTCCTGGCGATGTCCCTGGTGACCGAGCTGGTGGACGAAGCAGGCCTGTTCCGTGCCGTGACCGGCCGCCTTGCCGCCTTGGGCCGGGGCCGGGTCTTCACGCTGTGGCTCCTGGTGATTGCCCTGGCCACGGTGTCCACGGTGTTCCTGTCACTGGACACCACCGCAGTCCTGGTCACGCCGGTGGTGGTACTGCTGGCCATGCACGCAGGGATTCCGCCGCTGCCGTTTGCGCTGACCAGTATCTGGCTGGCCAACACGGCCTCGCTGCTGCTGCCGGTGTCCAACCTGACCAACCTGCTGGCCCAGGAGCGGCTTGGCCTGAGCCCGGTGCAGTTCGCCGGCCTGGTGTGGGCGCCTGCGCTGGTGGGGCTGCTGGTTCCCATCACCCTGCTGTGGCTGGCGTTCCGGCGGGACCTGCGGGGGCTGTACCGGCCCCGGCCTGTCCGGCCGGCCTCGGACCGGCCCCTGCTGCTGCTCGCCGCCGGCACGCTGGTGGTGCTGCTGCCCGCCCTGGTCTCCGGCCTGCCGGTCCAGTACCCCGCCCTGGCGGCCGCGGTGTTCCTCCTTGCCGTTTTTCTCCGCCGCCGGCCGCAGGCCCTGCGCTGGTCCATGGTCCCGTGGCGTCCGCTGATGCTCACGGCCGGACTGTTCATGCTCATGGAGGCCCTGCACGCCAACGGGCTCACGCAACTGCTGGACGGCGTCGCCGGGTCCGGTGAGGCCCTGCCGGCGCTGCTGCAGCTGGCAGGGGTCGGGGCGGGCGCCGCGAACGCGGTCAACAACCTGCCGGCCTACCTGGCCCTGGAACCGGTGGCGGACTCCCCCGCCCGGCTGGCCGCACTGCTCATAGGCGTCAACCTTGGCCCGCTGGTCAGCCCGTGGGCTTCACTGGCCACGCTGCTGTGGCACGAGCGTCTCCGGGTCCTCAACGTACCCGTCCGGTGGGGCGGCTTCGCCCTGGCCGGACTGGTGGCGCTGCTGTTGACCCTGCCCCTGGCCGTGCTGGCGCTGTGGGCCGTGTCCGGGATGCAATGATTCGTCCGTTGCCCTCCCCGGACGGCGGCGTCCTAGCCGGTGAAGATGAGCCACAGAATGACCAACGGCAAGAATGACTGGCCGATGCCGCTGAGCCAGAGCCGCGGCTCACTGATCACCAGGACGATGCCCAGGATGGCGTGCGCTATGCACATCATGGTCACGATGGTCCGGCCTGTCGCAACGTCCCCGGAGTTGGCGATGAGCACACCGGCAATCCCGAACAGGCCCCAGACAATGTTGTAGAACCCTACGTTCACCGTCCACAGCCGAACCGCTCCGGTGTCTTCAGGCCTGATCAGGAAGATAGGGTACAGCCGCTGGTTCTTGTAGGCGAAGGCTTCCAGCAGGCCCACCGAAACGAGGGTCAGCCCGGTGATGCCCGCCAGAACCTGGATCACGGCACTCATGGCCTTGGCCGGGCTTCACTGACCCGCACTGCCGGCGGGCAGGTTCTCCCACAGCCCCATTACGTTTCCCTCGGTGTCCTTGAAGTAGGCGAAGTGGCCCATTCCGGGGATGGTTTCCTTGGGGCGCACCACCGAACCGCCCAGTGATTGGACCGTCTTCAGGGTGGCGTCGATGTCCGGCACGTCCACGGTGATGACCGGGGACGCCAAGTCCGGTTCACGGTCCATCATGCCGCCGTTGATCGCGCCTGGTTCTGTGGGCCTGCCCTGGGCGTCCATCGGCGTGGTGGTCACGTTGGTGTAGTAATCCATGCCCGGAACCGGCTCCAGCGTCCAGCCCAAAGCCTGCCGGTAGAACTCCGCGGCCCGTTCACGGTCGTCCGCGGGGATTTCGAAATGCACTACTCCGCCCATGGCGTTCTCCTGCCCTTCCATCCGGGCGCGGCGGCTCCGCACCACAGCCTGGATTTTAGTCCCGTCGAGCCCGGGTTTTAAGCGGTGGGCCCCGCCCGTCCGGGCGCCGTTGTCAGGGGGCCGTGGGACCATGGAAGACATGACCATCGCAGAAGCACCGCCCCGGCTTGCCGCCGGCGCCGACGTGTCGCTGTGCTGGTACCCGGACGCCCCCTACAGCCTGGCCCGTACCGTGGGCCCCTTGCTGCGGGGCAACAGCGACCCCTCCTTCAACGTCCAGGGCAGCGTCATCTGGAACGCGGTGGCGACGCCGGACGGTCCGGCCACGCTGCGGTTCAGCGCGGTGGGGGGTGCGGCAGGAACAGGGCACGACGCCGGGCGGCCGGTCCGTGACCGCGTGGACATCCAGGGCTGGGGACCCGGCGCGGGGCACGCCGTGCGGGCGGCGCCCCGGCTGCTCGGAGCGGATGACGACTGGTCCGGGTTCGATGAACCCGGCTTCCACGCCACCCTCCCCCGGATGGTCCGCGAGGCACGGCGGAGGAGCATGGCGTTGCGGCTTCCCGCCAGCGGCCGGATGGTGGACCAGCTGGTGCCCATCATCCTGGAACAGAAGGTGACCGTCATCGAGGCCCGGCGCGGCTACCGGTACCTGGTCACGAAGTTCGGGACCCCGGCCCCGCCGGCCGGGGCATCGACACCGGCGGACCTGCTGGTGCCGCCCACTGCCGCCGGGTGGCTGGGCATCCCCAGCTGGGAGTGGCACCGGGCGGGCGTGGGGCCCCAGCGCTCGGCGACGGTCATGAGGGCGCTGCGTTCCGCCGTCGCGCTTGAACGGCTGGCGGCACTTCCCGCCGTGGAGGCGGGCGCGAAGCTGCAGACCATACCGGGAATCGGAATCTGGACGGCGGCGGAAGTGGTGCAGCGGACCCACGGCTGCCCGGACTCGATCGCCGTCGGCGACTACCACCTGGCAGCCTATGTGGGGGCGGCGCTCACGGGGCGCCGTACCGACGACGCCGGGATGATCGAACTGCTGGCGCCCTGGAGCGGCCACCGGCAGCGCGTGGTGCGGATGATCCAGAGCACCGGTTTCCGGAAGCCGACGTTCGGGCCGCGGATGACCATCCAGGACCATCGCCGGCACTGAACGCCCGCGGGAACTCACCCACTGCGCGGACGCGTGATCCGCGGCCCCGGTGGGTACCTTGCCACCATGGACGCGGCAACGAACGGAAACAACGGCAACCACGGCACCGAAGCGGACAGCAATGTCCAGCTCCAAATGGCCATCTTCGAGGTGACGCGCGATTCCCAGGGCAAGGACCTCGAGGACATCAAGGACAGGCTGCGGGCCGAATTCGCCCGCCGCGGCGTCGAGCCCCCGCCGCCCACCTGGCTGGACTCGGTGGCGTCAGCCGCCTTCTACGGAAAGTCCTACATCATCGACTTTCCCGCCGCGCTGGCTGCCGATGACGCGGTGCCCGCCCCGAACGAGGAGGTCCGCGAACAACTCGAAACCCGGCGCAGGCTGCGGCAGGAGAAGCTGCCGCCCGGCATTCTCCCCGACCCGTCCGAGTGGGAGCTGTCGCCGCGGGAGGTCACCGCCGGCGGAACCCCGGGGACGGCGAGGAAGGATTCGCCGGGGCCGTCGCTGGGCGGCCGCAGCACCAGGCTGCTCCTGGCGGTGGCGGGTGCAGCAGCCGCCCTCGCCCTGGCCATCCTGGCGGTGCGGGCTTCCCGCCGCGGCCCCCAAGGCCGCTAGGGAAGCCGCAGCCCGTGCCGCCGTCACCGGGCCCGGGGAGTTCCTCCCTTACAGCCCCAGCCGGGCCACCGCTTCCTCGCGCATCTCCACTTTGCGGATCTTCCCGGACACGGTCATGGGAAAGCTTTCCCGGATGTCCACGTAGCGGGGGATTTTGTAGTGCGCCAGCCTGCCGCGGCAGAACTCCGCCAGGGCCGCAGGGCCAAAAGGCTCCGACCCCGGTTTGAGGATGATGCACGCCATCAGCTCCTCGCCGTATTTGTCGTCCGGCACCCCGATGACCTGGACGTCCTGGATGGCAGGGTGGGTATACAGGAACTCCTCGATCTCCCGCGGGTAGATGTTTTCGCCGCCCCTGATCACCATGTCCTTGATCCGGCCCTCAATGACAACGTAGCCGTCCCCATCCATCCGGGCGAGGTCGCCGGTGTGCATCCAGCCCTCGGCGTCAATGGCTTCCGCCGTTTTCTCCGGCTGGTTCCAGTACCCCTCCATCACCGCATAGCCGCGGGTACACAGCTCACCGATCCCTCCCCGCTCCAGGACCTCTCCCGTGCCGGGGTCCACGATCTTGCTTTCCAGGTGCGGCATGGTCCGGCCCACCGTCTGCGTGCGGTGCTCCAGGGTGTCGCCCTGCCGGGTCATGGTGGACACCGGGGAGGTTTCGGTCATGCCATAGCAGATGGCCACGTCCTTCATGTTCATGTCCGCGATGACGTGGTTCATCACCTCGAAGGGGCACAGCGAACCGGCCATCACCCCGGTGCGGAGCGTGGAAAGGTCGTAGGAGCCGAAATCGGGCAGGGCCAGTTCGGCGATGAACATGGTGGGCACCCCGTACAGGGAGGTTCCGCCGAAGTCCTGCACGGCCTCCAGTGCCGCGGCGGGCGAGAACCCGCGGCCGGGAATGATGGTGGCGGCGCCGTGGCTGAGGGCGTTGAGGTTGCCGATCACCATTCCGAAACAGTGATAGAACGGCACCGGGATGACCACCCGGTCGTGTTCGGTGTAGCCGAGCAGCTCACCGATGGCAAAGCCGTTGTTGAGGATGTTGTGGTGGGTCAGGGTGGCGCCCTTGGGGAATCCCGTGGTGCCGGAGGTGTACTGCAGGTTGATGGGATCGTGCGGGTCCAGTTCCGCCATGCGGGCCTTCAACGCGTCGTGTCCGACGGCGTCAGCCCGCTTGAGCAGCTCGGCGTACGTCAGCTCCGCGTCGCTGAGCGGGGACACGGCGTCGTCCAGGCCGGCGCCGGGGTCCGGCAGGAACACCAGTTCCCGCAGGTCGGGGCAGCCGGCGAGCGCCTGGCGGGCCATGCCGACGTAGTCGCTGTTCCGGTCCGACGGCGCCACCACGAGCGTGCGCATGCCGTTCTGCTTCACCACGAACTCGAGCTCATGGCTGCGGTACGCGGGGTTGACGTTGACCAGGATGGCACCGGTCTTGGCGGTGGCGTACTGCAGCAGCGTCCACTCCGCGCAGTTGGGGCTCCAGATCCCCACCCGCTCCCCTTTGCCGACGCCGAGGGCGAGGAGCGCGCGGGCCAGCCGGTCGACGTCGTCGTTCATCTTGCTGTAGCTCCAGCGGCGGGCGTCGGCCCCCGGCACCGGAGCCGCCTCGATGAGCGCGACGTGGTACGGGAACCTGGCCGCCACACGCTCGAAGTTCGCGCCGATGGTCTCCTCAAGCAGCGGGACGCCGGTGTCCCCGGCCGTGTATGCACGCATGCTGGCACGCTACCAACCGGCGGGCGGCCATGTCAGCATCCGCGGTGCATGTCCGCCGCGCAACACGGCGGGAGCAGGCGGCCGCTGCCGGTAAGGTGAAATCCATGAGTGAACCGATCGACCTGCAGGCAACCTTCATCCCCAACGAGGGCGAGTTCTTCCGCGTGAAGCTCGCCCTGGAAATCGCCATTGATGAGGTGGTGAACGAGCCTGGCTGCATCCGCTATGAACTGACGGAGGCCACCGAGGAGAAGCTGGTGCTGACCGAACAGTGGGCCTCCGAAGAGGACCTGGAGAAGCACTCCAAGGGCATCGCGGTGCAGGACCTGAATGAATCGCTGAGCGCGCTGCTGGCCGAGCCGGTCAAGGTGGAGCGCATCTGATTCTGCGTTAATGCACGAATGCGGCGCCTCCCCGGGGAGGCGCCGCATTCTTTTAAGCCGTTTACAGGTCCGGGATCTGCGAGCCGTCCTGCGTGCCGGAGGACTTGGCGGCAGCCTCTTCGCGCTGCTTGGCCACATGGGCGTGGACTTCCTCCATGTCAAGGGCCTTGACCGCGTCCACCACCTGTTCCAGCTGCTGGGCGTTCAGCGCGCCGGGCTGGGAAAACACCAGGACCTTTTCACGGAAAGCCATCAGCGTGGGAATGGATGTGATGCCCGCTTCCGCCGCCAGCTGCTGCTCGGCTTCGGTGTCCACCTTGGTGAACAGGACGTCGGGGTGCTTCTCGGAAACCGCCGAGTACGTGGGGCCGAACTGTTTGCAGGGGCCGCACCACTCTGCCCAGAAATCGACCAGGACAATGTCGTTGCCTTCGATCGTGGATGCGAACTGTTCACCTGTGATGTCAAGGGTAGCCATGGAACAACGGTACGCGTGATGGCGCCCCTGCAGGCCGCTGTTCGCTCCCCGCGTCATTGGGAATAACCCGGCCGGGTGCATATACACCGGCGCCGGGGCGGCCTACCCTATGGTCAACAGTCCCGGTGCGGCATCCAGGAGAGCACATGGCCATCGCTGTTTCGGCGCGGTCCCTGACCAAGAGCTTCGGCCGCCGCGAAGTCCTGCATGGCGTGGACTTCGAGGTGCAGGCCGGCAGCGTCTTCGGCGTCATCGGGCCCAACGCCGCCGGGAAGACCACCACCATGCGCTGCCTCCTGGACATCATCCGCCCCACCGGCGGCGAGGTGCGGGTGCTGGGCGTGGACCCCAGGACCGGCGGGCCCGAACTCCGGCGGCGCATCGGTTACCTCCCCGGAGAGCTGTTCCTGGAGGGCAGGGTGACCGGACGCAAGCTGCTCTCCCACTACCAGGCCATCAGCGGGCCGGTGCCGCCCGGCAGGATCGACGAACTGGCCCAGCGGCTGGGACTGGACCTGGACCGGCACACCCGCAAGCTGTCCAAGGGCAACAAGCAAAAGCTCGGGCTGGTCCAGGCCTTCATGCACCAGCCCGAACTCCTGGTCCTGGACGAGCCCACCAGCGGACTGGACCCGCTGGTCCAGCAGGAGTTCCACAGCATGCTGCGCGAGGCCCGCCAGCGGGGCCAGACGGTGTTCCTCAGCTCCCACGTCCTCAGCGAGGTGCAGCAGACCGCTGACACCGTGGCCATCCTCCGCGGCGGCCGCATCATCGCCGTCGAGTCCGTGGCCGGGCTCCGCGAGGGCGCCGTGCGGCACCTGCGCTTCACGGCCACCGGCACAGCAGCGGCCGACGCCGTGGCGCTGCTCGGTACGGTGCCCGGGGCCGGGAACGTCGAGGTGCTGGAGTCCAACGGCACGGTCACGCTGTCCGCGGTCCTGGAGGGCCCCATCCAGCCCCTCCTCCAGGCGCTGGGGCGGCTTGAGCTGACGGACTTGGTGCTGGAGGAACCGGACCTGGAGGAATCGGTGCTGAAGATGTACGCCGGGCCCGGGGAGGGAGTCCGGTGAGGCAGCCGGTGCGCACCCGCCTTCCGCTGTTCCGGCGGGCATTCGTGGACTCATGGCGGTCCACCCTCGCCTGGGCCGCCGGGCTGGCCGCGGCAGCGTTCCTGTACCTGCCCCTGTACCCGTCCATCGGCGGCAGCGAGCAGATGCAGGAGATGGTCAACGCCCTGCCGGCGGAGATGACCCGGGCCCTGAACTATGACCAGATCGCCTCCGGGCCGGGCTACACGCAGGCAACCCTGTTCGGCCTGATAGGTTTCCTCCTCCTGAGCATCGCCACGGTGGCCTGGGGCGCTGCGGCCGTGGGCGGCGATGAGGAGTCCGGGCAGCTGGAGCTCACCCTCGCGCACGGGGTGCGGCGCGTTCAGGTGGTCCTGGAACGGGCGCTGGCGCTGCTGCTGCGGGTCCTGCTGCTGGCCGCCCTCGTCTTCGTGGTCATCTCGCTGCTGAACGGGCCGTCACAGCTGGACATCGATGCAGGGAACCTCTTCGGGGCCGTGGTGCTGTTTTCCGGGCTGGGCCTGCTGAGCGGCTCGGCGGCCCTGTGCCTGGGCGCGGTGACGGGACGCCGGACGTACGGGCTCGCGGCCGGTGCGGCCGTGGCGGTCCTGGGATATGTCTTCAACGCCGTCGGCCGGCAAAGCCCTGACGTGGACTGGCTGCTCAGCCTCAGTCCCTACCACTGGGCCTACGGCAACTCACCCGTGGCCAACGGTGCGGACTGGGCTGCGGCCGGTTGGCTGTGGGGCCTGTCCGCGGCACTCGTGGCGCTTGCCGCCGTCGCCCTGGAGCGGCGCGACGTCGGCGCCTAGCCTGCCAGGGGCAGCCCGGCTCCTTGCCGGAACAGGCACGCCTGCCACCTAAGGCCAGGCGTGCGGGGCCGGGGTCCGGGCGCCGGGCAACTGGCCGGCCTCGCGCCAGTCGTGGATCCAGGCGGGCAGCACCAGGTCTGCGGGAGGAGCGCCGAACTCGGCCAGGATCTGTTCCTGGCTGACCGGCCCTGTCTTGGTGACCAGGCGGGTGGCGATGTAGGCACGTGCGTAGATCTCGCCGTCGGCCACCATCCGCTGCTCGAAGAAGATCGCCTTGGCATCCAGCCCGATGACGCGGGTTTCGATGGTGTATTCCTGCCAGAGCTGGAGGGACTTGCGGAACGAGATGGTCTCTGCCGCCACCACCGGACCCCAGCCGCGCCGCCGCATGCGCTTCCACACGCCGCTGCGCACCATCAGGTCGAACCGGCCAAGGTCCATCAGGGACAGGTACATGCCGTTGTTGACGTGCATCGCGATGTCGATGTCCGTGGGCAGGACCCGCAGGGGAAGGGACGCGCTGTCCCAGACAGTCAGCGGACGGCGCCGCGCGGAACGGAAGAGCAGGAGCAAGGTCCTCAGGAGCAGGTGCATGCCCCCATGTTACCCGCTGGTAACTTACGCCCGGGCAGGCCGGAGCAGGTTCCGGGAACCGGCCATGCACGTAGGATTTCCAGCATGACGCAGCAACGCTACCGGGACCTGGCGGAGTGGCCGCTGATGGGCACGGCGCTCATCTTCCTGGCAGCCTACGCCTGGCAGGTGATCGGCCGGGTTGAGGGCAGCGCGGCAAGCTGGCTGGAAGCGGTCATGTGGGCCACCTGGATCGTGTTCGCCATCGACTACGGCGCAAACCTGTGGCTGGCCACCCGCCGCCGTGAGTGGTTTATCCGGAACCTCCATGAGCTGCTCATCGTCGCCCTGCCTTTCTTCCGGCCGCTGCGCCTGCTCCGTCTGGTCACGCTGCTGTCCATCCTGCACCGCACCATCGGTGAAACACTGCGGGGCCGGGTGGTCACCTACGTGGCCGGGTCGGCGGCGCTGCTGGTGTTCGTCGGGGCCCTGGCCGTCCTGGATGTGGAGCAGTCCGCGCCCGAGGCGAAAATCGTCACCTTCGGCGACGCCCTGTGGTGGGCCATCACCACCATCACCACCGTGGGCTACGGAGACCTTTACCCGGTCACCCCCATCGGCCGGATGGTGGCCGCCGCCCTGATGATGAGCGGCATCGCCGTCCTGGGCGTTGTCACCGCGTCCATCGCCTCCTGGCTGGTACAGAGGGTCGAGGACACGGCCGAAACCGTCGCCGAAGCCGTCGAGGAGCCCGTCCGCGCGGAGGTGGCGGAGCTCGTGGCCGAGATTTCAGCGCTCCGCCGGGAGATCGCCGAACTCCGGGAAAACCGCCCGCTGTAAGCCTGTGGGGGCCAAGTATGGGCGCCCCGCCGACTGAGTAGGCCACCCGGCGGCGGCCAAGTACCGGGCCTGGAAATTCGGGTAATTGCTACTGATGCCGGGCTGTTCAGGCTCTTCCTAGACTCGGGATTCCTAGGACAGAACCACGCACCGGCGGGTTCCCGGGCCGGCTCCCCGGGCATTCCGCCTCCACGCGAAGCCTCCGTATTTTCTGGGTATGCGGCCGGCTTCATCCGCGCGCCCCTCGCGGTTCCCGGCTGACGGGAGCGGCAGTGCGCCACATCCTGATTCTTCCCGCCGCGGGCGCACCAACAACAGGGTTAATGCAGCCGGCGCCGCCTGCCGCAGCTGGACTGCCGGCACCCGCGGCCCGGCGGCTCCAGGCGGCGGGAGCCTACCCGGACGGTCCACCATGAACCAGCCTTACGCCAGCGCCGAAACCGACGGCGCAGATCTCACCACAGACCCTGCCAGCAGGAGCTTCGCCACCGACGAACCCCGGGCCGGCATCACGCCCGGCCGCCCCGCCATCAGCAACAGGCTGTGGGCCGGCATGGCCACCGCCGCCGTCGTTGCCGCCGTCGGCGTGGGCGCCCTGGCCGGGCCGTCCTCGCCGGTCGGCCAGGGCAGCATCCCGGACCAAAGCTCCGCCGGGCAGGTCGCGGCAGCTGCCGCCCGGCCGGCTCCGGCCCCCGAGGCCCCTCAGGCCCCGGCCGACGCAGGCCCAGCCGACGCAGGCCCGGCCAGCGCGGCAGCCGACGCGGCCGAGCCCGCCGGCAATGAGCCCGCCCCCGCGGAACCGGCACCCGCGGAACCAGCTCCCGCCGTTCCCGCCCCGGAACCGGCGCCCGCGCCTGCACCCGCGCCTGACTCCAACCTGTATACCGTGGCCGCCGGCGATACGGTGGGGGCCATCGCGGCCCGGTTCGGCGTGGACATGAATGCCATGCTGGCGGCCAACGGCCTGGGTGCCTACAGCATCATCCATCCCGGCCAGACGCTGGTCCTTACCGGCCCCCCGGTGGCAGTTGCGGCACCGGCTCCTGCCGCGCCGGCCGCCAACCAGGTGCCCGCGGCCCCGGCCCCGGCCCCCGCCCCGGCACCTGTGGCGGCGCCGGCCCCCGCCGCCCCTGCCGCCCCGGCGGTCCGGACGATCTACGTGGCGGGCGCAGGAGGCCAGTCCATGGTGGACGCCTGCATCGGCCCCATCCACTACACGCCCAACGACGGATACTCGCTGTTCATCACCGAACACGACTTCTGCGGCGGCTGGGCCCGGTTCTCGGGGATCGGCGTGGGGGAAACGGTGAGCATCCCCGGCTACGGAACGTACAAGGTCACCGCCCGTGGGCAGGTGCCCAACCCGGGAACCACCAACGATGTCATTGCCGTCTTTGGCGGCTTCCCGCGGGCCATCCTGCAGACCTGCATCCCGGGCACCAGCCAGATGCTCTTGATTGCCCTGAACTAGGACGCGTGCGTCAGAAGCTTGTCCGCGGATCCGCACCCTCACGGCGGGGATCCGCGGACAAGGCCATGATGCGGCGGCGTGCTACACGCCGTGGCGTTCGGAGATGTGTTCCACCATCTCGCCCACGCGCTGCTCGGAGTAGTTCCTGGCAATGTCGCCCTGGCTGATGATGCCCACCAGTTTGTGGTCGGCGATCACGGGCAGCCTGCGCACCTGGTGCTGCTCCATCATGTCGATGGCAGCGTCAACGTTGGCGTCGGCGTCGATCCAGTGCGGCGTGCCGGATGCCAGGTCGCGCGCCATCATGTCGCCGGGATTCCGTCCGGCGGCAACGCACTTGAGCACAATGTCACGGTCCGTAATCATGCCTTTGAGCCTGCCGTCGTCTCCACAGATGGGGAGTGCGCCGCAGTCCAGGTCCCGCATCAGCCGGGCCGCTTCCACGAGGGACTCGTTTTCCCTGATGCACCGCGCATCAGTGGTCATGAATTCGCGTACAGCACTCATTGAATCCTCCTTCATCGATGAATATCGACGCAGGGCATCGGGGCACGTGCGCCGATGCTGCCACATTACGCCCGGCCCCTTGCCGTGTCGACGGCGCGCAGCAGCCTGTCCGGAAGGGGCCCGCAGATGCTGTCCGGGCACGAAAAAGCCTCCGGAACCTGGTGGTTCCGGAGGCTTTTCCTTGGGTGGCAGATGAGGGATTCGAACCCCCGTAGGCGTTGCCAGCTGATTTACAGTCAGCCCCCTTTGGCCGCTCGGGTAATCTGCCGAACTTCAAAAGAAGTACCCGCCGATGCAGTCTGCAGGACGTTCCGTTCTGTTTCCAGTCCGTTCCGTTCCGCTTCCAGTAACCGCGGGCAAGACAACTTTACAGAACTTCCGCCTAAGAATCGAATCGGGCCTCCGGGGGCGCCGAAAACCCCGGAACGGCGGGGAAAATCCGTGGCGGCTCAGCCCTGGCCGAGGATCCTGCCGGCCAGCCGCGCCTCGAATTTGATGGCCTGCTCCTCGGTGATCTGGTTGAGCTGGACGGCCCGCAACAGGTCCTCGCTGATCCCTTCCATACGGGAGGAAGCGTCGGCCACCGGCGTGAAGATGATGGAGGCCGCCACGGCCGCCGCCGCTACGGAACTGGCCGCCGTGGCCACAGCCCCTGCTGCTGCCGAGGTGGTTTTGGCGACGTAGCGGGCGGCCTGACGGTGCATGGTGTTCCTTCCAACTGCTGTACGGCTGGTACAACTCTCCCCAGCCATCCTTCGTTCCCCCGGGGTGTCCGCTGAGAGGGAACTGTGAATCCTCCACCTCCACCAGCCGGGGCATCCGTACTAGTCTGGAATGCAGCGATCAACGCCCCGCCCACGCGCAGGGCACCACCGGAACAAGGAGAGTCATGGCAGGCGAGTCAACGTTCGACGTCGTAAGCAAAGTGGACAAGCAGGAAGTGGCCAACGCGCTGAACCAGGCCCAGAAGGAAATCGCCCAGCGCTACGACTTCAAGGGCGTCGGCGCCGAGATCGACTTCAGCGGCGAGAAGATCCTTATGAAGGCCAACTCCGAGGAACGCGTCAAGGCCGTCCTGGACGTCTTCCAGTCCAAGCTGATCAAGCGCGGCATCTCGCTGAAGTCCCTGGACGAAGGCGAGCCGTACGCCTCCGGCAAGGAATACCGGCTGGAAGCCTCCATCAAGGAAGGCATCGCGCAGGACCTGGCCAAGAAGATCAACAAGATCATCCGTGACGAGGCTCCCAAGTCCGTCAAGTCCCAGATCCAGGGCGACGAACTGCGCGTCACCTCCAAGTCCCGTGACGACCTGCAGGCCACCATGGCCCTGCTCAAGGACTTCGAGGAAGCCGACCTGCAGTTCGTCAACTTCCGCAGTTAGTTCTCCGCCGCCGTCGTTCTCGGCGCGCGAAAAATTGGATGACACGCACAGAGGCTGGCGCACCTCAAATCCACGGTGCGCCAGCCTTTTTGCGGGTCATGGGCGAATTTGCGCGTCTGAGCAGTTGCGCGTCCCGGACGGGCGTCCGACGGCGGTCCCTGGCTATTGCAGGGGCCGGCCGGCCATCCGTTCCAGCCGGGCGATGCGGTCCCGCATGGGCGGATGGGTGGCAAAGAGTTTGTTCATCGCTCCGCCGCGGAACGGGTTGGCGATCATCAGGTGCGAGGCGTTGACCAGCCGCTGGTCCTGCGGCAACGGGGCGATGGAGACGCCGCGCTCAATCTTGGCCAGGGCCGAGGCGAGCGCCAGCGGGTCTCCCGTGAGCTGCGAACCGTCCTCGTCGGCGTCGTACTCCCTGGTCCGCGAGATGGCCATCTGGATCAGGGACGCCGCGAACGGCGCCAGCAGCGCCATGGCGATCATGGCCAGCGGGTTCGTGTTCCGCCGGTCCCCGCCGCCAAAGATCAGCAGCATCTGCCCCACCGAGGTGATCACACCCGCGACGGCGGCAGCCACGGACGAGGTGAGGATGTCACGGTTATAGACGTGCATGAGTTCGTGGCCCAGGACTCCCCGGAGTTCGCGGGCGTCCAGCAGCTGCAGAATGCCCTCGGTGCAGCAGACCGCCGCATTTTGCGGGTTCCGGCCGGTGGCGAATGCGTTGGGGTTCATGGTGGGCGAGACATAGATCCGCGGCATCGGCTGGTTGGCCCGGGCCGAGAGCTCGCGGACGATCTGGTACAGCTGTGGCGCCTGAGCTTCGGAGACCTCAAAAGCCTGCATGGAGCGGATGGCGATCTTGTCGCTGTTCCAGTAGCCGTAGAACGTGGTTCCCACGCCGATCAGCGCCATGATCCAGATGGGCGCGGAACTGCGCGTCCCGGCCCCGATCAGGGCGCCGAGGGCCAGCAGGACCGCCCACAGGACACCGAACAGGGCTGCCGTCTTCAGTCCGTTGTGATGGTTGTGCACTTTTCCTCCCTGTCCAAGGAACGCCCCGCTGGGGCGTGGGGTTCCGGGCGTCGTACCTGCGGAAACCCGGCTGCAGGGCGGCGGCAATCCAGGCTCCCGCGATGCAGAGCAGCCCGCCGAACAACAGGACCCAGCCCTCACTGACGATCTTAGTCGCGCCTCCGGCCAGCAGGTCGCCCACCCGCGGCCCGCCTGCCACCACCACGATGAACACCCCCTGGAGCCTGCCGCGCAAATGGTCCGGGGTGGCGGCCTGCAGGATGGTGTTGCGGAAAACGCTGCTGATCGAGTCGGCAACGCCGGCCAGGACGCAGCAGAGGGCAGCGGGCAGCAGCCAGGGCAAGGCGGTCCCGCCACCGTCCCCGCCGGCGAGCACCACCACCAGTCCGAACGCAGCGATCGACGCACCCCACCCCATGACGGACACGACGACGGCGGCCCCTTGCCTGCGGACCGACCCCAGCGGACCCGAGAACAGCCCGGCGAGGAACGCGCCGACCGCGGTGCAGGCGAGGAGCACGCCGACGGTGGCTTCGCCGCCGCCGATCATGAGGGCGGCGACGGCCGGAAGCAGCGCGCGGGGCTGGGCCAGCACCATGGCCACCAGGTCGATGACGAAGGTCATCCGCAGGTTCGGCCGGGTTCCCAGGAACCGGAAGCCCTCAGTGACGGACCTGATGCCGGCTTTCCCGCGGGCACCCGTCGGGGCCAGCGGCGGCAGGCGGTACACGGCCCACAGGACGAAGGCGAAGCTCAGGAAGTCGATGGTGTAGGTCCAGCCGAAGCCGAGCCAGGCCACCAGGACGCCGGCCAGCAGCGGGCCTGCGGTCATGGCCAGGCCGAACACCAGCATGCTGAGCGCGTTCGCGGCGGGCAGCAGTTCCTTGCGGATGAGCATGGGGATGATGGCGCTGCGCGCGGGCTGGTTGATGGCCTGCGCGCCGCTCTGCAGGGCCACCAGCAGGTAGAGCACCCAGACGCTGCCCACATTCAGCCAGGACTGCAGTGCGATGAAACCCGTGGTCAGCCACAGCACCGAAGTAGCCAGCAGGGCCACCCTGCGGCGGTCGTGGGAGTCGGCGATGGAACCGCCCAGCAGGCCGCCGATCACCAGGGGAACCAGCGCGAAGATGCCCAGCAGCCCCACGTAGAAGCTGTCCTGGGTCAGCCGGTAGACCTCCAGGCTGACCGCCACCAGGGTGAGCTGGCTGCCGACGGCGGATACCGCCGAGCCCAACCAGAGCCGGCGGAATGCCGGGCTTTCGCGCAGCGGTGTGATGTCGGCCAGCAGTTTCCCCACCCTGCAACCCTAGTGGCCGGGCACTTCCGCGCCTGGCTTTGGCGCCACGGAACGAAACTAAGCCAGACCTTATTGTGAGACAGTCAAAATAAGTGGTCTAATGGGTTCCATGACGGAACACTTTGACGGCCAGGACGCTTGGGCTGCAGCCCTGCGCGCCCACGGCCGCAGGGTGACCAAGCAGCGGCTCGCTGTACTCGCCGCCGTCGAACGCCACCCCCATTCCCCCGCCGAAAGCATCCTGGCTGCAGCCCGCGCCGAGCTTCCGGAACTGACGGCCCAGTCCGTGTACGTGGTGCTCGGAGACCTGACGGACCTGCACATGCTCCGCCGGTTCGAGCCTCCCCACTCCCCCGCCCTGTATGAAACGCGGGTGGACGATAACCACCACCACGCCATCTGCATCAGCTGCGGGCGCGTGGAGGATGTGGACTGCGCCGTGGGCCACGCCCCGTGCCTGACCCCGCACTGGGACGAAAAGTCCAAGCCGATGACCATCCAGATCGCCGATGTCATGTACCAGGGCATCTGCCAGGACTGCCAGCAGTCCCAACAAAAGACTTCCAATCCTCCCCTACAGATGAAAGAGAAATAGGAGAACAATGACTGCCATTTCGACGACCCAGTCTGGCGCGCCGGTAACTTCCGATGCCCACTCGAAGTCAGTTGGTGCCGACGGTGCCATCATCCTGACCGACCACTACCTGGTCGAAAAGCTCGCCCAGTTCAACCGCGAGCGGGTTCCGGAGCGCGTAGTGCACGCCAAGGGCGGCGGCGCATTCGGCACCTTCAAGGCCACCGAGGACGTGTCCAAGTACACCAAGGCCGCGTTCCTGCAGCCGGGCGCGGAAACCGAGATGCTGATCCGCTTCTCCTCGGTTGCCGGCGAGAACGGTTCCCCGGACACCTGGCGCGACCCGCGCGGTTTCGCGGTCAAGTTCTACACCTCCGAGGGCAACTACGACCTCGTGGGCAACAACACCCCGGTGTTCTTCATCCGCGACGGCATCAAGTTCCCGGACTTCATCCACTCCCAGAAGCGCCTGCCCGGCACGCACCTGCGCGACGCCGACATGCAGTGGGACTTCTGGACCCTGTCCCCCGAGTCCGCACACCAGGTCACCTGGCTGATGGGTGACCGCGGCCTGCCCGCCTCCTGGCGTGAAATGCAGGGCTACGGCTCGCACACCTACCAGTGGATCAACGCCGAGGGCGAGCGCTTCTGGGTCAAGTACCACTTCCACTCCAACCAGGGCGTGAAGAACATGACGGGCGAGCAGGCTGAAGCACTGGCCGGCTCCGACGCCGACTTCTACATTCGCGACCTGCACGAGAACATCGAAGCCGGCAACCTGCCCTCCTGGGACCTGCACGTCCAGGTCATGCCGTACGAGGATGCCAAGACCTACCGCTTCAACCCGTTCGACCTGACCAAGGTCTGGCCGCACGCGGACTACCCGCTGATCAAGGTCGGCACCATGGAGCTGAACCGGAACCCGGAGAACTACTTCGCGCAGATCGAGCAGGCCACCTTCGCGCCCTCGAACTTCGTTCCGGGCATCGCCGCTTCCCCGGACAAGATGCTGCAGGCCCGCATTTTCTCCTACGCGGACGCGCAC
The DNA here is from genome assembly GCF_001457025.1 of Pseudarthrobacter enclensis. GTDB lineage: Bacteria > Actinomycetota > Actinomycetes > Actinomycetales > Micrococcaceae > Arthrobacter > Arthrobacter enclensis. The sequence continues at coordinate 408,332 of NZ_KQ758599.1, read as the reverse complement.
CGCTACCGCGTGGGTACCAACCACGCCCAGATCCCGGTGAACCAGCCCAAGAACCAGGTCAACAACTACAGCCAGGACGGCGCCGGACGTTACCTGTTCAACGCCCCGTCGGTTCCGGTGTATGCACCCAACACCTTCGGCGGCCCGGCTGCCGTTGAGCCGCAGAACCCGGCCGGCGGTTGGGAGAACGACGGCGAGCTGACCCTCGCCGCGCACTCCCTCCACGCTGAAGACGGCGACTTTGTCCAGGCTGGCACCCTGTACCGCGAGGTCTACGACGAAGCCGCCAAGGCACGCTTCCTCGAGACCATCACCGGTGCAGTGGGCGGCGTGAAGCGCTCGGACATCAAAGAACGGGCCATCCAGTACTGGACCAACGTCGACGCCGAGCTCGGCGCCAAGCTGCGCGCCAACCTGGGCGCCGGCCAGCCGGAGTCCGACGCGGAAGCGGCCACCAAGTACTAAGACCCGCCTCGGGGAGCTCCGGCTTCCCGCAGGCAAGCACCCCGTCGCGGCCTGGCCGCGGCGGGGTGCTGTCTTTTGTGCCATACGGGTCCGTTGCGCCGCGGCCCTGCCGGCGGTTTTGCACATAGCCGGCACGGCCCTGGTCCGCCCGGGCGGCGCGGTCCTAGGCTCCGTACATGAACACTTTTGCCGGCATTCCCCAGGAGGCCTTCCTCTTCTACGGGGAGCTTGAAAACAACAACACCCGGGAGTGGTGGCTGGAGCACAAAGGCACCTACGAGTCCGCGGTCCGGGAGCCACTGGCGGCGCTCCTGGCCGGCCTGGAACCGGAGTTCGGGCCCGCCAAGCTGTTCCGACCCTACCGGGACGTCCGGTTCTCGCCAGACAAATCCCCGTACAAGACGGCCCAGGGTGCGTTCGCCACACGGCAGGAAGGCGTGGGGTTCTACCTCCAGGTCAGTGCCGACGGGCTCCTGCTGGGCGGCGGCTACCATTCCCACACGCCTGCCCAGCTGGGGCGCTACCGTGCCGCGGCGGACGCGTCAGCCAGCGGAGCTGCCCTGCAGGACATCGTGGATGCACTGGCGGCCGCAGGCTTCAATGTCGGCGGAGAAAAGCTCAAGACGGTGCCGCGGGGGTTCGACCGCACCCATCCGCGCGCAGAGTTACTCAAGCACAAGTCGCTGTCAGCGGGCGTCGAGCTGGGACGCCCGGACTGGGTGTCCACTGCAGCCGCCGGGGAGGAAATCGCCGGCAGGTGGCGGGCCCTGCGCCCCCTGGTCGAATGGGTGGGCCGGTACGCGGCCCCCTGACGCTACTGCCCGGCGTTCGCCAACCGCGTTTCAAGGTTGTTGAAGAAGACGGCCAGCATCAGCTCGAAGGCCTTGGTGGCGGCCTCGGGTTCATTCATCACCACGAAGTCGAACTGCAGCCCGTAAAAGGTGGAAGTAAAAAGCCGGGCGTCCGTATCGGCGAACTCCTCCGGGACGCCCTGCACCATCAGCCAGTCCCGGGTCTGGTGGTGCAGCTTCCGGAAATGCTCCTGGGACGTCCCGCGCGGTTCGGCCGCCACGATGTCCTGGGCTGTCGCTTCAAACTCCAGCCGGGTCAGGTGCCGGTTGCGCTGGGCCATGGTCCACCGCCAGGAATCCAGCAGGAACTGCCGCCACGCCGCGCGGTCGATGTCCCGCACATCGGTGTCGCGCATGCTGTCCAGCCGGGATTCGATGGACACCACAATGTCGTTGATCAGCTGGTCCCTGCTGCCGAAGTGGTACACCAGCACGTAGGAGCTCATGCCCAGTCCGTCGGCCAGGCTGCGGAAGGTCAGTTCCGCCAGGGTCTTGTCCATGAGGTAGTCCAGGATGGCGCCCAGCAGTTCGGTCTTGCGTTCAGGTCGGGTGGGGCGTGCCATGCTTCCATCCTATGAGCGGGTTGCCCAGCGGCCGGACACGCGAATGCCCGCCCGGAGCGGGTCCGGGCGGGCATTCAGCGTGGCAGGTCAGGCTCGCGTGTACTCGTCGTCGCCGTCGGGCTTGCCGGCAGCAGCACCGGAGGAGGCGGGTGCGGAACCGTTCACCGCGGCGTTCGCGGCACTGAACCGCTCGTTGAGGCGGGAGTGCCGCTGGCCGTAGGCAAAGTAGATCGCCAGGCCGATGGCCAGCCAGATCGCGAAGAAGATCCAGGTCTCCACCGCGAGGTTGGTCATCAGGTAGAGGCAGAGCACGGCGGAGAGGACCGGGAGGACCTTGCCGAACGGCACGCGGAAGGCGGGCTTGAGGTCTGGGCGCTTCCTGCGCAGCACCAGGATGCCCAGGCTCACCACCACGAACGCGGACAGGGTGCCGATGTTGATCATTTCCTCGAGCAGGTCAACATTGGTCAGGCCCGCCACCAGGGCCACAGCGGTGCCGCAGATGATCTGCAGGCGGGCCGGGGTGGCGTGCTTGTCGCTGGTCCGCGAGAGCGCGCGGGGCAGCAGGCCGTCGCGGCTCATGGCCAGGACCACGCGGGACAGGCCCATCAGCAGCACCATGATCACGGTGGTCAGGCCAATCAGCGAGCCGAACGCGATGATCTTTGCTGCTGAGGTGTCTCCGACGGCTTCGAAGGCCGTGGTCAGAGTGGGGTTCTCCGCCTCGGCCAGCTGGGTGTAGGAGACCATGCCGGTCAGGGCCAGCGAAACCAGGATGTACAGCAGGGTCACCAGCGCCAGGCCGCCGAAGATGCCGCGGGGCAGGGTTTTCTGGGGGTTCTTCACTTCCTCCGCGGAGGTGGCCACCACGTCGAAGCCGATGAAGGCGAAGAACACCAGCGCGGCACCGGCGAAGATGCCCAGGGTGCCGTACTGGGCCGGCGCGGCGCCGGTCAGGAAGCCGAAGAAGGACTGCTTGAGGACATCGGCGGTTCCGGTGCCGCCGGTGGGCTCGGCCGCCGGGACGAACGGCGCGTAGTTCTCGACCTTGACGTAGGTGAAGCCAACCACGATCACGAACAGCACAACGCCGATCTTGATCAGGGTGAAGACGTTGCCCACGCGGGCCGAGAGCTTGGTGCCCAGCACCAGCAGCACGGTGAAGATGGCCACGATGAGGAAGGCGCCCCAGTAAAGGTCCACGCCCCCGATGGTCAGGGCCGCCGGAATGTCGGCGCCCATCAGCGCGAACACCTTGCTGAGGTAGATGCCCCAGTACTTGGCGATCACGGCCGCCGCGGTGAAGAGCTCCAGGATGAGGTTCCAGCCGATGATCCAGGCAAGAAGCTCACCCATGGTGGCGTAGGTGAACACGTAGGCGGAGCCGGCCACCGGGATGGCGGTGGCAAACTCGGCGTAGCACATGATGGCCAGCGCGCAGGTCACGGCGGCGATGGCGAAGGAGAGGGTCACGGCGGGGCCGGCAAAGTTGGCGGCAGCCTTGGCACCCACGGAGAAGATGCCGGCGCCGACAGCAACGGCAACGCCCATGATCATCAGGTCCCAGGTGCTGAGGGAACGCTTGAGCTTGCGTCCGGGTTCATCGGCGTCCGCAATGGACTGCTCGATGGATTTTGTCCGGAGAAGGTTCATAGGGATCACAATCCTGATGTGTGATGGAAACAGACCTGTCAACCTTAGTGTCCATCCACTGGACGGCCACAATCGTCTCATATCATGAGACAGCGGTTTGGCGGGCCTTGTGCCGTTCCACAGAATTTTGTGCAGCAGAACGCCCCCGGGGCCCTCCAGCGGAGTGCCCCGGGGGCGTTCGGACTGAATACCGTGGCCAAGCCCCTGACCTGCGGGAAGGCTAGCCCGGCCAGTCCATGAGGGTGGAGCGGATCAGGAACCGCTTGCCTTCCGGCGCTTCCACCGAGAAGCCGCTCCCCCGCCCTGCCACCACATCGACGGTCAGGTGGGTGTGGCTCCAGTAGGCGAACTGCTCGCGGGACATCCAGAACTCCAGCGGCTGCGGTTCGAGCCCCTCCGACAGGTCGAACAGGCCCAGCAGGATGTCCGAGTCGCCGGTCTGGAAGTCCCCTGCGGGGTAGCACATGGGTGCGGACCCGTCGCAGCAGCCGCCGGACTGGTGGAACATCAGCGGACCGTGCCGCCGCCACAGGACACGCAGCAGGTCCGCGGCGGCGGCGGTGAGCGCCACCCGGGAGAAGTCCTCCCCGGGCAGCGTCACTGCAGCCGCCAGGCTGTCCGGCGCCATCAGAACCTCAGGACCACGCGGCCGTCGATCTTGGCATGCTTCATCTCGTCGAACACGGCGTTGACCTCGGAGAGCTCCCGGACGGAGACGGTGGGATGGATCTTCCCCCGGGCGTAGAAATCCAGCGCTTCCTCCATGTCCTGCCGGGTGCCCACGATGGAGCCGCGGACCGTGAGGCCCTTGAGCACGATGTCGAAGATCGGGGCGGGAAAGTCCCCCGGCGGCAGGCCATTGAACACGATGGTGCCGCCGCGGCGCGCCATGCCGATGGCCTGGCCGAACGCTGACGGGTGCACCGCCGTGACCAGGACACCATGGCACCCTCCAGTTTCCCGCTGGATGACTTCCGCCGGGTCCTCGTGCAGGGCGTTGACGGTCAGTTCAGCGCCGTGCGCCCTGGCAAGGGCCAGCTTGTCGTCCGCGATGTCCACGGCGGCAACACGCAGGCCCATGGCCACGGCGTACTGCACGGCGATGTGGCCCAGGCCGCCGATGCCGGAGATGGTGACCCACTGGCCCGGCTTCGCCTCCGTCATCTTCAGTCCCTTGTAGACGGTGACGCCGGCGCACAGCACCGGCGCCACCTCGACGGGGTCGGATCCCGCCGGTATGCGGGCGGCGAAACGGGCATCGACGAGCATGTACTCGCCGAAGGACCCGTCCACGCTGTAGCCGCCGTTCTTCTGCGCCTCGCACAGGGTTTCCCAGCCGGAGCCGCAGTACTGGCAAGTGCCGCAGGCGGACCACAGCCAGGCGTTGCCCACCAGGTCGCCCACGGCGAGGCCGGTGACGCCGTCGCCGAGGGCCACCACTTCACCCACGCCCTCATGGCCGGGCACGAAGGGCGGAGCCGGCTTGACCGGCCAGTCGCCCTCGGCGGCGTGCAGGTCCGTGTGGCAGACGCCGGTGGTGAGGACCTTGACCAGGGCCTCACCCGGCCCCGGGGTGGGGATGGGCAGGCTGCGGACCTGCAGGTCGGTGCCGAATTTTTCCACTACTGCTGCTTGCATTGTCGTCGTCATTGGCGATCCTTGCGTTGATGGAGCGATGGACGGGCCTAGAAGAAGCCCAGTTTGTTTTCGTTGTAGCTGACCAGCAGGTTCTTGGTCTGCTGGTAGTGGTCCAGCATCATCGCGTGGTTTTCGCGTCCGATGCCTGAGGACTTGTAGCCGCCGAACGCGGCCCCGGCCGGGTAGGCGTGGTAGTTGTTGACCCAGACTCGGCCGGCCTGGATTTCGCGGCCGGCGCGGTAGGCGACGTTGCCGTTGCGGGACCAGACGCCGGCGCCCAGGCCATACAGGGTGTCATTGGCGATGCCCATGGCGTCGTCGTAGTCGCTGAACTTCGTCACCGCCACGACGGGACCGAAGATTTCCTCCTGGAAGATCCGCATCCTGTTGTGCCCCTCGAAGACCGTGGGCTGGACGTAGAAGCCGCCGGCCAGGTCGCCGGGCAGCTCGGCACGGGCCCCGCCGGTGAGCACCTTGGCGCCCTCCTGCTTTCCAATGTCGATGTAGGAAAGGATCTTCTCGAGCTGGTCGTTCGACGCCTGCGCCCCCACCTGCGTTTCGGTGTCCAGCGGGTTGCCCTGCACCATCTTCTCCACCCTGGCCACGGCGTCGGCCATGAACGACTCGTAGATGTCTTCCTGGACCAGGGCGCGGGACGGGCAGGTGCACACTTCGCCCTGGTTGAAGGCAAACAGCGCAAAGCCTTCCTGGGCCTTGTCATAGAAGGCGTCGTCGGCCTGGGCCACATCGTTGAAGAAGATGTTGGGGCTCTTGCCACCCAGCTCCAGGGTGACCGGAATGAGGTTGTTCGACGCATACTGGCTGATGAGCCGGCCGGTGGTGGTTTCCCCGGTGAAGGCAATCTTGCGGATCCGCGAACTGGACGCCAGCGGCTTGCCGGCCTCGACGCCGAAGCCGTTGACCACGTTCACCACGCCGGCGGGGAGCAGGTCGCCGATGAGTTCCATCAGCACCAGGATGGAGGACGGCGTCTGTTCGGCCGGCTTCAGGACCACGGCGTTGCCGGCGGCGAGCGCCGGGGCCAGCTTCCAGACCGCCATCAGGATGGGGAAGTTCCACGGGATGATCTGGCCCACGACGCCGAGCGGCTCGTGGAAGTGGTAGGCGGTGGTGTCCTCGTCGAGCTGCGAGAGCGAGCCTTCCTGGGCGCGGACGGCGGAGGCGAAGTAGCGGAAGTGGTCTGCGGCGAGCGGAAGATCCGCGTTGAGGGTCTCCCGGATTGGCTTGCCGTTGTCCCACGTTTCGGCAACCGCGAGCATCTCGAGGTTTTCGTCGATGCGGTCGGCGATCCTGTTCAGGATCGCGGCCCGCTCCGCCACGGACGTTTTGCCCCAGGACGGTGCCGCCTTGTGTGCGGCGTCCAGCGCCAGCTCAATGTCCTCCGCCGTGCCGCGGGCAACCTCGCAGAACGCCTTCCCCGTCACGGGCGTGATGTTTTCGAAGTACTGGCCCTTGACCGGGGCGACCCATTCGCCGCCGATCCAGTTTTCGTAGCGGTCCTTGAAGGTGACCTTCGAGCCGTCGGTTCCGGGCTGTGCGTAAACGGTCATTGCGTAGCTCCTTTGCTGTGCAGCGGGCTGTCCCGTATGGGATCCAGCCAATGCAGCCAGCGTAGGAGCGGGCAGGTTGCAGCCAGGTTGCAACCCCGAGCCTAGGTGCCCAGTTCGGCCTCCAGCCGTTCCAGTTCGGCGACGACGGCGGCCCGCTTGGGTGAGCGCGGCGGCAGGAGGCGGAGCGCGGCGCGGCGGATTCCGACGTCGTCCCTTGCCTCGGGCAGCGCGGCGAACTTCAGCATGGACTCGGCGCTGCCGTCCGTCAGGATTGCCTCGCGGAGCAGGCCGGAGACCTTGTCCCGGAGCTCGACGATGCCCGGCGCCTCGGACCGGGGCAGCACCGCGCCCCGGTAGATTTCCAGCGCGATGCGGTGCGCGCCGCGCTGCAGGCAGCTGAGCACCTGGCTGCTGTCCGGCACCAGGTCCACGGGCAGCCGGTAGGGCCGCGAGCCCGGGACGGCGTCAGGGTTGAGCTGCTGCAGGACCTTGCGCAGGCGCACCATCTCGGCGCGGAGGGTGATGGTGGACCCCTCGCCGGGGTACAGCAGGGAGCTGAGTTCGTCGGCGCTGAGCCCCGCCGGGTGGATGCTGAGCAGCGCCAGGATTTCGCTGTGCCGGGCCGAGAGCACCACGGTCCTGCCGTCAAGGCTGAGCAATGCCTGGTCCCGGCCCAGCAGCTGCAGGCTGTCGCGGTAAAGGCTGCCCTCCCCGGCGCCGGTGCGGTGTGGCGCCGCGGCGGTTGCCGGTGCCCGGCGGCGCGCGTGCCCTGACGCGAGCTCCGCGGCGCGCTGCAGCCGTTCCACACGCAGCTGCGCCTGGGCGGCGGCAACGGTGGCTTCCACGAGCGAGAGGGTATGCGGCGCCACGGCCGTGTCCGTGCCGGTGATGTCCACGACCCCCAGGACCGCGCCGGAATCGGGATCGTGGAACGGGACTGCGGTGCAGCTCCAGGGGTGGACTGCCCGCTGGTAGTGCTCGGCGCCGGAGATCTGGATGCCGCGGCCCAGGGCCAGGGCGGTTCCGGGTGCGCTGGTTCCCACGGTGGCCTCGGACCAGTCCGCGCCTGCCACGAACATCATGCCTTCGGCTCGGCGCTGCAGGGCGGGGTCGCCGTCCACCCAGAGCAGGCGGCCCACCTCGTCGCCCACCGCCACCAGGAGGCCGGAGTCGTGGCTGGGCTGGACCAGGAGCCTGGTGATGACGGGCATGATGGCGGCCAGCGGATGCCGGTTCCGGTAGTCCTCCAGCTCGTCCCGGTCCAACGCCAGGGGTGCGGCAGGGTTGTCCGGGTTGGCCTTGAAGCCCGCGGAACGCAGCCAGGATTCGCGGATCAGGGAGCGCAGGCCCGGGACCTCGCGGACTTCGGCGAAAGCGCCGACGTCGAGCGATTCATGGGCGGCCAGGGCGCTGCGCTGCAACGCTCCCGGCGGGGTCAGGTTCTTCATCGAACTCCTGTGCGGCCTGCGGCACGGCGCCATCGCGCCGGCCAGGGGATGCTGGCCATTGTAGCCCGGGCCGGTCCGTGGACGGCAGTGGCGGATCAGCCGCGCGAGATGCGGATCATTTCCTCGCGCGGAACCACCTTGATGCGCTCGCGGACCACATGGTCCAGACCCTCCGGCCCGGTCCAGGCGGCCCCGAGTCCGGCTTCGTGGGCGTCCAGCTTGTTCCAGCCTTCCCACGTGGTGTATTCGATGCCGCGTCCCTCCAGCAGGTCGATGATGGCCTGCGGGTCCGGGTTCTGCGCCGGGGGCAGGGTGAGCCGGTCCTCCAGCAGGAACCCGATGGTTTCGAGGGCGTCGCCCTTGGTGTGGCCGATGAGGCCCACCGGGCCGCGCTTGATCCATCCCGTGGCGTAGATCCCCGGCACGGGCTTCCCCCCGGCGTCCAGCACCCGCCCGCCCTCGTTGGGGATGACACCGCGCCGGGCATCGTATTCCAGTTCGTCCAGTGCCGAGCCGTGGTATCCAATGGCCCGGTAGACCGCCTGTACCGGGTACTCGACGTACTCCCCCGTGCCCTTGGCGTTGCCGGTTCCGTCCAGCTGCATGCGTTCGAACTTGAGGCCGCCCACCTTGCCCGTGCCGTCGTCGAGCACTTCCACCGGGTTGTGCAGGAAGTGCAGGTGCAGCCGGCGCGAGGACGGGTTCTCGGATTCGGCGTGCTCCTCCACCAGCCAGTTGGTCAGGGTATTCACCATGGTCTTGGTCTGGTTGTTGCTGCGGATGGCCTCATCCGAGGCGTCGTCGAATTCGAAGTCCTCCGGGTACAGGACGATGTCCACGTCATTCATGTGGCTCAGCTCGCGCAGCTCCAGCGGCGTGAACTTCACCTGGGCCGGGCCGCGGCGGCCAAAGACGTGCACGTCGGTGACCGGCGAGGACTTCAGCCCCTGGTAGACGTTGTCCGGGATTTCGGTGGTAAGGAGTTCTTCGGGGTGCTTGACCAGCATGCGGGCCACGTCCAGGGCCACGTTGCCGTTGCCGATCACGGCGATCTCCTTGGCCTCCAGCGGCCACTCCCGCGGCACGTCCGGGTGGCCGTCGTACCAGGAGACGAAGTCCGCGCCGCCGAAGGAGCCCTGCAGGGTGATCCCCGGAATGTCCAGGTCCGCGTCCTTGACGGCGCCGGTGGAGAAGATCACCGCGTCGTAGAAGGCCCGGAAGTCGTGCAGGGTGAGGTCGCGGCCGTAGGTGACGTTGCCCAGGAAGCGGATGTCGCCGCGGTCCAGGACTTTGTGCAGCGCGTTGACGATGCCCTTGATGCGGGGGTGGTCCGGGGCGACGCCATAGCGGATCAGGCCGTACGGGGCCGGGTACGCCTCGAAGAGGTCGATGCTGACCTCGAAGTCGCCGTCCTTCACGCCGCTGGACTTGGTGAGGATATCCGCAGCATAAACTCCGGCCGGTCCAGCGCCCACAATGGCGACGCGGAGGGGACGGGTGGTGCTGGTCTCGCTGGAAGTGGACACCGGAAGCCCTTCTGGCCTGATCATCTGCATCATTAACGGGCTGCGCCGGGTTGGGTGGCGCAACAGCTTCCCATTCTAGGGCTCAACCGCTTTTGGCCAGCGGCACCACGTCACCTTCGCGGTAGAGCAGGGCCCGGAGTTCGGCCTCCGCGGAGTCGGTGCGGTGCGGGTCGATGGTTTCGCCGTCGTTGTAGTGGTCCACGACGCGCGGGTCCACGTAGCTCTTGCGGGCAATTGACGGCGTGTTACCCAGCACCTCGGCCGCATCCATCATGGCCCGGCTGATGGCGCGCTTGCGCTTGGCCACCGTGGGCAGGAGGCCGGTCCGGGCCAGGCTGACCGCGGCGGCCACGGTGCCCCGCAGGGTGCGGAAATCCTTGGCCGTGAAGTCGGAGCCGGTCCGCTCCTTGACGTAGGCGTTGATGTCCGCGCTGGTCACCGGCCGCCACGTCCGGCCGTCCTTGTAGGCGAGCAGCCGGGCGTTGCCGCCGCGCCGCTTCAGCAGCCGCACCAGGGCGGCCAGGTCCGGGTCCCGGATCTCCGATTCCCAGTCCTTGCCGCTCTTGGCCGGAAACCTGAGCATGATCCGGTCCTTACGCACCTGGACATGCGCGCAAAGCAGGGTTGCCAGTCCCCTGCTGCCGTTCTCGTTGGTGTACCGCTCGGACCCCACCCGCAGGGAGCCGGTGTCCAGCATCCGGAACGCCCCGGCCAGGACGCGCTCACGGGTGAAGCCGTCGCCGCGCAGGTCCATCGTGACGCGGCGGCGGGCGCTGGGCAGCGACTCGGCCAGCTGCAGCGACCTGTCGAACTTAGCCCGGTCCTTCCGCTCCCGCCATTCCGGGTGGTAGATGTACTGCCGGCGCCCCACCGCATCCACGCCGGTGGCCTGGATGTGCCCGTTTTCGAACGGGGCAATCCATACGTCGGTCCAGGCCGGCGGGATGCCGATGCCCTCAAGCCGGTCCCGCACAGGCCCCGGCGGCACCGTCGTGCCGTCCAGGTCCCGGTAGCTGAAGCCTTTGCCGGCGGCCACCCGGCGGTACCCGCGGCCTGAGGCGTTGCTGCGCCGGAGCCTCATCGGAAGGCTTTCGGAAGGTTGGCTGCATCCATGAAAGCAAGCCTACTGACTAATTGCCGGTTTTCGGACCCCGCCGCTTGGAATACCGCACCGGCTGCTGATGTTATGGGTTCCGTGCCGATCCCCGATCCGTCCTCCCAAGCCAACGTTCCAGCCCCTTCCGCGTCCGCCCCCGCGCCGCCTCCGGCCGGGTCGCCGGGCGCAGCGGCCCGGACGGCGGACAAGGACACGACGGCGGGAATCCTCTTCGGCATCGGCGCCTACGGGCTGTGGGGGCTGCTGCCGCTGTACTTCTTCGTGCTCAAGCCCGCCGGCGCCGTCGAAATCGTGGCCAACCGGGTGGTCTGGTCGCTGCTGTTCTGCGCGCTGCTGGTCACCGTAACCAGGGCGTGGCCGGTCCTGGTGGCAGCGCTGCGGAACCGGGCAGTCTTCGGCTCTTTGGCCCTGGCGGCGTTCCTCATCGCCATCAACTGGCTGACCTACACCTACGGCGTGACCACCAACCAGGCCGTGGAAACTTCCCTGGGCTACTTCATCAACCCGCTGGTGTCCGTCCTGCTGGGCGTCTTTGTCCTCAAGGAGAAGCTGCGGCCGCTCCAGTGGGCCGCGGTGGCAGTAGGGTTCGTGGCGGTGGGCGTCCTGACCTACTCCTACGGAAAACTCCCCTGGATCGCCCTGACCCTGGCGTTCAGCTTTGGGCTGTACGGCTTCGTGAAGAAGCGCGTGGGCTCCCGGGTGGATGCCATCACCAGCCTCAGCGTCGAAACCATCGTGCTGGCGCCGTTCGCCGCGGCGGCCATGGTGTTCCTGGACACCAGCGGCGTGGCCACGCTGACCACCCAGGGGCCCGGCCACTTTTGGCTGCTGCTGGCCTCCGGCGTGATCACCGCCGTCCCCCTGGTCTTCTTCGGCGCCTCCGCCCGCCGGCTGCCCATGACCACCATCGGGCTGCTGCAGTACTTCGCCCCGGTACTGCAGTTCATCGTGGCGCTGGTGGTGTTCGGCGAGGTCATGCCCGCGGAGCGGTGGATCGGGTTCGGGGTGGTCTGGGCGGCGCTGCTGCTGCTGACCGTGGACATGCTGCGGACCGCGCGGAAGAACGCCGCGGCCCGGCGCCGCGTCCCGGTGCAGGCCGGATAGCCGGCTTCAGCCGCCCAGCACCTTCCTTACCGCATGGTAGGGAGCCGTAGGCTGCCCGTTCTCGAACAGGTAGTCGTGCCCCTGCTGGAGGCTGCCGTCGTCGTCGATCAGCCAGTCATAGCGGTTGTCCACGCCCCACGTGGTGTAGGAGACGCAGGCGCTTGACCGGAGGCAGGTTTCCACGACGGCAGCGTACTGCTGCGCCTGGGCTTCGGTGCCGTCGTCGTCCACGACATCGTTCTCCGAAATGCGCACGAGCAGGCCGGCGTCCTGGAAGGTCCTGAGTGTTCGGGCCAGGTCCCGGGCGGGAATGGCGTCTGTTTCCAGGTTGTAGACGTGCGCCTGCAGCCCGACACCGTAGATGTGCCCGCCCCTGGCGTTGGTGTCCAGCGCGAGCCTGAGCAGGGCGTCCTGGCGGGGGCCCGGAACGTCGGCCCCGTTCTCGTTGATGTACTGCTTGACGTCCGGGTCGGCGTCGTACACGGCCCGCGACACGGCAGCCGGGTAGCCGGGGCCGAAGACCCGGTACCAGATGTTCTCCTGCAGCCCGGTACCCTGGTCGGTGTCGAACGGTTCGTTGACGACGTCCAGGGAGTCCAGCCGCCCCTTGAAGTGGGTGACGACGGCGGACACATAGTCCAGCAACGCCGTGGCGCTGCTGCGCCGCTCGGCGTCGGTGCCTGCCGGCAGGTCCTGCATCCAGCGGGGCATCGCCTCGGTGAAGGCGATGGTGTGGCCGTGCACGGCCAGGCCCTTGCTCTCGGCGACGGCCAGGATCGCATCGGCCTCCCCGAAGGTGTAGACCCCCTGCTGCGGGGAGATGTTCTGCGCCTTCATGGCGTTCTCCGGGGTGATGGCGCCGAAGTTTCCCACGAGCACCCGCCCGTAGTCCGGATCGGAGGCCAGCGGGCCGAGTGCCACCGCGGCTCCAAGGCGGAAACCCGGCCGGATGCGCCCGGCCAGGGCCTGCAGGCCGTCTTCCCCCGCGGCGGCCTGTTCGACGGCGGGACCGGCCGCGGTCAGCGGGCTCCCCTCGGGTGCGGTGGCGGTGAGGGAACTGACCTGGAAAGTGCCGGCGTCGCTGGCCAGTCCCAGCCACAGCTGCCCGGAGCCGAACACGCCCTGGAGCGGCTGCGACAGCAGGGTCTTCCCGCCGCCCGCCACTTCGAGCCTGTCCCCGGCGCGGCGGACCGACAGCTCCGTGTCCGGGTTTTGGAGTGTCACCCGCTCCTCATGCGCGGGGCGGGGGGCGGTGGCGGTCTCTTGGCGCGAACCGTCGAAGACTGCGATGTCGAGCTCGTTGCCGCGGAGGGTGAGCCGCACCCCGGCGGGTTCAATCCGGAATTCGTCCGCGATCACCGGCGGGCTGTCGTAGACACTCCAGGACGCGTCCGCCGTGACGTCCGTGAGCGTGGCGCTCAGGGTGAAGTCGCCCTTGGCCTCCAGGTGGGTGCCGGCAAGGTTGAGCGGCGGGTTCGGCTGGCCTCCCCCGCCGTCCTGTTCCACGATGGTCCGGGACGTCGCTGCAACCCTGAGCCCGCCGCCGTCGGGCGTCACCCCGGGGGTGTTGCCCCAGTCCTGGCGCAGCAGGTCCAGCACCACGTCAGGCTCCGGGTTGTTCGGTGTGCAGCCGGCGGCGGCGAGCAGGAGGCCGGACGCGAGCGCCATCAGGATTCGCCGGCGCCAGGCCATCCTGCCTCCTTCCCTTGGTGTCCGCCGTTGCCGTCATCGTTCCCGTGCTGCCGCCGTAATCAGGGCTTGGTCCAGCGGACGTCGTCGAAATACGCCTGCAGTCCCGAGTTGCCCTGGACGATGACCTGCAGGCTCGCCTTGGCCACCGACGAGGTGCTTGGCGAGTAGGTCAGGTCGACGTTGGTGACGCCGGTCGCCGCCACCCCGAGTTTGTACTGCCCGGAGATCCACTGCCCGGCGGCGTTGTACTCGTCGATGTAGAAGCCGGTTTCACCGCTGGTCCGTGCCGTGACGTTCAGGTACGCGGCGATGTTGTAGGTGCCTGCCGTGACGGGCACCTGCGGCGAGAACAGGTGCTTGTTCGCCGTGGTGGACGTCAGCCTGACCGAGTTGACCGGGTTGGCGGGGCTCCCGTGGTTCGCAGCGTCAGCCAGGATGGTGGAAGCGGAATCGGTGGTCCAGCCGGAGCTGATGCCGCCGTCGAAGGTGCCGTTGGCCACGAGATTCGTGGCGGCCGGCGGCGGCGGGTTGGTTCCGGCGGCGAGCGCCAGCATCTGCACGTTGTCCAGGTAAGCGGTGATGCCGGTGCCGGTCACCCAGACCTGCAGGCTGGCCTTGGCCACGTTCGTGGAGCTGGGCGTGTAGGTGAAGTTCATGGCCTCCACCCAGCGGGTATTTTCGCGTTTGCGGAACTGACCGGAGATCCACTGCCCCGCCGCGTTGTACTCGTCCACGTAGAAGCCCACTTCACCGCTCGTGATGGCGGCGACGTTGAGGTAGGACTTGAACAGGTAGTTCGTGGTGGGCGAGACCGCCACGGCCGGCGAGAACAGGTGGCCGGTGGCCGTGCCGGAGACCATCTTGACGGACCGGGCCGGATCCGGGAAGCTGCCGTTGGTGCCGGCGTCGGCGGTGATGGCCGCCGGGGCGTCGGTCCGCCAGCCGTCCGCGATGCCCGTATTGAAGGACGGGTTGGGCATCAGGTTCGGCGACCCCGTGACCAGGCCCTTGCTGACGTTCACGTTGCGGATCTGTCCGGCCGCCACTTTGGTCTTCACGTACGCGGCGAGCTGGTCCAGTTCGGCGGTGCCGTACTGGTAATCGTCCGGGTTCTGGCTGGGGTTGGGCCGGATGTCATGGAAGGTGAATACCACCCACTGCTTGTTGGCGATCGCCGCGTCCACCTGGGCCTTCAGCGCCGACACGGGGGTGGTGACTTCCTGTACCGGAACATTGCGGAGCAGGTAGTCGCCCAGCGGCCAGATGTTGTTGCCCGTGTCCGCGAAGCCGCGCATGGAACTGTAGTACTTGGCCACCCGCGCAATGATGGGCATGTCGTAGTCGCCGTAGGGCGGTGCGAAGGCCGTGGCGTTGATGCCCTGGGCTGCCAGTGCTGACTTGCTGTTGGCGAGCTGCGCCTCGACCTGGGCGGTGGTCAGCTTGGTGGCCTGGCAGTCGTCCCCAGCGCTGACCAGGCACTGGTGGTTGACGGTGTGCGAGCCGATCTCCCACCCGTAGCTGTTCTGCAGCTGCAGGATCTGGCTCCAGGTCATGTACGGCACGTCGGTGTCGGCCCGACAGGTGTTGGGGACCGTGGTCATGCCCACGCAGCCGGTGATGACATAGTTGGTGCCCGTCAGCCCGTACTTCTGCAGCGTTGGAGCGGCCTGCGTCAGGGAGCTGAGGGCTCCGTCGTCGAAGGTGAAGGACACGAGGGGCCCGGGTGCGGGGTTGTCCACGGCCGCGTTGGCCGCCCCGGGCGTCAGCAGGGCGGCGGCCATGGCCACCACCGCCACCGCGGTGCTCATGAGCCTGGCGCGCCACCGCGCCATGCCCGATCTGGTTCCGGTCATGTGCTCTTCCGTTCCTCTATGGTTGCCGGCGGCGCCGGGTTACACCGCCGGACACTGCTCACGGTCCCTGCAGCTGCGCGTATGCCTGGGCCACCGGCTGGACGTCGATGTTGCTGTCATCGATGAGCTGGAGCTGCGCGGCCAGGACGTCGCTGGTGATGGTGCTGCGGTCCGCCGCGATGGTGTGCTCCTGGGTGCCGGTGGATTCGGGCGTGGATATCTGGTGGTAGACCAAGATGAGCCACCCGTTCATCCGCCGTGTTTCGGCGAGCGCCTGGGACAGGGTCTCCAGGGTGGTCTGGTCCGTGACGTAGAAGACCTTCAGGTCCTGCGGGTCGAGGCTTTGGCGGGTGTTGATCCCGTCATCGGTGCCCCGGATGAGGTCGAAGTATTTGCCCGCGTACCAGTCCACCTGCGGGTCGGTCCGCCCGTACGGAGGCGCCAAGTCGCGGGTGTCCAGCCCTGCGGCGGCCAGTGCTTCCGAGCTTCGCCGCACCTGGTCGTCCAGCCGGTCGGTGCCGATGGATGTCAGGTCCACGTGTTCGTAGCTGTGGGCGGCGATCTCGTGTCCGGCCTGGTGCAGCTGCTGCACCTCGGCGGCTGTCATGAAGTTGGGCGTCTCGATGGAGCTGGCGTTGACGTACTGGGTGGACCGGAATCCGTGCCGGTCCAGCAGCGGGAGGGCGCGGTCGTAGACGGACTGCCAGCCGTCGTCGAACGTAATCGAGACCATGGGCCGGTCCCAGCGGAGGGGGCCGGGCCTGGTGACGTCGGTCAGCGAGTAGCCGCGGACACTGGTGGTGCCGTCACCGTGGGCCACCAGGGTCACCATGGCGGAGGTGGCTCCGACAGGCGCCTGGAAGGATTCGCTGACCGTGGTCCATTCATCGGCGGGCAGCACGGTTTCCAGGCTGTGGAATGCCCGGCCGCCGCCGGCCAGTTCGAATTCCGCCACGATGTCCACTTCGCGGTCGGCCCGGTAGGACGCGCCGAATTCGAAGTACCGGTCCTGGGCGACGGGGACCGGCTGGTACTGCCACTTGGCCTCGCCGTTGCGGTAGTTGGTGATGCGGGTCCACAGGAAGCTGCCTCCGCCGTCCTGCCCGCGGCCCGATTCTGCCGTCAGGGCCCCGGCGGAGTAGGGAGACCAGCTGTCAGGGCCGTCAGGCTGCATGCCGGCGAATCCGGGATTGGGCACGAGGTTGGTCCCGGCCTGCGGCGCGCTGCCGGGCCGGACGTCGCTGGCGGGTTCCAGGTAGGCGCCCTCCACGGTGAGGGTGCCTTCGGACGCGAGCCGGAAGACGTATTCGACGGCGGTGGTCGCGTCCCCGGAGTCAAAGGCGTCGCTCACCGTGAAGGGAGTGTTGCCGGGCCGCTCGAGCGGGTTGCGCAGCTGTTCCAGGGTGCTGCTGCCGTCCGGGTGGTGCCGGCGCGCCAGCAGGGTGAAGTCGGTGTCGCTGGAGGCAAAGGCCTTGAACAGGTAGGTCTGGTGCGGCTGGACGGACACCCGGGGTGTCGCCAGGGTGACGTCGCCGGACCTGTAGTCGGTCACCACGAGCTTCAGCGCCTGGCCGCCCAATTCCCCGTCGGCCAGCTCCAGCGACGCCTCCGCGGCGCCGCCGTGGGCCTCGGTCCAGCCGCCCACCTGGCTGGAGGCCCGGGCCGGTGCCGATGCGGCGGGTGTGACCTCCGCCGTCGTGCCGAACGCCGGAAGCAGGTTCGCGCCCGGCCTGGCCTGCGCCATGCTGCCTGTGCCGCGGGTGAACAGGAACCACGCGGCGGTCATCACGGCCACCACCGCCAGGATGACCACCAGCGGATTCAGCAGCACACGCAGGATCAGCCGGCGCCTACGTGGCATGGGCCACCGCCACGCTGCCGGACCGCTGTGGCGACGTCCAGGTATTGATCTCCGGACGCCGGAACAGCCCCCGGGAGCTGGCGATACAGCGCAGTGCGGCCGTCAGCTGCACCAGGTCCATGATGTAGAACAGGAAGTAGGCGGTGGGCGCGTAGACGGACAACCGGGCACGCTCCCGCACCGTCAGGTTTTCATCCAGCCAGACCGTGAGCAGCGTGTAGGCGGTGATGGTGGCGTACGCTCCCAGGATCAGCGCGGGCGTGCGGGTGGCCAGCGACCAGTACACCGCGTACGTCCAGGCCAGCGGCGAAATCAGCAGCGTGAATTCGCTCAGCAGGGCCATGGGCATCCGGTAGTAGGTCAGCGTGGGCGCATACCGGCGGCTCGGATTCAGCATCATTCCCCGGTACTTGATCAGGTTCTGGATGCTCCCGTACTTCCAGCGGTACCGCTGCTTGGCCAGGGCGCGGAGGGACAGCACGCCTTCCGTCTTGGCCACCACGTCGGCGCCGTAGACCATGCGGAAGCGCCGGTTGCCAAGGTTGGTGATCTTGGCGCTGAGTCCGATGTCCTCGGTGACGGTGTCGGTGTCGTAGAAGTCCACTTTCCGCAGCACGCGCATCCGGTAGGTGGATGCCACGCCGCCCACCACGAACTCGGCGTTCATCAGGGAAAAGAGCTTCTTGGAGCGGTAGCCGATCATGTGCTCGAACCGCTGCAGGATGCCCAGCACGGTGGTCTCCTCCAGGATCTGGACGTTCGCCGCCACACCGGCCACGCAGGGATCGTCAAAGTAGGACAGGGCGTTGGTGATAGCGTCGGGGCTGATGACCGAATCGGCGTCCAGGGTCATGACGAACTGTCCCCGTGCATGCCGTCGGAGCACCGCGTTGAGGGCAGCACCCTTGCCGATGTTCCGCCGCATCCGCACCAGCCGCAGGCGCATTCCCGGGTGCCGCACCTGGTAGTCGCGGACCAGGCGGCCGGTCAGGTCGGAGGACGCATCGTCGGCGACGAACACCTCGTAGGAGCGGTGTGTGCTCCGGCTGATGGAGTCCAGTGTCCGGACGATAACGGCTTCCTCATCGTGGGCTGCGATGACGATCGAGACCAGCCCCGGCACTTCGGGAAGTGCGCGTCGCGTCCAGGTGGCGGTCGCCGCACACTCGGGTTCGAAGTTCCCTGGCGCGCGGACGCCCGGCATCCCTTTGCGCCGTTGCTGCCAGATGTCGTAGAAGTTGGCGCCTGCCAAGTAGAGGCCGAAATGCACGACGTACAGGATGCTGACGCCGGCGAACAGCCAGAAGATGACCAGCGCGAAGTCCATGCTCATCCGTCAGTGGAGTTGGCCAGGGCGGGTACGTGCCGGCGCCGGAGGCGGAAGGCGCGGTGGGCCACCTGCACGGAAGGCACGACGGCGGCCGGGGCCTGCGCGGGCTGCAGGCCGTCGCTGAAGGTTGCGTCTGCCGCCAGAACCTCGGCGAGGGCGGCTCCGGTGGGGGCCGCAAGGCCTGCGGGAGAGGGAAGCAGCGCCGGTCCCGCTGCACTGTCTGCCGTGCCGTGGGCGGCGGTGCCGTCGGTTGCTTCGCCGGCCATCGCGGCAGTCGCGGCTGCCCGGGCGCGGGCCCTGCGGGCGGCGCCGTGGCGGTAGAGCCCCACGCCGGCAAAGCGGATGACCACGGTGAGGACGACGAGCCCCCACAGCACCAGGCTGAGTTGGGCCACAAAGTCCAGCAGGCCTTCGAACATTGCCCCGTCCCGGCCGAAAGTTGCCTGTGCAGGAACCATCAAACCTTCAATGTGCCTCACCGGAGGGCCTCCCTTGCTGCATGCGACAACTTCATCTCGCGGTTCCCCTTGTCTTGAGCAGAGTGTCCCGGGTCCGGGTGCGGCGCTTGCTGCGGTGCGCACCCCGGGGTGCCGGGCCGTTGGTAGGTGCTTACTCGTATCGCTTCGAGGCGTTGGTCATTGTAGAGGGGCTCCGCAGTCCGGAACCTCCTCATAGGTGCACTCCAGGGGCCACATCCCGGGCCCCGGTGTGTCCAAGTTACGAGTAGCGCAGAAGGGTTAACACGAGTAGCAGGTACTCCAATAAAAACTTGGGGATACTTACCGCAAGTGCTCGTTTTTGCAGGGTGATTAGGTGTTTGCCTTCCGGGCAAGTAGGGGGGATTAGGTAGTTTGACAAAACCGGGCCGTGCAGGGGGTAGCAGCCCCTGACGGTACCTGCGGGCGGGACCCCGCCGGTGGTTAACCACGAAGGCAGCACCCCCGCGGTGCGGGGATGCTGCCTTGGCGTGGAAGCGGTGGTTCCTAGGCGTTGGCCTTGATGGCTGCGGCCAGGACCTCCAGTCCGTCTGCCAGCAGGTCGTCCGTGATGACCAGCGGCGGGAGAAGGCGGATGACGTTTCCGTAGGTGCCGCAGGTGAGGATGATGACGCCCTCCTTGAGGCAGGCGGCAGCGACGGCCTTGGTCAGTTCCGGGTTGGGTTCCTTGGAGCCGGCCTGGACCAGTTCGATGGCCAGCATGGCGCCGCGGCCGCGGACGTCGCCGATGACGGCGTTGCCTGCCGCGGCGAGTTCCTCCTGCAGGGCGCGCAACCGCGTGGTGGCCAGTTCCTCGATGTGCTTGGCACGGGCGTTGAGGTTGTACTCCTCCATGGACCCGATGGACGCCAGGGCCGCGGCGCAGGCCACGGGGTTGCCGCCGTAGGTGCCGCCGAGGCCGCCGGGGTGGACGGCGTCGAGCAGATCGGCGCGGCCGGTGATGGCGGAGAGCGGCATGCCGCCGGCGATGCCCTTGGCCATGGTCATGATGTCCGGGATGACGCCCTCGTGGTTGACGGCGAACCATTCACCCGTGCGGCAGAAGCCGGACTGCACTTCGTCGGCGATGAAGACGATGCCCTTGTCCTTGGCCCAGGCGGCCAGCGCCGGCAGGAAGCCCTCGGCCGGGACGATGAAGCCGCCCTCGCCCTGGATGGGCTCGATGATGATGGCGGCAACCTGGTCGCCGCCGATCTGCTTTTCGATCATGGTGATGGCACGCTTGGCGGCCTCGGCACCCGTGATGGCGGGGTTCTCCTCGCGGTACGGGTAGCTCATGGGCATCCGGTAGACCTCGGGCGCGAACGGGCCGAAGTTGGTCTTGTAGGGCATGGCCTTGGCGGTCAGCGCCATGGTCAGGTTGGTGCGGCCGTGGTAGGCGTGGTCGAAGGCGACCACCGCGTCGCGGCCGGTGGCCAGGCGGGCAACCTTGACGGCGTTTTCCACGGCCTCGGCGCCGGAGTTGAAGAGGACGGTGCGCTTCTCGTGGTCGCCCGGGGTAAGGCGGTTCAGCTGCTCGGCGACCGCCACGTAGCCTTCGTAGGGCGTGACCATGAAGCAGGTGTGGGTGAAGTGCTCCACGGCTTCCTTCACGGCACCGACGACGGCGGGGTCGGAAGCGCCCACGCTGGTCACGGCGATGCCCGAGCCGAGGTCGATGAAGGAGTTGCCGTCGACGTCATGGATGATGCCGCCGTCGGCGTCCGCAACGTACACGGGGACGCTGGAGGCGACGCCGGCAGCCACCACGGACTTGCGGCGCTCGGTCAGTGCCACGGACTTGGGGCCCGGGAAGTCGGCCTGGACGTTGCGCTTCTGCTCGAGGCGGAACGTGATGTCTGATGCGGTGGTGGTCATGGTGATTCTTTCAGTGCTCGTGGTCGAAAATCAGGCGTCGAGGGCGGACATGACGTGCTTGATGCGGGTGTAGTCCTCCACGCCGTACATGGACAGGTCCTTGCCGTAGCCGGACTGCTTGAAACCGCCGTGCGGCATCTCGGCGGTGAGGAGGATGTGGGTATTGATCCACACGGCGCCGAAGTCCAGGTCGCGGCTGAGCCGCATGGCGGTGCCGTGGTTGGTGGTCCAGACGCTGGAGGCCAGGGCGTACTCAACACCGTTGGCCAGCTCCACGGCTTCTTCCTCGGTGCTGAACTTCTGGACCGTGATGACGGGGCCGAAGGTTTCCTTCTGCACCACGTCGTCTGTCTGCTTGGCGCCGGTGATGATGGTGGGTTCGAAGAAGTAGCCCTTCTCCCCTGCCCGGTGCCCGCCGGTTTCGATCCGGCAGTTCGCCGGGAGGTTTTCCACCACAGAGGTCACGGCGTTGAAGTGGTTGACGTTGTTCAGCGGGCCGAAGTAGTTGTCTTCGTCGTTCTGCGAGCCCGTGTGCAGGGTGCGCGTGTGTTCCACCATGGCGGCCACGACGTCGTCGTGCACCGAATCCTCCACCAGCACGCGGGTGATGGCAGTGCAGTCCTGGCCGGCGTTGAAGAAGGCGAACTCGGCAATGGCCGCGGCGCTCTTCTTGATGTCCGCGTCCTTGAAGACGATGGCGGGGGCCTTGCCGCCGAGTTCCAGGTGGGCGCGTTTGAGGCCTTTCGCCGCGCCGGAGGCGACGGCGATGCCGGCGCGGACGGAGCCGGTGATGGATACCAGGCCGGGGACCTTGTGTTCAACCATCATGGCACCGGTTTCGCCGGTGCCGAGCACCACGTTCAGGACGCCGGCGGGCAGGATGTCGCCGGCCAGGCGGGCCAGCACCAGCGTGGACTCGGGGGTGGTGTCGGAGGGCTTGAGGACCACGGTGTTGCCGGCAGCCAGTGCCGGGCCGATCTTCCAGATGGCCATCAGGAAGGGGTAGTTCCAGGGGGCAACCTGGGCCACCACGCCGATCGGTTCGCGGCGCACGTAGGAGGTGTGGCCCTCGAAGTATTCGCCGGCGGACTTGCCTTCCAGGATGCGTGCGGCACCGGCGAAGAAGCGCAGCTGGTCAGCGCCCGCGGCCACCTCTTCGGAAGCGATCAGGGACCGGACCTGGCCCGTGTTGCGGTGCTGGGCTTCCACGAGCTCGTCGCTGTTGGCCTCGATGGCGTCGGCGAGCTTGAGCAGCATCAGCTGCCGTTGGCCGGGGGTGACGTGCTTCCAGCTCTTGAACGCCTCCGCGGCCGCGGCCATGGCGGCATCAACATCCGCCTGCACCGAGATGGGCGACTGCGCCACCACGTCCCCGTTGGTGGGGTTGACGACATCGAGCAGGCTGGTGCCGGCGGGCGTAACGAACTTCCCGTTGATGAAGTTCTGCAAGGTTTGGACCACGGTGTGCAACCTCTTTCCTTAGGGGCCATCTGTGCCCTGGGGAACTCAGGGAGGATGGATGGAACTGCCTTGAGCCTATGACAGCCCCCACACTGAGTGAATAGCCACCTGCACACCCTTCCCGCCGGAACTTAGTGCGCTTGTCCAGCATGCCCGTATCCTTGTCCCATGGCCATTTCCCTCGCTGCCCTGCTGGGCGTGAACTCCCTGAAGCTGTCCAAGGCGGGGGTGGCGGAGACCACCTGGCACCAGGACATCAACTGGGTGGCGGTGACCGAACTGGAGGATCCGCAGCGGTTCCTCAACGGCGGGGAGCTGATCCTCACCACCGGCCTGCGGCTCAAGTCGGCCCCGGAACAGCGGCGCTTCGTCCGGCAGGTCCAGCGGGCCGGGGCGGTGGGCATCGGCTTCGGGGTGGGCCTCTCCCATGACGCGGTCCCGCCGGCGCTGCTGGCGGAAGCAAACCGGTGGGGCCTGCCGGTGGTGGAGGTGCCCTACGAGACGCCGTTCATTGCCATCACCAAGCTGGTGGCGGACGCCCAGTCCGCGGATCACTACTCCAAGCTCGAGCGGCTGATTGCCGGGCACCAGGTCCTGGCCCGGGCGCTGCTGACCGGCGGCGGGCTGGCCGAGCTGCTGAAGCAGCTGGGCAGCATGCTGCGGACGGACATCGCCCTGACCCAGTTCACGGCCCAGCTGTACAACAGCAGCGCCGCCAACCCGGCGGCGGATTCCTGGTCCTCCTACCCCATCCCCACCGGCCGCCGGGACGCCTGCACCCTGTGGGTGCGCCAGCCGTTCGAGGACACGGGCATCATTGGCTACGCCCAGAACCTCATCAGCGTGGAGCTGAACAACATGGTCAAGCAGCGGCAGGCCCAGCGGGCGCTGTGCGGCCAGGTCCTGGAGGACGTCATCCACGGAGCGCTGGAAACCAGCGAGGCCCAGCGCCGGCTCGCCGGCGTGGGGGTCAACAGCACCCGGAAGAACGTGGTGCTCCTGGCTGTCTCCCCCGCTCACCACAAAGCGCTGGGAAGCACCTCGGTGCCGCGCGGGCTGGAAGACGGGGTGGCCGCAGTCGTGGGCAAGGACCTGGTCCTGGTCATCAATGACGACGGCGGCGCGGCGCCGGCATTGGCCCGCACGCTCAGCGACCACCTGGCCGAGGCCGGGATCCATGCCACGATCGGCATCGGCGGCGCCTATACCAAGCCGAACGGGCTGCGCTGGAGCTACTTCGAAGCCCGGGACGCGGCCGGCCACGGGCTGCCGGTCAACGAGCCGGAGCGGCTGAGCCTGACTTCTTTGCTGCTGGCCAGCGAGGATGTTCCGCTGGCGGACATGGCCAACGAGTCGCTCAACCCGCTGAGGGCGTTCGACGCTGCACACGGGGCCGAGCTGATGGCCACGCTGGAAAGCTACCTCAACAACAACGGTTCAGTGGCCGCCGTGGCCGAACAGCTGACCCTGCACCGCAACACGGTCCGCTACCGCCTCGCCCAGATCACCGAGCTGACGGGCTACGACCCCGCCGTCACGCCGGACAGGGTCCAGCTGTGGCTGGCGCTGGCAGTGGCCCGCCTGTCCGCGCGGCAGGGGAACAGCGGCCGCCGGAGCTAGGACGCCAGCCGTTCGGGAGCGGCGATTCCGGGACTTGAGCGTCCGCTTGCGCCCGGATGCGGCGCCGCTTGGCTGATCTCGGCCCACACGGCGTCCAGCGACAGCCCCAGGACACCGGCAATGGCGGCAATCGTGGAGAACGCCGGGGTGGCCACCCTTCCGGACTCTATTTTCCGCAGTGTTTCCGGCGACACCACGGCGTCGAGCGCGGTTTCGAGGATGGACCGGTCCCCCCGGGCACGCCGCAGCAGCGCGCCGAGGCGTTGTCCGCGTTCGACTTCTTCGGGGGTGAGCGGCAGTCTGACCATGCTCCAATAATAATACCGGTATAGTTATTGGGTGCACCGGCGGCCGGCCTGGAACAGTACCGGTGGACATCAGGGGCGCACAGCAGTGGAAAGGGCACCAGCATGATCGAGATTCTCAATGCCGCCGAGATCGCCAAGGCACGGGTCACCGGAGCGCTGGTGGCCGACATCCTGCAGACGCTGAAAAGCCGTACAGCCGTGGGAACCAACCTGCTGGACATCGACCGCTGGACGGCTGAGATGATCGCCGGCGCCGGAGCCGAATCCTGCTACGTGGACTACGCACCCTCGTTCGGCCGGGGCCCTTTCGGCCACTATGTGTGCACCGGTGTCAACGACGCCGTGCTGCACGGACTCCCCCACGACTACGCCCTGGCCGACGGGGACCTGCTGACCCTGGACCTCGCCGTCGTCAAGGACGGGATTGCCGCGGACGCCGCCATCAGTTTCCTGGTGGGCGGGTCGCAGCCGGTTGACAGCGTGGCCATGATCGAGGCCACCGAGCGGGCCCTGGCCGCCGGCATCGCCACCGCGGGGCCGAATGCCAAAATCGGCGACGTTTCCTACGCGATCGGCCGCGTCCTCACCGATGCCGGCTACCCCATCAACAGGCAGTTCGGCGGCCACGGCATCGGCTCCACCATGCACCAGGACCCGCATGTGCCCAATATGGGCCGGCCCGGCCGCGGTTTCAAGCTCCGGCCCGGCCTGATGCTGGCCCTTGAACCCTGGGTCATGGCGGACACCGCGGAACTCGTCACGGACGATGACGGGTGGACGCTGCGCAGCGCCACCGGGTGCCGCACGGCGCACACCGAACACACGGTGGCCATCACGGCGGACGGCGCGGAGATCATGACCCTGCCCACCGGACGGCTCCTCTAATCCCCAGTTGCCCTATCAGATCGGGTCCCTAACACAGGGTTTTAGGGACCCGATCTGATAGCGCAACCGGGGGGGTTAGAGGACGCCGCGGCGCAGAAGGTCCCGGGACTTCTTCCTTGCTTTGCTGTACTTTTTCTCTCCTGCCGCCATCAGCTCATCCTGCAGCTTCAGCAGGGCAGCGTAGGCCTCGGTGGCAGCAGGCGGATGCGGCTCCGACATCAACTGCACCAGCAGGTCACGGGCGATCACGGCATCGTGGTAGTCACCCAGGATTTTCTGCTGCCGGTGGGCGGCTTTGGCCACCTTCCGGGCACGCTTGCCGCTGACGGCCATGGCCGATTCGGCCACGTGCCGCAGGCGTTTGGCGTCCTTGCGTACCTGGTGCAAGGCCGTTTCATGGGCCTTCCCCCGCCGGGCGTGAGCGGCCGCCCTGTGGGCGCGGCGGAGGCGCTTGGCCGCCTTGTCCACGGCCTTGGCCACCACCCGCCGGCCCGGCGCCACCGCGGTGCCGCGCACCGGAGGGCTGTCCCGGAAGTCTTCGAGGCTGTCCAGGAGCCGGAAGTAGCGCTCAGACTCCAGGGCCTCCTGCAGCAGCCTGTATCCGGCGTCGAAAGCCGCTCCGGCCTGCCGGTCCACGGCGTCGCGGACAGCTTCGGGCCCTTCCCCCGCCGGCAGATCGTCGATTCCGGCAGCCAGGTGCCCACGCAGCACCTCGGCGTCGCGCGGTCCACCCAGGATCCCGCCCAGCCATTTCAGCTCGTCCCGGAGCCGCCGGACGGGAACGGCCCGGTACAGCTTGCGGTAGGCAGCGAGCGCCGAGCGCATCCGCCGGGTGGCCGAGCGCATGTCATGGATGGCTTCGGGTTCTTCGAGCCGGACCCCGGCGTCTCGCGCCATGAGCAGGTCAATCTGCGCCGCCAGGAAGACGGTCACGACGGCGGCGGCCGGGGCCTGCTTTCCGGCCAGCAGCGCGGGGGTTCCGGCGGTCCCACTTCCGGAGTGCCGCCCGGCAGTTCCGGGGCCGAGTGCCTTGGCCAGCTTGGAGGCGTGGCCTGCGGGCGTGGCTCCGGCCGCTGACAGCACGGGGTCCGCCTGCGCAAAGAGTCCTGCGTCGCCGTGGATCAGCTCGAGTTCCCACTCGCGCCATTCCTGCAGACGGGGTGCGCCGGCGCGCGGCGAACCCTCCGCGCCGGAATCCTTGGCGCCCGGATCCTGAGTGCCTGGGGCCTGGCCGCCGGCCAGCACCTCGGCGGCAACCCTGTCGTCGGCCAGGTCGGCCAGGTGCACGCCGTCGGCGCCATACAGCGGGTAGGTGGTCCGTTCGGTCTTGAGCCGGACCACAGGAAGCACCGGTGCGCCGCGGAGGAACGCCTTGACGTAGGCCAGCAGGCTCTCCGGCACGGCGTCGGGCCGGCCCAACGGGGCATGGAGCTCACGCCTCCCGGCTGGTTCCGGGGAGGGCGCTGCTGGCTCGGGCGGCAGCTTGAGGTGCCACCCCGCGTCAGTCCCGCCGGTCCGGCGGCGCAGGGTGATCCGGCGCCGCTGCAGCGTGCGGACGCCGGTGTCGAAGTAGACGGCCTCGAGGTGCGCGATGTGCGGTTCGCCCACCCGTGCCACACCGGGCAGGCCATCCAGCGGCGGCACCTTGGCGTCGCTGCCGACGTCGTACTTCTTTTCGACCTCGAGTCCCTGCTCTGCCTTCACAACCCCATCCTTTCGCGTCCGGGCCCGGCGCCCGGCCGGACCGGCACGGCAGCCGGGCTCCCGCTCGCATTCTATTGCCCCCGCGCGCGGGGCCGGGAGAGCTTGCCCACAAAGCCTAGACATCAAACGTCTAACCTTTAGGCTGGGAGGATGTCCGCCACCCCGCCCTCCCCCGCAGCGCCCGCCACCAGCCCCGCTTCCGCAGCCGCAACCCCTGCCGGAGCCCCCGTCCCCGTTGCCAGGCCGCGCGCCGCCGTCGTCTTCGGCGTCATCGCCCTGGTGCTGATCGGGCTGAACCTGCGCGCCGGAATCACCGGGGCCTCGGCGCTGCTGCACGATCTCCAGGCGGTGCTGGGCTACGGCCCACTGGTGGCGGCCATCATCCCGTCCATTCCCACGCTGTGCTTTGCCGTGGCCGGCGCCGCCACCTCCTGGCTGACCGGACGGGTGGGAGTGGAAAAGGCCATCCTGCTGGCCCTGGCCATGCTGGCGGGCGGGCTGCTGCTCAGGGGCATCCCCGCCACGGGAATGCTCGTGGCGGGGACCGTGGCGGGCATGTCCGGACTCGCGGTGTGCAACGTGGCCATGCCGTCCTTCATCCGCGAGCACTTCGCCTCCCGGACCTCCATGATGACCGCCGTATACACGGTGACCATGACCACCGGCGGAACCCTGACGTCCGTGGCGGTGGTTCCGCTGGCGCAGGCCCTGGGATCGCCGTCGGCCGCGCTGGGGTCCATTGGCATCATGGCGTGCGCCGCGCTGCTGGGTTTCCTGCCCGTGGTCCTGCACGCCCACCGGCACAGCGCCCCTGCCACCGGCACCGGGGTTCCGCCGTGGCCGCTGCTGCGGACCCGCAAGGGCGCCCTCCTCACGGCCATCTTCACCCTCCAGGCCCTGCTGGCGTACGCGCTCCTGAGCTGGTTCCCGTACATGCTCACCACCCTTGGCCTCAGCGCCTCGGACAGCGGACTGATGTTCGGAGTCATGCAGCTGGTCTCCGTCCCGGCCGGCGTTACCCTGATCGCGCTTGGATCCAGGCCCGGCATGCTGCGGCCGGCGTTCTACCTGGTCAGCGCCACAATGGTGGCCGGCGTGGCGCTCCTGCTGTTCCTTCCGGCCACCCTGGCCCTGGTCCCGGCAGTGCTGCTGGGCTTCGGGCTCGGCATCTTCCCCCTGGTCATGGTGATGATCAGCCGCAGCGGAAAGGACACGGCGGAAACCACCGCACTGTCCACGCTGGCCCAGTCCACCGGCTACCTGCTGGCCACGGCGGGTCCGTTCGGGATGGGCATGCTGCACAGCGTCACCGGCGGCTGGACCCTGCCGTTGGCCCTCCTGCTGGGCCTGGCCGTGCTGCAGATGGCCGTGGCGCACCTGCTCACGTCAAAGAAAGTAAAGTAGCCAGCCATGAGCCTTAGCCCGTCCACCCGCCCGCCGCTCGCCGACGAGGTCACCGCCAAGCTGCGCGCCATGATCCATTCCGGTGAATGGCCGCTGCAACAGAGGATCCCTCCGGAACCCGAATTGATGGCCACACTGGGCGTGTCCCGCGGCACCCTCCGTGAGGCGGTCAAGGCCCTGGCCCACAGCGGCATGCTCGAAGTACGGCGCGGCGACGGCACCTACGTCCGCACCACCAGCGAGATCTCCGGCGCCGCCCGCAGGCTGTTCCAGGACCATACGGCCGAACACATCCTCGAAGTGCGGCTGGGACTGGACACCCAGGCCGCCCGGCTCGCCGCGAAGAACGCCACGTCCGACGACGTCACGGCCCTCCGCACGCTCCTCGCCACCCGGGACCAGGCCTGGCGCAGCGGTGACTGCGAAGCCTGGGCGCGGGCCGACTGGGCCTTCCATGAACGCGTCGCCCAGGCCTCCGGCAACCCCCTGCTGCACGAGCTCTATGTCAGCTTCGGCCCGGCCCTGCACCAGGACCTGCTGGCACAGCAGCAGCGGCCGGGCTTTGACGGGCTCCCGCTGGAGGGCCACGGAATCCTGGTGGATGCCCTGGAGGCCGGCGATGCCGAGGCTGCGGTGGCCACGGTCAGCAGAAACCTGAACTCGTGCGCAGAGTGGCTCGGCGCCTGATTCATCAGTAGGCTTACTATCCAATAATGACAGTAAGCCCACGGTTCAGGCCGCGGGCCACAGCCGATGAGGAGTTCCCATGGCCCGCCCCCCACACCTGACCACCAAACCCGAGGAAGCTGCACCACCGCCTCCCTTGAAGGCAAAAGCGTCCGCAGGTTCCGCCGCCCCCGCCCGGGAGAAACGGACACCGTCGGAGCTGTGGGCCGACGGCTTTGGCCGCGTCGGCACCCGGGCGGCCCAAGTCCTGCTCATCATCATCGTGGCGGCCGTGTCCGTGTTCGCACTGATGCAGATCAAGCTGCTGGTCATTCCGGTCCTCATCGCCTTGATCCTCGCGGCCGCCATCGGCCCGTTCGTGAACCTGCTGCGGCGCCGCGGCCTGCCCGGCGGGCTGGCCACCGGCGTCGCCTTCGTGGCGCTGCTGCTGGTGCTTGCCGGAGTGTTCACGGTCATCTACTTTTCCGTCCGGAACCAGTGGGCCGAACTGGCGGCGCAGGCCTCCTCGGGTCTGGACGAGCTGGAACAGTTCCTGCGGACCGGGCCCATTCCCGTGGAACAGGCGCAGCTGGAACAGGCGCGGGAAAGCATTGTCCAGTTCGCCACCAGCAGCCAGGTCCGCTCCGGAGCCATCACCGGCCTGTCCGTAGTCACCGAATTCCTTGCCGGCGCCGCCCTGATGGTGGTCATCCTGTTTTTCTTCCTCAAGGACGGCGCCAAAATCTGGAACTTCCTGCTGCGGCCGTTCACGGGACAGCGGGAGGCCAAGCTGCGCCGGGTGGGCCGCCGCACCCTGGAGGTCCTGGGCGGTTACGTCCGCGGCACAGCCATCGTCGCCCTGGTGGACACGGTGGCCATCGGCGCGGCGCTGCTGATCCTGCAGGTTCCGCTGGCATTCCCGCTGGCCATCATCGTGTTCATCGGCGCCTTCATCCCCCTGGTGGGCGCCACGGTGGCGGGCATCCTGGCAGCCCTCGTGGCGCTGGTGGCCAACGGCCCGGTGGTTGCCCTGATCGTGGTGGCAGTGGTCATCGCCGTCAACCAGCTTGAAGGCGACCTCCTGCAGCCGGTGGTCATGGGCAAGTCGCTGCAGCTGCACGCGCTGGTGATCCTGATGGCACTCACGGCCGGGACCATCCTTGCCGGGATCATCGGCGCCGTGCTGTCCGTGCCGCTGGCCGCCGTTGCCTGGGCCATCGTCCAGGTGTGGACGGCCGAGGACCCCGGACTGGAGGACATGAACCCGGACCTCCCGCCGGCGAACTCCCAGCCCGTCTGAGCCATCCCGCGTTCCCTGCAGGACGGAACGCACGACGGCGGTGCGGCACCCGGGTGCCGCACCGCCGTCGTGCGTTTGTTCTGTGCGTTTGTTCTTGGCGTCCGCTACTGGCGAAGCCCTGCGAAGACGTTCTTGGGCCGCTGCATCTCACCGTGCTTGGCACCCAGGACGATCACTGCGGCGGCGAAGGCCGGGATGGCCCACTGCAGCGCCTTGAGCTGCTGCTGCGCGGCCTTCAGTTCCTCGGATGCTCCGGCACGGGGCTCGGTGGCACCCTCGGCCCCCTCGCCGGCAAGCTTTTCCACCTTCTTGCCGAGGATGCCCGAGTAGAGGGTGACGGCGGCGCCGGCAACGGTGACGGCCGTCTTGATCGCGGTGTCGCGGGCGACGCCGTCCTGCTTGGCGATGCGGCCCTTGTTCTCCCAGGCGATGGCCAGGTCTGCGGCCAGGTGGGTGGCGAAGGCCGCGGTCTGGACCGGCGCCCACCGCATCCAGCCGGCGCTGGAGAGCCGGGTGCGCTCGGCCGGGTCCTTGGCTTCCGCCGCTGCGCCGTTCAGGCCGATGGCGCCCATCAGTGAGCCACCGAACCATGCTGCTGCCGTCAGATCGTGGACTGACCGGGCAATGAGGTTTCCTGCCATGTTGTGCATTCCTAACGTTGGTCTGGTTCCGGGCTGCCGCGGGTGCGGCCTGTGGTTTCCTGCTGCCCCCGCGGGATCGCGGTGCGCCCATGGTAAGCACACTTACTAATGTTACGAAAGCCCGTCGTCTCCGGCCGGACCGCGTAATATCGTCGCCATGGGAAACACAGGGACATTGTTCGGCTGGGCCTTCGGCGACCCGGCCCGCGAAGGTGACGGAACGTATGTGGACGGGCTCCAGGGCGAGGCGCTCCGGAATGCCACGGAGACCGCCAAGGCCAAGCACGTCACCGTGGTGGCCGGTTCCGAAGTCTTCACCGTCCTCAGCGGCGACGATTCCCTGGTGGAACTGGACAACGCCCCCGGCCGGCTGGTGGTCCGCTGCACGGTTCACGTTGAAGGACCCGGCGCGGAGAAGCTGCGTGCCGAGGGGCCCATGAACGGCTGACCATGGCGGACGGCGAATCCACCCTCAGCCAGGCGGCTGACGCCATCGAGGAGGCGTCCAACCACAAGGTGCTGGATGTCCTTGCCCGGCTTGGCTTCGCCGTCATGGCCCTCCTGCACGTCATTGTCGGCGCCATTTCCATCGCCATTGCCCTGGGCCGCCCCGGCCAGGCCGACGCCACGGGAGCCATCGAGCAGCTGGCCGCAAACCCGTGGGGACCGGCCGTGATGTGGTTCTGCGTGGCAGCGTGCGCCGGTCTGTCGCTGTGGCAGGCCAGCGAGGCAACCCTGAGGATGCGCGGCGAACCCCGCAAGGAGCGGGTGGCCAAACTGATTTCCTCTGGCTTCCTGGCCGTCGCGTACGGCAGCGTCGGGCTCAGCTTTGCCGGCTTCGCCGTGGGCCTGCGCGGCGACTCCGGGGACTCCACCCGGGACTTCAGTGCAGCGGTCATGGCGCACCCGCTGGGTATCTGGCTGCTGGTGGCAGTGGGGCTCACCATCATCGGCATCGGCGCCTATTTCGTGGTCAAAGGCATCACCCGCGGCTTCAAGAAGGAGGAACTCTTCCACTTCAACGGAACCCGGCGGGGCCGGCTCATCGACACCCTCGGCGTCGTGGGACACATCGCCAAGGGCATCGCCCTGGGCCTGACCGGGATGCTGTTCATCATTGCCGCGGCCAAGCACAGCCCCGAGGAATCCACCGGCCTGGACGGAAGCCTGCAGGCGCTGCGCGACCACCCCTTCGGCCCCTACCTGCTGATGGCCATCGGTGCCGGTTTTATCGCCTACGGGATTTTCGCCCTGATCAGGGCCCGGTTCGGACACATGTAGGCCGGCGGAATTGTGGGTAGGGAGGAAGCATGACCCAGAACGCCAGCCAGGCCCCTGCCGTTTCCCGCACGGCCGGACAGGCTTTTGCGGGCCTGTTCCGCCTGTTGAAGACCGTCCGGCCGGACCGGCCAATCCACCCGCACGGACTCGCCCTCACCGGCGAACTCACCCGAACGGGCAACCCGGCAGCCCCAAGTGGCATCGACTGGCTCGATGCGGCAGGGGTGGATGTTGTGGAGGCACGCTTTTCCCGGTCGGTCGGCCTGCCGCAAACGCTGCCGGACGTCCTGGGGCTCGCCCTGAGGATCACCCCGGCCGCCGGCAACCGCACGGGCGCGGCGGACGTCCTGCTCGCATCCACCGGCTGGCGTGTGCCGGGCAGGTTCCTCCTGCGGCCGCGTCTCGACGTGGCAGGAGCGGCCATGAACACGCTGATGCCCTACCGTGGCCGCCGGGGACCGGTACTCCTGGGCCTGCGTACCCGAAGCCTTCCGCCGGGCTCGCTGGCGTCAGGCGAGTGGGTCCTGGCGCTGTACTGGGCAACCCCGTCCGGGCCGTGGCGGGAGTGCGGCGAGCTGCGGCTGCACGCCGGCAACCCGCCGTCGGACAGCTCCCTGCGGTTCGATCCGCTCGCCAACCAGCCGCCGGGGGCCGCGGCCTACCCTTGGACGCGCCGGCTGCGGAAGCCCTCGTACCGGGCGGCCCGGAAAACGGCACCTCCCGCCGTCGTGCGCGGCCCGGGCGGACAGGCAGGACGGCCGGCGAAAGACGACACCACCAGCACCACCGCAACCGGAAGGAACGCCATGTCCACCGTTTCGCAGCATTTCAGCTCTTCCTCCGCCGACGTCTGGCAGGTCATTGCCAACGGCTGGCTGTACTCGGGCTGGGTGGTCGGCGCGTCACGGATCCGCGCTGTTGACGCCGAGTGGCCGCAGGCGGGAGCCCGGCTGCACCACTCCGTGGGTGCCTGGCCGCTGGTCATCGACGACAGTTCGAGGGTGTCCGCTGTCGACCCCGGCCGTTCGCTGGAGCTGGTGGCCCGCGGCTGGCCGATGGGTGAGGCCCGGGTGGTGATCACCCTTGAGGAACGTGGGGACGGCTGCCTCGTCACCATTGAAGAGGACGCCATCCGAGGTCCGGGCAAGCTGGTACCCAAGGCGCTGCGGGATGCGGCCATCTCCGCCCGGAACCGGGAAACGCTCCGCCGGCTGGAGCTCATGGCGGCCGGCGGGGCAGGACGGTAGACCGGCAGGGTTAAACGGCGGAGCCCCGCAGAACTGAAGGGTTCTGCGGGGCCGAGGCGTAGGGCTTGCTAGACCTGCGCGGCCACGCCGTCGCGGGAGATGTCCACCATGTCTTCGCGCGGGACCACCTTGATGCGCTCACGCTTGACCTCGACGCCGTGCGAACCGCCGGCCTCGGTGGCTGCGGCGCCGAGGGCCAGCTCGTGGGCGTCCAGCGCCAGCCAGCCTTCCCAGCTGGTGAACTTCACGCCGCGGGCGTCCAGGAGTTCGACGACGGCGTCCTCGGCGGGTGCCTCGGCGACCGGAAGGTTTTCGCGGTCTTCGAGCAGGTAGGTCACGGTTTCAAGGGCGTCGCCCTTGGTGTGGCCGATCAGGCCGACCGGTCCGCGCTTGATCCAGCCGGTGGCGTAGAGGCCCGGCACGTGGGTGCCGTCGGCATCCAGGACGCGGCCGCCGTCGTTCGCCACGACGCCCTTCTTGTGGTCGAACTCAACGTCCGGCAGGGCCGAACCGAAGTAGCCAATGGCCCGGTACACGGCCTGAACCGGGTAGTCGACGAACTCGCCGGTGCCGCGGGCGTTGCCGGTGCCGTCCAGCTCGGTGCGCTCGAACTTGATGCCTGCCACCTTGCCGGGGGCCTCGGCGTCGTCATAGATCTCCACCGGGCTGTGCAGGAAGTGCAGGTGCAGGCGGCGCGAGGCCTTCAGCTCGGAGAGGTCCTCGGGCTGCTCGGCGATCCAGTTGGTGAGGGTGCCCACCATGGTCTTGGTCTGGTTGTTGGTCTGGATCTGGCGGTCGGATTCCTCGTCGAATTCGAAGTCCTCCGCGTACAGGATGATGTCCACGTCCTTGGAGTGGGACAGCTCGCGCAGCTCCAGCGGGGTGAACTTGACCTGGGCGGGGCCGCGGCGGCCGAACACGTGCACGTCGGTGACGGGAGAGTTCTTCAGGCCGGCGTAGACGTTGTCCGGGATCTCGGTGGTCAGCAGGTCGTCGGCGTGCTTGGACAGGACACGGGCCACGTCCAGGGCCACGTTGCCGTTTCCGAGGACGGCGATCTCCTTGGCGTCCAGGGGCCATTCGCGGGGAACGTCCGGGTGGCCGTCGTACCAGGAGACGAAGTCGGCGCCGCCGAAGGAGCCCTCCAGCTCGATGCCGGGGATGTTCAGGTCCGCGTCCTTGATGGCGCCGGTGGCGAAGATGACGGCGTCGTAGTGGGTCCGGAGGTCCTCGATGGTGAGGTCCGTGCCGTAGTCCACGTTGCCGAAGAAGCGGATGTCGCCGCGGTCCAGGACCTTGTGCAGGGCGTTGACGATGCCCTTGATGCGGGGGTGGTCCGGGGCGACGCCGTAGCGGATCAGGCCATAGGGTGCCGGGTAGCGGTCGAAGAGGTCGATGCTGACGGTCAGCTCGCCGCTCTTGACGGCTTCGCTCTTGGTGAGGATGTCAGCGGCGTAGACGCCGGCCGGGCCGGAACCCACGACGGCGACGCGCAGCGGACGCTCGGCAGAGCCTACGGTGATGCTTGATGACACGGCTGTGTTCCTTTTCTTCGTTCCTGCCCAACTAGGTAGCGCCAAGTGCCCTTTTGGCGGTCCATAACGGCACTTGATGCTACCTGGTTGGGTGGTGGGGTTCAGGTGGTGAGGGCGGTCTTGCGGGGGCTGTTCGGGCTGGTGGTGCTGTAGTCAGCGGTTTTGAAGTGCGACGGCGCGAACGGGCTCACGCGCACCACGTCACCGATGACAATCACTGCGGGGTTCGCGACGCCGGCGGCTTCGGCCTGGTCCGCAATGGAACCGAGCGTGCCGATCGTGACGCGCTGGTCCGGCAAATAGCCGTTTTCCACGATACCAACCGGAGTGTCCTGCGGCAGGCCGGCTTCGCCCAGCGCGGACGCTGATTCACGCAGCTGGCCCACGCCCATCAGCAGGACCACCGTGTGGTCGGGACGGGCGGGCACTTCGGAGAGTTCTTCGTGGCCGGTGACCACGCTGAAGCCCTTGGCCAGCCCGCGGTGCGTGACCGGGATGCCGGCGGCGGCGGGCACGGAGATGGCCGACGTGACGCCGGAAACCACTTCCACCTCGACGCCGTGCCGGCGGCAGTGTTCGGCTTCCTCGCCGCCGCGGCCCAGGACGTACGGGTCGCCGCCCTTGAGCCGGACCACGCGGTGGCCCTGAAGGGCTTCCTCCACGAGGATCCGGTTGATCCCCGCCTGCGGGACGGGGTGGTGGCCGGGGGTCTTGCCCACTTCGATGACGCGGACGTCGGGGGCGAGTTCGTTGAGCAGTTCACGGGGGCCCAGCCGGTCGGCGACGACGACGTCGGCCTGGCCCAGGAGCCGGCGGCCGCGGACGGTGATGAGGCCGGTGTCGCCGGGACCGCCACCCACCAGGGCTACGGATCCCTGGTGTGCGCGGCGGCGGCGCAGCGGCAGGTCGCCGGTTTCGAGGGCGGTGGCCACGGCGTCGCGTACGGCCATGGCGCGGCGTGGGTCTCCCCCGGCGTTCACGGCGATCTTGACGTCGTCCACCTCGGCAACAGCGGGCGTCCAGGCGGCGGAGGCTTCATGGTTGGAGGCGTTGACGCACCAGACGCGCTGCGCCTCGGCGTCGGCCGATACCTGGGCGTCCACCGCCGGATCCCCGGTTGCGGTCTGGACGAACCAGACGCCGTCGACATCTTTGGTGTCATAGGGCCGCGCTGCCCAGGTGAGCAGGCCGGCGTCGGCCATCTCCTGCAGCGCGGGCGAGGCAACGGGAGCCACGGCGGTGACCAGGGCACCGGCGTCGAGCAGCCCCTTGGCGCGGCGGGCAGCCACGGGCCCGCCGCCCACCACCAGCACCGGGCGGCCGAGCAGCCGGAGCGCCGTGGGGTAGATATCCTGAATTGCCATGAATCAACGGTAGGGCTGCGTCACAATGGCCCACAAAGGGTCAGCAACACCAGTTCACGTAAGGTAACGCTGCGTCACAAAGGCGTGCTGCCAGCGTCGTCCCCTGCGCCGGCGAGGAACCGTCCGCGGTCCCGGATGAGCCGTTCCAGGTAACCGGCCAGGACCAGGCGTTCGACGACGCGGCCCAGGACTCCCAGCGGGGCGGTGAACTCCACCCGGTCCGTCATGATGCTGCCGGTGGCCGTCGGCTCGAACTCGTGGACGTGCCGGAAGGCCTTGAAGGGGCCCCTCACCTGCTGGTCGGTGAAGCTGCGGGGGAAGTCGAAGGACGTGACTCGGCTGGTCATGGTGAGCGGGACCCCGAAGTGTTTAGCCCGCCACGTGACCTCCTGGCCGTCTCCGATCAGCCCTTGGGTGATGCCGCCGACCGCCCGCTCCCCCGATTTCTGCTGGGAGTCCACGTGCAGGTCGATACTCCGCGCCAGGTCGAACATCTCTTCCACGGAGAGGGCCGACACGGTGCGGCACACGAAGCTGACGGTCATGGCGCCAGTCTGCCATTTGTCTGTGCCGTCCCGGGGGCCGTCGTGGGGCACTTTGCCCGGCTCCGCCGTCGTCCAGGCCTGGTTGCCCGGCGTGTCCGTGTCAAAGTGCCCCGCGACGGCGGTGGGAAGCAGTCAGGAAGCAGCAAAGAGCCCGACGGCGGGAGGTCGCCGTCGGGCTCTTGCGCTTCTTTGGGTGCGGGGCCGGGTCAGCGGGTGCTGCCGGCCAGCAGTCCGCGGCGGCGCAGGAGGCGCTTTTCGATGGGGGCGAACACCAGCAGTTCGATGAGGATGCCGACGCCGAGGATCAGCAGGATCGCGGACATCACCACCGTCATGTCGGACAGGGCCCGGCCCTGGTCCAGCAGGGAGCCCAGGCCAAAGCCGATGGTGCCGCCCACCGCGATGATTTCGGCCGCCATCAAGGAGCGCCAGGAGAAGGCCCAGCCCTGTTTGAGGCCGCCCAGGTAGCCGGGCAGCGCGGCGGGAAGGACCACCTGGAGGGCCATCTGGATCCGGTTGGCGCCCAGGACGGTGCCCACGCGGCGGAACTGCGGCGGGATCTGGTCCACGCCGGATATCAGGCCGTTGATGATGGACGGGATGGCGCCCATGAACACCACGAAGTAGACGGTGGCGTCGGTCAGGCCGAACCAGATAATGGCCGCGGGGACCCAGGCTACCGATGGCAGGACCTGCAGTCCGGAGATCAGCGGGCCAAAGGCGCGGCGCAGCGGCGCAACCTGCGCCAGCAGCAGGCCGACGGGGGTGGCGATGGCCACGGAGATGAGGAAGCCCACCAGGCCGCGCTGCAGCGAGGTCAACATGGCTTCCTGCAGCTTGCCCTCGTTCCAGAGCACACCCATTTGGCCCACCACGTCGAGGGGGCCGGGGACCAGGTCGCGGCGCTTCACACCGAGCGAAACGTAGAACTGCCAGATGAGGACCAGGACCACCAGGGCGGCGACCGGCAGGAGGATCCGGCTCCAGTCGATCCGGTGCTTGCGCTCGGCGTCCGACTGCAGGGAGTCCAGCCCGGACTCCAGCTCCCGCAGGTCCTCTTTACCGGTGGACGTCCGCGTCAAAGCGGCATGCACATGCTCCGGATTCCTGACGGGCTCGACCGCCGGTTCGCTTTCGGCGAGGGGTGTGCTGTTACTTGGCATGGCGGCGAATCTCCTCACGCAGCCGGGCGGTGATGACCCCGGTGAGCTGGCCGGCGAGCCCGGCGTCGGTTCGGTGTTCCTCGGTGACGGCCCATTCCTGGACCACGCGCCCAGGGCGGGATGAGAGCAGCAGCACGCGCTGGCCCAGGCGGACGGCCTCGCGGACGTTGTGGGTGACGAAGACGATGGTGCGCCCGGTTTCCTTCCAGATGCGTTCCAGTTCGTCGTGCAGCAGGTCGCGGGTGATCGCGTCGAGCGCGGCGAAGGGCTCGTCCATGAGCAGCAGCTGCCGGTCCTGCGCCAGTGACCGAGCCAGGGACACGCGCTGGCGCATGCCGCCTGAGAGTTCGTGCGGGCGCTTGTCCCCCGCCGCACCCAGGTGCACGAGTTCCAGCAGTTCCTGGGCCTTCGTGCGGCGTTCGGCCTTGCCCACGCCGCGGAGCTTCAGGGCCAGTTCGATGTTTTCCCGTGCGGTCAGCCAGGGGAACAGGGCGGCATCCTGGAACATGAAGGCGGCACCGTCGCTGGGGACTTCCAGGGCGCCCGACGTCGGCGCTTCCAGTCCCGCGATGATGTTCAGGAGGGTGGATTTGCCGCAGCCGGACGCACCGAGGAGGGCAACGAACTCGCCTTTCCCGATGTTGGCGTTGACGTCGTCCAGCACCGGGGCGCCGTCGCCGAAGCGCTTGCCCAGGTTTTCCAGTACGACTGGCATGGTGCCGTCCTTAGGTAGTGGGTGGTTCAGTCCTGGCCGAGGCCGGCTGCTGAAATCTTGCTGGTGCCGTTGGCGGCAGAGACCTCGTTGAGGGCCCGGAGGTCGAAGAGCCCATTGAGATCGGCCTGCTTGGTGGTTCCGGCGTTGACGCCGTCCTCCAGCAGCCGCGGATAGCTTCCGGCCAGCGGATCCAGGGTGAAGGTGATGTTGGCCAGGGAACGGGCCAGGACGTCGTCGGCCAGTGCGGCGCCGGCGGATTCCTGCAGGCCTGCGTTGATGACGGCGGCCTTTTCCTGTTCCGGAGCCTCGTTCAGCCAGGCGACGGACTTGGCGTGGCCGACCAGGAGCGCCTTGACGGTCTCCGGGTGGTTGGCGGCAAAGGTGCGGTTAACGATCAGCACCGTGGTGGGGAACTCCCCGGGCTTGCCGGTCCCGGACCCGTCCCACAGGTCCTTCTCATCCACCAGCACCTTGGCTCCGGCCTGGAGCACCAGGCGTGAGGCCCACGGCTCAGGCAACCACGCGCCGTCGAGCTTTCCGTCCTGGAAGAGCTTGAGCGTCTGGGCGTTGTCCGTGGGGTTGATATTGACGTCGCCGCTGCCGTCGACGCTGGTCTTGTAGCCCTGGTCGGCGAGCCAGGCCCGCAGTGCCACGTCCTGAGTGCCGCCGAGCTGCGGGGACGCGAGGGTCTTGCCCTTGAGGTCCGCAGCCGAGTTGATCCCCGGTTTAACCACCAGTTGGGCGCCGCCTGCGGCAGCGCCCGCGATGACCTTGACGGACTCTCCAGAGCTCTTGACGAACGAGTTGATGGCCGGGTTGGGTCCGATGTAGGCGGCATCGATGGCTCCCGCGTTCAGGGCTTCGATGGCCGCGGGGCCGGCGTTGAAGGATTCGGTGCTGAGCGCGGTGTTGCCGAGGGCTTCTGCGAGGAAGCCTTTCCGGATGCCAACGAGGGCCGGCGCGTGCGTGACGTTGCCGAAGTAGCCGAGTTTGAGGGCGGCTGCCGGTGTGGGCTCGGCGGCCTGCGCCTCGGTGTTGCGGGAAATGTTGGAGGCAACGATGGCCCCGACGGCGATCAGCAGGACCAGCCCGATGGCCAGGGCTGCCTCGATGGCACGCTTGCGCTTGGGAACCGCGCTGTCGCCTGCCACGATGCGGGTCATCCCGGGCTTGGAACTAGTCATTGTTTCACCATAGGGAGTGCCCTAAACCCGTTCAATGAAGCCTAAACGGAGGGTCACGCAGGTTCATGCAACGTCACATTCGGCCGCATGGCAGCGAGCTTTTGGACGTTCAGTTGCCCTTGACGTTGACCAGCTGCCGGAGTTTGTGCCGTACGGTGACGAGGTCCCTGGCGTCCTGCATAACCTGGTCGATCGGTTTGTAGGCTGCGGGAATTTCGTCGATGAAGGCCTCTGACGCCCGGAACTCGATGCCCGTCATGGCGCGTTTGAGTTCCTCCAGCGTGAAGGCCTTCCGGGCTGCATTGCGTGAGTATTCCCGCCCCGCTCCATGCGGTGACGAGTTCAGGGACGCCGGGTTGCCCAGCCCTTCCACCACGTACGACGCCGTTCCCATGGATCCGGGGATCAGTCCGGGGTCGCCGTGGCCGGCTTTGATGGCGCCCTTCCGTGATACCCACACCTGCTTGCCGTAGTGCGTCTCCTGCTCCGTGAAGTTGTGGTGGCAGTTGATCCGCTCGAGCTCCTTGACGGTGCCGTGGACCCAGTGGGAGAACCGGGCGATGACCCGGTCCATCATTTCCTCCCGGTTGAGCAGGGCGAAGTGCTGCGCCCAGCGGAGTTCGGCGATGTAGCGGTCGAATTCCGGGGTCCCCTCATCCAGGTAGGCCAGGTCCAGGTCCGGCAGGTGGACCTGCTTCTTCCGGCTGACCTGCTGCGCCACCCCGATGTGGTGCTGGGCGATCCTGTTGCCGACGCCCCGCGAGCCCGAATGCAGGAACAGCCACACGCCGTCGTGCTCGTCCGCCGAGACTTCGATGAAGTGGTTGCCGGAGCCAAGGGAGCCCAGTTGCAGTTCCCATGCCGGCACATACCGTGCCGGATCGAAGCCCGCGCCGGCGGCCAGGCGCCGTAATTCGGCGAGGCGGGGTTCCGCCGTCGGGAGCACCGTCCTGTTGTTGTGGCCGGCGGAGAGCGGAATGGCCCGCTCAATGTCCTCGCGCAGGCGCCTGCGGTCCTTCGGCAGGTCGTTGACCGAGTATTGCGTGCGCACGGCGATCATGCCGCAGCCAATGTCCACGCCCACCGCGGCGGGGATGATGGTCCGGAGGGTGGGGATGACCGATCCGACGGTGGCCCCCTTGCCCAGGTGGGCGTCCGGCATGAGGGCCAGGTGCGGGTAGATGAACGGCAGGCCCGCGGTCATGATGGCCTGCTCCCGGGTCTTGCTGTCCAGGATCGACGCCCAGTTGAGGAGCTTCGGGCTGATGGTTTCCATGGCTCGCCTCCCTCCGCGCCGGGACTAACGTAAGTCCTAGGCTAACCCCGCACGCGAAGAGGAGAAGCAGCATGGTCAATGTCGAAACAGCCGTTGTCATCAACCGGCCGCGCGCCGAGGTTGCCTGGTACGCGGCCAACCCGGACAACGCGCCCCGCTGGTACGTGAACATTTACCAGTCCCGGCGGTTGGCCGACGGACCGCTGCAGGTCGGCTCCCGCGCCGCCTTCACCGCCAAGTTCCTGGGCCGCGAGCTGGATTACACCTACGAGTTCGTGGAGTACGTCCCCGGTGAGAAGCTCGTGATGCGCACGGCTCAGGGCCCCTTCCCCATGCAGACCACCTACACCTGGACGGACGACGGCGGCGGGACCCGCATGACGCTCGGCAACAGCGGGAGCCCCACGGGTTTCTCCCGGCTGGCGGGGCTGGTCATGGCGCCGATGATCCGCCGGCAGACCCGGAAGGACCTGCACCGGCTGAAGACGATCCTCGAGGCCAACCCCGCATAACCGGCCCGTAACCGCATAACCGTTGACGCGCAGCACCGGTTATGCGGGCCGGGGCCGGTTATGTGAAAAGCACGAGGCCCCGCTCCGGATAACTCCAGAGCGGGGCCTCGTGCATGAACCTAGATGCTGTAGCGCTCGTCCTCATGGTCGCCCGGGTGGTCCTTGACCAGGCCGGCGGCCAGCGTGTTGCCGTCCAGCGGGTCGATCACCAGGAACGCGCCGGTGCGGCGGTGGTGCAGGTAGTTCTCCAGCGGCAGCGGCGCGGCGAGCCGGAGCTGCGCGTGGCCGATGTCGTTGAGTTCCAGGCTGGAGGCACCCTCGAGCTTGAAGGAGGCCAGGTCCAGCTTGCCGGACACACTGCGGACCAGGGCCTGGACCGTGCGGGTGCCGTGCTTGACCAGGACCTTCTGGCCTTCGCGGAGCGGCTTCGGGGACAGCCAGCACAGGGCGGCGTACAGGTCGGCCGACGCCTCGCGGACGGTCCCGGCAGCAGCGATCGTGTCACCGCGGGCGACGTCGAACTCGTCCGCCAGGCGGATGGCCACGGACTGCGGCGCGGCAGCTTCGTCCAAGGACTTCCCGGCGAAGTCGATGCCCGCCACGGTGGTGGTCCGCGGGGACTGGCCCGGCGTCAGCACGGAGACCTTGTCCCCCACCTTGACCGAGCCCTCGGTGATCTGGCCGGCGTAGGCGCGGTAGTCGCGGTAGGCCTCGACGTCCAGGCCGGCGGCCACGGCGTCGGGAGCCAGGGCGCCCTGCGGCCGGATGACCAGCTGCACCGGGAAGCGGAAGCTCTCCAGGTGGCTCTCGAGTTCATCCGCGGCGGGCAGGGTCTCGAGGACCTCCAGCAGCGCGGGGCCGGTGTACCAGGGGGTGCGCTCGGAGCGTTCCACCACGTTGTCGCCGTCGAGCGCGGACACCGGGACCACCAGAAGGTCGCTGATTCCATCGGAACCCAGGCCCAGTTCGCGGCCCACCTGTTGCACGTCGGCTTCGATGTCGCGGAACACGGACTCGCTGAAGTCCACCAGGTCGATCTTGTTGACGGCCACGATCACGTGCGCCACGCGCAGCAGCTGCAGCACGGACAGATGCCGGCGGGTCTGCTCCAGCACACCCTTGCGGGCGTCAATGAGGACGACGACGGCATCCGCAGTGGACGCGCCCGTCACCGTGTTCTTGGTGTACTGAACGTGCCCGGGGCAGTCGGCCAGGATGAAGCTGCGGCGGTCCGTGGCGAAGTAGCGGTAGGCCACATCGATGGTGATTCCCTGTTCGCGCTCGGCACGCAGGCCGTCGGTCAGGAGGGCCAGGTCGATCCCGCCCTTGTCGCCGCCGAAGCCGCGGTCCGCTGAGGTGCGGGCAACGGCGTCGAGGGTGTCCGCGAGGATGGCCTTGGAATCGTGGAGGAGGCGGCCCACCAGCGTGGACTTGCCGTCGTCGACCGATCCCGCGGTGGCGAACCGGAACAAGGTGGTGGGCAGGGCTGTTTCCAGGTCCCCCGGGAGAAGAGCTTCGGTGGTCATTAGAAGTACCCGTCCTTCTTGCGGTCTTCCATGGCGGCCTCGGAGATGC
Organism: Pseudarthrobacter enclensis; assembly: GCF_001457025.1. Taxonomy (GTDB): domain Bacteria; phylum Actinomycetota; class Actinomycetes; order Actinomycetales; family Micrococcaceae; genus Arthrobacter; species Arthrobacter enclensis. Next base: position 364,920 of record NZ_KQ758599.1, on the reverse strand, counting down.
GGTCATCCGCACGGGTGGCGCCACGTTCGGTCAGGGTGGAGGCGGCGACTTCAACCACAACGTCGGCCACGGTGAAGGCGTCGGACTCGACGGCCCCGGTGCAGGACATGTCACCCACCGTGCGGTAGCGGACGGTCTTGGTGATGACTTCCTCGTGCGGCAGCGGCTGGGACACCTCGCCCACAGCGCGCCACATGCCGTCACGGGCGAAGACCTCGCGCTCGTGGGCGTAGTACAGGCCGGGCAGCTCGATGTTTTCGCGCTCGATGTAGCGCCAGATGTCCAGCTCGGTCCAGTTGCTGATGGGGAACGCGCGGACGTGCTGGCCCACAGTGTGGCGGCCGTTGTACAGGTTCCACAGTTCGGGGCGCTGGTTGCGCGGGTCCCACTGGCCGAATTCGTCACGCAGGCTCAGGATGCGTTCCTTGGCGCGGGCCTTGTCCTCGTCCCGGCGGCCGCCGCCGAAGACGGCGTCGAACTTGTTCTGCTGGATGGCGTCCAACAGCGGGACGGTCTGCAGCGGGTTGCGAGTGCCGTCGGCGCGCTCGGCGAGTTCGCCGCGGTCGATGAACTCCTGCACGGAGCCGACCACGAGCTTCAGGCCCAGCCGCTCCACGGTGCGGTCACGGAAGTCAATGACCTCGGGGAAGTTGTGCCCGGTGTCCACGTGCAGCACGGGGAACGGGACCTTGCCCGGCCAGAACGCCTTGGTGGCCAGGTGCAGCATCACCACGGAGTCCTTGCCACCGGAGAACAGCAGCGCAGGCTTTTCGAACTCGGCAACAACCTCGCGGATGATATGGATCGCTTCGGATTCGAGGGTGTCCAGGCTGGAGAGGCGCGTGGATACGGCGGCGTCGGTCACCTGGGTCTCCTCGGAAAGGTAAGTGCTCATACGTGAAGTCCGCATTCTGTCTTGTCGGAACCAGCCCAGCGGCCGGCGCGGGGGTCCTCGCCTGGCGCAACCTTGCGGGTGCAGGGCTGGCAGCCAATCGAGGGGTAACCCTGCGCGAGCAGCGGGTTGACGGGCAGGAGGTTGTCTTCGGAGTACTCCACCAGCTGGTCGAAGGTCCAGGCGGCCATCGGGTTGACCTTGACCAGGCCGTTCTTCTCGTCCCAGCTGACCAGCGGGGTGTTGGTGCGGGTGGGGGCCTCGTCGCGGCGGACACCGGTGAACCACAGTTCGTAGCCGGCGAGGGTGCGCTGCAGCGGGGCCACCTTGCGGAGGGCGCAGCACTGGGCGGCGTCACGGGCGAACAGGTCCTTGCCCAGGAGGCGGTCCTGCTGCTCCACCGTGTTTTCCGGGAGGACGTCCACCACGTTGACGCGGAGGTTTGCGGCCACCTCGTCCCGCGTGGCGTAGGTTTCCGGGAAGTGGTAGCCCGTCTCCAGGAAGAGGACGTCGACGCCGGGCATCTGGTCCGCGACCAGGGCCGGAAGGACGGCGTCGGCCATGGAGCAGGCGACGGCGACCGCCGGCAGGTCGAAGTTCCGCTCCACCCACGCGATCACGTCGCGGGCGGGGGCGTCCCAGCCGAGCTCGGCAGCGCCGGCCTCTGCGAGGGCTTTGAGTTCTTCCTTGGAACGGAGCTTGGGGGCTGCGGCAGGCGATGCCGCCCCCGCCGTGGCCTCGACCTGTGCTGAAGCCTCGGCCGGCGCAGCCACAGGGTCAACTCCGAGTGCGTGCTTAGACATTACTGCAGTGCCTCCTCGTCTGCTGCGTGGGCCCACTCGGCGAAGGTCTGGCCTTCCGCCCGCTGGGCCACGAACGTGCGGACTACGCGCTCAACGTAGTCGGGCAGGTCGTCGACGTAGACCTTCAGGCCGCGGACGGTGCGGCCCAGGCCGGCCTCGCCGCGTTCGTTGGACGCCAGCCCGCCGCCCAGGTGGACCTGGAAGCCCGGGGAGGGATCGCCGTCGGGCGTGGGAAGCATCATGCCCTTCAGGCCGATGTCCGCCGTCTGGATGCGGGCGCAGGAGTTGGGGCAGCCGTTGATGTGCAATGACAGTGCCTGCGGCAGCTGGCCCGATTCGGCGAGGTCCGCGAGGCGGCGTTCCAGCTCGGCGACTGCGGTGGCGGCCGTGTGCTTGGTTTCCACGATGGCCAGCTTGCAGTACTCGATGCCGGTGCAGGCGATGGTGCCGCGGCGGAACACGGACGGGCGGGCGGACAGGCCCAGCGCGTCCAGTTCGGCCACCAGCGGCTCAACGTGGTCCTTCTCGACGTCCAGGACCACGAGCTTCTGGTGCGGGGTGGTGCGCAGCCGGTACGAACCGCGGGCCTCCAGGGTGTCGGCGAGCTTGACCAGCGCGGAGCCGGACAGGCGGCCTGCCACCGGGGTGGCGCCGATGAAGAACTTGCCGTCCTTCTGTTCGTGCACGCCAACGTGGTCCCCGGGGGTGGCGGGCTTGGGCGCGGCGGGGCCGTCGGCCAGCTTGTAGCCCAGGTATTCGTCCTCGAGGACCTGGCGGAACTTCTCCGGGCCCCAGTCCGCCATCAGGAACTTCAGGCGCGCCTTGGTGCGCATGCGGCGGTAACCGTAATCGCGGAAGATGCTGGTGACGCCGAGCCACACGTCGGCGGCCTGGTCAGGCTTGACGAACGCGCCCAGGCGCTTGCCGAGCATCGGGTTGGTGGACAGCGCGCCGCCGGCCCAGAGGTCGTAGCCGATCCCCAGTTCGGGGTGTTCCACGCCCACCAGGGCGAAGTCGTTGATCTCATGCACCACGTCCTGGCTGGGATGGCCCGTGATGGCGGTCTTGTACTTGCGCGGCAGGTTGGACAGCAGCGGGTTGCCAATGAACCGCTCCCCCAGCTCGGCGATCAGCGGGGTGGGGTCGATGATCTCGTCCTTGGCGATGCCGGCCACGGGCGAGCCCAGGATGACGCGCGGTACGTCGCCGCAGGCCTCGGTGGTGGACAGGCCAACGCCCTCCAGCCGGTTCCAGATCTCGGGGATGTCCTCCACGCGGATCCAGTGCAGCTGGATGTTCTGGCGGTCCGTGAGGTCGGCCGAGTCCCGGGCGAAGTCCACGGAGATCTGGCCGATGACTCGCAGCTGCTCGGTGGTGAGCGCACCGCCGTCGATCCTCACACGGAGCATGAAGTACTTATCCTCGAGCTCGTGGGGCTCAAGGGTTGCGGTCTTGCCGCCGTCGATCCCGGGCTTGCGCTGGGTGTAAAGGCCCCACCAGCGGAACCGGCCGTGGAGGTCCTGGCCGGGGATGGCGTCGAAGCCTTCCTTGGCGTAAATGGTCTCGATACGCTCGCGCACGTTGAGGCCGTCGTCTTCCTGCTTCCAGGTTTCGTTGGCGTTCAGGGGCGTCTTGCCGTCCACTTTCCACTGCCCGTGCGGCTTTGCAGCGGGACGGGCGGGGCGCTTGGGGGCAGCGGAGGCCGCGGACGCTCCGGCTAGAGCTGTATCAGTCATGCAACGACTGTAGGTCCCGCCCGAATAGCGTCACAAAGGGCCGGAAATGCGAAGTCACCTAGGGAAACATTTCGTCACGAAACGCCGACGGGCCTTGAACGGACCTTCCCGCTGTGCATCATCCGGGCGCCGTGGCGGCGCTTCCCAACGGCCGCTTGAGCGGCCATTTCCACGGCGCATCCGTGCCTGGTGCCGCCGGGGTTCAGCCTCCGGTTCCGCCCATGTCCGCGACGGCGGCGTCGTACCTGTCCAGGGCGATGTCGGCGAGCACGCGGGACGGCAGCAGCGGCTCGGTCACCAGGTCCGCGCCCGCCTTGACCAGCTGGTCGTGGAAGTAGCCCGGCGCCAGCAGGTAGGACGCGATGACCACCCGCCCGCCGACGTCGACGCCGCCGGCGGACTCCCCCGCGCCGGCACCTCCGGCCAGTTCCTCCCGAAGCATCGCGACGGCGTCGGGCACGGACGGCTGGGCGGACGCACCGTACGCGGCCACCATCCTGTTGGACCGCACTCCGCGCAACTGGCCCAGGAGTTCCTCCACGCTGACGGCAGCGTTCGGGTTGGAGGATCCCGCAGCGGCCAGGACAATGACGTCGTTGTCCGTGGTGCCGGCCTCGCGCAGCCGCTGGTCCAGGAGCTGAGCCAGCCTCGGGTCCGGGCCGAGCGGCGCGGCGGCTGCGCTGCCTGGCCGGCTCTTCACGGCCCGGGCGATGTCCACCTTCACGTGGTAACCCACGCTGAGCAGCAGCGGCACCACCACGGCGGGAACACCTTCAGGAAGGCCGGCCACCACGTCCACCAGGTCCGGCTGCTGCACATCGACGTAGGCTTCGCGGACGTCGAGTCCCGGCCGGGCGTCGGCGATGGCGGCGCGCAGGGCGTTGACCTCCGCCGCTCCCTGGCTGCTGGACGTCCCGTGGGCACAGGCGATCATGATGGGGCTGTTCATACGGGCTAGCGTAACGTTGGAGCCACCCAGTCCGCCCTTCTTGAATGACCTGGACCTTTGATGACTTTCGCCTTTGACAACGCCCCGGTATGGCTGGATCTGCTCGGCGTCTTCTTCTTCGCTGTCTCAGGTTCGCTGCTGGCTGCGCGCAAGCACATCGACATCGTGGGTTCCCTGCTGCTGGCCTCCCTGGTTGGCCTGGGCGGGGGCGTGATCAGGGACATCATCCTCAACACAGGCCCGCCCGCGGCGTTCACCACCCCGGCCTACCTAGTGCCGCCGGTGCTGGCCACGGCGCTGGTGTACTTCCTCTTCCCCTACGTCCAGCGCTACACCTCCATGCTGACGCTGTTCGACGCCGGCGGGCTTGCCCTGTTCTGCATGACCGGCACGATTAAGGCACTGGCCTCCGGGATGAATCCGGTGGCGTCCGTCCTGTTGGGGGTAACGACGGCGGTGGGCGGCGGGCTGCTCCGGGACGTCACCGCCAACGAGGTGCCGGAACTGTTCAACCCGAAGTCCATCTACGCGGTGCCGGCATTCGTAGGTTCTGCAATGACGTCGGCACTGTGGGTTTTTGGTCTCTTCAATGTCCTGACGGCGGCGGTGGTGGCCGCGGTGGTCTTCGCCTTCCGGGTGCTGGCTTGGCGCCGTTCCTGGCAGGCTCCGCTGGCTGTCAACGGCTGGCAGCGCCGGAGCAGCGATCCCAAGCCGTGAGCCCGGTTTCACCGCCTGTGAAGTGGCATTTTGGTGCCCCTGCCATTGGCTAGGATATGAGCATGACTGACATGTTCCTCGAGAAATTCCGCGCGCTGGTTCCGAAGTATCTCGAGGACGAATGGCAGGAAGAGGACGGCCTGTCCGCCGAAGAGCTCGACGCAATGCTGGCCGGCCACCAGTTCCAGATTCCACTGGTGCTCCGCGAGTTCTACCTCGCCATCGGCGGTTGCGAGGACCTGATGGAGGCCTACCACTACTTCTGGGATCCCGACGAGCTCGAAGTCGATGACGAAGGCTTCCTGATGTTCCTTGAGGATGAGGAAGAGGAGTACACCTGGGGCTTCCGCACCGGCGACCTCAGCGTTCCCGATCCCATCGTCTACCGCCGCAACAATGCGCGGGGGCAGTGGAAGTCCGAGGAAGGCACGTTCTCCGAGTTCGTGTTCGACATGTTCGAGTGGGCCTTCGAAGAGGACGAGGAAGACTGATCCTTTTGCCCCAGGCCCCGGTGTACGGCCCGGATGCCCGCTGAACTTCCCCGCCTTTGAGGAAGCCCGACGGCGTGTCCCCCGGTTTTGCCGGTGCGTCTGCGGTTCCGCGGTTCAAACCTGGGGAATTTCAGCGGATCACCCTGCCCCGGAGGACCTGCCAAACCTCGGCAACCACCTTCTGCGGGTTGTAGACGACGTCGGCGTAACCGTACCGCAGGACGGAATAGCCGCTAAGGGTGCTGGCGTTGTTCCGCGAACGGTCCTTCTTGACCTGCCGCGGCTCAAGGTGGCTGCCGCCGTCGATCTCGACGATCAGGAACCCTTCCAGCAGGAAGTCCACACAGCCGATTCCTGGCAGCTCGACCTGGGTCTCCGTGTAGATTCCCTCACTGCGGAAAAGCAACCGGGCCACGACCTCAATGGCCGAGTCAGCAGTGCCGTCAACGAGGTCCAGCATTTTCCGGGCAGCCCCATTCCGGTTTCCCGGCAGCCGTTGGCGCAGATAGGGCAACGTCGTCACGCCCTGGCGCACGGCGCTCTCCACCATCACCGCCGCTTCAACCTCTGGCAGGCACCGCAGGCCGTGAATGAGTATGTCAGTGATACTTGCAACTGGCTCCGCCGTTCCATGCGGAACCAGGCTTTCGCGGTGCACCACCGTCTCCGGCGGCCCGCCGTGCCGGCAGAACAGGTGTACCTTCTCCGGCTGGTTCAGCAACCACAGCCCGCGGTGGGCGGCTCCGGAAGCGCATGTGAGCAGCCCATTACCCAGCACCGCAGCGACGAAGTCCGAGGGGGCTCCCGGCAGGGCCACCACTCCATGCCTGAGCCGGCAGACCTCACCCGCCGCCACTGCGTTGCGGATATCCCGGTGGGTAAAGCCGGCGCTCAGGACTGTTGCAGTGCGGGCTACAGAGCCGGCCTGGCGGAGAAAGCGGGGCACATCCATCCTGCCAGCCCAGCGGATAACCGGGGGTGGCGGGACGCCTCGGAGCCCCTATGTGCATAACCGGCGCCGCTGGGATTCCCCAGGTTTGATCTGCCGCTACGGTGTGGCGCTACGACCCGCCGGGCCACCGGCCATCTTTCCTCCGAAACCTGGGGAGACTCAGCAGGAAAATCTCGTGACAGCCGCAGTAAATTCAGACTTGCATCTTGTGACAGATGTGTCATAAGCTATTCACGGATCCGCTAAACGCCTCCGGCGGGTCTGATGCGAACGGAGAGACAGTCCCGGTTCACAGCAGCTTCGGTTGTTGCGGACCGGGGCTGTCCCGTTAAGCAGCAGGCATGGAAAAGCCCGGCTCCCGCAGCCAGTACAACCACGGGAAACCGGGCCTCTGCCGGAAAGTGTCAGCTGGCGCGGTCCACCACGGCCAGCGCGAAGTTGGACAGGGAATCCTTGACCACGCCGTCGGGCAGCGGAGCCAGCGCGGCAATCGCCTCGTCGGCCCAGGACCGGGCCACCACCCACGACTCGGCCGTCACGGGGTGCTCGCGCAGCCCGGCCACGGCGGCAGCCAGGGCCTCATCGGAGGACAGGTCCCCGTCAATCAGGGTCAGGAGGTCGACGGCGGACTGGTCGCCATCCGCTGCGGCCCGGCGCAGGAGCAGCACCGGCAGTGTGGGGACACCTTCGCGCAGGTCGGTTCCCGGGGACTTGCCGGACTTGACCTTGACGCCGGTGACATCGATGACGTCATCGGCAAGCTGGAAGGCCACACCCACCTTCTCGCCGTACTCCACCAGCACATCTTCGAATGCCTCGTCGGCGCCGGAGAAGATGGCACCGAACTGCCCGGAGGCGGCCACCAGGGAACCGGTCTTGTCCGCGATCACGGACAGGTAGTGCTCCACCGGGTCCTCGTCCGGACGGGGGCCCACGGTTTCGTGCAGCTGGCCCAGGCACAGCCGCTCGAAGGTGCGCGCCTGGATGCCGAGTGCGCGACCGCCCAGCTCGGACACCAGGATGGAGGCGCGGGCGAAGATCAGGTCACCGGTGAGGACGGCCACCGAGTTGCCCCACACCTCGTGGGCCGTGGGAGCACCGCGGCGGAACGGCGCGGAGTCCATGACGTCGTCGTGGTACAGCGTGGCCAGGTGGGTCAGTTCAACCACGACGGCGGCCTGCACCACGGCGGGCAGCGATGCGTCACCGAGGTGGGCGCACAGCAGGGTCAGCAGCGGCCGGATGCGTTTGCCGCCGGCCTCCACCAGGTGGCGCGACGTCGCGTCAGCCAGGGGGTCCGAGTTGGCGATGGCCTCGCGGAGCTTCTTCTCCACCCGGGCCAGGTTGTTGGTGATGGCAGGGCCGAGTTCGGGGTCCCCCGCAATCGCGGCGAATCCGGCCGGCAGCTGCAGTCCGGTGGCGATGGCGGTGGTGTTGAGACTGGGTTCGGAGTCCGGCAGGCCGTGCCCGGCGTGCGTCCAGCTGTGGTCTGCGGAGTTGGTCACGGGTTAACCCTAACTTTTTGTTGCGGATACCGCTGATTCGTCGCCTGAGAGGCATTGGATGTCGCCGGAACCAGTGATTCGAGGACCCGGATCATCCGGTCCTCGATGCCCTTGGCGGATGGATCGGTCAGGTTGGCCAGCAGCCGCACCACGAACCGCATCAGCACCGGGATAGGCATACCTGTCCGCAGCGCGAGCTTCATGACGGCGGGCTTGCCGATCAGTGTGGCGAACACCCGGCCCAGGGTGAAGTGTGAACCCCACTGGTCCCGTACATAGTCCGCGTACCGCGCGAGGTGCGCGTCGGCGTCGTACGTCCCGCCCGAAGCAGCCGTGCGCGAGGACGCGTCGATGATGAATTCGGCGGCGAACCGGGCGGACTCCATGGCGTAGGAAATGCCCTCGCCGTTGAACGGGGACACCATGCCGCCGGCGTCGCCCAGGAGGAGCAGTCCGGGCGAGTAGTGGGGCGTGCGGTTGAAGCCCATGGGCAGGGCGGCACCGCGGATTTCGCCCACCTGGTTCTCCGGCGTGAATCCCCACTCCGGGGGCATGCCGGCGGTCCATTCGCGCAGCACCTGCTTGTAGTCCAGCTTGCCGAAGTCCTTGGAGGAGTTCAGGATGCCCAGGCCCACGTTGGAGGTGCCGTCACCCACGCCGAAGACCCAGCCGTAACCGGGCAGCAGCTTGCCGTCGCGCCCGGGCAGCTCCAGCCAGCCCTCCATCCAGTCGTCGTCAGTGCGCGGCGACGTGAAGTAGGTGCGGACGGCGACGCCGAGGGGACGGTCGTCGCGCTTGTGCATCCCCAAGGACACGGCAGTGCGCGTGGAGTTCCCATCTGCGGCGAGGACGACGTCGGCACTGAAGTCGCGCGTTTCGCCCGTCTTGCGTCCGGACTCGTCCAGGAGCGCTGCGCGGACGCCGGTGACGCGGCCGGCCTCGCCCCGCAGGGCCTCGGTGACGCTGTGCCGTTCGAGGACCGTGGCCCCGGCGGATTGGGCGTGCCGGGCCAGTTCCTCGTCGAAGCCGAGCCGGGTGCGGATCAGGCCGTACTGCGGGAAGTCGGAGACCTCCGGCCAGGGCAGCTCGATGGTGCGGCCGCCGGCAATCAGGCGCAGGCCTTTGTTGCGCCGCCAGCCGTCGTTTTCGGGGTGCGGCAGTCCGAGCTTCTGGATTTCGCGGACCGCGCGGGGCGTCAGCCCGTCGCCGCAGACCTTCTCCCGCGGGAACGCTGTCTTTTCCAGGACCGTGACCTCAAGGCCGGCCTTGGCGAGGTAGTACGCGGCGGTGGACCCGGCAGGACCGGCACCGACAATCAGGACCTTCACAGGTCAGTGCGCGATGTTGCGCCGCAGCTTGGCCACCGGGCCCTTGTGCGCGGAGATGGCGGCAGCAGCGCCGTCGGGCGAGGAATCGGCAGGCTTGAAGGCGCGGTGGACCGCCACGATGCCGCCGGTGAGGTTGCGGTAGTTGACGTTCTCCCAGCCGGCGTCCTGCAGCCAGGCGGCAAGGTGGTCCTGGTCCGGCCAGGCCCGGATGGATTCGGCGAGGTAGACGTAGGCATCCGGGTTGGAGGCAACCTTGGTGGCGATGGCGGGCAGGGCACGCATCAGGTATTCGGTGTACATGGTCCGCCACAGCGGAACCACCGGCTGGGAGAACTCGGCGATGACCATCCGGCCGCCGGGCTTGGTGACGCGCAGCATCTCCTTCAGTGCCTTCTTGGGCTCATTGACGTTGCGCAGGCCAAAGGAGATGGTGCTGGCGTCAAAGGTGTTGTCCGCGAACGGCAGGTTGGTGGCGTCCCCGGCGACAAAGTTGATGTCCGGGCGGCGGCGCTTGCCCACCTTGAGCATGCCGAGGGAGAAATCGCAGGCAACCACATCTATGCCGGCATCGGCATATGGCTCGCTGGACGTGCCGGTCCCGGCGGCAAGGTCCAGGACCCGCTGGCCCTTGGAGACTTCCATCGCATCGACCACGATCTTCCGCCAGCGGCGGGTCTGCCCCATGGAGAGGACATCGTTGACGACATCGTATTTCGGTGCGACGTCGTCAAACATCGTGGCTACTTCGTCCGGACGCTTATCCAAGGATGCTCGGTTCACCATGCCATTGTCTCAAATGTTCGTGCGGGTCCGGACCAGCGCGGCTTCGCACCCTCTCCCCCGGGCCCGGGCGCGGAAAACTACTGCGAAGTACCGCCAATTACTGTCGGGGGTACTGTTGATCCATCATGACAAGCACGCTCGGCACCGGACTCCTGAAAAGCCTGACAGTCCCCCTGGATGGAAAAGAATTCCCCGGGGGGCTTCCTGCGTTTTTGGTGCGGGACGATGTCCTCTGCTGGACCCGGCGCGAGGCGGGACTGGCCGGTTTCGGCGAGATCGCCCGCTTCACCGCTACCGGCCCGGAACGCTTCCTCGAAGCGGACATCTGGTGGCGCCACCTGGTCCTCGAGGCCAGCGTCACGGACGCCGTCGAACTGCCCGGCACCGGCCCGGTGGCGTTCGGCTCCTTTGCCTTTTCCAAGACCTCCGCCCACGAATCGCGGCTGATCGTTCCCGAGATCGTGGTGGGCGTGCGGGACAACCGCGCATGGCTCACCCAGCTGACGTTCGCCGACGGCCCGCTGACCGAAGCCGGCGCCCTCGCCGCCCTGCAGCGCTGGCTGGGCAGCGATTCGATTGACGGTTCCTTTTCCGCCGGTGCCGCGCCGGAACGCACGACGGCGGCAGCGGACCCGGCCGGGGACGGCACCGAGGCGGGGGGCGCTTCACGGGAGGGCGGCGCCGTCGTCCGTCCGCTTCCCCTGGCCGCCGGGGCGACCCTGCACACGGGCTCGCTGAGCGAGGAAGCCTGGATGGAGGCGGTGGCGGCCGGTGTGGAGGAAATCCGGACCGGCGCGCTGGAGAAGCTGGTGCTGGCACGGGACGTCGTGGCGACGATCCCCTCAGGCGTCCGGGCGTCCCAGGTGCTGCGTGAACTGGCGGCCCGGTACCGGGAATGCTGGACCTACGGCGTGGACGGACTGGTGGGGGCCACCCCGGAAATGCTGATCCAGGTGGAGGGCCGCACCGCCCAGGCGCGCGTGCTGGCCGGAACGCTGGACCGGCGTGACGCCCACGGTGAGGATGGTTTGCCCATGGACTACGCCACCCGGGTACTGGCCGGTTCCGAAAAGCAGCGGCACGAGCATGAGATCGCCATCCAGTCCCTGACCTCACAGCTGGCCCCGTTCTCCGAGGCAATGAACGCCCACGACGAACCCTTCATCCTCGAACTGCCCAACGTGTGGCACCTCGCCTCGGACGTGAAGGCGGAGCTGGCGGAGGTGGAAGGCCACGTCCCCACCTGCCTGGCCCTCATCAACGCCCTGCACCCCACGGCCGCGGTCTGCGGCACCCCCACCCAGGTGGCCGGGGCCCTGATCCGCAAACTGGAACACCTGGACCGCGGACCCTATGCCGGGCCGGTGGGCTGGCTGGACGCGGCCGGGAACGGCGAATGGGGCATCGCCCTGCGCGGCGCCGTCATCGAGTCGCCGGGCACGGTCCGGTTATATGCCGGCTGTGGCATTGTCGACGGATCACAGCCGGAAGCCGAGCTGGCCGAAACGTGGGCCAAGTTCCGCCCCATGCTTGAGTCGCTGGGCATCCGGCATTAAGCCGGCGTCCGGTATCCGAGACACCAACGCTTCGCCTAGGCTTGAAGATGCGGGTATTTTAGTTATCCAATAGTGAAACTAAGTTTCCTGTGATGCACATCTCACAATCGGCGCTACACTATGAACCGATTTAGTACCGCATACCCCTGCAACAAAAGGTAAGAAACATGCAGCTCAAGTCCCTGGCTACGGCCAAAATGACCGCCAAGGCAGCAGCACTCTTTGCCGTCGGCGCCCTCACCCTCACGGCGTGCGGCGGCAGCTCCACCCCCGCCGCATCCGAAGGCGGCGTACAGCTCATCAACGCAGGCAAGTTCACGGTCTGCTCGGACGTCCCCTACGAGCCCTTCGAATTCCAGAAGGACGGCAAGACGGTCGGCTTCGACATCGACATCGCCACCGAGATCGCCAAGGACCTGAACGCGGAACTGAACATCGTGGACAGCTCCTTCGAAGCCATCGAGACCGGCACCGCACTGACCGGCTGCGACGCTTCCATCTCCTCCGTGTCCATCACCGACACCCGCAAGCAGGTCATGGACTTCTCCAACCCCTACATGGATGACGACCTGACCCTCGTGGCCAAGGAAGGCTCCGGCGTCGAGAACATCGACACCGCCAAGGGCAAGAAGGTCGGCGTCCAGCAGGCCACCACCGGTGCCAAGTACGCCCAGGAAAAGGGCATCGAAGCCCAGCAGTTCGAGGACTCCGGCCTCCTGGTCCAGGCCCTCGAGGCCGGCACCATCGACGCCGCCCTGGGCAACCAGTCGGTGCTCGGCTACGCCATCAAGGACAACACCCAGTTCACCCGCGTTGAGGACTACGCCACGGGCGAGAAGCTCGGCATCGCCATCAAGAAGGGCAACACCGCGATGCTGGACAAGGTCAACGGCACGCTCAAGCGCCTGACCGACGACGGCACCCTGGCCAAGTTCCAGACCACCTGGTTCGGCGAAACCGCCAAGTAGCCAGCGCCAGGGACCACCCCGGGTCCCGGTGAACAGAGTTCAGGCAATGAGGCCCCGGTCGGCACGCACGGCAGCCGTCCGGGGCCTCAGCCACGCACAACGAATGTGAGCACCCCAATGGCAATGACCGCACGCCAGCGAGCCAGAGTAAGCCTGTACGTCCAGGCTGCGATCTTTGTGGTGGCCATCGCCGCACTGGTCCTGGCCACTGACTGGAAGACCATGGCCACCAACGTCTTCAACTTCGGCAAGATCGGGCCGATGTTCCCCGACATCTTCCTGGTGGGCCTGAAGAACACCCTGATCTACACCTTCCTCGGCTTCGTGGTGGGCCTCAGCGGCGGCCTGTTGCTGGCCCTGATGAAGCTCTCCAGCTTCCCGCTGTACCGCTGGATCGCCACCGGCTACATCGAGTTCTTCCGCGGCATTCCCGCGCTGCTGGTGTTCATCGCCTTTGGCTACGGCGTGCCGCTGGCCTTCGGCGTCCAGTGGAACGTGACCATCATCGTGATGATCTCGCTGGGCATCGTCGCCTCTGCGTACATCGCCGAAACCCTCCGCGCCGGCCTCCAGGCGGTCCCCAAGGGCCAGCTTGAGGCAGCCCGCTCCCTGGGCATGCCGCAGTGGCGGGCCATGGTCACCATCGTCATTCCGCAGGCCTTCAAGATCGTCCTGCCGCCGCTGACCAACGAGGTCATCCTCCTGACGAAGGACTCGTCGCTGATCTACGTCCTGGGCCTGACCGCGTCCCAGTACGAGCTGACCAAGTTCGGCCGCGACGGCATCTCCAGCCTGGGCGCCGGCCTCACGCCGCTGCTCGTGGCGGGTGCCTTCTACCTGGTGGTCACCATCCCCCTGAGCCTCCTGGCCCGGAAGTTCGAAAGCCGCTCCGCGCGGACCAAGCGATAGGCAGGGAAGCCATGAACGACGTCGTAAACTCCACCGCCGTGCACGCTGCCGGCGTGGACATCACCGACCTGCGCAAGTCCTACGGATCAAATGAGGTCCTCAAAGGCATCAACCTGACCGTGAAGCCGGGCGAGGTGGTCTGCCTGATCGGGCCGTCCGGCTCCGGCAAGTCCACCCTGCTGCGCTGCGTCAACCTCCTGGAGCAGCCCAACCAGGGCAGCATCCACGTGGGCGGCTTTGAAGCCACCGATCCCGATGTGGACATCGACCGGATGCGCCGCAAGGTGGGCATGGTGTTCCAGCAGTTCAACCTGTTCCCGCACCTGAACGCCCTTCGGAACTGCTCCATCGCCCAGACCAAGGTCCTCAAGCGGTCCCAGGCCGAGGCGGACAAGGTCTCCCTGCACAACCTGGAGCGCGTGGGCCTGGGGCACCTGGCCGACCGGTTCCCGGACCAGCTCTCCGGCGGGCAGCAGCAGCGCGTGGCCATCGCCCGCGCCCTGAGCATGAACCCCGAACTGATGCTCTTCGACGAGCCCACCTCCGCGCTGGACCCCGAAACCGTGGGCGATGTCCTCTCCGTCATGCGGAACCTGGCCAAGGAGGGCATGACCATGCTGGTGGTCACCCATGAGATGGGCTTCGCCCGCGAAGTGGCGGACCGCGTGGTGTTCATGGACGGCGGCGTGGTGGTGGAGGAAGGCGTGGCCGAGCAGGTCATCGGTTCCCCCGCCCAGCCGCGCACCAAGGAGTTCCTCCGCCGCGTCCTGGACCCGACCCACATCGAGATCGAGGAGTAGGCCCGGCCTTTCTCCCGGTTCCTCCACGAAATCCCCGGCGCCCGTTCCTTCCCGGCGCCGGGGATTTTCTGTCTGCGCTCCCTCCCTGCCCCCGGGTCCGCCCGCGGAACGGCCGACGCCGGCGCCTCCTTTGCAGGGACCTTTACTTCCGCCGGTGCCCCGGCCCAGAATGGGTCCCATCACAGCCCTGGCTCAGCAGCGTGCTGCCCGTCCCCGCCGCCGCATCCGCCGGGTGGCCAGTACAGGAGCGCAGACATGAACGGCCCGTCCCCATCGTCTCCCCACCCCGCGGAGGTTTCCGCCCGCGCCGCCCGTTTGGCCTCGGTCCCCTCGTTCCAGCGGGTCGATTCCTTCATCCGGCGGTATCTCAACCGCGGAGAAGACCAGGCTGCCGCCTGCGACTTCACGTTCGGCAACCCGCACCAGATGCCGCCGGACCGGTACGTGGCCACGCTGCAGGCTGCCCTGGTGCCCCGGAACGACCAATGGTTCGCCTACCAGACCAACGGCGGCCAGGCCCGGGAGGCGGCGGCACTCGCCCTCCGCGGGCTGCTGGATGTGCCGTTCGAGGCTGGGGACATCTACCTGACCACCGGAGGGTTCGCCGCGATCGCCCTGGCCCTGAAGACAGTGGCGGATCCCGGAGACGAGGTGATCTACAGCCTGCCGCCGTGGTTCCTGTACGAGCCGCTGATCCTCGAGGCAGGGCTGGTGCCCGTCAAGGTGAAGGCGGACATGGACACCTTTGACCTGGACCTGGACGCAGTCGGGAGGGCTATCACGGACCGGACCCGCTGCGTGATCGTCAATTCGCCCAACAACCCCACGGGACGGATCTATCCGGAGGACCTGCTGCACCGGCTGGCCGGGCTGCTGGAGGCGGCGTCCGCCAGGATCGGGCGGCGGATCTACCTGATCTCGGACGAGGCCTACAACAGGATCGTATTCGACGGTCAACGGTTCCACAGCCCCGTGGAGTTCTACCCCTACACCCTGCTGGCCTACTCCTATGGAAAGACCCACCTCTCCCCCGGCCAGCGGGTGGGCTACCTGGCTCTGCCGCCCGGCATGCCGAACCGGGACGGAATGGCCCCGGCCATCTCGGGGCTGCAGGTGGCCATGGGCTGGATCTACCCGAACGCGCTCCTCCAGCACGCACTGCCGGACCTGGAACAGTTCTCCATCGACGTCAAGCAACTGGAACGCCGCCGGGACCGCCTGGTGGAAGCGCTCGGCGCCATGGGCTATGGGATGAGGCCGCCGGAAGGCACGTTCTACCTGTTTGTCAGCACCCCCGGGCCCGACGACGATGCCTTCACCGAGTCCCTTGCCCGCCGCAACGTGTTCGTGTTCCCGGGAACCCTGTTTGAGACGCCGGGCTTCTTCCGGATCTCCCTGACCGCCAACGAGGACATGATCGAGCGCAGCCTGCCGGCTTTCGAGGCGGCCATCAAGGAAAGCAGGAGCCAGCCATGACCCCACGCACCTACCCGGCCGGCGTCCCCTGCTGGGTGGATACCACCCAGCCCGACGTCGATGCCGCCGTGACCTTCTACTCCGGCCTCTTCGGCTGGACCTTCGAGGACGTCATGCCTCCCGGCGCACCCGGCAGGTACCTGATCGCGAAACTCGACGGGCAGGACGCCGCCGGGCTGGGCGGCGGTGCAGAGCTGGGTAGCGGCGCCGAGGCGGCGTGGAACACGTACATCGCGGTGGACGACGCCGACGCGGCCGTGAGCAAACTCGTCACCGCCGGTGCCACGCTCGTTGCGGGGCCGGAGGATGCCGGCGAAGGCGGCCGGGACGCGGCGCTGGCGGATCCGCAGGGCGCAGGGTTCCACGTCTGGCAGGCCAGGCGCCGGCCCGGAGCACAGGCCGTCAACGTACCGGGGGCCTGGAACTTCAGCGACCTACACACCCCGGATCCGGGCACCGCCGTCGGCTTCTACCGCGACGCGTTCGGCTGGGAAATCGATGACCTCGGCTTTGGCCTGATGGTGCGCCGGCCCGGGTACGGCGACCACCTCGCAGCCACCGTGGACCCGGACATCCGGAACCGGCAGGCTGAGATCTCAGCTCCTCCGGGGTTCGAGGACGCCGTTGCCTGGGTGGCACCCACCGGCCCGGGCAAGCCGGCGCGCTGGCACGTCACGTTCACCGTCGTGGACCGGGACCGCACGGCAGCCGATGCCGCCGGGCTCGGGGCGGAGGTTCTGCGCACCGACGACACCGAGTGGACCAGGGAGGCGCTGATCCGGGATCCCCAGGGAGCGGTGTTCTCCATCAGCCAGTTCACGCCTCCGTCCGGCTGACCCGCCGGATCCGCGCCTACTGCCCCCGGAGCACCGCTGTCACGGCCGACGCCACCGCGTCCTTGATCCGGGTGTGGAGTTGCCGCAGCGAGCTGCGGTCGGTGCGGACCTCCACGATGCTGCGCCCCTGGACCGGCTGGCCGAGCGCTTCGGCGAGTCCCGCCGTCGTGGTCACCAGGGAATGTCCGACGCCGTACGCCGCGGTCAGTGCCGCGATGTCCACCGAGTGCGGGGTGGCGAAGAGGCGTTCCACGGCGTCTCCGTAGCGCCCGCCTTCACGCACGGCTCCGTGTTCGAGCAGGTCGAAGATCGCGCCGCCGGAATCGTTGAGGACCACGATGCGCAGGTCCGGCACTTCTTCGCCGGTGCCGAGGAGGAGGCCGCCGGCGTCGTGGAGGAAGGTGACGTCCCCCAGCAGGACGGTGGTTTCCTGGTGGCCGCCGAGGGCCAGCCCGGTGGCGGTGGAGATGGTCCCGTCAATCCCGGCCAGGCCCCGGTTGGCGTAGACGGTGGCTGCGGGGTCCGGCGCGGGAAGGGCGGCGAGATCGGCGTCACGGATTCCGTTGGAGGAGCCCAGGAGCAGCTGGCCGCGGGAATGCTGCCACACCTTGGAGGCCACCGACGGCCCGGTGGCGGCAGGCACGGCGGACACCACCTGGTCAACGGCGTGCTGCGCGGCCGAGCCTGCCAGGAGCCAGGTGTCCAGCCACCCCGATGAGCCGCGGCCGGCGAATTCCGCCAGGTCGGACAGTTCCGCCAGCGGGAGTTCGGTGCGCCGGCCGGGCACGTACCAGGCCACGGGTACCGGCTGGTACAGCGCTGACTGGACGTCGGATCGGGCCAGCAGGGCTGCCACCGGCCGGGACAGCGTCGGCCGGCCGAACAGCACCACGCGTTCGATCGGCTGGTCCGCGGTGGGCCCAAAGTGCTCCAGCAGGAGCCGGTAGGCGCCCACGGCGTTGGGTCCGAACCGGGAGTTCGATGAAGGCTCTGCCAGCAGCGGCAGGTTGTGGGCGCGCGCGAACGCCTCGGCGACCGGACCGGCGTCGTGTCCGGCGAGCACCACGGTGCGGCGCTCCGGCAGTTCCTCCGGCGCGGGCGGCAGGTTCATGACCAGCGGCTCGGAGCCGATCCGGAAGCGCTGCCGGCCTGCTGCCGCGGGGAGCCCTTCCCCCTCGGCGGGCACCAGGGGGTCGCGGAAGGCCAGGTTCAGCTGGACCGGGCCCGGCGGAATGGTCTCGAACGCACCGGTGGCCGCGGACAAGGCCGTGCTGACGGCACGTTCCGGGTTGCTGCCCGCCGCGACGTCGGCGGCGAACCGGACGTGTTCACCGAACAGGTCCGGCTGGATGGTGGTCTGGTTGGCGCCCGTGCCCCGGAGTTCGTCCGGCCGGTCCGCGGACAGGACCACCAACGGGACGGCGGCGTGGTTGGCCTCCATCACCGCCGGCATCAGGTTCCCGACGGCGGTACCGGACGTGGTGAGCACGGCCGCTGGCGATCCGGTGGCCAGGCCCAGGCCCAGCGCGGTGAAGCCGGCGGCCCGCTCATCGATCCGGACCAGCAGCTCCACCTTCCCTGCCGCCGCTGCCTCGGCCAGTGCGTAGGCCATGGGCGCAGACCGCGATCCGGGGCAGACCACTACATGCTGCACCCCGCCGTCGAGCAAGGCAGCAACGGCGATCCGTGCCGCCGCGATGGCTGTGAGGCTGGCCCCGGCGTCGTCAGTGGAGGCGGAGGCGGCGGACGTGGGGGCACCGTGGGCCTGGGACGTGGAAGCGTGCCGGGCCCCGGAAGTGGCGGCGTCGTGGGCGGGATCGTTCAGCGAAGTCACCCACCCAGTCTGCCACCCCCAACGCCCCGCCCTCCCACGATGCGCCGTCACTTTGAGTCCCTAAAACCCGGTTTTAGGGACCCAAAGTGATAGGGCAACGGGAATTAGCCGCGGAACACCTGGATGACCGCGGGACGGGGTGCGCGCACCTGGCCGGCTGCCGGCGTCGAACCTGCGGCGACGTAGTCCGGGAAGTAGGACCGCGGAGCTTCGAAGGTTCCGTCTTCGCCCGGGTGCTGCACGGCGACGAACACCGAGCGCTCCTCGTCGTGGACGATCGGACCGCAGGTTTCGGCGTCACGCGGAACGGCCAGGAACTGCTCCACCTTGCCGCGCTCGGCACCTTCCAACGTCACCTTGAACAGGCCGTCGGCGCGGCCGATGCCGGAGGGGGCGCCGTCGGTGGAGATCCACAGGTTGCCCACGGAGTCGAACGCGAGGTTGTCCGGGCAGGAAATGGGCGAGACCTTGTCCACCGGGAAGCCGGAGAAGTAGGTGACGTCGCCCTGCGCCGGGTCGCCGCAGACCATGAGCAGGTTCCACGTGAAGGTGGTGGAAGTCTGGTCGCCGGTTTCGGTGATTTCCACGATGTGCCCGTCGCGGTTCTGGTTGCGCGGGTTGACCTCCGTGGCGGCTTCGTTCGCACCGGTGCCGCGGTTGGAGTTGTTGGTGCAGGCCACGTAGACCTTGCCGGTGTGCAGGCTCGGCTGGACGTCCTCGCAGCGGTCCATCTTGGTGGGGCCCACCTTGTCCGCAGCGAGGCGGGTGTAGACCAGGACCTGTTCCACGGACATGCCGGGCACCGCGGACTTGCCGTCCACCACCAGCGGCAGCCATTCGCCGATGCCGTCAAAGGCTCCGTCGGACGGGACGGCGCCGGTGCCGGTGATCTCCGCGGCCGGCGAGTTGCCGGTGAACTTGGCGACGTAGAGGTTGCCGGCGGACAGCAGGGTCATGTTGTGCTTGCGGTCCCCCTCGCGGTACTTGTCGCGGGAGACGAACTTGTAGAGGTAATCGAACCGCTCATCGTCACCGGAGTAGGCGACGGCGTGCCCGGACCGGGCGATGATCACGTTGGCGCCCTCGTGCTTGAAGCGCCCCAGCGAGGAGTGCTTCTTCGGGGTGGAGGTGGGGTCGAACGGGTCCACCTCCACGATCCAACCGAACCGGTTGGTCTCGTTTTCGTAGCCCGCGTTGCGGGTGTCCCAGCGGGGATCATCGAGCTCCCACTGGCGGGCAGTGGCCTTGGAGGTCAGCCCGTAGCGCTTGTCTTCCGCCGAGGTGCCCGGTGCAACGAAGTAGCCGTTGAAGTTCTCCTCGCCGGAAAGGATGGTGCCCCACGGTGTGGTGCCGCCGGCGCAGTTGCCCAGGGTTCCCCTGATGGCACGGCCGCTGGGGTCTGCGACGGTCTTGACCAGCGCGGAACCTGCCACCGGGCCGGTGAGTTCGTACACGGTGCTGTTCAGGAAGCGCCGGTTCAGGTCTGCGCCCTTGACGTAGGACCACGGCTTGTTCTTGTTCTTGCGCTCGAGTTCCACCACGGAGAGGCCGTGGGCTGCCGCGCCCACGGCGCGCACCTGGTCCGCCGGCATCGTGGCCGGGAACATGATGTTCTCGTTGGTGTACTCGTGGTTGGAGAAGAGGACGGCGCGGCGGCCCTTGCTGTCCGGGATCTCCAGGATGTCGGTGTAGTCGTTGTTGTAGCCGAACTGCTTTTCCTGCGCGGCCGCCGACTGGTTGTTGAGGTCGAAATCGGGTGCGTCGTTGAAGATGGGGTCACCCCAGCGGATTACGGGCTGCCAGGTGTAGCCGGCCGGGACGGTGACGGCGTCGACGGCGGCGTCCACCGACGGGATGGCGGTGAACTGGAGCTTGGACTTGCCGAAGCCCTCCTTGGCAGCCTTGGAAAGACCGGCGGCGTTGGCCGTTTCCGGCGACGTGGCGGCGCTGCCCAGCACGACGGCGAGCGCACCGGCGGCGCCGAAGCCCAGGGCCGCGCGGCGGGACATGGTGGCTGACGCGATGTCGCGGAAGTAGCTGTTGGAGCTGGTGTTGCAGACATCGCCGGCGCAGGCGTTGTCGCATTTGAGTGCGCAGGTCACGGCGCTGCGCTTGCCCTTGGTATGGCCGAGCATGGGCAGCAACGTGAATTTGCGGGTGGGCGTTTCAGACATGAGGGTGCCTTCCAAATGTTCCTCTGGGGTCGGTGACACACTGTCAGCCGCTTCCTACGCGCAGCCGTCATGCAGGTGAAGCGCAGGTTAACCGCCCGTGACCTGCAGGAACGCTGGTTGTTGCACACGCCTCGCCCCGCGAGCCGCCACCAGTGAGCGCGCGTCTACCGGGTGAGGTGCGCGTGGACGCGGCGCAGGCGTTCCAGCCACCAGTCCCGGCGTTCGGGGGCGGCCTTGTACTGCTCCAGCAGCCCGGGATCGGCGGCGGCATCGCGGAGGGTGATGGCGCCGTCGTCGGCCGTCAGCGGATCACGGGTGATGTCCGAGGCGAACAGGGACACCGTGCCCAGGCCGCAGGCGTACGGCAGGTCCGGCAGCGACGCTGCCAGGGCAAGTCCTGCCCGGATGCCCACGGACGTGTCCAGGGCGGAACTGACGACGGCGGGCAATCCGGCCTGCGCCACGATGTCCAGGGCGCGCCGGACTCCCCCGAGCGGCGCCACCTTGACCACGATCAGGTCCGCCGCCCCGGCCCGCGCCACCTTCAGGGGATCGTCCTCCTTGCGGACGCTTTCATCGGCGGCCACCGGCACGGGCGTCCCCGCGTCACGGAGCCGGGCACGGACTTCGGCCAGGCCTTCGATGGTGGGCACGGGCTGTTCGGCGTATTCCAGGCCGACGTCGGACAGCCGGGTGAGTGCCGTGACGGCGGCGGGCACGTCCCAGCCGCCGTTTGCGTCCACCCTGAGCGCCGCCTCTGGCAGGGCGGAGCGCACCGCGGCGACCCTGGCGGCGTCGTCGTCGAGGGTTTGGCCCCGCTCCGCCACCTTGATCTTCACGGCGTCCACCCGGCCGAACCGTGCCAGGACCTCCGGCACCTGGGCTGCGGGGACAGCCGGGACCGTGGCGTTGACGGGGATCCGGCTGCGCAGCGGCTCGGGGAACCCCTGCCAGCCGGCCTCGACCGCGGCGGCGAGCCAGCGGGAGGCCTCGGCGTCGCCGTATTCGGGAAACGGGCAGAATTCACCCCAGCCTGCCGGGCCCTGGAGCAGCAGGGACTCGCGCTCCATGATGCCGCGGAACTTCACGCGCATGGGCAGGCTGACCACGTGGGCGCCTGCCAGCAGCTCGTCCAGTGCGGGGATCTGTGCTTCACGGGCAGGCATGGCTTCACTGTACCGGCGCCGCGGGACCGCCCCGGGCTTCATCTCTGCGGACACCCTAGATCCACTTGTTGTGCTTGAAGGTGACGTAGAGGGCCAGGCCCATGGCAAGCATGAGGCCAATGGCGTACGGATAGCCGTACGCCCAGGTCAGTTCCGGCATGGCGGTGAAGTTCATGCCGTAGATGGATGCCACCAGGGTGGGGGCAAAGAGGATCGCCGCCCACGAGGAGATGCGCTTGACCTGCTCGTTCTGTTCCAGGCTGGACTCCGTCATGCGCTGCATCTCGTTGTTTTGCCGCTGCGCCACCAGGGCGGCGTTGACCGCGAGGGCGTTCTGCAGCAGGGCCCGGAAGGCGGCCACCCGTTCGTTGAGCCGCAGGACGTGGTCCAGCACATCCCGCAGGTGGTCCTGGAGTTCGGTGCCCGCGGGACGCTCCGGGGTGCCGGCCATCAGGGCCTGCAGGATGCCGGCCAGCGGGCTGGTGGCGCGCTGGAACGTGATGACCTGCCGGGAGAGCTCATAGATGCGGCGGGACACGTCGGGGTCGGCGCCGAAGAGGTCGTCCTCGATCTCATCGATGTCGTTTTCCAGGCCCGCGGCCACGGGTTCGTACTCATCCACCACCTGGTCGAGGATGCCGTAGAGCACTGCTTCCGGGCCGAGGGCCAGGAACTCGGGCATCGCCTCCATCCGGCGGCGGACCTTGGCCAGGTCCGGGGACTCGGCGTGCCGGACGGTGACCACATATTCGTCGCCGGCAAAGACGTGGATCTCGCCGAAATCCACCTTCTCCACGTCGTCGCGGTACCGGGCCGGGCGGAGCACCAGGAACAGGCATTCACCGTAGTGTTCCAGCTTGGCCCGCTGGTGGCCGGCGAGGGCGTCCTCGACAGCGAGCGGGTTGAGGTCGAATTCCTCGCCTACGGACTGGAGTTCTTCGGCGTCGGGACGGTACAGGCCGATCCAGGCCATCCCCTCGCGCTGCCGCAGCACGAAGTAGGTCTCGTCCAGGCTGTCCGGGTCCTCGGTCCGCAGCCCGTTCACGTACACGGCGTTGTCAATGATCGTCACGGCTCCTCCTCCTTTTCGGAGTTCCGCGGGGCCGTCCGTGGACTGTCCCTGCCACGAAGGGTAGACCTTACCTCCGTGCGTGCCAACAGGCCCGCCCCTGCGTCCTGCCAGTACATTTGAACCGTGCCTCCCGCTGCCCTGGCCACCCGTGCCGCCACCGCCCCGCTCTACGCGGCAGGTTTTGTCACCGCCTTCGGCGCCCACAGCATCGCCGCCGGCCTGGGTGCCCAAAGCGGCAACATCGGGCTGACGCTGCTGAACCTGGGCATCCTGCTGGCCCTGTACGACGTCGCCGAAGTTTTCCTTAAACCGGTCTTCGGTGCCCTCAGCGACAGGGTGGGCCCCAAGCCCGTCATCGTCGGCGGCCTCCTGGCCTTCGCTGCGCTGTCACTGATCGGGCTCTGGGCTGCGGACCCGTTCATGCTCGCCCTGGCCCGGCTGGGACAGGGCGCTGCCGCCTCGGCCTTCTCGCCGGCGTCGTCCGCCATGGTGGCGCGGCTGGCCGCGGGCGGGAAGGCGGGCGCCTACTTTGGCCGCTACGGCTCATGGAAGAGCCTGGGCTACATCATCGGCCCCCTGCTGGGTGCCGGGCTGATCCTTGCCGGCGGCTTTGCCCTGCTCTTCGGCGTCCTGGCGGCGCTGGCCGCGGCCACGGCCGTCTGGGTTCTCGCCGCCGTGCCGCACCTGGAGCCGCTGCCCCGGCCGCGGTACACGGTGATGGACCTGGTGCGGCAGGTGGGCGAGCGGAGGTTCCTGGTTCCCACGCTGGTGCTGGCCGCCTCCACCGGTGCCCTGGGCGCGGCCATTGGGTTCCTCCCGGCGCTCGCCACCCGGCACGGCCTCGACGCGTTCGACGGCACCGCGGCGGTCAGCGTCCTGGCGCTGGGCTCGGTGCTCACCCAGCCGTGGATGGGCCGGCTCCGGGACCAGGGCCGGGTCACGGACAACAAAGGCACGACGGCGGGACTGCTGTTGATTGCCGCCGGCATCGCCCTGCTCGCGGCTGCTCCCGCCGCGGTCACCATTTTCGTGGCCGCCGCGGCCATCGGCACCGGTATCGGCGCCGCGACCCCGTTGGGGTTCGCGCACCTGGCTGACAGCACCCCGCCCGAGCGGATGGGCCGGACCATGGGATCGGCCGAACTGGGACGGGAGCTCGGCGACGCCGGCGGCCCGCTGCTGGTGGGCGGCGTGGCCACGCTGACTGCGCTGCCGTGGGGCCTCGGAGCCCTGGCCGTGGTGGTGGCTGCGGCCAGCATCCCGCGGCTTCCTGGCCCCGCCAAGTAGCCTCCCAGCTTTTTGTGTCACCCTTAACGGCGATGACTTCCTCACGGCAAACGCAGCTCAGGACGCCTGCCCGGCCCGCACCGGGCTCGGGTTTCCTCTTCACGCTTGCCACGCTGGCCTGCATCGCCGGCCTGGTCGCGACGTACCACTACTTCGTACAAACCACCACGGGCCAGTTCATTGACGAGTCCGCGCTGGTGGAAGCCGTGGACATCCACGGTCCTGCCGGCAAGGCGAGCACGCGGTTCCTGGACCTGCTGCCCACCATCTCCCTGGTGATGGCCGCCGTCGTGGTCCTGTTTGTCACGGTGATCCGGAAGCACTGGGCCGAGGCCGGCATCGCGGTGTCGGCCTGCATAGCCGCCAACATCGCCACCCAGGTGCTCAAGGACCTGTTGCCGGCCCGACCGGACAAGGGCGTGGTGACGCTGGAACTGAATTCCCTGCCGTCCGGCCACACCACGCTGGCGGCCTCGGCGGCGGCGGCGGTGTTCCTGATGGCCTCGCCGCGGTGGCGGCCCATGGCCGGGTTCGTGGGCGGCACGTTCGCGATTGCCTCCGGCGTCTCCACGCTGATCAACCAGTGGCACCGCCCCGCGGACGTGGTGGCGGCCTTCCTGCTGGTGGGCGCGTTCATGATCCCGGCCGGGTGGCTGATCCTGCGCCGCGGAACGTGGATCGCGTGGGAGGGCTTCAACCGGCATATCGGGTCGGCCAGGGTGTGGCTGGTCCTGCCGGTGCTGATCGGGCTGGTTTCCGCCGCGGTGGCGGTGTATTCGCTGATCCGGATCGCGCCCAGCCCGTGGCAGGAAACCAGCACCACCAACTACTTCTGGGCGGGCATCTCGCTGATCGTGATCGCGGGCTACCTGGCGACGGTGGCCACCACGTCCCTGTTCGCGTACGCCGCACGCCGCCGGGACTGACCGCACTCCCCGCCGTGCGGGCGCCGTCGGGTCCCCGGCGCTAACGCACGCCCGGAGGAGGACCCGGCGTCCCGCCGTCGGGCGCGTCATCGAGTGCCGCCGCGAGCTCAATGTCATCAAGGCAGCGGGCCGCGGGCCTGCCGGTCAGGAAGGCCAGCTCTTCGAGGCTGGCGAGGTGCTGGCGTGCGAGTTCGATGGCGACCTGTTAGACGATTCCTGCGCCGTTCCGCCGGGCGAGGCCTTCAAGGAACACGTGCAGCCTCTCCCCGGGCCGCCCACCGGTTTCAAGGTTTTCGGCCGCAAGCCTGGTCAAGGCGGCCGCAGCGCGGGCGGGCTTGTCGCTGAAGAGTTCCACCGCCACCCCTTTCCCGGTTCCCGGGGCCGCCAACCGGCCGCAGGTGCTCCGACGGTAGCGCGGATCAGGGCCGCCCGGAAGTGACTTCCTGCCCTGGGTGGGACACCTGTGCACAGCCCCGCACCGGTGCCGCAATCGTGACGCAACGTTGAGTGTTTCTTGCGGCAGATCCGGCGGAATGTTGATCCTGCTGCCGGATAGTAGCTGTTACCGGGTTGCTGGGACCCGGCCCCTGCGGCTCCTGACGGAGACGCCCCCAAAGCTCCTGGCGGCGTCTTGAAGTGGGCGCCGCCAGGAACCCCACCGGCAGCCATGAGAACCGCGCCCCACCGGGACGCGGTTCTTTTGTGTGCCCCGGCACGGCTGCCGCGCGGGACCCCAAAACGCCGCAAGCCCGGCAGAAGCCGGCGCCGCCAGTGGGGGGAACTGGCGGCACCCGCTTCCGCCGGGCTGGCGGGGTCGGGGTGGAATCAGAGCGTCGCGGACACGCAGGTGACCTTGTTGCTGTTGTTGCCCTGTTCGATCTGCAGCACCGCCGTGGCAGTGCTCTGGGTCTGGTCCGCGTAGGTGGCCGTCACACGGATGGTCAGCTGCGCCGTGTTCCGGTTGGCAGCGATGACGGGGGTATTGAAGTTGAGCACCACCGTGCTGGTGGTCCCCAGGGTGACCGAGTCCGAATAGGACGGCCCGTAGCTTCCGTTGGACTGCAGCGCCGCATACACCAGCGAGGCGGGCTTGGCGGTCGCGGCAGCGGACAGGGTGGCGTTGGTCCGGTTGCTGTCGTTGGAGCATGTGAAGCCGGTGAAGGCCTGCGCCGGCCAGGTGACCGTAATGGCCACGGTGGCGCTCTGCTGCCACAGCGCGGATGCCGCCGCTCCCCCAAAGCCGAGCATGAGGGTCAGCACAAACGCGCCGACCGCCAGCGCGGCCCCCGGCAGGTTCCGGAACTTCCGCATGTCAGACAACCGCCCGGAACCGTGCACTGCTGGGCCGCCGGACGGACCTGTACACCGTGATCGCTCCGTAGCCGATCAGCAGTACAGCCGCCACGATGGTCCAGGTGCCGCGGTCCGAGTTGCCCAGCGCGTTGGCCAGGAATCCCACGTACGGTACGGCGTAGAACAGCTTGCCCTTGACCTGGATGGCGCGGACGGGCTCGGGATCGTTGGCGCCGTTGTTGTCGCCCTTGGTGATCAGGGTCTTCTCGCCCTGCTGCGTCGCTCCGAAACCGATGATGCGGTGCGTTTCCACCTCAGGCCGGCCGGAGTACATCTGGAAGGTGATCACGTCGCCTGCCTTCAGCTCATCGAACGCGGCCGGCTTCATCACCATGAACGTCCCCGGCGGGAATTTCTGCTCCATCGACTGGGTGAGGATGGTGTAGGTGTGCGAGCCGGTGGCCACCGGGATCACGATGAGCACCACGGCGGCGAACAGGGCCACCAGCATCGCGGACATGCTCGCGATGCGTCCGACGGCGGCCCACGCCCCCGTGCCTTTGCGGCGGCTTACGGCGGCGGACGACGGCGACGCCTGGGCCGGGCGGGACGTCTTGCGTGCAGCGCGGGGAGGCAGGGCCCGGCCGGCGGTCAGGTCAGCAGCCACCGGACACCCCGCATTGACGGGCGGTGAGCGGAAGGGTGATGTTCACTGCTTGTCCTTTCACGGAGGTGGGGGCGCCCGGGTTCAGGCTGACCTGGAAACAAAAGATGGCCGATGCCGTCTTTGCCACGGGGAGCGAGGCCAGCCCTGTCCCGATGCCCAGGTACCCGGTGGCGTTGCCGCACTCGGCGGTGGTGGCGGCCAGTTTCCCGCTGACGCTGATGTAGCCGGCCAGGGTTCCGCCGTTGACGTTCGCGACAGCCGGCGTGCCGGCCGTGATGACGGTGTTGAACTGGCCGCCGGCGTTGGTGTCGTTGGTGACCACCAGGGCCCCGTGGACGGGAGTGCCCGGGCCCAGCGTCCCGTTGGGCGACAATGCCACTGTGGCAGCGGTCCCGTTGGACAGAGTCATGGTGGTGGCCTGGCCGGTGCCCGGGGTGAGCACCATGTCGAACGACGCGGCGCTGACCGTACCGGGGGTTGCCACTGCCGTCGCGTTCCAGAGGGCGTAGGTGCCCTGAACGGTGAAGAGGCCCAGGAGCACTGCAGCGGCGATCAGTGCCGCCGCCTGCAGTGAGCGCTTGATGCGCATTATGTCTCCTCCTGGTCAGTGTCCTCATCCTGGGTGGCCGGGCAGCCAATGGACCGCCCGGCCACGTTTCATCAGGAGAGACCGGGCTGGGTCACCTGGGTCAGCTGGAAGGCCACGTTGTTGAAGTTGTAGCTGGCAGTGGTGTCTGCGCGGCCGGTGGTGCTGGACAGGAATTCGAAGGTGATCGTCGCCGTCACGGTCTGGGCCGAAACCGTGGGCTTGAGCGGGTTGGCCACCGGGGCGGAGCCGACAGTGAGCGCCGGGGCGGAAACGGAAACGTTGGCGGAGGTGAAGCCGTTGGTTGCCGTGATGCCGGTGGTGCTGACGTCGGCCGCCATCTTGTTGCCGACGAGGGTGACGGTCAGGTCCTGGGTGAAGGTGAGCTTGTCGCCCGGAACCACCTTGTAGTTGTTGATGTCAGGGATGACGGTGCCTGCGCGGTCCTTCCAGACGCCGGCTGCGGTCTTTGCAACGTTCAGGTCGCCGGCGACGATGGTGCCGGGAGCGGTGGTGGCCTCTGCGTTCCAGTTGGCCAGGGTTCCGCCGCCGCCCAGCAACAGTGCTGCGCCAACGGCGATGGCTGCGGTTCCCTTGATCAGAGTGCTGTTCTTCATGATGTGTCCCCTCAGACTTTGCTTACTTTGGTGGAAGTGGTCCTGCTGGGGACAACAATGCACAGCCAAACTCAGGAACATAGCCCGAAAACGGGCAAAGAATGCTCAAGGTATTTGAAAGTTAAACCACGCCCTGAACAGCGGCGATGCCGCGAGGAACCAAGCGGGGGCTCACAGCTCGGGCAAAGCCAGCTGTTCGGTGATGATCCGCGCGGTTTCCGGGTCGCCCAGGATCCGGAAGTGTCCCGCCGTCGGCAGTTCGATGTTGGTGGCCCCGGGCAGGATGCTGCCCTCCGGGATGTGGGGGTCGAAGGGGCCGTAGACGGAGGTTATCCGGCTGTTGATGGTTTCCTCGCGTGCCAGCTCCAGGGTCAGGGCGTTGCGGGGAGAGAAGATGCGGAGGCTGGGCAGCAGCATGTAGCGGGCGTACCGGGAACCGGAGAACGGGGTGCACACGGTGATCATCCTGTTGATCCGGTGCTCCGGGTCCAGCATCAGCATGGCGTACTTGCCGATCAGGCCGCCCTTGCTGTGGGCCACGATGGCGGCGTCGTGCAGCCCCGCCTCCTCAATGTGCTGCGCCACCAGCCGGGCCCCCGCCGGAATCTCCAGCTTGTTGCGCTGCAGCACCGTGACCACGTGTACCGGATGGCCGGCGTCGTGGATCCGGTGGATGAGGGGCAGCATGAACTGCCAGTTCTCATAGACGCCGGGGATGATCACCACCGGGTTCCGGGTGCCTTGGTGGAACGAGCCGGGCTGCACGCGGGAGAGCAGCCCTTCCGCCTGGCAGAGCGCTGCGTAGGCGTAGTCCTGCCCCCACCACAGCGCTTTCTGCAGCAGGCCGATCCGGGCTGGCGTCCCCGTTGCACTCATGTGTCGAGGATAACCGGGGACCGCCGTCTACCCACCAAACCCGCCAGGCAAACACCCGTTTTGCCTGTCAGCGGACCGCGCGAACGTCAGGCGCCGGCGGGGTGCTCCGGCCGGAACCCTACGCCGATGAAGCGTGCGGTGGCGCGGCGCAGGACCGGGGAGAGACCGCGCAGGGCCCAGGACACGGGCCGGGGAACCAAGCGGCTCCCCCGTGGCCGCCGGGCGATGGCCCGGTGCCCCAGTCGCTGGATCCGCTGCATCTTCCTGACGGGAACCTGGCGGCGCTTCTGGACGTCGGCCAGCGTCCGGTCTGACACGGTCCCGCGGGCCAGTTCCGGGATGACGGCGTTGGCGAGCGCCACGGCGTCCTGGATGGCGTAGTTGATGCCCACGCCGAACATGGGTGACATGGCGTGCGCGGCGTCGCCGATCGCGATGAACCCGGGCCGGTGCCACGTGTCCAGGCGGTTGATCCTGACGGACAGCAGCTTGATCTGCTCCCAGCCGGTGATGCTCCGGGCCGGGCCGGCGAGGTGCGGAGCGGCGGCGGTGAGGCGGTCCCGGAACGCCTCGATCCCCTGGGCCTTGATGCCCTCGAAGCCGTCCTTTGGAATGACCATCCCGGACTGGTAGTAGCTGCCGCGGTCGAGGGTCAGGACCAGGCCCCTGGCGGAGGCGTAGCCCAGCGTGGCGGGAACCGGCTGCGGCGGTTTGGGCAGGTGGAACCACAGCACGTCGATCGGTACGCCGAACCCGGTGGGATGGAGGCCTGCGTCGTTGCGCAGTATTGATGCGCGCCCGTCAGCGGCGACCGTAAGCGGTGCGCGCAGCTCGAGGCTCCCCTCCGGTCCGGTGGCCCGGACGCCGGCGATGCGGCCGCCGTCGTACACCAGTCCGTCTGCCCGCGTGCTCATCCGCAGTTCGAATCCTGGGAGGGACGCCGCTTCTGCCGCCAGGAAGTTCAGGAAGTCCCATTGCGGGGCGAAGACCAGGAAGTTGTCCGGCCCGGGCAGCGTACCGAAGTCGGCCATGGTGAAACGGTCGCCGTCGAACACCACATCCAGGGTGCTGATGCGGGTTAGCGGCAGGTCCAGGAAGCGGTTCCGCAGGCCCAGTTCGCCCAGCAGGGTGATGGTGGAGGGGTGGACCGTGTCGCCGCGGAAGTCGCGAAGGAAGTCCGCATGCTTTTCCAGGACGGTGACCCGAAGTCCCGCACGGGCCAGGAGGTAGCCCAGGACCATTCCGGCCGGTCCCCCGCCGGCGATCACGCAGTCCCGCTCGATTTTCCGGTTGGCATCAGCATCCATGGGACCAGTGTCCTCCACACCCCGTTGCCCCATCACTTGGAGTCCCCAAAATGCGGTTTTAGGGACTCCAACTGATAGAGCAAGTCAGTAGTTGCGGCGGTGCTTCAGGCGTGGAATCACGACGGCGAACACGGCCGCCGCGGCAAAGCCCAGGACGCCGGTGGCGGAGATCCCCGCGCCCAGGGATGCGGCGGCGGTCACCGCGGAGAGCAGCACGGGCCCGCCCGTTGACCCGGCATCGGCCATGAACCGCCACAGTCCCAGGAACTGGCCGCGGCCGCGGTCCGGCGAGAAGTCGGCTCCGAGGGTCATGACCAGCCCGGAGCTGATGCCGTTGCCGAATCCGATCAGCAGCGCCGCCAGCAGCAGCCCGGTGAAGGAGCCGGTCAGCGGGATCAGTACCAGGGCGGCGCCCATCAGCAGCGTGGATGGGACCGCCACGAACTGCCTGCCCTTGCGGTCCATGAGCTTCCCGGCCGGGTAGAACACCAGCATGTCGATGGCCCCGGACAGACCGTAAATCAGTGACGCGGACGTGGCGTCCATGCCCAGGTGGTCCGCCCACAAAGGAATGACCACCTGCCGGGACGAGCGGAGGGCGGACAGCAGCAGGATCCCGATCCCCACCGACAGAAAGACCCCTGCGTGGGAGGCCGCGACGCTCCGCAGCGTCGGCTGCGGTCCCGCCGCGCCGCCGTCGGACGCGTCCGGAGCCGCCAGGTCCGGGATGGTGAGGGACAGCAGGGCCGCGGCGGCCATGGCCACCACCCCCACCCAGTAGGCACCGTTGGTGCCCCCGAACTGCATCACGGCTGCGCCCAGGAACGGCCCGATGAACACGCCGATCCGGTTCACGCCGCCCAGCGTGGACAGGGCGCGGGCACGGAACTCCACCGGCACGGCCTCGGTGAGGTACTTCTGCCGGGCCAAGCCAAAGACGCTGCCGGACATTCCGACGACGGCCATCGCCACGGCCAGCAGCCACAGTCCGTTGGGCGCCAGGGAAGAGAGCCCTGCGGCGGCAAGTGCGAGGCCGGCGGCGACAGCTGCTCCCACGATGGACCAGCGCTCACCGAACCGGAGCGTTACCAGGGATGCCGGGAGATTGAAGAACCAGGAGCCCAGGCCCATGAGGGTGACGATGAGGGCTGCCACCGGCACCGAGGCGCCCAGGTCGCGGGCGGTCAGGGCCACCACCGGAAGGATGGCTCCCTGGCCGAGCCCGAACAGCAGGGTTGGTCCGAAAGCGGCCACGGCAATGCCGCGCAGGCTGAACGGTTGGGAGTCGTCGGGGGAAGTCATCAGATTTATCCTAGGGCTGCGCCCCTGTTGCCCTGCGCACGGCGTCAACCTGCGAAACAGTCTGTGGCAGGAGGCGGCCGCCGGCTCCCTCCGGGCCGGCCGGTTACTGCCGTGCCCGGGAACCGGCCCCTGTCAAGGAACGAAACAACGCCACTATCTCCGCCACCGCACCGATGACGGTTCCTGCCATGCCGAGCACCAGGAAAGCCCTGGCCACGGCGGTCCACCCGGACCAGCCACCGGAAAAGTCAAAGGGGGAAGACGTCCCAGAGCCGGATCAGGGCGGCCAGTCCAAAGGCGAGAACCACCAGGTTCCCGAGGGCCTGCAATCCCCGCGACCTCACAACCGCGAAGAGGAGGTTTGCGGTGATGCCGGCGATGAGTGAGGCGTTGACAGCGCCGAGCACCAGCTCCACGTCCCCGGTGAGGAAGGGAACCGCGCGCCAGCCCGGCCAGATATTGATGGCCCACAGCAGCACGGCGTTGACGAGTGCGGAACCGATCCCACCGGCTGGGCCCGTCGACGTCATGCCAACAGGGTGGCCCGCGTGCTGGCCAGACGGTAAGGGGCGAAGGTCCCGCAGGAGGGGCGTCCCGCGGCATCGAGGCCAACGTGAGTGCCAGAAATTCGGGGGTCACAAACGGCGCCAGGAGGAGTAAATTTCGCCTTAGGGGTGCTGTTCCGCGCCCTAAGCCAAGGGGAGGTCATTCGATGGGTGAAGTGTGGATCCGCACGCTCGGCAACGGGCTGGTCCGGGCAGACAGAATCACCGAGATTTCGTCCACCCGGGGGTCCCTCCATGAGGACCAGGGGTTTTTGCTGAAGGTCATTGTGGAGGGCAAAAGCCACGTCCTCATCGATGACTCCGAACTGCAGGGCAGCCTGGGCGAACGGCTGGAGTACGCCCGGCACATGGAGGACGCCCTTTTGCTGGCCATGGACGAGGCACGGGCCAGCGACGCGTCCGCGGTGGTTTCGTTTGAGCCGGAGCGGCAGCGCTGGTCAACGGCGCCGGTGGCGGTGCTGACGGGCCGGCTTCCCGACGTCGCCGGCAGGCTGCCCGAGGTGGTGGGCTGAGCCCGGCGTCACAACATCAGCATCGGCGGCTTCGGTAATAAATTCGTAAACCTGTTGCGTGGATCACATTCAGCCCCTAATCTGTATGAGGCTGAAGAAAACGGCCATGCAAAAAGCTGCAGCGTCGCAGCCTATGCCGGGGAAGGCTTTACCACTTGAATTCGAAGCTGAACATTGTTGTCCGTGTAGATCTCGACCGTGCGCGTGCGAAGGTGATTGCAAAGGGGCATATCACCGTTCACAGCGTCAACGCCTTATACGTAGTAGCAAAGCGGGCCAATTCCCTCAGGGAAGGCCTGGACCTGGAGCTGGATATCTCGCAGGCCTTCGTGGATGAAGCTGCGCTGGACATGCTCCATACCGCGTCCCAAACCCGCCACCTGCCCGCCAGGATCGATCCCCACCAGGCGCCGTGCACCATCAGCGTCCTGGCACCGCGGCGGCCCGTTCCCACAGCGGCCGCCCGCCTGGCCGCATAGCGCAGGTCCGGCACCATAGAGCCCCCCGATCGGGCCAGAGTGCCGGCCAAGTCTTTGATAGTCCCGCCCTCCGTCCTGTCCCACGATGCCGCTGTACCCGCAGATACGGGTAGCTGCACCGGACAGGGCGGAGTGTGCTTTAAGCGTTGGCGCTGAGCCATTCCCTGAGCCGCTGCTCCGGCAGCGGGCGGGCGAACAGGTAGCCCTGCGCAAGGTCGCAGCCCATGGTCTGCAGTGCCTCCACCTGGCCTTCCGTTTCCACTCCCTCGGCCACGGCCCGGATTCCCACCGCGTGGGCCAGGCCGATGCAGCTTCCCACAATGGCTGAGTCACCGGTGTCGGAGCCGAGCCCCATGATGAAGGACCGGTCGATTTTCAGTTCGTTGATGGGGAACTTCTTGAGGTAGGTAAGGCTGGAATAGCCGGTGCCGAAGTCGTCCACGGCCAGCCCGACGCCCAGGTTCTTCAGGGCGGTGAGTGACTCCAATGCCGCTGTGGGGTCCTGCATCAGGGCCGTCTCGGTAATTTCCAGCAGCAGCATCGCAGGGTCCATCTCCGTGCGCCGGAGTGCCCCCTCCACCATGGACACCAGCCCCGGATCGTTGAGCTGCCGGGCTGAAAGGTTCACTGCAAACTCCAGCGCGGCGCCGGCTTGGCTGTCCCGGCGCAGGCTCTCCGCCAGTTTCAGGGTTTCGTCGAGTACCCACGCACCCAAGGGCCTCACCAGCCCGGATTCCTCGGCCATGGAGATGAATTCCGACGGCGGCAACAGGCCCCGGGTGGGGTGCTGCCACCTCACCAGCGCCTCCACTCCGCTGGGCCGGCCGGTGTGAAGGTCGATCCGCGGCTGGTAGTGCACCCGGAGGGCGCCTTCGCCGATGCCGCGGCGCAATTCGCCCAAGGCCCGGAGCCGGTCCAC
The DNA here is from genome assembly GCF_001457025.1 of Pseudarthrobacter enclensis. Classification (GTDB taxonomy): domain Bacteria; phylum Actinomycetota; class Actinomycetes; order Actinomycetales; family Micrococcaceae; genus Arthrobacter; species Arthrobacter enclensis. Next base: position 330,636 of record NZ_KQ758599.1, on the reverse strand, counting down.
GTTGGGGTCGGACGGCGCCGGCCGATGCAGCTCCCACCGGTTGCGGCCGCGTTCCTTGGCACGGTACATGGCGATGTCGGCCCGGCGGATCAGGTCGTCCACGGTGTCTTCGCCGTCCCTGGCGATGGCGATGCCGATGCTGGCCGACGTGATGATTTCCAGGCCCTCGATGTTGATGGGCGCTGCGAGCACTTCCAGCAGCCGGCCAGCGAGCGCTGTTGCGTCTTCGGCCCCGGGTAATGCCCCCAGCACGACGAATTCATCCCCGGACAGCCTTCCCACCAGGGCCGTTCCCTCGACGGCGGCGGCCAGCCGTTCCGCCGCGGACACCAGCAGCGAGTCCCCCGCCCCGTGGCCCAAACTGTCATTGACTGCCTTGAAGTGGTCCAGGTCGATGAAGAACGCCGCCAGGGTCTCCCCGCTGCCCCCGGACGTTAGTTCGTCGAGGCGTGCCTTGAGTCCTGCGCGGTTGGGCAACCCGGTCAGTGCATCGTGCAGGGCCAGCCGCTGGAGTTCCCGTTCCGCCTGGGCACGCCTGGCGTCCGAGTCCTCGGCGGCCCGCAGGGCGGACACCAGTTCTTTTTCGAACTGCCGGCGCTCGTGGGCGCTGAAGATGATGACCCGGACACTGTCCGTGCCGCCGCCGGCAGGCGCAAAACGGGAGGCGGACAGGAGCGCGGGGCGGCGGATGCCGTCGGCACCGATAAAGTCCACCGCCACTTCGGAGACAGACCCGGTGATGCCTAATTGCGGGATACAGTGCGTTGCATACAGGATCTGGTCGCCCACGGGCATGAGGGACTGCAGGGTGCGCCCCAGCAGGGCCGCCCGGCTGAAACCGGTCCACCGCACAAAGGTGTCATTGACGGCGGCGATGCGGCCGCCGTCGTCCGTGATCAGGTAGCCGCACGGCGCCTGGTGGAAGAGTGCTTCGAAATTGGCCACGGGCCGTCCGGCGGTGTCCGTCATGGGCGCTGCCGAAGGTATCGGCGGATGGCCTGCGCGGTGGCCCCGGGTGCGCTGACGTGCGGGCAGTGCCCGGTGGCCTGCAGGCGGACCAGGGAGCTGTGGCCAAGGTGCCGGTGCACGTAGGATCCCACTTCCGTGGGAGCCAGCAGGTCATCAGAGCATTGCAGCACCAGGCTGTCGGAGCGGACCCGGTCCAGGATGTAGCGGCTGTCCGAGAGGAACGTGACCCGGGCGAAGTGGCGTGCAATGGCCGGGTTGGTCCGGCAGAAGCTGCTCCGGAGCTCTTCTGCGTATTCGGGCGCGTCCGGGTTCCCCATGGCCATGGGAGCGAGGGCTTCGGCCCAGGCGAAGTAGTTGCTGTCCAGGGATGCCAGCAACCCGTCGATGTCTTCCTGCGTGAAGCCGCCAAGGTAGCCGTCAGCGGCGTCGTTGGTGTAGCGGGGCGACGGGGCCACCAGCACCAAGCGGGAGAACCGCTCCGGTTCGTTGGCTGCGGCGATCAGGGCGATGATGGCGCTGACGCTGTGCCCCACGAGGACGACGTCGGTCAGGTCAAATGCCGCGCAGATCTCCAGGATGTCGGCGGCGTAACCGTCCAGTGTCCCGTATTTTTCCCTGTCGTAGGCCTCGATGTCGGAGTGGCCGGCGCCGACGTGGTCGAAAAGCACCACCCTGTAGTCGTCGGCGAAGTAGGGTACCAGCCGCCGCCACACGTCCTGGTCGCACCCGTAGCCGTGGGCGAACAGCATCACCGGCCCGTCCTGGCGGCCTAACACCGTGACGTTATTGCGCCGGGCCACCGCCTCCGCGGTGAGTGCTTCGACCATGATCCAACCCCAAACCAGTAAGCAGGGTGACTTCTTACTCAGATACTAATGGCGCGGGCCCTGGAACCAACCACAAGTTTGCCGCAAGAGGCAGGGCACCCGGCCAGCGGCTACCTGGCGGCGTCGGTGAGCAACTGGCGGAACTGCTGTTCGGTGTCCAGGGTGAGCTTCTTGCCATTGAGGAAGAACGTCGGTGTACCGGTGACGCCCAGCGCCTTGCCGTCGGCGATGTCGCGGCGGATCCTTTCCTTGGTCTGCTCGTCCGCGACGGCGGCGTCGTACGCGGCCAGGTCCAGGCCGAGCTCTTGGGCAAACTGCCGGAACACCCCGGCCTGGGAGTCCTGCTTCCCGCCCCACTGCGGCTGGGTTTCGAAGAGTCTGCCGGCCATCTCCTGGTACTTTCCCTGCTGGGCCGCCGCTTCCACAGCGAGCGCGGCAGTGCCTGAGTTCCGGTGGCCGGGCAGCGGGAAGTAGCGGTGGACGAACGTGATCCGGTCCCCGTATTCCTGCTTGAGTTTGGCGACGAGGGGTTCGGCGGCCAGGCAGGACTCGCATTCGAAGTCGAGGAATTCCACGAGCTGTGCCTTCTCCGTGGCGGGAGCAGTGACCCGGTGGCTGTCTTCGCGGACCAGCCGGGCATCGGTTGCGGGCTGGACGTCCGGCGGTGAGGGTTGGGCGGCGGTGGCGAGGACGTACCACGCCACTCCCCCGGCAACAATCAGGCCGAGGAGGATCCAGATGGCCAGGCGAATCCGGGCGGCGCCGCCCGGGGCTGTGCGGGATGTGGTGGGTGTCTGTGTCATCAGTGTCGGATGGTTTCCTGGTCGCGGTGGGCGGCGGGCTCGATCTGGAAGGTGGAGTGTTCGATGCTGACGTCGAAGTGCTCGGCAACGCAGCGCTGCAGGTCTGCCAGGATGGTGGCGGCATGCCCGTCCTTCATGCAGGTGTCCTGAACCGTGACGTGGGCCGACAGGACCGGCGTGCCGGACGCCACCAGGGAGGCGTGCAGGTCATGGACATCGATGACGTGCGGCAAGGCGAGGATGTGGTCGCGGACCTTGCCCAGGTCCAGTCCGGCAGGGGCGTTCTCCATCAGGACGTTAACGGTGTCCCGCAGCAGTTTCAGCGTCCGGGGAATGATCAGCGCGCCAATGAGCAGGGAGACCAGGGCGTCGGCGCGGGTCCAGCCGGTCAGGGCGATGATGACGGCGGCAGCAATGACGGCCACCGATCCCAAAGCGTCGTTCAGGACTTCAAGGAACGCTGCTTTCATGTTGAAGTTGTGGTGCCGCCCGGACGCCAGCACCGCCAGGCCTACGGCATTGCCCGCCAGGCCGATGACGCCGAACCACAGCATGGTGGATCCGGCCACTTGCGGCGGTTCGAGGAGCCTGCGGATGCCCTCGACGATGACGAACCCGCCCACCCCGAGCAGCAGGGCCGCCTGCCCCGCGGCCGCAACGATCTCGGCTCGCTTGTATCCCCAGGTCCGTTCCAGGGTGGCGGGCTTGAGGGCCAGGGACGCCGCGATCAGTGCGATCAGCAGGCCGGCGGCGTCGGTGAACATGTGTCCAGCATCAGCCAGCAGCGCGAGGCTTCCGGTGAGGAGCGCGCCGATGATCTCGGCAACCATGACTGAAGCCGTGACAGCGAAGACGATGATGAGCTTGGTCCGGTTGCTTGCTTCGTGGCTGTGGTCGTGTCCGCTCATTTTCCGTCTCCCTTGGCCGGCAGCGGCATGCCCAGGGACTGCCGGCCGGGCTGCTGCCCGGCTTCTGCTGCGCAGCCCTCGCAGCAGCCTCCGGCGGAGGATTCCTGGCCGGCGGTGTCCGCAGCGTGCGGGACGGAGCAGCACACATCGCCACGCCAGGCGCTGATGCCCTCGCGGACGGCGATGGCGGCGATGACCAGGGCGGCCCCGGCATCTGCCCACCACCAGCCCAGCGTGCTGTTCAGGACCAGGCCCGCCAGGAGCACGGCGGAGAGATACGTGCAGAGCAGTGTCTGCTTGGAATCGGCGACGGCGGTCCTGGAGCCCAGTTCCCTGCCCGCCCTGCGCTGCGCCCAGGACAGCACAGGCATGACCGCCAGGCTGAGTGCGGCAATGACAATGCCCGGGAGCGAATGCCGGGCTTCGCCGCCTCCGGCCAGGGAGCGGACGGCGTCGAAGGACACGAACGCTGCCAGGGCGAAGAAGGACAGGGCGATGATCCGCAGCGTCAGGTGTTCCCGGCGTTCGGGGTCCCTGGACGAGAACTGCCACGACAGGGCAAGGGCGGACGCCACTTCAATGACGGAGTCGAGCCCAAAGCCGATCAGCGCCGACGAGTCGGCGACGCCGCCGGCCCACAGGGACACAACCGCCTCGATGATGTTGTAGGTGATGGTGGCGGCGGCGAACAGCCGGATGCGGCGGACCAGCACGGCACGGCGCCCGGGCGCCGCGGTCAATTGCAGGCCGCTCACGCCACACACTCCCCTTCAGGGGTGCAGCACGCGGGGTCGACGGCGAGCACCACGCCCAGCAGGTCACGGATGGCATGCCCCAACCGGGCATCAGAGAGTCCGTAACGGGTCCGGCGGCCGTCCGGGACGCCCACCACCATCCCGCAGCCGCGAAGGCAGGTCAGGTGGTTGGACATGCTCTGCCGTGAGACGCCCAGCGTCTCGGCGAGCTCCGCCGGGTAGGCGGGGGCCTCCGCCAATGCCAGCAGGATCCGGGCACGGGTGGGATCGGACACGGCATAACCGAACCGGGCCAGGACGGGTGCATGGGTCAGGGTTGTCACCCCTACAAAGTACATTCTTGGATGTACTGAGGCAATCGGTCCACCGGCCCCACCCTTGTACGCTGGTTGTCATGGTGTTGACAACCCAACAGCCGGCTATGACAAACCTGTAGATTCGGGCGGCGTTCTTTTGTAGGCTAGTCCTGTCAGTGCTTGGGGGGCCGACAAACCGGAGTCAACTTTGTCCGGCAGACCGAGCAGGAACAACATCGGTCAAAGACAGGGTCCCAGGTATGAAAACGCCGTCCGCACGCGTCCGTAGAATCGCTGCTTTCGCATCAGCTCCCGTTGCCATCCTGATCGCCGGAGGAATGGTCTGGCAGGGGTCACAAGCTGCCTTTAACGCCACCACCCGCAACGCCGGCAGCTCCTGGAGCACCGGCAGCGTGGTCCTTACCGACGACGACAACGGCGCCGCAGCATTCACCGTGGAGAACATCGTTCCCGGCCAGACCGGCCAGAAGTGCATCGTAGTGACGTCCCAGTCGAACGTGCCGGGCGAGGTCCGCGCCTACACCCAGAACCTCGTCACGTCCAAGGGGCTGGAAAACCGGATCTACTTCGACCTGGAGCAGGGCACCGGCGGTTCCTTCAATGACTGCACCGGGTTCACCCCCACAGCCAACCAGGTTCCTGAACTTCCGCTGTCCCAGCTGGCCACCGTCAACCGCGACTTTGCCACAGGCGGCGCTCCGTGGGATACAGCCGGCACTCCGGGAGAAACGCAGAGCTACCGGGGCACCTGGCGGTTCGACACCACCGGGATGAGCCAGGACGAGGTCAACGCCCTGCAGGGCGCACGCGTCAGCATCGACCTCGTCTGGGAACTGCAGTCCGACAACGCGCCCACGCCGTAATCCGGGCGCAACAACAGTAACGCGGTGAAGCGGGAGAGGCCCGGGTCTTCCCCGGGTCCCTCCCGGACCGGGGCGATATTTTCGGTCGACGGATGGGGATTGTTCCTGGCGTCCCTGGCGTCCCGGCTGTACCTGGGCATCCTGCTAAGCCTTGCCCTGTTCGCGGTGGTTCCGGCAGCGTTCGGCTGGCACGGCACCGTAGTTCAAAGCGGTTCCATGGAACCGCACATCTCCCCCGGCGACGTCGTCCTGGCTTCCGACCTGGACCCTTCACAGCCGGTGCCTGTGGGAAGGGTGGTGCAGTTCCGCAGTCCCGCCTCAGCGGAACCCAGCGGGGTTGAGAAGACCCGCCTGCACCGCATCGTCACGGCCAATGACGACGGCACCTACGTGACAGCCGGCGACGCCAACGCCGATGTGGACAGCACTCCCCTGACCCGCGAACAGATTACCGGGCAGGCACGCCTGCTGGTCCCCGGCGTCGGATTGCCCGGACTCTGGCTGAACAGCGGTAACTTCCCTCCCCTTGCCCTGTGGTCCGTCATCACCCTGGCTGCCGTGGCCGCCGCCGTCTTCGGCGGTGTCAGCCCCCGCGGGAACGGCCGGGAGTACCCCGGCGGCGGGGACACAGGAGACGGCGGAGACAGTCCGGGAACGGACGACGGCGGCCCACCCCCCTTTGCGAAGGCCGGGACCGCCGTCGGAATCATCGCAGCCCTGTGCACCGTGGTAGTGCTGGGCGCCAGCGTCTTCTCAGCGGCGGCGTTCACCGCCAGGACGGCCAACGCCGCCAACTCGTTCGCCACCGCCGCGGACTGGTCCCCGCCGTCAGTCAGCCTCAGCAGTCCCGGGCCCACCGTACGCGGCACCGTGGTGCTGTCCGCGGAGGCCACGGACCCTGAGTCCGGCATCCGCAACGTGGCCATCCAATACGCGGCAGCCGGAAGCAGCACCTGGGCGACGCTCTGCACCCCGGTGTCCGCCCCGTACTCCTGCGCCTGGAACACCACCGCGGTTCCAGACGGCCAGTACACCCTGCGGGCGATCGCCACGGACAACTCCGGACTCACCAGCACCACACAGCCTGTCAGCACCGCAGTGTCCAACACGTTCTCCGTGGTCCTCAGCGATCCCGGTGAGACGGTACGCGGCACCACCTCACTGGCCGTGGCCCTCAACAACGCCGGCGCAGGCCTCTACACGGTCCGGGTGGAATACTCGGCGGCCGGGGCCAACAAATGGAACACCCTGTGCCTGAACCTGCTCTCCCCGTACAACTGCACGTGGAACACCGCCGCCTTCACCAACGGGTCCTATGACCTGCGCGCCGTCGCCGTTTCCGGCCTGACCACCACCTACTCGGCCATCATCGCCGACGTCATGGTGGACAACACGGCACCCTCCGTCACCTTGACGGACCCGGGCGCCACCCTCCGCGGTACCAGTACCTTCGCTGCAACGGCGTCGGACGCGGACTCAGGAGTGGCGCAGGTGCAACTGCAGTACCAGCGCACCGGGACCAGCACCTGGACCGCAATGTGCACCGCTGCAGATGTGCCCTATTCCTGCAGGTTCGACACCACCACCCTGGCCAACGGCACCTACAACTTCCGGGCGGTGGCCACCGATGCCGCAGGAAACACCGCGGTCTCAACAGTCGCCTCCACCAGGACGGTGGACAACACCGTGGCCTCGGTGTCCATGGAGGACCCCGGCGAATACCTCACCGGCACCGTCCCGCTGACCGCCTCGGCCAACTCACCGGCCGGGATCAGCAGCGTGCGCATCCAGTCCGCTCCGGCAGGGACCGCCACCTGGACCACCCGGTGCACCATCACCACCGGCCCGTACACCTGCGCCTGGAACACCACCACTGTGGCGGACGGCCTCTACGACTTCCGCGCCATCCTGCTGGAACCCACCGGCAGGGAAACCACCTCCGCCACCCTTGCTTCACGCAGGGTGGACAACAGCCCGCTGCGTGGCGCCGACGTCCAGGCCGTCAACGGCACAGGCACCGCTGGACGCCTTGACGCCGGCGATGTCCTGACGTTCACCTACAGCCAGCAGGTCAATCCGGGGTCAGTCACGTCCGGCTGGAACGGGGCGGCACTTCCCGTGACCCTCCGGCTGCGCGACGGGAACCTCCTGGGCTTGGGCAATGGAGCCGACACCATCGACCTTCAGCGCACCGGCGGCACCGTCAACCTGGGTACGTTGAACACCAAGGGCAACTTCGCCAAGAGCCGCAAGACCGTAACCTTCAACGCCACCATGACGGCCACCACGGTCACCGTCAACGGAATCCCCCGGACAGCGGTCAGCGTTACGCTCGGGTCTGTTGCCAGCGGTGCGTCATCGCTGCGGACGGTCTCCACTGCAGCATCCATGGTCTGGAGCCCGACGGCGGCCGTCACCTCGCTGGCCGGCGTCCCCTCCTCCACCGCCCCGGCAACGGAAACCGGAGCCCTGGACCGCGACTTCTAGCGTCAGGCCTCGGCCGGTTCCTCCACGTCGGCGTGGGCGTAGGACTCCGAGACCCTGCGGTACACCGGCGTGAGGAAGGCCAGGAGTGCTGCCACGATCATGATGATGCCGGCCACCAGGAACACCAGGGCGATGCCGCGGGACGTCCCCTCGCCCAGGAGCGGCGCCAGCTGCGCGGAACCTTCGCTCGACCGGGCCCAGGGGATGATCCAGTACTGCGCCAGCGGTGCGATCAGGAAGGCGGTGACGGGCGCCGCTGCGGACTCGAAGGCCATGGCGAAGCCAAAAACACGGCCCTGGCGGTGCAGCGGAACGACGCGCTGGATGACCGTCTGTTCGGCGGCTTCGACGCAGGGCACCAGTGCCAGGTAGAGCCAGATGCCCAGTACGTAGAGCCATGCCCATTCCCGGATGGTGAACAGTGCCCCGAGCGCACCCATCAGCACCACGGCGATCAGCAGGGTCCGCAGCGGGTTGGCGCCCAAGCCGAACTTTCCGATCAATGCTCCGCCCACGATGAACCCGGTGGAGCCCACGGCAAAGAACACGCCCCACAGCTCGACGGGGAACATCTCGAGCCCGTACGGATCCATCAGGGCCATGTACACGCCGCCGATGAAGTTGTTGAACGTGGAGAAGATGATGAGCGCGAACAGACCGCCCACGGCCAGGACAGCGGCGATGGCGCCGCGCACGTCGAAGCCGCCGTGGGCGTCGCTTGGTGCCACCTCGGTTTCTTCCGGAATCCGCAGCGTCAGCAGGTGCAGGAAGGCCAGGGCGGTGAGGCCGACGGCGACCGCGATGGTCCAGCCCATGCCCAGCAGGCCCACCGACAGGCCGGACAGCACGGAGGTGACAATGAAGGCGAGCCCCTGGACCATGCCCACCATCCCGTTGGCGTTGGCCCGCCGGTCCGGATCAATCAGGATGGTCACGGTGGTGGACAGGGCCACGTTGCGCATGTTCTCCACCACGGCACCGATCAGGATGATCAGGGTGAAGATCCAGAACCAGGGCTGGCCGAGGTCCAGCAGGGCGGCTTCCGGCGTCAGGAGGAACATCACCCCGGCCACCACAAACATCACCAGGGTGAACGCGGCGGCGAACCGCATGACCGCCAGCTTGCGGTAGCGGTCCACGAAGGTGCCGAAGCTGATGCTGGAGAGTGCGATCAACAGCATGTACGCGCCGCCCACCACACCGGTGGCGATCACGTTGCGGGTTTCAAGGTAGACCCAGAACGTGAGGGCGAACCACAGGTAGCTCGTGGTGATGTTGGCCAGTGCGGTGTTGATGAGGATGCCCGCGAACGTGCGGGAGCGCTCCTCCGGAGTACGCAGGGACGTGTCGATGGCAGCTTCCTGCTCGGACATGGGTCCCAGTCTACTGAGAACCCGGCGCCGCGGACATGGCCGGCCCTCCCCTACCGCTCCACCGGGGACGTGCCGGCCCTAGGATGCTGTCCATGAGGATTGCCGTAGCGGGTGGTACCGGCACTGTTGGCCGGTACGTGGTGGAGGTGGCGCGGCTGCGCGGGCACGATGTTGTGAGCCTGAGCCGCTCCGAAGGGATGGACCTGGTGACCGGCCGCGGCCTGGAACAGTCGCTGGCCGGCGTGGACACCGTCATCGACGTCGCCGGGATCAACAGCACAGCCACCAAGAAAGCGGTGGACTACTTCACCAACGCGTCGCAGAACCTGCTGGCGGCAGAGAAGCAGGCAGGGGTGAAGCACCACGTGGCGCTGTCCATCGCGGGCATTGACCAGGCACGCTCCGGCCTCTACGCAGGCAAGCTGGTGCAGGAGGACACCGTGCGGCACGGCGATGTGCCATGGACGCTCCTGCGGTCAACCCAGTTCCACGAGTTCGTGCCCTTGGTGGTCCAGGCGGCCTCCGCGGGACCGGTGGTGATGGTGCCGAAAATGTTTACCGCGCCCGTGGCCGCCAGCGAGGTTGCCGAAGCCCTGGTTGCAGCCGCGGAAGCCGGCCCGCAGGGCAGGGTTCCGGACCTCGGCGGCCCCCGCACGGAGCAGCTGGCCGGCCTGGTACGGGCTTACCTTCACAGGACCGGCCGGACCGGGAAGAAGGTGCTGGAGGCACCCCTCCCCGGCCCGATGGGCAAGGCCATGCGCAGCGGCGCGCTGATCCCGGCGCCGGGTTCCGCCGTCGGACGCCAGGCGTTCCAGGAGTGGCTGGACGCGCTGCCGCACTGACCCGATGCCGGCAGGCGGTCAGCCGTGCGCGAGGATGGTGTCCACCAGCTGCGCAAGTTCGGGCGCATTGTCCGCAGACACGTTCGTCCCCGTCTTCACCGCCGTGGCGGCCAGGTTCCCCTTGATGCCGGTCATGGTCAGGGTGGTCTGGGCCTCCCCTGACGACGCCGTTTGCTTTGCCAGCGCGGCGAAGGACTGCTCGCCCTTGGTGGCGGCGTCGATCTGCTGGATTTCGGTGGTGATCTTTTGCCCCGCCAACTCAAGGGTGAAATTCCGGCATGCGGCAACGGCGTCCTCGGATGCCTGCAGGTGGGCGGTGAGCTCCTTGGCGTCGGTCAGGGCGATGGCCGTGACCACGATTGCGGTGTTCTCCGCCGCCGAGACACTGGTGCCGGCTGCGTAGGTGCTGTCCTCCGGGATCTGGGCGTTGCTGTCGGCAAAGGCATTGCACTCCGGGGGCGTGAACACCGCACCTTTCAGGATCTCCTTGGCCTTGATGATGCCCTGGTCGATCTGCGCCGCGGGAACAACTGTCAGGGCCCGGCCCTGGGAGTCCTTCAACGTGGAGACGATGGAGCTGAGGTCCGCATCAGTGTAGGTTTTCGCCGGGCTTGGCGTGGGGCTGGGGGCCGGCGGCGAGGAGGTTTCGGTCTGGGTGGCTGTCCCCGTTCCACATCCGGCCAAGGCCAGAACGGCTGTGATCAGGAGGATGGTTGGTTTTAATCGCCTGCGCATAACTGGTCCCCGTTTCGGTGCGTGGCCCGTCCAGGCCCGCGGGATATTCCGCAGCCGTTGACGGACGTGATAGCGCCAACCTAGGGAACCACTCCGCCGCCGGACAGAGTGGCCACCACCTGCTTCATAAGCATGCTGAGTATCACCGGGCGTCCGGAAAGGCGGCTGCAGGTTAACCTGCGGCCATCCCGGCGTCCGTCCGGGCCCGCTGCTGCCCGGTTTCCTGGTGGCGTCAGCCAATGCGGGTGGAAGCGGCTGCGAAGCAGGTGGTGGCGGACCGGCCTAGGGGGCGAAGTAGAGTACACGCTACTCGTGTACCGGGACCCGGCTACGGCCTAAGTTTCTGGAAAAGCCGCGCATCGCCGCGTGGCAGGAACGGCGACGGGGGGACACAGGTGACACTACAACCGGCAGTAGGCGCCAGGCGCGCGGACCGGCCAGGGTTCCTGCTGGACCTGGTGACGGGCGCGGAGACGGACCTGGCGTCCGTCCAGAGGCTGGCCGAGGGGGCGGCTGTGTCCCTGGCAGGGGCGGCAGGCGTGGCCCTTGACGCTGCGGCCACGCTCACACGCGCGGGCAACCCGCCCGTCACCGCCGGAAGCGCCACGCGTGCCTACAACATCGCGTCCTCCGAGGACCGGTACAGCGACGGGCCCATGGCCCAGGCAGCAGCCTCCGCGGCCCCGGTCCAGGTCACAGGCGGCAGCGGTTCCCAGCGGTGGGAACGCTACCGCAGGCGGCTGACGGACGCCGGGTACGGAGTGGCACTGGCCGTTCCGCTGGAGCTGGACTCCCGGTCATCCTGCGCCCTGGTGTTCCTGGGACCTGTTGGTTTTGACTTCACCCCCGAACTCGTGGGTGAGGCTGCCTGGTTTGCCGGCGTCGCGGCGCAGAGCATGAAGCTCGCCATCGAGGTCCGCAGCGTCCGCTCCGCCGGGGACAACCTCAAAGCCGTGCTGGAGAGCCGGACGTCCATTGATGTGGCCTGCGGGGTGATCATGGCCCAGAACCGCTGCTCCTACACCGAGGCGTTCGGCAAACTGGCCGGAGTTTCCCGCCAGCGCAACCTCAAGGTGCGCAGCGTGGCGGAAAATGTCCTCAAGGCCCTGCCCAACGGCTCACCGGTGACACGGTTCGAGCCGCCGGCGCTCGCGTAGGGTAAGCGGCGGCGCCCGCTGGACGGACGCCGTCGGCTATTCGAAATCAGGAAACGTCAGGGACGAGCCGAAGTCCGCCGGTGGCTGGACAACCAGCCCGCGGCTCTCGGACAGGGCACTGCACGCTTCACAGCGGCCCACAAACTGGTGCGGGCAATCAAGGTCCTGGCCGTCAGGTGCCGGCAGTCGAACGCGCATGGCGGCCGCCTACCCCGAAACCGCGACGACGATGAGTCCCACCGCCACCAGCACGGCGACGGCGAGGAACGCGAACCCCTGGGCACTTCCCTTCGCGGCTCCGGGCAACCTGCGCCGTCCCCGCTTCCTCACAATTACTTCAGCCATGCAGAGAATGTACGTTTGCGGTCTGCCCGGGCACACGAGAACTCCGTACTTGTCTTCGTTAATTCCACTACTCGATTTAGCACCTGCCGGCCGCCCCGTCAGCGGGTGTCCTGCCCTGTTTTCTCCCCACCGGGTCCGGGTATGCGCCGGAATAGGCAGTATGCTTCAAAAACACCGACCTGCTGGGGGCGCAATGCTATTCGACCGGGGGGCCCGCTACTTCCGCACGCTCGGCCGCAGGGGCCGCACAGTACTGTTCCAGCTGCCGCTGTCCGGGACCATGCTGCTGGTCATCCTTTTGGCATCGGTGCTGCACCCGGACCTGAAGTGGTCGGCTGCCTTCGTGTCATCACTGGTATTCCACGCCGTCCTGCTTGCATCCTGCGCTGCCGTGCCGTGGGACCGGCTGCCCGAACGTGCGGTCCTCGCCATTCCGGTGCTGGATTGCCTGGCGATCGGGTTGTCCCGGGAAGCGGGCGATCAATACCTGTCGGTCCTGAGTTTCCTCCTGGTGTTCCCCGTGGTCTGGCTGTCCTATGGTCCACGCCGGAGCGGCGTGGTGCTGGCCATTCTGGCCGCAGTCCTGAGCGTCGCCGCACCGCCCATGATTCTCGGGTCCGGATACACGAGCGCCTCCTTCATCCGCATCGTGCTCCTGCCGGTGATTTTGGGTGCGGTTGCCTTAACGGCCTTCGGGGTGGCCAATGCGCTGCGCCTGCACCGGCGCCGGCTGGAGGAACGCGAGGCCGAGGTCAGGGAACTGCTGTCTGCCAGTGAGCACCGCGAACAGTTGCTGGCCACCGTGATGGACACGGTCAGCGTGGGCGTGTGGGCGCTGGACCGGAACGGACACACAATGCTGACTAACCGCCACGATGGCAGCTGGCCCGGGCTGCCGGCGGAGCAGGGCGCCGAAGGGGCCAGAACGCAGGTGTTTGGCATCGACCAGAAGGAGGCGCTCCCGCCGGAACAGTACCCGCATGCTCGCGCGGCCCGCTGGCAGCCCTTCACCGACGAACTGGTCTGGATAGGGTCCGGCACCAGCCAGCGCGCCTACTCTGCCACCTGCCGCCTGGTCCCCGCCCGTGACGGCGGGCAGGCCGGCGCCGTGCTGGCCCTGACGGACGTCACCGCCCTGGTGGAGGCGCTGTCCGCGAAGGACCAGTTTGTTGCCAGCGTCTCGCATGAGCTGCGGACGCCGTTGACCTCGATCCTGGGCTACCTGTCCGTGGCCCTGGACGAGGAAGGGCTGGACCCGGATGTAGTGCATTGCCTGGAGGTGGCCAAACGCAACGCTGAACGTCTCCTGAGCCTCGTGGCGGACCTGCTCACCGTCGCGTCGGGAACCCTCACGATCCAGCCCCGGCAGGCCGACCTGGCCCAAGTGGCGGCCCAGAGCGTCGAGTCGGCACAGCCCCGTGCCCGCGCCGGCGGCGTCACGGTGACGTGTGAGGCCGTTGGGCCCGCCGCCGGCCGCTTCGACCCGGACCGGCTGGGACAGGCCGTGGATAACCTTGTCTCGAACGCCATCAAGTACACGCCCCGGGGCGGCACTGTGACAGTCCGCGTAGGTACTGACGACGGCAACCTCGTCTGTTCGGTCACGGACACCGGCGTCGGGATGACCGAGGAGGACTTGGCACAGGCGTTCAACCGCTTCTTCCGGGCGGCCAACGCTCACTCGTCCGCGATCCCCGGCGCCGGCCTGGGCCTGGCCATCACCCGGTCCATCGTGGAGAACCACCGGGGCACCGTGACGTTGTCCAGCACGCACGGGCACGGCACGACGGCGACGCTGACGCTGCCCATGGCGCATACCGGCGCCCTGGCCGCCAGCCGTTAGTCCTTCTTGACCAGCGCAGCCTCGAGGTTGATCTTGACCTTGTCGCTGACCAGCACTCCCCCGGCTTCCAATGCAGCGTTCCAGGTCAAGCCGAAGGCCTTGCGGCTGATTTCCGTTTCGGCGGAGAACCCGGCACGCGTGGCGCCGAACGGGTCCACGGCCACGCCGGTGAATTCCACTTCAAGTTCCACCGGCTGGGTGACTCCCTTGATGGTGAGGTCGCCGGTCAGCGTGTATTCCTCGCCGTCGCCCTCGATGGACGTGCCGCGGAACGTCATTTCGGGGTACTTTTCGACGTCGAAGAAGTCCTCTCCGCGCACATGGGCGTCCCGGTTGGCGTCGCCGGAATCGAAGCTGGCGGTGGCCACCGTGGCGTGCAGGCTGGAGTCCTGCAGTGAGTGGCCCACCCGTGCCTCGGCCTCTGCCTGGGTGAAGCGGCCGCGGACCTTGCTGATGCCTGCGTGCCGGACGCTGAAGCCGATCTCGCTGTGGGACATGTCCAGGGTCCAGGTTCCGGGAGTCAGTTCCTTGGGAAGAGTCATGGCCTATCTCTCCTAACTCGGGGGTTTGCGGGCAAGGGAAGCCCGCTGCCGGCAGGTGCCGTCGCGGCCAGCCTATTACCGGCAGCGCCGCCGGGGCAGGGTCCATGGGCCATAGTTCATTCGCCGGCTACCTGGCCGTCACCAGTTCACGCGCCTTCTCGGCTTCAGGCGTGGGCGCAGGACGGACGACGGCGGCCTCGAGCCTTTCGTTGGCCCAGCGGCGGATGGGTGCCTCCACCAGGCGCGACGACGCGAAGGCCAGTGCTACGGTCAGCACCGCTGCCAGCGCCACCCGGACGGACAGGGACGGAACCACGGGGAGCAGCAGCAGGTAAACGGGAATGTGCCACAGGTACATGGCATAGGACAGTTCCCGGCCCGGCCAGGCCAGCCACGGGTGGCTGAGGATCCGGCCCAGGAAGGCGGCCGGCTGCAGGACCAGGGAGCCGATCAGAGCCGCGGCGAGCAGGGACAGGACCGTGGGCCCGAAGGACCAGAACGCGGTGAACCAGGGGCCGGGTGTGTCCGGCTCATGGAGCAGGAACAGCGCGGCCAGCAGGGAAGCTCCGGCGGCAGGCCCGGCCCAGCGCGCGGCTGACAGCAGCGCTGCGTGGACGCGGGAGCCGGTGCGGACAGCGGTGAAAAGCAGTGCCAGGGCACAGCCGATCAGCAGCTCGTCGGCGCGGGTGTCCGGGCCGTTGTAAAGACGGTTCAGCGGCGCGCCGGCCAGGACCAGCGCCCCGCGTTCCAGCATGAAGGCTGCAGCGAGTCCGGCAGTGGCCCAGGCGGTGGTCCGGATTGTGCAGAACCGCAGCATGGCCAGCAGGAGCAGGGGCCACACCAGGTAGAACTGCTCCTCGACGGCGAGCGTCCAGGTGGGGCCGAGGGTCTCCCCCGCGATCGAGTTCCCGAACGCACCAACGTGCGCGAAGTTCATCACATACGCCACCGCGGGAAGGATGAACCCGGCCTGCCCGCCCCAGCCGGAGCTTGGAAGGACGAAGCCGACGACGGCGATCACCGCGCAGAGTGCCAGCAGGGCCGGCCAGAGCCGGGCCAGGCGCTTGGCGTAGAACACGCCCATCCGGACGCCGCCGGTGGCCAGCCGCTCCTTCAGGATCAGCAGCGTGATGACGAAGCCGCTGAGGGTGAAGAAGACGTCCACGCCGATGAAGCCGCCCGGCATCTGGGCGGTGACGGTATGGAACAGGAACACCCCTGCGACGGCGATGGTGCGCAAGCCGTCCAGGGAGTGTTTGCGCCCTGAAATGATGCTGTTTTCGTGCCCTGTTTTGTGCGCCGAGCCGCGCTCCGGAACTGACGGATTTCCACTGCTTGACCTAAGAACCACCCAGCCAGCATATATAACGTTTCGGTAACTAGGCTAAATGGAGGCTGGGCGCAGCCTGTGTAAATCAGCCCGGAAGGAAGTATCCGGAGACGTCCGCGATCAGGTGCGTGGACCCGGCTGACCGGTTGAAGAGGGCGACTCTTCCGAACTGGCCGATCGGGGTGGTCACCGAGTTTGCAACGATCTGGCCCTTGTCGAAGTTGACGCTCGAGATGTCCGGACGGGTTGCCGCCATCGGGTAGGCGGTGGCAAAACCGTTCGACGTCGCCTGCGCCACGGTGAGGTTCAGCACCATCGCGGGGGCACCTTCGGGAACGCCGTGCTCCCGGGCAGCCTGGAAGGATGTTGCCTGGTCCGGCGAGACCGGGTAACCCGAGCGGGTGTCCAGGAAGCGCGTCGGTGCGGGCAGCGGCTGGAAGGTGCCGCCCGCCGTCGGGGTTCCGGACAGGTAGTAGCCGGAGACGTCCGCGATCAGGTGGGTGGCACCGTTGGAACGGTTGTAGAGCATCACTTTCCCGTCGGGACCCACGGGGACGGTCACGGAGTTGGGGATGATCTGCCCGGCGGCGAAGTTGATGTTGGAGGCGTCCGGCCGGTTGACCCCTGTGGGATACGCGGTGACGAAGCCGAAGGACTTTGCTTCCGCCACCGTCAGGTTCAGCACGACGGCGGAGACAGTGGCGGGCAATCCGTTGGCGCCTGCCACCTGGAAGGCCCGGGCGGTATCAGGGGCGACGGCGGTGGTGCTGCGGGTGTCCAGGAACCGCTTGGGCGCGATGGGCTGGAAGGCGCCTGCCGCCGTCGGGATCCCTTCGCGGTAGTAGCCGGAAATGTCCGCAATGAGGTGCGTGGCTCCGGCGGACCTGTTGAAAAGTGTCACCTTCCCGTCGGCACCCACAGGGACGGTGACGGAGTTGGCGACGATCTGCCCCTTGTCGAAGTTCAGGTTGGAAGCGTCCGGACGCTGCGTCCCGGAGGCGTAGGCGGTCACGAAGCCGAAGGACCGGGCTTCAGCCACGGTCAGGTTGAACACCACCGCTGAGACCTTGGCCGGGATGCCGTTGCGCCCTGCCACCTGGAAGGAGACCGTGGAGTCCTTGGCCACGATGGAACTGGTCCGGGTGTCGAGGGCCCGGAACGGGGTGACGGTGATCAGGGAACCGGCCACCGGAGCGGAAGTGGTGGCGTAGGTATGGAACCACTGGGCTGTGGCACCGGCCATCAGCGTGTAGCCCGGAAGTGAGCGTGCGAAGATGCTGACATTTCCCGCCCCTGCGTGGGGACCTGCTGGAAGGACGTTCCCGTCACGGACGTACTCGACGCCCTGCGATTCCGGCACGGTGAAGGTGTCATCGGCGGTGCCGTCCTTGTCGGAGAACGTCACTGCAGCAGGGATGACGGTGTTCGCCGGCAGGTCTGCTGACGTCAAGGCCAGGGCCTTGGCGGCGTCAAGCAGGCCGGCGCCGCAGCCTACGGGGCAGCCGCTGCCCAGGAGGGGCCGTGCCGTGGCTTTGAGCCGGGCTTCCACCATGTCCGGCGTGTAGGTGCTGCCCACCTCGGACATGAGCATGGCCGCGACCGCTGACACGAACGGAGCGGCAGTCGAGGTGCCTTCAACGTACTCGTAGGCTTCGGCGTCGCGCACGGTGGAGCCGTAGTTGGAGGTGGAGAGGATGCCGTACCGGTAGTCGGCGTCCATGTCACCACCGGGTGCCGTGATGTCCACGGCGGCACCGAAGTTGGAGTAGGAGGCGCGAGCCCCGTCGGGCCCGGAGGCTGCCACGGCAATGGTGTGCTGGCAGTTGGCCGGGGTTACGTCCGCTGCCGGACGTGCACCGTTGCCTGCGGCGGCAACCACTGTGGCTCCGGCGTCGTGGGCGAAGTTGATGGCGTTCTGCTCGGTGATGGAGCAGGAGGCCACTCCGCCCAGGCTGAGGTTGATGACGTGGGCGCGGTTCGGGTTGGCCGGCACGCCTGCCACGGCTCCGCCGGCTGCCCAGATGATGGAGTCGGCAACGTCGGACACATACCCGCCGCAGGAGCCGAGGGCGCGGATGGGGAGGACCTTGGCCGCGGGGGCTGCACCGCTGACGCCCTCGTTGTTATTGGCGAGGGCCGCGATGGTTCCGGCCACGTGCGTGCCGTGCCACGAGGACCGGGACGCCGGGGACCCGGCACCGCATTCGCCCTCTGCCGACCAGTCGCCCTGGTCCTGCGGGTTGGGGTCCCGGCCGTCTCCGTCACGTGCCCAAGCGGGTTCGGACAGCATGTCGTAACCGCCCAGGACGTTGGCGGCCAGGTCCGAGTGATAGGTGATGCCGCTGTCCACCACTGCCACGATGGCGCCCTCGCCCCGGTTGTAGTCCCAGGCTCCGGGCGCGCGGATACCCACATTGTCCTCCCAGAGTGCCCACTGCAGCGGGTACCAGGGGTCGTTGGGGGCCACGGCCGCCGCCTGGACAATGGTGTCCGGTTCCGCGTAGGCAACGTCGGGGCTGGAGCGAAGTGCCGCCAGGAAAGCGTTCGCGTCGGCGCCCGGAAGGGCCTTGCTGGTCTTGACCACCTGCGCACCGGTGGCTGTGCCCCGCACGTACTGTGCGGCGATGCCCAGCTTGCCCGCTGCGGAGCGTGCCGCTTGTGCCGTCACGGCGGCTTCGGAGGCGATGCCGCCCCGGTTCTTGAGCCCCACGATGAACTGGTCGGTTGGCACGGCGTCCGCTGCCGGCTGGGGTTGTGGGTCCCGCAAGGGCAGGTCCGCAGGCTCGGGAAGGTCGACGGCGGGCAACTGCACGGCCGGGCGAAGTCCGGCGCCGGTGTGGGCGGCCTGGGCGGGAAGTGCGGTCAGTGCCGCACCGGCGAGGGCAGTGGCGAGTGCGAGGGCAGCGGCAGTGAAGGGCCGGTGGTTGAACATGGGCGGGGCATCCTTGAGACGGGCGCGGGCCCCGAACGAGGGGCCTGGCACGGACAGCCGGGAATCACCAGCTGACCCCCGCCCTGAGTATAGCCATCAAATTGACAATTGGAAGTCCATTACGGGCGGCCCTTCCCCATTAGTCATGCAGTGTGCGGAGGCGGTCCCGGGCCGCGTGCTCCACTAGGACGGGAACGAAGTCCCTGAGCCTGCCCGCGTCCAAGGACCGGTGCTCATCCTGCACCACGTCTTCAATCACCCGGCGGGCAACGTCCGGGTGCTTTGCGGCGAGGCGGTCCACCACAGCGGACATGGCCCGCACTTCTTCGCTGACTCCCATCGGGACAGGATCCGGCATCGAGGTCCGGAGAACAAGACTTGACTGCGGCGCGGAGCAGCCACAGAAGCGATGCGCGCCGGTTCCGGATTTCGACGCGCATCATGGGCGTCCAGGCCCATGTGGTGGCGGCGCTGGACTGGCTTTCCGGAGGCTCCAGCGCAGGAATCCGCCCCTGAGCGACCCCTGGAAACTCGGGGAGTCTTGAGGCTTTCTTGATCGTTTCCAGCGCCGATGTTGAGCCTGGCAGGCCACAGTGTTGTCAAAGGCCGGGAGCGCATGGGGGTGCAGCTGGGAACTGAGGCCCAGTCAGCCCGCGCCTTAAGTCGGATATGTCCGATGGTCTCTAGCCTGGCGGCGTTGAGTACACGGCGCCGCCAAGCACTCCAACTTTCCAGGCAGGGGCCGGTGGCGGAGGCGGCGGATCAACGTCGATCCGCAATAGTCGCCGGCCCCCACACGTCACACCGCGCACGACGGCGGCAGGTCAGCTTTTCGCGGTCCGGGCACCTCAGTTTCACCGAGGGAAGCGTTGGCGGGGTACCGGCGGCGCCTTCCGGGCAGTGGGCCCGGCGGTCTCACGGACGGGCCCGGCGCCGCCGGTACTTTCACAGTAAAACCGTTCCGGGCGCCCCGCTGCACCAGTAGCCATTACGTCATTTTCCGCGTCCGCCAAGCCCTGCCCCACTTGGTGGTACTCGGCTGACCAGCGGCAACGCCTGTTTGGGCGGGAATTTCCGGGGTACGGCTGGGGCAAGGACTCCCCGCGGTACCGATATCCCCCGCGGGGTTTCCCGCCCAGCTGCGGCTATCTGGTGAGCTCGGCCCAGGACTCCAGGAATTTCCCGGCGATGTAGGCGTGCCCGGCACTGTTGGGATGGGCGCCGTCGGCGTCGAATCCCGGGCTGTTGGCATCCGTGAACCAGCCCGCGGCGATGGCGTCGATGAACGGGGCATGGGCCGCGTCGGCGCCGGCCCGGACGGCGTTGTTGACCTCGCGCAGGTCCCCGGCCAGGGGCTGCGGAGCCGACGGCCCCATCACCACCACCTGCACTCCCGGCCAGAACCTGCGGGCGGCCTCGATGGTCTGCCGGGTGGCTGCGGTGACTTCCCCGGAGTCAGCCTGGGCGTCGTTCTGGCCGCCCTGGAGGATCAGGAGGTTCGGCATGAACGCCGGGTTGGCGGCTGCGGTCTGCCGCAGCCGGACTTCATACTCGCCGCCCTGGTCGTCGCGGGCGCCGCCGCCCCACGCGAACCCGGTGCCGCCACGGCCGTCGATGTTGGTGGGATACCCCAGGGAGTCGGCCACCTGGTAGGCCCAGCCTTCCTCGGGCTGGTCCGCTCCGTCACCGAACGTGTACGAGTCACCCATGATCAACAGCACCGGGTTGGCCGGCAGTTCGATTCGCGGCTGCGCGGCGGGAGTACTGGCCGCCGGCGAGGCCGTGGCAGAAGCCGACGCGGTGGCTGTGGCAGTGGGAGTGGCGGCAACCTGCGTACTGACTGCAGCGGGCTCCGTATCCCCGGATTCGGGAGCGCCCAAGCCGTTGGGGTTCAGCAGCGCCAGGGCAGCGACGCCAAAAGCGGCAACCGCCAGCACCACCAGCGCCGCGTACTTGATCCACTCCCCCGCAGGCGCGCCCGGGCGCCGACCGTTTCCCCTCACCCGGACATTTTACGTGCCACTGCCCCGCGCACGGGCCTGGCCGCACGCCGGTCCTCCCTAGGCGGGCATCCGGCGCAGTGTCAGGTAGGAGCCCACTGCCAGGATCCCGGTGAGCAGCAGGCCCCAGAGGGTCAGGCCCAGGCTGCCGGTTTCGGTGAACCACCGGCCCACGGACGGCCACGCCTGCTGAAAGGTGGCCAGGGCCACCAGGCCCACGAGCACCAGCCCGAGGCCGAGCAGTGCCGTGGTGAGCCCCAGGGCGCCGAACCGCTTGAAGATGGTGGCGAACCAGAACCCGATGGTGAAGAAGAAAAGCGTGGCAGTGAAGTACGTCAGGCCGGCGGCAAAGGGGCCGGCCACCCAGATCCATTCCAGGTAGGCGAAGTAGCCGTTGATGCCATACCCGCCGGTGGCCTGCTCGAACAGGCCCAGGAGGACGAACACCAGGGCCATGCCGAATCCGCTGACTGCCGCAGCGGCCAGCGAGCCGATGAAGAACTCGCGGCGGGTCAGGCTCATGGCCTGGGAGAACGGGAAGGTCATGGTCATGGCCTGGATGCCGATGGCCAGGAAGTACCAGAGCGGCGCCTGCGAGCCGCCGCCGGCTTTGACGCCGTCCACGCCGGCGCCGCCGATGACCCAGAAGATGAGCATGGAGATCAGCCAGGCACCGCCCAGCACCAGGGCGGGCACCACCACGAAGGTCTGGGTGTTTACGAACTGCAGGCGAACCACGTTGAGCAGGCGGTTGCGGGGAACCTCGTGGTCCATCGCGGCTCCGGGGTTGAGGGTTGTCATCGGAGGCTTCCTTCCTGGGACTCCGCCGGTGAACGGTCGCGGCCGGCGGACCGCTGCTGGGTAAGGCGCACAATAAGCTGCTGGAGGGATACCGGCGCGAATTCGAGGCCCTGGGCGGCCATCGCGGCCCGTTCGGATGCCTCGGGGCGGCCTAGGAACGTCACCGAGGTGACCCGGCCCAGGCTTTCGCGGTGGATGACTTCCCGGCCGTTGACCGCGCGGTCCACCGCGGCGGCGTCGCCCACCACGTTGGTGGCCAGGGAGCGGGCGTCCTCGGCGGATTCGTCCATGAGGATCCTGCCGGCGTCGATCAGGAGCACCCGCTCGATGAGGTTGGAGACCTCGTCGATCAGGTGGCTGGACAGCAGGATGGTCCGGGGGAACTCGGCGTAGTCCGCCAGCAGCCGGTCGTAGAAGATCTGCCGCGCCACGGCATCCAGGCCCAGATACGGCTCGTCGAAGAAGGTGACCTCAGCCCGGGACGCCAGGCCAATTACCACGCCCACGGCGGAGAGCTGCCCGCGGGAGAGTTTCTTGATGGTCCGTTTCAGCGGGATCTGGAAGTCGTCGATCAGCTCCTCGGCCAGGCCCTGGTCCCATCGCGGGAAGAACAGCCGGGCCGCCGCGAACGCGTGCCGGGGATTGGCATCGTCCGGGTACTTCTGGCTTTCCCGGACAAAGCACAGCCGGCTGAGGACGCGGGCATTCTCATAGGGGTTCTCCCCGAAGACGCGCACCTCCCCGCTGGTGGGCAGGTTCTGGGCGGTGAGGATGGACATGGCCGTGGTCTTGCCCGCGCCGTTGCGTCCCAGCAGCCCGTAGATGGCGTCCTTTTCGATGTCGAAGCTGACATCGTCCAGCGCAACGGCGTCCTTGTATCTCTTGGTGAGGTTCCTGACCTGTATTACGGAGTTCATCGGGTCCTTCAATCTGGCAGGTTCATGGTTGTGCCGGTGTTGCGCCGGCACCTGTGCGGATCAGGTCCGCGACGTCGTCGGGGCCAAGCCCGATCCTTTGTGCTTCCGCAAGGAGGGGCTGCACGTACCGCAGCGCGAAGTCGTTGCGCCGCTCCTTGAGGAGGAGTTCGCGGGCACCCGGGGAGACGAACATCCCGATGCCCCTGCGCTTGTACAGCACGCCTTTGTCCACGAGCATGTTCACGCCCTTGGCCGCGGTGGCCGGGTTGATGCGGTGGAAGACAGCAAGCTCGTTCGTCGACGGGGCCTGCGCCTCTTCGGCGATGCTCCCGTCGAGGATCGATTCCTCCACCTGCTCGGCGATCTGCACGAACAGCGGTTTGCCTTCATCCATTGAGCGACCTTCCGGCTCTTTGGTTAGTTACTTGACTAAATAACCATGGAACCAGGGCAACGTCAAGGGCGGACGGGGAGCTACTGAAGGGTAGCCAAACCGTAACCTGGCGGCAGTTCCCCCGCCGGCCCGCAGCCACTACTGTCAACAGCACCATCCGGCACAAACGGTAAAGAGGCGACGATGAGCATCGACATCGGAATTGGTACCAGCCTCAGCAACGGGGACGCGGCGCACTTTGCGCTGCAGACGGAAGCGATCACCGCGGCCTCCCAGCAGGTCCGGATTTCACACCCTGCCTACAGCTGGGTGTGGACTCACGAGATCCGCTGCCGGGGCTGCAACGCTGCCCTGGAAATACCCGTCCTTGCCAGCACCAAAGCCAACGCGGACAGGGCCTTCGCGGCGCACCAGTCCGCCCAACTGGACGCGCTGCTGGCCGCGGACGGCTTCGGCTCCCCCGTTTAAGGACAGCGGACGACGGCGGCACGCGGCCGCCGTCGTCCCCGTCCGGAGCGTTGCGGGCGCGGGTGGTCCGCGGCGGCTTCGCTGCTAGCCGTCGAGGGACGCGGCGGTGCTGCCCTGCGGCACCACGACGTGGACGGCGTTGCGGTCGATGGCGAAGTCGGCGGGCGTGGCGGTGGCAATCTCGCCGTCGAGGTTCACCGGCAGCGGCGGATCGGTGACCAGCCGGACCCGCTGGGTGGTCAGGTGGTAGACGCCCTCGCGCTCCACGAAGCTGCCGTCCTTGAGCAGCCGCGCAATCCGCATGTGCTCGCGCAGCGGCGCCCCGGGGATGGCGTACACGTCCAGGGTGTGGTCATCGATTCCCGCGGTGGGCGAGACGGCGTTGCCGCCGCCGTAGTGCCGGCCGTTCCCCACGGCCACCTGCAGCATGTTCTCTAGGTCCAGGGTTTCGTGGTCCCCGTCCGGAAACTCGAGCCGGGCCCGGAAGGGCTTGTGCCGGGCGTAGGCGCGGACAGCCGCCACACCGTAGGCCAGCGGGCCCAGGGACCGCTTCAGCCGCGGGCTGAGCGTTTCGGTCACCCCCACGGACAGGCCCACGGACGCGACATTGAGGAACGGGTGGCCGTTGGCCCGGCCCAGGTCGATGTCCACCACCTTGCCGTCGGCGAGCGCGGCGCACGCCTGGCCCAGGTTGGCGGGGATTTCCAGCGTGCGGGCAAGGTCGTTCGCCGTGCCCAGGGGAAGGACGCCCAGCACGG
This sequence comes from Pseudarthrobacter enclensis, assembly GCF_001457025.1. Lineage (GTDB taxonomy): Bacteria > Actinomycetota > Actinomycetes > Actinomycetales > Micrococcaceae > Arthrobacter > Arthrobacter enclensis. The sequence goes on along the minus strand of NZ_KQ758599.1, from coordinate 306,270 downwards.
TGCCGGTCCCGGCGAGCCGGCCCGCCGCATAGGACACGGTGCCGTCGCCGCCGCCCACAATGACGAGGTCGTGCCCGTCGTCCACCACCCGTTCCAGGATCCCGGGCAACTCCGCTCCGGAGGAGATGCGGTGCACCGCGGCCACCGGCAGGCCGGCCTGTTCGAGGATGCCGGAGGCCAGGTCCGGGGCTGACGCGCCCAGCCGCGCCCCGGCGTTGACCACCAGGGCGGCGGAGCGTGAGTCGCGGGCAGCCTTCATGGGGACCATGGTAGGCGGACGGGGCTGGGAGATTCCTGCATGCGCCGGACGCTACCGGGCGGAGTCGCCGTCGTGATTGGTGGGGGTGTGCCCCGCCGGTGCGTGCCCGGCTGCGGCTGCCCGGTGGTCGCCGGGCTCGTGCTCGCCGTCCTTCTTGCCAAACGGCAGGACCTTCAGCAGCGGGTTCAGGATGGCCATGATCACCAGGCCCCAGATGATGCCGACGACGGCGGAGCAGAGGGTGTTCACCAGCCAGGCCAGGAAGCCGCCCACCACGGCGATGTCCGCGAACGGGTGCTCCAGGGCGTGGACCAGGTCGTACGGGGCGTGCCAGCCGAGGTCGTGCGAGCCCTGCAGCATGATGTGGCCGCCCACCCACAGCATCGCGATGGTGCCGATGAACGTGATGGCGCCCAGCACTGCCGGCATGCCGCGGACCAGCAGGTTGCCCAGCCGCTGGGAACCTGCGGATTCCTTCCGGGCCAGGTGGATGCCGACGTCGTCCATCTTGACGATCAGGGCCACGGCCCCGTACACGGCGATGGTGATGACGATGGCCACCACCACCAGGATCAGCGCCCGCAGCCAGAGGGAGGCGTCCGGGACCTCGTTCATGGCGATGACCATGATCTCGCAGGACAGGATGAAGTCGGTGGTGATGGCGCCCTTGACCACTTTGGCTTCGGCGCCCGGTCCCCGGTCCACCGCCGGCGAGTCCTCCTCCGCGGTGTGGTGGCCGCGGAGTTTGTGCCACACCTTCTCGGCGCCCTCGTAGCAGAGGTAGGTGCCGCCCAGCATGAGGATGAACGGGATGATCCACGGAATGAAGGCGCTGATCAGCAGCAGCGCCGGCAGGATGAACAGGAGCTTGTTCCGCAGCGAACCCCAGAAGATCTTCTTGATCATGGGCAGTTCACGGGAGGGGTCCGCGCCGGAGACGTACTGCGGGGTGACGGCGGCGTCGTCGATCACCACGCCGGCGGCCTTGGCGCCCGCCTTGGCGGCTCCGGCGGCCACGTCATCCACGGACGCCGCCGCGATGCGGGCCAGGGCCGCGATGTCGTCCAGCAGGGCAACGAGTCCGCCGCTCACAGGGCACCCCCGTCCTGCACCAGGGCAGGCTGAAGCGGAAGCAGGTCACGGCTGAGGCTGATGATCGGCATACTGCGAGTGTATGTCCTCGGCGCGTCCCGGGGTGCTGCTGCGGGCCCTAGTGGTCCCGGTGCGTCTCCTGCAGCCGCTTGATGAACCAGCGTGACTGTTCGGGGCCGTAGGGCAGCACCGGGATGGCCTTGGTGGCGTCGTCCGGGGTGTCGCGGATGGACTGGCGGGCCTGCCGGACGGCGGTGGTCAGGGTATTGGCCATGGTCTTGACGAACTGGTCGCTGCAGGGCTTGCCGTGGCCGGGGATCAGGAACTCGTACCGGTGCCGCAGCGCCGAGATGTGCCGGAGCGCGTCCGCCCATTCCTCGGGGTAGGAGTCCTCGAAGGACGGGTGGGCGCCCTGTTCCACGAGGTCACCCACGTACAGGGTGGTGGGGGTGCCCACCAGCAGGTCGCCGTCAGTGTGGCCGCGGCCCAGATAGAAGAGCGTGGCGGTCAGGCCGCCCAGGTCCACCAGCACGGGCTGGTCTTTGACAATGGCGTTTGGCACCACCAGTTCAACGTTTTCGCCCTCGCCGGTGGACATTTCCGGTTCCAGGGTGCCCACATGGCGGCGCTGCAGGTCGCCGCGCTCATCGATCTCGGTGGCGCAGTTCTGGTGCGCCCAGAACTCGGTCACCCCGTCCGCCGCGAACACGGCGTTGCCGAAGAAGTGGTCGTAGTGCGCGTGGGTATTGACGACGACGAGCGGCAGCTGGGTCTTCTCGCGCACCGCGGCCAGGATTTCCTTGCCCTGGCGGGGACCGCAGCCGGTATCGATCACCATGGCCCGCTCGGATCCCACCACCAGCCCGGTGTTGAGCAGGGACCCTTCGGTCACCAGCACATAGTTGTCCGCGCCGACTTCAAGCCATTCCGACATTGTTTCTCCGTACCTCCGGCAAAGCAGTGTGCGTTCGTGTAGTGGTCGATTGTACCCACGGCCGCTTGGCGGGGCCTGTCATAACCCGCGGGCCCCATCGACAGCCGCCGTCGTTTTCGACGCGCACGCTCGATGGCGCACCCGATATAGGGGCCGCGCCATCGAGGACGCGCGTCGAAAACGGGCATGCGACTCGAAAGTCAGGCTCCGGGGGCGGCCACGGAATCGCGGACCACCAGCGGGCAGTCCAGGAGGGTGGGCTGCCGGGCCGCATCGTCAAGCACGGCGTTGCCTTCGATGGCGTCTGGAAATCCGTGCCCTTGCGGCCTAGCTGCCTACCGGCTCAGCTGACGGCGCATGCTGCGCAAGGTCCGACCGGAGTTCCTCCAGCGTGGGCGGGTTGGCACCGGGCCGGCGCACAGTGATGGCTGCGGCCTTGGCGGCCATCCGGCCCAGCGATTCCAGGACGGATGGCGCCATCCCGTCGGCGCCGCGCATGAGGAGCCCGTACACCAGGGCGGACATGTACGAGTCGCCGGCGCCGATGGTGTCCGCGACGGCGGACCGCACCGCTGGGACGGAGACCTGTGCTTCCCTGGTGGCCAGCAGGGACCCCTCGGCGCCGGCGGTGACGGCCACCAGAGCGGCGCCCAGATCCAGGATCCGCCGGGAGGCCTCTTCCAGGGTCAGCTGCGGGTAGAGCCACCGCGCGTCCTCGTCGCTGAGTTTCACGGCGTCGGTGAACTGGACCAGGTCCTCGAAGAGGGCCAGCGCTTCGGCGTGGCTGCCCAGCAATGCGGGGCGGATGTTGGGATCGTAGGTGACCATGCAGCGCCGGTGCGACTGCTCCAGCAGGTCCCGGACCACTGCCGCGCCCGGCGCCAGGAAGCTGGCAATCGAGCCGGTGTGCAGGATCTTGGGGAGGGTGGCCGGCGCTGTTGCGGGCAGAGCCCAGCGGATGTCGAAGTCGTACCGGGCGGACCCGTCGGAGGCCAGCACCGCGGTGGCGGTGGCTGTGGGGCCGTCGCCCCGGGAGCCGGGCAGCAGCCGGACTCCGGCGCTTTCCAGGTGCCGGCTGATGGCGTCGGCATGGTGGTCGCCGCCGATCGAAGTCAGCAGGCCGGTGTCCACGCCCAGCCGGGCCAGGCCGTAGGCGACGTTCGCGGGTGAGCCGCCGGGGTGCTCCACTGTGCCGTGCGGGGAGACGACAATGTCCACGAGCGCCTCGCCCACCACAATGACGTCGTAGGCGGGTTCGGGGCCGCGGTGCGGGTTCTGGAGGGCTGGCATTCGGACCTTTCCTGGCCGCCGTGAGGCGCGGCGACAGATACCCTGCTCCGTCGCTCCGGTAGCTGACGTCGAATTTTGGAAAAACGTTTTGTCGCCAACCTAGGGTCCAGCCCTGGACGTGTCAAGCAACACGCCACTCCGGGTTAGCCACGGGAGACCGCCCATACGTCCCTCAACACATGCAGGTCCCTCTTGCGGTGGCCTCCCGCCCGCTGGTATCTGCCCCACCCCGACGCCGGTCTCCGTTCTCGATGCGCAAAGGCGGTGGCGCTACGCAGATCTGCCTAGCGCCACCGCTTATGCGCGTGAGTCACGAATACGCGCGTCGAAATCCAGTGCAGTGTCGACAGGCTCAACCACCCGGATGGACCGGTTAGATGTCTACCAGGAGGCTCTGCGGGTTTTCTATCGCGTCAGCTACGAAGCGGAGGAAGCCTGCCGCGGTGCCGCCGTCGCAGACCCGGTGGTCGAACGTGAGGGTCAGCTCCGTGACCTTGCGGACCGCCAGTTCGCCGTTGACCACCCAGGGCTTGTCGATGATCCGGCCGACGCCGAGGATCGCCACCTCCGGGTGGTTGATGATCGCCGCGGACCCGTCGACGCCGAACACGCCGTAGTTGTTCAGCGTGAAGGTGCCGCCGCCCAGTTCGGTCGGGGTCGCCTTGCCCTGGCGTGCGACGTCGGTCAGCCGGCGGAGCTCGGCGTCCAGTTCGCGGGCACTCATCTTCTCGGCGCCGCGGACGGACGGGACCACCAGGCCCCGGTCCGTCTGGGCCGCGATGCCCAGGTTGACGCCGTCGAACCCGACTATCTCCTGCGAGCCGTCCTCCGCCGTCTCGATCCGGGTGTTCAGCTCCGGGTACTTTTTTAGCCCGGCTGTGACAAAACGGGCGATGAACGCCAGCAGACCCGGAACCTCGGTACCGTTGGCCTTCATGCCCTGGCGGAGCTCCAGCAGGCCGGTGGCGTCAACGTCCACCCACACCGTCGCCTCGGGGATCTCCGCACGGCTGCGGGCCATGTTCGCAGCCACTGCCTTGCGCACGCCGCGGACCGGGGTGCGGGAGGCAATGGGCAGGCCGGTGCGGACGTCGCGGTCCTGGCTGTTGACGGACCGTGTCTCGACCGGCTCAACCGCCGGGCTGGGTGCGGCTTCGGCAGGCTCAACCACCGGGGCAGCCACAGGTGCGGAGATCGCAGCCTCCACGTCACGGCGCATGATCAGGCCGCTCTCCCCCGAGCCGTGCAGCGCGCCCAGGTCCACGCCGTGTTCCTTAGCCATTCGCCGGACCAGCGGAGAGATCACGGCACCCAGCTTGCCGGGAACCCGGGTACGCAGCAGGGCGAGTTCGTCTTCCTTGGACAGCTTGGTTTCGACAGGCTCAACCACCGATACAGAAGACTTGCGGGCGCGGGTACGCTTGGCAACCCCGTGGCCGCCGGGGGTGCCGTAGCCGATGAGGACATTTCCAGATCCGGCTTTTTCTTCCTCCCGGTACGCTTCCGCCTCAGCCGCCGCGGATGATGCCGCCCCGGGAGTGGCATCGGGCCTGTCGGAGCCGGACGGCATGCTGCTTGCAGCATTGCCGTCCGGCGAAGGGGCGGGGGCGGCATCATCCGCGGCGGCCACAGAGCCAGACGAAAGCGGCGTCACCGAGATCAGCGGCTTACCCACGTCCAGGGTCTCCCCCGGCTTCCCGTGCAGCTCGGCCACGATGCCGGCGTAGGGGGAGGGCACCTCGACGGCGGACTTCGCGGTCTCCACCTCGGCGATCGGCTGGTCCACGGCGATGGTGTCCCCCACGGAGACGTGCCAGGACACCAGCTCGGCCTCGGTCAGGCCTTCGCCCAGGTCAGGCAGCAAAAACACGCGCGGTTCGCTCATGGTCAGTCCTCCCACTGAAGGTCGTCAACGGCGTCGAGGATGCGGTCCACGCCGGGCAGGTAATACTTCTCGAGTTTGGGCGCCGGATACGGGACGTCGAAACCGGTCACGCGGCGGATCGGGGCGGCCAGGTGGTGGAAGCAGCGCTCCTGCACCCGGGCCACGATCTCGGAGGACAAGGACGCGAACCCGTGCGCCTCGGCGATCACCACGGCCCGCCCGGTCCTGCGGACGGACTCACACACGGTGTCGTCGTCGAACGGGACGATGGTCCGCACGTCGATCACTTCCAGCGAGCGCCCCTCCAGCGCGGCGGCTTCGGCGGCGGCCAGGGCGGTGGGCACGGACGGGCCGTACGCGATCAGGGTCGCGTCGGTGCCGGGACGCGCGACGGCGGCCCTCCCCTCGGACCCACGTCCCGCCGTCGTGCGTTCCTCATGGGAGGAACGCAGCTCAACCAGGTCCACGGAGTCCTTGGTCCAGTACATCTTCTTGGGTTCCATGAAGACCACGGGGTCGTCGGAGTCGATGGCTTCGCGGAGCATGCGGTAGCCGTCCGCCACGGTGGCGGGGGTGTAGACCTTCAGTCCGGCGGTGTGGGCGTAGTAGGACTCGGAGGAATCGCAGTGGTGCTCCACTCCCCCGATGCCGCCGCCGTACGGGATGCGGATGACCATGGGCAGCTTGACCATGCCCTTGGTGCGGTTGTGCATCTTGGCCACGTGGCTGACGATCTGTTCGAACGCCGGGTAGGCGAACGCGTCGAACTGCATCTCGATGACCGGGCGCATCCCGTTGATGGCCATGCCCACGGCCATGCCCACGATCCCGGACTCGGCCAGCGGGGTGTCGAAGCAACGCTGCTCGCCGAACGTGGCGGTGAGCCCGTCGGTGATGCGGAAGACGCCGCCCAGGAGCCCTACGTCCTCGCCGAACACCAGGACGGAGGAGTCGGCGGACATGGCGTCGGCGAGCGCCGTGTTGAGGGCCTTGGCCATGGTGACCGGCTGCGGGCCGGTGGCTTCGGCGGTGGCCGCGGCGGAGGCGGCTGCCCGGGCGGTGGCGGCGGAAACGTTGCCGTTGGCCTCGGATGAGGTGGTGATGGTGGTGCTCACTTGCCGGCCTCCTTCGAATCAGTAGCTGCTGCGTCCGAATCAGTAGCTGCGGCGTCCCTCTCCAGTTCATCAGCCAGGAACGCGGACTGTTCCTTCAGCTGCGGGGTTTGCCGGGCGTAGACGTGGCGGAAGAGTTCCTGTGGGTCCACGGGCACGTCCTCGCCGAGGCCTTCGCGCAGCTGCGCGGCAACCGCCTCGGCGTGCTCGCGGATCCGGGCCTCGCCGTCGTCGTCCAATATTCCGCGGTCGGTGAGGTAGGTGCGCATCCGGGTGACGGGGTCCTTGGCCCGCCACTCGGCCACCTCGGCGCTTTCCCGGTAGCGGGTGTCGTCGTCGGCGTTGGTATGGGCCTGCATGCGGTAGGTGTTGGCCTCCACCAGCAGCGGGCCGGAGCCGTCCCGGCAGAGCGCAACGGCGCGATCCAGGACGGCGAGGAGGGCCACGACGTCGTTGCCGTCCACGCGTTCGCCGGCCATGCCGTAGCCCACGGCCTTGTGCGCGAGCGACGGCGCCACGGACTGGTGCGCCAGCGGCACGGAGATGGCGTACTTGTTGTTCTGGACGAAGAAGATGACGGGCAGGTGGAACACGGCGGCGAAGTTGAGGGCCTCGTGGAAGTCGCCTTCGCTGGTGGCGCCGTCGCCGCACATGGCCAGCACCACGGTGTCCTCACCGCGGAGCTTGGCGGCGTGCGCAACCCCGACGGCGTGCAGCAGCTGGGTGGTCAGCGGGGTGCACTGGATGCCCACCTTGTACTTCAGGGGGTCGTACCCGCCGTGCCAGTCGCCACGGAAGATGGTCATCACCTGGACGGGGTCCACGCCGCGGGTCATCACGGCCACGGCGTCGCGGTAGGTGGGGAACATCCAGTCACCGTCGGACAGGCAGAGCGCGGCGGCCACCTGGCAGGCTTCCTGGCCGTGGCTGGACGGGTAGACCGCCATGCGGCCCTGCCGGACCAGGGCGGAATTCTGGTCGTTGACACGGCGGCCGACGACGAGCTGCTCGTACGCTGCCAGCAGTTCCGCATCGCCGGGGACCGGGTATTCGTGGCCGGGTTCGGCGCCCTGCCCGCCTTCGGGGATCAGGCTGCCGTCCGGGGCCACCATCTGGATCTGGTGCCGGGCAGGGAGCATGTAGTCCTCGGCGGTGATGCCGAACTTCTTGACCGCCTCGGTGAGGGCGTTCTCTTGTGTGTCCGGGGCCTGCCTGTCCGGGGCGGTGTGGTTCGCGGAGATCGTCATTGTTCCCGTCCTTCTGTTGCCACTATTCCTTCCAAGTATCGACCTGTGGCAGGTTTCGTATCCACTGGAAGCGGGAATCGTGGAGAAGTTGCTTCTAGCGACCCGGGACGGGAGACGAATTGTCATTGTGAGCTGCGTTACGGGCAGGGGTTGTGGACGAAATGGCGTGATGGCTCAGCAGGCCGCCCGCCTCATCGCAGGTCGCCGACCGGGACAAACGTGTAGCCGAGATCCTTGATGCCTGCGACCGTCTGCTTGAGCAAATCGAGGTTCATGTAGGGATGGAAGAAGAAACTGGCCGTGGATTCCCGAACGACCAGGTTCGCTTCGGCCCGGTCGATGATGTAGTTCGGATCCCGGATGGCGTGGTTGTTTTGCTCCGTCTGGGTGATGTTGCCGAGGTTCTCGGGATACACCGTAGTGCCGTAGATATCGTGGACGGTGTACGGGAAGTATTGACTGTAGTAGGACGTGGGAGTGATCTTCTTGCCCGATAGCATGCCGGCGTAATAGTCGGACTGTTCATACCGCGCCTTGTATACCGCCGCGATCGCGGCATGTGCGTTGACGGATGCGGTGTAGTGGGGAGTCTCAAAAATCGTGGGTTCGCCCAGGCCGGCCTCGATCATCACCTGCCGGCCGTGTTCGATCCGGACGACGTGCTGCTCGACACTGTCCTCGGCGACCGGGCCGATCTTGGTGATATAGGAGTCGGCCTTGCACTCCCCGAATTCGTAGGGTGGCCGTTCGGTGGCCGTGCAGCCGTACCGGAAGAACTCGTAGTCCTCACCCGTTTTGCCGCTGTACGGGTTGTCGAGCGTGCCGTACTGATGGGTGGTGCCGTGCTGGATGAGTGTTCCGCCACGCGCTTGCATGTACTTCAGCGCCTCGACCACCTTCGGTGCGTCAAGCAGGCTTAGTCCGTACCAGCCGTCCCCGTCTGGGGTGCGGGCCACGTAGACGGGCATGACAGCCACTTGGAAGGGTACTCCGGCATCGCGCAGGTAATCGGCAACCCTCCGTAGGTCACCGGGATCGGTTTCGGGGCCCACGTCCTCCAAGCGCAGGGCAGCTTGCCGCACCGGTTCCGTCCCTGGCGCCAGCAGGTCATAGTACAAATCCGAGAAGATCAGGTAGAGGTCGTTCTGATCGATGTCCTGGAGTGGCACCTCGGCCAAGTAGGTGAGGTGGCCTGAGGTAACGGCCCACGCCAGTCGGGGCATCGATGGTTCGCCGTCAATGTCACACGCACGGGGGCTCTCCGGTTCACCGCAAACGAGGGTCGCAAGGGTCCGGACCTTCCCGGGGTCCACGATGCGGGGACTGTAGACGGTGTCCGCGTTGAGCGTGCTGCGGCGAACGGAACGGTTCTTGTACGACACGGATTTCACCTGGTCGTTGCTTACCATCAGAGGGGCGGTGGGATTCCAGCCGTATCGGGACACGAACCCCGCGATCGAGTCTGGCTTGGATCCGACAAGGTCATCGATGTTTTGCCCCACCCACAGCACGGGCACCGTGCCCTCCAGGACGTCCACGCGGAAGGCCTCTGGCGGCGTGGCCGCGGAGTCCTTCCCCAGGTAGATGACGGCGTCGAAGTCCTCCATCTCGTCTGCGGTGTAGTCCCCCAGGACCGCGACCTCCGCCTCGCCGAAGTGCGTGGCCAGATTCCCAGCGGCAATGCCGTGCAGTTCGGCGTCCTCCGGGGCGGTACCTGAACCGTCGTAGAGCACGAGCGTGCGCGCCCCTCCCGGTCGTCCGAAGCGCGAAGAAAATGTGGCGGTCTTTCCCTCGGCCACGTTGTTACCGGACGCCGTCACCGTGGTGTAACGCTGAGCGAGTGGGGAGTTCTCTCCTTCAACGGGGCTGGCGTCGATAAGGCCGGACACCACGCCCGCGGCGACCAGAGGCAGGGACACCAAGGCGATTACCCACCCCATGAACCCTCTTCTGGACAACTGGTACTGCTTCTCCATGGATCTTCCTCGAGGGTATGAGTAACGGCTCCGCTGGCCGGCGTCGATCCCGCATGCGGCGACTTTCAGACGACGGGGACGGCTCCTGCCCAGTCCTGGAACTCCTGCACGGTATCGTCATGTCCGTAGTAGCGGGCCATGGCCCGGACGGTCCGCTCGGCGGCGTGCCCGTCGCCGTACGGATTGAGCGCCCTCGCCATGCGCCGGTAGGCCTGTTCGTCCTTGATGAGGATAGACACCGCCTCCACGATCGTCTCCTCGTCCGTGCCGACCAGTTGCACGGCGCCCACGGCCACGGCCTCCGGTCGTTCGGTCGTATCGCGCATGACCAGCACCGGCTTGCCCAGCGAGGGCCCCTCCTCCTGCACTCCACCGCTGTCGGTGAGGATGATGGAGGAGCGCTCCAGAAGGGCGCAGAACTGTGCGTAGGGCAGTGGTTCCGTAACCAGGACGTTGGGGCAATGCTGCACGGCAGGCAGGATCGCCTCCCGCACCAGGGGATTGCGGTGCGCCGGGAAGACGAAGTCGTGGTCCGGGTGCGCTGCAGCCAGCCGGGCTATCGCCCGGCCGACCTGACGCAGCGGTTCTCCCCACGATTCACGGCGGTGTGCCGTCACGAGCACCACCGGACGTCTCGTCGCCAGCCGCGCGCCCAGTGCAGAGTCTTCAATCCTCGGCCGCGAGTCGACAGTGATGAACAGGGCGTCGATGACCGAGTTGCCCGTCACAACGATTGAATCCGAAGGAACGTTCTCGTGCAGCAGGTTGTCCCGCGCGGCCCACGTTGGAGCCAGATGGAGGGATGCCATCTGACCGGTAAGACGACGGTTAATCTCCTCCGGGTAGGGCGAGTATTTGTCGCCCGTTCTCAGTCCCGCTTCGGTGTGCACCACCGTGACACCGGCGTAGAAGGCCGCCAGCGACGCGGCGAACGTGGTCGTCGTGTCGCCTTGAACCATCACAGCGTCCGGCGGGCCTTCCTCGAAGACCTCCGCCAGTCCCTGCAGCGTCCGCATGGTGATCTGCGTGAGCGTCTGGCCGGCGGCATGAATGTTCAGGTCCTGGTCCGGGATGATGCCAAAGGACTGATTGACCTGATCCAGCATTTCGCGGTGCTGGCCCGTGACAACCACGCGGACCTCGAAGCGCGGATCGTCGCGCAGTGCGATCACGAGTGGTGCCATCTTGATGGCCTCAGGCCGTGTGCCGTAGATCGCCATGACGGAGATGGGCTTCCTGGGGGATGAGTGAGACATGGGATACCTCCTGGAGCGATGGGTGTCCGGTTGAGGGCCAGAAGCCCCCTCGTCAGTCGGAGGCGGCGTCAAGGATGTCCAGGTCGGAGAAGCGGACTCTCGCGTCCTCGGTGTACAAACCGATGGTTCCGCCGCGGTACGGTCTTTCGTCGTCGGTGATGGTCGCGAGTACACGCCCGCCGACGCTCACTGTCATGCGGGGCCAGTCGTGCTCCACTCGCACGCGGTAGTCCTGACCGATGGGGAACTGCGGTTCCACACCGGTGGTGATGAAGCGCTGCTTGCCGGGATAGACAGGGTCCTGTTTGGAAATCTCCCACCCGTTGGGCTTGAGCGCCACAGCGTAGAAGTGCTCGTCGTCGCTTAGATTCCACAGCACCCAACCCACTTCCCAGCCGTTCGGCGGACCGTCCCGTACCTGGAATTCGGTGTGCACCGTCACCTCGAAGGTGGGGTCCATATAGGAGCGGGTGGTGTGAACGAGACCGCCGTGGGTGATGTCCTCGGAGGCGGCCGACTTGGGCTCAAGCACCACTTCCTCGTCGTGTCCGGAGACCTCGCCGTACCCGGTGTACATCACGGTCCATCGTCCGTGGATCTCTCCGTCTGACCATGGGCCGGTATCACGCTGGCTCAGGACCACTGCGGTGGCGATGGAACCCACGAGCACGATCGTGACCCCGAGCAACAGTGCTGCCCTCATGCCGTTGCCGTCAATGGGTTGTCCAGCTCCTCTGCGGCCGAGTCCTGGTCCTCCGTGGTCCGATCCGTCTTCGCCCAGGAGTTCCGCCCCGAGAGGGAACGGAAGGCAGCTTTCCACCCCGCGACGTACCAGAGGAGGGCGTAACCGACATAGCCGTGCAGGACAACGAGGGCAGCCACCGGCCCAAAGCCATGATCGCGTTCGTGGCGCCAGTAGACGACTCCAAACATCAGCACGGGTCCGAACGCCATGGCGTAGGCCGAGACCCACCACCACGAGAAGTCGAGGGACCCCGAGACGACGCCAATACCGATGCTGACGATCCACAGGAAGAAGGCAGCGCTGAGAAAGGAGGTGAGCAGGAGGAGGCAAGGACTGGTCAGGTGGTAGAGCAGGTCCACGCGGCGCGCGCCGGTCAGGTCCCGCAGCACCCAGGGGATCAGCGTCCAGGACTGCAGGTGCCCCTGGAACCACCTGGTCCGTTGTTTGACCCAGCGCCGGACGTCCACGAGACCTTGCTGGTGCACGGCTGAGGTGAAGCAGAACTCAATGTTCCACCCCCTGATCAGCAGCCGCACGCCGAGGTCGAGGTCCTCGGAGAGGCTCCTGGACCAAGGGGCGGGGCCGAGGCTGTTGAGGGCCGAGAGCCGCACAAACTGCCCGTTGCCACCCAGCCCCACGCTCCCCAGGTGCCGGCGACCGCGCTGGAAGACCTCGGTGTAGAGCACGAACTCGATGTCCTGCATCCGGGCCAGCAGGTTCTGGTGGCGGTTGTTAATCCGGACGCCAATCTGAACAGCGCCCAGCCGGGGATCGGCGAAAAGCGGCATCACCTCGTCCAGGGCCCGCGGCTCCATCCTCCCGTCGGCGTCGACGACGCAGACGACGACGTCAGAGGCGTCGGCGTGGGCGCCGAGCGCCCCGGAGCGGATGTGCCGGATTGCCGCATTCAGCGCTTCGCCCTTGCCCTGCCGGGCGGTCGGCAGCCGTCGTTGCAGCAGGCTGACCCGGGGATCGGAGTGGGCTCGCACGATGGCCGCCGTGCCGTCGTCCGAACCATCATCTATTACCAGGACCTGGAGCCGTGGGTAGTCCATCTCCACGAGTCGATCGAGACTTGCGGCGAGGACCCGCTCCTCGTTGAGACAGGGCACCACGAAGATGACGGCTTTCTCGGCCGCGGTTGCGGGGAAGGTGACCGCTCGACGTCGCGCATACGCCGGTTCGAAGCGGGACAGCACGAGCATCAGCACACCGTACAGAACCGACAGGAGCACCAGACTCACGGCCAACATCAGGACGAAGTCGATGCGCTCGCCGTAGAGGATCATCATGCTCTTTACTCCTTACGCCCGTGCTCCATGGCGGCCAGCCTTGGAACCGACGCGCCACATCGCCGTCCCGGGCTGCGGCGCGCCCGACGCTGACAGCCTCTTGTGCGCGAGGCGCCGGCGGACGGAGCGACCCGTACTCAGAAGGCCTGACACCACGAGGGCGCCGACCATGAAGATCACGTAGGACACGAACAACGTCATGGAGACCATGAGCAGGAAGCGTTCCGCCAGGTGGAGCGCCGACTGCGCGGCCTCCGCAGATATGAAGACGCTGGTAATGAACATGGCCTGCCTCCGATCATCAACGGCTCCGGATTGGTCCAGCTAAGTTCCGCTGGCGTGACATATCCGTGATTGAGCCGTGATTAGCGGCTGGAGGGCCCTTTTAAAGCAGGCCAGTCACACGGCCGGGAACACCCGTGGACGCCTGTGACCCGGGACGTCGTTTCAAGGACAAGGTTGCACGCACAGGGATAACACTGGCTGTAACGCAGATCCCCTATTTTGAAATGCTGCATCCATTTCCATTGGTGGGGTCGTGGGGTATTTTGTGAAAAGTTCAAGCAGACGGACTTCCGGCGTCGCTTGACTTCCAAAGGCGGCAGTACGAGTACGCACTCTGGTGAGCCAGAAAAGGCCCACAGCACCGGCGTCCACTGGGGGCCGCAGGTTACGCGAGCTCGCGCGGTCCTATTGTGGCCGCGGCGACGTAATCAGCCCTTTGGGGGAAAGCATGACCCAGGACAGTGACGACGAGTTTAATCTCAACCTTTTCGGACGTTGGCAATTGCGGCACAACGGGACCGAAGTCCGCCTGGCGTGGCGGCAACAACGGCTGATCGCCGCGCTGGCCATCACCGGATCACGGCCCCGCCGCTACCTCAGCGGACTCCTGTGGCCGGAAAAGCCGGAAGCCCGGGCCATGGAAAGCCTGCGCACGTCCGTCTATTTGGTCTCCAGCCAGGTTCCCGGCCTTCTGGAGAATGACGGGCAGGTGCTGGCTTTGTCGGACCGGGTATCTGTGGACCTTCATGAGGTAGCCAACAGCATCAGACAGTTGGGGCAACCCGAATTTACCTTGTCGGATGAGAACTGCATGGAGTGCCTTCACTGCGGTGAGTTGCTGCCTGGCTGGTATGACGACTGGGTAGTCCTGGAGCAGCAGCGGTTGCGCACCCTCCGGGTGCGCGCGTTCCTTGTCCTGGCCCGCCGCTGGATTGACGACGGCGAGGTTCACAAAGCGGTTGAAGCGGCCGAGAGCGCGCTCGAGCTGGAGCCGTTGCATGAAAGCGCCGTGGCGCTGCTCATTAACGCGGAGCTTAAGTCGGGAAACCGTGCGCGTGCTTTACAGACCTTCCAGGCTTTCAGGACCAATCTTGGCGCCGAGCTGGGAATCGAACCCTCTGAGCAGCTGGCGAGAGTTGCCGCGGGTATTGATCCGAACGTGGGCTTGCTTAAGCCCTGAGATGGTGCAACTGCCCGCCGGAGCCTACTCGCGAGAGGTTCGGCCCGATCGCTCATAGCTGACGGGGTGCGCGGTAACCAAGTAGCGGCCCTTTCATAAACGAGTATCCCGTCCGGCCAATCAGGCCAGTCCGGCATCGTAGGGTGATGATCAGCAGCCGCCCACTCCAGAAGCGCCGGGTGACGGCCTGGGGGCCGGCTCCGTTGACCGGATGCCGGTTCCAGCCCAGGTCCCGCGGCACAGACTGGCAGGAGCTCTGCGCCCCATGGCCACATTCAGAGGCGTTCCCGCCCCCATCACCACGGCCGCCGTAGTGGCCGTGGTGGTAGTCCTCGCGGTGGTAGTGTCCGCCGTCGTAAGAATCTATGGATCGCTGCTGGCGGGGACCGAGGCCCAGGCGGCCTACGTGTCGCCCTTCCCAGCCCACCCGGTGGTCCGCGACGTTGACCCGCACCTCCCGGACGACGCCAACCAGTACGAGGCTCCCCCGCCGCGCGGGCAGGTTCCGGCAACACCCGGGCAGACCGTCGTCAGCCTCACGTTCGACGACGGCAACGCGTCGGATTCGCTGGCGGCACGCATGCTGGCGGACCGGGGACTGGTGGGGACGTTTTTTATCAGTTCCGGGTCGATCGGCAAACCCGGGTTCCTCTCCTATGACAGCCTCCGCGGGGTGGCCGCGCTGGGGCACGAGATCGGCGGGCACACAGTCAACCATCTGGACCTCACTGGCATGCCGGTGCAGGAAGCGCAGC
This sequence comes from Pseudarthrobacter enclensis, assembly GCF_001457025.1. Classification (GTDB taxonomy): domain Bacteria; phylum Actinomycetota; class Actinomycetes; order Actinomycetales; family Micrococcaceae; genus Arthrobacter; species Arthrobacter enclensis. Next base: position 290,962 of record NZ_KQ758599.1, on the reverse strand, counting down.
AGGAAATCTGCCTGGACCGGGCAACGCTCACCCGGTGGGGCTTCAACGTCCGGAACTTCGCCTACCCGTTCGCGGAGGGAAGCGCGGAGGTGCGGCAGGCCGCCATGGCCTGCGGCTACAACTCCGCGCGGGGCCTCGGGGAGGTGCGGACCCGGTTCGGCTGCGAGGAATGCGATCCGGCCGCAGCGCTTCCACCCGTCCATCTCGAAGAAACCGCCGCGCCCGCTCCCGTGACCGTGGAATGGACCGTGGAGGACTTGAAGGAGAGCGTCCGGGCGGCGCAGCCCACGGGCGGCTGGGTGCAGCTGACCTTCCACAGCATATGCACCGTCAACTGTGACTACTTCGGCGTGACCGAGCCAGTGCTGTCTGAATTCCTTACCTGGTTGCAGGCGGAAACCCGGACCGGAAGCACCGTGGTTCGCCCGGTGGAGGAAGTCATCGGCGGACCGGTGCAACCTCTGGTGGACGCCCCGGCACCCGCCGCAACACCGCCGGCCGGGGCGAACGCCGTTCTGAACCCCGCGCTGGACGTCACCGGTTCCGTCCCTACGGAGCTGCCGCCCAACGCCAAAGCAACGGGTCCCCTCCCTGAGTGCTGGCAGGTGGAGGCGTACGGCAACCACCAGGCAGAGTTTGGTGCCTTCCCGCTGGCGAACACCGGCGACGCTGCGATGTCGCTGAAGGTGCAGGGGCATATGGACGGCGAAGCCAAGCTGATGCCGGCCATGGACCTGGGCCGGTGTGCCCCGCCGGTGTCCGCAGGGCGCCAGTACACGCTGGAGGCGTCCTACATGTCCACGGCCAGGCCGCAGTTCGCCGTGTATTACCGGGTGGAGCGGGGAGTGTGGGTTTACTGGACGTCCAGCGGGTTCTTTCCTCCCTCGGACAGTTTTGCCAAGGCGCAGTGGGTTACTCCTCCGGTTCCCCCGGGTGCCACAGCCATCAGCTTTGGCTTGGGCCTGGCGGAGAACGGGGAGCTGGTCACGGACGATTACGCCTTGATGGAGACCCCAGGTATCCACACGGGATAAGGGGTCACCCGAGCCCCTGCCGCAACACGGACTCCAGTTTATGGACCGTCCGCTGGGCGCACTGAAGAATTTCCTGGAGGTGCGCGGCAGCAAGCCCGGGCAGCAGTCGCCCCGGGTCCGGGGTGGCAGCTGCGCGGCGCACCTTCGCCTCGAGGGCCAGGGCCAGCCCGGCCAGCCGCGACGCGCCCACAGTATGTACGGCGGTCCGCAGGCTGACGACGGCGGCCAGCCCTCCACTGATGTCACCGCTGGTGAGTGCGCTGCGCAGGCGGGCGATCCGGCCGGGCAGTTGTGAAATGAAGTCGGTCACCAGGACTTTCCAGAGCCCGTGGCCGGCATCTGTGACCGCGCTCAACCGCGCCAGGACCGCGGTGTCCACCAGGGGCGCCTTATGGTCGCCTTTCTCCATTTCTGCGTTCTCCCCTGCCGTGTCCGTGGTTGCCTTGCCCCGACGGTAGGGGAAGGGCAGCGGCTGCACACGAGTGGCCACTACCCGGTTTCTGAAGGGCCGATGCTGGGATCCGCAGATGCAGGGCGGACTGCCTGGGAGCGGGCTTGGGAGAAAGGACGACGGCGGCACTTCACTTTGGGAGGGGCGTCCGCGCACGTAGCGCCGGCCGCGGAAAACAGGTACCCGCCCGGCGGCCGGGTGCACGCGGCGGCACCTAGCATTGACTCACAGGAAGGCCCGGACAGCCCCCAGCGCAACATCCGGCGGTCAGGAGGTTACCGGGAATGAGGCAACGGTTTGATGCGCCGGGCATTCGTGGCGGGGTCATTGCCGGTGCGGTGCTGGTCACGGTGGCGGCCAGCGTGGCCTTGGCGCTGGCCGTGCAGAACGGTTCCCGCCGTGTGGACCGGGAGTATCCCTGGCACCGTGACATAGTGGCAACGGTCTTTTGGGTGGGCGAGGTGTTCGACTCCAACGCCATCGACGGCAGCCAGGTCATCTCCGCGTTCGACTCGCGCTGGATGGAAAACTATGGGGGCTGTGACGGGGTCCTCATCAACGGGGTGTGCCAGACCGAGGCCCGGGATGCCTCCAACGGATACTTTCCCAAGAACATGACACCGCGCCAGAACCCGTTCTACCTTGACCTGCCGTTCGACGACGTCAACAACGACGGGGCCTTCGCCCGCCGCGGGCAGGTGGTTCCGTGGGCGAATGATCCCGGGTACGCCGGCCGGTCGCAGGACAAGGGCTTCAGCTTCATGAAGAACCGTTGGGTTCAGATGGAGAAGGACGGCCGTGTCTGTTACGGCCAGATTCAGGATGCCGGACCGGGCGAGTACAACGATGCCGAGTACGTCTTCGGCGGGAACGACCGGCGCCCGGCAAACACCAGGTTCAACGGCGCCGGAATGGACGTGTCCCCCGCGTTGGCGGGCTGCCTGGGCTTCCAGAGCCTCAACGGCCAGGAGGACCGGGTGAACTGGCGGTTCGTCGCGGAGCACGATGTCCCGGACGGCCCGTGGAGGAAAGTCGTCACAACGTCTCCGGTGGTGCCATTCTGAAGGCGCCTCGCCGGCCACGGGCCAGGGGCCGCTACAGGGTCATCCGGTAGCCCACGCCGTGCACCGTTTCGATCCATCGGGGACGCCGCGTGGTCTCCCCCAACCGCTTGCGGAGGTTGCTGACCTGCACTTCCACGGCGCGCTCTTCCTTGGCGCTGACGAAGGAACCGGTGTGGTAGGGCTCGTTGCGGAGCCTCCGGACCAGGTCCGTCTTGGTCTGGATGGTCCGCCCGTTTTCCATCAAGACCAGGAGGATGTCGAACTGGCTGCGCGTCAGGCTGACCGGAGTTCCGTCGACAACCGCCTGCCGGGTGGCCTCGTGCAGGGTGAGTCCCCGATGCGAAAAATCGATTTGTCCCAAGGCCTGTGCGGTCATGTTGGCGGCCACTGCCGTCCCGGCAGCGTCTACCGCCGGGACGGCATGATCCAGCGCAGAAGGAGCAGCGTGGCCGGCAGGAACCGGGAGGGCGTGCGCCCTTCCGGCAGCCTCAATAATCCGTGGCCTGCGGAACATGGCCCGCACCCGGGCCTTGAACTCCCGTGGACGGAATGGCTTGATGAGGTAGTCATCGGCACCGGCCTCGAATCCCATCAGGGCGTCGGCTTCATCCGACCTCCTGCTGACGATCATGACGTAGGCGTCGCTCACGGTCCGGATGCGCCGGGAAACTTCAATTCCGTCAAAGTCGGGGAGGCCGATATCCACGGTGACAAGGTCTGGGTTATGCTCGATCACCCTTGCGAGTCCCTCGGCTGCCGAAGAGGCCGGATGAACGGAAAAACCTGACTCCAGCAGCAGATCCGTTAATGCTGACCGGATTGCTACGTCATCCTCAATGACGACTGCTACGCCGCGCTGCCCCATAACCCTCCCCTACCTCATGGAGCTTCCGGCAAAGTTTTGGTCCGGCGCGCCTCCCCCATGGCTTTCGCTGCCAACTGTCCACCCGCGCAGCACAACGCGGTTGCCGTCTCCTGCTTTTCCTCAGGAGTTCGGCGCCGCGCGGTCCGCGGATGGACGCGGCCGTCGATGTGTTAGTTGATGAAGTCCTTCAACCAGGTTTTCAGGTCCTCGCCGAACTCCACCCGCTCCGAAGCCAGCGTGATGACGGCCTTCAGGTAGCTGAGCTTGTCGCCTGTATCGAACCGGCGGCCGCGGAACACCACGCCGTACACCCCTGCACCCTCGCCTTCGGCGGAAGCCAGCGTCTGCAGTGCATCCGTCAGCTGGATTTCGTTGCCGCGGCCCGGTCCGGTGGTCTCCAGGACACCGAAGACAGACGGGTGCAGCACGTAGCGGCCAATGACCGCCAGGTTGGACGGGGCGTCGGCCACGGCCGGCTTCTCCACGAGGCTGTTGACGCGCACGTAGTCTTCCCCGTCCACAGCGGTGATGTCTGCACAGCCGTAGGCGCTGATCTGGGACGGGTCAACCTCGATGAGGGCGATCACCGATCCCCCGGTCTTCTGCTGCACCTCGATCATGGTGGTGAGGAGCGACTCGGCCTCGTCGATCAGGTCATCGCCCAGCAGGACGGCGAACGGTTCGTCACCCACATGCTGCTTGGCGCACAGAACGGCGTGCCCCAGGCCCTTGGCCTCACCTTGGCGGACGTAATGGATGGGGCCCAGTTCCGATGCTGCCTGGATTGACTGCAGGCGGCCTTGGTCGCCCTTCTCTTCCAGCAGGCGCTCCAGTCCCGGAGCCCGGTCAAAGTGGTCCTCCAGGGCGCGCTTGCTGCGGCCCGTAACCATCAGGACGTCGTCCAGTCCTGACTTGATGGCTTCTTCCACCACATACTGGATGGCCGGGCGGTCAACCACCGGCAACATCTCCTTCGGCATCGCCTTGGTGGCGGGCAGGAATCGAGTTCCCAATCCGGCAGCAGGAATGACGGCTTTGGTAACAGCTTTCCCCATAGTCATGGGTGAACCATATAAACGCCCCGCACCAAACAACAAAGTCAAATACTCATCTGGAAAATGACACTTTTCACAGTTCTCACATGAGCACCACCACAACGAGCCGGAAATCACCCTCAGGAGCCCTGAATTCCGCGAAAAAACGGAGGCTGGGTCTAGAAAAAGCCCCTTGGGGCCAGTTGCTTAGAGACGTTAATCACACCACATGAGGGCGACACAAATAACTAAATAGATCCACTGTGCCCTACCCTCAGCGCGCGGCCTCGCCCGCGCGCAAATACGCCCTGACCTGCGGTTATGGCGCAAATGATGAAAAACAATTGCGTTGCTGAGGAAATACTGAGAAGTACTCCGCAGGTTTACCAAGTCTTGAGCCACCGCAAAGAAGAAGCTGAGAAGTCACTGCTTTGCTGGGTATTCGGAGAACCAAGTATCGCGGTTTTGAAATTCGAGTACCCGCTACCCGTGCTAATTCCCCGCAGCGCCCGGTGTACTTGGAATGTTGAATTTCCGGCCTCCTTTGCAGGGGCCGGTTGAAGCCGGGGTCGACGGCGGTTGCCAGCCTCCTGAGACCGGGCTGGCACCCCCCAGTCCGCCGTCGACCCCTTCACCGTCCAACCCCACGCTCCCTCAAATTTAAGTTGTGAAAACAGCGCCTGCCGCGTCTCTTCACCGAAGAGAGACCGGCGGGCGTTTCCATGCCCGCCGTCAGCTGCACGCCGTGCCGGCGGCACCTCCGCCGAATGTCCGCCGTCGCCTGTCCTAGAGGAAAGAACCACATCTCTTGAAGTCTCTGCTGCAAGATTCGTACACCCGCCAGATGTCAACGATCATCGTCCTGGGGCTGGTGTTGTCGGCTTGTGTGCCCTTCGCCGTCCAGTTCTTTTCCGCCGGCTACCAGTTGCCCGTCTTCGTGGCAGCCGTCCTTCCCACGCTCGTGGCCCTTGCCCTGATCCTCCGGCCGGGCGTCGCCGGGCGGGACCGCTACGGCAATCAGCGTGCCACCGAACGGCTGGGCGCCCAGCTGCTCCTGTACTTGTCCCCCGTGCTGCTGCTGAACATCGTCTACCCGCTGGTCAGCCCCACCATGGCGGCGGTGGACGTGGACGGGGTGCCGCTGACCCTGGTGGTGCTGGCATCCTCCATCACCGTGCCGTGGATGGCCCAGGCAGCCTGCCTCCCCATCTACCGGGTCCTGGGGGACCTCATGGCAGGGCGGGATCTGGCCGCCATCACCCAGCGGTTCTGCCAGTACTGGCCCACCGTCTTCCTGCAGACCCTGCCCCTGATCGCCGCCTTCACCGTGCCCATGTGGCTGGCCACCGGCTGGTCAGCATCGGTCATCCTGCACTACGTGATCCTGTGCGTCCTGCACCTGCTCTTCGTCCAGTCACTGGTCCTGGCCAACGTGGCAAACCGCCGCGGCCTGTGGGCCATCGCCTGGTCCGGCTACGCCGCCGCGCTCTTCATAGCCCCCACCGCCTGGTGGCTTCCGCCCGTGGTGGGCACACTGACCCAGCTCATCGCCATGCGCTCGGGACTCCGCCACCTCGGCTTCGCCCAGCGGCTGGGCATGCGCGTCGTCGGCCTCGACCTGGTCCGCGGCCTGCTGATGGGTGCGGTCCTCTGGGCGGACAAATTCGCCCTGTTCGCTGTGACCAAGGGCGACTTCAACGTCGTCGCCGTCTTCGCCGCCATGCTCCCGGCGGTGGTTGCCTACAACTTCTACTTCGTCCAGCTGGCTCCCACCGTGGACAAGGCCCTGGGCCGGCTCCACACGGACATTGCCGAGGCACCCATCAGCTCGCTAAAGGGCAGCTCACGCAGGCTCACCCGCGTTGTTGACCGCTCGGTCCTGCTGACAGGCGCCATCGCGGCACTGCTGACACTGGCGGTATCCCTGGTGATGGCCGGCGTCGACCCGGCCCAGACGTTCCTGGCCGTAGCTGCTTCCGCAGCCTCGTGGGGCTTCATGGTGCTGACCCTGCTCAGCTACGAACTGGACTTTATCGGCGAGAAGACCAGCCCCCAGATCCTGGGCGGAGTGCACCTAGCCGTGTGCGTCCTGGCCTTCGTGGCCGGCGGCCTGTTCGGCCCGCTGACGGGCGCCGCCGGCAGTTACCTGCTGCTGGGAACCGTGGACCTGGTCCTCATCGGCACCGCCTGGATGTTCTACAAGCACCACTGGAACCAGCCGGAATACACGCTCTTCTGGCGGCACGCCACCTCCTGGTGACCCGCCGCAAACAAACCCGCCCACACCACCTGAACCACACCAGCCGAATTACCAAGAATGCATAAGGGGAACATCTTGTACTCGACCGTGAAGCGCCCGAATGAACAGCACAAGGACGTCCTGCCCATGCGGCACGCCAAAGCCGCACCGGCTGCAGGACCTGAGTACGAAGACGTGGACGTGGCCATCGTGATGGAGTCCACCTACCCGTTCCTCAAGGGCGGGGTGTCCGCGGTGGTCCACGACATCGTGACCCACAACCCGGACCTGAGCTACGGCATCATCCACATCGCCTGGGACTCCAAGTCGCCGTCCACGGACCTGTACGGCATGCCGGCCAACGTCCGCTGGGTCCGCACCGTGTACCTCAGCATGGAAGAGCACCGGGACGATTTCCTTTCGGTGACGGCCAAGGACCTGGGCATGACCTCCCAGCAGCGCGAACAGCTCTCCCACCGGCTATTCGACGCGATCTATGCGCTCTCCGAATACGGCGAGGTCGAGGGCCTGTGGGAACTGATCGATGAGGGCCTGAACGAGCGCACCCGGCAGTACCCGCTCTGGGCGCTGCTGGGCTCCAGGGAATTCATGGAGGCGCTGCAGATGCGCATGCCCCAGCTGGACCTCTCCCTGGCCAACTCGTTCTGGACGCTGCGGAACTTCTTCTCGCTGGCCTTCGCGGTCCTGGGCGAAACCATGCCCCGTGCAAGCGTCTACCACGCACACACCACCGGCTACGCGTCGCTGCTCGGCGCGGCCGCGGCACGGGACCATGACACGTCCTTCCTGCTGACCGAGCACAACCTCTACGTCCGTGACACCGTCAACACGCTGCTGGACCGGAACATGGCCCTGTCCATCACCGAGGACGACTACCGGACCTTCGACGTCACCGCGGAGCAGCGCGCCTGGATGGCGTGGTGGACCGAGATGGGCCGCTTCTGCTACCCCAGCGCCCGGCTGATCACCTACCTTTACCCCAGCGCCATCACCGAGGCCGCCCGGCTGGGCACGGACATCGACAAGTCCGTGGTGGTTCCCAACGGCATGGTCATCGAAGAGTTCGATGACAAGTACCGTGCCCGCCAGCGGGCCCTGGCCACCATGGAAAAGAAGGGGTCGGACTACGTCTGGCACCTCGTGTACATCGCCCGGGTGGTGCCCATCAAGGGCCTCCTTGACCTGCTCTCCAGCCTCGAGATCCTGAGGGACCGCGGCTACCCGAACATCCACCTGGACGTCCTGGGCCCCACCGAGCACGTCCCCGAATACTTCGAGGCCTGCCTGGCCAAGATCGAGGCCCTGGGCCTGCAGGACCACGTCACCATCCACGGGACGGTCCACGTCCGGGACATGCTGGACCAGTTCGACCTGCTGGTGCTGCCCAGCTACAACGAGGGCCAGCCCATCGTGATCCTCGAAGCCATGGCGGCCGGCATCCCCACGGTGGGATCGGACGTGGGTGGCGTTGCCCAGCAGATCGCGGACAACCTCATCACCCCGGACGGGCGCACCATCGGCCCCTGCGGCGAGACCGTCACCCCCGGCGACGTGCACCAGATGGCGGATGGGATCCAGGCGGTCATCGGCAACCTGGACGAGTACGCAGCGTACGCCGCCAACGCCCGCACCCGGGTCCAGGAACTCTTCCAGATGCACGAGGTCATGTCCTCGTACAACCAGATCTACCGCGCCCTGGGCGACCTTCCGGTCGTGGCGGACACCGTGGCGAACACCGCAGAAAACACGGTGGAGCTCACCGACGGCCACAGGGTCCCGGCGGAGCTGTGAGCGGCGTCGGCGCCTGGATCAGGTACGGCGATCCGATCACCCCGGACCAGCTGGCCTTCGCGGCGGACCATTACCGCGCGGCGATCCTGCAGCCCTGGGAGACGGACGCGGCCTCGGAGCTGAAACGGCTCCGCCCGGACATGACGGTCCTCTGCTACAAGTGCCTGTCCTCCACCCGCGACTACGAGCCCGGGCCTGTCTACAGTTCCGGGGTCAGCCACCGGGAGGCCGAGGACGACGGCGGCACCTGGTTCGCCACCCGGCTGGACGGTTCCCGCATCCAGTGGAACGGCTATGGCGGGCACTGGCAGATGAACGTCCGCGATCCCGGCTACCGGGAGCGCTGGGTCCGGAACGTCACCGCGGAACTGGCTGACTCTCCCTTCGATGGGGTGATGGCTGACAACGACGTCTTCGACGACTACTACCAGCTGAACCTTCCCATCCGGGAGGCGGCGTCCATGGAGGACCTCCGGGAGGGGCTGGACCTGCTGGTCCACGCCGCCGGCCGGTCCCTGAACGGCGTCGGGAAAATCCTGGTGCCCAACATTGCGGAATCACGACGGCGGCCCGGGCGTTGGGCGTCGCACGCCGCCTACGGGGGCGGTTTCGAAGAGGTGTGGCTGGGTTTCGGGCCCACGGACCTTTTCGATCCGCACACCGCCGAGGCCCAGCTGCCGCAGGCGGAAGGTCCGGGCCTGTCCATCCTGCGGGTTCCCACCGACGGGGACGACTCCCACCCCAACTTCACGTACGGGCTGGCGGCCTTCTGGATCTTCGGCGGAGGCCGCGGATCCTTCTCGGCCACGGCCCACGACGACTACAGCCGCACCCAGCACATTCCGCAGCTCGACTGGAGCCTGGGCAGCCCGCAGGAGGATCCCCAAGGCCGCAACCACGTCTGGTCCCGGGAATTCAGCAACGGCTGGGCGGCAGTGAACTTCAACCAGGACGGCCGCCGCCGGCACAAGGTCAAAGTCCCCGCCGGCCTGGCGGACGCCGCCGGCAACCCGGCGCCGCGGTCCCTGGTGTTGCCGGCCCAACGGGGCGTTATCTATCAGCGAGGGCAGAACAATTAGGATTCTCATCACCGGCGGCTGCGGGTACATCGGATCGCACACGATCCTCCGCCTGCTCGAGGCCGGGCACGACATTACCGTCATCGACAACCTCAGCAACTCCCTGTCGGAGTCGCTGCTGCGCGTGGAGAAGCTGACCGGGCGGGACATCTCCTTCCTGGAGGGGGACATCGCGGACCGGACCTGCCTGCAGCGGATCTTTGAGCAGGACGCCATCGAGTCGGTGATCCATTTCGCCGGGTTCAAGGCTGTTGGGGAGTCCGTGGACCAGCCGCTGCGCTACTACGGCAACAACGTCAGCGGCACGCTGAACCTCCTGGAGACGATGGACGCCTACGGTGTCCGGAACCTGGTGTTCAGTTCATCCGCCACCGTGTACGGGGCGAACCCGGAGATGCCGCTGCGCGAGGACTTCCCGTTGCGGGCCACCAACCCGTATGGCCGGACCAAGCAGCACATCGAGGAAATCCTGGTGGACCTGCAGGCCGCTGACAGCCGGTGGCGGATTGCGCTGCTGCGGTACTTCAACCCGGTGGGCGCCCACCCCTCGGGGCTGATCGGGGAGGACCCGCAGGGCCCGCCCAACAATCTCTTTCCGTTCGTCACCCAGGTGGCGGTGGGCCGCCGGGACAAGGTCAGCGTTTTCGGCAACGACTACCCCACCCCGGACGGGACGGGGGTCCGGGATTACATCCACGTCATGGACCTCGCCGCAGGGCACGCTGCCGCGCTGGACTACCTGGCCGAACACCCGGGCCTGCACACGTGGAACCTGGGGACCGGCCGGGGCTACTCCGTCCTGGAAATCATCCAGGCCTTCGAGGCGGCCTCGGGTACCAGCGTGCCTTACGAGCTGGTGGACCGGCGCCCGGGAGACGCCCCCGTCAGCCTGGCGGATCCTTCCAGCGCCTTCCGCGACCTGGGCTGGAAAGCGTCGGAGACGCTGGAGAGCATGTGCGCCGACGCGTGGCGCTGGCAGCAGTACAACCCGGACGGGTACCGGGCAAAGGTCCTCCCTGTGTGAGGAGGCCGACGGCGGGACGCACCTGCCGCCGTCGGCCGTTCAGGGAGCGGGGAGGTACTTGCGGCCCAGGGTCAGCCAGCCGGTTTTGGTCTGGTCCTGGGTGGCGTTCGCGAAACGCAGCGGCATGCCGTTGGCCAGGGGATTCACGGGGCGCAGCAGCAGCGTGTAGTACCCGGGGGCCAGTCCGCTGACGCTGAGGGGTGCTTTCCACTGGACCGTCATCCCGGGCTTCACCGCAGGGAGCTTCCACGGCGTGGTCCAGGTCCGGGCGGTCTTTCCGGCAGCGTCCACGGCGGCGATCTGGACGGGCCAGTCGTAATAGAAAGGAGCCACCCCAACATTGCGGACCGTCACGCTGACATCGCTCTGGCCGCTCACCGTTCCGCGGGACACGGCGAAGGCTGTGGCCTGCAACCGGTAGCCGAGGGACTGCGACGCCGCGAGCGCGTTGCTGAGCGATTGACCGGTGTAGCCGGGGCTGAAGGCGTGCTGGTTCAGCAGCCAGGAGGCGTGGGTTGCCTTCACGCTGTCCGGAAAGTTGTTGTCCGCGCCGCTCTCCACCACAGGGCAGAGCATAGGGGCGTCGAAAATGCAGTGCTGGATCTCGGGCCGCAGTTCTCCGCCCACCGGCTGGGTAAGCCATTTGCTGGTGGCGCCGGCCTGGGCCATCTTGTCCATGAAGTGCCAGCCCGTTCCCGGGAGCGTGCTCACGGCGAACGAGTCGTCGTGGTAGCCCACGGCGAGGCTGCTGTTGGCGGCGTCGGGGTACCGCACCTGGAGCTTCGTCCTGGTGAACGCCTTGGTGTAGGCCTGCAGCACGCGCTGCTGGGACGCCGCGGATGCAAGCCAGTTCTCCGGGGACGCCCACCCGTCGTGGGGGTAGGTGTGCCATTCGCCCCAGAAGCCCAGGAGGCCCATTTGGATGAACCCGATCCGGGCATCGCCGTTGTACCGGGACCCTAGGGCGGCGATGAAACCGTCCAGGGCGTCCAGGAGTCGGGGGTCGTCATAGTTTGGGGACACGCTGATGCCGTTGTTGCCGTGATCCCAGTAGGCGCGGGTGGCAAGGCCCGAGTTCAGAAGGTAGGCGGGGACGCCGGATGGCCTGCCCGGGTAGTCCAGGTAGAACCGGAACACGGACTGGTGGCCGCGCGCGGCGATGGCGTTCAGCTGGGAGTCGAGGGCCGACCAGTTGTAGGTGCCGGGGCCGGTGACCACGGCGTTGACCGGCAGGTAGAACCACTCCATGGAGTGGGGCACTGCGTTGTAGCTGCCCGCGTAGGGGACGAATCCTGCCAGCGGGTTGGCCGCCGGGGCTGGCCCGGCCGCCAAGGGAACCCACTCCCCCGTGGTGTCGGCCGCTTCGGCCGCCGGCTCGGCGGATCTGGACGGGACCGTCAGCAAAAGAGCAGCCAACAAGAATGAAACAGAAACCGCAGTCAAAAGCCGTCCGCCCTGCCGGTGACCGCGCAGGCGATACCCCCATGTACCCATGTTCACTTCCCCCTGAGACCAAGCAGCGAAACCCAATAGTGAGACCAGGAACTTCTCACGCCGCTCCCAAACGGCGCGTCAAACTCAGTACTTCGGACTGATCCTAAAGCCAGTCACCACACTCTCCTCAAGGGTTTCCGGGAATCTTTTTGGACTCTTTTTCCGGACGCCCCCACTACCCCAAGGCAGATCGCATGACATCCATGACTTCCCCGTCCCCTTCGCTACCGGTCGATGGCGGGAAACCGGCTCCACCACGTACCGCCCTTGACCAGCCGCCGCTGGTGGACCCTTCGGTGCTTGAGCGGTTGCGGACGGAACTGGAGGACTCCTCCGGGTACACCCGGGTGTTCGTGGCCAACTACGTCAGGTGTCTCCCGGGCAGGGTGGAACGGCTCCGCGTCTCCCTCACCACCGGCGATTGGGCAGGATCCTTCGACGCCGTACTCAGCTTGAAGACCACCAGCCAGATGGTGGGCGCGGAACTGCTGGCATCCTTGGCTCTGGAGCTGGAGGCCGAACTGCGCAGTGCCGCCTCCGCGGACCCCACCGTTGCCCTGCCGCGGTACGCCGCGAGGTTCCTGGCACCGATCAACAGGTGCAGCACCAGGACCATCCGGAGCCTTGCCTCGCGGGGCCGCGGGTTGTGGGAACCGTGACCGTTCCACGCCGGCGGCGGCGCATCCCCAGCGGTCAAATCGAGCGGATTTGTATGCCTGCCCGGGGATCCCGTGGCGAAGTGCGCTTCCCGAACCTACACTGGGAGACGATTTGTAAGGGTGAGCCGGTTTTCCGGGACAAGAGGTGGACAACATGGCGGCGAGGGACGGCCGGGTGGAGCCGGCGGAGCTGGACGACATCGACCGGAGCATCATTGCGGAGCTGACCCGGGACGGCCGGATGTCCGTGACGCAGGTGGCCGAGAACGTCCACATTTCCCGCGCGCACGCGTACACGCGCATCAACCGGCTCACGGCGGACGGGGTGCTGTCACGGTTCACGGCGGTGGTGGACCCCATCAAGGCGGGGCTGAAGTCCTCCGCCTACGTGACGCTGAAACTGAAGCAGGACGCCTGGCGGGAACTGCGCGAGAAGCTCGGCGCCATCCCGGAGGTCCACCACATTGCCCTGGTGGGCGGCGACTTCGACGTAATCCTGCTGGTCCGCGCCGTGGACAACATCGACCTGCGCCGGGTCATCTTCGACCAGCTGCAGTCCATGCCCGGGGTGCTCGATACCCAGACGTTCCTGGTGTTTGAGGACGTGGATACGCGGTAGCTCGGCGCCAGATGTGGCGTTGCCTCGCCATGGCACATATTCAAGAAGTGCAGGTTTCTGCCACTTATGCCGGGGCGGATGCGGCGATTCGGTTGGACCGCCGCATTTAGGATCGGGGCCTGAATGTTCTCGATGCTGGCATGAAAGGTGACTGGACCGCGGATGACCGGGCAGCCCTTCAAGCTGCTATCGATGGGGTCAGTGCGGCATCGACCGGCAAACCCGCTCTCACTCTTCATGTCCCGTGGTCGCTACCGCGCCACCCGCCCCCTCACCGACCGGAACTCGGTGCTTGGTCATGAAGGACAATGTAGCCATCAAGATGGACGAGGGCGCTGTTCTGTAGCTGGAACCTACCGCCACACTATCGTCTACCCGCATGACCTTCGTGTCGCTGGGTACCTTGACAGCCGGCGTGAAGCGGGCATCCATCACGGGTCGCGGGGTGATTGATGCCTACCACCTCGACATCGCCGGTGATATGTCCTCCGGCGGCGTTCCCAACAATGGAGGTTCCATCTGGGGAGTCATGGACCGCCAGAACCACAACGACCCAACCGCCCACGTCGAGGACATCTTTGCCGGCGGTCGATTCACCATCCGCGACACCCGCATCGCCTTCGGCAGAACCAAGGCGTACAAGGCGAGCTGGCAGTCGCACCGCGAATACCCCCCCCCCCCCCCCCCGATCCCATACAACGACCTGACGCTGGATACTTGCTCCAACAGGATCATGGAGTTTGGGGAGACAGTCACCGGTCGCATCCGCAAACTCTATGTGCCGCTGTGCTACTTGGCGCCGCAGTTCCCCTTCGGGACAAACGACGTGCTGCTGGAGGACTTCACCGTCCTTTACCTTGACGGCGGACTCCGTGCTGGCCACGGCATACGATCTGACGCTCGCGAACCCCAACGTGGCGCCGCACTTCACCGCACCGACAAGCTCAGCGTCCGGAGCGCTGATCTCCGGCCTGGAGCCGCGGCCGGACTCGGTGGACACACGGCAGGTCCGATTCCGCAATGGGACGTTCAGCGACCAGCAGCCGAAGGTGAAGCGGGCCGTCCGCATGGCAGGACACGATGGCCGCCGTTTCTGCGACGTCCCGCGACATCCGCGCGGAGGAGACCATCTTCGACGGCAACGCGGACCTGACCCCTCCCTGCCTCCACGGTAGGAATTACGACGCTAAAGAGCATTGACCTAGGCCGCCCGTCGGACCTCAAGGGTGCCTAGACCGCCGCACCGAAGAGCCCGTCACGCCGCGGCACTGTGCTGTCCGCCCGGAAGAACGTGGATGAGAGTGATGTCCTCCACGACGGCTGCAGGATGCCGACGAGCTGTCTGTTGGTGCGCGCCGGCCGAACTAACGCATCGAGGCCCAAGTCATTTACGACGGCAGCACTGCTGGCGATATCAAATTCGGTCTCACTGCCCCGGCTGGGTCAACGCTAACATGGGGTTCCACGCTTGCGACGACCGGGCTGAGCTCCTCCACAGCGTCCATCCAGGCGAGCCCGGCTACGCTGGCGGGGACGATTGCGGGCGGCGCCAACCGAGCGGGAACGGACATTCACGCGCATTGTCGGGCTACTGACCGTCGACCCTGCCACGGACGGGCTGCTGCAGCTTCAGTGGGCACAAACGCATCGGCCCCAACCGCCAGCAAGGTAAACGCTGTCGGTTGGGTCCTGGTGACTCCGGTGGCTTAGCCCGCCGGGGCCTCGGATGCCTTGATGGCTTCGGCCATGATCGGGCCGAGGGTTTCTACGTAGGCACCCACAGGGTGGATGCCATCTACACGCACAGGGTTGTTCCCGATGAACGGGGGGCAGCCTTGTGCCGTGCAGAACCAGTCCCTTGTCACGATGTAGTCAATATTCTTCTGAGTCCGAGAGGCCGTCCCGACAGCCTTCTGTTCAGCGGCCGTGACATTTTCCCAGAACCCGGGAATTTTCTCGGTGCAGTCCTGTGGCTTGTTTACCGCGGTGACACATTCATTGAGGTTGGGCCCACGGGGTGGGACCCCGATCATGATGACGCGGTCCAGCGTGGACACCTGCTTAAAAAACTCCACGCCAGCATTGGTCCAGATGTCGTACGTCGTCTGGGTTGCTGGTCCGGATGGGGCTCCGGCGATTCGGCCGATTGCGTCCAGGTTGGCTGTGATCAGCAGATCGGGCTTGCGGTCATTGACCATCTGAATCGTCTTCGCCCGGTGGTCGTTGCACTGTTGGGCCGATTCCTTTGTGAGCGTCACGACGAACGTCGGGCACCCGGAGAGCGTGTACATTTCGATCCGGTAGCCCTGCGGTTCCAGAGCGCCTCGGATGGCGGGCATCCAACTAGCCGCCATGCTGTCACCAAGCACAATGGCCGTCTTTGCTGCGTCCTCCGAACCGTAAGTGCAAGTCCCCCAGTTCTTCTCCGTGACGCTGAGGCAGTTATCCCGCCACGTTTCCGGCGCCCAAGCCTTGTCGTCCAGAGCGTCCAGTGAAGGGGTCAGGTTATCCGGCCACTCACTGACGGCCAGTGACGCGTTGATCTTGGCTGTGAGCGCAGTCTGTAAGGTTGCCGGCCCGGCTGCCGCCGTTGCGCCCGGACTCGCGACGGGGGCCACTGGAACAGCTGCTGCGGAGACAGGGACCGGCCGAGAGTTGTACAAGGCCAGGCCGGCGCACGATACAGTCAGGATCGTAAGAAACACGAGCGCCGGGGTGGAAAGCCGCTTCAGCTCATCAGCGCGTCGCCGGCTGCGGGCCAGCTTGTCCTCCTGCCCCTTGCCGTTCAGCCACCGGGACCGGCGGATGGGATCTTCCAGCAAATGGTAGGAACAGGTGGATGTGAATGTCATCAGCGCTACGGCGGCGATGAAGTATTCAGGAGTTTTGCCCGGCATGATCGCGGCCAGCAGGATGATGACCGGGAAGTGCCAGAGGTACAGCGAGTAGGAGATGTCTCCGATGTAGCCGCTGACTCGGTTGGTCAGCAGGAACAGGTAACGGGCCTCGCCTCCAGTGCCTGCGAGGATGACAAGTGCCGTAGCGAGAACGGGGAGAGCGGCCCAGGGCGCGGGGAACGCTGCCTCAGTGGAAATCAGAAACACTGACGCGACGATGCCCAGGAGTCCCAGCCACGCGAGCGGTGTCCGCGCCCGTCCGGGCATCTTGGCTGCTACCCCCGCGAACACAGCCAGGAGCGCACCGACGCCGAGTTCCCATGTGCGGGAGAGAGTGGAGAAGTATGCAACGGTGGGATTGGTTGATGTTTCTATCACAGCCCAAGCGAAGGACGCCGTGACGATGATGATCATGGCGATTCCGACGGCACGGTGCGCGGCTCGCTTGTCCCACTGGGCCCGCCGTCCGCCCAGGAAGAAGATAAGCAGCATGATCCAAGGCCAGACGAAGTAGAACTGTTCTTCGACGGAGAGGGACCAGTAGTGCTGCAACGGGGAGATGGGGCCGGCCATCTGGAAGTAGTCTGTCCCTTGCGCGGCCATGTTCCAGTTGGCTGCGAAGAACGTCGCCCAGACCCCGTCCCAGAGTGTCGCTGTAGCCCTTGCCGAAGTAAAGAGGTAGGACGAAACAGCGACTGTCACGACGATGACGAGCGTGGCAGCGGGCAAGATGCGCTTTATGCGGCGCTTGTAGAAACTTGGAAAAGAAATCGTCCCCGTCTTGTCATGCTCGCGGAGCAGCAGTCCGGTGATCAGAAAGCCGCTGATGACGAAGAAGATGTCGACGCCGACGAATCCGCCGCTCGGCCAGCCAACCATGTGGTCGAGGACGACAGCAATGACTGCGAAGGCGCGGAGGCCCTGGATGTCAAGTCGGACGTTCTTGCCCGAACTTTCGCGGGCGATGATTTTAGCCATGGGGCGGCTAAGGCTTTTGAGCAGCAAGGATTCCCCCAGTTGAGACCCGGTTTGCTAGCATTCTACCGGGCAGATAAAGCCGGGAAAGCGCGTCCGCGGCCATCAGGCATCGCGGGAGGCGATAGAGTCATCGCGGAACTGGACGAAATTGACCGGAGCATCATCGCGGAGCTGACTCGGGACGGCTGGATGTCCGTGACGCAGGTGGCGAAGAACGTCCACGTCTCCCGAGCGCGCGGATCAACCGACTCATCACTGACGGGTTGCTGTCCAGGTTCACGGTGGTGGTGTGGGCACCATGACGGCGGGGCTAAAGTCTTCTGCCTTTGTGACGCTGGAACTGCAGCAGGCCGCTTGGCGGGAACTGCGCGAGAAGCTCGGCGCCATCCCGGAGGTGCATCGCATCGCCCTGGTGGGCGGCGACTTCGGCGTGATCCTGCTGGTCCGCGCCGTGGACAACATAAACTGCGCCGGGTCATCTTCTACCATCTGCAGTCCATGCCCGGACTGCTGGACACCCAGACGTTCCTAGTGTTTGAGGAGGTGGATACTCGGTAAATGAGTGGCCCGCCTTAGCCCTTTGGCCAGATCCTCGAAGCCGTCTTCACCGGGACGCCCCACCATCCAGGCCCGGTCGGGGAAGCCATGAATCTCTGCGATCTCGGACCACATTTCACCTGTGGCCCGGTGGATCGCCAGACTACCGGTATCAAGGTCTATGCGAAGGCCTGTGCCGGTGACCTCAACCGTGGCAATCACCGTGCCCGGGGTTGGTCGGCGCAGGACGTCCGCGTAGCCGAGGTCCTTCTCGCACCAGAGCCGATCATCCTGTCGAACAACCGGCCAAACGTAGCAGTTGAATGTGATGGGCCTACTCCCGCCGGCCCAGCAAGTCGGAACTGCACATAGTCGTTGAGGACAAATTCGACCGAGTACATCCGGCCGCCCACGAGCCGTGACAGAAGCGCATTCGGAACGTATGGCCTCATGATCCTCCCAGCTGTCAGCATGAGTAAGAACGATGAAGACTCTAACCCCTCGGGGCAGCGGTCCAGCGAAAATGAGCCCTCGTTAATGACCTCACGTGATGAGATAGTGTTGCTCGAGCTCGGGTGATCGGCCCACGGCGTTCCGTACGAGTGGCAGCTTGCCCGCAATAACTTTCAGTCCGATCGCCGGGAGCAGCACCACGGCCGCACCAACAGAAAGCGCGGTGAACGCTGCGATCTCCAGAGGTTCCCGCCCAGGCTGACGACGACGTCGGTGCGCTCTATCCATGAGTTCCATCATGGTGAGAGGTTAGGATCCCGTTACGGGAATGTCCTCGGTGGCCGCTACCTGTCTTTCGTGCTGAGAACTACTGGGAAGGGCGCGTACTACCGGTACCCGTCGACGATTGCCGCAGCAATTTCCTTGTACGCCCGCCGGGTTTCCGGCTTCAGCACGTCAAGGGTGACCAGGTCGCCGTCCGCCACACCGCGGTCGTGCGGCACTGCGATGAGCTCCCGACAGATGCCGGCCAGGTGCTCCTCGATGGCGTCTTTATCAACCCGGTTGGAGACTTCGTCCTTGTCCGTGATCACCACGATGGCGTTGCGGGCCAAATCCTCGTAGCCGTGACTTGCCAGCCACTGCAGCGTGCTCCGCGCACGTTTGGCGCCGGACACGGCGTAACCGGCGGCGATCACCAGGTTATCCGCGGACTGCAGGATCCCGCTCATGGCGTTGTGCGTCACGCCGGTGCCGCAGTCGGTGAGTGCCACCGAGTAGTAGCTGGAAATGAGCTTGCGGATCCGCAGGTATTCCTCGGCCGTCAGTGAGTCGGAGACCTCCGGGTCCTGCTCCCCCGCGATGAGGTGCAGCCGTCCTGCGTGGTGCATGTACCGGGCCAGGGCTGTCAGCGAGTCAACGGACTCGATGTTCTCGAGCAGATCAGTGATGGTCCGCGGGCTGGCCTGCTGGTAGATGCCTTCGCCGAGGGCGCGTTCCACGAGGTCGCCGGAGTCCGGGTTGGCGTCAATGGCGCACGGGGCGTCCCCCCGGTATTCGGCCAGGGTCAGGCCCACCCCTACTGTGGTGGAGGTCTTGCCGATGCCACCTTTGAGGCTGAGGATCGCTGTGTTGTAGCTGCCCTGCAGCTGCCGTGAGATCCGGCGGGCAAGCTCGTCCTCCTGCCGTTGCTTTGGACCGGGGCCCATGTTCCAGGCCCCGCCGGTCAGCTTGTACATGGCGCCGCGGAAACCGCCCACGGGGCGCGGCTTCTGCTCTTTGACGAACAGCCCGGGTGAGCTGATGAAGTCCGGCACGGGGCTATCGGCTATGGCCTCGGCTACTGTAGGCCGGCTGCGGCGAAACGTTGGCGCCTCGGAGGTAGTCTTCGGAGCCGGGATGGCGGCATCCTGCGCAGCGTCTCCCTGGGCGGCACGGCCGGGCACGGCAGCAACGGGAGCTGCCGGTTCTGCATCAGGTTGGGCGGAGGCTGGCAGCCGGGCGGGGACGGGCCCGGGGCCTGCCGGTTTGGCGGCGTCGGCTGCGGCTGCAGCTTCGGCCCAGGACGTCCGGCGCGTCACCGGGCTTCCGGCGTCGTTCTGTCGTGGCGTGTTGGGGGTTACGGCTGGCATGGTTCCTGTCCAGGCATCGTCCACTGAGCCGTCGGCGCGACGAAGGTCGCGGCGTCGGCGCAGCTGCGGCTGCCCTGCATCTTCTGCTGGGGCGCCTGCATTCTGATCCGCCGGTTGTGGCATGTCTGTCCCCCGGACTTTCGGCAAACTGTTATGCAGCATTAGTTCAAACAGTAAGTCTAGGTGGTTCAGCGGACGTGCTCAGCCAGGCTGTTTACTCAGTGGTGCGTGAGAGCGGCCGTCACCACCCCCGCCGTAAGGACAAGGAGAACGGCAAGCACTGTGAAGCCCACCCATTTGGGTCGACTTTTATGGGGGTTGATGTCAACATACGGCATGTTGACGACTATAGCTTTTCAGGTTCACTGCGAGGAGACGCGTCTACGCCTCTAACGGGAAGGATAAGAGGAAATTCGAAGGGTTGCTAAGAACGAATATCAGAGACGTGTCAGGACTACGCCCTTTGCCTGCCACAACCTCGTGCCACCAAGATAGGAACCACATACGGGCTGTGGCGATCTGACCAGCGTCATGAGTCAATACTCCAAGGACTAGCCAATCCTCCAAAAGTTGCATCTGCGGACGGGCCGCGCTCGCGGGCCTCTTAGGTTCTCTGCACTTCGAATTGTTAGTGGTTTCCGGCCACTCACATTCCCAAAATACCCTTCCAAACGGGCTGATATGCACATCCAAATGAGTCAGCCCGGCTATGCGGACGCCCGAGCGGATTGACACGAGCCAACAATCACTGCCGGTACTCCCCTGGCCCTCAGAGTGCGCGCTCCGAGTACTGCCGATAACCAAGTAGCGAATCAAGAGTTCTTTTAGGTAGACACCACTGTGGTCTCAACGAAACAAACAAAATACGGTTCATGAGGAGAGGAGGAGGACCCTACTTGAGGGTTCATCCCATCGCACCATTATTTATGGAAATTCGTACAACACCCAGCGAGTAGGCATGAAAATCGATTCGACAAACCAAAGCAGTGCCGCAGAAGACCAAAGGTCCCTTGGGCGTCGAGGCCTTCTACGATTTGGATCACTGCTGACGTCGATAAGTGGCGTCACAGCTATCGCGGCGTTCGGCGTCACACCCGCAGCTGCTTCGGACTTGTCTTCAACTACGCAGGCCATTACTGATTCTTCGGTCGAAACTTTGACCGCAACACTGGGGCTGAAAGCTTGGAAGATTGACCCCGCCGTCGCCTCCCTGCCACCCGGACAGCAAACAGCCTATTTCCAGAAACTATTCGCGGACATCGCAGCTCGAGGGGGCACCAATGTGGTAGAAGGAGGCGCACAGCACTTCATCGTTGCCCGCCAGAATACAACAGTCACAGGCCTGCAGAATATGGAAGTTCTATTTCTCTTACCCGCGAATACAACATTTAATGTACTAGACGGTTTCACGGTGGAACTTGACAAATCTACAACGCCTAACCCTTCCGGCCTATTGATGTTTCAAACGGGTGCAATGACGGATGATGGAACCGCGGCCCTGAAAGGTGCAACAATCGTAACAAACAACGAGACAATTGGCGGGGGTTCTATTTGGGCTTGGGGAAATCGCCGGCCCGAGCAATTCAACGCCGCAACACGAAACTTGGTTGTGGATGGCGTGACAGTGAAAGACACGCGCGTTGCAGTCACCAATGCGCGGCAAAGCCCCAGGGCACCCCTAGCCAATCAAGACAAGAACTGGCGGCTAACGAACGGTTACGTTGAAAAGTGTAACAACCGAGCCATCGAACTCTCACAGTTAGACGGAGCTCTTGTTGCAAATTGGGTGATGCGCGACGTTGAAACTGCTATTCATATTCTGGGGTACTCTAAGAACATAAGGCTAAGAAATATAGACGCCGTGACAAGAGGATCGGGGCTATGGATCAACTACGGATGCCAGGACATTGATGTGGATGGGTTGCGACTCCGCGTTGCTAGCGGGTTTGATCCATCATCGGGCACACTGGAATTCCATTCGGAACCTGCGCCAACGAGCTACACCGTCAGTAACATTAGATTTAGGAATGGGAGATTCGGCGTCTCGCCTACCGGAACTTATAAACGTTCCGTGACTTTTATGCTGCCAACAGGTGCAGTTCGGATGCTATGGGAGGATATCAAGTTCAAATCCTGCGAGTTCGACGGGGACGTAGTGATTGCCCCGGCAACAAACCGGATGGCGGGCGAAATCCGAAACGTTCGATTTGAAGACTGCGATTTCCACGGCAATATCATCAACCTTCCAACCGCCGATTATAACGCACACGACTTTCTGTTTGTAAATTGCAGCTTCACTTCAGCATCAACTCTCAAAATAAATGCAGACAATTTTCGATTTATAAACTGCAATTTTTTCCAGGCGCCCATGATTTCCGCAACGGCGAAAAACACGTACGTAAAAAATTGCGTGACGCCCAGCACCATTGTGGATAACGGATCCGGCAGCCTACTGGTGGGAAATGATGTTCTACCGCCGCATTAGACTAGGCAGTAATTGCCGCGCGCTGGCAGTGATCAACACTGGAGCAAGCTGGCAGTCTAAATCGAGTGCAAATTAACCAGATAGTCCGCTTTGGCGCCGACATAGAGGAGCTCGTAGTGGTCCGGGATTAGGTTCATGAGCTCCGTCCAAGCCTCGGCGGATGGCTCAGCCTCTACTTCAACCGTTACAGTGCTCGCACCCCTGATAACTGCAATAAGTTTCACACAATCACTATATTCGACCTAGGAGTCGTGCGGCCGTCAGGCGCCTGTCCTCCAGACTATCTAATGCCAATCTTCCGTCGTTGGGCGCCTCGATTCTTCGTGGCGGCGGTTGTTGATTGCTGGAAGCGGTCTTGATTCATGCATATGGATCACTGCTGCCAACTAGCACCGGATGACCGGAAATAGACGGAACCGAAAGTTCCATTAGTTCATAGATATTCGACACTCTCCTCCGACGGCCGGCACCACTCCAACTGTGGCTTACCCTTGCTAGGATTTCTTATTGAGCTAACAGCGGATCGCCCGATCCGGCAGGTCGAGCTTGAGCCGAATCTTTCGACCGCGAGCTGTGTCTCATTGCGATACGGGCGATTGGGATTGAAGTCAGATTGTAGATAAACTGTCCTCCGGCGTAATCGTCGAGCCATTTGTCATAGTGACCTATCTCTGTACTCGTTCAGCTTCGCCGCTGCGGCCTGAAGAACCGAACGGCGCGCATTTTTTGCCTCCGATCTGAGTCCAGTTGACGGAAGTAATGACCGATGCGTTGCTCAAGCGCCCTGGATGAGAGGACATCGTAGTGAAACCTTCCGTAGCCATCATCGGAACAAGAGGATATCCAAGCTACTACGGGGGCTTCGAAACTGCCGTCCGAAAGCTTGCCCCATTTTTGGCTGATGAAGGCTGGGATGTGACGGTCTACGGGCGTAAGGGAGCAACCCGAGACGACGATTCCTCCCGCGACACTCGGGTGAAGAGCCGACTAACAAACGGTTTAGAGACAGTTTCGCTGAGCACGCTGACATATGGACTCACGGCTTGTCTTGACGCTGCATGGCGAAAACCAGATGTCGCTCTTGTGATGAATGTGGCGAACGGATACTGGCTACCGATACTCTGGGCGCGCGGCATTCCGACGCTCGTCAACGTAGATGGCATCGAATGGGACCGTGATAAGTGGGGTCGAGTAGCCAAGTTGGTTTTCCGCCTAGGCGCTAAAATGACTTCCAAATTCGGTACTCGCATGGTCTACGATGCCGAAGCAATCGGCCAACGTTGGGCAAAAGAGTTTGGAGTAGATGGCGACTTCATTCCCTACGGCGGAGAAGGATCGCCCTTACTTCCAATTGAACCAGGGCTTGAGCCCCGCAAGTATGTTCTAATGGTGGCCAGATTCGTTCCTGAGAACACTGTGCCCGAATTTATGGCCGCAGCAGAACGGCTTGCCATAGACCATGACGTCGTTATCGTTGGGTCGTCCGGGTACGGAGGTGAACTTGAGGAACGCGTCAGCGATTTGGCGTCCGACAATCCCAAAATTCACTGGCTGGGCCATGTCAGTAATGACGCCCGTCTACTCTCACTATGGCAGCACGCAGGAGTATATTTCCACGGACATAGCGTTGGAGGTACGAATCCCGCTTTGGTTCAGGCTATGGCCGTCGGGGCGCCCGTTGTAGCACGCGACACCATCTACAACC
Organism: Pseudarthrobacter enclensis; assembly: GCF_001457025.1. Lineage (GTDB taxonomy): Bacteria > Actinomycetota > Actinomycetes > Actinomycetales > Micrococcaceae > Arthrobacter > Arthrobacter enclensis. The sequence goes on along the minus strand of NZ_KQ758599.1, from coordinate 266,902 downwards.
GTGAGGTTTTGGAAGATGCAGGAATATTTACAAGCCCTTCACCCACGGACATCATCGATAATGTCAGCCGACTAATCTCGGACCCCATGAAGCAGGATGAGCTAAGCTCTCGGGCAATGGCACGTGCGCGCGAACACTACACTTGGGAGGCTGTCTGCGCGCTGTATGAACAGAGTCTTTTGCGCCTAGTTTTGCAGGCCAAAGAGACGATGCCCAAGTGAGCTTCGAAATTTCATTCTCTAATCCCTTGGGACGGACCCTCGCTCACTACGAGACGGAACTCTCAGACACCTTCCAACGTACAAGTGTAAAGAGTCATAAACTGCCTGCCAGAATAGTGGAGGGCAGGACGGGTGTCCTAGGGAAGGCACGCATGCTACGCGATGCCATTTACAATGTCTCCGAGCTGCGGAACGACGTTCATCCCAACTTGCAAATCTGGCCCAGCCTTGGTCTGCTCGAAGCCCGACTATGGGAGTCCGAACAAGCGCGTAACGTCGTTTTGATCCATGATCCAATTCCACTAAGACGACAGGTGGGTTTTGATGCGATCTCAACCCATTGGGCCTCCAAAAACGCAAAGCGAGTCTCCCCGCTGATCATGGTTCACTCGGACGATGCTCTTCGGGCAACAGAGCGGCTGTTGCCCAAGCATACGATCACCAAGGCACTTCATCCCATCAAAACAGCCCAAAATATGGGGGAGAAATCACCGGAGCCCCTTGTAGTCGTCGCGGGTCAGTACAAGCCGGAGCGTAATCTTGAGATACTCGCCGCCATAGGCCCGCATTTGAGAGCGAAGGGAATTCGAGCACAAATTTTAGGGCGTGGGTGGCCCGATGGAATTCCGGGCTGGACTGTTAGCGATAAGTTCGTCGCGGAAGACGACCTTGACGCCATCTTGGCCGCGGCGTGGTGTGTATTACTCCCCTACGATCTATACTTTCAAAGCGGCATAGCGATTCGGGCCCTGGAGAACGGGACGCTAACCGTTACACCTCGAACGTCGTTTGGCGAAGACCTCCTCGGCCTAAACAGCCCTTCAATAATTGACGACAAAAGATCACCGAGAGACACAATTTCTGCCATCGAATACACGCTGGATCACAGAGGCACGGCGGGGGAACACTTCACGCGTTACCGTGATTTAACAGATCAAAGTTGGCGGCGGGCATTGCTTTCGATATCTGACTGATCCTCCGCAAACTATGGGTTCAACGCCAGTTCCCACTAAGTCGGCTACGGGAAAAAGAGGCGGAAGTTTTTCGTACTTATCTGTAACGGCGACTTGTAGACCGCGAAGATCTAACCCGGTTCGAAGCTTCGAACGATGACATCCTGGATCGAAGTCCACCACTGCCACCATTCTCGCTGTTCAATGTTCCCATACAGGCCAAACACAGCGCCAACAAAATCCACATCCATGAGAATCCAAAAGCATTATTAAACTGCAGCATTGCAGGCCAGATCATGAGAGATACCCATATTGGCCAAACGGGAACCGAAGGATCTTTGAGCACCGTTTTAGGCAAGAGCCATGCAACAAGAAATGCAAAAGTTGCGACGATGAGCAAGCCGCCTAGACCGAACTTCCAGTACAACTCGAAGCCCTGAACGTTGCTGGTCGAAGGAACCTGACGAGACCGAGAGAAATCGAAAACCGATAGAACATCGCCCCCGAAGGGGAGAAAGTGATCGTTATTCGCTTGCCGAACAGCTGAAATGTCCCCTGTCCTAGTGTCAAGCGAATCATTATAGATTCTATCGCCCGTTGCAAACACGGCATCGAATACAAACCAGGCAGAAAATGCAGCGGGGACTGCAATGCATAGAACACGAATCCATTTACGTTCCGCGATAGACTCGAAACTCATCAGCATGGCACAGCCGCAGACGATCATTGCCGATCGAGTACCTATGAAAAAAACCAAAATAGCCAAAAACAAACCCGTTCTCCTTGCACCCACCCCTAAGGATGCGGCACACAGAAGGCTTGCAAACATTGCCAGCCAGGTCTCCTCATTAAAGAATAGAATCGGATGCGGGAGGCCGAAAGTGGTTTCACCGCGGGGATTAAGACCTGGGACCAGGACAAGTTGTACTAACGACGCCGTGAGCAGAGTCCAAGAAACAACAACGGTAAGACGACGAAGAGCAGAAAGAGGTAACTGCCTGAATACGCTCAGTGCTACGACCATAGTGAAAGCGTTCAGAACAATTTGGAGAAGAAATGACAATCGAACATCAGGTGATGTTAGCGTCATAGACGGCAAAATAGAGACGGCGGCAATGGCCATAAAGCACAATGAAACCGTCCGCACCCCTGAAGCCACCCTGTCATTATGAAGAAAGACTGGGAAAAAAGCTATCGCTATCAAGTGTGGAATGTAGAGATTTGCACTTCCTACAGTGATGGGAAACCGCTGAAAAGAGCTTCCTATTACGAATAACATGGCAACCCAAAACGCCACCCAATAGCGACGTCTGCCCGACTCGAGCCTGGACTGCTGCATACTATTCCTCATCCGTTTGTTAGCCCAACTGATGGCAAACCGTTGTTTGGTGTCGCGAAAGTTAACGAAGCAACAACTCTGATTGTCAGAACAAGACTGTGCTCTCGAGTCCCTGCCGTAGGATCGCTGCACAACGACGCGCTTGACCCTGCAGCTCATCCCGGTAGTCCGAAGCACTCCGGGCCGCAGTCAGCGTAGCATCGGTCAACAGTTCAACAGACGTCTGTTCATCGAACGTTGGATAGCACACAGGATCATCCTTGCCGAGCACCTGAAGCAATGACAGCGTCTTATGCGAGTTGGAGCCGAATGTCACAAGCGGCGTACCCACGCACGCCGACAATATAGACGGATGGTATCTCCCACTTACGAATGCCTGCGACGCTGAGAGCAACTGCATTCCCGATTTCAATGGCACATTTGCAGGCACAAATGGAACTTGGTTCGCTACAGCAACTCGCTCCAGCCATGCATCTTCGTCAGAAGTTGCAACCATTACCGGTTGAAACTGATTCGCAATCAAGTTCTGAACGAAGGACGAAATCCGCTGCTCGCGCAGCTGTGACCATTCACGCATCACGGAAGACCCAGAGATGCTGATGATTCTGTCACTTTCGCGCAACAGGGATTGAACACTCAGTGGGAGTCCCTCGGTGTCGGGGCTATAGCTCGACCCCACGACGTTATTCCATTCAGACCACCCAAAAAGCGCGTCCGGTAGCCAGCTAGCTGATAACTGTGGAAACCATTTCCGGCTCAACTCGAGGCTTACGGGATCGCGATAAATAATCGCGCTGCATTTCTCAAGCACGCTCCCCACTCCGTCTATGACCGACGGCTCGGCAGTACCATCACCGCGTGCACTAAGAATACTGTTCACAAGTACTGTAGGCTTCCCCAGACGTTGAGCGATAGCCATCATGATTAGAGACCGCCACAATGTTCCGGAATACCCCATGATGAAGTCGCCTTCACCGTTCATCCAAAACTCATCGCATTCCGAAATGCTCTCCACAATTGACTGTGCCCGCGCATTCCGATGATTCGTCAGTAGGATACGGTCGGCGTACTCCAGGACACGCGGGAACGGACGTGTTGGCATTACTGGCCTTGCCTTACGCACGTAGTTGGGCGCATATCGGCACCGTACTTTCAGCTTGTCAACGCGCGTAAATTCTCCAAAGCCGGCCGTGATGAATTCACCATTAATGGGCTGCACAAGTTCTGTATTAGACCGCGACGCGAGAAGCCCGGCTAGGGCTAGGCTTGTGCCACGGCCACCCCAGTTGGCCTTCGCTTTACCATCATGAAATCGAGCCAGCGCAATCCTTTTAGGCGTAGGACCGTCAGTTGTGCGGGTATCCATATGTTTCTCTATGGGACTCGGCATGATTTTTAGTTCCTTAAACTAAGGCGCTGTGACGCTGCCACGGCGATGAATCCGCCAAGCGTAACCAAAGCATATATCTCGGGCGAATCGGTTGGCCAAATCGAAAAGGCTATCAGTGTTCCGACCACTACCAAACTGTAGGCGGCTGATGAAACGTGAATCTTCTTCTCTCCGAGTGCTCGTGAACGCCAAGCAGTAATATAGATTCTCACTACGCCAACCGCCGTTAGAATTACCAATGTTTCGACAGCCAGATGGTAGCCGTCTTGGCCAATCAGAGGAAGTATCCAGGCGACGCCAACTGAGGCCGCTAAGGCCAGGACGAGGAACGCCGGAACCGAATACAGCATCCCGCGCATTGGACTCTGCTTTCCCGCCATAACCTTATTCGTAAAATAATTCAGAAGAGACACCGCCACAAGAAAGGCCATATCTACCACCGTTGATGCAATGGCGTAATTGGCAATCGCTTCCACGCCAGCATTTATACCTACCAAGTAACGAATAACGAATATAAATAGCCACGGTCCGATTTGGCTCGGAACACTCAATAAGCCCTCACGTATGGAAACAACGGAGCGAATCCGCGGTCGGCCCATTGTTTTCTGAAGATGCACTAGGCGTCGTGCAGCTAATGCAGAGATAACACTGAAGAAGGCCCACCACCCTAGTATCCCCGTGGCCTCAAGAACGCCACCAAGAATTGCGGGAAGTAACGCCACTGTTGCGCCGCTGTTAACAAGAAACATGATGAGCGATGCGGAAGCCCTCAGATTTAATCCCAACATAATTTGAGAACTAAACGTAGAAAACGCTGTAGCCGTAGAAATCACCGTTATGTAGACACAGGCCCAGAACCAGCTTTGCCCGTCAGTAATCGGTCGGCTAACTAGGAGGACCACACAAAAGCTGGGCAGTGTTGCAATGCCCGTCACATAAAGGCTTGTCCGCTGAAGAGAAGGTATGCGTTTCGCTCCATCAAAATGTGCAACACGCTGATACTGGAGGGGTAAACCGATACTCATCAACAGCGGCATCAGCGTGGACAACAAGGTGAAGAGGTTGAGAACGCCGTACTCTTCGGGAGGAATGTTGCCTACCAGAACCAAGAAACGGATCCCCGTCAGTCCGGCAAGCATCGCCGACAGGAGCAGGGAGATATAAGCAGGTCTGCGTCCTGCTTCAAGGGCCGCCACCAGCCGATTAGTTCGTGAGCGCCGCATTACTAGCTGGTGATGTCCTCTGGCCTCAAGACCGAACTGGAGTCGCGTCGCCCAAATATCGAACTCAGCTGGGCCAAGGGATCTGCATATTCCGATGGATACTGCCAGGTCTTACCTTCGGTTTCGGTAGAAGAACGCAATTGTTCCAACTTTTGCAACGACCCAATAACGTCAACCTTCGCACCACTTGTAAGGGCAGCGAGAGCTGGGTGGAATCGCATCGTCAATACCTCGTTGCAGGCCATGAGCAGCTTGAAAGGAACCTCAGATGAGGTCTGGTGATAGGGAACAACTTCCAGTTTCGTTACATCGCCCCCCTGTGTCAGAAACAAGTCGCGGAGATCCCTGCTCATGGCAACATCGCTCCAATGAAAGTTGAAAATCGAAATATGCTTTCCTTGTCGAGCCTGGCTAATCAACTGACTCGCTAATTCAGTTAGCTCATTTTGACGATTTAATTCAGCTTGAGCGTCCGCCTTCTTGAAGGTCGGCCAGCGGTGATGGTCTAGCAAGACGACTCCAACGCTTGACTTCACCTTTTTAATCGTTGGTGCCCAGCTTTCAAAAAGCACTATGGCCGGATCACGAATAAGGGTCGGCTTCGCTCCGCAATCTCTTACGGTCTCATAGCTTGCCGGATCTCGCACCGCTACTACGTCAACCGCGCGAAGCATCGATCGAACCGCTGTATTCACGACCTGGCTACTGTATAGGTTGGGAGAGACTCCGATCCCGTGGATCGCTATCGGTTGCCCCCTCAGCCCGCAGACGGCTAGCTTTCCGAGGTACTCCAGAATCAGTCTGTGCACATTCACGTCCGTACGCCGGCCTTCCAAGAGACCACCGCCGCCGAGAATCGCTATGTCTGTTTCACGAGATAATTTCAATATTTTACTGAGAGAGCGTAAGCCGCCGCCGACAACAACCGTACGGCCAACATTTTCATTCAACCTTGAGACGTCTTCAAGACGGGCGGCAATCAGTACTGATCCGTACGACTTCACACCAAGGGCAATTGCCTGACCAATGATGTCATCACCAAAGTTTCCATTGCCGTAAGCTCCGATAAGCAGAGTCCTCGGAGCCGTCCTCGTACGCGATGCTCGTTTCGACTTGTTCAACCGAAGTAACTGCGCCGCACAAAAGACGAAGGCCGAAAGCAGCAAGACGCGGGCTTGCCTTGCAAATTTTTTCACAGCTGCGTAACTACTTCCTGCACTGCATCAGCAAGCTTCTGCAAATTCTGACTGTCCATCACCAGTGGGGTGAAGGATCCTTCCCAGGACCACGATTTCATAGTTGTCACAAGTTGACTGATTTCGCTGGAACTTGGTTTGGTGCCGACTGTATCCTCGATCGCCTTGGCTATATCACGCGGGTCTGCTACATCAGTTGTCAGACCACGATTTCCATAAAATGGACGCCCGTACGACACCACGGGTTTCCCAGCTTGAAGGGCTTCAAAACCCAGCGACGATGCCAAGGTAAATACGATGTCGCAGCTTTCGATGGCTTCCGAAGCTGGCGTCCGGGCATCCAGAAAAGTAACGTTCGGCCTACTGGCCAAGTTGCGCCAAAGAAGAGTGTGATGCGCCGAGGCATGCTCTGGATGGGGTTTGACATACAACTGATACTCGGGAGGTATCACGGAGCTTACGTAGGAAAGCAGGCTGGCCTGGGGAATCGCATGCCTCTCACGGACTGCTACTTGGAAGTCTCGCTCATCGTGAAGGGGATAAAGCACCTTTACGTGCCCAGCTCGGAAGCCATCACTCTTCGTTGGTGTCCTCCGAAGCAATTCCTGCTTCATTACGGCGACTGCTTTTCGCGGAATCCAAGTAATCGGGTAGGTCTTTTCTCGCCCTACCGATTGCGCCCATAACCGGTGCAGCCCTTCAAGGGGTGACGATGTCTGTGGAGCTTGGCCATTTTTCCCAGGTTCGCCTGAACACTGAGAAGCCAACGTCTCTTCAGCCGCAGGCTTAAAACTCGTGCCAGCCCCTTCGTACGGTACAAATGGAGCGTCAAGTGAACGCAAAATTGTGAACCGTCCTGGAATGGGCACCGCGTTGAAATACGCAGTCTGCACTCCCCGACTTCTCGCTATTGCGTCACTGATTATGCGGGTTGTTTCGCCACCAACAGACGACACCACTAGATCAGGCTGAAATTCGTCGAATACCTGCGCAAGCGCAGCATAGACGCGCGAAACATGTCGTCTTTTGGACGCCACACCCGCGAAATGCCAATCCCTGTCGTAATCAGCAGCCATGGATATGTCAGCGATACCGCCTCCGGCGAGAACGTCAGCTACATCATGCTGCGGGCACACCCTTCCCGACATGCGTTCGAGCGACTCTGCGAATTTGGTGGCTAGGCGAGGCAACCAAGTAACCAAACGGGTCGCAATACCGTTAGCGCCCAGGCTCTTGGCGATCGTTTCGAAAGCCGGAACCTCTGCCTCTCCAACCGCAACGAACAGAACCTTCGTCACCGGTGGAATTGAATCAGACTCTCGTTCAGCCATCGACACGGCGAAGCTTACTCAAAGGTGCCAGCTCACCGGGGAAGACTCGTTTGACTCCATCGCCCATCGCCTGTTCAATTATCCGCGTATCGCGCACCAGGGCCGCGAATCCCTTCGGCTCAAGTGAGGCTGCATGATCGCTGCCCCACATAGCCCTATCAAGGGTGATATGCCGTTCTAGCGCTTCGGCACCAAGAGCCACCGCGGCAATTGAAATTTGGAGGCCCGGCTCATGTCCCGAATACCCTACAGGGACGTTGTAACGGTCCTTGAGCGTCTGAATCGTCCGAAGATTTGCTTCTTCGGCTGGGAGCGGATAGGTCGAGGTCGCATGTAGTATCACAAGGTTTTCGGTTCCGAGAATTTCGACTGCCGTGTCAATTTGTTGAATAGTTGACATCCCAGTAGACAGAATAATGGGCTTTCCCGTTTCACGGAGCCTACGCAACATCCCCAGGTCAGTAACGGACGCGGAGGCGACTTTGTGAGTAACCACTCCCATGTCTTCCAAGAAGTCAACGGACGGCTCATCCCACGGTGAGGCGAACCAGTCCAAACCCCGAGCCTTGGAATAAGTAGCGATCTCACTGTATTCCTCGGTCTCAAACTCAACCCGGTAGCGATAATCCAAGTAGCTCATGGTTCCCCAAGGTGTTTCCCGAGGAACGTCCTTCATATGTTCGGGTGTAGCGATAGCCGGCGTGCGCTTCTGGAACTTGACTGCCTGTGCACCGGACTCAGCGGCTACATCGATAAGTTTTTTTGCAAGCTCCACATCACCATTGTGGTTCAGACCAATTTCAGCAATTACGTAGACTGGCGCATCGGCACCAATCAGGTTTTCTCCAACTTTGACTGAATTACTCATTTAGTTTTCCTTTCGGCTGGCAAGTATTAACTCTGATATTTCCCTGATCGCACCGCGTCCCCCCGGGGCGCGCAGCCGAACTCTTGCATATTTCGCTAGTGCGGGATGTGAGTTTGGCACAACAACAGGCCAACCTACTAATTCAAGACACTGAATATCGTTAACGTCGTTTCCAACATATGCGACTCGGTGAAGGCTGATGGCCTGCTGATTGCACCAGTCGGTGAGGGACTTTGCTTTGTCATCGATGCCTTGGATGACGTCGACTTGCAACTTCTTACCCCTCGCTGCAACAACTGGGTTCTTTTCTTTGGAAAGAATGAGCATCGGCAACCCGATTTTGCGCAGCATCTCGACACCCATGCCGTCCGACCTGCTAACCCTCACGGATTCAAGTCCTGTCTGATCGACAGACACTAAGTCATCGGTGTGAACTCCATCGAAATCCATCACCAAGGCATCAATATCGAACCGATGCCGGTCGTTATCAAATATGTGCGCGCATTCTCGCGCAATCTCGAGCTGCGACGGGTTATCAATCTCCAGAGCCGCCGTCTCGTGTTCCGCCACCTGCAGCCCCACATGCCCGAAAAATCGAAACTCTCGCTGAATGAACCCGGACACATTCATAACATAGAATGCCCCGGTCTCCTGGTAGTTGGGCGTCCTGTCCTGACGCCGCGGTCGGTAACTGTGTTCATGGTTCACGCCCACTGCACCGCCCGGTGATTGCTCCCACAAGAACGCGTGCGTTTCGATCGCTGAAAAGACCACATCTTCGCCACCCGACAACACCCGATGGACTGCCTTGGCTATGTCCGAAGACGCAATGAAAGGCGAAGTGGCTTGTATGAAAACAAGAACTTCCGGAACAGTACCAAGTGATTGAAGTGCGTTGAGTGCATGCAGTAGGGCAGCCTCGGAAGTTGCAGTGTCTCCGGCCAACTCCTCAGGCCTCTCAATGACCTTGGCGCCGGCTTGTTGGGCGGCAGCGGCAATACTCGGATCATCCGTAGACACGTACACGTCGTCGACAGCACCCGAGTCGACGGCCGAGAGCACCGCACGCTGAATTAGAGGTATCCCCCCAACCCGCGCCAAGTTCTTTCCTGGAACTCCCTTTGATCCACCTCGCGCCGGAATCACAGCGATCACGCGTGCTGACAAAACCTACATCCCCCAAGACTCTCTTGCGTCCGTGCACCCAGGGACATGTTGTCATAGACTCCCAACGGGGTCACGAGATCACCTTAACAACTAATGACATCAACCGTAACTTTCGCCCCGTGCTTGTGTATTTTGCCACAAACAAGGGCACGCCAACGTGCCGCCTTCGCTGATGCCCTCTAGGCTGGGCTGGCATGAGTCATACCGTTCGGAATTGGCTCGCATTTTGGTCCACTTGTCCCAACGGGTATGGAACGACACGTTAAGCTCATCTGGAGGATTCGTACTCGTGCATACATGGTCGGATATGCTTGGCCGCGCCTGGACTTGCAAACATGTCTGGAGAACAAAAGGCGACTTCACAGCCCAACCACATACGTTCAGTCAGCATGCACGCATCGATACAATCTTGCTCAATAGACACATAGGTCCTTGGACAAGCAGCTAGAAAGGTTTCATTTCCCTTGGAGTTGAGCGACTACCTGCGCGTCCTGCGCCGCAACTGGACCTTGATACTGGCCTCTTTGTTACTAGGAGTGCTCGTCGCAGCCGCCGCATCCTTTTTGATGAAACCGACCTACAAGGCGCAGACTCAGCTCTTTGTTGCTATCCAGGGTTCAGGTTCGGTTTCGGAGCTGCAGCAGGGCAACACCTTCAGCCAGTCGCGCGTTCGTTCCTATGTTGAAACCGTCAGTACGCCAGCAGTTTTGCAGCCTGCTATCGATAGTCTTGGACTCCAGATGACGCCAGCTACTCTGCGAAGTAAAATCGAGGCAACTTCGGACCTCAATACTGTGATTGTGACAATCACAGCGGAGGACACATCTCCCGTACAGGCGGCGGCGATTGCACAGGCTGTCGGCACTAGCTTGGTTACGACTGTTGGCCAACTTGAAAGCCCTGCACAGGGTGGATCCTCTCCAATAAAGCTCTCCGTCGTGACTCCCGCAACAGCTCCAAGTACTCCAGCAACACCTAACACAAAACTGAACCTTGTACTGGGTGCAGCAGTTGGCATCGCCGCGGGTGTTGCGGCAGCGGTACTTCGTACGCTCCTTGACACTAAGCTTAGGGGCGAGTCAGAGCTGAGGCGCGTTACGGACGCCCCAATCCTTGGGGGGATTTCCTTTGACAACGATGCAACCAAGAAGCCGCTGCTCACCCAAGCACCGCCGCAGGGCTCCAGAGCGGAATCCTTTAGGCAAATTCGAACGAATCTGCAGTTTGCAAACGTAAATTCTGATTCCAAAGCCATTTTGGTCACTTCTTCACTACCTGGAGAAGGAAAAACAACAACAGCGACAAATCTCGCCATTGCCCTCGCTCAATCGGGGCAAAGTGTCGCTTTGGTAGACGCAGACTTGCGACGCCCCAGGGTGAATGACTATTTGGGCTTAGATCGCACTGCCGGTTTGACAACCGCCCTAATCGGTACGGCGGATCTTAGCGATTTGCTTCAAAGCTGGGGCGAAGATGATCTTCAAGTACTCACCTCCGGGCGAATCCCGCCGAATCCTAGCGAACTTCTCGGATCTGAGGCGATGAACATCCTAATCCGCAGGCTGGAACAGGCGTTCGATGCTGTAATTATTGATGCTCCGCCGCTGCTCCCGGTGACAGACGCAGCTGTCCTGGCACAACAAGTCGGTGGTGTTGTGCTCGTGGTCGGGTCTTCCCGAGTCAAGATTCCCGACGTCGAAAAATCACTTGCATCTCTTGAAATGGTCTCGGCCAGTTTGCTTGGCGTCGTGCTGAATATGGTTCCCGCAAGGGGACCCGATGCGTATGCCTACGCCTATCAAGACTACGAATCGGACGTTGACACGGTGAGAAAGCACACCAACGGGTCGCATGAAACAAACGATGAACGCCTTCCTCGACGCCCTGTGGCAGTAGCTAGCCGCAACCACATCAATAATGACTAACTAAGTTTTTACGGCCGAGAGAGGTATCACCGTTATGGGGGACAGCGGCGACTGGCGTGTGCGTACTTCCCGTTTATTGGGCGCTGTCGACGCATTTGTGGTTTGTTGGGCAGTGATAGGCGCGTACATTGTGCGTTTCGGTTTAGAGCCGAACTTTGCCGTTTTAGGGAACGATGTGGCCTATGGTGCGTTTTCCATCGGCTTAATTGTCGCTTGGTGGCTTATGCTCGGAGCCTGGAACAGCCGTCAGAGTAGGGTTTTAGGGTCGGGTCCTGACGAGTACAAGCGTGTGGCAGCCGCCTCTCTGTGGCTCTTTGGTCTTATTGCCATTTTCTCTTACGTTCTACGCGTGGATACCGCCCGGGGGTACGTGGGTTTTGCGCTTCCAGTCGGTCTAACGGGCCTCCTTCTCGCTAGGTGGCTTCTCCGTCAGCACCTGAACGTAGACCGTCTCCGCGGCGATCGGGTTTCGCGGCTACTGCTTTTGGGCGGCCCCAGTGCGGTAGCACATCTTGCACGTACCCTTTTCGAGGCGCCACACGCGGGTTACCTCCCGATCGCTGCGTACACACCGGGGGTATCGATAGGAACGTCGGAGAAAATCATTGAACTCCCCGTTGTTGGTCACGCCGCTGAAGTGCCATCTATTCTTGACGCAATTGACCAGACCAACGCAGATGCTGTCGCGGTCTCGGCGGGCGTCCAGTTGCACCCACAGACACTCCGACACCTCGGCTGGGAGTTGGCAGCAAAAAACGTCGCACTTATCATGGCGCCGGCACTGACGGATATTGCTGGTCCCCGCATACACACTCAGCAAGTGGCTGGACTACCGCTCATCCACGTGACCACTCCGACTCTCGAGGGTGGTCAACGCGTTGCCAAGAGGATGTTCGACATAGTCGTTTCAGGGCTCCTGATAACCGTCACTTTTCCTTTGATGGTCGTATTGGGACTGTTGATCAAGCTAGATAGCACCGGCCCAATACTGTTCCGGCAGAATCGCGTAGGCATGGAAGGAAGGCATTTCAAAATGTTGAAGTTCCGAACGATGATTACGGATGCTGAGCGCCTTCTTCCCGAACTGGCGAGCCGGAATGAAGGTAACGAAGTTCTTTTCAAAATGAAGAATGATCCTCGGGTGACTCGCGTAGGAAAGATACTTCGCCGGCTCAGCCTGGATGAGTTGCCGCAGCTCTTCAATATTCTTGGCGGCTCGATGAGTCTTGTCGGCCCGCGGCCTCCTTTACCCCAGGAAGTAGAGACTTACGAAAACGACGTCCGCCGCCGTCTCCTAGTGAAGCCCGGGCTGACTGGTTTGTGGCAAGTGAGCGGACGATCTAATTTGTCATGGCAAGACTCCGTCAGATTAGATCTCTACTACGTAGAAAACTGGTCTCTCGCCGCAGACTTAGTCATACTCTTGCGCACAGTCCGTGCAGTCTTCAGCAGTACCGGTGCCTACTAGGCATAGACCTCAACCACTTCCGCAGGATGCCGACTTCGCGCCGGATTCAAGTAGCTCTACCGACAGGACAGTATCAGTGAGCCAACCCCCTTCGAAGGTAGCGGATCCTACAAAGCGCAAGCGCCTGCTACGAAAAGCCGTCCTTTGGGGCACGCTCGTAATTACAGTATTGCTATTAGGTTCTGTTTGGCTTGCATACAGGGCTACGACAATTGTTTCATCACTTGAGTCTGCTTCAGATCTGGTTGCACAGCTTAGGAAACAGGTCGCAGCCAACGATAAGCAAAGTGCAGTGCTCACAGCCAATAAACTTCAGAATTCCACCATTGACGCGCGAGATGCGTCGGAAGACCCAATTTGGACTTTTGCTTCGACTCTTCCTGGTCTGGGCCCCAATTTCAGCGCACTGGCTGAACTGGCCCGATCCGCGGACGACATCGCATCCTTGGGCATCCTACCGTTAGTCAATGTCTATGATTCCTTGGATTGGGAAGCTTTCGTTCCCAGCGAGGATGGTACAAATCTAGAGCCGCTTCGTAGTGCCGCTCCGGTTGTTGGCAACGCGGCCTATGCAGTGAGTGCTTCCACTGAGCGCCTTGAGTCGATCGACACATCTACGCTTCTGCCCGAAGTCGCCCAACCCCTAACCTCTGCCCGGGAAGAGTTGCGATCGGTTTCCGGCACAATCGAGACGGCAGCTGACGCGTCGGAACTCCTGCCTGCTCTACTTGGTACCGAAGGACAGCGCAGTTACCTCCTCATGATTCAGAACAGTGCAGAATCAAGAGCCTCGGGCGGGATACCAGGTGCGCTAGCAATTCTCACTGTCAACCAAGGGAGACTTTCTCTCGGAGCACAGAGCAGTGCGGGAGATCTGGGCGTAATGGATCCTGTTCTTCCCCTCGACCCGGAACAGCGTCAGATTTATTCCGCTCGGCTCGGTAAATACATGCAGGATGTAAACCTAACTCCCGACTTTCCGACCGCCGCGTCGACGGCTCAAGCCATGTGGGAAGAAAAAACCGGCCAGAAGGTTCAGGGTGTAGTCTCCATCGACCCGGTAGTCCTGAGCTACATTCTGCGAGCTACCGGTCCCGTATCGGTCGACACCTCAAAGTCCGACGTCTTTCTAGCACCGGGACTCCCAAGTCAACTCACTGGTAACAACGTAGTTAAAACACTCCTTTCTGATGTTTACCAAGAGATTGCACAACCAAAGCTGCAAGACGCGTACTTCGCTGGGGTGGCCAGGGAGATATTTGTCGCTCTTTCCGGCGGAAAAGCAGATGCTAAGGGACTTATCAGGGGACTCACTCAGGGCGTCGAGGAACGACGCGTACTTATGTGGTCAGCGGACCCGAACGAGCAATCGAAAATCCGTAAATACAAAATTAGCGGATCGATAACCGGCCCTAGCGTCTCTGGCGCTGAATTCGGCGTTTACTTCAACGATGGTACCGGCGCTAAAATGGATTACTACGTAAAAAGAAGCGTGCAACTTACAAAGCAGTGTTCCAAGAACGGGTACGAACAAGTAATCGTACGCGTTGTCAGCACGAATACCGCGCCTCCTGATGCCGCCCATTCCCTTCCTGCGTACGTAACAGGTGGTGGACATTTCGGCGTTTCCCCGGGATCGGTCCAGACAAACGTCGTGGCTTACGGACCAGCTCAATCCGTAATCGAAACGACGAATGAGGACGGCCAGCGTGTAGCTTTCTCACCTCACTTTCACGACAACCGTCCAGTTGGCGTATATGCGGTCACGCTCGCCCCCGGTGAAAGTAAAATTCTGGAGTTCACGTTCGGGAAAATCGTGCAGCACACGGAGCCTAACGTAGCAGTCACGCCCTCAGTCCAACCTGTCAAGGACGTGACGCTTGCTACAGAAAGTGCTGCGTGCAGTTAACGGCAGGACGACCGGTTAACTCTATGTAAACCGACTGGATTGAGATTGCTCACAACGACGCTCAGGTGGTAAATTTTTCCTGGGATATCTATCCGTGGTTCTGCACTTGGTCTCGTGCGGAGGGGGCTTTTCCCAAAATCGGGTATCAAAACTTAACGTCTCCGGGGGGACACACATGAAGAAAACACTCGCAGCACTCGCGCTCGCAGGTTCCATCGCACTCATCGGCTCGGCGCCAGCCATGGCCGCAACCTACCCAGCACTTCCGCCGCAGGCAGCAGTTTCTGACGGCACCGTTGGCCCGGGCGAAACCTTCGTCTTCCGCGGCCAGGGCTTCCTGGCAGGCGAATCGCTGACCATTCGGGTCACGCCGGGCCAGGCACCTGCCTCCAACGGTGCCAACATCGCCGGCGGCCGCTCCGTCGCAGCACGAATCAGCGTGGTTACCGAGGCCCAAACCCTCAAGACAACAGCGGATGCCCAGGGCCGGTTCTCGCTGCCGATCACCATCAACGAGGCCGGCACCTACTCCCTCACCGCCACCGGCGACGTATCCGGCGTCACTGTCGGCCCTATCACGGTCACCGTAACCGCTTCCCTGGCCAACACGGGTAGCGCTCCGCTGGCCAACACTGGCTCCGGCTCAGGCCTGGCCAACACCGGTGCCGACTCCGGCCTGGTCCTCTGGACCCTGGTGGGCGCAGGCGCACTGGCAGCCGGCGCAACCTCCGTCGTGGTGGTCCGCCGCCGCGCCAAGGCTGAAGCCGCTGCCTAAGGGCATCAAGCAATAACACCAAAGAAGGTGGGTGGTCTCCAGAACGGAGACCACCCACCTCCTGCATTTAAGGCAGTGTGGTATCAAGTAGAACCATGAGAACGGAGCGCGTGAAGAATCTTCGCAATCGGAGGCTCTGGCAAAGTGTCCTGGCCGCCATGCTGATCCCCCTCGCACTCATAGCCTTCTGGCCAACCCCCGTCGACCGGCCTGTTCAAGGACTGCTCGCCGACACGCTGAACTTCCTCCACCATCACGGAATCCCCCGTTGGTTCCACTATCAATTCGCGGAAGCAACCGCCAACGTGGCGCTGTTTATCCCCTTCGGCTTCGTAAGTGCCCTTTCCTTCCCGGAAAATCGCTGCTGGCAGATCATAGCCCTCGGTTTCCTTGTTTCCAACTTCATCGAACTCGGCCAGCTCCTGTTCCTCCACGATCGCTTTGCCAGCCCCCTGGACCTTGCGACAAACACCGCCGGGGCCGCGGCAGGGGCATGGCTGGCATTCCTTGCAATTAAGCGGCTGGAGGCCCGCGACCTTGCGGCAGCGGACCTCCGATAAGGCTGGTTCCGGGAGTTAACTAACGAAGCCCTTGAGCCAGGTCTTCAAGTCTTCGCCGAACTCCACCCGCTCGGAAGCGAGGGTGATAACCGCCTTCAGGTAGCTGAGCTTGTCACCAGTGTCGTAGCGGCGGCCCTTGAAGACCACCCCGTAAACGCCGGAGCCTTCGCCCTCGCTGGCTGCAAGGGTCTGCAGGGCATCGGTCAGCTGGATCTCTCCGCCGCGGCCCGGCTCGGTGTTCTCAAGAACCCCAAAGACGGACGGGTGCAGGACATAGCGTCCGATCACTGCCAGGTTGGACGGCGCTTCGCCCACGGCCGGCTTCTCCACCAAGCTGTTCACGCGAACAAAGTCCTCGCCCTCCACAGCGGTGATGTCTGCGCAGCCGTAAGCACTGATCTGGGACGGATCAACCTCGATCAGGGCGATCACGGAACCGCCCGTCTTCTGCTGCACCTCCATCATGGTGCTCAGCAGCGTCTCGGCCTCGTCGATGAGGTCATCGCCGAGCAGCACCGCAAAAGGCTCATCCCCCACATGCTGGGATGCGCACAGCACCGCGTGGCCCAGGCCCTTGGCCTCCCCCTGGCGGACGTAGTGGATCGGTCCCAGGTTGGACGCGTGCTCCACCATCTGCAGACGGTCCGTGTCACCCTTCTTTTCGAGGGTGCTCTCCAGACCCGGTTCACGGTCGAAGTGGTCTTCCAGCGCACGCTTATTGCGGCCAGTGATCATCAGCAGGTCTGTGAGGCCAGCGTCAACGGCTTCCTCAACGACGTACTGGATGGCCGGACGGTCAACCACCGGCAACATTTCCTTCGGCATTGCCTTGGTGGCGGGCAGGAAGCGAGTTCCCAGTCCGGCAGCAGGAATGACGGCTTTGGTAATGGCTCTCCCCATAGTCATAGCTGAACCCTACAAATTCTAGGCCCTTAAAGACAATCGAAAGAGCTGAATTTCGGCACGATCAACCGGCGCATGGCAGCTCAAGCACGGTAATGACTGAAGTCTTTGATGATCTGCGGAAGAGCCTTCAGGAAGCGGGACCACCGCGCCCGGTGCAGCCCCAGCCGGCCGGAAAATGAAACGTCAGCATAGATGTCACCGCCCAGGAACGTCTCACTTTTGGGAGCAACAGACCGCCACAGCATCCCTGGCTTAGCCGGCCACGGAGCCTGCACCAAGGCCAGCAACCGAGCGCTTCCCGGTTCCCGTGCCAAAACTCGATTTCGCCATTCCGTTGACGGAGCAGGCCATACAGGTGCTTCTTCTCCAGGCACAACAGATTCCAGATAGGGACGCATAGCCGCTAGGGCACCTGCACGCGTCGATAGGTCTAAAACTTCGGATTCAAGCTGTTCCTGCTGGACCATAGCAGTGATGTAGTCGAGCTCCTGACGGCTTTCCGCGAGGTGTGGCGCACGTAGCGCGTGCAACACCAAAATGACAATACCCAGTGCCTTTGTTGGAACGCGCACCTGTTGCCCGGTGAGTAACAGCTCTTGGGTGTGCACCCACATCAGCTCAAAGCATTCACCGGCATGCTTCTCCATTCCGGGGAACCGGTAATGGACATCGATGCAGCACGGCCAGTCGGGATGATCCACCGTCACAGAGTGTTTGGGAAAGGCCCTACCATCCGGGTCCACCGGCCGGGCCCGCCACCCACGCTCCCGCAGTCCATCCAGCAGCAGTTCCAGGTCAGCAGGTGCCACGAAGACATCGACGTCGTTGGAGATCTTGGGTTTCCGCAACCCCAGCTGCACGCTGGCCGGGCCTTTGATGAAGAAGACCCGCACGCCAAGGTCCTCCGCCACCCGTGCCACCAGGGCATGACCCAGGAGGACGCCCTCGGCGACACTCAGGCCCGCTTCCCCCGCGCTCTCCCCCATGACGCTGCCTACACCCGCGCGCGGCGGCCGCTCAGGACCGCCTCCACAGTGCCGTCAAAAGCCGGGCCGGCCGGCACACTCGGCTGAACCTCCGGAGCGTCTGCCGTGCCCACAGAAGACCTGTACGTCCCGTAGTAGGTGTAGGCATCGGCGCCCCGGGTGGGAACGTAGTTCAGCACAGAGCCGAGAACCCTCCCCCGGACCTTGTCCAGGTTCCCCAGCGACTGGCCCACCTGATCCTGGGTGGTCCTGCCGGCCCTGATCACCACCACAGCGCCGTCCGCCACCCGGGACAGCACGGCGGCATCCGTCACCGGCAACAGCGGCGGAGCATCAATGAGCACAATGGCGTCCTCTGCCAGTGCCTCCAGCATGTTCTTCATGGCGTTGGAGCCCAGCAGCTCGCTGGGGTTCGGCGGGATCCGCCCGGACCCCAGCACCGCCAGGTTGGGCAGCGCACCCCACGGCTGCAGGACGTCAGCCAGCTGGACGCTGCCGGTGAGCACATCGGTGACCCCGGCTCCGGGGACCAGGTTGAAGACGTCCACCAGCGTGGGCCGGCGGAGGTCGCCGTCGACCACCACCACGTTCTCCCCCGCGGCGGCCATGGTGACGGCCAGGTTCGCCGTCACCGTAGACTTGCCCTCCGACTGCACCGAGCTGGTGACCACGATGATCCGCGGCGGCTGGTCCACGTCCAGGAAGCTAAGGTTGGTGCGCAGCTCACGGAGGGCCTCCGCCATCGCTCCCCCGGCGTCGTGGACCTGCGACGAGATCCCCGAATCCAGCACCGTGCTCTTCCCGTCCAGGCGGTGGTCCACCGGAAGCGTGCCGATCACAGGAACCCCAAAGAGCCGCTCCACGTCCGAGGCCCTGCGGATGCGCCGGTCCAGGTGCCGGCGGACCACGGCGTACGCCACACCCAGGGCCAGGCCCACCAGGGCGCCCAGCGCCAGGTTCAGTTTCGTGTTGGGGGACGTGGGATTGGTCGGCAGCACGGCCTTGCCCAACGGCAGGACCCGGACCGCTGTGGGGGTGCCAGCCGTTCCTGCCGCGGCATCAGCCGGAGCGGCTGTCTCGATGGCCTCCACCTGCGCCGCGAGCCCGTTCACCCACGCATCGGCCACCCGCTGGGCCGTGGCCGGATCACTGGACTCTGCCGTCACCCGGATCTCGGCAGTGTCCAGCGGCACCTTCACGCTGATGCTTCCCAGCAGGGCGTCCACGGACGTATCCAGGCCCAGCGCGGCGATGACCCGGTCCGCCACCAGCCGCGACTTGGCCACCGACTCGTAGTTCTTCACCTTGGCCTTCGCCAGGCTGTCACCGGCCAGCGACAGGCTGACGTTGTCCGAGCCGGGCGTAGTCACAATACCGCTGGAATCGGACGAATAGATCTTGGGCTGCAGGACGGTCCACCCCATGGCCGCCAGGGTGGCCAGCAGGGTGAGGGACACGATCGCCTTCCAGTACGTCCGGAAGATGCCCAGGTAGTCAGCCAGGTCAAGGCCGGTCGGCGCCTGCTCGGGCGCGGCTGCAGTGCTCATTGGGTGGTTCCTTCCAAAGTTTTCGGTTGCCGGAGCGTTGCAGGATCCCCGCGGCGGTGAGCTGCTCCACAGCACGTACGACGGCGGCCTCGTGGCCTTGGGGAGCTCCGTGGACGTCACGGACGGCTTGAGTGAGTTCGACAAGGCTGGCGGGCTTGCCCGCCGCTGCCCAGAGGACCGGGCCGATGCCGCCGAGGCGGACTACGGCGCCCTCGAGCACCAGCAGCAGGTCGTCACCGATGGTTACCGCGTCCGTGCAGCTTGCCCGGCGGACCGTACCCTCCGGGATACCCCCGTTAGGGGCGTTCTCCTGCGCTACGGGCCGCCATTCTGGTTTCGGGACCAGAGTGGCGTGGAACAGCGGTTCCAGGGCCGCTGGCAGGTCTGTGGCTTCGGTGTAGGTCACCTGCCACACTCCCCCGGTGGCGTCGATCAGCCGGCAGAGCGATTGGAGCGGCTGGGCAAGGGCCGCCTGCGATGAGGAATCCGGGATCAGTGCCAGGACGGCGTCGGCCAGCGGGACCTTGCTTAGGACTGGGACCACCGGCTCCGCACTCTCCACGCGGTCCAGCAGGACGATGGACCGGAGCTGGAGCTGGGCCGGGGCTTCCAGCAGGCCCAGGGCGTCCGGTCCCACCTGCTGTTTGGGGAGGCCGGGTGCCTGCTTGATGGACAGGGGTTTGGGATACGGAAGAACGGACCCGTCCGGCCGGATGGCTACTGTCTCATCCGTGACGTACCCGTACCGCCGTGCCAGGACCGACGACGCCGTGGTTTTCCCCGTGCCCGATTTGGCCACGAGGGCCACCACCGCCCCCGTCTCCGGGTCGGCAACGCCGCAGGCATGCAGCATGGTCAGGCTGCCCGCATTCGCGAGGATGGCGGTCAGCGTCAGCCGGGATGTCAGGCCCTCAGCCAGCTCCTCAAAGGAGGTGGCCCGCAGCGTGAACACCCCGCCGTCGTCCGTTGGGGTCCGGAAGGCGACCGCCGCAGTGAACCCTGAAGCAAGATCTTCTCTCGGCAGTGATGGGACCGGTTCCTGCAGCCCGGCGCACCGGGACCAGGCCAGTCTCATGCCGTCCCGCTGCGCCGCCGTCACGCCGTCTCCCCAGCGCACGGTGAACTGCACCCCCAGGATGTCCAGGGCCAGCATGTCCTCGCCGCCGGTCAGCCCACAAAGCCCGTCAGGCTGCCGGGCAACACCTGTGCTTGTCATGGTTCCCCCGCATCCCGCAGCTACAGCGTGCTGTGCGCGGGTTCGATCAGGCGCCGGGCCTCGAGGCTGGCCAGGAAGAGCTCGGCCTGCGCCTGCATCTCGCCCAGGACGTCATCGAAGGCGGCCTCCAGCTCGGCCAGGATGTCCTGCTCAGTCCGCTGCCCGTCAATCAGGTCCCAGATGGCCGCCGCCGGACCCTCGAGCACCACGGGCTGAATCTCATCTAGGTGGAGCAAGGCAACGCGGCCTCGGTGTTGTGCGCGGACCTGTGCCACGTCCGAACAGTGATTCCAGATCATGCGATAGTCATCTGTAGGCTCGCAGAGGCCAAGGCAGTCGTCCCGACTTGAACTGTGACCAAGTACGAAAAGACTCCAGCCTGTTGGGTACCCTCGTCGTTGTACTGGAACGTTATGGGATACTCGGCGGACGTTCCTCCGGTCAGCGTGAACGTTCTGGTCGACGTGCGAAGCGGACCCCAAGTGGTGGTTGGGCCGAGGGAGGCCGAGCCATTGGCTCCGAGACTTTTTGGTCCAATCCATGACTTGGCAGGAGTCGAGTCAGTGGCCGTGATGATGATCGACCCACTGATTGAGCCGGAAGCGTTGTTCACGATCAGCTTCGCGGGGATGACACCGTTTCTCGCGTTTCCCTGCCCATTGTTGCCCGATTGCGTAATTGACTTTGTTCGGGCAACGGACGCGTCGAATTCGAGTGTTACGGATGGCCCCGGCGAGGCCGAGGCGGGCGGTGCGCCAACAGCGGTGACCAGAACCGGCAGAGTCCAGGCAACACCCTTGACCACTCGGCGGCGGCTGAAACCGTCCTCATTGGTGTCGAGCTCGTCGTTCAAAATCTCAGTCAATGTGCCCCCACAGTTGATCTCGGCGTTGCCGGCCGCTGGGCCGGCGCGATGAAGCCGGAAGCCTCCGGCTGCTCCTAACTGTGGCGAACGCCTCTAAAGATTTCGGCAAACCAACCGCAAGGTTGCGTCAAGATCCACTCAACATGAAAGCGGTTTCACCTGCAGGAATGCTCGTGATCTGGCCATCAAGGGCACTTGGGAGCCAGATTTGCAGCGCCCTGTTTGAACCTTACGACTCGGTATGCCCTTCGCAGTCGCCGCAAAAAACGGTGTCAGTCAGCTCGCCGCAGCACTGGCACCGGTGTTCGAGCGCCTGGGGTTGAGTCTTGTATGAGGCCATGCGTCCATGGTGAGAGAGCAGCCGCCATGAAGAAAGGGTGGACGGTACTCGTATCGCAAAGGGCCCACTACTTGGGCCAAACCCGCTACTTGGCTCCGGCGGCCATCATGCTTGACGAGGGCCGCCGGAAGGCCCTGCTATTCGACGGTGACGCTCTTGGCGAGGTTGCGGGGCTGGTCCACGTCGTAGCCCTTCGCGGCGGCGAGTTCGGCGGCGAAGATCTGCAGCGGGACGGTGGTCAGCAGCGGCATGAGCAGGGTGGGGGTTTCCGGGACGTAGAAGACGTGCTCGGCGTAGGCCTTGACGGCTTCGTCGCCTTCCTCGGCGATGACCAGGGTCCGGGCACCGCGGGCACGGATCTCCTGGATGTTGGAGACCACCTTGGCGTGCAGCGAGTCGCGGCCGCGCGGGGACGGGACCACCACGAATACCGGCTGGCCCTCATCGATCAGCGCGATCGGGCCGTGCTTGAGCTCGCCGGCGGCGAACCCCTCGGCGTGGATGTACGCGATCTCCTTGAGCTTCAGCGCACCTTCCAGGGCCACCGGGTAGCCCACGTGCCGGCCCAGGAACAGCACGGACTTCTCGTCCGCCATGGACCGGGCCAGTTCACGCAGCGGCCCGGCGTTGTCCAGGATGGTCTGGATCTTCGCCGGGATCTTGTTCAGGTCCGCCAGGACGTCCGCGATCTGGCCGGAGAAGATGTTCCCCCGCAGCTGCGCCAGGTACAGGCCCAGCAGGTACGCAGCGGTGATCTGGGCCAGGAACGCCTTGGTGGAGGCGACGGCGATTTCCGGGCCGGCGTGCGTGTACAGCACGGCGTCGGACTCACGCGGGATGGTCGAACCGTTGGTGTTGCAGATCGAGATGGTCTTCGCGCCCTGCTCCCGGGCGTACCGGACGGCCATCAGGGTGTCCATGGTCTCCCCGGACTGGGAAATGGACACCACCAGGGTGTTCTCGTCCAGGATCGGGTCCCGGTAGCGGAACTCGTGCGCCAGCTCCACCTCGGTGGGGATCCGGCACCAGTTCTCAATCGCGTACTTCGCCACCGTGCCCGCATACGCGGCGGTGCCGCAGGCCAGGACGATGATCTTGTTGACCTTCTTCAGCAGCTCCGGATCAATCCGCAGCTCGCTCAGGGTCAGCTTGCCCTCGAGGTCGGAGCGGCCCAGCAGGGTCTGCGCCACGGCGTCGGGCTGGTCATGGATTTCCTTCTCCATGAAGGAGGAAAAGCCGCCCTTCTTCGCCGACGCCGGGTCCCAATCCACGTGGTATTCCTTGCCGGCGGCAGGGTTCCCGAAGAAGTCGGTGATCTCCACCGTGTCCGCGGTGATGGTAACGATCTGGTCCTGGCCCAGCTCCACCGCGCGGCGGGTGTAATCGATGAACCCGGACACGTCCGAACCCAGGAAGTTCTCCCCCTCGCCCAGGCCAACCACCAGCGGTGAGTTGCGGCGGGCAGCGACCACGACGTCGGGCTGGTCCGCGTGCACGGCCAGCAGCGTGAAAGCACCCTCAAGGCGCTGGCAGGCCAGCTCCATGGCGCGTGTCAGGCCGCCGTTGGAGACGTCCCCGCCAAGCTGGTTCCGGAAAATGTCCGCCAGCAGCGCGGCAGCAACCTCGGTGTCCGTCTCGGACAGGAACTTCACGCCCTTGTCCAGCAGCTCGAGCTTGAGCTCGGCAAAGTTCTCGATAATGCCGTTATGGATCACCGCGAGCCTGCCCTCATCGGCCAAGTGCGGGTGCGCGTTGCGGTCCGTAGGACCACCGTGGGTGGCCCACCGGGTGTGGCCGATGCCCGTCAGGGTCTCCGGCAACGGACGCTCCTCCAGCTCAGCCAGCAGGTTGCTCAGCTTCCCGGACTTCTTCCGCGCCTCAATAGCGCCCTCGGACACCACGGCAACACCGGCAGAGTCATAACCGCGGTACTCCAGCCGGCGCAAACCCTCAAGGACAACGTCCAAGGCGCTGTGACCATCAACCGCACCGTCAACAGAACGGCCTACATAACCCACGATTCCACACATAGGGCCTTAGCCTACCTATCTTCGAATCCCTCGTCGGCGCAAGGCCGGGCGCCGCCGGGATGTTCCTCGTCACACATGAAGCCAGCCCTGACGGCACGCGAGGGGCCAGCGGTCCCCCTAGCTTCCTCCGCCGCGCAGCGTGGGCACAGTCCAACAAACTGATGCGCGCAGTCAGCAACCAGATGGTCATCCGCGCGGGGCAACTTAATCCTCATCCAGTGTTTCTACCACTGAGTTGGTGTTCGTCCCGGACCGGCCAACGCAGACGGGGTCCATCTGCGCTGCGCCATTCGGACTTCTCACGGCCTCCGGTTGCTAGTACAGAGGCGCGCCCTGACTCCCGCGGCGTAGTTTTTTGGGTACGACCCACTCGGTTCCATCGCGCACTGATACTCATGACAAACTAGAATGTGCCCGATTCCGTTGGCTTCATACTTTTCGCGCGCCGGGCGCTCGCGACGGCCTGGATCTCATTAGGCCTGTGGCTTGCCCTTGCATTCTTGGTGTTCTACTGCCCACCAGCCCCATCAGCTTCACGGACCGACGCTGTCATCATGCTAGGCGGCGCGAGCACCGAACGGCTCCCGTTGGCTGAGGAACGGCGCGCATCGCTCGGTATACCCTTCCTTGTGATTTCGCATAGCAGCACCCCCGGCAACGCCAGCGCGGACGCCATGTGCCATGACGAAGCCGCGAAGCCACGTTGGCTGATATGCCTTGACCTCGAAACGAAAGATACCCGGGGTGAGGCCCGGGCCATCGGCCGCCTGGTTAATGCCCAGGGATGGACCGACATCACCGTTGTCACCTCCCGCTATCACGTGGCAAGGGCCGGGACACTTATAAGGCAGTGCACCCATGCCCAGGTGGACACTGTGGGATCAACCCCCGACTTCAACCCCAAACAGTGGCTGGACCGGTTCGTCATTGAGAGCGGCGGCCTGCTCGACGTGATACTGAGGCCGGAATGCGTCGGCGAAGCCAACGCTGACCGGCAATAGCGGCTCTCACAGCTGACATGCCTCCAGACACCCCGCGCAAATGCATGCTTCACGTGACGTTGTTGTAACATCGGGTGGTCACACACAGCCTTTCTTGGGGGAAATCCATGCCTACAGTCATGCCTATCTACGGCACGCGTCCAGAAGCCATCAAGATGGCACCCATTGTCATCGCACTGCAGGAATCCGCCGATTTTGACTGCGTAGTGACAGTAACGGGCCAGCACCGGGAAATGCTGGACCAGGTCAACGATCTTTTCGGCATCGTCCCCGACCACGATCTCAATATCTTGCAGCAGCGCCAGTCACTCTCGGCCATCATGACCCGAACCATTGACGGATTGGACAAACTGTTCACCGAAAGCAAGCCGGACGCGGTTATTGTCCAGGGCGACACCACAACCTCCACAGCGGCCGCCATTGCCGCCTTCTATCATGGCATCCCCGTAGTTCACGTCGAAGCCGGGCTGCGCAGCGGCGATCTTATGTCGCCTTTCCCAGAGGAAGCCAATCGGAAGATCACCAGCCAAATCACCAGCCTCCACTTGGCTCCCACCAGCACCAGCAAAGCGAATCTCCTGGCCGAAGGTATCGATGGAGCGAACATCGTGATCACCGGTAACACGGTGATCGATGCGCTGCTGACCACCGTGGACAAGCACGTCCCGTTCTCCGACCCACAGCTTGAGATGCTCGCAAACAGCGGACGCAGGATCCTTCTGGTCACTACCCACCGCCGTGAAAACCAGGGCGACGCCATGCGCGGCATGGGCCGTGCTTTGGCGCGAATTGCAGATTCAGAACCGGACCTGGCCATCGTTCTGCCGGCGCACCGGAATCCCGTGGTTCGTGAAGCTGTTCTTCCCGCCATTGAAGGCAAAGACAACGTCATTGTCACCGAGCCGTTGTCCTACGGCGAATTCACCCGTATGCTCTCGTTGTCCCACGTGGTCCTTACCGACTCAGGCGGGGTTCAGGAAGAGGCGCCCAGCCTCGGTAAGCCTGTATTGGTAATGCGTGAAAATACGGAGCGGCCTGAGGCAGTTGATGCCGGAACTGTCGCCCTCATCGGCACGGACGAAGAGAGAATCTTCAAAGAGGTTTACCGACTGCTCCATGACCAAGAGCATTACGATTCCATGGCAAATGCCGTCAATCCATACGGCGACGGCTTGGCGGCCAGCCGAACAGTTGCCGCAATTGCGCAATTGCTGGGTGTGGGACGCCGCACGGCCGAATTCGAGTACTCCGCTTCATTTTAGTTGCAGTTGGGCTGACTGCGGTTCACCTTCGGTCCCACAACCTAGGTGCTTTCGCCCAGGTCCCAGTGTTCCAACCGCAACAAACAGGTACTTCCCACTGTGTCTGATTTGCGTTCGCCCTCCTAGCTTATGGAGACGACGAAAGTGAGTTAGAGAGGCGCATATGTTTGCTCCAGGCACAGCATCCGAAATGACTACTTTCGGCACGGATGCGAGGGAAGAGCGCAATGGGTAGGGCATCGCGGGACAACTCCGCGTCTCCTCATCAGGGATCCCTCCCACGCAGGCGCGAACTACTGCGGCTGGGTACCTTCTTAGCGGCCCTGACAGGCACGTCAGCCGTCCAAGGCTTTGGTGTGGCTCCCGCTGAAGCTGCGTCGAATCCTCAAACTACAGGCTCTGGTTTTGTACCCTTGGCAGAAAAGGGAGCTGCCTACGGGGTGGCTACCTTAGATCCATCGTCCAAACTGCCTATGGGTCAGCTGCCGGATCTTTCAGCCACATTCGTCAGGAAACGCGATTTGAGCATCAACGCTAGGGATTATGGCGCGGTCGGTGACGGACAAACGGACGATACCAACGCGCTAAAAGCTTGGCTTGCAGCAGGCGGTGTAGCACTGACGGACGGAACGTACCGGATTACATCTGGCCTGACCCTTGCCGGAGACAACAGACAACTGTTGATGCGCAATGCGCGGATAATTGCCGATGCACAGGACATCATCGTCCTCACCGTGCTGGGAGCCAATGCCCGACTCACGGTTCACATCGATGGAAATAATAAGGCCAACTACGGCATCAAGGTCGCTGCAGCAGGGGCGCTCGTCGAGTCGAGCATCGTCGAGAATATCTACTCAACAACCAGCACAGCGCGGGGCATTGAAGTCTCTACTGGTGGAGGATGCGTCATACGCCAAAACATCATCCGCAACGTGAAAGCAACCGGAGATAAGGTCCTAGGAAACAACAACGGCGCCGCACGCGGGATTGTCCTGACGAACAACGCGGCTTCAACGAGCGAGTCGCTAATCACCGGGAACACCATTGAAAACATCACAGGCGAGGAAGGTGACGCCATCCAGATTCTGTTCTATGACGGATCAGCGTCGAACCCTCCTGCTGACGTCACGATCTCAGACAACGAAATCTCGAATGTGTCGCGACGATTTATCAAGGTGCAGGCCAGTGACGTGAGAATCGTCAACAACACACTGGGCCGAGGAGGCAACCAGTCCGCCTACCCTGCCAACTCGATCGACGTCATAAGGTCTAACTCCGTTACCATCTCAGACAATCGCATTTCTCCAAATGCCCTCGGCATGGCAATCAATCTAGTGGGCACGGAGGGGTCACCAGCGGCCGGTGCCATCGTCAAGAACAACGTTATAAGGCAAGACGACGGCAAAAACTTCGTCTCCATTTTCCTCAACTACGTCGCAGACAGCGTCGCAGCGAGCAATACGATATTTGGGGGCGGAACGGCAATTGCCATAGGCAACAGCAACGCGTTACTGATACAAAGTAACGCGCATCACGGCGGCGTCAACACAGCACCCTCGTTTAGTGCCAACACGACTAACATGGGCATCGTGATGCGGCTCAACGTAAATATGAACAAGGCCCGCACAGTCTGCGTAACAAATACGGGCACAGGGGCGCTCACGGAAATGAACTCCAGCCGAACCTGACCGCTCGTATTTGCTCGCGACCTGCCATGACCGGTGCTAAGGGAGGGCCTTGATGACTTTCGCCGGAACGCCTCCGGCGAGGCTGTTGTCCGGTACGTCAGCTGCGACTACGGCTCCGGCCGCAATGATGCAGCCTTTCCCGATGTTCACCCCGCCAAGGACGGTGACGCTTGCCCCGATCCAGGTGCCGTCGCCTACGTGGATGGGAGGCCACTTATTGGCCCCTCCACGCTTCTGCGTCGGTCCTACTTCGTGGGAATCAGTAACGAATCGCGTGAACGGGCCGACCATGACGTTGTTTCCCAGAGTCGTGTTGCTTCTGAGGTAACCGTCACGGTTAATCAGGCACCCGTCCCCTATGGTTACGGGTCCGGTAATTTCAGTCCCACGGTAGATGTTTGTCCGGTTACCAACCCGGATTTCGCGGTTCTCCCCGGACATGAACTGGACCGTGGGCGCGATATTGCAGTTCTCGCCGATAAAGGTGTCATTCGGGATCCAGGCCTCGCGTCGCGGAGCTGATGCGGATAAGAGTTGCCTAAGTTCTGCAACCTCCCTCTTCAGAACATCTAACTCATGTAAGAAGTCTTGCACCTAACGCCCGCCCTTCCCCACCGACGCAGGCCGGGCTTCTCCCCCAGAAGCGTGGCTGAATGACGCCACGCACTGATCCAGCATCTCCCCCACACTTTTCCTGGAGGGAACGGTGTGGGAGTCGGACTCATGGGTGAGGATAAAAGTGGCTCCGGGCCGTCCGTGCACCAGCTCATGGAACGGTTTGAAATGATTTTCAACGTGATGCCGGTCGCCGCTGTTCTGCACGTACACGAAGCGTGCTGTCACGGCGGGGTCTTTGTAGCGTTCCAGGACACTAACGCGGCGGCCATGGGCTTCTACCAGAGCTTCGAAGGAGTCGTACTGCGGAAAAACTGATGCGACGTATTGATCCGCAAAGACTTGGTAGTACTTGCCTATGGACACCTGCGGCGAAAATGCCAAAGCCACGGAGTTTTCAAGCTGCGCGGCGAGTGCAAGGGCAGCGAAGCCCCCTCCGGAAAATCCCAGCAGCAGCACGTTGAACGCCCCGCACTGCACCGCTGTACTGCGGATCAGAGCCGCATACCTGGACGTCAGATCGTCCGACTCGTTGCCGGTGTACCAAGCGAGCTTAAGGTCGTCGCTCGCCTGCAGGGCTGTGTCTGCCAAAAACAGCAGGCTCTCGGTCCGGTGACCGAGCGTTGTGGCCCACTCGAAGCGCGGCAGCGTGTAGACCTCCCGGTTGAGGGCACCGTGCAGTGCCACAACCAGGGTCGGGGAATCCTTCGGAACTACGAGGCAGTCCAAGGGGTAGCTTTCGCCTTGTCCCGGTTCCACGATGTGGCGCTCACGGCCTCGAACCCGCAGGTCTGCCACAGATGCCCATCGGCGGATTGGTGCCTTGTACTGTTCGTCCCAATCCTCACGCATGAACTTGCCCGGTCCTTCCTGCCTCTAGATCCTGCCGAGGTGTGGACGGGAAACGTGAGCGATGGATCTGATTGATGACTCCCAGGGCACCCGGTCCGTCGCCAACACGTGACATGTAGGCCAGAGATTCACGGCTCAGTGCGCTCCCTTCATCCACCAGACCCCATATCG
This sequence comes from Pseudarthrobacter enclensis, assembly GCF_001457025.1. GTDB lineage: Bacteria > Actinomycetota > Actinomycetes > Actinomycetales > Micrococcaceae > Arthrobacter > Arthrobacter enclensis. The sequence continues at coordinate 237,098 of NZ_KQ758599.1, read as the reverse complement.
GTTTGTCTGCCCCCTTGTAATCAGAATATTTAGAGGGAAGGAACGGATTGATGGACATTTCCCCTGTGCGCTCGACGTCGTTGACAAGCAGGACATCAAACTGCGTCGCAAGATTCAGGAACTCCAGGTACGGGCGGTATCCCTGCGACTTTACGACTCCGGCAAGGCCAAAGTTGTGAATCTGCCCTTCAAGCTCGTCGGGTTTGTTCGTGAACACGTGAAGGCGGAGCCGGCGGCGGACCTCGGGTGATGAGTTTGCCAGCGCCGTCAACACCTCATGAAGCCCGCGGTTCTCGTAAAATGCGCCAAAGTAGGCGATATTGACGACGGCTTCCGAGAGTGGGTACTTCGACGGGAGGATGCGATAGCTACGCGGAGGCAGTGTGGGGTGCACGCGCACGGTCGCCTTCTTTTCGATCATTTTCCTCAGCCGCTTATCGCTGACGTGATCCAACATGTACGAAAGCTGATTGGTGTTGGTGAAGACCAACTCGTCGGCCAAGATATAAGTCAAGTACTCGCACCAAGTGAAAAGACTGTCGGTTTCGAGGGCGGGAAAGCCTTTAGCCGTTACCGCGCGGCGCAAGACCTCGAATGCCTCGTCACGGACGAGATCTCCGCGGCGCATGGACCCGTTGGCGTCCGTGCTCAGCGGATCGGAGAACTCTGCCGTCCAGGTGACGCCGGAGTGCCTGATTTTGAACAGCGCGGCCAGGAAGTGCGAGCCCGGCCACAGCACGCGGCTGTATACGGATCTGTACCCTCCGATCAGAGCGTCGCGCCTATCGGCGATAGCGATGCCCTTTTCAACGAATTCAGAAATCTGCGACCAGCCTGAGAAGGATGCGGGTGCGTTGACTTCGATTGCCGCATCGACGAAGCGACCGGCAATGGCCTCCAGGTTGTTGTCTTTTCGGCGTACTGCCGACATGTTGTTATAGATGACATCAACGACGTTGCCGCGCTCCACAACCGCTTTGGCTGCGATCACGGCGCTCGTGTCCGAATATGGCGCGAAACAGTAGCTGATGACGAGATCCCGCGCAGTTCCCTCGTTGATCTTGGCCCAAGGGAAGTCCTTGAAATCAAAGGATTCAACGCTGTCTACGACCTTTGCGCGGTCTTGGGGGTGCTCGTCCAGGTAGCGCCTTACAAAATTCGACTGAGAACGAATCAGCCCTGACACGAGCACATCGTTTGCCGACGAATCCCAACTGCGCATGGCCTCAAGCTCACTGATGACCTCCAACCTCTGCTGGACCGCGAAGTCGAAGTCCAGAGGCTGCCGGGAAATTGATTCATCGCGCAGGACACGATAGTAAGCAGCGGAGGCGTCGTTGGATGCTACTACGGCGTCGAAGTTGTTTGTCACGGCCAGTTTAGCCATGAAGCAGATGTCCTCGCCGCTTCTGAGACCTTCGGAATAAGAGACCCGCCTGGCCGCGGCCGTTGGAATCAGCTTGCAAGCATTGAATCCCAGAATGCTGCTGACGGCATTGAACTTGAAAGTCTTGGACCCACGAGCGGTGATCTGCAGGTTCAGCGCATTTTGTAGATCTTCTTCCCCCATGCTGGAGACGTTGATGATGGGGGCCACGGAGACCGTGTTCGGTGCGGCGGACTCGAGCAACGCTGACAGAAACGCGGTCCCGACGTAGTCGTCGTCGTCCAAGAAGGTAAGGTACCGGAAGGTCGCCGCCATGATCCCCAGGTTGCGGGCCGCACCCGCGCTCGGCTTGCTCTGGTAAAGGATTCTGAAATTGTGCTCAGGGTGGGCCTCCCGCAGCGAGGTCACCAGGCCGAACGTACCGTCATCTTCGCCGTTAATCACGAGCACAATTTCAAACGAGGCAGGATCGAGCGCCTGCTCGATAAGGGATTGAAGGGTGACCAGGATGCGGTCACGCCCACGGTAGCTGGGAATGATGACACTCACCCCATTAACCAGGTCGGTGGAAGACTGATCCCCCGCGGCGGGACTGTTCTTCAAAGAATTCCGGAGGGCAGCTATTTCAGCCGTACGGGCCGTGCTGTCCAGAAGCATTGTCGCCCCGTAGTCCGGATCGGTCAGGACCATAGTGTTCGTCTGGCTAAGCTGCTTCACTTTTCGCCGTCTTTCGTAGCGCTGGCATTCTTGTTTCGGGGATTCCGACGGTCCCACATCCGAAGTGTCAGAGCACCCAGCCGGGACTTGGACAACGCCGCATACTTCCGCTCCAGGGCGTCATAGCGGCGCTTGAGAAGAACGAGGTCATTCTCCAACCGCTTGATGTCGGATGAGCGCGAATCTGCATTCGCGGTGCCGGAGCCCACGGCAGGCACAGCTTCCGCCGCAGGTGACAAAAGTTCGAGCACGCTGAGATGCTTTCGACGCAGCAACTCCAATTCCTGGTTGGCCCAAGCCGTGACACGCGCGTCGCCAGCCTCTGTTCGCCGCCGCATCAGGCTTCCGCCCACTTCAACGCCCGCCCTGAAGCTTTCAGGATCGAGGGTGACCCCAGAACCGGCAGCAGTTACCACGAAGGTATTCATGGTGTCGCCGCCGACGCTGTACACGGTGGAAGCATGCGGAAGACCGACAGTCTGCAACTTATCCAAAGTCTCAAACAGTGGAAGCTGGAGTGTCCAAAGGATCGGGAGGGAAGGGTCCAGGCTTCCTGATTCCAGCAGTTCCATGGCTAGGCCAAGTCCGGAAGAGGTCACCGCATAGTGGCCGACGCCAACCTCTGGCATGGCGAGGAAATCCTGCATGCTGCAAACAATGACAGCATCGGAGTGTACGGTGAGGATCTCCTCCGGAGCTGACTCAGTACTGCTCAGTACTACAGCTGGCCCTGCCAGCGGACCAGCTTCCGCGAGGTCCTCTGTCGCTTCAAGTCCAATGGTGCGTGCTGCAGTGGCAGGCAGGCCGGCGGGCAGCGAACTCATGCCAGGATCGCTCCACGGGTATCGATAACTGTCTTTCCCGCGAGAGAATCGGACGAGACATTCTTTACGTCATCGTGGTCCACCAAAACCACAACCACCTCAGACCTGTCTATCGATTCCTCGATGGACAACAATTCAACGTTGCTCCTGCCCGCAAGCTGGCGGGGAAGCTTTTGAATGTGAGGCTCCGCAACATTGATCTTCCTGTTTTGCAGCGCCTCAGCGAGGTGGTTTGCGATGCCAACAGCAGGCGATTCACGCAGATCATCAATGTTGGCTTTGAAGGCGAGACCAAGGACGGCAATTTCGGCGTCGTCCGCCACGCCTGCAAGAGCCGAAAGAATCTGTTGGAAGATCCACTCCGGCTTTGCATCATTCACTTCGCGCGCGGTGCGGATTAGACGTGCCTCATCGGGTGCGGCGGCAACGATGAACCATGGATCAACCGCGATGCAGTGGCCGCCTACACCCGGGCCCGGCTGAAGAATGTTTACGCGGGGGTGGTGGTTCGCCAAGCGGATCAGTTCCCACACGTCGATGCCAATTTTTTCGCTGATAATGGACAGCTCGTTCGCGAAGGCAATGTTGACGTCCCGGTATGAGTTTTCGACGAGCTTGGCCATTTCGGCCGTCTTATCGTCCGTTACGAGGATTTCACCCTGGCAGAAGACGGAGTACAGGTCTTTGGCCATCCTCGCAGCTTCCGGAGTGAGGCCCCCGACAATGCGGTCATTGGTTACCAGTTCGATCATGACCCGCCCTGGGAGCACCCGCTCCGGGCAATGGGCAAAATGGACCGCCTGCGTGCCGGGCGCTCCATCGAGGCTAAGATCAGGCCGCAGTTCGAGAATTACGTCGGCCATCCTTCGGGTAGCACCCGGCGGGGAAGTCGACTCAAGGATCACCAACTCGCCGCCCTGCAGCTGGGGCGCGATTCCCCGGGCAGCGGCCTCGATATAGCTAAGATCCGCGGACCGGTCCGATTGGAAGGGAGTGGGGACGGCCACGATGTAGGCCTGGGCCGCAGGCGTGTCGGTAGTGGCCTTAAGATGCCCCTGGCTGACTGCGCCGGCCACGTGAACGGCAAGATCTGGTTCAACGAAGGGCACTTCTCCACGGTTTACCGCGTCCACGGTGGCCAAGTTTACGTCAACGCCTACGACGTTGATGCCGTTGGTAGCGAGAACGGCCGCAGTCGGCAACCCGATGTAGCCCAGGCCTATTACTGCAACAGATTCGATGTTGGTCATTTTTTCCCCTCATTATTGTTAAACATCCAGGTGCTCTGCAGGATCGCCAAAAAAGGCGATCTCTCCAGATGCTGCCAGTTCTTCTTCTGAAACGTCCCAGGTATGCCCATCGGAATGGCGCATTTGGCAGAAGTTGTATCGGTCGGACGCGTAAACCCGGCCCCCGGCCGACGTCACTGCTTTCAGGAAGGCTGTGTCCTCTCCGCGGTTCAGCGGTTCAAAGGGGTGGGCCCTGAAGACGTCCCGGCGACCGGTGATCGTGGGCCCCATCACTGTCCGTCCGAAGGTATGTTCCAGGTGCTTCATCCGCAGGATGGTGGCCTTGTTCGATGCGAAGTGCATGTAGTGCGCGAGCTTTCCCACCACATCAGCCTGCGAATATTCCAGGGCATGGAGAAGATCCGCAAGATAGTTGGGCCCGTAATAGTCGTCGTCGTCCATTTTGCTCAAGACCTCACCGGCAGCAGCCCCGACGCAGAGGTTTAGGCAGGCGCCTAGGGGCAGATCGCGCTTTGCGGTAAGGACCTGGTACCGGTCAACGCCGTACCGTTCCGCCAGCGCATTGATTTCGTCCATGTCAGCAACGAAACCGTGCGTCAGCAGCACCAACTCGACGTCAACGCCCCGTTGACTGCCCACAGTAGCGAAGACGTGCTGCAGCTGCTGCGACCTGAAAGTGGACACTAACGCACTAACAGAAGGCAGCGCCACGGCGCTGGACCGCTCTGGCAGAACGGCGGCGACAACTGCTTCCGCCCGGTGGGCATAGGTGTGCGCCTTCCAGATTTGCCGCTGGCCCTTGTGGACTACCCTGTCGTTCAACTCTGGACTGCGGGCCAGCATACGGATCTGGTGATGTGCCTGCTCTTCCGAAGTGGCTACCAGCACTTCATCCGGCTCAAAAAAGTGGGCAATTGCAGCGCTGGGAGCGGATACCACAGGCGTTCCAGATGCCGTAATCTCGAAAATTCTCCGGGCACACATGCTGGGCGACCCGACGACTGAATTGACGTTTAGGAACACTTTGTAAGAACGGTACGCCGTGAGCATCTGGGCGTAGTCCAGGCTTCCCACAACGTGCTCACTGAACGGAACGGGGAACTGGTAGTTCGAATCCCCTCCGAGCTGCCTGGAGAAAATTTCCAGTTCAGGCCCATCGTGGCTGCCGACACTCCTGGCCGCGGCCAGCAGCATGTCCATCTGTTGGCGGCGCTCAGGGTACTTGTGCGCAAAGTACATCCCAGCAAACGCAACCCCGCGGCTGTGCCTGTCTGTGCTGATTCTGATGGGGTTGTGCAAAGCAGGCTGGGCCGCGAACGGTAGCGTCTGGACTCGGTCATGTCCCAGATCCGACTCGTAGAACGGAATGCGCCCCGAATCGCTGGTGAAGACGACATCGAACTGCTTTGCCGCCGGCAGGAAGTCTGCATAGTGCGGCGGGTCCTCTTTGTTCCAAAACACTGTGGGGATGGAGTGCTCACGGCACCACTGCATGAGTGCGAGAAATTCCGGCTTCGGTCCCGACGACCCGGTCAATTGGTACTTCCAGGACCCTTTGTTGCCGTTCCAGGCCGACTCCACGAACAGGAAATCGATACGAGTTTCGGCCAGCTGCCGGTGCCATTCGTCCTTTTGCAGGACCAAGAGGTTCCACTCGAATGAGAATGCCGAAGCAGAAAAATCGTCGAGAATGACGCCGACAGTCAAATCTTGGCGGCGTGGTTGACGATCGGGAACCCGGTATGGCGCGAACGACACCGCTTGCCCGTAGTTCCGCCGCGACTTCGCCCGCGCTGCAGTCACCGAACCGCTCCTGCCGGCCGCGTCCTCGATACGGCGCCGGCGCAGCCACTCACCGACCTGGGCAGGCCCTCCGGAGCGGAAATGCCAGGCCGCGGTGCGAATGGTTTTGATGACAGCCATGGATCAGCGCCCCTGCATCCGGCGTCCGCTGGTGCGTTCCAACACCTGGGTGGCAACGAGGTTAGCGCGGGCATCATCCTTGATCCTCGTGGCACTGATGTTGTTCCCCTTGGACAGGTGGGCAGAGAAGTCACGGTACCGGTCTGTGGTTTCCTCTGGGGAACCATCCATGATGAGTTCACCTTTGTCCAGCCATATCACACGAGTACACATGTCCCGAATGGTCTCAAGGCTGTGGCTGACAATGAACACGCAGCCTGCCTGCGCACGCAACTCATCCATTCTGGCCTTGCTGCGGCTGCTGAATTGGGCATCGCCTGTGTTGAGAGCCTCATCCACGAGGAGGATTTCAGGGTTGACGGCCGCCGCAATTGCAAACCGCAGCCGGGAGGCCATCCCTGATGAGTAGGACTTCATGGGGAGATAGATCGCGGATTCCAAGCCCGACAGCTCCACGATGCTGTCGAACTGCTCGTCGATCTGTTCCATGCTCATGCCCATCGCCAAGCAGCCGAGCACAACGTTTTGGTCTCCGGACAGCTCCGGAACGAGCGCCGCATTGACTCCCAGGAGGATCGGTGTGCTGGAAGCGTATACACCGCCTTCAGTGGGTGCCGTCTGCCCGCTGATGAGTTTCATCATGGTGCTTTTTCCGGAACCGTTTCGGCCAATGATGCCGACCGATTCGCCCCGCTCCACCACGAGGGACAGTTCTTTAAGAGCCGTCACGGTAACCCGGCTGGGCCGTCCAAGCGCCTTCCGGAGCCGGCCCTTCAGCCCCCGGGCGGCACCGGACCTCTCATCGGAGGACTCCACTTTATAGGTCATTTTGACCCTATCGATGACAACGCAGGGCGGCCCATCGAGAAAGAAGGTTTCGTCAATCGCGGCCATATGTCTCTTCTCCTTTCCAAAAGAAAAAGAAGCCGATGACAAGGGCTCCCAGCGCTACACACGCCAGGCTGGTCCACGAATGCCAGCCCGGGAGCGTGTCGTAGAGTACGCACTTCCTTACGATGTCGATGACGTTGAAGAGCGGGTTGAGCGTCATGATTTGAAGAAGGGTGGGGTCCGTGATGAACCGTTCATAGGAGTAAAAGACGGCTGATGCGTACATCCAGGCGCGAAGGATAAACGGCAGCAGATGTGTTACATCGTGGACCCGTGCGATAACCCTGGCCAAAATCATGCCAACGCCCAGGTTAAAGATTCCCTGCAGGAAGACCGCGGGAATCACTAACAGCCAAAGCCAGGAGATTGTTTCGGCCGGCGGGAAGACCACGATGATCAGCAGCATTCCAAGGATCAAAGGTACTGCCGAGAGCAGCTCCCGGATGTTGGCCCCCAAGGGCAGTGCGGCCCTCGGAAAGTTAAAAGCCTGGACAACTGCCTTGCCAGTGCGGATGGAACGGGCACCGGCCGTGATGGCACCTGAGCTAAATTGAAAGAGGAAAATACCTACCACCAGATACCCGACGAAGTTCTCGATCCCTTTGCTGGTTTGCAGCAGAACGCCGAAGATCAGGTAGTAGGTCAGCCCGTTGAAAATCGGGTTGAGGAGAAGCCACAGGCTGCCTAACCGGTCCCGCCGAGTGCCGCTCTGTACCCTGGCCCTGGCGTCGTAGAAGATGAATTGACGGTAGGCCCAGAGCTTGCCGACGTATTCGAAGAACCCCGGCCGGGATCCGACACGGGTAAGTTTCCTCATGTCCACTGAGAGCGGCTGGATGGCCGCAGGCTCGGGCAGCTTAGCCTTCTTTGCGGACACTAGCGGGCTCTCCTCGATTGATCTTCTGCAATGGCCTGGTAAGACCGAACGGTGGCGGCAGCATTGGCGGCCCACGTACGGGTGGCCAGCACCCGCTGACGCCCAGCGTCTCCCAAGGCGTCCCGGAGGACGGCATTCTGCAGGAGGGGAGCCACAACGTCCGCCAAAGCGGCTGGGTCATCGGCAGGCGCCAACAAACCAGTATGACCGTTGTGGACGATTTCAGCCAAAGCAGGTAAGTCGCTGGCCACCACCGGCCGGCCGCTGGCCATCGCTTCAACCGGCTTTAAGGGGGTAACAGATCGGGTGACGTCCAGGTCCTTACGCGGTACCACGAAGACATCCAGGGCTTGGTGGTACGCGCGGGCTAGATTTGGCGTGACCAGCCCAGTAAAGGTGATGCGCGATGCTAAACCGCTCCTTCGCGCTTGCTCTTTCAGGGACGGAAGGGATACGCCGGACCCTACAATCAACAATTTGAGCCGGGGAAAGACCGGTGCCAAGAGCGTGAAGGCATCGATCAGATCGTCAAGTCCCTCATACGGGACGAGGCTGCTGACGGTGCCTATGATTTGGTCGTCGGGGTCCAGCCCCAGCTGTATCCGGGCGTCGGCAAGATCGAGGGGTTCCCGAAGATATTCGCCGCCAACTGCGTTAGGTGCGATGATGATCTTTTCCTCCGGAACCCGGGCAGCCATGATGTTCTTCTTCATAGCTTCGCCGAGTGTCACTACCAAGTCAGCAGACTGCATGAGATCCGCTTCGCGCTCCTGGAACAGGGTGTACCGCTCGCTCTTGATGGCTTCCGGTCCCCTGGTTGACGCCCATGTGTCGGCAAGTTGTCCGCGAACTTCATACACCCAGGGAATACCAAGCGCATTGGCTACTGCCCTTGCAACAAGCCCGTTTACGTAGTGAGTGGTGGTGTGAATAACGCTGGGCCGGAACTCGAGGGCGAGTTGCAACAATTCCTCGGCCTGCTGCTGCAAACGTCCGGTGGGCGTTGGAGCCAGTTTCGCGGGGAGCAGGCGGCGGTATGTGACGCCATCAACCACATCCTCGCCGCGGGCGGCGATCTTTCCGACCATTACGGGGTACCCGACACGGGTGACCGCAAGTGGTTCCCAGCCCGCTTCTTTTTGGGCCAGCAGAATCGAGTGCGACCGCTGGGCGTAGCCGCTTCGGGTGTGCGGAAGGGAATTCGTAAGCAGGTGAAGCACACGGTCCGGAACGGGGACCATGGGCGCGCTCCGAAGCTTCGGAGTCCACCCCCGCAGCAACTCCGCTTCCGACTCCAGGCGCTGGCGCTGCCCCTTTCGTCCCCCCGCGGGCTCCTCTTCCCCCGCGAGTGCAGCAATGGCATCGCTAACCGAGCCGGAGTACCAGCGGCGCCTGGCAAGGACCGCCGGATGGCCCTTTCTACCCGAGGAGCCGGCCAGCAGCCGGTCGGCATACCCCGGTTGCTGGGCCGACAACGCAATGTCCGCCAGTTTTACCGCCGAGCGGGGCAGGGGTTTGCGCTGGAGCGCCAACTCAAGGCGTCTCTGCAGGCCCGTTTGATTTCCGCTCAGAAGTTCAGCGACCAGGACGGGTACGGCAATAGAACCTTTCGGAGTGCCCCCAAGGAATCGCCGAGCGGCAGGGATGACAAGCCGCGCGGGGAGCCTGCGCGACGTTTGCAGGATGAAATGAAAAGGATCGTCCGCCAGGTTCTCAATCACAGTCCGGCAGGTGAGGCGCAGGTTTCGGTATAGAGGACTCATGCCCGCGCTCCGTCCCGAGCCACGAGGTCCAGCAGGAGGTTCATGTATCGATGGGAGAGGACGCCATAGTCTGCGTGCTCTTGGACCCAGGCGCGGCTCGATCCAGTGCGAACCAGTCGGCTGCGATCGTCAGCCATGGAGCGCCACAAGTCAGCCAGGACTTTCGGATTGTTGGGGACGATGTCTCCCCCGTCCGCCTCGGTAATCAGGCGGGCAGCCTCCCCCAGCACCACAGCCGTTGCATGACGCCCTAAAGCCAGAACCTCGTAGGTCTTGGATGGGATGGTTGTCTCAAAGGACTTCCAGTCATCCCGGAGGGACACCAGGCACGTATCGGCCGAGGAATAACGGTCAAGTACATCCTGGCCGTGCAGGGAGGGGTGGAAAGTCACCGGAGCCTTCAGCTCGCGGGCGAGCTTCTGCAGCCCGGCTTTCCGGGAACCGGAGCCCACCATGTGCAGGTGCATCCGGTCACCTACCATCGCACTGGCCCGGATGGCGGTTTCTAGATTCTGGCTTTCACCGTGATTTCCGAGGTACAGAACCTCAAGGACATCGCGCTCCAATGGCGGAGTGGGCAGCACTGGCAGGGAGTCGACGTGAAGGCCGTTGGAGATCGTGGCAACGTTCTTCACACCGCGGGCCCTGAGAACATCAGCAAAACCGTCAGTGACCGTAACCACCAGATCGGCGCGGCGCTGCACGAAGTCCGCGAACACTTCGAAGAGACTTTTGACGCTTCCCTGCACCAGGCGCGCATCGCGTGCCAGGTCGGGCCAGGCGTCCCGCATCTCCAAAACGAGCGGCAAGCGGCGCAGACGTGACAGAACATAGCCGGAAGCCATCATGGGAAGACTGGGCACCGTGACCACGACAACATCGGACGGGCGGGTGAACAAGCCAATGGGCACTGTCCACATGGCGGAGAAACACTGGTCGATGAGCCGCCACAAGTGCCTGCGCCCGTGGGGCAGGAACGGCACCCGGTGTACCTTCTCGCCGTGGGGTCCGCTCTGGCGGCGGAGTACCCTTCCACCCGATGCGGAAAAGTCCTTGCGTCTGCCTGCAGGCGAGTGGGCTACAGGCGTCACTACATCAATGTCCCACTCGTGCCTGCTGAACTCCTTAACCAGGGCGCTCCAGCGACGTTGCGGCGGGCTGTTTTCCGGCCAGTAGGAGTGCGTCAACAGCGTGAGCCGTATTTTTTGGCGCGGCTCAGCTGGCCGATCATCGTTCCTCAATTGGGCCCGGCGTTTACTTGACGGACCTGGATGGTGTCCGGAGGTTCCTCGACCCAAGCAATCGGAAGTAGAGGAATCCGGCTCCAAGGAGCAAAGCGATGGTAAGCAACTGTACGACCAAAGGACTGCCGGCAGCTGCCGAAACCACTTGCTCTACCGGGCTGGAGGTACTCTCCTGCCGGGTACTGTTGGTGGGACTCGCTGATGGGGAGGAAGCAGAAGGCACAGCCGCGGCCGAAGATTCCGGTGCCGAGGTAGGCTCCGGGGAAGCTACATCAACAGTGGGCTCCGGCACTAATTCCTTGGGCGATTCGACTTCCTCCGGGACCGCAGGTGCAGCCGTAACAGCAGGAGCAGGCGGCGGAACATCGGTAACAACAGGACCAGGTGGAGGGATTACCGGTGCGGGCGCCACGTCACTGGGCGCTGCCGGCGGCACCACCACTTCACCGATTGGCGGCACCTCCGGAACGGGAACTGGAACGACGGGATCAACCGTCGGCAAGGGCAGCTCAGGAGTGGGCTCCTCGCTCGGCGGTGCAGTAACCGCAGGGTCCGGCGACGGAGTGGCCTCATCCGCAATCGCTGGGATAACGGGGCTTAGAGACATGGAAAGGACCAAGAAAGTGGTCGCCGCACCGCCGACGAGCCACCGTGCCGTCGGCTTTCTCATCCACCCGTATGCGCGCCCCATGGCCTACTGTTCCCCCGTATGACATGTCTTAGATCGTTAGATCGCTTGGCATGGGCGTCATAGAGCGGGCACCCGAGTCAAGTCAAAGTTCACGCCCTAGCATACTCGACGATTGCATTCTTCGATCTTCAACTAATGTCCCCAAGCTGATCGCGAGTTGCACATCACAAATTCGCATTTGGTCTTTGTCCACACTCTGGATTGAATTTGTTCGTATCCGTGGTTCGCTAAGCTGAGTCCACGCCCGCCTAGATCCTGGAGTCATTTCGCATGCGAATCCCCCGACCGGACTTTCCGCTACGTCAGCCGGAGAGCCGGCCAAGATCCAAGAGCATGCAAGACCAAGGCCGTAGCACCTCGGGACGTAACTTGGCTGTTTGTGGACTGCTCGGCCTACTGTTGCTCACCGGCTGCACGCCTCCTGCACCGAGTGCGTCGCCGACGCCAACGGCAACACCAAGCCGGTCTCTTCCCCCCGCTCCTGCCGTCGCTTTCTATGAGCAACCCGGTCCGCCAGCAGGCTCCCCGCTGCAAAAGGTGGAACCGATGGATGTCCAGGTCTCAGACCAGGAAACCGGAAGCTCCCTTCCCCAGGGGATGGCGGGCATCAGCCTTGAGGCTACTGACCTCGCCGATCCGGATCTCAGCCGCGACAACACTTCAATGGTGAAGCTCCTGAGTGAAGTCGACGGCCCCGTTCTTCGATTCGGCGGCAACGCCGTGGACCGCCGGTTCTTCTGGACATCAAGCGGCGAAAAGGCCCCAAGCTCGTATAAGGGCGACAAAGCACATCCTGTTCGTGCCGTCGGACCAGACGACTTAAACCGACTGAATGGTCTCCTGCAGGCAACCGATGCCAGGGTTGCTCTGACAGTTGACTTGGGACACTATGATCCCGTACGCGCGGCTGACATGGCTAAGCATGCACAGTCAATCCTGGGGGACCGACTGCTCAGCATTACGATCGGCAACGAGCCAAACGGCTACGGAACGAACGGGCTGCGCCCGGGCGGCTACACTCCGGAAGATTACGTGAAGGAGTTGCAGGCCTACGCCGAAGAAATTCATGCTGTTGCCCCCAACGTGGCAATTGCTGGCCCCGGGGCGTACAGCCAAGCCTGGTGGGGTCCGTTTATCGAAGCGGACATACCGCAGAAAAAGATCTTCACGTTCCACAACTATCCGCTTTACAGCTGCGACGGTAAGACGGATCCCACCGCTTCCCCTACCATTGCAAATCTGATGTCTCCGCTCATGCATCAGAGGGCAGAGGATTACCAAAAGGCCGCCCTCAACGCCGCCAAGGAAGCCGGACTCGAAACATGGCTTCCCGAAACTGGCATCGCTGCCTGCCCGGGCTCCAACGAGACATCCCGCACCCACGCTTCGGCTCTCTGGACGGCGGACTACGTACTCAACGCCGCCCGGCTTGGAATCACCCGCATCGGCTTCCACAGCTCACTGCTGACCTGTATGGGGGGCCCACCCATGTCGATGCTCTGCAGCGGCGGTGCCTACTTGCAGCCCAACGGCGAGTTCAAGGCCCGCGCCAACTTCTTTGGACTGGCAATCGTCTCAGACCTTGAGGGTGGCAAGTTCGTCGACACCCAGAGTTCGGGGGGTGGCTTGGCATTCAGTTACGGACTCAAGAACAGTGATGGCAGCACCAGCTTGGTTATCGTCAACCAGAACGATCCTGCAGTTGCTGCGCAGACGGACATTAAAATCACGTTGCCGGGTCAGCCCCTGACCGGGACGATGACTCAGCTCAGCGGCCCCAGCTTCGACGCCGAAGACAAAACTGTCATTGATGGAGGAGACTCCGGTCCGGTGCCAGTATCAGAACGTCTGACCGTTCCCGGATTTCAATACGGATCCTCTGAGCAATCAATAAAGCTCACGGCAGGTACCGTTACGGTTCTGAATTTCACATACTGACTAGCCATAGTCGGCCACGCCGACATCTGGTGACCGACCACGTACCAGACAAAACTGCTCCCCGCAGGTCCAACAAAGCTCTGAGCGGACCTGCGGGGAGCAGCTTGGTTTTTGACGAATCCTTAACAGTGCATCGGCGGCGGATGGATACGGACCAGCACCGTGTCCCCTGCAACGCCGGGAAACCTAGAGCTGCTCGTTCATCGTGCACCGGTGACGCGTGGGCGCAGGTCATCCAGCTTGAACGCGATCTTGTACATCTCCTGCGACTCGTCCACCGCCACAGAACGGCCCGCACAGGAACCACTCGTCCAGGGCGTCCATGTAGATGGCCAGCGCCAGCGGTTGAGCCTTAGCGTTCCTGCGCGACCCGCGCCTCGAGAACAAAAGCTGTTTCCCCGGCCAGCACGGAAATCTCCCCGAGCACCTGCTCAAGGCCCGGTATTTCGCACAAGCCCCCGTCCGGGCCAACCAGGAGAGATTGCTGCAGCTGCAGTGCCATGGCCGCAAGCCGTTCCGCGCCCACCATCTGGCAGGAAATCTTGAGGCTGAGGACCGCGTCCATTGAAACCTCGTAGTCGGCCCCTGCCAGTCCGCGGCGCAGCTTATCGATCCTGCGGGGAAGGTGATTGAGGAAATTGCGCAGGAACAGGAACCAGCCCTCGTCGTCATCGAGTTCAAGGCGCAGGCGGGACAGGACAGCCGGGTCCACGCCCACGGGGTCTGCATTCATCGGTTCGCTCCTTCCTACGTTGATGTTGATGAACGGGCAAAAATGTTCCAAATCTGGGCTGGCAACAGGACATTTCGCAGTATTCGTCGAGTTTTCCCGCAGTATTTGCTCAATTCCAGATCAACGGAAGCTCAAGCCTTCTACGCTCATTCGTGTGCCGCCCGGCGCGATGACCGGCAGCCACCGGCTGCAACGACGATTCTGGGGATCGATCGCCATGTTCAAAACTTTCAAAAAACTCCTCTCGGCAGTGGCAGCGGCCCTGGGCCTGGCCCTCGCACTGGCGGCGGTCCAACCCGCCGCCGCTCAGGCAGCCGCGGGTCAGATTTCGCTGAGCCCCGCCACCGGTCCCGCCGGGTCCTCCATCACGGTGACGGGCAGCGGCTTCAAAGCCTCCACCACGGGAACGGTGATCATCGGATCCACCACCTTCCCGCTGAAGACCACCGCCACGGGCACGTTCAGTACCCCCGCGACCATTCCGGCGGCAGCCACTGGCAAGGTCACGGTGACAGCCAAAACCTCCTCCGTGCAGGCCTCCGCCGTCTTCACCGTGGCGGTACCCACCACGACGACGCCGGCCCCGGCGCCTACCGTCAGCACCGCTCGACTCCGGTTCGGTGCAGCCACCAACGGGGGGCCCTTGGCCAGCGCCGAACTCGACGAAGTGGCGGCCCTGGCCGGTGAAGCACCGTCCAGCGTGCTGTTCTACAAGGACTTCCTCCAGCCCGCCCCCATCACCGAGATGAACGCCGTGCGCTCCCGCGGCGCCGTACCCCTGGTGACGTGGGAACCCTGGGCCTGGGGCGGCGGCGTCAGCCAGCCCGCCTACAGCCTGGACCGGATCGCTGCCGGCGACTTTGACGCATACATCGCCCAGTGGGGACAAGCCCTGGCCGCGTGGGGCTACCCCGTGCAGCTGCGGTTCGCCCACGAAATGAACGGCGACTGGTACCCGTGGGCGGAGAGCGTCAACGGCAACCAGCCCGGCGACTACGTCCAGGCCTGGCGGCACGTCCACGACGTCGTCGAAGCCCAGGGCGCCACCAACGTGTCCTGGGTCTGGAGCCCGAACGTCCCCTACTGGGGTTCTACCGACCTTGCCGGCCTCTACCCGGGCGCCGGTTACGTGGACATCGTGGCGCTGGACGGCTACAACTGGGGCACGTCCGCCTCCTGGAGCGGCTGGGTCTCGCCGCAGGACCTCTTCGCACCGGGCATCGCCCAGCTGCGGGAACTGGCCCCGGGCACGCCCATCCTGATTGCCGAGACGGCGTCCAGCGAAGCCGGCGGCGACAAAGCTGCCTGGAACACGCAACTGATCTCCTACCTCGCCGCGCAGCCGGACGTCATGGGGTTCGTGTGGTTCCACCTTCAGAAAGAAGCCGACTGGCGGATCAACAGCAGCGCCGCTTCGGCAACCGCGTTCAAGGACGCGCTGCTCGCCCGCCGCACCTCCTGACCGGTTGCCCGGTCCCACCGCCGCCGGCCCGGCCGGTCTTCCCGGCCGGGCCGGCGGCGTGTCCATCAGGGCCTGGCTTTGCTGTTCTTGCGCAGCAGCGACAGCACGGCAACACCGATGAGCATGATGCCCAGGGCGGTGAGCAGCGACGAGCCGACGTTCAAGCCGGTGTAGGCCAGGGCGGCTGCTCCGGTGGCGGGGACTGCGGTGGTCATTCCATACATGGTTACTGAATATCCTCTGCTGTGTATTGGGCTTCCCAACGGTCGATCCGCCGCCGGGTGATCTTGGTTTTCAGGACCGCGCACCAGGAGGCAAGGAACCAGCCCGAGCGCAGCCACATGAACAGTTCCTGGGGGAAGAAGGTGGCAGCCAGCACGATGTCCTTCCAGTCCCGGTGCGGGATCCGCAGCGCACGCTTGATGTCCAGCGACACGAAGAGCACGGGCACCAGCCACCAGAAGAGGATGAACTTGAAGACGCCCAGGGCAAACGAGAGCACCATGACGGCGATCCACAGTGCCTTCAGGAAAACGCCCAGCAGCCCCATAGCCTGCTGGCCCCAGTCGCGCAGCGTCAGCCTGTTGACGCCCAGGTCCAGCAGGTCCTCCACGGTGCCCACCTGCCACTTCATCCGCTGGCCCCAGAGCGCCTTGATGGTCTTCATGGAGTCGGTGTAGGCGCGCACGTCCGGGGAGACCTGGCAGATATAGCCCAGTTCCCGGATGCGGTAAGTCAGCTCGAAGTCCTCCACCTGCGAGGTGTAGACCCAGGGGCCTTCGCGGTCAGGGCGCGCGGCGATCTCCCGCAGGACCGCGTTGTTGATGGCGCACCCGGTGCCTGCCAGGACACTGGTCTGCTTCCGGCGGAGGGCGGTGTCCGTCCAGGTGGCAAATTCAGCCTTCTGCAGCCGGCTCAGGAAGCCGGGGTCCTGCATGGTGAATTTCGACGACGACCCGCCCAGCCGTGCCGAGCGTCGCCCGGCGAACTCCCGCTCCCACGCTTCGAGGGCGTTGGGCGGCAGCACAGTGTCGGCGTCCAGGCAGACCACGACGTCGGCGTCGTACGCATACTGCGCCCAGGCCCGGTTCAGTGCCTCGGACTTGCGGTGCTCCAGCCGCGGCAGCTCCATCACGGTGACCGGGTACTTCCGGGCCTCCTCAGCCGTTCCGTCCGTGCAGCCGTTGGGCACCACCACCACGAGGTCCGCCGGGCGGGACTGGTGCATGAGTCCGTCCAGGGTGGCGCCGATGGAGCCGGCCTCGTTGTACGCGGGCACCAGGACCACTACCCGCAGCACGCCCTGCCGGGAGGTACGCGCAGGCATGGTTCCCGCAGTCAGGGTTGCGGCTGGGTAGCTGGCAGATCCAGGGCTGCCGGACGGGCCGGCGGGGTGTGGGAGCAGGGTGGACTGCATGGAGGTCTCCTCGGGTGAATGTGAGGCCCCCCATTGGGCCGCGAAGAACATTCTTCAAACGGCCCCTCAACTTTCCCCCGGGCATTCACTCAAGGCTCAGTTAAGTTTTCCTCACGTTCTTGAGCTTTCAACCAACGCCCTGACCTGCGGAAACGTTGCCTGCACCACATTCTGCGGCCAGCACCACCCGTCGACCATCCCTTCACGCGGGCACAGAAATGGCCCCGCGGTTAATCCCGCGGGGCCGATCATTTTTCTGCTGTGGGGCTCCGGTCACCGTCCGGCGAATTTGGGCTCCCGCTTCTCCTGGAACGCGCGAAAGCCCTCGGCGTAGTCGTCTGTCTTGCAGAGGCGCGCCTGCTCCTCGTTCTCTTCCTGCATGGCCTGCCACAGGCCCAGGCGCTGGTCCCGGATGTGCGCCACCAGCTCCTTGGACGCCACGAACGCTCCCGTAGCCCCGGTGGCCACGCGCCCCACGATGACCCGGGTGGACTCCAGCAGCTCATCCGCCGGTATGGCCCGGCTGAACATGCCCTGCGCCACCGCCTCGGCCCCGGAGATCAGGTCCGCCGTGTAGATCAGGTCCAGGGTCCGGTGCATGCCCAGCCGCTCCGTGAAGTACCAGTGCCCGCCCGAATCCAGCGTGGCGCCCAGCTTGGCGAACGGAGAGCCGAACTTGGCGTTCTCCGCCACGTACACCACGTCCGTGGCCAGCAGCAGCCCCAGCCCCACGCCCAGGCAGGCACCCTGCGCGGCGGCAAACGTGGGCGCCGGGAACGCGGCCATCTGCTTCAGCAGCGGCTCCACCAGCCCGCCCAGGTACGCGGCGGTGTCGTCGCTCTCAGGGGTGACCCCGGCGATGTCGCGGCCCGCGCAGAAGGCCCGGCCCTCTCCCCGCAGCAGCAGCGCCCGAACCTCACCGCGTGAGGCGGCGGCAGCAGCGTCGTCGTACGCCTGTGCCAGATCCCGCAGCGCCTGCTCGTCCAGCGAGTTCAGCTTCTGTGGCGCGTCCAGCACTACCTCGGCGATGCCGTTGCTGATGGAAAGGGAAATCATGGGACTCCTTGTTGTGGAACGGGTTAGACGTCGAAGTCGACCGTGACTTCCTTGCTGGTGGGGTGGCTCTGGCATGTCAGGACGTAGCCCTTGTCCAGCTCATCCTGCTCCAGGGCGTAGTTCTCGTCCATGGTCACGGTGCCGGACACCACCTTGGCCCGGCAGGTGCCGCACACGCCCCCGGCGCACGCGAACGGCACGTCCGGCCGGACCCGCAGCGCCGCGTTCAGGATCGACTCGCGGGCGTGGGTGGGGCTGGCGACGTCGCCCTGCAGGCCGTCCAGCTTGAACGTGATCTTGTACGTCTCCTGGCTCTCGTCCACCACCACGGGACGGCCGGCGTGGCCCTCCGGGCGGTCCGGCTTGCCGGAGGTGAACAGCTCGAACCGGACGTTCTCCGGCTTCACGCCGCGCTCGGCCAGGGTGTCCCGGCACAGCTGCACCAGCTCGAACGGCCCGCACAGGAACCATTCGTCCACATCGTCCGCGTGGATGGCGGTGCCCAGCAGCTGCTGCAGCTTCTCCGCGTCGATCCTGCCGCTCAATAGCGGCGCGATCCGCTGCTCCCGGGAGAGGACGTGGTGGATGGCCAGCCGCTGCGGGTACTTGTCCTTCAGGTCCGCCAGCTCCTCCAGGAACATCACGTCCATGGCGGCCTTGTTGGCGTAGATCAGGTCGAACCGGGTGTCCGGGTTGGCGGCCAGCAGCGTGCGGGCGATCGCGATCACCGGCGTAATGCCGGAGCCGGCCGCGATGGCCACGAAGCTCCCGGCCTCCCCCGCCAATTCTTCGGGGTGGTTCATGGAGTTCATGACGTTCTGCTCCACGGCCTGTCCGTCGCGGCCGTGCTTGGACACGAACGCGCCCATGGGGCTCATGACGTCCAGGGTGTCCCCTGCCTTCAGCTCGGCATTGGCCCAGGTGGAGAACAGACCGCCCAGGTCCTTCTTGATGGCCACCCGGATCTCGCTGGACCCGTCCTCGAAGCTGCGCGGTTCGGCGCAGATGGAGTAGCTGCGGCGGATTTCCTTCGGCTCGCCGGACTCGTCCGGCAGCGTGGTGCGCAGGGCCACGTACTGGCCGGGCAGGTAGTCGAACTGGCCGGCGAGCTCCGCGGGCACGTGGAAACTGACCTCGATGGCGTCATCGGTCAGCCGGCGCACCTCCTTGACCTCAAGGGTGTGGAAGGACGGACGACGGCGGCCGGTGGCCTGCGCCTCCTCGGCGGCGGTCTGGCGGACAACAGTCATGGCGGTTCCTTAGAGGACTTTGAAGTAGTCGAACGGTTCCTTGCAGTCCTGGCACACATACAGCGCCTTGCAGGACGTGGAACCGAAGCGGGTGAGTTCCTTGGTGTGCAGGCTGGAGCACTGCGGGCACTTCACGGCCATCTGCAGCCGGATGGGACCGGCGTGCCGGGCGGCGTCGCTCCTGCCGGTGGGCGGGGCGATCCCGTACTCCTGCAGCTTGGCCTTGCCGGCCTCCGTCATCCAGTCCGTGGTCCAGGCCGGGGCGAGGACCAGGTCCACCGTGACGTCGGCGTAGCCTTCCTTGGCAAACGCCGTCAGGACGTCGTCCCGGATGGCGTCCATGGCCGGGCAGCCCGAGTACGTGGGGGTGATGGTGACCCGCACCCTGGGCACCGTGCCCGCGGGGGCCGTGCCGCCGTCGTCGTTCTTCTCAATCTGCACGTCCCGCAGAATGCCCAGGTCCTCGATGGTGAGCACCGGGATCTCGGGATCGCACACCGTGGCCGCAATGTCCCACGCCTTTTGCCGCGGGGTCGTGGTCCGGGTTTCGAAGTCCGAAATGTACACGGCAGTCACCAGCTTGCCCCGGGATGTTCGCGGGCCAGGACCTGCATTTCCGCCAGGAGGTAGCCCAGGTGCTCGGAGTGCTTGCCCCCGCGGCCGCCGCCCGGTGCTGCCGGGACGTCCGGGACCTCCAGCTCCGCTTCGGCCAGGACTTCGCCGGTGAGCCGGTCAAAGTCCTCCTTCAGGCTGGAGGGCGCGACGGCGGCACCCGCCTGGGCGAGCCTTTCGGTCAGTTCGTCGTCGCGGAACAGTTCGGCAACGTACGGCCACATGGTGCGCAGGCCATGGATCATCCTCTTGCGGGATTCCTCGGTGCCGCCGGCGAGGCGCAGGACCCACTGTGTGCTGTGGTCCCGGTGGTAGTCCACTTCCTTCACGGCCTTGGCGGCGATGGCTGCCAGGGTGGCGTCCGTGGATTCGGTGAGGCGGCGGTAGAGCTCGTATTGGTAGTAGCTCACCACGAACTGCCGGGCGATGGTGGCCGCGAAGTCGCCGTTGGGCTGCTCGAACAGCTGGACGCTGCGGAACTCGTGTTCGCGGCGGAAGTAGGCCAGGTCATCCTCGGACTGCGGCGTGCCGTCCTCCTTGGGCATCCCGGCGCCGGCGTAGGTGAGGAAGCTGCGGGCGTGGCCCAGCTGGTCCAGGGCGATGTTGCCCAGGGCGATGTCCTCCTCCAGCTCCGGGGCGCGGGAGATCCAGTGGCCCAGGCGCTGGGCGAGAATCAGGGCGTCGTCGCCCAGGCGCAGGGCGTACTCTGCCGCGTCCGCCGAGGGCTTGGCCAGGCCGGTCCTGACTTCGAGGGCGATGTCCTCCGGTCGGAGCGCGTTGCCCGGGGTGATCCGTGTTGCGGAAGCGTTCGAGTCGCCGCCGGCCACACCGGTGGAGATGTCGCCGTGGCCCGTGGTGGGAGGGGTGCTCACAGGTGCTTCACTCCTTCGCTCTTGGTGTAGTAGGTGGCGTGCCGGTAGTCCTTGCCCTGGGGGCTTTCGAAGAAGGAGCCCTTGGAGTCGGGGTCGCTGGCGGCGATGGCCTCGGCCGGGACAACCCAGATGGAGACGCCCTCGTTGCGGCGGGTGTAGAGGTCCCGGGCGTTGCGGAGGGCCATGGCGGCGTCCGGGGCGTGCAGGGATCCGGCGTGCACGTGGCTCAGGCCGCGGCTGGACCGGACGAAGACCTCCCAGAGGCCCCAGGCACTTCTGTCATGGTGCTCCTCCGGTGCGGGGCTGACTTTCGGGGCTTCGCGGTTGATCTCGACTGCGCCGCTGGCGGGGGTTTCCGGGTTGCCGTGTGGAGCCATGGCGACCGGGGTCCCCGGCCGAGCTTGCGAGGTTGGGGTGTCGACATGGAGGCTCATGCTGCGTATTCCTTCTGCTTGTTAAGCTGCTTGGCTGCGTAGGCGGCGGCTGCCTCGCGGACCCAGGCGCCGTCGTCGTGCGCTTCCCTGCGGCGCTCAAGGCGCTGGGCGTTGCAGGGACCGCGGCCGGCCAGGACTTCCTGGAACTCGTGCCAGTCCAGCGGACCGTGCTCCCACTTCTTGGTGTCCTCGTTGTAGCGGACCTGGTCATCGGGGAGGGTGAGGCCCAGGACCTTGACCTGCTCCACCATCATGCCTACGAAGCGGCTGCGGAGCTCGTCATTGCTGAACCGCTTGATGTTCCAGGCCATGGACTGCTTGGAGTTGGGGGAATCATCATCCGGCGGGCCGAACATCATCAGGGCCGGGGCGTACCAGCGGTTCACGGCGTCCTGCGCCATCTGCTTCTGCGCCTCGGTTCCGTTGGAGAGCTCGAGGAGGATCTCGAAGCCCTGGCGCTGGTGGAAGGACTCTTCCTTGCAGATGCGGACCATGGCGCGGCCGTACGGGCCGTAGGAGGCGCGGCACAGCGGGACCTGGTTGCAGATGGCTGCGCCGTCCACCAGCCAGCCGATGGCGCCCATGTCCGCCCAGCTCAGGGCCGGGTAGTTGAAGATGCTGGAGTAGCGTGCCTTGCCGGCGATGAGGTCGTCCATCATCTTGTCCCTTGTTTGTCCAAGGGTTTCAGCGGCGGAGTAGAGGTAGAGCCCGTGGCCAGCTTCATCCTGGACCTTGGCCATGAGGATGGACTTGCGCTTCAGGCTGGGGGCGCGGGTGATCCAGTTGGCTTCGGGCTGCATGCCGATGATCTCCGAGTGTGCGTGCTGGGAGATCTGGCGCAGCAGGGTCTTGCGGTAGGCGGCCGGCATCCAGTCCTTGGGTTCGATGCGGGAGTCCTCGGCGATGACCCGGTCGAAGTGGGCCTGGCCTGCCGCATCCGCTTCTGTTGTAGCCGCACTGGCGGGGGCCTGGCCTGTTGGCTCAGCGGGCACTGACTGCAGGTTCTGCGCTGCCATGGTTGCTCCTATGCAATGACCTTCCGGGACGGCGCGGAATTATTTACCGACCGTTCGTTCAGGATATGCGGGCGCGCGGGAAATCGTCAAGCGTGCCGCCGCCTTCCGCGCGCCAATCCCGTCCTCCCCCACCCCGCGCGGCGCGCGCCCACCCGGTCAGCCCCACTCCCCCCTCCTTGCAACGCGCCCCCACCCGCATCCTCGACGCGGATACCGGATTTCGACGCGCATATTCGCTGGCGCGGCTCAGATACCCGGGGCGTCACCGAATGTGGGCGTCGGAAGTGAGGATGCGCGTCGCCGGCGCTTCTCCACATAGCCCCGCAAGCGGCTTCTCCCGGCATTACGCAGCTGGCAGCCTCGAGCCATGCCGGATTTGCCACTCCTCCTCTTGGCCCGTGACCGCGACTTCCACGGGCTGACGCCGGACGAGCTTTCCCGCCGGGTCCGGTCGGGCATGCTAGCCCGCATCCGGCAGGGCGTGTACACGGACGGGCAGGCGTGGCGGAACTTGAAAGCGTGGGAGCAGTACCGTCTCCGCGTCCAAGCGGCGGCGGAAACGTTCCAGAAGCCCACCGTGTTCTGCCGCCACTCCTCGGCCAGCGTTTGGGGCATCCCGTCGATCGGCGCCAGCCATCCGGTCCAGGCCCTGACGTTCAAGAACGACGGCGGGAGGTCCCGCGCCGGCGTCAGCCGTCACTTCGCGGCGCTGGCAGGCCTGAACATCGTCAGCCGCGAGGGGCTCCTCGTCACGGACCGCATCCGCACGGTGTTGGACCTGGCGGCGTCCATTCCCTTCACGGACGCCGTGGCACCAATGGACCATGTGCTTCGGCCGGACCGGTCGCACCACCTTCCGGCCCTGACCACGGCGGAACTGGAAGCCGGGATCGGATCGAACTACTCGGCTGCGGCTGGCAGGAGGATTCAGGCAGTGATCGGCTTCGCTGATCCCGCATCCGGTTCAGCGGGGGAATCGCTGAGCCGGGCGCTGATCCACGTGGCTGGCTTCGAGGCGCCAGTCCTTCAACAGCCGGTCCATGACGCGGCCGGCAACCTGATTGGCTACGCGGACTTCTACTGGAAAGACGCCAAGGTGGTGGGAGAGTTCGACGGCGAGGAGAAGTACGTCAAACCCGAGTACCTCAAGGGCCGGAGCGCCTCACAGGCCGTAGTACTCGAGAAGAACCGCGAGAACCGGATCCGTGCCACCGGGCTGAACGTGGTGCGCTGGGACTGGGCCGACCTCATGGCGCCGGGCACGCTGGAAGGCAAGCTGGCGGCGGCTGGCGTGCGCCGCCGTCGTACGCGTTCCGGAGCCCTGGAACAGATGGTGCGGCCATGACCCGCAACCCTGTTTTCGACGCACCCCTGCAAAATCGACGCGCATCCTCGAAGGCGAACGCCATATGGCCGGTGCGGCAACGAAACTGCGCGTCGAAAACGAAGCTGCGCGGCGGGGGGTGGGCTATTTAGCTGGCGGGGTCGTACATGAACTCGCGCAGCTCCTGGGGGCACCGGCAGGCAGCGGCGATCTTCCGGGCCCACTCCTCGGCTTCAGCCCGGGTGGGCACCTCCAGCACGGTGAAGCCGCCGGTTATGTCCACGCCCGGATAGGTGTCCGTGCCCACCGCGCCGTCGGCCTGCACCAGCACGGGATCCACGTCCTCGGCAATCCCCCCGCCGAACACGTAGACGCCGGCAGCCTTGGCTTCCTCAATGACGGCGTGGGACTCCTCGACGACGACGGGGAACTCCTCGTCAGTGAGGTTCATGGCCTGGCCCCGGCCGGGGAAGGAAATCAGGTATTTGGTCATGCGGTTGATAGTGCCACGACGGGTCCAACCATGGGAGGGCTTGGGTGAAACTTCCCTCAGCAGCCATGGGCCGTGCGTTCCAGCCCACTTGCCGACAGGCGCTCGCCAGGTGGGCGCCGCCAGCACGGCCGTGTGCATGCTCCGGGAACTCCTCGCACGGAAGTAACCGGGCGGGAATGTACCATTGGGCCGCGCGGGGCCCGGCAAGCTTTCAGCCTTTCTCCGCACTGGCCGGCCGGACCCCCAGGAGGTAGTTGAGCCCCCACCCCAGGACAGTGGTGAGGATGATGGCGGCAGCCATCGCCAGGAGCGCCGTTGGCTCATGCAGGATGCCCAGGCTGACGATCAGCGTGGTGGCCCCGGCCGGAGGGTGCGGCATCTGCAGCCACGTGAGCACCAGCGTGGTCAGCGCCACGGACAGTGCACCCGCCACCAGATGTCCCGGGGTCAGGCCGCCGGCCGCCGCCGACGGCATGGACTGCAGCCCGAAGGCATACAGCAGCGCAGCTCCAGCCACGAGTCCCACGCCGTGCCCCACGAGCGCGTTCGCTGGCCGGGAGGCTGGCTGCTCCGGGGATTCGAAGAACAGCATCACGGTGGGGCCGAGGCTGGGGAAGAGCCACGGCTGGTGCAGCATCAGCCCCAGGGCGCCGCAGGCCGCGAGAACCACCAGCGACAGGACCCCGGCATACACGCCGGAACCCCACCGTCCACTGCGCAGATCAGCAATGCCAGGCATGGAGCACCACCCCAGGCCTAAGCGCCGCGGCCTAGGGTAACCAGCAGCTCGTTGCAGGCAGCCTCGCAGCGGCGGCACGCCTCGGCGCACACCCGGCAATGCTCGTGCATCCCGGCATGCTGCCCGCACTCATCGGCGCATGCCTTGCAGGCAGCGGCACATGCCTCGAGGATGGCCCTGGTGATGGTGGCGTCGTAGCCGGTGTGCCGGGAGATGACCTTCCCGGCAGCGGAGCAGATGTCCGCGCAGTCCAGGTTGGTGCGGATGCATTTGGTCAGCTCCGGCACCATGTCCTCGCTGAGGCACGCATCAGCGCAGGCGGTGCAGGTCTGGGCGCACTCAAAGCAGGCGGCAATGCATTCGGCCAGCTTCCCGCGGTCAACACCGCCCAAGTCTTTGGGGTAGGTGTCCAGCATCGAGGTTATATGGCTCATTGGTGTCTCTCCTGTCCATCCGTCGGCTGCGGGAGTCTGGTTCCGACCCCAAATAAACAGTAGCCTTACTATTTCGGGTGGACCACCCTTCTCAGCCCAAAACCGTGGCCCCGGGGCCACACAAGGAGTCACATCATGAAAGCTCTCGTATGGCACGGCGAAGGCGATATCCGGCTGGACACCGTGGACGATCCCGCCATCCTGGACCCCAACGACGCCATTGTCCGGATCACCCGCAGCGCCATCTGCGGCACGGACCTGCACTTCATCCGCGGCACCATGTCCGGGATGAAGGAGGGCACCATCCTGGGGCACGAGGCGGTGGGTGAGGTGACCGCCGTCGGCAAGGCTGTGCGCCGGTTCGCCCCCGGCGACCGCGTGATCGTCTCCTCCACCATGTCCTGCGGGGTCTGCTGGCAGTGCCGCGCCGGGCATACGGCGCAGTGCGACACCGCCAACCCGAACGGACCGCAGGCCGGGACCTGCTTCTTCGGAGGCCCCGAAACCACCGGGCCTGTCAACGGGCTGCAGGCCGAGTACGCCCGGATCCCGTGGGCGTCCAACACCCTGACGTCCATACCGGACAACGTCAGCGACGAACAGGCCATCCTGCTCTCCGACATTTTCCCCACCTCCTGGTTCGGCGCGCAGCTGGCCGGCATCCAGCGAGGCGACACCGTGGCCGTGTACGGGGCGGGCATCGTGGGGCAGCTGGCCATCGCGTCCGCCTTCCGGCAAGGCGCGTCCCGGGTGTTCGCCATCGACGGGATCGAAACCCGGCTGGTGCAGGCACTCGACCAGAACGCCGACGTGGTCAACTTCAACAGCGAGGACCCGGTGGAGGCCCTCATGGAGGCGACCGCGGGGATCGGCGTGGATGCGGTGATCGATGCCGTGGGCGTGGATGCCCAGCGGCCCTCCTCCGGCCCCGCGGCCGCGAAGGCCGAGGAACAGGCGGAGCAGTTCGAGCAGGAAGTATCCGAGGTGGCACCGGAAACCAACGTGCAGGGCGAAAACTGGGTGCCGGGCAACGCCCCGTCCCAGGTCTCGCAGTGGAGCGTGGAGACGGTGCGGAAGTACGGGCGGATCGGCATCATCGGAGTCTATGGCCCCACCATGACGTCCTACCCGATCGGCCAGGCCATGAACAAGAACCTGACCATCCGGATGGGCAACTGCGACCACCGCTCGGTCACGCCGCCGCTGGTGGACCTGGTGGCCTCCGGCGTATTCGACCCCACGCGCTTCATCACCCAGCACGAACCCATCAGCGACGTGGTGGACGCGTACCTGAACTTCGACCGGCGCGAGGAAGGCTGGCTGAAGACCGTGCTGACCACGGACTAAGACACGCCGGCACGTCTCGATCCGGCATCAATGCCGGCGGACATGCACGCCCGGAGGCGGCAGCGGCGGGCCGCCTCCGTAGACTGCAGGCTGCACGTACGACATACAGCACCAGACGACCGTTAGCAGCAGAAACCAACCAGCAGTCTGAGCGCCCTACGGCGCATGAGGGGAACCCGAGCATGTCCGCCACACCCGGCACCAGAAGTACCAGCAAACGCAACGGGGAGGCGCCGCCCGGCCCCGCAGCCAACCGCCTCGGCAAGCCCGCCGCGGATACCCACAAAGTGGCGCCCTGGGTCTTCTGGCCCGCAGCGGCGGTCATCGTGGTTTTCGTCTTCTTCGCCACCACCTTCCCGGGCACCGCCACGGAGCTGTTCGGCTCAGTCCAGACCAACGTCATCAAGTGGTTCGGCTGGTACTACGTGGCCGCCGTCGCGCTCTTTGTGGTGTTTGCCCTGTGGATCGGGCTGAGCCGGTACGGCGACATCAAGCTCGGCAAGGACGAGGACGAGCCGGAATTCACCATGATGTCCTGGTTCGCGCTGCTGTTCGCTGCCGGGATGGGGATCGGCCTGGTCTTCTTCGGCGTGGCCGAACCGCTGAGCCATTTCGCCTCGCCACGGCCCGGCGTCGAGGGCTCACCGGTGGAACTTGCCCAGGAGGCCCTGACACAGACCTACCTGCACTGGGGGCTGCACGCCTGGGCCATCTACGTGGTGGTGGGCGTTTCCATCGCGTACGCCGTGCACCGCAGGAACCGACCCATCTCCATCCGCTGGACCCTGGAGCCGCTGCTGGGACGCAAGCGCGTTGCCGGCGCCTGGGGCAACCTGATCGACGTCGTGGCCCTGGTGGGAACGCTCTTCGGCGTGGCCACCTCCCTGGGACTGGGCGTCCTGCAGATCTCGGCCGGCCTGGAACACGCCAACATTGCCCAGGCCACCACCATGACGCAGATCGGCCTGATCCTCTGCATCATCACCCTGACCATCCTGTCCGTAGTGTCCGGTGTGGGGAAGGGCATGAAATGGCTCTCCAACACCAACCTGGTCCTGGCCGGGGTGCTGATGCTGTTTGTCCTGTTCACCGGCCCCACCCTGTTCCTGCTGCGCGAATTCGTGCAGTCCATTGGCAACTACCTGCAGAACGTCATCGGCCTGACCTTCAACACCCTGGCCTTCTCCGGCGCCGACGGCGAAGCCTGGCAGGCCGCCTGGACCACGTTCTACTGGGGCTGGTGGATCTCGTGGGCGCCGTTCGTGGGCATCTTCATCGCGCGGATCTCCAAGGGCCGCACGGTCCGGCAGTTCGTGGCCGGCGTCCTGCTGGTCCCCACCGCCATGGGCTTCCTCTGGTTCGCCGTGCTGGGTGGCGCGGGCATCCACCAGCAGCTTTTCGGCGACGGCGGCCTGGTGGACGGGGACGGGACCGTGGACACGGAAGGTGCCCTGTTCACCCTGCTCAGCAGCCTCCCGGGGAGCACCATCCTCACCATCGGGGCACTGCTCCTGATCGCCATCTTCTTCATCACGTCCGCGGACTCCGGCGCCCTGGTCATGGGCATGATTGCCACCGGCGGGGACGTGGAACCGCGCAACTGGCTCCGCATTTTCTGGGCCCTGGCAGCGGCCGCCGTCGCGATTGCGCTGCTGCTGGCCAACGGGCTTGAGGCCATCCAGACGGCGGCCATCCTCACGGCCGTACCGTTCAGCGTGGTGATCATCCTGATGTGCGTGGCCACCGCCAAGGCCTTCCACGTGGAACACCGCGCCCTGGTACGGGCCCAGCGGAAACTCGCCCGGGACGAGATGGCGGCGCACGTTACGGAGCATGTCACCGAGCACGTGCAGGACACCATGGCCGACTCCTTCCAGGAGCATTACCAGGAGCACCTGGCCGGGCAGGTCAACGAGGCCGTGGAGGCGCAGCTCAGCGAACGGTTCACGGCGGACGCGGACGACGCCGGCACGGACAACGCGGGTCCGGGAACCACTGCAGGCCAAAAGGGTTTCTATCGCCGCCCCGGCGTCCGGCGCGGCACCCGGCCCGGCCGCTGACCGCGCAGGCCGGTCAGGCTGGCCGCTGACCGAGCAGGCCGGTCAGCGCATCCCGTGGCGGCCGGAGAAGAACTGGGCCACCAGCTTCTTCGGCGCCCGGGCCGCCCAGGCTTCCACCAGGATCTCGGCAAGCTCGTCGTGGCCCATCTCGCCCAGCCTGGACTCCTGCACCAGGACAGCGTTGTACCCGTCAAAGTGCGGGACGGTGAAGAACGGCACGGAGGGGTCTTCCACCAGCGCAGACTTGGCGGCATCGTCCGGGACCACGATCACCAGCAGGTCCCGGTAGGGCTCCCCCGTTTCCGGGTCCACGGCCGTCTTGTGCGGAGCACGGTACAGCACAAAGCCCCGCCCCTTGGGCCCGCGCGGCACCTTGTAGGTGGGGCGGTCACCCCAGGATGTCCCGAGCTCCACTTCGGGCAGGCCGCGGCAGATCGCGTCGACGTCGGCGGGCGTGGCCTTTCGCTCCATCGCCACAACGTAGCCCCGCCCGGCGAAAACGGGCAAGGCCTCACGGGCACACGGCGTCGGGTAGGCTCGGGGGACCAACGCCTGAGGGGGCAGACGCATGGAACCGGAACGCACTGACGCCAGCACGTCCACAACAACACTGAGCGCGCCGGAGGCCAAGGCCCGCACGCTGAAGGGGCCGGTGATCATTGTCCTGGCGATCGTCGTGTTCCTGGCGCTCGGGGTGCTGCTGAACCCGCTGCCCAAACCGGCGGAGCTGGCCATCCTGGACCGTCCCGCAACCGCTGCCGACAACCTCCCGGATGGTGTTTCCCAGCTCCAGGACGAGGGCTACACCGTCCGGCTCGCCGCGCACGACGACGGCATCCGCTACTTCATCAGCGGAAATCCGGACCGGGAGAACCTGTGCATCACCGTATTCCCGGACAACCACCCCACCCGGTGGAGCACCGGCTGCGGAGAAGGCGCCAGGAGCGACCAGGAGATTGTGCGGACCGGGTCCAACGGCATCGTCACCGCAGTCCTGGTCCCGGACGGCTACGACGCCGCCGAGCTCGAGCGGGGCGGGTTCAAAAGGGTCCACGGGAACATTTACGCCGTCAGCACGGAGCGCGTCCCCGGCTCACGCTGACGCACGACGGCGGCACGCGGCTTCCCCGGCCCGTCACCTCGGGAAGCCACCCGCCTGCCGGACGGCCCAGTACCTCGCCGAATCGACCGCCTCGAACCCGAGGACCCAGCTGACCGCGAACAGCCCCAGGGCCAGCACGGCGACCAGCCCGCCTGCGATGATCCGCACCGGACGTCGCGGCAGGGCGAACATCGACAGTCCGGCCGCCAAGGCGCAGAGCCCGGGAACGGCAAGCCCGGCGGCGAGGGTCCACTGGCGCTTAGGAATCTCGGCCTGCCAGTAGGCCGCCGAATAGTCGTCCGGGTCCCAGTCGAACCCGGAGACGAACACAAAGAACGTGGAGATCACCGACAGGAACAGCAGCGTCCCGCCGATGACCAGCAACGATGCGCCGTCCAGCCGTTTCCCCATGCCCACCATCCAACCACGGGCAACCACACGCCCCGAGCACTGCCGAACCCGGACTCATTTGAACCCGGACTCAGCCGGGCCGTGGCGGACCGCACCGGACCGCGGAACCGCCGTCGTACTCCACCCATGCTGGCGACACGCACCTGCGCTGGCGACACGCAAAATCGCCGGCGCTAAGGCTATTACGGGTGCGGGAACGAATTTACGCGTCGAAAACGAAGAAGCGGTGCGGGGAGTCAGCCCAAGGTGCGTCGCTGCCCGTGGGGCCTCCAGCTGCTGGACCCCGCACGAGCGGGACGCAGCTCCGCCATGGCCGGCGGCTGCGGAGGAGCGGGGGGTTCAATTCCCCCCCCATCCCCGCAGCGCGGCCATGGCGGATGGTGTTGCTAATGCGAGACGCGGTAGGTGTGGCGGACATCGGTGCTCGGCTTAATGGCCGCTGCTGTAACCACCAGCGCCACGCCGCCTGCAATCCACGATGTCAACGCCGCTCCCGTGGCGCCCGTGTAGGTCCCCAGCCAAGGCGAGAGGACCAGCCCTGCGGCCAGGACCGCCTGGACGTACTCCATGGCCGGAGTTCCCGGCATGGCCAGGTTGATCAGGCCGCTGACCACCAACAGCCCGCCGAACGCGAGCATCAGGGTCATGGACATGTTTTCCTGCCGGGTCCACAGGACCGCAACCGCAGTGAAGAGTCCGGCGGCCACTGTCACCCAGTCCTGCCACCGATACCACTTAGTCACCGATTTTCCTTTCTGTCCGGAACGGTCCGGCCCACTGCCATTCCGCCCCGCGGGCACCGTGGCCCGCATTAAAAGTCAACGCCTCCGCAGGCCGCTCTTCAAGGGCTGAAAGACCCACCGACCGCGCCGGCTGCCGGGCCTGGCGGCACCGGTCCGGCCGGATGAACCCTTACCAGCCGGACGACGTCTTAAGGGTGTGGTTTTGCGAATCCTCACGGCCGTTGCCCTGTTCATCGACGCTGGGGTGCACCTCCTCCTTGCCCCGGGCCACCAGGACGCGCCGCCCGGGGTGATCAGCCAGGGCACCCTGTTCCTGTTGGAGGCTGCTGCCGCGCTCATAGTGGGCGTGTGGGTGCTGGTCCGGGGCAGCCGGGCCTCCTACGCCGCCGCCCTGGTGGTTGCCTTCACCGCGTTCGCCGCCGTGATGCTCTACCGGTATGTTGATATTCCGGCGTTCGGACCATTCCCGGCCATGTACGACCCCGTGTGGTTCTTCTCCAAGTCACTGAGTGCCGTGGCCGAAGCGGCCGGAAGCCTCCTGGCCCTTGCCGGCCTGGTCCGCAACAGCCAGAGCCGCCGCGCCCCCGGCCGGGACACGTGAAAGGTGGACACCATCGCACCCAGGCGCCCCACCCCTGCAGACCGGGTCACCCTTTTCCGCGCGGCCCTGGCCGCCTGTTGCGCCGTGCCGGCAGTGGCCTCGCTGTTCACCGGCCGGCATCCCGGCCCGGTCCTGGTGCTCCTCGGCGCATTGGCCTTCCTCCTCGACGCGGTGGACGGTGCGGTGGCCCGGCGCACGGGAACGGCCTCGGAGGCGGGTGCCCGGTTCGACGCCGCCACGGACGCCGCGCTGGTGCTGGTCCTGTCCGTGGCCACCATGACGGTGGTGGGCCCGTGGACCCTGGCCATCGGCGCCCTGTACTACGTGGTGGCCGCCGCGGCCATCGCCCGCCCGCACCTGCGCCGGCCGCTGCCGCCCAGCATCTCCCGGAAGCTGATCGGTGCCCTGCAACCGGTGGCGCTGCTGATTGCCCTGCTGCCGGGCCTGCCCCAGGCAGCCGCGGCAGCAGCTCCGGCCGTGGCACTCCCGCTGCTGGTCTTCTCCTTCGGCCGCGACGTCGTCGTGCTCGAACGGCGGCACCGCAGTGCTGCCGGTGCAGGTCGACGCGGTTCATCGTTTTCGACCCGCACATTCGTTGTCACACCCAGTATCTCCGGGTCGCCGGCGAATTCCCGCGTCAGGAACGAATATGCGCCTCGCCCACGGGAAACCGATCATGACGGCGGGACGTAGCGTCGCACTGTCCGCCTTCGTCCCCGTGGCCAGTCAGCCCGCGTCGAGGAACTCCCGGATGGCGCCGGCCATCAGCGGCGCCTGCGTCCAGTGCAGGTAATGCCCGCCCTGCACCGTCAGCACCTGGTGCCGGGCCACGTTCCGCAGCAGGTTCTCCGCCGCCGCCACCTTCCCGGCTGTCCTGTCGTTGCCCTCGTCGGCCACGAAGGCCAGGACGGGCAGGTCCGCAGGGTAAGCCACCCCGCGCAGCACTTGGGCGTTGGTGGCAATCCGCGCCGTTTCGTCGGCCACGGCAGGGTTGCCGAAATTCCACAGGGACATCATCCGAATGCGCCGGAACTCGTCCTCGGTGAAGGCTGTGCTCTGCGGATCGACGACGGCGGGAACCACCGCTGCCACGGCCCGCACCAAGCCGGTGGCCGCCAGAATCCCGGTCCAGTTGATCCCGGGCTGCGGCTCGGCCACGGGTTCGTCCCCGGGCTTGGGGATGCTGGCGTCGATGCCCACCACGGCAGCAACTTCGGGCCGGTACCGGTTGGCGTAGTCCAGCAGGTAGAAGCCGGCAATGGAGTGCCCGGCCAGGACATAGGGCTGCGGTACCTGCAGCGTGGCCAGGACCTGGTGCAGTTCGGTACTGATGTTTTCGTTGGTGCGCGGACCGGCTGCCATGTCGCTGTAGCCGTAGCCGAACCCCTCCACCACGATGACGTCGAAGCCGCCCAGTTCCCGGGCCAGCGGGGCGAAGTCCAGGCCCGGCGCCGGCGTGCCGAGCCCGCTCAGCAGGACCACCGGTGTGCCCTGCCGGGTCCCGTAGCGCATCACGTTCAGGCTGCCGCCGTCCACGGCGATCCGTTCCCCGTACGGTGCGGTGGTTGCCTTTTCCCGGGCCTCGGCCAGCACGTTCACCGCCGCAGCCACGAGGACCAGGCCGAGGAAGGCGAGCAGGACGAACCGGGCGCGGCGGAGGCCGCGCCGGGGCTTAAGGCTTGCCCCGGCGTCGGCTTCTTCCTTCAGGCGGAACATGTATCCGTGTGGACGTGGGCTCCAGCGCGCCCTTCCGGCAGCCCGCCGGGTCAGGCGGGCTTGGCGAACGCGGCTGCGCTCATGATCTCGTAGCCCACGAAGGTTTCGTCACCCTCCACCCAGGCGTCGTGGCCGGGCGGGATGGCGTAGGCGTGGCCTGCGCTGACGGTGGTCCGGGAGCCGTCCTCCATTTGAACCGTCAGGGTACCTGCGGTGCAGATGCCGAGGTGGTTGACCTGGCAGGTGTCCGTGTGGACCACAGTTTTGACCGTCTCGGACCAGCGCCAGCCCGGCTCGAACGTCAGCCTGGCAAGGGTGGTGTCGCCGATGTTCACCACATCGACCACGGTGTTCGGCGGGCGGCGTTTCTCGTCGGGCTCGTCAAACGATTTCGTATCAAGCGCTGTGACAGTTACTCCGGCCATTTTTCGTGCTCCAGACTGGGTGGGTTTTCACTGGCCCCAGCGGTATCAGCGTGCTCCCGGGCGGTGCCGGTGTCAATCCCCCGGGGACCCCTTCCGGAGGCCCTCAAATTCGGACCCTACGGTGAGGTTGGCGGCGTCATCCACCACGTCCTCCAGGTGCCCGGTACGGTGCAGGACTTCCAGCTGCCGGACCGCCCCGGTCCCAATACGCAGGAGTTCGTCGGTCAGGTCCTCCACCCGCTGCAGGTCCCCCATATCCTCCAGCGCCTCACCGATGTGCTGCAGCAGGGCGTTGACGGCGGACAGCGCCGGGCCCGGGCGGGCGGTGACCGGGTCCAGCAGTTCCCCGCGCAGTCCCCACCGGCCGGCCTTCCAGGCAGCCAGTCGCAGCAGCGCGGTGGGCACCGGGGCGGGCGCCGTCCCGGACCGCCATTCGCGGGCGGCGGTTTCCACCAGCCCCCGCACCATGCCGGCCAGCAGCACGGTGTTCTCAGCGCGCAGGCAGACGTCCGCGATCCGGACCTCCACCGTGGGGTAGTGCCGTGAGAGCCGGGCGTCGAAGTAGATCATGCCTTCGTCGAGGGCGACGCCGGTGCTCACCATGTCATGCACCAGCCGGTGGTAGGCGTCCGGTGAGCCCAGGATGTCCAGCGGCCCGGCG
This sequence comes from Pseudarthrobacter enclensis, assembly GCF_001457025.1. Taxonomy (GTDB): domain Bacteria; phylum Actinomycetota; class Actinomycetes; order Actinomycetales; family Micrococcaceae; genus Arthrobacter; species Arthrobacter enclensis. The sequence goes on along the minus strand of NZ_KQ758599.1, from coordinate 202,685 downwards.
GACGGCCACCGGTTCCACACCTGGGAGCGGTAGCTGGCATAGCCGGTATCCTCACCATGCCAGAACGGGGAGTTGGCGCTGAGGGCCACCAGCACCGGCAGCCAGTTCCGGATCCGGTCCATCACCGCCACCCCCTCCTCCGGGGACTCGACGGCGACGTGGACGTGAGTGCCGCAGGTGAGCTGTTCCCTGGCGGTCAGGCCGTACTCCTCCACCATGGCCGCGAACCGGCGCAGCCGTACCGGGTGCGGGTCGCTTGGCAAGGGCGACGTGCCCAGTGCCGCCACCCGGACCCCCACGTCCTCGGCCGCCTGCCCGGCGATGGCCCGCCCGGCAATGATGTCCGCCTGCAGGCCGGCAAGGGTGGAGTGCGGCGGGGTGACCACCTCGATCATTTCCTGCTGGAACTCGGCGGTCAGCACCGGCCCGGCACTGGCCTCCAGTGGCCGGACATACAGGTCCAGGAGCGCTCCGGCCATCGGCACGGCCTCGCCCTTGGCCGGGTCCACCAGGAGCAGTTCCTCCTCCACACCAAAGGTGCGGATTCCCTCCCGCCCGTTGCGTGGCTGCCCGCTGTCACCCTGGTAGATGTCCATCGCCGCCGTCCTTTGCCCGTTTCATCATTGCAAGTCCGTCCCAAAAGCATGCCAGTGTCACGGCCCCGTTGTGGAGGACCTCCAGGCTGACGCTTTCATCGCTGTCATGCCAGTGGTCCTCCACCAGTCCGGTGCCGAAGAACAGGATGGGGGCGTTGATGGTGCGGGCGAGGAGGTCGGCCGGGCCGCCGCCCGCATTGCCCATGCGCCCCACCGCACCGGCTGCGAACCCTTGCGCCATGGCATGTTCCAGGATGGCGACGGCGGGATGGTCCGGTGTGCGGTAGGCCTCCTGGGCGGTGGCCAGGTCCGGTTCGAGGCTGTACCCGAACGCTCCGCCGATGGTCGCCTCACACCATTGCTCCACCAGGTCAGCCACCGTTGCCACCTTCTGGCCGGGAACGGTGCGGAAGCTCAGGTCCGCGGACGCCACAGCCGGGACCGCGGCCCGCGGCACACCGAGGGGGTCGCCGGCGAGGAGGGCAGTGGCCTCGACGGCCGGGCGCAGCCACAGCCGTTCCAGCACCGTATAGCCTTCCTCCCCGGTGATGGCAGCGGACTCCGAGCGCCGCAGCCAGTCCTCGTCGCTGTAAGGGAGGTCCGCGAGGGCCTGCCGCAGGTCCGCCGGAAGCGGCTCGACCTCGTCGTAAAATCCCGGGACGGCGATCCTGCCCTCGGCGTCATGGAGCCCTGCCAGCAGCCGGCTCAGCTCGAACGCCGGGTTGGGCGCGTTCCCGGACACCGCCCCGCTGTGCACGTCCCGTTCCGGCCCGAAGACCTTGAGTTTAACGCTCAGCATGCCGCGCAGCCCCACGCACCGTGCCGGGGAATCCTGGCGCCACAGCAGGGTATCGCTGAAGAGTACGACGTCGGCAGCGAACCTGGGTGCCTGCTCCTCCAGCAGCTGGGCCAGATGCGGCGACCCGCCCTCCTCCTCGCCCTCCACCAGGAACTTCAGATTGACGGCCGGGGCGCCGGCAGCTGAACCGGCCAGGTGCGCACGCAGCCCCTCGAGGTGCGCCAGGACCTGGCCTTTGGCGTCGGAACTGCCCCGCCCGTACAGCCGGCCCTCCCTGACCACCGGTTCGAACGGGGCGGTCTGGTCCCATTCCCCCGGCTTGGCCGCCCGGACGTCGTGGTGGCTGTATACGAGGGCGGTGGGAGCGTTCGGAGCCCGGCACCACTCCGCATACACCGCATGCGATTCGCCGGTGGGCAAGACCTCCACCACCGGAAAGCCCGTTTCACGGAAGGCGGCGGCGAGCCAGTTGGCTGAGCGGAGCAGGTCCTGACGGTGCTCCGGCATGGCGAGAACCCCGGGCACGCGCACCCACTCAGCCAGCTGCCGCTCGATCAGGCCCCCGCGGGCGCGGACATGGGCACGCAGTTGCGCGACGGCGTCGTCAGTGTCCATGTCGGTTGCCCTTTGTGCCAGGAGCTTGTTCCGGGTTTGTTCCGGGTTTGTTCCGGATTTGCTCCGGGTTTGTTTTAGGAGCGCGGCTGGGCCGGGTTGGTGGGAACTCCCTGCGACGGCGGGTTGACCGGTGGTCCGGGTGTGCTGGCCGGTTGCGGTGCTGCCGGCGCCGAGGCTGTTTCCGGGGTGTCCGGGGACTTGGGTCCGCTGGGAACCGCCCCGCCCCGGAGGTCCTGCAGCCTCTTTTCCAGGATCTGCAGGACGGGCAGCCGGTTGCCGTGCGCTTTCTCGTAGGCGGCCAGCTGGGCCACGTCCGCTTCCTCCAGCCCGTTGATGCGGGTGGGCAGGGTCCCGATGGGCAAGTGGTCGTAGTCGGGAAGGGGAAGATCCTTATGGAGGGGTCCGTCAGCCATGATGGTGTGCTCCTTGAGAAATGGAGGTGCCTGAGCACCCTGGATTTACTAAGTACCCTTACCTCTTTCAGGGTAAACGGCAGGACCCGCCGGAGGCTACGGAACAAGCCCGGAAAAAATTGGCGCCGGGCAGCAATTAGGCAACGGAATTGGGTCTTTTTGATTGCCGCGGACGGGATTACGGTGGACGGACGGAGCCACCCGTCCGGGGTGGCCGGCCCAGGAGGACTTCTTATGACATCGCACGTCGCAGACTGCAGCGTAACGAACTGTTCCTTTAACGACCACACCAACTGCAACGCCGCCGCCATCACCGTGGGCGGCGCGGAAAACCACGCCCACTGCGCCACCTTCATCGAAGTGGGGGTGCACGGCGGCCTGCCCAAGGTCCTGGCCGACGTCGGGGCGTGCCAGCGCAGCGAATGCGTCCACAACGACCACCTGATGTGCAAGGCGCCCGAGGTCCATGTGGGCCCGGGCCGCGACAACGCGGACTGCCTCACTTACGCCCACGCCTAAAGGAGCACGGCCCCAAACCACCACGAAGCGCCCGGAGCATTACGCTCCGGGTGCTTCGCTGTACTTCCGGCCCCGCCGCAGGTAAATTCGAAACAGTGACGGGCATCACGGCCCGTCCTCCACGGCCCCTCTGCACAGGCCACCAGGAGTAGCTGCTGTAGTCCGACGGCAGCGCATGATGCAGGCGCGGAATGAGCCCCACCTTGGCAACTTCGCATTTTCAGATGTTCCTTCAGCAGGCCACCAGGTTTGACCCCACCGCGGAGTCGGTCATGACTCCCGACTGCCTTTACGGTCTCTACGTCAGCTGGTGCCGGATCAACGCTTACAAACCCAAGACGGACCAGGCCTTCCGGACCGGCATGCGCCGCTGCGGCGTGGACGTTGCCAACAGCCGGCTGCACATGACGGGATCAGCCGCCGCCGATTACATCCTCAGCAGCTACCCCGACGTCGCCTGACGTTGGCCGGAGCCGCCCGGCCGTGGCACCGTCTCCGGTGTCCGCACCGAGGCCGGAAGGCCGGCGTCGTTCACCGGGCACGAAGCCGTCCGACGGCGTCAGGCGTCAAAGTGGGTGCTGACCGGAGTGTCGCCCGCCACCGAGGCGACCACCTTGGCGGCGACGTCTCGCAGTTTGATGTTGCGGGTACTGGATGCGCTCTTCAGGATCTCCATGGCGGTTTCCTGGCTGCACCGGTTTTGGCTCATGATGGCGCCGGCGGCAAGGTCAATGACCGTCCGCGAGGCCATGGCGGTGGCGAGGTCGTCACGGGCGTCAGTGAGCTGGGCGATGCGCAGCGCCAGCCGGAGCGACGTGCTCGCGTCCCGGGCAAACCGTTCGGCGGCGGTGACGGCGCCGGCGTCAAAGGCTTCCTGACCATCCGAGTAGAGGTTTAAGGCGGCCCGGGAGTTACCGTCGAGGGGAATGGGTACGGCCAGGACGGACTTGAGTGTCCCCTCGTTGACGGCTGCCACATACTCGGGCCAGCGGTCCTCACGGCGGAGGTCCGGGACGTGGATTGTGGTGTCCTGGCGGAGGGCGGAGAGGCAGGGGCCGTCCTGGAAGGTGTACTGGAACTCATCCATGGCCCGTGCCCGGTTGTCGCTGCTGGCCACCGTGGCGGCCTTCTTGCGCCGCACCAGGGTGACCGAACAGGAGACCTGCTGCCCGGCCGACGAAAGTTCCTTGGCAGCTTCGACGGACAGGTCGTGCAGAAACTCCTCCACGTGGGAGCTGGTGAGGACCAGCTCGCCGAGGCGCTGGCCCACAGGTTCTTCAGTTGTATCTGTGTCTGTAGCCATGGCCGCTTCCTGGTTGCAGCCCGTCGCAGCCTCCCCACGGACCTGGCCGGGACCCGAAGCCGCCCGGGTCCGGACGGCTCTTTCAGCCTACTCCTTCCCTGCGCCTGCGTTTTGGCCGGGTAAGCGGGTACGTCTCCTGAGAAACCTGGAACCCCACAGGCAAAGGCAGGAACCGATGGCACTTCCACGCGCCGGCGTCCGCGATACAGCCGCTTTCATGCTGGACGTTTTCTTTCCGACGGCGGCGAAGGGCGCCACCATCCGGCGGCCCCGCATCGAGGCACTGGCTGAGCGGCTGGGCCTGGACCGGAGGGCGGTGCGCCGCATGCAGGAGTTGGACAGCAGGTACCCGGACGGTCCGCTGTTGCTGCGCCTGCCCTTAAGGAAGCAGGCCATCGTCCTGCGGCCCGGGCACCTGGACGCCGTGCTGCAGCAGTCCCCCGAGCCGTTTTCGCCCGCCAGCAGCGAAAAACGCGGCGCCCTGGCCCATTTCGAGCCCCGCAATGTCCTGGTATCGACCGGCCCCGAGCGGTCCGTGCGGCGCGCCCTGCAGGAGCAGGCACTGGACACGTCCAGCCCGGTCCACCGGTTTGCGGATTGGTTCCTGCCGGTCATCCACGAGGAAGCCGAGTCCATGCTGCGAAGCGCCGGGGCCCGTGGCGTCCTGGACTGGGAAGTATTCAACGAGTCCTGGCAACGGACCGTGCGGCGGGTGGTGTTCGGGGACGCGGCCCGGGAGGATACGGAACTGACAGAGCAGCTGGCCCGGCTGCGCAAGGACGCGAACTGGTCCGGCTTCAAGCCCCGGCGGAAGCACACCAGGGCCGCGTTCCTGCGACATGTCCAGGACCGGATTGACGCCGCGGAACCAGGCAGCCTGGCGTCCGTGATGCGGGGCCGCGCCGATGAGGCAGCCCCGGCGGATCAGGTTCCGCAGTGGCTGTTCGCCTTCGAACCTGCCGGTATGGCCGCCTTCCGCGCACTGGCGCTGCTGGCCACGCACCCCGGGCAGGCGCAACTGGCCCGCGAGGAAATGGCGCGTGATACCTCCGCCGGCCGGCAGCTGCCCTTCCTGCGTGCCACCGTCCTGGAATCGCTCCGCCTCTGGCCCACTACGCCCATGATCCTCCGGCAGACCACGCGCGAGGTGGAGTGGGACGCCGGAACCATGCCGGCCCGGTGCGGGGTCCTCATTTTCACACCCTATTTCCACCGGGACGGCAGGCGGCTCCCGGACGCCGACAGGTTCGAGCCGGCGCTGTGGCTCACCACGGACCGGCAGGAAGCCGGCCCACAGGTGGACGGGGACCACGGGGACTGGGGAGTGGTCCCGTTCAGTGCCGGGCCGGTGCGCTGCCCGGGCCGGCACCTGGTCCTGCTGCTCACCAGTGCCCTGCTGGCCAACCTGCTGAGGGACACGGATTTCACCGTCCATGACGGCCATCGACTCGACCCGCGGCGGCCGCTGCCCGGAACGCTGGACAACTTCTCGCTGCGGTTCACTGCCAAACCACGGACGGTCCCCGCCGGGGACGTCCCGCCGTCGTCTTAGTTGAACCCGTCCAGGGACACCTGGTCCGGCGCCGCCAGCAGACGCCGCCGGACCCGGCAGGCCTACTCCTTGTGCAGCTTGTCCTGGATCTTTCCGGCAACCTTTTCCATGGTGTTGGGCAGCTCGGTGGTGCCGTAGAACCGTGCATCGGGATGCGTGGGTGGGGGCATGGGAACTGTGGAATCCGGTGCGGCGACGTAGCTGAATTCACCCAGCCCGTCCGGGGTTGGGCCGCTGGCCCAGGAGCCCTCCGCAGCAGCCTGGCCGTCCGAGAAATTCCGGTATTGGTAGGCCACGTCCCTCATCTCTTTATCCAGCGGGAAGTTGCTGGGAACCGGGAAGTTCTCGCGGCCTTCCTCCTGCAGTTCCTTGGCCGCCGCCACCCATTGGTTCTGGTGCATGGTGTCGCGGGCCAGCAGGAAGGAAAGCATGTCCCTGATGCCGTGGTCATCGGTCATGTGGTAGAGCCGGGCCACCTGCAGCCTGCCCTGCATTTCGGCGTTGGCATTGGCCCAGAAGTCCGCCAGCAAATTTCCGCTGGCCGTGACATAGCTGCCCTGCCAGGGGTTGCCGTTGCTGTCCACGGGGCGGACGCCCGCACCGGCCACAATGGCGGACTGGACATCAGTGCCGCCCACGATGGCCGCCACTGTGGGGTCGGACTGGACTGCATCCTCGGTGATTCCCAGCGGCGCCTTCTCCAGCAGCTGGGCGATCATGGTGGCCAGCATTTCGACGTGGCCGAATTCCTCGGCCCCGATGCCGAACAGCATGTCCCGGTACTTGCCGGGCATGTGGGCGTTCCAGGCCTGGAAGGAGTACTGCATGGCGACGGTGATCTCGCCGTACTGGCCACCGAGCACCTCCTGCAGCTTGCGGGCGTAGACGGCGTCCGGCTTGTCCGGGGTGGCTTTGTACTGAAGTTCCTGCTTGTGAAAGAAAACCATGAGTATGACCTCTCGGGTTCACATTGGGATGGTGTGGAACCGGTCAGTTCCGGTGCTGCCGAATTTAATCAGCATGCTTACTATCTTGCGGGACCTCCCTCCGTTTTTCCAGTGTTCTGCCGTTCCGGTGCAGGAGGAACCCGGCTGCGGCCAGCGCTGCGCTCACCCCGAGGAAGCCCAGGTCCCAGGCCAGGGGGCCGCCCAGGTCGTCCCGCACGTGGTGGATACCCAGCAGCTGGTGGTTCACTAGCCCCTCCACGATGTTGAATATGCCCCAGCCAGCAAGGACCAGGCCGGCATGGAAGCGCCACCCGGCGGAAAGCCTGCGCTGCCTGCGGGCCCTTACGGCGAGAACTGCGGCAGCGACCACCAGCACCCACATGGCGCTGTGGAAGAGTCCGTCCGCCAGCGTGTTCAGCTCCAGGCCGGGCACCGTTGTGGTGTTCCCGGCCTCCGTATGGCTCAGCATGTGGTGCCATTGGAGCAACTGGTGGAGGACAATTCCGTCCACGAAGCCGCCTACCCCCAGGCCAAACACGAACGCCGGAGCTGCCGCCGGCCCGTGGTGGCCCTCACCTGCTTTCCGTGGCACTTCCGTACCCCCTTCGTTAGGTGCGCCGGCTGCTTAGCCCCTACCCGCCGTCGGACGCTTCAACCATCCGCGCCTACCCTGCCTGCGGGGCGTCAGCCCAGGAGACCGAGCAGCACTCCGCCGGCAGCTCCCACCAGCACCACGGCCAACGGCGGCGCCTTCCAGGCGGTCAGCAGCACGAAGCAGACCAGGCCCAGGCAGAACGGGCCGGGCCCGGTGATGGCCGTGGTGAACAACGGGTTGTAGAGGGCGGCAGCGAGAATGCCCACCACGGCCGCGTTGGCGCCGCGCATCAGGGCCTGCGCCCCCGGCCGGGAGCGCCACGAGTCCCAGAACGGCAGCACGCCGGTAAGCAGGAGGAAGCCGGGCAGGAAGATTCCGGCCAGCGCGACGGCGGCACCCGCCACGCCGCCCGGACCGAACGCGGACGCCGTGCCCAGGTAGGCCGCGAAGGTGAAGAGGGGGCCGGGGACCGCCTGCGTCGCACCGTACCCGGCCAGGAACTGCGGGTTGGTGACCCAGCCGGGCTCCACCACGCCGGACTGCAGCAGCGGCAGGACCACGTGGCCGCCGCCGAACACCAGCGCCCCGGCCCGGTAGAACGCCTCGAACAGGGTGAGTCCCGGCGAGCCGGCTGCGGGGGCCAGCAGCGGCAGGCCGAACAGGAGGAGGGCGAACAGGACCAGGCAGCCGATTCCCACGGCCCGGCTGACCGGGAAGCTCATCTGCCCCGGCAAGGCGGCTGTTGCTTGCCGGCAGAAGACCAGTCCCGCGAGCGCTCCGAGCAGGATGGCCGCAATCTGCCCCAGCGAGCCGGCCAGCAGGATGGCCAGCAGTGCTGCCGCAACGGCGATTCCGGCGCGGGAACGGTCCGGCGTCAATGTCCGGGCCATTCCCCACACCGCCTGCGCCACGATGGCCACTGCCACGATCTTCAGGCCGGTGAGGATGCCGGCGCCGATCACGCCCTGGAACACGGAGGCGCCCAGCGCGAAGGCCACCAGCAGGGCCGCGGACGGCAGCGTGAAAGCCGTGAAGGCGGCCAGGGCGCCGAGGGAGCCGGCGCGGTGCAGCCCCAGTCCGAATCCCACTTGGCTGGACGCGGGCCCGGGGAGGAACTGGCACAGCGCCACCAGGTCCGCGTACTCCCTGTCGTTGACCCAGGCACGCCGCCGGACCAGTTCGTCACGGAAGTAGCCCAGGTGCGCAACGGGGCCGCCGAACGAGGTGACCCCGAGCTTGAGGAACACCCGGAAGACTTCCCCGGCGGATCCGCGGGCCGTGTCCGGCGTCGGGCCTGTCATGGCGCCGTCCGGGCCGGTGCGGCGGCGGCGCAGGCAGGGGCCGGGCGGGTCTGCGGAGGGGTCATGGCCCCATTATGCAGTGCATTGACAGGGGCCAATGACCATTGCTCCACTGGTAGGGCGTACGCCCGCTGGCGGGTCACTCCTGCAGCGCCGACCCTTCGAGGAGAACCCATGAGCAACGAACAGCTGATCATCATCGGCTCCGGCCCCGCGGGCTACACGGCCGCCATCTATGCCGCCCGGGCCGGCCTGGCGCCGCTGGTCCTGGCCGGTTCCGTCACCGCCGGCGGAGCGCTGATGAACACCACCGAGGTGGAGAACTTCCCGGGCTTCCCGGAGGGCGTGCAGGGGCCGGAGCTGATGGACGGGCTGCAGCAGCAGGCGGAAAAGTTCGGCGCCAAGGTGGTGTTCGACGACGCCACGTCCGTGGACCTCAAGGGTTCCGCGAAGCGGGTGGTCACCGGAGCCGGCGAGACCCATTCCGCGCCGGCCGTCATCCTCGCCACGGGCTCGGCCTACAAGGAGCTGGGCCTGCCGGAGGAGAAGAAACTCAGCGGGCACGGCGTCTCCTGGTGCGCCACCTGCGACGGGTTTTTCTTCCGCGAGCAGGACATCATCGTGGTGGGCGGCGGCGACTCCGCCATGGAGGAAGCGACCTTCCTGACGCGGTTCGGGAAGTCCGTGACCGTCGTCGTCCGCAAGGGCGAACTGCGCGCCTCCCGCATCATGGCGCAGCGGGCCAAGGACAACCCCAAGATCCGGTTCGAATGGAACTCCGCCGTCACCGCCATCCACGGCGACACCAAGGTCACCGGCGTCACCCTGACGGACACCCGCTCGGGCGGGACCCGGGAGCTGGGGGCCACCGGCATCTTCGTGGCGATCGGCCACCTGCCGCGCACTGAGCTGGTGGCCGGCCAGGTGGACCTGGACGCGGAGGGCTACATCAAGGTGGACTCCCCCACGACGGTGACCAACCTCGCGGGCGTTTTCGCCTGCGGCGACGCCGTGGACCACCGCTACCGGCAGGCCATCACCGCCGCCGGCACGGGCTGCGCCGCGGCCCTTGACGCCGAACGCTATCTGGCGGCGCTGGACGACGCCGCCAGCATTGCCACCGCGCTGGTGGAAGAACCCACCCACGGCTGAACTATCGCGCCACCCGCTGTCATTTGGGGCTTGTCGGCGAAAAATATATAAGTAGACTTATTATATTCAGCCAGCGAGGAGAGGGAGAGGCAGCGCCCCTCCCCGGGGAACCCTCCGCACCCCGAGGAGGTTACCCATGTCCCGCAAGCCCAAGGCCCCCGTGTCCATCAGCGAGGAAGTGGCCCTCCTGGAGCTGCAGCTTCAGGCCCTGGAGATCATTGAAGACATCCTGCGTTCCAACGACCCTGCCGAAGCCGAGGCGCGGGAGTCCCTGCGGCAGCAGGTAGCCCGCAGTCCCGGCCAGCCGCAGCGGGCCTTACTGGTGCACATGCTCACCATCCGGCGCAGCAACCTCAGCTGACACAGAAAAAACACCCTGCCGAAACACTGCGGCAACCTCCTCCCGGCAAGCTGGTCCTGTACGGGGACACAACCAGCAGGAGGCATCGCATCATGGAGGCACAGGGAGTACACACGGACCAGCTCCACATTGGAGACACCATCGAGGCGTGGCACCGGGGGAGGCTGTTCCACCGCGGCCGCGTGACCGGCGTCGTGCCCCACCTTGACCTGTTCTGGATCCTGGACGCGCGGACCGGCACCCGCAAGCTGCTGGACCCGGAAGCGCTGGAGATCCGGCACATCGACGAGCCTGCAGAACCGCTCCTGGGGCTCTCCCCCGCGTAGCCGGCCCGGTCCTACCGGCGGTCCTGGTAGACGTCCGGGATGCCATCCTGGTCTGCATCCACCTTTTCCAGCTCCTCCGCCTGCCGGTACTGCCGGTTCCGGGTCCGGAGCACGGCGGTGGCCAGCAGCGCGGCGAGCAAGGACGCTGCGAGGATGCCCACCTTGGCATGGTCATCGTGCAGGCTCCCTTGGCCGAAGCTGAGCTCGGCCACCAGCAGTGACACGGTGAAGCCGATGCCGGCCAGCAGTGCCACGCCGAAAATATCGATCCATTTGAAGGAACTGTCCAGTGTCGCCCGGGTGGCCTTGGTCAGGATCCAGGTGGTGCCCAGGATGCCGATGGGCTTGCCCAGCACCAGGCCCGCGATGATGCCCAGCGCCACGGGATCGGCCAGCGCCGAGATGAGCCCGTCCCAGCCGCCCACGGCGACGCCGGCCGAGAAAAACGCGAAGATGGGCACGGCAATCCCCGCCGAGATGGGCCGGAACCGGTGTTCGAAGATTTCCGCGAGCCCCGGCCCGGCCTCCGGGCCGCCGCTGGCCTGGGAACGGATCACCGGCACGGCGAAGCCCAGCAGGACACCCGCCACCGTGGCGTGGATGCCGGAGGCATGCACCAGCGCCCAGGTGACGATGCCCAGCGGCAGCAGGATGAGCCAGGCACTGGCTGCGTGGCGGCCGAAGAACCGGCGGTATTTGTGCGCCAGGAATGCGTAGACAGCGAGGGGAACCAGCGCCAGCAGCAGCGGCCCGACCTGCAGATCGCTGGTGTAGAAAAACGCGATGATGCTGATGGCGATGAGATCATCCACCACCGCCAGCGTCAGCAGGAAGATCCGCAGCGCACTGGGCAGGTGGGATCCGATGATTGCCAGGACGGCCACGGCGAAGGCGATGTCCGTGGCGGTGGGAATGGCCCAGCCGCGGAGGGTTTCCGGGCTGGCAAAGTTCACGACGCCGTAAATCACCGCCGGGACAACCACGCCTCCCGCCGCGGCCGCCACCGGAACAATCGACTTTCGCAGGTCGCGCAGGTCCCCGGCGACGAACTCGCGTTTCAGTTCCAGTCCCACCAGGAAGAAGAAGATGGCCAGCAGGCCGTCGGCAGCCCAGGCGCCCAGGCTGAGTTCCAGGTGCCAGGGTTCGTAGCCGACCTTGAAGTCACGCAGGGCGAAGTAGCTGTCCGACGCCGGCGAGTTGGCCCAGATGAGGGCGATCACGGCGGCGGCCACCAGGAGGGCGCCGCCCACGGTTTCCTTGCGGAGGATCTCGCCGATGCGCAGGGCTTCGGCGTAGGAGCCGCGGCCCAAGATGGTCCGGCGGGGAGAAGATGGGGGTGGGGTGGTGCCGGACTGCGGCTGCTGCGGCTGCGGGGCGGAGGTCACTGAGGTGTCCTGCCTTTCGGGGTCGACGAATCTGTTGCCGACCAGACTTCCCGGCGCACCTTTGTCCATCCTACCGACCGCAGCTGCCGGGAACAGAATGCGGCCCCGCTCCCCCGGAACACGGGGCCGCCGGTTCAGCGCAGTTACCTGGCCAGGAAGTCGATGACGGCCCGGTTCCATTCGTCCGCGTGGCTCACGTTGCAGCCGTGCGGCCCGCCCCGGATGACGTGGACCTCGCTGTCAGCCAGGGCAGCGTGGGTCCGATCGCCGGAGCCTTCGTACGGGACGGTGGCATCGCCGTCGCCATGGATTACCAGGGCCGGGACGGTGACTTCCTCCAGGTCGCCGCGGAAGTCCGTTTCACCGAAGGCCGCCATGCACGCCAGCGCGGCTTTCCGGTCCGCCTGCCCGCACAGGGCCACGGCTTCCTTGCGCTGGACCTCACTGACCTTGAGGTCCCCGCCGACCGAAAAGAAGTCGCGGGTGAAGGCGTCGTAGAAGGCGGCCTCATCCTCGGCCAGGTCCCGCGCCATCCCGTCGGCCTGCTCGCGGGTCAGGGGCCCGTCCGGGTTGTCCACGGACTGCATCAGGTACGGCGGAACGGCGGAGGCGAACACAACGCTGCGGATGCGGCCGGCCCCGTAGATGCCGAGGTAGCGGGCCACTTCGCCGCCGCCCATGGAGAACCCCACCAGGGTGGCGTCGCTGAGTTCCAGCTGTTCCAGCACCTTCTGCAGGTCCTCGGCCAGGACATCGTAGTTGTAGCCGGCCGGGGGTTTGTCGCTGCGGCCGAAGCCGCGGCGGTCATAGGTGATGACGCGGTAGCCCGCCTCCTGCAGCGCCGGGACCTGGTTCCTGAAGGATTCGCCGGAGAGCGGCCAGCCATGGATCAGGACCACGGGCCTGCCGGTGCCGCCGGTATCGTCCACGTGCAGCTTGATGTTCCCGAACAGTCCGTGATGTGCAGTAACTGCGGTCATGGGCCCACCTTTCAGGGCGTTTGGCCGGGCTTCGGGTGAAGCCCGCACGTCCGGCATTCGTGGTCATGCCGTCCCTGGGATGGGTGCTAATTTTTCGGGAGTCGGGCGTCAGCCCGCCCTGCGGCCCGCGGTGGAGGCACGCACGGACGACGGCGTGGGCCGCTGTCCGGGGGCCGGCTTCACCTCGCGCGGGGCTGCTCCGGCCCCCGCTTTGCCCAGGCTTTCGGCCTGGATCGCCATGACGGCCCGGTCCAGGAACTGGCGTGCGTCCACCGAGTTGGCCAGCTGGACCAGCTCCGCCGCGACGGCCACGAGCTTGACGTTGCGGTGGCTGCTGGCGGTCACCAGCAGCTTGAACGCATCATCGGACCCCACCTTCAGCTGGGCCATGAGGATCCCGCGGGCTTGGTCGATGACGGTCCGCGTGGACGTGGCTCCGGCCACGGCGTCGCGGGCGGTCTGTTCGGTTTCGCGCTGCAGGGTTGAGGTGAGGTCCACCATGACGCCCTCAATGACGGACACCTTGCCGTCCGGGCCCAGGATCCCCTCGCCGGAGGACAGCACCCGTCTGGTCTTGCCCCGGGAATCGATGATCCGGTGGTACATGCAGAAGTAGCCGCCGGTCCGGGCCACCTGGGCCACGATCTCCTCGCACCGCGGCCGGTCCTCGGGGTGCTTGTGCGAGAAGAGCAGCTCCAGCGTGGGGACCACGTCGCCGCGGCGGTAGCCGTGCAGCTGGTACATCCCGTCGGACCAGGTGAGCTTCCATCCGTCCACTTCGGCCTTGTACGTCCCGGCGACGCAGTCATCGTCCCCCAGGGCGCTCGAGTACGTGTACGGACCGCGCAGGACAGTCACAGGGCCACCTCCATGTAGCATCCGGCCTGCAGCCGATGGATCCGTGGCTGCTGGTCTATATATAAGTATGGCCGGGGCGAGATTAAGTTGGTAGCCGGGCCGCTTCATCTTCGTACCCCCTTGACTCTCATACCCCCCAGGGGTATATTTTCCGTGTTGTCAGTGAAGTGGTATGTCCCGGCCGGCGCCTTTGGAGCACGGCCTTCACAGCCGTTCAACCCCAGCGCCCTGCTTGTCCGGAATCTTCCTGAGCCAAGAAAAGGAACTGACATGACCACCGGGAACCGCACCCCGCTCCCCCTCCTCTCCTCTGGCTGCTGCTGCGCTCCCGCCGGCAAACCGCCCGTGCCGCCCGCCGCCGTCGGCCCTTCCCCCGGCGCGCGCCCACTGGTGGTGCCCGTCCAGCCGACGCGCGCCCGCTTCCGGCGCTGACCAGGCGACGCCCGCCCACCTGTGGCGGCGTTCGCTCAACCCAAGCTCACCCATCAGGGCCCCGGGCCCGCCGTCCTCGAAGGAGGACCCCTTGCAGGACCACACCCAGCACCACCAGCACGGACACCATGACGACGCCGGCACCACGTCGCGCAGCGCCGTCACCGAAGCCCCTTCCGCGCACGCCAACGCACATCCCCACCCGACGGGCCATGACCATGGCGGTGACCACGCCGTCCACACGTCCGGCCAGCACGCCGGCCACAGCACCGCCATGTTCAGGAACCGGTTCTGGCTGACGCTGGCGCTGTCCGTCCCGGTGGTGTTTTTCAGCCCCATGATGGGGCACCTCCTCGGCTACATGCCGCCCGAATTTCCCGGCTCGGCCTGGATCCCGCCCGTCCTGGGGACCGTGATCTTCCTGTACGGCGGCCAGCCGTTCCTCCGGGGCGGCCTGCAGGAACTCAAGGACCGGCGGCCGGGCATGATGCTCCTGATCGCCATGGCCATCACGGTGGCATTCGCCGCCTCATGGGTCACCAGCCTGGGGCTCGGCGGCTTCGACCTGGATTTCTGGTGGGAACTGGCCCTGCTGGTGGCCATCATGCTGCTGGGCCACTGGATCGAGATGCGTGCCCTCGGTTCCGCGCAGGGAGCCCTCGATGCCCTGGCCGCGCTGCTTCCCGACGAAGCCGAACGCGTCACCGGCGCCGGCACCGAAACCGTGCCCGTCTCCGAACTCCGGCCCGGCGACCTGGTCCTGGTGCGGCCTGGCGCCCGGATGCCCGCCGACGGGACCGTGGCGGACGGCAGGGCGGAGTTCGACGAATCGATGATCACCGGCGAGTCCAGGACCGTGGCCCGAGGCCCCGGCGACGCCGTGGTGGCCGGGACGGTTGCCACGGATACCGGCGTCCGGGTCCGGGTGACGGCCGTGGGCGACGACACCGCCCTGGCGGGAATCCAGCGGCTCGTGGCGGAGGCGCAGGCGTCGTCGTCGCGTGCCCAGGCGCTGGCCGACCGGGCTGCGGCCTTCCTCTTCTACTTCGCAGCCGGCGCCGGCGTGCTCACGTTCATTGCCTGGACCCTGCTGGGCAGTGTTCCGGAGGCCGTCACCCGGACCGTCACGGTCCTGGTCATTGCCTGCCCCCACGCGCTGGGCCTGGCCATTCCGCTGGTGATCGCCATCTCCACCGAGCAGGCCGCCCGCGCCGGGGTGCTGATCAAGAACCGGATGGCCCTGGAACGGATGCGGACCGTGGACGTGGTGCTTTTCGACAAGACCGGAACCCTCACCAGGGGCGAGCCCGAACTCCGTGACCTCGCCGCCGTGGAGTCGGTGGACCCGGACGAGCTGCTGGCCCTGGCCGCCGCCGTCGAATCAGACAGCGAACACCCGGTGGCCCGCGCCATCGTCCGGGCCGCCCGGGAGCGCGGCCTTCCGGTCCCCGCAGCCTCCGGGTTCTCGTCCCTGGCGGGCCGCGGCGTCCGTGCCGGCGTGGACGGACGCACCCTGCACGTTGGCGGGCCGGCGCTCCTGCGCGAGCTTGGCGCCGTCGAACCTGCCGCCCTGGCCGCCACCACGCACGGCTGGCGGGAGCGCGGCGCGTCCGTCCTGCACGTGCTCGACGGCGGCCGCGTCCTGGGTGCCGTGAGCTTGGAGGATGCGGTGCGGCCCGAGTCGCGCCAGGCTGTCGAGGCGCTGCAGAACCGCGGCGTCAAGGTGGCCATGGTCACCGGCGACGCGTGGCAGGTGGCCCGGGCGGTGGCGGCGGACCTGAACATCGACGAGGTCTTCGCCGAGGTCCTGCCCGCGGACAAGGACAAGAAAGTGGCAGAGCTGCAGGGCCGCGGACTGAAGGTGGCCATGGTGGGCGACGGCGTCAACGACTCCCCCGCGCTGGCCCGGGCCGAGGTGGGCATTGCGATCGGCGCGGGGACGGACGTGGCCATGGAATCGGCCGGCGTGGTGCTGGCCGGCAACGATCCCCGCGCCGTGCTGTCCATGGTGGACCTCTCCCGGGCCAGCTACCGCAAGATGTGGCAGAACCTGGTGTGGGCCACCGGCTACAACATCCTCTCCGTGCCGTTGGCCGCCGGCGTCCTGGCGTTCGCCGGCGTGGTCCTCTCCCCCGCGGCCGGTGCCGTGCTGATGAGCGCTTCCACGATCGTGGTGGCCCTCAACGCGCAGCTGCTGCGGCGGCTCAAGCTCAACCCTGCGGAGGTGCGTTGATGCCGCGGACCCGCGGGTGGCACCCTGCCCTCCCGGCCACCTGGGCCGGTGTGTTCCGGCGTGCCGGGCTGGATGTTGCGGTGCTGGCCATCGTGGCCGGGATCCTCGGGATGCATGTCCTGACGGCCAGCCACTCGGGTCATGCCGGCCATGGCGGGCATGCCGTCGCCGGCGAACCTGTTGCACGGGCAACTTTGGGGTCAGCGCACTCCGGGCACGCGCACGCCGGGCACGCTGAGGCGGGGCACCCGGGCGGGCACGCCGCCGTCGTGCTTTCCACGGCCGAGATGTCCGGAATGTCCGGCATGTCCGGGGGCAGTGACACCTGCGCACCCTCCTGCCCCGACGCCCGGGAGGCCGGTCCGTCCTGCACCCCGTTGGCCGCGGCCGGCTCGCTGGCCGCGCTTCCGCCGGCGGCCATGCCGGGTGCCCGGCCTGAAACCCCATCCGTTTCCCGCGGGGACGGCGGCTACGCCTACATTGTTCCCAGCCCTTCACCCTGCGAGCTGTCCATCAGCCGGACGTAGGCCGGACTGCGCCGCGTGGCCGCCCACGCACATGGACAGTTCCCCCTACCTGAAGGACCAGCAATGACCACGAACATCAAGACCCTGACCGCCGCCGCCGTCCTGGCAGCCGCCCTTGGCCTGGCCGGGTGCGCAGCCGATTCCGGATCCTCCGGGATGCCTATGAACCACGGCAGCTCCGGCCCCATGTCCAGCGCCATGCCGGACGCCAGCTCGGACCACAACCAGCCGGACATCATGTTTTCCCAGATGATGATGCCGCACCATGCACAGGCCGTGGAGATGAGTGACATCATCCTCGCCAAGCCCGGTGTGCCCGCGCCCGTGGCGTCCCTGGCCACCCGCATCAAGGAGGCACAGGCCCCGGAAATCGAGCAGATGCGCGGCTGGCTGGAGGACTGGAAGGTGCCCACCATGATGGACGACCACTCCGGCCACGGCGGCGGAATGGGCGGCATGGTGGATGAGGACGGCATCTCCAGGCTCAAGGCAGCCGAGGGAACCGATGCCGCGCGGCTGTTCCTCGAGCAGATGATCGGCCACCACGAGGGCGCCATCGACATGGCCCAGCAGGAAATCGGTGCAGGAAAGTACCCGGCCACCGTCCAGCTGGCCCGGGACATCGTGAAGGCGCAGGAAGCGGAAATAACCGAAATGAAGCAGCTCTTGACCACCCTTTAGGGCACTCCCGCTGCGGGCCGCGCCCGCCGTCCGCTGGATGGTGGGCGCGCGCCGCGGTGAGCGCGGCGGAAGGTGGGCGGCCCCGCGGGGTGGGGCGGCCGCCGTCGGGCATGCGCGTGTTAAGTTGAGAGACACGGGCCACATGGTCCCGGTACCGGCTGGAAAGAGTAACTTCCCTTGGACATCCCCGCACCAGTAAGAATCCTCACCGTCTGCACCGGTAACATCTGCCGGTCCCCGGTGGCCGAGCGGCTGCTGCAAACAGGACTCAACCAGGTGGTTCCGGGCGGGTTCGAGGTGGCCAGCGCCGGCACCCGGGCCATGGTGGATGATCCCATGCAGCCCATTTCGGCGGACATCGTGCGGACCTTCGGCGGCACACCGGACGGGTTTGTAGCCCGGCAGCTCACCCCACGGATCCTCCGCGGCGTTGATCTGGTGCTCACCATGACCTCCGGCCACCGCGGCGAGGTCCTGCAGCAGGACGCCTCCATGCTGAAGCGGACCTTCACCATCCGCGAGTTCGCCCGGATGCTCGACGTCCTGGACGCCCGGGCCACGGAACATCCCGGCGCCGGGCCGGACGACGCCGACCCGCTGGCCGCGAACACCGCCTACTGGCGGAGCCTCCCCGCGCGGGCCGCCGGTGTACGGCACCTGGCCCTGCCGGCGGACCCGTCCGAGAACGACATCATCGACCCCTACCGCCGCTCCCCCGAGGTGTACCGGCAGATGGAGGACGAGCTGGCCCCCGCCATCATCTCCATCCTGCGGCACGCCCGCCTGAACGATCCGGTGAGCGGGAACGTTCCGCAGTAGCCGCCGCCGGCACGGACCCGGGACGCACCCCGGACTTCGGAAAGCGTTCGACGGCGGCGCCCGGCGTGGCAGGGCCGGCCGCCAAAACCTGACCTGCGCCGGCACCAGTACAGCCCCGGAATCCGGCAGGTGACAGTTTGGCCACGGCTGTAGCCAACCGGCGGCCCGGGGGCGGACACTGATCCCACCACAGTCACGGTGAGGTGAGGGGCACTATGAGCATGCCAGGCGGTACCGACCCATCAAGCTCCCACCCGCACGGCCGCTGGATGGTGGCGCACGGCCGCCGCCGCTGGATCGCCGCCCTGCTGGCGCTGGTCCTGCTGGCCGCCGCCGTCGTGGCCGTGGTGAGCCTCAACCGGGCGGGCAACCAGGCGCCACCCGCCGCCCAGCCAAGCGCCACGCCCAGCGAAACAGCAACACCGTCGGAAACCCCCTCCACCACCCCGCCGCCGGCACCGGCAGCCCCTCCCCCGCCGCCGCCCATCGCCGAACTGCCCCCAGGCGCCATGAACATCCTGGTGATCGGCAGCGACATCCGCGGCGGCACCCCGGCACGGGACGCCGCAGCCCACACCGCCGCCACCGGCGAAGCCCAGGACCATCGCGCGGACACCCTGATGGTGGTCCATGTCCCGGCGGACCGCAGCACGCTGTATTTCATCTCGATCAACCGCGACACGTGGGTGGACATCCCCGGTTACGGTGGCGCCAAGATCAATGCCGGCCTGGAGTACGGCGGCATCGACATGCAGACCGCGGCGGTCCAGCAGCTGCTGGGCATCACCATCAACCACACCCTGATGCTGGACTTTGGCGGGTTCAAGCTGCTGGTGGACGGGCTGGGCGGCATCGACGTGAACGTGCCCTTCCCGTTCCAGGCCTCCATTGAGACCCAGCACGTCTTCGCCGCCGGGATGAACCACCTGGACGGGCAGGCGGCGCTGGAGTTCGTCCGCGAGCGCTACGCCTTTTCCGACGGCGACTTCCAGCGGGTGCGCAACCAGCAGATCATGCTCCGCGCCGTCCTGGCCCGCCTCACTGCCGGCGGCGCCCTCAACGACGTCACGGCGGTACGGTCCCTGGTGGACTTTGCCTCCTGCTGCCTCACCGTGGACAAGGGCTTCGACCCCGTCCAGGCGGCCATCCTGGCGTACAGCCTGCGGAACCTGAACACCGGCGCGATCGGCACCATGACACTTCCGACCACGGGCTCCGGATTCGTTGCCGGGCAGTCCGTGCTCTTCCCGGATTACGGCGCCATCGCCGCCGTCGGGGCTGCACTGCGTGAGGGCCGGATCGGCGAGTTCGCCAAGCCGTAGTGGTTGCGGGTGCCCATCCCTGCGCAATGAACCCGGGGTTCACCGCGCAGGGACTGCCCCGGCGTAATGAGCTCCGGCATCGCTGCGTCGGCGCGCCCACGCTCCCGGGAACCGCCCCCGCTGTTCAGCCCCGGCTTACCCGCCGTTCACCCCGCCGCCAAAACCCGTGTGCCTGGCAGCGGAAAGCTGGCCGGCATGACTGATCTTTCCCGCCGCACCGTCGTCAAGGGGTCCGTGCTCGCAGCCGCCCTCGCCTCCGTCCCCGCCGCCGCGAACGCCGCAGCACCGGCCATCCGGCAGTCCCCCGGGACTGTGGCCCTGGTCCGCAACCGGCTTACCCTGCCCAGCGGGATCGCCACCGGGGACGTCACCTCGGACTCGGCGGTCCTGTGGTCCCGGGCCTCTGCGGCAGGCCGGATGCAGGCGGTCCTGCGGGCAGTGGACGACGCCGGGCAGGTCCTGCGCGGGCGCGGCGCCTTTGAGCGGGTCCTCCGCGGTCCCCGGGCCACCCAGGCGTCCGACTTCACCGCCAAGATCCATGCCGGCAACCTGCCCTCCAACACCAGGTTTGCGCTGGAAATCAGCTTCGAGGACGACGGCGGCGCGGCAGGTGAAACGGTCCGCGGCACCTTCCGCACGGCCCCGGACACCGGCGCGGTCAACGGCAAGGGCCGCACCGGCGGGACGGGCAACGGCGGCAACGTCCCGGCGTCGTACGCGCAAAGCTTCGTGTGGACCGGGGACACCGCCGGCCAGGGCTGGGGCATCAACGAGGAGATCGGCGGCATGCGCGGCTACCGGGCCATGCACCAGACCCGTCCCGACTTCTTCATCCACTCCGGCGACACCGTGTACGCGGACGGGCCCATCGCCGAGACCGTAGTGGAAAAGGACGGGCAGGTGTGGCGGAACCTGGTGACCGAGGAAGTGTCCAAGGTGGCCGAAACGCTCACCGAATTCCGCGGCCGGCACCGCTACAACTCCCTGGACGCCAACATGCGCGCCATGTTCGCCGACGTGCCGGTGATCGCCAACTGGGATGACCATGAGACCACCAACAACTGGTACCCGGGTGAGGTCCTGGACGATCCCCGCTACACCGTCCGGGACGTCAACACCCTCGCCGCCCGCGGCCGGCAGGCCTGGCAGGAGAACATGCCCATCGCGGACAGCAGCGCACTGTGGCGGCCCGGCACGTTCGACGACGCCGGCCAGTACCAGCCGGCCCGCATCTACCGGAAAATCTCCCGCGGCCCTCAGCTGGACATCTTCTGCCTCGACATGCGCACGTTCAAATCGCCGAACACGGACGGCAAGGAGGCCTATACCACCAACATCCTGGGCCAGGAGCAGGTGGACTGGCTGATCCGGGAGGTCTCGAAGTCCAAGGCCACGTGGAAGGTAATCGCGGCCGACCTGCCGCTGGGCATCGTCGTCCCGGACGGCGCGGTGAACCAGGAAAGCCTGGCCAACCGGGACAACGGCGCGCCCCTGGGCCGTGAGCTGGAGATCGCCGGGGTGCTCAGCGCGTTCAAGAGGAACCGCGTGAAGAACGTGGTGTGGCTGACCGCCGACGTCCACTACTGCGCCGCCCACCACTACTCCCCCGAGCGGGCAGCGTTCACCGACTTCGATCCGTTCTGGGAGTTCGTGGCCGGGCCCATCGCCGCCGGCTCCTTCGGCCCCAACGCGATGGACGGCACGTTCGGCCCCGAGGTGGTGTTCTCCAAGGCAGGCCGCTTCGCCGGGGAATCACCGCGCGACGGCGAAAACCAGTTCTTCGGGCACGTCCAGCTGGGCGAGGACAACAGCTTCACGGCCAGCCTCCGGAACGCGAACGGCGCCACCGTGTTCTCCAAGGTCCTCACCCCGGAGCGGTAGCCCGTCCGTTTAGCCTCCCCGCGCCCTGGGTACGCCGCTGGTAGTGTTCCTGGATTCTGGACGGAAACGGACGGGGTGATTGTGTGGACGGCCATGCAACGGACGACGACGGGCTGACCGAGGCGGTGCAGGAGTCCGGCGCGGTGGAGCTGCTGCTGATCCGTCACGGCGAGAGCGAAGGCAACGTCGCGGCCACGGAGGCGCACCTTGCCGGCGCGGAGGTGATCGACGTCCCGGCGCGGGACGCGGACGTCAACCTCTCCGGCGTCGGACGGGAGCAGGCCACGGCCTTGGGAAACGCCCTGGCCCGGATCGCCGAGGAGTTCCGGCCGGACGCCGTGGTGTCCTCGCCCTACGCCCGGGCGCTGCAGACCGCGCAGACCGCTGTGGATGCAGCCGGCTGGTCCGTGAAGGTCCAGGTGGACGAGCGGCTCCGCGACCGTGAACTGGGCATCCTCGACCGGCTGACACGGCTGGGCGTGGAGACGCGGTACCCGGAGGAAGCCGAGCGCCGGTCCTGGCTTGGCAAGCTCTACTACCGGCCGCCGGGCGGGGAATCGTGGGCGGACGTCGCCCTGCGGATTCGGTCTGTGCTGGATGAGCTGAACAACCTGGGCACCGGGCACCGCGTCATGCTGGTCTGCCACGATGCGGTGATCATGCTGTTCCGCTATGTGATCGAGGGGATGTCGGAGCAGGAGCTGCTGGACCTGGCTGCCGGCACCTCGATCCTGAACGCGTCCATCACCAAGTATGTGCGCCCCGCCAGCGAGGGTCCCTGGAAGCTGGAAAGCTTCAACGTGGCGGACCACCTGGCCGAGCAGGGCGTGGCCGTCACCGAGCACGGCGGGGATGCCAATGTCCGCCCCCGGTGACTCCGGCCCCACCCTGGTCACGCCGTCCCTGCTCCGGGATTGGCGCCTGCCGGCCCCGGGCGAGGACAAGTACTCACGCGGGGCGGTGCTGGTGGTGGGCGGCGCCCGGGCCACCCCGGGGGCTGCGGTCCTGGCCGGGACGGCGGCGCTGCGCGCAGGGGCGGGAAAACTGACCCTGGCCGTTGCCGCCTCGGTGGCGGGGCAGGTGGGAGTTGCGGTGCCGGAGTGCGGTGCCGTGGGGATGCCGGAGACTGACGGCGGGTCGGTCACCGCCGGGGGCGTTGACCGGATCGCCTCCTACCTGGACAAGGCGGACGCCGTCCTGGTGGGGCCCGGCCTTGACGACCAGGACCTTGCCGGAGAGCTGTTGCAGGCCCTGCTGGAACGGGAGGAATCCAAAGGTTCGGAAGGCTCCGGCGGAGGCGCCGCCGTCGTCCTCGATGCGTTCGCCCTGGGTGCGCTGGGACCCTTGGAGGACAGGCTGGGGCCCTGGCGCGGCCGGCTGATCCTGACGCCGAACCCCACGGAGGCCGGCATCCTGCTGGGCCGGGACCCGGAAGACCTGGAAGCGGACGTCCTGGACATCGCCAACCGCTACGGTGCGGTGGTGAGCTGCCAGGGACTGATTGCCGCGCCGGGCGGTGACGGGCAGGACGCGCAGCTGTGGAAGATCACCACCGGCTACGGCGGGCTGGGCACCTCGGGCAGCGGGGACGTCCTGGCCGGCACGATCGCCGGGTTGAGGGCGCGCGGCACCACTGCCGCGCAGGCCGCCTGCTGGGGAACGCACCTGCACGCGGCGGCGGCGGACCGGCTGGCGAGCCGGATGGGGCCGCTGGGGTTCCTGGCCCGCGAACTGTCCGATGAACTGCCGGCGCTGATGCTGGAACTGGGCACCTGAACCCTGCTGTCCCCGGATTAGGGGTGCTGTGCCGGGGCAAGCGGATGGCCCCCTGCATCAACGCGGAGGGCCATCGTCTCGGAGGGGATCACTCGCAACTGCCGATGCGCTACCGGCGCTGTGGCGTTCCGTAACGGCAATCGCCCAAAACTGGCAGATACAACGCGTTCGGATCCTCCCGGTACCTCTCGTTCTACACCGCAGGGTCCGCCACCACAAGGCATCCCCGCCGGTAACTTGGACGGCCCCCGGCCGGAGCCGGGAGCCGCCGTATCGGGGCGCGCGGCACAAGCTGCCGGTGCGCTGTTTGGCGCTGTGGCGTGCACAGAGTGGCGAATCGCCCAAGAAAGGCAGTCAACACTAAGGCCGGCGCCCCGATCCTGTGGGAATCTACGCTGCGATCTCCTGTTTTGCTCCCTTCGTCTCGATTTCGATCTTGCGCGGCTTGGCCTTCTCGGCGACCGGGATCCGGAGCGTCAGGACGCCGGCGTCGTAGCTGGCTTTGACGTTTTCCGTGTCCAGGGTGTCGCCGAGGATCAACTGGCGGCTGAACACACCGCGCGGCCGTTCGGAGGCGATCAGTTCCGTGTCCTTGCCGGCCGGGTCAGGACGTTCCGCCCGCACTGTGAGGACGTTCCGTTCCACATCCAGGTCCACCGATTCCGGCGTGACCCCGGGCAGGTCGAAGGCGACGACAAAGTCGTGATCCTCCCGCCAGGCGTCCATGGGCATCGCTGCCGGACGGGCCGTGGTGCCGAGGACCTGCTGGGCCAGCCTGTCCAGCTCGCGGAACGGATCGGTTCGCATCAACATGGCTTTCCTCCTCATAAGAGTGGTCCAACATTGTAGTTTTTGGTCTCAGCCGATCTGTGGTGGCTGATATAGATTTTTTAGCACTCAGGGCATAGGTCTGCAAGCCCTTCGGCAAGACTTTTTGACCACATTTTTTCGGCCCCCGGCAGGTCTTCCCGGCATGGGAAAGGGCCCTCAACACCGGAGTGCGGAGGGCCCTTGTTGGCGGATCTTGTCCGGGGTCAGTCCCGGGTGGGATCGGGCCGCAGCGGCGCCGGGCCGGGATCCGGCACGGGCAGCGGCCCCGGCGGTTCGGGGGTGGGGAACGGGCTGGGGGCAGGCGGGCCGGGATGGCCGGGCTGCGTCGGATCAGGCGAGGTGGGGTCGGGCCCGGGCTCGGGCGGGAACGGCGACGGTTCGTGCACTGGCGGGATGGTCATGGAACTTCCCTTCTCACGCTGGGCGGATGTGACTGGAACTGACCACGATACGCCTGCCGCCTCCCTCCCAACAGGCTTGCCCCTCGCTCCCACCCCTCCCCGGTTGCGCTATCACTTTTGGTCCCTAAACCCGAGTTTTAGGAGCCCAAAGTGATGGAGCATCACGACGGCGGGAGGTCGCCACCGTGCGCCGCGTCCAGTCCGTCCGCCCCGCCCCGGCGGCCCCGCCAGTCGTCCCAAGTGCCAGGCCGGGGCCTGCGGTCCGGGGCACCCCCCCCGCCAAGCACCGGCAACCCCGGATGCGCTATCACTTTTGGTCCCTAAACCCGGGTTTTAGGAGCCCAAAGTGATAGGGCAACCGGGGGGGGTTCTTCCCCATCAGCGAACGGCGGCCACAGTGAGGTGCCCGGTCTATATATTGAATCCATGACCTCCACTCCGCTGCAGGATTCCACCAGCACCCCCGCGTCCGCCGCCACTCCTCCCGTGGCCAAAAGGGTCCCCCTCGAACGGACGCACCACGGGGACACGTTCGTGGACAACTACGAATGGCTGCGGGACAAGGAGTCCGCCGAGGTGGTGGCACACCTGAAGGCGGAGAACGCCTACCAGGAAGCCGTCACCGCGCACCAGGAACCGCTGCGCGAGGCGATCTTCCAGGAGATCAAGGGCCGCACCCAGGAAACGGACCTCTCGGTTCCGCACCGCAAGGACGGCTGGTGGTACTTCAGCCGCTCCGTGGAAGGCAAGGAATACGGCATCCAGTGCCGCGTCCGCGCCGCGGATACCGGCGACAGGATCGCCGACTGGACGCCGCCCGCCGTCGAGCCCGGGGTGGATATCCCCGGCGAGGAAGTCCTGCTGGACGGCAACGTCGAAGCCGAAGGCAAGCCGTTCTTCTCCATCGGCGGTACCGCGGTGACGGTGGACGGCACCCTCTACGCCTACGCCGTGGACAACTCCGGCGACGAGCGCTTCACCCTGCGCATCAAGGACCTCCGCACCGGCGAACTGCTGCCGGACGTCCTGGAGAACATCTTCTATGGCGTCACCTTTTCCCCGGACGGCACCCGTATCTTCTACACGGTGGTGGACGAGTCCTGGCGCCCCTACCAGGTGAAGGCGCACGTCCTGGGCACGGACGTCAGCGAGGACACGGTGATCTACCAGGAGGACGACCCCGCCATGTGGCTGGGCTTCGAACTCTCGGCGGACCGGCGCCACCTGGTCCTGGGCATCGGCTGCTCCGAGTACAGCGAAACCAGGCTGCTCCGCTTCGACGACCCCGCCCAGCAGGTCACCACCGTCATCTCCAGGGACGAACGCGTCCTGTACGAGGCCGAGCCGTTCCTGCTCGACGGCGAAGAAAAGGTCCTGCTCACGCACAACCGCGGCGCCATCAACTCCATGGTCTCCCTGGCGGACCCGGCCGAGCTCGCCAAGCCGCTGGCAGACCAGGCATGGCAGACCGTCGTCGAGCATTCCGACGACGTCCGCGTCAACGGCGCCGGCGTCACCTCCACCCACCTCATCGTGTCCATCCGCAAGGACACCATCGAGCGCGTCCAGGTGTTGGGCCTGGCCGGACTGGGCACGCCGGTGCAGCAGGAACCGGTGGAGCCGGCGTTCGACGAGGAGCTGTACACCGCCGGGGTGGGCGGCTCGGACTACGAGGCGCCGGTGATCCGGCTGGGCTACACGTCCTACTTCACGCCGTCGCGCATCTACGACTTCGTCCTGCCCACTGCCGAACAGCCCGCCGGCGAACTGCTGCTGCGCAAGGAAAGCCCCGTCCTGGGCGGCTACGACGGCAGCGATTACATCGCCTCCAGGGAATGGGCGACGGCGGCGGACGGCACCCGCATTCCGCTCTCCGTCCTGCGGCACAAGAGCATCAAGCAGGATTCGACGGCGGCCGGCCTGGTGTACGGGTACGGCTCCTATGAGATGAGCATGGACCCGGGCTTCGGCATCGCCCGGCTGTCCCTGCTGGACCGCGGCGTGGTGTTCGTGATCGCGCACATCCGCGGCGGCGGCGAACTGGGCCGGCACTGGTACGAGGACGGCAAGAAGCTCACCAAGAAGAACACCTTCACGGACTTCATCGCCGCCACGGACTGGCTGGCCGGCTCGGGTTGGGTGGACCCGGCCCGGATTGCGGCCCTGGGCGGCTCGGCCGGCGGCCTGCTGATGGGCGCCATCGCCAACATGGCGCCGGAGAAGTACGCCGCCGTTGTGGCGCAGGTGCCGTTCGTGGACCCGCTCACCAGCATCCTGGACCCGGACCTGCCGCTGTCCGCCCTGGAGTGGGAGGAATGGGGCAACCCAATCACCGATCCAGAGGCCTACGCCTACATGAAGTCCTACTCCCCCTACGAGAACGTGCGGGAGGTGGCGTACCCCAGGATCGCCGCCGTCACGTCCTTCAACGACACCCGCGTCCTCTACGTGGAGCCCGCCAAGTGGGTGCAGGAACTGCGCAACAGGACCACGGGATCCGAGCCGATCCTCATGAAGATCGAGATGGACGGCGGCCACGGCGGCGCGTCCGGCCGGTACGTGCAATGGCGCGAACGGGCTTGGGATTACGCGTTCATCGCCGACTCCCTGGGCGCCACGGAGCTGCTCCCGGGGGCCGGGCTGAAGTAAAAGGCGCCGCCTCAGGCGCCCTCCGCGGGTATCCATAAATGATCACCATGCTTACGATTGTGGGGCACCTGTTTTCTGCCAGCGCATGCCGAAGGAGCAACGATGTCACTCAGCAAGGGAACAAAAGTGGAATGGAACACTTCCCAGGGCAAGACGCACGGCAAGATCGTGGAGAAGAAGACCAGCGATTTCGAGCTGGACGGCAACACCCACCGCGCCAGCGAGGACGAGCCGCAGTACGTGGTGGAGTCGGACAAGACCGGAGCCCGGGCAGCGCACAAGGCCTCGGCACTGACCGAAAAGAAGTAGCGCCGTGGCCGCTCAGCACGAGGTGGTCATCATCGGCGGCGGCAATGCGGGGGTGTCACTGGCGGCGCGCCTGGAACGGTACGGGGTCAAGGACATTGGGCTGATCGAGCCCAAGGAGCACCACCTTTACCAGCCCCTGTTCTCGCACATCGCCGGCGGCCGGGCGCAGGCAAAAGAGGCGGTCCGGACCCAGGAGTCGGTCACCCCGAAGGGCGTCTCCTGGATCCGGGACAGCGCCGTGGACGTGGACGGGAACAGCAACACGGTCACCCTGGCGTCCGGCGCCACCGTGGCCTACGGCCAGCTGGTGGTGTGCCCGGGACTGCAGTTCGACTGGGATGACGTGCCGGGCCTGGCCGCGGCGGTCCATTCACCGCACGGGGCAACGCACTACGAGTTCGACCTTGCCCCGAAGGCGTGGACCCTCCTTAGCGGCCTCACCGAAGGCACCGCGGTGTTCACCATGCCTGCCGGGCCCATCAAGTGCGGCGGCGCCAGCCAGAAACCGATGTACCTTGCCTGCGACTACTGGCGGCAGCAGGGGGTGCTGGACAAGATCAGGGTGGTGATGGTCCAGCCGTACCCCACGGTGTTCGGCGTCCCGGAAGTGGACCGGGAACTGGACCGCAAGATCGCCGAGTACGGCATCGAGCTGTGGACCGACAGCGAACTGGTGTCCGTGGACGCCGCCGGCCGGGAGGCCACGGTCCGGAACCTCAAGACCGGCAGCGAGGAAACCCTGCGGTACGACGTCCTCAACGCCGTCCCGCCGCAGTCAGCGCCGAACTGGCTGAAGGCCACGGACCTGCCGGCGGCGTCGGACAAGGGCGGGTTCGTGGAGGTGGACCGGCAGACGCTCCGCCACCTCCGCTACCCGAACATCTGGTCCCTGGGCGATGCCGCCGCCACCAGCAACTCCAAGGCCGGCGGCGCCCTGCGCAAGCAGACCAAGGTGCTGGCCAAGAACCTGGTGGCCGCCCGGAAGGGAAAGGCGCCCACCGAAAAGTACAACGGCTACTCGGTGTGCCCGTTCACCGTGTCCCGCGACACCGTGGTGTTCGCCGAGTTCGACGACCGGTACCGGCCCATGCCCACCATCCCCCGCGTCCCCACGTGGAACGAGAGCAGGCTGTCCTGGGTGGTGGACCGGGACATCTTCCCGCAGGTGTACTGGAACCTGATCCTCAAGGGCCGGGCATAGGGTTGCCGCCGGAGACCGGAACGTCCTCCGCGCGCCATTCCTCCGCCAGCACGGCGTAAATCAGTTCGGTGGCCCACTGGTCCTTGTAGAACCATTTTTCCACGTGCCTGGCCTCCAGGCGCATCCCCAGCCGGGTGCACAGGGCCGCGGAGGCCGTGTTGAGTTCATCCAGCCGCGCCTCGACGCGGTGCAGGCCGAGCTCCCCGAATCCGAGGTCCAGGACCGCTCCCGCTGCTTCGGCGGCGTACCCCTTGCCGCGCGCCTCCGGGGCCAGGGACCAGCCCACCTCTGCCTGCCCCTGCCCGGGAAGCCACTTGAGGACCACCTCGCCCAGCAGGCCCGGCCGGTCCCGGCCCTCAACGGCCAGGCACAGCCAGTCCCCCTCCTTCTGGAACACAAAGTTGGCGTACCGGCCCACGTACTCCATGGCCTTGGTGTACGTCTTGGGCGGGCCGGGCAGGAACCGTGCGGTTTCCGGCAGCGAGTGGTAGGCGTAGAACGCGTCGAGGTCGCCGGCTTCGAAGCGGCGCAGGACCAGCCGGTCGGTGAGGACGGGCAGCTCGATGTCCGGCATGGCCGTGGCTAGCGGGATTCGCTCACGACGCCGGCCGTTGCCTCGGCGATGGCCCGTTCCTCGTCCGTGGGCACCACCAGGACGGGGATGGCCGACTGGCTGGTGCTGATCACCCGCGGTTCCTTGGACCGCTCTTCGTTCAGGCCGGCGTCGACCTCGATGCCCAGCGCCCCCAGCCGGTCCGCCACCAGCGCACGGAACTGGTGGGAGTTCTCGCCGATGCCCGCGGTGAACACCAGCGCCTTGGCCCCGCCGACGGCCACGTGGTAGCCGCCGATGTACTTGGCCAGCCGGTAGGAGGCCACCGCGAGCGCCATGGCGGCCCTGGCGTTGCCGTCCTCCGCGGCTTCCACCACGGAGCGCATGTCATTGTTCCCGGCCAGGCTCTTGAGTCCGGATTCCCGGTTGAGCATGGAGTCGATGTCTTCCGGGGTCCAGCCGGCCCGGCCCAGGAACACCAGGATGGACGGGTCCAGGTCGCCGGACCGGGTGCCCATCACCAGTCCTTCGAGCGGGGTGAACCCCATGGAGGTGTCCACGGACCGTCCGCCCTGGATGGCCGTGACGGAGGCGCCGTTGCCCAGGTGGGCGATGACGCCGTCGAACTCCTCCAGCGGCAGGTCCAGCAGCGTGGCGGCGCGGCGCGCAACGTACTCGTGCGAGGTGCCGTGGAAGCCGTAGCGGCGGATGCCGTGGTTGGTGTACAGCTCGTCCGGGACGGCATAGCGCCAGGCGTGCTCGGGCAGGGTGCGGTGGAAGGCCGTATCGAACACCGCGACCTGCGGCATGTCCGGCCATTTCCTGGTGATGGCACGGATGCCCAGGACGTTGGCCGGGTTGTGCAGCGGCGCCAGCGGGTTGAGCCGTTCGATGGCGCGGGTGATCTCGTTGTCGATCAGCACCGGCTCGGCGAACCGTTCCCCGCCGTGCACCACGCGGTGTCCCACGGCTCCCAGTTCAAGGTCGCCCAGCTCCTCATGGATGGCCGACTCCACCTGCTCCAGCGCCTCCGCGTGGTCCCGGGGGCCGGTGACCTCGCCGTCGCCGTCACCGCCGTTCCCCTGGCCGATCTTCTCGATCAGCCCCTCCGTCAGGACCGACCCGGCGGCAACATCGCGCACCTGGTACTTGAGCGAGGACGAACCGGAGTTGATGACGAGCACGAGCATGCGGGGCCTCCTGAGCCTGGCGTCTGCAGTTCAAACCCCACTATAGGTGCCGCGGCATCCGGGAACCCTGCACCCAACTTGTATATGAGAATCATTCTCATTAGAGTCGTGGGCATGCAACTCACTTTGATCAGCTCCCTGGACGCCCTGTGCCGCCAGCAGGCCTGCGACGCCCTGGCCGAAGAGAACCCGGGCACGGTCATGGTCCTCCACGACCTGCTGGAAAACGGACTGGTCATCCGGAGGCTGGTCCGCGGCCGGGAAATCCTCGAACGGACGGAAACGCACCTTGAGCACGGCTGCCTCAGCTGCACGGTCCGACTGGATATTGTTCCCACCGTGGAACGGCTGATTGAACGCGGCGAGCGGACAGCCATCCTCGGCCTCCCGCCGGGAGTGTCCCTGGAAGCCGCCATCGGAGCCCTGCAGCGCGGGCTTCCCGGCGCCGAAGTCGCCAATGCCGTCCTGGCCTGCGCCCCGGATGCACTGGAGGACCACATCTGGGACCGCCACACGCTGTTCGAGTCCGGCTTCACCGCCGCCCCGGAGGACCACCGGACGCCGGGCGAGTTCCTGCTGGGTGAACTCTGCTTCAGCGACACCGTCCTGCTGGCCGAGCCCGACGTGGTCCCCGCCGACCCCGCGATGCGCCGCCGGGGCCTCCAGCTCATCCCGGAACTGGCACCGCACGCCCACATCGCGGCCGGACACGGCGACATCCGCCCGGGCAGCCATGACTGCCGGGAAGCGCTGGGACGCTCAAACCCCGGCGCGGTGCGCATCCCGGCGTCGTCCGCTACGCCACCCTTCACTACCGTGGTCCACCGGTCGGCACGGCCCCTCCACCCGCGCAGGTTCCAGGAAGCGCTGCCGTCCCTCGCCGAAGGGTGCACTTGGCTGCGCGGCAGGCTGTGGATCGCCTCCGCACCCAAGCGCCGGATCGCCATCCAGGGCATCGGCCCCCGCGTCTGGCTTGAAAACACGGGGCCCTGGCTGGCAGACCGGACCCCGGAGGCTGGTGCTCCACTGGAGGATGTGGACGGCCACCTGGACTGGCACCCCGTCCACGGAGACCGATGCACCGTCATCGCAGCAACCGGCGACGGGCTCGACGCCGCAGAGATCGCCGCCCTGCTGCGCCGCTGCGAACTGACGGACGCGGAGATGGAGGCAGGCTTCGGCAACCTCCCGGACCCGTTCCACCTCGAACCCGGCCCGGGCCTGAACCCGCCGGGCCAGCAGGAAGAAAACCCGTTGACCCCCACCCCAAGGAGCACACCATGAAAGTCAGAAATTCACTCCGGGCCCTGAAGAAGATCCCCGGCGCGCAGATCGTGCGGCGGGGCGGCAGAACCTTCGTGATCAACAAAAAGAACCCGCGGATGAAGGCCCGCCAAGGGTGAGGCTGCCCGGACAGCACCGGCTCCCATTGCCACCCGGGGCGGCAGGGGCCTAGAGTCGGCGGACAAGGCTGGACCACGTCGAGAGGACCTTCCCGTGACGAACGACCCCACTGCAGGCGAAGAGAACGACCCCACCAACACCGGCTCCAGCAGCACCGCCCCGCTTGGGCCCGGCGAAGGGACAGGCTCCGGCTCCGGCGCGAAGGACCCCACCGGCGTCGAAGGCGCCAACCCGGCGCTGGACGACACCGGTGGCCTGAAGGCGGCGGAGACCGGTGAGGCCCCCGAAGCTCCGGAGGACCGCGACGGCCTGGACCTGACACCGCAGGGGCTTTCCGATGAACCGGCCAAGGAAGAAGACCCGGAGAGCCCGGCCAAACCGGACAACAGCTAGCGGCACACAAAGAACGACGGCGGCACCCGGCTTGCGTGAAGAAGCCGGGTGCCGCCGTCGTACTTTTTGTCTAGCCAGGCTTCAGGCCTGGGCCTGGATGGCGGTGATGGCCACCGTGTTCACGATGTCCTCCACGGTGCAGCCGCGGGAGAGGTCGTTGACGGGCTTGCGGAGGCCCTGCAGGACCGGACCCACCGCCACGGCGCCGGAGCTCTGCTGCACGGCCTTGTAGGTGTTGTTGCCGGTGTTCAGGTCCGGGAAGATGAACACCGTCGCCTGGCCGGCCACGGACGAGCCCGGCATCTTGGACGCGGCAATCGAGGCGTCCACGGCGGCGTCGTACTGGATGGGGCCTTCGACGGCGAGGTCCGGGCGGCGCTCGCGGACCAGTTCGGTGGCCTGCCGTACCTCGTCCACGGCCTCCCCGGAGCCGGACCCGCCGGTGGAGTAGGACAGCATGGCCACCCGCGGCTCCACGCCGAACTGGGCAGCCGTCTCGGCCGAGGCCAGGGCGATGTCCGCCAGCTGCTCCACGTTGGGGTCCGGGTTGACGGCGCAGTCCCCGTAGACCAGCACCCGGTCCGGCATCAGCATCAGGAACACCGAGGAGACGATCTTCACGCCGTCACGGGTCTTCACGAACTCGAGCGCCGGGCGGATGGTGTGCGCTGTGGTGTGCGCTGCGCCGGACACCATGCCGTCCACCACGCCGAGCTGGACCATCATGGTGCCGAAGTAGCTCACGTCCTGCATGGTTTCCAGTGCCTTGCCCAGGTCAACGCCCTTGTGCGCCCGCAGTTCGGCGTACTTCTCGGCAAACTTTTGCCGCAGTTCCGAGGTGGCGGGGTCGATGATGGTGATCCCGGTGAGGTCGATGCCTCTGGATGCTGCCAGTTCCCGCACGTTCGATTCCGGGCCCAGGACGGTCAGGTCGCACACGTCGCGGCGGTGCAGGATCTCGGCGGCCCGGAGGATCCTTACGTCCGTGCCCTCCGGCAGGACCACGTGCCGGCGCTGCGCCCGCGCCCGTTCGATCAGGTCGTGCAGGAACCGCAGCGGGGTCATCCGCTCCGCCCGGGGCAGGTGCAGCCGCTCCACCAGTTCGGCTTCGTCCACGCGGCGGGACCACAGGCCCAGGGCGGAGGCCACCTTGCGGCGGTGCCCGGACCAGATCTCGCTGCGGACTTCGGACACCCGGCGGGCGGTGGTGTAGGTGTCCGCCGAGGCGGCGAACACCGGGAACGGGGCCTGCGCCAGGAGCGGATAGATGTTGGCGTCCGGCGCCAGCCCGCCGGTAAGGATGAGGGCCGAGGCCACCGGGAACTCCGGCGAGAAGGAGGACGCCAGGCAGGCCACCATCACGTCGGCCCGGTCCCCCGGGACGATCACCAGCGCCCCCTCGTCCAGGACGTTGAGGAAGTTGCCCACGTTCATGGCTGCCACCTTGATGTCCTTGACGTCGCGCTCCATGTCCGCCTGGCCGGCGATCTGCCGGATGCCCAGCGCGGCCGCCACTTCGCCGGTGGTGGGCCTGGCGATCTCCTCCAGCTCGGGCAGGACGTAGACGGGCCGGTTCGAGGCGCCGGGCTTGATGGCGGCGGCGATGTCCTCGACGTCTTCCGGGTCCGCCCGGTTGACCATGATGGCCAGCAGCGAGCACTTCTCGGCGGCGAGTTCCTTACGGGCCACCTCGACGGCGGCGGCAGCCTCGCTGACCGTCCGGCCCTTAGCACCCACCACGGCCACGACGGGCGCGGCGAGGTTGTTGGCCAGGCGGGCGTTCAGGTCGAATTCGACGGCGGCATCCTGGCCGGTCAGGTCCGTTCCCTCCACGATCACCACGTCGCAGTGCCGGGCGATGTCGGCGAAGATCTCGACGCAGCGCGAATCGATCTCCTCGCGGTTGCCCTCCGCCAGCAGGGCCCGCACTTCCTCGTAGGTGAGGCCGCCGCGACAGCGCTCATCCTCCAGCGCGAACCGGGACTTCATCAGGGTGACCATGGGATCCTCGCTGGCCACGGGCCCCTGGACCACCGGTTTGAAGAACCCGATCCGGTCCGCGTGCCGGTGCAGGGTGTCCGCCACCCCCAAGGCGACAAGTGACTTGCCCGATCCGGGTGTGGTTGCGCTGACGTAGATGCCCTTGGCCATGGTCCGCCCTTTGCTGTGTTCGCTGGTGCCGGCCCTCCCATCCTTGCACCTCAGGCGCCCCAAAGAACAAAGGTGCGTGCCGCCGTCGTGCGTTCCAGCCCGGTTGCTTTCCCTCCCACCAAGCGGCGCGCCGCGGACGACGGCGTGTCCCCCCGCTTTGGCGCCCGGAGCAGCCAAGTAACCGGGCAGGAATGCACGCACGGGACAGGCCCCTGCTCTTGACACCGGACCCCCTCATGGGATTACCTAATGAACATTCGGTAAATAAAGCTGGAGGCAATGACGCATGGCTGAAGCAACACTTTCCGGGGCCACCCACCCCATCCTGGACAACGACTACGCCTCCGAGTGGATGGGCATCGAAGTCCTGGGTCTCAGCGACGGCCACGCCACCATCCGGATGACCCTCCGGCAGGAAATGCTCAACGGCTTCGGCATGGCCCACGGCGGAATGATCTTCGCCTTCGGCGACACCGCCTTCGCCCTCGCGTGCAACCCCATCAGCCCCGCACCCGGCGAGGAAAACACCATCACCGTGGCCTCCGGCGTCGACATCAACTTCCTCAAGCCGGCCTTCCGCGGCCAGGTCCTCACCGCCGTCGCCGACCGCCGCTCCAGCGCCGGACGCAGCGGCCTCTACGACATCCAGATCTTCGCCGCCGATGCCGCCCCCGGGACGGAACCCGGCACCGGCACCCCGGGCGAGCTCATCGCCGAGTTCCGCGGACGCAGCCGCACCATCCCCAAGAAGTAGGAAAACCATGACCCTGCATGCCCCCGAAACCCCCGCCGCCGAGGCCCTCTCCGCGCAGGCGGCCCCCGCAGCCGCCGGCACCGACGCCGTCCTGGACCGCGAGGAGACCATCTCCCGCGATGAGCTCGAGGCCCTCCAGCTCAAGCGCCTGCAGCACACGGTGGCCTACGCCTACGAGCGCGTGCCGCTGTACAAGCGCAAGTTCGACGACGCAGGCATCCACCCGAACGACCTGCGCGAACTCAGCGACCTGGGCAACTTCCCCTTCACCACCAAGGAGGACCTGCGCCAGGAGTACCCGTTCGGCATGTTCGCGGTGCCACAGAACGAGGTGGCCCGGATCCACGCCAGCTCGGGCACCACCGGCCGGCCCACCGTCGTCGGGTACACCAAGCAGGACCTGGCCGACTGGGCCAAGCTCGTGGCCCGCAGCTTCCGCGCCTCCGGCATCCGCCCCGGCATGAAGGTCCACAACGCCTACGGCTACGGCCTGTTCACCGGCGGCCTGGGCGCGCACGCCGGCGCCGAGGCCCTGGGCTGCACGGTCATCCCCATGTCCGGCGGCCAGACCGAACGCCAGATCCAGCTGATCCAGGACTTCAAGCCGGACGCCATCCTGGCCACCCCCACCTACCTGCTCACCATCGCCGACGCCATGGCCCACATGGGCATCGACCCCGCCTCCACGTCCCTCAAGTTCGCCGTGCTCGGCGCGGAGCCGTGGACGCAGGAGATGCGGCACGAGCTCGAGGTCATGATGAACATCAAGGCCTGCGACA
Source organism: Pseudarthrobacter enclensis (assembly GCF_001457025.1). Classification (GTDB taxonomy): domain Bacteria; phylum Actinomycetota; class Actinomycetes; order Actinomycetales; family Micrococcaceae; genus Arthrobacter; species Arthrobacter enclensis. The sequence goes on along the minus strand of NZ_KQ758599.1, from coordinate 166,697 downwards.
TTTACGGCCTGTCCGAGGTCATGGGCCCGGGCGTCGCCGGCGAGGCCGTGGAAACCCAGGACGGCAGCCACATCTGGGAGGACCACTTCCGCCCGGAGATCATCGACCCCTTCAACCCGGCCCCCGGCAAGGAAAACGTCCTGGGCGACGGCGAACACGGCGAACTGGTCTTCACTTCCCTCACCAAGGAAGCCCTGCCGATCATCCGCTACCGCACCAAGGACCTCACCCGGCTGCTGCCCGGCACCGCCCGCCCCGCGCACCGCCGGATGGGCCGCATCACCGGCCGCAGCGACGACATGATCATCCTGCGCGGCGTGAACCTCTTCCCGTCCCAGATCGAGGAGATCGCGCTCCGCATCCCCGAGCTCAGCCCGCACTTCCAGCTTGAGCTCACCCGCCCCGAAGGCCAGCGGATGGACCAGCTGACGGTCAAGATCGAGCGCCGGGACAACGTCACCATCGAGCAGAGTTCGACGGCGGGACGCGCCTTGAAGGAGCAGATCAAGATCCACGTGGGTTCGTCGTGCATGGTGGACGTGGTGGAGCCCGGCTCGCTTGAGCGCTCCAACGGCAAGCTGCGCCGGATTTACGACATGAGGCCGAAGGGATAGACGGCCACGTCGGCCCGGACCTGCGCTGCTGCCTGTCCGGGCCGACCGACCGTTCGTGAGAAACTAGCCACTATGCCCAGCACCACCCAGACCACCAGCACCAACGGCACGGCCGGCAATGGGACCGCCAAGCGCGGCCGCCCCGGCTACGACCAGCAGTCGGTGCTGCGCATCGCCGTCGACGTGTTCAACCGCCACGGCTACGACGCCACGTCGATGGGGATTCTCGCGGACAACCTGGGCATCTCCAAGTCCGCCATCTACCACCACGTCCCCTCCAAGGGGGACCTGCTCAAGCTTGCCCTGGACCACGCCCTGGGTGGCCTGGAGTCCATCCTGGAGCAGCCCGAGGCCACCGCCGGGGCAGCGGACGCCCGGCTGGAGTTCGTGCTCCGCCAGACGGTGGCCGTACTGGTGGAGCGGCTTCCCTTCGTCACTCTCCTGCTGCGGCTGCGCGGCAACACGGAGATCGAGCGGGACGCGCTGGAACGCCGGCGCACCTTCGACCACAAGGTTGCCGCACTGATTTCGGCCGCCCGGGACGAGGGGTCGCTGCGCCAGGACATTGACCCCCGCACCGTCACCCGGCTGCTGTTCGGCATGATCAACTCCATTGTCGAGTGGTACAAGCCGGGCGGTTCGCTCTCGCCCCAGCGCCTCGCCGACGACGTCATCACCATGGCCTTCGACGGGCTGCACGGGAACACGGCGTCCACAGCTTCCTGATCCGGAACCCCTGATACTAAGGGTGCTTGGTATTTTTCCCGCTTCGCGGCTACGGTGGTAGAAAACCGTCCGCAGGAGGTTGGACATGAGCCACGCCACCGGCCCGGGCTGCCGCACCAGGCACCGGACCTCCGCCGCCGCAGCGATGCTGGGCGCCGCCGTCGTGCTGTCCGCGTGCACCGGCTCCCCCACGTCCCCGGCAGCCAGCGAAACCTCCGGCCCGGCAGCGACTGCAACGGCATCCTCCGCGCCCTCCGGCCAGGCTCCCGCCGGTGACAGCGATGCGGACAGCCGCCTTCCCCGGCTCGTCGAGGACCTCGCCCCGTCCGTGGTGACCATCTTTACCGACGGCGGCCTGGGCAGCGGCGTGGTGTACTCCGCCGAAGGGCTCATCATTACGAATGAACACGTGGTCAAAGGCGCCACCACCGTGGAGGTGGGATTCGCTGACGGGCAGCGGGTGAAGGGCACCGTCAAGGCCACCGACGCCGTCACGGACCTGGCCCTGGTCCAGGCGGACCGGACGGGCCTGCCCAAGCCCACGTACCAGACCGCGCTGCCGAAAGTCGGCGAAGGGGCACTGGTCCTCGGCTCGCCGCTGGGCTTCGAGAACACAGCCACCGCCGGGATCATTTCCGGCCTGCACCGGTCCATCCCGGGATCGGCGTCCAACAGCCTTTCCCTGGTGGACCTGATCCAGACCGACGCCCCCATCAGCCCGGGCAACTCCGGCGGCGCCGTCATCAACATGCGCGGCGAGATCATTGGCATCAGCGAGGCCTACATTCCGCCGTCGGCCGGCGCCGTCTCCCTGGGTTTCGCGATCCCCGCCGCCACCGCGGTGGAAGTGGCCGAGGAACTGCTGGCCACCGGAACGGCCAAGCACGCCTACATGGGCCTCACGCCCGGCGAGCTGACGGCACAGATCGCTGGCCGGCTGGGCATCGAACCCGGCAGCGGCGTCCTGGTCCTGGCGGTCGACGACGACGGGCCGGCAGGCAAGGCGGGCATCCGCCCCGGGGATGTGCTGGAGTCCCTGGAAGGCGTCGCGCTGACCGCTCCGGAGAAACTCCTCGCGGAACTCCGCGGCCGCAACCCCGGCGATACCGTCGGCGTCAAGGCCAAGCGGGGAGACCAAAGCCTGGACCTCAAGGTGGACCTCACCGACCGGCCCGCAACCACAGCCACCCGATAGGAAGGTATGGAAATGAGCACGCACAAGGAAGAACCCGACGCAGGTTTCATCGTCCCGGATCCGTCGAAGCTCCGGGAGGACATTCCCGGCGACGCCGCCGATGAAGCGAACGCCATCCGGTTCAGCGAGGAACAGGCGCTGATCGAGGAGCAGGCCCACGGCGTCCGGCCGGACACGTACAGCGTCCCGTCCGGCGGTCCCACCCTGGACGAGGCACGCGGCAACATGGACCTTTCCGACCGCAGCGAGTCCGGTCACGGCACCGGACGGGAGGATGACAGCAGCGACGACGGCCTGCACGGCGGCGCCGAGTCGTAGGTCCTCCCACAGCACCGCGGCTCCCGCCGCGGGACGGCATCACCACAGGCCCCGCGATGGGCAGCACTGCCCATCGCGGGGCCTGCTGCTGCCGCCTACGCTTGAAGCATTCAAGGGGGCAACCGGGGGAATTACTCAGCTCACTTAGCACCCAATAAATCCATACGTTATAGTTACCGTGTTCGCATCACTTATCAGGGGGAATAATGATCAACTACCGCACCTCTCTGCGCCCATTTACCGCTCTGGGCATGGCCGCCGTCCTGGGACTGGGACTCTCGGCCTGTGCATCGGAAGCCCCGGCAGCCTCGGAATCCCAGGCCGCGCCGGAGGCCTCTGAATCCGCCTCCGTATCACCGAGCGCCTCCGCCCGCGCCACAGCGTCCGAATCCGCTCCCGCGGCCGGTGCCGCTGGTACCGCCAAGGACCTCACGGCACCCGGCACCAAGCTCGGGCTCGGTGAGAAGGCCGTGACGCACTCCAACACCGGGAAGGACCCTGCGGACGCCAAGTACGTCGAAGCCACCTACACCACCAGCGTCACCAAAATCACGGCGGGCGCCGAGGCCGATCTCGCCGCTTTGAAGGACGCTGCAAAGTTCGCCGGCCAGACCCCGTACTACGTTTTCACCGAGCACACCCTGGACAGCCTCAGCAAGCCGTCCGCGGGCATCAGCGAACCGCGCCTGAGCGCGCAGCTGAAGGACGGCACGGACGCCCAGAAGCTGATCATCATTGGCTCCCTGGACCAGTGCCCCACCAAGCGGTTCGAAACCACGGGCTCGGGCGACAACCTGAGCTACAAGGTGGGAAGCAGCATGACCTCATGCCAGGTCTTTTTGGCGCCGGCAGGCGATGAGATTGTCTCGGCCGATTACGCGGACTCGGGCTTCAGCTACGCCAGCTCCAGCGACAACCCGTACCGCAAGAACCCCATCGTCTGGTCCAAATAGGAATCCGCAGACCTGCAGGCAGGGGCCGCCCCGATCCGACCGAGGCGGCCCCTGCTGCTTTGTGCGTTGGCCCTGGCGACGCCTAGACCTGGTACTCCGGCTGGCCGTTCCTGCTTTCATGGACGCACAGGATGTTGTGCTCGGTGTCCATGAACCACGCACACTTCTCCGAGTCGGTGGTGCAAATATGGTTCTCGGTCCGCAGATGGGGCAGGTCGTAGTCCTGGAACTGCACGCCCAGCGCTTCCATCTCACGGACGGTCCGCTCGATGTCCGTCACCTCGAAGCTCAGGGCCGTGTGTTCGGAGTGCCTGCCGTCAGAGACCGGCATCAACTGCAGCATCGGGCCGCCGTCGGTACCGAGCAGTTCGCTTCCATCGTCTGTCTTGCCGCGGTGCGGGAGTCCGAGCTTCTCGGTGTAGAAGCTGCGGGCGCGGGCTGCGTCATCGACCGGCAGGATGGTTGTGGCTGTGTTCATTTTCAGGGCCATGGGGCCACCTCCTACGGGCAGAATTTTACGCTTCCACCCCGAAAAAAGCCCCGCCAACCCCTCGATGCCCTATCACTTGGGGTCCCTAAAGCCGGGTTTTAGGGACCCCAAGTGATAGGGCACCAGGAGGGGGTTGGGTTGGGGGCTACTTTTCGACGAGGGTGAGGACGTCGTAGGTGGCCACGATCTCGTCGTCCTGGTTGGTGAGGACGGCGTCCCAGGCCACCTCACCGTATTCGTCCGTTTCGCGCGGGGTGATCTTCTTGGCGGTGAGGGTCACCCGGATGGAGTCGCCGGCGGCCACGGGGGTGATGAAGCGCAGGTTCTCCAGGCCGTAGTTGGCCAGGACGGGACCCGGGGCGGGCTCCACGAACAGTCCCGCGCCCCAGCTCAGCAGCAGGTAGCCGTGCGCCACGATGCCGGGGAAGAAGGGGTTGGCTTCCGCCGCTTCCTGGTTGGTGTGGGCGTAGAAGGTGTCCCCGGTGGAGTTGGCGAAGGCCGTGATGTCCTCCAGGGTGACCTGCCGGAGCTCGGAACGGACGGCGTCGCCGATCCGCAGGGTGGACAGGTGCTTCCGGAACGGGTGGGTCCCCTCCGTCTCCACCGTGAAGTTCCGGTCGGACCCGGCATGCCAGACGCCGGTGACGGCGGTGAGCATGTTCGGTGATCCCTGGATAGCCGTGCGCTGCATGTGGTGCATGACGGAGCGAATGCCGCCCAGTTCCTCGCCGCCGCCGGCGCGGCCGGGGCCGCCGTGGACCAGGTGCGGCACGGGCGAGCCGTGGCCCGTGGAGGTGCGGGCGTCTTCCCGGTTCAGCACGAGGACGCGGCCGTGGTGGGCGGCGATGCCGGTGACCAGTTCGCGGGCCACGTCTGGATCGTTGGTGCAGACAGAGGCCACCAGCGAACCGCCGCCGCGGGCAGCCAGCCGCACCGCGTCCGCCAGGTCCTTGTAGCCGATGACGGAGGACACCGGGCCGAAGGCTTCCAGCGAGTGGATCGCTTCCGCTTCCGGGTTGTCCCAGTTCAGGACGACAGGGGCCATAAACGCGCCACCGTCCACTACCCCGGTGGTTCCGTCGGCGGAGGTGACCGACGGCGAATCGAGGGTTCCGAACGCAAGCTCACCGCCGGCGTCGAGCATGGACTGGACGGCGGCACGGACGTCCTCAAGCTGCTCCACGGAGGCCAGCGCTCCCATGGTGACGCCCTCGCCGCGGGGGTCGCCCAGCACTACCCGCTCGGTGATGCGCTTTCCGACGGCGGCGGACACCGCCGGCACCAGCTCCTGCGGCACGATGGCCCTGCGGATGGCGGTGCACTTCTGGCCTGCCTTGACGGTCATCTCGGTGACCACGGACTTGACGAAGGCCTCGAATTCCGGGGTGCCCTCAACGCCGTCGGGACCCAGGATAGCAGCGTTCAGCGAGTCGGTTTCCGAGGTAAACCGGACGCCGCCCTCCACCACGTTGGGGTGGGCCTTCAGGGACTTTGCGGTGGACGCTGAGCCGGTGAAGGCCACCAGGTCCCGGTAGTCCAGCACGTCCAGCAGGCCGCGGACGGAGCCGGAGACCAGCTGCAGCGAGCCCTTGGGCAGGATGTTGGACTCGACAATGGCCTTGACCACGGCCGCGGCGACATAGCCGGTGGGGGTGGCGGGCTTGACGATGGTGGGGACGCCGGAGATGAAGGCGGGCGCGAACTTTTCCAGCATGCCCCACACCGGGAAGTTAAAGGCGTTGATCTGCACGGCGACGCCCGGGATGCGCGTGTAGATGTGCTCGCCGGCGAAAGAGCCGTCCTTGGACAGCACTTCCATGGGGCCGTCCACCACTACCTGGGAGTTGGGCAGCTCGCGCCGGCCCTTGGAGCCGAAAGTGAAGAGGACGCCGATGCCGCCGTCGATGTCCACCATGGAGTCGATCTTGGTGGCGCCGGTCTGGAAGGAGAAGTTGTAGAAGTGTTCGCGGCGGGCGTTCAGGTACTGGGCCAGTTCCTTGAGCTTCAGGGCGCGCTGGTGGAAGGTCAGCTTGCCCAGCTCATCCTGGCCGGTGGTGCGCCCGTAGTCCACCACGGCTGCCAGGTCCAGGCCTTCGGTGCTGACCTTGGCCAGGATTTCGCCGGTACTGGCGTCGCGCACCGGAGTTGCGCCGGCGGCACCGGCCTCCGGCGTCCACCAGGAGTCCATGACGAAGCTGGGCACCGTCTCCACGGTGTCGAGCGTGGCGTGGGGCGCTGTGGCAGTGGTGGTCATCGTTGACGGGTCCTTCCAACACAAGGGGCAGACAAACGGTCCATCTTTACTGACCGTCCGTTCGGTAATATAAGTACCATACAGGAATGTCCCTGCTGCACACTAGGAGAGCACATGAGCGCCCCCACCCCGGACCACTCCCCCACACAGCACGAACTCTGGAAGATCACCCTGGGTGAACTGGACGAGAAGATGGGCGTGAAGATCGTGGAGGAGTCCGTGGAACGCGTGGTGGCCACCATGCCCGTGGAAGGCAACCGGCAGTCGTTCGGGCTGCTGCACGGCGGTGCCTCGCTTGCGGTGGGCGAAGCCGTGGGATCCTGGGCGGCGGTCATCCACGCCAGCACCATGGGCAAGACCGCGGTGGGCGTTGACGTCTCTGCCACGCACCACCGCTCCGCCCGGGAGGGCCAAGTGACCATCACCGCCACCCCCATCCACCTCGGCGGGACGCTGGCCACCCACGAGGTGCTGATCACCAACGAGGCAAACCAGCGGCTGTGCACGCTGCGCATCACCAACCTGCTTATGAAACCCAAAAACTGACCCCCGCAATTTCGCCGGGCCTGCATCCACGGACCACCCTCCGGGAGTAATAAGCGCGTAAGCACAAACAGCCCGCAACCGGGCATCCCCCAAGGAGTTTGACATGCGCACAATGGGTTACGCCGCCGGAGCACTTTCACTCGCCGCTTCGCTGGCTTTTGCCGGTCCCGCCCAGGCCGGCGGATGGCACCACGGACACGACGACGACGACGCGCAACTGTCCGTCCTGCACGGCGTTCCGGGGCTGACCGTGGACGTCTGGGTCAACGGCACCCTCACCCTGGATGACTTCAAACCCGGCACCCTGGCAGGACCCCTGGAACTGCCGGGCGGCGATTACCGGATCGCTATCACGGCCGCCGATGCCACCAGCGCCGACAACCCCGTGATCGGGCCCGTGGACGTGGAACTCGACGACGGCGGCAACTACACCGCAGTGGCCCACCTCACCGCAGACGGCACCCCCACCGCCTCGCTCTTCGAAAACGACACCAAGGCACCCCGCAATGACAAGAAGGGCAAGCTGACCGTCCGGCACGTGGCAGCAGCTCCCGCCGTCGACGTCCTTGCCGGCGGGCAACCCGTCATCGAGGACCTCAGCAACCCGGATGAGGCAACGCTGAAGCTCAAGGCGGGCACCATTTCGGCGGCAGTGGCCGCGGCCGGCACCACCACGCCCGTGCTCGGCCCCACGGACGTCACTGTGGAGGCCGGCAAGAACACCATCGTCTACGCGTGGGGCAGCCTGGCAGACGGGACCCTGGCCGTGGCCACCCAGGTGGTCGAGGGCAAGGACAGGTGGCACGGCCGGCACTGACCCCGCGCCGGCAGTGACATAACTGGAGTGCGGGGCCGCCTTTGCAGCCCCGCACTCCAGCGCCACCGGGTGCTACCGGGACTGCCGGCGCCGCCGGCCCCACACCGCCAGCAGGATCCCTGCCAGGAGTGCCGCCACAGCGGCGCCGGACGCGGCAAGAAGGCCCGCGGCGCCGGTGTTGGCCAGGTCGGCCGGGACGGCGCCCGCATCGGCAGGTACGACGGCGGCACCGCCATCCACCGGCGGCTGCGGCGCCGCGGGGGCAGGCACAGGCGGCACGGGAGCCGGCTGCTCCGGGTCGGGACCACCGGGCGCCGGTGGCTGGGGTGCCGGTGGTTCGGGAGCCTCCCGCGCGAAGTCGAATTCTACGGCGCCGGACCTGCTGAAGCCGTTAACGGTTTCGGCGGTGAACCGCAGCGGTCCGGGACCATCGGGGGCGGTGAAGCTGAAGCTTCCGGCGGCGTCGAGGGGAACGTCCACCGGGTCCTTGCCCTGCACCGTGATCCTGACGCTGGAACCTGCGGCCACGGCGGAAGCCGGCGCAGCTGCAACGGTGCCGGTGAGGGTTTGGCCGGGCTCGTAGGTGGCACCGGGGGCCGGCGACGTGATGGCGGGCTTGTTGAGGAACAGTTCCAGCTGGTAGCCGGGCAGGACCGCCAGGCTTTCTGACAGGGTGGCACCCACGGCGAAGTTCACGGTTGCGGGCGGCGCATCGCCGGCGGCGTGCGTCCCTACGGCGTAGTTGCCGCTGACGTAGGGGCCGCCCGAGTCGCCGCCGCTGGACTGCACGCCGTAGGACAGGAAGCCGCGGAAGGCGCGGAGGTCCGTCTCATCGGCGGCGAAGTCCGGGCCGGGAACCACGAAGATGCCCACCGCGTCCACGGTGCCGCAGGACCAGGCGGAGGTCCGGCCGGACCGGCAGACGGGCATGCCCTGGACGGGGTCCGCGGTGCCAATGATTTTGACGTCCGGCCCGGGCTGCGAGGGGTCGCCCCAGGTGCTGGCCGCCGGTACGGGGTCGAGGTCGTCCCGAAGGTCCTTGATCACCGAGATGTCGGTGCCCACGTTGCCGGGGTTGTTGGGGTCGAGCGGGTCCTCGATGATGCGGGAGTTGCCGGGTCCACCGAACTGGCTGAAGCCGAAGCTGCCCAGCCGGCCGGCCGGCACGAACTGGAATTCCAGGGTGGCGGTGGTGGCCTGTCCGTCCGAGGCGCAGTGGCCGGCGGACAGGACGGCCGGCAGACCCGCCGGGTCGAAGGCGGAAAAGCCCGTGGAGCAGATCCAGCCGGTATCGGCGATGTATCCCACGCCGCCGGGGACGTCGGCTTCGGACGCGAGGGGCGCTGCGCCGTCGAGCTCCACGTTGGCGTAGCGTGCCACGAACTCAGCCGGCGACACCTTGCCGGGGCGGGCCGCCGTCGTGGTGTCCGCAGGGCTGCCGTCAACCGGTGCCTCCGGCCCGGGCCCGCTGGGCTGAACGGTAGTGGACTCCGGTGCGTTGACGGCGCCGGTGCGGATGATGAACTTCCCGTCAGCGGCCATGACCGCCTGCAGCCCGTGCGGTCCGACATCGCGGACGTAGGCCTGGAACAGCTGCTCGGTGCCGACGGCCAGCTGCGGCGCTGTTCCGGATTCCGGGGCAGCGTGCCCGGATTCGGGGACGGCCTGCGGCGCCTCCACAGCGATGTCCGGGATGCTGGAAGCCAGCGCGGCCACCCCGGCAAGGAGTTCGGCGCCCGAGCCGGTGACCACGATGTGCCCGCCGTCGAGCCGGATCCCTGTGTAGCCGGGGACATCCCGCAGCCGGGCGGCTGCCGCAGCCGCTGAGGCTCCGCGTTCGCCGGCGGCGGCGAATTGCTCCCGGGTGAGGCCGAGGTCCCTCAGCGCTGCGTCGGCGAGCCCGGCGTCGGACGGTCCCGATGTTGACTGGACCGGGGCTGACTGGACCGGGGCTGGCTGGGCGGGGGCTGATTGGATCGGGGCTGGTGCCGTGGAACTCCCGTCATCGGCCGTCGCGGGCGACGCGAGGGTTGCGGACAGCAGGATTCCTGTTGCCGCACCCAGCACCAGGTGCGCGCGGCGGGCTGCGGTCATCGGGCCGCGCCCGGGGCGCACAGGGAGAGGACGGCATCGAGCTCGGCAGGGCTGAGTCCGTTCTTGAGCAGGTAGGCCCGGGTGTCCAGGTTCCGCACGAATTCCACCACTGCTTTCCCGCGCTGCTCCAGCAGCGGCGCCAGTTCGTCGTCGTCGAGGTAGCGTTCCCGGTCATGCGGGGGTCCGTGGGTCCGGTAGCGTTCGTTGATGCCCCGGGCGGCCCGCCGGTAGCCCTCCGCGATCAGGTGGTCGGGATCGCCGGCGAGGTCCTGGACCATGGCGGCCACCAGGCCGCTCCTGTCCCGGCCGGCGGCGCAGTGCAGCACCACATTCCCCCGGTCGGCGGCGTCAGCGAAGGCGCGGAAGACGGCCACCAGCCTGTGCGGGAACAGCCGGGCGTTGTCCGGGTAGTAGGCGGGGTCGTTGAGGTAGGGGCCGGTGAGGGCGGCGAACTGCGCGTGGTGGGATTCCTCCGTGGGTGCCGATACCACCTCCATGCCGTGCAGGGCCGCTGCGGAGACCACGGGGTCGGTACCGCGGCGCCGCGCCTCCGCGGCGTTGCGCAGATCAACGACAGTGCGGATGCCGGCGTCGTAGGCCTGCCGCCAGCCCTCTTCGGTCAGCCATTCCCGCCGGCCCATCCGGTAGACGCCGCCGGCAACGTGCCAGGCATTCACCGCACCGTCCCAGTCCATGGCCCCGCCAGCATTCTCCATCCGCACAGCTAACCACACGCCCGGGAGCGGTGCATGTCACCAACAGGTACCGGCCAGGGAAAAGGCGGGTACGGGGCACCGGTGACCGTCCGGGCAGACCGGCGTACTGTTGCACCTGCCTGTCCTCGGGCCCCGGGCCACGTTCAAGGGAGAATTGCGATGGAAACAACAGCATTACGACGGCGGCACCCGGCATTCGCGGCCGGCCTCGCCGCACTGGCCGTGGCGCTGGGGTCCACGGCTGCGCCGGCAGCAGCCGCGCCGCCTGTACCGGATGTGGACCTGGTGGCGTTCGGCGACTCCTACACAGCCGGAATAGGCGCCGGCGCGTACACCACAGCAGCCCCCTGCCTGCAGACCAATGGCGGCTACGTCAGCCTGCTCCTGAAGCTGCCGGTGGTGGGCGGCAACAGTGCCAATGCAGCATGCGCCGGCGCGGTCCTCACTGACAGGCCGTCCGACGCCGTTCCCAGCGTGATGGAGCAGGTCGCGGCGGCGTCCGCCGCCGGGAAGCTCTCCGTCCGCACGGAGCTGGTGACCGTGACCGCCGGCCCCAATGACATCGACTTCACCACACCGTTGAAGATTTGCGCCACGATGCCGCTCGACGCCTGCGCGCAGGCAGTGCAACGGGTCAGGGACGCGTTGCCCGCTGTGCAGGCCAACCTGGTGGAAGCCTTGACCGCGGTCCGCAGGGCGGCGCCGCGCGCCACCATCGTGGTGTTCGGGTATCCGCTCCTTTTCGATCCCGACGGCTGGCCGACGTTGCTCACCCCGGAGGCACAGCGGCTGGTCAACGCAGGCACGCTGACCCTCAACGGAACGATCGAAAGGGCTGCGGTATCCCCGCGGGTCAAGGCCAAAGCTGTCTACGTCGACGTCACGCGGGCCTTCACAGGCCATGCCCTCAACTCCGCCGCACCCTGGATCAACTTCAACCCGGCGGACCCGTTTGCCCTGCAGAACTTCCACCCCAACGCGGCCGGCCATGAGGCTTACGCCGGCGCCCTTGAAGGAGCTGTGAACCTCGATTCCCTGGCCCGGCGCAACTGATCCGGGCGGAAAAGTTCCTACCCGCGGCGGTCCAGCCGGTACTCCAGCCCGGCCCGGACCATGGACCATTCGTGCTCCAGGATGGAGAACACGACGGTGTCCCGCAGGACGCCGTCGCGGGTCCGGGAGTGGTTGCGGAGCACGCCGTCCTGCTTGGCACCCAGCCGGGCAATCGCTTCGCGGGACTGGTGGTTGAGCCAGTGGGTGCGGAACTCCACGGCGGGGCAGCCGAGTGTTTCGAACGCGTGCCGCAGCAGCAGGAACTTCGAATCCGGGTTGGTGCCGCTGCCCTGTGCCGATGCCGCGTTCCAGGTGGAGCCGATCTCCACACGCGGCGTACCGGCGTCGATATTCATGTACGTGGTCATCCCGATGATCCGCCCGGGCCCGCCGGTGTCCCGGTCGATCAGCCGGGTGGTGAACGGCAGCATCGACCCGTCCTCCTGGAGCCGCAGGCGCCGCCGGATTTCATCCGCCATCTCCCCGGGAGACGGGACGGAGGTGTACCAGAGCTTCCACAGTTCACCGTCCTGCGCCGCCTCCACGAGCCCATCGTGGTGGTCGGGGTGCAGCGGTTCGAGGATTACGTGCCGGCCGGTGAGGGTAAGGGGTTCGAGGAAAGTCACGTCACCAGCCTAGGTCCACGCAGGCCGGCCGGTTACGCTGGGGACAGGCCCCGGCAGTGCGAGCAAGGGAGTTATCGTGTCAGGAACCAACCCGGACCCGGAAGACGACAAGATCACGGGCCTGGAACCCGGCGGCGGAGTCCCGCCGGGCGAAACGCCGCCCGGTGAAGGCTCGGTGGCGGGCACACAGGAGCCCCGGCAGCCAGGATCCGGAAGGGGCCAGCAGGTCTTCTGGATCGCGGCAATCGGCGCCGGCGTGCTGCTGTTCCTGCTCTACTTCATCGGCTACATCGTGGGGTTCTTCGACTAGTCCCGCCGGCGGACAGCGGCGGGCCGAAGCGCCCGGCCTAGCTCCAGTCGAAGAAGCCCTTGCCGGTCTTGCGGCCCAGTTCGCCGCGGGCCACCTTGTCCCGCAGGATCTGCGGAGGAGCAAACCGGTCACCCAGGGTGGACTGCAGGTACTCGGCGATGCCCAGCCGGACGTCCAGGCCCACGATGTCCGTGGTCCGCAGCGGCCCGGTGGGGTGCTTGTAGCCCAGGACCATGGCGTTGTCGATGTCCTCGGCTGACGCCACCCCTTCCTCGACCATCCGCATGGCCTCCAGGGCGATGGCCACGCCAAGCCGTGAGGATGCGAAGCCGGGAGCGTCATTGACGACGACGGCGGTCTTGCCCAGTGCCGCCACCCACTTTTTCGCCTCTTCGGCGAGTCCGGGCTTGGTCTGCTCGCCCAGCACCACTTCGATGAGGGTGGACGCCGGTACGGGGTTGAAGAAGTGCAAGCCGAGGAAATTGCCGGGCCGCTGGAGCTCCTTGGCCAGGCCGTTCACGGACAGCGACGAGGTGTTGGAGGCGAGGAAGGCATCCGCTTCCAGCCTTTCCTCGATGCCGCGCAGGGAAGCCACTTTCAGGTCCCAGTCCTCCGGCACGGCTTCGACCACCAGGCCGCGGTCCTTGAAGGCGTCATAGTCCACGCCCACGGTGAGCCGGGATGCCATTTCGTCCAGGTTGGCGTCGGTGGCGCCCCGCTCGATGCTTTTCGCGGCGGCGGACTCCACCCGTTCACGCGCTGCTTCGGCGGACTGTTCGTCGCGTTCCACCACCAGCACGTCGGCCCCCTTGATCAGGAAGGCGTGGGCGATGCCGGCGCCCATCCGTCCACCGCCCAGGACGCCAACGCGGGCAGGCAGGCCGGCAGGAAGTTCGGAGTTGCTCATGGTGTTCTACTTTCCGTCAGCGGTGTCGGAGGAGGAGGCCTTGCGTTCCGCGTTGCGGTCCAGGAACGCCTGCATCCGGTCGAATTTGGCCTGGGACTCGAAGAGGATGCCCTGGGCCAGCTGGTCGATCAGCGGGTGTGCTTCGGCAGGGGCGTGGAACACCGATTTGGTGATCCGGACCGCCAACGGGTCCTGCCGGGCGATCCGGTCGGCGAGGCTGTGGGCGGCGCCCAGGAGGTCGCCGGCCGCGTGGATCCCGGTAATGAGGTTGACGGCGAGGGCTTCCTCGGCGTTCAGGATCTTCCCGGCCAGGAGGATCTGCTTGGCCACGGGCTCTCCCACCAGTTCCTTCAGCCGCCAGCTGGCACCGGCGGCGGCCAGGATGCCCAGGCCGGTCTCCGGGTTCCCGATCTTGACGTCGGGCGTCCCGATCCGGAAGTCGGCGGCGTAGGCCAGTTCGGCGCCCCCGCCCAGGCAGTAGCCGTCGACGGCCGCGATGACGGGCAGCGGCAGTTTGGCGATCCGGGCGAACACCGTGGAGTTGATGCCCTGCAGGGCATCGTCCCGGCGCCGCTCCCTCAGCTGTCCGATGTCGGCACCGGAGGCAAAGACGCCGTCCACGCCGGCGATGATGAGGATCCTGGGGTTCTGTTCCAGGGCAGCGCACACAATGTGCAGCTCGTCCACCATCTGCTGGTCGATGGCGTTGCGCACCTCGGGCCGGTTCAGCAGCACCACTACACGGTCGCCCTGCTCCTCCACGCTGAGCGCGGCGAACTTCTCTGCTGCCAGGTCCACGGGGGCCGCCATCAGATTTTCTCCAGCAGCATGGCCGTCCCCTGGCCAACCCCGACGCACATGGTGGCCAGGCCTACCTTGGCGTCTTCGCGCTCCATCCGGCCCAGGAGCGTGATGGCAATCCTGGAGCCGCTGGAACCCAGCGGATGCCCCAAAGCGATGGCGCCGCCGTCGTTGTTCACTATGTCCGGGTCGAGTCCGAGGCGCCGGACGCAGGCCAGCGACTGGGTGGCAAACGCTTCATTGAGTTCGACGGCGGAGAGGTCGCCAACGCTCAGGCCGGTCCTTTTCAGGATCTTCTGGGTGGCCGGGACAGGGCCGATGCCCATGATCTCCGGCTCGCATCCTGCCGATGCGCCGTCGAGGATCCGTGCCCGCGGGGTCAGTCCGAGCCGCTCGATGGCGGCCTCGGAAGCAACGATGATGGCGGAGGCGCCGTCGTTCAGCGAGGAGGAGTTCCCGGCGGTGACCACCTGCCCGCCGTGCGCCACGGGCCGCAGTCCGGCGAGCACCTCGGCGGTGGTGCCGGCGCGGGGACCCTCATCGGTGTCCACGACTGTTTCCGCTTTGCGGGTCTTGACGGTGACGGGGACGATCTCGTCCTTGAACCGTCCCGCTTCGATGGCGGCGAGCGCGCGTTCGTGCGAGCGGACCGCGAAGGCGTCGGCATCCTCGCGGGTGATGCCGTCCACCCTGGCCACTTCCTCGGCGGTCTCGGGCATCGAGTAGGTCATCTTCCCGTCCCGTGACAGGCCGCCGTGCTGGAAGTGCGGGTTGGTGAACCGCCAGCCGATGGAGGTGTCGAAGATCTGGCCCGGCTTGGCGAACGCGGCGGCCGGCTTTTCCTGGACCCAGGGTGCCCGGCTCATCGATTCGACGCCGCCGGCGATCACGATGTCAGCGGCGCCGGCCTTGATCATGTGGCTGGCCTGGATGATGGCGCTGAGGCCGGAGGCGCACAGCCTGTTGACGGTGATGCCGGGGATATGCAGGGGCAGGCCGGCCAGCAGGGTGGCCATCCTGGCCACGTTGCGGTTCTCCTCGCCGGCACCGTTGGCGTTGCCCAGAATGACCTCATCGATGCTGTCCGGGTCAAGGCCAGCCCGCTGTACGGCTTCCCGGACCACCAGGGCAGCCAGGTCGTCGGGGCGGACCGGGGAGAGTGCCCCACCGTACCTGCCCACCGGAGTCCGGACACCACCAACCAGGAAAGCCTGCGGTCCTGCGGTTGCAGCCATGGAAACACCCTTCACGCGATTAACAGCATTGTCATCGGCGGCCGGCAGGGCGGACCCCGCCACTTACCGACCGTTCGTTCTGTAAATAGTACACGGCGGTACCGCAGCGCGCAGCCCCGGATCAGAGGACGGTGACTCCCAGCTGGGCTGCAAGCAGCGGCGCCAGCAGGCCGAGCTGGTAGTCATCAATGACCAGGCCTGCGATGTTGCCCAGGCCGCTGATGCCGCGGAAGTCTGCCCCGCGGAGGTCGAAGTCCTTGAGTCGGGCACCCGTCACGTCCAGCGTTCCGATGGTGCAGCCCCTCAGCGACACCCGGGTGGCGGTGGCCGAGCCGAGGTCCAGTTCGTTGATGATGCAGTCCGTGATGAGCACGTCCGTCAGCTTGGCGCCCCGCAGGTTGAGGAAGTCCAGCTTGCCGCCCTCAATGCGGACTGACTGCCATCCGCTGTCGTGTAGTTCAGCCGAGCCCAGCCGCGGATTCCGCAGCTCCACATCGCGCCAGGTGCTGCGGGCAGCCCGGAACACCGGCGAATACAGTTCGCTGAGCACGGAATCACGGAACCCCGCCCCGCGAAGTTGGGTCTCATGGAAGGAGACCCCCAGGAATTCGCATTCGGAAAAGTCGGCGCCGGAGAGTTCCAGCCCGTCGGCGTCCACGCGCCGGTACCGGCCGCCGTCGTGACGGGCGGCGCGGCGGAAATCCATGGCGCGGTCCTCCAGTTCCGCGGGCCGTACCGGCGAAAGCCGCGGCGGGGTGGCGGCCGGCTTGCCCCGGCGGCTTCCGGACCCGGTCACCGGAGGGACTCCGCTTTTGCCGCGATCTCCGCCAGGTCCCGGGCGAGGGCCTTCCGGCTGGCGGCCATGCCCACGCGGCCCAGGAGGGCGGCCATCAGGCGGCCGGCAGCCGTAGGGCTGGACATCCGGGCACCGAAAGTCAGCGTCAGGTCCGTCCCGCCATCGCGCGGAACCAGGCTGAACCGCGTACTGTAATCCGCGCCGCCCTGGTTTGCCCTGACCACGGTGGACCGTGGCGGTTCTGCCTGGTCCACCCACATCTCCACGGTCTCGGACCTGCCAAACATCTTCCGGGTTTCCCGCCAGCGCGTCCCTGCGCCATACGGGCCGTCGGTGAGGAGTTGGACGGATTCCACGCCGGACAGCGTTGCCGGAGCACCTTCGATGTCCGTGATCACGGACCACACTGTCTGCGGAGATGCCTGGATGTGCTGGGTGAGGCTAAGGCTTTGGTCCATACGGTCGAGCCTATCGCCGCGCGCCGACAGCGGCGGCGGGAACCGGCCCGCGACTTGAATTAGTAAGCATACTTCGTGTTACGGTGGGAGGGCATTGATGGGCGGAAACGAAAGGAGCCTCACCATGGGCCTCGGAGACAAGATCAGCAACGCAGCCGAAGACTTGGGCGGCAAGGCCAAGGAAGCGGCGGGCAACGCTACCAACAATGACCGCCTGAAGGCAGAAGGCCAGACCGACCAGGTCAAGGCCGACGCGAAGAAGGTGGGCGAAAACATCAAGGACGACTTCAAGCGCGATTAGTCCTTGCTGTTGCGGCCGCAGCGAACGGCGGTTGCACCATGGCGGCGGATCCACCGGATCCGCCGCCATTTCGCTGTCCCCTCACCATCGATTGCTCCCCACCGGCCCCCTAGCCTCGCAAGCTCGGCCAGGGAACCCTGCCGGCGTGGGCCCATTTGTCGTTTTGAGGGCCTAAACCGACAAATAGTCAGCAATGGATGGGGTCACCAGCCGCTTCGGGTGGGTGTGTGCCCCTGCCGCGAACCCTCCGGCATGGTCATTTCCGCCCGCAGGCCCAGGAGCCGGACGGGACGTCCCGGCTCAATCCTGGCCCGAAGGTCAAGCGCACTGGACAGCACTTCCCCGGGATCGGCAGTCTGCGGAATCTTCCGCGCGAAGGTCTTGGTGGTGAACGGGGCGTAGCGGACCTTCAGGGTCAGCCCCACCACCGGACGGTCCTCGGCCGCCACATCCTCCATCACCGCCGCCGCCAGTTCGCGGACGGCCGCGTCCACCTGCTCCGGTTCGGTGAGGTCGCGCTGGAACGTGGTTTCCCGGCTGTGGCCCCGCGCCACCCACGGGGTGTCATCCACCTCCCGGGCGCCGTCGCCCCGGCCCAGCTGCGCATACCAGGGACCCATCTTCGGCCCGAATTCGGGGATCAGTCCGGCCGGGTCCGCCGCCGCCAGCTCGGCCACAGTGCCAATGCCAAGCGTCGCCAGGCGGCGTGACACCTTGGTCCCGACGCCCCACAGCTCAATGGTGGGCCGGCTTCCCATGACGTCGAGCCAGTTGTCCCGGGTGAGCCGGAAGACGCCGGCCGGCTTGCCGAACGTCGTGGCCACCTTGGCCCGGACCAGGGTGTCGCCGATGCCCACGCTGCACCACAGCCGGGTGGCCTCGAGCACCGCGTGCTGCAGTTGCCGGGCATAGGCCTCCGGGTCCGGTGTTTCCACGCCGACGAACGCCTCGTCCCAGCCCAGCACCTGGACGGTGGCGCCAGGTCGCGAGCGCAGCACCTCCATCACCTCGCCCGAGGCCTGCAGGTACGCATCATGGTCCACTGGCAGGATCACGGCGTCGGGGACTTTCCGCGCGGCGATCCGCAGGGGCATGCCGGACCCTACGCCGTAGGCCCTGGCCTCGTAGGAAGCGGTGGACACTACGGCCCGTTCGGTGGGATCACCGCGGCCGCCCACAATAACGGGCCTGCCGGCCAGCTCAGGCCTGCGGAGGACTTCCACGGCAGCGATGAACTGGTCCAGATCCACATGCAGCACCCACGGTTCGCCCACAGGCCCAGTCTGCACCGGCCCGGCGCCGGGCGGCTACCCTTGGGCCATGACGTACGTTGACCTCAGCGCCGGAAGTGCCGCAGCGGGCGGTTCGCACTCATTGGGCGGCTACCTGGCTGTGCCCCAGGGCCAGGGCCCGTTTCCGGGCGTCGTGATGATCCACGAAGCGTTCGGCCTGGACGACCAGACGCGCCGGCAGGCGGACCGGCTCGCCCGGGCGGGGTACCTGTCCCTGGCGCTGGACCTGTTCAGCGACGGCGGCCCCCGCCGCTGCCTGGTGGGAACCATGCGTGCCATGGCCGCGCGCACGGGCAAGCCCTTCGTCGACATCGCCACGGCACGGACCTGGCTCGAGCAGTCGGAACTGTGCACGGGGAAGACAGGGGTGATCGGCTTCTGCATGGGCGGCGGCTTCGCCCTGCTGGTGGCCCGGGACGGCTTCGATGCCGCCTCGGTCAACTACGGCCGCCTGCCGGGCAAGCACCAGGAGGACCTGGTGGACGCCCTGCGCGGCTCCTGCCCGCTGGTGGGCAACTACGGCGGGGCAGACAGGTCCCTGAAGGGGGCGGTTGCACGGCTGGACTCGGCCCTGGACCAGCTGGGCATCGAGCACAGCGTGAAGGAATTCCCGGGGGCGGGCCATTCCTTCCTCAATGACGAAATGCCCGGCCCGGCGCTCCTGCGGCCGTTGATGCGCGTCATGGGCGTCGGCCCGGACCCGGCGTCGGCACCCGAAGCCTGGCGGCGGATCGAGGACTACTTCGGCCGGCACCTGAAGGACTGACTGCCCGGAACCGCTGTTAAACACGCGACGGCGGGATGCCCGCGCAAGGGGCGTCCCGCCGTCGACCGTTGGTCCGGTCAGCTCGCCGGGGTCAGCTGTACAGCTCGCTCTTGGGCGCGTTGTTCTTGACCTTCTGCCAGCCCAGCCACAGGACCACGGCGAAGAACGGGATGGTGCCCAGGGTCCACAGGCCAAGGTAGAACACCTCGCCGTCCTTGCTGGTCATGGTGTCGAAGCCGATGAGCACCGTGATGGCGAGCAGGGCCACCAGGCCTGCCCAGCTGGTCCACGGCGAGCCGGGCATGGGCAGGGTGGAGACATTGCCCTTCTTCTTCCGCAGCGCGATCTGGCTGGCGAAAATGGATCCCCAGGTGAAGATCACGCCGATGGAGGCAGTGTTCAGCGCGAGGTCGAAAGCGTGCGATCCGCCCAGCCAGATGTTGAGCAGGATGCCCACTAGGTAGACGGCACCGATGGCGAGGATGGCGGCGTACGGGACCCGGCGGGTGGACATGCGGGTCAGCCACTGCGGGGCGTGCCCATTGTTGGCCATGGTGCGGAAAATGCGGCCGATCGAGTACAGCCCCGAATTGCAGGAGGACAGGGCGGCGGTGATGACGATCATGTTCATGACGTCTCCCATCCAGCCAAGGCCCATCTGGCCGAAGACGGTGACGAACGGCGAGGTCCCGGCCTTGTACTGGTCCGAGGGCAGCAGCATGGCCAGCAGGGACACGGAGCCGACGTAGAACACCACGATGCGGACCACGACGGCGCGGATCGCCTTGGGCACTTCGCGTTCCGGGTTCTGCATCTCGCCGGCCGTAATGCCCACCAGCTCGATGGCGTTGTAGGCGAAGATGACGGCGTTCAACACTAGGATCATGACCAGGGCGCCCTTGGGGAACATGCCGCCCTCGTCATGGAAGAGGTTGGCCACGGACGCGTGCCCGTCGCCAACCTTGGCGTTGGTGACCACCATGAAGGTGCCCACGGCGAGGAAGATGACGATAGCGGCGACCTTGAGGCAGGAGGCCCAGAATTCGAACTCACCGAACGCTTTGACGCTGAACAGGTTCACGGCCACCAGCAGCACCAGTGCGGCGATGGCTGAGAGTTCCACGGGGACGTTCGGGAAGAAGAACTGGAAGTACAGGCCGATGGCGATGAGTTCGGCGATGCCGGTCATGGCCCAGTTGATGAAGTACATCCAGCCGGACAGGTAGGCGCCCTTGCGGCCGAACATTTCACCGGCGTAGCTGACGAACGAGCCGGAGGTCTGGCGGTACATGATGAGTTCGCCCAGGGCCCGCATGAGCAGGTAGGCGATGACGCCGGCGATGGCGTAGGAGAAGATGAGGGCCGGGCCGGTGGAAGCAAGGCGTCCGCCGGCTCCCATGAACAGGCCCACGCCGATGGCGCCGCCCATCGCGATCATGGTGACGTGGCGCCTGCCCAGCGTTTTGCTGTAGCCCTCGGCGCTGAGGGACGTGTCGACGGCGCTGGATGGTGCCGTGCTGTTCTTGATTTCGGGCGGGGTACTTTGAGGCACAACGGTTCCTTGTGGGTTGGGGGTTGGCCGCATCCGGGGGACGCATGATCCAGCTCACATATTCGGCCTTTTGGGGTTCGGGCGGCCGTTTGTGAGCGCAATTCCTGCTCCTGCCGAAGCTTCGCGCGGCCTATCCATCGTACAAGACACAGCCGGGTGCTACGTGACGCGCACTACACCCGCATATTGCGGGGACCCACAAACATACTTTTCGGTGTGCCTAAATTTGCGGTATTCTCAGACTGTTACCGCAACGGCGAGGAGATGACCATGGCTGCACCCACCCTGGAAGGACGCCCTGCCGCAGGCCGGCTGTGGTCGCGCCTGCTGCTGCTGGGCCCGGCGTTCGTGGCCGCCATCGCCTACGTGGACCCGGGGAACGTCGCAGCCAACCTGACCGCCGGCGCCAGCTACGGCTACCTGCTGGTCTGGGTCCTGGTGATGGCCAACGCCATGGCAGTGCTGGTCCAGTACCAGTCCGCCAAGCTGGGGCTTGCCACCGGGCTGAGCCTCCCCGAGATCCTGGGTAAACGGCTGGGCAACCGCTCCCGGCGCCTGTACTGGGTCCAGGCCGAAGTCGTTGCCGGCGCCACGGACATGGCCGAGGTCATTGGCGGCGCCGTGGCCCTGAACCTGCTGTTCGGACTTCCACTGCTCCTGGGCGGGGTCATCATCGGCGTGGCGTCCATGCTGCTGCTGGCGCTCCAGTCTGCGCGGGGGCAGAAATCCTTCGAATACGCCGTCCTGGTCCTGCTGGGCGTCATCGCCGTGGGCTTCATGTCCGGCCTGTTCGTTAACCCGCCCGACGCCGGCAGCGCCCTGGGCGGCCTGGTTCCCCGTTTCGAGGGCACGGACACCGTCCTGCTCGCCGCCAGCATGCTCGGTGCCACCGTGATGCCGCACGCCATCTACCTGCACTCCGCCCTGGCCCGGGACCGGCACGGATTCTCCCCCGACCCGGCCGTGCGGACCCGCCTGATCCGAGCCACCAAGTTCGACGTGCTGGGCGCCCTGCTGCTGGCCGGAGTGGTGAACATTTCGATGCTGCTGCTGGCAGCTTCCAGCCTGCGCGGCATCGAAGGTACGGACACCATCGACGGCGCCCATGCCGCAGTCACCGCAGCGTTGGGTCCGGCCGTGGGCGTGGTGTTCGCCATCGGCCTGCTGGCCTCCGGGCTGGCCTCCACCTCGGTGGGCTGCTACGCCGGGGCCACCATCATGGGCGGACTGCTGAAGGTCCGGATCCCGCTGCTGCTCCGGCGGGTCATCACCCTGGTCCCCGCCCTGGCCATCCTCGGCGCGGGAATCGAACCCACCCTCGCCCTGGTGCTGAGCCAGGTGCTGCTCAGCTTCGGCATCCCCTTCGCGCTGATCCCGCTGATCCGGCTGACCGGCAAGCGCGAGGTCATGGGCATCCATGTGGACTCCAACGCCGTGAAAGTCGCCGGCTGGACCAGCGCCACCCTGATCGTGGGCCTCAACTGTGTCCTGATCGCCCTGACCGTCACCGGCCAGTCCTGACCGGCCCGTTCCCGACCGGCACCGGTCCTGGCGCAGGCCGGCCCACACGCCGCCCCCGGAAGCTAGGCTGAAGCCATGGCCACCTTGCACCGCCGACCTCCCGCCCCCCAGCCGCACCTGTACCGGTTCACGCCGCTGGACTTCGCAGCACTGGCCACCTACGTGGTCATCGCCGGCGCGTTCACCCTGGCCGGTGAACTGCTGGCGCCGCTGATCCAGCAGTTCTCGCCCTCCCCCGCGGCGGCGTCCTACGTGGTCAACCTGTTCTTCTATGCTTCCGTGGGCATACTCGCGTTCCTGGCCGCCCGGCAGGTGGTGGTCCGGGACCTGCGGGTGCTCGCCACGCGCCCGTGGTTCACCGTGCTGATGGTCCCCGCGGCCGTGATCGTGATGATGATCCTCACGGCGCTGGTGGTGGCCGCG
Source organism: Pseudarthrobacter enclensis (assembly GCF_001457025.1). Classification (GTDB taxonomy): domain Bacteria; phylum Actinomycetota; class Actinomycetes; order Actinomycetales; family Micrococcaceae; genus Arthrobacter; species Arthrobacter enclensis. The sequence goes on along the minus strand of NZ_KQ758599.1, from coordinate 143,933 downwards.
GGAGGGGAGGCTCAGACGTCTGCGAACCAGGCCGGCCTGCAGGCACTGATGCAGCAGGTCCCCGCCTGGCTGATCGTCCCGGTCCTGGTTATCCTGGGCCCGTTCGTGGAGGAATACATCTTCCGGCACCTGCTGATCGGCAAGCTCAGCCGGCGGCTGAACATCTGGCTGTGCTGCGCCCTGTCCGTCGTCGTCTTCGCCGGCATCCACATCGCCGGCCAGCAGGCCATCACGTTGACCGCCCTGCTCCCCTACCTGGCCATGGGCGCAACCCTGGTGTTCGTGTACGTGTGGACGGGCAGGAACGTGATGTTCTCCTACTTTGTCCACGCCGCCAAGAACCTGCTGGCGGTTATCTTCATCTACGCCATCCCGCCGGAACTGTTCGAACAGCTGCAGCAGGTCCAGGCCTGAGCCCTACCGCCGCGGCACCCCGTCCCCGTACCGTGGTGGGATGGGACTGAATATCCAGATTGTCATCGACAGCCGGCAGCCGCACCAGCTCGCCGACTGGTGGGCCGAAACCCTGCAATGGGAAGTGGAGCCGCAGGACGCCGGGTTCATCCGGTCCATGATCGATCAGGGCTTCGCCACCGAGGACCAGACCATGCTGCACCGCGGCAACCTGGTGTGGAAGGACGGCGCCGCCATCCGCCCGCCGGAGGAGATCGACGCCAAGGCCCCCAGCCGGCGCCTCCTGTTCCAGTCCGGGGAAGAGGAGAAGGTGGTCAAGAACCGGGTGCACTGGGACGTGAACCTGGCCGGCCGGGACAAGGACCAGGTCCGCGCCGAGCTTGAGGCCCGGGGTGCCACTTTCCTCTGGACCGCGCGGCAGGGACCCCATTCCTGGCACACCATGGCGGACCCCGAAGGGAACGAGTTCTGCATCAGCTGAGGCCGATTACTAGACTTGGACGGTGAGCAACCAAATTCCCGCCCCGGTGTCCGACGTCTTCGATCCCACCCGCTGGCGGGTGGTCTCAGGCTTCGAGGACTTCCAGGACATGACGTACCACCGGCAGGTGGAGCGGGACGCCGGCGGCTCGTGGGTCCGTGACCTGCCCACCGTACGGATCGCGTTCAACCGCCCCGAGGTCCGCAACGCGTTCCGCCCCGGCACCGTGGACGAGCTCTACCGCGCCATGGACCACGCCCGCATGACCCCCGACGTGGCCACCGTGCTGCTCACCGGCAACGGACCGTCACCCAAGGACGGCGGCCACTCTTTCTGTTCCGGCGGGGACCAGCGCATCCGTGGCCGGGACGGGTACAAGTACGCCGACGGCGAGACCCAGGAAACCATCAATCCCGCCCGTGCCGGCCGCCTGCACATCCTGGAGGTCCAGAGGCTGATGCGCACCATGCCCAAGGTGGTCATCGCCGTCGTCAACGGCTGGGCCGCAGGCGGCGGGCATTCGCTGCACGTGGTGGCGGACCTCACCATCGCTTCCCGCCAGCACGGCAAGTTCAAGCAGACCGACGCCACCGTGGGTAGCTTCGACGCCGGTTACGGGTCCGCCCTGCTGGCCCGGCAGATCGGCCAGAAGGCCGCCCGGGAAATCTTCTTCCTGGCCCGTGAATATTCCGCCGAGGACATGGTCCGGATGGGCGCCGTGAACGAGGCCGTGGACCATGAACGGCTGGAGGAGGTGGCCCTGGAGTACGCCGCGGACATTGCCCGCCAGTCCCCGCAGGCCATCCGGATGCTGAAGTTCGCGTTCAACCTGGCCGACGACGGCCTGGCCGGCCAGCAGGTCTTCGCCGGCGAAGCGACCCGGCTGGCGTACATGACGGACGAGGCGGTGGAGGGCAAGGAGGCCTTCCTGCAAAAACGGGACCCCGACTGGTCCTCGTTCCCGTACTACTTCTAAGGCAGGAGCGGCAGATGAACAGCACCTCCCCCAATACCGGCCACCTCAACATCGAGCCCGTCCTGAAGGCCCTGGCCGCCGCCCTCCACGGCGAGGGACCCGCCGTCGAGCTTTCCGTGGGACCCGACGGCGCCCTGGTGGTGGGACACACCGAAACCCCGGGCTGCGACGACGCCGTGGCAGTGGTCCGCACCTCCGGCTCCACCGGAGTGCCCAAGGCCACGGTCCTGACCGTGGAGTCCCTCGCGGCGTCCTCGATGGCCACCGCGCTTGCGCTCAAGGGCGAGGGGCAGTGGCTGCTCGCCCTGCCGGTCCAGTACGTCGCCGGCATCCAGGTGCTGGTGCGGTCACTGTTCGCCGGGACCCGGCCCTGGGTCATGGACATGTCCGGCGGCTTCACGCCGGAGGCCTTCACGGCTGCCGCGCTGGAGCTCACGGACAGGATCCGGTACACCTCGCTGGTTCCCACCCAGCTCCAGCGGCTGCTGGACGACCCGTCCCCGGAGACCCTTGCCGTGCTGCGGCGCTTCAACGCCATCCTGCTGGGCGGCGCCCCCACCCCGCCGGCCCTTCTGGAGGCCGCGCGTGACGCCGGCGTCCGGGTGGTTACCACGTACGGGTCCGCCGAAACATCCGGGGGCTGCGTCTACGACGGATATCCGCTGGAAGGAGTCTCCGTCCGCGTGGCCGGGGACGGCCGGATCCACCTGGGCGGCGACACCATCGCCGCCGGCTACCTCGACGCCCCGGACGAGGAGAACGGCACCTTCTTCGAAGAGGACGGCGTGCGCTGGTACCGCACCAGCGACCTTGGCAGCATCGACGACGACGGCCGGCTCACCGTCCTGGGCCGGGCGGACGACGTGATCATCACCGGCGGCATGAAGGTTTCCGCCGCAGAGGTCCAGGAAACGCTGGAAAAGCACGACGCCGTCGCCGCGGCCTTCGTGGCGGGCGTCCCGTCCGCGGAGTGGGGCCAGGCCGTGGCCGCCTACGTGGCACTCGCACCGGACGCCGACGCGGCGGACGGTTCCACTGTCGCCGCGCTCCGCGGCGACTGGCACCGGGACCTGGGCTTCGCCGCCCCCAAGACGGTCCTCACCGCCGCCGCCCTGAAAATGCTGCCGAACGGCAAACCCGACCGGATGGCCATGACCGCCGAACTCAGCGCCCTGCACCAGGGAAAGTAGAGTGGACCTGCACCACCGTGGCGCCTGCCTGAAGGGCATCCTGCCGCCCAAACGAAACAACATGAGGTACTGAACGTGGCAACAGCCGCCCAATGGATCCAAGGCGCCCGACTGAGGACGCTGCCCGCCGCGATTGCGCCGGTGCTCATCGGCTCCGCCGCCGCCTACGAGATGGATTCATTCCTTCTGCCCAACGCCATCCTGGCAGCGCTGGTGGCCCTCCTCCTGCAGGTGGGCGTGAATTTCGCCAACGACTACTCGGACGGGATCCGCGGGACCGACGATGACCGCGTCGGCCCGCTGCGGCTGGTGGGTTCCGGAGCCGCGAAGCCCGAGCACGTCAAACGGGCGGCGTTCGGAACGTTCGCCGCGGCCATGGTGTTCGGGCTGGCGCTGGTCATCATTACCCAAAGCTGGTGGCTGATCCTGGTGGGCCTGGGCTGCGTCATGGCGGCGTGGGGCTACACCGGGGGCAAGAACCCCTACGGCTACATGGGCCTGGGCGATGTGTTCGTGTTTGTCTTCTTCGGGCTGGTGGCAACCTTGGGAACCACCTACACCCAGGCCGGGCAGGTCAACCTGCCGGCCGTCATCGGCGCCATCGGCACCGGCCTGATCGCCACCGCGCTGCTGATGGCCAACAATGTGCGTGACATCCCTACGGATACGCAGGCTGGCAAGAAGACCCTGGCTGTGCGGCTGGGTGACAAGCACGCCCGGGAAAGCTACGTGCTGATGCTCGCGGTGGCCATCCTGCTGGTGGTGATCCTGGCCCCGGGCCGGCCGTGGATGCTCATTGTGCTGCTGCTGATCCCCGCCTGCCTCATGCCGGCGTGGCTGATGATCAACGGCCGCAAGCGCAAGAGCCTCATCCCCGTGCTCAAGCAGACCGGCCTGATCAACCTCGGCTACAGCCTGCTGTTCTCACTGGGCCTGGTGCTCAGCCACGGTTTCTGAGCCGCTGCTGGACTAGCCGCGCGGCTTCGGGTTCCGGTCGTTGTTGATGGTGACGTCCGGGTTGGCGTCCAGGAGGGCGTCCTCGGCGTTGGCGTCCTGCACTTCGCCGGCGGACCGGATCGGCTTGGCCTTGCCGGAGAAACGGTGGTGCAGGGCCGCTGTAGCCTCATCCCGCTGCTTCTGGAAAAAGAGGTAGCTCACGGCGAACGCGATCACGGCCGCGCAGACCACGGACAGCAGCGCACCCAGCTGCAGCAGCAGGAAAACCACAAACAGGGGAACGAAAAGAGCCAGGCGGATCAGGGAGTATTTCAAAAAGGCCACATTCAAGTTTAGCCGCCTCCTGCCCACGGCCCCCTGCGCCCGCGGACGATAGACTTGATGCCATGCTCCTCCGTGTGGCTTTGGCCGTGGCAGTCCTCGTCATCTTCGTGTATGGCCTCGTGGACGTGATCCGTACCGATGGCCGCCTGACGCGGGGAATTTCGAAACCCGCCTGGATCGTGGTCATGATCATCCTGCCGGTGCTGGGAGCCATCCTGTGGCTGCTGATCGGCCGCCCGCGTCCTGCCGCGCCACAGCAGGCCTACCGCCACCCCACCGCCCCGGATGACGACCCGGAGTTCCTCCGCAACCTCGAAGTCCGCCGCCGGAACGAGGCCGAGGCCGCGCGCCTGAAGAAGCTCAAGGACGAGCTCGATGCCAAGGCGAAGGACGTTGACGGCGGCAAGGGCAAGCACGAAAACGACCACGACACCGACGGACTGAAGTAGGGCCCATGGCGTACGAACCTGACGGGGAAGACCGGCTGCACACCGCGGCGTCCGGAGAAACTCCGTCAGGGCCGCCGCGGCCGCACCCTTCGGCTCCCCAGGCTTCGCCGCCGCCCCGCCCCGGGCTGTCCTACGCACCAGCGGCACCCATCGCCGTCGTGCCTCCCGCCCCCGGTAGCGCGCGACTCGCCCGGACACTGTGGGTGCTGGGATTCGTGGCCGGCCTGGCGGTCCTCGTGGGGACCTTCCTCTCCCGTGACGGGCACCTGGAAAGGCTGCGCGGGGTGGTGGACCGGATGTCGCCCGGAGGGGACGCCGAGGCCATCGGCACGGCAGCGGGCATCGTCTTCTGGGGCAGTCTGGCGGCGCTGCTGCTGGTCATCGGCGTCGAAGCCGTCCTGCTGGGCGCGGTTATGGGCCGGCGCGGCTGGGCCCGCTGGGTCCTGGTTCCGCTGCTGGCAGCCCACGCACTGGTAACGCTGCTGGCGGCAGCATTCCTGATCCCGGAGGGAGACAGCGCCAACTACGTCCTGTTGCTGTGGGGCGCCCAGCTGCTGCTGTCCCTGGCAGGACTCATCCTGTTGTTCCTGCCGGCCTCGAACGCCTGGCTGAAGAGCCGCCGGGCCAGGTAAGGTCAGGCGGACCGCTGCCGCTGCAGCGCCGACGCCTCCGCCAGCACCCCCTCGCAGCTGCGGATCACCACGCGGCAGGCCTCCAGGGCCCCGCGTTCGGTGAGCGGGTTCTCCGCCACGGCCCGCCACCGCACCAGGCAGCGGCGGGCGGCGTCGGCGACGTCGTCCGCCGGGGCATCGGCCTTCAGTCCCAGCCTGACATGCGCTGCCGGACCCCACCCGCCGATGAGGCGCTCAGCGTCCGCGGCCAGTTCCGGGTTCAACGGCAGGCCGCTGGTACGCAGCGTGGCCAGGAGCCGCAGTTCACGGAACTCGTGCGCGTTGGCCTGCAGCCGCTCCAGCGCCGCGGCCAGGTGCGCGGTCCCCTCCCTGGGATGAGCCTGCAGGACCGCTCCGACGCCCACCAGCGCGGTGCGGGCCTTGAGCGCCTCAGCCCTTGCCTGGAACTGCCGGCCCAGCAGTTCCAGCAGCGGGTCCAGGCCGCTGCGGCGGGCCAGTTCATGGGCCAGCGGGGTGGGCTCCGTGAAACCGTTGCGGATGAGCACCACGGCGAGGCGGATTCCAAACAGCCCAAACCTGGCCAGCAGGGACTCCCTGGCCCCGGGCGTCAGTTCCGGCGGTTCGGTGCCGCGGAGGAACCGGTCGGCGGACAGCATCATCTTTTCCCGGGCGGCCCGGTCCAGGCCCGCCAGCAACTGGAGTGCCGCGAAGTCCTGCTGCCGGAGGCTACGGGCCGTCTGTGCCAGGAGCCCGGCCACCGGCACCACCCCCAGCGCCAGCTTCCGGAGGTTGTGGTCACGCCGGTACCGTTCGGCGATGTCTCCGGCCGAGAGCAGGGAATCGATCCGCCCGGCCCCCACTTCGTCGGCGCGGGACAGGACGGCAAGGGCATTCACGGTCCCCGACCTGCCGGCCCCGGTGTCCCGGAACGACTCGAGGAACCGCAGGTCCGAGGCATGCATGTGCCGCATCAGGTAGACGATGGCGTCCGCTTCCGACGGCGTGTCACCGGGGGTGAGGAAGTCCGTGGAGCGGGCCGAAACATCACCGGAGAGGGAGGCGATGCCGGGGGTATCGATCAGTGTCATGGTGCGCAGCGTCGGTGACGGCCATTCAACGTCCAGGCGTTCGGCGTCCTCGGCGTGGACATCGCCCAGGACGAACACCAGGCGCCCTTCCACGCGTTTGAGCGGCAGGATCCGGGGTTCCCCGTCCTTCGGGTGCAGGGTGATGCGCGGCGTCCGGCCATACCGGTACCAGGTGACGATGCGGGTGCACTCCCCCGTGTCCGTTGGAGCTATTTCCTCTCCGATGATGGCGTTCAGGAGGGTCGATTTCCCTGCCTTGACCATCCCCGCGATGGCGATCCGCAGCGGTTCCTCGAGCCTGCGCGCGTACCCCCGCAGCAGCGCGGAAACTGCCGGGTCGCCGTCGTAGGCCTCCAGGGCACCGCGCACCAGCTCCCCGGCGCCGGCAAGGGTGGCCGCGGTCATCCGGCGGCCGCCATGGCCGGGGTTCCCGGTGTCCTGCCGCCCGCCGCGCCGGCGGCCACCGCAGCGGCGGCGGCGTGCAGGGCGTCCACCCGCTTGAGCTCGGCCCGGATGTCCTTGATCCGCACATCCTTTTGCAGCGTGTACGTGGTGGCCGCCTTTTGGGCCACGGCCACGGAATCGGCCAGCGACCGGTGGTGCTCCTCCGCGATGCCGGTGAAGTGGTCGCGGATGGACCGCTGCACCAGCCGCAGCCGGTCCTTGAGCTGCTTGCCCACCTGGAACGTGACGTCGTCCACCTGGCGGCGGACCAGGGCCTTGGCTTCTCCCTGCCGCCGCTTGAGCCGGGCCTCCTTGTCCTCGCGGTACGCCTTGCGGCCCAGCAGCAGGCCGGCGCCCACCGACAGGGGGTTGATCAGGGCCATCCCGAAGATCCCCGTAATTAGGCCGAACATCAGCACGCCGCCGTAGGAGCCGCGCATGCCGATCAGGACCTTCTGGACCGCGTTCACGCGGCCGGGGTCCAGGGCCGGCATCTCGTCCACGGGGTCCAGCACGTCGCCGGTGTCCGAGACGCGCAGGGCCGGGAGCCTGACCTCATCCTCGGCGAAATGTTCCGCCACCTGCGTGGCCAGCCATTGCGCACGTTCGCTGGTCCACACGAAAGTATCGGAGATGGCGGCGGCCGAGCATTCCTCGAGCCACGTGGAGAACTCGTTCCAGGTGGGCCCGGGGTCGCCCTGGTCGATGGCTGCCTCGGCCTCGCGCTGGATGCGGCGGAGCCGGTCCCGCAGGTCGTATTCCATGTCCGCAATCAGGTCGCTGATGCCGTCGTTGAGGGTGATCTGCCAGCGGGCCGAGCGTTTCCGGAGATCGTCCGCCTCGGCTTTCGCCAGTTCCAGGCCGGCGATCATCCGGGGGGTGCCCTCGGGGTTTTCCAGGGCATCAAGTTCGGACTGCAGGGAGAGCCGGAGGTTTTCGGTGACGGAGAGCAGGTCCTGGCTGACCGACCGGCGCTGCAGGCGCTCCGAATTCCCCACTACCTCGGTGCGCAGGTGCCGGACCAGGGCAGGGAAGCCCGATTCTGCGTTCAGTTCCGCGTCCTGGAGCCGGCCGGCCTCGATCCGGAGGTCCGAGGAAACCGGGAAAAGCGGGATGCCCGGTGCGACGTTGTCCAGGTGCCCGCGGTCGATGTCCGCCACCCGCCGCCACTCAGGGTAGAGGTCCGTTTTGGACAGCACCCCGGCAACGCTGGGCGTGATCCGCATGGCTTGCCGGAGGAACCGAAGTTCGGGCTCGGTGTACTCCTGGGATGCGTCGGACACCAGGAGCATCGCATCGGCTGTCGGCAGCGCCGTCAACGTGGTGAGGGTGTGCGAGGACCCCATGCCGCCCACGCCGGGCGAGTCGATGACGGTCAGCCCGCCTGTCAGGATCTTCCTGGGCAGGTACACCTCGGCGGCCACCAGCTTCTTGCTGTTGCCCGGGTTCCCCTGTTCGGAGACGTAGGCTGCGAGGTCTTCGATGGGGATCGGCTGGCGTTCGACTTTCGCGTCGTCGCCGCCGTCGGACTCGGCCGTGGGCACGAGGATGGCGGCCGAGGCAGGTTCACCGTGGCGGACCACGGTGGGCACGGAGGTGGCAACGTCGTCGTCCACCGGGCAGACCGGGGCGTTCACCAGGGCGTTGATGAGTTTGCTCTTGCCCTGCTTGAACTCCCCCACCACGATGACGCGCACGCTCGGGTCCCGGAGCCGGCCGAGTGCATGGTTCAACCGCTGTCGGAGGTCCGCGCGGTCGCCGTCGCCGACGAGCTGGAGGCCGCTTTCCACGAGCTTGATCAGTTGCTCCGGGGTGGCCGGTGCTGCCTTGGCCGGTCCTGCTTCTGCCACAGTCTGTCCTTCGGGTCGGGCTCCGGAGCGTGGCGCTGCGGAGTGGAACGCGGGATAAGCCGGAGAGCCCGGCAGGAGGGACGGACCCTCCTGCCGGGCCTGGTGCCCGGTCAGGTGCTACAGGACCAGGGTGTTGTCCTCCACCTCGATTTCGGTGTTGGTCTCGGTTTCGGAGTTGTTCTGGAACGAATCCTCAACCTGGAGCGAGTTGTCCTGGAAGGAGTCCTCGACCTCGACCGAGTTGTCCTGGAAGGAATCCTCGATCTCGACGTCGGTGTTGATGGAGTTGTCCGAGTTGTCGGTGGTGCTGCTCGAGTTGTCGGAGTTGTCCGTGGTGTTGGCGACGTTGTCCAGGGCGACGTCGATATCCGTGTTGGTGGAGTTGTCCGAGTTGTCCTGGAAGGAGTCCTCGATGTCCACGTCCGTGTTGATGGAGTTGTCCGAGTTGTCGGTGGTGTTGCCCACGTTGTCGAGGTCGACGTCGATGTCCGTGGAGTTGTCCGAATTGTCCGAGTTGTCGTTGTAGGACCCGTTGGTCGAGTTGTCCGAGTTGTCGGAATTGTCCGAGTTGTCGTTGAACGAGTCGTCGACGTCCAGGTCCACATCGGTGTTGAAGGAGTCGTCGATGTCCGTTTCCTCGTTGCCGATGTTGACGTCGCCGCCGGCGCGGATGGAGTTGTCGGTGGAATTGTCCGTCGAGTGGTCCGAGTTGTCGTTGTAGGAGTCCTCGATGTTGTTGGAGTCGTCCACATCCGCGTCGTCGCCGGCGGCGATGGAACGGTCTCCGGAGGCGATGACGGAGTCGTTGTCGAACCACTGCTTGACGTCACCGTCAGCCCAGATGTTCTGGTTGACGGACTGGTCCACGATGTTGTCGCGGTCATCGACCGTGGAGGTGTAGGAGTAGTTGTTCACCACGTGGTGGAGCTGCTGGACGGCGTGGGCGTGGTCATCGTGATCGTGGTGGTCGTGATCGTGGTGCCCGCCGTTTCCGCCGCCGCCCGGAGGCGGGGTCACAGCGCCTCCGCCGCCGCCGTTGTGCCCGGTGTCTGCGCTGTTGCCGCCAGTGGTGTACTCGCGGTCAAAGCGGTAGGCGTTGACGGTGATGGGTGCGTAGTCCAGGACAACCGGCATGGCTGCGTCCACATCGGCCGAGCACACGCCGCCCAGGCCGTGCTCCTCCAGGACGCGCTCCGGGTCGTCCAGGAAGTCCTGCGCCGCCTGGCGGTCACCGAAGAGGCTCATCAGGAACTGGACGAGGTCGTTTGCGAGTGTCATTTTCGTGGTCCTCAATCTTCTCGGTATTGCGGATCACCGGGCATCGTTGCCGGGTTGAAACCAACGTACGGGCCCCCTCCCGGACCGGGCATCGGGCCGGTTCCCCCTGCCGGCAGGCGCCCCGCCGGGGAACGGGGCGGCCGCCGGTTAGGGGCATTAGGGGTTTACTCCTGAGGGGGATTTTCGGCGGCCAGGGCAAGCCGCAGCCGTGCCAGCAGGTCCGAGCGGTTCTCCGCCCCCAGCCGGCGCCGCATCCGCGCGATGTGGTGCTCGGCCGTCCGCGGCGAGATGTAGATGGTTTCCCCGATTTCCCGGTAGGTCTTGCCTTCCAGGACCAGCCGCGCCACTTCCTTTTCGCGTTCGCTCAGGCCCGAGCCGTCCGGGTGCAGGCCGTTGCCCGAATCCGTGGCGGCCGCACGTGGCTCCCCGGGGGTGCTGCCGTTTCCACCCTGCGCTGACTGCGGGTGCAGGTCCCTGGCGCAGGAGAGCAGGCGCACCATGTCCTTGCGTTCCTCGGTCCGCGCCGCCGCGTGGCCTGCCAGCCTGGCCCCTTCCCAAGGCATGCCCATCCGGTTCAGGGCGCGGGCGGCGGCTTCGACGTCGGCCGGTTGGAAGGACCCTGCCAGGACTGACACCCAGGCCTTGCCGGCGGAGGCGAGCACCGCTGCCAGGTGGCTGGTCCGGGCGGCCCGGGCCAGCGCGGCCGCGTGCGGGGCAAGCTCCGCCGGGCTCTCGCTGAGCAGGGCAGCCTGCACCGCAGCCCAGTGGAAGGGGACGCCCCACAGGGGCGGGTCGCCCAGCCGGCTGAGCAGCCGGTTTGCCTCGTCAACGTAATGGGATATCCGCCGCGTTTCGCGGAGCCGGGCCGCCGTGATGACCAGTTCGCCCCACGGAAGCAGGCTGTACAGGTCAACCGAGGTGTGCAGCATCGCGTCCCGCGCCCGTTCCCATGCCATGACCAGCTCGGCGATGTCGCCGGTGCGCCGGGCAAGCCCGACGTCCAGGGCAGCGCGGAGGAATTGGTCCCTCGGGACCAAGGGCCAGTGGTTGGCCTTGGAAGCCTCGTTCATGGCAAGCCGGGCATCGTCCACTCTGTCCAGCTGCATGGCGGACCACGCCTGGAGCAGGAAGAGGCGGGGCTTGGCGGCATTCCCGCCCTGGCCTGCTGCCGTGGCGGCTTTGCACACGGCTTCCGCCAGCTGCGGTTCCCCGCTGTGCAGCGCCATAGTGGCGGCGATGGCGGCGGGTGTGTCCGGCAGGGGCAACGCGGAGCCGGACGAGTTAAGCATGTCCGAGGCATGGATCAGGATGGGCAGGGCCTGTTCGGGGTCGCCGGAGAGCGACTGCAGGATGCCTTTGCCCGTCCCGGCCATGGCGGCCGCCAGCAGCGTCGGCGACGCCGGCGGCGCATCGGCGCTGAACAGCGCGTCGGCACCGGCACGGTTGCCGCAGCCCACCAGGGAAACCACTGCCAGGGCCGCCGACGGCCCGAGCCTGGCAGCACCCAGCCAGCTGTAGGCGTCCGCGCTGCGCGCCAGCATGCCGCGTTGCGCCCAGACGGCCGCGGCCACGTCCACGCCGCGCCGGATGTCCGGCGGGTCGGCGCTGACCAGCAGGGTGTCGATGATGCGGGTGGCGGCGTCAAGGTCGCCGTCGGCTGCCGCGGCCTGGGCGCGCCGCGCCGCGGTGGCGGTTTCATCCGCCCCGGCGAGGAGCGCTTCGTCGTAGAGCCGGTATGCCAGGCCGGGGTCGTGTTCGAGGGCCTTGTCCGCCGCGTGCTCAAGCTCCGCCGCCACACGCAGGTCAGCCAGGCCGCCGCGCGCCAGCTCCCGGGCAAAGTCACCCAGCGGCTGGCCGTCCTCGACATAGCAGGTCACCAGTTCCCTTTGCAGGGCATGCACCTTGGCGGTGGGTGCCACCGTCAGCAGCGCGTGCCGGGCCGGGCCGATGACTGTTCCGTCCAGCAGCAGACCTGCCTGTTCCGCCCGTGCCACGAGGGCGTGGAGGCTTTCCACCTCGCCGCCGTCAATGCGGCGCTGCAGGTCTGCCGGGAGCGGACCGGGCAGCATGAAGCCTACTGACAGGGCCAACAGGAGTTCCCGGACGGCGGCGTTCTCGCCCTTGAGCTGCCGGGCCATGAGCTCGGCGGCGTGCGGCGACGGATCCAGATGGTTCAGGCCCGGCTGATTCACGGTGGCCATCCTAGGCCGCCGGTCCGGTGGGCGCGGCCGGAGGTTCCGGTGCCGGCTCGGTGGTCGGGTCCGGCTCCGGCGCGGGTGCGCTGCTGGGGGCGGGTGGTTCAGGCGTCGGCTCGGGCGCCGGCGGGTTGGTGGTGGGGTCCGGTGCCGGCGGAACGGTGGTCGGATCCGGTGCCGGCGGAACGGTGGTTGGATCCGGCAGCGGAGGGTTTGTGGCCGGATCCGGCGCGGGCGGCACGGTGGTCGGGTCCGGAGCCGGTGTGGTAGGGACGGGCTCACCCGTCCCGGCTCCCGTGGTGGGGGTGGGCCCGGGCACGGTGCCGCCGCCGGCACTGCCGGTGGGCGTTCCGCTGCCGGCCGTACCGGACGTAGCGCCGGGAGCGGGCGCCCCGGGGGCTGCCCCCGCCCCGGCCCCGGTCCCTGCGCCCGCAGTCGGGGTGGTCGCCGCGGGGCTGCCGTCCGGCCCCTTGCCGGCCTGGGCGCCGGCGGAAGGCTTGCTGGTGGGTGAGGCCTCCACGTCGAGGCCGGGCCCGGAGTCGGACCTCTTCTTCTGCACGCCGGCTTCGATTCCGGCCAGCGGTTGGGCATCGCCGGCCGTTCCTGACGCAGCGGCACCGCCGGCGCCCGTGACCGAGCCCCCGCCTCCGGCCTGGCCGCCGCCGGCCCCGGCATCCGCTCCTGCCTGCGGAACAAACACGGAAGCCAGGTCCTTGAGCCCGCCCGGGCTCTGGGCGGCTGTGGCTGACAGGACCGTGAAGAGAGCTGCCGCGGCGGCGATGGCCGTCAGCCGGACCGTTGGCTTGGGCGCGTGCGCGCCCCCGTGGCCATGTGCGGGACCGTGGCCCGCGGCCGCAAAGGCTGCGGCCGCCGTCGTGCCTTTCCTGGACCAGCTTGGACGGACCGGACCGTGCGCGCCGGATTCCGGCGCCGCTCCAGCGCCCTCCGTACCGGCGGCGGAAACGGCAGCAGCGGCAGCAGCCTCCCGCGCCGCCACCGCACGTGCCAGGATGGCCGACACCGCCGCCCCGAGGCAGATGGAGGACTTGGGGTCGGCGTCCACGGCGATGGGCCGGTCCAGCTGTTCGGAGATCAGCTCCGCGACCAGGGGGATCCGCGACGACCCGCCGATCAGGAGCACTGCGGTCAGGTCCGCCGGTTCCAGCTCCAGCTGGGCCAGCGATTCTTCCAGCGCGTCCACGGTTTCCCTGACCGGTTCCTCGATCAGTGCTTCGAACTCGGACCGTACCAGGCGTACCTGCTGCTGGAAGCCCGGCAGCAGCACGGGGATGGTGGTCTCGCTGTCCGAGGACAGGGCCTCCTTGGCTTCGACGCATTCGCGCCGCAGCCTCGAGAGGGCGGCGAGGACGCCCGGCGCGGCAGGGTCGAGGCCCGCCAGCACGCCGCCGGTGTGCTCCGCGACGTAGCGGAAGACGGCGGCGTCGAAATCGGCACCGCCGAGGTCCTCGATGCCTTCCGGGCGGCCCACGGGGTCAAACCGGTCACCGGCCGTTTTCCGCAGGACGGCGGTGTCGAAGGTTCCGCCACCGAGGTCATAGACGGCGATGGTGCTGCCCTGGTCCACCCGCACCTGGGAGGCGTAGTGCAGGGCCGCGGCCTCCGGCTCGGTCAGCAGGGTGACGTTCTCCAGGCCCCTCGCGGCCAGGGCGGCCGTCACCACGGCGGTGCGGTGGCTTCCCCACGCGGCGGGGTGGGTGAGGATGATGCCCGACGGCGGTTCCCCCTCCCGTTCGGCAGCCCGGTCCGCCACCCAGCGGGCCATGGTGGCGAACACCTCTTCAGCAGGCAGGGACAGGGTGCCTGCGGAGATGGGCACGGCATCGCCCACCCGGCGCTTGAACTCACGGACAACCCTGTCCGGGGAGTCGAGGCCCCGGCGCTCCGCGGCCTCGCCCACCAGGACGGGGCCTTCCTCCGGGTAGTACAGAACGGAGGGCACGGAGGTTCCGCGGAGCCCCAGCGGCAGGCACTCCGGAACGGGTAAAGCTCCTTGGGTGAAACGGGCGACGGCTGCTGCAGTGAAACTGGTCCCGACGTCTACGGCGAGAACGTAGGTCATTGCTACCTCGGAAAACTGTTGTAACGCCAGCAAGCTTCATCACAGGCGAACGTCACCAAAGTAGCATCACCGGCAGGACCGGGAACAGTCCTGCCGGTGCGTCGGATGGCCAGGCGCCGGGGCCTATCCCGGCGCCGGAGCGGGGCTTGCGGTATCAGCCCTGTTCAGGGCGTTGTGACGGGTTTTCCGCGGCGCGGCGGTATCAGAGGCCGGAGTAGGAGTGCAGGCCGTTGAAGAACTGGTTCACGATGGTGAAGTTGAACACCACGCAGAGGTAGCCCACGATGGACAGCCACGCGGCGCGGGTTCCGGTCCAGCCCCTGGTGGCGCGGGCGTGCAGGTAGCCGGCGTAGACCACCCAGATCACGAAGGTCCACACTTCCTTGGTGTCCCAGCCCCAGAACCGGCCCCACGCCTTTTCCGCCCAGATGGCGCCGAACATGAGGGTGAAGGTCCAGCCAATGAAGGCGATCGCGTTGATGCGGTAGGAGAGGTTTTCCAGGCTCAGCGCGGACGGGACCAGGCGCATGAACCGCAGCTTGTCTTCGCCGCCGGCGGCGACGGTCTTCTGCCGGTGGGACTGGACCAGCTGCAGCGCGGACATGGCGAAGGTCAGGGTGAACAGGGCTGAGGACAGCACGGCGATGGAGACGTGGATGATCAGCCAGTAGCTCTGGAGGGCGGGAACCAGATGGCCTACGGGCGTCCAGTAGGCCACCGAGGCGGCGACGAGCATGATGATGGCCAAGCCCACCACGAAGGTGCCCAGGAAGCGGAGGTCCCGGCGGATCAGCACCAGCAGGAACACGGCGATGGCCACGAAGGCACCGGTGGTCAGGAACTCGTACATGTTGCCCCACGGCACGCGGCCGGCTCCCAGGGCACGGGTCACCACGCCGGCGCCGTGGATCACGGCGCCCAGGATGGTGAGCGCCACGGCCACGCGGGCGGGAGCACGGCGTTCGGCGGCGTACTTCATGTCCGCCCCCGCGGTGACCACTCCCCCGCCGGCCGCGGGTCCCGAAGCGGACGACGACGGGCGCTCGGCACGGTCCGCCGGCCCGTCGACGCCGGATGCGGCACGGCTGCCCACCCCGGCAGCGGCGGGCACCTTGGCAGGTTCGCCGGCCTGCGCGGCCTTCAGGTCGATGGCATGCAGGGCCTTGCTGCTCTTGGCCAGGTCCCAGGCGAACGCAATGAAGGCGACGGTGTACGTGCCTGCGGCCAGCAGCATGAAGAGCTCACTGTACTGGCCCATGGTTTCGTTGATTCCAAACGGCATTACTGGTCCTTATCGGGCCCTGCGGGGCCGGCTGGGGTGGGGGTGCCTGCGCCATTATCGTCGAGGCTGCTGGGAGTTTGCTGGGACTGGTGGCCACTGCCCTGCTGCCCGCCGCCGTCGAGGTTCCATTCGTCGGCGAGCAGCTTCCGGACCGCCGCGGCCTCGCCGGCCAGGCGGTGGTCCTCGCCGCGGGCCAGAAGGCCGTATTCGACCATGGTCCGGCCGTCCTCGTGCATTCCGGTGCGCACCCAGGCGCGGCGCCGGTTGACGTAGAGGGACAGGATCAGGCCGGCGACGGCCAGGAGGGCGAAAATCAGGGCGTAGAGCTGGCCCGGGTTGTGGTGGATGTCCACGCCCACGTACCTCTTCACGCCGTCAAAGCTGATGGAGCCTTTGCCGTCCGGGAGCGTGTAGGTGCTGCCCGGTGCCAAGGTGATGCCGCCGGCGTCGAGGTTGCGGGCGTTCAGCGGGGTGAGGTCCTTGACGTCGATCTCGAAGACGTTCTGCGGGGCACCGCTGTCCAGTCCGAGGTCGCCGTAGTAGGAGTTCAGGGACAGCTGCGGGTTGAACAGCTCCGGGTCCCCACTGAAGGACACGCCCTGGTCCGTGACGAAGGCGGTGGGAAGGAAGAACCCCTGGAATCCCAGCTGCTCGGGTTTGGCGTCGGGGACCTTGATGACCACGGAGGAGTAGTAGTTGTCGCCCTGCAGCTTGGCCACCACCGGCCCCTGCATGGCCACGTTGCCGTCGCCGTCGCGGATGGTCACCACGGGTGCGTAGCCGTTGCCAGTCAGGTAGATGCTGGTGCCGCCCAGGGTGATGGGGTCGTTGACCTTCAGCGTCTCCTTCTTGGCGGGCGCGTCCGGGTTTTCCTTGGTGGTCACGGCGGCAGAGAAGTCGATGGGCTGGCCGAACTTGCCCTGCGATTCGCGGTCGAAGGTGATGTCGAACTTGTCCAGCTGGACGGAGTAGGGCTGCAGCTGGCTGGACTGGAAGTTGGTGCCCGGCGTGAACTGGTCGTAGCCCACCAAGGTGTTCACGAAGGTGTCGCCCTCCACCAGGATCCGCTGGCCGCTGTAGCCGAACAGGCCGCCGATGGCCACGGACACCAGCACACCGATCAGCGACGTGTGGAAGACGAGGTTGCCCACTTCCTTCATGAAGCCGCGCTCGGCGCCCAGGGACGGCCGCGCGCCGTCGTCGTCCCTTACCTCAACGCGGTAGCCGCGCTTCTTCAGCACCCCCGCGGCGCTGCGGATGGCGTCCGACGCCGGGATCCCGGCGTCGGCCGGAATGATCAGCGTGCCGTACTCGGGGAGGCGGGACAGCCGCTTGGGCGTGCGGGGCGGCTGGGAGCGCATGGCCTTGTAGTGGGCGATGGCACGCGGCACCACGCAGCCGATCAGCGAGATGAAGAGCAGCAGGTAGATGGCGGAGAACCATACCGAGGAATAGACGTCGTACAGCTGCAGGGTGTCCAGCAGCTTGCCGTAGTCCGGGTGGTCCTTGATGTACTGGGTCACCACCGACGGGTTGGCCGGCCGCTGCGGGAACAGTGATCCTGGAACGGCGGCCACAGCCAGGAGCAGCAGCAGGAACAGCGCGGTGCGCATGCTGGTCAGCTGGGTCCAGGCCCAGCGCAGCATTTCCTTGGGACCCAGGGAGGGCAGCGCGGCATCGGCCTTGGCGCTGGAGACCGTGGACGCCTCAGCGGGGGCGGAGGTCTTCTTCTTCACGTTCACACGCTCGCTCATCAGATCGGCAACTTCACGTCGGTTTGGAACCAGTACTGCAGCTCGGTCACCCAGGCGCCCCAGACCCCGGAGGCCATCAGGACGCCCAGCACCACCAGGATGCCGCCGCCGATCCGCTGGATGGCCAGCCGGTGCTTGCGGAAGAACGCCATGACGCCAAGTCCGCGGCGCAGGGCCAGTGCGATGAGCAGGAAGGGGATGCCGAGGCCGAGGCTGTAGACAAAGGCCAGGAAAGCGCCCTTGGCGGCTGAGGATCCCCCGGAAAGGCTGAGCAGCTGGACGGCCGAGTAGGTGGGCCCGATGCACGGCGCCCACCCCAGGCCGAAGGTGAGGCCCAGCAGCGGGGCACCCCACAGGCCGGCGGGCGGCTTGGCGTGGATCTTGGCGTCACGCTGGAGCCAGCTGAGGCCGCCCATGAAGACGATGCCCATGATGATCACCACGACGCCCAGCAGCTGGGTGATCCAGGCGTTCTGCGAGCCGGTAATGAGGGTGCCCAGCTGCCCGAAAGCCCCGCCCAGCAGGACGAAGATGACGGAGAAGCCCAGCACGAACAGACCGATCCCGGCGAACATCCGGCCGCGGCGCTGTTTCTGCAGGTCCACGCCGCTCAGCCCGGTGACGTAGCCCAGGTAGCCGGGCACCAGGGGCAGCACGCAGGGAGAGAGGAAGGACACCAGTCCGGCCAGCAGCGCCACGGGAATGGCAAGAAGCAGCGAACCGTTCAGGATGGCTTCGGCGAAGGGGCTGTTCACGGTACCGCGCCGCCGCTACTCAGCCACGGCGGCAGTGATCAGGGCCTTCAGTGTGCCCTTCTGGATTTCGCCCAGGACCCGGGAGGCCACCCGGCCCTGCTTGTCCAGGACCAGGGTGGTGGGGACGGCGCCTGGCGGGACCAGTCCGGAGACGGACAGCAGGACTCCGCCGTCCTTGTCATCGAAGCTGGGGTACGTGAGGTTGAACGTCTTGTCGAACGCCTCGGCGGTGGCTTTCTCGTCGCGGAGGTTCACGCCGAAGAACTGCACGCCCTGGTCCTTGAACTCCTGGTGGAGTTCCTCGAGGATGGGCGCTTCCACCCGGCACGGGGCGCAGGCGGCGAACCAGAAGTTCAGGACCGTCACCTTGCCCTGGAAATCTGCGGGCGACACCGTGGTGCCGTTGAACAGGGTGCCGTTGACCTGGACGGCGTCCTTGCGGTCCGCGGCCGCGAACTCGGTGACTGAGCCGTCGCCGGCCACGTAGTTCTTGTTGTCTCCGGCCTTGGCCTGCTGCGCGAGGGCATCTTCCTGCGCGCACCCGGTGAGGCCCACGGTCAGGGCGGTCAGGGCGAGGCCGCCGGCAGCCAGCACGCTGCGGCGGGAGGTGAGGTTTTTGTGGGTCACTGCTTAGGCTCCAGGGGTG
Organism: Pseudarthrobacter enclensis; assembly: GCF_001457025.1. Classification (GTDB taxonomy): domain Bacteria; phylum Actinomycetota; class Actinomycetes; order Actinomycetales; family Micrococcaceae; genus Arthrobacter; species Arthrobacter enclensis. The sequence continues at coordinate 125,138 of NZ_KQ758599.1, read as the reverse complement.
CTGGCGGCACCGGGAAGAAGGGACGCCGCCGGCTCGCTGTAGTGGACGCGCAGGAGGCTGCCGTCGTCGTCGAACACCAGGGACGTGATGGACGTGAGGGTGCATTCGCGTTTCCGCGGGTCATGCCAAAGGGGCTTGCCTTCCGCGCTGAGGCGGGTGGCCCAGATGGGGAGCTGGTGGCTGACCATGATGGCTTCGGGGCCAGCGGCGCCAAAGTCACCGTCGGCGGATTCGATGGCGCGCAGCCGGGCTTCCTGGACCGCTTCCATGACGCGGGCTGCCTGCTGCTTGTAGGGCTCGCCCCAGGACGGGCGCAGCGGGTTCACCAGCCGGGGCCAGTGCCTGGGCCGGCGGAGTTCGGCCTTGGTGACCTTCATGCCCTCGAAGTAGTTCTCGGCCTCGATGATGCGCGCGTCCGTGTGGATCTGCAGGCGCAGGGCCTCGGCGGTGGGGGCTGCGGTCTCCTGGGCACGGTCCAGGGGCGAGGCCGCCAGGTACGTGATGCGGGCGCCGTTTTCCACCCTCTGGCGGAAGTGCTCCGCGAGCATGCGTGCCATCTCCCGACCCAGCTCGGAGAGGTGGAATTCGGGCAGCCGTCCATACAGGACGCCGTCCGGATTATGGACCTCGCCATGGCGGAGCAGATGGACAGTGGCTTGGGGCATGTTTACCAGTTTCTCAAAGATGGCGTTCGATCCGAAATCTTCTACACAGAGTAGAACTGAAGTTTTTGAAGAAATGTTCCACCGCCGGGAACAAAACATGCAAATGCATGTTTATACTGGATGCAGCAAGTTAGTTGAGACTTCAACCGATGAAGCTTCAACGGCACGATCAACCTGACAGACCCGATCAGTCATCCAGACACAAGGAGCAGCACCATGGCACTTCCCGCAGACGTCACCACCGGCACCTGGACCCTCGACAACTCGCACAGCGAAATCGGCTTCACCGTCCGCCACGCGGGCATCAGCAAGGTGCGCGGCCAGTTCACCGAGGCCGCCGCCACGCTTGAACTCGCCGAGGACGTGGCCGCTTCGAAGATCAACGCCACCATCAATACCGCCAGCTTCGACTCCGGCGACGCCAACCGCGACGGCCACGTCAAGGGTGAGGACTTCTTCGACGTGGAGAAGTTCCCGGAGATCTCCTTCGTCTCCAACGGCCTGGTGGCCAAGGGCAACAGCTACGAACTCACCGGCGACCTGACCATCAAGGGCGTCACCCGCCCCGTCACGCTGGAGACCGAGTTCAACGGCGTGGCCGTGGATCCGTTCGGCAACACCCGCGCCGGCGTCTCCGCCGAGACCACCATCAGCCGCAAGGACTTCGGCCTGACCTGGAACGCCGTCCTGGAGACCGGCGGCGTGCTGGTCAGCGACAAGGTTGCCATCAACCTCGAACTGGCCTTCATCGCTCCCGCAGCCTAGCCGCTGCTCCGCACGGGACCAGCCCCGGCACCGGCCTTCCACGGCCAGGTGCCGGGGCTTCCTGCATTTCCGGGGCGTTAGGGAACGACGGCGGCGCTACAGTGAACGCCATGACCAACTTCTCCAGGGCTCCCCGCAGCGGTGCGGCAGGACTGTTCTCCCTCGCCGGCCTGCCCGTGGAGCTGAAGGTCTCGTTCTGGATCTGGTTCGCGGGCGGCGTCCTGTCCGTCCTGGGCGGCCTGCTGGGGATGCTCGGGTCCCTGGTCCTGTTCGCCGCGGCACCGGCTGCCGCCACGGCAGTGCTGATCCTGATGCTGCTGGCCGCATCGGTGGGGGTTGCCCAGGTGGTGTTTGCCTTCCGGCTGAAGGCCGGCAGGGCGTGGGCCAGGGTGGCGTTGACGGTGCTGGCGGCCATCACCTTGGTCCTCGCCGTGGTCAACGGAGCCTCCGGCGCCGGCCAGGCAGGCAACTGGATAGCGTTCCTCGTTGCCCTGGCGGCCACCGTCCTCATGTGGCTGCCCCGGCCGCAGGCCTGGTTCCGCGGGGCACCCGGCCGGAATACCTCTGCCGAATGATCCCCAACCGCGCCGGCCGGGGGTACGGTGGACTTTAAGTCATGCTGGGGGTAGGGGCACTGGACCGATCCTCGGCAACCCGCCAGTAAGCCCAACCCGCAGAAGGACCGCTCATGAGCACTCCCCCTGTCCCGCCTCCCTCATCCAACGATCCCCAGTCCGGCAACGGAGAGCCCGGTAACCAGCCGCCCCGCTACGGGTCCAACGCACCGCAGTACGGCCAGGATTCCCGGCAGGACCAGAACCCGCCGCAGTACGGGCAGAACGCTCCGCAGTACGGCCAGCAGAGCCAGGGCACTCCCCAGTATGGCCAGAACGCGCCGCAGTTTGGACAGAACGCAGGCCCGGGTTACGGCCAGGACGCCGGGCAGCAGTTCGGGCAGAACGCCCCCCAGTATGGCCAGAACGCAGGCCAGGGTTACGGCCAGCAGGGCCAGCAGTTCGGCCAGTCGCCGTACACGCCGTATCCCTCCGAGCAGCCCCAGGCCGCCGGCAGCAACGGCGTGCCGCAGTTGGTCAATATCTCGTTCTGGCTCCTGATCGCCTCCGGCGCGATCTTCGTCATCTCGATGCTGCTGGGTCTCACCCAGCTGGACGATCCCCTGTTCCGCCAGACGTTCGAGGACCAGATGGCCGCCGGCGGCGCCAGCGGCGTGACCTATGATGACATCCAGGGCGTCATTGCGGGGACCCTGGTGGTCTTCGCGATCATTGGAGCCGGGCTCTACCTGCTGGTGGCCTTCTTTGTCCGCAAGGGCAAGAACTGGGCGCGCATCCTGGGCACGGTCTTCGCGGCCCTGTCCGTGTTCAGCCTCTTCAGTGTCCCCTCGATCGGCACGCTGGGCACGCTGATGGGCATTGCGGCCATTGTGCTGCTGTACCTGCCGGCAGCGGCCCCGTACTTCCGCAAGCAGCAGCCCTTCGCCAACCCGTACGGCGGCGGCTTCGGCAGCCCCTACGGCCGCTAACCCACTACAGAAAAGCGGCCCGGGATGCGCAGGCATCCCGGGCCGCTTTTTGTCGTCCGGGAGCGGACGCGTGGCGTCGTGCGGGTCCCTCAGGCTGTCTGCTCCGGCGCCTGCGCCCGCTGGGCGTGGTAGGCGAGGATCTGCAGTTCGGTGGCCATGTCCACTTTGCGCAGGTTGACCCCTTCCGGAACCTGCAGCATCACGGGCGCGAAGCTCAGGACGCTCCGCACCCCGGCGGCCACCACGCGGTCACAGACCCCTTGGGCCACGGCGGCCGGGAGGGCAAGGACCACCATATTGGCTCCGGTCCGGTGCAGCACTGCCTCCAGGTCCGCCACATCGCTGACCCGCAGCCAGCCCACCTCGTTGCCCACCACCATCTGGTCGGCGTCGAAGATGGCCACCACGTCGAAACCGCGCGATTCGAATCCACCGTACCTGGCCAGGGCCTTCCCCAGGTTGCCGGCCCCCACAATGGCGACCTTCCAGTCATGGGTTAGTCCCAGCGCCGCTGCAATATGCCGGCTCAGGTACTGGACTTCGTAGCCCACGCCGCGGGTGCCGTAGGACCCGACGTAGGAAAGGTCCTTGCGGAGGGTCGACGAGCTGACGCCGGAGGCTTCGGCGAGAGATTCGGAGGAAACCCGTTCAACGCCGTCGGCCAGCAGTGAATTAAGGGCGCGCAGGTACAGCGTCAGCCTCGCCACCGCTGCGGGCGGAATCTGCTTGGCCGGGGTACCCGTGGCGCCCGGGAGGTCCGGGACAGCATGGGGAGTTGAGTCCAGCGACGTCACCAGCTCCTCCCTTGCATTGCGTTGTGCATCCACTCTAAATGCCCGCGCCCGGCGCCAACAAAGCGGGCTCCGTCCCTGCGGGCCGTCCGCTATTGGGCCATGGCGCGCTGGAGAACGCGCTCCAGCCGGGCTTCGTCGATCTTCCAGAAGTCGCGCTGGACACCATCCACCAGGACCACGGGGATCTCCTCGGCGTAGCGTTCGCGCAGGTCAGGCTGGTTGTCCACCAGCTCCTCGCTCCAGCCAAGGCCCAGGGCGGCAGTGACACGTCCGACGGCGGCGCGCGCCTCTTCGCACAGGTGGCAGTTCGCTTTGGTGAGCAGGACGACGCGGGGTGTGGCCATGCTTTAACGGTAGCGCCGTTCTGCACGCCCCGGCACGCCGACGGCGTCAACCCGGCGGATTGACTAGACTCAAGTCCATGCCCGAGGAGAAATACGTCGCCGTTGTGACCCGGCCGGTTGCTCCGCTGCAGCCGGGCGAGGCGGCGTTCTTCGACGTGGACAACACCCTGATGCGCGGTGCCAGCCTGTTCCATGTTGCCCGGAAGATGCACCAGCGCGGCGCGTTCACCCTGCCCCAGGCGGCCGGATTTGCCTGGAAGCAGTTCAAGTTCATGGCCCGCGGCGAGAACATCGACGACGTCCATGCCGTCCGTGACTCCGCACTCACCCTCGCGGCCGGCATTACCGTTGATGACATCAAGGCGCTGGGCGAGGAAGTCTACGACGAGATGATCGCCTCGCGGATCTGGCCCGGGGCGAAGGCCCTCGCCGAGCAGCACCTCAGGGTGGGACGCCGCGTGTGGCTGGTCACCGCCACCCCCATTGAGGTGGCCACGGTGATTTCCACCAGGCTGGGCCTGACCGGGGCACTGGGCACCGTGGGCGAGGTATCGGACGGCATGTACACCGGACGCCTGGTGGGAGACATCCTGCACGGCTCGGCCAAGGCGGTCGCGGTGCAGGGCATCGCGGACCAGGAAGGCCTGGACCTCAAGCGCTGCTGGGCCTACAGCGATTCCTACAACGACATTCCGCTGCTGTCCCTGGTGGGCCATCCCGTGGCCATCAACCCGGACGCAAGGCTGCGACGCCACGCCCGCGACCACAACTGGCCGGTCTACGACTTCCGGGCCGGGCGCCGGGCGGCGACCTTCGGCCTCAAGGCAGCCACCATGGGCGGCGCCGTCTACGGGCTCTGGAAAGGCTTCGCCCGCATCCGCGGCCCCCGGGCATAGGTTCCGGGCGGCTCCCCCCAGGACACAGAAATGCCCGCCGCCTCGGAAGGCGGCGGGCATTTTCACGCTGTTGGAAGTATTTCTACTTCTTGTTGCGGCGCTGGTGACGGGTCTTGCGAAGCAGCTTGCGGTGCTTCTTCTTGGCCATACGCTTGCGACGCTTCTTAATAACTGAACCCACGAAAGTTCCTTACAAACTAGATGCAGTACCTGTCTGATGGAAAAGGTCCGCGGACAAAGCTACGAACTGAACAACTGACAGATTCTTACAATGACGTAAAACGTTCCTTAACAGGGTACCGCCTCCGGGGAGTGGCCTTTGACAGGCTTCCCTAGGCGGTGCCGGTGTGGCCGTCCACCACAGCACCCTTGAGGTACTGGTCCACGGCGCTTTCAGGCACCCGGTAGGAGCGGCCGAACCGGACTGCAGGCATTTCGCCTGAGTGGACCAGCCTGTAGACGGTCATTTTGGAGACGCGCATGACCTCGGCAACTTCAGCCACGGTCAGGAACTTCGCGTTCGAGAAGTTCTGTTCTGCGGACATTTCCCTATTTTCCTTTGCTGACGGATGGACAACAGTGACCCCAGGTTCGTGCCAATGCGGTGTTCCGATGCTGAGCCATCCACCAACCACCTATCCAGATACTCTAGATGTTCCTGTGGCAGAAGTGAAAGTAGCTGCGTCCCCCTATTTCGTCGGCCAGTACCCCCCTGGATCAGCCCCGCCGCTTGCGGGCGGAAGCCGCCAGCTGCTCCAGGACCGACACCGTGACATCCCATTCCATGCACGCATCGGTGACGCTCTGCCCGTAGACCAGCGCGGTACGCCCGGCCGCGTGCTCCGCGACATCCAGGTTCTGGGCGCCGCCCACCAGGAAGCTCTCCAGCATCACGCCGGCAACGGCCTGCGCCGCCGGCCCGCCGTCCTCGAGCTGGGCGCCGATTTCCAGGGCCACCTCGGCCTGCCGGTGGTGGCTCTTGCCGCTGTTGGCATGGCTGGCGTCGACAATCAGGCGGGGGTTCAGGCCCTTGCCCGCCATGGTGCCGGAGGCAGCTTCAACGTCAGCGGCGGAGTAGTTGGGTCCCTTCCGCCCGCCGCGGAGGATCACATGGGTGTCCGGGTTGCCGGCGGTTGACACCAGCGCGGCGCGGCCGTCGCCGTCGATCCCCAGGAAAGCCTGGGCTGCCGCGGCCGCACCGCAGGCGTCGATGGCAACCTGCAGGCCGCCGTCGGTGCCGTTCTTGAACCCGATGGGCATGGACAGCCCGGAGGCGAGCTGGCGGTGGATCTGGCTTTCGGTGGTGCGCGCGCCGATGGCGCCCCAGGAGATCAGGTCGGCCATGTATTGCGGGCTGATCGGTTCCAGGAATTCGGTGGCGGTGGGCAGGCCCAGGGCGGTGACCTGCTGCAGGAAGTGCCGGGCGGTCCGCAGTCCGGCCACCATGTCGTGGCTGCCGTCCAGGCGGGGATCGTTGATCAGGCCCTTCCAGCCCACGGTGGTGCGCGGCTTTTCGAAGTACGTCCGCATGACGATGAGGAGGTCTTCCTTGTGCTTCTCGGCCTGGCTGACCAGCCGGCGGGCGTATTCCAGCCCGGCCTTGGGGTCATGGATGGAGCACGGGCCCACAATCACCAGCAGGCGGTCGTCCACGCCGTCCATGATGGCGCGGACTTCACCGCGTCCGCGTTCGACGACGGCGGCCGCCTGGGCGTCCAGGGGCAGTTCCGCGATCAGGTCGGAAGGCGTGGGCAGCGGGGTGAATTCGCTGACGCGCAGGTTCGAGGTGGATGTGGCGGCTGCTGTTGCGGTGCTCATGTTCGGGTCCTGTTCCAGATGGGAAGCGGGCCCGGATATCAGAACCCGCCGGAGAAACGGCGAAGGGCAGAGAATGGTCTCTGCCCTGTTGGCTCTGAAGGAATGCTGGATGCGTGTCAGTTAGACGCGGGCCCCTCCAGAGCCAACGAAAAATACGCATACCAACGGTTAGTCATGGGAAGACCATAGCCCCGGGCGGTCGAACGGCAAAATCGGCCGTGTCACATGGCGTCAACGGGACTGCAGGGCGGCCACCAGTTCGGCGTGCCGGCTGTCGGTGAGCCGGTACCAGGACATGACGACGACGGCGGCCAGCGCCAGGATGCCGGGCAGCAGTCCCGCGGCGGCACGGATGGCCAGGACTGCGTCACCGGCCTGTTCGTGGAGGGCGGCGTCGTAGGCGCCCCAGGCGAGTGCGTAGGCCACGAGCCCTCCGCCGAAGCCCATGCCGAGCTTCCTGGTGGCAGCAAGCAGGGCGTAGTTGATGCCCTGTACCCGGACGCCGGTTTTCCATTCGCCGTATTCCACGGTGTCCGCGATCAGCGCCCAGGTGAGGATGCCCACCGTGGCGGAGGAGAGCTGGGCAAGCACAATGCCCGCCACCGCCAGCCAGGGCAGCCCCGCGGGGGCCACGAAGACGGCGACGCCGCCGGCCACGCCCAGAAGGCATCCGGCGGTGAAGACTGCCTTTTTGCCCCATTTCGCCACGGGCCGCGGCATGGCGACGGCGAGCGTCAGGGTGATGAGCACCTGGGTGGCGGCCATGACGGGGAACAGGTCGACCCGGGAGAGCACATCGCGCAGGTAGAAGAACTGGGCGGCGCCGGTTGCCGAGTTCCCCGTAACGAACAGGACCGAGCTGACGCACAGGACCAGGAGCGGCGAGTTGGTCCGGAGGGCATTGATGCTTTGCCGCAGCGTGATCCTGGGGATGGCCCCGCCCACCTGTTCACGGCAGGCCAGGCCGGTGAACAGGTACAGCAGCGACCCGATGCCGGCGAAGGCGATGGTGAGCACGGTGAAGATCTGCTGCATGTCTCCGCCGGCACCGAGAAGCGGAGCGACGACGAACCCCAGGACCGCCCCGGTGGCTAGGCCGCCGATGGTCCTGGCGCCCGCCAGCCGCGCCCGTTCGCGGGGATCCTGCGTCATGGCCCCCACCAGGCAGCCATACGGGACGTTGACCAGGCTGTAGGCCAGGCACACCAGCCCGTAGGTGCAGTAGGCATAGAGCAGCTTGGCGTCCGGAGCGGCGTCCGGCACGTGGAACACGGCGGCGCCCAACACCAGCGGAACGAACCCGAACATCAGGAACGGCCTGAACTTGCCCCACCGGGTCCATTGCACCCGGTCCACGATGCGGCCGGCGGCAATGTCCGTGAAGGCATTGAACACCCGGGCCACCACCAGGAGGGTCCCTGCCGCAGCGGCCGCGATTCCGGCAACGTCCGTGTAGTACACCAGCAGGAACATGTTGGCCGTGCTGATGACCATGCTGTTGGCGGCGTCGCCGGCGCCGTACCCCACCACGCTGAGCCTGCTGAGCTTCTTCATGTCTCCCTCGCCGTCGCCTGGAAACCGCTTTCTCAGGCCACGGTCAGGAAGTTACCCCAAAATCCCGCGGAGAAACAGCAGCTGCCTGATCCACTGGTGCTCCTGGCCGCCCTCATGGTTGTTGAACCGGTAGACCTCGATCTCCTTGGCGGCGCCCGGCCCGCCGGATCCATACGCGTTGAAGCTGGCGAAAACGGTGGAGGGCGGGCAGACGTCATCCATCTGCGCCACCGAGTACAGCGCCGGGGCCGTGGCCCAGCGGGCCAGGTTGACCCCGTCGAAGTACCTGAGGACGTCCAGGACGGCCGGATACCGGTCCCGGTGGCGCGCCAGGAACTGGGCGACTTCGGGGTATGGGCCGCGCGGGGCGATATCGATGGCGCGCGGAAAGTCCTGCAGGAAGGGGACGTCGGGCAGCGCGGCGATGACGCCGTCGAGCCGTCCCGCCGCAAGGCCCGCCGTGGCCACCACGATTCCGCCGCCCTGGCTGACGCCGGCCAGGACCACGCGTCCGGGGTCGACGGCGGGATGCGACTGGGCCGCTTCCACCGCCCGGAACGCGTCCACGTAGACGCGCCGGTAGTAGTAGTCCTCCCTGCTGCCGATACCCCTGGTCATGAGGCCCGCATGCGCCACGCCGCCGGCCGAGGGGTGCGGGTCCGGCGTATCGCCCACCACTCCCCCATACCCCTGGCCGCGCGTGTCCATGATGAAGTGCGCATACCCGGCCTGCGCCCACCGGGTGTCCTGATTCACCAGCCCCCGGCCGCCTGAGTAGCCGATGTACTGGACCACCACGGGCAACCGGGCGCCGGGCTCCCGGGTTGCCGGCAGGTGCAGCCAACCCTTGACGGGCGCCCCTCCGTAGCCGGCAAAAGTGACGTCGAACGTGTCGATGAGCGTGAGGTAGTTCTCGACCGGCCCGAAGGTGGCGTCCAGCGAAAAAGCCCGCGCCTCACCGATGGTGGCGTCCCAGAACTCTGACAGGTCAGGAGGAGGTGTGACGTCGGAGGTATAGCGGCGAAGCTGGTCCAGTGGAAAGTCGAAGAGGGGCATGGCTGAATCCTACGGTGCAGGAAGCTTCTCGGCAGGCAGCCGTACGGAGGATCCGTAACGTTCGCTTTCGATCTGCTCGAGGCTCTTGCCGCGGGTGTCCGGCGCCCAGATCACGCCGATGAGCAACGCCGCCACCAGGGCGCCGATCATGATCATGCCCACGAACGGCACGCCCTGCTCGGCCAGGAGCGTGGGGAACCAGTAGCTGAGGAGGCCGACGACGATGCGGGCCACGAAGAACAGCACACCCTGGGCGCTGGCCCGGTAGCGGGTGGCAAACATTTCGGCGGCCCACAGGGCGTAGAACGCCTGGGCGCCGATGCCCGCGGAGATGCCCCACAGGGCAGCGAACAGGATCAGGACCGGGGTGGTGACATTGACGAACACCAGCAGCACCCAGGCGGCGATGCCCAGGACGGCGCCGATGCCATAGAGGAGGCGGCGGTCCACCCGGTCGCCGTACTTCATGAAGCCGAAGTAGGTGGCCAGTACCGTCAGCGCCCAGAGAAGCACCTGGAGGAGGTTCTGTTCGGAGGCGGATTCCACGCCGGAGGTTTCGTAGACGCGCGGCATGAAAATGCCCATCTGCCCGGCGACCAGGTTCCAGAGGGCGTAAACGCCCACCAGGAAGAGGATGGCCTTGAGGTTGGTGGCGTTGGTGAGCAGTTCGCGGTAGTTGCGGCGCTTGACGCCGGCAGCCTCTTCCAGTCGGCGCTCCTCGTTGGCCTTCTTCCAGGTCTGGGATTCGGAGAGGCGGCGGCGTATCCACCAGGTGATGAAGGCGACGACGAAGAGGTGGGCGAACACCAGGCGGCTCCCCAGCAGCCCCAGCGGAACGACGAGCGTGGCCAGCAGAAACACCAGCGCCGGGGCCAGGGACCAGGCGAACTGAGCGGTGCCCACGTGCTTCGCGCGGTGTTCGGAAGGGGCTTCTTCGGCAATGTAGGTCCAGGCCACCGGAACTCCGGCGCCCACCGCGATGCCGGTGAGGATCACGCCGAGGATGAGCATCCAGGGGGCGACGGCGAAGATCACCAGGGCCGTCCCGGCCATGTAGAGGATGAGGTCGTAGGTGTAGATGAATTTGCGGCCGTACCGGTCACCGAGCGGCCCGCCGATCATCGCGCCGATCGCGGCACCGAACGCGTTGGCGCTCAGGGCCGCGACCAGCCCCACCACCAGGTTACTGAAGCCGAAGTACTCCTGCCACAGCGTCAGGCTGGTGGCGAGGGCAATGATGGAGCCCGCCTCGATGTAGTTGGACATGGACACGGCGACGGTGGCTTTCCAGCCGCCGATGGTGGTTGTGGTCATGATGCTTCCTTCTCTGCGGCGCCATTGGTGCGGAGCAGTACTGCCGAATATTGATACGTTTCAAAGATTCCCCGGCGGACGGGCAAACCGCGCCGGGACCAGAGGCTGTCAGGTGGTGATGATGACGTCGAGGCGGCGGGGGCCGTGGACGCCTTCGACGCGTTCGAGTTCGATGTCGGAGGTGGCGCTGGGGCCGCTGATCATGGTCAGCGGGCGGGTGCCGTCCAGCCTGCGCAGGGCCTCGGGCAGGATCTGCGCGATGTCGCTGCTGTGCACCACGCAGATGTGGTGGTCCGGGATCAGGGAGATGGCGCGGCGGCCTTGGTCGGGGCTGCCGTCCAGGATGATGGTTCCGGACTCGGCGACGGTCACGGCGCTGCCGGTGACGACGGCGTCCGTCGCGTCGAGTGCGGTGACGGACAGCGTGCCGTGGCTGCCGCCGTCGTACTTCACCCGCGCAAGGTCCGTTTCCCACCCGAACCAGGCCGGGTTTAGTCCGGCGGGCACCACGTAGGTTCCGGCGTCGGCGAGGAGGCCCTGGATGGTGTCAGGGACCTGTGCCTCGGCCACCACGGTGACGCCGGCCTTGTAGTCTTCCAGCCGGTCCACCAGGACCTCGATCACGGCGCCTTGCGCCAAGTCGCCGTCACGGCGATAGTCCCGGGGGACTTCGGGGACGGCGGGCGCATCCTTGAGCGCGGTGCGGACGGCGGCGAGGATGTGGTCGCGGGTGCTCATGATTCCTTGTGCTCCTTGGCCCACCAGTCGCGGAAGGACTGGGATGGCGGCGCGGGGATGTCGCGGCTTTGGGTCCAGCCGGCGGCGATGCCGGGTAGTTTCTTGATTTTCTTGTCCTTGCCGGCTGCGGCGCGGCCCAGCGGGAGGAGCTTTTCGACGGCGCCCAGGCGGCGCCCGTCGGACAGCGCCCAGGAGGCTGCCTTGAGCCCGACGTCCATTTGCGTGGGCATTCCGCCGCGGTGGGCGTCCACGTCCTTGCCGCGCAGGTGGACCAGGATGTCCGGGATGTTGATCTTCACCGGGCAGGCGTCGTAGCAGGCACCGCAGAGCGAGGAAGCGTACGGCAGGGAACCATTCTCCTCCGCTTCGACGCCGGTCATCAGCGGCGAGAGGATGGCGCCGATCGGTCCCGGGTAGGTGGAGCCGTAGGCGTGGCCGCCGGCGCGTTCGTAGACCGGGCAGACGTTGATGCAGGCGCTGCAGCGGATGCAGTGCAGGGCCGAGCGTCCCATCTCGTCGGCCAGGGCGTTGGTGCGCCCGTTGTCCAGCAGGACCACGTGGAAGTTGGACGGGCCGTCCCCCTCGGTGACGCCGGTCCACAGCGAGGTGTACGGGTTCATCCGCTCGCCCGTGGAGGAGCGTGGCAGCAGCTGCAGGAACACCTCGAGGTCGGCGAAAGTGGGCAGCAGCTTCTCGATGCCCATCACGGTGATGAGCGTTTCAGGCAGGGTCAGGCACATGCGGCCGTTGCCTTCGGATTCCACCACTCCCAGCGTCCCGGAGTCGGCGATGCCGAAGTTCGCCCCGGAGATCGCCACCTTGGCGGTGAGGAACTTGGCCCGCAGGTGGGCGCGGGCGGCCATGGCCAGTCGGCGCGGTTCGTCCGTGAGGTCCGGGTCGACGTCGGGCATTTCCTTGAGGAAGATGTCCCGGACTTCGGTGCGGTTCTTGTGGATCGCGGGGACCAGGATGTGGCTGGGTTTGTCATGGTCCAACTGGACAATGAGTTCGGCGAGGTCTGTCTCGTAGGCGGCGGTGCCGTGCTCTTCGAGGTATTCGTTCATGCCGATTTCCTGTGTGGCCATGGACTTGACCTTGACTACCTCGTCCACGCCCTCGGCCTTGACCAGCCCGTGGATGATGCTGTTGGCTTCCTCGGCGTCGCGGGCCCAGTGGACCGTGCCGCCGCGGGCGGTGACGTTGGCTTCGAAGGCTTCCAGCAGCTCGGGAAGCCGGGCCATGACTGAGGTTTTCAGGGCGCTGCCGGCCTCGCGCAGTTCCTCCCAGTCCGGGAGTTCACCGGTGACGTTGAGCCGTTTGGTGCGGATGGTGGAGGTGGCGTGCTTGAGGTTGCGGCGGAGCTGGGCGTTGCCCAGTTCGCGGCGGGCGGCGGAGGGGAACTTCTCTTCGGCGAAGAGGTTCCCCGATCCGGGGCGCAGGCCGGGCATGCCTAGCGGGGTACGGGACATTATTTGACCACCACTTTCACGGTTTGTCCGGCAGGTCCTGGCACGGCGGCTGGTTCGGTTTCGGTGCTGGCAAGGATTTCCGCCAGATGCAGCGTGGCTACGCCTGAGTCCTGCCGGGAAAGGCCGCCGCCGATGTGCATCAGGCAGGAGTAGTCCCCGCCCGCGCAGACGGACGCGCCGGTGCTGCGGATGTTGGCCGTCTTGTCCGCCAGCATCGCGGAGGACACGTCGGCGTTCTTGACGGAGAACGTGCCGCCGAAGCCGCAGCATTGGTCGGCTTCGGGAAGGTCCACCAGTTCCAGGCCCTTGACGCCGCGGAGCAGGCCGGCTTGCCGGTCGCCGAGCTTGAGCAGCCGCATGCCGTGGCAGGACGGGTGGTAGGTGACGGTGTGCGGGAAGTAGGAGCCCAGCTGTATGGCAGGGTCGGTGACGCCCAGGACGTCCACCAGCAGCTCGGAGAGCTCGTAGGTTTTCTTCCCGACGGCGGTTGCCCGCTCCTCGAGCCCGGCGTGACCTGCGCGCCGGGCCACCATGGGGTGCTGGTGCTTGACCGAGGCCACGCAGGATCCGGACGGTGCGACGGCGACGTCGTAGTCCTCCGATTCGAAGGCCCGGACGTGGTTGGCCACCACGGGCACTGCTTCCTTGAAGTAGCCGCTGTTGACGTGCATCTGGCCGCAGCAGGCCTGCCCCTTGGGAAAGACCACCTCGTGGCCCAGCCGTTCAAGGAGCGCCACCGTGGCCTGGGCGGCACGCGGGTACATGCCGTCCACGATGCAGGTGGCGAAGAGTGCGATTTTCATGGGTTCATTTCCGGGAGGTGGTGACGGGAAGGTCGGCGGGCTCGTAGCGCGTCAGGCTGCTGCCGGCGGCGACGATGGCGCGCAGGTCCGCAAGGCCGCCCGCCACGGCTCCCGCGGCGCGGGCCTGCACCAGCACGTTGCCCAGGGCCGTGGCCTCGACAGGGCCGGCGATGACCGGGCGCCGCGTGGCGTTTGCCGTCAGTTGGCAGAGCAGGGCGTTCTGCGATCCGCCGCCTACGACGTGCACCACGTCCACGGACCGGTCCGCCAGGCGTTCGGCGTCGGCCAGCGTCCGGGCGTACCCGGCGGCCAGGCTGTCCATGATGCAGCGGGTGATGGCGGCGGGATCGTCCGTCAGCACTCCGCCGGCGCTGCGGACCGCCGCCCTGATGCGTTCGGGCATGTTGTCCGGGGCGATGAAGGAGGGATCATCAGCATTAATTTGTGGTCCGCCGCCGGGCAGCGCTGCGGCCGCGGCGAGCAGGGTGGACAGCTCCGGGCGGAACCCTTCGGCGGCCCAGGTGCGCTGGCACTCGCTGAGCAGCCACAGCCCGCCCATGTTGCGCAGGTAGCGGATGGTGCCGTCCACGCCGCGTTCGTTGGTAAAGTTCGCTTCCCGGCTGGCCGCGGTGAGGACAGGATGCTTCAGCTCCAGGCCCACCAGCGACCAGGTGCCGGAGGAGATGTAGGCGAAGCCGCCGTCGTCGTCCGCTGCCGCAGGCACGGCGGCGACGGCGGACGCGGTGTCATGCGAGCCCACCGCCACCACGGGGGTGGCGGAGGGCAGGCCCAGCCGGCCGGCGATGGCCGGCAGCAGGGTGCCGTAGGCCTCACCCGGCTGGATGAGCGGCGGGAACAGGCCGTCCGGCAGGCCGAGTGCGGTGAAGAATTCGGTGGCCCACTCCCCCGCCACCGCGTCGAACAAGCCGGTGGTGGAGGCGTTGGTGGCTTCCGTCCGCCGGGCACCGGTGAGCAGGAAGGCGATCAGGTCCGGGATCAGCAGGGCCTGCACGCCGTCCAGGCCTTCTTCGGTGGCCAGCTGGTAGATGGTGTTGAACTGCAGGAACTGCAGGCCGGTGGTGGCGTAGAGCCGCTCCGGGTCCAGGGTACGGTGGACGGGCTCCACGGCGTCGCTGCTGCGCCCGTCCCGGTAGCTGAACGGTTGGGCCGCCAGGTTCCCGGAGGCGTCCACCAGCCCGTAATCGACGGCCCAGGTGTCGATGCCGATGCCGGCAACGGTCTCGCCCTGCCCGGCGGCGACCGTGGCGGCCGTGCGGAGCCCCTCAAGCACCTCGGCGAAGAGCGCGTCGAAGTTCCAGCGGAGGCCGCCGTCGATCTCCACCACCCCGTTGGGGAAGCGGTGCACCGTTTCCAGCTGCACGCCGCCCTGCAGGGTGATGCGGCCGAGCATGACGCGGCCGGAGGAGGCGCCGATGTCGACGGCGGCGAACACTGCAGGAGCAGCATCCGCGCCGTCGGCATGGTGTTGCAACCTGCTCACCGGAGGAAGGCTGCTGCGACGCCGGCGTCCACGGGGATGTGTAGGCCGGTGGTGTGGGACAGTTCGTTGCTGGTGAGGACGGCGGCGGCGTTGGCCACGTGCTCGGGAAGGACCTCGCGCTTGAGCAGGGTGCGCTGGGCGTAGTACTCGCCCAGTTTCTCCTCGTCCACGCCGTAGACCGCGGCGCGCTTGGCGCCCCAGCCGCCGGCGAAGATCCCGGAGCCGCGGACCACGCCGTCGGGGTTGATGCCGTTGACGCGGATGCCGTGCTCGCCCAGTTCGGCGGCGAGCAGCCGGACCTGATGGGCCTGGTCTGCCTTGGTGGCGGAGTAGGCGATGTTGTTCGGTCCGGCGAACACGGAGTTCTTGGAGGAGATGTAGATGATGTCCCCGCCCATGCCCTGGGCGATCATGACCTTCGCGGCGGCCTTGGCCACCAGGAACGAGCCCTTGGCCATGACGTTGTGCTGCAGGTCCCAGTCCTTTTCGGTGGTTTCCAGCAGCGGCTTGGAGATGGACAGGCCCGCGTTGTTGACCACCAGGTCCACGCCGCCGAACGCCAGGACGGCGGCGTCGATCGCGGCCGAGACCTGGGCCTCGTCCGTGACGTCGGCCTGGACGCCAACGGCGACGTCCGAGCCGCCCAGTTCCTCGGCGACCTTCTGCGCGTTCTCGAGGTTCAGGTCAGCGATGACCACGCAGGCGCCTTCGGCGGCCAGGCGGGTGGCGATGGCCTTGCCGATGCCGGACGCGGCACCGGTGACCAGGGCAACCCGGGTGGCGTGCGACTTGGGCTTGGGCATCCGGGCCAGCTTGGCTTCCTCCAGCGCCCAGTACTCGATCCGGAACTTCTCGGATTCCTCGATCGGGGCGTACGTGGAAATCGCCTCGGCGCCGCGCATCACGTTGATGGCGTTGATGTAGAACTCGCCGGCCACCCGGGCGGTCTGCTTGTTCGCGCCGAAGGAGAACATGCCCACGCCGGGGACCAGCACAATCGCCGGGTCCGCGCCGCGCAGCGCCGGGCTGTCCGCGTCCTTGTGCCGGTCGTAGTACGCCTGGTAGTCCTCGCGGTAGGCAGTGTGGAGTTCTGTCAGCCGTGAGATCGAGTCCTCGATGGAGGCGTCGGCCGGCAGGTCCAGGATCAGCGGCTTGACCTTGGTGCGCAGGAAGTGGTCCGGGCAGGACGTGCCCAGGGCGCCCAGGCGAGGGTGCTCGGCGGCTTCGAGGAAGTCCAGGACGACGGCGTCATCGCTGAAGTGCCCCAGCTGCGGCTTGTCCGTGGAGGCCAGGCCGCGGATCACCGGTGCCAGCGCGGCGGCCTTGGCACGGCGCTCCGCTTCGGGCAGGGCTCCGTAGCCGGGGAGCTTGGCGCCAAAAGGTTCGGCCTTGCCGTTCTCGGCGATGTACTGTTCGGCCTGGTCGATGATCCACAGCGAGTTCTGCTCTGCTTCCTCGCTGGTGGCGCCCCAGGCGGTGATGCCGTGCCCGCCCAGGATGGTGCCGACGGCCTGCGGGTTGGCGTCCTTGATCGCAGCGATGTCCATGCCCAGCTGGAAGCCGGGACGGCGCCACGGAACCCACACCACCTTGTCACCGAAGATCTTGGTGGTCAGCGCCTCGCCGTCAACCGCCGTCGCGATCGCGATGCCGGAGTCCGGGTGCAGGTGGTCCACGTGCGCTGCGTCCACCAGGCCATGCATGGCCGTGTCGATCGACGGTGCTGCGCCGCCCTTGCCGTGCAGGCAGTAATCGAAGGCGGCCACCATCTCGTCCTCACGCTCGACGCCGGGGTAGACGTTCTTCAGCGCGTTCAGCCGGTCCAGGCGCAGCACCGCAAGGTTCTGCTCCTTCAGGGTGCCCAGGTCCCCGCCCGAGCCCTTGACCCAGAGCAGCTGGACGTCCTCGCCGGTAACGGGATCCTTTTCGGTGCCCTTGGCGGAGGTGTTGCCGCCGGCGTAATTGGTGTTCCGCTTGTCCGCGCCCAGGCGGTTGGAACGGGCAATCAGGTCTTCAACGGTCTTGTTCATGCTCTTTATGCGCCCCATCCGGCTTGCTGGCCGCCCACGCGGTCCTCGTTGATCTGTTTCTGGTAGCCGCTGGCCTTGTAGGCAGCGATCGGGTCGGCGGGCAGGCCGCGGGATTCGCGCCAGTCGGCCAGGGCCGGCCGCACGTCCGTGTAGAAGGCGTCGTTGAAGATGGCGTTGGCGGCCAGGACGTCACCTGCGCGCTGGGCCTCGTTCAGCGCTGCGGTATCCACCAGCAGGGCGCGGGCCGTCATTTCCTGGACGTTCAGCACCGAACGGATCTGGCCGGGGATCTTCTCTTCCAGGTTGTGGCACTGGTCCAGCATGAGCGCCACGCCGGAGTCCTTGCCGAAGCCGCCGCCGCGGATCACTTCGTGCATGATGCGGAAGAGCTGGAACGGATCGGCGGCACCCACAATGAGGTCGTCGTCGGCGTAGAAGCGGGAGTTGAAGTCGAAGGATCCCAGCTTGCCCAGGCGCAGCAGCTGCATCACGATGAACTCGATGTTGGTACCGGGCGCGTGGTGGCCGGTGTCCAGGCAGACGAATGCCTTCTCGCCGAGGGCGAGGGTCTGGGCGTAGGAGGTGCCCCAGTCCGGAACATCGGTGTGGTAGAACGCCGGTTCGAAGAACTTGTACTCCAGCACCAGGCGCTGCTCATCGCCCAGGGCGGCGTAAATTTCCTGCAGGGACTCGGCCAGCCGGTCCTGCCGTCCGCGCAGATCGTCCTGTCCGGGGTAGTTCGTGCCGTCCGCCAGCCAGATCTTCAGGTCACGCGAGCCGGTGGCGTGCATGATGTCGATGCAGTCCAGGTGGTGGTCGATGGCGCGGCGGCGGACCGCCTCGTTGGAGGAGGTCAGTGAGCCGAACTTGTACTCGTCATCCTGGAAGGTGTTGGAGTTGATGGTGCCCAGGCCAACACCGAGTCCGGCCGCATACTCCTTGAGCGCGGCGTAGTCATCCACCTTGTCCCACGGGATGTGCAGCGCCACGGTGGGCGCCAGCCCGGTCAGTTCGTGGACCTTCGCGGCGTCGGCCAGCTTTTCCTGGACCGTGCGCGGCGTGCCGGGCGTGCCGAACACCTTGAACCGCGTGCCTGAATTGCCATAGGCCCATGAGGGGACCTCGATGGCAAGCTCTCCGAGCCTGCCCAGCGCCGTTGCTACGTCATTCATGATGGTTCTTTCCGGTGTTGTTGTGCTGTTGGTCTGTGGTGGGCCCCGCTGCAGGAGCCGGTACTGCAGTGGTCAGTGGGAGCCTGCGGCTGCCAGCTGCCCGTCAAGGTTGAAGACTTCCTCGAGGACCTGGAACCCCTCGTCGGGTGCCTGGCCGGTGTTTTCAAAGAGCGTGGCCATTTCGGCCTGCCAGCGCGCGTTGACGTCGGTCAGCGCCATGCGGGCACGCACCGCGTCAAAGTCGTCGCACTCGACGTAGCCCACCAGGAGCCCGTCGCCGGCAAGGAAAAGGGAGTAGTTGTTCCAGCCCGCGTCCTTGAGTGCGCGGAGCATCTCCGGCCAGACGGCGGCATGGCGCCGCTTGTATTCGTCGATCAGCGCCGGCTGGATCGAGGAGCGGAAGCACACCCTCATCTGGAACTCTCCTGAACTCGCGAATATTTGAATCGTTTCATTGGTACGATTCAAAGTACTCTTGAACCTGAGTGGGTGTCAAGCATTTCCAGTCCCTCCGGGCAATCGGTAGGCTGGACCGCCGGCACCAGGACCAGCAGCTCGGAGAATCATGAACCGCACAGCCAGTATCAAGGATGTTGCCAACCACGCCAGCGTTGCCGTAGGCACCGTCTCCAACGTGCTGAACTACCCGGACCGGGTGTCCCAGCGCACCAAGGAACGCGTCCTGAAGGCCATCGATGAACTGGGGTTTGTCCGCAATGACGCGGCCCGCCAGCTCCGCGCCGGCCACAGCCGCACCGTTGGACTGATCGTCCTGGACGTGGGGAACCCGTTCTTCACCTCCGTGGTCCGGGCAGCCGAGGACGCCGCCGGCCTCCACGGCAGTGCCGTCCTCCTGGGCGACAGCGGACACGACGCCGGCCGCGAGGCCAACTACATCGACCTGTTCCAGGAACAGCGGGTGCAGGGCCTCCTGATCTCCCCCGTTGGAGACGTCACCGAACGCCTGGATCTCCTCCGCGAGCGCGGCGTGCCCACCGTCCTGGTGGACCGGCTGGCCGACGAGTCGAAATTCAGTTCCGTTTCCGTGGATGACGACGCCGGCGGGTACCTTGCCGCCCGGCACCTGCTGGACACCGGCCGCCGCCGCCTCGCCTTCGTTGGCGGCCCGACGTCGATCCGCCAGGTTTCGGACCGCCTGCAGGGTGCGCAGCGTGCGGTCAAGGAGGAGGCCGGCGCCACGCTGGAGGTGCTGGCCTCGGAGGGAATGACCGTGCTGGCGGGCCGCAGCGTGGGCAACATGCTGGTGGAACGCGGCCGGGATGAACTGCCGGACGGCATCTTCTGCGCCAACGACCTCCTGGCCCTCGGCGTCATGCAGTCCCTGACCATGACCCATACGTTCCGCATCCCGGAGGACGTGGCACTGATCGGCTATGACGACATCGACTTCGCCGTGTCCGCCGTGGTGCCGCTCTCCTCCATCCGGCAGCCCACCGAGGCCCTGGGCCGGACCGCCATCGAACTCCTCACCGAAGAGGTGGAGTCGCAGAACCCGGTCCACCGCGCCGTGGTGTTCACGCCGGAGCTGGTGGTCCGGCAGAGCACCGGCAAGGCCTAGGACCGCCTCAGGGCAGCTTCTCCACCACGAGGTTCCGGTAGGCCGCCCGGAGCGGCGCCATCTGCCGGAATCCGATCCGGCCGCCGCCCAGGACCTTGTCCGAGGAGTCTGTCCACTCGAACAGGGTCAGGCCGTTGATGGCAAAGGACACCCTCGGGCCGTCCTTGTCCACCACCAGGCGGTAGAAGTCCACCGCGTCTTCCGTGGGCGGCAGCGGGTCAGCACCCTGCGCCACCAGCTCGAAGCCGGCGCTCTTGCGCAGGTTGCAGGTCCGGAAGGCCCGCTCGGACTCGTACTTGTGCCGGAAGTAGGAGACGTGCAGGGCGTCGATGTCCCCCGAGTGGTACTGCGGGTAGTAGCCGGTCCGCGGGGCAAGGTCCGGGCTGAACAGGTCCAGGCCATGGTGGCCGCCCGCAGCAAAGAACAGCATGGCCAGGCCTGGTTCCGCCAGCGGCCGGAACTCCCAGCTGATGCGGATCCCGTCGGGCAGTTCAACGGGACACCAGAACGTCCAGTGCGCGTGGTCGCCGTGCTCGGCGTCGTCCAGCGCGCCGGACAGTTCCAGCGCTCCTTCATGGGTCCCCAGCGCCAGGGGACCTTCCGCCACCCAGTCCGCCACATCCGCGGGTCCGCCCAGCGGGTTGCTGTACAGCACTGCCGTGCCCTCTGTTGTGGTTTCCAAGCCGGCGTTCCCCACTTAGGCGCGTCCCGCCGTCGTACCTGTAAGGGCGGCACCTTCCGGCGCAGGTCCCGGCAGGCCGAGGCCGGACAACTGCCCGGCCACGAACGCAGCCACCGTGGCGGCGCCGTCCTGCGAGAAGTGGGTGTTGTCCGCCAGCCCGTCCGGCCAGTAGGCGTGCTCCCCCGGCGCGAAGTGGCAGAACAGGGCCTCCGACCCGTCACGGCCGCGGCGGAGGTACAGCTCCCGGGTCCACGCGTTGAGGTCGATGAGCGGGACCGCCAGTTCCAGCGCAATTTCCCGCACCACCTCGGGATAGTCCTCCAGGCTGTCCTCAAGCCGCCCGCCGCGGACGGACGACGGCGGCCCGGCCACGAAGTGCCGCCGCTCCACCGGGGTGCAGAGCACCGGAGCCGCGCCCCGGTCCCGGACCTCCCCCACCATGGTGCGCAGGTTGGCGGCGTAGCCGGTCCGCGCCGCCAGGTGCTGCTTCTTCTGGTCGTTGTGGCCGAACTGGATCAGGACCGTGTCATTTTCAGAAGCCTCCGCAAGCAGCGCCGCCCACAGCCCCTCGTCGCGGAAGGACTCCGTGCTGGCCCCGCCCTTGGCGAAGTTGTGGACCGATGCCCGGGAGTAGACGAGCGGCGGCAACTGCGCCCCCCACCCGCTCATGGGGTATTCATGGGTGGGGCAGGTGGCGACCGTGGAGTCGCCGGCGAGCAGGATTTTCATGGTCTTCTTTCTGTAAGTAATCCCGTTGCCCTATCACTTTTGGTCCCTAAAACCCGGTTTTAGGGACCAAAAGTGATAGAGCAACTGGGGTGGTCAGCCCTTGACGGAGCCGATGAGCATGCCTTTGGCGAAGTGCTTCTGCAGGAACGGGTAGAACACCAGGATGGGCAGCGTAGCGACCACGATCACGGCGAACTTGATGCCCTGTTCCGGCGGGATGTAGTTGGGGTCCACGTTGCCGGTTCCCAGCAGGTCCGAGGCCGCAGTGACCTGCCGCAGGTACATCTGCAGCGTCCACCTGGAGTTGTCGCTGAGGTAGAGCAGGGGTGACATGAAGTCGTTCCAGATGCCCACGGCGTAGAACAGGGCGAACGTGGCCAGGACGGGCTTGGACAGCGGCAGCAGGATCCGCCAGAGGATCCCGATCTCCGTGGCGCCGTCCATCTTGGCCGATTCCTCCAGTTCCGCCGGGAGTTCCTGGAAGAAGTTCTTGATGATGATCAGGCTGAACGGGTTGATGGCCGCCGGCAGGATCAGCGCCCAGTAGGAGTTGAGCAGGCCCAGGTCCTTGACCAGCAGGAAGGTGGGGATCATGCCGCCGGAGAACACCATGGCAAAGACCACCAGGGACAGGATGAGCTTGCGTCCGCGCAGCATTTTCTTGGCCAGCGGGTAGGCCATGGTCACGGTGAACGCCAGCTGGACCAGGGTGCCGACCGCCGTCACCAGGATGGTGGTGATAAGTGCCCGGGTGAACGCCGGCGTGGAGAAGATGTACTCGTAGGAGCCCAGGGTGAACTGTTCGGGCCAGACGAAGAACGCGCGCCGGGTGATTTCCGCTTCGGTGGCGAAGGACCCGGCGAAGACGTAGACGAACGGCAGCAGCGTGACGATGCCGATCAGGGCCAGGAACACGTAGTTGGCGGCGTCGAAGATCCGGCCGCCGGTGGTGTTGTGGATCTTCATTAGAACAGTCCGCTCTGGTTGAACCGCTTGGCCAGCCAGTTGGTGCCGAAGATCAGCACCAGGCCCACCAGGGATTTGAACAGGCCCACCGCGGTGGAGTAGGAGTAGGCGCCCTGGGTGATGCCCACGAAGTAGACGTAGGTGTCGAAGACGTCGGCCACGTCCCGGTTGAGGGCGTTGGTCATCAGGTAGATCTGCTCGAACCCGGTGTTGAGCATCTGGCCGATGGCCAGGATCAGCATCACGATGATCGTGGACCGGATCCCGGGGAGGGTGATGTGCCAGACCCTGCGGAACCGGCCGGCGCCGTCGATGATGGCGGCTTCGTACTGGTCCTGGTCCACCGTGGCCAGTGCGGCCAGGAAGATGATGGTCCCCCAGCCGGTGTTCTTCCAGATTTCCTGCAGCACGATCAGCGGACGGAACCAGGCGGGATCGGACAGGAAGTCGATGTTGGTGCCCATCACGCCGTTCAGGAACTGGAACAGCGGCCCGATGTCCAGGGCGAACAGCAGGAAGCTGAGCGAGGCCACGATGGTCCAGGACAGGAAGTGGGGAATGTACACCAGTGTCTGGACGGTGCGCTTGAGGATGGAGAGCCGCACCTCGTTCAGCAGCAGGGCCAGCACGATGGTCAGCGGAAAGGCGATCCCCAGGTTCAGGAACGCCAGGATCAGCGTGTTGCCCAGCAGCCTGGGGAAATCCGGGTTGGAGAAGAAGTCCTCGAAGTGTTGGGTGCCTACCCACTGGCTGCCGTTGACGCCCAGGAAGGGGACGTAGTCCTTGAAGGCGATGCTGACCCCGTACATGGGACCGTAACGGAACACCGCGAAGTACAGCACACCCGGCAGCAGGAGCAGGTAGAGCCACTTGTAGTGCGCAAAGTGGACGGAGAACCTGCCGTTCTTCCGTTCCCGGGCGGGCGGCCGGGTGGCCGCCCGCCCCGAGGCCTCAGCCTCGACGACAGGGGCTGCCATTTACTTGTTGTCCTGCCACAGCTTGTTGATCTCTTCCTTGACCTTGTTGCCGCCGCTGGTGTCCCACAGCTTGATGGCGTCCTTCAGGCCCTGCTCGTCGATCTGGCCCGCGAGGTACTTGATCCGGGCGTCGGCCACGATGTTGTCCAGCTGGGCGCCCTTGGCCACGTAGGTGGCGGACACGTAGGGTGCGGCCGGGTTGTACACGGCGCTCTTGAGGTCCTCTGCCATGACTTCGGTGCGCTTGTCGAAGACCTGCTGTTCGTAGTCGCTGGCCTGCTTGACCGGGTAGAAGTTGTTGCCGGCCACATTCATGCCGAGCTGCGCGTAGCTCTTGATGTCGGTGCTGACCGCCTTGCCCTCCGGGGTTTCGGGCTTGATGGTGGCGGCCTTGCCGTCCTCCACGGTGAAGTTGACCCCTTCGATGCCGTTGTTCAGGAGGGTGGCCACGTCCTTGCCGTTCATGGTGTTGAGGAACTCGAGCACCTTGTCCAGCTCGGCCTCAGTGCGGACCTTGGCCTTGGGGATGGCCAGGAAGCCGGAGTAGCCGTCAGTGGGGTGGGCGTGGAGTTCACCGTCCGGACCCACGAGGTTGCCGACGAATCCCACCTTGTTTTCGAAGTTGGCGGGGTCGGCCTGCTTGAAGAGGTTGATCAGGACGCTCACGCGGGAGTCGACGTCCACGATGATGCCGCCCTTGCCATTGAAGAAGGGCTCGTTCCACTTGGTGCCGTCGAACGTGGCAAAGTCCGGGTTGATGAGCTTCTCGTCCACCATCTTCTTGACGAACCGGTTGGCTTCGAGGAACTCCTCGGTTTCGAAGCTGGGGATCAGCTTGCCGTCCTTCTCGGTCCACCGGTTGCCGGCTCCGTACCATTCCTCGATCAGGTCATAGGGGCTGTTGGTGCCCAGGGCGCCCCACTTGGGGATGGTGATGCCCCAGGTGTCGTCCTGGCCATTGCCGTCCGGGTCCTGCTCGGTAAAGGCCTTGGCCACCTTGTACAGGTCCTCGGTGGTCTTGGGCGGCTGCAGGCCCAGCTTGTCCAGCCAGTCCTGGCGGAACATGACGGCGGCGCGCATGGGGGCGCGGCCACGGTAGACGCCGTAGACCTTGCCGTTGATGCTGGCGTTCTCCTGGATTTCCGGGAAGGTGGTCTTGAGGTTGGGGTACTTGTCGAGCTTGTCGGTCAGGTCCCAGAAGGCGCCTGCTTCGGCGTTCTTCACGAAGCCCGGGGTCTTGCCCTGGATGACCATGATCTGGGGAATGTCGGACCCGGCCAGGGTGATGTTGGTCTTGTCCTCGTAGGAGGAGTTGGGCGTCCACGTGATGTTGACGTCCTTGCCGGTGAGCTCCTCCAGCTTTTTCTGCACCGCGCCGTCCGCACTGGGCGGTTGCGCCTCGAGGAACGGGGCCATGATGGACACGCTGGTGAGGTCCGCCGCTGGTTCCTCGCTGCCGCTGCAGGCGGTGAGCGTCAAGGCTGAGACGGTGACGACGGCGGCCGCCAGGGACAGTTTCCTACGGATCATGGCTTTTCCTTTTCCACTTCTTCGGGGTTGCGATTGCAGGCTGAAGTTTGGTTGATACGTTTCATTATTGGGAGGGAGCGGGGCACGCGCATGCGTGCGGGACGCCCGGGCAGCGGGGCGGCGGTTCAGGCGGTGGAGACGGCAGGCACGGGTTGGCCCTCCGCCGCCGCGACGGACTCGTCATTGGCGGTGAAGAACCGGTCGCAGAGCCATCCGGTGACATACAGCCAGGCGCCGGCGCTGAAGAACGGAACCAGCCCGGGGACGGCACCGCTGGCATAGGCCACGGCCGCGGTCACGAACAGCAGGATCACCGTTCCGGCCAGGTGGCGCATGGCAAACCGGGAGGAGAGCATCAGGTACTGCCGCAGCGGCAGCTCGTACCGGGCATACATGGGAAACACGTAGCAGGCGGCGCCGGCCAGGAAGATGGCCGCCACAAAGATGCCGCCGGCCATCAGTTGGGAAAAGAGGTCCCGGCCGCCGGCAAAGTAGTTCCAGTTGACGGCCAGCGCCACTGACACCGCCAGGATGGGCAGGGCCAGGAGGTTGGCCCGCCCGAAGTTCCGGGCGTATTCCCGGGCGAATCCGCGAAGCGGGGCGGCTTCTCCGCGCGCCCGGCGCCGGACCAGGATATGCGCCGCCGCGGTGGCGGGCCCCACCCCGGCAACTCCCAGCCCGAGCAGCGTGAAGGCCACCCACAGCATGTTCAGGCACGCGATCCACAGGAGGGTGTCAAAGAACGAGTAGGCCCGAGCACTAAAGGTTCCGGACAGCATGGCACATCCCTTCCCTTCTCCATCGTTGCAGAGGCGAAGGCGGAAGTGGTCCGCGTCACGCCGGTAATCGGTTTCTCGAAAATCTAGACCCAAGGCAACGGCCGGGTCAAGCCATTTTTTGAATCGTTACACAGCTGGACTCTGCGGCTCCGGATGGCGCACACTGATTGGTGGAAAGCGCTTGCTGCCCAGCGGTGGCGCCAGTTATCGCATGCCCTGAAGGGCGGAAACGGAGAGCCATGGGAACGCCGGCGGGCATTGACAGTATTGCTGCGTCCAGCGGGGAGGCAGCTCCGGGCACGGCGGCACAGCCGGAGTCAACGGCGGCGTGTCCCTCGGCCGCCGCCACCGGCGCCCCGGCGCGGATCGCCCTGGCAGGAGTCCACGGGTTCGGCACCCACCACCTCCGCAACCTTGGGCGGCTGCAGGCTGCAGGCGCCGTTGACCTGGTGGCCGTTGCGGACCCGCAGCCGCCGGCACCCGGGTCCGTGCCGCCGTCGGCCGCTGTGCACACCGGCCTGGAAGACCTGCTGGCCGCCACCGCGGACCTGGACGTGGTCATTGTGGCCACGCCCATCCAGACGCACGCGCCACTGGCCCTGGCGGCCCTGGCCACCGACGCCGCGTTGTACCTGGAGAAGCCTCCGGTGGCTTCGCTGGCCGACTACAACCGGCTGCTCGATGTCTCGGCAGCATCCGGGCACGGTGTCCAGATCGGGTTCCAAAGCCTCGGCTCGCACGCACTGGCCGCCATCAGGGAACAGCTGGCCGCGGGAACCCTCGGAACACTGGAGGGCATTTCCGCCACCGGCCGCTGGGTCCGCGACAGGGCCTACTACAAGCGCTCACGCTGGGCCGGCAAACGCAGCATCAACGGCGTGGACGTGGTGGACGGCGTGGCCACCAACCCGCTGGCGCACGCCGTGGCCACCGCCCTGCGGATTGCCGGCGCCCGCACCACAGCGGACGTTGCCTCGGTGGAAACCGAGCTCTACCGCGCCAATGACATCGAGTCGGACGACACCTCGGTCATCCGCATCCGCACCACTGCCGGACTGCCGATCACCTGCGCCCTGACCATCTGCGCCGCCGAATCCGTTGAACCGTACGTGACCCTCCATGGGTCCTCCGGAACCGCCGTGTTCCACTACACCGAAGACCGGCTGGTGGTGGAAACCGCAGCCGGCCGCACGGAGGAAACCTACGGCCGGGACGACCTGGCGGAGAACCTCCTGGCCCACCGGACGGCCGGTGTTCCGCTGCTGAGTTCCCTCCGTGACAGCGGCGCCTTCATGCTGGTCCTGGAAGCTGTCCGCACGGCACCGCTGCCCACTCCGATCGGTGCCGGACATGTCCGCTGGGAGGGCGAAGGCGAGGCCGCCCATGCCGTGGTGGCCGGCATCGAGGAAGCCCTGGAACGCGCCGGCCGGGAACACCTGACCTTCAGCGAACTGGGACTTCCCTGGGCCGTGTCCGCCCCGACGTCCTTCCCTGTCCCCGCCGCCTGATGGACGCCACTGCGGCAGCGCACGGCGCCCTGCGCGCCGGCGGACTGATGACGGACGGCCTCACGGAATGCCTCACCGCCACCGTCCGGCCCGCCTTCAGCTGGCAGCTCTGCCTGGAGGGGGACGCCGTCCCGGCCGCGTCCCGGCAGTCGGGCTACGAGCTCGCGGTGCGGGACGCCGGGCACCGGCAGTTATGGACTTCCGGTGACGTCCCGTCCACATCACTTTCGGAGGTCACGTTCGGCGGCCCGGCGCTCGACGGCGACGCGGACTACGCCTGGCGGGTCCGGGTCCGCGATGGCGCCGGAGTCCAGGGCAGCTGGTCGCGCTGGCAACCGTTCAGCACCGGGCCGACGGACACCGGCTGGGAGGCGGACTGGATCAGGCGGGCCCCGGGCGGACGCGCTCCCTTGGAGATCCTGGACAATGCGCTTCGCGTCGCCGGGTCCCCCGCCCTGCCGCTCCCCTGCCCTCCCGTCCGCAGTTTTCGGCTCGAGGCGCGCGTCCGGCCTGCCATGGGACGGGCCGGGCTGCTCCTGCGCGGCAGCGGCCCCGGCACCGGGCTGCTGCTGGAGCTGGACTCCTCCGGCAGCGTGCTCCTGCGCCGGGCACCTGCCTGGGACCTTCCCGCCCCCTCGGTTCCTGAGACTGCCGTGCTGGCCAGGGCCCAGGCAGACCACACGCGGGCCGTCCATCAGGAACGCCTGCCCGGCAAGGACCTCTTTCCCGGTTCCTGGCAGGACCTGCTGGTCACCGACGACGGGCAGGTTATCCGCGTTTCGCTGGACGGCGTCGAACTGCTGGCCGTGGAGGAACCGCTCCCGGCGGGTGCGTCAGGCAGGACGGCCCTCCACCAGGGCCCGCGCAGCCAGGCCGAATACGCCTGCCTGCGGGTTGAGGACGGAGAGACCGGGTCTGTCCTGCTGGACCACCGTTTCGATGCCGGCGAAGACCTGGCACACGCCGCCCTGGCGCACTGGCCCGGCACCACCGCGCACCGGCAGCCGGACGAGTGGACGCTGTTCCGCACCACCGTCCGCCTCGCCGGGCCGGTCCGCCGCGCCCGCCTCTACGCCGCCGCCAACCATCACGCGCAGCTTTGGATCGCCAACGCCCCCTGCCTCGGCACCACGTCCTTCGGCTACCCCGGCGAAGGGTATTACGATGCCGCGGACGTCACCGGGATCCTCGCCGCCCAGCCTGCAGGCAAGGACATACCGCTGGCAGCCCTGTTGCACTGGTACGGCCCGGGACAGGGCCGGGCCGCGGGCCTGCCCGGGCTCCTGGTCCGGTTGTCCGTGGACTACGCCGATGGACGGCGGGACGTGTTCGGCTCACACGCATGCTGGCGTGCCGCCGAAGGCCCCTACCGCCAGTCCGGCTACCGTAACGACGAAGGTGATCCCGTGGAGCACCTTGACGGGCCTGCGGCGGCGGTCCTTGCTGCCACTCCGCTGCAGGAGCTGCCGCCGGCCATCAGCTGCGGCAGCCACCCCACACCGGAGGTCCCCCGGGTCCGCCCGCGCCGGACCCGGATGGCGGAGAGGTTCGTGGCACCGCGGCACTTCCTCACCGCCGATGACGGAACCCTGGTGGCCGATTTCGGGCAGGTGATTCCAGGCCGGCCCGCGGTGGATTTCCTGGCCGGCGTGCCCGGCCGGACGGTCATGATCCGCGCCGGCTACACCCTGGGAGGGGACGGCCGGGTGGACACCGGGAAGACGCCCACCCAGAACACGGACATGTCCTTCCCGTACACCCAGTCGGCAGGGCCGCAGCAGTACCGGGCCAGCGTCCACCTTGGCTTCCGCTACCTGGAGCTGCCCGGCGTTGACGCGGCGGACGTTTCCCGGCTCGGCGCCGTGGTGGTGCACGGGGAGCACCCTGCGGAGGGCAGCTTCAGCAGCTCGGACCCCACACTGGACGCGGTATTCGGCCTGCTGCGGGACTCGGCCCTGTACGGCGTGCAGGAACAGTTCGTGGACACCCCCACCCGCGAAAAGGGACAGTTCCTGGCGGACGCCGTCAACATCTCCTACGCCACCATGGCCCTGTTCGGCGAGCACGCCTACACGGCGCAGGCGCTGCGGGAGTTTGCCTGGTCCGCGGCCCGGTACTGGACCGGGGCTGCAGACCGGGGCCGTTACAACGCCGTCTACCCCAACGGGGACGGCAAGCGGGACATCCCGGACTTCTCCCTGATGCTGCCCGAGTGGGCCGAGGAATACTTCCTGCGCACGGGGGACCTCGCCCTGGTCCGTGAACTGCTCCCGCACCTGTGCGACACGGCGGACTACGCGCGGCGGTACATTCCGGCGGAAGGCCCGACGGCGGGACTGGTCACCAGGCTGGGCGGCGGCTCAGGGCCCTACCTGCACGGCATCGTGGACTGGCCGGCCCCGGGACGGTTCGGCTACGACATGGACTGCGCCGCGAAAACCACCGTCAACGTCCAGGCCTGCTCTGCGCTGCTGGCCACCGCCAGGCTTTGCGCCGCCGCGGGGCAGGAGGACGACGCCGCCCGGTACGCCGGCGCCGCCCGGACCCTGGCCGGCACCATCCGCACGCGGCTGCGGGTGGGCGGGGTGATGGTGGACGGCCTCCACGAGGACGGCTCCCCCAGCACCCATGCCTCCCAGCACGCGACGTCGTTCCCCCTGTCCATCGGCATCACGGACCCGCAGGACGTCGCGCCTGACGCGGCCCGGCTCGCGCGAATGGGCATGCGGCAGGGGCCCCTGACCGTGCACCGGCTGGTCCGGGCGCTGCTGGCAGGGGGCTTGACGGACGCGGTCCTGGACCTTTTCACGTCCAGGGACCAGCCCGGCTGGGCGCGGCTCCTGGACCGGGGTGCCACCTTCACGTGGGAGGCCTGGGACTTGGTGGACGGCACCGATTACAGCCAGTCCCACGCCTGGTCCGCGTCCGTCATCAAGGAAATCCTCGACCACCTGCTCGGTGTCCGGTTCCTGGCCCCGGACGGCGGGAACGTGCTCATCCAGCCACCGCTGTGCCGCCTGGAACACGCCCGGGGCGCGGTCCCGGCGGGCTCCGGCGCAGTGTCTGTGGACTGGCGCCGGCGCAACCGGTCGCTGGAGCTGGAGTGCACGGTCCCGGCGGGTGTCACAGCCACGGTCCGGCTGCCCGCCGGCACCTACCGGGTCAAGGGCCCGGTGCCGGGTGCCGCCGTCGTGCCTGGCCCTTCGGACGCCGGCACGGCAGCAGCAGGCGGGGACGGCTCAACGGCCGGCAGCCCCACCCGAGACTTCCGCGTGCATCCCGGCTCGTGGAGCTTCGCCCTGGAATCTGATTGAGGGCCGTGGGGAGGCTTAGGGACGCCTACTGGATGGCGCTCCTGGCCTCCTCCACTGCCTTCCTGGCAGCCTCCTGCGGAGAGAGCCGGTTGAAGTGGACCTCCAGTGAATAGCGGGTCAGGGCCTGGACGGCGGCGCTGCCGCCGGCAGGGGGCACCGGAACGGCGTCGCCCAGTTCGCTGGAAATCTCGTCGATGAACTTGGCGGTCTTGGCGTCGGCGGGCGTCAGTTTGGGCGTGACCGCAGCGCGGATGTCGGAGTTGGCGGGGATGCCCCGGTCTGCCAGGCCGATCTCGCCGGCCTTGGCGTTGTTGGTAACGAAGTCGATGAACTTCTGCGCCTCCGCGGGGTGCTTGGTCCGTGAGCTGGCGGACCAGAACATCGAGGACTTGTAGAACTGCCTGGCCTCTGAAGCCTTGCCCTCGATGCTCGGCGGCCGCCGGATCTCCAGGTCCTGCCCGGAAGCCTTGCTGAGGGCACCCAGCTGGTTGGACCAGTACATGTTCATCGCGAACCGGCTGGTGGACAGGCCCTGCTGGTCAATGGAGGCGGTGGCGTCCTCGGTGATGACGGACGCCGGCGGGACGGCTTTGGAGTCGCGCATCTTCGCCTGGTATTCATACCACCCGGCGAGGTCCGACTCGTCGAACCCGAGTTTGCCGTCGCTGGTGAAGAGTGACTTGCCGTGTTGCCGGAACCACAGGTTGGCGGCCGCGTCGCTGTTGACTTCGCCGGACCCGTAAACTCCTTCCGGGCTGGCCTTGGTGATGGCGGCGGCGGTGCTGTCCAGGTCGTCCCAGGTCCACGTCTTGTCATCCGGGAGGGCTACGCCGCTGGCAGATACCAGCGCGGGGTTGGCCAGGACCACCATGGCGTTGACGCCGCTGGTCACGGCATACTGCTTGCCGTCCACCGTCCCGGAATCAGCCACGGGCTGGTCGAACTTGGACAGGTCCACGTCCTTCAGTTCCAACAGCGCACCCCGTCCGGCGTACTCGCCCAGGTAGGCGGCGTCCATCTGGATGATGTCCGGAGCATCCTGTGACGCCACCTGGGTTGCCAGCTTGTCCCAGTAGCCGCTCCAGTCGCCGTACTCCCCCTTTATCTTGATGTCCGGGTTCTCCGCTTCAAAGGCTTCGATGAGCTTTTCCGTCATCTTGTGGCGGGTATCGGAACCCCACCAGCTGAAGCGGAGCGTCACCGGCCCGTCAGCTTCCTGCGGCGAAGCACCGCAGCCGGACAGCACGAGGGAGAGGGCTGCCGCGGCGGCAGCAGCGTGGGGCAGCAGTGACTTTCGGGCGCGGAACGTCATCGTTTGTCCTTTGACGGCGGGATGCGGAGACCTGATAGAAACCGGTTTCCCACAGCGTAGGTGTGAGCTAGCACACACGTCAAGGAAGGCTCACGCAGGCGGCTGCACCGTCCGGGCCCGGTCCGGCCTGCCGTGCAGCCACAGCAGCAGGCCAATCACGGCGGCGGAGAGCATGCCCAGCCCGCCGGTCACCACCAGCCCGGTCCGCACACCGAACTGCTCTGTCAGCCAGCCGGCCAGCAGCCCGCCCAGCGCATGTCCGCCCAGCAGCAGCGGCAGGTACAGCGCCATCACCCGGCCCCGGATGGCAGGTCCCGCTTCCAGCTGCACGGCAGTGGCGGCGCTGGTGAGGAACAGGAGCGTCATAAGCCCCACCACGGCCAGCATCGCAACAAACAGCGCAAGCGTGGGCATGAGGGCCGCCACCAGCTGGGACAAGCCAAACAGGCCTGCCGCCGTGACGATTCCGCGCCGTCCCATGCTGCGCAGCCTCGCCGCCAGCAGCGCCCCGGCCAGGGCGCCCACCGCGCTGACGGTATTGAACAGGCCGAAGCCCTCCACCCCGTTGTGCCACACGCGTTCCGCGAAGGCGGCAAGCACCACGGGGCCGTTCATGCCGAAGGCTCCCAGCAGGCCTGCCAAAAGGATGAGGAGCAGCAGCCGGGGCCGTTCCCGGACGTAGGCGAACCCCGCCAGCAGCTGGCCGCGTCCCCGTTCCGCGGGCGTGCCGGGATGGAGCTCGGCGGTCCGGATGGCGGCGATCATGCCAAGGACCGCCATGCCAATCAGGGCGTTAGCGGCAAAAGCTGCCGCCGGGCCGGCCTGTGCGATCAGCACGCCGCTGAGCGCGGGGCCGGCCATGGCGCCCAGCTGCGCCAGGGCGTTGTTCAATCCGATGGCGGGCCGCAGGTAGGCATCCCCCACCACCTCATTGACGAACACCTGGCGGGCGGGCCCGTCGATGGCAGAGGTGATGCCCAGTGCCACGCAGCTGGCGTAGACGGCCCAGACGGTGATGGACCCGCTGGCCACCCATGCTGCCAGGCCCAGCGCAAGGACGATGATCACTGACTGGCACACCAGCATGATCCGGCGCTTGGGGAACAGGTCCACCACCAGGCCGGCCAGCGGACCCACCACCAGCATGGGCAGGAACTGCAATGCCACCGCCACGCCCACGGCAGCCGGGCTGCCGGTCAGTTGCAGGACCAGCCAGTCCTGGGCGAGCCGCTGCATCCACACACCCACGCTGCCGGCCACCTGCATGCCCAGGAAGAGCCTGTAGTTATGCCGCGCCAGCGGGTGGTACCAGCGCGGCTGGTGGTCGGGGGAAAGATGGACGGACTGCTCGGAATTCGGGCGGTCGGAAGGCACGTAGCGGCTCAACTCGGCTGTAGGCGGGGCAGGAAAGGATGCGTGCTGGCGCGCCGGCGGCGCCGCCCGCTCAGGGTCGGTGGGAGGAGCGGAGCTTCACCGCTGCGGCGGCAAGGATGAGCATGCCCGGGACCACCACGAACAGCGCCGCGAGCATCCAGACGAACACCACGGCGCCAAAGAGGGCCGCAGCAAGCAGGAGCGATCCGGTCCAGTCCTTGAGGGACAGCGCCTTGCCGGTCTCCAGCGCGGAGGTCCAGCGTTCCCGGGCGGTGGCGTGGTGGGGCTGGTCGGCCCAGGCGGAAGCGGTGCGCAGCAGGAGAATGGCGCCGCAGCCGGCCAGGACGAGCGTGGCGGGCAGGACAACTTCGCGGCCGGGCAGCTGGCCCACCCAGGCCAGCAGCAGGTTCAGGACAATCACGACGGCGGCAGCCGCGGTGAGTGCGCCGGTCTTCCAGCTGCCGGGCAGGGCAGCCTTGAACGTGGCCCAGAGGCCGCGGACGGAATCGTCCCGGCCATCGAGGTGGCGCTGCAGGTGTGCGGTCCCCGCCGCATAGGCGGCGGGGACAGTCACCAGGGGCAGGGACAGCAGCAGCACCAGCACCCCTGCCAGCAGGGTTTCGGAGAACAGGGCGAACCGGTTCACCCGGATGGGCTGCCGGTTGGAGGCGGGTGTGGTGCGGTCCATGACGCTCATTGTCCCTTCCTAGCCCTTCAGGCCCTGGGTGGAGACGCCTTCAACGATGTAGCGCTGGAAGACCAGGAAGAAGATCAGCACCGGCAGCAGGGCCAGGACAGACATGGCGATCATGGCACCGTAGTCCGAGGACTGGGTCTGGTCCTGGAAGAGGCGCAGGGCGAGCGGGAGCGGGTACTTCTCCGGGGTGTTCAAGTACAGCAGCGGGCCCAGGAAGTCGTTCCAGCTCCAAATAAAGGAGAAGATCGACGTGGAGATCAGCGCCGGCTTCATCAGCGGGAGCATGATGGACCCGAAGATCCGTACGTGCCCGGCGCCGTCGATCCTTGCTGCCTCGTCCAGCTCGGCGGGCAGGCCCCGCATGAACTGGACCATGAGGAAGACGAAGAACGCGTCGGCGGCGAGGAACTTCCCGATCAGCAGCGGGATGTAGGTGTCCACCAGGCCCAGCTGCTGGAAGATGATGTACTGCGGGATGATCACCACGTGGAACGGCAGGAGCAGGGTGGCGATCATCATGCCGAAGAACAGCCCGCGGCCGGGGAACTTGATCCGCGCGAACGCGTAGGCGGACACGCTGGCCGAGAGGATGGTGCCTACCACGGCGCCGATGGCCAGGACCAGCGAGTTCGTGAAGAACTGCAGGGTGGACACGCCGCCGATGCCGTCCATGGCCGTGACGAAGTTGTCGAGGCTGAAGTTCTCGGACCACAGCGACGTATTGCCGCCGCCGATCTCGGAGTTCGGCTTGAAGGCCGAGGCGATCATCCACAGTCCGGGGTACAGCACGATCGCCGTGAGGATCAGGGCAGCGACATGGAAGGCGATGCTCTTGGCACGCTTGGCGCCGGCCGACTCGGACTTGGGGTTGTACACCGGCGCCGTGGCGTCCGGCGCGGACTGGGTGGGGGTTGCCATGGTTGTCATTTCGAATCACCGCTGTAGTGGACCCAGGACTTGGACGTGCGGAAGAAGATCAGGGTGATGATGCCCACCACGATCACCAGCAGCCAGGCCATCGCCGAGGCGTAGCCCATCCGGAAGTCACTGAAGCCGCGCAGGTACAGGTAGAGGGTGTAGAAGAGGGTGGATCCGGCGGGTCCGCCTTCACCGTTGGAGATGATGAACGCCGACGCGAAGATCTGGAACGCGTGGATGGTTTCCATCAGCAGGTTGAAGAAGATCACCGGCGAGAGCATGGGCCAGGTGATGTTGAAGAACTTGCGCACGGGCCCGGCACCGTCCATGGACGCGGCCTCGTAGAGTTCGTTGGGGATCTGCTTAAGCCCGGCCAGGAAGATGACCATGGGTGCGCCGAACTGCCATACGGTCAGGAGGATGAACATCGGCATGGTCATGGCGGGGTTGCCCACCCACCCGCCGAGGTTGATCCCGAAGATGGACAGGCCCTGGTCCACGGGACCGTTGTCGCCGAACATCGCCTTCCACACGATGGCGATCGAGACCGATGCGCCGATCAGGGACGGAGCGTAGAACGCGGACCGGTAGAACCCCTGGCCGCGGCGCTTGCTGTTCAGCAGCATGGCCACCGCCAGCGCTGCAGCGAGCTTGAGCGGGGTACCGAAGACCACGTAGCCCACCGTCACACCCACGGACTGCAGGAACCGTTCGTCCTGGAACAGGGTGGTGTAGTTGTCCAGGCCGATCCACTTGGGCGGCTCGAACAGGTTGTAGTTGGTGAACGACAGGTACAGCGAGGAAATCATCGGCCCGACAGTGAGGGCGATGAATCCCAGCAGCCAAGGCAGCAGGAAGGTATAGCCGGCGCGGGCGTCTGCCCCGCCCTGCCTCGACTTGCGAAGCGGAGCGGGGCCGGACGTCGTCGAACGCCTGCTCAGTGTTGGGCTTGAAGTCACAGGTCCAGTCCGTCAGTTGTGAAGCCTGTATCAGGCGTTCTGCTTGATAAGGTCTTCGGCTTCCTTGAACCAGGCATCCGTGGCGCCGTTGATGTCCAGCTTGCCGTAGTTCAGGTCCGAGGCGATGCGCTTGAAGGAGGATTCCAGCGTGCCAAAGCCGACGATAGGCGGCTCCGGGGCGTCCTTGAGGTACTGCGAGATGGAGGTTTCGTAGTCCACCACGATCTTGTCGGTTCCCTCGAACGTGGTTCCGTCGCGCTGGGTCTTGGAGGCGGGGACACCGCGGGAGGTCTTGAAGATCTGGCCCACCTCGGGGTCGTTGACCATGAAGTCGATGAACCGGGCGGCGGCGTCCTTGAACTTGGTCTTGGCGCTGGCCACCATGAGCATGGAGGGCTTGAGGAACAGGCCCAGGTTGTCCGGGTCGTCGGAGGGAACGGGCACCAGCTTGAGCTCCTTGGCGCCGCTGTCGCCGAGGTAGCCGGCCATGAAGTTGTCCCAGGTGACCTCGGTGGCGGTGACGTTGGAGCCGAAGGGCGACTTGGGGGCGAGCTGGGTGACCCGCTCCTCGGAGACGATGGCCGGGGTGCCGCGCAGCCCTGCGGTGAGGTTCCACCACTTCTTCAGGTCATCCTTGGTGAAGCCGAGCTTGCCCTCGGAGGTGAAGGCTTCGATGTTGTTCTGCCGCAGCCAGACGTTAAACATCCACCAGACGCCGGTGTAGTCGGTGCCGCCGAAGAGCGCACCGTTGCTCTTGCTGCCCACTTCGGTGAGGAAGTCGTTGAATTCCTTGTAGGTCCAGGTGCCGTCCGGCTCGGCGATGCCCAGGGAGGCCAGCTTGGCGGGGTCGTAGTAGACGGCGAAGGCGTTGGTGCTGGTGGGGATGCCGTAGGTCTTGCCCTTGATCTGGCCCGAGGGCAGCAGGGACTTCTCGAAGGCGTCCGTGTTGATCTTGACGGTGCTGAGGTCCAGCAGCTGGTTGCGCTGGCCGTAGTCGCGCAGGTAGGACAGGTCCCACTGCATGACGTCGGGCAGGCCTCCACCGGCGGCTTCGGTGGCGCGCTTCTGCCAGTAGCCGGCGAAGTCGGTGAAGTTGCCGTTCACCTTGATGTCCGGGTTCTTCGATTCAAAGAGGGCAATGGCCTTGCGGGTGCGCTCGGCGCGGTCGTCGTTGCCCCACCAGGTGTAGTTGATGGTGACGGGGTTCTCGGCGGAGCCGGTCTGTCCTGAGGTGCTGGATCCGGTTCCGCACGCCGCCAGGACGCCGGCAGATGCGGTGCCGACGGCGACGGTTGTGAGGAAATGCCTTCTGTTGATCACGGGAGCCTCCTTGCTCAATGTGTGCAATCCCTGATCTCATCTACAACGTGAGTAGTGAGCTGGCTTACACGGCTTCTGAAACGATACAATAGCGGCATTCCGAACTTTGGGCAAGCGTTTTCCAATCGCCCTGCCTTCCCACCCCCTTCCACTCGTTCAGCAGACATAGGAGTCCCATGGCAATGCAGGAAAACAACGGTCCGGCCAGCGTCTGGAGCAGCATCGACGGCCTGGGCTTCGGCGGGGACTACAACCCGGAACAATGGCCGGTCAGCGTCCGGCTTGAGGACCTGCAGCTGATGCAGGAGGCGGGCGTGAACTTCCTGAGCGTGGGCATCTTCTCGTGGGCGCTGCTGGAACCGTCCGAAGGGCACTACGATTTCGGCTGGCTCGATGAGGTGCTGGACAACCTTGCGGACATCGGCGTCAAGGTGGCCCTGGCCACCGCCACCGCCGCTCCCCCGGCCTGGCTGGTGCGCAGGCACCCGGAGATCCTGCCCGTCACGGCGGACGGTACCGTGCTGGGACCGGGCTCACGGCGGCACTACACGCCGTCGTCGGCCGTGTACCGGCGCTACGCAACGGGCATCACCCGGGTCCTGGCCGAGCGCTACAAGGACCATCCGGCGCTGGCGCTTTGGCATGTGGACAATGAGCTTGGTTGTCATGTGTCCGAGTTCTACGGTGAGGAGGACGCCGCGGCGTTCCGGGGCTGGCTGGAGCGCCGCTACGGCAGCATCGAGGCCCTGAACGCGTCCTGGGGCACGGCATTCTGGAGCCAGAACTACGCCTCGTTCGACGAAATCCTGCCGCCCGCCGTCGCCCCTTCCACCCTGAACCCGGGCCAGCAGCTAGACTTCCAGCGCTTCAACTCCTGGGCGCTGATGGACTACTACCGGGAGCTGGTGGCGGTCCTGCGGGAGGTGACCCCCGGCATTCCGTGCACCACCAACCTGATGGCCTCCAGCGCCACCAAGTCCATGGACTACTTTGACTGGGCCAAGGACCTGGACGTCATCGCCAACGACCACTACCTCGTGGCCGCCGACCCCGAGCGGCATCTGGAACTCGCGTTCAGCGCGGACCTCACCCGCGGCATCGCGGGAGGTGAGCCGTGGATCCTGATGGAACATTCGACGTCGGCCGTGAACTGGCAGCCGCGCAACCAGCCGAAGATGCCCGGCGAAATGCTCCGCAACTCCCTGTCTCACG
This sequence comes from Pseudarthrobacter enclensis, assembly GCF_001457025.1. GTDB lineage: Bacteria > Actinomycetota > Actinomycetes > Actinomycetales > Micrococcaceae > Arthrobacter > Arthrobacter enclensis. The sequence continues at coordinate 86,820 of NZ_KQ758599.1, read as the reverse complement.
TGGCCCGCGGCGCGGATGCGGTGATGTTCTTCCAGTGGCGGCAGAGCTTCGCCGGGTCGGAAAAGTTCCACTCGGCCATGGTGCCGCACGCGGGGACTGATTCGAGGGTGTGGCGCGAGGTGGTGGACCTGGGGGCGGCGCTGAAGCTGCTCGAGCCCGTGCGCGGTTCCCGGGTGGAGTCCCGGGTGGCCATCGTGTTCGATTACGAAGCCTGGTGGGCCGCCGAGATCGATTCCAAGCCCAGCGTCGACGTGAAGTACCTGGACCTGCTGCGGGCGTTCCACCGGTCGCTGGTCCTGAAGGGCATCTCCGTGGACCTCGTCCATCCGTCCGGGCCGCTGGGGAACTACGACCTGGTGCTCGTCTGCACGCTGTATGCCGTGTCCGATGACTCCGCCGCCAACATCGCCGCTGCCGCATCCGCCGGCGCCACCGTCCTGGTCAGCTACTTCAGTGGCATCGTGGACCCGCAGGACCACGTGCGCCTGGGCGGCTATCCGGGCGCGTTCCGCGACCTCCTGGGCGTTCGGGTGGAGGAGTTCCACCCGCTGCTCGCGGGGTCGCAGCTAAAACTGGACGACGGTACCGTGTCCACCATCTGGAGCGAACACGTCCAGCTGGCGGGCGCCGATGCGGTACAGAAGCTCACGGAGTACCCCTTGGACGGCGTGCCCGCCCTGACCCGGCGGGCCGTGGGCGACGGTGCTGCCTGGTACCTGTCCACCTTCCCGGACCGCGACGGCATCGACGCGCTGGTGGACCGGCTGCTCGCCGAGTCCGGTGTCTCCCCTGTCACCTCCGCCGATCCCGGCGTGGAAGTGGTACGACGCCGCCTGCCCGACGGCAGGAGCTTCCTGTTCGCCATCAACCACACCCGCGCGTCCGCGTCCGTCGCCGCCACCGGGACGGACCTTCTGACTGGCGAGCCGTTTGCCGGGTCCGTGCCCGCGGGCAGCGTGGCGGTGATTGCGGAGGGTTAAGCCGCTTCAGTTCCAGGAGTTGCACGACGCCGGCGCCTCCTTCCCGGGGGCGCCGGTCGTCGGAGCGGGTCTTGGCAGCCCATTTCCGGCGTCGTATCGGGGCCGCATGTCGGTCTTCCTGGAAGCACTTGGGGCTGTGATTCAGGCCGTCGTGGAGGCCGCCGCTGAGGTCTTCGGCTGGAGCAGGGAAGAACCGCTGAAGCACGATGACGCCCCGGACGCGTAGCTGTTTCCAGCGGTGAACTGAAGCGCTTCCTGAGATCGTCCTGCTCTTCTGGCATGGCCGCGCCTTCCGTTCCCAACGTTTTCCACATACGGGTTTTAGGCCGACGGGAATGTCAGTGGGTGGTGGAAGACTTTGGTCATGGAAGCGGTGTTGGGGCTGGCTGAGGACACGGTGACGGGGTTTGAGCCCCTTGCCCGCATCGTCGGGCTGCTCGACAACGCGCCGGTCGCTGCCGATGCGGCCGGGATGATCGATCAACTCCGGTTGCTGGAGGACCTGAAATCCCTGGCCGCCGCCGGAGTGCCCGCCGATCAGGTCGGGGCAGGGGTGGCGGCGCAGGTAGCGTTGGCGCGGCGGGAGTCCCCGGCCCGCGGCGGAAAGCTGCTGGGTTTGGCTAGAACCCTCACCGGGATGCCCCACACCCTCGCCGCGTTCCGCGCCGGGCAGTTGAACGAATGGCGCACCACCCTCATCGTGCGGGAAACGATCTGCCTGTCCCCGGAAGACCGGGCGGCGGTCGATGAGGAACTCGCCGCCGACACCGGGACGTTCCAGGGCTCCGGGGACCGGGCCATCACCTCTGCTGTTAAGGCCGCCGCGTACCGGTGCGATCCGGCGTCGGTGGCGCGGCGGGCGGCCAAGGCGGTGAACGAACGGACCGTGAGCCTGCGCCCGGCACCGGACACCATGACCTATCTGACCGCACTGCTCCCCGTGGCCGACGGCGTCGCCGCGTATGCCGCACTCAATAAGGAAGCGGACACCCGCCGCGCCACCGGCGACGCGCGTTCGAGGGGGCAGGTCATGGCGGACACCCTCGTCGAGCGGCTCACCGGAACCCCGGGCGGGATCACGGGTATCGAACTCCAGCTCATCATGACCGACCGCACCCTCCTCCAAGGTGACGGCGAACCCGCACGGCTCCCGGGCTACGGCATCATCCCCGCAGAAACAGCCCGGACCCTCATCACTGGAACGGCCCGGGGCGGCAACACGGGGCAGCCGCCTCGCCCGGCACCCACCGGAAACCCTTCGCCTGACCCGGCGTACCCGCCCCACCCCGCCAGTGGCCCCGCCCCGGCCCTGGATCTCTGGGTCCGGCGGCTGTACACCGCGCCCGGCACCGGGGACCTGATCGCGATGGACTCCAAAGCCCGGCTCTTCCCGCCAAGGCTCAGTCGCTTACTCCACATTCGCGACGACACCTGCCGCACCCCGTACTGCGACGCGCCCATCCGCCACCACGACCACATCACCGCCTGGCACCACGGCGGCAGGACCACCACCGAAAACGGCCAAGGACTCTGCGAAGCCTGCAACCACACCAAAAAACCCCCGGCTGGACAACCAAACCACTCCCCACCAGCTCAGGCACAGGCACCACCGGCCGCCATACCGTCCAACTCCGCACCCCCACCGGCCACACCTATCAGTCCACAGCCCCACCACTCCCTGGAACACTGCCCACCAAAAACCTGCCCTCCGAAACACAGCCAGCACAGACAGCACAGACACAACCGGCCGAAACGGTGCTGGCCGGCAATGACAAGAAAGCGGCTGCAGGCAGGCGGAACCGTCATGTTCCAGCACGGGCCAGGCCATCGGTGGCTCCGGCGTTGACGGCCAGCAGGCTCCAGCGGCCATCGGTCCAAGTGTTGGGACGGGCCGTCCGCGCGGGGGCACCTTGACGGCGCGCACCCCGTTGGCGCCGGGACCGTGGGCGGATACTGGACTGATGATCCGACCTGCCACCACAGCAGACCTACGGCACCTCCAGGAGATTGAGAGGGCTGCCGGGGAACTCTTCCGCGGCATAGGAATGGACGCCATCGCTGATGACCCACAGCTGAACAACTGCAAAGCTATATGGCGGGCGGGACTGCTTGGGTGGCAGCCGGACCGGAGGGCGACGCCGTCGGCTACATCCTGGTCGAGGTGCACGGCGGTTGGGCCCACATCGAACAGGTCACCGTGCATCCGGACCACGGCCGCCGCGGTATCGGTGCAGCCCTGATCGGGCACGTGGACCACTGGGCGGCGGAACAGGGACTTGAGCGCCTGTCCCTGACGACGTTCAGGGATGTTCCATGGAACGCGCCCTATTACGAGCGGCTCGACTTCAGGCATCTTCCCGCCACGGAGGTCCCCTCCTGGCTGCAGGATGTCATGGAGCGCGAGGAACGGCACGGCCTGGCAGACTGGCCACGAGCTGCGATGACCCGCACCAGAGCCGCGCACCCTCCTGCTTAAACAGCTCCGCCCCGGGAGGAACCCAAGGTTCCTGCCGGGGCGGAGCTGCCACCCGCCGTCGGACGCCTGGCCGGAGGAGGCTTCCTGCCGGGCTGTCCGGAGCCGTGTTGGCGGTGTGAGATCTGGAATCAGCTGCTGATTGCGGACTTCATTTCGTCCACTGCCTTCTTGCCCGCCTCATCGGTGGACAGCCGTTCGAAGAGCACCTCGGAGGTGTACCGCTTGATGATCTCCTGGATGGCGCCTGCTCCCTTCGGCGGCGGGGCCGGGGCTTCGCCGAGTTCGTCCTTGATCTGGTCGATGAACTTGACCACCTTGACGTCTGCCGGGGTGAGCTTGGGTTCGATCGCTGCGCGGACGTCGGAGTTGGGGTAGACGCCGCGGTCTGCCAGGAGGGTCTCGCCGGCCTTGACGTTGTTGGTCAGGAAGTTGATGAACTTGGCGGTCTCTTCGGGGTGCTTGGTCCTGGACGAAGCGGACCAGAACTGGGACGCTTTGTACCAGAGCCCGGCGTCTTCAGCCTTGCCCGTCTTGGTGGGGAAACGCAGGATCTTCAGGTCAGCACCGGAGGCTTTTTCGAGGGCCGGGGCCTGGTTTGACCACCAGAACGCCATGCCGTTCTTGCCCGTGGCGAGGCCGCTCTGGTCCAGTGGCGCGGCCTCAGCCTCGACCACCTCGGAGGCAGTGGGAACAGCCTTGTTCTTGCTCAAGTCCTTCAGGAAAGCCCACCACTCCGCGATGTCGCCGGGCTCGAAGCCGAGCTTGCCGTCGGAGGTGTAGAGGGATTTGCCGTTCTGCCGGAGCCAGACCCCGAGCGAGGCTTCGTCGGTTCCGTAGGCGGCCGCGCCGTAAGTGCCCTTGGGCGACTTTTCCGTCACCTCGGCAGCAATCCGGCCGAAGTCCTCCCAGGTCCACGTGGAGTCATCCGGCAACGGCACGCCGGCCGCTTCGAAGACCTTCGGGTTGGCCAGGATGGTGGCCGCGTTGATGCCTGCGGGGATACCGGTCAGGCCGTCTTCGCCCTTGCCGGCGTTCAGGGCCGCCTCATCCAGCTTGGACGTGTCGATGTCGTATTTGGACAGGTCCAGCAGGGCGCCGCGCGTCGAGTATTCGGTGATGTACTTTTCGTCCATCTGGATGATGTCCGGGGCGTCGTTGGCAGCGACCTGCGTGGCCAGCTTGTCCCAGTAGCCGCTCCAGTCGCCGAACTCGGGCTTGATCTTGATCTTGGGGTTTTCGGCTTCGAACTGCTTGATGGCTTCCTGGGTCAGCTGGGCGCGCTTGTCGCCGCCCCACCAGGAGAACCGCAGTTCGACGGTTCCGTCAGCGCTCTGCGGCGAGGAACCTCCGCCACAGGCACTCAGGGCCATGACGGCGGCGGCCGCGGCGGCAACGACGCCGGCCTTGCGGAAGCGCCGGGTTGGGCCGGAGGGGGAAGACCCTGCGGACTGGCTGCCAGTCGCAGGTCGCGGGAAAAGCGGCACGGGGAACTCCGATCTTCGTTGATCTGATGCGGGGATGATGTTTGCGGGAAAGCGCTTTCTAAGTCCAATGCTACAAGTGCACAACTTGTAGAACAAGATGTCTGCGGAAGAAGTTTGTCTCGATTCGATTGCGCCGAAACGGCGAACGGCCCGCCGCAGGGGCGGGCCGTTCCAAAGTACCGCAGGCCTGGCGCAGCCGTTCCTGGACGAGATGCCGAGGGAGCTGCCGGAGGCGGTTATTTGATGCCGGTGGTGGCGATGCCCTTGATAAGGAACCGCTGGCCGAAGAGGAACACCAGGAACACCGGGAGCAGGGACACGATGGACATGGCGAACAGTGAGCCCCAGCTGGTGGCGGACTGGGAGTCCACGAAGGCGCGCAGGGCCACGGGGACGGTGAACATGTCGGGGTCCGTGAGGTAGATCAGGGCGCCGAAGAAGTCGTTCCAGGTCCAGATGAACGTGAAGATGGTGGTGGTGGCCAGGGCCGGGACCATCAGCGGAAGGATAACGCGCAGGAAGATGCGCGGGTGGCCGGCGCCGTCGATGCGGGCTGCCTCGTCGAGTTCCTTCGGGATGCCGCGGATGAACTGCACCATCAGGAAGACGAAGAACGCGTCCGTGGCCAGCAGCTTGGGCACGATCAGCGGCCAGAACGTGTTGACCCAGCCGATCTGCGAGAACAGGATGTACTGCGGCACGATGATGACATGGAACGGCAGCATGATGGTCAGCAGCATGATGCCGAAGAACAGCTTCTTGCCGGTGAACTGCAGGCGTGCGAAGGCGTAGGCGGCCATGGAGCAGGAGATCAGGTTTCCCAGGATGGATCCGATCACCACCACAGCGGAGTTGATCATATAGTGGCCGAACGGGTGGGTCAGCGCGGACCAGCCGGAGGTGTAGTTGCTCATCTCCAGGCTTTCCAGCCACAGGCCCGGTTCGCGGAAGATCAGCTCGTTGGGCCGCAGGGATGAGACAACCATCCACAGCAGCGGGTAGATCATCAGCCCGCCGGCCAGGATCAGGATGGCATGCTTCACCAGCGATTTGGTCCGCTGCGCGCGGCTGAAGGCCAGGGTGCCGCGGGATTCGCGGGGCTTGCGGTGGTTCGTAGGCTTGCCGGCTCCTGCGGACTTCTTGTCCGCGGCGGGCAGCGTCTCCAGGTTAGTCGTCATAGAAAACCCAATACTTAGAAGCGATGAAGTTGATGGCGGTGAAGACACCGATGATGAGCAGCAGCACCCACGCCATGGCGGACGCGTATCCCATGTCGAACTGGCCGAAGCCCTTCTGGTACAGGTACAGGGTGAAGAACATGGTGGAGTCCGAGGGACCGCCGTTGCCGCCCGAGACAATGAACGCCTGCGTGAACGACTGGAACGAACCGATGATCTGAAGCACCAGGTTGAAGAAGATGATCGGGCTCAGCATCGGCATCGTGATCCGCCAGAACTGCTGGATCGTGGTGGCACCGTCAACCTTGGCAGCCTCGTAGTACATGGTGGGGATCTGCCGCAGGCCGGCCAGGAAGATGATCATCGGAGCCCCGAACGTCCAGACGTGCAGCAGGATGATCGATCCCAGCGCCGTGCCCGGATCCGAGATCCAGCCCGGACCCTGGATCCCGAACATCGCCAGGACCTGGTTCACCAGGCCGGTGGTGCCGAAGATCTGCTTCCAGAGGATGGCAACAGCCACGGAACCGCCCAGCAGGGATGGCAAGTAGAACACCGAACGATAGAACGGCAGGCCGCGCAGGCCCTTATCCAGCACCAAGGCAATCAGGAGCGCCACCGCAAGCTGAAGAGGAACACCGATGAACACATAGGTGAACGTCACCCGCAGGGAGTTGTGCAGCCGGGCATCGCTGAGCATCCGGATGAAGTTGTCCGCGCCGGTCCATTCCGGCGGCTGCAGCAGGTTGTAGTCAGTAAAGGACAGATACAGGGACATCAGCATCGGGCCGATGGTGATGGCCACCAGGCCAACCAGCCACGGCAACAGGAAGATGTAGGCGGCCTTGTTGTCCCGGCCGTTGGCCTTCTTCTCCTCAGCGGTGGCCTTGCCCTTTTTCCGGCTAAGGGAGCTCAGCTCACTGATGGCGCTCACTGCAGCTGCCCCGTCCCGTGCAGCAGGCCCGCGGCGGCCGGCGTTCCTGCCGGGCGCGGCGTCCTGGGTATGTGCTTTGCGGCCATGTGGTCTCCTTTGGTCATCGTGGCCTCCACGTTGTGGTCATCGACTCTGCGATGAGGTCAGGCACCGCGCGCCGTCCCCGGAACGTCTCAGTTATGAGCTGGGACCGGCCGCGTGCGGTCTGGATGAAAAGCGGCTCCGTACCAAAGTAAACGTTTTCTTGACTCGTGTATAGCCCTTTGTTAGTTTTTGAGAAAGCGTTTTCTGTAACCAGCATCACTCAACCTTAGAACACCATGTGAGGGGCAGGACAATGAGGTTTCGTCTCAAGAAGTCAGTCATGGGGGCAGCGGCCGCAACTGCTGCCCTTGCCATGGCCCTGACCGGCTGCGGCAGCAGCCCGCAGGCCGGCAAGACAGGTACCGTGGAGGACCCCGTCACTATCCGTTTCGCCTGGTGGGGCAATGATTCCCGGGCCAAAACCACCCTTGAGGTCATCAAGGACTTCGAAGCCGCCAATCCCACCATCAAGGTCCAGGGCGAGAACACGGAGTTCAGCTCTTATTGGGACAAGATGGCCACCCAGATTGCCGGCGGCACCACACCCGACGTCTTCGCCATGAGCGGCTCCTACCCCAGCGAGTACGCGTCCCGCGGCGTTCTGCTGGACCTGGACAAAGTCAAGGACCAGATCGACACCTCGAAGTTCGCCGAGGGAACCGTGGAGCTTGGCCAGATCGACGGGAAGCAGTACACCCTTACTGCCGGTGTTAACGCGATGTCGATGGTGGTCGACCCCAACGTCTTCGAAGCAGCCGGCGTGCCGCTGCCGGACGATGAAACCTGGACCTGGGATGACTACGTCAGCATCGCAGCCGAGATCACCAAAAAGTCGCCCGCGGGCACCTTCGGCACCACCCCGATGTCCAACGACTCCTTCGTCGCCGTCTGGGCCCGCCAGAACGGCGAGGAGCTCTATACGGATGACGGCAAGAAAATGGGCATCAGCGAGGGCACACTGGCCAAGTGGTTCGAGTTCAACAAGAAGCTCATGGACACCGGCGGCGCCCCGTCGGCGTCACAGACCGTTGAAGACGGGTCGGCCCAGCCTGAAATGACCCTCATGGGCCAGGGCAAGCAGGCCATGAAGGTCTCCTGGAGCAACCAGATGACGTCCTACTCCGGCGCCCCGCTGATGATGATGAAGCTCCCCGGCGAGAGCAAGGAACCCGGAACCTGGCTCCGCTCCTCCATGGAATACGCCATCTCGGCCAAGTCCGCCCAGTCCAAGGAAGCTGCCCTGTTCATCAACTACCTGGTGAACAACATGGACGCCGCCAGCAAGATCAAGAGCGACCGCGGCATGCCTGCCAACACCGAATTGAAGGCCGGCATCACTCCCCTGCTGAAGGAAACCCAGCAGAAGGAAGCCAAGTACCTTGACCGCATCGCCGACATGAACATCACCCCGCCCAAGCCCTTCCCGGCAGGTTCTTCATCCACCATGGAAGTTTTGAACCGATACAACACCGATGTACTCTTCGGGAAGATTTCCCCGCAGGACGCGGCCAAGGGCGTCATCAACGAGGTCAATTCGAACCTCGGCTGACAGTACCCACCCAAGAACAGCAGACAGGAGGCAGGCCAGTGGACAGCAATCCGCGCACCGGACGCCCCAGCGCCATCGCCGGCTATGAAGACTGGCCCGCCTATGTCCGCAGTAACCCCCGGCACGTCACCGGCGCCCCTGCATCCCAGGAGCTTTCGGACGCGCTGGGGGTTCCCGGCGCGTCCGGGCCGCCTGCGGTCACCGTCCACTGGGAAACAACGCACGACGGCGTCACCACCTCCCAGCTCAGCTGGCAGTTGGGCTTCGGCCCGCGGACCACGGGCTGGCTGGCGCGTCCGGCCGGAGCCACCGGCGCCCTGCCAGGCATACTCGCGCTGCACTGCCACGGCGGCAACAAGTTCGGCGGGGCAGACCGGCTGGTGGACCTACCGGACAACCACCCCTCTGCCGCCACCGCGCGCGCCGGCCTCTATGACGGGCGCGCCCTGGCCTCCGAATTGGCCAGGCAGGGCTTCGCCGTCTTGGCGCACGATACCTTCGCCTGGGGCAGCCGCCGGTTCGACCTTTCAACCCCGCCCTGGCGGACCGCCTCCGCGCTCGAGGCCCGCCGGGCACAATGGCGGCAGGACGGCGTCGTACCTTCAGCGGCCGAGGACTACAACGCGGCGGCCGGCTTCCACGAAGACACCGCGGCCAAGGCCGCCGGCCTGCTCGGAACCAGCCTGGCCGGCATGGTGGCGCACGATGACCTCGCAGCGCTGGAGGTCTTGGCGCACCTGCCGGGGGTGGACGCGGACAGCCTGGGCTGCATCGGTTTCTCCGGCGGTGGCGGCCGGTCCCTCACACTGGCCGCCCTCAGCCCCCGCATCCGCGCATCCGTGGTGACCTGCATGATGACCACGTTCGAGTCCCTGCTGCCCGCCTACCTGGACGCACACTCGTGGCTGCTGCAGACGCCCGGCCTGTGGAGGCTCGGCGACTGGCCTGAGCTCACGGCACGGTCCGCGGCGGCCCGTTTCCTGGTGCAGTACGCACTGGCTGACGAGCTCTTCCCCGAGGACGGAATGCGCCAGGCGCACCGGATCCTTGAAAGCTTGCACAGCCCCGGCCGCTACACCGGCAGCTTCTGGCCTGGCGGCCACGTATTCACGGCGGAGATGCAGGACGAAGCCATTGGCTTCCTCGCCGCGTCGCTTGCCCTGGCAGCCCCCGCTTCTGCCTCCTGACCGACGCTCCCGGCTACCCGATTTCCCGGCCACCTACCCTCAAGGACCAACACATGATCTCGCACCCCGCCACCGCGGAACCGGGCAACCTCCCCGAGGACCAGCACCAGGCGGCTACTGCCATCCCGCGCATCGCCCTGGTGGGCGTCCACGGCTTCGGCGAACGGCACCTTGCCAACCTGGCCCGCCTGGAGGAGGCCGGCGCCCTCGAACTGGTGGCCGTCGCCGACCCCAACCCGCCCGCCCCCGGCCGGCTCAAGGACACCGTGGCGGTCTTTCCGGACCTCACCAGCCTCCTCGCGGCGCGAAGCAACGCGGAACGTGCGGCCGACGTCGTCATCCTGGCGACGCCCATCCAGACGCACGCCCCGCTGGCCGGCGCGGCCCTGGCTGCCGGCATGGACGTCTACGTGGAGAAGCCGCCCACCGCCTCGCTGGCGCAGTTCAACGATGTCCTCGACGCCGCCGCATCGTCCGGCCGGCTGGTGCAGGTGGGCTTCCAGAGCCTGGGGTCGCACGCCCTGCCCGCCATCCGGGAACTGGTGGAGTCCGGCGCCATCGGCGACGTCCTGGGCCTGAGTGCAAAGGGACAGTGGCTGCGGACCAAGGGCTACTTCAAACGCTCACGCTGGGCCGGCAAACGCAGCATTGACGGCGTGGATGTGGTGGACGGCGTGGCCACGAACGCCCTGGCCCACGCCGTGGCCACCGGCCTCCACATGGCCGGCGCCCGCACGCTGGCCGACGTGGCGTCCGTGGAAACGGACCTGTACCGGGCCCACGACACCGAAAGCGATGACACCTCGGTCATCCGCGTCAGGACAGCCCACGGCACCACCCTGCTGTGCACCCTGACCCTGTGCGCACCGGAACAGCAGAACCCGTCGGTCACCGTCCACGGAACCGGGGGAACCATCACCTTCTTCTACACGGAGGACGAAGTGGTGGTCAGCACTCCGAACGGCGAGCGCCGCAGGAAGTACGGACGCACCGACCTGCTGGAAAACCTCCTGGACGCCCGCGCCACGGGCGCCGCCCTGCTGTCCGCGGTGGCGGACACCGGCGCTTTCACCGCCGTGCTGGAAGCCATCCGGACGGCTCCGGCGCCCCTCGCCATCGACCCGGCGCACGTCACCTGGGCCGGCGACGGCGACGACGCCCACCCCGTGGTGCGCGGCATCGCGGACCTGTTCGAGCGGGCCGCAAAGGCAGAGGCAACGTTCGCCGAACTCGGTGTCCCCTGGGCCCGGCAGCTGGCTCCGGTCCGCACCCTGTCCATCGGCGGGCGTCCGGTCGCCGATTACCAGGACGGCAGCCGCATCCGTGCCGTTTCCTCGCCGCGCCCGTTCCTGCATCCGGTCCGGACGCTTGCCGGGGCTGTGGTGACGGACCAGCAGCCGCTGGACCATGTGTGGCACCTCGGGGCCGGGGTGGCCCTGCAGGACGTGGACGGCGTCAACTTCTGGGGCGGCCGCACGTACACCCGGGAAGCAGGCGAATACATCTGGCGGGCGGACCACGGCCGCATCACCGCATCCGGGACACCGGAGGCGGAGCTCGATGCCCTCCCCGGGCGCCCCGGCCACCTGCGCGAGCACCTGGCCTGGAACGGGCCCGACGGCGGTCCGGTCCTGGTCGAGGAACGGCACTGGAGCTGGTCCGGACTTGGCAGCAGCGCCTGGAGGTTGTCCCTGGACTTCGCCCTCTCCCCCGCCGGGGACCGGCCCGTCAGCCTGGGCAGCCCTGGTTCCAACGGCCGGTTCGAAGGCGGCTACGGCGGATTCTTCTGGCGCCTGCCGGAGTGCGCCGGGGCTGCGGTGTGGTCCCCCGCCGGGACAGGGGAAGCAGGAGTGCACGGCACGGTGTCCCGGTGGCTCGCCTGGAGCGGGACTTTTGGAACGGAAACCGGCGGAACCGGTGAGGCGACGCTGGTGTTCGTTGCCCCGCCGGCGTCCACCGACCCCTGGTTCGTCCGGGCGGACGGCTACCCGGGCGTTGGCCAGTCACTCGCCTGGGACTCCCCCGTCATCGCAGAACCCGGCCGCCCCGTGCGGCGCAGCATTACCATCCTGGTGGCCGACGGCCTCCTGGACACTGCAGGCATCGAAGCATTGATCAACCAACAGGGGGACCCCTCATGACCCAGACAACAGCTGCACCGGTGCAGGCTGTCCGCACCGCTCCGGCATCCGCCGCCGACCGTGCAGTGAAGCGCCGCCGCGTGCTGGACATCCTGGACGCGGCGGGCAGGGACGCCCTGCTGCTCACCAGCAACACATCGCTGACCTGGTACCTGGACGGAAGCCGGGTCCACATCAGCCTGGCCGGCGACCCCATTGCCGCCATGCTGGTGGACCGCGACGGCGACCACCTGGTGACGTTCAACAACGAAGCCGGGCGGATCGCTGCAGAGGAACTCCCCGAGGGCGTGGCGCTGCATTCCGTGCCCTGGTACGGGAATCTGCACCACGCCGCGGCCGCCGTCGGCAGCAATCCCGGCGGGTCCCTGCTGGCGGAGACTGAGGCAGCGAACGGGCTCCGTGCCGCACGCCAGCAGCTCCTCCCTGCCGAGAGTGCCCGCTACGCCGCGCTCAGTGCAGAGGCCGCGGCCATCATGACCGACGTCCTGTCCGCAGCGCGGCCGGAAACAACCGAATTCGAACTGGTGTCCGCCCTGGCCGCCCGGGTGGTGGCCGCAGGTGCGGAGCCCCTGGTCCTGCTGTGCAACGGCAGCGGCCGCAGCGGCTTCCGCCACCCGCTGGCCACGCATGCGCCGCTGGGACGGCGGGCCATGGCCGTCATCTGCGCCCGCCGCGACGGCATGGTTGCCAACATCACCCGCTGGGTGAGATTCGACGCCGGCACCCACCAAGAGCGCGACGCCGAGGCCCGGATCGCAGCGGTGGAGGCAGATATCTTCGACGCCACCGTCCCCGGTGCCAGGCTGGACCGGATCTTCACGGAGATCCAGGCAGCCTATACGCGCCACGGGTTCGGCGCCGACCAGTGGGAGCAGCACCACCAGGGCGGCCCGGCAGGCTATGCCGGCCGCGATCCCCGCGTCACGTCCCAGGCCACCGATGTGGTGGTGCAGGACCAGGCCTTCACATGGAACCCGTCAGGTCCCGGCGTCAAGATCGAGGACACCGTGCAGCTCACGGAGCATGGCCTGCAGGTCCTCACCGTTGATCCCCGCTGGCCGGTGACCACGGTTAATGGGCTGGACCGGCCCGCGACGCTCCAGCTGTAAGGAAGCACGAAAAATCCCCCGGGGCCGAAAGGCTCCGGGGGATTTTCTATCTGCGGCTACGGAAGCTGCAGTTCTCCGTCCACGCGGCGCGGGATGCCCAGCGGATTGCTGTCGTGCAGGGCCGGGTGCAGTGCTGTTTCCGGGGCGTCCTGGTAGGCCACCGGACGCTGGAACCGGCGGACCGCCGTCGCGCCCACCGAGGTGAACAGGGACGTGGTGGCCGGGTACGGGCCGCCGTGCTGCTGGGCCCAGTTCACGGCCACCCCGGTGGGCCAGCCGGCGAACAGGACGCGCCCGGCGAGCCCGGAGAGCTGCTCCACCAGCTGCGCGGTGTCCTCGCCCGGCTCAGCGTGCAGGGTGGCCGTCAGGCTGCCTGGCACCTTGGCCAGCACGGCGGAAAGCTCATCCTGGTCCGTGTATTCGATGAGCATCGTGGTGGGACCGAAGCACTCCTCCAGGAGCTGTTCCGGGCGTTCCAGCACCTTGGCGGCGGTGGTGGAAAACACCACGGGTGCCGCGCCGTTGGCCGCGGCGTCCTGGTCCACGGTGCCGCCCACCACGTCCACGCCTTCCACGGCGGCGAAGCTGCGCAGCCCCTCCGGGTAAGCGTCGGCAATGCGGCTGGTCAGCATTCCGTGGGCGGGCTTGTCCTTGCTGGCCTCCACTACCTGTGCAGCGAAAGATGTGCCGGCAGGGACGAAGACGAGTCCGGGCTTGGTGCAGAACTGGCCTGCGCCCAGGGTAAAGGAACCGGCCAGGCCCGCCGCCAGTTCAGCGCCGCGTTCAGCAAGTGCCGCGGCGGTGATGACCACCGGGTTGAGGCTGCCCAGCTCGCCGTAGAAGGGAATGGGGTCCGGGCGGGAGGTGGCGAGGTCGAACAGTGCCCGGCCGCCGGGGATGGAACCGGTGAAGCCCACGGCCTTGATGGCCGGGTCCTGCACCAGGGCAGTGCCCGCTTCCCGTCCGCTGACCAATGCGAAGAGCCCGTCCGGGGCGCCGGCAGCGCGCAACGCGTCAGCAACAATCTCCGCGGTCCGTTCGGACAGCCGCACGTGCCCGGAGTGCGCCTTGACGATGACGGAGCAACCCACGGCCAGGGCCGAGGCGGTGTCCCCGCCGGCAACGGAGAAGGCGAACGGGAAGTTCGACGCCGAGAAGACCGCCACCGGGCCGATGGGCTTCAGGATCCGGCGCAGGTCCGGCTTGGGCGGCGTGGAACCTGGGTCGGCGTGGTCAATGATCGCCTCAAGGTAGGAGCCTTCGGTGATCACGCGGGCAAAGAGCCGCAGCTGGCCGGTGGTCCTGGCCACCTCACCGGTGAGCCGGACGGATCCCAGGCTGGTTTCCGCATCGGCGATTTCCACCAGTTCGGCTGCGTTGGCATCCAGCGCGTCCGCCACCGCCGTGAGCCACGCGGCGCGCTCGGCATCGGTGGCGGCTGCGGAGAGGCGTGCCGCCTCCGTGGCCGCCGAGGTGAGTTCGGACAGGGAAAGCGTTGCAGTTGTCACGTCAGGTACCTGTTCATCGTTGGAAGAGAGATGGTCAAAGCCCGTCCCGGAACCGGAAGCCAAGTCCCGGCTGGTCCGCCAGGGCCACCCGGCTGTCCGTGAACCGCACCGGCGACGGCCCGTCCAGGATGCCCAGCTGCTCGAAGGACGCCTCTTCGACGTCCTCCACCAGCGTGGGCTCGGCCAGGGTCAGCGCCAGCTGTCCGGACAGCTCCGGAAGCAGGTGCGGCATCACTTTGATGCTGTGGGTCCGGGCCAGCTCAACGATCCGCCGGAACGGGGTGATCCCGCCAACCCGGATGATGTTGGGCTGGATGATGTCCACCGCCTCCGCCTCTATGAAATCGCGGAACCGGTAGATGGTGTGCAGGTTTTCGCCAAGGGCGATGGGCACCGGTGAGTGCTTCCGCAACCTCCGGTATGCCCAGAGGTCGTCCGCGCGGAGGGGCTCCTCCAGCCAGTCCAGGCCGTATTCGGAGAGTACCTCCAGTGCCCGGAAGGTGGTGGGCAGGTCCCACCGCTGGTTCGCGTCAATCATGAGCCGGCGGTCCGGGCCAAGGACGGAACGGACGGCGGCCACGCGTTCGGCGTCTTCGCGGAGGTCCGGCTTGCCCACCTTGATCTTCACCGCCTGGTGCCCGGCCGAAACCCACCGGCGGGCCTGTTCCACGAGTTCGTCCAGTGTGTAGTGCAGGTTGACCCCGGACCCGTAGACCTCGGCAGATTCCTGCCGCTGCCCGATGAGCCCGGTGACTGACGTTCCGGCGCGGCGCGCCTGCAGGTCCCACAGGGCGAGGTCGACGCCGGCCATCGCGATGGTGGTCAGCCCGCCTCCCCCGGCCTCGTGCAGGCGCTTCCACAGCACGTCCCACACCGCTTCCGGCGCCGCGGGCAGCCCGGCAATGAACGGGGCGATGTCGTGGTCCAGCAGTGCCTTGACTGCCTGTGGCCCGATGGTGGGCGTCCAGGAAAAACCGTGCCCCGCGCCGCCGTCGTCCGTCTGGAGCCGGGTGACGATCACGTGGTTTTCCGGTGCCTCCGCTCCCCAGTGCCGGCGCAGCGGGACAGTGATCAGGCGGGTGGTTAGACCGGTGATGCGGGGGGCGGTGCGGACGGACTCCGGCGCGGGGGCAGTCATCAGCGGCCGGCCAGCTCGTAGCCCTTGGCGAGGATGGCCTTGAGCTCAACCAGCTGTTCGTCGGTGGGATCCACCAGCGGGGCCCGGACGGAACCGACGGGCAGGCCGCCCAGGCGTAGGCCGGCCTTGATCAGGGATACGCCGAAACCCGGGGTCTGGTCACGGAGCCGCACCAGGGGTGCGTAGAAGCCTTCCAGCAGGGCGTTCCGGCGGTCCTCGTCACCGGAGACGTAGGCGTCGTAGTAGGCCTTGGCGATCTCCGGCGCCATGGCGAACGCTGCGGAGGAGTACAGCGGGATGCCCAGGCCCCGGTAGGCGCCCTGCGTCAGTTCGGCGGTCAGCAGGCCGTTGAAGAACGCGAAGTCGTCGCGGCCGGTGGCCTTCACGGCGGACACGATCTCCTGGGCGAGGCCGACGTCGCCCAGTCCATCCTTGAAGCCCACCACCTTGGGGTTGGCGGCCAGCCGGGCCATGGACGCTGCGGTGAATTTGGCGTTTCCTCGGTGGTAGACGATCACCGGCAGGCTGCTGGCGGCCGCCACGGCCTCGATGTAGGCGACCAGCCCGTCGGTGGGTCCGGTGACCAGGTACGGGGGCAGCACCAGGAGGGCGTCGGCGCCGGCTTCCTCGGCAGCCTTGGCGGCGGCCAGGGCGTGCCCCAGGGGACCGCCGGCTCCGGCCACCACGGGCACCTTCCCGTCCACCACTTCGACGGCGGCGCGCACCACGGTGCGCACCTCCTCGATGCTCAGGGCGTGGAATTCGCCCGTGCCGCAGGCGGGAAACACGCCGCCCGGGCCGAACGGCAGCCGGGAGGCGATGTGTTCCTTGAGCAGTTCCACGTCCACGGCGCCTTCGGCCGTGAACGGGGTGACGGGGAAGAAGAGTACGCCGTCGAATTTCATGATGTCTCCTTGGCTCCGCTGCCGGCGGTCACCAGCGTGGAGGTCTCGTCGTTGAGGGTGGATTTGAGTTCGGTGCGCCAGCTGCGCCGGGGCTGCCAGCCCAGCAGTTCCTGTGCCTTGTGGATGGAAAACGCGGGGCTGGTGCCGGTGAGCGCTGCGCTGATGGCGTCGCTGCCCGGCAGGAAGCGGGGCATCAGCTCTGACAGCGGCGCGGTGGCCAGGGCGTCTGCGGCGCCGACGAAGAACGTCTCGCCATTGGGGATGGAGTCCATCTTGTCCAGCAGCAGGTCCAGGAATTCCGCCACGTCGCGGGCATCCACGTAGTTGAACAGCGCGGGCGCGGAAAGGGCGGGGTCGGCGAGCCGCTCTGCCAGCGTATGGCCCTGCTGCGTGGGGGCGCCTTCCCACTCCTCCGGCGAGATGACGAAGCACGGCCGGAAGGCGGCGTAGCGGAGCTTCTCCCCCTGCGCGGCGGCGAACATCTGCACGGTCTGTTCCGCGATCAGCTTGGACAGCGCGTACGCGTTCCACGGCCTGGGCGGGGTCAGCTCGTTCAGCGGGAACGACGGCGGCAGCCAGCCTGCGGGTGAACCGTAGCCCAGGACGGTGGGGCTGCTGGCGGTGACGATCTTCGGCACTGCCAGTTCGGTGGCTGCGCTGATGACGGCAAAGGCGAGCCTGGTGTTCGTGGCGAAGATGACGTCCTCTGGCGCGCTGAACGGTACCGCGATCGCCGCCAGGTGGATGACGGCGTCGGGCCTGGCGTTCCGGATGAGGCGCAGGGCCTCGCCGGGCGCCAGCAGGTCAGCGGTTTCCTGCTCGACGCCGGCCGGCAGCAGTTCTGCAGGCAGGGCGTCACGGTCTACGGAGATGACCTGGTGGCCGGCTTCGGCGAGCCCTGCCACCACACTGCGTCCCAGCCGGCCGGAGCCGCCGGTGACAAAGATCCTGCTCATGGTTGTTCCTTAGGGTCTCGTGGCGGCGGTCAGTTGCCGCGGCGAAGGTCGACGCCGAGGTCAAGGTCCTCGACGCGCACGGGCAGGGAGCTTTCCAGGGAGCGGTTGCCCGCGATGCCCACGGAGACGGAGCGGAGGCCGTCCAGGTAGCCTGACGGGCGGCCCAGCGGGTCTTCGCCGGGGCCGTTGAAGAGATCCGACAGCAGCAGGGCGTCGCCGCCGCCGTGGCCGCCTTCACCGTTGACGATCGGCACCTCGTAGGCGGGCTCCCAATGGCGCTGGACCACCAGCCGTTCACCGTTGCGGCGGACGGCGTCCTCTTCCTCCACCGGGGTGGCGGAAGGGTCCACCACCGTCTTCTTGTCGGTGCTGTGGACGACGGCGGCCCGTTCCACCACTTCCAGTTCGGCGCGGCCTTCGGTGCCGTTGACGGCCACCCGGTAGCCCTCCCACGGGCTGTGGGCGTTCAGCGAGTAGCTGAGCCGCGGGCCGCCCTGGTACTCCACCACGAGGGCAAGGTTGTCCTCGATGGTGATGCCGCCGGTGAAGACGTCCTGGTCGCGGCGGTAACCGTCGTAGTGTTCGTTGTCGAGGAACAGTGCCTTGAGCCGTTCGTCCTCGCGCAGGTCCAGGGCGAAGGGGTCGCGGCCGGCGGCGGGGGAATCGTCCGCGGGGGTGCCGCGTTCCGGCCGGGCGCCCAGCCCGCGTTCGGCGGCGTTCTTGTCGCCGTAGAACTTCAGTCCGCCCGAGGCGAAGACCCGCTCGGGAACGTCGTCGATCCACCAGTTGACCAGGTCGAAGTGGTGCGAGGCCTTGTGGATCAGCAGCCCGCCGGAGTTCTTCTTTTCCCGGTGCCAGCGGCGGAAGTAGTCGGCGCCGTGGACGGTGTCCAGGACCCAGCTGAAGTCGATGGAGGTGACCTTGCCGATCACGCCGCTCTGGATGATTTCCTTGAGGGCGCTGTTGCGGGGCGAGTAGCGGTAGTTGAAGGTGACCACCACGTTGCGGCCTGTCTCCTCCACCGCCCGGGTGATGCGCCGGCAGCCCTCGGCGTCGATGGTGAGGGGCTTTTCGACGACGACGTCGGCGCCGGCGCGCAGGCCCTCCACGATGTAGTCGGCATGGGTGTAGTCCGGCGTGGTGACCACCAGCCGGTCGATGTTGTTGGCCTGGACAAACGCGGTCAGGTCCTTGGGGTCGAACGAGGCGATGGGGCCAGGGGCGCCCAGTTCCTGGATGAGGTTCTGGTAGAACTCCACCCGGCCCGGGTTGACGTCCGAGAACGCCACGAGTTCGGCGGTGTCGGCGTGCTTGCCGAAGATGGCGCGGATGTACATCTCGGAGCGGCCGCCCGTGCCGATGAGGGCGAAGCGGGCCTTCCCGCCGTGACTCACCGTGGGTGCAGCGGCGGCGGACTCGGCTGTGTTGACCATGGGGGTCCCTTTCGAAGACATGGGCCCGGTCCTGCGGGCGGTCCGGGGATAGCGGCTCCGGCGTTGTGCTGCACCGGCGAGAAAGCGTTTTCTCGATTAGCTATATGATTTGTATCAACTGCGGCAGCATGCCGTCAACCATTCTGCCAACTGGAAGAAAGCGTTTTCTACCTCACAACGGTGAGGGATGGCCGGAAAACCGGGAAAAAGCGTGGGAAAACACGGGAAAACAATAGAAATCGTTTTCCCAGAGCGTTATATGCTGGCACTCAATGCACCGCCACCCAGGCGGCCGGATGCTGCTGCAGCGTTGGCAAAACCGGCCGGGGCCCATGGTCCGTGGCGCTAGGAAAGGTTCCCTATGGTCAGGAAATCGGCAACCGGCCGTATCGGCATCGCAGATGTCGCAGTGAAGGCCGGCGTCTCCCATGCCACCGTTTCCCGCGTGATGAACGGCAACTACACGGTGGACCCGGACATCGCAGCCCGCGTCCGGGCGGCAGCGGCCGAGCTGAAGTACCAGCCCAACCCCGTAGGCCGCAGCCTTGCCCTGGGCAAGACGGACACCATCGGCATCGTGGTCCCGGACCTGGCCAACCCCACATTCCAGGCCATCCTGCGCGGGCTGAGCCGGGCGGCGGCCCAGGACGGGTACCGGGTCCTGATCGCCGATTCCTTCGAAGTGTCCAGCGAGGAGGCAATCCTGGCCGGGGAGGCCCGCCGCCGGTGCGACGGATTGGTCCTGTGCGCGCCGCGCATGACCGACGCCGAACTGGAAGAGATCGCCCCGTCCCTGCACCCGCTGGTGCTGATCAACCGCATCACGGCCGCCGCGGGCATACCCAGCCTGGTGGTGGACTACGGGCAGGGCGTGCAGGACATCGCAGAGCACCTCGTGGAGCTTGGCCACACCCGGCTCGCTTTCCTGGCTGGTCCGCCGCGCAGCGCATCCAACGGTCTGCGCCTGCAGGGTCTGGAATCATTCAAGGCCGCGCACCCCCACGTGGAGGTCACCATGTTGGAAGGCGGATCGGACTTCGATACCGGGCATGAGGCCGTGGACGCTGTACTGGAGTGCGGCGCCACCGGCATACTTGCCTTCAACGACCTCGTGGCCATGGGGCTGATGAGCGGCCTGCATGAACGCGGCATCGATGTCCCCGGCGACATCTCCGTCACCGGCTTCGATGACATCCCCTTCGCCAAGTACACGACGCCGGCCCTCACCACGGCGGCGGTCCCCATCACCGAACTTGGAGAGCAGGCCTGGCAGCAGCTGCGGGCGCTGATCCGGAAGGAAGCGAGCGACGCCCCGGGCAGCCGGTACCAGCCACGCCTCGAAGTCCGCTCCAGCAGCGGCCCGGCCAGGGCGGCACGCACCGCCGTTCACGGCTGACCCGCCCGGGATGCCGGAGGAGACCATGACGCACACCGTCCAGCCCAACAACCCGGAGGCAACGCCCGCGGCGGACGCCACGGACATCCCCGCAGCCCAGGCACCCGCGCCCGCGCCGCCGTCGGCCTCTGCCCTGCCGCCGGTCCGTGCCCTGCCGCCAGCACTCAGGCGCCGCGTGCCGAAGTATTCGGACCTCGCCCCGCTCCTGCAGTTCAAGAAGCCGGACTTCAGCAGGGAAGCACGGCTGGCGCGGGCCAGCACCATCTGGGACCTCCGGGACATGGCAAAACGCCGGACGCCGAAGGCACCGTTCGACTACACGGACGGAGCAGCGGAAGGGGAAATCACCCTCCGCCGCGCCCGCCAGGCCTTCCTGGACATCGAATTCCGGCCCGGCATCCTGCGGAACGTCTCCAGCATCGACCTGGGCACGGACATCCTGGGCAGGCCCTCCCGGCTGCCCGTGGGCATCGCCCCCACAGGCTTCACCCGGATGATGCAGTCCGAAGGCGAGTACGCGGGCTCCCAGGCAGCCGAGGCCGCCGGCATCCCCTACACGCTGTCCACCATGGGCACCGCGTCCATCGAGGACGTTGCGGCCGCGGCGCCGAACGGGCGGAACTGGTTCCAGCTGTACCTGTGGACAGACCGCGACCGGTCGCTGGAGCTCATCGAGCGCGCCGCCCGGGCAGGCAACGACACCCTCATGGTCACGGTGGACACGTCCGTGGCCGGCGCCCGCCTCCGCGATGTGCGCAACGGCATGACCATACCGCCGGCGCTGACCCTGAAGACCGTGGTGGACGCCTCCTACCGGCCCGCGTGGTGGTTCAATTTCCTCACCCACGAGCCGCTGACGTTCGCGTCGCTGTCGCGGTACACCGGCACCGTGGCGGACCTGATCAACTCCATGTTCGATCCCACCCTGTCGTTTGAGGACCTGGACTGGCTGCGCGAAACCTGGAAGGGCAACCTGGTGGTCAAGGGCATCCAGACTGTGGAGGACGCCCGGCGGGTGGCGGACCACGGCGCGGACGGCGTGGTCCTGTCCAACCACGGCGGGCGCCAGCTGGACCGGGCGCCCATTCCTTTCCACCTGCTCCCGGACGTGAAGCAGGCGTTCGCGGCGGACAACGCGGACACCGCCATCATGCTCGACACGGGGATCATGAGCGGCGCGGACATCGTGGCGGCGCTGGCTTTGGGGGCGGACTTCACCCTGATCGGCAGGGCCTACCTGTACGGGCTGATGGCCGGCGGCCGGGCCGGCGTGGACCGGGCGCTGCAGATCCTGGAAAAGGACATGGCCCGGACCATGGCGCTGCTGGGCGTCAGCCGGGTTTCCGAGCTCACGCCGGAGCACGTCCGGCTGCTGGGAAAGTAGGTCCTACTTCTTCCGCCCGAATTTGGGCAGGTTGGGCAGGTTGGCCAACAGGTCCGCGGCGCGGGTGGCGGCCCGTCCCACAGTCCGGCCGATCTGCTGGGGAACACTGTCATCGCTCAGCGGCGCCGAGGTGCCACCGGGGATGACGACGGCGGGGCTCAGCTCCGCACCGTCCCGCACCAGGACGTCGGCCGGGACGGACGGCAGTGGTTCCTGCGCTTCCGTTTCAGCGGCAGCGGGCACGGTTTCCCTGGCGGCGGGGGCTGCAGGGGCGTCGTGCTTGTCCGGGGCTGCGGCGGTGGCCGGTCCGGCAACCGCCGCCGGAACAACGTCGAACATCCCCAGCCAGTTGGCCACACCCTCGAGGGGCTTGCGGTTCAGCGCGTAGTAGCGCTTCTGGCCCTGGGCGCGCATGCTGACCAGTTGGGCCTCCCGCAGGACTTTCAGGTGCTTGGAAATGGTGGGCTGGCTCGCGGCCAATTCCTCCACCAGTTCGCCCACGGCCTTGTCCCCGGCGCACAGGGAAACCAGGATGTCGCGCCGGGTCGATTCCGCAATGACGGCAAATACGTCGTCTGTCACCATGCCTCCCACCCTAACGACATATACGCCGGAAGGCATCAACTATTTCGGGGCGGGAGCGGAATGGGACGGAGGCCACGTCAATCGAACCAGGGGTCCAGTCCATGCAGCGGAAAGACTTCCTTGCGGGTGGCCATGACGGTGCGGTCCACGGCGTCGTTGGGATCGAATCCCACCTCCCAGGACCGCCACCACAGCTCGACGTCGTCGCCCATGAAATCAGGCGCGTGCGTGCCGTACTTCTCCTCGACATATTCCCGCCAGTCCTGCGGGACGGCAGTGCGCAGGGGGACGGGACGTCCGGCTGCAATGGCCACCAGGTGGCTCCAGGACCGGGGAACGACGTCCAGGACGTTGTAGCCCCCTCCCCCGGTGGCGATCCACCTGCCGCCGCAGAACCGGCCTGCGAGGTTCGCGACGGCGGACGCGGCCTCCCGCTGGCCGTCCACGCTGAGCTTGAGGTGCGTCAGGGGGTCCGTCCGGTGCGAGTCGCAGCCGTGCTGGCTCACAATGACCTCCGGTTCGAAGGCAGCCACCAACTGGGGAACCACCGCGTAGAAGGCGCGCAGCCAGCCCGCGTCTCCGGTACCGGCCGGCAGGGCGACGTTCACGGCCGTCCCCTCGGCGCCCGGGCCGCCGATCTCGTTGGCAAAGCCGGTGCCGGGGAAGAGGGTCATGCCCGTCTCGTGCAGGGAGAGAGTCAGGACGCGGGGGTCGTCCCAGAAGATGCTCTCCGTTCCGTCGCCGTGATGGGCGTCGACGTCGATGTAGGCAACCTTCCCTACCCCGCCGTCCAGCAGCCTCTGGACCGCCAGCGCGGCATCATTGTAAATACAGAAGCCGCTTGCACGGCTGCGCGCCGCGTGGTGCATGCCCCCGCCGAAGTTGACGGCGTGCAGCGCCGAGCCGTCGAGGATCCTGGTGGCCGCCAGCAGTGATCCACCGGCCAGCCGGGCCGCAGCTTCATGCATGCCGGCGAAGGCGGGGTCGTCCTCGGTACCCAGTCCCCGGGCTTCGTCGGGCGTGGAGGGATCAGCGCTGACCCTGCGCACCGCCGCCACGTAGTCCGGCGCGTGCACGGCCGCGAGTTCGCTGTCTGTGGCGACCTCCGGTGCTTCCACGGAGACGTGGTCCAGCGTGAACAGCCCCAGGCTCCGGGCGAGGCGTGCGGTGAGTTCCATCCGTTCAGGCGCCATGGGGTGCCCGTGGCCGAAGTTGTAGGCTGTCATGTCAGCGCTCCACGCCACCACCGTTGGCGGCGCGGGCTGGCTCAGGCCGGGCAGGTATGTCATCAATCACAGGCTACCCGAGCACGGGCCCGTCCCTGCCCGGCCATGACGCGGCCTTTAGTGGTTTACTACTGGGGAAAGCAGATTCAACCGAGGATAAGCCACCCATGACGCAAAGCCAGTCAAGGCCCCGCACCCCGGCCAGCTGGCACCCGCCGGAGGAGCGGGCGGGCCTCTGGATCTTTACCCGGCTGCGCGACTTCATCGACGACATTGCCAACACCTCCCCGGCCCGGCTGGCCCTGAGCGCGTTCGCCGCCGTCTGCCTGGTGTTCACGTTCCTGCTGTCACTGCCGGTTTCCTCCGCGGACGGCACGGCCACCCCGTTGCACCAGGCCCTGTTCACCGCCGTCTCGGCGGTGTGCGTGACGGGACTGACCGTGGTGTCCACCGCCGTCCACTGGTCGTTCTTCGGCCAGCTCGTGATCCTGGTGGGCATCTTCATCGGCGGCCTGGGCACCCTGACGCTGGCGTCATTGCTGGCCCTCATGGTCAGCAAGCGGCTCGGCGTCCGCGGGAAGATCATCGCCGCCGAATCCATGAACAACGCCGGGCGGCTGGGCGAAGTGGGCACCCTGCTGCGGATCGTCATCACCACGTCCGTGGTCATCGAAGGCATCCTGGCGCTCACCCTGATTCCCCGGTTCCTGACCCTCGGCGAACCCTTCTGGCAGTCCGTGTGGCACGGTATTTTCTACGCGATTTCCGCGTTCAACAACGCCGGCTTCACACCACACTCGGACGGCATCGTCCCCTATGAGACGGACCTGTGGATCCTGGTCCCGCTGATGGTGGGCGTGTTCCTGGGCAGCCTCGGCTTCCCGGTGGTGATGGTGCTGCAGCAGAACGGCCTGAACTGGAAGAAGTGGAACCTGCACACCAAGCTGACCATCCAGGTTTCCTTCATCCTGCTGGTGGCCGGAACGTTCCTGTGGGCGCTGATGGAGTGGGACAACGCCCGCACCATCGGGCCCATGGGGTTCGGGGACAAGGTCACCCATTCCCTGTTCGCCTCCGTCATGACCCGTTCCGGCGGGTTCAACCTGGTGGACCAGAACCACATGGAGTCCACCACCAAGCTGTTGACCGATGCGCTGATGTTCGCCGGCGGCGGTTCAGCCTCGACAGCCGGCGGCATCAAGGTCACCACCATCGCCGTGATGTTCCTGGCCATCATCGCCGAGGCCCGCGGCGACGCCGACGTGAAGGTGTATGGGCGCACCATTCCGCAGGGCACCATGCGGGTTGCCATTTCCGTGATCGTCGCCGGCGCCACGCTGGTCTCCGTGTCGGCGTTCCTGCTGCTCCACTTCAGCGGCGCGTCCCTGGACCGGGTACTGTTTGAGACGATTTCGGCGTTCGCCACCGTGGGCCTGAGCACCGGCCTGAGCGCCGAGGTGGGCCCCGAGGGCGTCTACGTGCTCACCGCGCTCATGTTCGCCGGCCGTGTGGGTACGGTAACCCTCGCAGCCGCGCTGGCCCTGCGGCAGCGCAGCCAGCTGTTCCACTATCCCGAAGAGAGGCCCATCATTGGCTAGTTCGTCAGAAGCACCCCGGCGTCCCGCCCACAATGCTCCGGTGCTGGTGATCGGCCTGGGCCGGTTTGGATCCTCCACCGCCGAGCAGCTGGTAAAGCAGGGCCGTGAGGTCCTCGCGATCGAACGGGACCGGAGCCTGGTGCAGAAGTGGGCGCCGCTGCTCACGCACGTGGTGGAAGCGGACGCCACCAACATCGACGCGCTGCGCCAGCTCGGCGCGCAGGAGTTCAGCTCCGCCGTCGTGGGCGTTGGAACCTCCATCGAATCATCGGTGCTGATCACCGTAAACCTGGTGGACCTGGGCATCGAGCACCTGTGGGTCAAGGCGATCACCCCGTCCCACGGCAAGATCCTCACGCGGATCGGCGCCAACCACGTCATTTATCCCGAGGCCGACGCCGGCGTCCGGGCCGCGCACCTGGTCTCCGGCCGCATGCTGGACTTCATCGAGTTCGACGACGACTTCGCCATCGTCAAGATGTACCCGCCGCGCGAGACGGTGGGCTTCACCCTGGACGAGTCGAAGGTCCGGTCCAAGTACGGCGTCACGATCGTCGGGGTGAAGTCCCCCGGGGAGGACTTCACCTACGCCCGTCCGGAAACCAAGGTCTCCTCCCGGGACATGCTGATCGTGTCAGGCCACGTGGACCTGCTCGAACGCTTCGCGGCCCGGCCCTAGCCGAGCTGCCGGGTAATCTCCGCTGCACGGTCCGCCGCGGCGCGGGCCCCGGCTGCGATGATGGACGGAATGCCCTGTTCGTCGAACGTGGCGATGGCCCGCTCGGTGGTGCCGTTGGGGCTGGTGACCGATTTGCGCAGGGCTGAGGGGTCGGCGCCGGGTTCGGCGAGCATGAACCCTGCCCCGGCCACCGTTTCCCTGGCCAGCAGCACGGCCAATTCGCGGTCCAGGCCCAGTTCCTCCCCGGCCGAGGCCATCGCTTCGGCAA
Source organism: Pseudarthrobacter enclensis (assembly GCF_001457025.1). Lineage (GTDB taxonomy): Bacteria > Actinomycetota > Actinomycetes > Actinomycetales > Micrococcaceae > Arthrobacter > Arthrobacter enclensis. The sequence continues at coordinate 60,622 of NZ_KQ758599.1, read as the reverse complement.
GGTAGAAGGCGTAGGCGGGGCCGGAGCCGCTGATGGCGGACAGGGCATCAACCTGTTCTTCGGGGACCTCCACCACGGTGCCGGCGCCCTGCATCAGGTCCTTGACCGCCTGCAGCTGTTCCGGTGTGCAGTGGGTGCCGGGCGAGACGGAGATGACGCCGCGGCCCAGCCTGGACGGGGTGTTGGGCATGGTCCGGATGACGGGCTGGCCCGGCGGCAGGGCAGCTTCGAGCTGCGCAATCGAGACGGCGGCCGCCACGCTGACCACCACCGTGCCGGGTGAGAGGGCCGGGCTGATCTCGCGGGCCATGTCCGCGATGCCTACCGGCTTCACACCCAGGATCACGACGTCGGACCCCTTGGCTGCCTGCCGGTTGTTGTCCGGTTCCTCCTCGCCGGCGATCGCGGTGATGCCGTGGTAGCGCTCGGCCAGCTCAGCCGCGCGTTCGGCCCGCCGGACGGTTGCCACGATGTCCGCCGGATTGGTACCGGCTTCCACCAGGCCGCCGAGGATGGCTTCGTTCATGGACCCACAGCCAAGGAATGCGATTCGGTTGCTCATGGGTCCATCATTGCAGGACGCCCCCATTCACAGGCAACTCCCATCTTCAGTGCAGGGAGCGCACAACTTGTGGTCCTAACGTAGTAAGTACCTCATTGAGGGTGCGAGTGATGCGGCAGGCATGGGGATGCCTGCCAGGGCACCGGCGGCGGCAACAGGTTTTCCCCCATTTTCCTGTTGACGCCCCGGTGCTTCCGCGTTTAACGGTGTCGTTTGGCCACGCGCGGCGCCTACCGGCGGCCGCGGGAAGCCGTCAGAAGGTGGGTTGTACGGCCGGCGGGGCTGCAATGTGCGGGGCGGGCTCCAACGGCCCGTCGAAGACCAGCTGGTCCAGCCGGCGCAGGATGAGGCCTTCGCGCAGCGCCCAGGGGCAGATGCGCAGTTTCTTGAACTTGAAGAGCTCCAGCGCTGCCTCCGCCACCAGGGCTCCCGCCAGGAGCTGGTGGGCCCGGGCTTCGGAAACCCCGGGAAGGTGCAGCCGGTCCTCGGCTTTCATGGCGGAGATCCGCTGGGCCCAGACGCCCAGGTCCGTGGCGTTCAGTTCGCGCTTGACGTACGGGCCGGCGGCGCTGGGGGCTGCCCCGGCAATGCGGGCCAGTGACCGGAAGGTCTTGGACGTACCGGCCACCAGGTTGGCCCGGCCCAGTCCGTCGAATTCGCGGACCGCCGGTTTGAGGGTTGCCCGGATGTAGCGCCTCAGCTCCTTGACGCTCTTGGCCGATGGCGGGTCCTCGGCCAGCCAGTCGCGGGTCAGACGGCTGGCTCCCAGGGGCACTGAGGTAGCGACCTCGGGGAGCTCGTCCTGGCCGAAGGCCATTTCGAAGGAACCGCCGCCGATGTCCAGGTTGAGGATCGGTCCGGCGCCCCAGCCGTGCCAGCGGCGGACGGCGAAGAAGGTCATGGACGCTTCTTCGCTACCTGTGAGTTCCTGCAGGGTCACCGTGGTTTCGTGTTTGACCCGCGCCAGGACGTCGGGACCGTTCGTGGCCTCGCGGATGGCGGACGTGCAGAAGGCCAACAGGTCCTCGGCCTTGTGCCGGGCGGCGAACTCCCACGCCTCCAGGACGAACTCGGTGAGCTCATGCTGGCCTTCGTCGCTGATGCTGCCGTCAGGTTCCAGGTACTGCACCAGGGACAGCGGCCGCTTGTGCGACGCGAAGGGCACGGGCCGCGCCCCGGGGTGGGCGTCCACCAACAGGAGGTGGACGGTGTTGGACCCGATATCGAGGACGCCTAGACGCATGGTGACATTATTGCTCGTCAGCGCGCTTGAAGTCGCGCTTGATGTTGGCCACGCCCTCCGGGTTGATCTCGAACCCGTAGGCTGCGCCGGGGTTGATCACCAGGCCCAGCTCGTCACCGATGTTGGCGATGATGGCTGCGCCCTGGGTGCCCAGGACGTTGGGCGCCGCTTCCAGGTACTGCTGGTCCACCCGGTTGGGGTGCGAGAACACGGCCAGGACGGGGTCGCCGTCGGAGTTGGACAGGACCAGCGGCTCCACCTGCGAGTCCTCACCCTCAACGGTGTCGGAGCTGACGAGGTAAACCTCGCTGTTGAGGAAGGACAGGATGACGTCCACGGGGTTGGCGTCGGGCTGCCCGCCGGTGGCGAGCTTCTCCTCAAGGTCGTTCAGCGGACTCGGATCGATGTGCGCGGGCTGTTCAGTCATTCCCCTAGCCGATCACGATCCGGTGGCCGGCGCAAACGCGCCGGCCCCGCTCCTATTTCTTGGCCGCAGCCTTCTTGCGGGCCGGCGCCTTGCGCGTGGCGGTCCGCTTGACCGGCCCCTTGGCCCGCTTTTCGGCCAGCAGTTCCACCGCCTGTTCCCGGGTGAGTTCCTCCAGAGACGTGGCGCGCGGAACCGTGATGTTGGTGATGCCGTCGGTGATGTAGGGCCCGAACCGGCCTTCCTTGACCACGATGTTCTTTTCCGAGACCGGGTCGGGGCCGAACTCGGCCAGCGGCGGCACCGCTGCACGGGCGCCACGCTGCTTGGGCTGGGAGTAGATTTCCAGCGCCTGTTCCAGCGTGATGGTGAAGATCTCCTCTTCCGTGCCGATGGAGCGGGAATCGGTGCCCTTCTTCAGGTAGGGCCCGAACCGGCCATTCTGCACGGTGATGAGGTTTCCTTCGGCATCCTCGCCCAGGGCCCGCGGCAGGCTCATGAGCTGCAGCGCCTCATCCAGCGTGACGGACTCGACGGTCATGGATTTAAAGAGGGACCCGGTGCGGGGCTTTGCCTTCACCGGCTTCTTGGGCGGCTTGGGCTTGCCGTTCTTGTAGTACTCCACCGGCTGGTTGGCCAGCTCTTCGGCGGTGATCTCCGGAATGATCTCGGTGACGTAGGCACCGTAGCGGCCGTTCTTGGCAACGACGGTGTGCCCGGTGTGGGGATCGGTGCCCAGCACCCGTTCCTCGGGTGCCGCCGTCTCCATCAGTTCAACGGCCTTGGCGGCAGTCAGCTCGTCCGGAGCCAGGTCCTCGGGGACGTTGGCCCGGGCCGACTCGACAACCTCGCCGGTTTTCGGGTCCACCGTGGCGGCGGAGCTTTCCAGGTACGGGCCGAACTTGCCCACCCGCAGCGTGATCTCGTCCGTGATCGGAATGGAGTTGATTTCCCGTGCATCGATCTCGCCGAGGTTGTTGACGATGCTCAGCAGGCCGGGATCGGAGTCTTCACCGAAGTAGAAGTGCCGCAGCCAGGAGGCGCCCGCCGCCTGCCCGTTGGCGATCTTGTCCAGGTCGCCTTCCATGTCCGCGGTGAACTCGTAGTCCACGTAGTCCGAGAAATGCTGCTCCAGCAACCGGATCACGGAGAACGCGATCCAGCTGGGCACCAGCGCCGAGCCCTGTTTCCGGACGTAGCCGCGGTCCTGGATGGTGGAGATGGTGGAGGCGTAGGTGGACGGGCGGCCGATGCCGCGCTTTTCCAGTTCAGCCGTCAGGGACGCTTCCGTGTAGCGCGGCGGCGGGGAGGTTTCGTGCCCCACGGCCACAATGTCGGAGGCCGTCAGGGAATCACCCTTGGCGACGTTGGGCAGCCGGCGGGCTTCGTCGGAATCGTCGTCGCCGCGGCCCTCGTCCTTGCCTTCCTCGTAGGCGGCCAGGAAGCCGGGGAAGGTGATCACCGTGCCGGAGGCGCTGAACTCGGCGTCCCGGCCGTCGGTGGACACCGCACCCAGGCGGATGGTCGCCGTCGAACCCTTGGCGTCAGCCATCTGCGAGGCGACGGTGCGCTTCCAGATCAGCTCGTAGAGGCGGAATTCGTCCCCGGAGAGCTGGGAGGCCACCTGCGCGGGGGTCCGGAAGGAGTCACCGGCGGGGCGGATGGCCTCGTGGGCCTCCTGCGCGTTGGCGGCCTTGTTGGAGTAGACCCGCGGGGAGCCCGGGATGTATTCGGGACCGTACAGCTCGGAGGCCTGCCGGCGTGCAGCCGTGATGGCTTCGTCGCTCAGCGCCGAGGAGTCGGTACGCATATAGGTGATGTAGCCGTTTTCGTACAGCCGCTGGGCGATCTGCATGGTGCTCTTGGAGGAGAAGCGCAGCTTGCGGCCTGCATCCTGCTGCAGCGTCGAGGTGGTGAACGGCGCGGCCGGGCGGCGGGTGTAGGGCTTGGTCTCAACGGAGCGGACGGCGAAGGCGGCGTCCTGCAGTCCGGTGGCCAGGGACGCGGCGAGTTCCTCGTTGAGGTGGACGACGTTCGTGGAGGTGAGCACGCCGTCGTCGTTGAAGTCGCGGCCGGTGGCCACCTTGGCGCCGTCCACGGCGGCGAGCTTTGCCTTAAAGGAGGACGCGGAGCCGGAGTCCGTGCCGAACTGGCCGGTCAGGTCCCAGTAGGACGCGGCCTTGAAAGCCATGCGTTCGCGTTCACGGTCCACCACCATGCGGGTGACCACTGACTGCACCCGTCCGGCGGAGAGGCCGCGGGCCACCTTGCGCCACAGCACGGGGGAAATCTCATAGCCGTAGAGCCGGTCCAGGATGCGCCGGGTTTCCTGGGCGTCCACCAGGGCGGAGTCGACGTCGCGCAGGTTGCCCATGGCGCGCTGGATGGCTTCCTTGGTGATTTCACCGAAGGTCATCCGGTAGACGGGGACCTTGGGCTTGAGCACTTCGAGCAGGTGCCACGCGATGGCTTCGCCTTCGCGGTCCCCATCGGTTGCGAGGTAGAGTTCGTCGGCGTCCTTGAGCGCGGCCTTGAGCTCGGTCACCTTTTTCTTCTTGTCCGGGGACACCACGTAGTAGGGCTTGAAGTCGTGGTCGATGTCCACAGCGAACTTCCCCACCGAGGTTTTCTTCAGTTCGGCGGGGAGCTCGGACGGCTGCGGCAGGTCGCGGATGTGACCGATGGAGGCCTCAACGATGAAGCCCTCGCCGAGGTACTTGGCGATGGTCTTGCTCTTGGCCGGAGACTCCACAATCACGAGTTTCTTGCCGGTTTTGGCCTTGCTTGGCACGGTGCTCCTACAGAAAAAGGTTGCTGGGGCAGATGAGCCCATATTGGCCTAGTTCACCATATTTTGGACAATCCTGCGCATTCGGTGTGGAAAACAGGGGGCCCGGAACCGGCCGCGGGGAGCCGTCCGAAAGGGTCAGGTGCCGGCCGGCAGGAGGAAGCCGTCGCGCACCAGGTTTCCGACGTCGGCGAGCAGCCGTTCGCGGAAGGACGGCGCGCCGCCGGCGGGGCCCCCGGCACCCAGCAGCGCTTCGAGGGCACCGGCGATCTGCCCTGCCGTCAGGTCGCCGTCGCACGCCGAAACGAAGCCCGCGAGCTCCGTGCTGAGCAGGTTGGTGCGGCGCAGGCCGGCTCCCTGCCGCAGCAGGATCACGCCCGGGTGTTCGGCGCCGGGACGCTGGTGCCGTTCCTCAGTGACGTCACCGGCCACGAGCAGGTGCGTGTCCTCCAGGGTGTTCGCCGCCAGCCAGTCGCAGCGTTCGACGGCGGCACCAAGGTGCGGCCCCACGGGCTGTTCGATCGGGTAGGTGATTTCCTCGAAGCGGCGCAGCACAGGTTCGGGGCCGCCTGCAGAAACTGCAGCGGGCCTGCGCAGCCACACCATGCCGAAGCCGATGCCCTCGACGTCCCGGGACGCGAAATCGGCGAGGTACGCGGCATAGGCGTCGCGGTAGTGCTGCCGGTCGCGGCCCTCGGAGGCGTCCTGCAGCCAGGTTTCGGCGTATTGTTCGGGGCTGACCTGCTCCCGCTGGATGAACCAGGCGTCCGTCCCGGGCTTAACCCAGGATTGCGGACGCTCCTGCCATTCGGTCCCTGCGGCAACCTCCCAGTTGCCCAGCATCTGCGCGGTGCCGCCCGGCGCCAGCACCGCGGGCAGCCCCGCCACGAGGGACGCCACGATGTCGTCGCCCGGCAGGCCGCCGTCCCGGTAGGTGAACTGGTCCGCGGCGTCCTCTCCGGCGCGGCGCGGGGTGATGACGAACGGCGGGTTGGAGACCACCAGGTCAAACTCCTCGCCGGCCACGGGCTCCAGGAGGGAGCCCAGGCGCAGGCTCACCCGCCCGGCCAGCCGGTCCGGGTCCACGGACAGGGCTTCGGCGTTGAGCAGGATGTTGAAGCGGGTGAACGCCAGGGCCCGTTCGGAGATGTCAGTGGCCGTGACGTGTTCGCAGTGGTGCAGCAGGTGGAAGGACTGGATGCCGCAGCCGGTGCCTAGGTCCAGCGCCCGGGCGGTGTGGCGCCGGATGGTGGTCTGCACCAGGGTGGTGGAGGCCTGTCCGATGCCCAGGACATGGTCGTGGCGCAGGACGCCCTCCTGCTGGTGCGCGGCGAGGTCGCTGGCCACCCACAGTTCGGCGCCGCCGCTGCCGTCGTCGTTCTTGTCCCACCCGTACGGACGCAGGTCGGCCCTGGCGGCGAGCAGGCCCGAGCCGGGTACGGGCCGCACCAGGCCAAGCTCCACCAGGCCTTCCGTCCGGATCTCCGGCAGGGCGGCGTCGAGCGTTGCCTTCTCCTGCGGCTCAGCCAGCAGCCACAGGCGTACGACGGCGGCCAGCGGACCTGCTGCCGCGTCTTCCCCTACAGCCCGGTCCACGGCCAGCGCCGCGGGGATCACCTGGTCCCGGTTCAGCGCCGCGGAGGCCGACGGGCCGAGCAGGCGGACGACGCCGTCGAGGGTGTAGTCCAGGCGCCGCAGGTCCGCCGCGAGGGCGTGCAGCAGGTCCGGGCGGTCGCTGCGCGGAGCGTCGGGGGTGTTGCCGGCGGTGAACTCAAAGCGGGATTCAGGCATCGGACAAGTTTAGTCCGCCCGCGGGCAGGCGGTAGCGTGGAAGCATGCCTTCCAGCCTTTCCTTCCTTCCGCGCGCCCGTGGCCGGTCCGCTGCCGCCCTGGCCGTCGTGGCTGCTGCCGCGCTGGCAGGATGTTCCCCACTCGTCTCGGTGGAAAACGCCGATGTGCCGCAGTGGCGCGCCACCGCGCTGCCCACGGCCGGGGGTGCCGTGCTCGACGACGCCGGCAAGATCCTGAACCGGGACCGGATCATCCGTGAAGCGGCCGACGTGCCGGCGGGCACCTACACGCTGACGTCCACCTGCGACGGCGGCGGCAAGGCCTTCTTCGCCGTGTCGTTGAACGGCGCTGCCCTGACCGAGGCCGGGGCGGCCTGCAACGGCAGCAAGGAAACGGCGAGGATCACGCTGCCGGAATCCGGCCGCCTCGAGATCAGTGCGTCCAGCGTCGACGCCCCGCTCCTCTACGCCTACCGGCTGGCCCCCGAACAAGGACGCTGAACCGGGGGTCCTGCTCTGGCAGGCGGGGCGCCGCGGGCATAAAGTCGGAATATGCCCAGCGTGCGGAAATCCGCCGCGCCCCCATCGGTGGGGGTTCCTCCCGTGCGGACATCACGGGCAACACCGGCGCGGCCGCCGGTTGCCGCCGTCGTGCTTGGCAGTGTGCTGGCGGCCATGGTGCTGGGCGGATGCGAGTACACGTACGACGACGGCCGGAACTGGTCCGCGGCCGCGGAACAGGGCAGCACCGGAACGCCGGGACCGCTGTTCACCCGTGACCCGCTCACGCGCGACCCCGTCGCAGAGTCGGAGGTTGAGGGCTGGGCGGCCCGGACACTGCCGGAAACGCCGCAACCGGCTGTCCATGCCGGGGCCGGGCTGCTCCGACCCGGGGAGGTGCGGACGGACGAGTCGCCGGTGCTGGACACGGGAACCTACGCGCTGGCCCTGGCCTGCCGAAGCCAGCGGCGGGTGGCCTTCACCGTCCGCAGCGACACCCTGACCCTGGTGGACCTGGGCCTCCGGTGCGGCATTACGCGGGAAAACGTCATCTACCTGTCGGCCCGTTCCAGGCTGGTCATCACCGCGGAGGCGAGGACCGGCGCAAACTACGCGTTCAAGCTGCGCAGGCTGTGACGGTGGAGAGTGTGGCTGCGCAGGCTGTGGCCGTGTTCAGGCTGCGCATCCGCCGGGGCAGCGGAGGGTCTCCGGGCTGGCGGCGCAGTCGGCACAATACAGGGTGAGGGTGCGGCAGCTGGGGTTGGAGCAGTTCTCGAACTTGCTGGTCGGAGCCTTGCAGCGGGTGCACTCCCCGATGGTCTTGGCTTCGTCGCTGAACTCGAGGTGCATGCGCTTGTCGAAGACGTACAGGGAGCCCTCCCACAGGCCCTGGTCCTTAAACGCTTCGCCGTAGCGGACAATGCCGCCGTCCAGCTGGTACACCTCTTTGAAGCCGCGGTTGACCATCAGGCTGGAGAGCACTTCGCAGCGGATGCCGCCGGTGCAGTAGGTCACCACCGGTTTGTCCTTGAGGGCGTCATACTTGCCGGAGTCCAGTTCGCGGATGAAGTCGTGGGTGGTGGCCACATCCGGAACCACGGCATCCTTGAACCGGCCGATCTGGGCTTCGAACGCGTTGCGTCCGTCGAAGAAGACCACGTCCTCCCCGGCCTGTTTCCGCGCGTCGACCAGTTCGTGGAGTTCCTCGGGCTTGAGGTGCTTTCCGCCGCCCACCACGCCGTTGGCGTCCACGGTCAGCTCGGCGGGGGCGCCGAAGGAGACGATCTCATCCCTGACCTTGACGCTGAGCCGCGGGAAATCGTCCGCGCCGCCGTCGGACCACTTCACGTCGATGCCGCGGAAGCCCTGGTATTCGCGGGTGGTTTTGACGTACTGCTTGACGGCGCCGATCTCCCCGCCCACGGTGGCGTTGATGCCGTCCTTGGAAATGAGGATCCTGCCCGTCAGGCCCAGCTTCTCGCAGAGGGCACGCTGCCACAGCCGCACAGCGTCGGGATCGGGGATGGGGGTAAAGCCGTAAAAGAGGACGATTCGGTTCAAAGCCACGTATTTAAGGGTATCCGGCTTTCGGCGCCGGCCGGTCTGTGGCCCGGCTCATCACAATTGCATAAGCTCCCTGTTGCTTATGTTCGGGCTGGCATAGTGTTCATGCCATGAGTCCCGAAACCATGATTGAAGACATTACCGGCCTTCTTGAAGTGTGGGTGGCAGGCTGGGCGGGCTGCCGCGGGTACCAGACAGCGACAGAGGGCCGTTTCCCCGCTGCGCTCCGGGCAGACACCAGCGGGGAATGGGAATACTTCGCCGCCGATCCCACGGACCAAGAGTTCGCGGCCCTCGCCGCCAAAACGGCCGAGGCGGGCCCCCGGGTCCTGACCATTTTGACGAACGATGTTCCCCGCTACACCGAGCTGGCCGCCCGGCACGGGCTGAACGTCACTTCCGATTCCCAGACCATGATGATCGTGGACATGGAGACACAGGACGCCGAGGACCCGTGGCTGTCCGACGACGACCTGTCGCTCTCGACGTCCACCCACCGCGGCGTGCACTATGCCGAGGTGCGCTCGGGTGAGGCGCTGGCCGCCAGCGGGCGTGTCTTCGTGGTGGGCGACACCGCCATCTTCGACAAGATCATCACCGAGCCCGCCTTCCAGCGCCGTGGCCTGGGCAGCTTCATCATGCGCGCCCTGGCGGCACAGGCGTTCGAGCACGACGTCCAGAACGGGCTGCTGCTGGCCTCCCTCGACGGCCAGAAGCTGTACTCCCACCTGGGCTGGAGCACCGTTTCCCGCGTGCTGATGCTCTCCTCCTCGCATGACGGATCCGATCTGTCCCTGAGCTAGGCTGCCACCGGCGGGCGCTGCACCGTTTCCCGCGTGCTGATGCTCTCCTCCTCGCATGACGGATCCGATCTGTCCCTGAGCTAGGCTGCCACCGGCGGGCGCTGCACCGTTTACCCCGACGGCGAACCGGGACGGCGCCGCCCGTCCCGGGTGAAACAATATTGGGGTGAACCCCCATGACTCCCTGCTCCCCCTGCTGGGCCGTGGCCCGGACCCGGAGCAGCTGCGTCATGTCCGCACCATCCCCGCCCGCGCGGCGGTCCATGAGCCGTGGCCGCAGTGGGTGCACCCGGACGTGGTGGCCGCGTATGGCCGCCTGGGGATCCACGAGCCCTACCGGCACCAGGTGGAAGCGGCGGACATCGCCCACGCGGGCGGGCACGTGGTGGTGGCCACCGGGACGGCGTCCGGAAAATCGCTGGCCTATCAGCTGCCGGCGCTGGACGCCATCCACCGTTCGGAGCTGCGGGTCCTGGCGGACCCGGGAAAAATCCACGACGACGGCGCAGTCACCCTCTACCTCTCCCCCACCAAGGCGCTGGCCGCCGACCAGCTCAACGCCATCCGGGCCCTTGGCCTGGATACCGTCCGGGCTGAAACCTACGACGGCGACACCGACCCGGCATCCCGGCGCTGGATCCGGGACCATGCCAACTTCATCCTCGCCAACCCGGACATGCTGCACTTCGGAATCCTGCCCAACCATGCGTGGTGGGCCGGCTTCTTCCGCCGGCTGCGCTATGTCATCGTGGATGAGGCGCACAGCTACCGGGGCGTCTTCGGCTCCCACGTGGCGAACCTGATGCGGCGGCTCCGCCGGATCTGCGCCTACTACGGGGCCGGCTCCTCCTTTCCGGAGCCGGTGTTCATCGCCGCGTCCGCTACCGCGTCGGACCCCGACACGTCGTTCGGCCGGCTGATCGGGGCCCCGGTGACCGCTGTTTCCCGGGACGCCTCACCCCACGGATCCACCACTGTGGCGTTCTGGGAGCCGGCCCTGATGGAACTGCGGGGCGAGAACGGAGCCAAGGAGCGGCGGACCGCGGTGGCGGAGACGGCCGACCTGCTGGCCAACCTGGTGTCGGCGCAGGTCCGGACCATCGCGTTCATCAAGTCCCGGCGCGGTGCCGAATCGATCTCGACCATCACCAAGCGGCTGCTGGACGAGGTGGACCCGAGCCTGCCGCAGCGGGTGGCCGCGTACCGGTCCGGGTACCTGCCGGAGGAACGCCGGGCAGTGGAGAAAGCCCTGCGCTCCGGTCGGCTGCTGGGGGTTTCCAGCACATCGGCGCTGGAGCTTGGCATCGACATATCCGGGCTGGACGCCGTCCTGGTGGCGGGTTGGCCGGGCACCAGGGCTTCGCTTTTCCAGCAAATCGGGCGTGCCGGCCGATCCGGACAGGAGGCGCTGGCAGCGTTCGTGGCCAGCGACGACCCCCTGGACACGTTCCTGGTGAACCATCCGGAGGCGATCTTCGACGTCTCGGTTGAAGCCACGGTCTTTGACCCCTCCAATCCCTATGTGCTGGGTCCGCACCTGTGCGCCGCCGCCGCGGAGCTGCCGCTGGGGCGCGGCGAGCTGGGCCTCTTCGGTGACAGCGCACAGGGGCTGCTGGACAAGCTGGTGGCGCAGGGGTACCTGCGGCGCCGTCCGGCGGGCTGGTTCTGGACCCATGCCCAAAGTGCCGCGGCCATGGTTAATCTGAGGGCCGACGGCGGTGGTCCGGTGAGCATCGTTGATGCGGAGACAGGCTCGCTGCTGGGCACGATGGACTCGCCGCAAACCCACTACCAGGCGCACACCGGTGCCGTGTATATCCACCAGGGGGACAGCTATGTGGTGGAGGACCTGAATGAGGAGGACCACTGCGTGGTGGTCCGCCGCGCCAACCCGGACTACTACACGACCGCCCGCGACGTGACGCAGATCGAGGTGCTGGAAACCCATCGGACCATGCAGTGGGGTGACGTGACCGTGCACTTTGGCGATGTTAAGGTCACCACCCAGGTGGTGTCCTTCCAGCGCAAGGCACTGATTTCCAACGAGATCCTCGGCGAGGAGCCGCTGGACCTGGGAGCGCGGGACCTGTTCACCAAGGCGGTCTGGTTCGTGGTGGACAACCGTTCCCTCACCGCGGCAGGGCTGATCGAGGCCCAGTTCCCCGGTGCGCTGCATGCCGCCGAGCACGCAGCGATCGGACTGCTGCCGCTGGTGGCGTCCAGCGACCGTTGGGACATCGGCGGCGTTTCGACAGCCCTGCACGCCGATACCGGGGTGCCCACCATCTTCGTCTACGACGGGCATCCCGGCGGAGCCGGGTTCGCCGAACGCGGTTTCGAGAAGGCCAGGGTATGGCTTTCAGCCACCCGGGACGCCATCGAGGCCTGCGAGTGCGAGTCCGGGTGTCCGTCCTGTGTCCAGTCGCCCAAGTGCGGCAACAAGAACAACCCGCTGGACAAGTCCGCCGCCGTGACCCTGCTCGGCGTCCTCTTGAAGGATGCCACCGAGCCGGCGGCGACGGACCTGCCACCACGTGCCCAGGCGCGCTAGAAGCAATCATTCAGCAGCAACACGACGTGCCGGCACGCGTACACGTCCGGGCGTCCGGGCTGCACGGCACTGCCTGAGAACCTGCCGGCGGCCGCCGGATCCGCGGGAGGTCCGGCACTCAAGGCGGCGGACCGGCCCGGGACCGCCCGGTTGCGGCGCCGAGCACCGTCCTGTCCAGCAGCTCCGTCCGGACTTCCAGCGTGTTGCCGGCGCCTTCGACACAGCTGAGGACCGTGGCGGCATGGCGCAGCGCCACCTCCCGGGCCACCGCACAGGGTTGGCCTGCCGTGATGCCACGCAACGCGTCGGCCCCCGCCAGTGCGGCAAGGTCCGCAGCCGATGCCGCCCGGCTTGCGTGGACCGCGGATTGGGCCAGCAGCATCACAACAGTGGCGGCCACCAGGACCACCATGGCCAGGCCGGCTGCCAGGACGGTTCCGGATCCCCTTTCCCGGTGATCCGTCACCGGTTGCCCTTGCCGTCCGTCAGCCCGCTACCAACTGCCGGTGCGGCTGTCCGCTCTGAACGGGTGGAGGCCTGCGCGGAGAGCGTCCACGGTATGGACGTGCCCAGCGGGCCGCCGACGCGGTCCGTGACGGTGATGCTGAACCACTCCCCCTCCGCGGCCACCGTGGCGGTCGCGGTGCCTCCTGCCAGGGACCTGACCGTCTGTTCCACGGCCGCGGGGTCCTCACCGCGTGCCAGTGCCCTTGCGCCGGACCGCGCCCCTTCTTCAATGCGCAGCTGCGTGGCACCTGCGGCGGCACCGGCCAGGAGCAGGGCCAGCAGCGCCACGACCACCGGCAGGGTGACCGCGAATTCGGCCGTGACGGCGCCCCGGGACCGCAGTGCCGCCTCCCCGTTTGCCGTCCCGGGCGCGTCCGGCGCGGGTGTCACGGCAGTGCCAGTGCCGTGCGGATCAGGTTCAACAGGAATCCCCTGACTTCCTCACTGCGGAGGATGAACACCAGGAGTCCTGCGAATCCGACGGCTGCCAGGGTGGCAATGGCGTACTCGGCGGTGGCCATTCCCGCTTCCGACCCCATCAGGCGGAGGGACCGCCGCTGCCGGCGGGAGCCGCCCCATTCGGGATGCAGCTGGATGACGTTGTCCGGCAGGGTTCCCGCCGCCTTCCCGGCAGGCCAGGATTCCTTACTCCCGCTCCGTTTGGCCCCGGCGCGGGCCGCGAGCGCGGCCGTCCCGTCAACGGCGGCTGGTCCGCCGAAGCGGCGATGGTGGTTCATGGTCATGGTGACTTCCTTCCGTCATGCCGGTGGCTTTCCGGCTGGTGTCGACTCTTCCGGTGCGGGCAGCTGCCGGTAAGGTGCCTGTTCGGCTAAGTGGATAAGCGGTGGCGCACCGGGGTTGTGGAGGACTGGACGGTGCAGCACGTTCCACGCCGGGAAAGCCGGCACGGCATGCAGGAAGTCGGCACAAGCGCAGGCACAACCGCAGGATCGGCAGCAGAACCCGCAGCAGCGCCAGCGGGCTTGGAGGCCGGCTCCGGCCGGAAAGGCGAGTGACCCGGGACGTGCAGGCGCTCAAGAGCCCGACGGGACCAGGGCCAGCAGCACCGGAACCACACCCAGGCAGATGAAGGCCGGCAGCGAGCACAGCCCCAGCGGCACCACCAGCTTGACGCCCAGCGAGGCGGCACGCTTCTCGGCCGTCCGGAAACGTTCCCGCCGGAGCCGGGCAGCCTGGGCATAAAGGATCGCCGAAGACGGGGCTCCGGTCAGTGCCGCGAAGCCCAAGGCATCCCGCAGCTCCAGGATTTCCGGCAACCGGACCGCTGAACTGCGCCACGCCGTATCCCAGTCCGCTCCGATGGCCAGTGCCGCCACCACCGGGCGTAGGGCATCGCTGTAGCGGGCCGAGGCCGAGGCCGCCACCAGTTCCAGCGCGCGGCCGATCCCTGCCCCGGCGTCGAGCATTGCCGCCACCAGTTCCAGCATCATGGCCGTGTCGGCAAGGCCGGGGCCGCCCCTGCTGTCCGGTCGACGGGCGCGCGGGCCTTCGCGGGAGCCCGGGCCCGCGGCGGCTCCGCGGAGCAGCGGCGGCAGGTTCCGGAGCCGGTTCCGTGAACTGCCGCGTCCCGAACAGGCCAGCCAGGATGCGGCAGCGAGAACCAGGAAGACGGCGGCAGCCGCCGGCGCCTGGCCGGTCACAGGGCGCCTGTTCCTGCGGCGGCCGCAACCAGGCGGGCGGACCAGAGCCGGCCGGCGATGGTCAGCACCACGCCGCCCACCAGCGCTGCCAGCCCCAACGGCGTACCGAGGAGCATGGCAAGCGGGTCCACGCCCAGTGCCGCTCCCAGGCCCAGCCCGATCAGCGGCAGCCAGCTCAGCAGTGTGACCGTCGCTTTGGGGCCTGCCAGTGCCGTTTGCCGTGCCGCATCCGCATCGTCCTCCACTTCAAGCTGGGCTGCGAAGCGGGTCAGGACATCGGCGAGCGGGCAACCACTGGCCTCCGCGATGTCAAAGCACGCCGCCAGTTCCGACCAGATCCTGGCCTCGCGGCCCCTGCCGGGAAGGGCCACCGGGAGTGCCGCGCGGATACCCGCCGACACCGGGGTCCCCCGGGCGGCAGCGGCCCGGGCGGCCAGCATGACGTTCAGGGAACCCTCCTGAAGGTGTCCACCCGCCGATCCGGGTGCGGCGGATCCGGCGGCAGACGCTGCTGGTCCGTAGACCGTCCACAGTTCGTCCCAGAGCCGGGCCGGCGCCCGGCCTCCTTTGAGCAGCGCAGCGAGCTGCTGGACCACCAGGGTCATGGGGGAAGTCCCTGCAGCCGCGGCCTTGCCCTGGCGCCGCCTCCCCTTGCGGGAATTCCGGCCCGTTCCGCCAACGCCGCCCGGGCCGGTGAAGCCTCCCGCCTGCCCGGGCGGCAGGCTGACAGCCTTACGCAGCCGGGCCGACGTTCCCTGTGGTGGCCCGAGCAACAGCAGCGCTGCCAGGCCAAGGGCGGCTGCCAGCAGGAACGTCACTCCGCCTCCTCCGGATCCATTCCGAGCCGGGCAGCCAGACGGGGCCAGGCCGGTCCGGGGATTCCGGCTGCGGTTTCCAGCGCCGGAACCACGGCCAGCCCCTCCCGGCCGTCAACGAACAGGCCGATGCATGTGACTTCCCTGCCCCTGGGAGTGCGTTCGACATGGATGGCGACGTCCAGTGCACTCGCGGCCTGGAGCCGCACACCGTCAGGCCCCATGCCGGCGAGCGCGCCCAGGGCGGTCAACCTCGCGGGTACTGCCGCTGCCGTGTTCGCGTGGATGGTGCCTCCCCCGCCGCTGTGCCCGGTGTTCATCGCGGTGAGGAGTTCGCGGACCTCCGCCCCGCGGCACTCCCCCACCACCAGCCGGTCGGGACGCATGCGCAGGGCCTGGCGCACCAGCTCACCGAGGTCCACCTCGCCGCCGCCTTCCAGGTTCCCGTGCCGGGACTCAAGGGCAACGATGTGCGGATGGACCGGGTTCAGTTCGGACGCGTCCTCGATGAGGACCAGCCGCTCGGCCGGGGCGCACAGCCCCAGCAGGGTTGACAGGAGGGTGGTTTTTCCGGACCCGGTGGCACCGCTGACCAGGAAGGAAAGCCGGCGTTCCACGACCCTCTCCAGCACGGTCTTCACGATGTTGCTGAACATTCCCCCGCGACGGAGTTCCTCCATGCCGAAGACCCGTTCCCGCCGGATGCGGATGCTCAGGAGTGTTCCTGCCGTGGAGACCGGCGGCAGCACGGCGTGGACGCGGTACCCGCCGGCAAGGCGGACATCGACGCAGGGCGAGCCGTCGTCGAGCCGCCTGCCGCCCGCGGCAACGAGCCTGCACGCCAAGGCCCTGAGCTGGGCTTCGCTGTCGAAGGACACCGGCACCTGCTCCATGCCCCGGCCCCTGTCCACCCAGATGGAGTCCGGTGCGTTGGCGAAAATATCCGTTACGCCGGGGTCCCGGGTCAGTTCCTGCAATGGTCCCAGTCCGTTCAGTTCGGCGCTGATCCGCTCCACCGCGGCCAGTGCCCCCGCGGTGCCCAGCAGTTTTCCCGAGGCCTGTACGGCGGCAGCCACCCGGGAGGGAGTCACGGCCCCGGCCTCGGCCATCATCGATTCCCGGACAGCTTCGAGCAGGCCCGCGTCCACGGGACGGCGCAGCGGCGGCGTTCCGGAACCGGGATCATCCCTGCGGCCAGCCGGGATCCGCAGGCTTCGTCGGGACACGGCCGGGCCGGCCGGTGCAAAACCCTTAGCCTGGGCAAAACCGTCAGCCGGCGCGGGGCCGGCAGCCCGCATGCTGTGTTTCATGCCGGCGCACCCACGGGCAGGCCCTCGCCGAGGGCGTCCAGCACAGCCCCTGCGAACTGCCGGACTTTACGCCGCCGTCCCAGGTCCAGGAGCCGTCCTGACTCCGTGGCGGCCGCCACGCCCCGCAGCTCCGGCAGGCGGCCCAGCACGGGAAGGCCGATGGCGTCTTCGAGGAGGGGCCCGTCCAGGGCTGCCCCGGGATTGCCGCGCAGCAGCACAGTGGCTTCCACTGGCGGAAAATCCTGCAGCATCCGGACGGCCGCCACCGCAGCCCGCAGCTGGGACGGCACCACCATCATGATGCGGTCGCAGTCCCACGCGAAGGACTGGAGCGGTTCCTCCCGCCGGCCAATGTCCACGACCACCAGTTCGTACCCCCGCCTGGCTGCATCAAGGACACCAAGGACGGTGGCAGCCCCCACCGGGACGGGCTGCTCACGGCTCGCCGGCCAGGACAGGAACGAGAAACCGCCGGCCACCGGGAGGGACTCGGCCAGCTGGGCGGGGTCGACGCTGCCCCGGGCCTCGGCCAGGTCCGGCCAGCGGAGTCCGGGACATTCCTCCGCGGCCAGGGCGAGTTCCAGGCCGCCCGCCCATGGGTCGCCGTCCACCAGCAGGACCCTGGCACCCATGCCGGCGGCAGCTTGCGCTATCCAGATGGCGGCAGTGGTGGCACCGGCACCGCCGCAGCCCCCGGTGACACCAAGGACGAGGCCACCCGGCCCCGGCGCCCGTGAACGGCTCAGATGGTCGGCCAGCCAGGCGGCGGCGTCCGGCAGCACAGCCACCCGTTCGGCCCCCAGCGCGGCAGCCAGATGCCAGAGGCTGTCGCCTTCGCCGTCTGTCCCTACCAGGACCGCGGGTGCACGGCGGCGGGGAGGCAGTTCCCGGATATCGCTCCCGACCAGGACGGCGGCTGCCCCGTCCCAGTGGCGTCCGCCCTCTGCCGGATCCGCCACGACGCGGAGGTGACCGCCTGCCGCGGCAACGATCCGCTCCACCTCGGCCCGCAGCACCGCTGACCCGGTGGCGAGCAGGATTTCGGCGGAAACTTCCGGCAGCCACGCAGTGTCCGGTCCGCCCGCTGCGTTGCGGGCCCGGGAACGTGCGCCCCCTGCCGGAGCATCTCCCGGGGGTACGGGCAGGAGGTTGTCAGGGCCGGTTGCCGGAGGGTGTAGCTGGTGCCTGCTCATGGAGCCACTCTCCATGCTGCCGCGGGTCCGGATAAGGGCTGCCCGGGGCTATGTGGAAAACACGGAGCGCCAACCGGGCACAATGGGAGCATGTATGTCCTGCTCGCCGCCCACCCCGCCGGCGCTGCAGTGCAGGAACTCACCCCAGCGGGTGACCCCGCCCCGGGCAACCCCGAGGCCCGGACCGTCACCCAGGGTGACCTCCCCGCCGTAGTGCGCGCCCTTGAGGACCGGCGGCCGCGGTGGATCTGGCACCGCACCCAGGACTGGTATCCCGGCCTCCTGCAGGCAGGGGTGGAACTTGAGCGCTGCTACG
The DNA here is from genome assembly GCF_001457025.1 of Pseudarthrobacter enclensis. Taxonomy (GTDB): domain Bacteria; phylum Actinomycetota; class Actinomycetes; order Actinomycetales; family Micrococcaceae; genus Arthrobacter; species Arthrobacter enclensis. The sequence goes on along the minus strand of NZ_KQ758599.1, from coordinate 42,595 downwards.
ACCTCAGCCTCTGCGGAAACATTCTGGCCTTCTCCGAGTTCGCCGCCCACACCGACTATGCCCGCACCGCCGAGCGGACGGCGGTGGATGACCCGGCCATGCCGCCCAAAACGCTGCTGCCGCCCGCTCCCCCGGCAGACCAGGGGGCCCTCTTCGACGCGGTCGGCGCCGGGCCGGCGCCGCGCCACACCCTCGAGGAACTGAGGCTCGAGTACGCGGCCCAGCAGGCCGCGCTTGCCGGGGTAAGCACCGACGCCAACATGCGCGGCAGGCTGCAGCTGCTGCTGGCCGCGGAATCAGCCGCCGCAATGACCGCCGCGGAGATGCAGCACACCGGGGTGCCGTGGCGAGAGGACCTGCACGGGGACATCCTGGCCGGCCACCTCGGCCCCCGCCCGGCCCCGGGACACCGCCCGGCGCGGCTCGAACAACTGGCCGCCGAACTCCGCGGTCTCCTGGGCGTGCCCGCACTGAACCCGGACTCCCCGCAGGAACTGATGCGCGCCCTGCACCGCAACGGCATCGAGGTCAAGAGCACCCGGAAATGGGAGCTGCGCGAGTCCAGCCACCCGGCCATCGGCCCGCTCCTGGAGTACAAGCAGCTCTCGAGGCTGCATACCGCCAACGGCTGGTCATGGCTCGATGCATGGGTGGACGGCGGCCGGTTCCGGCCTGAATACGTGGTGGGCGGGGTGGTCTCCGGCCGCTGGGCGTCCCGCGGCGGTGGCGCCCTCCAGATCCCGCGCCAGGTGCGCGGTGCCGTCCACGCCGACCCCGGCCACAAACTGATTGTTGCCGATGCCTCCCAGCTGGAGCCCCGGGTGCTGGTGGCGCTGGCCCGGGATGCAGTGATGGCGGAGGCGGCCCGGGACCAGGACCTCTACGCAGGCATCGCGGAGAAGGGCTTCGGAGGCGACCGTGCCAAGGCGAAGGTGGCCCTGCTGGGTGCCATGTACGGCGCGACGTCCGGCGAGTCCGGCCGCCTGATGCCGCAGTTGGCACGCACCTATCCGCGGGCCGTGGACTTCGTCGAACGGGCCGCCCGCACCGGCGAATCCGGCGGCACCGTAACCACCCGGCTGGGCCGCAGCAGCCCGCCGCCGTCTGACCGCTGGTACCAGAGCCAGCGCTCCGCCACCGCGGAGGAGCAGCGCCGGGCCGAGGCGATCGCCCGGTCGCGGGGCCGCTTCACGCGCAACTTCGTGGTCCAGGGCTCCGCGGCGGACTGGGCCGCGTGCTGGCTGGCGGAATTACGACGGCGGCTCCGCACCCTGCGTGCCGACGGCGCCGGGGCACGGGCCGGCGGGGGCCCGGAGCTGGTGTTCTTCCTGCACGACGAGGTGATGGTGCACGCACCCGCGGATGCCGTGGACGCTTGCACCAGGGCCATCGAGGAGGCCGCCGCCGCTGCCAAGGAACTGCTGTTCGGCCGCATCCCGGTGGAATTCCCGGTCAGCATCGCCGTGGTGGACTCCTACGACCGGGCCAAATAACGGCCCCGAACCAGGCATTCATACCCATATGACGGCAAAAGTAACCTACCGGGCAGTAGCTCGACGGGGTGCGTGACGCGGATTACAGTCGATAACGGCGACTGATGCAGACCGGTCGGGCTGATGCAACGAAGCACACCAGGGGAGGTCCGGCATGGCGGGCAGATTTGAGATTCATCGTGCAGGGGACGATTCGTTCCGGTTGAGGCTGACGGACGCTGAAGGCAACATCGTTGCCGTGTCGCCGAGCTTCAAGTCATTGAGCAAGCTGCGGGACGGCGTGAACGCAATGCGGGAGGCCGCGGCGACCGGAATAGTCGTCGACCGCCGCCAGCAGCAGGCCTGAGCCTGCTCCACATACCGGGTGGCCGCGCTCAACGGCGCGCGCGGCCACCCTATGACTTTGTTTGTCAGACGCCGATGGGATGCAGCCGGGTGCTGTCCCACGGCACGGACCAGCCCAGCTGGTCGAAAAGACCGCTGAGCACTATCCCGGTGAACCCCCAGACCACCACGCCGTTCACGGTGAAGGCCGGGCTGTCGAAGGTTCGCCCGGCCCGGTGGACGGTGGCCATGACCCTGTTGTCCGGGTCCAGGAGATCGCGGACGGGAACCCGGAACACCTGGGCGGATTCGGCGTAGTCAACCACCCGGACCGGGGTGGGCGAGCGCCACCATCCCAGCACGGGTGTCACCAGGAAGTTGCTGTGGGCCAGGCCCAGCTCCTGCAGGGTGCCCAGGACTTCCACGCCATCGGCATCAAGCCCGGTTTCTTCTTCAGCTTCCCGCAGCGCGGCGTCCACCGCGGATTCGCCGGGATCAACGCTACCGCCCGGAAAGGCCACCTGGCCGGGATGCGAACCCAGCGTGTGGGCCCGTTCCAGGAGGAGCACGTCCAGGTCTGCCGGGGCCAACGGCTTCCCGGAAACGGCCGGCACGTCATCCAACGTGCCGAACAGCATCAGCACCGCAGCGCGCCGCGCCAGTTCCGCATCGACGGTCAGCGCTGCCCAGCGTGGATCCGGCGTGGTGTTCGTCCCGGAGGCTGCCCGGCGCGCAAGGCCCAGGAGGTCCTCCCTCGCGCTCACACAGGCCTCCGCTGCGAAGCCATCCGGATTTCCGCCGCCCGGTGTGTTTCGGCCAGCAGTTGTTCCAGGAGTGCCTCGTTGCCAGGGGCGAGCTCATACTTCAGGAGCTTGGCGGCCTTCGCCGAGTCCGTCTCCCCAAGCCCGTAACTGGGGCACCAGTTGGCCACCGGGCAGGCGCCGCAGGCAGGTTTCCGCGAGTGGCAGACCCGGCGGCCGTGGAACACCACGCGGTGGGACAGCATGGTCCAGTCCCGCGGTTCGAAGAGTTCGGCGACATCGGATTCGATCTGCACGGGATCATCGGACAGGGTCCAGTTGAAGCGCCGCGCCAGCCGGCCGAAGTGCGTGTCCACCGTGATGCCGGGGATGCCGAAGGCGTTTCCCAGGACTACATTGGCAGTTTTGCGCCCCACCCCGGGAAGCGTGACCAGGTCCTCGATCCTGCCGGGCACCACCCCGTCGTATTCGTCCACCAGGCGGGTGGCAAGGGCCAAAAGGTTCCGGGACTTGGCCCTGAAGAACCCGGTGGGCTTGATGATTTCCTCCAGCACCGCCGGGTCCGCCTCAGCCATGGCCCGGGCATCCGGATAGCGTCCGAAAAGCACGGGCGTGACCAGATTGACGGTGACGTCCGTTGTCTGGGCGGACAGGACGGTGGCCACCAGCAGCTCAAAGGGGTTGGTGAAATCCAGTTCCGCGTGGGCGTAGGGATATTTCTCCGCCAGCGCCTTGTTGATGCGCCGTGCGCGCCGCTTGAGGGCCAGCGCCGACTCGGAGGAGACCACCGGCATCCCGGGCGACTGGCCGGGCACGGCGCCCGGTGTGCCCGGTGCAGTCCCGGCCGCCCGTCCCTTGCCTCCGGCCCTCGGCGCAGCCATGTCGGCTAGCCGCGCTCGATGTTGCTGAGATCCCGCAGGACCCCCAGCCGCCCGTCGGTGTGCTGCACCAGGAACTCGTGCCCCCGGTCTTCCAGCGCCAGAACCCAGCCGCCTGGTTCGATGACGAAGGCCGGCGAGCCGGTGCCGGGATCGAAGGCAGTGCGGTGCTGTGCCACAGCGAACCAGAAGGCTTCATGGACGGGGTGCTCGTCGTCGTGGTGGGTGGACGGATCGACGGTGGCGCCGATCGGTTCCTCGGTACGGATCTGCTGGTGCACGGCGGTGGCCGCCGGCGGTTCCCACGTACGCTGCGGCGCCGGGGCAGCCGCGGCATTGCCGGCGTCGTGCGTGGATTCCTGGCGCCCGGCGGACGCTGCAGCCAGGTCCGCGTACCGGGTTTCCTCGGCGGCGGAAGCCGCGGGGGCGGCGTCCGCAGGGCGTACGACGTCGGCGGCCTGGGTGGGCGGTCCGGCATCCACCTCGGGTGCGTGGTCGGCCGCCTCCGGGGCGGTGGAGACGGGGGCAGCTGCCGGAGCAGCCGCGGCGGGAACTGCGGCGGTGGCCGGCACGGACACCTGGTGCCCCGCCGGCTGGTAGCCTGCGTGCTGGCCGGCGCCGGCCTGGTCCTGGCCGGTATGGTCCTGGCCCGTGTGGGTGTTGCCTGCCTGGCCCTGGCCCGTGTGGTTCTGTCCCGCCGGCACGGCGGAGGATCCTGCACCGGCTCCGCCGAACAGCTTGCCGCCCAGGCGCGGCTTGTGGCTGGCCTCGTGCTTGTGGTGCGAGCCCGGCGTGCCGTTGGCCCCTGGCTGGGCGGCGGGCTCAGGCTTGGGCTGCTTCGGTGTTCGCGGCGCCGGAGCAGGGGCAGCTGCGTCCCTGGCCATCACGTGGGCCGGAGCCTCGCTTCGGCCCTGGAAGTCACTGGAAAGGTAGGGAATGAACCGTCCCAGGACGGTGGCCGCGAAGAGGATCACCGAACCGATCAGGCCCACCAGCAGGCTGGGGACGTAGGCCCCTGCCACCGAGATGAAGAAGAAGGCAAGGGCAAAGGACGCCGCTACGGAGGCGAACTGGTCCACCGAGAGGGATCCGACGCGCAGCCTGGTGGCGGGCGCCAGCCGGCGGGCGGCAAAGAGTGCGCTCACGATCAGCGGCAGGAGGATCCCGAGCCCCAGGAAGAAGAGGTTGTTCAGGTTCCACAGGTTGAAGCGGCCACCGAAAATGGGCAGCAGCGAGGCGATGAACAGGATGAGGGTGGCCGCAAAGACCGTCAAGTCCCTGACGGTGAACGGACCCAGCACTGCCTGGTTGGCGTCCTTCGCGAGGCGGAACGGTGTCCCTGCCTTCGCCGGCGCCGCCTGCTGGCCTGGTCCTGCCGCGGCGGACGGGCCGGTGCCTGCCTGCGTCTCGGGGCCGGTTTTCTGGCCGAAGCTCGGCTGGTTCATTCTGCTCTCCTTAGCGTGGCGGCACGGGCCCGGCCGAGGCCGGACCGGGTTGTGCCGTCGTAACACCGTTCCCTGGGAACAGGGCGCCGGGGCGCCCGGCCCCGGGGGCACGAAGTAAAGTCACAATTCCATATCAGCCTAGTCAACAGCCCGGCTGATCACTAGCTGGGGTGGCACTGCGGCGCCGTGTGGGAACAGTCCGGGAAACCATTCACCGCACAATGAATGCCGCTGGCGGGCACAACTGTGACAAGGCGCACATGGCCGTGCCGGCAGGCGTTAGGGTGTATTCCGGAACAGCTCTTGACGAATGAATGATGAGGTTCAGATGTCCCAGGACACCCCCAGCTCCACGGCCACCGTTCCCGCTGCCGCCACGGCAGGAGAGGGTGCCCGGCAGGGCGACGCCTTCGAAAACCTGCTGCATGAGACCAGGACGTTTCCCCCGACCCCGGAGTTCGCGGCCAACGCCGTGGTGACGGCAGAGGTGTACGCCGAGGCCGACGCCGACCGGCCGGCTTTCTGGGCGAAGCAGGCGCGGGAGCTGCTCACCTGGAGCAAGGACTTTGACCAGGCGCTGGACTGGTCCAATCCGCCGTTCGCCAAGTGGTTCGTGGGCGGCGAGGTCAACGCGGCCTACAACGCCCTGGACCGGCATGTGGAGAACGGCCTGGGCGACCGCGTTGCGATTTATTTCGAGGGCGAACCCGGCGATACCCGCGCCTACACGTATGCGGAGCTGACCGAGGAGGTCAAGAAGGCCGCCAACGCGTTCGAATCCCTGGGCGTGGCCAAGGGCGACCGGGTGGCCGTGTACCTGCCCATGATCCCTGAGGCGGTCATTACGCTGCTGGCGTGCGCCCGGATCGGTGCGGTCCATTCGGTGGTGTTCGGCGGCTTCTCCGCCGACGCCCTGCGCTCCCGCATCGACGACGCCGAGGCCAAGCTCGTGGTCACCGCGGACGGCACCTACCGCCGCGGCAAGCCCAGCGCCCTGAAGCCAGCGGTGGATGAGGCATTGTCCCGCGAGGGAGATGCAGGCGGCCACACTGTTCAGAACGTGGTGGTGGTCAAGCGCAACGGCCAGGATGTGGACTGGACCGAGGGCCGGGACCACTGGTGGGATGAGACGGTGGGCGCCGCCTCCGCGGAGCACACCGCCGTGGGTCACGACTCCGAGCACCCTTTGTTCATCCTTTACACGTCCGGCACCACCGGCAAGCCCAAGGGCATCCTGCACACCACCGGCGGCTACCTCACCCAGACCGCGTACACGCACAAGGCGGTGTTCGACCTGCACCCGGAGACGGACGTCTATTGGTGCACGGCCGACGTCGGCTGGGTCACCGGGCACTCCTACGTCACCTACGCCCCGTTCATCAACGGCGCCACGCAGGTGATGTACGAGGGCACCCCGGACTCCCCGCACCAGGGCCGCTGGTGGGAAATCGTGGAGAAGTACAAGGTTTCCATCCTGTACACCGCCCCCACCGCCATCCGGACCTTCATGAAGTGGGGCCGGGACATCCCGGACAAGTACGACCTCACCTCCCTCCGTGTGCTCGGGTCCGTGGGCGAACCCATCAACCCGGAAGCCTGGATGTGGTACAAAACGGTGATCGGTGGCGGCGATGCCCCGATCGTTGACACCTGGTGGCAGACCGAGACCGGCGCCCAGATGATCGCCCCGCTCCCCGGTGTCACCGCCGCCAAGCCGGGCTCCGCGCAGGTGCCGCTGCCGGGCATCGCCGTGGACGTGGTGGACGAAATGGGTGAATCGGTGCCGGACGGCCACGGCGGGTTCCTGGTGATCCGCGAGCCGTGGCCGGCCATGCTCCGCGGCATTTGGGGCGATCCGGAACGGTTCAAGGACACGTACTGGTCCCGGTTCGAGAACATGTATTTTGCCGGGGACGGCGCCAAGAAGGACGAGGACGGCGACATCTGGCTCCTCGGCCGCGTGGATGATGTCATGAACGTCTCCGGGCACCGCCTCTCCACCACCGAAATCGAGTCCGCCCTGGTGTCCCATCCTGCGGTGGCGGAGGCCGCCGTCGTGGGCGCCACGGATGAGACCACCGGCCAGGCCGTGGTGGCGTTCGTGATCCTGCGCGGCGACGCCGCGAACAACGGCGACGAAACGGTCCAGGAACTGCGCAACCACGTGGGCAAGGAAATCGGTCCCATCGCCAAGCCTAAGAACATCCTGGTGGTTCCGGAGCTGCCCAAGACCCGCTCGGGCAAGATCATGCGCCGCCTCCTGAAGGACGTCGCCGAGGGCCGCGACCCGGGTGACGCCACCACCCTGTCCGATCCCACGATCATGCAGCAGATCGCCCAGTCGCTCAGAAAGTAACAGCGGCTTAGTATCTTCCCCGCGCTGCCGAATGGCCCCGTAAACCCCTGAACCGCAGGGGAAACGGGGCCATTCTGCGTTTGTGACGATTCAAAAGCACGCGCGGCCCAGAATGTTATTTCACGTTCTTCCATGTTCTCTTTTGCGAGGTTATAGTCAGAACTGATGTGAGGTGCCTCACATGCGGTAAGCACTCAAGGGAGAGAACATGGCTTCACAGTTTGATGCGTCTGCAACTGCCTTCCCGAGCAGGCGGACCATCCTCAAGACCGTCGGCGTCGGCGCTGCAGGCCTGGCCGGCATCCCGTTCCTCGCAGCCTGCACGGGCGGCAGCGCCCCGTCCGCCACGGGCACCGAATCCGGAAGCCTCACTTTCGGTTCCGGTTCCTCCGATGACGTCCCCAAGCGGGCCTACCAGGCGGTCACCGACGCGTTCACGGCCAAAACCGGCAAGAAGGTCACCACCAACACGGTCCCCCACAACGACTTCCAGAACAAGATCAACTCCTACCTGCAGGGCTCCCCTGACGATGCCTTCACGTGGTTCGCCGGCTACCGGATGCAGTACTACGCCGGCAAGGGCCTGCTGGCGCCCATCGACGACGTCTGGGAAACCATCGGCGGAAACTACTCCGACGCCCTCAAGAAGGCCTCCACCGGCCCCGACGGCAAGATGTACTTCGTGCCCAACTACAACTACCCGTGGGGATTCTTCTACCGGAAGAGCCTGTGGCAGGAGAAGGGGTACGAAGTACCGGAAACCTTCGACGCCCTCAAAACCCTGGCGGCCAAAATGCAGGGGGACGGCATCATTCCCATCGGCTTCGCCGACAAGGACGGCTGGCCGGCCATGGGCACGTTCGACTACATCAACATGCGGCTGAACGGCTACCAGTTCCACGTGGACCTCTGCGCGCACAAGGAATCCTGGGACCAGCAGAAAGTCAGTGCCGTCTTTGACACCTGGTCCGCCCTGCTCCCCTACCAGGACCCGGGAGCCCTCGGCCAGACCTGGCAGGACGCCGCCAAGGCGCTGGAGGCGAAGAAGACCGGCATGTACCTGCTGGGGTCGTTCGTCACCCAGCAGTTCACCGACCCCGCGGTGCTGGCAGACATCGATTTCTTCGCTTTCCCCGAGATCGCCATGGAAGGCCGCGACGCGGTCGAGGCACCCATCGACGGCCTGCTGCTGTCCAAGAAGGGCGGTGAGAACAAGACCGCCCGGGACTTCCTGGCCTACCTGGGCACCCCGGAAGCGCAGGACGCCTATGCAGCCGTGGATGCATCGAACATCGCCACGGCCAAGGGAACGGACACGTCCAAGTTCAGCCCGCTCAACAAGAAGTGCGCCGAAACCATCGCGGACGCAAAGTACATCAGCCAGTTCTTTGACCGCGACGCCCTGCCCGCCATGGCCAACAACGTGATGATTCCGGCCCTCCAGAGCTTCATCAAGGACGGAAAGATGGACGTCAAGAACCTCGAGGCGCAGGCCAAGACGCTGTACGCAGCCCAATAGCCGCCGCTGGCTGCGCTGCAGCACCGGCATCCGCAAGCGGACGACGGCGGCCCACGCCCCGCCGTCGTCCGTTCCTTTTCGGCGTACCCGCCACAGCGTCCCCACCCCGGCGTCCCAAGCACCAAAGGGAAGATTTCCATGAGCAGCACCACACAAGAACTGATCCCGCCGGAGGCGCGGGAACCCGGCGGCGGGAGGCCCGGCCGCAGGACAGGCGGGCGGGTCCGCCGGCTGACCGGACGGGACAAGCTGGTCCTGTCCCTGATGGTGGGGATTCCCACCCTGATTGAACTGGCCCTTGTCTGGCTGCCCACGTTGATGTCCGTGGGGCTGAGCTTCACCCGGTGGAACGGCCTGGACCTGGCCGACATCCGCCCGGCGGGTACCGAAAATTACCAGTACATCACCCAGGACTACCCGCCGTTCTGGCCGGCCGTGCAGCACAACCTGCTGTGGCTGCTCTTCCTTGCCCTGATCGCCACGCCCCTGGGCCTGCTGCTCGCGGTGCTGCTGGACCAGAACATCCGCGGCAGCAAGATCTACCAGAGCATCTTCTTTGCCCCGGTGATGCTGTCGCTCGCCCTGATCGGCATCATCTGGCAGCTGTTCTACCAGCGCGACAACGGCCTGCTGAACTTCCTCCTGGGCACCGCCGGAACACCGCAGGCGGTGGACTGGTTCGGGGACTCCTCGGTCAATATCTGGGCGGCCATGATCGCAGCCACCTGGCGGCATGCCGGGTACGTCATGCTCCTATACCTGGCCGGCCTGAAGGGCGTGGACCCCAGCCTGCGCGAGGCAGCCGCCATCGACGGCGCCAATGCCGTGCAGACATTCTTCCGCGTGGTCTTTCCCGCCATGCGGCCCATCAACATCGTCATCGTGGTGATCACCATCATCGAATCGCTCCGCGCCTTCGACGTCGTGTACGTCATCAACCGCGGCACCAACGGCCTGGAAATGCTCAGCGCCCTGGTGATCCAGAACCTCGTGGGCGAAGGCCAGGTCATCGGCGTCGGCTCCGCGCTGGCGGTGGTGCTGCTGGTGATCTCCCTCGTCCCCATCGTCTTCTACCTCAGCCGCACCTTCGGCAAGGAGAACAGAGCATGAGCACCACAGCATCGACCCCCGCCCGCACCGGACGGACCCACGCGCCGGCCGCCGCCCGCGCCGGCAGCAAACCCAAGCGCCACTACGGCACGCACGCCTTCCTGCTGGTGATGGCGGTGATGTGGCTGGTTCCGCTGGGATGGTCCCTCTACACGGCGCTCCGGCCGGTTGCCTCCACGAACGAACACGGCTATTTCAGCTTCGCCGGCGACTTCAACTTCGACAACTTCGCCCAGGCCTGGACGCAGGGCGGGTTTTCCACCTACTTCTGGAACTCGGTCATCATCACCGTTCCGGCCGTGCTGCTGACCCTGTTCCTGGCCTCGCTGATGGCCTTCGCCGTCAGCCGGGTGAACTGGAAATTCAACATCACGCTGCTGATCATGTTCACGGCCGGGAACCTGCTTCCCCCGCAGGTCCTTGCCGCACCGCTGTTCGAGATGGCCAAGCACTTCGAGGTGCCCTACTCCTTCAGCGATTCGGGCAACATGCTCAACACGTACATCATCGTCATCGCCGTGAACACGGCCTTCCAGATGGGGTTCTGCACCTTCGTGCTGTCCAACTACATGAAGGCACTGTCGGCGGACCTGACCGAAGCGGCGCTGGTGGACGGCGCCGGCATCTGGCGGCAGTACCGCGAGATCATCATGCCGCTGTGCCGCCCCGCGTTCGCCGCGCTCGGTACGCTCCAGGTCATCTTCATCTACAACGACTACTTCTGGCCGCTGATCTTCATCCAGAGCGGAAACCGGCTGCCGATCACCACGGCCATCAACAACCTGCAGGGTGAGTTCCTGAGCAACTACAACCTGCTCGCGGCCGGCGCCGTGATCACCGTCATCCCCACGCTGGTGATCTACCTGCTCCTGCAGCGGCAGTTTGTTGCGGGCCTGACTCTTGGTTCCAGCAAGGGGTAGACCATCATGGAAGGTGAGGGGGACGCCGTTCCCCCGCCTCAGCACGAAAGGATCTCCATGCTCCCCGCAGCACGACACCAGGCCATCGTGGACGTCGTCCAGCGCGAACGGGTTGTCCGCGTCTCGGACCTCGCCCAGCAACTGGGTGTGTCGCTGATGACCGTCCGCCGGGACATCGAGCTACTGGAGGAAGGCGGCAAGCTGGAGCGGATCCACGGCGGGGCGAAGCTCCCCGGCGATGCCAGCACGCACGAGCCCGGCTTCGAGCAGAAGTCAACGCAGCTGACGGCGGAGAAGCGGGCCATCGCCGTGGAAGCCGCGGCAATGGTCCAGGAGGGGATGGCGGTGGGCCTGAGCGCCGGGACCACCACCTGGGCCCTGGCCAAGGAACTGGTGGACGGCCCGCCCATCACGGTGGTCACCAACTCGGTGCGCATCGCCGACCTGTTCCACCATGCCGCGTCCACCTCCCCGGCCCGCTTCAGTTCCACGGTGATCCTGATTGGCGGCCAGCGCACCCCCTCGGATGCGCTGGTGGGTCCCATCGCCACCAGCGCGCTGAAGCAGCTGCACTTGGACGTGCTGTTCCTGGGCGTGCACGGCATGGATGCGCAGGCCGGCTTCACCACCCCGAACCTCCTCGAAGCCGAGACGGACCGGGCCTTCGTGGCAGCTGCCCGGAAGACCGTGGTCCTGGCCGACCACACCAAATGGGGTGTGCTGGGCATCAGTTCCATCGCGTCCCTGGACGAAGTGGATGAAGTCATCAGCGACCCCGGGCTGGGCTCCGATGCCCAGCGCGTCCTGCAGGACAGGGTGGGCAGGCTGCGCCTGGCTTCCGCCCTGGGGCAGCCGGCCTAGGGCCGGTGCCTCACGGGCAGCCGCACGACTGCCGCACCTGCAGTTCGGCAGGGAAGATGAGGTGTTCGGCGTCCTGCCCGCGATGGGCGCCGATCAGGGCGCTCACCGCTGCGTCCGCCATGGCCTTCGCCGGCTGCTTCACCGTGGTGAGCGGCGGCCAGCTGTACTCGGCCTCAGCCGAACCGTCGAAGGACGCCAGGGCCATGTCCCGCGGGATGGACAGGCCCGCCTCGTGCAGGGCACGCAGGATCCCCACCGCCTGCAGATCGGACGTGGCAAAGATGGCCGTGGGACGGTCGGCAACCGCCAGGAGCCGCTTGCCGGCCGCGTATCCGCCCTCACGCGTGAAGGGCGTCCGCACAATGGGGCCCTCCGGCAGGCCGGCAGCGGCCAACGCCTGCAGCCACCCCTCCTCACGGCCGTCGTAGTAATTGCCGGTGTTCGTGCCCATGGCCAGGGCGATGCTGGTGTGCCCGTGGCCGATCAGGTGCTCCACGGCCGACCTCGCACCCGCAACCAGGTCTACCCCCACGCTGTTGAAGCCTGGCGCCTCACCGCTGTGGTTCAGGAGCACCACGGGAACTTCCGCCGATTCGAAGTCGGCCATGCCGGGCTCCATCAGGACGCTGGAGACAATCACGCCGTCCACCTGGCGGGCCGCAAGGTTCCGGACGTTCCGGCGTTCCTTGGCCAGGTTTCCGTCCGAATTGGTCAGCACCAGGGCGTAGCCGAGCTCTGCCGCCGCCTCCTCCACACTGTGGGCCAGCAGCGAGAAGAAGGGGTTGCTGTTGTCCGGGATCACCAGGCCGATGGTCTCGTTGGAGCCCAGCTTCAAGGCCCTGGCCGCTGCGTTGGGCCGGTACCCCAGCCGCCGGATGGCATCCTGCACTTTCGCTTCGGTGGCCGGCGCCACCTTCTTGGGTCCGCCGTTGACCACATAACTCACGACGGCGGTGCTGACGCCCGCGAAGCGGGCAACGTCTTTGCGCGTCACCGGTCCGCGGGGCGCCGGCACAGCCGAAGTGGTCATGGAGTACATGCTAGCTACGAGCCGGCCGGGGCGTCGCCGAAGTCGCGGATGGGCAGCCGCGCGCCGTTCTGCCGTGCCGATTCGTGGGCCACGATGCCGGGCAGGGTGTAGCGGGCCGCCACCCAGGCGTTGACCGGCGGCAGGCTGCCTTCGTTGACGGCGGTGACAAAGTCGTCCACCAGGAAGTGGTGGCTGCCTTCGTGCCCGTTGGGGGCACCGCGGAATTCCTCCGGCAGGCGGCCCGCATCGTGCACCGGCGCCAGTCCGGAGACGAAGGCATCACGCAGTTCCGGTGCCACGTTGGCCAGGGACGGGTCGTCCAGCGGGATGCTGGGCCGCGTTTCCATCTTTTCCGAGATGTCGTGGACGTTCTGCTTGTCCTGCCACACGGTGACCTTGGCGAGCTGTTCAAAGCTTGCCTCGGTGCCAAAGAACCGGAACCGGGATTCCCGGATGTGCGACGGGTACCCCACGCGCCGCATCTCGTTGGTGCGCATCGCACCGCCGTCGTTGAGTTCAAACAATGCCGTGGCATTGGAGAAGTCGTTGCCGAACATGCTGACGTCCTTGTCGAAGACGCCGTCGTTGCGGTCATCGCGCACACCCACGCAGCTGACGCTGACCGCGTGTGCCGGGATGGCGCCGAGGACGCCGCCGATGGCGTGGGTGGGGTACAGCATGGGCGGGTAGCTGGCGGTTTCCTTCCAGCGGTCGCCGCCGCTGTACTGGTACGCGTCGTAGAAGCCCAGGTCCATGTCATGGACGTAGTCGCCCTCGGCGTAGAAGATCCGGCCAAATTTGCCTGCAGCGTGCTGCTCACGGGCATGTACCGTGGCGGGGTTGTAGTAGCTGGTCTCCCCCATCATGTACACCAGGCCGGTGTCGCGGACGGCGTCGATGATGCCGGCGATCTCTTCTTCGCTGACTGCCATGGGGACGGCGGAGTAGACATGCTTGCCGGCACGGAGGGCCTGCTGCACCAGCGGGCCGTGGGTCCAGCGCTGGGTGAAGATGGCCACAGCGTCCACGTTCGAGGCAAGCAGGGCTTCGAAGTCCGGCATGGTGCCGGCCAGGTGGTAACGCTCTGCTGCCTCAGCGGCGCGCTCGGGGCGCTCGTCCACCACATACACCTCCTTGACTCCTGGGTGGAGGTTGAACAGGTGGGCAAACTGGCCGCCGAACTGGCCCGCGCCGACGATGCCGATCGAGAACGTCATTGTTTTCCTTCCGTGGAGGTGGGGAGTGCGCCTGGCGGCGCGCCGGGCCCTGCCCGGTAAGCGGTTCCTGCCGCATCCCGGCGGCATTTACCGGCTTTCTACTCGAGTCAACAACTGATCTTTCGCAATTGCAAGCCCCGAAACAGGGGAAAATTAAACCTTGCGGCAATCCAATCTACTCGTGTAGATTCTTCGGCAGGTTGTTAGGCACATCACAATCAGGAAGGGTCGACGATGACCACCCTTACCAGGAACCCAGGCACGCGGACGCCCCGCCTGCCCCGCACCATCCTCAACCGGACAGGCCCAGGCCGGACCGGACGCGGCGATGCCAGGATTGCCCTGTTCTTCATCGCCCCGGCCATGATCGGATTCGTCCTCTTCTACCTGGTGCCCACCGTCCGCGGCATCTACCTCAGCTTCACCGAATACAACATCCTTGGAGATCCGGAATGGATCGGCCTGGAGAACTACGAGGCGATCGCCAAGGATCCCCTGTTCTGGAATTCCCTGGCCGTCACCGGACAGTACGTGCTCCTGAACATCGGGCTGCAGACGGCCTTGGCGCTCGGCCTGGCCCTGCTGATGCATAACGTGGCCAAGTCCACCATCATCCGCGGCGCCCTGCTCCTGCCCTACCTGATGTCCAACGTCATCGCGGCGCTGCTGTGGTTCTGGATGCTGGACTACCAGATCGGCGTGGTGAACCAGTTCATCGAGTGGGCCGGGCTGCCGCGGGCGGCGTTCTTCGGCAGCGAGGAATGGGCCATCCCCACCCAGGCGCTGATCAACACCTGGCGGCACATGGGTTACACCGCGCTGCTGATCTTCGCCGGCCTGCAGTCCATCCCCGGGCACGTCTACGAGGTAGCCAAGCTTGATGGCGCCTCCGCATGGCAGACCTTCCGGAAGATCACCATCCCGCTGCTCCGCCCGGTCCTGGTGCTGGTCCTGGTGGTCACCGTCATCGGGTCCTTCCAGGTCTTTGACACCGTCGCCGTGACCACCGGCGGCGGCCCGGTCAACGCCACCCGCGTCATCCAGTACTACATCTACCAGCGCGCCTTCACGGAGTCGGACTTCGGCTACGGATCCGCCATCGCCGTCATCCTCTTCCTCATCCTCGCCCTGGTGGCCTTCATCCAGATGAAGTTCCTCAAGGGCAACGAGTCGGACCTGGACTAAGGAGTCCTCCATGACCACCACCGCAAGCCGCACCCCGCTGGCCAACCCGGCCAAGCCAACCACCCGCCGTCGTCCGTTCAATCCCCGCCGTGCAGGCGCCTGGGCGCTGCTGGTCCTGGCCATCGCGGTCTCTGTCCTGCCCTTCCTGTGGGTGCTGCGGACCGCACTGTCCACCAACAATGCGCTGGCCACCAACGCCACCAGCCTGCTCCCGGCGGACTTCACCTTCGGCGCCTTCAAACGCGTCTTCGGCCTGCAGACACCCGCAGAGGCCGTGGCCGAGGGCGGGTCCGGCGCCGCCATCGATTTCTGGATCTACCTGCGCAACTCGGTGGTGTTCTCCTCCATCACCACCGCCGGCGCCGTGTTCTTCAGCGCGATGGCCGCCTACGCCTTCGCCAGGCTCCGCTGGAAGGGCCGCAACGCCGTCTTCAGCCTCTTCCTCGGCACCATGCTGGTCCCACCGATCTTCACGGCACTGCCCAACTTCCTGCTCATCAAGAACCTGGATCTGCTCAACACCATGCTCGGCATGGTCCTCCCCTACGTCTTCATGACGCCCTTCGCCATCTTCTTCCTCCGCCAGTTCTTCCTGAACATGTCCCGCGAGGTGGAGGAAGCGGCCATGCTCGACGGCGCCAAGCACCTCCGGATCTTCTTCCAGATCGTGCTGCCCAACGCCGCAGCCCCCATCGCCACCCTGGCGCTGCTCACCTTCATTGGCCAGTGGAACGAATACTTCTGGCCGCTGCTGGTCGGTTCCCAGGACGATGTGCGTGTCCTCCAGGTGGGGCTGGGCGTCTTCAAGTCCCAGTCACCGCAGGGCGCACCGGACTGGTCCGGCCTGATGGCCGCCACCCTCATCTCCGCCCTGCCCGTCCTGATCCTCTTTGCCGCCTTCGGCAAGAAGATCGTCAACTCCATCGGTTTCTCCGGCATCAAGTAACCCCCTTCGCACCAAAACAGCAACAGCCCCACACCAGCCAACCGTGCGCCGGCCATGGCGGCCTGCCCGAAAACATCCCCGAAAGGACCCCTGATGAAGAAGATGAAAGCAACCGGCGCCCTCGCCGCGGCTGCCGCAGCAGTCCTGGCACTCTCCGCCTGCGGCGGCGGCAGCCAGGCTGAGGCCGGCAAGGGCGAGATCAGCTACTGGCTCTGGGACGCCAACCAGCTTCCCGCGTACCAGCAGTGCGCCGACGACTTCACCAAGGCCAACCCGGACATCACCGTCAAGATCACCCAGCGCGGCTGGGACGACTACTGGAGCACGCTCACCAACGGCTTCGTGGGCGGCACCGCCCCGGACGTCTTCACCAACCACCTGGGCCGCTACGGCGAACTCGCCGAGAACAAGCAGCTGCTGGCCATCGACGACGCCGTGGAGAAGGACAAGGTGGACCTCTCCGCCTACAACGAGGGCCTCGCCGACCTGTGGGTGGGCCAGGACGGCAAGCGGTACGGCCTGCCCAAGGACTGGGACACCATCGGCCTTTTCTACAACAAGGCCATGCTCGCCTCCGCCGGGATCTCCGAGGACCAGATGAAGGACCTCACCTGGAACCCTGAGGACGGCGGCAGCTACGAAAAGGTCATCGCCCACCTGACCGTGGACAAGAACGGCAAACGCGGCGACGAGCCCGGCTTCGACAAGAACAACGTCCAGGTCTACGGCCTGGGCCTGAACGGCGGCGGCGATTCCTCCGGCCAGACCGAGTGGAGCTACCTCACCAACACCACCGGCTGGCAGCACACGGACAAGAACCCCTGGGGCACCCACTACAACTACGACGACCCCAAGTTCCAGGACTCCATGAAGTGGTTCGCGGGGCTCGCGGACAAGGGCTACATGCCCAAGCTGGAGACCACCGTCGGGGCCAGCATGGCCGATACCTTCGCTGCCGGAAAGTCCGCCATCAACGCCCACGGCTCGTGGATGATCGGCCAGTACACCGGCTACAAGGGCATCGACGTCGGCATCGCGCCCACCCCGGTGGGCCCGGAAGGCAAGCGCGCCTCCATGTTCAACGGACTGGCCGACTCCATCTGGGCCGGCACCAAGAAGAAGGACGCCTCCATCAAGTGGGTCGAATACCTGGCCTCCTCAGCCTGCCAGGACGTGGTGGCCTCCAAGGCTGTGGTGTTCCCCGCGCTGAAGGCATCCTCGGACAAGGCCGCAGCGGCGTTCCAGGCCAAGGGCGTTGACGTCACCGCCTTCACCGAACACGTGAAGAACAAGACCACGTTCCTCTACCCGATCACGGACAACACCGCCAAGGTCAAGGGCATCATGGAGCCGGCCATGGACGCCGTGGTGTCCGGCAAGGCCCCCGTCAGCTCGCTGACGGCCGCCAACGAGCAGGTCAACGCCCTGTTCAAGTAGCCCCCAATATGTGGCTGCGTATGTGGTCGCAGCCGCACGGCCGGGTGCCGCCGTCCTCCTCCTCGCGACGGCGGCACCCGGCCACCCCTTCCCGTTAATTTGCACTTGTGCGTAACTTAAGGCGCACGCCCGAACACCGAAAGAGACCACCATGGATCCCCTGCATCTCCGTTCCGCCGGCACCAGCCTGCTGATCAGCTTCGACAGCGGGGAGGCCGAGGTCATCCATTGGGGCGCCGACCTGGGAACCGAACTCCCGGACCTGGACATCCTGGCCGGCCCGGTGGGAAACTCATCGGTCGACGCGCGCGTTCCGGCGACCCTCCTGCCGCAGGCTTCATCGTCCTGGCGCGGCCGCCCGGCGCTTCGGGGGCACCGGATCGGCGAGGGCACTGCCGGCAATGACTTCTCCTCCCGGCTGCGCGTCACCTCCGCCGCCGGCGGGGACACCTCGGCCACCATTGAACAGGCCGACGCCGACACCGGGATCAGCGTCTCGACGTCCCTTCAGCTGCACCCCGGCGGCCTCCTCGAACTGCGCCACACCGTCACCAACAACGGCACCACCCCGTTCCAGGTGGACGAACTGGCCACCGTCCTGCCCGTGGCGCCGGACGCCGTCGAGCTTCTCGACCTGACCGGGCGCTGGTGCCGGGAACGCCACCCGCAGCGCCGGCCCATCCAACAGGGCACCTGGGTCCGTACCGGCCGGCACGGCCGCACCGGACACGATTCCTCCCTCCTGTTCGCCGCCGGCAGCAAGGGCTTCGGCAACCGGCACGGCAAGGTCTGGGCCACGCACCTCGCCTGGAGCGGCAACCACGAACAGTTCGCTGACACCCTCGGCGACGGGCGCACCATGATCGGCGGCTCGGAACTGCTGGGACCTGCCGAGGTCATCCTGGAACCGGGCAGCAGCTACACCACCCCGGCCCTGTTCGCCGCCTACTCCGGGCGCGGCCTGGACGGCATCACCGAGGCGTTCTACAGCTGGTTCCGGTCCCGCCCGCACCACGTGCTGCCGCCGCTGTCCACCGGCGGCACCGCCCGGAAGCACCGCCCGGTGGTGCTGAACACCTGGGAGGCCGTCTACTTCGACCACAACCTGGAGACGCTCATTGAGCTCGCAGACTCCGCCGCGGATTTGGGCGTGGAACGTTTCGTGCTCGATGACGGCTGGTTCCGCGGCCGCCGGGACGACCACGCCGGCCTGGGCGACTGGTACGTGGACGAAACCCTCTGGCCCAACGGCCTCACGCCGCTGATCGATGCGGTCACGTCCCGGGGGATGGAGTTCGGGCTGTGGGTGGAGCCGGAAATGGTGAACCTCGACTCGGACGTCGCCCGCGCCCACCCCGACTGGATTGCCAGCCCCTCCGCGTTGCCGCACAAGGACGGCGGCCGGCTGCCCCTGGAATGGCGCAACCAGCACGTCATGGACCTGGTGAACCCGGAAGCCTGGCAGTACGTCTTCGACCGGATCTCCACGCTGCTGTCCGAAAACGCCATCAGCTACCTCAAATGGGACCAGAACCGGGACCTGGTGGAGCACGGCCACGCCGGCCGCCCGTCCGTCCACGAACAGACCCTCGCCGCCTACCGGCTCTTCGACGAGCTCCGGAAAGCGCACCCCGACGTCGAGATCGAGAGCTGCTCCTCCGGCGGCGGCCGCGTTGACCTGGGCATCCTGGAGCGGACCAACCGTGTCTGGGCGTCGGACTGCAACGACGCCCTCGAGCGGCAGACCATCCAGCGATGGACCGGCGCGGTCGTGCCGCCGGAGCTGGTGGGCAGCCACATCGGTCCCACCACTTCCCACACCACCGCCCGCACGCACGACCTGTCGTTCCGCGCCATCACGGCACTGTTCGGCCACTTCGGCATGGAGTGGGACGTCCGGTCAGTGCAGGGCAAGGAGCGGGAGGAGCTGCGGCGCGTGGTGGGCCTGTACAAGGAACACCGCGACCTGATCCACAGCGGCCGTCCTGTCCATGCGGATGTGCCGGACGACGCGTTCCAGCTGCACGGCGTGCTCGCCGCCGAACCGGCAGCTGAAGGCACGACGGCGGCGCTGCTCGCCTTCGTCAGCATGCACACCTCGGCTGCCGAAGCCCCGGGGCGGTTCGTCCTTCCGGGGCTCGACGCGGGCCGGACCTACCGGGTGGAAGCGATCTTCCCGGCCCCGGGCGACAGCGACTACGCCCACACCTTCACCCAGGTGCAGCCGCCGGCGTGGCTGGCGGACGGCGCAACCGCCGGAGGAAAGTTCCTCGGCGAAGTCGGCCTGCCGATGCCCATGCTCAACCCGGAACACGCGCTGCTCCTCAAAGTCACCGCGGCCTAGCCGGACGCCTGCACAACCCCTGCGTGCCGCGCCTTCAGGAACGTAAGAATGCGCGGCACGGGGGGCCAGCGGATAGATTGTCCTCCATGACTGAAGCCTCCACCCCGGACACCGCCCGCGGCACCATCCTGGTGATCAACGGCCCCAACCTGAACCTCCTGGGCACGCGGGAGCCGGAAAAATACGGCACCTCCACGCTCGCCGACGTGGAGCAGCTGGCGCGGTCGGCGGCCCAGGCGCACGGCTTCGCGGTGGAATGCGTCCAGTCCAACCATGAGGGCGTCCTGCTGGACACCATCCACGCGGCCCGCGGAAATGCAGCGGGCATTGTCATCAACGCCGGCGCCTTCACCCACACGTCCGTGGCGCTCCGTGACGCCCTGGCCGCCGTGCAGCTTCCCGCCGTCGAGGTGCACATCACCAACGTGCACCAGCGGGAGGAGTTCCGGCACCACTCTTACCTGTCCCCGGTCTGCTCGGCCGTGATTGTGGGCGCGGGCGTCACGGGGTACCGGCTGGCGATCGACTACCTCGCCGACGCGCTCTGACTACTTCTGGATGCACTGCCCCGAGGAAACAGGTGCGCTCAACGATGGCGCCTGGAGGGCCACCGGGTCCAGTTCGTCCATGGTGATCGCGTAGCCCACACCGGTGTCCGTGGTGGCCTTGGCGAAGATCACGCCCGCCACCTGGCCGTCGGTGGTCAGCAGCGGCCCGCCCGAGTTGCCCGGCTGCACGTCGCCGGCGAGCCGGTAGATGTCCTCCGGGGACGGGCTGTTCCCGTAAATGTCAGGCACCAGGACCGTGGCGATGTCCTGCACCGTGGCCGGCTTGGACTGGAACGGTCCGCCGTGCGGGTAGCCGGCGAAGGCCGCGGAACTGCCGCCGGGCAGGTCGCCGGCCAGGGCCAGCGGCCGGGCAGGCAGCCCATCCACGGCGAGCACGGCGAGGTCGTGCCTGCTGTCAAAGTAGACCACGCGCCCGGGCAACGCATCGCCGTCGGGCAGCTCCACCACCGGCTGCGAGACACCTGCCACCACGTGCGCGTTGGTGACCACGCGGTCCTCGGACACCACGAACCCGGTGCCGGTCTGGTTCTGGCCGCACTCGTAGGCGGTGCCGGCGATCCGCAGCACGGATTCGGCGGCCGCGTTCAGCGCAGGCGTGTTCGTGTCCGCGTTGGGTACGGCGAGGGCCTGCCCCTGCCCCAGGCCCTCGATCAGCGTGGGAATGCCGTTGCCGATCACCGTGGAGCGCAGCTGCGCCATGGTGGCCTTGACCGGCGTGGGCGTGAGGCCGTCAATGAACCGGATGACCTTGGATTCAGCCAGCTGCTGGGACACGAACGGCACACCGAGGGACCCGACGCTGAACGCCAGCATGGACATCACCAGGGCGGATACCACCACGTTCAGGGCGCCGCCCACCAGCCGGTCCACGGCGCGCAGCGGCCGGATCCGCATGGCTCCGCGGATTTGCCGGCCCACCATGGTGCCCAGGCCGTGGCCCAGGACCACCAGCACGACGGCGGCCGCCACGATGGCGGTCAGCCTCCAACCGGAGTCCTCAACGAGGCCGCTGACCAGGGGGACGGCGAAGAAGGCGGCGACGGCGCCGGCTGCGAAACCGGCCAGGCCGCCCACAGTGACGAGGAAGCCGTTCCGCAGCCCGTAGACCAGGTAGGACAGCAACGCCAGGATCAGGATCAGGTCCAGGACAGTCAAGCCGACCACGAAGGCTCCTTATAAGCAGTTGAACCCTTATTCTACGGGCGGTGGCTGGCAATCCCCTGTGACGTCGTTCCCGTCACACCGCGGTCCGCTGCGGCCTGTTGCCGTCCGGTTCACGGGCCGTCTCATAGGTGTTTCGCATGCCAAGTTCGTCACAGAACCTTGAAAATTCTGAAACAATGGCAAAAGCGCCCACAGCCGATACTTTTACTCAGGAGATTTCATGGACATCGAGGTACTGCGCCGAGCACCACTTTTCGCCACGCTCGACGACGACGCATTCCGTCTGCTGACGGACGAGCTCACCGAGGTGGACCTCTCCCGCGGCGCGTCGGTGTTCCGCGAGGGCGACCAGGGTGACCAGCTCTACTTCATCGTCTCCGGCAAGGTAAAGCTTGGCCGCACTTCCCCGGACGGCCGCGAGTCGCTGCTGGCCATCCTCGGCCCGGGAGAACTGTTCGGCGAGATGGCCCTGTTCGATCCCAGCCCCCGCACCGCAACGGCCACCGCCGTCTCCGAGACGCGCCTTGCCGGCCTCAAGAACGAGAGCCTGAACAACCTGCTCCGCACCCGGCCCGAGGTTTCCGCGCAGCTGCTGCAGGCACTGGCCCGCCGGCTCCGCCGCACCAACGACTCCCTGTCCGACCTCGTCTTCTCGGACGTTCCGGGCCGTGTGGCCAAGGCACTCCTGGACCTGGCCGACCGCTTCGGCCGTCCCGCCACCGACGGCGTCCTGGTGGCCCACGAGCTGACCCAGGAAGAACTCGCCCAGCTGGTGGGCGCCTCGCGCGAAACCGTCAACAAGGCCCTCGCCGAGTTCGTCCAGCGCGGCTGGCTCCGGCTCGAAGCCCGCGCCGTCGTCATCCTGGACATGCAGCGCCTCCGCCAGCGTTCCCGCTAGGCACCAGGCACAGGAAAAGGCCGCCCCACGGGGCGGCCTTTTGCTTTTCCGGTGGTTCAGCGTTCGCGCTGCGGGTCGCCGGGGGTGGTCTTGGCGGCTTCCACTTCCAGCATCAGCCTGCCGTCTTCTTCCACGAGGGTCGGCTGGTAGACGTGGGCCTTGCGCTTGTAGCTCAGGTAGGCGATGCAGCCGTTGGCGCCCGCCATCTTTTCGAGCATGATCTCCGAGCCGGGAACCAGCAGCTTGCCGAGGCTCCGGCCGGTGGTGTTCTCCTGCCCCACCTCGTCGCCCAGGGCGCTGCTGTTCCGCCCGGCCACCACCTCGCCGGCGTTGACCCAGCGGCCCCACACGCCCTTTCCTTCCAGCAGCGTGGGCTCCTGGCCCATCGGGACGGTCGCGGCGAAGTACCTGGTATCGAACCTGCGGTGCGCAAAATCCGGTGTCCGCCAGTTGACCAGGGACTTCAGCAGGTCCGTGCGCAACGACAGGCCGCGCTTGTCCAGGACCTGGGCAAGGGTCTTCTCCTGCTCGGCGACGGCCACGCGGGCGCGCATCCACTCGGAGGTCGAGGTTGCCTCGACGGTGCTGGACATGTCCGGCCCGGCCAGCAGCACCCCGGTTTCCTCGAAGAGTTCGCGGATAGCCCCCACCACGTGCCGGCGCGCCAGCCCGACGTCGTCCGTTCCCATCTGCTCAGCCCACTGCTGGGGTGAGGGTCCGAGCCAGCCCATGGGCTCGTCGTCGGCCGCATCCAGCGATCCGCCGGGGAAGGCGAGGACCCCCAGCGGCGAGGAACCCGGCCGGTAGGCCAGCCAGGTTTCCAGGCCGGTGGGGGAATCCCGCAAGAGGACCACCGATGAGGCAAGGCGTGCGGCCCGGGGCGTCCGGTCGCCGTGTTCAAGCCAGCTCTGCGCTGCCCCTTCAAGATCCTCGGGCAGTGCAAACAGACGACGGGCGAGCTGTGGCAAGGAAAAGACCGGTCCTAGCTGAATTCGGCGATCAGTTCGACTTCCACCGGGGCGTCAAGGGGAAGCACGGCAACGCCGACGGCGGAACGGGCGTGCTGGCCGGCGTCACCGAGGACACGGCCCAGCAGTTCGGACGCACCGTTGATCACAGCGGGCTGTCCGGTGAAGGTGGGATCGGAAGAGACGAATCCCACAACCTTGACGATCCGGGTGATCCGGTCCAGGTCCCCGATCACGCTCTTGACGGCCGCCAGCGCGTTGACGGCGCAGACTGCGGCGTACTTCTTGGCGTCCTCCGGGGACACGGTGGGCTCGTCGGCGGTGGCTTCGGCGCCGGCGGCGACCTTGCCCGTAGCTTCGAGTTTGCCGTTAATAAAAGGCAGCTGGCCGGAGGTGTACACGTGATTGCCGGAGATTACGGCGGGCACGTACGCGGCCACCGGCGCGGCGACCTCAGGAAGGCTCAGGCCAAGCTCGGCAAGGCGCTGCTCAACGGCTGAAACGGGGGCGGAATCCGCGGCGGTGCGGGCTTCTGCGGGGGTGCTCATGCTACTGCTTCTCCCTCTTAAGGTAGGCAACCAGGCCGGTTCCGTCCGGTCCGGGGACCACTTGGACGAGCTCCCAGCCGTCCTCTCCCCACTGGTCCAGGATCTGTTTCGTGGCGTGGATAATGAGCGGAATCGTCGCGTACTCCCATTTGGTCATGAGAGAAAGACTAGTCCTTGCCGGTAAAGTGGAAAACATGGCATCTCGTAAGAACCCCTTATTCGATACTGCCACCACCCTCGGAAAGATCCTCATTTTCCTTGGCGTGAGTGCTGTCTGCGGTGTCCTGGTGGCCGGCCTGCTGGTGCCGGCGGCCGCTGTCTCGGGCAGCGCAGCAAGCGGTTCCATCGAGTTCTTTGACACCCTCCCGGCGGAACTGAAGGTCGATCCCCCGAACCAGACCACCAGGATCCTGGCGGCGGACGGCAGCGAGATCGCCAGCGTCTACACGGAGAACCGCACCAAGGTTGCCCTGGACCAGATTTCCCCGTACATGAAGGAAGCTGTCATCGCCGTTGAGGACAGCCGCTTCTACGAGCACGGCGGTGTTGACACCACCGGCATCCTCCGCGCCCTCGCGGCTACCGCCCGCGGCAACAAGCAGGGCGCCTCCACCATCACGCAGCAGTACGTGAACAACGTGCTCAACGCCAACCTCGCCGCCGAAGGCAACGAGGACCAGATCAAGCTCAACGGCGTGAACAAGGGCGTGGGCGACAAGCTCCGCGAAATGAAGCTCGCCATCGCCCTGGAGAAGGAGTTCAGCAAGGACCAGATCCTTGAGGGCTACCTGAACATTGTCTTCTTCAACCGCGACGCCTACGGCATCGAGGCTGCGTCACGCTACTTCTTCAGCACCTCCGCCAAGGACCTCACGCTGCCCCAGGCGGCACTCCTGGCCGGCCTGGTGAACAGCCCCTCAGCCTTCGACCCGATCACCAACCCGGAGAGCTCCAAGCAGCGTCGCGACCTGGTCCTGGGCCTGATGCTGAACCAGGGCAAGATCACCAAGGAAGAGCACGACGCCGCCGTGGCCACCCCGGTGGAACCGAAGGTCACCCAGCCCAAGCAGGGCTGCGCGTACGCCTCCTCGGCCCCCTACTTCTGCGACTACGTCCTGCACCTGCTGGAGAACAACCCCGCCTACGGTGCCGAGCGCGAAGAGCGCCAGCGCCTCATCTACGGCGGCGGCCTGACCATCACCACCACGCTTGACCCGAAGGCCCAGGCCGTTGCCCAGGAACAGGTCAACGCGTCAGCCGGCGCCAACCCGGACAAGTGGGGCGCCTCCATGGTGTCCGTCCAGCCGAACTCCGGCAAGATCATCTCGATGGCCCAGAACACCACGTTCCTGCCGAACCAGGGCTTCGATTCGCAGCTGAACTTCAACGTGGACCAGATGGACAAGGACGGCAACGACCTCAACGGCATCGGCGGTTTCCAGCCCGGCTCCACCATGAAGCCGTTCACGTTCGCCGAGTGGCTCAATGAGGGCAAGTCGATGAACACCGTGGTGAACTCCGCCCAGCGTGTGTACCCGCTGAGCTTCCCGTGGCGCCACTCCTGCGGCAAGGTGACCGGCGGCTACAGCACGGCGCAGAAGAACGCCGGACTTGGCACCGCCGATGACCTGCAGAACGCCGAACCGCAGTGGTACCGGCCGCTGTCGGTCCTTGAGGGCCTCTACAACTCAATCAACACGGTCACGTTCGCCTCGGCCGCCCAGCTCGACTTCTGCGGCATCCAGAAGGTGGTGGACGCCGTCGGGCTTCACAGCGGCCTGCCTTCCGCGGACGGCTCCGAGCCGAACCCGAAGATCAACATGTCCCTGCTGGGCAACCTGCTCGGCTCCACCCAGACCTCCCCGCTGACCATGGCCAGCGCGTTCGCCACGTTCGCGAATGACGGCAAGTACTGCGAGGCGATCGCCATCACGTCCGTCACGGACGCCACGGGCAAGCAGCTCCCGGCGCAGTCCACCAATTGCCGGGACGCCATCAAACCGGAAGTGGCCCGCGGCGTGAACTACGCGCTGCAGGAAGTCCTGAACCGCGGCTCGGGCTCCCTGATCCAGCCCCGGATCTCCACCCGGACCAGCTTCCCCATCGGCGCCAAGACCGGTACGTCCAACAACAACGGCTCCACCTGGGTTGTGGGCCACACCACCGGACTTGCCACCGCTGCCTGGTTCGGTGATGCACTCGGCGCCCAGGGGCGTCCGGGCCAGAACATCACCGTGAACGGGAAGTTCTACCAGGGCATCGACGGTTACATGATCGCCGGACCCATGTTCTCCAACTACATGTCAGCGATCGCTCCGGGCTACGGCACGGATCCGTTCCCGGCGCCGCCGAGCAACATGCTCAACGGCGGCGGCACCACCCGGAACACCACACCGTCCGCTCCGCAAGCCACCCAGGCCCCGCAGCCTTCCCAGGCGCCGGCAGCCACCCAGCCCGCTCCCCAGCCGAGCAACAACGGCAACGGGAACGGCAACGGCGGAAAAGACTGACCGGCCATGACCATGGACACCCTGCTGAGCCGCGCCCGGGCAATCGGGCGCGGCTTTGCCGTCACCGCAGGAGCAGGCACGGCGGCCGGCCTGGCCGCGTTCGGCTACGGACTGTGGGAGAAGAACCAGTTCGTCCTCCGCGAAGAGACGCTGGCCATCCTCCCGCCGGGCAGGGCGCCGTTCCGCATCCTGCACCTCAGCGACATCCACTTTGTTCCGGGCCAGGACCGGAAGGCCGCCTGGCTCCGGTCCCTGGCCGGCCTCGAGCCGGACCTGGTGGTGAACACCGGCGACAACCTCAGCCACATCAAGGCCGTGGACCCGCTGCTCGCCGCCCTGGAACCGCTGATGGAATTTCCCGGCGTCTTCGTTCCGGGCTCCAACGACTACTTCGCCCCCACGCTGAAGAATCCGGCGTCCTATTTGCTGGGCCCGTCCAAGGCGGCACCCAAACCGGTCGCCCTGGACTGGCCCCGGCTGCGGTCCGGATTCGGCATGGGCGGATGGGTGGACCTGACCAACCGGAGCCAGTCCCTGGTACTGAACGGCATGCGCTTCGACTTCTCCGGCGTGGATGATCCGCACCTGAAGCGGGAGCGCTACGCCGGCTGGCCCCGCGGAACCCGGAACCAGGACGCCAAGGACCACCTCAGGATCGCCGTCATCCATGCGCCCTACCAGCGGGTGCTGGACCACTTCACCGACGAGGGGGCGGACCTGCTGCTGGCGGGCCACACGCACGGCGGGCAGCTCTGCATCCCCGGGTACGGCGCGCTGGTCTCCAACTGCGACCTTCCCACCTGGCGCGCCAAGGGCCTGAACGACTGGCACAGCAACGGACGCACGACGCCGGTCAACGTCTCCGCCGGCATCGGCACCTCACGCTTCGCCCCGGTGAGGATCGCCTGCAGGCCGGAGGCCGTGCTCCTGACCCTCACCGCTCCCTCCTGACCCGTTGCGCCATCAGATCGGGCACCCAAAACAGGGTTTTGGCGACCCGATCTGATAGGGCAGCAGTGCATTACGCAATGCAATAAGTCAGCAAGCTTGCGAAGCGGACCGTTTCCCTGTGAATCGCCTCACGCGATGGCATAGGGTAGTTGCTACGGGAAACTACATTCGTTTTAGAGCTTTAGAAGCGGGCATGGCGAAGCAAACTCTATTTTTCAGGTCAATCAGCCGTCTCTACCCCCATGTCCGGCCCATCATCCCCAGGCTCCTGCTGGGCCTGCTGTGCGCCCTGCTGGCCAGCATCGTGGCCCTCGCCATCCCCCAGGTGCTGCGGGTCCTGGTCAACGAATCCCTGAAGCCCGGCGGCGCCACCGAAGCGGTGTGGGTCGCGGCCGGGGTCATCCTGGTCCTCGGCGTCGCCGAAGCCGTCCTGGTGGCGCTGCGCCGGCAGTTCGTCATCAACCCGGCCACCACGGTGGAAACCCGGATGCGCGTCTCCCTCTACGGCCACCTGCAGGAACTGGCCGTCTCCTTCCACGACCGCTGGGGTTCCGGGCAGCTGCTCTCCCGTGCCATGACGGACCTGAACTTCCTGCGGCGCTGGATGGCATTCGGCGCCATCATGCTGGTGGTGACCACCCTGACCGTGATCATCGGCCTCGCGGCCATGTTCTGGATGAGCTGGCAGCTGGCCCTGATCTTCCTTGCCGCGGCCGTGCCCATCACCATCAACAGCTTCCGTTTCCGGACCCGCTTCAGCAAGGTGGCCCGGCGCAGCCAGGACCAGGCCGGCGACCTCGCCACCACCGTGGAGGAATCGGTCCACGGCATCCGCGTCCTGAAGGCTTTCGGGCGCAGCCGCGAGGCCCTGGAGAACTTCAACGAACAGGCCGAGGAACTCCGCCAGACCGAAATCGAGAAGGCACGCCACCAGGCAACCTTCACGATGGTGGTCACCCTGCTCCCCGAACTTGCCCTCGGCGCCGGGCTGGTGGTCGGCATCATCCTGTGCGCCGGCGGGCAGCTCAGCATCGGCGCGCTGGTGGCCTTTTTCGCAACGGCAGCGGTCATCGCCTCCCCCGTGGAGTTCTCCGGCATGCTGCTCGCCATGGCACTGACGGCCAAGACCGCCGTCGACCGCCACTACGAAGTCATGGACACCGAAAACACCATCACCGGCCCGTCCCAGCCCAGCCGCCCCCGGCACCTGGCCGGAGCGCTGCGCTTCAACGACGCATCCTTCGCCTTTGAGGACGCCCCGGACAAACCGATCCTGGCCAACGTCAACCTTGAGGTGCGGCCCGGCGAAACGATGGCGCTGGTGGGCATCACCGGCAGCGGCAAGAGTGCCCTGATCCAGCTGGTTCCACGCCTGTTCGACGTCACGGACGGCGCCATCACCATCGATGGGGTCGACCTGAGGGACTTCGACGTCCAGGAACTGCGGCGCATGGTCAGCGTCGCCTTCGAGGACACCACGCTGTTTTCGAGTTCCGTCCGCGACAACGTGCTCCTGGGCGCCAGTGAACGCTCGGACGCAGTGCTGGGCGAGGCGCTGGACGTTGCCCAGGCACATTTCGCCTACTCCCTCCCGGACGGCGTGGACACCCTGATCGGCGAGGAAGGGCTGAGCCTCTCCGGCGGCCAGCGGCAACGGATCGCCCTGGCGCGTGCCATCGCCGCCCGCCCGCGGGTGCTGGTGCTCGACGACCCGTTGTCAGCCCTGGACGTCCACACCGAAGAGCTCGTGGAGGCCCGGCTCCGGGAGGTCCTGCGGGACACCACCACCCTGATCGTTGCCCACCGCCCGTCCACGGTGGCGCTGGCGGACCGGGTGGCCCTGCTGGAGGACGGACGGATCACGGCCGTGGGAACGCACACGGAGCTGCTGGCAGGCAACGCCCACTACCGGTACGTCATCGCCAGCCTGGACCAGGAGCCGCGTGACCTCGACACAGAACTGTCGGAGCTGGAAGACCAGGCCGAGGAAGTGACCCGATGAGTACCGCAACGTTCGGCACCGCCAACGAGGACAACGCCCAC
Organism: Pseudarthrobacter enclensis; assembly: GCF_001457025.1. GTDB lineage: Bacteria > Actinomycetota > Actinomycetes > Actinomycetales > Micrococcaceae > Arthrobacter > Arthrobacter enclensis. The sequence continues at coordinate 13,118 of NZ_KQ758599.1, read as the reverse complement.
CTCAGCAAGAGCGACAGCCGGGCAGTCCGGCGCCGCTCACTGGCCCTGCTCGGCTCGCTGATCCGCCCCGTCCGGCTGAGGTTCTGGCTGACCATCGCCATGGTGGTCCTCTCCCAGGCAACCAGGGTGGCTGGACCGGCACTGATCGCCTTCGGGATCGACCACGCCCTCCCGGCGCTGCAGGCCGGCGATAACCTGCCGCTGGTCTTCACCGGCGCCGCGTACCTCCTCGCGGCGGTGGCGACGGCGGGACTCACCGCCCTCTACGTCACCTCCACCGCGCGGCTCAGCCAGGCCATGCTCCTGGACCTGCGGGTGCGGGTCTTCCGGCACACCCAGCGGCTCAGCCTGGAGTTCCACGAGAAATACACTTCCGGCAGGATTATTGCCCGGCAGACCTCGGACCTGGAGGCCCTCCGCGAACTCCTCGACTCCGGCGTAAGCTCGCTCGCGTCCGGGCTGCTGTTCATGGTGTTCACCGCCATTACGGTCTTCGCCCTGGACTGGCGCAGCGGCCTGCTGGTGCTGGCCGCCGGCGTCCCCATGTTCTTCCTGGCGCGCTGGTACCAAAAGCACTCGCAGATCGCATTCCGGGAATCCCGGGTAGTGTCCGCCCGGCTGATCGTGCACTTCGTGGAGACCATGACCGGCATCCGCGCCGTGAAGGCCTTCCGCAAGGAACCCGAAAACGCCGAAACCTACGGACAGCTCGCCGAGGACTACCGCAAGGTGACGGTCCGGTCGATCAACCTCAACGGCATCTTCCAGCCGGGACTGGTGCTGATCGGCAACGTCTGCGTGGCGGTGGTCCTGCTGGTCGGCGGGTTCCGCGTGCTCACCGGCGACCTGGCCGTGGGCGTGCTTCTTGCACTGATCCTGTCCACCAAGCGTTTCTTCCAGCCGGTGGACCAGATGGCAATGTTCTACAACTCTTTCCAGAGCGCCCAGGCGGCCCTCGAAAAGGTCTCGGGCCTGCTGGAAGAGGTTCCCACCGTGCGGCCGCCCAAAAACCCGGTGCCCCTGCCCGGCGCCAGGGGCGCCATCGACTTCAAGGAAGTGGAATTCCGCTACGGCCACGGGCCGGTGGTGGTGCCGCGGCTGAACCTGCAGATCCCGGCCGGGCAGACGGTGGCCCTGGTGGGGCAGACGGGTGCCGGAAAGTCCACCCTGGCCAAACTGATTGCCCGCTTCTACGACGTCACGTCCGGTTCGCTGACCCTGGACGGCGTGGACCTGCGGGACCTCAGCACCACGGACCTGCGCCGCAACATCGTCATGGTCACCCAGGAGGCGTTCCTCTTCAGCGGCACGGTCGCGGACAACATCGCCCTGGGCCGGCCGGAGGCGTCCCGCGAGGAAATCGAGGAGGCAGCGAAGGCGGTGGGCGCGCACGAATTCATCCTGCAGCTGCCGGACGGGTACGACACCGACGTCAACAAGCGTGGCGGCAGGGTGTCCTCCGGCCAGCGCCAGCTGATCAGCTTCGCCCGCGCCTTCCTCGCCCGCCCGGCCGTGCTGATCCTGGACGAGGCCACCTCGTCCCTGGACATCCCCTCGGAACGGCTGGTGCAGCATGGACTGGCGCAGCTCCTCGCCGGCACCGACTCGGCCGGCAGGACCGCCCTGATCATCGCCCACCGGCTCTCCACCGTTGAGACCGCGGACCGCGTGCTGGTGGTCCACGATGGCCGCATCGTCGAGGACGGCAGCCCTGCCGAACTCATTGGCGGCGGCGGCCGCTTCGCCGACTTGCATGGGGCATGGAAGGACTCCCTGGTCTGATCCTGCAAGGCGCGCCCGGCGGTCCGGATGCCCGATTTCGCATCGGGCCCCGGAATCGGCTATTCTTGTAAAGTTGCTTTTGGGCAACGGATCGGGATGTAGCGCAGCTTGGTAGCGCGCTTCGTTCGGGACGAAGAGGTCGCAGGTTCAAATCCTGTCATCCCGACCACAAGTGAAGAGGGTCTCATTGCGGAGGCCCTCTTCGCGTTTAACCGGCCTGCGCCGACGGGGCTGCAGCGGGAGGCCGCAAGGCGCAGCCAACAAAAAAGGCAGCCCCGGAGCGGATGCTCCGGGGCTGCCTGCGCCTCCTGGGTGAGGAAGCTATTACATCGGATCCGGCCAGTTACCCACGTAGGTGGTGTAGCTGGTGCTGGAGGTGTCCTTCTTGGTGTCCTTGGTCTTCTTGGACATCGGGTCAGGCCAGTTACCGACGGCTACCGAAGTACCGTTGGAATCAGCGGTGGAACCGGCAGAAAGGACGGCCGGGGCCGCAGCAGAAAAAGCAAGGGCACCGGCCAGGACGGCCGCGGTTGCAATCTTCTTCAACATAAATAGGTTCCTCAATACGAGTCGGATTCGTTACAAAGCCAGCACAGTCCTTGTTGACATACATTGTAAAATGTTTTCCACAGGGACTGTCAAGCATTTGGTGAAAAGACTGTCCTGGAAGAGGAGGAAACGCCGTGGGCAACGGATTCGGGGAGAAGCTCCGCGCGGAGCGTCTCGAACGGGGGCTGACGCAGGCCGAACTGGGCAAGGACCTGTATTCTCCCAGCTACATCTCGCTGCTTGAGACCGGCCGGCGGGAACCGACCGCCGAGGTCATCGAGGAGTTGGCGCGCAGGCTGGAACTGGCACCGAAGGCCCTGGAGGCCTGGAGCCAGCCCATTTCGGTCAGTGATGCCGAGTACGTCCTGGCAGGCCTGTACGCCCGCCAGGCCTGGGACCTGCGGGACTACCCGCTGGCTGCCAGCCACGCCGCCACGGCTGCGCAGATCGCGCTGGACGGACGCAACACCAGTGCCTGGTGGAACATGACGTACATGCAGGCGGAGTGCCTCATCAAGCAGGGCAACTGGCAGGAATGCCAGCGCATCATGCAGCACCTGCTGGAACACCCCATGGCCACCGAGTCGGCCGGCCTGGCCGTCCGTGCCCGCCAGATGCTCGCGGGCATCTGCCAGGGACAGGGGCAGCTGAGCGCAGCGGTGGACCATGCCATGGAAGCCGTTAAGCTCTGCTCGCAGCTGCCCAAGGGCTCGACCCTCATCATCGGTGCGCACCGGGCATTGATCGGGGCGCTGGCTGAAAGCGGGCGGCTGGACGAGGCCTGGAAATACTGCCAGGCGATGAACGACCATGTGGACGAGCACTCGATGTCCCAGCTGGCCGGCGAGGTCGCCTGGGTGATCGGCAACGTGGCCTTCATGCGCCACGACTACCAGGAGGGGATCAAGCACCACGAGCGCGCAGCCCGGCTCCTCTCCCCCGCCAACGACATCGAACTGTGGGCCCGGTTCAACAAGGCCTCGGCGGCGGTGCGGCTGTCCTCGGGGATCGTGGAACCGGAGACGCTGTCCTCGATTGAACGGGCCGAGCTGGCGCTGTCCATCGTGGGCGGCAACAAGTCGGACCAGCTGGAGGTGGCTTTCATCCGTGCCAGGTGGCTGTACCTGACCGGGGACATCGTGGCCGCCGTCGAAAAGCTCCGCGAAATCCACGCAGAACGCGCCTCGCTTGCCAAGCACACGGCCGGTGAAGTCTCACTGCTGCTGGGCAAGTCGCTCAAGGCCGCCGGTGAGTCCGAAGAAGCCCTGATGCACCTTGAGGAAGCGCAGAAGGCCTTCAGTGCAGCCGGAGCCGCGGACCGCGTCCAGCAGGCACTGGACGCGGTCCTGGAAATCAGGCTGGCCCAGAAGCGGGCCGCCAACGCCGCAAAGGCCAGCTGACCGCAGCGGCCATCCGCCGGCCGGGAGCAGCTGGGGCTCCCGTCAGGCGAACGTCTTGCCCGTGATCTTCTCGTAGGCCTCAACGTAGCGGCTGCGGGTCCGCTCCACCACCTCGGCCGGAAGCGCCGGAGGCGGCGAATCAGAGGCCCGGTCCCACCCGGATTCCGGAGATGTCAGCCAGTCCCGGACATACTGCTTGTCATAGGACGGCTGGGCCTGGCCAGGCTGGTAGGTGGCGGCATCCCAGAACCGGGAAGAATCCGGGGTCAGCACCTCGTCGCCCAACGTGATGGACCCCGAGACGGCGTCGTAGCCGAACTCCACCTTGGTGTCCGCCAGGATGATGCCGCGTTCGCGGGCAATCTTCTCCGCCGTCGTGTAGATCTTCAGCGTCAGTTCGCTGAGCCGGGCCGCGATGTCATCGCCCACCAGTGCCACCACGGCGTCGTACGTGATGTTTTCGTCGTGCTCGCCGACCTCGGCCTTGGCGGACGGCGTGAAGATGGCGTGCTCCAGCCGGGAACCGTCCACCAGCCCCTCCGGCAGCGGGATGTTGCAGACCGTGCCGGAGGCACGGTATTCGAGCAGCCCGGACCCGGTGAGGTAGCCGCGGGCGATGCATTCCACCGGGAACATGTCCAGCTTCTTGCAGATCATGGCCCGGCCCTCCACGGCCGCAGGAACGCCGTCCTCCACCGAGGAGGCCAGGACGTGGTGCTCCACGCCCAGCTGGTCGAACCACCAGAGGCTGAGCTGGGTCAGGATGCGGCCCTTGTCCGGGATTTCGCTGGATAGGACATGGTCGTAGGCGCTGATCCGGTCGCTGGCCACCACCAGCACGCAGTCCTGGCCCAGCTGCTCCTTGATGGAGTCGTCGGCCGGCTCGTACAGGTCGCGGACCTTGCCGGAGTAGACGTGCGTCCATCCGGGAAGGTCGAGGGTGCGTGCGTTGAAGCCGCGCTGTGCAGGGGTTTCGCTCATGCTAGGCCTTCGCTTTCGTGATGGGCAGCTGGCCCGTGGCGCCGTACGGCACCTTGATCTCCCCGCGGGCCGCCTTGCGGGCAATGTCGGTGCGGAACTGGGCACCGTCCAGCTGGATCAGCTCCACGCCGTCGTAGGCGCGTTCGCGCGCCTCCACCAGATCGCTGCCCAGGGCCACGACAGCCAGGACGCGGCCGCCGGCGGAGACCACTTTGCCGTCCTCGTCCAGGGCGGTTCCGGCGTGGATGACGTGCACGCCTTCGAGCGCTTCGGCCTTCTTCAGTCCGCGGATCCGGTCCCCGGTGCGCGGGGTGTCCGGGTAGTTCTCGGAGGCGACGACGACGGCGACAGCGGTCTCCTTCGCCCAGCGCAGCTCTTCCGCGGTGTCCAGTTCGCCCTTGGCGGCGGAGAGCAGCAGGGAGCCAAGCGGTGTCTTCAGCCGTGCCAGGACGGCCTGGGTTTCGGGGTCGCCGAAGCGGACGTTGAATTCGATGACGCGGGTGCCCCGCGAGGTCAGGGCCAGGCCGACGAACAGCACGCCGACGAACGGGGTGCCGCGGCGGGCCATCTCGTTGACGGTGGGCTGGGCCACCCGGTCGATGACCTCCTGGACGAGTCCTTCGGGCGCCCATTCCAGCGGGGTGTAGGCGCCCATGCCGCCGGTGTTGGGGCCTTCGTCGTTGTCGAAGATGCGCTTGAAGTCCTGGGCCGGCGAGAGCGCCACCGTGTTGTGTCCGTCGCAGAGGACAAAGAGGGAGACCTCGGGCCCGTCCAGGTATTCCTCGATGACCACGGATCCGCCAGCGTCGAAGCAGGACTGCGCGTGCGCCAGGGCTTCGTCGCGGTTGCGGGTGACCACCACGCCCTTGCCGGCGGCCAGGCCGTCGTCCTTGACCACGTAGGGCGCGCCGAAGGTGTCCAGAGCGGAGGCTGCTTCCTCAGCGTTGGCTGCCACCATGGCCATGGCTGTGGGGACGCCGGCCTCGGCCATGATTTCCTTGGCGAACGCCTTGGAGGCTTCCAGCTGCGCGGCGGCTTTGCTGGGCCCGAAAACGGGAATGCCTGCCTCACGCACGGCATCGGAGACTCCGGCGGCGAGCGGAGCCTCGGGGCCCACCACCACCAGGTCCACCTCCAGCCTGGTGGCCAGCTTCGCGACGGCGTCGGGATCGTTGCCGTTGATCTTGTAGGTGGGGACCAGCTTGCTGATGCCGGCGTTGCCGGGTGCAGCGTGGACCTCGGATACGTTGGGATCGGCGAGCAGGGAGCGGACAATGGCGTGTTCGCGGCCTCCGGGGCCGATGACGAGTACCTTCACAGTCTCCAAGCGTACTTTGTGGACCCAGCCCACTCCTAAGCTGTGTCCTGCCCGGCAGCTGCCATCCGCGGCACCGTCCCGCTCCGAACCCCTGCCATGACGACGCTTCGGAACCGACTCACTGGACCGGCTGCCCTGGCCGCGCTTGCAGGGATGGTGGCTGCCGCCGTCGTTCTTGCCGTGGCGGAACTGCTTGGGGCCTTTTTCACCCCGCGGGCCGCTCCCCTGGTGGCGCTGGGGTCCACGTTCATCGACTTCACCCCGCCGTGGTTGAAGGACTTCGCCATCGCCACCTTCGGCACGAATGACAAGGCCGCCCTGTTTGCGGGCATGGGCCTGACCATCGCGGTGCTGGCCTGCATCCTGGGCGTGGTGGCTTACCGGAAGTGGGCGCTGGGCGTGCTCGGGGTCCTGTTCATGGGCGCAGTGATCGTGGCCTGCGTGGTGACCCGTGCAGGCGTCGGGCCGGCGGATGCCATTCCCGCCGTGCTGGGGACGCTGGCCGGGCTGGTGGTCCTGCGCCGCCTGCTGGTGCGCCTGTGGGGGCTGAAGAAGTGGCCGGAAGCTCCGGCAGACACAGCGTCCGACGGCGGAACGGGCCAGGGTGCCCCTGGCGCCAGCCGCCGTGGTTTCTTCGCCGCCGCCGGCATCACCGCAGTGGCCGCCGGGATCGCTGCCACGGGCGGCCGGCTGCTGGGTGCCGCGCGCAGCAACATAGCCCAGGCGCGGGATGCCCTGCAGCTGCCTGCACCGGCCGTTCCGGCGCCGGCGGTTCCCGCGGGCGTCCAGTCGCCCGTACCGGGCGTTACCCCGTGGCTCACACCCAGCAATGAGTTCTACCGCATCGATACGGCCCTGAGCGTTCCGGAAATCAACGTCGATGACTGGGAACTGCGCGTGCACGGCCTGGTGGAGCAAGAAGTGACGCTTACCTTCCAGGACCTGCTGGATGCGCAGCTGGTCGAATCACATGTCACCCTCACCTGCGTGTCCAATCCGGTGGGCGGGAACCTGGCCGGCAACGCCAAATGGCTTGGCCTTCCCCTCCGCGAGGTCCTGGCCCGGGCCAGGCCCAAGGACGGCGCGGACATGGTGCTGTCCACCTCCATCGACGGCTTCAGCGCCTCCACGCCCCTGGAGGTCCTGCAGGACGACCGCGACGCCATGCTGGCCATCGGCATGAACGGAGAACCCCTGCCGCTGGAGCACGGCTACCCGGTGCGGATGGTGGTTCCGGGGCTGTACGGGTTCGTCTCCGCCACCAAGTGGGTGGTGGACCTGGAAGTGACCCGCTTTGCCGACAACAAGGCGTACTGGACCAACCGCGGCTGGTCGGAGCGCGGTCCCATCAAGACCATGGCGCGCGTGGAGGTGCCCAAGTCCTTCGCCAAGGTACCGGCAGGAAAAGTTGCCGTGGGTGGCACCGCGTGGGCGCAGACACGCGGCATCACCAAGGTGGAGATCCAGATCGACAACGGCGACTGGGTGGAGACCACCCTGTCCACGGAGGCGTCGACGGTCACCTGGCGCCAGTGGTCCTACGAGTGGGAAGCTGCGCCGGGTCCGCACTACATCAAGGTCCGTGCCACCGACGGCACCGGGGAGGTCCAGACGGACCAGCGCGCCGACCCCGTTCCCGACGGCGCCTCCGGCTGGCAGTCCGTCATGGTCACCGTGGAGTAAGGGCCGCGTCCGGCAGCGCCCGCCGCGGACGGCCCCCTAGACTGGCAGGATGCCGCACAATCCGCATGCCACCTTCACCGTGGACTCCGCCGTCGAACTGGCCGTGATCGAGCGCAGCGGCTTTGTCGAGTCGCGGCACATCGGATCCGCAGTCCTCCTCTCCGCCGACGGGTCCGTGGTCACGGAACTGGGTGACATCCACACGCCCATCTACGCCAGGAGTGCGCTCAAGCCATTCCAGGCCCTGGCCGCCATGCAGTCCGGAGTCCCGCTGCGGGGAGCCCAGGTTGCCGTGGCCTGCGGCAGCCACACCGGCTCCCTGGACCACATGGATGTGGTGGCCGGCATGCTCAAGGCTGCCGGGGTGCGGGAGGACCAGCTGCAGTGCCCCGAAGCGTGGCCGCAGGATGAGACCGCCCGCAATTGGCTGGTCCGGTCCGAGAAGGGAAAGTCCCGGCTGGCGTTCAACTGCTCAGGGAAGCACGCCGCGTTCCTGTGGGCCTGCACCGAGAACGGCTGGGATACCCACAGCTACCTGGAACCGAACCATCCCCTCCAGCAGCGGGTGCGCACCGCCATCGAGGAATACACCGGCGAGAAGATCGCGCACCTGGGCATCGACGGCTGCGGCGCTCCTGTGGCAGCCGTCTCGCTGAAAGGCCTGGCCCAGGGCTATTCCCTGCTGGCCAAGGCGCCCGGTGACCAGAGCTTCAACGCCCGCGCCGCCACGATCGCCACGTCCATGCTGGACTATCCGTGGGCGGTGCAGGGCAAGGGTGAAGCCAACACCCTGGTCATGGATGAGCTGGAGATCATCGCCAAGATCGGCGCAGAAGGCGTGCTGGCCATGGCGACACCGCAGGGTGTTTCGGTGGCCGTCAAGATCCTCGACGGAAACCTCCGTGCCACCTCCCTGGTGGCGCTGACCCTGCTGGCCGCCGCGGGCGCGGTCGACATTCCGGGTGTGGCCAGCGTCCTGGAGAAAGTCGTGGAACCGGTGATGGGCGGAGGCCGCCCGGTGGGCCGGATCCGGCTGGGTCCCGCGGTTTCAGCCCTGCTGGACTGAACCATCATCCCCGCCGCCGCCGCACTGCAGTAAGAGGAAACCCATGGCAACCGCCCGCCGCCGCATTGATATCGAAGAAGGCAAAGCCGCACTGAAGGCCTGGCTGGAAGGTGCCCGGCCGGCGTCGGACGCTCCGGTCCCGCGGGCCGTGCTGGCTACCGCCGTGCGCTACACGCTGGAGGAAGTCACGGCGCGGGCGCCGGGGAACTCCGTGGAAGTCCGCGTGCCGCCCTTCGGCGTCACCCAGTGCGTCGAAGGCCCCCGGCACACGCGCGGGACGCCGCCCAACGTCATCGAGACCGACGCCGCCACCTGGCTTGCCATGGCAACGGGCCAGGTGGACTGGGCAGACGCCGTCGCGGCGGGCAAGGTTGCCGCTTCCGGGCTGCGCGCCGACCTGTCGGCGCTGCTCCCCCTCTAGGTGCTCCTGCGCCTGCTGCCCGGCTTCCGCCCGTCAGGGCATCCGGTCAGCCGCGGCCTACGAACGGCATGCCGGCGGCCGTGACCACCACTGACCCCACGCTTGCCGAGGCGGGCATGTTGGCCATCGTGAGCACCGCCCGGGCGGCGTCCGCCACCGGGAACGTCGGCTCGACCCGGCGGCTGCCGTCAGCCTGGAGCGCGCCGGAACCAACCCCGATGGTGTCCATGATGTCTGTGGCGGTATTGCCGATGTCAATCTGTCCGCAGGTGATGCCGTAGCCACGGCCGTCCAGTTCGATGCTTTTGGTCAGGCCGGTCATCGCATGCTTGGTCACCGTGTAGGCGACCGTCCGCGGCCTCGGGGAGTGCGCCGAGATGGAGCCGTTGTTGATGATGCGCCCGCCCTGTGGTTGCTGGAGCTTCATGGCACGGACGGCAGCGGCGGCGCAGAGCATGGACCCGGTGAGGTTTACGGCAACGGTGGCATTCCACTCGTCCAGGCTGATCTCATCCACGCCCGCGGCCGGACCGAAGACCCCGGCGTTGTTGAAGAGCAGGTCTACCCGCCCCCAGTGCTGCAGGGCCTCTTCGAAGAGGCGCTCGACGTCGTCGGGCCGGGTGACGTCGCACGCCACCACCAGGGCGTTCGGGTGGTCCGCCGCGGTTTCCTTCAATGGTGCCTCCCGCCGGCCTGCCAGCGCCACCGAGTACCCGTCTGCCAGCAGTTGGCGGGCCACCTCCCGCCCGATGCCGGATCCGGCGCCGGTGACCACCGCGGTGCGTGCCGCCGGCCGGCTCTCTGGGTGGGTATTGCTCACGTTCTCTCCTGGTTGTGCACGTACCGGTATTGCTGTCGCGGCCTACAGTTGCGCTGCCACGCCGGCGCTGTTCAAGGGCCAGCCTATGACGGTCTTGGGCCGGGGTGCAGCGTAGGTCCGGATCTTGGAGGTGGAAAGCCGCATCCGCACCAGAGACTCGGCAATGGTCACAGCGGAGGCCACCCCGTCCACTACCGGCACGCCGGCGCGCTGCCTGATCTGTTCATCAAGCCCGGCCATGCCGCCGCAGCCCAGCACGATCACCTCGGCCTTGTCCCGGGTGACGGCCAGCATCGCTTCGCTGACGATGGCCTCCACTGCCCGTTCGGGTTCCTCCTCAAGCTCCAGCACGGCCATCCCGCTGGCCCGGACCGAGGCGCAGCGGGCGTCCAGGCCGGCCAGTTTGAGCCGGTCCTCGATCAGCGGGACGGCGCGGTCAAGGGTGGTCACCACGGAGTATTTGTGGCCCAGGAACATGGCGGTGCTGGCGGCGGCTTCGGTGATGTCCACCACCGGGACGTCCAGGAGCTCCTGCAGCCCTTCGCGGCCGTGTTCGCCGTACCCGGCCTGGACCACGGCGTCGAACGGCTCCGGGTAGCTGGTCACCGCGTCCATGACGGCGATCGCGGCAAGGTAGCTCTCGAAGTTTCCCTCGCAGGAGTCGGCGCCGAACCGCGGCGTGATGCCGACGATTTCGGTGCCGGGAGCTGCTGCAGCCCGGGCCGAGGCGGCGATGGAGTCGGTCATGGACGTGGTGGTGTTGACGTTGGCAACGAGGATGCGCATGGTGTTCCTTTGAAAAGCCGGGGTACGGGGCGTCGGTGCGGGCGTGCCGCGTCAGTGGGTGCTGGCAACGGCGATGGACTCGCCGTCGTGGTCTTCCAGCGCCTGGTTCCTGTCGGCGACGAACCAGTACACCCCCGCCGCAATGCTTGCCGCGAAGAACCAGGCGAACGGTGCCACGGCGGCCAGCGCCGGGATAAAGGCGATGCCCAGGGCCACGACGGCGGCGGGCACCATGGCGGTGATGGCCCGGGGGTTGACGCCGTTCCGGTAGAAGTACGTGCCGGCGGGAGAGGCGGTGTACAGCTCGGGAACGTTGACCTTGCCCTTGCGGATCAGCCAGTAGTCGGCCATGACGACGCCGAACAGCGGGCCGAGCAGGGCACCGAGGCCGCCCAGGAAGTACACGATCACCAGCGGATTGTTGTAGAGGTTCCACGGCAGGATGACGAGGCCGATGACGGCGCTGACGATGGCGGCCCGGCGGAAGTTGAGCCGCTTGGGGAACAGGTTGGTCAGCGCGTAGACCGGGGCAACGAAGTTGGCCATGAGGTTCACTGCGATGGTGAGGATCAGCAGGGCCAGGCAGGCCAGGACCAGGAACAGCGTGTTGGGGATGGTCTGGACGATGTCGGAGGGGCTCTGGATGATGGTGCCGTTGATCTTGAACTGGCCGCCGGCCATAACCACCACAATGGCGCCGAAGAGCAGCATGTTGATGGGGATGCCCCAGAAGTTTCCGCGCACCACCGCATTCTTTGATACCGCCGACCGGGTAAAGTCGCAGAAGTTCAGGACGAACGTGCCGTAGATGGATACCCAGAGGGCGCCGCCGGCAAAGATGGTCCGCCACATGTCCATCCCTTCCAGGGCATTGTTCGAGGACCAGGCGATGGAGCCGCCCGCTTCGACTAAGATCCAGATGGCCATGGCAGCCATGGTGGCCAGGATGACCGGGCCGGCGAAGGCCTCGTACTTGCGGATCATCTCCATGCCAAAGCTGACAATCACCAACTGCACCACCCAGAGGATGAGGAATGCCGCCCAGCCGAGGGTGGACAGGCCCAGGATGGAATCCTTGTCCAGGTCGGCGAGCCCGGGGAACATGGCCACGAGCATGACCCGGAACACGACAGAGGCCAGGTAGGTCTGGATGCCGAACCATGCGACGGCCACGGCGCCGCGAAGGAGGCTGGCGATCTGGGCTCCCCTGATGCCGAAGCTGATGCGGCTCATCACGGGGAAGGGAACGCCGGTCTTGACGCCCATGAATCCGGACAGGGTCAGGAGCCCAAACAGCAGCGCCGCACCGATGCCCAGGGCCAGCAGGATCTGCCAACCGCCCAGGCCCAGGGCGAAGAGGCCGATGGCAAAGGCGTAGTTGCCCAGGCTGTGCACGTCGTTGGCCCAGAGCGTGAAGATGCTGTAGCTGGTCCAGCTGCGCCCGGCACGCTTGGTGGGGGCAAGGTCCACGTTGTAGAGGGTGGGGCTGATGTCCTTGCCGGAAGCCGAGCTGGCAGCTTCACAGAGGGCTTCGACGCTGACGGACGGATGGGTGGGAACCGCTGACGGCGCTGTCAGGTCCTGGGCCTCAACGCCCGCCGGAGGAGGGGTGGTCATGGGGAGTCTCAATTCACTGGGGATTCCGGAAATGGTGAGGCCGAAGGCCGGCATCGCGTTGATGCCCACATCGTTTCTGTTATTCCATATTGCGGAATCAAGATATTGAATAGTGAAAGAAGCCTATGACCTGGATCACGTGCCGTCAAGATCCTGCGCGGTGGGACGGCGGTCACAATTGGTCGAAAACCCGCCCCGTCCGGGTTGCTGCGGCAGGCGGCACCTCCGGCGTTGACCCGTGGGCGCAGTGGCGGATAATCTCAACATGCAAGAATGTTTTCTCACAATACGAAAACATGGGCCATTCGATGATGAAAAGAGGCTCCCGTGGCTGCAGGAGAAGATACCTCCCATATCCTCAGCGGGTTGACTGACCAGCTGCCTGATCGTGATCCGGAAGAGACTGCGGAGTGGGTTGAGTCCCTGGATGCGTTGATCCGGGAACAGGGCACCGAGCGTGCCCGGTACATCATGCGGAGCCTGCTGCAGCGCGCGGGCGCGCAGAGCGTGGGCGTGCCGATGGTGACGACCACTGATTATGTGAACACGATCCCGGTGGACCAGGAAGCGCAGTTCCCGGGCAACGAGGAGTACGAGCGCCGGTACCGGGCGTACATGCGCTGGAACGCCGCGGTGATGGTGCACCGGGCGCAGCGGCCCGAGATCGGGGTCGGCGGGCACATCTCCACCTACGC